>NZ_JAGH01000002.1:0-2985711 GCF_000526555.1 Bacteroides sp. 14(A) | reverse complement strand
TTGTTAGTAGAATAGAATTTACCGGTTTGTGCCGCCAAAGGCAGGACGGTCAAACATAGCAATAAGACTATAAGGAGGATTTTATTAAGAGCTGTTTTCATTGCATTTTATACTTAAAGGCAAGCAAAGATAAGAAAAACTTTCGAAATGGACAGGGAAGCCATTGCATATATGCTCTTTATCTCTTCGGCATTATACCTAAAGGAGCGGAACATTAAACCCTTTTGCCAGGAAGCCTTATACATCTATTGCAAAAGATGGCATCTTTTACATCGAAAGGTGGCATCTAATGATACAAAAGATGGCATCTTTTACAGCAAAAGATGCCACCTTTTGCATCAGCCCTCTTATTGATACGGATGAAAGGAATAAATGATATGAGTGAAAGGAATATGGGATTTATCACTTAATTCTCTATCTTTCGGACGTCAACAAACCTGGGACGTAACACCAGCGAATGATTTTGTAACACAGAGAAAAGTCATGTTACATTTAAATGTAACACAGGCTACAATTAAATATCCGCTTTTTCTTTTTATAGAATACCTTTGTCACAAACGAAAAAGCAATGTTTAACCCTTTAATCTGATAAATGCAAATATGGAAACTTGAGAATGAAAAACATGTCTTCACATCTTTATTAAGGAAAGAGAATATTATTGTTATCCAACTAAATTAATTTCAGTTATGAAATGCACAAATTATTGTTTTAAGCCTTTGGGGCTTCTATTCTTATTATGCCTGATACCTCTATGGGCATTCTCACAGAATATCACTGTGAAAGGTGTGGTGAAGGACGCCACAGGAGAATCGGTTATCGGTGCGAGCGTAGTGCAGAAAGGCACTAGCAACGGTATTATTACCGACATCGACGGTAACTTTACACTGAATGTTCCATCCAACAGTACCATCGTAATTTCATTTGTGGGCTACAAGACACAAGAAATTCCTGTAGCCGGGAAGACACAAATCAATGTCACGATGAAGGAAGACACTGAGATGCTGGACGAAGTCGTTGTAGTAGGTTACGGACAGATGAAACGTTCGGACCTGACGGGTTCGGTGGTATCGGTAAATGACCAGGCCATCAAGAAGTCGGTTCCGACTTCTATCGATCAGGTATTGCAAGGACGCGCTGCCGGTGTGCAGATTCAGGCAAACTCCGGTACACCGGGTGCGTCCACCTCTATCCGCATCCGTGGTATCAACTCACTGAACGCCACCAACCAGCCTATCTTCGTGATAGACGGCGTAGTGGTGGACTCTGCTACTGACGATGAAAACAGCAACCCTTTATCAAGCATCAATCCGTCGGACATCGTATCCATGGACGTACTGAAAGATGCTTCGGCAACCGCCATCTATGGTTCGCGCGCATCCAATGGTGTCATCATGATTACTACTAAACGCGGACAGGCAGGCGAAGCAACCGTAACCTACGACGGATATGCGGGCTGGCAGGAAATGCCTAAACAACTGGATATGCTGAATCTACGACAGTATGCACAGCATCACAATGACCGCTCGGCTCTTGGTCTGGTAGAACAAAGCAGTTCTTTCGTACGCCCTGACTTACTTGGCGAAGGTACCAACTGGCAAGACGAATTGTTCAGCAAAGCCTTCATGACGAGCCATAATATCTCTGTCAGTGGCGGTAACAACAAAACCACTTATGCTTTTAGCGGCGGATTCCTCGATCAAGACGGTATTGCATTAGGGTCCAGCTTCCGACGTCTTTCTCTGCGCGCCAATATCGATACTGAAATCAAATCGTGGTTACGCGGAGGTGTAAACTTCTCGTTTGCTGAATCCAAGCAAAATGTCGGTACCGACAATAATACGATTATGAGCGCACTGATACAGCAACCTACGGTCGCTGTTACATCTCCCGATGGTTCCTTCGACGGTCCGGACGATGTGTGGATGCCTGAAAATCCCGTAGGACTTGCTTCCATACGCACCAACAATAACCGTAAAACCAACTTCCGTTTCAATACCTATCTGGAAGCAAACCTACTGAAAGGATTGACTTTCAAGACGGAATTATCAGCTGACTGGAACTTCAATAACTATTATTATTATCAGCCAGACTACCAGTTCGGTATCAAAACAAGCGACACACGTACCTCACGTTGGACCAAGACCAACACCAAATACTGGTCATGGCGCAATATCCTTACTTATAATAATACGTTTGCAGAAAAACATAACATCAACGTAATGGTAGGTCAGGAAATGTCACACTCCAACTGGGAGACACAAGTAGGTACAGCCACAGGATTCCTGAGTAATACAACTCCCGACCTGAGTGCAGGTGATGTCACCACTTCCACTACCACCGGTTCACGCGTGGTGAATTCCATCGCTTCCTTCTTCGGACGTGCCTTCTACTCTTTTGACGAACGCTACCTGCTGACCGCTACCATTCGTCGGGACGGTTCCTCCAAATTCGCCAAAGGCAATAAGTGGGGTTGGTTTCCGGCAGTGGCTCTTGCATGGCGTGCGTCACAGGAATCATTCCTGCGCAACAACGCAATTATCAACAACCTGAAACTTCGCGCAGGTTGGGGTGCCACGGGTAACCAGAACGTTAGCGACTATGCTTATATGGCACTGCTCTCTTACAAAACCACTCCCTGGGGAACCGGTGTACTGACAGGCAATACCGCCAACCCTGACCTGACATGGGAAACTACTCATTCTTATAACGTAGGTATCGACCTCGGTTTATTCCAGAACCGTATCGAAGTAATCGCCGATGTATATTATAAGAAGACTAAAAATCTGTTGCTGCAACTCCCCTTGCCCGCCTATCTCGGTTCAAGTGGACAAGGTGCCGCTTCCAATCCTTGGGGTAATGTAGGTTCTCTTGAGAACAAAGGTATCGAGCTTACCGTGAATACGACTAACATCACAAACAAGGATTTCCAATGGACATCCAACCTCGTATTCTCACTCAACCGTAACAAAGTACTGGAACTCGATACGGACAATTCTTCCATTGAAAAGAGTTATCAACCCAGTTCCGCAAGCTACATCGTAACCAAAACGACCGTAGGACAGCCTATCGGACAATTCTGGGGCTACAAAGTAATCGGACGTTTCGATGAACCGACGGATTTCTACTACAAAGATGCCGATGGCAACGTGAAGCAAGTAGCCATACCCGAAGGTAATACAATTGCCAAGAACAGTACGTGGATAGGCGACTATATCTATGAGGACCGCAACGGTGACGGGGTCATCAACAACGAAGACTGTACCTACATCGGAAACCCGGAACCAAAGTTCACTTACGGTATCGGTAATACATTCTCTTACAAAGGATTCGATCTGACAATATTCTTCTCGGGGTCTTACGGCAACAAGGCTTTGAATCTGACCCGCTACCGTATTGAAGATCCCCGCTCCAACGGCAACATACTCAAATCTTCGCTGAACTATGCACAGATAGGTTTGATAGACCCCAACGGTCCGAATGACGACTATCGTAACCTCCATGTAGTAAACGGCTCTGCCACTACATTGCCGGCTTTGCAGGAATCGGATGCTAACAACAACTTCACCCGTATCAGCGATATGCTTGTAGAAGACGCTTCTTACATCCGCCTCCAGAATATTTCCATCGGCTATACATTCCCCAAGAAATGGATAAACAAGATTTTCCTCAACAATGCGAGAATCTATGCCAACATACAGAATGTATACACCTGGAGCAAATACAAAGGCCTCGACCCTGAAGTAGGTGCCATCTATGGAGATGCATTAATGACAGGTGTGGACTACGGGCGTTATCCTTCGCCACGCATCTACACATTCGGATTAAACATATCCTTCTAATCCTTTAAAAGAATTATACGTATGAAAAATAAGATATTAATCATAGCAACATTGGCCGGTTCATTGGTATTGAGTTCCTGCGAGGACTTCTTGACACACGATAATACCACCAGTGCCAACCAAGAGACCTTCTTCGACACTGACGAGGCTCTGGAAGCAGCTACCGCACCGCTTTATAACTATGTGTGGAACAGTTTTAATGATAAAGCCTACTATAGCATGGGAGACGGACGTGCAAACAACATCACCGCCCGTTGGTCAGACTATATCTATCCTTATACTAACTTTACGGAAACAGCATTGAGTCCGGGACTTGAAGATGCCTGGGGATCTTTCTACTCCGTAGTGGCACAATCCAACTACGCCATCAACAATATTAAGGATTATTCCGGTCCGCAAGTCAGTGAAAAAGCCAAAGTACAAGCTTATGCCGAAGCACGCTTCATGCGCGGACTGGCATACTGGTACATCGGCTCTTTATGGAACAAAGGTATCATCTATGAAAATACGGCAGAACAAGTAAATAACTCTGTGGTTCCTGCCAACCGTGGTGTGGATGTGATAGAATTCGCTATCCGCGACCTCGAATATGCAGCAGTCAACCTCAGCAAGACAGCATCTGATGTAGGTCGCGTCACTTGTTACAGTGCTTACGCTATTCTGTCGCGTATGTATCTCTCTATGGCAGGTTTGACTACTGAAGGCGAATACAACGGCAGTAATATAGCTACTGATTTCAACCGCGGTTCGCGCAACACGTACTATCTGGATATGGCGCGCAAAGCCGCCACGAAGGTGATCGAAGAAGGCCCGTATTCACTTCTCGACAACTATGGAGACCTCTTCGCACCAAGCACATGCAACAACAACAGTGAAGCCATCTTCCAGTTGCAGTGGTTGCAGGGTAGCACGGATGCCATCGGTTGGGGATGCAATAATTCCATATCAACCTATTTTGGCTGGTCTACTATGGTAAGCGAACAGAACTGGGGTAATGCCACCTATGCCTCTTATGACCTTGTACGCGCTTACGATCCTCAAGACCGTACCCGCCGCCATTACACTATCGCCACCGTAGGTGAATATTATCCGGATCTCAACACCAAGAACGGAGGGTACACGTATAACGTCACCGAAACCGGTTATGACAACAAATGTAACTTCAAGAAATACGTGATAGGTAAAATTGACGACAATGGCCAAAGCTATGCACAAAGCAGTGGAATGAATACCTACATGATGCGTCTGGCAGAAGTATATCTGAATCTTGCCGAAGCAATTCTTGGAAATAATGCTTCGACCAGCGAACAAGCAGCTTGTGACGCCTTCAATGCGGTGCGCAAACGTGCCGGTATGCCGTCCCTGACAACCATCACATATTCAGATATCCATTACGAACGCCGCATCGAGCTTGCTCTGGAAGGACAGTACTGGTACGATCTGCTGCGCCGTTCCTATTACCAGCAACAGGAAGTGGTGAACTACCTCAACAGCCAGGAGCGTAATGCCGGTTACGAATGGGATGAAACAGAAGCCTGCCAGTATGCAAAGACTTCTGACGGAACCGGAGTTTCAACCGCTACATCGGCCAATCTGACACTGCCTATCTCGGATGTAGACCGCGGACGTAATCCGCTTCTGAATAACGACCCGGTAGCTTACGAATTCGGTGCAAAAGAAGTCACAGAAAATGATTTGTTCAATGATTAACAAACTATAGAAGATATGAAAAGCTTAAAATATATATGGATATTATGCTTGTCATGCCTGGCCGCAGGCCTCACCTCATGCAATGAGGAGGATAAATACTTTGACAGCAAATACCAAAGCACAAAGATTGTGGTTGACCAGATCTATCTGGAAGATTATGAATCGTCTGTACCCGACCGACCGGTTACTTTCGCACGCCTCGGACAGTTGATCCGTGTAGAAGGTAGCGGACTCTATGGCATGAAGAAAGTCTACATCAACGGATATGAGACTTACTTTAACCGCGCCTACGTAACCGACCACTCCATGTTGATTCAGATCAACAGCAATACCCCCGTTGAAGACGCTGAAGAGGCAGACCGCAATAAGATCCGCTTTGTAAAAGATGACGCCACGCTGGAGCACCCCTTCATCATCCGTGCAGCATCTCCTACCATAACAGGCATCAGCAATACTTTACCTAAGGACAAGGAGAAAGTAACCGTATACGGCACCGGCCTACAGGAAACCACCAAAGTAACCCTGCCCGGCGGAATAGAAATCACAGCCGACATTGAAAGTGATGAAGACGGTGAATGGTATTCATTCATCATGCCGGAAAACTATTCAGGAAGCGGTTCCATCTATTCGGAAGGCGCCAACGGACAGGCAGCCACTCCGGCTTACTTCAACTTTGCAGACTGTATGATACTTGATTTCGATGGCAATGGCAGCCAAGGGTTCTGGAGCTGGAGCGAAACCGGTTCGATGATAAATGCTGACGACCTTGTAGAAGATCCTTATGATAGCGGACGTGGCAAATGCGTTCAGATTGTTCCCGAACGTTTATTAAAAGCAGGAGTTATATCCGGCAAACCGCGTGTATCCGAATGTTGGACAGCCGGCAATGACGATGCAGCAGATGATTGGAGCCGTATGTATTCTTATATACCGGCAACTACCCCACTGACCGAAGTAGCATTGCAATTCGACGTTTATGTGCCCGAAGCATGGAGCGGCACAGGACATCTGCAAATATGCTTATTCAACAACTTCAATTTCGGAGGTATAGGTTCCGACGATGATGGTGCTTCCAATCAGGTGGCATTCTATGTTCCCTGGATTCAGGAAGGTGCTATCGTTCCATTCTCAACCACAGGTTGGCAAACTGTAACTATTCCGTTTAGCCAGTTCAACAAATACGCCACCATGATAGAAGATAAAGAAAGCCCGGTATTCCAAAATGTGGTAGAAGACCGCAATGCCGCCACTTACAGAAACTTCGGTATGGGATTTGTCAATACAGACTTTACTTACCAAGATGTAAGCATCACATCCACAGCTTTCTCAAGCCGTATCTATTTGGACAACTGGCGTGTAGTACCTTACAAGACTGTCACAATCTCCGATTATCCTGAAGATGAAGAAACTACGGAATAAACTCAGTAGAAACCCATTAAACATTAAGAATTATGAAACTAAATAGAATTATTCTTCCACTGATGGCTTGCGCACTGACATGGAGTAGTTGCGATGACCAGATAATGGAATGGAAAAACTCCGACGGAAGTATCACAGCCTCCGACATTCCCCTTGCATTAAAGGAAAAGATAGCAAATTATGACTACATAAAATCGTATGTGGCACAATATGCTCCTAACATGAATGTAGGACTTGGCTTAGGAGCCGACCTATACATCAACGATGCGGCATACAGAACCATAGCCGATGCTAACTTCCAGATGTTTACAACCGGAAACGCCATGAAACATTCGGCTGTAGTGAAAGCGAACGGTGAATTGAATTTCACAACAATCGACGCATTCCTGAACCTGGTTCCGGCCGACATCCAGATATATGGGCATAACTTCCTCTGGCATACTCAGCAAAAACAGACATACTTGAAATCACTGATCGCACCGGAAGTTGTCGTTGAGGTAGGTGATGATGATGTATGCGAGAATATTGTCAGCAACTACGGATTTGAAGGAGGCAATGCAAATGGATGGACAGGGTTATGGGGCAAATACAACTATGCCGTAGAGCAGCCGGGCCATGACAGTGACTACGCCATTCGCTTCACCATGACCAGCGAATCAAATGCGAACTATGACTGCCAGCTGTTCTGGCCTACCGGAATGCTCGAAATAGGAGTAACGTACGCTTACTCATTCTGGGTGAAATCGGATCAGAACATAGCCGTTCAGTTCATAGGCCAGAACTCTTCTTATGGGGGCATCTACAAAGATACATTTACGGCACCTTCCGAGTGGATCCGCTGCACAGGCGAATTTACCTATGCAGAGAGCGACACTAAGGACATCGAGCGTGTGGGCATCCAATTCGGCGGAACACCGGGAAGCACGGTATGGGTGGATGATTTCAAGTTCGGAAAGAAGATAGAGGAAAAGATGATCAATATCATAGACGACGGAAAGTTTGAAGACGGAACTCTCGGCTCATGGTTCGGTTGGGGTAATGGCTCTACCCGTACTATCTCAGAAAAGGGACAAGGTTACAACAGTGATTACTGCATGGTGATGGTCAATCCTTCCGATGGAGATTCCTGGAGTGCTCAGACCGCTCACTCATTCCCAGAGACATTAACCGTTGGAAAGACCTACATGTACTCTGCTATGGTAAAGGCAACCGTCATCAATCCCGACTTCACACTCCAGGTACAAGACGCCAATGGCGGTAACGGTGAAGGATACGTAAGTGCTGCAACAGCCGTTGATCAGTGGATACCTATTGAAGGCGAATTTGTTTGTAAGAATGAAGGTATAGCTCGCCTCTGCATCAACTACGGAAAAGTTGCCGGAACTTACTACATTGACAATTTCAAATTCGGTGAAAAGAAAGAAACTGCAACAGCCCAGACTTTACGTGCATCAACCCGCGCCGGTGGCATAAGTTACAAACTGAAGACTCCTGAAGAGAAAAAAGCCGCTTTACTGGGTGCAATGGAAGCATGGATTAAAGGTATGCTGCAACATCAGGGAATGGAACGCGTAAAAGAATGGGATGTCATCAACGAACCTATTGCGGACAACAATCAATGGCGTGGCATAGACGGTAACTTCATGAGTAATGGTGATGACGCGCCGGACACTGCACCGGTAGAAGACGAAGAAAACGGTCTGAACCTGAACTGGGCAAACGATCACTTCTATTGGGGATACTACATCGGTAAGGAATATGCCGTGAAAGCATTTGAATATGCACGCAAGTATGCAGCTGCCGACGTTAAGCTCTATGTTAATGATTACAATCTGGAGACAAACCCAAGTAAGCTTGCAGCTTTGATAGACTTCGTAAATTACATCGAAGACAATGGACAAACCGTTGACGGTATAGGAACCCAGATGCACGTGACTGCTTCCAGTATCACAAGAGAACAAATAGATGCCATGTTCAAGACAATGGCTGCCACCGGAAAACTGGTTCGCGTAACAGAATTGGATGTAGCATTAGGAACATCCAGCCCCTCTGCCGAACAACTGGCAACTCAGGCCAACGTTTATCAGATGATCTTTGAATCATACAAAGCAAACGTTCCTGAATCTCAGCAGTCAGGTATTACCATCTGGACGCTGAGCGATAATGCCGCAGAACATGAATATTGGCTGTCAGGCGATGCACCGAACCTTTTCGACGCAAACTATGAACGCAAACATGCCTATAAAGGCGTATGCGATGGTATTGCCGGAAAAGATATCAGTGCAGATTTCAGCGGTGACGACTGGAAGAATGCGTATGAAACAGAAGGAGAAGAAACTCCGGCTGAATAAAGTGTGAAGACAGGAAATCCGGTAAGGCTCCGGCCTTACCGGATTCCATTCATCAAACCATTTACCAAACTATTCCCGAATACGGTAAAAACACCTATTTTACCCCCTGAAACAGGGAAATGTACGATAAACAAAAAATTATGTAACATCATTGAGGAATGATGTAACCGAAATGAAGTTTTCTGCAACACTGCGAAAAGCTTTCTAAATTATAGCTCACTATCTTTGTTGCAATGGAAAACATCTCAAATCAATACCAGAGACAAACGATGAAGAATTGGATTTTAATTTTAGTTTTGAGTGTAATGACAGTTGGGTATGTAAATGCTCAAAAGAGTACATTACAGAAACAAGGCACCGCTACTCAATTAGTAGTAGACGGCAAACCATTTCTTATTTTAGGCGGTGAATTAGGAAATTCATCGGCAGCATGCACAGAAGATATCGAACGTATCTTCCCGAAGCTGCAACGGATGGGACTGAATACAGTACTCGTTCCCGCATACTGGGATTTGATAGAACCGCAGGAAGGACAATTCGACTTCACCCTCACAGATAAAGTCATCCGTCAAGCCCGGCAGAACGATCTGAAAGTAATTTTTCTTTGGTTCGGTGCCTGGAAGAACTCCATGAGTTGCTACGCTCCCCTCTGGTTCAAAGAAAACTATAAGAAATACCCGCGTGCTTATACACAAAAAGGAAAACCACTCGAAATAGCCAGCGCATTCTCTGAAAATGTATTCCAAGCCGATAACCGCGCTTTTTCTCAATGGATGGAACACGTCGCAGCCATTGATAAAGAGGAAGGTACCGTCATCATGATACAGATAGAAAATGAGATAGGTATGCTGGAAGATGCGAGAGACTATTCTAAAGAGGCCAACGCACTGTTCAATGCACCGGTGCCCGCTGAATTAATGAGTTACTTGCAGAAAAATAAGAAAACGCTCCACCCCCAAATGCTTGAGAAATGGGAAAGCCAAGGTAGCAAGAAGCAAGGCACCTGGCAAGAAGTATTCGGAGCCGATATTTACACCGATGAATTATTTATGGCCTGGCACTACGCCCGCTATGTGGAAAGAATGGCACAAAGCGCCCGGTCCATCTACAATATTCCACTATACGTGAACGCTGCCATGAACAGCCGCAACCGGAAGCCGGGAGAATATCCTTCTGCCGGTCCGCTGGCACACCTTATTGATATATGGCATTGCGGAGCGCCCAACATCGACCTTCTTGCTCCCGACCTGTACGACAATGGCTTTACAGACTGGGTAGCTAAATATAAATTACACAACAACCCGTTGTTTATCCCCGAAATCAAACTGACAGACAATAATGGAGTAAGAGCTTTCTATATCTTTGGTGAACATGATGCCATCGGTATCAGCCCGTTCTCCATCGAAGGAGGTTCCGACTCTCCCAACTCTCCGTTGGTGAAAAGCTATCGTACGCTGAAAGAGTTCATGCCTCTGCTCGCTAAGTATCAGGGTAAAGGCGCAATGAAAGGATTACTCTTCGATCAGGAAAATAAAGAACGTATCATTTATCAGGATGATCTGAAGATAACCTGTCGCCATTTCTTTACTCTTCCCTGGGATGCGCGTGCCACCGATGGCAGTGTATGGCCCGAAGGTGGAGGTGTATTATTAAGACTGGCACCCAATGAGTATATCGTGGCAGGTAGCGGTATCGTTATCGAGTTTGAGAAAGCTACAGAAAATCAGGCCAAAGTCCGGGCGTTGGGCGAAGACGGATTTGCCCAGGCAGGAGGAAAGGGTGATGGAGTGGTAAGTGATAAGGTGATGTGGAAAGGGGCACGATGCGGCATCGGTTCCGTAGATGAAGTGAAAGTAAACGAGGACGGTACGCTCTCTTACATCCGCCGTCTGAATGGTGATCAAGACCATCAAGGGCGCCATGTGCGCATCTCAGTGGGAGATTTCCAGATACTTCATGTGAAGTTGTATGAGTATAAGTAGGTAGTAGCTAAGTAGTGAATAAAAAGATAAATTAGATATGAATCAGGTTAGTTTTAATAAAGTTAGGTTGAGTCTGGCAGTGTTACTTTGCCTTTGCGTTACTTCCATGGTAAACGCAAAGGTAAAGTTACCTGCCTTGATTTCTGACGGAATGGTACTACAACGCGAACAACCCATTAAGGTATGGGGTACGGCAGATGCCGGAGAAAGCGTACAGGTAAAGTTCTTGAAGAACGCCACCCCTACAGGTGTAAAAGGTGGGAAACTAAAAGCTACTTACACAGCCACAGCAGATGAAAACGGCCAATGGTCCCTCACCCTGCCTGCCATGAAACCCGGCGGGCCTTACATCCTTCAAGTAAATGACATCGAACTGAAAGATATTCTGGTGGGAGATGTATGGTTATGCTCCGGTCAATCCAATATGGAACTGCCCGTCAGCCGGGTTACGGATATGTTCCGTGATGAAATCTCCGCTTACGAGAACACGAATATACGGCAACTGAAAGTAGCCAATCTCTTCAACTTCCATGCACCGCAAACGGACTTGCCGGATTACGTTGCCTGGAAACCACTGACGCAGGAAAACGTCATGAACTTCTCCGCTCTGGGCTATTTCTTTGCCAAAGCCATGTATGAAAAGAACAACATACCCGTCGGACTAATAAACTCCAGTTGGGGCGGAACTCCCGTTGAGGCATGGATAAGCGAAGAAGGACTGAAAGAATTTCCGAAGTATATTAATGATAAACGGCAATATGAAGATGATGCCTATCTGAAAAGCATTAAACAGACAGAAGGTTTGAGCTTCTATCGCTGGAACACTTCCCTATACCGGGGAGATGCAGGACTGCACGAAGCAACACCTTGGTATGCCGCCAACTACAATGATAAAGACTGGAAGACCGTTGATCTATTCTCTACTGACTGGGGAACCAACGGTTTGAATCCGATAAACGGTTCGCACTGGTTTCGCAAGGAAGTGGAAGTACCGCAAGACTGGAACGGAAAAGAAGCGACCTTGCGTTTAGGTTGCATCGTAGATGCAGACTCCGTCTATGTGAACGGTACATTCGTAGGTACTGTTTCCTACCAGTATCCTCCACGCATCTATACCATTCCGGCAGGTGTGTTGAAAGCAGGAAAGAATACAGTAACCATACGCCTCATCAGCAATAACGGTTATCCGCACTTTGTAAAGGAGAAGCCTTATAAAATTGTTTGCGGAAATGAAGAAGTAAGCCTGCAAGGAGAATGGAAATACAGATTAGGTGCTTCCATGCCTCCGGCTCCGGGAATGATGTTCTTTTGTTACAAGCCGGTATGCCTGTACAATGCCATGATTGCCCCGTTACAAAACTATGGTATCCGTGGTGTACTCTGGTATCAGGGAGAGTCCAATGTAGACCGCCGCAATGAATACGCCGCACTACTGACAGCTATGATTGCTGATTGGCGTAGCACATTCGGCAACCCGGAATTACCTTTCTACATTGTAGAACTGGCAGACTTCCTGTCCCGAGATGACGTCAGCGGTCGGCAAGCCTGGGCTGAGATGCGCAAAGAACAGGCCAAAGTAGCTGAAACCAACCGGAACACCCGACTTATCCGCAACAGTGACCTGGGCGAATGGAACGATATACATCCATTGGATAAGAAAACCCTGGGACAACGCGCAGCAGAAAGTGCGCTGGAGAATAATAAATGACGGACAACCGGAAACGGATAACAGCAAACGAACAACTGATTACTGACTATTAATAACTGAATAATACAGCACTATGAACGCACTAAGTCAAAAAGTGTCTATGGCCGAGAAGATTGGCTATAGTTTAGGAGATTGCTCTGCGAACCTCGTGTTCCAGATGATGATGATTTATCAAACCAAGTTTTATACCGATGTCTTCGGTCTGGAAGGCGCCATTGCAGGATCAGTGATGCTGATTGCCCGCATTGTGGACGCTTTTGTAGACCCTACCGTAGGTATATTGTCCGACCGGACACAAACCAAATGGGGCAAATACCGCCCATGGGTACTCTGGACCGCATTGCCGTTCATGGTGTTCTATGTGCTGGCATTCTACAATCCCGGCATCGAGGATAAAGGTTTGGTAGCGGTGTACGCTACAATCTCTTATACCTTGTTGATGACGCTTTACTCGTTCAACAATACACCGTACGCATCGTTGGGTGGTGTAATGTCAAGTGACATCAAGGAACGTATAAGCATTACGTCTATCCGTTTCGTTGCCGCTACCATTGCGCAGTTTGTGGTACAGGGCTTGACGCTCCCGTTGGTAAGCAAGTTCGCAGGTGAAAGCGGTGATAAGGGGCACGGTTGGCTGTGCACAATTTCCTTATTCGCAGTCATCGGTTTCGTGTTCCTGGTTATTACTTTCTTCTCCAGCCGCGAACGTATCACACCGCCGGCAAATCAGAAAACTGATACCCGGAAAGACATCAAGGATGTATTCAAGAATATTCCCTGGCGGGCTATGTTCATCCTGACGCTCTTCCTTTTCACTACCCTTGCCATGTGGGGAAGCGCTATGAACTACTATTTTGAGAATTATGTGGATTCGGGCGCATTATTTGCCTTCCTCGATAAGCTGGGATTGGTGGCTACACAGGCCAGTGATTCGGTGGGCTATACGATACTGAATGCTTTCGGTCTTATTGTCAGCAGTCCTGAAAAGGCTTATGAAGTGGGCTTCGGTGTGTTCAACATGCTGGGAGCAGTGGTACAGTTCTTCGGCGTTATCTTCCTGTCCGGTTTCCTGGCCAACCGTTTCGGAAAGAAATCGGTATTTATCGTTTGTTTGGCTCTGACGGCAGTGTTCACCGCCTTCTTCTATTTCCCGAATGAGACGGATGTAGAGACGATGTTCGTCCTGAACTTCCTCAAGAGTTTGGCATACGCTCCTACCGTTCCGTTGCTTTGGGCTATGATTGCTGACGTGGCAGATCATTCGGAATATGTCAATCACCGCCGTGCAACGGGTTTCGTGTTCGCAGGTGTGGTATTTGCACTGAAAGCCGGATTGGGTATTGGCGGCGCTATATTGGGTTTCCTACTCTCCGGTTTCGGTTATGTATCGGGCGCAGGGATCGCACAAAGCGAATCGGCTATTCATGGTATCGTGCTTTCATCCAGCATTATTCCGGCCGTTACGTTCTTCATCGGCGTCATAGCGCTGTACTTCTATCCTATTACAAAGAAGTATAATGAAGAGATGCAGGCTGAACTGACGGAACGCAGAAGTAAAGAAGATTATTAAGTGTAAAGGCTGATAGGATTTATTCATAATGGTATAGAAAAGAACAAAAGTGATTAGTGTTTGGTGATAAGTGATTAGCGCCATCCGCGTCTAAAAGATTATTTATCATTTAACTCATAACCCGTACATTAAGAGTAAATCCCTTCAGCAACCAAATCATACCAATTATAGCATGAAATTAAAGTATTTAGCATTATCAGTTTGTGCTGCCGCATTAATGTCTTGTAATAGTGATAAACCTGTTGCAGCAGACCCGACTCTAACAAACATTCTCGGTGATAAATTCCTTGTCGGTGTCGCCATTAATTCCGAACAGGCTGCGGGGCGCGACACCAGCGCAGTCGATGTAGTGCGCCGCCACTTCAACTCCATTGTGGCCGAAAACTGCATGAAGAGTGAAGTGATACACCCGGAAGAAGACAGATATGACTTTAGCCTGGCAGACGAATTCGTTAAGTTCGGCGAGGATAACGGAATGTTCATCATCGGGCATTGCCTGGTGTGGCATTCCCAGCTCTCACCTTGGTTCTGCGTAGACGCCGAAGGAAAAAATGTTTCACCCGAAGTCCTGAAAGAGCGACTGAAAAGCCATATTCATACTATCGTGGGCCGATACAAAGGTCGCATTAAAGGCTGGGACGTAGTAAACGAAGCCATCGAAGGAGACGGAAGCTACCGCAAAAGCAAGTTCTACGAGATACTGGGAGAAGAATATATCCCGCTGGCTTTCCAATATGCACATGAGGCAGACCCGGAAGCGGAACTCTACTACAACGACTACGGTATGCACGAACCGGGACGCCGAGACGCAGTGGTGCGTATGGTCAATTCACTCAAAGAAAAAGGATTGCGCATAGATGCCATAGGTATGCAGGGACACATGGGATTGGATTACCCGAGCATAGGTGAATATGAAACCAGCCTTCTCGCCTTTGCCTCTACAGGCGCTAAAGTGATGATAACGGAATGGGACATGAGTGCTTTGCCAACCGTAAACCGCGGAGCAAATATTGCCGACAAAGTAGCCTTTGAGAAAGCCTTAAATCCCTATCCCGAAGCTCTGCCGGATAGTGTTTCCAATCTGTGGAATGCACGTATGAAATCGTTCATGGAACTTTTCATAAAGCACTCGGACGTCATTACACGCGTAACCGCCTGGGGAGTATCGGACGGTGACTCCTGGAAGAATGACTGGCCCGTACCGGGAAGACGGGAATATCCCCTACTCTTCGACCGTAACTATCAGCCTAAGCCCTTCCTGAAAGAAATTCTGGAACCTAAAAAGGCCGTGTTCGATGAGTTCACATATACGGTAGCTCCCAAGGATACCGATAAAGCAACTGATCAGGTTACCACACCGGGTACATTGAATCCCGTGTTACCGGGTTGTTACCCCGACCCGAGCATCTGCCGCGTAGGAAACGACTATTATATGGTCAACTCCTCTTTCGCCTTCTACCCCGGCGTACCCATCTGGCACAGCACAGATCTGACGAACTGGGAACAACTGGGCTACGTCCTCAACCGCCCCTCACAGTTGCCTATGTACGACGGCCTGCGCATCAGTGGCGGTATCTATGCTCCGGACATCAAATACAATCCTCACAACGGACTGTTCTATCTGATCACTACAGCCGTAGACGGTGGCGGCAACTTCTTCGTCACCACGGATGATCCGAAGAAAGGAAACTGGAGTGATCCCACTTTCCTGCCCGAAGTGGGCGGCATCGATCCCGGATTTCTCTTCGACGAAGACGGGAAAGCATACATTGTGAACAATGACGGTCCGGCAGGAAAGCCCGAATATGACGGTCACCGCGCTATCTGGATACGCGAATTTGACTGGAAAAACGGTTGTACCGTAGGAAAACAGAAAATGATTATTGATGGGGGCGTAGACAAAACCCAGCATCCCAGCTGGATAGAAGGTCCACACCTCTACCACATCAACGGCACATACTACCTGATGGCTGCCGAAGGTGGAACAGGCCCCAACCACTCGGAAGTGATCTTCACCTCTGCGTCTCCATTCGGCCCTTTCAAACCTTGTGTCATCAATCCGATACTGACGCAACGCGGCTTGCCGGGCGACCGTCCCAACCCGGTTACCTGCGTCGGTCATGCCGATCTGGTGGAAACTCCCGATGGCGACTGGTATGCTGTCTTCCTCGGCGTCCGCCCCTACCGCAACGGTCACGACGTGATGGGACGCGAGACTTTCATGCTCCCGGTGACCTGGAAAGAGAATCAACCCATTATTCTTCCTGAGGGTGATGTCATCACTTATACCGCCGACCGCTCCTACGGTCCTGCCCCACTATGGACAGCAAACGGACTGGCTAAAGAAGCATTTTTCATCCGCACTCCACTGGTGCCCTGCTATGATATAAACAGCAAAGGGCAGTTGGAAATGACCGCCAGCAGCACTGATCTTAACCAAAAACGTCAGCCTGCCGCCATCGGCCGCTGGATTAACAATTGGACATTCACAGCTCAGACCGGCTTGGACTTCGTGCCACAACAGCCGAAGGATTTCGCGGGTATCATCTGTTTCCATGATGATAATTGCTATATTCGCTTCGGAAAGACATTGGACCAAGACGGCAAACCCGTCATGCTTCTGGAAACATACAGCCATGGCAGACTGTGCAGCCAGGCAAACAGCCCGCTAACCCGGACAGATGAAAAAGTATATCTGAAAGTAGAAGGAGATAATGCAGTAAACTATACCTTCAGCTACTCCACCAGTCCTAAAGGTAACTGGACGCAAGTAGGCGACCCCGCCTCCGCCGACCTGATAAGCACGCAGACAGCCGGAGGTTTTACCGGAACCATGGTCGGCATTTATGCTACAGGAGGCTATTAGAGGCAAAGATCAACAGAGAGAACACTCATTTTTGGTAGATCGCCACATACCTATTGAGTGGATCGCAAAATTATAGCTTCTTCAAGCTGAAACTATTTTCTCGATAAGATGAAACAAATAAGAATATTAACCTTTTAAATTATAGAGTCATGAAGAAAGAAAAAAGATACTTGGTACCCGGAGATTATATGGCAGACCCTGCCGTGCATGTGTTCAACGACCGTCTTTACATCTACCCTTCCCACGACTGGGAAAGCGGTATCCCCGAAAATGACAACGGTGACCATTTCAATATGAAAGACTACCACGTCTTCTCTACCGATGCCCCCATGAAAGGTGAAATCGTAGACCATGGCCTGGTACTCACCACCGAAGATATTCCTTGGGCAGGACGCCAACTCTGGGATTGCGACGTAGCTGAGAAAGACGGCAAATATTATATGTATTTCCCCCTGAAAGACCAGAATGATATCTTCCGTATCGGTGTTGCCATCAGCGACCGTCCCGAAGGTCCGTTCATTCCCCAACCCGACCCGATGCGCGGAAGTTACAGCATGGACCCTGCCGTTCTGAATGATGGAGACGGTAACTACTACATGTACTTCGGTGGTCTGTGGGGCGGACAGTTGCAACGCTATCGCGACAACAAAGCTCTGGAAAGTGGAGCTACTTTCCCCGCAGACAACGAGCCGTCCATCCCCGGACGCGTTGCCAAACTCAGTGCGGATATGCTGCAATTTGCCGAAGAACCTAAAGCCGTAGTGATCCTGGACGAAAACGGGCAACCGCTGACAGCCGGAGACAACGAACGCCGTTTCTTCGAAGCAAGCTGGATGCACAAGTATAACGGAAAGTATTACTTCTCCTACTCTACCGGTGATACCCACCGCCTGTGCTACGCCATCGGCGACAATCCTTACGGTCCTTTCACTTATCAGGGAGTAATCCTGACTCCGGTGGTAGGCTGGACTACCCACCACTCCATTGTGGAATACCGGGGTAAATGGTATCTGTTCCATCACGACAGTGTGCCTTCCGGCGGACGCACCTGGTTGCGCAGCCTGAAAGTATGCGAACTGGAATACGACGCCGAAGGGAAGATTATCACCATTGAAGGACTGGATTAACCCTTGCCCGATAGAGTATAGAGTATGGATACTGTCAAAATAGGTATTATAGGTACCGGGTGGATTGCCGAAAAGATGGCAATCACCCTCGAAGGAATGGAGGGAGTAGAAGCTTATGCAGTCGCTTCCCGCCAGTTGCAGACTGCCTGTGACTTTGCCGACCGGTGGGGTTTCACCCGTGCCTACGGTTCTTATGAAGAAATGCTGGATGATGAAGAGGTGGAGTTGGTATATATTGCCACTCCCCATTCTCACCATTTTGAACATGCACGTATGAGTCTGCTGAAAGGCAAAGCGGTTTTATGCGAAAAGGCATTCACCGCCAATGCCCGCCAGGCGGAAGAACTGCTGAATCTTGCCAAAGAAAAGGAGCTCTTCATCACCGAAGCTATCTGGACACGTTATATGCCTCTATCGCAAACCATCAATGACCTTGTAAACGGTGGAATCATCGGACGCCCCATGACGCTGTCTGCCAATCTGGGTTACCCAATCGGCAACCGTGAGCGCCTCCGCCAACCGGCACTGGCAGGCGGGGCTCTGCTCGACCTGGGAGTGTATGCACTGAACTTTGCTTCCATGGTTTTCGGGACGGACGTAGAGCGTGTCACCTCTACCTGCGTAAAGACCGATACCGGAGTCGATGCACAGAATAGTATAACTCTTACATTCAAGGATGGGAAAATCGCTGTACTGCACAGCAGTATGCTGAGTATGACCGACCGCCAAGGCATCATTTCCGGTGACAAAGGGCATCTGATCATTGAAAATATCAACAATCCGCAACGAATCAGGGTGGTAACGGAAGATTATAAGACGGCAGTTGTCTACAACTGTCCGCCACAAATCACCGGATACGAATACCAGGTATATGCATCCATGGAAGCTCTGAGGAACGGGTGGCTCGAATCTCCCTATATGCCTCACGCCGAAACCCTGCGCATCATGCGCATGATGGATGACTTACGCCGCGAATGGGGAGTACGCTACCCCGCCGATGAATAAACCAACCAATACTTTTTGTTTATGAAAAAACTGCTCTCTTTATTCTTATTATCTTGTTTACTCGGACCCGTATCCGCGGAAGACGGCAGCCGCTTGTGGCTCCGGCAATCGACAGATGCCCACGCACAGATTACAACGCCTCGCCAGTCTCCGACACTAAACATAGCTGTCCGTGAACTGAAACAGGCATGGAAAGGGCTCCCCGTTACGCTTGTACTGAAGAAAGACAAACAGCTATCTTCCGAAGGCTTCCGCATACGGCAGGTAAATGGAAAACTCACCGTCACTTCTCCCAGCGAAACGGGCTTGCTTTATGCTGCCTATCACCTGATCCGTCTGCAGGAAATGCAGAACTTCGGAAAGCCCGCCGATCAGGAAGCAACGGGAAAGCCTTCGGAAACAGACCGGGAAATAACGGAGAATCCTGCCTATGACCTGCGTATTCTCAATCATTGGGACAACCTCGACCGCAGTATCGAGCGTGGTTATGCCGGCAAATCTCTCTGGAACTGGGAAGAACTGCCCGGCACACTCTCCGACAGATACGAAGCATACGCTCGTGCCAATGCCTCCATCGGAATCAAT
Source organism: Bacteroides sp. 14(A) (assembly GCF_000526555.1). Lineage (NCBI taxonomy): Bacteria > Pseudomonadati > Bacteroidota > Bacteroidia > Bacteroidales > Bacteroidaceae > Bacteroides > Bacteroides sp. 14(A). The sequence goes on along the minus strand of NZ_JAGH01000002.1, from coordinate 2,965,548 downwards.
GCAACGGTACTGAACAATGTAAATGCTTCCTCAAAAATCCTTTCCGCTGAATATCTGGAAAAGGTAAAGGCTCTGGCAGACATATTCCGTCCTTATGGCATCAAGGTATATCTCTCTATCAACTTTGCCTCCCCCATGCAACTGGGCGGGCTTTCCACAGCCGATCCTTTGGACAAAGATGTCATCGCCTGGTGGAAGCAGAAAGCCAAAGAGATCTATCGCACCATCCCCGACTTCGGTGGCTTCCTGGTGAAAGCCAATTCCGAAGGACAGCCCGGCCCGTGCGACTTCAACCGTACACATGCCGAAGGTGCCAATATGCTGGCAGATGCATTGAAGCCCTATAAAGGTATTGTCATGTGGCGCGCTTTCGTCTACAGCCCAACGGATGCAGACCGCGCTAAGCAAGCTTATCTGGAATTCCAGCCTTTGGATGGGCAATTCCGCGACAATGTCATCGTACAGATAAAGAACGGTCCGGTCGACTTCCAGCCTCGCGAACCATATAGTCCTCTATTCGGCGCTATGCCCCGGACTCCGCAGATGGTCGAATTCCAGATTACACAAGAATATCTGGGCTTCTCCAATCACCTTGCCTATCTTGCCCCGATGTGGGAAGAGTTCTTCGACTTTGTGAAGCCGTCTTCACTGAAAGCCATAGCAGGCGTTGCCAATATAGGGACGGATACAAACTGGTGCGGCCATCCTTTCGCCCAAGCCAACTGGTACGCTTTCGGGCGCATGGCCTGGAATCCTTCCCTGACATCGGGAACAATCGCAGAAGAATGGCTGAAACAGACTTTCTTCGATGCAAGTAATCCCAAACATGCACCCATTGCCTATGAAATACATAACATGATGATGGAAAGCCGCGAGGCTGTGGTAGACTATATGATGCCACTCGGGCTGCATCACCTCTTTGCATGGGGACACCATTACGGCCCGGAACCTTGGTGCGACGTGCCCGGTGCACGCCCCGACTGGATGCCGTCTTACTACCATAAAGCAGACAAACAGGGGATAGGTTTCGACCGCAGTCATACGGGTAGCAATGCTACAGCCCAATATCCCGATTCACTCTGCCGCCTTTACGATGACATCCGTACTTGTCCGGATGAGTATCTCTTATGGTTCCATCATGCCCCTTGGCAACACACCATGCAGAGCGGACGTACTTTATGGGACGAGCTTTGCTATCGCTACGATCATGGTGTACAGCAGGTAAGAAGCTTTCAGAAAAAATGGGATCTGGCTGAGAACTATATCGATGCGGAACGTTTCAAGGATGTACAGTCACGCCTGAAGATACAGGCACGTGATGCCGTATGGTGGAAAGATGCCTGCCTGCTATACTTCCAGGAATTTTCGGGTATGCGTGCCCCTTACGAAGTGGAAAGGCCGATACATGAATTGGACGATTTGAAACAAGTGAAGCTTCCTATCGACAACCATGAATGCCCGACACCGAAAATGCTGAATGAAAGAAGGTAATCACATACTTCACAAACCTATCTTTAAGAGGAGAAGCCAACGCTTCCCCTCTTTTTTATATTCGGCTGATTCTATGAAAACAGGAAGGCTATTTTTATACACGAACAAAGTCCATGCTTACATATGCAACTATTTATCAATATATTAGCAATCAGCAAACGTATTTCAAACGTATAATTTACCTCCGGCAAAAGTATGTAAAGAGTAGTGATTCTCTTGCTTTTACTCCTCCCACCCTCTACTTTTGTATCAGCCAAACAGGCCAAAGGATGGACGGACTACAACGCGCGCTAATTTCGGATATTCCTTATTCCCTGTATTGCATGAAAACACTATTATTAACGATTAAATCTTTTAATATTATGAAGAAAAGACTGCCACTTATCACACTGCGGCCTCTTGCATGGATACTATTTCTTCTTATAACGGCAAGCGGATACGCACAAGAGAGTCTTATTCAAGGTCTGGTTATTGATGAAAACGGAGAGCCGCTGATTGGTGTATCCATACAGGACCAGAAGACACAAAAAGGTACCATCTCCGATATAGACGGTAAATTCTCGCTCGAAGCCCGCATAGGAAACATGCTGAAGATATCTTATATAGGATATCGCACCGTAACACTTGCCGCAGCCAAAGATATGCGTGTAGTTATGAGTGAAGACAACATGAAACTGGATGAAGTAGTAGTAGTGGGATATGGCGTCCAGAAGAAAGTAAATCTGACAGGTGCCGTAGCTTCCGTGAAAAGCGACGAGATCCTGAAAGCCCAATCGGCAAATACCTCCAACGCACTTATCGGACAGATTCCCGGACTGATAGCCAAACAAACCACCGGAGAACCGGGACTGGACGGCTCACAAATCTATATCCGTGGTGTTGCCACTTTCCAGGGAGGAACTTCACCTACCTATATCATCGACGGCATCGAACGCCAGGCAGAAGACTTTGCCCGCATAGATCCCAATGAAATAGAATCGCTGAACGTATTGAAAGATGCCGCCTCAGCCGCTATCTTCGGTATGCGCGGTGCCAACGGGGTTATACTGGTCACCACCAAACGAGGCAATACCGGAAAAGTCCACGTAAAGTACTCGGGTAACGTATCAATACAGAAGCCTACAAGTCTGCCGGAATTTGCCAATTCTACCGACTATGCCCGGATGAAGAACATATACATGGGCAATACAATCTATACAGACGAGGAAATCAGAAAATTCGCCGACGGCTCTGATCCCGAACGCTATCCGAATACCGACTGGTACAAAGAAATGCTGTCAAAGAATGCAGTGCAGCATCAGCACAACATTACCGTGGACGGCGGACGCGATAACATCAAGTTCTTTACCAGCTTCGGATATGTACATCAGGATGGTTTGTGGGACAATCTGAACTACGAACGCTACTCTTTAAGAAGCAATATCGACGTAAAGATCACTTCTACCACTCAGCTCTCGGTAGATGCATCCGGTCGTGTGGAATACCGTCATGGAAGCCCGCAGAGCAGTACCAATGTCTTCCAGCAGCTGATCCGTAATACTCCTGTGCTACTTGCCAAGTATGACAATGGCCTTTACACAGTACCCGATGCCACTCACCCGAACATCATGGCGCAAACCAGCAAAGACGCGGGATACAGTGACTCACGAAACAACAGTCTGTTAACCCGCCTCGAACTGACTCAGGACCTTCCGTTCGTAACCCAAGGACTGAAAATAAAGGGTGTCTTCTCATACGATAAAAACAATTACGCCCAGAAGACCTGGTCACTCTCCCCTTACCTGTATGTACGCGACCAAGACAACAACTACAACTTGCAGCCACGGGGCAGCGCCTCACTCTATCAGAATCAGAATGACAACGAATACATAGAGTGGCAGGGACATCTTACCTACGACCGTTCTTTCGGCAACCATACCGTTTCAGCCCTGTTGATGGCATTGGGACGCAAAGAAAAATACCACAACGTATGGGTATCCCGCAACTCATTCGACTCGGACGTAATGGATCAGATCAGTGCCGGTAACAGTACCGGACAGCAATTGGGTGGATATGACAGAGAGTCGGCACGTCTCAGCTATGTGGGTAGAATCAACTATAATTATGGCGGCAGATACCTGTTTGAAGCGAATATCCGCCGGGATGCTTCCGAAAACTTTGCTCCCGACAAACGTTGGGGAACATTTGCATCCGCCTCTATCGGTTGGGTGGTTTCGGAAGAGAAGTTCTTCGAACCTTTGAAAAATAAGATAAACTTCCTGAAGATCAGAGGGTCCTATGGTACATTGGGTAACGACAATACCGGTGGTGTAGCCTTCCCGTATTACAGCCGCTTCGACTTGTACGCTTCACGCGGTTCGCATGGCGGCGGACTGGCAAATAACCTTGGCGACTACGTATTCGGAGAATTGGTTACCAAAGGTTTGGTTCCCGGCCCCATAGCCAATGCACTGGCAACCTGGGAAACTTCCAAGAAGATGAATATCGCGATAGATGCAGGTTTGTTTGATATGTTCAACCTGTCTTTAGATTTCTTTAAAGAAACCCGCTCCGACATCCTTGCACAGCGAGGAGCCGAAGTGCCCTGGTCGTTCGGTGGAGAACTCCCGCTTGAAAATATCGGCAAGGTGGAGAATAAAGGTATCGATGCCAACCTGACGTTCAATCATCACATCGGCAAAGTCCGTTACTCCATAGGCGGAAACTTCACTTATGCCCGCAACAAGATATTGGAAATGGCTGAGGCCGCAGGAACCTCCGAGTACCTGAGAAAAACCGGACGTCCCATCTACAGCTACTACGGTTATAAGACAGACGGTATCTTCCAGAACCAACAGGAAATAGATGCGTATGCCAAACAGGAAGTGGCAGGAAGCGACTATGTGACCCGCCCCGGTGATATCAAATATGTAAACGTAAACGGTGACGAAGTGGTAAATGCCGGTGATATGACTTATCTGGGATACGGCAACGTACCGGAAATCGTATATGGTATCAACGGAAGCCTGGCATGGAAGAATTTCGACCTCAGTTTCCTCTTCCAGGGAGCAGCCCATGCGCAGGTTTATCTGAATGGTGGCGTAGTAATGCCTTACTTCAATGATGGCAATCTGCCTCAGTTCTGGGTAAAAGAAGCATGGAGCGAGAACAATCCCGGCACACGTTATCCGCGTCTGGAGCAGTCCACGCACAACTTTCCGAATACGGATTTCCCACCCGTGCAGACCTATCTGTATGATGCGTCTTATTTCAGACTGAAAAACATTGAAGTAGGTTACAACTTCCCGCGCAAATGGTTGAGCAACCTCCGTTTAGAGAATGTACGTGTGTACGTCAGCGGACAGAATCTCTTCACCATTACCGATGTTCCTCAGATAGACCCCGAAAATGTAAACTCACAAGGCTGGTCTTATCCGCAAATGAAATCATTTAACGCAGGTATCAGTATTCAATTTTAAACAGACAATATCATGAAAGAAATATTTAAACCCTTATTCATACTACTTGCCGCTATCAGCATGACTTCCTGTACTGATATGCTGGACATCAAGCCTACGACATTTGTCTCCGACGACTTGATTTGGCAGGACAAAAAGCTTATCGATCAATTCGTAGCCAATACGTACGGTACACTGGTATGCGGCTTCAACCGTAATACGCAGGGATGGGATCAGGACTGGGCTGCCGCTTTCGGCGGTAACTTCGATGCCGGCGCCGACGACTTCGACGGCAAGTTCGATGCAAATGTAAATCAGTTCAATACGGGACAGATCACAGCGCAAAGCACTCCGTTCATCGACGAAATCTGGAAGAGCAATTATAGCATTATCCGCAAATGTAACCTGATAATTGCCGCCGTTCCGGACACCAAAGACGTGGTGCTGACACCGACCGAAAAGAAATATTACGAAGCGGAAGCACGTTTCCTGCGGGCATTCTGTTACTTCGACCTTGCCAGGACATTCGGACGGGCACCGTTGATTACGGAAGCTCAGCAACTGGAAGACAATCTGCTGGTACCGGCCACCGATTTCGAAGGATTGATAAACTTCATTGCCACCGAGAGCGATAACTATGCGGAAGATCTCGACCCGACCGTTTCCGACGCCATGAAAGGGCGTGCCACCCGTGGTGCCTTCCTGGCGCTGAAAGCTCGTGCCCTGCTCTATCTTGCCAGCCCGCTCAACAATGCCTCCAACTCTAAAGAGCGTTGGGAAGATGCTGCCAAAGCCGCACAAGCTGTCATGACTCTGGGAGTGTATCATCTTTACCGCAACGGTGAATATGCCTACGGTTCTTTATTCTTCGACAAATCGAATGCCAACACGGAGATTATCTTTGAGCGCCGCTTCCAGTTCCCGGAAATTACGCATAACATCCACATGCAATGGAGTCTTGACCCTGCCGATGCCGACCGCGGTTCCTGGAACGGTTTATATCCCACCCAGAACTTAGCTGATGCTTATGAAACCACAGACGGTAAATTGATAACCGATCCTACATCTATTTACAATCCACAGGACCCATACGCCAACCGTGACAAACGTTTCTATCAGACTTTGCTTTATCATGGAAGTTACTGGGAAGGAAGTCAGTTGCTTATGCATCGCCATCTGCAAAACCCGGATTGGAGCGGCAACTGTCTGCCCAACGATTACCGCGCACGCTGCGGGTATGGACTTCGCAAAATGATGCAGGAATATGACGGAGCATCTGCCGACTTATACTCCGGAGCCTTTGCACAGGATAACAACTGGCCTTATTTCCGCTATGCAGAAGTGTTACTGAACTATGCCGAAGCGCAGAATGAGGCATTGGCTGCACCGGATAAGAGTGTGTACGATGCCATCAACGAGGTTCGCGACCGTGCAGGCCAGCCGGGATTACCGGAAGGTTTATCTAAAGACGAGATGCGTATCCGTATTCACAATGAGCGCCGCGTAGAGTTGTGTCTGGAAGAACACCGCTTCTTCGACTTGCGTCGCTGGAAAGAAGCAGCGACTCTACGGGCACCCATCAAGGGAATGACGGTTGAGTTTGACGGAAACAATAATAACTATAAAATAGTAACTATTGAGGAACGGGTATTCAATGAAAACAATTACTATCTACCCATTCCTCACAGTGAAACAGAGAAGAATCCGAATGTATTAGAAAGGAACTAAATGGTCAAGTAATACTATCTTAATTCTCCTCCTCCGTCGGAGGAGGAGTACCCGAAGGGGGAGGTGGTAGGTGAGAAAGTAATTCATTATTTATATGGTTCATAGGTATTTCTTGCTTTACCTACCACCCTGCCCTTTGGGCACCCCTCCTTCTAGAAGGAGGGGAATTGAGATACTCTATTTACTTAATATTGGGGTTATCATTTAACCCATAACCCTACTGAACTAAGTGATAATTTAGTGATGAAAGAATGGAGATGCGGTTACCGAAGGACTGGTACTACCAAAAGCCGGAAAATATCCCGTACCCGGGATAGGGGGCTATCCCTATACCGGGATAAAAACTCATCCTCCGCCCGGGTACAAAACCTCACCTGTTCTTCTATCGCTAACCTCGTCCCTGCATTTGTGAGCGGCTCGTCCTAGGAGGCTAGGACAGTGCATCCTAGCAGGCTGGGACGAGCCGCTCACAAATACAGGCAGATTTGCAATCCCTCCTCTCGGAAAAGTTATGAGCTACCGGCTACAAGCTACAAGTAGCTGCGCTATATTCCGAAAGGCACTTGTAGCTTGTAGCTCGTAACTAAGTACAATGAAACTATAAACTCATATCAATCATGAAATCAATATTAAAGTATATCATACTTCCCCTCCTTTTCACCTCCTGCATCGGATGTGAGAATAAAGAGCATGATACCCCCGCCCCGGAACCTAACGAGCGGGAACTCTCCAAATACGAACCTGAAGACGGCAAATGCTTTGTCTTCATCGGTCAGGATTTAGGAGCTGTAGGCGGACTGGAACAGTACAATGAAGGCTATTGCGATCATTTCCAGACTCCGGCAGGAATAACCGTTTATCTGGGACTGGGCGGTAGCGACACCGATAAAGTATCCGGTCTTTATGATATCGACAATTGGGGTTCAGGTGATTGTTGTGCCAACTTATACCCTCAATCGGAACGTTTCAATAACTCAATGATCGCCGTAGGGCTTGCCATTGTGGGAAATGAAACGGACATAGCATCCGGCAAATACGACCGGAAGCTGGATATAATAGGTGAATGGTTCAAGAAGCTTGCTCCCCGTCCCGTCTTTCTGCGTATCGGCTATGAATTCGACGGTACAGACTGGAATCATTATGTACCCGAAACGTATATCCCCGCCTACAAACACATCAAAGATCATTTTGATGCGGCAGGCATCCACAACGTAGCTTATGTATGGCAATCCAAAGGAGATGGTACTCCCCTATCCGATATGCAGAAATGGTATCCGGGAGATGAATATGTGGACTGGTGTGCCTACTCTTATTTCGGGCAGCCGGATCAGGTAATGATCGAATTTGCCCGGATGAAAGGCAAACCGGTATTCATAGCCGAATCGACTCCCGTCTTCCAGAAGGGACAGACTTACTTCGATGCGGATATCAAAAAGCCTGAGATAGCCCGGAAGATATGGGATGAGTGGTTCACCAAATTCTTCAGTGTTATCGAAGAAAATAGCGATGTGGTTAAAGCTTTCTCTTACATCAATGTGGAATGGCTCTCACAACCGATGTGGATAGTAAATGTAACCTTCCAGCAATGCGACTCACGTATTCAGCAAAGTGAATATGTAAGCAACCACTGGAAAGAGAAAGTTTCGGGCAATGGCTATATACATGCTGCGGAATTGGATTGGAGTAAACTGCCCCAATAAACACACTGTAATTATTTACCCTGAATAAATCAATCAATGGATAAAAGAAACAATGCATATCTGTACATTACCTGCTTCATCGTCTCGATAGGTGGTCTGCTGCTGGGCATATCGGCCAATGTATCGGGAGCAAGCATGTACTTCGGCGACTTTTTCGGTCTGCAATCCGGCTCCTTTCAGGAAGGGCTGGCTGTAAGCATCACCATGCTGGCAACCTTCATCGGTAACTTCTTTGCCGGAAATGTCAGCGAAAGAATCGGACGAAAGAAATCACTCATTCTGGCAGCACTGCTCTTTTGCTTCTGCACATTGGGCAGTGCACTCAGTCAGACGTATCTGTTTTTTCTGATAAGCCGCTTTATCGGTGGACTGGGTATAGGAATCTCACTGCTGGTAGTCCCCATGTACATTGCGGAACTTGCACCTTCCGATAAGCGGGGCTTTCTCGTATCGTTCAATCAACTGAACATCGGAGTAGGTTATCTGGTGGCTTACGCTTCCAATACGTTGGTGAATGGCTGGTTCGACAGTCCGGAACTGAAATGGCGCTGGATGCTCGGATTGGGTACTTTGTTCCCGATTATCTACCTAATCGGATTGACATTCGTACCGGAAAGTCCGGTATGGACCGAAAACCGGAGCCAACGGAAAGACAAGGAAAAGACTGCCCTCTCCTATCAGGAACAGGGACGCAGATTGTTTAAACGCCCGATGCGGCTGATACTGTTTATTGCTTTCAGTGTCGCCTTCTTCCAGATGGCATGCGGAATCAATGCGGTATTATTCTATGCACCCAAGGTGTTCGACATGGCGGGTTTCACCCCCGACAGTTCTTTCCTGCAATCCAACCTTATCGGGATATGTATGGTGGTTATGACCCTCGCATCCATGACATTGATTGACCGGCTCGGACGAAAACCTCTGCTGATTATCGGTTCGTGTATCATGATAGCCTCACTGCTGACTGTATCTGCTACGTTTTATATGTCGGGATCCCCCGTCATTATCCTGATCGGACTGCTCTGCATGATAGTCGGCTTCTCTATTTCACTAGGTCCGATTACATGGATATTGCTGTCTGAGATATTCCCGTATCATGTAAAAGGATTGGGTATATCGCTTGCAGGTGTCTTCAATGGAATTATCAGTTTCGCCGTCATCACCTTGTTCCCGGTCGAGATAGAACATCTGGGTGCAGGCAATACCTTTATGATTTATGCTATCATCATGGTATTCTGCCTGATCTCCGTCAGTCTGCTCTACCCCGAAACAAAGGGACGCAACATGGAAGAACTAGAAAAAGAACTCATAAAAACAACTTAGCACTATGAATATGATTACAAACCCTATTCTGACCGGATTTAATCCGGATCCGTCTATCTGCCGCGTAGGAGATGATTTCTACATAGCCACCTCCACTTTTGACTGGTTTCCGGGTGTACAGATACATCACTCCCGTGACTTGGTTCACTGGCATTTACTAACCCGGCCACTCACCCGAGTGTCTCAACTCAATATGAAAGGAAATCCCGACTCCTGCGGAGTCTGGGCACCCAATCTGACCTACAAGGACGGAACGTTTTATCTGGTCTACACAGATGTCAAGCGCTTCGACGGCAGATGGAAAGATACACACAACTATCTTGTGACGGCAACCGAAATAGACGGTGAATGGTCCGATCCCATCTATCTGAACAGTAGCGGGTTTGATCCTTCGTTGTTCCATGACGAGGACGGACGCGCCTGGGTTCCCAATCTGCTTGTAGATCACCGGAAAGGAAAATTCTTCGGTGGAATTGTCTTGCAGGAATATTCTTACCGGGAGCGCCGGCTTATCGGAGAGGTTTATTACATCTTCCCCGGCACTGGATTGGGAGTTACGGAAGGTCCCGTACTCTTCAAACGCAACGGTTGGTATTATCTGATAACAGCCGAAGGTGGAACGGAATATAATCATGCCGTAACTCTGGCACGATCCCGGCAGATTACCGGTCCCTACGAAGTACATCCTACGAATCCGGTACTGACTTCTGCTCACAATCCGGATTTGTATCTCCAAAAGGCAGGTCACGGCTCGGTAGTATCTACTCCCGATGGCAGATGGTACTTGACCCACCTTGCAGGGCGACCATTAACGACCCGTGGCAGATGTACCCTGGGGCGCGAAACATGCCTGCAAGAAGTAGTGTGGCACGAAGATGGCTGGCTGTATCTGAAAAGCGGAGGTAATGGACCGCAGGTACAAATTGAAGCTCCCGACTTGCCAGTCTGCCGTTGGGAGGCTTTACCGGAACGATGTGATTTTGAAGACGAGACTATGCCTATCGACTTCCAGTCACTCCGTGTACCGATGGATGAAACCTGGGTATCACTCAGGAAACGGAGTGGATTCCTGAGTATTAAAGGTAGGGAATCACTTTGTTCCACCCATCACCAAAGCATGATAGCCAGGCGACAACAAGACTTCAACTTTACAGCTACCACCCGACTGGAATTTCAACCGGATACTTTCCAGCAAATGGCAGGACTGACCTATTACTACAATACAAGGCACTTTTACTATCTCTTCATGTCGTGGGAAGAATCTCTCAACAGCTATGTGCTGAATATATTCGTCAATGATGATAATCGCTGGAGTGAGCCGTTACCGGAATATATCCGGCTGGAAAAGGGAGAAGTATGGCTACGGGCAACCGTTCAGAGAGAAAAGTTGAACTTCAGTTATTCCATCGACGGGAATACATGGCAGGAAATAGGGGGTACATTGGATGCTTCCATCATATCTGATGATTACGTTTGCAACAAGTTTGAATACAAAGCCGCCTTTACCGGAGCTTTCATCGGTATGTGCTGCCAGGATGTATCAGGACGGGGCAAATGGGCCTATTTTGACAGCTTTGAATACAAACCTTTATTGTAAACTCTATTAATTTGCTATATGAAAAAGCTATTTTATCTCGCTATAGTTCTTTGTGCTATAGCTTGTACAAACAAGAAGTCTTCCGTAAACTATGCCAAGTTCGAGCCGGAAGACGGCAAGTGCCTGGTTTTCATCGGTCAGGATATGGAAGCAATAGGCGGTATAGAAGGGAAAGAAGGATATGTTAACTTCTTCGGAACTCCGGCAGGTATAACCATCTATACCAACATCCGTCCGGGAGATGTATCTTACGGATATACTTACCAGGGACTTGACGGGCTTACATCGAATGCCAATTGGGGGGCAGGCAATTGCTTTGCGGACGCACAACTTGCATCTCCCCTGCTTAAAGGCTGTGACGTAGCCATCGGTCTTGAATTAGTAAACCATGAAGAAAAAGTAGCCAGCGGGGAACATGACAGTTATATCATTCGCTTGGGAGAATGGATACAAAACATTACCCCCCGAAGAGTATTTCTGCGCATCGGCTATGAATTCGACGGGCATGCCTGGAATCACTATCAACCGGAAGCTTACATTACAGCTTTTCGCCGTATCCATACCCTATTCGATTCACTGAACATATCCAATGTAGCTTATGTTTGGCAATCCACCGGAGGCAACAGCAGTATGGACGAACTTTATCAATATTACCCCGGTGATGAATATGTAGATTGGTTTGCATACAGCCAGTTTGCCCAGGGGCGTTGCCAGGCTATGATAGACCTGGCTCGCAAACATGGCAAGCCGCTCTTTATTGCGGAATCTACTCCTATGTTTCAGGAAAAGGGAGTTGTAGCTTCCGAGTTACGCCTTTCCAATCCGGAACAGGCCAATCGCGCCTGGAGTACCTGGTACAAGGAGCTGTTCAATACGGTGGAGAGTAATCCGGATGTCGTGAAAGCATTTTCATACATCAATGCAGATTGGCCTTCAGAAGCAATGTGGCAAGGAGATACGGTGATTTTCAGCAAGATAGATGCACGGTTACAGATCAATCCGGACATCACGGTGAAGTGGAAAGAGAAAATGAAAACGGAAAGATATATCCATGAACCGATAGCTCATATTGAATAAATTTATATTTTTGGAGCAAAAGAGGCTGAAATGAAATACACACTGACATTGTTATTACTCATCTTCTCCGTTCATATATACTCCATAAAGAACTGGTTACCTTATATCAATAACATCAGTCGTATGGAATATGGTGGGGGCACGCAGAATTGGACAATCACCCGTGACAACAACGGCTGGATTTATGCAGCCAACAACTCAGGGTTACTACAGTTCGATGGTTACTCATGGCATCTGTTCAGCAATGGCATGATTATCCGGACGGCTTACCATGACGGCAAGGAACGTATCTACGTAGGAGCATTCAATAATTTCGGTTATTTCTCGCCAGACGAAAAGGGAGCTATGCACTATCATTCCTTATCCGACAGTCTGGAAGATAAGTATCGCAATTTCAGTGATGTATGGGATATCTATTGCATAGATCATAGCATCTACTTTGTATCCTACAACCATATATTCAAACTTACGAACGATGAAATTACTGTTATCCAAAGTAAGGAACGTATGCTCTGCTCCGCCAATATAAACGGAAATTTATATGTGTTCAAGGAAAACGCGGGGGTATTTCTGCAAACCGGACAGTTATTTATACCGTTGGCAAGTACGGAAAAGATCAGTAACTACCATATCAGCGAAATACTCCCCTATCAGGATCAAAAGCTATTACTGATAACTGAATATCATGGCATTTATATCTATGACAATTCAACAACTGTTCCGCTCATCACTCAAAATGATCCGTTACTCAAATCCAGTCAGCTGTATTGCGCAGAAATAAAGGATGACAAGATTTATATCGGGACGATTAAGAGCGGACTGATTATTGCAGATATTCCTACAGGAGAGATTGAGCAATATGATATTCGGTCGGGCCTGCAAAACAATTCCGTACTGAGTCTGAACGTGACCGAAGGAGATAATATATGGTTGGGACTTGACAATGGCATCAGTTATCTGGAAACCAACAGCCCATTATCAAACCTCTATACCGGAAACCAGAATTACGGAGTAGGCTATGCGTCAATTATTCATAATGGATACATCTATTTCGGAACGAATCAGGGATTATATTATAGCCCCTGGCCTATCAAAGACATCCGCCACCTGGCTCTCCGTCCCGTAAAAAATGCCGATGGACAAGTCTGGAATCTGACCGCCATTGGAAAAACTCTGTTCTGCGGTCACAATAATGGAGCCTTTATGATTGAGGAAGGAACGGCCATCCCCCTGATAGGTGAAAATGGCTTTTGGAACTTTACACCGGTCGGAGAAAATAAATCCAAAGTGCTGGCAGGAAGCTACACCGGATTGGTTTTATTAGAAAACAAAGGCACGGAGCCTGCACCTCGCTGGATATCCACACGGAAAATAAAAGGTTTTAATCTCTCGGTACGCTATGTAGAATATGATGAATCTGATGATATTTGGTGGATATTTCATGGAACAGGTCTGAGTGCCATCAAGTTGAATTCGGAATATAGTAAAGTAGTATCCTGCCAGCATTATCCGAATCAGAATAACTCTTACCAGACCAATCTGTTTAAAGACAAAGGCCGTGTTTACTTCACAACAGATTCCGGTATCTATCGTTATAACTCCATCAGGCAGGAATTCGAATTATCCGAAGAATGGAATCAGCGTATAGGTAACAGAGATTATCTTCGTGTAGTCAGCAATGAAGAAAACAGTTGTGTATGGTATATGCAGTCCGGTAAACTGAAAATCAATTACATTACCCCACATGGTTATATAACAGATTCTATCAGTACCACCCGTTTGCAAAACAATCTGATGGGTACCTTCGAAAATATCAACAGAGTGGACTCGGCTACTTGTATTATCAGCACTCTGGATGGTTTCAGTCTTTATCGTATCACTACAGATTCATTGTCATCCCTCTCCAACAGTTACAAGTTCCTGATTAAAAAAGTAATAATCTCTTCCAGCAATGAAGAAATAGATTCTTATTTCTACAATGGCTTTCCAACTGACAAACAACATCAGACTATCCTAAGAAAATATCGGCCGGATGCTTCATATCGGTTTGAAATGAATCCGAATACTAATTCTTATGATAAAATCACTTATTCCGTTCAGCTAAAAGGGCTGGATGAACAAATGCTGGCATTGAACGCTTCAGGCATAAAAGAATATACTGGACTGAAAGAAGGAAATTATACCTTCCTTATACGTGCCTACAATCATCATACCCACCAGACGGAAGTAGAAGAAATTCATCTCAGAATTCTTCCACCCTGGTATAGAAGTATTTATGCTTACATCATGTACGTACTTCTCCTTGTTGCACTCGGATATGGAATCTATAAACTATTGAACCAGAGATTCAACAAGCAACACCAAAAACGTCTGGATGAACTGAAGGAAGAAAGCCTTAAACGGGAATTCAAACTAAAAGAGGAAGCTCTTGCACAGGAAAAGAGGATAGTTGAACTGGAAAATAACAAGCTTCAACAAGAGTTATTATTAAAGAGCCAGGAACTCTCAAATTCCATGTTCTATGTAATTCAGAAGCAGGAAATTTTCACTTTCATGCAAGACGAACTCCAGAAAATTTCTGCCTATCTGCGTAAAGAACAGACCAAAGACGCCTTGCGTAAATTGAACAGACTTCTGGAGAAAGTACATGCCAATATCGAAGATGAAGATAACTGGCAAAAGTTGGAAAATAACTTCAACATCGTACACAATAACTTTCTCAGCCGCCTGAAAGAACGTTATCCCGATCTTACATCCAGCGAATTAAAATTAGCCGCATATATCCGTATGGATTTAATCACCAAAGAAGTTGCACCACTATTCAATCTATCGGAACGGGGTATGGAATCAGCACGATACAGGCTTAGAAAGAAATTAGGTTTGTCACGGGAAGAGAGCCTGTCGAAGTTTTTGCAAAACTTCTAACAGGATTGTAAAAAGTGGCTAAAAGTATAATAAAGCAAATCCCAGTCCGCATTTCCATAAAAAAAATGAGTTGACTCTTTTAAGTGAACAAGTTGTAAGTACTTCTCCGGAATTGTTCTCTCGAAGCACTTCACACTGGAAGCACTTACCAACTCATCATCATCTGCATGAAAGACCAATGTAGGAATAGAGACCTGTGGTAGTACCTCTCTTGTTTTCTTCATCAAACAAAACAAGTCAATCATTCTCGGTACCCAACTCAAATAAGTGAGTATGGAACAAGGAGCTACACTACTCGCCTCCAATAGAGCATGAGCAGGATCACTTTCCGGAATTTCTTTGCAGAAGCCTACCTTCAGATTATTTCTGAGAGCTCTACCCTTAACCCTCACATATAAAGGGGTATCTATAGCTACTATGCCTATTATTTGCTCCGGACTTTCCATATAAGTAAGAAACGATAAAAGACTTCCCATAGAATGCCCAACCAAAATAATCGAATTATAGTTTTTCTTATAACGAGCTATTTCCGCATTGACATATTCCAGCCACTGCTGTCTGCTACTGCGTGCAAACTCCTCCCCTGTTCCGCCATGTCCCGGTAATAACAAAGAAGAAGAAGCAAAACCCAGTTCGGAACTTCGTTTCATTAAACCCAGAAACTGATCCGGTCCTTCCACTATGCCATGTATAAAAACAACAATAGTACTCGCACCTTCCCTTGGATAATAACACGGTTGTTGTCTCTCCATCTGCTCATTAGTTTCTCTCTTCTTCATCTTCCCATTCGTTACTTTTCAATTGACGTGGTATCCATCATTTACACCGTAATTCAAAATTAGTAAAAACATAAAAGCCCCGCAAACTCTGAATAAGAAATTCGACATATAAGTTCATATTTTAAAAGGAAATATAGCGGATATTAAGTATATTTGCAAGCATAAAATTAATAACTATGAAGACTGCATTTATTTTATGCCTATTAAGTTTATGCTTATCTAGTACATCTCATGGGCAAGAAGGAAAGATGTTCACGGTTGATAAAGACCTATCAAGCAGTATGCTCAATAAAATATACCAGGATCGTGACGGAATAATATGGATTGCAACAGAGGATGGATTGAATCGATATGACGGTGCTAAATTCACCGTTTATAGAAATGAAAAAAGTAATCCCCACTCTCTACTTAACGACTACGTACGTACACTCTATGAAGACAAGCAAGGACGCCTTTTCATAGGATCTCTGAATGGACTACAAATATATGATCGGGCAACAGCTAGTTTTACCACCATTCCGATGTACCTTTCCAGTGGAGCTTCGATAGACCCCAATATAGCAACAATACTTGAACGCAATAATGGAGAAATATTAATAGGAACCTCAGGACATAGCATGTTTTTACTGGAAACAAGGGGAGACAGTATAAAAGCCAGGCAAATAAGCCGCTTTATCTCCAGTAATCTGATTACTTATGCATATGAGGATAGAAAAGGGAATTTATGGATAGCGACAGGAGATAATGGCATCTTTCGTTTTGATAAAAACAACCAATCCAAACATTATTCAGGCGAAAAAGACATAGCCAAGAATACTGTTTCAAGTATGTGTGAAGACAAACAGGGTAATCTTTATATGAGTAGCTTAAAGAAAGGGTTATTTATATATGATGACAAAAAAGATGTGTTTATTCCCTTTACAGATACTCCTAATCCAGATTTACCTATCAAAATTTTATATCCCGGAGATCAGAATGAGATATTTATTGGTACAGACGGTTCGGGAATGAAAGTATATGATACTCAAGAACAAAAGATAAAGGAAGCCAATTTTAATATCACTACATTTAACCTGAAAAAAGCCAAAGTGCATTCTATTCTGAAAGACAAAATAGGAAATATATGGTTAGGCTTTTTCCAGAAAGGAGTTATGATTATACCTGCCACGACAAACGAATTCAAATACATGGGCTATAAATCTTCAGTACATAATGTAATCGGTTCTAACTGCGTCATGTCAGTATACAAGGATCACACCGGAACACTCTGGGTAGGTACTGACAACGATGGAATTTATGCAATTGCTCCGGACAACACGCTGAAAGCGCACTTTACCCCTACAGATGATCCACATTCTGTTCCTGCAACCATCATGAGTATCTTCGAAGATTCCAACTACAATCTGTGGATAGGCTCTTACCTTCACGGCATGACACGATTGGATCCCAAGACCGGTCGTTGCGAATATCTAAAGCTAGCGGAACAGCCGTCTAATCTGACAGAGAACATATATTGCTTTGCAGAAGATGACAATAAGACATTGTGGATAGGAACCATGGGAGGTGGCTTATTTTACATGGATATCAATACCAGAAAAGTAGTCCGTTGCCCAATGCTTGCCAATAATAGCACCGACTGGACAAAAGTAAACATGCTACATAACTCATGGATAAACAGTCTCTTATACACTAGTGAAGGCAAACTGTACATAGGAACTTATGACGGTTTGGGATGCGTGGACATAAAGACCATGGATTTCATTTCTCCTTTGAGAAACAGGAGAATATTATATGGAGACGTAATCTATGCCCTTCACGAGGGTAGTGATGGAAGCATCTGGATAGGAACATCTAAAGGATTAAAACACCTCAATCCCAAAAGTCTTGATATTCGCGAATATACAATAGAAGATGGTTTGCCGAGCAATTATATATGTGCAATCAAGGAAGATGTGAATGGATATCTCTGGATCAGTACGAATTATGGAATCAGTCGGTTCAACCCCAAAAACCAAAGTTTCATTAATTTCTATGCAAGTGACGGACTGCAAGGCAATGAATTCAGCAAAGGAGCTAGCTTTGCATACCATCAAAGCGAACTTATTTTTGGAGGAACAAACGGTATCACCTATTTTAATCCAGCAGAAATAACCAACTCAAGTAAAAAACCTGAGATTCGGATCACAGACTTTTATATCCATGATAAAATGGTAAAGAAAGGGATGGAATCAGGAGGTAAAGACATTGTTACTACTGCAGTAATGGATGCTGATCATTTCCAGCTTTCCCACAAAGATAATTCTTTCAGTATAGAATTTTCAGCCATGGAGTTTTTCAGCCCGGAACGAATTACCTATATATATCGCATTAACCATACGAGTTGGATTAGTTTGCAACAAGGTATCAACCGAGTATCATTCAGCAACTTAAGTCCGGGTGATTATACATTCCAGATAAAAGCAAAAGATAATGACTCTTATTCTGATATTAAAGAAATACGTATCACCATTGACCCGGCATGGTATGCATCCGGATGGGCCAAACTAATGTATGGGATATTACTGATAGCCATCATCTATATCATCGTCATCCAAGTACGCCATCGTTACCGTGCCCGTCAGGAGATATTAGAGCATATTCACGCAGAGCAAATCAATGAAGCCAAATTACAGTTCTTCATCAATATATCCCACGAGATACGTACCCCGATGTCTCTCATCATAAGCCCACTGCAAAAGCTTATCTCTACTGATAAAGATGGAGAACGGCAAAAAAACTATCATACTATTTATAGGAATGCTGAACGTATTCTTCGCCTGGTTAACCAGCTGATGGATATTCGAAAAATCGATAAAGGGCAAATGTCACTGAAATTTCAAGAGATTGACATTGTGGGTTTCATCCGGGATTTATACTACACCTTCGAATATCAGGCAAATGCCAAACATATCACTCTTTGTTTTCAAACAGAGATGGAAAACTTACAGGCATGGATAGATCCTAAGAATTTTGATAAAGTTATCCTAAACATTATTTCCAATGCATTCAAATTTACACCGGAAAACGGAAAAATCAATATTTATCTCCGTACCGGTAAAGATATGAATGCTCCCTGCCCTTTACAGCATTATTTTGAAATAATAATAGAAGATAGCGGCATCGGAATTGACCCCGCAGAGATAGGAAGAATTTTTGAGCGTTTCTATCAAATCCGTAACAGCCACAATAACTCTAATGTAGGTACTGGTATCGGATTGCATCTAAGTCGTTCATTAATAGAATTACATCACGGTACAATAGAAGCAGAAAATAATGAGGGGAAACCAGGCTCCCGCTTTATTATACGATTGCCTTTAGGCAAGGAACATCTGAACGCTGAAGAAATAGATAATAACCCGACTGACAATAATTCTCCCGTACATATCACAACTGCCCTACCCACTTCTCCAGTTGATGAAGAAGACGAAAAAATACGTTCCAGAACAAAGAATCGTGTCCTGGTAGTAGAAGATGATGAAGAAATACGAAAATACATCTGTCGCGAATTGGCAAGTGATTTCCACATGAGCGAGTGTACTAATGGAAAAGAAGCACTTGCTATGATTCTAAAAAAAGAACCTGATCTGATTATCAGTGATATCATGATGCCTGAAATGGATGGATTGACACTTTGCAAAAAAATAAAGCAGAACGTAACCATCAACCATATACCAATTATCCTCTTGACGGCCAAATCAAGGGAGGAAGATAATCTGGAAGGTTTAAACATGGGAGCAGATGCATATATAGTGAAACCATTCAGTATTGAAATACTGAGAAAAACGGCTATCAACCTCATCAAGAGCAGAGAAGTATTGCGTAATAGTTTCAGCGGTAGTCAGATGCAAGAACAGAAGTTGAAGAAACTAAAAGTCCAATCACCTGACGACAGGCTGCTTAATAAAGTGATGAAAGTTATTAATGACAATCTCGGTAATCCTGACTTGAATGTTGAAATGATAGCAACTGAAGTAGGTATCAGTCGCGTACATTTGCACCGTAAGCTAAAAGAGCTAACTAACCAGTCAACCCGCGACTTAATACGCAATGTTCGTCTGAAACAAGCGGCATCATTATTAGCAAACCAATATCATAACATTACTGAAGTCGCTAGCCTTACAGGTTTTACTAATATTGCATATTTTTCTACCGCTTTTAAAGAATTATACGGAGTACCCCCCACCTCCTATATGGAAGAACAGCAAAAGTCTTCTTTTTCTGACGGTGACAAGATTGAGCAACAGAACTAAACAAAACAAAAAGAAAGCCAACTAATTCATGACAATTAGCTGGCTTTCTTTATTATATCAATATATTACGCTTATACTACTTTTACACTTTCCATTCACCAAGCTACTTGATAATCCGGAAGTTTCCACTGACATGCAGCATAGACATCATATATACCATACCGCTATAGTAACGGAATTTCCCCGTAGGTAATGGTTCATCCCACAATTTCTGTATACATTCTTTCGCCAGATCCTTGTCATTCAGAGCAAAGGCTCCTACAGCATTTGCACCGATCATACCTGTTGAATAATTACCGGCAGGTGCTGAACCATCCACATTAAAATATTCGTGCGTAAAATTATCTTGCTTGAAAAAGTTAAGCAATCGACTCATCATCTCTGTCTGGTTAGCAGCATCTTTCCCAAACCAATAATAATCCATACCAACATTCATGGCACAACGGAGAGCATCAAACTGGTATCTTCTTGTATCATACCCCCAATTCTTAGGTTTCCAAGGAGTGCCATCGAATGCAGAATAATCAGGAAACAATCCCGTCTTTTTATGCGATGCATCAGCCAACAAGCGACGGGCTGCATCAGGCGTTTGCTTCCAGAATTCCTTATTAGTGTCAGACCACAAAGCCCAAAGTTCAAAGAAAGCAGGCAGATTATAAGAAGGGTCCGTATAGTTATAATAGACCTTTTCCGGTACAAATGTAACGAGTTTACTCTCAGTATTGAACAGGTTATAAACGCCTTGGGAACCATCTTTAGACATAACATCTTTCAAGATTTTCTGAGCTTCCTGATTATAGTCATATGCTCCGCCATTCCCCCAACGGTGAGAAGCAAAGAATAAAGAAGTTATAAAATAAATTTCACCATCAGAAGCGCAACTCGGCTCCTTACCTATTTTAACGCCATGAGGTGTACAGTGCCAGGCATAATATCCCGACCATTTGCCCGAAGTATATAGCATGTATTTCTTGGCCCACCGCCATAACTTATCGAATTCCGCCTGCTTATCCAACTGTACACATATCATCATTCCATAGGACATTCCTTCTGTACGTACATCCTGATTCCCTGTATCATAAATATAGGCAGTATTGTCATCACTCTCATAGTAAACCTTTGTTTTTTCATTCACAAAGAAATGATTCCAGATTTGCTCCATTTTCCGGTCGGTTTGTTGCTGAGAAATACCTAAATACTCATTAAACAAATTCCGATAGTTATCAGTATAGTAAGCTCCTGCAGGAATCGGGTCCCCACTGCTGTTTTCCTGAACAGGATGAGCCTGAACTCCAAGTGAACAAAAGCCGGAAAGTATCAGGCTGACACTAACCGCAAATAAAGTCGTAAGTTTCATCACTCCAAGGTTTTGTCACAATTAATAGACTGCTAATATCATTACATACTACGCTCCAGCGAATAGTCTTCTCCCGGCTGGGTAACAATGTCATATTCGTAAGTACGATAAAGGACCGGCACCTGAGGATTTATCAGTTTTGAAACTACCGGTTCTTTTATAACTGCCGATGCATAAAGAGGATTCGGGCAAGCACCGTCTGCCACTTTCACTCCTTTTCCCTTTAAAGAAACATAAGAACGGATACGTAGTACCCCGCCCAAACGAGAATGTATCTTCGCCTTTTTCAGTTGAACGCCATCCCATTCCATATCCACCACAAAACCACCACGGGCAACAAGGCCTTTCACACTTCCTTTTTTCCATGCTTCAGGCAGTGCAGGCAATAAGTGTACTGCACCATCATGGCTTTGCAACAACATCTCTGCAACTCCTGCCGTATAACCAAAGTTTCCATCGATCTGGAAAGGTGGATGGGCATCAAATAAATTTGGATAAGTACGTCCCTCAGGATATTCTTTTTGAACTTTATCATTAGGCAAAAGATGAAGCATATTCTGTATAATCTTATAAGCATGATTGCCATCCAACATACGCGCCCAGAAATTAATCTTCCACCCAATGCTCCAACCGGTAGCCCTATCTCCACGCTGTATCAAAGTATTCCGGGCAGCTTGAAATAACTCTGGATTTGTAGTCGGAGAAATCTGATTACTGGGATATAAGCCATACAAGTGCGAAATATGCCGATGGTCATCCAGCGGATTATCAGCATCGATTAACCATTCCTGCAATTGGTTATGTTTCCCAATCTGCATTGGCGGCAACTTACTCAGCATTACCTGCAAAGAATCCTCATACTGTTTATCTCCACCCAAGATACGACTAGCCTGAAGTGTACTGTACAAAGCATCAAAAGCAATCTGATTATCCATTGTACAACCTGCCGTAATCGTTGTTTGTGAACCCCGATAACCATGTTCAGGAGACATGGAAGGTACTGTAACCATCCATTTATACTTCGGATGTTCCACTAAATGACTTAAATAAAAATCAGCAGTTCCCTTCAACAGCGGATAATACTTCCTTAGAAACTCTTTGTCACCGGTAAACAGGTAATGCTGCCACAGATGCTGTGCCAGCCAGGCACCTCCATTAGGCCACATGCCGAAGTATGCAGCATCCACCGGTCCGCAGGCACGCCATATATCCGTATTATGATGTGCCACCCAACCTTTAGCATCATAAAGAACTTTAGCAGTCTCACTGCCTGTAACTGCCAAGTCAGTCACCATATCAAAAAGAGGTTCATGTGTCTCACTCAAATTGGTTACTTCAGCAGGCCAATAATTCATCTCCGCATTGATATTAATCGTATATTTGCTATCCCAGGGAGCATATGGACTATGATTCCAAATACCTTGAAGATTGGCAGGCTGACCACCGGGTTGCGAAGAAGAAATCAGCAGATAACGACCATATTGGAACATCAAAGCTGCCATCGCCATATCATTCCCTTCCATAAAACGTTGCACACGGACAGGTGTCTCCAAAGCGGAAACTCCGGTACTTTCTAAAGTCAAGGACACACGGTCATATTGCTTGCGATAAGAGGCGATATGACTCTTCAAAGCCTGTTCGTAAGGAATGCGGGTGGCTTTCTGCAAATAAGTAGCTGCACGTTTTGACTCGTTCGCACTGACATCATGATAATTCACAAAATTAGTAGCTGCTGAAATGTACAAGGTAGCTTCAGTAGCCCCATTCACAGCAAGCGCGCTTTCTTCCTTACTCACTTTACCATCTGTTCTCACCTGTACTTGACATTCGGCACGCATAGCAGCAGGAATTCCTTCATGTTCAGCTCCCTGACAAGAGATAATCAGCTTGCCCCCCTTTACTTGTACATCTGATTTCAGCGGACTGCTGTATGATACGGCAAAATTCAAGGCCTTTGCCTTATCCGACTGAATACGTACAATAATCACATCATCACTCAAAGAGGCAAATGCCGTACGGACAAACTTCACTCCATCCACTTCATAACGTGTTGTAGCAGTAGCATTCTCCAGATTCAGATCCCGATAATATTCAGAAGGATTTTCATGCCCGGGGAAATTCAGGAAAAGACTCCCCAGCGTCAAATAACGCATACCATGCTGAGGCGTCATATAATTCTCATCAATGAGTTTCTGCGCCTCCAAAGTTTTGCCTTCAAAAATAAGGCGACGTATTTCAGGCAATACCTGCAACCCTTTAGGATTATTATTATTGTACGGTCCACCAGCCCAGAACGTCTCTTCATTGAGTTGCAATTCTTCACGGGCAGTTCCGCCAAATACCATAGCCCCCAAACGGGAATTACCTAATGGCAAAGCTTCCAACCAATCTTGTGCCGGACGATTATACCATAACTTCATATTCTGAGCAGACGTCCAATCTCCATATCCTAAAATAGAAAGCATTTTAGCAGCATAGCGAGCTCCTAACATCCGATATCCTTCAGCTGTAAAATGAAGATTATCGAATGCAGCCGGACAACCGGCAGAAGATATCACGTGTGCAGTAGGAATCACCTGTGGCAAACTGTCGATGATTGTATTCATGCTGGCACAAACGCCATTCTGATCTGCATGTACCACCTCACCCGCCAACAAAGGCACATTAGCGGCAGATAATCCTAAATCGTTCAAAAGATTATCATACACTCCCTTTACTTTTAAGGCCCAGTCTTTATCATTTGTATTCGACTCTCCCTGATGTAACAGAATACCTTTAATCACTCCGTCTTTTTGAGCAAGCTTTGCCATCTCAACCAAACGCGCATAAGGATTGCCGCCATATTCCTTTACCATATTCTTCAGCCAGTCCGGAGAAGTTTCTACATAGGATTGATAGTTATCCTTGTCAAACAGTTCTATCCTACAACCGCCTACGGCAACATTGATAATTCCTACCCGTACATTAGATGGAAGATTAGCCACCATAGCCCGGCCGAAATAATCTCCCGGGGTCAAGCCCGTATAGCAACGAGCCAAAGGAGGAACCGCCTTATACCAATTCCCTTTGGTCCTCCCCAAATTAGGACAATCGACAGCCGCTAATACCTGAAAGCGACTGTCAACTGCCACTGTATCCTGTTCTTCTACCTTTGCATTTCCTTCCATGTTCGATTGTCCCAAACACAGATAGATATGGAAATTCGCGTCTTGTGCAAATGTCGTCATGCCTAAAAGAAGCAAGCATGTAAATACAAATGTTCTCATAATCTGTCTATTATTGTTTGTTTATATGTATATTCATTCCTTACCAAATATCCGGGTTACGAAAGGTAAACACTGATAAAGAGCCGAGTGCCAATATTCCCAATCATGTCCTCCATCGCGCACCCTGAACTGGCAAGGTATACCGGCATTACGCATTGCTTGATAGAACTCTATATTACGATCAAGCAGGAAATCATCATCTCCACAATCTACAAACCAGGCAACATTACGTAAATCAGCCTTACGGTTCTCATCAGCCTCAGTCACATATTTCACACAGCTATTTTCAATAACACTACGAGTCAGTATCGCTATTTTAGAATTCGGATCATCAGCAGATACTGCTCCCTGCTCAGGAATAGACATCAGAGCACTCATCGCATAGACTGCACAAAACATATCACTATGGCGCTGGCCATAATTAGTAGCTCCGCCACCTCCCATCGACAAGCCGGCAATGGCACGATGCAGCCTATCGCCTATCACCCTGTATTTTTTCTCTATATAGGGCAAGAATTCCGTATAAAAGAATGTCTCATATTTCCAACCAGGCATATCAAAATATCCGTTCCATTCCATATGTATATTGCCACCGGCATTCGGAGTAACAATAATCATCTCACATGCTTCTCCACTGGCTACAAGGCGATCCATCACATCTTTTACATGTCCACGCTCGGCCCAGACAGGATTGGTCTCCCACATACCATGCAAAAGATACAGGACCGGATATTTTTTCTCTTTATTTTGTTCAAAACTCTTTGGCAGAAAAACGGTATAAGCACGCTTTGAATTTAACACTTTACTGAAAAGAGTATCCGTGACTACTTTACTCTGGAAATTCCAAGGTGCATTTTGTGCATAACCGGACAATGTATACATCATTACAGCCAACCATACAATTATCTTCTTCATCATATCTTTTATTTAAAGTTTTTCAAACTATTCATATGTATCTGCAAAAATAAGGCATGAATCTGATCACCGTTTTACAATTTTAGATATTTGAATATCAATATTAGATAATACTCAATCCGCCAAAGTAATATTAGCTATTACAATCGACTTGCCACCCATAGACCAAAAACCTATTATATAAAGATGTGAAGGATCAATCTTCACTCCATTCTCATCGACCATCCGGTTCAATTCAATAACAACCTTTCGTGACGAACCAAAATCATAAGTAGCAGGCTTTGTCCAATAACTGGTTTTATCAAACAAGCGGAATGATACATTACTCTCATTATCGTTACCCAACTCTACAGTCAGTGTCTTATACCCTGACAGATCAAGCCCGTCAGTATACTGCCAACCACCAAAACCATACTGCCCCGTCACCAAAGTCCGGGTAGCTTCATCAAAAGTTCCATTTTCCCAAATAGACGGATTGAATACATCTGTGGTCAAAGAGAAAGGAGATATTACCGTAACTTCCAGTGATAACTGTTTACTAACACCAGTCGCAGATTGATAAGAAACGCTCACTATAGCTTCACCCGGTGCCATAGCCACCAATTTGCCGGTTCGTTCTACTTTTAATACAGACGTATTCGAACTGCTGACAACCGCCTCCGCCGTCACCATTCGTGATGTTCCGTCCGAATAAGTAGCTTTCACTTTGAGATAACTTGCACCTCCCATTTGCAGGCGAAGTTCTCCCTCCTGGCCCATCAGCTCCAAGGTTTCTAACTCTCCATTCACTACCATACCTTCAGCATACTCTTTGAACCAATGATACATAGCCCATGGGCATGCTTCAGGATCATTGAGAAAAGTATAGTTGCCCGGTTCTCCCAGTACATCCTTAAATGCTGCCAGTTCATGAGACTTCGTAGTAAAAAACAGCCAAGAAACATTGCCCGAATTATCAGCTATATACTTGAAGTTAGCACCAAAGCCTTCACTACCAGCTGTACCCGTAACACTTTTCCCCCAAGTAGCGCCATACTTCTTGGGCGCCCAGTCTATCTCCGTCACCATGATAGGAGCAAAAGCAGCCACTGGTCCTACCTGCGCATCCCATCCACGCTGAAAAGCTTCGTATCCTCCCCCTGTAGAAGAGCCAATTTCTTCACCGCTATCCTGCTCCGCATCACTACCGTACCAACCCGGATAACAGTGAACTGCAAAACCTATATTTTCACCTTCAATACGATGAGTGGCATATCCCGCATAGGAAGACTGATACGCAAGTCCGGGAACCCAAATAATGTTATTGCAATGGCTTCGTATTTTATCAACAATAGCTTGAAAATAGATTTTCATGTTAGCAAAGCAAGCATCCCCCGTACTTCCATAGTTTCCGTCCGTCCCTTTTATATTGACCGGTTCATTAGCCAATTCAAACATGATTCCGGTATTGTTCTTCAACTTTGAGTGTTGTGATACGATATCCCAGACTTTTAATAAGAACTGCTGATAAGTATCCCCTACTTCTATCCCCTGATATTTGTCAGCAGGTTCCCTGTTAGGACACACGCCGGGCGGACGCATCACTACATACATCCCTTTGGAAATGAAATATTCCGCCATCGGCACAAATAATTCATCCAAATATTTCCGGAAACGCGTTTCAGAGAAACGTTCATGTCCCTCATAACGCACATACGGCATAGAAGCGTCATCACTCCAATAAGGATCCAAGTGCAAACGAACAAAATTAAACTTCCAGCCCGCATTCAAAATCCCGTCCACCATACGTTTATTATAACTCAAGCAGGCCTGCACATCATAGTTTCCCCAAGCATTGTTGTTGAAGAAAGGACTGTAAGTCTGTGTAAATCCATGTAGGTTTACAATCTCTCCTTTCGCGTTTTTGAGATAACGACCTACTACACTTAAGAGAGGTAACGTATTATTATCTCCTGGTTCAGGATCAGGATCAACGGGTGCCACAGGTTCTTCGGGCAGTACTACTTCTTGTATCGTATTATCGGAGCAAGATGACAGTAATATAAAACCTACGAAGAAAAATACCTTTATAATTCTTTTCATTTTAATCAAAATATTGTTTTCACACCTACCATGTTACATTTCAAAGTTTTGTATTCCTGCACACTCTTCACAGAGGATGCAGGAAAGATATTATAAAATGCACAAATTATATCCAGTTCTCGGAAAGATGAGAACCGATATATTTTTTCTAATATTACTTTTTCTCTATTAATTCTGTTACAAAAGGCTTCGGTTGATAACTCCGGTCGAAAAGTAATGGATAATCACGACGACCTCTTACCGGAAAATCGTTTTTCCAAGAATCACCATCAGTCACTCCCCATGCCGTCACACGGGTAATAACATCAGAATGTTTAATAAACAAGTTGAAGAAAGCTTCCATTCGCGCATTCCATTGTTCGGAAACGCTATCAGGCAAAGCCTCTGGATACGGATTCAATATTTTCCGGTAAGCCACTGTATCTGAAATATTAGCACCCTGTTTTGCAGTAGGCAGCGCGCTCATATCCCATTCCGTAATCATCACCTTAGCACCGGTAGAAGCAAAAGCCCAAATACTCTCTTCAAACTCTTTTATGTCCGGATAATCCATACCCATATGTCCTTGCATACCGATAGCATCTACCCGCAGGCCTTTTTCCTTCATATCCTTCACCATCTTCACTACCGTATTTCGACGACCTTCTACATTCATGCCGTAATCATTGTAATAAAGTTCGGCATCCGGGTCCGCTTCATGGGCATATTGAAAAGCCAAAGGAATAAACTCTTCACCCAAGATTTCATAAAATTTCGTCTTGCGATAAGAACCATCTTCAATTATAGCTTCATTCACTACATCCCATCCTTTCACACGACCTTTATATCTACCTACCACTGTATAAATATGATCTTTCATACGTTGTTTCAGTACTTCCGGTGATACATTCTTCCCTTCGGAATCTGTGCAGAACCATCGTGGTAACTGAGAATGCCACATCAGACAGTGTCCTATAATAAACATACCGTTTTCCTCTCCGAATTTAACGAATTCATCTGCCTGAGAGAAATTATAACGATTTTCTTCCGGATGAATAACCGCACTCTTCATGCAATTTTCGGCTACAATTGAATTAAAATGTTTCTTTATCAGTTGTACAGCTGTAGTATCACGTCCTGATGATTGCGCCGTATTTATGGCGACACCAATATAAAACTTATCACCAACTGATGCTTTCAAAGAAGTTTCATCATCCGTTGTAGAATTGCTTCCACAGGAATATAAAGAAAAGCCTATTAATAGTGCAAGCAAAAAAATCTTGTTTTTCATACTATTTCATTTTATCTTTAACTACAAATTCTGATATCATTTTCCGGTCCCAAATGTAACAGATAGGAATAGAACAACTCACATTTTCATGCTACATAGTTATTCACTGATGTTACATCTTTAATATCCATGTTACATTTTCTTGTAGAAACATACCATCTTCCTTTCTTAATACTCGTTATATACTAACAGAAAGGATAAATAAACGCCCATACAAGAGGTCCTGTATGGGCGTTTATCATAAAGAGCTCTTATTTACCAGACAAGCCATCTGCAAATCCGGCATAAGTATGCTTACGACTGTAGTTCGCATCCCACAAACCTACGGGTTCGCCACCACGCCAGCTGGAATTACTTGGACTATCAGTAGCACACCACTGAGTGATGCCATATTGTTGGGCAGCAGGAATAATCTCGAAGTACTTTTTCACGATGAACTTGTAATAATCGGACATCGCCTTATGCTGTGCTTCAGTCATATTCTCCGTCTTCACACTAGTGCCATTCTCGTCTATATAGCCCATATCGAGTTCGGTAATCTTCACGAGTTTACCGCTCTCTGCCAAGATTTGGAACATCTTTTCCACATGATCTTCCTTGCTCTTCTGTGTAACAGCATTAGCATAGCAACTCACGTGCATCTGTGTACCAATACCGTCAATCTTCGTCACACCGTCAGCTTCCCACTTTTCAATCCAATGTACCAGACTCTTAACCTTCTTATTGTCATCCCAGTCAGACTCCAGATTATAGTCGTTGACAAAGAGTTTCAGAGGATTAACACCACCATTCTCGGCATAATACTTACGGGCAGCAGCCACAACAATGCGCACATAGTCTTCGTTACCCAAGTAGTCTTGCCAGTAGAAGTTATTCTTAGCATCTTCTGCAGAGACATTTTTGGCAGACTGCAAAGTATAGAATCCTTCACCGTCATCACCGCCTCCGGAAATAGCTTCGTTCACTACATCCCAAGCGGTCACATAACCGCCAGTAGCTTTCATCATACCTTCTACCCAGTTGTTCATGGCCCATGTAAGGGTATCTTTCTTCTCTTCGGGAGTCAAAGGAATAGAATTCATCTTCACAACTTTGCAAACAGTAACAGATCTAAGGTCAAGTGCAGCATCAGCTGTTTGTGGTTTAAGAATAACATCATAATTGCCACCTGCAACATCAGGGAAATTCAACCTAACCTTATGATTACCTTCCTTAATAGGTACAGCAACTGTTATACTCTGAGCATCTCCACCCCATCCATTCTGCATTGTCAGTTGTACGCCACTAGCATCTTTAGAAGCTGTCAAATCTAGATAGATAACGTAATTTCCTTCTTCAAGCGGATTATCTCCACCGGGAAAAACAAAGAACTGCGCCCAATCACCGGTGGGAACAAAATGTAGGCAACTATTTATAACAGGAGGCTCGCACCCCATTGCATAAAATGGGAAAGGACCATCTTTATAAGTCTGTACATTCACCTCTTGTTCAACTTCTACAGTAGGAGCTTCAGAATGGAATATTTTAACGTATTTAATTTGAATAGTTCCAGCAAAAAGCCCAGATTGTGTCATTACATGACCACCATCTGCCACTGCTGTAAAAGTAAAATCATACTCTTTCCATTCAGTATCGAAAGAAAAAGCCCCCTCGGCTCTACCACTCCAAGGTCCTACTCCGAAATTAAGACTACCGGCTGCCGAACCTTTAATCATGATTCTTAACTTATATTCCTTACCTATAACAGTCGGCAGATTGTCAGCGATATGATACTGAACATAGTGATTCTGAGCAGCAGCAACAGAAGTCTTAATTTCCAAACAACCTTCGGCATCATTTTTGCCTATAGTCGTAGTTTCTTTTACTTCTGCATTAACTTCATTCCAGAAAGTATATCCGGAAGTAGAGTAATCCACCGCATAATCTTCGACATCAACTTTTTCGTCAGGATCTACGTCCATCTCTTTATCTTTCAGCAACCCATTTAAATACTTATTATTCTGTTGCGCATGCCAGCCCAATGTGTGTCCGTAAATAGTAAGTCCTCCAGCTTTAGCCGCAGAGACAAAGTTCTCTACAGTTCCAAAATTCATAGATCCGTCATCAGCCACACACGAAGCGTACTTCATTGCATTCCCTGCCGTCATATCATGAAAATTAGAGTTGGCCAAGCGTGTTACCAGCCCACCTGCAATATAATCATTCGCAGCCAATGCAATTCCCAACTTAAAGTCGGGATTGGCACTGCTGTTTACATAAGTTTTCAATGCGTCATACGCATTGAGATACTCCATATCTGCAATGGATGTTGGCTTCTCAACACTAAACAGCAACTTACTGTCGTCCACACAAGAGGTGGCTACAACAGCCGCAGCCGTCAAAAGCATTGTACCTAATATTTTTTTTGTATGTTTCATATAAATACTTTTTTTAGTAAGAAACCCTATTATTATTTCTTCACAGGAGTAAACCATTCAGCCTTCACGCCACGGTAATGCGTCACCAGAGTGTCTTTAGTAGCACAATGAATGCCAGCGTAGTCCATGGTGTAGTCCAGATAGATTACATCGCGGTCTTTATTTCCCCAGCTGTTCTTGTCACCTTTGGCAACGAACTTACCGCTACCGTTAGCTTCTACACCTTCGGTATTAGAAGTAATGACGCAATTGCCGCTCTCGTCGAAAGTGAGTATTAAATTGGCTTCAACATTCTTTCCAGCAGCATCTTTAGTAGGACGCTCCCACTGCACTTTGTTCAAGCCCAGCGTACTAAATCCGCCAATGGTTTCATCCTTCTCCACATTAGCAGCATGGCGAACTTCCGTACCGGTCTTGTTACCAGTATAAGTATCAACCCCCCGACGCAAGTAATGTGAATCGTATTTACTGATATACTTCACGGCATAGAGAATATAATCTTTGGATTGTACTTCCCAATCTTCCTTGTTCACGCGATCGGGAGTATCCACCGAAGGTTTACCTTCCAAGATGGAATCAGCGTTCTGCACACCGGTCATTACTACCGGAATAACATAGTTCAACTCCGTAGCCTTGGGATCATTAAAGAATGCGTCGGTCAAGTTCACCGTAACGCCACCCAATACCTGACCTTTCTTGATAACAATCTTGTCATCACTCAGCGTGTAGTGCGATGTGGGCAAAGGCATGATATCACCTTTTGTGCTTTCGAAAGTGTAACCATCGCACAACGAATTGTCTACCCGGATACCAATCTCCACATTCTTTTTGTTCTCATAAACACCAGCTATCGTAGCCATAATCTGACACTTGTGCTCGTTATCCAATGAGTTATCTACGGATGGATCCTCGCCCAGTGTGATGGTACGAATGGGACTTTGATAGGCAAAGTAGACCGCAGAATATTTAAAGTCTGGGAAATCCCGGTCACCGTTTTCGCATGCAGTGAACAAGACTCCCGCCATAGCGGCTATTATCCAGAATGATTTTTTCATTGCTATTTTCATTTATTCAGTTTATATAAATTCGTTTACATACAGCCTGTCGCTTACCATCCCTTATTCTGGATGAGAGCATCAAACTTCAACATTTCGCTATAAGGCACAGGACCATAGTACATATAATCTTTATAGTCGCGTTTCTCTACGTCCACCACCTCGTGGTGAGTTCCCGTAATCTTCATACCCTTTGCAGTTTCGTTCAGTTTGCTGATATCTACCTTCCAACGGCGAAGATCCCAGAAACGGAAACCTTCGAAACAAAGTTCTAGACGACGTTCGTTGCGGATGAGTTCGCGCATTTTGTTCTGGTCATTCTTCACCGATTCCAGATAGGGATCACCACCATTCTCACCGACACCGGCACGCTGACGGATAGCCTTAATCACATCATAAGCAGAGTAGCTGTTTGCACCTTTACCTTGCGGCCCCCAAGCCTCGTTAGCAGCTTCAGCATAACCCAAGAAAATTTCAGTATAACGAATCCAAGGCTTAATGTGATAACCGTTGGTCGTATTGCTGGGATTAGCATTCACGTTCATATCCAAGAACTTGCGAAGATAATAGCCGGTACGTGTAGAAGCACCGTCGAACTTGTTCATGGCATCATTGTTGGTGCCATCTACAGCAGTAGTGATGACGCTACTTGAGTTACCTGCCTTGCTGCCATTATAAATAATGTATAGAGCTAAGCGAGGATCGCGATCAGCATACGGATTCTGAGCATTGTATCCGCTCTTCGGATCGCTGATGGGATAACCGTTCAG
The DNA here is from genome assembly GCF_000526555.1 of Bacteroides sp. 14(A). Classification (NCBI taxonomy): domain Bacteria; kingdom Pseudomonadati; phylum Bacteroidota; class Bacteroidia; order Bacteroidales; family Bacteroidaceae; genus Bacteroides; species Bacteroides sp. 14(A). Next base: position 2,932,070 of record NZ_JAGH01000002.1, on the reverse strand, counting down.
CGCAGGAAATGCATCTACCAAATTCTGCGTCGGGTTAACGCGACCTTTTCCGAAAAGTGAAGGAGGATACTGATCCTTTTCAAGGTCGGCACTCTCGTTCTTGTTGCTACGCCACAAGAATTCGGGGCGGTTGTAGCCTGCTACCAAGTTCTTGATACCGTTGGAATCCTCGTACCACTTGTTACCCGTAGCATCAATAGCCGCAATGGGGTTAGTGCCAAGATTCGCCAATATTTCAGCCATACGGTTGGCAGCCTGTTCCCAAGTAACACCTGAACCTTCACTATAAGCGGGACTGGCAGCCAACAGAGCGGCCTGAGCACGAACAGCGCGAGCTACGCGGGCACTCATACGATTCTTGGCATGATCGCCAAAGACACGGTTGTACTGACTAAAGTCAGCACCCATCTGAGTATATTTAGTGGGCACCTCAGCCGTAGTTTCCACATCGCCATACTCTTCCGGAAGCATTTCAATAGCTTTCTCCACATCCCGGTTCAGCTGGTCAAGACATTCACGGAATGTGTTGCGCGGTTTATTGAAATCGGAATAGATAGTCTCAGACTCCAGCAGAATGGGTATGCCCAGCAGTTGTCCATCGGCAGTCCATCCGGCACAACTCATCAGCAAATGATACATATAGAGAGCACGCATACCATACGCATCGCCTTGAAAACGTATTCTAAATAGCTCGGAAGCCATTTCGTCTTTGGCCCATTCCACTTTGTCGGATATTTCGAGAAATTGATTGAGGTATTGCCAAGAGGCACGCAAGTATTGCCAACTATCCACAGGATTGTTGTCGGCACGCCATGCACCGGTCGCCATTCTCAGATATCCATTGCCCACATCGTTGGACACGGCATCGTCAGTAGCCACATCGGTAAACTTCCAAGAGTTGGCGTTTTCACCCAGCGGATTACTGATATAAGCATGTCCCAGCAAACCGACAGCCCATGCAGGCATATTCTCCAAGTCTTCCACAGTCTTATGGTTTTCTATAGCCGGCTCGAATAGGTCATCGCAAGCACAGAATCCCACCAATAATGCTGTTGACAAGATGATATTTTTTAGTTTCATAACTTCTTATTTTTCAATCTTCATATTATTTATTATTCACATTATTAGAACGTACCCTTGAAACCAAGTTGGTAGAAACGTGTCTGAGGTGCGCTTCCTACATTCATTTCCAAAACCTTACGTTCCTTGGCAATCATCAGCAGATTGTTAGCATTGGCAAAAAAGCTCAAGCCTTTAATGAAAGTTCCTCGCAACACATTTTGGGGCATAGCATAAGTAAGCTGCACCTGAGACAGATTAAAACGGTCGTTCTTATATATCCAGAAGTCCGAAGTACGGAGATTGTTAGCACCATTGGTAGTTGTCAGACGCGGGTAAGTAGCTGTAGCCGCAGTCTCGGGAGTCCAGCGGTTGCGTGCTATTTCTGAGTATTTGCTATCGCCACTCATCCAATAATAAGAGTTGTCTTTCATGCCGTGACCACCCAAGTAGAGGTTACCCATTGCAAAGAAAGTAAAGTCACGCCACTTGACAGTGAGGTTGATGCCGCTCATAAGCGGAGAGTCCCAACGACCCAGGAATACGCGGTCATTATCATCAATCTTGCCGTCGTTATTCTGATCCTTGTAGCGGATGTCACCCGGTTTCACGTCACCAAACGTCTGTGTAGGAGCCGAAGTAATTTCAGCTTCATCTCGGAAGAAGCCTTCGCTCTCCAAGCCCCAGTATCCGTTCAGCGCACGTCCCACAGCCGATAGATAACTGAACTCGATGTTCTCGTCACGCTTTTTAGCAGTGCTCTTATAATACATACCGCTAACCCCCAGAGTCAGATCTACCTCGCCCACCTTCTTATTGGCATATACGCTGAAATCGAAACCTGTGCGCTGATCCACATTGAAGTTTACATAAGGGATGATAGATGATGACGGATAACCAATCTGCGTGAAGTAGTTAGGATACAATGAACCGGGACGAACCAATCCGCCATCCATCTTGCTGGTGAAGAAATTGATGTCAAAATTGATCAGATTGCTCCACATTGAACCACGCAAACCGGCAGTGAACTCTTTACGCTTCACATAGGTCATATCGGGATTGTTACCACGCTGAAACTCTGTTGCAGCCAGACCACCGTTATCTCCCCAACTATACCAACCACCTTTTTGTACCACTGTCTTGTAAAGGTAGTAGCCGTCTTCATTGTCACTGGCAGTGATGTCGAGATCCTGATTAATGATACCTACAGAAGCTGTGAGCATCAAATTGTCGAAAATAGAGTTTTCTAGGAACTTCTCATTCGCTAGATTCCAGCCTAAAGTCACCGTAGGCGAGAAGGCCACGCGGTTGCCGGTGGGCAACTTTGTAGAATAAGGCATTGCAACGCTGAAATCAGCATAGTACTTGTGCTGATAATTGTAGGATGCCTGGAAGCCCAAGTTGGCGTTAGTGGTACGATGATAATGTCCGCTGCGCTGTGTCTGCCAGGCATTGGCCAGAATCATACCGAAGACGTTATGATCTTCGTTGAAAGTATTCTGATAGTCGAACTGACCGGACACGTTGTATGTATAACGATAAGCCGAGTTACTGATGTTCTCAGTGCCACTCTTCTCATCTTTACCATACTGAGTGATGCTTGAAATGATATCCTCGCCATTGTAGTTACTCCACGTAGGGGCAAAAGTGGCATAACTGTTGCTATAACCCTGATTGTAGGTCGATGCATAGTCGATACCGTATTTAGCACGGAAATAAAGCCCTTTGAGCAACGGAGAGAGATTGACGTCAAAACGGGTATTGAACTGGAACTGACGGCTTACGAACTTGCTATCGCCGGCTGCATAAGCATCGGCCACCGGATTGGTGGGATGTTGCTGCGTACCACCGAAGAAGAATTTGCCATCTTGAAGATAGCTACTGTTCAGCACGGCATTCAATGAATTCTGATCGGTTGCCTCAATGTAACTCAAGGGAATGAACGGAGTCACCAAGTGTGGACGCAACGTGGCTGTCTGTCCCCACCAGTCTACATTAGCCGAATAGGAATCATAAAAAGTAACATTGGCATCAGCTTGAGCAGTGATAAACTTATGAAGCTGCATGTCCACGTTACCACGTACAAAGAAACGGCTGACATAGTTATCCTCAGTCTTGCCCACCTTCAGCAATGATGATTCGCGATAGTAACCGGTAGTCGTATAGTACCTTACCTTCTCACTACCACCTGAGATTTCGGCTATTGCTTCCGAACGGTTGTAAGCTTTTTTTAGGTATTCAGAAGAATACATGTCGAAGTTGGGATAGCGATAAGGATTCGAACCGGAAGCATGATTAAATATATCTTCCTGCGAGTAGTTCGCAGCCAGTCCATCATTGGCACGAGCCTCATTATAGAGAGTCATATACTCTGCCGAACCCAAATATTTGGGATAAGACTTGGGAGTATAGAAACCGGTATTGGCATGAATATTAATTCTGAGATCGCCAATTTCACCACGTTTGGTGGTGATGGAGATAACGCCTTTGGCCGCACGCGGACCATAAAGCACTACGGCCGACGCCCCTTTCAAAAGCGTAATCTGGTCTATCTCGTGAGGGAGCACGTTATTCGCATCGCGTACCATACCGTCTACGATAACGAGGTATTCGGTATTTCCCCAGATGTTTCCGTTGAAACCGCCCACCACATTGTCTACAAAGCCTAAACTATTGCTTGTATATGCTTTCTCTGACATTTCCTTCATATCAATCACTGATACTCCACCCAGCAGGTCACGCTGGTCGATGGAGCGGAATGCCACTTGCACCTTTGAGAGCGTATCAGCTTGAGTAGCTTCCAACATATCTGCCAGCGGTTCTTGAGCGGCAGTATGTGTGTAAGCGAAAGCCAACGTTGCACAAAGTACAAGTCCTTTATATATATGTTTCATTTTATTAGAGTTTTTACGTTAATAAAACCATTACCAACCGGGATTCTGGTAGAATTCAGGATACATCGTCACATCATCGGTCTTGAATGGTAGCCAGTAGTGCTTGCTGGAGAGCTTGCGCTGCGTCACTACCTCTTCGCGGAAGTTAACGACTTTACGTTCTTTCGGGTCGGCATTAGGGTCAAATGCTTCCGCGCGATCGAACCGCTGCGTGGTCTTGATGTTGTAAGGAGATTCGGTCAGCAGTTTCCAACGACGCAGGTCGTTGAAGCGATGTCCTTCGTAAGCTAGTTCAACAGCGCGTTCACGACGAACCTCACCCATGAATTTTTCAAGATCGGCAGTGTATACAGTGGCAACATCTTCCACACCCGCACGTTGACGGACTACGTTAACCGCTTCCACAGCATTCTTCGTGAAAGAAGTAGACTTGCCGGAAGGCGAACCGTAACCTTGCGCAGCAGCTTCGGCATACAGAAGATATACTTCTGCCAGACGCAACCATGCTAAATGGAAATGGGTAGCCTTACCGTATCCGTAGTCGTTATCAGCCTTGTTGGCTCCCAACGGAATAAACTTATAGTTGAGATAGCCCGTACGGCTGGTTCTCTTAGGATCGTTGCAGGCATTACCGCCTTCATAGAGGTTAGCATACTCAAAAGCTTTGAATTTATCGTCCGTCGGCGCTTTAATCATCTTCACACCATCATAGAGAAAGTTATTGTAGAAACGCGGGTCACGACCTTTCCAAGGTTGCTCCTTACTGAATCCGGAATTGGGATCACTGAGTGGCAGACCATTCGCCATACCGAAATAATTTACATAGTTGGCAGCAGGACAGAGAATGATACCATCACCTTCTGCAATATCCTGAATCTGATAGGAGTTCATCTGACGCCAGTAAGAGTCGGCACCGTAAGTAGGGCTACGCATAATGGCTTCTGTACCACCGGGCATCAGCCAGTTCTGCTCTTTAGTATAAAACAGACTGCTGTATTTGTCAAAGTTTACCAAAGCATATTGTGTCTGACCACCTTCAACCATAGCAAGCACCTTGCCCAAAGCATCAGCCGCACGTTTACAATAATCCGCATCGTATGAACGGTTGCTATTTTCACCACCATTCACCATTAAAGGGCTACCGGCATAGAGCAGAGACTTACCTAGGTAAGAAAGTGCCCAAATCTTGTTGGGACGGAAAGCGTTGTTACCCTTAGTACGGTTGCCTGCAGCAGTGTTATCCCAGTCAATAGGAAGCAGCTCGGCAGCACGCTGAAAGTCTCTCGCCATCTTTTCGGCATTCTCCTGATAGCTTTCGCGCGGCAAGTTGAACTGTGCATCGGATGGCAATACACTTTCCATATATGGCAAGCCACCCCAATAAGTAGTAAGCTGGAAATAGAACCAAGCGCGGAAGAAATAGAGTTGCCCTTCGACAAAGTCACGTTCCTCCTGCGTGGCATCCTTCAACAAACCACTCTGCAGAGCTTCAAGACCGAGATTGGCCTGACGAATGGCATACCAGCCACCACCCCACAGAGCCTTAGCAAAACGGTCTCCATCAACTTTCCAGCTTCTATCCAGGAAGCAGTCACCTTTACCAATATAAGTGCGGTAGTTACCACCATCGATAGCATACCCCATCAAACCTTCACCATTACCGGTAGTAATAACCTCATCGTCACCCCAGTTGAAGGAGCTTACCCAGTTATGCTTGGCCACGTCGGGGATAACGTTATACATCACTTCGATAAATCCTTGGAAGTTATTGAAGTTTTTGAACGCATCTTCTGCTGACAGCACAGAGTCAGAATCTCTGTCCAGATAGTCGGTACACGAAGTAAACGTGAATCCGGCGGCGAAGAATACGAAAAGTATGTGAATAATCTTATTTTTCATCTTATCTCAGATTAAAGTGTTATTTTAAAACCTAAATTGAAACGACGTTGAGTGGGGTATGCGCTCCATCCACCGGTATTCGACTCACGGTCATCGGGCATATCAGTCCAGAGAAAGAGGTTGTTACCATTGATAAACAGCTTCAAAGTGCCCAAACCCGATGCCTTCAGCCATTTTTCCTTAGAGAAGGTATATGAAAGTTCAGCATACTTCAAACGTGCGTACGAACCGTCGAAGAGGAAGCGTGTACCATCGGTATACCGGCTTGTCTGGTTCAACCAGCGAGGCAGAGGTACATCACCGTTTTGATTCTCCGGAGACCAGTAGCTGCCCTCGTGGAAAGCGGTGTTTCTTGTACCGCCCAAGCTACTGAGGCCTACAGAACGGCTTACGTTAGTCACACCGTAAAACTGAACGAAGAAGCTCCAGCCTTTGTAGTCAGCACCGATCTGAAGGTTCATTGTATTCTGCGGAGTACCTGTATAGCCATAAGGAATATTGTCGTTCACGGAAATAATACCGTCGGCATCATAATCGAGGATGACATAGTTACCGGGCTTACGTCCTTCATCGTATTCATCGTGCGCCGTACTACCATAGAGTTCATCCCAACTATTATAATATCCATGATCCACATAAGAATAATTCTGATCAATGGCCTTACCAGCCTTCTTCTGATAGTCAGGTTTCAGTCTGGGATCATCCGCCTCCTTGATCTTGCTGACAGCATGAGTCAAAGAGCCATTACCCCAAAGACGCCAGTCTCGGTTGAGCTGCTTATTCCAACGAATATCCAACTCGAAACCTTCACTGTCTACCTTGCCGAGGTTGGCTACAGGAGCGGAAGTACCAAAATATGAAGGAACGGCACGATTGGCACCGGTTACTAAAATATCGGTACGCTTTTCCTTAAAATAGTCAAACGAACCCGAGATAAGGCCGCCCAAAATAGCGAAGTCAGCAGCGATATCAAGTTTGGTAGCCGTCTCCCATTGCAAGTTCTTGTTGCCAAGCTGGCTCTGTTGCCACCAGCTGTAAGGGCTCTTGGAAGGATCTACACCCGTCAACGACTGACGATAGCTGCCACCATTGCTCCAAGTATCCATATAAAGCCAACGTCCGCTTACATTGTCATCGCCAATCTGACCATAAGACGCGCGAAGCTTCAACATATCCAGCCATTTGAGATTGAGTTTCTTCACAAGGGGCTCTTCTGAAACCATCCATCCGATAGCACCCGAGTTGAAGAAGGCAAAACGATTTTCCTTAGCAAAGATCTCGGAACCATTGTAAGCACCGTTATATTCCAACATGTAGCGATTTGCAAAATCATATGTGCCACGGAACACCCAGTTCTCACGATAATGGGGCTGTTCGCTACCTGTAGCATACTGTTCGCGGCTAAAGTTACCCATGGCACCCACAGTGTGATTTCCAAACTTATTGGAATAGTTCAATTGAACAGAATAGTTCATACGGCGGTAGGTAGCCCAGTTTTGAACAGCACCCGCACCAGTCATCCAAGCGCTGTTATTCTTAAAGTCGAACTTATATAAGGCATCAGGAGAAATGTCGGTATACTCTATACCTGTATCGGGATCGATCCATTTGTGCATTTCACTTTCCCAGTCGTTTGTGTCATCCACTCCACGACCTGTTTCACGGAAGGCGTTGTCGAATGCTAACTTAGCCTGTATATTCAACCCCTTGAGTACGAAACCAAGATCTTGTTCGAGGGTGAAGTCAGTGTTCAGGCGATCATCTGTTGTATAACCTATACCGTTGACGCTGAGTCCCTCGTAAGAGTTAGTGGCAGCCTGTGTGGGGTTGGGATAATAGTAACCAAAGGTACCGTCACTGTACACCGGCATGAAAGAGTCGGGAGAGATGCCATAGAAAGCACTCCAAACAAGATTCTCGTACTGACCTTGCGTAGCCTTCTTCACAGCATGCGAACCGGAAAGATTGACGTGCAATTTAGTAGTCTTGGTCAGGTTGAAATCGAGGTTACTGCGCACGTTGATACGGTCGTATCCGAATCCTGGGTCATAGCCCTTAATATTGGTTACCTTCTTATATATATCGCCTTCATGCGTATAGTCCACACTGGCGAAATATTTCACGAACTTAGTACCACCACTGATGTTGACGTTAGCATTATAAGAAGTAGCTACGTCCTTCAACAGATAGTCCACCCAGTCCATATTGGGGTAGCGTTCAGCTTCTGCCTGATTGGCCGGATAGCGATACTTGTTCAAACGGTCCTGCGTCAGATAGTAACTCCAGGCTTCCGGCTTATAAGCCAGTTCACTCTCAATAACTTGGTTACGGAGCGAAAGCGCATCATACGAGTCCATCATATCGGGCAATTTAGAGTAGGTCTTCAATGTCGTACTGGCATTGATGTTGATCACTGCCTTGCCCTCTGCACCACGTTTGGTGGTAATCAAGATTACACCGTTGGCACCGCGTACACCGAATACGGCAGTTGCCGACGCATCCTTCAATACAGAAATGGTTTCCACAGAGTTGATATCCACCGAATTCATGGGACGTTCTACACCGTCCACCAATATAAGCGGATCGCTTGAGTTCCAGGATGTCACACCACGAATGGTGATCTTCGGATCTTCTTCACCCGGCATACCGGTAGTAGTCATAGTCACTACACCCGGGAGGTTACCCGTCAGCGCCTGACCTAAACTGGAGACACCACCGGTGCGCTCCAAAGCTTTCGAAGTGGTTTGTGCAATGGAGCCCACCACCGAGGCCTTCTTTTGCTGACCAAAACCCACTACCACAACTTCTTCCAGCTGTTGGCTGTCATCTTCCAACACGACTCTGATCGATTGCTGAGGGGGTACTTTCACCTCTTGTGATTTCATACCGATATATGAAATAACAAGAGTTACATTATTATTAGGAACAGTCAACGTAAAATTCCCATCTATATCTGATATCGTACCTATTGAAGTGTTGCCTTTCACAACGACAGAAGCACCGATAATCGTTTCACCGGTACTATCAAGAACTGTTCCTTTTACCGTTACTCCATTTTGCGCTAACGTTGGCAAGCAACTTAATAGCAACAAAAGCAATAAGTAAGGTAGCTTTTGATTTTTTTTTGTTACATTTTTCATTACCATTAGTTTAAGATATTAATAACTACATTCTCTCTTCATTAGCTATTAAAGATAGCATCAACTGTCATCGTACTTGCATTTCATAATCAATCAGTCTTTTAAGATTAATAATTTGACGGTTAATAATCATATTACTATTATTACATATATTAGCGTTTCATGTCATAAGAGGAAAGAAAAATGTTTTCCATACGCATCTCTCCCAATAATATAGTCGCTTTTTCTCAGCAGCAAATGTATGCATCAGAAATGGAACATCAGACACGATCATGCTACACGTTTTTTTGATGGCATTACATCTTTCTCTTCGATGTTACATTCTTTTTTGACTGCATTTCGTAAAACAACATATCAAGCTATATATCAAACAATTACAAACAAAACAAAGAACCCTTTTTTAAGACAAAAAGAGAGCTTAAGAAATCACTTTAGAGAGAGAAAAACAGTATAATAATGAACCCAAAATATCAAGAGAAATGCAAGAAAAGACAGCGTGGTAACGTATCACAAAAAATATGTAACCCATTTGTTAAAGCTAAAAAATAACTTTCATTCATTTATTGCAGCAATACATCCATTAACACTTTTAAGCCTTTTTGATTATTTTCTATCAAGATCAGACAGGGGATGGACATATCTTTCGGAAATGAATATAAACAAGCGAAAGAAATAGTAGAAGAAAGTGCACTTGATTAGACTCACTATGCAAGGAAAGAGATCCTTGAGAATGGAGGGGTTATATGGCAAAAGAAATATGCTGACAGATAAAGATAGAGTAAAGGGAAAACCTGTCAGGCTACTTACGTAATTTGAGCAAAATGAGCAGCTTGAGCGAAATGGGCAATATGACAAAATGTAAATCGTGATGTCTGAGGTTGCTTTCTTTCGTACCATTAGTTGCCGTGATACAAAAAAAGCAAGGATTACCTGTTAGGCGAATGCAGTATGATTTGTAATGGTAAAAGGAAGCGCATTTTAGAAAGAGATTCCTTCTTATTTCGTTCTTATTAATTGCGCTTTGATCGTATTTTCTTCAAATATGATTATTTGATTCCGCCACTTATCTTCTTTGAAATAGAAGAATATTACCTGCTTTTCAGAAAGGCTACACCCTTTTTGGGTGATGGTGTCACCTTTTGGTAAGGATGGTGTAGCCTTATGGGGCAAAAGGTGTAGCCATTTCTCAAATTATATCAGCCGTTTAGGGAGAATAGATGATCTGATTGATTAGAATAGATCATGTAATGGAGCAGAATAGACCATCTGTAGCATAACAATAGATGATATGAATCAGATAAAACAAGGTTTTATCCTTCTGGAAGTAACTTTCTGATTGGGACCTTTGTTATTAATAATGAAAAAAAACAGATGTATTGCAACGAAACACATCTGTTTCACTATCTTATTGTCATATTGCACCGGGCGCGTAAATTCCGGTGTTTCTCAGTCAATCAAGTTTAGGGAATCATGGAACATCCATTTGAAACGGCGAAGCCGGAAGTCCCGCCTTATTCTTCAAATTAGCCTCTTGCGGATTATCATCCCAAGCATAGCGAACCTTTGTGGGCTGAGCAATCCCTTCACTCCAGACTATCACTTTATTGCCTTCCACGGTCGCCTCAGCCCATTTATAACGTCCGTCCGTTCCCGCCAATGCAAAACCTTTAAGTTGAGCTACAGGCATTAAATCATCCGTTCCCGCCTCAAAAGATAGAATGACCTTTCCTCCCTCAATAGCGGCGGCAGTGCACAGCGGACCACTATGAACTATATCTTTGTGCCCGTATACTTTCTTCTTGACCTGAAGCGCCACTCTCCTTGCCAGTTCCTTCTTATTCAGCGGATGAATATCATTCCACTCTCCTAAGTCTATTGCCACAACCAAAGAGGTATTAGGCAACTTCAACGTCACCTGCCGCTGTGCTTCACGCATACCTGCCCAACCACTTTCTACAGGCTGCTGATGCGTCTGCATAAAATTGGGTAGCTGCATTATAAAGAATGGCAAGTCTTCATCTGCAAATTTCACCCGCCAGTCTTTGAGCATGGCAGTCAATAAAGCTTCATATTCACCCGGACGTCCTGCATTCGATTCGCCTTGATACCACAAAGCTCCCTTAAAAGTAAGATTCCTCAAAGGAGAAATCATGGAATTATACATACCGGTCGGAATGTTCTGAAAAGATACACCTCCTCTTCCGGCAGGCATTTCACAACCCAGCCTATACTTCCACTGCTCGGACAAGCGAACCGTATCCCCATCTATCGCCATGCAATAGGGTTTACCTTTTACAAAACTGGGACGACCACCGGAATTAATAAGACGTACCGTAACCAGATTCTCTCCCGCTTTCAACACCGATGCAGGAACTTTATAAATGCGCGGCGGATATTGATAAGAAGTAGTGCCTACAAAAACACCATTCACATATACAGAGTCCGCATTTACCATACAGCCTAAACGCAATATGGCATCTTTATCAGCCTGCTCGGCTGTAAGGCGAATGTTCTGCCGGAACCAGTGCGATCCGCTTACCGGATAACCATCCTTGCTGCCCAACTGATAAGAAAACATATTCACCTCCTCCCAGTCGGAATCATTCAATTCCGGTTCATACCATTTAACCGGAGCATGAAGGCCTTCATCACCTTTATATAAAGAGAGGCTCCAGAATCTCGACATCATTCCTCCCGCTTTATTCATCAAGGCCTTGTATTCGTCGGAGTTATAGATATCCCGCTCGCGCAGGTTCTTCGGAAATGCCTGAAGCGCATCTTCACTCATCCAAGCTTCAATGGAACTTCCTCCCCAACTGGAATTAATAATGCCGACAGGAACTTTCGTCTCATTATACATCTCTATTGCAAAAAAGTAAGGTAATGCGGCATAAGACTGGGCAACCTGCGGATTCAACGCTGTCCAGTTCATTTGGGATATGTCTTCTTTGGGACCATGCAAATCATTACCATAGGGAGTCTTGACATAGCGGACCATTGAATTCTCGTAAGTAGCCGTCTCTCTACCGAACATATCCGCTACACGCGCCACCGTCAGTTCCATATTCGATTGTCCCGAGCACAACCATACATCTCCTATCAGGATATCCTTCACTGTCATTTCGTTCACTGTCAGCTCATAAGGGCCACCGGCCTTCATTGCAGGAAGTGTTACCAGCCATTTGCCATTTTCATCGGCTACTGCCGTATATTTCTTCTTCTTGAACGTGACAACCACATTCTCACCCGGATCAGCCGTTCCCCATATTTTTATGGGACGTTCACGTTGCAATACCATCCCATCCGAAAGAACGGATGGGAGTTTCACTTTAGCCTCAGCCAACACAGAACAGATGCAGGCCAGTACTATCAATAAAGCAAATCTGTATTTCATAATCTTTTTTTTAGGAGTTATGGGAGTTCCTTACAAACATTCCCTTCTCACAGAACTCTCCGGCGCTCCCAGGAAAGAAGGTTTCAAACCTCCGAAGTCAATCATTATCTTCTGCATGACAAGTGCCGGATCAAGCGGACGGATGCGCAAGGTATGCTTTTCTTTCTTATCAAGCAAATGTTTCGTTTGGGTAGTGATGATATGCTCCGCCTGCAATCTGCCAAGTTCACCTTTATAATCACCGTTGATGTTGACTATCTGTTCGTCACCGCCATCCAGTGAAACCGCATATCGCAGTCCTTTATAATCATTGAAATTCAATGTCGAAGAGAAACGTACGATAACTGTTGCTTCACCACTCTTCTCCGTTTCAAAATCATATTCCAGATACATATCTTCGCTCGGAGTAGCTGTGGAAGGCAAAGTAGTGACGGCTGACAAGGTACGTCCCAGGTTAGGGATCGTAATCCAATCAGCAGATGTACCATTTGCTGAACGGGTATAATGTTCTGCTTCAATAGATATATATCCATCCTTTTCTACAAACACAGGTGGTGCAGGAGCTATACGGGGCTCGGGTACAAAGGTCACTTTAGGCATTATATTGCGCTTCGGATCATTCCAGGATCTATATCCGATGTGAGTCTGATCCATGATATGATTCCATTTGCCCCCACTCATTACATGATTATAATGATAAGTCAGCACGGAGTCGCGCTCGAAACAAGCACGTGCCTTATCCGCCCATTTATTGGCTTTCACATCATTGACCTCTGCCAGTTTACGGTTCATTGCCACGGCATAGTACATATCATATAAGTTGGAACATGCCTGTATCGGGAAAAGTACCAGTTGGTCGAAAGCATCCCGGTATTCGGCAGGCATCAGATAATAAAGTTTCAAGGCATCTAGACACAATGCAGCGTATTCATCTTTTACACTTTGCCATTCGTTATAATTTTCCAGGCTGTAAGTCCGGTCATTCAACATTTCCGGAGTAACCCTACGGTTGTATTTAGTATAAGTGTCGATCAGACGAGCCGCTTCTTCGGCATAGTATCCGCCAAATTGCTGACGACAGAAATCCACCGTATGCTGAAACAGATTATTTTCATTGAAACGTTTCGGTTCCCAGGCCATATCTAAAAAGCAGGTGATGGGATATTCCATCGGCTTCAAGTCACCTACGTTCACCACCCACAATTCGCGCACGCCATAGTCATAGGTCAGCATCATCTGCTCCCACGTGCGTTGTATCTGAGTAATATTTATCCATTTGGAGTTACGGGGAGCCCCTACATAGTCGAAATGATAATACATGCCGTAACCACCTTTACGAGGCTTCGCTTTCAAGTCGGGCAATTTACGTACATTGCCCCAGTTGTCATCACAGAGCAGCAACGTTACATCGTCGGGCACTCGCATACCTTTATCATAATAATCCTGCACTTCCTTATAAAGCGCCCATACCTGCGGAGTTTCTTTAGCCTTCTTACCGGTTACCTTCTCTATGATTTTCCGCTGATCTTTCACGATATTCTGCAACAAGGAGATATTGGCATCTTCGCTCATCGGTTCATCGCCGTCGCCACGCATGGCAAGGGTGATCACCGCTTCCCAATCCTTGCAGCGTTCCATCCCCTGCTGCCAAAAGTCGCGCAACACGACACCGTTCGTAGTGTAATTCCACTCTCCTTTTCCACGACGTTTCCAGTCCTTTTGAGCCTGTCCCATCGGTTCATGATGGGAAGTACTCATCACAATTCCCATCTCGTTGGCCAACGGACCGTTCATCGGGTCATCATCGTAGAAAGCACTGTTCCACATGGCAGGCCACATAAAATTTCCTTTGAGGCGAAGCACCAGTTCGAACACCGTTTCGTAGAACTTACTATTGAACCCACCAAAGGTAGCAGACGCCCAGCCGCCTAAGCTGGGCCATTCATCATTCAGGAAAATACCGCGGTACTTCACTGCCGGTTCACCATCGGTATATACACCTTCTTTAATAGATATAATATCATGCTTCTCCACCGGAACATCTGCCCAGAAATACCAGGGAGAGACACCCATCTGCCGGGAAAGCTCGTAAATACCGTAAATAGTTCCCCGCTTGTCACTACCAGCAATGACAATTGCCTCTTCTACTCCTTCCACGGGCTGCTTCACCGTCTGAAGAATGTACTTCTCACGTTTCCCTTTCAAATCTGCAGCTGGGATCTTTCCTGCCTGCACCAGCTGTTTGATCCAGGAACTATTTTCAACAGAACCGACAATCAGCATACGATTACCGGATGGGGAATAAATAATTTCCGGAGTAGCGCCTGTCACTTTACCTGCATCTGTCTGCAAATTGGCAACAGCCCTCAGTACACCTTTATCTTCCTGCGAGTCTACCAGTATCGGATACGCCTTTCCTTGCTGTATCCAGGTAAAACCATTACTCTCATTTGTCACAAAACGCTCTGCCGCCGACAAAGAGGGAAGTAACATGAAACTTACTAAACAATAAAAAATCCAACTAATTCTTGTTTTCATGGTAAGATACTTTTTAATTAACCTTCGTTTTGTACAAAGATAGTTCATTACAAAGTACTTTTCGAATCTTCGTGTTCCCATTTGCTACGGTCAATGTTACATCCCGTCTTTTCATGTTACATAAACTTACATTGATGTAACATTCGCTCAAAAAATGGCTCTGGTCGGCCCTAAAACTGCATCTTACCTTTGATTTACCTCCATCACTCATGTCCCCTGGCCTTGGCCTATCATCAATGCCGATGATGCCCACCATCAATACCATTGATGATAGGCATCACACTCAAAGTAAAGTTACTCCATCTGGTCAGAGTTTTACCGTCACCTTCTTTCCTGTATAAGTAACCGTCTTACTGTTACCGTCCACTGTCTTCACCGTAAACTGGCGTTTTTCAAGCATGCCGTTATATTTTCCCTTGCGTGCACCGATAGTGAGCGTACGGGAAGCATTATTCCATGTCATAGGAATTTCCGTATATGCTCCTGATTCATAGTTATAATTATCAAATTCATCTTCGTAAAGGGTGAAACTGCCATTAGCACCTGCATACACTTTCAACTCAAGATTATCCCAGGTTTTTTCTGTCGCATATTGCACATCGGGGCCGATGGGAACAATACTTCCGGCTCTGACGTAAAGTGGAATCATATCAATAGTCGTTTCTCTTGATATTTCCTGGCCGCCATCATATTTCTCATTAGTCCAGAAATCATACCATACAGTACCTGCGGGCAGATAAACCTTTGCAGTTTTCTTTGTAGTGAAGTCTACTGTCATGCTGCCTTTGCTCTTATTTTTATTGTCATCCCTGTCCCAGCCTGTCTCTTCCGATGCAGTAGCTGCCACTTCCGGAGTATATTGCGCTTCCACAATCGGAGCCACCAGGATGGACTTGCCAAACATATATTCGTCATTCATGTCCCACACCTTCTTGTCATCGGCAAAATCCATCATCAACGCACGCATAAAGCTTGACTGCTTATTGGTGACCTGCCAGGAAGTAGAATATATATAAGGTAACAGAGAATAACGCAAACGGATAGCTTTTTCGATAGCATCGTAAATGGGTTCTCCTTTCTTTCCAAACTGATAAATCTCTCTCGGAGCTTCCGTTCCGTGCGAACGCATCATCGGATTGAACGCTCCAAACTGTACCCAGCGTACGTATAATTCCTGATAGGACGGATTCTTTGTAGCCGATCCATCATTCCATCCCTTGTTGTAATGGCCTAAGAAAAAGCCCCCGATATCACTATTGAAGTTGGGATTTCCCGTAAGGGTAAAGTTCAGCCCGGCAGGTATCTGTTTACGCAATGATTCCCAAGTAGAAACGATATCACCCGACCATACATTACATCCGTAGCGCTGCTGCCCAGCAAATCCTGAACGGGTAAGAATAAACACACGCTTGTCTGAAGTAGTAGCGCGTTGGTGATCATAAACACCACCTACGGCCATCAACGGATAGGCACTGCGTACTTTGCGGAATGAACCTAAATAGGTAGGTGTATCAAAATCTTCGGGTTTTGCATCCAGATGATCTGGTTCGGTGGAGTCCATCCACCAACCGTCCATACCCAAATCATAGAGGCGGGTCAGATGTTTCCAGTAAATATCACGTGCAACGGGGCTGTAGGCATCATAAACTCTCACGCCCGACAGATAGTCTTCTCTGGGAGGCCACGTATCAGTGCCTGCAAGAGGCCAAGTCCTAAAATTAAACAATAGTCCTTTTTCATTCAGCTCCTTATAAGGCTTGGTCTGTGGACCGAATGAAGACCAGATCGTGATAATCATGTGCGCATTCTTTGCATGAATCTCATCCAGCATCTGCTGGGGATTATAGTAATTACCATCCAAAAATTCCATTGCATTCCACAAGTAGTTACTACCCCAGTACTGCCAATCCTGCACGATACCATCCAAGGGAATCTGTAATTCACGGTATTTGTTCAGTACGCCCAGTACTTCATTCTGACTTTTATAACGCTCTTTGCTCTGCCAGTAGCCATACGTCCACAAAGGGAACATGGGTACTTGTCCGGTAAGAGTACGCATTTGGGCAACTACGCCATCGGCATCTCCACCATACATGAAATAGTAGTCTGTGCAATCACCAACTTCCGATTCAAATGAAGTCTCATTCTCATCATCAGCAAAGTTAGTCGGAGAATAGTTATCCCAGAAAAGACCATAGCCTTTCACGGACTGGAAGAAGGTGATTCCGTCTTCCACATTGCCCGGCATCAGATACTTCCGTTGGTTACGTTGCGACATTTTTCCATTCTGAAGTATTCCTAATCCATATATAGCCTCCTCTTTTTCAAGCATAAAGGCCTGGCGAACTTTATAAGTGCCCTTATCGGCTTTGCCCTTATTCGGATAAAAAGAAGGGGTTCCCTTTTCTGCCAGTAATTCGTTGTTTTTTGTATCGGTGAAGCGTACCGTTCCATCGGTCTTGTTTAAAGTAACAATCATATCAGACGTTTTCAATCTGACATCATCTCCCTGTTCCTTAAAATCAATCTTAGTTTGTTCCGGCACCAATGTTACGGAAAGACTTTCTTTGTCCGGCATCTGATCCTTTACCGAAGGATACTTCACTATACGGACAATAGAAGGAGAATAAAAAATAACTTCTGCATTGAAGTTTCCTTCCGCCACATTTACCTTTACACCCTGTGGCGTCCTATTCACATTTTGCGCCATCAGTAAACCGGATATTAAAAGAAATATACCGGTAATTCCTACTTTTACTTTTCTCATGATATTTCATTTAAAAATTGAATTATGAGGGCAAAAGTAGCCTGAAGCCTATAAAACACGTGGTACAAATGTTGCAAGAAGCAACAATCTCGTTGAAATGTGACTATTTCGGTTGTTCTTTCAGACTATTAACGTACTGCAAAGGACGCATACCAAACTCTTCCTGAAAACATTTACTCAGATAACTGGATGTACTGAATCCAACCCGGTCAGCAACTTCGGCCACCGTATGTCCTTCTTCCAAAAGTTGTGCGGCACGTTTCAGACGAATGGAACGGATAAAATTTGTCGGTGTCTTTCCTACCACTGAAACCAGTTTTCGATACAGCCCCGTGCGATCCATTCCCATGTCCCGACTCAATACCTCTACTGAATACTCGGGATTGTCTAGATTCTGTTCTACAAATTTCAAAGCCTTACGAAGAAACAATTCATCGGCCGCCGATAGCAAGGAGTTGTCCGGCGCAGCTTCCGGAGTTGCTTTCAGTTGTTCTTTCCTTTTCTCCTGTTGTTCCAGCAACTGGCGCATATTCATCAACAGTTCTTCCAAAGCCAATTCATTTTCAGCAGGCGACAGAGGGGACAGGACTCCTTCCGAAAGCTGGTCAACCAGTTCTTTCAACTCTACGGCATTATTCTGTATTTCCTTCAATTGCAGTTTGGTTCTGCCTTCATCCGTATGTTTTAAAATGGTATCCAAGGGAGAGATTATACGACTAATAGGTTCTGCCAGTTCCTGATTGATGTTTTGCAGGAAAGTGGACTTCATTTCATCCAGTTTCTCTCTTTGTTCACGTACCAGTTTTCGGCGTTTGCGTCGTATATATACAAAAACTAGGGCGATCAAGCTTCCCGTTGCGAACAGGAAATAAGAGAGATAAGCATAAGTGGTTTTCCAAAACGGAGCTTTTACGGTTATTTCAATTTCCGCATATTTTCCCGTCCACGACTCACTATTATCAGCGGCTTGCACTCTGAAAGTGTAAGTGCCAGGCGGCAAGTCAGTATAAGTGGCAGTACCCTTACCATCGGAAGAGCGGATTTCCCGTTCCGAATAGTCAATACCCGTCAGTTGGTAACGATAATAGGTCTGTGTGGGATTGATATAATTCAAGGCAGAAAACTCTAAAGTGAAAAAGTTCTGATCATAGTTCAGGATAATCTCTTTGGTCAAGGTTATAGGGCGTTGAAGTATCCTGTTACCATGATACATTTTTCCACTTTCCACACGTTCACCAAACAGATCAAAGCCCACGAATAAAGGTGCGGCATACGCCCGCTCCATTGTGGTATGAAGCGGAACAAACTTATTAAATCCATTAATACCACCCCAGTAGAGAGTTCCATCTTCTGCGACAAAAGAGGACCGCTCGCAGAATTCATCCGTAATCACACCATCGTACCGATTGAAATTAGCAAACGAATATCGTATCTGTTCTCCCTCTCCTGTTACAGTGATACGTGTTATCCCGTTAGAAGTAGATACCCAGATAGCATGATCTTGTGTTTGAATGATGGAACGGATAGAGTTATTGACCAAGCCGTCCATGGTATGAAACGTTTTTTGTTGTCCGGTAGCTGTGTTGCAAAGCAACAACCCATCTTCCAGACCAATCCAAACTTGCTTTTGTCGGTCTACAAAGATGGAAGTACACACATGAAAACTGGGGTTAAAGGTATATTCTTTTTGGGTACAATCATAAACAAACCAACCTTTCCGTGTAATGCCTGCTAAACGATCCTTCCCCAAAGATGCCAATTGGTAGACAGTCAAATTCTCCGTCTGAGGTAGTCCCTGCTCCTTTTCATATTGTCCGGTTTCGGGAGTAAATGTACCGAAACCCTGGTTTTCAGTACATAAATACAGAGTTCCGTCCGGTTGCTCCATAATGGAATGAATTGTCTGGCCGGACAACGGATAATGTCTGGTTTCTCCATCCGGCAGCATACAATAAAGTCCCTGTCCGACACTTCCCAACCAAGTACGTTGCCGACTGTCCTTAAACAGGGTATTGCAATTGACTGTGGACAATTCCTTGGAATATAAGTTTATGTCTCCATTAGAAAGATGATAGGAGAATAGTCCTTTCCGGGTCCCCACCCACATATTCTCCTGGTTTTGTGTTGCAATGCAAGTTACATAAAGATTCATATTTTCCGTAACGGGAAACAATGTCCTGCCAATATTCTGAAAACGGAAACGGTCCGGATGATAATACAGGATTCCCCGGTTCAAGGTCCCTACCCACATGCCACCTTGGCTGTCATTGTAAAGCGTACTCACTTCTGTATTTATATTGCGTCCGTCCACTAATTTCAAGGTTGGTATATATTGTTTTCTTTCCAGCCCCGCATCTATATTCCATAATCCTTTATGACAACTAATCCATATGCTTCCGTCTTTATCAACAGACAGGTAATTCAGCCAATAGCTTGTCTGCAACACGATGTTCCATTTTCTTCTTTCTACATCATAAGCCAACATTACCCCGCCTCTGTTACCATTGCATAACTGGTAGAAAGTATTCGTTCCCGGCACTACGTAAGATGTATTCCCATACACTCCTTCAGGAAGTTCATCCGACAGTTTCTGCCGATATATTTCCTTTTGTGACTCCATAGCGTAACAAATCAATAAACCGGAACGATAGAACAGATATAAGTTCCCGTCCAACACCCCAAGATCATAAACCTGATCGGTGGTATCTCCAATCAATGAAACACGATTCAGAAAAGTACTTGCCTGCAGAGTTGTCTTATCTATGCGTACCAAATCATCCTTATCCGTTATGACCCATAAATTCTTTGTCTTATCCATGAAAAAATCCTTCATCGGAGTATCTATCCCCCATAAAGCCAGCAAACTGTCCGGTCGCTCAATAAAACATTCACGTCCTATATCCACCACCATCAGTTGGCGTTGATTTTTAAGCCACATATATCCGTGAGCATCTATATATTCGTGATGAAATCCGGAATAGTCTGATAAACGGCAGATATCTTCCCGATCATAGTGCAGGTAACTGAAATTAGTACCGTCATATAAGTTCAGTAATCCTTCCGTAGTTATCATCATGCGCCCGTCCGGCAACTGAGTGATATTGCGCACCTTATTTCCGGACAATCCATGCGTTCCGTTAATTGGAGTAAAGACACAATGCTTTTCCGCAATACCGGATAGTGGAAAAATCAACAGAAGTAGCAGAATCAATATGTATTTCATAGCTTGGCATATACTTTTAGTATTGCAAATATACATCTTTATCACCATATAAATGAGGTATGAATGAAATGAATATTTCAATATTGAAGAGATGAGGTATAGACATAAAAAAAGGAGTACCGCTGTACTCCAACCTTTGTTAACCTTAAATCTAATACTATGAAAAACACAGTGCAAAGGTACGCACTTTTTTGAAAGTAGCAAGTTCCGTGTGCGAAAACAACGCATTTATAACACCATTTAAGAGAAGGCATTCTCTTTTTCACTTCCTTTTTCATATTTAGCTTTAAAACGAAGACAAGCTGCACTTTAGCATTAAAAATAATCAAGCTTATTTTGTATTGCTTTCGGTTTGCATTATCTTTGTAGAAAAATAATCAAAACGACTTATGCCTGACTATGATTTGATAGCTATATTAGGTCCTACCGCTTCCGGTAAAACTCCTTTCGCCGCAGCACTGGCAGATGTTCTTGACACAGAAATCATCAGTGCAGATTCCCGGCAAATCTACCGTGGTATGGATCTCGGTACAGGTAAAGACCTGGTAGACTACACTGTAAATGGTAAACCAATCCCCTATCATCTGATTGATATTGCCGACCCGGGTTATAAATACAATGTTTTTGAATATCAGCGTGATTTTCTGATAGCGTACGAGACTATTAAACAAAAAGGGAAACTTCCCGTTTTGTGTGGAGGTACCGGTATGTATCTGGAATCCGTATTGAAAGGCTATAAGTTGCTGCCAGTTCCCGAAAACCCGGAGTTACGTGCACGCCTTGCCGATAAATCCCTGGAAGAACTGACTGAGATGCTGAAGCAATACAAAGCCCTGCATAATACTACAGATGTCGACACCGTAAAACGAGCGATCCGGGCCATTGAGATAGAAGAATATTATGCACATACACCGGTAGACGAACGGGAGTTCCCGAAACTGAACAGCCTTATCATTGGTGTAGATATAGACCGGGAATTACGCCGTACGAAGATATCCAACCGCCTGCGTCAACGTCTGGACGAAGGGATGGTAGATGAAGTACGACGCCTGATAGAACAGGGTATCCAACCAGATGATCTTATCTATTATGGCCTGGAATACAAGTACCTGACTCTGTACGTTATCGGCAAATTGACATACGAAGAGATGTACAGGGAACTGGAGATTGCTATTCATCAGTTTGCCAAACGGCAGATGACCTGGTTCCGGGGAATGGAACGACGCGGCTTTACTATCCATTGGATGGATGCCGGGCTGCCTATGGAAGAAAAGATTGCTTTTGTACAAGCGAAACTCGAAGGGAATTAGTATCTTTGGGGCAACAAAGACAAAGACTGCGGGGAGAGTACAAAAATGATTATGTAGGACTTTACTAAGAGATAACAATATGAGCGTAGAACCCGAAAAGTGGGGAGTGATATACAATCCCAAAGCCGGCACGCGGAAAGTGCAGAAACGGTGGAAAGAAATCAAAGAATATATGGACAGCCGAGGCGTGTCTTATGACTATGTGCAGTCTGAAGGGTTCGGATCTGTGGAACGTTTAGCCGGCATTCTTGCCAATAATGGATACCGCACCATTGTTGTGGTGGGCGGTGATGGAGCACTAAACGACGCCATCAACGGTATCATGTCGTCCAATGCAGAAGATAAAAGAGAAATCGCCATAGGTATCATTCCCAACGGTATCGGAAATGACTTTGCCAAATACTGGGAAATGACTTCGGAATACAAAGATGCCGTAGATTGCATCATAAATAACCGACGCCGGAAGATAGACGTCGGATTTTGCAACTATTACGATGGTGAAAAGCATGTAACACGCTATTTCCTCAATGCAATCAACATTGGTTTAGGAGCCCGTATCGTGAAGATTTCCGACCAGACCAAACGTTTCTGGGGAGTGAAATTCCTGTCCTATCTCATGGCCCTCATCTCACTTTTTTTTGAACGGAAGCTCTACCGGATGCATCTCAAAATAAACGGAGAACACATCCGGGGACGTATCATGACGGTATGTATTGGCAGTGCATGGGGATACGGACAAGCACCAAGTGCCGTGCCGTATAACGGTTGGCTCGATGTATCCGTTATCTATCGTCCGGAGCTGTTACAACTCGTATCAGGACTGTGGATGCTTATCCAGGGACGTATTCTGAATCATAAAGTCGTGATGCCTTACCGTACCCAGAAAGTAAAAGTACTACGTGCACAAAATGCTTCGGTGGACTTGGACGGACGTATTCTCGACCGGCATTTTCCACTGGACATCGGAATTATGCATGAAGCGATAACATTGATTATACCCAACTAAGAATAACGATTAACGTTAAGCACTATACACTAATTACTTATGATTGAATTAAAGAATAATCCTGCCAGAAATTTCTTTTTATTGGCAGGTCCTTGTGTGATTGAAGGAGAAGAGATGGCAATGCGTATTGCCGAACGTGTGGTAAATATCACGGAGAAATTACAAATACCTTATGTATTTAAAGGCTCTTATCGCAAGGCCAACCGTTCACGCCTGGATTCATTTATGGGAATAGGCGATGAAAAAGCGTTGAAAGTGTTACAGAAAGTACACGATACTTTTGGTGTGCCTACTGTTACAGATATACATTCTGCAGAAGAAGCCGCAATGGCCGCCGAATATGTAGATGTACTGCAAATACCAGCATTCCTTTGCCGCCAGACAGACATTCTGATAGCTGCTGCAAAAACAGGAAAGGTGGTTAACATCAAAAAAGGACAGTTCCTGTCTCCACTCGCCATGCGCTTTGCTGCAGAAAAGGTAGTAGAAGCCGGAAATAAGGAAGTTATGATTACCGAACGTGGAACAACTTTCGGATATCAAGACCTTGTTGTAGACTACCGTGGCATTCCTGAAATGCAAACCTTCGGTTATCCGGTCATTCTGGATGTTACACATTCTCTGCAACAACCCAATCAGACAAGTGGAGTGACAGGTGGTATGCCACAGCTTATTGAAACCGTTGCCAAAGCCGGTGTTGCGGTTGGTGTAGACGGATTGTTTATTGAAACACATGAGCACCCCGAAATAGCCAAAAGCGATGGTGCCAATATGCTGAAGCTCGATTTACTGGAAGGACTACTGACGAAACTGGTACGAATTCGTGAGGCGATAAAATGATAATTTGCTAAATTATCATTCATATAAAAAATATATCCTTCCTGTGATTTCTCCTCTCCCTCTTCGACAAATAGGTCAAGAAACAATTTTAATTTTCATCAACATGAAACATTTATTTCACAGTTTACTGGCAGTAGCATTCGTTCTATGTGCCGGTTTCCAACAAGCGGTAGCGCAGCAAATGCAGTTTCCGCCCCTTCCCGTGGACAAAAATGTCCGTATCGGCCAATTAGACAATGGCCTGACGTATTACATACGCCACAACAAATTACCCGAAAATCGGGCTGAGTTCTATATTGCCCAGAAAGTAGGTTCCATTCTTGAAGAACCGCAACAACGCGGACTTGCCCACTTCTTGGAGCACATGGCCTTCAACGGTACTAAGAATTTCCCCGGTGATGATAAAGGCCTCGGCGTCATCCCTTGGTGCGAAACCGTAGGTATCAAATTTGGTACTAACTTAAATGCTTATACCAGCATAGACGAAACTGTTTACAACATCAGTAATGCTCCGATTGACCGCACCGGTGTATTGGACTCCTGTCTGCTGATCCTGCACGACTGGTCTAACTATATCCTACTCAAAGACGATGAAATCGACAAAGAACGTGGTGTGATCCGTGAAGAATGGCGCAGCCGCAACAGTGGTATGTTGCGCGTCTACACTGACCTGCTCCCAACTATATATCAGGGTGACAAATATGCAGATTGTATGCCTATCGGCTCTATTGATGTAATCAACAACTTCCCTTATAAAGATATCCGCGATTACTATCACAAATGGTATCGTCCTGATCTGCAAGGTATCGTTATTGTAGGTGATATCGATGTAGACACCGTAGAAGCTAAACTAAAGGCAGTATTCGCCGATGTACAAAAACCGGTAAATCCGGCAGAACGCACTTACTATCCTGTTACTGATAATAAGGAACCCATCGTAGCTATCGGTACAGATAAGGAAGTAGACGACCCGTCAATTGAGATTTACTTCAAGCAAGATGCGACTCCTGATTCAGAAAAGAATAATGTAGGCTACCTTGCTTCACAATATATGACGAGCATGATCAGTAGTATGTTGAACGCCCGCCTGAGCGAATTGGTGCAAAGTGCCAACCCACCGTTTACCCGTGCAAGCAGTTACTATAGCGACTTCTTTGTCGCCAAAACCAAAGAAGCCTTCGCACTTTCTGCCTCAAGTAAAGCCGACGGCATTGAAACAGCTTTGAAAACCTTACTACAAGAGACTGAACGTGCACGTCGCTTCGGCTTTACCGAATCAGAATATGCACGCGCACGCGCCAACTATTTGCAGAGTTTAGAGTCTGCCTACAACGAACGCGAAAAGACCAAGCACGGTTCTTACGTAAGAGAATATGTACAGAACTTCTTGAATGGCGAGCCTATCCCGGGGATTGAAGCTGAGTACGCTATGATGAACCAACTGGCTCCTAACATTCCCTTACAGGCCATGAATATGGTAATGCAGCAACTCGTTCCGGATAGCAATCAAGTAGTTATAATTGCCGGTCCTGCAAAAGAAGGCTTGAAATACCCGACAAAAGAAGAAGTTATCAACTTACTGAAAGGTATGAAAGATCTCGACCTGCAAGCATACGTAGACAAAGTATCTGACGAACCGCTGATGAAAGAAGCTCCGAAAGGTGGTAAAATCATTTCTGAGAAAGAAGGCGATATCTATGGTAGTACAAAATTAGTTCTTTCAAATGGTGTAACTGTCTATGTAAAGAAGACTGATTTCAAAGCTGATGAAATCCGCATGAAAGGTACCAGTCTGGGTGGTAAATCCATTTTCCCCGACAAAGACGCACTGAACTTTGCCGTTATGGACAACGTAATAGCTGTAGGTGGTTTGGGTAACTTCAGCCAAGTGGACTTGACGAAAGTACTGGCTGGCAAGAAAGTTTCCGTCAATGCCGGTCTGGGTGCTACCACTGAGAATGTATTCGGTACCTGCTCACCAAAAGATTTTGAAACTATGATGCAGCTGACATATCTCACCTTCACCGCTCCCCGTAAAGATGCGGAAGCATTCGAATCTTTTAAAAACCGTATGAAAGCCCAATTGGAAAGTGCGCAGGCAAATCCTCTTTCTTCTATAAACGACTCTTTACAGAAAGCAATGTACAATAATCACCCGCGTGTAGTAATGATGAAACCGGAAATGGTGGATCAGATTGATTACGACCGTATTCTGGAAATGTACAACGACCGTTTCAAAGATGCCAGCGACTTTACATTCTACTTTGTCGGAAACATTGACCTTGAAACTGCCAAACCACTGATTGCCGAATACTTAGGTGCACTGCCTGCCATCAATCGCAAAGAGACCTTCAAAGATACGAAGATGAGTATACGCAAAGGTGTGTACAAAAATGAATATGCCAAAGAGCAACAAACTCCTACAGCAACCATCGTATTCCTGTACAGCGGTAAAGCTCCTTATACTCTAAAGAATGACATTTTGCTGAGCTTTGCAACTCAGGTTCTTGATATGGTTTATACTGAAGAAGTACGCGAAAAAGAAGGTGGTACATATGGTGTAAACTGTTTTGGCGACTTACAGAAGTATCCGAAAGAACAATTATTGTTGCAGATTGTCTTCCAGACCGATCCTGCTAAGAAAGATAAACTGGCAGGTATTGTAGTAGATGAGTTGAAGAAACTTGCAGCCGAAGGACCGTCAGACGTACACTTGCAGAAAGTAAAAGAGTACATGCTGAAGAAGTATGCCGACAACCAGAAAGAAAACGGATACTGGATGAATAATCTGAACGATTACTTCTATTATGGCATGGATATGACAGAAGGATACACGGATATCGTAAATAGCATCATAGCTAAAGATATTCAAAAGTTTGTATCTGACCTGTTGAAACAAGGAAATGAAATCGAGGTAACCATGACGGTACCCAACAAATAGTGATAAAGGATAAGTGATTAGTGATAAGCGAGTGCATTCTTACTTATTACTAATCACTACCTTCCAATCACTCCATTAATCACTAACAACTAATCACTAAACAGCATGAATCTATTTCTTGAGCTACGCAGACACGGAAAGTTAGCTGAAAAGCGGCATCCGATGTACGAGA
This sequence comes from Bacteroides sp. 14(A), assembly GCF_000526555.1. Taxonomy (NCBI): domain Bacteria; kingdom Pseudomonadati; phylum Bacteroidota; class Bacteroidia; order Bacteroidales; family Bacteroidaceae; genus Bacteroides; species Bacteroides sp. 14(A). The sequence continues at coordinate 2,904,887 of NZ_JAGH01000002.1, read as the reverse complement.
AAAGTAAGTTCGGAAAGTTTTGGATGTACTTCATGAGTGTATTCTGGGCAGGGTATCTCATTTTCTTCGGAACAACATTCGCTTTCGCCTTCGACGGAGGCGCCAAAGAAGCCTATCACGTAATGAACAGCGGCCTGATCTTCATACTCGCCCTGGACTTCCTTTTGCGGTTACCCTTCCTGAAAACACCGACACAGGAAGTTAAACCATACTTACTGCTCCCCATCAAAAGGAGTCGTCTTATCGACTTCCTGCTCCTACGCTCGGGACTTAACAGCTTTAATTTGCTTTGGCTCTTCCTGTTCGTTCCGTTCGCTATTATCACTGTTACCAAATTTTATGGAATAGGAGGTGTATTGACCTACTGCATTGGTATTTGGTTGCTCATCGTATTCAATAATTACTGGTATCTGCTATGTCGTACGCTGATGGACGAACGCATCTGGTGGGTTCTCTTGCCGATAGTCGTATACGGAGGTATTGCAGCTGCACTTTTCGTTCCAGATGACAGTCCGTTATTCGGTTTCTTCATTGATCTGGGTGAAGGATTTATCACGGGAAACATACTCACATTTATCTGTGTCCTGGTAGCCATTTCCCTTATGTGGTTCATCAACCGGAGCATTATGCAAAAACTGGTCTACAATGAACTGAATAAAACAGAAGACACTACCGTTCAAGTAAAAACAGTATCCGAATACAAGTTCCTGGACCGTTATGGCGAAATAGGCGAATACATCCGACTGGAGTTGAAATTGCTACTACGCAACAAGGTGTGCAGGAAGTCACTTTATTCCGTTACCGCTATAGTACTGATTTTCAGTCTTACCATCAGTTTTTCTGATATTTACGATGGTGGCTCCCGCGACTTCTTCGTACTTTACAACTATATCATCTTCGGAATTCTGTTCCTCTCTCCGCTGATGAGCTACGAAGGCAACTACATTGACGGACTGATGAGCCGCAAGGAGTCCATCTATTCATTGTTGCGTGCCAAATACATCTTGTACAGCATCGCACTCATCATCCCGTTTGTGCTGATGATACCGGGTATGGTGACGGGTAAAGTATCTGTACTGGAATGCACCGCTTGGATTATATTCGTTCCGGGTGCCGTATACTTCTGTCTGTTTCAGTTGGCAGTGTATAACAACAAGACGCTTGACCTTAATGCCAAAATGACTGGACGGCAAAATGTGGGTACCGGTTTGCAGAACCTCATTGCAGGAGGTGCATTCGGAGTGCCGTTGCTACTATTCTTCGTACTGAATGCGACGGTGGGCAAAGAAGTAACCCCATGGATTCTCTTAGTTGTCGGCATACTATTCATCGCAACTTCAAGATGGTGGCTACGGAATGTATATCATCGCTTTATGAAGCGCCGATATAAGAATATGGAAGGATTTCACGATAGTAGACAAAAATAATAACGAATATGATAGAGATTAACCAACTTCAAAAAAACTTCGGCGAAAAGAAAGCCGTAGATATCGAGAAATATAGCATCTACCAGGGCGATATGTTAGGATTGGTAGGCAACAATGGTGCGGGTAAGACTACCCTCTTCCGTCTGATACTGGACCTGCTACAGGCAGATCTGGGAAATGTGACAATCAATGACATCGATGTATCCAAAAATGAAGACTGGAAACAATTCACAGGTGCTTTCATCGATGATGGTTTCCTGATTGATTACCTCACTCCCGAAGAATATTTCTACTTCATCGGTAAAATGTACGGTCTGAAAAAAGAAGAGGTAGACGAACGTCTGCTTCCATTTGAACGCTTCATGAGTAACGAAGTCCTCGGACAAAAGAAATTCATCCGTAACTTCTCTGCCGGAAACAAGCAGAAAATAGGTATTATCTCCGCCATGCTGCATCATCCGCAATTGCTGATCCTGGATGAACCGTTCAATTTCCTTGATCCGAGTTCACAGTCCATCATCAAGCACCTGCTGAGAAAATACAATGAAGATCACCATGCCACAGTCATTATTTCAAGTCATAACCTGAACCATACGGTGGATGTGTGTCCGCGTATTGCTCTGATGGAGAATGGAGTGATTATCCGTGATATTCAGAATGAGAATAACTCGGCAGAAAAGGAGCTTGAAGACTATTTTAATGTCAGAGTAGAAGAAGAAATTGAAGAAGAGAAAATGGAAATGACGGCTCAGGAAACAGCAATTCAAGAAGTGCCAGTTCAGGAAACGCCCGTTCAGGAAACAATTGTTCAACCGGAAGAGAAAGAGGAACAAGCATGAAGAAATACCTCTCTTATATAGTTGCACTTATTGGACTGACCTTTAGTTTAAGTTCTTGCCATACATCAGCACCTCGTCTCGACTACAAAGCGCTGGCAAAAGCTTCTGTCCGCATGGGAATAGACATAAATAAGGAAGATAACCACAAATTGTACATAGCCTCTGCGGAGTGGATAGGTGTCCCCTACCGCGCAGGCGGTGACAACAAACGCGGAACAGATTGTTCCGGACTGGTATCACAACTCTATAAGCAGGTATACAACATCCGTTTATCCAGAAGCACCGATGAGCAACTCAAAGAAAGCAATAAAGTCTCCCGTCGCAACCTGCGTGAGGGAGATTTGGTGTTTTTCACCAGTCGTGCGTCCAAGAAAAGAGTGGCCCATGTAGGTATCTATCTTAAAAATGGGAAATTCATACATGCCAGCACAAGTAAAGGAGTTATTGTCAGCAGTCTCAACGAGCAATACTACACGCAATACTGGCTTCGCGGAGGACGAGTAAAATAATAAGCAATATTCAAATGAACTCTAAATAGAAAAATAATGAAAAAGATTTTAGGTATTCTCCTTTTTATCGGCATCGCACTGAATGCCAATGCGCAGTTACTCTGGAAAATATCCGGTAACGGCCTGGAAAAGCCCTCATACATTTTAGGAACGCACCATTTAGCTCCGCTAAGCATAAAAGACAGCATTGCCGGCTTGCCACAGGCAGTAGACGGGACTTCACAAGTATATGGAGAAGTAGTTATGTCCGAAGCAATGTCTCCTGAATTCATGCAAACGATGCAGCAAAACATGATGATGGCGGGAGACACGACCCTTCAAGTTCTCTTCACCCCCGAACAATATGAGTTAGTAGGTAAGGCTGTAAAAGAAAACCTGATGGCGGATATTGCCATGTTAGCTAAAATGAAACCGGCTTTCATCACCCAGCAATTGACTCTTATTTTATGTATGAAGCATTTGGGTGGTTTCAATCCACAAGAACAACTGGATACTTACTTCCAACAACAAGCTATACAGAGTGGCAAGAAAGTAGGCGGTTTGGAAACTCCGATATCACAAATCAACGTACTGCTCAATAGTCAGACATTGCAACGCCAGGCAAATCTGCTTTACTGTTTAGTAAGTGACATCGATAAAGCTATGGATCAAACCAAACGCTTGAACAATGCCTATAAAGCTCAAAACCTGGACGAAATGTTGAAACTGATGGAAGAGCGTGACGGCAACTCTTGTGACCCTCAACCGGGAGAAATGGAAGATCTGTTAGACAACCGCAACAAAGCCTGGATTGAGAAGATGCCTTCAATCATGAAAGAAATCCCTACTCTCTTTGTAGTGGGTGCAGGACATCTGCCAGGAACAAATGGGGTATTGAAGCTATTGAAAGAAAAAGGTTATACAGTGGAACCTATGAAATAAAATACTATAAATTCTCTCTTTACTAACATTACCTAAACACGAAAACAATGAAAATATCGGGTGATCGCAAGTGGTTTGTGATCACCCGTTTTTTTGATCAAAGTTGTTTTTATCTTCTCTTCTTTATACTATCGAAGTATAAATCTCAGCACTCCACCTTTTACCAGTTCTTCATGACTGATACGGTAGCGGGATAATTTCTTCCCTCCTAACTCCATCTCACGAATGTATAAGGACTCTGTTGAAGGGCGCCCAGTTTCTATCACCAGCTTATCGCTTCCCCAAGTATCAGAGTCAAGACGAATCACCACCTTGTCGAATACAGGCGTAGTAAGGGTATAATACGGATCACCAGGACAGTCGGGGTAAAATCCTATCATGTTAAAGATGGCCCAGGTAGACATGGTACCGGTATCATCATTACCGGGAATACCATCGGGAGCATTTTTAAAATACTTCTGCAAAAGCCTTTGAGTCTCCTTTTGCGTACGCCATTCTTCGCCCTTGAAATAAGAAAAGAGATGAGCATAGGCAATGTCGGGTTCATTGGCAGGATCATAGAGACCATCGTCAAAGACACGCTGAAGTTTTTCAATGAAAGGTTTCTGTCCACCCATGAGACGGGCAAGCCCTTTCACATCGTGGGGAACATAGAAACTGTAATTCCAGGCACATCCTTCATGAAAACCGGGATTCGGTTCAAAATTCTCTCCCTGTCTCGGATTGAAAGGTGAATAGAACTGACCGTCAGGCAGAATGGGACGGAAAGTACCAAATTCCTTACTATAATAGTGTTTATATCCCAATGAACGGTTATAAAAAAGACGGGCATCAGCCTGATATTTCCGTGCTTCTGCTTTTTTACCCTGTTCCGCAGCCCTCTTACCTAATGCATCCGCCAGCAGGGAAAGAGAATAATCCGCAATATAATACTCCAATGCATGAGAAACTGAATTATCGTACTGTTCACGCAAAGGAACATATCCTAATGACATATAATCATCATTATCCGGCCTTAGCAAATTCTCTGCACCGGGCAAAGTGGCAGATTTATACATAGCCTCATAAGCCAGATCGATATCAAAATCACGTAATCCTTTCAACCAGGTATCAACGATGACAGGAATAGACGGGTCACCCTCCATAGTCAACGTTTCACGTCCGTAGAGTTCCCATTTAGGTAGCCAACCATGTTCGCGATACATATCGAGCATGGAACGCACCATTTGTAACTGACGTTCGGGATAAACCAACGTAAGGAGTTGGTGAACATTACGATACGTATCCCAAAGCGAGAAAACAGTGTAACGCTCTCCCTTTGTTGTCAGAATCTGATCACTTTCCATGGCGGGATACTGACCATTGACATCTTGCAGGATATTGGGATGTATCAATGTATGGTAAAGAGCAGTATAAAAGACAGTTTTCTGTTCTTCCGTTCCGCCTTCGACAAGGATACGCGAAAGATCCTCATTCCAACGCATACGGGCATCAGCCAATACCTGACTGAAATTCTTTCCACTTTGCTCTGTATCCAGATTCAAACGGGCATTCTCAATGCTTACAAAAGAAACTCCCATTTGCACTTCGATCTGTTCACCTTCCGTCGTGTTGAAAGTAAGAAAAGCACCGATATCATCTCCGGCTATTTCCTTACGATAACGGGTATAAAGTTTGTAGCGTCCGTTGTCGGGATCCCATTCAGCTTCCACTCCGGTCATGGGACGCTGCTTTTTCCAATAACCGCTGGATGCCGGTTGCTTGTTGACACGCATTACAAAATAAATGGGAAATACCGCCTGGGGGTTATAGCAGAAAGTTCCCAATAATTTCATACCTTCAAATTCGGTGTCGCTCACCTGTTTCAAGAAAGCACCGGTTTCATTCGTCAGTCCTTCACCCAAATTCAGTAATACATGACTCTGTCCGGCAGGAAACGTAAAACGTGAAACACCCGTGCGGGGAGTGGCAGACACCTCAGTCTTTACATTATAGCGAGTGAGGAAATTACTGTAATATCCCGGAGAAGCCTGTTCATCTTTATAACGACTTCCATACTCTTTATAATCTACGGACAATTCACCCGTAGTAGGCATCAGCAATAAAGATCCCAGTTCGGGACACCCTACACCACTCAGATTGACATGCGAATAGCCGGTGAAAAAACAATTGTGATACTCGTAAGGAGTAGACCACCAACGAGCATCTTTATCATACTTATTATCTTCCGATCCCATCACATTGAAGGGGACCACGGACATCATTCCATTAGGACAGACCGCTCCGGGATTAGTGGTTCCAAAGTTGGTAGTACCGATGAAAGGATTGACATAGCTTATAGGTAAAGCCCCCTCTCCACCTCCGGCAAACGCCGGAAGCAGACAAAGGGCAGAAAGTGTGTAAGCCAATAAAATACGTTTCATAGTCGACTGATTCTTTAAGGGATTAACTATACAATGCTGTTTTTCTTCGTAAATTCTATGATTTCCGAAATATAGCCAAAGGCCATGCCAACAACTGTATCGGCAGCGCCATAATATACAGCTACTTTATCTCCATCCTGCAAAGAGGCGCAAGGAAATACTACATTGGGCACATCTCCCTGCAATTCATAAGGAGCAGCAGGTGCAAGCAGATACGGACGGGTGCGATATAACACTTTGGCAGGATTCTCTTTATCAAGAATGGCCGCTCCCACAGAATAGCGGAAACCGTTGCAAGTAGTAATAACTCCATGATAGAATATCAACCAGCCCTCTTCAGTAAGGAACGGAACAGAACCTGCCCCTATCTTCGTACACTGCCATGCACTTTCGGGGAAAGGAGTAACTTTCATCACACAACGGTGTTCCCCCCAATATTTCATATCCGGACTGTAACTGATGTAAATATCTCCAAACGGTGTATGACCGTTGTCGCTCGGACGACTCAACATAGCATATTTACCATCTATCTTCTGCGGAAAAAGTACCCCATTGCGGTTAAAAGGCAAGAAGGCATTTTCGCACTGGAAGAATTCTTTGAAGTCGAATGTATAACCGATACCAATTGTAGGTCCGTGGTAACCATTGCACCAAGTAATCCAATAACGATCTTCAATCCAGGTGACACGCGGATCATATTTATACTCGGACTCTATCATCTCCGTATTCCCCGCCTTAAAGCTAATGGGCTCGTGATTTATCTCCCAATTGATTCCGTCTTTACTAAAGCCCGCAAAGATATTCATCTGCACCGACTTATTGTCACAACGGAACACACCGGCAAACCCATCTCCGAACGGAACTACCGCACTGTTGAAAATACTGTTGGAACTCGGAATGTGGTAACGCCCGATAACCGGGTTCTTAGAATAGCGCCACATGACATCTGAGCAACCTTCAGGACGTTCTTCCCAAGGCATTATAATTTTACTGTCCATAATTCTTCTTATTTATATTGTTAATAATATCATTTTTTCTTTTCATCCGGATAGGTAAACGGCACAAAATACGTTATCAGGAATGCCGGAATAGTAGCAAACATCGTGAAGATGAAGAATGTCTTATATCCCAACGCGTTACTGACAAAGCCACTGATAGAACCCGGTAACATCACACCCAAATTCATGATGCCTGAAGCAAAAGCATAATGAGCCATCTGGTGCTTACCGGGTGCCACTTGCTGCATCATAAACAGCGACAAACCTACGAATCCGAAACCATAACCGAAATATTCAAGCACAATGGCACCGCCTATCAACATGCCGTTCTCCGGCTGATAAATGGCCAGTAGCGTATAAGCCAGAAACGGAAGATTGAAAATGCAGCACAGTGAAAACAGCGTGCGACTCAACCCTCTGTGAGATATATAATAGCCGGCCAACAGGGAACCCAGTACAAATGCAGCCGCCCCATAAGTACCATAGTACAAACCGATCTCCTGTTCTCCCAGTCCCAGACCACCGACTGAACGTTCCGCCTTCAGAAACAACGGCACTATCTTCATGACAAAGCCTTCGGCCAAACGATAAAGAATGATGAAAGTAATGTAATACCAGATATGTTTCTTCTGAAAGAAGTTCCGGATAACTTCCACCAACCGGTTCCAGGTTTCCTTGCCGGATGTCGTGCCCGTGGCAGCAGTGCCTCCCGAAGGCAACATACGCATGTGATACACTCCCAGCAATACCATTACAGCAGCCAGAATGAACATAACCGTCATCCAAGCCTGCACAGTAGCCTCATGACGAACAGTCTCCTCCACTCCCGGAACTCCCCCATAGTGTTTCAACAACCACCCTGCCAACCAAACCAACCCACCGGATGCGACAATCTTAGCAATATTATAGAAAGCACCTTGCCAACCGATATATTTAGCCTGATCCTGCTTATTCAATTCTGACATATAAACACCATCGGTCGCAACATCATGCGTTGCCCCGCTGAAAGCAATAATCGCCAGTAAAGCAATACATACAGCAAAGAAAGCCGGAAGATGCAACGCCAACGCTACCAGGGCAAAACCTGCCCCGGTAATCAGTTGTGTCAACACTACAAAGAATTTCTTCGTTTTGAACATCTCCAAGAACGGACTCCAAAGGAATTTCAGTGTCCAGGGCAGCATAATCAGTGATGTCCATAAAGCAATCTGCGCATCATCGATGCCCAGGCCTTTAAACATCAGTACAGATACCATATTCAGCACCACAAAGGGAAGCCCCATAGCAAAGTAGACGGTGGGTACCCAGGAAATCGGATTACGACTATTTCGACTCATACCTATTTGACTTTTATTTCAGCGGTTCACCGCCCATCGTTAATTCCAGAGTACCACCGTCTATCATATCTTGATGTGCAAAAAAGGGCGCATTCAGTTCTTTACCATTCAGGAACATCTTCTGCACATACTTGTTCTCGCGACTATTGTTATGTGTTACGATGGTGAAAGTCTTCCCGCCTTTCAGGTGAATGGTTGCTTTATCAAATAAGGGCCGGCCAATGGAATACACAGGCTTACCGGGACACACCTGATAGAATCCCATCGAATTAAGGATAAACCACGCCGACATCTGACCGCAGTCTTCATTGCCCGACAATCCATTCGGATCATTGAAATAGAGTGTGTGCAACACCTCGTCCACCAATTCCTGCGTTCTCCAAGGCTGACCGACATAGTTATATAGATGTGCGATGTGGTGGCTTGGCTCATTTCCATGCGCATACTGCCCTATCAGACCTGAAATGTCAACGGATACCGATTCACCTTCCATAGCCGAAGGAGCGATGAACAAAGAGTCCAGCTTGCCGATAAAAGCCTCCCGGCCTCCCATAAGATCTACCAATCCGTCCACATCATGAGGCACGAACCAGGTCCATTGCCAAGCGGTACCTTCACAATAATCATCATTGCGGTGATTGGAAGAACGAGGATTGAAAGGTGTACGCCAGTTGCCTTCACTGTCCAGTCCGCGCATGAAGCGGGTGGAAGCGTCGAAATAAACCTGGTATCCTTTGGCGAATGCGGCATATTTTTCCCGATTAGGGCCATCACCCAGAGCTTCCGCTAATAGCGAAATGCACCAGTCATCATAAGCATACTCCAATGCTTTGGCCACCGATTCGTTGTCTTTATCGCAAGGCACATAGCCTATTTTATTCTTCCAGTATTTGGCTTGCGGCATCAGATGAGGCAATACCAGCGGAGGACACAGGATGCCGGTAGTGTCATATTCCGCAGCACGGATGCAAGCCTTGTATGCGTCTTGCACATCAAAATCACGATAGCCTTTTGTGTAAGCGTCAGCAATAATGGATGCGGCATGGTAGCCAATCATGGTTCCGGTATAATTGCCTGCAAGTTCCCACATAGGGAAGATGCCGCCTTCGCGCTGCTTCAGGATGAGCGAACGGATAAAAGCCTGATTCAAATCCGGATCGATAATCGTCATTAAGGGATGATAGGCACGGAAAGTATCCCACAATGAGAAAACCGTGTAGACAGGATTTTCCACACTGCCTTGGTGGGGCTTCAGATCCATGCCCAGATAGCGTCCGTCGACATCCGTAAACAGATTGGGTTGCACACCCGTATGATAAAGTGCGGTATAGAACATAATCCGCTGATCATCATCGTCGGTTTCAATATCTATTTTCGACAAATAATCGTTCCATGAATTGCGGGCGGCACTGCGCACACTGTCAAAGTCCCATTCGGGTATATCAGCCTCCACATTCCGACGTGCTCCGTCCATATCCACGGCAGAAACTCCGACCTTCACAAGAACTTGTTCATCAGCCCCGGTCTGGAACTGCAACAGTGCTTTAGCTGTGGACAGCAACGGCCCGCCTTGGTCCAATGCCATAGAATCGGTCACCAAAGTATAGGTGAAAGGTTTGGAGAACTTGGCATAGAAATTAATGTATTGGTCGAAAGCCCAATATACCGTCTTCTTACGCCCGCGTATCTCGGTGTCGCTGATTACTTCCAGCTCCATTTCTTCATTCGTCTGGCGTTGCAGACTGTAATCCAGGTCAAGGATGAATCCCGCATCTTCCGCTTTCGGAAAAGTATAACGATGAATAGCCGCCCGCTGGGTAGCGGTCAGTTCGGCCTTCACTTTATAGCGCTCCAGAAATACCGAATAATAACCGGGTTGAGCCGTCTCGTTCTCGTGAGAGAAAGCGGAAGCATAAGCCATCTGCTGACTCTCCTCTCCCATCGCATGATAATCTTGCCTGCCCACGGTAGGCATCAACAATACGTCACCATAATCTCCACAGCCCGTACCGCTGAGATGCGTATGCGAAAACCCGTTAATGGTAGAATCTGCATAATAATAACCTGAACAGGCATCCCACTGATAAATGCGTGTATCCGGACCGGGCTGTATCATTCCGTTAGGCACTATAGCCCCGGGATAGGTATGTCCATGTCCTCCCGTACCAATGAACGGATTGACGTACGATGAATAGTCCTGCATTTTCGGAGTGCAACCATACATCCCGAGCAACAGAATTCCACCCATCATCATGGAATTAAATCTCATATTTTTCATATCTCAATAGTATTACATATTCATATCAAAGTGGCATAAAGGTAATGGCCTGTCCGCCCCCTTTCGCCATATTCACTGATAAAATATCAGTAGCGGTCACTTGCTTCTCTATGATTTCATAGGCCGTAGGATTCGTCACCCAGTCAGCATCCTTGCCATCGGCATAGATGACCGCCCGATACGTCTTACCCTTTTCCAGAAAATCCAGCGCGACAGTGACTTCACGGGCTTCCTCATTCGTAGCTGCACCCAGGAAGTATTTCTCTCCTGCCCGGCGTACGATAACCACAAATTCCCCCGGCTCACCCGCCAAAGCTTCCGACCAGTCGCAATCAGCATCAAAATCACGGAAAAACTGGAAAGCTGGATGGCCTTCATAGTTCTCAATCATATCGGCAGCCATCTGCAAAGGAGAATAAAGTATCACCCAGTTTGCAATTTGCTTCGCCAGCGTAGAGTTTATACGGCAATCTTTGCTGTCTTTCATATTCCACTGCTTGCGATAAGGAGAGTTCTTGGCACGCTCGTACATGATATCGAATATGCCCGGCGTATAATCCATCGGTCCGGCAAGCAAACGGGTGAAAGGCAACATGACATGATGTTCCGGCGGATTACCTTCGCTCCAAGCATTCCATTCCATGCCACGGGCACCTTCACGGGTCATCATATTGGGGTATGTACGTCGAATTCCGGTGTCCTTGATGGGCTCGTGCACATCGAGGGTGGTGTGATATTTAGCCGCGGTTTCTACAACATTGCGATAATGACGCACATTATACTGCCCGTGATGATTGTGTCCGTCGGGAAGTCCGCCTGCATAACCGGTTTTCACAGAATGAATGCCCAGATCAGCATACCATTTATATGACTTATCCAGTTGTTTCTCATAATTTATAATATTGCCTCCCGTCTCATGGTGTCCGATAATCCCGACTCCTTTTTCCCGGGCGTAGCGGGCAATTTCCTCTATATCAAAATCGGCATACGGACGGGTATAGTCGAACGTCTGAGAACCGCCCCAGTTTTCCCAACCTTCATTCCAGCCTTCATACATCACTGCTTCGATGTTGTTGGCCGCTGCAAAGTCGATGTACCGCTTTGCGTTCTCTGTTGTGGCACCGTGACGATCATTTATCACCCAACTTTCCACTCCCAGATGCATTCCCCACCAGATACCTACATATTTCATCGGACGTATCCAGTCGGTAGTTTCCAGCGCACAGGGTTCGTTCAGATTCAGGATAAGACCGGAGTTGATAAGCCCGACTGCTTTCGGGGCAATCTGTATGGTGCGCCAAGGTGTCTTAAAGCTTCCTCCGTTGAAGCGGGCTTTTATGCCGTCCGGCCAGGGAGCCAGTTCGGATTTAAAATTGCAGTTTCCCGTATTCTTCAAGGTCATCTCCGGAAAATCGGTCAATGCTGCTTCATGGATGCTGGCATATAAACCTCCGGTTTTGAAAGTCATGGGAGTATTGGCATTGTCTATCCGGCTGACAGGCTGTGTACGATATAGCAACTCATAAGTATCATAATTGGCAGGTATGGACCATGAAGTGCCATCCTGTGCTATATTGAACGCAGTCAGCTCGTCCGTCACCAGAATACTGTCAGCTCCGGGAACTTCATATTCATAGCGAAATCCCAATCCATCATCAAAGATGCGGAAGCGCAGGGTTAATTTGGTATTTGTCGTATCGGACAGGTGGACAGCCATTTCGTTGTAATGGTTGCGGATATTTTTGTTTTCTCCCCAAGGTTGGGTCCAGGTTTCGTCATGGGTGGTGAAGCCGGTGTTTACGACCTTGAAACCTTCGGCAAGATTCACTCCGTCCTTGGCTGTGAAACCTAACATGGAGGGCTTGATAAACAAGGTATCTCCAATATTTACCTGATAAGCTATCCTACCATTATCATCCAGAGTGAGGGCAAGCCGAATATGACCATCAGGCGAGGTTACTTCTGTCTGTTTAGGAGAAGTGCAACTTATCAAAAACCAAAAGGACACAATTATATATATAAAGCGTTGTTTCATATGTTTGATTGTATAGGAGAAGAGTAGCTACTACTTATATCATTGCGAGCCTCATCCTGGTGTCAGCATGAGGCTCGTTCTGACATATATAAAATTACCACTGTTTTACTTTTATTTCTTAACCAGCGTATACATACCGCTCGAATGTGGATTCTTCAGTTCTTCCACTGCATTATAGGTATCACCGTCCTTTGTGAACAGGCTGAAACCATAGCGTTTTCCCGAGTCATACATATAGACAGCTCCGCCACTCATAGATGTTTCAAGAACGAAAGCGTCGTCCGATGCTGCCATAGCAGCCCAGGCAGCACCGCTATATGTGGCACGAGACATGGCATAAGTCGTGCCATCAGCAGTACCGATGACCTGAGGAGAAGGACAAAGAGCTATTCCTCTGTCATCATAGTTCATAATGAACGGATATGTACCGGTAATATCCTTACCGTCCCAACCATAAACCTTGTAACTTTTTCCCTGAACATCCTCGGTAATAGTGATATCGAAAGCTTCTGCATTTGTCCAATCCCACCACTTAGGAACATCATTTTCATGATAAACATACAATGCTGCGCCCGGAGTTACTGTCCACTCTCCTAAATAGAATTCATAGCCGGGTACAGAACCTTTTTTGGCAGTCAGGTCAGTGCGGGTGTAATAATTACCGGTCCACGATACATTCTTGTTCCAGAGCTTCGCAGCCACCTTGTCGAAATAGGATTCGTACATACGGCTTGAACCCAGATTGTAGAATGCAAAGTATTTATAACCACCATTCACCACATTATCCAGATGAGTATCGTTCACACTAATCTTATTCAGATTTCCACCATCCTCACTCACTAATGTAATGGCATACGGTGCCTGAATTTCTTTCGGTATATCTTGACCGTAATAGTCACGGAATGCCCCATAAGTACCATATACAGAGTAGTCAATCAAATTTTCCAAACCGCTGCCTATCGGATGGTCGTCAGCAGTATACCAATAAATTCCGAATGTTACATCCTCTTCTTTTGGCATGATTTTACGACATTCTTCCAATAGTTTCTTGTAATTCTCCGGCGTACATTCGCTTTCGCTGGATACTACGCTACCGGAAGTACCTTTATAGTTACCTTCAGCATAAGAAGAATATTCATCATCAAAGTCAAACCCGTCCAGACCATAAATGTCGATATATGCTTTCAACTCTTTTGCAAAGGCTTTAGCACCTTTTTCATTCAAACTACGCATACCGGCATCATCGTGATTACCCAAGATAGATAAGTGAACCTTGATACCTTTTTGCTGCAACGGACGGATAATCTTGTCGGCATTTGCCAACACAAAAGATACCTGATCATTACAGAAAATATACGGTCTGCCATCACTATCCAGATTGATATTGGCTGCAAAAATACTGACGATATCAAAGAAAGGAACACCATCTACCATATATTCACCAGCATTCAACGGACTTTCATTGTTCACCTCTACATAGACCAGATTCTTAATATCACCCTTCGTAGCAGGATCAGGAGTTACCCCCAGATTCTCAACCAAATAAATGTAGGACTGAGTATTGGAAGACACCTCCACACCATTGCCGGCTGTTGCCGAAATGGCAACGGCATAAGTGGTGCCCACTGTTCCACCGGGATTGATATCCAGCTCCAGTGATTCGGATCTCTTACTTCCGGCAGCAATCGTCACCTTACCGCCATTCTCCAAGGACAACTTGTCCGTGGGGTACATCTGATAATTCGTACTATTGGCGGCATTATAAGCGGCCAACGCATCTGCATCAATTTTGAAAGTTACCTGTACATCCGTTTCTGCATTCTTACTCAATTCAAAGAACAAGTGACCGGCACCGGCTTTATTGTCCTTGATGGCAATAGTGGTCAGTTGCTTTGCTCCGGCAGCCGAACGCACACTACCATAAGTTCCGTCAACAGTCTCAAAGATATTATCGTTGCCTGTTGAGATGGTGAGGTCGTCTTCGCAAGCTGTAAATACAGCTCCGAACAATAGCAACGACCATGCAGCGATTCTTATTTTATAACAATGTTTCATAATAAGCACTTTTAATTAGATTAAGGGTTATCACTTTTTTGCAGGGAGTTCTACATCTACCCAAGTCAATTTAGCGGATGCTGTAGCATCATTTCCGCTGTTGCTGTAATCTTTGATAATATCTGCTCCGTCATCAAATTTCCAGTAGGCCACCAGATTTTGAGCATCTTCACTTACGGCATAGAAATGGTTTTCGGCATTTATTTCATCTTGAGTCAGCACTCGGTTCCAGATACGTACTTCCGAGATGTCGGCATCCAGAAAACGTTCGTTATTATAAGAGTAACCAATCCAGAAACAACGTGGTTTACCGTCCGATTCATCAGAATGAGGTATACCCCAGTTTACCGGACCATACGTAGCATCTGTAAAATCACCTACAAGTTTGCCATTGAAATAGACCCTAATAGTTTGTGCTTCCGAATCGTAAGTTACAGCAACATGTGTCCATGCATTCAGTGGAGCCACCATTGAGCTATTCGTAAAGTTTCCCTTGCCTGTTGCTATCTGCAATTGATTAGAAGGTACGCCCGAATCACCGAAACGGAACAAGAATTGTCCTTCGATACCCATCAAAGTATTCAACTGGTTATCAAAGCTATACGGATGAATCAAAGCTTCAGCCGTCATCGTCTTCATATTTTGAACAACATTCGGATTTACCCAGTCTACATATACATTATTTTTATTAATATTCGCTACTTTATTAATCAACGCAGCACCTTTGAATACATAATAAGATGTATTCGACGAGCCCAGCACATTGATACTTGCATCAACAACCGTAACCGGCAATACATAGGTTTTATTGAGGTCTAAGCTGCCGAGTTCGGTAAAAGAAACTGTGATTGGGGTCGATTTCAAAGCACCGGCTGCAATTTTTCCTTCCGTTGCGCTGAAACTGTAGTGACCTTCCGGGAGCATCTCCATATCACTGACATAATAAGTGTCCTCATATACGGAAACCAAACTTGCATCTGCTTTTATAGTGAAGGTGATATCCTGTTCTGAGGGTTTCGGAATAGACATAGAAAATTCTCCTGTGGCATTTTGAGTAATTGCCTTTACAAAAAACGTGGTCGGAGTCTTCGAGGTCATGAACAATTGGTTGTCAAAATTCTCCGTATCATCGGCACAACCGGAGAACATACCGGAAATCAGTGCCAAGGAGATAAAATAGATATTCTTAAGTTTCATAATAGTAATCATTTAACGGGAGCTGGATTCATTATATCAATCGCTTCTTTCACATAGGTGCAAGCACCACTGGTAGAGTAATAGTCATTCTGGACATTATAGATGGCAATGCCGGCTTTCTCATATCCAACAGCCTCTACAGTGGCCCAATAGGCTACCTCGCCCAATGCACGAGTACCATCCCAATATCCTGTCTTCTTATCAGTTGTATCATAAGAAATCGTAGACACAGCCATAACAAAACGGTCACTCGGAACCCCCTCCTCTAAGGCATTGTCCACCAGCAGATTTAACTCGGCAGCAGTAGTTGCACTTCCACTGTCCAAAATGATGTGCTTACAACTATTCAAGATGTTTTTGTCAATCAGATTCTGCGGTTTTCCTTTGAATGCAAAAAACTTATCTGCATTAGCTGTTTTCCATGTATTGACTGCATTCAGAAAAATGTTCTGTGTTGTCTGATAAGTTGCCAAATCAGTTACTGACATGAATGCCGGATTTTTTCCGGAAAACTCTGCAATCAGTCCGTCATAGTTAGGCAAATAGGCAAGCTGTGTGGTAAGTTCCTTTTGCAGGTAACTATCAAAAGCTTCCATAGAACCGCTTCCATCTGAAGCCAAATCATCATAAGCCGCCTTTATAGCATCATAACTAATGGTATAAACAACTTTCGTTCCTTTCTGATGAACAGTTTCTATATCAGCTTTCTCGAAGTCGGCTAACTCGGGATACATCATTGAAATAACATCAATACTGTCCGACATATTAGTAATGTGCTGCGCCGGACTATAAGGCGCCTTATTACTGTTATCGAAATAGGCATACACTACTTTATGCTCAGAAGCTTTATAGGCGGTCAGGTTGTTCAGGTACTTTGCATATGCTTCGGGGTTCTGATCTTTTATAGTAGACTCGTTGATGGAAAGGCTCTCCACATCCGTACAGGAAGCCAAAACAATGCTTGCCAAAACGAACAGACCGGTAATAGGTTTTATTATATTTTTCATAACTTATCGAATAAAATAGGGTTATCTGATTTTGGAATTACAATCCCACCATACACGGGTAGCATAATTGTCCGCACCTTTCAGGTAGCTTGACACTGCAGCTTCCACATTCGCCTTATTGCTGACATATTCGTCAGTGGGGAAAGGCATACGACGCGCTCCTAATTCATTGTCGACTACACCACCGCTCTTGTTTCCAGCAGGATCCGCAGGAATCAAGCGAGGATAGCCTGTACGACGGAAATCCGCCCATGCTTCGTTTCCAAGCATCCAGTTGGCAATCCATTTCTGGGTAATGATACGCTCTTGTTTCACATCCGGCGTATCTCCTTCATTCCATTTCACAGTAATGGTAGACAACTGTGAGCCATAACTGTTGGCTCCGGAAGGATCGTCATATATACCGGGCTTACTGGTAGCATTGTTTATATAATCAACTGCACTTCCGGCACCCCATTGTTCAAACGACAGTTCGATACCTCTTTCGTAGAAATCCTTTGCAGTACCACCCATACCGGTAAAACCAAATACAGCCACAGCCTCAGCGCGCAAGAAAGCTACTTCAGCAGCATTCATCCACATAATAGGATCACTCTGACCTACATTGACACCGGAATATTTATGTGCATCCGCACCCAGCGTAGAACGATTAATGCTCCGGCGAACACCTACATATTCATAACCAGTCCATTCGGACGGAACGAAGTATTTGGAACGACGAGGATCATTATATCCATTCATATAGCAGATGATGTCGGCAGCCGCATGTGTATCACCACCGGTGAGACAAGCATGGTCCGTAGCTGAATTATAGCGGGTTGCGGTATAGAGCGGATTGACAATCGAGCCGAAATAACTCCACTTGGCATTATCATTATTTGACTCAATCACTCCCCCCTGTATAGCTTTCTGAGCTTCTTGTTCAGCCAGTGTCTGGTTAGCATACACAATACGCATAGCGAGGCGTAATCTCAATGAATTGGCAAATAAAATCCATTTGTTGATGTTTCCGCTATATACATAGTCGGCGGTAGCAGCCAGGGCAGCTCCGGGATTATCATTCAAAGTAGCAATTGCTTCATCCAATTCGGTAAAGAACTGCTTGTACACAACTTCCTGCGAATCATAAGGAGTGGTAACAGCACCGTCCAGACCTATTTTTGAATAAGGAATAGGGCCGTAAGTATCCGTTACGCGACTCATGGCAGCTACCTTAATAATCTTTGCAATGGCAAAAGGGACAGGATTTTCAGTCTTTTCGGATATATTTTGAACCGAAGTCAAGTTAGTAAATAACTGTGGAATGAGTTTGTCGGACTTCAAGAATACATTAGTCCAATTATCCGTAGCATTAAAGTTCCCAATCGTATTTCCCCATCCAGTATTGGTATCCGAGAAATAACCGCCCATCGGTCCACCCAACAAGCAGTCGGTGAACTGTGCCGTATTTACGTCCGAAGATACCACGCAACTGGAAAGGTTGTTCATTGCCGACCCCAACATATAGTCGTCGGCTTGCATATCATCAGTTCCAGGTTGATAAGGATTCGAGTTAATGTCCATATAATCACCTGTACAAGATACTCCGGTAAAAACCAGTGTTCCTACTATTATTTTATTAATAATACTTCTTCTCATAACATTAAAATTTAAGAGTTACACTACAACCGAAATTACGGGTAGAAGGCATCATGAAATAATCGACACCCTGATAGAAATTGTCAGTGGATGCTACGCTTTCAGGATCGAACGGAGCTTTACTATAAATCATCCACAAATTACGTCCTACAAGCGAAATCGTCAGGTCACATACATTATTGAACATCTTGCGAGGGAATGTATACCCGATAGAGGCTTCCTGCAAACGTACGTTTGTTGCCGAATAGGTGTAATACTGCGCCACTGCGTCACCACCACCTATAGCACTATACCATGATTCCGGACTTACCCGGTCTCCTCCATTCACCGACACATATCCTAAGTCTCTTGCCGCGGCCGTAGCCTCTGATACGCCGAATTCATCCAAAACAGCTTGTGTACGTGAGAATACCACACCTCCCAAACGGGCTGAAATCATAAATCCCGCATTAAAGTTCTTCCAGGAGAAGTTATTGCGCCATGCCATATTGGCTTTCGGCAATACGCTTCCCAGCTTGATCCACTCATCCGAGTTTTCAATCTTTTCGGTAGTCACGTTGCCATTCTGATCTACATACACATTGCCATTGGCATCACGCTTCATATCTATATTAGAATAGATATCTCCCATAGAACCGCCTTCCTTCAACAGGAAACGTGCAGAGCCCAAACCACCCATATTCAATGTAGAAATAGAAATCACCTCATTGGTCACAGGATTAATGGCATTGTCTGCCAAAGTCGTAATCTTGTTCTGATTGGTAGAGAACGTATAGTTGCTGCTCCAGGTAAAATCTTTCCAAGTATTTTCATATCCCAATGCCAGTTCGATACCCTGATTACGCACAGCACCCGTCTGGATATACAACGCAGAATAACCGGATACTCCCAATTGAGGATTGAATGTCTGGTTCTTGGTAGTTGTATTATAGTAGGTCATATCAAAATTGAAGTTTTTCAAAAAACGCAAAGTCAAACCGACTTCCCATGATTCTGTACGTTCCGGCTTCAGGTTGTATACCGGATACTGGGTGGTGTTACTCCACTGCCCTGTACTTTCATTCCATTCGTAACGAGGATTGGCTATGTATCTCTCAAATGCCGTACCTACAGAAGCGAAAGAACCACGCAGCTTCATGAAGGAAAGATAATCACGATTCAGATTAGGCATCAATTCAGACAACACGACTGAAAGACCTACTGAAGGATAGAAGAACGACTTGCTGGTAGAGTTAGGTCCTGCCAACTGCGAAGGCCAGTCGTTACGTCCGGTCAATGTCAGATAATAAGTACTCTTGTAGCCCAGTTCAGCAGAAGCAAATACAGACTGAGTTTGCTCACGCCAGCCGTTCTGCATACGCTTTGTTTTCTTAGCACTCAGGTTCTGTACATTAAATACGTTAGCAAGTCCCGGAGTTTCACCCTCAAAGTTTTCGTCAGCAATAGGACCTCTCACTTCCAGTCCATCCGAACGCATATCCATAAATGAAGTACCGATATTTGCCGAAAGGTTCCAATTCTCTCCAAAGCTCTTGTTAATATTGATAAGGAAGTCGGCATACAATTGTTTATCTGTCGTTTTAGATATAGTATAGAGACCGCGTGTAGATGCCTCAGTCATCTGCGTATTTGTTCCGGCATAATACTTTTCAGTATAATCATTGAAAGAATTATCCAAACGGACACGACCACTGACACTCAACCAATCCAATATCTTGTAGTTCAAACTGGCATTCAGCATATAACGGTCTTTATTATTATTACGAAGTTGACGATAATTAATCCAGTATGGATTCTGCATTACCATACCCGCATCACCTACCGGCCAATACTGGGTATCCAGTTTACGAGAAGCATCATAACGTTCGTACATCTTGAAATCTTCCCAGTCATTGCCACGCGGGAACAGATAAGCACCCACCAAGGGGTTGTTATAAGTACCTTGGTTCACCATATTTTGGTCTTTCTGAAGCACATAAGTTGCACCCACATCCAAAGTCATCTTATCATCTAGGAAAGAGGTAGTATTGCGGAAAGTAAAGTTATAGCGTGCATACTTATTGTTCGGTATAAGCCCCTTAGAATTAACAGCGGCAGCCGAAACATACGTCTGGTTCTTATCTGTACCGGTAGACAAGGAAATGCTCTCCGTTCCGGTTACACCTGTCTGAAAATAATCGCTTGTCGGATTGTATCCATAAGAATTAGAAGAATTCAACAGATTTCCCCAACTATGTGTAATCTGACCGCCACTGGTTCCATAACGATTTTGAAAATCAGGGGTTACAAAAGCGTTGAAGATTTCGGTATTACTGTTCACAGTAATGTTTACGCGCCCCTCTTTACCTTTTTTCGTTGTAATGACGATAGCACCATTCGCAGCATCCGACCCGTAAAGGGCTGCTGCTGCCGCACCGGTCAGTACCGACATAGATTCAATATCTTCAGGATTAATATCAGCGATAGGTTCGGTAGATCCCTTTGAGTCAAACTCAGTACCTCCCTTACCAGTTCCGGCATACATCGGAACACCATCAATGACATATAGTGCATTGGAAGACTGCATGATAGACTTCGTACCACGCATCACTACCTTTGATACACCACCGACACCGGATGAAGAAGCGTTGATATTTACACCGGCAACTTTACCGTTCAAAGAGTTTACGAAATTGGCATCCTTTACACGGGTAATCTCATCACTCTTAACTTCTTGTACATTGTAGCTCAACGCTTTTGTAGCACGCTTGATACCCAAAGCCGTTACCACCACCTCTTCTATCAGTTGTGAGTCAGTTTCCAACATCACATTGATAGCATTCTGCCCTTTGGCTGCAACCTCCTGTGGCTTGTAACCCACATAGGAGAACTGTACCACCGGATTTGCCTCAGTAGTAGTCAGCGTAAAGTTACCATCAAGGTCAGTGATACACCCAATGCTTGTACCCTTTATTAATACATTCACACCGATAAGGGGACCCATGTCATCCGATACCTGTCCGGTAATGGTCCGTTCTTTACCTTGCTGATTACCTTCTTGCGGTGCAGCAGACTTCTCTGAAAGATAAACAATGTTATCTTCTACTTTAAAAGAAATGTTTTTTCCTTTCAAGATAGCATTCAAAGCATCTTCTATAGATGCGTTCTTCACTTTGACATTCTCCACTGCCATAGTAGCGAGCTTGTCGTCATAGAAAAATTGATACTTAGATTGAGATTTGATCTGTTCGATAACTGTACCTAACGTCGTACGAGAGACATTCAAATTCAGTTGGGCAAAGGTCCACTGAACGGATACAGTCATGAAGAACAAGACTAATAAAGCTCGTAGAAATTTCGAACTTTGAAAAGCATGATTGTTGTTCATAAACAAAGTTTAAAGGTTACACATTGGTTAATTTTAATCGACCGGGAGACTCTATTTCCTGACCGTCATATATAAAACAACGACCATAGAAAATACACTTAGTACAAAATGATATTTTTTTTCATTAAATAAAAAAGGGAATAGTTTTATTTCCTATTCCCTTCTTCATTACATTATTAACTTCAGTTTTTTATTTCTTTTTTATTTCATTGGAGAAAGAATACGGGTAATCTTCCACCTGTGTTCCTCGTTGTAAATTAGGTTTGCTACCCATATCAAATTTCAAGACACCACCCTTCAACAGATCTCCATGTTTCAGATAATTCTTCGTATACACATTTCCATCCAAACGGAGCGATTCGATGTACATATTTTCAGAATTATTATTAGCAGCATCGATCACCAATGAATTGCCATTTTCAAAATGAAGCGTTGCTTTTTTAAATAAGGGAGCACCCAAGACATACTCATCGGTTCCCGGACAAACGGGATAGAAACCTAATGCCGAGAATACATACCAGGCAGAAGTCTGCCCGTTATCTTCATCTCCACAATAGCCATCAGGACCGGGCATGTACATGCGATTCATCACCTGACGCAACCAATACTGAGCTTTCCAAGGCTGTCCGGCATAATTATACATGTAAATCATGTGCTGTATAGGTTGGTTGCCATGAGCATAATTACCCATATTCATCACCGTCATCTCACGTATTTCATGGATTACCTGGCCATAGTAGCTGTCATCGAATAAAGGAGGAACGATAAATACCGAGTCCAACATTTCAACAAAGACTTTTTCACCACCCATCAGATCAATCAAACCTTGAGGATCGTGGAATACAGACCAGGAATAATGCCAGCTATTTCCTTCCGTAAAGGCATCTCCCCACTTCAAGGGTGAGAAAGGAGCCTGGAACTGTCCATCTTTATTGCGTCCACGCATCAACAGGCTTTCCTTATCGAACACATTTTTATAATTCATAGCACGGTCAGCAAAAAGCTTCAGTTCCTTCTTCGGACGATTCAGAGCTTTTGCCATCTGGTAGATACACCAGTCATCATAAGCATATTCCAAAGTGCGGGCAGTGTTCTCATTGATTTTCACATCGTAAGGAACATATCCCAATTCATTATAGTATTCATAACCGAGGCGACCGGTAGAAGAAACTTCCGGATGCACATTCTTTGTTCCGTGGATAAGACCTTCGTACAAAGTAGTTACATCATCCACTTTAATACCTTTCAGATAAGCGTCGGCAAGTATAGAAGCGGAGTTATTACCGATCATACAGCCGCGATGTCCCGGACTTGCCCATTCGGGAAAGAAGCCACTTTCCTTATATGTATTGATAAGGCCTTCCTGTATCTGTTTGTTTACTGAAGGGTACATCAGGTTGAGGAAAGGGAACAGACAACGGAAAGTATCCCAAAAGCCTGTATCAGTATACATATATCCGGGCAAAACTTCTCCGTTATAAGGACTGTAGTGAACTGGATTTCCAGCCTCGTCAAACTCAAAGAAAGCACGTGGGAAGAGTACTGAACGGTACAAGCAGGAATAGAAAGTACGATACTGATCAAGGTTACCTCCATCCACTTCTATTTTTCCCAATACCTGGTTCCAGGCATCTTGTCCTTTCTGAACCAAAGTTTCAAAACTGTCACTCCCCAGCTCTTTCAGATTTCTGTCTGCTTGCTCAAAACTGATAAAGGAGGAGGCTACACGGGCATGTACAATTTCTCCCTTACGGGTTTTGAAACCGATGATGGCTCCCGCATGTCCTGCTGTTTGTTCACTCTGGTTTTCAACCAAAGCGCCGTCAGCAACAGAAGCCTGATAACTGAAAGGCTTATCAAATTCTATAACGAAATAGTTCTTGAAGTTATCAGGAACTCCACCGCTGTTACGGGTGGTATATCCGATTATCTTATTTTGCTCAGGAATGATCTTAATATAAGAGCCTTTATCAAAAGCATCTACTACAACATACGAATTCTCGTTCTCTGGAAAAGTGAAACGGAACAAAACGGCACGCTCTGTGGGCGTAAATTCCGTCACAACATCGTGCTCGGCAAGATACACCTTATAATAATAAGGTAATGCGATCTCTCCTTTGTGTGAGAACCAACTGGCACGTTTGTCTTCATCAAACTCTGGTTTGCCTGTTACAGGCATAATGGAGAACTGACCGTAATCATTAATCCACGGACTGGGCTGGTGGGTCTGCTTAAAACCACGAATCTTATTAGCAGTATATACATATTGCCAGCCATCTCCCATCTTTCCGGTCTGCGGAGTCCAGAAATTCATACCCCAAGGGCGTGCGATAGCCGGATATGTATTTCCCGTAGAAAGTTCAAAAGAAGACAATGTCCCCATCAGCGGGTTGACGTATTGCGTAAAATCTTTGGCTTGAGCCCAGAGAGCACAGCCTAAACAGCAAATCGATAAAAGCAGTTTCCTCATATTATTATGTTTTAAGATTATATACTTCCGATTTTTACCTATTTCTTTGAAGACAGAAATACACTATTTCCCACAATTTTATATTCAATGGGAAGCGCATTCGTACTCTTAATCAGATTCAGAGTCTCCTCGACATTATCTTTCTTCTTTAATGTACCGGAATATGTCTTTGTAGCATCCATATCAGGCGCCAGAATAATCTTCACCCCATAAGAATTCTCCAAAGTACGGGCAATCGTAAATATGTCAGCCTTTTCAAAGACAAACTGATTATTATGCCAGTTTTCAATGCCTGTATCCACCTGTTTCACTACCAGACGGCGAGTTACAGCATTCAATTCCGCTTTTTGTCCCGGAGCCAATACGATCATGCCTTCTTCGTGATTACCTTTCACTTCAATCTCTCCCTTTATCAGTGTAGCTACCGCAGAACGGTTAGTCTTGTCACTCTTTAAGTTGAAGACTGTTCCCAAAACTCTTACCTGCATGGCTTCACTGCGCACTATAAAAGGCTTCGCCGTATTTCGCTTTACTTCAAAATAGGCCTCTCCTTCCATATATACATTCCTTCCCTTTTCTGAGAATTCACGTGGATATTTTAAAGTAGTATGTTTGTTCAGCCAAACCTTAGTGCCATCAGGCAACATTAGTTCTTTCACTTCATCACGGGCAGTGACAGCAACCAATTTGCTCTCTTCACTTTGTGACTGATAAATATGATAACTCAAACCGGATATAAAAAAGATACCTATGAACATAGCAGCATACCGCATCCAGGTATTCAATCTTCTCACTTTATTTCGTTTAGCTTCTTCTTGTGCCAGCCGTTTGAACAGCTGCTTTTCAGCTTTTTCTATCTTCTTTTCATCCGCAAATTCTTCACTCTTTCCCAGATGGTATATCTGCTCTATCCTGAACAATTCACGAGCGTTACCATCCGATTCGTCCAGCCATGCATTTACCTTACAGAGCTCTTCTTCAGAGCATTCCCCCATAAGGAATTTGGCCATCAATTCTTCATCCAACTTATTCATTCCTTCTTTCATCATACTATTAAAACAACCGTTTCGATAAAAACACTTATACCTTACCTAATAAAAACAGGACTAACATAAAGTTCAGGTAGCCCAACCTCTCACGCAGAAACTTCAGGGCTTTATACATATGAGCCTCCACGGTCCGCAATGATATCCCCATAGTATCTGCTATTTCCTTATTCTTCATATCATGCAGATAGCTGAGTCTAAAGACCGTCTTACACTTATCCGGCAATTCATTTATAGCCTCGGAGAGTTCCTTTCTGAGTTCACGGTCTTCTATCCTCTTCACGACATCATTACTGTCCGGCTGATAAAACTCTATTCTTTTCTGGTTGATCTCCGTCACTACAGCTTCATAAGTATTCTTGATATCCCGGTGCTTCAGTACATTCAAAGCACGGGTATACACCGCCCGATACAGAAATGCCTGTATCTGCTCTCCTACCGTAATTGTATCTTTCCGCCGCCATAATTCTACAAATACATCTTGTACTACGTCCTCCGCTTCTTCATCACCCACGATGCGCGTGGCATAGAAAAGCAGATTGGCGTAGTACTTACGGAAAAGGAGTTTATAAGTCAGGTCAAAGTTATCACTCATAATCCCACAATTATATTATCTGGTACCATCCATCACTCCATCACTCTATCTCATACCACACTTTTCCCGGTTTATTCCCCATCTCAAATTCAAAGATAGAACCATTCATTATTTGCTCATGCGTGATATAACTTTTGTCATAAGGTTTTCCGTCGAGTTTTACCGACTGGATATAAATATTCTCTTTGCTGACAGCCGGTGCCAATATCGTAAATGTTTTACCGTTAGCCAGATGCATCTTCATCTCAGGATACATGGGAGTACCTATCTCATATTTGCCGCTAATCGGGTCTACCGGATAGAATCCCATTGCACTGAACACATACCAGGCAGACATCTGACCACAATCTTCATTCCCGCACAAACCGGCAGGTGTATTCTTATATAATTCATGCATCACCTCAGCTGCATACTTCTGAGTCTTCCAAGGTTGCCCTATGGCATTAAACAAATAAATGACATGGTGACTCGGTTCATTACCATGTGCATACTGCCCGATCATTCCAGTACTGAAAATAGGCAGATCTTCATCCGCAGAAGGATTGTAAGTGAACATACTATCCAGTTTCTGGGCAAAACGTTCCTTGCCTCCAACCAGACTGATCAGTCCATCAACGTCTTGTTGCACAGACCAGAAATATTGCCAGCCATTACTTTCGCAAATATGCGGAGTATAATCATCCGGACTGAAGTCCTCAATGAAGGATCCTTTGTTATTCCGCGGTTGCATGAAAGTAGTCTGAGAATTATACACATTCTTATAATTCCGGGAACGCTTATAAAATTCATCTGCAATTTGCTTTTCACCCAGTTTCTCCGCCATACGGGCAATGCAATAATCATCGTAAGCGTATTCCAGGGTTTTAGAAAGTGACCAGTTTTCCGAGTTATAGTGATCCGTTACATCATAAGGCACATAACCATATTTTTTATATAATCCTATTCCACGATATTCATCAATATTGGCTGTAGCTACACATGCGGCCAAAGCTTTCTTCGGATCAAAATCCCCAATCCCTTTCAAGTAAGCATCCACTATGACGGGAACTGCATGATAACCTATCATCATATCCGTTTCACTTCCATAGAAATTCCATACCGGAAGACGTCCGTTCTGTTCGGAAAAGGCAAGAAAGGATTTTACCATGTCATTTACACGCTGTGGTTCAATATAGGTATAAAGGGGATGAGCGGCACGGTAGGTATCCCATAATGAGAAAGTACTGTAATTAGTCCATCCGTCTGCCTGATGCACTTGCTTATCAGGACCATAATAGGCACCATCCACATCGCTATAGATAGTAGGAGCCAGCATGGAATGATAAAGGGCTGTATAAAACTTAACTTTCTCATCAATGTCATTGCTCTTGATTTCTACTTTGGAAAGTTGCTCGTTCCAGTTTTTACGGGTAACAGCCAGATACTTGTCAAAATCATCTGCCGGAGCTTCAGCAGCAAGATTGCGTGCTGCGCCTTCCATACTTACCCCCGAAATAGCGGTGGTAACAAGAATCTGTTCCCCTGCACTTGTGTGGAAATCAAAACGGGCAATAGCAGAGCTACCTATACGCTTACCGTCTTTGATGACAGCAGCAGTATCTAACTGTACGGATGCAAACGGTTTAGAAAAACGGGTACGGAAATAAATGTGCTGGTCGCGTGCCCAACCATCAGAAAAACGGTATCCTTGAATAGTTACCGAATCGACTACTTCAATACGGGTATCATTCGTAAAGTCCCAGTTCATAGCTTTCCGCAAATTGAGGAATATAGCTGCGTCCGCTTCAGGAAAAGTATAACGCTGGATGCCACAACGTTCGGTTGCTGTCAGTTCCACGTTGATATCATAATCTTTCAGCCGCACCTGATAATATCCGGCACTGGCTGTTTCTTCATCATGGGAAAATAAAGAGTGAATGCCCAACGGCGCATCTGCTTCTTTATAAGGCAGAGTCACAGGCATAAAAGATATATCATATAAATCACCGGCTCCCGTACCCGAAAGATGAGTGTGACTGAAACCTGCAATCGTGCTGTCCGGATAGAAATAACCGGAGATGCGATCCCAGCCGGGAAGACCATTATCGGGGCTTAACTGCACCATACCGAACGGGGCCTGCGCTCCGGGATAAGTATTTCCTGTAAAATCAGTACCAATAAAAGGATTGACGTACTCTGTTGCATAACACTCAGTTTCCGCATCCGGTTGTTGGGATACACACGCTGAAAAAGAGAAAAGAAGCAAAATCCCAAAAGATAATTCTGATAGTTTCATAATATTACATAGTTAACGTATGTATGGAACAACTCAGCGCAAAGAAACACTTAGCAGTTTTTAAAATAAATTCATAGTGCGAACAAATATAGTCAGAAAATTCCAATTAATTTATAACTTTGCCGCAAAAAGCGACATGGGCTATACGACTTATCTCTTTGACTTTGATTACACGCTCGCAGACTCTTCTCGCGGCATTGTTACTTGCTTTCGCAATGTGCTCAATAAACATGGTTATACAAATGTAACCGATGAAGACATTAAACGCACCATCGGGAAAACATTGGAAGAATCTTTTTCTATCCTGACGGGAGTAACGGATGAAGAGCAACTGGCCGGTTTTAAAAGTGAATACAGGAAAGAAGCGGACACCCACATGACAATAAACACCGTGCTTTTTCTGGAAACCAAGTCTGTACTGCTGGCCCTGAAAGATGCGGGTGCATTCATAGGTATCATCTCCACCAAATACCGTTACCGAATTAAGGAAATGCTCGACCAGCATTTCCCCGGCAGCTTCTTCAATATCATTGTCGGTGGAGAAGATGTACAAACGGCCAAACCTTCGCCCGAAGGTTTACTACTTGCCATAAAACAATTACACGTCACCAAAGCTGAAACCCTCTATATTGGTGACAGTACAGTAGATGCTGCCACAGCCAAAGCTGCAGGTGTAGACTTTGCAGGTGTAACCCATGGAGTAACTACCACCGAAGAATTAGCCAAATATCCACACTGGAAGATTATGAGTTCGCTGGAAGAACTACTGGAAAATGACGAACTACCGACCCATGATAAACAATCTGCTGACAACGAGGACTCGACTGCCAATAAAGTGATACCTCAACATCCGGTTGTCAGTACGCCTGCAGTTCCGGCTGTTTCCGCTTCTCCCATTTCTCCCGCTCCCCGCAGAAGAAAGATGATCAATATTTGGCAAATACTGATTTTGGCAATATTGCTATGGCTGTCTTTTGAAGAAGGAGAAGATAGCAATGTTTTTCTATGGTCTTTCATACTGGTACTTTGGTATATTCTTACCAAACGCAGGATTCTGCCAGACCGTGTATTAGATTTTATATCCCCCTGGTGGACTCCCTGTAAGAAGTACCTTCGAGCCTTGCATATCAAGATGGTACGTGGAAAAGAGATTCCGCCCATCAGTGAGGAAAGTAACATCTGTCTGAATTGTGATACCGTCTATACAGGTAGTTATTGCAACCGTTGCGGTCAAAGCAGGAACACTCCTCGCTACCGCTTCAGTAATGCATTCAAAAATATATTGGGAGGATTCACCAATATTGATAATGGCTTTGGTCGAACACTTCTGGATTTACTCTACCGTCCGGGGTACATGATCAGAGACTTCATTGCCGGCAAACGAATCTTATACTTCCGCCCCTTCCAGACACTATTTGTACTTGCCGCCCTTTACATCATGGCCGTACAACTAGTAGATCCTGAAGCCTTGAAAGAGAAAAAGGGAAAGTCTCCGGAAGCTCAAAGGCAAGAAATAGTCGCTGCACGTGAACAATTGCAAAAACGTATAGAAACAGCAACAGACCCGACTACCCAAAATATCCTGAATAAAACGATAGAAGGTCTGGATAAGAAACTGGAAAATCTGGAAACAGAAGATTCTACGGACATCCGGAAGAATAATCTGATAGCTGCACGTGAACTATTGCAGAAACAGATGAAAGAGACCAAGAAACCAGACCAAAAGGAGGTTTTGACCCAAACAATAAAAGAACTGAATCAGGATCTGGAAAAACTGGAAACCTCAAAAAACTTAAAAAAGGATAACATCACCCTTCAAATAAATGGTGATGAAGATGACGAACTCATAGATGAACTTCTGGAAGGTGGATCATCAGTATTTAATAAGCTTGAAAAAGCCATTCACAATACACCTTTTCTGGAAAAAGTATGGAACTTACTGAAAAGTTGGGGACATGGTAACAAGGCATTCCGTATTATCGCCACATTACCTCTCTTTGCTCTGGCAACGCTCATGGCTTTCCGTCAGAAAAAGAACAAACTGCACTATAATCTGACAGAACATGTATTTATACAGGCTTATATTGCTTGCCAGATACTCTTGCTCAGTATCATAGTGCTCCCTTTCAACGGCAGTGCACAGGTAGGCCATTTATACGAATTGCCCATACTATTCATCTTTGCCCTCTTCTGCCTGGATTATAAGCAACTGTATGGATATACCTGGTGGAGAAGTTTCTGGACTACAATACTGATGTTTTTCTATAGTTTGATACTGCTTATTATCTTTGCTATTATTGTAGTGGCACTGATAGTTGCGGCAGTTTATATACTAAAGCCACTTTTGTAATTTTTCAGGTAAATCCGGTTCGCATCCTGTTTTGCTACGGAGCAGGTACGGAGCAAGCAGGTCTCAAGTACGTTTTATATACATTCCGATTTAAACAAGAGAATATTTCGCCACTGATTACCAAAAGGTTACAAGCAGTCCTTTTTCTGTTTACAAGAAGTTAAGAGTTTGTCGACAAACTCTTAACTTCTTGTAAACGGGAAACTGCTCCCATTCCGCTTTCCTTACATGGAATAGAGGTAAACCATTTTTTCCGCAAAAAGAAGATGAAACACTTGCCCGTTCCGAAGAAAAGAAGTACTTTTGTGCCCGATTATTCCGCACCGGGTTCGACAAAGTGCTTTCTAAGTGATTAGAGACCACCCGACGGAGCTAACTTATACATTATATATAAGAAATGTACGCAATTGTAGAAATCAACGGTCAGCAATTTAAAGCAGAAGCTGGCAAAAAGCTGTTTGTACACCACATCCAGAATGCAGAAAACGGTACGACAGTAGAATTTGACAAGGTTCTTTTGGTAGACAAAGACGGTGCAATCACTGTAGGTGCTCCTACTGTAGAAGGTGCAAAAGTTGTTTGCCAGATTGTATCCAGCCTGGTAAAAGGTGACAAAGTTCTCATTTTCCACAAGAAAAGAAGAAAAGGTCATCGCAAGTTGAACGGTCACCGCCAACAATTCACAGAGTTAACAATTACAGAAGTAGTAGCTTAATCAATTTAAAACAGTAAGAAGAAATGGCACATAAAAAAGGTGTCGGTAGTTCTAAGAACGGCCGCGAATCACAGAGCAAGAGATTAGGCGTTAAGATATTTGGTGGCGAAGCTTGCAAAGCAGGCAACATCATCATTCGTCAAAGAGGTACTGAATTCCACCCGGGTAACAACATCGGTATGGGTAAAGACCACACTCTTTTCGCTTTAGTAGACGGAACTGTACAGTTCAAAGTAACCAAGGAAGACAGACGTTATGTATCTGTAATCCCTGCCGAAAGCACAGAAGCGTAAGTTTCAGAATAAGAAATAAAGATGAGGGATGCAATCTGATGGATTGCATCCCTTTCTTTTTATAGTTTCTTTTTTTGCATTACTTCTGATTTACATTATCTTTGTGCTCTCAAATCAAGATTTTAATCAAAACAAAGTATCAAGATATGCTTACCATCAAACAAATTACAGAAAACACCGACGCGGTGATCCGCGGACTGGAAAAGAAGCATTTCAAAAATGCAAAAGAAACAATAGACCAGGTAATTGCCTTTAACGACAAAAGACGTAGCACACAGTCTATATTAGATAATAACCTCTCTGAAGTAAACTCGATTTCCAAATCCATCGGACAATTGATGAAAGAAGGAAAGAAAGAGGAAGCAGAAACTGCCAAAAGCCGTGTAGCCGAACTTAAAGAAGTCAACAAGACTTTGCAGACTGAAATGGATCAGGCTGCCGAAGACATGCAGAATCTACTCTATACCATTCCTAATGTACCTTATGATGAAGTACCCGAAGGTGTAGGTGCTGAAGATAATGTAGTAGAGAAAATGGGCGGTATGGAAACCGAACTCCCCAAAGATGCACTGCCTCACTGGGAACTGACAAAAAAATATGATTTGATAGATTTCGACCTGGGCGTAAAGATAACAGGAGCCGGTTTCCCGGTTTATAAAGGAAAAGGTGCGCAGTTGCAACGCGCGTTGATCAACTTCTTCCTGGACGAAGCCCGCAAAGCCGGTTATCTGGAAATCATGCCTCCGACAGTGGTTAATGCCGCTTCCGGTTACGGAACAGGCCAGTTACCCGACAAGGAAGGTCAGATGTACCATTGCGAAGTAGACGATTTATATCTTATTCCGACAGCTGAAGTTCCTGTAACAAACATCTATCGTGACGTGATTCTGGAAGAGAAGCAACTTCCTATCAAGAACTGTGCTTACACGCAGTGTTTCCGTCGCGAAGCAGGTTCTTACGGTAAAGATGTACGCGGCTTGAACCGTCTGCACGAATTCTCTAAAGTAGAATTGGTACGCATTGACAAACCGGAACATTCCAGACAATCTCACAAAGAGATGTTGGATCATGTGGAAGGATTATTGCAAAAACTGGAATTGCCATATCGCATCCTTCGCCTATGCGGTGGAGATATGAGCTTTACAGCCGCCCTTTGCTTCGACTTTGAGGTTTACTCCGAAGCACAGAAGCGTTGGCTGGAGGTAAGTTCGGTTTCTAACTTCGATACTTATCAGGCCAACCGCTTGAAATGCCGTTACCGCAGTGGAGAAAAGAAGACAGAACTTTGCCATACATTAAACGGATCTGCATTGGCATTACCACGCATTGTTGCCGCTTTGTTGGAAAACAATCAGACGCCGGAAGGTATCCGTATCCCGAAGGCATTGGTGCCGTATACGGGTTTTGAAATGATTGACTAAAAATAGCTGCGCTATACGAGCGGGTGAATAATAATTCGCTCCTACATAGGTAACCACAGACGTTTATATGATTACGTCTATACAACCTGGTAGGGGCGAATTATCATTTGTCCACATCAGTTATACAGCTTTTTAGAAGAAACTTTCTTTGTTTTTACCAAATAACCCGTATCTTTGCAAACCGTAACAATCTGAAAGTGATTACGTAATTATACCAACAAAATTTATAGATAATGAACAAAATCATTAGCAAAGAACATTTTTCTGAAAAGGTTTTTAAATTAGAGATCGAGGCACCTTTAATAGCCCGCTCACGCAAGGCAGGACACTTCGTCATTGTGCGTGTAGGCGAAAAAGGCGAACGTATGCCATTGACTATTGCAGCGGCTGACACCGTACGCGGCACTATCACTTTGGTAGTACAGGAAGTAGGCCTCTCCTCTACCCGCCTTTGCGAACTGAATGAGGGCGATTACATCACCGATGTGGTAGGTCCGCTGGGACAAGCTACTCATATTGAAAACTTCGGAACAGTGGTTTGTGCAGGTGGTGGTGTAGGCGTGGCTCCCATGCTCCCTATCGTACAGGCTTTGAAAGCTGCCGGTAATCGCGTTATTGCCGTACTTGCCGGACGTAGCAAAGAGCTGATTATCCTTGAAAAAGAGATGCGCGAAAGCGCAGACGAGGTCATCATTATGACCGATGACGGTTCTTACGGACGCAAAGGATTGGTAACCGAAGGCGTGGAAGAAGTCATTAAACGGGAGAAAGTAAACAAATGTTTTGCTATCGGCCCCGCTATCATGATGAAATTTGTTTGTTTGCTGACTAAGAAATATGAAATACCGACTGATGTTTCGCTGAATACAATCATGGTGGATGGTACAGGTATGTGCGGTGCTTGTCGTATTACCATCGGTGGAAAGACCAAATTCGTTTGTGTAGACGGACCGGAATTTGACGGCCATCAGGTAGACTTCGACGAGATGTTGAAGCGTATGGGTGCTTTCAAGAGCATCGAACGCGAGGAGATGCACAAGCTTGAAGAAGACGAATCCTGCAAAGCTGTACCGGAACCGACACAAGAAGTTGACGAGAAAAGTCGTAATGCCGCATGGCGTTTGGAACTTCGCAAGGCAATGAAACCCAAAGAACGTACCGCTATTCCGCGTGTTGAAATGAACGAGCTCGATCCGGAATACCGTTCGCACAGTCGCAAAGAAGAAGTAAATCAAGGACTTACAGAGGAACAAGCTCTGACGGAAGCTAAGCGTTGCCTCGATTGTGCGAATCCAGGCTGTATGGAAGGCTGTCCCGTAGGTATTGACATTCCTCGTTTCATCAAAAACATTGAACGTGGAGAAATACTCGAAGCTGCCAAGACACTAAAAGAGACCAGTGCTCTGCCTGCCGTTTGCGGCCGTGTTTGCCCGCAGGAAAAACAGTGTGAGTCAAAATGTATCCACCTGAAAATGAAAGAAAAGCCGGTAGCAATCGGCTATCTGGAACGCTTTGCCGCTGACTATGAACGTGAAAGCGGGCAAATTTCCGTACCGGAAATCAAGGAAAAGAATGGTATCAAGATTGCCGTTATCGGCTCCGGACCTGCCGGACTTTCTTTTGCCGGAGATATGGCTAAATATGGTTACGACGTTACTGTCTTCGAAGCCCTTCACGAGATAGGCGGTGTATTGAAGTATGGTATCCCCGAATTCCGTCTGCCGAACAAAGTGGTGGATGTAGAGATTGAGAATCTTGCCAAGATGGGAGTTAACTTCATAAAGGACTGCATCATAGGCAAGACTATCAGTGTGGAACAGTTAGAAGAAGAAGGTTTCAAAGGTGTATTCGTAGCATCCGGTGCCGGATTGCCTAACTTCATGAATATTCCGGGAGAGAACTCCATCAATATCCTGTCATCCAATGAATACCTGACACGCGTCAACCTGATGGATGCAGCAAGCGAAGACTCTGATACACCGGTGCCTTTCGGTAGAAATGTAGCCGTTATCGGTGGTGGAAATACAGCAATGGACTCAGTGCGTACTGCACGCCGCTTGGGTGCTGAACGTGCCATGATTATCTATCGCCGTTCCGAAGAAGAAATGCCTGCACGTATCGAAGAGGTAAAACATGCGAAAGAAGAAGGTGTTGAGTTCCTCACGCTGCATAACCCTATCGAATACATCGCCGATGAGCAAGGAAAGGTAAAACAAGTTATCTTGCAAAAAATGGAGCTTGGCGAACCGGATGCATCCGGACGCCGTAGTCCCGTAGCTATCCCAGGTGCAACGGAAACCATTGATATAGATCTGGCTATCGTCAGCGTAGGGGTTTCTCCCAACCCGATTGTGCCTTCTTCTATTCCGGGACTGGAAATGGGACGCAAAGGTACGATTGCCGTAAACGAGAACATGCAGTCATCTATTCCGACCATTTATGCCGGAGGTGATATTGTTCGTGGTGGTGCTACCGTTATTCTCGCTATGGGCGATGGACGCAAGGCTGCTGCCTCAATGCACGAGCAGTTGAGCAAATAAGCAGAAAAGCCATTACTTGTCAAGAGCAAGTTTACATAACATTAACAAAGCGGAAAGATTTCGGTCTTTCCGCTTTTCTTTTTCCGAAACAGATGACCTGTTTACTTCGATTACATCATTCATTCGCTCTAAACAGATGGTATGTTTCGAGCGATTACATAGTATGTTTTACCCAATTACATAGTATATTATGAACCAAAACATAGTATCTTCCGAAAAATCCTACATACAGACACAAAAAAAGAGGAGCAACTAGCATCACTCCTCTTACTATCTTCGTTCCCGAAACTAAATCAGGATTACATGGGCAAAGATACGGAATCAAACAACTAAAGTCAAGCTTTCCACCGCTTTTCTTCCCGTTTATTTCACCACTTTGTTCGTTGCCGGATCAGGGAAAATCACCGACGGCTTGAACGACTTGGCTTCTTCAAAGTCCATCAAGGCATACGACATAATAATGATGATATCGTCCGGCTGCACCTTGCGGGCTGCCGCACCATTCAGACATATCTTGCCCGAACCACGTTCGCCTTTAATAATATAGGTTTCAAAACGTTCACCATTATTATTATCAGCTATGTACACTTTTTCACCGGCAATCATATTAGCCGCATCCAGTAAGTCCTCGTCAATCGTAATGCTTCCCATATAATTGAGGTTAGCTTCCGTGACGCGAGCGCAATGGATTTTCGACTTCAGCACTTCAATCATCATAAGGTCTGATCTCTCTTTTTAGGTTTATTACTCTTTATATTTAATATTGTCAATCAGGCGAACTTCACCACAGAACACTGTAATGCAACCTACAGCATACGCCGTATCTTCCCAATTGGCTATTTTCTGCAACGTGTTGCCATCCACCAGTTCGAAGTATTCCAGACGCAAACCGGGAGCGGCAGTAATGGCATCTTCTACAAACTTCTGAGTCTCAGCAACTGTATGAGAAGCCGCAAAGGTACGACTTTCAAATAATGTTTGCGATATTTTTAAAGCATTTTTGCGTTCTTCGACAGATAAACGAGCGTTACGACTACTCAGAGCCAGCCCATCCTCTTCACGTATAATAGGGCAACCCACTATTTCCAACGAATAATTCATCTGGCGCACCATCTCACGAATGATAGCTAACTGCTGGAAATCTTTCTCTCCGAAATAAGCGCGATCCGGTTTCACTGCATCAAACAGCTTACTCACAATCTGGCAAACACCATTGAAGTGTCCCGGACGAAACGCACCTTCCATCACTGTATCCAACGGCGCATAACTGAATTGGCGCGTATCAGGTTCAGGATACATCTCCGCAACCGAAGGAGCGAACACAAACGCAGCACCGCAAGCTTCCAACAAAGCACAATCGGCATCCAGCGTACGGGGATATTTCTCTAAATCATTCTTGTCGTTAAACTGTGTCGGGTTTACAAAAACACTCACTACCGCAGCATCATTCTCTGCAACACAACGCTTCACCAATGACGCATGACCGGCATGCAGGGCACCCATTGTAGGTACCAATCCTACCTTTTTACCTTGGGCCCGTAAAGCCGAGAGTCCGGCCTGCAAGTCCTTGATAGTATGTACTATTTCCATTTTTATAGGTTATATAATAACTTAGTTGTTCGCAAAAGCGGTGCAAAATAAACTATTATTTAGCATATAAAGAAGAAATATCGCAAATTAATGCAAAAGTTCTACTCGGACAACAACCTGCTTTGAAGCAATGTAACACTGAAAAACAAGCAGTTAACAATTCATAAGGAATTATAGAGTCGCCTTATTTGCTCAAGTGCCCGATTTTTTTTATATCTTTGCAGAATAATTGAGAACATTGTTATTATGACAAAGGCGAACAAGGTTTTATTTATTACCCAAGAGATTACTCCTTACGTACCAGAATCCGAAATGTCCCTTGTAGGCAGAAACCTACCTCAAGCAATCCAGGAAAAAGGCAGAGAAATTAGAACATTCATGCCTAAATGGGGGAATATCAATGAGCGCAGAAACCAATTGCATGAAGTGATACGTCTCTCCGGTATGAATCTGATTATTGACGATACCGACCACCCCCTTATTATTAAAGTTGCTTCCATTCAGTCTGCCCGCATGCAGGTTTATTTCATCGACAACGATGATTATTTCCAAAACCGCCTGGAAACAGCGGATGAGAATGGTGTGGAATATGAGGATAATGACAGTCGTGCTATTTTTTATGCACGCGGTGTATTGGAAACAGTTAAGAAGTTACGCTGGTGCCCGGATATCATTCACTGCCATGGCTGGATGACTGCCTTAGCTCCTTTGTATATAAAGAAAGCATATAAGGACGAGCCTTCATTCCGTGACGCTAAAGTAGTATTCTCCGTTTTCGAAGATGACTTCAAAGAATCGTTTAATGCTGATTTTGTAAACAGATTGGTATTGAAAGGTGTTACAAAGAAGGATGTAGCTCACCTGAAGGCTCCTGTAGACTACGCAACGTTGTGCAAACTGGCCATTGATTATGCAGATGGCATTATCCAACAAAGCGAAAAAGTCAACGAAGAAGTGATGGAATATGCTCGACAATCTGGAAAACCCATTTTAGAATATCAGACTCCCGAAACATTTGCCGATGCTTGTAATGAGTTCTACGACAGAGTATGGGAAACAGAACAAAAATAAACAAGATAACAAAGAAAACTATGAAAGTGAAGTTTTTAGGCGCTCTGCTATTGACAGCAACCCTTACTTTCTTTGGTTGCGATGATAATACCGGTACATTAGGAATAGGAATGTTACCCGGTTCTGACGGTATTTCCGCACTAACCACAGAATTTCCCGTCACTACACGTTCCGTTGTCGCTGACTCTGTATTTGCCAAAACCAGTACAGGTTATGTAGGGCGTTTTACAGATCCTCTTTTCGGATACTACGAAGCGAGTTTCTTAACTGAGTTGAACTGTATAGATAACTTCAAATTCCCTGAAAAATATGATTTTGATAAAAAGACGGGAATTCTGACAGAAGACACGGTAGCAGGTGTACGCTTAGTTGTTTTCTATTCCACTTGGTTCGGAGATTCTTTGAATGCTTGCCGTATGAGTGCATACCAATTGCAAAAAGAGTTGGAACGCAATCGCTATACCAATATTGATCCTGCAGAGTATTACGATAAACTGAATCCGATTTTATTAGGTCGCAGAGCCTATACAGCCTACGACACAAGCGTAACAGATGAAGAAAGAAACGCAACAGATTCATATGGTAATAAAACTTATTATCCAAGTGTTACTTTTACGCTGGATAAGGAAACCTATGGAAACAAGTGGCTTAAACTCAGTAAAGAACATCCTGAATATTTCAAGAACTCTAAAGCTTTTATAGAGAACGTATTTAAGGGCGTATATATTAAAAGCGATTATGGTGATGGAACAGTACTTTACGTAGATCGTGTAGACTTACAAATGAAATATCAATTCTATGTAATAGATACCGCAACTAATGTACCTTATAAACGGAAACAAGCAGGTTTCGAGAATGAGGACTCTACCGCCCACACATGGCGGACTGAATTTGCTTCTACTAAAGAGGTAATTCAGGCTAATCAATTCCTCAATTCCGATAAAATCCAGAAACTTGCTGCAGAAGATGAACATACTTATATCAAATCTCCCGCCGGTATTTTCACAGAGGCAGAATTACCTTATGATGATATCTACCAGAAGTTAGCCAATGATACACTGAATGCAGTGAAACTGACATTCACCAATTACAATAAGCAAGACAGCCCATACGAGTTCAGCATGAGTGCTCCAAGCAATGTTTTGCTATTACGTAAAGTAGACTTCAAGAGTTTCTTCGAAGAAAACAAATTGCCGGACAACATCACGTCTTACACCGTAAAGCATAATAATGTAGCAACCAATCAGTATACATTTAATAATATTGCCCGTTTAGTTACTACTTGCATTCAAGGAAAAGATGCCGCAATGAAAAAAGCCAAAGAAGAAGCAGGTGATAAATGGAATCAGGAAGAATGGGAAAAAGACTGGAGAACTGTATATCTGATACCTGTTTCAATCACATATGATACTACAAGTTCAAGTACTTCCAGTACAATGACAGGTATCCAAAACGATCTCCAACCCGGATATGCAATGTTGAAAGGCGGTCCGAAGGGTGAAGCTCTGAAATTGGAAGTAACTTATACTACCTTCAATAAATAAACTTCTCCTCAAAATAAGTAAAGGTACAAAAAAGCCTTCCGTTCTGTTTGAACGGAAGGCTTTTTTATTTGATGTATTTTCTCCTAAAAAGAAAAACTACTTGGCAGTTTCCTTCTTGGTTGTTGTGGCTTTCTTCGCAGCAGGTTTCTTTTCAGCTGTTTTCTTTGTAGCAGCAGGAGTTTTAGCTTTGGCAGCAGCAGCTTTAACCTTTGCCTCAGCAGTCTTTTCTTTTTCCAGTTTAGCCTGCAACTTTTCCACCTCTTTGTGTAATTCGTCTATCTCGTCACCCTGATTCTTGATAGTCGTCAGCAAGGCATTCAGTTCCTCATTATCTATATCCATCGGATAAAGAGATTCTACCCGTTTGATAAAATCACCTAAAATATTCATATAGTTAGTAAAAGCATCATAAGGAGACTCATAGATTCCCCTGTTCAATCTAATACCACTATTCTTCGTCGTCATGAACCGGAAGTTATTACTTGCCTGCAAATAATCCCAATCCTGCTTGATGCGGCGATCATCGGATAAATGAACGCGTTCAGCAATACTATACAATTTATTGAAAGCTTCACGCTGCATACAGTTGCCCAACCAGCAACTGGTATCTCTTTCCTCATCTACCCAGGACATTGGATACGGAACATCCAGTTGAGATACAGATTTCAATTTAGTGATAACCTCCGTCGGTGTAGAGAAAGTAATACCTTTATCCTTTGCACAAGCAGGCAACGCTTTCAGGAATTCCAGTATATTGGAAGAAAGCGGCTGTGACATTCCCAATGCACTAAGTTCCATAAAGATGTTGATAACCTGTTCTTCTTGTGGAAGAGCATCAATCCAACCAATATACTTATCGGCAAACAGTGGATATTCATTCCATTCGGAATTAGAGAAGCGCAAACTGATATCATCTGAAAGCTTGAAATCACGCAACAACAGTTTCAGGTTCTGGTTATAGCTGCAATGATACACATAGTGCGGACTCTTCCATCCTAAAATATGTTTTGCACCTTCAGTCAGCATACCCTTAAAGCCCATACTTGCCACCAATCCCCCTATTTCATCAGAGTAAATCAGACTGGAGTTACGGAATACTTTCGGTGCTTTACCGAACATTTGTTTCATCTTAGCACTCTGGCGCTTCACTTCTTCCTTGAAACAATCTT
Source organism: Bacteroides sp. 14(A) (assembly GCF_000526555.1). Classification (NCBI taxonomy): domain Bacteria; kingdom Pseudomonadati; phylum Bacteroidota; class Bacteroidia; order Bacteroidales; family Bacteroidaceae; genus Bacteroides; species Bacteroides sp. 14(A). Next base: position 2,863,777 of record NZ_JAGH01000002.1, on the reverse strand, counting down.
CATTTGCCAAAGAAGAAAGGCCGTGAGAATAAGGTTCGGCCAAGAACTCGCAACAACCTGTATCATTCAACTGGTGTAGCAGGTCAATCACAGCCGGTGCGTGGATTTCCAATTGTTCCAAAGCAACACCGGAAATAGACAAAGCCACCTTGAATGCACCGCCGGAATTTTTCGCCATTTCAATGAGGGTGCTCAATGCCGGAATATAGGAACGTTCGGCAACTTCGTTGATACTGTATTCGTTGGCATAATCATCATAATAATAATGATTCGTACCTATATCAAAGAAACGATAGCGTTTCAGGTGAATGATTTGATGGATCTCAAAATAAAGACAGATCGTTCTCATATCTATATTGTTTTATTGTTATCTATTATATTGTTTAATAACCTCTTCGTAGATGCGGCGCACTTTCAGTCCCACATCTTCCCACTTAATAGCATCCACTTCTTTCTTACCTTCATCACGCAAATACTCGTAAAGGTCAGGATAAGTGCAAATAGCATAAATTGCATCTGCCATAGCATGAATATCCCAGTAGTCAGTCTTGATGCACTTATCTAATATCTCGGCACAGCCGGATTGCTTAGAAATAATAGTCGGTACACTACATTGCATAGCCTCCAAAGGAGAAATACCAAAGGGTTCGGAAACAGACGGCATAATGTACACATCACTTGCTTTCAACATTTCGTACACCTGACTTCCTTTCATGAAACCTGGAAAATGGAAACGGTCGGCAATACCTCGTTCGGCCACCAAACGGATCATCTGATCCATCATATCACCACTACCGGCCATCACGAAACGGATATTGCGCGTACGGTGCAATACCATAGCAGCAGCTTCCACAAAATATTCCGGACCCTTCTGCATGGTTATGCGACCTAAGAAAGTCACAACTTTTTCATTCGGCTTCTTCTGCGGTACAATATCCTGTATCTCTTGTGAAAGCGGAGAAACGGCATTGTGCACGGTAGATACCTTGCGGGGATCCTGAAAATATTTATTAATAACCGTCTGACGAGTCAACTCACTCACACACATAATATGGTCAGCATTATCCATACCATTCTTTTCTATGGCATACACAGTAGGATTCACATTTCCACGACTACGGTCGAAGTCAGTGGCATGCACATGGATTACCAACGGTTTACCGGATACCTGTTTGGCATGAATACCTGCCGGATAGGTCAGCCAGTCGTGTGAGTGGATGATCTCAAACTCCTGCTGGCGTGCTACCACACCGGCCACAATGGAATAGTTATTTATCTCTTCATGTAAATTAGCTGGATAACGACCGGAAAACTCGATACAACCGAGATCATTCGTATTCAGATAATTAAAATCGGCATAAATATGATCGCGCAAATCATAATAGAGTTGGGGGTTCATATAAGAACCTACACGTCCCTGAACATAATCCCAGTTTACATCACGCCACACTACCGGAGTGCTATTCATGCCAATGATGCGTAAGAAGCTCTGATCTTCATCGCCCCATGGCCTTGGAATACAGAAAGTAATTTCCATATCTTCCTGCTGGGACATCCCCTTCGTCAGACCGTAGCTGGCAGTTCCCAAGCCACCTAAGATATGCGGGGGGAACTCCCATCCAAACATTAAAACTTTCATTTTCGTTCCTCCTCTTATAAATTATACTTAGACAACAATTTCAGGATGCGCAGTATTTCGGCCACATTCATGGCAAAAGACACTGCACCGCGACCTCTGAACGGTGGATTACCATCGAAGAGTTCGGGGAGCGAACCGATACAATGACTCGTCATCTCATCTTCAAAACCAATCAGATAACGCTCCACGAATGATACACCGCTCATCTTGTAAATACGCAGGTACGCCTCCATATAGAAGCCCATAAGCCACGGCCAAGCTGTACCCTGGTGATAAGCATAATCTCTCTGAATCTGAGGACCGACATAGTTCGGATTATATCCTCCACTCTTCGGACTGAGAGTACGCAACCCTTTCGGAGTAAGCAACTCTTTCGTCACGATATCAAGCACCTGCTTTTTCTGTGCCCGATCCAGCGGGGAATAATCGAAGGCAACGGTAAATATCATATTGGGACGGACGCTCCAGTCCATCATAAATCCATCCACATAATCGAACAGATAACCACACTCATTACGGAATACCTCTACAAAAGACTTTCCGGTTACTTCCGCCTGCGCATCCAGTTCGTCCGCCAGATGTACATTGCCATCTTCACGAACCAGATCGGCTATGAAACGAAGTGCGTTATACCACAAAGAGTTCACTTCCACAATGTATCCCGTACGCGGGGTTACAGGACGACCATTCACCGTAGAATTCATCCAGGTGATAGCCTTCTCCGTCCCGTTGGCATACAGTAAGCCATTTTCGTGCAGGAAGAGATTATCATGTTTACGGCTACGGATATAGTCCATGATGTCCTCCAGCAAACGACCATATTTCTGGCGGCATTGCTCACGTGAGGTCTCCTTAGCATACTGCTGTAAAGCCCATACAGCCCACAACAATACATCCGGATCTTCCATCTCATATATTTTATAACTCGATGGTTCTCCACTGATAAACTCCCGGATAGCTTTTTCGGCAGTCACCATAACATCTTCAAACTCATCTTGTTCATCCACTGCCAACGTCAAGCCGGGCAAAGAAACAAACAAGTCACGGGCACGACACTTAAACCAGGGATATCCCGCTAATACATAGTGGTTCTCCCCCTGTTTATTGTGGAACTGGTGTGCCGAGTTTTGCAGACAGTGATAGAAACTGTCGCGCGGTGTACGGTCAGCAACTTCCGCCTCAAAGGTTTGTTTTAGTTTACGCGGAGAAATTTCAGAAATGCCGGCAGAGAAAACGATACTTTCTCCTTTCTTTATATCTACTTCGAAATAACCGGGAACATACAGGTCTTCATTGAAGTCATATCCTCGCTCCTGTTCTTTAGGATACTCGATGCCACGATACCAATCCGGCTGATAATGGAATTCATTCTTCTTGTTCAGTTGCATGAAAAGTTCGGGATAGCCGGGATACATACAGGTTTTCACACCATTTTCTACCAATTGGTAGTCACGGTTCGCCTGCGGATTTTCGTGCGTATATTCGCGTACACTGCGAAAGGCCAAAAAGGGGCGGAATCGAAGTGTGGTTGCCGAATGGGCATCTACCAAGGTATAGCGAATCAGAATCCTATTCTCATGATGTACAAAAATCTTTTCCTTACGGAGGATAACACCTCCTACACGGTAAGTTGTTGCCGGGATATGCTCGCAATCGAATTCACGGATATACTTATGCCCGTTAGGACTAAAGTGGTCTCCCTGATATTTATGCAACCCCAGATTAAACTCCGCACCGTGCTGAATTACCGTTTCATCTAAAGAAGATAGCAGCACATGATTTTCATCGTCAAGATTGGGGACGGGAATCACCAACAGTCCATGATATTTGCGTGTGTTACAATCTACAATTGTTGTACAATGATAGGCTCCTGACTTATTTGTCCGAAGTATCTCCCTTGGTAAAGATTCTTCCAGATTGATCATCAGAGTCTTGTCAAATCGTAAATAACTCATAGTTGTGCATTATTTAAAGGTTAATTGTTCAGGTATCATGTTCCATACCTCGCATGCTATGCCTACGGGTATGGTACTGATGCCAAAAATACAAATTAAAGACAATACGCAAAATAAAAAGTTCATTTATTTTCGTTTTTTACTTAAATATTCGTAGCATTGTACCAAAATAACAGAAACCAGTAAGAAAGATGAAGCAAGATGTACGCCGGATAGCCCTGGCAGCAGTTATACCGTTATTCCTCATTTTTATTCTTTACTTGCTAAAGTTCCTTGAAGTCGGTATGGACTGGGATTTCAGGAGGTTAGGTGTGTATCCTATGGAACAAAGAGGGGTATTCGGTATCTTTGCGCACCCGTTAGTACACGGCAGTTTGAGGCATCTGTTAGCAAACACTTTGCCGTTATTCTTTCTGTCGTGGTGTTTGTTCTACTTTTACCGGCACATTGCTTCCTATATATTCTTTGCCATCTGGATAGGCTGCGGTGCACTCACCTTTCTTATAGGTAAACCGGGATGGCACATCGGAGCCAGTGGCATCATCTACGGCCTGGCCTTCTTCCTTTTTTTCAGCGGTATCCTGCGAAAGCATGTACCATTGATTGCCATCTCCTTATTAGTTACCTTTCTATATGGCGGGCTTATCTGGAATATGTTCCCATTCTTTGCCAAAGAAACCACCTCATGGGAAGGACACCTCAGCGGAGCGATAGCCGGCACTATCTGTGCCATAGCATTCATGGAATATGGACCTCAACGACCGGACCCGTTTGCAGATGAGGAAGAAACACCCGATGAAGAGTCCGGTGAAGAGGGGAAGGGATATGAGGAAGAAGAAAATACAGAAGTAAAGGCAGACTTCAATAGACCGGAAGAAGATCCGGCATCATAGTTTGCAAAACATAGAAACAAAGAATGGTACACTCATATCAATGAGTAAGCCGTGGAAAATAGCTATAGGCACCATCTCTTTCCCGGAATAGCGGGTAATTACAGGCAATATCACATCCATTGAATTGACACCAGCGGCTGATATAGGTGCCAATCTGCCGAAGTATCGTACCAATAGCGGTGCACCCAGCAGAGCCATCATTTCCCTGAATATATTAGCTAACAGAGCAATTGTCCCCAACTCCGTAGCCAGCTGAAGTCCGATTGAAGCTTCCTTGAACTGCGTTATCAGCACAGAAGAAAGAGAATAATAAGCAAAACCACTCCCCACCGCCATACAGTCAAATATACTCCAACGGCTAAGCAGCAGACTGGCCAGAGCCGAGAAAAGCAGAGTTCCACCAATAGTAGCCAACGGAATCAGCAAGAACTTCAGACGGAGCTGAGAAATCATGCTCTTCAGTTCCTTATTGGAACCAATACTGATGCCGATCTGGAACATCAACGCATACAATATATAGATAGACATATTACCTGTCTTCAAATCCACCGGGAGATATCCCAAAGCTCCCAAAAGGCATCCGCCCACAAAAAATCCCAATACAATCAAACTATCTTTCATACCTTTTTCTTTTTAGAAGTGAAAAACAATTTTAATACAAGCCATGAAGCCAAAATGCTGCCTACAGTAGCAGATAAAGCCAATAAGGCTGCCTGCCATCCAAAAGAGAACAGATTATCTACAATCAGTCTGTTGGACCCTATAGTGACGCCCAAAACAAATAGTAACAAAAATACTGTATAAGATATGGATACCTCCACTTTGCGCAAAAACGAGATACGACGCAAACCATAACCGATTATTATGCCTAAGATCATCAGGCCAAGTATTTTAAACATATCAACTCTAGTTTAGATCATACGCGGGGCAACAACCTGCCGGACAGAGGAGCTTATTCCTTCGCTCCCACTGGCAAGTATGCAACAACAACCGCAATTACAAAATAATTAGTAACTGAAAAACAGACTACCGGCATCATTGTATCCGGCAAAAAAGAAAAATAATGTAGGATAACTTAGATGAAACCGCTAAACCAATGTACATGCACGACACTACAGCAACAGATTTGTTCGTTCTGCAGCAATCGTTTCAGAGGATTATATGTACATAAATGTTTCATCATTGTCTTGAATTTGGGTGCAAAGGTATAGCTTTGCTGCATATTTTCCAAATATATATTCAACAAAATAAAGAAAAGGCTCAGTATAAGCCATATTTCAACAAGAGATTAAAACCGGAGAATATTTATGTTTTATGTAACGCCTCCACCAGCAACGTAATGTTCGCCATAAACAGCCTCACCGAAATAGCCAACAGAATGATACCGAAAAACTTACGGATAATATAAATACCGCCCTTACCCAGGAAGCGTTCCACACGCCCGGTCATACTAACAACAAAATACACCCATATCATATTCAGCACCAAAGCGATGATAATATTAACACTGGCATACTCCGCACGGAGGGAAAGCAAGGTGGTAAATGCACCGGCACCCGCCAGCAACGGGAAAACCAGCGGCACTAAAGTCGCTTCCTTAATAGGTCCCTGATTCTTAAATATCTCTACATCCAGAATCATTTCCAGCGACATCAGGAAGATAACAAATGCACCGGCCACCGCAAACGATTCAATATCTACATGAAATAACTTTAACATCATGTCTCCTGCGTAGAAAAAGCCAATCAACAATGCAAAAGATATTAACGTAGCCTTCAGCGCGTTCACTTCTTTGCCTTTTTCCTTCAAATTGATGATGATAGGAATAGAACCAATGATATCGATAACTGCGAACAGTACAATAAAAGCACTGATCATTTGTTGTAAATTGAATGCTGCAAACATGTGTCCCTCCTTTTTTTTGCAAAGATAATCGATTTTTATGCATTCCACAAGATTTAATTGCCTGAATGAATAGCACGTTTAAGAAATAATAAAAAAAACAAAAAGAAAGGCAAAGTGTTTACGGTACATAGCGATTATGCTTACATTTGTTTTCAAACAAGAAGTTGATAAAGATATGGAAACGATGTATGACACCCTGCTCCAATTGCCACTGTTTCAAGGACTCGCTCATGAGGACTTCACTAATATATTGGGAAAAGTAAAATTACATTTCACCAAGCATAAAGTTGGAGAAACTTTAGTAAAAAAAGGAACAACATGTGGACAGTTAATATTTATCTTGAACGGGGAAATCGCTTCATCCACCTCATCCACAGATAACTCTTACACCTTCACGGAGTATTTTCAGGCACCATACCTGATTGAACCGCAATCTTTGTTCGGCATGAATACGTCTTACGTATCCACTCACATAGCTCGTACAGAAGTAAATACCGTAACTATCAGTAAGGCATTTGTGATGAACGACCTGTTCAGATATGAAATTTTCCGCCTCAACTATATGAATATCATCAGTAACCGGGCACAAACGTGCTATAACCGTTTGTGGACGAAAGTTCCGGAGAAGCTCGAAGCGCGGATCGCCGATTTTATCCTCTCCCACATCGAACGTCCTTCCGGAGAAAAGATACTGAAAATCAAGATGGAAGAACTTGCAAATGCCATCAATGATACACGATTGGGAGTATCGAAAGCATTGAATGGCATGCAAGAAGACGGCCTGTTGGAATTACACCGGGGAGAAATAGTGATTCCGGATATAGAGAGGTTGGTTCCCTAAAACCTCTCTCAATTACCGTCCGGCTTTTCCAGTTCCGTAAACGGACTTTCATTCCACTTAAAAGTTTCGCGAGCATCCGGACAGGCAGGATCATATCCTTCATTATCCGTCCGTAAATACTTCACCAAAGGTAATCCGGCTTGTTTCATTCCTTCAATAACGCATTTGGCTATCTGATAAGCACCATACGGATTAAAATGAGTATTATCCGCCAAAGGTTTGTCTTGCCCCGGATAGGTATTGGCAGGATAGTGTACGAAAGCATGCTTGGATTCCTCCACTCCCATAGCCTCATACAGAATACGCGTCATGGCATGCAGGTCTATCAAAGGAATATTTTCCTTTTCCGCCAGCCAGCGCACTGCATCGGGAAAATCAAGATGGGTATCTTTAATCTTTCCATTTTCATCGAAGCTACGTCTTTGGGTAGGAGTTACCAATACGGGGTGCACTCCACGGGCACGGGCTTCATCAACAAAGGTTTTCAGACTTGTCATAAAAGAATAGAAGGCACCTTTGCCGGGACCTTTCTGCTTCTGATCGTTGTGTCCGAATTCCATGAAGATATAATCTCCCGATTTCATCTGCGTCAAGGCTTTCTTCAAACGTCCGGCAGCAATGAAAGTATTGGCAGACTCTCCGGATTCGGCATAGTTGGCAAAGCAAATGCTATCGGTAAAGAAACGGGGAACCATCTGTCCCCAACTGGCCCAAGGTTCATTATCCTGATCCACTACAGTGGAGTTACCGCATAAAAAGACTGTAGGAACATTTTCTATACGCTCAATGATTAGTTCGGTCAGCTGAGGAGTATCTCCGTTAAACTCTAAAGTCAGTTTGTCATCCCAATTCAGCTTGCTGCGTTCGCGCGGCTTGATGCGCACATCTTCTTTGTCGGAGATGTGGATATCGCGTTTGTTAATGGTAAAGGAACAAGGGAGCAATTCTCCTTTCTTTGTTTTTACATTTTCGTAAAAGAGGCGGCGTGATTCTCCTCGGAGTGTTGTCTCTCCTGCACTGCGTTTACTGCCGATGATAGCTGTGACGTGATAATTCCCGTCCGGTACGGCAACTGAAAAAAAGAAAGGAGCGTGGTTCTTTCCATCCGGAGACGGAGAGAGATCATATCCGTAGCCTTTCGCATTGGAATACCGATCAGCAGATGTTATCTTGATATATCCGTCCTTCGTTTTCTTACCGGAGGTAAAATCGAACTTGTAACTTTGTGCTCCGACATTCAAAGTTATAGATAGTCCTAAAATTATTAATGCAATAAGCTGTCTCATACTTCTTTCATTTTATGTTAGTTAGTTAATTCGTCAGATTAATAAATGATAATTTACCAGCGTAGCGCTGGAGCAAGGTTCTCCTTCGGCGTGCAAGTAATCTTTCAGACACGGATGACACGGATGACGCGGATTCTTTTTTCCTTCGGTGTGATATGCCGGTATGTATAGCGCAGCTTTAAAAATCCGCGTCATCCGTGTCATCCGCGTCTAAAAGATTAAAGTCCGCGTTCGTCCGCCTTATCCGCGTAGTCCGCGTACCCATTCCCTCGCCGATAAATTATCATTTATATGCAAAGAAAAAGAAAAGGAACGACTTCACAGCCCCTCCTTCCTCCTAATTGATTCTTTTATCAATTATACTATAATCTATGAAATCTGTTACTAATTAATTCAATTTATACACTTCCGTACCAGCCAGCAAGAAACATCCTATACCATAATCCTCAAAATCAGGTATTTTATCATAAGTCACCGGCTGGCCATCCTTTGGTTCCTTTCCCGTTCCCTGTACATACCCCAGACACCCGTCCGGATGAACAGCATCCTGCACCATCGCATTCCAGGCCTTCAGCAATACCGGAAGATACTCTTTTTTATCCAACAAGCCATTACGCACGCCCCAAGCCATTCCATAAACGAACAAAGCCGTACCACTTGTCTCTTTCCCACCGAAGTTTGTCTCATCATGCAAACTCACATTCCAGAAACCATCCTTACGCTGACATTTCTTTATTGCCTTACTCATGGCCAGGAAGTCATTGACATAATCCACACGATGCACCTCATCCGCCGGAATTTCTTCCAGCACCCGTACCAGTGCGGCATAAGCCCAACCATTGCCCCTACTCCAATAACAATCTTCCCCATTAGGTTCTTTATAAGGCGGAACAAAATCATGATCTCTCCACCACAACCCGTCTTTAGGATTGAACAGTCCGTTCTTGGCATATTCATTGCGGGTATAGCTATACAATTCCCACATCTTATCAGTATATTTCCGCTCTCCTGTCAGTTTACCCAGCTTAGCATAAATAGGCATCGCCATCTGTATGGCATCCACCCACCACCAATCATTCACCTGCGGAGTATTAACCACCATGTCAATATTGACCTTGATATTCTTAATCATCTCCGGGTCAGGACAGATATTATACAATTCGATATAAACCTGTCCGCAACACTGGTCGTCCGCATTGCGGGTAGTATTCCCGTTACGCATTCCCCATTTATGATAATCGGCCCACTGATAAGCGTAATCATAATACTCTTCCCGAGGAAAAACGGAATGCAACGCCATCAGTCCTTCATAGTACACTCCCCTTGTCCAGATATTGCTGGGACGAATAATACCATTATAAGACGGAGTACGATAGTCTGCGTACTTCTTCATGAAGTAATTATTCACTTTTATTAAGGTTTCGAGCGTCTCTTTTCTGTCAGGCAATCCTTGCGCACTGATGCTTCCGCAAACGAGACTCATTAGAAGGAAAACTCCTATTAGCTTCTTTTTCATGATGTGGTTATTATGTATCCATTATTCCGTTCATTAATTCATGTTGCGAAAATAGCCCATTTCACTGTCTCAATGAATGGAAACATGTACATTTGCATGGAAATTCATCTAAAAGAGTCCTATATTGCAGGGAATTGCACTATTTTCCATAGGCTCTTTTTCATGGGTAGCTTACCTTTGTATACATATAAATCCATCAAGAAAAACATCCATGAAAAAGCAGATCTTCACCCTACTCTGTACATGCCTGATGAGCGGAATGCTCTTTGCACAGTCCACTTGGTTCAATGACAAAGACCTCACCCTGACCGGCGTCTACTACTATCCCGAACATTGGGACGAAAGCCAGTGGGAACGCGACTTCAAGCAAATGCACGACTTAGGTTTTGAGTTCACCCACTTCGCCGAATTCGCCTGGGCACAATTGGAACCGGAAGAAGGTAAATTTGATTTTGCCTGGTTGGACAAAGCAGTCGCTCTGGCAGATAAATACAAACTAAAAGTAGTGATGTGTACCTCCACCGCCACCCCACCCGTCTGGTTAAGCCGCAAATATCCTGAAATCCTGATTAAATACGAAGACGGAACACTCCTCGACCACGGTGCACGTCAGCATGCCTCGTTCGCTTCTCCCCGCTATCGGGAGCTTTCCTACAAGATGATAGAAAAACTGGCGCAACATTATGGCAACGATCCCCGTATTGTGGGCTGGCAACTCGACAATGAGCCTGCCGTACAATTCGATTATAACCAGGCCGCGGAAGTAGCGTTCCGTGATTTCCTGAGGAATAAATATCATAATAATATCAAAGAATTGAATGATGCCTGGGGCACTGCTTTCTGGAGTGAAGTCTACTCCGCTTTCGATGAAATCACTCTCCCCAAGACCGCACAGATGTTTATGAATCATCACCAGATATTGGATTACCGGCGCTTTGCAGCCCGGCAGACCAATGATTTCCTGAACGAGCAATGTCTGCTGATTAAGAAGTATGCCCGCAACCAATGGGTAACCACCAATTATATTCCCAACTACGATGAAGGACACATCGGTGGAAGTCCCGATCTGGATTTTGTGAGCTACACCCGCTACATGGTTTACGGTGACAACGAAGGTATCGGGCGTCGCGGATACCGGGTAGGAAACCCTCTACGCATTGCTTTCGCCAACGATTTTTTCCGTCCCGTACAGGGAACTTACGGTGTGATGGAGTTACAACCGGGACAAGTGAATTGGGGAAGCATCAATCCGCAACCGCTGCCCGGTGCTGTCCGGCTATGGCTTTGGAGCGTATTTGCGGGCGGAAGTGATTTTATTTGTACATACCGTTATCGCCAACCGCTTTACGGAACAGAGCAATATCATTACGGAATTGTGAATACGGACGGAACAACCATCACTCCCGGAGGACGTGAATTCGAGCAATTCATTAAGGAAGTGAAGCAACTGCGCACGCAGGCAAAGGCACGTGATGTGAAGCCTGCCGATTATCAAGCCCGTCGCACCGCCATTCTTTTCAACCATGAAAACGCATGGAGCATCGAAAGACAAAAACAAAACCGCACCTGGAATACAATGGCACATATCGACAAGTATTACCGCACCTTGAAGAGTTTCGGTGCTCCGGTCGATATCATCAATGAAAGCAAAGACCTGTCACAGTATCCGGTAGTCATCGCTCCTGCCTATCAGATGGCGGACAAGACATTGGCAGACCGCTGGAATGAATACGTAAGAAATGGAGGTAATCTGGTATTAACCTGTCGCACGGCACAGAAAGACCGTTACGGGCGTTTACCGGAAGCTCCTTTCGGCTCGCTTATCTACGACCTGACGGGAAATGAAATGGAATTTTATGACCTGTTGCTCCCCGAAGAACCGGGAAAGTTTGTGATGGATGGCAAAGAATACACCTGGAACACTTGGGGAGAAATACTAAAACCAAGCAAGGATTGCCAGATCTGGGGAAAGTATATCGAAGAATTTTATGAAGGAAAACCGGCCATTACTACCCGTAAACTTGGCAAAGGTACTATCACATACATAGGAATCGACAGTACGGACGGAACCTTGGAAAGGGATGTTCTTAAAAAACTCTATGCGAAACTAAACATCCCTGTAATGGATCTGCCCTATGGTGTGACAATGGAATACCGCAACGGTTTGGGGATAGTCCTTAATTATAGCGACAAACCTTATAACTTTACCCTCCCTGAAGGAGCCAAAGCTTTGATCGGAACTACAGAGATTCCGACAGCAGGCGTACTGGTGTTTGCTTTAACTCCTAGTATGAACAATACAGGCTATTGGAACCGGAAGATACAACCCTTTCAGGTGGAAGAATAAGACCTTTCAGGTTCATCTCATAATCCTCTTATGCAAAAGATGGCATCTTTTGCTGCGAAAGGTGCCATGTTATGCTACAAAAGATGGCATCTTTTGATGTTAAAGATGCCATCTTTTGCATGAGGATACTAAGAGAAGAGCCTGAAAGGAATATACTATCGTACTACAAACTCACCTTGTACTTGTACACACTCTCCTTTGCTGTTAATCCCTTGCAGGGTTGCCACATAAGTTCCTTTCATATCCGATGTGTAGAAACTGACAGTATTCGTTGCAGACGTAATATCCGGATTCCAATAAAGCGTGTGGCGGAAATCGGGAATACGTGAATGCAGTTGCTCTTCCGAGTCATATACCGGAGCTGTAAAATCAGGACGGTTCTGCGGGAATTCATAAGCAAACAATTGGGAATTCTCATCCAGGCGTAGTCCGGGAAGGGTTCCACGATGTGTTATCATCGAAATGATTCCATCGTACAGTTTACCGCCAAACGTATATCTGCCGCTATACTGATGAATATAATGCAATAAACGCGCATTATAGTCCAATACTGCATCATGATCTTCAATAGGAACTCCGTCTATCAGTACCAACGCTTTTAAGCTACTGAACCGCTTTACATCATCCTGCAATATTCTGATAATCGTTGCGCCATCCGCCTTGCTTACGCGTACTCCCATTACAAATTCTACAAAAGCTTCACGGACCGTATTGAAACGAACATATTCATCCAGATTATAACTGAGTGAAGGGGTGAAATCGTGCAACTGTTCCAACACAGCCTGTTCGTGAGTGGAATCTACCGGTAAGATGTGGTGTAATTGCGCTCCGATACTACGTTCTATCAATGCTTCCTCATCATATGCCAATCGAAGCTTGGGAAGTTTCGCGGGCAGCACTTCTGCAAAAGGAGATATTACTTCCAACCGGCCCGCACGTCCTTTTCCCGGCAAAGCCGTCAACACTATATCTTGGGTATTCATGATTTCCGAGGTATAGAAGGCGTAAGTGCCATCGGACTGTAGTTGCCCGTCAAAGATACGGATATCCTTTCCAACACACGATAGCCGGGCATTCACCGAATCGGCCGATGCTCCTATTAATCTTCCGGTCACAATATGTCCTTCGCACTCGGCAATAAAGCGTTCTCCGGCAGTCTTATTGTTTTTTTGCACTTCAACGGCAGACGGAAAAGCCTGTAACGCACAATCCCTTCTCACCACAGACAAAGAAAAATCCTTCAGATCACCCGGCAGTTCCGGTAACTTCAAAGTCACCTTACTGCGATTTCCATACACGGCTTTATCGGTTGACAAACGTAACGACGAAAGTACCGGATTACCCGAAGTCAAAGAAACCGAATCTTTTAATAATTCCACATCATCTCCGTCCGTGGCCTGACTGGCGTTCAGAACAGCAATATATTTCTTCGGGAAGCGGTCTGCTGACTGATTTCTCATGTAACGGGTATAAGCCGTAAGCTGATAGGCACCCGAATGCATAGTTTGCGGGAATTTGATACGCCCCCATCCGGTTCCATTCTTCAAGGCAATCTTGCCTTGTGCATACACCTGGCGCATATCGCTGATCTCCACATAAGCCACTTTACTGAACGGAGCTTCTGCCGAATCCGTCACACAGACTTTTATCCACAAATCTTCTCCTGCCAGATAATTATCCTTATCCGTATATATTCGCATACATTCAGTGACCTGCGCCTGTAAGCCCAGCACCGAAATCAAACCAATAATGATCGATATAATTCTTTTCATAATACTCCGATATTAATATCCCCTGTCCGGTAACGGCCAGAAAGAAGGTTTATTGAGAGTCGCCCCCAAACTACGCACATCAGTACATTCCTTTTTAGCCCACTGATACCCCGTCATTTCAGAAAAGGCAATGCGATATCCCGCTATATATAAATCATAATTACTTTTGTTTTCCGTTTCTCCATCCGGTAAAAGACTACACTCATACGGATTATCATATTGTATGTCATTGGTAGAAATATAAAGACGGTACTCGCTTACATTCATATTGACTCCCACATAACCAATGGCTTGTTTATCCGAATTGCTGCAAGTGATATTAGTAGGCAGTTCCGAGGGTTGGGGAGTGAACAAACCGCCCATCTCTTCGCTCAATTTCACCTTGTTCTCATAATACTCGAACTCTCCTTTTGACAAGGCTCTCTGCTTCATCAACGTACTGTAATAATACGAAGCGCGGAGATTGTCGGAGGCAAAAGAATACATTTTTTTATTCTTCAATAGATTTTCGGCATTCGATTCCGTAGAGCCAACAAGCGTTTTAGTGGACTCCGCATGAATCCAGCCTTGCGCATAAGGTGCTGTTTCATAAATATGTACTTCATCTGTCACAGGATCATATATCCATTTAGAATAAAATGCCGCCCTTACTTCCCAGTCTTCCTCATAAGTCCAGATATAATATGCCGGTCCTGTAGCCCCTGCATTGCGCGTAGAGAGGCGAATGTGTATATCCCCGTAATCTTCCGGCTGCTCAAAAGTGACCTCTTCGATTGCAGCCGTTTCTATCGGATACTGTAGTTCAGAATTATACGTATCCCCTTCATATACAATTTCCAGTCCGTAACGCACTTGCTTATTCAGCGTTCCTATCCGTACCTGATACCGTCCGTCACCAATGGAAGTTCCCGCTATGCGCGAACCGTCTTCTCCCACAACACTGACATCGGCTGTAATCTTATTATATCCCGAAGGCAAGTCATCTTCATTTAAGGAAAAAGTACGGCTCAATGAAAACACGACAGTACTGTCTGATATAATATTACCCTCAACCACCAGCAAGCCTACACCGCCGTCCGGAATCTTAGCATCGAACTCATCTATACAGTTGCTCAAAGTAAAACCGAGCAAACTTATCAGGATTATTATATTCGTTCTTTTCTTCATATCCCTTTAGAATTTTATGTTATAAGTAATAAAAGGAATAGGAGCGCCGAAAATGGACATCTTATATCCCTGCACACTACCATTCTCAGATACATAATAAATGGAATAAACATTCTTCCTTCCGGTCAGGTTATAGACACCGAAGGAAATAGAACTATGCGTCAGCAGAGTCAGATGATGACTCGGCTCTATATTGAAAGCAAGATCAAGACGGAAGTAATCGGGAACCCGGTAACTGTTACGGTCCGTGTAGTACACCTGCATGGATTGCAATCCCTGGTCGTAATATTGTCCGGCAGGAATGGTAGTAGGGCGACCCGTACTATAATCCATATTGAAAGACACACTGTAACGACGGGTAAACTTATAGTTTCCCACCAACTTGAAGTCATGCGGTTTGTCATACTCCGTCGGATACCAGTCTCCACCATTGACCGGGCGGGCTATGCGCGGGTCATTCTGGCGCAGGAAAGTACGCGAATATGTATAACTGGCCCATCCGTTCAACTTGCCGGACGGCTTCTTTACCTGGAATTCAACGCCATAGGCATATCCTTCCGTATTAATCACGTCCGTTTCCAGATGATGATTCATGATCAGCCTGGCCGAACTGCGATAATCCAGATAATCGTTCAGTTTCTTATAGTACCCTTCCACCGACAACTCCAGTACCTGGCCGGGTGTATTATAATATGCCCCTGCTGCCAGCTGCCAGCCATTCTGGGGTTTAATATTCGTATCACTCAGTTTCCAGGTATCCGTAGGCGACATAATGGTAGTATTCGATACCTTATGAATATACTGCCGCATGGTGTTGAAGCCTGCCTTTACGGAGAAGTCATCATTGAAAGCATAGCGGGCAGACAATCTGAACTCCGGCCCCTGATAGGTCTTAACCACTTTTCCGCCACCCACTGATACAGAGTCAACAACGGTGGTGGAAGAAGGAAGCATACCATCCTGATAAGTATAATACGTGCGCGGACCCAAAAGGTTGAACATGGAATAGCGTATACCCGCATTTACGGATAGTTTAGGGGTTATCTCCCATTGGTCTCCAATGTAAATGGCACTTTCCAGCGCTTTATCCTTTTGAAGCTGGTCCCATTTCACCAGCGAACTTTCATACAGTGGTTCATAAGTTCCTGAGTTGATATTATAGAACTGGCTCATGAGCCCAAAGTTCAAGGTATGGTTATTATCCAGCTTGTAACTAAAATCAACCTTTCCAAACCATTGGTTGATAGCGAATGACAAGCGGGCAGCTGCCGCCTCTTCTACCGATTCATCATTCCGGTAATCATAATGATCATAACCGAAAGAGAAATTTGCCGTCAGCTTCTCAGAGAATATGCTTCTCCAGTTTGCAGAGAAGTTCATATTGTTGTAAGCGTACTTCTGGTTATCGTTAAAAGCGAAACGGTCATGGCTGTAATAGCCGTATATATTTAGTTTATTACGCTCATTCAATGTATGCGAGAATACGCCTCCCAAATCGTAAAATCCGGCTTTACCATCACGGTAGCCACTCTTTTCGGGCAGCATCTTCATGATCCAGTCCGAGTATGTGGTACGTCCGCTCAAAAGAAGTGAAGTCTTCTCTTTAATGATCGGTATTTCAAGATTCAGTTTACTGGTGACAAGTCCGATGCCCGCCGAACCCGTAAACTTCTCCTTACTCGCCTCTTTACTTGTTATATTCAGCACGGATGCAATACGCCCTCCATACTGACTGGGAATACTGCTTTTATAAAGTTCCGCATCCTTTATCATGTCCGAATTAAAGGCAGTGAAAAAACCGAATAAGTGGTTCGGATTATAAATAGTTCCATTATTCAGCAACAACAGATTCTGGTCGGCAGCACTTCCGCGCACGTTATAGCCACTGGATGCCTCCCCCACAGTTTTGATACCCGGAAGAGTTTGAAGCATCTTCAGTAAATCCACCTCCCCCATAGCTGTAGGAATGTTCTTCAGTAAACTGGGCTGGAACTTCTCCATTCCCAGCTGAGTGCTCCTTACATTCTGCATACGCCCGGAGACGATGAGAACCTCATCCAGCAAATGGTTTTCTTCTTCCAGTTCTATGTGGGTAGCTCCCTCTCCATACACCATGAACTGCCGGCGTGTTTCCTTTATATTCAGTCCATTGATTTCAATGGTATTATATCCGACGGGAAGCTTAATGGTAAAATTCCCCTGACGGTCGGTAGCTGTGGCAACCCACGGTTCCCGGTGGACGATGTTAATTCCTTCCAGATTCTGTCCGGACTTGAAATCCGTTACTTTTCCGGTCAGCACCACCATCTCTTCCGAAGAAGGCTTATATCTGTTCCCTATCTCGTAAACCTTATTCTCCGAAGAAGATTTTACGACAGGAATAAAAGAAGAGGCCTGTTCTTCTTCCTTCATCTGTTCTCCTTTCAAGATCGGAGTAAGCGTGGTAGATAAAAACGCTTCAGGCAGAACGAAGATCCGGTTGCCATAGACAGTAACTTTATAACGTGTTGCAGTCAATGCTTGTCGCAGACTCTCAGCAGTAGGTTTTAAGGTCTCAGCCTTTTTCACTTTAAACGGCTCTGCAATCGTCGTATAGATGCGGCACGAAGTGTTTTTCTCAACGGCATCTATCAGTTCAAAAATAGAAATACTATCTCCTGCCTGCTGCTGTGCAAATGCCACGAAAGGGGATATAATAAACAGAATGGCTGCTATATACCTTATTTTATATATTGTCATAACTATTTCTTATTAATTAGAGAATCTGCATGTCTTGTTAGCTCAGTCAACGACTCTGCACGAAAGAGCGTATTAAAACTCAATTGCTCTTCCTTTGCATACTTCTTCAATTGTTTCTTATAAGCCGGAAAGAGCTTCAGAAAACTGGAACGGGAAGTCACGGTATGGTCCACCCCATCTTTAGACAAAACAAAACGTGCAGGCTTTTCGAACTGTCTATAGCTGATCCGTCCTTTCTCAACAGGCGTCCCCACTTTGCACTGAACATACTGAGTCAATCGCATTTGCGGACTATCATATAGGATTGCAGCAAAAGTATCGTTATGCGGCACAAACTTTTTATCTCCAATAATGAAATAGTCTACTTTCCTCATGTCAACCTGGAGGAGTATTCGTTTTTCGGGAGTAATTACGATCAATTGCTTCTTAAAAGTATCATATCGAAGTTGCAGGTCGGTATACACTAACCCACCATAGCAAACCGCTCCTTTCTTAAACTCATCCGTATCCCAATAAGGATGGTTTATATAGAGATATGGACTATAGCCCACTTCCACTTTACTGGTATAAAGCGCTGCATAATCTCCTGCCGCTTTCCTGAATTCATCAGAAAGAGACTGCTGTGTATACACCGGAGACAAGATACAGAATGTGCATAACAGGATAAGTAAATATACCTTTCGAATGTCCATAAAATATTAAGATTTAAAAAAAGGATGCCTTTAAAAGACAATTATTTGCCTAAAGGAAGCAATTAATAATAGAGAAGTGTGCATAAAGGTTAAAACATTTAGATTTATTAAGTATTGCAGTCTATAGACCTATATATTCACCTGCCTATCACCAACATTACTAATATGAAAACCCGGAATAATTAAAATGCCATTGGGACTATTCATTTTGATTTTAGCCATGAGTATTGACACAATTTTCGAGTCAGAAAGACGGAATTTTCCATGCTTTGACACAATCCTACATTCCCTTTTCTACCCCATACATGTATATTTGCAACACTTTTTCACAGCAAGGAGACCTGAGAATCTCCTAAGAGAATAGAAAACTAACTTTTGTTTAACTTAATAATTAAAGTATGAAAAACAGCAAGAATTTAAGCTTGTTTGGTCGCACGGGTAAACTCCAGCGGCTGTTCCTCATCGCTTTGTTTTCAGTATTGGCTATAGGGGCTTATGCGCAAAGCAAAACAGTTTCGGGCACTGTGGTTGACCAAACCGGAGAACCGATCATCGGTGCTAATGTTGTAGTGAAAGGTACTACTAACGGAATTATCACTGATCTGGACGGCAGGTTTACTCTTTCCAACGTACCGGATAAAGGTACTATCTCAATTTCTTTCATAGGCTATCAAGATCAGGAGATTTCCGTTGCCGGGAAAACGAATTTGCAAGTGACATTACAGGAAGATAATGCCATGCTGGATGAAGTTGTAGTAGTAGGTTACGGCGTTCAGAAGAAGAGTGACGTAACCGGTGCTATGGCTCGCGTAGGCGAAAAAGAACTGAAAGCGATGCCTGTCAAGAATGCGCTGGAAGGAATGCAGGGAAAAACTGCCGGTGTGGACATCACATCCAGCCAACGCCCGGGTGAAGTCGGTGGTATCAATATCCGCGGTGTACGTTCTATCGATGCGGAGCAAGGTCCTTTGTATGTTGTTGACGGTATGATTATCCAAACCGGCGGCATCGAAAACATCAATCCTTCGGATATTGAAGCTATCGACATTCTGAAAGATGCTTCTGCAACTGCCATTTATGGTTCCCGCGGTGCAAATGGCGTAATCCTCGTGACTACCAAGAAAGGTAAACAAGGAAAAGTGACGCTGAACTATTCCGGTACAGTCACTTTTGAGACATTGCATGATGTAACCGAGATGATGAGTGCGGCAGAATGGTTGGACTATGCACGTACTGCCAAGTATAACATGGGTTCTTATGCTTCTGCAACTCCCGATTATACAGCTGATAAAGCTATTTTCGGCAGCGTCGCCGCTTCATGGGCAAATATTGAGCAAGCATGGTCAAACGGAACTTATGATGCTTCAAAAGTCGGTTCCTATGACTGGGCATCCAACGGAAAGCAAACCGGTATCACCCACGAGCATACTTTAAGTGCATCAGGCGGTTCAGAAAAATTCCAGGGATATGCCTCATTCGGTTATTTAAACCAGAAAGGTACACAACCGGGACAGGCTTACGAACGCTATACCCTGAAGACCTCATTTGACATTAATCCGATAGATTTCTTCAAAATGGGAACTTCAATCAATGCTTCTTATTCGGATCAGGATTACGGTTACAATTTCTCCAAATCAGTAACCGGTTCGGGCGACCTTTACAATGCTTTAAGAAGTATGCTCCCCTGGACTGTGCCTTATGATTCAAACGGTGACTACATTCGTAATCCTAATGGTGATGTAAATATCATCAATCCGATTCGGGAATTGGACTACAACACCAACCAACGTCGTACTTTCCGTGCCAACGCCAGTATGTATGCCCAGGTTGATTTCGGGAAAATATGGGAACCGCTGGAAGGTCTTTCGTACAGACTCCAGTTCGGTCCTGAATTCCAATACTATACGTTAGGAATTGCAAATGCCGCCGGAGGTATCAATGGTGATGGTAACAACGGCGCCCAGTACAAAAACGAACAGAAGCGTTCATGGACATTGGACAACCTGATTTATTATAATAAGAGATTTGCCGAACACCATAATTTAGGTCTGACATTAATGCAGTCAGCTTCAGCATATCACTACGAAATGGGCGATATGAGAGCCACTAACGTTGCTTCTGCCGATGAGTTATGGTACAATTTAGGTACTGCCGGCACTCTGAGTTCCTTTGGTACAGGACTGACTGAAACTCAAATGGCATCTTATATGGTCCGCGTGAACTATGGTTTCAAAGATAAATATCTGTTGACAGCTTCCATGCGTTGGGATGGTGCCTCACAGTTGGCTCCGGGACACAAATGGGCCAGTTTCCCCTCTGCAGCTTTGGCATGGCGCATTGATCAGGAAGACTTCATGAAAGACATTAACTGGCTCAGTCAATTAAAACTCCGTTTCGGTGTCGGTGTAACCGGAAATGCTGCAATTGATGCTTATGCTACTAAAGGTGCCATCACTGGTTTGTATTACAACTGGGGACAGACAGACTCCTCTCTGGGTTATGTTCCTTCAGATCCTTCTGCAAAAGATCCCGCCAAGATGGCCAACTCCGAACTAGGATGGGAAAGAACAACGCAGTACAACCTGGGTATTGACTACGGCTTCTTTAATAACAGACTGAGCGGTAGTATTGATGCTTACAAGACTAAAACCAATGATTTGTTGCTGGCCATGTCCATACCTTCACTGACAGGTTATACTTCTACTTATGCCAACGTCGGTAAGACTTCCGGTTGGGGTATCGACTTACAGGTAAATGCCGTTCCCGTTGAGACTAAAGATTTTACCTGGAACAGTACCGTAACCTGGTCAATGGATAGAAACAAGATTGATGAACTGTCCAACGGCAGAACTGAAGACGTAAACAATAACTGGTTCGTCGGAGAAGAAATCGGTGTATATTATGATTATGTGTATGATGGTATCTGGAAAACTTCGGAAGCGGAAGAAGCAGCCGTATATGGCCGCAAACCCGGTCAGATCAAAGTAAAAGACCTTAATAATGATGATAAGATTGATGCAACCAACGACCGTCAGATTGTAGGCCACGTACGTCCTCGCTGGACAGCAGGCTGGACTAACACATTCAATTACAAGAACTTCGAGCTGTCTGTCTTCATTCTTTCACGTTGGGGATTTGATGTACCCCAAGGTTCACTCACCTTGGATGGACGCTACATGCAACGTAAAATTGATTACTGGGTAGCAGGCACCAACGAAAACGCAGAATATTATTCTCCGGGGTCAAACGGTGAAGCCGCCGATACCTACAGTTCTTCTATGGGCTATCAGGATGGATCTTACATCAAAGTCCGTAATATTTCATTAGGCTATAACTTCACAACGAAACAGCTGAAGAACACAGGACTCAGCAATTTGAAAGTATATGTACAGGCCATGAATCCATTCTCCATTTACAAGGCTTGCGACTGGCTGGATACAGATTTAATGAACTATGACAACAATAAGAAGACATTCGGTTCGCCTACCACAATCAAGAGTTTTGTAATTGGTGTTAACATCGGATTCTAACAAACCATTAAAAAAGAAAGAACATTATGAAATTAAACAAAATATTATTTGCAGCCGCATTAGCCAGTGTGATAGGCGGTTCAATGACTTCATGCAGCGAATCTTTTTTGGATGAAGATTTAAAGACCCAATACAGCACAGACCGTTTCAAGACGCAGGAAGGTCTGGACGAATTGGTGACAGGTGCTTATCAGAAACTGAAATTCAAATTCAACTACATCTGGGCTATCGAATGCCACAACATGGGTGTAGACGAATTTACAGATGCCAACAACACCATGCCGGCATGGAATCACTATAGTCAGGACTTAAATTCTTCTGAGAACGGAGCCAACCAGCCGATGTGGGATAATTATTATGGATTAGTAGAACCGGCAAATATCATTATCAGCAATATGCCGCAATACTATAATCAGAGTAGCGCAACTTACAATACCCGCTTGGGAGAAGGTTATTTTTTAAGAGCCTATGCATATTTTGAACTGGTAAAGCAGTTCGGAGGAGTCCCCTTGAAACTGACTCCTTCAACCAGTGCAGAGACTTACTTTACACGCAACAGTGAAGAAGAAATCTATGCTCAAATTATAGCAGACCTGGAAGAGGCATATAGATTATTGCCTCAAAAAGGGGAAGCGACAGGGCGTATCACGAAATATGCCGCCGCACATTTCCTGGCAAAAGCCCATTTATTCCGTGCTTCAGAATTGTATAGCGGCTGGAACAGCAGTTATGTATCAACTGACCTTGATGCTGTCATCAAATACGGACAGGAAGTAGTTGCAGCACATCCCCTGTGCACTAACTATGTAGAACTGTGGGATTATAATGAGCCCAATGGAGCGAATGAAAAAGTAAGTGAAGTTATTTTAGCCGCTCAATTCTCCAATGACGAAGCCACATGGGGACGCTACGGTAATCAAATGCATCTTTACTATCCTTCCGTATATCAAGATATGGCGGGAACCAAACGTGATATCTCAGGAGGACGTGAATTCTCGTATGTCAGTGCAACCGAATATACCATGCAGGTGTTTGACCGCGTAAACGACTCTCGCTTCTGGAAATCATTCATCACCTGTTACGGAGCGAACGATACAAACGGTGCGCCCACCTGGACTAAAGAAGACATTGCCAGCGGATATGCTCCCGCAGGAGCGAAAGAAGGCGATAAACGTTTTGTTGCTGGTGAGCTTGGTCTCAAATATATCGTGAATAATCCGGGAGATACCCGTTATGAATCGTATGTGAATGATCCGACTCAGAACGTGCTGAAAAACGGTGTTATTTGTAATACCCATACTTATGTTCGCTATTTCAAAAGCCAAGCTCATAGCTGGAATGTATCCTCTTATACAGGCAACTATTATGGTATCATTCCTCACAAACGTTCTGTAGCTTTATCCAAATTCCGCGATGGATATCGTAACTCGATCGCTTCGCAGTTCGGTACACGCGACGCCATTATCGCCCGTTCGGCCGATGACGTTCTGATGATTGCAGAAGCCTATATCCGTAAAGGTGAGTCTAATTATAGCAATGCAATCGAATGGATCAACAAACTTCGTGAACGTGCAGGCTATGCGGCCGGCGAAGATCGTAGCAAAAATGTAGATGGCGGTCAGTCATACAAGAACAATTCTTATTGCTCCGGCAAAGGTGGAGGTTATTCCGCTGACGGTGCAATCTATTCTGATGCCAATACTTACTATGAATCCAATAATATGGAAGGACAGGAAACAACGGCTTCCACCAAGAATGCAATGATACTAAGCAGTGTAGAAGATGTTTATAACTCTTCTGCAGATGCACCTATCTATACAGAATTAGGTTGTAGCAGTAATGCAGACAAGATGATGTGTTTCTTATTGAATGAACGTACTCGTGAACTTTGCGGTGAGTTACTCCGCTGGGAAGACCTGGCACGTACCAAAACATTAGACACACGCTGGCACAAATTTAATGATGGTGTATCCAGAGGTATCGGTGAGTTTAATTCATCTAAACACTATTATCGCCCCATTCCACAATCATTCTTGGATGGTATTACCAATGCATCCGGCAGTGCTCTGAGCAAAGAGGAAAAGGACGCCCTGCAGAATCCCGGTTATTAATTGATTCTACAGAACAGACAAACGAGTTTTGGGAGTAAATACCCAGAACTCGTTTTATTTTATTATGCATAGTGAGGAATAATATATTTTACCGTACTTTTGTATTCTAATCAAAAAGAGATAAAACTATGAAACACTTATTTTCCATATTTTTGCTGACCTTTCTATGGACAAGTTTACATGCGGCAGCTTCCGAATCACGGGATAAATATAATTTCAATTCAGGTTGGTTACTATCCGTAGGAGATAAATCCGGCGCAGAAAAAATAAATTATGCGGATGCGGATTGGAAAGAAGTGACATTACCTTATGCTTTCAATGAAAACGAAGCTTTCCGACTGAGCATCGAACAACTGACAGATACCATCGTATGGTATCGGAAACATTTTCGCCTCCCCGCAAACAATCACCAGAAAAAAGTCTTTATCGAATTTGAAGGTGTACGTCAGGGTGCTGATTTCTATATCAATGGCAAATACATCGGCTTCCACGAGAACGGAGTTATGGCCGTCGGTTTCGACCTGACACCTCATATAAAATATGGACAGGAAAATGTAATCGCCATCCGCATTGACAATAACTGGGATTACAAAGAACGGAATACGGATACCAAGTATCAGTGGAACAACCGGAACTTCAATGCCAATTATGGTGGGATACCTAAAAATGTATGGTTGCACGTCACGGATAAACTCTATCAAACCCTCCCCTTATATAGCAATCTGAAAACAACAGGCGTATATGTATATGCTGACGATATCCATGTGAAGTCGCGCAAGGCAACCATTCATGCGGAATCTCAAATAAAAAATGAACATCGGAAGAATAAGCTTGTCTCCTACCAAGTGGAAGTGATAGACCGGGACAAAAATACAGTGAAGACTTTTTCCTGTGAACCGGTGTTGGTGAAACCCGGAGAAACCGCTACACTGAAAGCGGCGGCAGAAGTGGAAAAACTGCACTTCTGGAGTTGGGGTTACGGATATCTTTATACAATAAAGACCAGTCTGTGGGTAGATAATAAGAAAGTAGATGAAGTATCCACCCGCACAGGGTTTCGCAAGACGCGCTTCGGTGATGGTAAAATCTGGCTGAACGACCGTGTACTGCAAATGAAAGGTTTCGCACAACGAACCAGCAACGAGTGGCCGGGAGTAGGTATGAGCATACCGGCTTGGTTAAGCGATTACAGCAATGGATTAATGACAGCATGTAATGCCAATCTGGTTCGCTGGATGCACGTCACCCCTTGGAAACAGGACGTTGAATCGTGCGACCGTGTAGGGCTGATTCAAGCTATGCCGGCAGGTGACGCTGAAAAGGACTGTGTCGGCAGGCAATGGGAGCAACGAAAAGAACTGATGCGCGATGCTATCATATACAATCGTAACAATCCGAGCATCCTTTTCTATGAATCGGGAAATGAATCCATCAGCCGTGAGCATATGTTGGAAATGAAAGCCATACGTGACGAATATGATCCGTACGGCGGACGAGCCATCGGATCGCGCGAGATGCTGGATATACGGGAAGCTGAATATGGCGGTGAAATGCTTTACATCAACAAAAGTGCCCATCACCCCATGTGGGCTATGGAATACAGCCGTGACGAAGGACTGCGCAAGTATTGGGATGAATACAGCTATCCTTACCATAAAGAAGGTGCCGGACCACTGTACCGTGGAAAGGATGCAAGCGACTACAACCATAATCAGGACATGCTGGCTGTTGAAAATATACGCCGCTGGTTCGACTATTGGCAGGAACGTCCGGGGACAGGTACACGTATTAGTTCAGGTGGAGTGAAAATTATCTTCTCGGATACAAATACCCACTTCCGGGGTGAAGAAAACTATCGTCGCAGCGGAGTGACAGATGCCATGCGTATTCCAAAGGATGCATTTTATGCCCATCAGGTGATGTGGGACGGTTGGGTAGATATAGAGCAGCCGCGCATTCACATCATCGGACATTGGAACTACAAAGAAGATGTAATAAAACCGGTATATGTGGTTTCCGGTGCTGATAAAGTAGAACTTTTCCTGAACGGAAAATCTCTGGGAGAAGGTGAACGGGAATATCATTTCCTGTATACTTTCAAAGATGTACAGTTCGAAACAGGAAAGCTGGAAGCCATAGGCTATGATGAAACAGGCAAAGAATGTTGCCGTACGGAACTCCAAACGGCAGGAAAACCGGAAGAAATCAGACTGACTTTTGTTCAGAGCCCTGACGGATGGAAAGCGGACGGTGCAGACATGGTGTTGCTTCAGGTAGAAGTTATGGATAAGCATGGAAGACGTTGCCCGTTAGCCAATGATCTGATACATTTTGAAGTGGAAGGCCCTGCCGAATGGTGTGGCGGTATCGCACAAGGAAAAGACAACTATATTCTTTCAAAAGATTTGCCCGTAGAATGTGGCATCAACCGTGCCCTGCTCCGCTCTCTGACTACCGCAGGAAAAGTCCGCATAACAGCGAAAGCAGATGGCTTGAAACCAGCAGAAATCAGTCTTTCATCCTTACCGGTAGAAATGAAAGACGGGCTAAGCAAATATATCCCCGGAAACGAACTGGAAGGCTGGTTAACCCGCGGAGAAACTCCACTCACACCTTCTTACAAAGATACCAAGGTAGATATTGCCGTTTTATCCGCCGTGGCAGGTGCCAATAATGAAGATGCCGTCCATAGCTTTGATGATAATGAACTGAGCGAATGGAAAAATGACGGTAAAGTAAACACTGCCTGGATTACTTATCATCTGGAGCGTGCTGCACGGGTAGATGAAGTGTGTCTGAAACTAACCGGGTGGCGTATGCGCAGCTACCCGCTGGAAATTTATGCAGGTGACGAACTGATCTGGAGTGGAGAAACTGCAAAAAGTCTGGGATATGTCCATCTGAAAGTGAAGCCTGTATTAACCGACGAGATTACCGTCCGTCTGAAGGGAGCCAGCAAAGAAGGAGATGCTTTCGGACAAATTGTAGAAGTAGCTGCTCCTGTTGCCAATGAACTGGATCTATTCAAAGCCAAGAATGGGGATAAAGCTAACCACGAGTTACGTATCGTTGAGATTGAGTTTAAGGAAAATCTATGGCAATAAATTCTAAGATGAGCCGATAATTGTACGATATTCCATAAATATTGCATATTAGTCCATGGAAAGATCCCGTATGAAGTCGTAATTTTGCAACTAATGAGAACTACAAGTATTATGAAAAAACCTTCTTTAAAATTCTTGATAAGTATTGCAGCAATTACAGTGATCTCCATCGGAGTATCCGGTGCCCTGACTGCACCAAAATACAAAATAGCGGCTAATGCTCCGGCTTATGACTATTCGAAGCTGCAAAAGGAAAAGCTGGGAAGAGGTGTGGTAGCTATCCGCGAAAACCAGTCAGAAGTAGCTGTTTCCTGGCGATATCTCTCTTCCGATCCGGTAAACACCTCTTTCAACCTCTATCGTGACGGAAAGAAAGTAGCTGAAGTACCTGCCACAACAGGAACCTTTTATCGGGATACATATGAAAGTAAGAAAGCAGCCACTTATACCATAAAACCAGTTGTGGACGGTGCAGAAACCGGACACATCGAAGGTAGCTACACCTTGCCTGCCAACGCACCGACAGGCTATATCAATATTCCTCTTGATCCTCCGACAGATAGCACAACTCCTGCGGGACAGAAATATACCTATATTCCCAACGACGCTTCCATCGGAGATGTAGATGGCAACGGAGAATATGAGATCATTCTCAAATGGGACCCTACAAATGCTCATGACAATGCCCACGACGGGTATACAGGCAATGTATTCTTTGATTGCTACCGTCTAACCGGTGAAAGACTCTGGCGCATTGATATGGGACGCAATATCCGTGCAGGTGCACACTACACCCAGTTCATGGTTTATGACTTCGATGGGGACGGACGTGCCGAAATCATCATGAAAACTTCCGACGGCACTATTGATGGCCAGGGAAATATCATCGGAGATGCCTCTGCCGATTATCGTGAACCAGGGGACCCTACACAACCCACCGGCGGCGACTTCGATAAAGAAGATCCCCGCGGTAAACCACGCCAGGGAGATCCTTTGCGCAATCAGGGACGTATCCTGACAGGCAATGAATACCTCACCGTCTTCAATGGACTTACAGGAGCAGCCATGAAGACAATCGACTATATTCCCGAACGCGGACAACTGGAAGATTGGGGAGATAACCGTGCCAATCGTAGCGACCGTTTCCTGGCAGCCGTGGCTTATCTGGATGGTGTTCATCCCAGTGCAATCATGTGTCGCGGATATTATACACGTGCAGTACTTGCCGCTTTCGATTGGAATGGAAAAGAACTAAAGCAACGTTGGGTATTCGATAGTAACACTCCCGGAAATGAAGCTTATGCAGGTCAAGGCAATCACAATCTTCGTGTAGGCGATGTAGATGGAGACGGATGTGATGAAATCATCTACGGTTCCTGCGCTATTGATAATAATGGTAAAGGGCTTTATTCCACCGGAATGGGACACGGGGATGCCATACATCTGACGAAATTCTCCCCTACAATGAAAGGACTCCAGGTATGGGATTGCCACGAAAATAAAAGAGACGGCTCAAGTTTCCGTGATGCGGCAACGGGCAAGGTTTTGTTCCAGGTAAAAAGTGGTACAGATGTAGGACGTTGTATGGCAGCTGATATCGACCCGACGAATCCGGGTGTGGAAATGTGGTCGTGGGAATCGAAAGGACTACGTAATATTAAAGGAGAAGTAATCAATCCGGATATAGAAAGCTTTTCCACCAACATGGCTGTATGGTGGGATGGAGATCTGCTTCGTGAATTGCTGGATAAGAATGTAGTTTCCAAATACGACTGGAAAGCCGGCGTTTGCAAACCACTGGCTACTTTCACCGGAGCCGCATCAAACAGCGGCACCAAAGCAACTCCCTGTCTGCAAGGCGACATTATCGGTGACTGGCGTGAGGAAGTTCTCCTCCGCACGGAAGACAACACCGCTCTCCGTCTTTATGTCTCTCCGATAGTCACTGATTACCGCTTCCATACTTTCCTGGAAGATCCGGTGTATCGTATCAGCATTGCCACACAGAACGTAGCTTACAACCAGCCTACCCAACCCGGTTTCTATTTCGGTCCGGACCTGAAAGGGTGGTTCAGAGGATATAATTTTAAGTAATAACCCAAAAGATAAAGAACTATAAGTTATGAATATTAAGACTCTTTGCCTAACAGGTGCCTTGTTGTTAACCGGTATCAGTATCTACGCCCAGAAAAAGAAAGAAGTAATAAATGACTCCAACACTCCGTTGCATCTATTACAACCGGCTTACAAAGTCCCTTATAAAGAACTTACGACTACAGAAATAAAGACAGACATCGACCGCATACTCCGCTATCTGGAAAAGAACACTCCTACCCGCGTTGTTAGTAAAAAGACCGGAAAGGTAATCACAGATTACAAGAACCTACCGGCTGATGCACAGCTGGAACGAGGCGCTTTCCGCCTTGCCAGTTATGAATGGGGAGTTACGTACTCTGCCATGATGGCCGCTGCCAAAGCTACGGGAGACGCCAACTACATGAAATACGTCACTGACCGATTTAATTTCCTTGCAGAAGTAGCGCCGCATTTCCGGGAATTACAAGAGAAAAGTGGTCAGGTTGATCCGCAAATGAAACAAATTCTGACTCCCCATGCCCTCGATGATGCCGGAGCCGTATGTGCAGCCATGATCAAAGCCCAATTACAAGATCAATCTCTCAATCTCTATCCTTTGATAGACAATTACCTCGACTTTATCTTGAACAAGGAATACCGCCTTGCCGACGGAACTTTCGCCCGTATCCGTCCCCAATACAATACATTGTGGCTGGACGATATGTTTATGGGGGTTCCGCCTGTTGCCTGGTATTCTAAATTGGCCAAAGACAATAAGCCCAATTACCTTGCAGAAGCTACCAGGCAGATATTCCAGTTTGTAGAACGGATGTGGGTACCGGAAAAGAAACTATTCCGCCACGGTTGGGTAGAAGGTATGCAAGATCACCCGGCTTTCCATTGGGGACGTGCCAATGGCTGGGCTTTGCTCACCATGACCGAAGTACTGGACGTAATGCCGGAAAATTATCCTCAGCGTGCAAAACTCATGGAGCTGTTTCGCGAACATGTTCGTGGTTTAGCTGCCTGCCAAAGTGGAGAAGGACTCTGGCATCAGTTATTGGACCGGAATGACTCTTATCTGGAAACTTCAGCAACAGCCATCTATGTATATTGCATCGCCCATGCCATCAACCAGGGATGGCTGGATGCAATGGCCTACGGCCCGGTTGCTCAATTGGGTTGGCAAGCCGTCTCCACACAGATCAATGCAGAAGGACAGGTGGAAGGAACTTGTGTAGGCACCGGCATGGCATTCGATCCGGCTTTCTATTATTATCGTCCGGTCAATGTGTATGCTGCGCACGGCTATGGTCCTGTGATCTGGGCAGGTGCCGAAATGATCAATTTGCTAAATAAACAACATCCGAAGATGAATGACAGCGCCATTCAGTTCTACCGTACCGAACAGAAAACACAAGAACCGATTTTCAGTGTGACCGATTCCAATTAGCTCACTATAAACCAAAGTTACCATGAAAAGAGAAGCATTCAAAATGTTCCTGAAATCCGGCTACGAAAAGGAATATGAAAGAAGACATGCGGCCATCTGGCCGGAATTGAAAAAGATGTTGTCCGACGGTGGAGTGTATGATTACTCCATCTACTGGGACAAAGAAACCAACATCCTCTTTGCCTGCCAGAAAACGAAAGGCGAAGAATCCTCGCAAGATATGGGTGCCAACCCTATTGTACAAAAATGGTGGGACTATATGGCAGATATCATGAAGGTGAATCCCGACAATTCTCCGGTAACCATACCCCTGCCTGAAGTGTTCCACATGGATTAAAAAACAAAAGTGCATTGATAGTCTGTTACAATGCACTTTTTCCGTATTTTTGTTTCGCACTAAAATCTATGAAGTATGAAAAAGCATATCCTGCTTACGTGTGTATCTTTGTTAGTTAGCCTCCTTAGTATTTCTGCATCCATCGAAGTGCGCTCTACGCACATGACAACCACAGACGGACTGGCCAACAATTCCATCTGTTACATATTCCAGGATAGCAAAGGATTTATCTGGATGGGAACCCTGAATGGTCTCAGCCGCTACGATGGTAATTCATTTGTCACTTTCCTCCCGGAAAGCGAATCCGGTAACAACCGGATCTCCTTGTCGACCAATCACGCCAGAACCATCAGCGAGGATAAGAATGGTTTCCTGTGGATAGAAACTTCCGGAGAATTCTTCAATTGCTACGATCTAAGAAAAGATTGTTTCGTAGATTTCACCGGCTGTGGCGAATACAGACAAAACTACGACCGCAAGGCAGAAGCCGCCAATGGTGACGTATGGCTATGGAACAGCCGAAACGGCTGCCGGCGGGTGACTTATCAAAACGAAGCATTTTCTTCCGTCAGTTTTAGAAAATCTTTAGGCAATCTTCCCTCAGACAGTGTCGCTTATGTATACCCGGATGAGCAGGGAAATATCTGGATAGGTACCGATTGTGGCGTAGTGCAGGTAACCGGTGATAAGACTATCCTGGTTGAAAAGCGCAATACTTTTGCCGCACAATCTTTCGGAAAAGATATCTTTTTCCTGTCAACAAACGGTATCATCTCTAAAAAAGAAGAAAACAAGCCAAGCGTAACAGTTGCCCATTTACAAAAAGAGAAAAGTGCCTTGACCATATACGGCACGCTTTGTCTGCAAGATGACTGGATTATATTCACTTCGAACGGAGGATACCTGTTCAATACAAAAACAAACCGAATCCACCGTCAGGCAGAATTGGACATTAAAAACGGAAATGTCCTGACGGACAATCTCGGTAACTTCTGGATCTATAACAATACCGGTAAGGTGTGGTATGTCAACTCGAAGACCCGCGCCCTCAAGACTCTTCAACTCTCCACTCCCGACAAATTAAACTACGTGGATATGGAACGATATCACGTAGTACACGATTCCCGAGGCATCATCTGGATATCCACCTATGGCAACGGACTGTTTGCCTACGATACCCTTACAGAAGAACTCCAACATTTCGACTTTCAGATTGACGGCTTCAGCCATATCAGTTCCAATTATCTGCAATATCTCATGGAAGATAGTTCAGGTGCTATCTGGGTTAGTTCCGAATATGCCGGAATAGCGCGCCTGACGATTTTAAATGAAGGAATAAAGCGCATTTTTCCGGAGGCAGTCTCTTTGTCAGACCGTTCAAATACCGTACGTATGATTACCCGGTTAAAAAATGATGATATTTGCATTGGTACCCGGGGCGGAGGAGTCATTGTCTATGATCCGCAAATGAAGACACAGAAAAAGAAACTTCATTTCAACTCCAATATTTATGCGATAGCCGAAGATAATGAAGGAACCGTATGGATGGGAAGTCGTGGCGAGGGTCTTCGCATTGGTGATAAATGGTATACCAACCAATCCGGGAATGCTTCATCCATCAGCAATAATAATATCTTCATCTTATACTGCGACCAGAAAGGGAGAATGTGGATAGGAACTTTCGGAGGCGGACTGGATTTAGCCGTCAAAGGTGAAAACGGATATACCTTCCGGCATTTTCTGAACAAAAGTTTCGGACAGCGACGAACACGCGCCATCATGGAAGATAAAAACGGATGGATGTGGATAGGAAACAGTGACGGAGTATCTGTGTTTCATCCGGACTCTCTGATAGCCAATTCCACGAACTACCTGACCTACAATTACAATAATGGGAAACTACTCAGCAATGAGATAAAATGTATCTATCAGGACACTAAAGGCCGAATATGGATCGGTACATCAGGCGGCGGCTTAAGCATGTGTACCCCGGATAATGGCTATAAGAATTTGGAATTCAAACATTATGATACCAACAATGGATTGGTAAACAACATGGTTCAGGCTATTGCAGAAGACAGGCAAGGAAAACTGTGGATCGCAACCGAATATGGTATTTCACGCTTCACTCCTGAAACGCAGGCTTTCGAAAACTTCTTCTCCTCGGCTTATACACTGGGAGATGTATATAGTGACAATAGTTCATGCGTCAGTAAAGATGGCAGTTTACTATTTGGTACCAACTACGGATTACTGGTAATCAACCCCGGACAAACAGGAATTAATTTTGCTCTCAATCCGGTGGTTACTTTCACTAATCTGCAAGTCAACGGAATATCCATGCGCCCGGGAGATACTGATTCACCGTTAAACAGAGCCATGATGTACACAGATGAAATAGAATTGAAGTATTTTCAAAGATCATTCGTAATAGATTTCACGACATTCGATTATTCGAAAATAAACAGTTATACCTATACTTATCGTTTAGAGAATTATGATAAAGAATGGAGTAAACCCTCTCCGCTCAGCTTTGCATCTTACAAAAACCTACCACCGGGTAAGTACAGTCTGCATGTAAAAGTCTGCAATGCTACCGGCATCTCAGGCGATCAGGAGGCCGTTCTGAAAATTACAATAGCTCCTCCCTTTTGGCAAACATCCTGGGCATTCCTCATTTATACCCTATTGTTTATTGTTGCGCTTTACATCACCTACAAGTTAGTGCGTGATTTCAATCTTTTGCGTAATAAAGTGCAGGTAGAAAAGCAACTGACGGAATATAAGCTTGTATTCTTTACAAATATCTCACATGAATTCCGTACTCCCCTGACCTTAATACAAGGAGCGTTAGAAAAAATACAAAGTATAGACAAAGTTCCCAAGGAAATGACCAATTCACTGAAAGTCATGAATAAAAGTACACAACGTATGTTGCGCCTGATTAATCAGTTATTGGAATTCAGAAAAATGCAAAACAACAAACTGGCCCTTTCTTTGGAAGAAACAGATGTCATGGGCTTCCTTCATGAGATATTTTTAAGTTTTAAGGACACAGCGGCCTCTAAAAACATGGATTTCCGTTTCCAACCTTCGGTAGCTTCCTATAAAATGTTTATCGACAAAGGAAATCTGGACAAGGTGGTTTATAATTTATTGTCCAATGCTTTCAAATATACTCCAAGCAATGGTAAAGTCACACTTTCAGCCATAGTGGACGAGCATAAGAAATGTCTGGAAATTTCCGTAGCAGACACAGGAATAGGCATTGCCAAAGAGAAACGGGGAGAACTGTTCAAACGTTTCATGCAAAGCAACTTCTCAAGTAACAGCACCGGAATAGGATTGCACCTGACACACGAACTTGTAAATGTTCATAAAGGCAGCATTACTTACGATGAGAATCAGGGGGGAGGATCTGTTTTCACGGTTTCACTCCCCACCGACACCAGTGTATATGAAGAGAAAGACTTCCTGATTCCTCACGATGCCTTTCTGGAAGAAAAGGCATATCGGCAGGAAAGCTATGAAGAGGAAAACATTCCGGACGTAGATATTGCAGAGGAAAAAACTCCTTCAAATCAGTACAAACTGTTGATCATCGAGGATGACAACGATGTACGTGAGTTCCTGAAAGAAGAGTTCAAACCTTATTTTGAGGTGGTAACTGAAACGGACGGACTTTCAGGCTTAGAACGCGCACGTACTTACGATGCTGATCTCATCATCTGCGACGTATTGATGCCGGGGCTTACGGGATTCGAAGTCACCCGCAAACTTAAAAATGATTTCGATACCAGTCATATACCTATTATATTATTAACGGCTATGAGTTCAGCGGAAAATCACCTGAAAGGCGTGGAAAGCGGAGCGGATGCATATATCACCAAACCATTCAGTCCCAAGCTATTACTGGCAAGAGCATTCCAACTGATAAAGCAACGTGAAAAGTTACGAAAGAAATTCTCGGATGATCCGGGAATGATAACTCCTGCTATCTGTACGTCAGAGAAAGACAAACAATTTGCCGATAAGCTTCAGGCTATTCTGGAAGAACAGATTAGTAACAGTGAATTCGCCGTAGATGACCTTGCTTCAGTAATGGGACTGGGGCGTTCAACCTTTTATCGCAAGGTACGTGGAATAACCGGTTATTCCCCCAATGAATACATGCGTATCATCCGCATGAAGAAAGCTGCCGAACTTTTACTTGAAAATCGTTATACAGTGGCAGAGGTATCTTACAAGATAGGTATCGAAGACCCATTCTATTTCAGTAAATGCTTCAAGAAACAGTTCGGAGTATCTCCATCCGTATATTTACGCGGTAAGAATGATCCGGAAGAAAAGGAAAATGATGATAAAGAAGAAGAGACTTTTGAGCAAGAATGAATATAGAAATCCCGGGATTTAAAACTTCCCGGGATTTTCCATCTAAGAATAAATTAATTATTCGCTATCTTAACAAGCATCGATTAGACATATTTAAATATTTCCGTATCTTCTCAATCTATACTTTTTATTTCCTTCAATCTCTCTCAAAAAATCTCATCATACATATATTCTGTTATTTAAAACGAATCCAATCAATATTCATTAAATTATCAGAGCTATTTCCATAAAAGCGTAAAACGACATTATGAATATCCGTAATTTTTCCCACCGGGCATTCTAGCTCCACCCATACTTCCTCTCCACCTGTAGCAGGAACCTTACAATTACCAACTACTGTACCTGATGTATCATCAAGTACAACTTCTATCTCAGAATTTTCAGATAAACCAGAAACTCTAATTTTTAATTGAGTAGCCCCTTTTTTCCCAAAATCAATATTAGAGAATTGAATATAATCGAAATTATTACAGGAGGTCACATATCTATTTCCCTTATTGGACTGCACAATACTAGTTCCTGCCAACTTATCTGCATTTTCAGCCTCCATAGTCTCATATGGAGACATTTGATTTATTGAAGAGTTAGAAATCACACCAGTTACAGGTTTCACTGGTATAGGAATTACCTTCTTTTCAGGTGTACCTTTTACCACTATACGTATCCCTTTTTCTGTAATCTTTCCATTCCATCTAACCGCTATCTCTTTCGCATAGCCCGAGCCTATTCGTGTAAAAGGATATTTTTTGCCATTAATCGTTACAGAAATATTTTCTTCAAAATTATCTGATAAATATAAAGTACTTACAGGCATTGGACTCTCCGTCCGAATCACGATTTCCCTATCTTGCATATATTCACCGCTTTCCTTACAATCTATATAACCGTAACCTTCCGGAGAAATGAACATTGCATTTTTCATTTCATGATTCATCGTTTTAGGAATAATTGGTTTTATCCACAATTCTTTACTACGAAAATCGCGATGAAACCCTACAATATCATAATAATTTCTCCACATAGCAGGAATACTTATATATTGCTTTTTACTCTTTATATTTGTCGATACCCATTTCGGTTCATTCACAAGAGGCAAAATATTCAATGGATGATCAAAAACTCTGTTACGATCCAAATACTGTCGCAAATAGGAATCTTTCTGCATGGCATGCCATTGATCTAATCGACCAGTATTAAGTAATAATCCCCCATAATGGGCTAAAATATAAGGACTCCATTCGTCATAAGTACCTTCCGGATATCCAAGTCCACGATAATAAGGATAATAATAATTCTCCAATTTACTTAATATAAAATCTGTATCTTCCGCTTTCCATATTTCTCCTAATTTCAGATGAAAAGCCAACCACTGCCCGGCAAATATTGATTCGCAATGCTTACCTGCCACAAATTGTCCATCTCTGATATAACGATTATGAAAAGAATTCACTACCATCTTATACGCATTCTCATATAATTTTACTAAATCAGCCTCCCCTTTTTCACCTGCCAGTTGTATCATCATCTTATAAGCAACAGCTGAAAGATTAGAATTATACGGATCTGGATTTCCTCCGGCATCATAAGAGTTCTCTGATCCATCGAATGTAAATGGATACTTAGTACTGCCATATTGTTCTACCTGATCAAGGATTCGTTGCGCAGCCTTTTTAACATACGGCCATAATAAATCAAATTGCTTACGGTCAGCTGTCGCCCGGTAAATCTCAAAAACAGATATAATAAAACCACAATTCAAATCAACCCATTTCTGAATATTTCTATAATCTATATGCTCTGTATCATCCCAAGAAACAAGGATTGATCTTTTTTCCCGCTCTTTACCTACGCTCATTACATTAAAATCATGATGTATCTGTCCATTTTTCATCTGCGTTCTAGCCCAATAAGCTAATTCCTGCCATGCATAATAGGGAATCAACATATACATAATCTGCCTTGCCAACCACATTTGATCCATCGTACCAAAGCAAGTCCATTGTCCTTCAGCAAAAGCTACCCTCCCATCTTTTTTATACATTGAATTAGTCACAACATTAACCAAAGTATTCAACGTCTGATTTTTTAGCCAACCGGGTAAATTAGAAGCCCGCATTCCTGTTACCAGCTTTTCTGCATTATATTTCAATTTAGAAAATACCTTTAAACCATGTTCAGCAATCGCTCTCGGAGTTTTGTACAAATTCTTATAATAACCAATTTCAGGGTCAGTACGATCATACCAAGCCACCACAAAATATATTTTCTGAGTTTCATGTGGCAACAGGTTCATTTTTACAGCAACCTTGCCTGTATGTGCCTGTTCTTGCGAGGAAGAACAAACACCGCTCCTCAAAAAACGGTTTTCCTTGTCATCGCCTACTGATACACCTGCCTTGGAATGACTAGTTTTCACCAAGATACTCCATTCATCACTATAGATTCCTTTTGCCGGTAAAGAGAAAAATGGAGCACTTTCACTATTCCATTTGAGAGCAAAAGCAGAAATAACTTCCGAACTTTCCATATTGGTAAGGCTAATCTCATATAAAGCATAAGGAAGATGCATATTCGTATAATCCTTATTATCTAAAGGTGAGATTCCTGTTAATTCGATTCTCACTCCATTAACAGAGCCGAAATCAACTTTATGCAAAGGCCAAATAGCATCATCATTTGGTCTTCCATGGGTAAGAATTGCTTTTAAAATATTCCTCGTCTCTATTTGCCCATTCCGGTTTGTAAAAAGTTGGAATTGTGCGTCTGCTACATTCTTGAAATCGTAGGCATCAGCTGGTGGAACAGTCATCGCTGAGAATGTTCCGGTATTCGCATCAAACTTAATAGCCCCGCACCCAAACCCTCCAAGCGGTGTTCCTGTAGTACCATTTACGATTTGTTCATCAAATGAAAAAAAAGAGTTATTATTGACATTAATACTATCACTAGCCAAAGCATTAATGGAATTAATTAAAAAGAGTTGTATTAGAAGTAATACCGAGTAATAACATTTTATATTCATATCATCGATCTATATTAAGTAATTAAAAATTTATAGCAAAACGATTCAGAGCCACCTTATTTTATCTTGAGCTTTGTAGCCTTGCCATTGTACGAGACAGTCACTCCAGAAGAAGAGGTAGAGATTCCAACTCCTGATTGTGGAGAAACCAGAACGATGTTAAAGGTTCTTTTTCCCTTCATGCCAGGAAATACTCCTTTTCTTTTGCCTATCTCCAATTCTTTTTTCGCATCATTCCAGTTTAATTCAATTGTACTGAATTGTCCCTTCTCATAATTATAGTTATTGCCTTCATCTTCATAAATCATAAATGAGGCATCCGCTCCGGGATAAATACGAATTTCTAATGATTCATTTTCTCCCTCCTCCTGAGAGGTATATTGCTTTACCGGACCAAATGGAATAATCGAGCCAGCCTTAACAAACAAAGGTATTTTTTCCATATCAACATCTATATCAACACTTTGTCCTCCTTGGTATTTCCCTCCACGCCAAAAATCAATCCAACCAGCAGCATAATCAGGAAGATATGTATTCCATTTACTTACATTTGCTTTAGTAACCGGAGCAACTAACAATGAAGGCCCAAACATAAACTGATGATTTTGTTCCAAAGCTTTCCTATCATTTGAAAAATCCATCACTAGCGGACGCATCAAAGTAGAACCCGAGAAAAAAATTTCTGCATTTTGAGAATAAATATACGGAAGCATACGGTATCTCAAATCCAAGTATTGAGCAACAATACCTTCTACCTTGTCCCCATAACGCCAAGGTTCCGTGTTGCTTTTATAGCCATGTACTCGCATCAATGGGAAGAAAGTTCCCGCTTGGACCCAACGAATAAACATCTCATGATATTCAGGACTGGTATACTGGTTACGAGGTCGGAAAAATCCACCGGCATCATAGGTCCACCAAGGTAATCCACTTGCCATTTGCCCCAATCCTCCAGTAATTTGACGGCGCAAAGTTTCCCAATCGTATCCAACATCACCCGACCAAGTAGCTGCAGCATAGCGCTGCATTCCTGAAAATCCACTTCGAGTAAAAATCATGGCTCTTCTTTTCGAATCATCCCGACGTAAGCCTTCATAGATAGTTTTACTAACATATAAAGGATAAACATTTCGGTAAACTTCCCCTGGAATCTGGCCTTTATTGACTCGACGATTCTTTAAATCATCGTTTTCCGGCTCCGTAGCATCTTGCCACCATGCGTCAATACGATAAGGTTTTAATAATTTTTCATTAAAATTCTTCCAATAAAATGCAGCTGCATTGGGATTAAAGAAATCAAGCCACTCGGTACCAGAAATATAATATCCCTTTTCCTCTATTTGCTTACCAAGTGTAGACTTTCTACTCACTTTTGACCATACAGAAAGCATTAATCGCATATTCATGTCATGAAGTTCTTTCACCATTGCAGCTGGATCAGGATATCGGTCCTCATCAAACTGCATAGCATTCCAACCATACTTTCCCCAATATTGCCAATCTTGTACAATCATATCAATTGGTAATTTCCGTTTACGAAACTCTCTGGCATTTTCCAAAAGATCTTCTTGGGTATTATATCTTTCCCGACAGTGGATATACCCTATTGCCCACAATGGCATTAAGGGTGCAGCTCCTGTCAATTCTCGATAACTGGCTATAACTTCATCCCCAACTCCTGCAAATACTGTATAATCTAATGTTTGAGCTACTGGAGAGCGAAATATTGTTTCATCCGTCACTTTACGCCAATATAATAAAGGTTTATCGTTTCGTTCACCTTGTACTTCAATTTCATGTTTTCCTTTCTCTAACTTCACAATCAACGATGTAGTGGGAGGCAGCCAAGTATTGTTAACGTCTATAAGATTTCGGCCGTCTATAGACAGAAAATATTTGCGTGCCATACGTTGCCCAACATCTAATAATAAAGAATAATTTCCCGTTTCCGGCACTGTTAATGAAGCTGTAAACAGGTTTATACGTCTCACTTCCTTTTTATTTCCACTAGTACTTGTAGCATCCACCGTGATTTCTTCCCCATTTTCTGTCCCAGGAATCAGTTTTACATAATCTTCTGCCGGATTAAAATCCGTCAATCCATAATTATTCCATAGCAAACCATATCCTTTACTTGACAAGATAAACGGAATCGAAATCTGGGTATTAACCTGTGTCATGCGCCGGGTCAATCCACGAATGTTAAGATATCCATCCTGAAACTGTCCCGTACCGTAAATATATTCATCCACAGGAGATATGAATTTCTGTTCAGCAACAAAAGTTGGTTCCCCTTGTACAGTTGAGTTAACCATTGACCTCCCCCCAGCTTTCTCCTGTAAAATAACCCGTCCATTTCGATCCTTAAAAGTTAATGCCTCAGTTTGCTTATCAAACATAACCGAAATTCCGTCAAGGGTGAATGATACCTGTTGATCATTTTCCTTTATCTGAGGCTTAGGAGCCTTAACGCTTTCAGTATAAATCAGTTCCTCCACCGGCTCAGAATCTGGTTGACTAAACTGTACACGAATGGAATTTTGATTCAAAGGAATAAGCGTTAACTTCCCTGTTTTCAGTTCCAATTCAATTTTACCAGAAGCAATACGCTTAGCATTTGAGATTATTGTTCCTCCCGCAAAAATATTCTCTACACCCAATATTAAAAGTGCAAAAACAATCAAAAAAACTTTTTCTTTACTCATATTTCCTATTTTTAGTTTATTTTCATTTGTACATTTTTCCATTCACTTTCACATTCTCAAAACGAATGTTATCGGCTCCAATTATTCTATTAATCGTTGATTCCCCAACACCATCAAACACACAATCTTTTATAAAAATGTCCTGTATCTGCGTTTTGTCTTCAAAACCATCCAAATGCAACACGTACTGACTTTTCTTACTTATAATATTTTCCAAATAAATATTATGGAAATAAGGGAGATAGGGGCCTTTCTCTACTCGCCAATATTTCATTTCGATCCCTAAAATAGACTCTTTACATTCACCAACAAAAATATTTCTGACAAATAAGTTCTCTACTTCACCACCTCGTATCGCATTCGATTTGATACGAATAATACGATCCAACTCCGGACTGTCCATCCGGCAATTCTCTACCCACACATTACGGCATCCTCCAGTCACCTCACTACCTATAGCTACTCCCGCATGCCCATCCTTCATACGGCAATTACGCACTATTATATTCTCACTTGGGATATTCCAAAAGCGCCCATCTTCATCGCGCCCTGATTTAATAGCAATACAATCATCACCTGTATCAAAATCACAATCTTCAATCAACACATTATTGCATGACTCCGGATCACAGCCATCATTATTATAACCATGACTTTGCATCTTCACCTTCCTTATTGTTACATTTTCTGACAACAAAGGATGGATCAGCCAAAATGGAGCACGATTAATCGTAAATCCTTCCAGAAGAATATTTTTGCACTTATAGAGATTGATAAATTGAGGTCGTATGCTACTCTTTCCACTAAACACACGTTTGTCAAAAGGAACAGAATCCTCTTTCATTTCATAAAGCAATGTCTTTTCGTTTGTATGCTTACCATCTTTCTGCACCACACCTCGAATTCTCTCATCACAGAACCAATTTGATCTATCAGCTTGCCCATCCATTATACCATTACCGGTAATTGCAATATTTACTTCCTCATAGGCATATATTAGTGGAGAAATATTATAACAGTCAATTCCCTCAAGACGTGTCCGTACCGTATCAAACAGATTATAATCCGTAGTAAACTTAAGCACCGCACTGTCAGCCAAATGTAAATTCACGTTTGATTTTAATCGGATGGGAGCTGTCGGATATATTCCTTTAGGAATAATGACTTTTCCCCCTCCTTGAACTGAGCACTCAGTAATAGCCTGATTTATCGCTTTCGTATATAACGAATCCTTTCCATCATAATAATCTGTAATCACATAATTTTTATCAGGAAACGTAGGAGGTACTATCTGCTCATAAACCTCGATCATTTTATCCCATGGATCCACCTTTTTATAGTAACAGGAAGATAAGGATACAGTAAATACTAATAAGGACACTGACATTTTAATTTTATCCAATCGCATAGCTTTATTTTTAGAATTTAGTGCAAATGTAGGCGGCTACCTCAAGACGTTCTTATACTATTTGTGCGATTGATTACACAAATTGACCATCAACCAATTTCTTGGTTAATTTATATTCAATTAGATTTTTAAATGTATAACTTTGTATCATATTCACCTTTGATTTAATCGATATGAGAGTAAAAATACACCTATTGGTAATATTGTTTTTTTGTATATGGAATACGAAGCTAGTGTCCGCTCAAGGTTTAATCAGTGTTAAACACTATTCTATTGAAGACGGTTTATCGCAAAGTAAGATTCAAAGCATTCTACAAGATAAAGAAGGGTATATCTGGCTGGGCACTTGGAACGGATTGGAGAAATTCGATGGGTATACTTTCAAAAACTATAAATCTTACCCCACAGATAAAGTTAGACTACAACATAATCGATTACAGGATGCTAAAATGGGACATAATAATACTATTTGGTGTGAAACTTATGACTATAAAATATATTTATTTGATATCGCAGCCGAAAGTTATATCGATGTTT
Organism: Bacteroides sp. 14(A); assembly: GCF_000526555.1. Classification (NCBI taxonomy): domain Bacteria; kingdom Pseudomonadati; phylum Bacteroidota; class Bacteroidia; order Bacteroidales; family Bacteroidaceae; genus Bacteroides; species Bacteroides sp. 14(A). The sequence continues at coordinate 2,820,350 of NZ_JAGH01000002.1, read as the reverse complement.
TTTCATATCACCCAGATATAAAGCAATGCGAATCAATAAACAAAATGATCCCTCTAGAAAATGGTATACTCTGGGTGATAGGAAATGATGGTAGTCTTTGGCGCATTGACGAAAAAAGATACAAAGAGAAAGAAGGCCTAATATATATTCCTCCATTTTCTGTTCCAGAGCATGGAAATCAAATATATTCAATCGCCCTTGATCAGTATAACAACGAATGGGTATTAACCAATAGAGGACACTGGATTTATGGAAAGAATAAATTGTCTGGTAAAAGAAAATTCAAACATGCTGTCAGAACAGACAAACTTTTTTTTCTGGCGGAAGACACTGGAAAACTAGCTGTTTATAACTCCGATCATCAAATACAAGACATCGAAATTCCACATCCCATCCAATCTTTTTATGAATTATCTCTTTTGCAAGACAAGAAATTAGTACTCACAACCGAACGCGGTATTCTTATTTTTGATTATCTGACAAAATCCTTCCAGTATATAACTATTGATGAAAAAGCAGAACCTGTAAGACCTGAACAAGTATTTCAAGCACGCAATGGAACTTTATGGATGTTCAATGGTCGAGAAAAAGTAATGCAATGCAATATGAATGACGGCGTTATTCATTTTATTGATTATCCTACCACTACTCAACATATAAACAACAGTTTTATTCACGAAGACGACCATGGAACTATCTGGATATTACCTCCCCTTGGCGAACTCTCTTTTTACAATTCCCAAACTCAACGTTTCGAACAAGCTTACTCATACGACAAAGGAAATAAAATTTACTACCAAGCTGTAGGAATGAACTATATGATAAATTCTCATCACAACCTCTGGGCCCGGTGTGGATCAGGATTTGATAAAATATCCTTTTCGAACGGAAGTTCTCAATATATATCCAATACAGATGGTATAGAAGTACGAGGTTTATTCATTGATAGTAATGGGTACTTATGGGTAGCCTCTAAAAATCAAAAAGTAGAAATTTATGATGACAACCAAAACTATTTGGGTAATCTAAGTGCATCCGGAAATATAGCCAAAGACAAACAGCTTTCTCTAGGTGCAGATATCTATTGTTTCTTTGAAGATAAGCAACATAGAATATGGATGGGGAGCAGGAGAAATGGTTTATATGTAGCTACCCAAGGAATAAACGGATATAAATTAACTCAATTCACACATCAACCAAATGACTCAACCAGCATTAATTCCAATTCCATTTACTCCATCTGTGAAGACTTACAAGGGCGTATTTGGATTGGAACATACGGTGGCGGCGTCAATCTTGTTGAAGGAACTTTTCCAAATCTACATTTCATTCACAAAGGAAACAGGTTAAAACTCTACCCAGAAGTTCAATGTTCAAAAGTAAGAACAATGAGATGTACCTCTGATGGCATTATAATGGCAGGAACAATGGATGGTTTATTAACATTCTCTACAAATTTTGAAGAATTAGAGAAGATAATATTTTATCACAATAAAAGTGAAGAGTCACGTTCAGAGAGTTTAAGCAATAATGATGTATTCTATACACTCGAAACCAAATCGAAAGAAATATACGTCATTACATATAGTGGTGGACTTAGTAAAATGATCTCTGATAATTTATTATCAGAACAAATTCAATTCTTTCACTATAATAAAAAGAACGGATTACCTTCGGATATGACCTATTCTATAACAGAAGATAAAAAAGGATATTTATGGATTAGCTTTGAAAACTCTATTTGCAAATTTGATCCAAAGAAGCACCAGTTTGAAAACTATGACCGATTCAACCTTCACACATATTTACCTATTACCGAAGTGCCTTCTGTGTTAGACAATGATGATAAAATGTATATCGGAACCTATGAAGGAACTCTACAGTTAGATTTAAAAAAACTCCAAAAAAGTTCCTTTATTCCACCAATAGTCTTCACAAAAGCTGATATTCGCAAAAACGATAAACTCTCTATCTCATCATCTATTTTAGACAATACGTTAAAGTTAAAAGCCGACGAACGTAATGTATCTATCTCCTTTGCTGCCTTAGATTTTACCAATAAAGAAAAATTAGAATACGCCTATCGACTGAGAGGGGTTAGCGAAAAATGGACCTATATCAACCAAAACCATACAGCCAGTTTTGTCAACTTACCGGCTGGAAACTTTATCTTAGAAGTCAAATCAACCAATGGAGATGGAGTCTGGGTAGAGAATATAACCGCACTCGCCATACACGTAGAACCCACTTTCTGGGAAACTAAATGGGCATGGATGGTTTACGCTTTTCTTATACTGGTAACCATATTTATAGTGTCGGGAATTCTGGTATACACTCTAAATTTAAGAAGAAAAGTAGATTTTGAGCAACAACTTACTAATCTTAAATTACGCTTCTTCACCGATATCTCACATGAACTTCGTACACCGCTCACTCTGATAGCTAATCCTATCGAAGAGGTAATCAATAATGAATCTTTGAGCCAAGAGGGACATGAGAATATGATAACTGCTAAGCGGAATACTGACCGGATGTTAAAGCTTATCAATCAAATACTTGACTTCAGAAAAATACAAAATAACAAAATGAAGTTATATATCGAACAAGTAGATGTTTTACCACTGTTTAAGCAAACATTCGAAAATTTCTCCAGCATAGCACATCAAAAAGATATTCATTTTGAACTAAACTGTCCACAAGAATATCAAACCATTTATACAGATATTGATAAGCTTGAAAAGATACTATTTAATCTGCTATCCAATGCATTCAAATATACACCGAACGGAAAAAATATTCTCATAACAGTTACTTTCGATAAGAATGCCTTGAACTTTAGTATAAAAGATGAGGGGAAAGGATTCGATTTATATCAAATCGATACTCTTTTTAAACGATTTGAGACACTAGGCCAAAAAGATAATAATTTATCAAGTGGCATCGGACTTTCATTAGTGAAAGAATTGGTGCACCTACTACATGGATCTATAAAAGTAGATAGTACTTTAGGTAAAGGAAGTGTTTTCGAAGTATCCCTTCCTATAAACTACGATGCTTTTAAGTCTGATGAAAATATTGAATTTATCATGAATGATAGCCAGCAGACCACTACTTCTTATAAAATTCCAGAAAACACAAGTCCGACAGAAGGTGCAGATAAAAACATTGATATTCTGATAGTTGAAGATAATGAAGAATTAAGGCATTTCCTAGTGAATATGTTGCAAAAGGATTATCGGATACTAGAAGCCGCAGATGGTAAATCCGGACTTGACTTAACAGTTTCAGCGATGCCAGATCTCATTATCAGTGACATTATGATGCCTGTAATGGATGGAATCGAATTATTGGAAGCTGTGAAGAAAAACCATAATATCAGTCACATCCCTTTTATTCTTTTATCCGCTAAAGCATCATTAGATGACCGGATTCAAGGATTAGAATACGGTGCTGACGATTACATAACTAAACCTTTCAGCTCAAGTTATCTGAAAGCAAGAATCAGTTCGCTTTTGAAACAGCGGGATGCACTTAGGAGTCATTTTACAAGAAAATCCGGAGATATTTCTCCTTCAATACCTCAAATAACTCATTTTGATGAAACTTTTATCAACCAGATAGTACAAGCCGTAGAAGAAGGTTTGCAAAATCCTGATTTTAAGATTGAAGACCTTGCCGATAGTATGAATCTAAGTCGGACAGTGTTCTATCGGAAAATCAGGTCATTATTGGGGGTATCTCCCATCGACTTTGTTAGAGATATGAGAATAAAAAGAGCCGTTCAACTATTAGATTCTGAAGCATACACAATATCAGAAGTGGCTTATATGAGCGGATTCTCATCACCTCAATATTTTAATAGAGTATTTAAAAACATAATGAATTGTACCCCCACAGAATATAAGACGAACAAATAATACAAAGAATGAGGTTAAAAACATTATTTGGTCAAATAATACACGTTAGTAAACTAGAAGTGCAAAGTTCCTTTTATACTTTTCTGTAAATTTGCATTAAACATTTAGCGAGATAGTATGCTAAATTTAGTTTTACAACAATAAGTATTATGGAATAGGCTGCTTGTGATAAGTAGCCTATTTCTTTATAGATTTTTCTTTGTTTTCAAATATAAATAGGTTCATAATCAATCCCTAGTTATGAATTCACTATGTCTATTTCTTCTATAAATGGTTCATTTCAACAGTAACTATTTCTTTATTGGGAGTATTATACATATTCTTCATATTGACTGTAAACTCCTTCTTGTCCCTATAAACCATATATTTACAAAAGTCCCAGATTTGATACATTATTCATATTTGAGTAGAGGATTGGGAGAAAACGGAACAGATGGTATCTGTAAACTCCTTCAGGTTATTTACTTTATTACGTGCTGACACGATCTTTGGCTTTTGTAAAAAGCCAATAAAAAAAATACGGGACTCACAATGAGTCCCGTATTTCCTAATTTATACAATATTTTGTATAGAGTACAAATTTCAAAGCTACCACCATCTAGGATCACCAACTTCGCCTTTTCCGGCAAATTTCACATCGCTTTTGAAATGAAAATCATCTTGACGAGGATTAACAAACAACTCTTCAGAAGTCAAACCTACAATAACAGCATTCGTAAACTTATTTTTATTTACTTCAAAATCAGAAGTGAGATAGCATGAGGAGAAATTCAAATAACTTGAATAATCCCCATTACCAGAATTTACTTTATTGCCCTTATTGTCTCCAGTAAAGATTGAGTTCTTTACAGTAATAGCCTTAGGCTGCTTATTTAAAAGAAAAATCTTCGGAATACCAATAGTATAATTACAGAAAGTCATATTATTAATACTAATCTTATCAACATCTACCCGTATATCCATTAACTGATCACCAATATCTATCATTGTTGTGTTTGTGATAGATATTGTACTTATCGAGGAAGCTTTTCCTACATTTATAAGTCCATAGCCGTTAGCTCCAACATTCTTAATTATACAATTATTAATTTTGATATTACCTATTTTCGCATCTGCATCATCAATTCGAATAAGGCTCCGCGGAATATTTCGAATAATACAACCGTCAAATTCAACATCTCTGAAAGTTTTTCCACCATTTACATTGATTTGGAAATTCTCTTTCATGGTATTGTCTATTTCTATATTCTGACATAAAATTCCCCTGATAGAGCCAGACAAACTTATGCTATACAATTTTAATAAAGGTTGCGATCCTCCTCTACCACCTCCTATTAAATAAAGGCGATTAATATTTTTCGGTATTGTTATCTTACCAATCTCATATGTCTGCTCTTTATCAAAAATTAGAGATACGGTACTATCAGCACTAGATTTCAGCAAATTATCAATATCATCACCTGCATTCACTTTAATCATGCCACCTGTATTAGATCCCAATGTTCTCAAGTTTAAGCTTCCTCTGCGTACCAGTTCATTATAAATCACAAACACATAATTGGTACCAGGCTTTAAACCATCAACAGAGAGACTTCCTTCTTTTTTTTCAATATCTGTAATGATCCGTTTCGGTGCCCATATTGTGTCATTTTTTTCATTCTGGTATTTCAGTTCACCGTAAGATATATGTGTAACAGCTATATTCGGTTCCCAATACAGCATGATATTATCCAATCCTAAAATATTATTTGTAAATACCTGCTCACTAGGAGTTTTAAAATAAGCTTGTACATATTTTGATTCCTTACCATTATTTTGATTGACCGCCCTTAACCGAACTGAGTATTTACTTGTTCCATTCAACTCCTTAAATAGAGTACGGTAGGTAGTGGCAGACACTGTTGCCTCTTTGGTATATGGAGTCAATGTATCAGCCAATATCTCCACAGTACGAATAACATTGGTAAATAATAAACTGTCCCCTTCACTGAATTCAAATACATACTTGGTAGCCTCTTCTACACCTTTATATTCTATTAATACAGAAGTTGCTTTGCTTTCTTTAATCTCGAATTTAATTGGACGAAATAGTATATCATAGTTCGGATCATATTCCCAATCATTGGGCTGATCGCTACATCCAATCGCAATAAATGCTAAAAAGTATACTAGTATACAATATAGGTCTTTGTTTTTCATAAATGTACATTCTAATTATTTATAATCATATCCGTATGAATTTTCTAAATATCCTTTGGATTTATATATATCATCATAATAAATGGGATATAAATGACGATAGTTGCAAACTCCGTTTCCAGCTGTCATGGTAATAAACTTCTTTTTAATTAAATCACCATATTTCAATTTAGAAAATAATTCGTCATAGTTATATGAAGCTCGTAGTCCGGAAGCGTAGAGCAATATTTTCACTGAATTATTAACTAAATCATTCACTCGCCTTTCATCTTCCAGATTCCAATTATTAACAGGAAACCAATTCACTTCCGTATAAACATTCTGATCAGGATTAAACGCCAGCCTTTCATAGAAATTGACGGATTCCCAATCAATAAACTCATTATTCTTGTCATATTTAAAATATAACTTATCAGGGAAATCTGAAGGTTCATACACTCTATCAAAAATCTTAATCGTTTGAGTACCATCAAGCATTAATAGCATTGCCTCTTTCATCTCTTCTATCTTTTGATCTAATAATCCCCAACGAATCAAATCTAATTTACGAATGGCTTCACCTCCAAACTCCCAAGCTCTCTCATTGACAATAGCATTAAAGAAATCTGCATCATACTTCTTTATTTCAGGTGAACCTGTTCCAAATGCTCTTTCACGTACTTTCTCTAAAGCTTGGCGCGCACTTATACCGGCTTTCTCATTCACTGTATCTTCACCTTTACCCAATCCATAGCGCGCCTCTGCAAACATCAAAAAGATATCAGGATAACGCATTAGAATCCAGTTAATTCCAGTCGGTACACGCGAAGTTGCTGTCAAAAGCAAATTTCTATATGCATCGCATGTCCAGAAATACCCCCATTTTCCATAACTTACTCCCATAATGTTATTCCCCATAACTTCCCTAACATATGTATTATCCTTTTTATAAGTAGCCCAATAGCACGCATAATCACGACGTTTGTCTTGAGGGAGAAAAGAGTAAAAATAAAAGGCATTTGAGCATGCATATGAACCACCAAAATTTTCAGGCTTATTATCCATACGCCTCCCCATCAATGAACCAATATCACCACTATATCCCAGACCATTAGCAACTTCAAACATATTTTCATTATAAGGATTATAATCTAAATGGCATACAGTTTTCCAAATATTGCCATAATCAGGATCCAATTGATGAGGGTTTTGTGGATCCCCAATAATTTCAGCACACTGTTCCTCTGCTATTTCATAGTATTTCCTCCAATCCTTAGTACGCCCCACATAGTAGTTATTCATTTCTTTCATACCCGGATTGTTTTCCAAATTAGGATAATGCTCTACATTTGCATCAGAAAACTGATTACCATCACGAATAGACCAACCGCCTGCAAACAAAGCAATACGAGCTAATAAGCCTTTTGCAAACCCTTTAGTTACACGTTCGCAATTATAATCACCGACTTCACCCACCCATGGCAAACATTCAACAGCTTCTTGCATATCTCTGATAAGAAACGGATAAATACTATCTCGATTAATTTTTCCCATATATACATTTGACAAGTCAGAATTGGCAATACCATCTTTAAAAGGAACATCTCCCCAACGACGCACCAATTCAAGATAAGCCAATGAACGTAACGTTAGCGCTTCGCCTAGTAAATATTTCATTGTGATGGAACCTTCTTCATACAACTTTGAATTACGAATACCATCAACAGCAGTACTTGCCAATTCTGTTAATTTAAAGATATTTCCCCACTGAGTTGTCTTGTTGTACCAATCCGCCCAAAAATTCGCAGGCCCGCTATCTCCATTTTTATCACTACTGGGATTTTCCATAAAGCCATTGGACATATCCGTATCCGAATTCCCTTGCCAGTTAACAGACATTTTCTGACCATAAACATAAGTATCGCCTAAATATGAATAGACTCCCATAACAGCAGCTTTAGCCATTCCTTCATTTTCAAATATAGCTTGAGCAGATTGTTCTGAAGGAGATGCCGTATCCAAAAAATCGCTGCAAGCAGTGAACAGTAATTGCACTGTAACAACTGCATATAATAATTTATATTTCATGATATGTATTATAAATATTAAAAAGTTAGATTAGCACCAAATAGATAATTCTTATTCTTTGGATAAGAAGATTTATCAACTCCCGGAGTCATATTACTTGAACTGGTATTTACTTCAGGATCTTGACCGCTATATCCTGTCAAACAGAATAAATTAGAAGCTGTAGCATATAATCGCAATTTTTTCACTCCAAACTTCTTAGTTAAATTTTTCGGTAGTGTATAACCTAAAGTCAACGTTCCCAAACGTAAAAAAGAGCCATCTTCAACTACCCAGTCAGTAGTAATATTATTGTTTATAATCGGATGCCACATTGTTTTATTCTGATTAACTTCCCGCAATCGCTCAGGATCTGCATTACCACCATTATAAATATTAAGCCCCGTAACCGGATCAATAGTAGTGAAGCGGTTTTCCTTCTTCATGAGCGTACTCATATTCTGATATTTTCTACTACCAGCATAAGTTACATAATCTACTTTACTAAGATTCAAAATATCATTACCATATGACCAATTGAACATCGCCACCAAATCAAAACCTTTCCAGCCTGCATTAATATTAAAGCCACCAGTATGTTTTGGGAGTGCATGTCCTATAACTTTACGGTCATTATCCGGATCAATTTTTCCATCACCGTTCAAGTCCTTCAATTTCATGTGACCTGGTCCATAATAATTACCAGATAAACTAAGTACACCTGAGCAATCAACAACACCCTCGTTTAAATCCCATCTTTGAGTTTCTTTATTAAATGTAAAATCATCAAAATCATATAGCCCATCATATATATAGCCATACATCAATCCTACCTCCTGACCTACAAAAATACGATAATTGTCACTTCCGACACTAGTACCCCCGGCTGACAAAATCATTACATCCTGATTAGCACCATACAGAGCATCTACTTTATTTTTATTAAACGAGATATTAAAACCAAAATCTAAATAAGCGTCTTTTTTCTGTATCAAATTAGCATTTAACGATATTTCCAATCCTTGATTAGTAGTCTGTCCCAAATTTTGATACTGATCTCTGTATCCGGCATTGGATGGTAATTGTACTGACATGATCAGATTCTTCGTGATATCTTTATATAAATCAACATTAATTTTCAGACGATTCTTAAATAAACTCATATCCAATCCTATATTGGCAGAATATTTTGATTCCCAAGTTAAATCTTCATTACGCAGTGTGGTTGATGTCTGTAAAGAAGACATTCCCGTTTCATTCTGATAATATAAATATCTTGTGTCTGACACTGCTTTATACGTTTGACGCCATCTAGAACCTACTCGTGCATTTCCAGCCTTACCATAGCTTAAACGCAATTTCAAGTCGGAGAGCCAGTTTTTAGCCGTTTTCATAAACTTCTCATCAGAAATACGCCATGCTACCGATCCAGCTGGAAAAACTCCCCATTTATTACCAGGAGCAAAAACATTGGTACCATCAGCACGCAAAGTAAAATTTGCATAATAGCGATTGTTCAGATTATATCCCATACGTCCGAAATAAGACTGACTGCGATTAGGTTCATCAATAGTAGTGTAAGTGGGTTCCGCTTTACCATTGTTCCACATAGACAAAATATCATTTGCTGTATAATCTATAGGATAGTAGTCTGAATTGATGCGCATATTATCTTTTTCACTACTACTCAATTCTAATCCTGCCGTAATATCAAATCGGTGTTTTTTTATTTGTTTATTGTAACTCAACTGAGTTCTACCTGTCCAACGTTTACCATTCCAATAAGTCCGATAAGATACTGGTTGACCGGCTTTATTATTAGCTTCTCCCGTATTTTCCAGATAAATTTGATCTGTACGGTCAAAATCAAAGACATAAGTTCCTTCTGCACGAAAATTCAATCCTTTGATTATATCCCAAATCAATGCAGCGTTATAAGAGTTTGAGAATTTTTGCTGTTTTTTATATTCGTTCGCAATGTTATAAAAAGGATCATTCAGACCACTGATATTCTCCGGAATGTATTCGCTTCCCTGTAAATCCTCTGCCGTCAAATCTTTCAAAGTACCCACAGGTGGATATTTGACACAATCCCGCAGTTTCCCCCCAGAAGAAACACTTGTACCATCAATGACAGTACTGGTCATACGAGAATTAAAATCAATCTTCAGCTTATCATTAAACTTTTTACTAATTTTTACATTCAAATTATCGCGATTAAATTCAGAAGTTTTCATAATATATTCTTCATTATCACGCGTATAACTTAAACTATACACTAAATCTTTACTCCCACCATTGATATTCAAATTGTAGTTCTGTTTTACACCAGTCCGATCAAACAATTTAGCTTGCCAATTAGTCCCCTTTCTTCCTCTATATATCTCTAGATCATCCCATCTACCATAGCGTTCAAAAAAACCCGCATTAGTCGAAGGATCTAATTCTCTTTGTAAATATACATATTCATAAGGAGAAAGTACATCCGTTTCATTATACATATGATTAAAACCAACTGAAGCATTTAAGGAGACCTCCATTTTGCCTACACGTCCACTTTTCGTGGTAACAAGAACTACACCATTAGCACCTTTTGCTCCATAAATAGCTGTAGATGAAGCATCTTTCAATACATCAATACTTTCGATATCAGTAGGAGGAATATCTCCAATACCATTTACCTGAAAACCATCGACAATAAATAATGGATCATTACTTTGGGTGATAGATCCTCCTCCACGTACACGAATACTAACTTCAGCGTCAGGAGAACCTTGAGTAGTAACTACACTAACTCCAGCTATACGCCCCGTAATAGCACTTGCAGCGGAAGTGGTAGTAATATCTTTTAAAGTATTCTCGCCAACAGAAGATATTGCTCCTGTAAGATCTTTCCGTCGTGCATTACCGTAACCGATAGCCACAACCTCTACTTCGTCAAGCTGCTGCGCATCATCCTCAAGCACAATTTGAACCTTTTTTCCAGGAGTAACACTTACCTCTTCAGTACGCATACCTATAAAGGTCACAATGATTTTTTTCTCTGTCCCTGATAACGTCAAGGTAAAGTCTCCATCCAAATTGGTAATAGCACCATTCCCCTTTCGCCCTTTCTCCGTTACAGTAGCCCCGATAACAGGTTCACCTTCCGAATCGACCACAGTACCTTTCACTGTACCGTTTTGAGTAAACCCTGCTATCGGCACCAGCAATAGCAATACCATTAGCAGAGTTCCTACGTTCCACACATAATCAAATTTTTGTTTCATGATAGTATTATTTAATTAACAAAAAATAGTTCTTCATATATTGATCTTATAAGTATTGGCTGCCAATAATGGCAGCCAAATTTTCCTGAAAACATCTAACCAGTTCAATTACTTTCTTAAACGATAATCGCAAAACTAATAGCTTATCAAAAATATACTTTGTACTTTTTATCCTTTTGCGTGCACTTTTTGACACATATAAAAATCAACTGATTATCAACATTATAAAGGCTGGAATATTAAGATTAATTATAATCATAGTCAAAGATTAGTGAAGGTATAAGTATGATTAGCTTCCGTTGGAATGTCATACAGAAAATATTCTTTAAACTCTATTCCTTTCAATGGAGCTTTTTCACTGATTAAAGGGCGAGTGACATCTTGTTTAGCAAATAATAAATTAGGATTGAGACTATTTGTTTCAGCTAAGTTCTTATTATTTATGTTCAATCGATTGTGAACTCTCAAACGTAAGTTTCCCCCGATAGTAGATTTAATGGTTGCAGACTCTATTCTACCATTTTTCCATTTTAATGAAATAATTTCGAACCCTCCACGCGCGCGAAGTCCAGCTATCTCCCCATCTTTCCAAACGTCAGGTAAAGCCGGAAGCAAATGAACGGCTCCATCATGGCTTTGCATTAGCATTTCTGCAATACCTGCAACACAACCAAAGTTACCATCAATTTGGAAAGGTGGATGAGCATCAAACAAATTCGGATATGTACCACCTCCTTGTCCTTTTTGTATTTCAGGAGAAACCAAATTTAATTGATTGGTAATAAGTTTAAAGGCATGATTTCCATCTAAACATCTTGCCCAGAAACAAACTTTCCAGCCCATAGACCAACCAGTAGAAGGATCACCACGTTGTATCAACGTATTGCGAGCAGCTTCAAAAAGCACTGGTGAAGAGTAAGGAGATATCTGATAACCTGGAAAAAGTCCCCACAAATGGGAAATATGCCGATGATGATCTTTAGGATTATCCCAATCTTCAAACCATTCTTGTAGCTGTCCGTATTGCCCTACTTGCATAGGCGGCAATCGTTTCTTCAAAGAAAGAATTGTATCACAGAACTGTTTATCTCTGTTCAGAATTTGAGCCGCAGCATTAGTGTTTGAGAATAAATCAAATACTAGCTGATTATCCATCGTGACTCCCGCAAATAGATTCGACTTTCCTTTCCACAATTTAGGAGAATTTTCAGGAGAATTACTAGGCGTTACTACCATATAGCCAGTATTTGGATCCTTTACCAAAAAGTCTACAAAAAATTCGGAAGCACTTTTCATAATGGGATATATACTATTAAGATATTCTTTATCGCCAGAATAGAGATAACGATCCCACAAATGCTGACATAACCAAGCATTACAGGTAGGCCATGGACCACAATAAGGCCTGTCAACTGCACCGTTCATACGCCATAAGTCTGTATTATGATGCAGCATCCATCCACGACAGCCATACATTTCACGGGCGGCTTCCTGTCCATTTTCATAAAGTTCTCTAATCATTTGCAGGAAAGGTTCATGCATTTCACATAAATTCGTAACCTCAGCAGGCCAATAATTCATCTCTGCATTTATGTTAGTAGTATAACGACATCTCCATGCCGGATTTGTTTTATGATTCCAAATACCCTGTAGATTCGCAGGTTGCCCACCTGGTTGCGAACAAGAAATGAGTAAATAACGTCCATATTGAAAGTATAACGCTACTAAATGGGGATCATTAGAGGTTGCAAATTCTTTCACCCTAATGTCCGTCGGCTTATCTGCTTGAGGAGTATATCCCAAATCTAAGGCCACCCGTCGATAATATTTCTGATACATATTAACATGAGCCTGTAATGCCTTAGTATAAGGTTTTCTAGCATTTTTCAGATAAACTTTATTACGTTCAACAGGATTACCAGAAATATCCTTGTAATTAATAAAATTGGTTGCCATAGCAATATAAATAGTTGCACTAGTTGCATTTGTTATAGATAAAAGAGTATCATTAGCAACTGACTTTCCGCCTTGTAAATCCAATTCAACATCTGCACGGAAGCGTACAGCCCCCGGAGTAAATCCATCCCCTTTAGTAGTTCCTTCCATTATCAATCTATTCTTTCCTAAAGTACTTACATCTACCTTTTGCGGACAAGTCAATGCAGCTGAGAAAGTTAACTTTCCAGCCTGAGAGGCTGTCAGGCGAATTATAATGAGCTGATCGGTTAATGAAGCAAACACTTCACGTTTATATTTCACCCCATCTACAGAATAAGTGGTTGTAGTCACCGCTCTCTCCAAATCGAGTTCTCGACGAAAATTGGAATAGTTTTCTTGTCCCTGAAAATCCAAGCGTAAACTTCCAACAGTTTGATAAGGCATTCCAAATCCATTCTTTGAAAGAATTTTGGTTTCTGCCAAGGCCTGTGCTTCCGGATATTTACCGTCGAATATCAGTTGACGGATAGTCGATAATGCATTTTTAGCTTCTGGATTATAATTATTATAAGGAGAACCGGCAGAAACCGTTTCTTCATTCAACTGAATCTCTTCATGAACCGGATTTCCATAAACCATTGCCCCTAACCGTCCGTTACCGAGAGGTAAAGCTTCTTCCCAATATTGTGCAGGCTTATCATACCATAATATGGGATGTTTTTGAGCGTACACATTGACATTGCCCATTGACACTAATCCTAAAAGTAGTATTTTTACGAAATTCAAAAATCTTAGTTTTTCTATTTGCATAATATTCCGTTTTATTGTTCAATGCAAATGTAGACTGCTATCTTTAGACAGGTTTACACTATTCATGCGATTTACTGCACTTTTTGACCAAGGCTCAATCTTTTCTTTTGACTAACCATTACTAATAAGCTTCCAAATAAATGATAAAAAATCCAGTAATCACATCATTAGCTCTCTATACAATCTTATCATAATTCACTAATTATCAAACAAATAAATCCAAACAAGAATATTTACGCCCAATATAACTAGTCAAATAGTACACTCAAATGAAAAAAGAGTGCAAGACCTATTTCAGTATCTTTCGTATGTTTGTATCTGAAAAATTAGTAAAAAAGAACCATGAAGAAAAAGAAAAAATTACTCGTTGCAGGAATAGCATTGTCAGTGCTATTCAGTACAAATTTACAGGCGCAAACTGTAAATTATACGCCTTTTGAAACAAAGGAATCACAGAAGATTGTAAATGAGCTCTACAATCGTATGACCCTTGAAGAGAAAGTTGCTCAATTGCATGGGATAGTTCCCGGATCATTGGTAGATAAAAATGGAAAACTATCTGATGAAAAATGCCGTAAGAATATACCTAATGGCATAGGGCACGTTTGCCAATTCGCATGTGCACAGGAATTAGATCCTGACAAACTGCGAGATTTTGTAGCCGACCTTCAAGAATGGTTACGCAAAAACACACCTTCGGGTATTCCAGCAATTTGCCATGAAGAAGCTATCAGTGGATTTGCCGCAAAAGGAGCTACCGTATATCCTCAACAGTTAGGATTGGCTTGCACATGGAATCCCGATTTAATGATTGAAAAATCAAGGCAAACAGCCGAAGCTATGCGCAAAGTAGGTAGCACAATGGCATTGTCACCAATGGTAGATGTTGTACGTACTTCTACATTCAACCGCATCGAAGAAAGTTATGGAGAAGATAGTTATTTATCCGGTGCTATGGGAGTAGCTTTCGTTCAGGGTTTGCAAGGCAATGATTTAGCCAAAGGAGTTGCTGCCTGTAGTAAACACTTTCTTGGTTATGGTGGAGGTAGTGAGTCTCCGGAGAAAGAATTAACCGAAGAGATCCTTTTCCCTCATGAAGCTATCATTCGCTGTGCAGGCAGCAAATGCACAATGACGGGATATCATTCCTATAAAGGTAAACTGGTGGTAGCAAGTGCACCTTTGATTCAAGACTATCTCCGCGGGAGAACAGGTTTTGACGGTATAGTGGTTAGTGACTACGGTGCTATCGGCCGTCTATACAAAGGAGATGATATGTTGGCTAAGTGTGCAGCAGAAGCTATGAATGCAGGTAATGATCTTGAGTTCAGCAATGGTAAATGTTATCCTCATTTACCGGAAGCAATGGCATCGGGAATAGTGAGTGAAGCACGATTTGAAGAGGCGGTTAAACGTGCTTTAACCCTAAAAGTAAGATTAGGAATGTTAACTCCTAATGCTAAGTTATTTGAAAAAGGTCACTTAAACTTAGACACTCCGGATTATCGTCAAACAGCCTACGAACTGGCATGCCAGTCTGTAGTATTGCTAAAGAACAACGGTGTGTTACCGCTTAAACCGACAGCCAAGATAGCATTAGTTGGTCCTAATGCAAACTCTTTTTGGAGCTTGATTGGTGATTATGCTTATCCTTCCATGCTTGCTTTCTGGAGAAGAAAAAAACCGGATGGACAAAATCCTTACTTGATCCCATTGTATGATGGCTTAAAAAACAAAAAACCAGCCTCTATGATAGTAGGCTACGAACGTGGCTGCGAATGGAGTCTACCGGGAGAAGCCACTATTAAATCATCAGGCGATGTAGATCCTCGTACCAGTCAATTAACCGCAATGATGGTAGAATCAGCCGATCATACAGACTGGAATGCAGCAATCAAATTGGCTAAAGAGAGTGATATTATAGTAGCAGCCGTAGGAGAAAATCCAGCTCTTTGTGGAGAGGCTCGTGTAAGAAAAGGCATCGATTTACCCGGTGACCAGGAGAAATTCGTAAAAGAGTTAATAGCAACAGGAAAGCCTGTCGTATTGGTGATAATGGGAGGACGCCCACAAGTTATCGATGAAATAGAAAAAGGCTGTGCTGCTATCATGCATGCATGGTATCCCGGCGAAGAGGGTGGTAACGCTGTAGCTGATATATTATTAGGCAATGTCAACCCCTCGGGAAAATTATGTGTCAGTTACCCCAAAACAGAATCAGAAGAGAATATATGTTATAACAACCAACCGGAGTTACTTAGTAAAGTTGCCTACCCCTTTGGATATGGTCTGTCGTATACAACATATACTTATAGCAATTTGAAAATACAGAAATCAACAGTCTGCACCACAGATAAAAGTATCAAGTTCTCTTTTGATATAACCAATAGTGGAAAGATGGAGGGTACCGAAATCATTCAACTATACCTATCACCAGTTGATGGACAACCTCTAAAGCCAATTCAGCTAAAAGGCTTTAAACGAATCTCACTGAAACCCGGAGAAACCCAGAAAGTAAAAGCTGAATTAATGTTAGACCAATTGGCATATTATTTTGAAAAGCAATGGCACATAATGCCTGGAAAATATGAAATAAAAATAGGAGCTTCTTCCATTGACATTCGCTTAAACAGCTTTTTTTCTGTAACGGGCAATGCCAAGAGCATGAAACAGCGTGAATTCCTTTTCTCTGAAATTCATTAAATCATAAAATACTATTTACCCTGTATTATTCAAAACACCTTTACTGATGAGTATGAATAATACAGGGTAAAAAAACTATTCTGAAATTTTCTGACACCTATTGACGATTATTATAATAGTCCTTTTCTTTATTGTTGCGGTAATCCATAACCATTCGTTACTTTTCCTTTAGATTGACTAATCGTTTCGTACGGAATAGCCCAATAATAACAAGGAACACTTTCTTTGGATGTGATTCCCGGAAGAATATTACTCAAATAAATATCAATATTCTCTGCAAGAGTACTACCCCAGGCGGTCTTCACATACCCTTCCTGTTCCAATTGAGCAGCAATTGTACCATTAGGATCAATATATTCAAATAAGCCCTTAATTGCTGTGTTATGGGTCGTTCCATTAACAGTTAATCCCAATTTTGCAAAATCCAACACACCGCGCCATCCCGGAAATTGTACAGGATCTGTTTTATCCGTACAATCATAAGTCAAAGTAGCACCCTCAACCTGTTTTGTCCATATATAGGCTGGTAATACATTACCATTTCCAAATTCATAATAGCCTTTAGTCTTCAAATCAATAGCAAGAGCCTCCATCTCATTACGTACCTCCAACGCTTCCTCAGAGAATTTGGCACTTCTAACCATATCGTAGCGAGTATGTCCTTCACCAAAAAGTTCTAATTTCCTTTCCATAAGAACTGCATCTTTCAACGCATCTCCGGATAAACCTGCAATATTATGGTCGGTATTACCAAAAGCCCTTTCCCGAATCTGATTGACTAAATTTATGGCTTCAGCATTTGCACCCAGTTCGGCTTTCACTTCTGCCAACATAAGAATCGCATCCGCAACACGCATAATCGGTGCACTAAAGCCCGCGCTACCCTGTCCACCTACAAAGTAAGGATTCTGACGGCAAATATCCCACTTATTCAAGCAAATACCTCCATCTGTCTTAGCACCGGCCTTAAAAGTAAAAACTATTTCATTTCCTTTGCCATCCAATCCGGTGACCACTGCACTGACATCTCTACGCTTGTCGGCATTGTCATAACCGCCATAATAAAAAGTAGGTACCATTCGTACTGCCGCAAAGACCTTATTAGGAGCCGTATTGTTACCTCCATTACAGCCACGACCAATATCATAACTATAAAATCGACCGCCCACTCTATTTTGTACACTGCCCAATTCAAAAATAGTTTCAGGACTCTGCTCTAAATCCATACAAAATTGGAAATGGCGTTGGAAAGGATTGTCGGTATAAGTGCGTTCATCCGTAGTAACTAATTTAGTTGTTCCGGCATTCGTTGAAATAGCCATCTCCAAGTATTGTTGAGCTATCATATAATAGTTTTTGTAATCTGCACGACGAGCGTAAGCACACTTACGTTTTGCATCAGTTCTAAGGACTTCAAACTGTACTTCTCCATAAAGTTCAGGCATATCCGTACGGATAGTTTGATAGCCACCGGCATAAAGAGCCATCTTACCAATGAGTGCATTTGCAAATGTTCTGGAGATACGTTGACCATTAATACCTCCTTCCCCGACTTTATACATATAAGGTTCGACTGCTTTTACAGCTTCTATCAGTTTATCGTAGATTGCAAAACGAGAAGTAATTTCGTAATCATCCACATAGCTATTCTCATAGCCATACGGAACATCGCCAAAGTGCTTGATCAAATCAAAATAGCACATAGCACGAAATGTTTCAGCTTCACCTTTGAGATGTGTCCAATCGGTAGTTCTACCGGCAGCAATATCCTCTTTATATTGAGTTTTTTCAGAGATCAGATTTATAGCTTTCGTTGTATAAGCAATAACACTGTATAAAGAATTAAAAGGATCTTTCATATAGTCACAAGGAATCTGTTCCGGAACTAATTTAGCATTGATATTGTTGGATGAATTATTTTCAGGAAAATATTCAATATCAGAACCAAAATGATCATTCCAATTATACGCGCCAAAACATGACTCACGATAAAGGGCATATCCTCTTGATAAAATCTTCAATGTTTCCGTAGGGCTGGAAGAAACAAATTCATCATCAATATTGGATGGAGAAGAGGTGTCTAAAAAATCACTACATTGTGTAAATGCCAAACAAGAGATAGCGGCAAATGCCATTTTTATTAACTTATTCATAAATTCTTCTTTTAAATAAAATGATTAGAAACTTATATTTACACCCAAGACGAATGAACGGGCACGCGGATATGTCCCCCAATCCAACCCCCATTTAGGATAATCACTTGTTGAAGTGTTGGTATTAACTTCTGCGTCAAGACCCGAATACCCCGTAATGGTAAAGACATTATAAATACTTCCGTAAACACGCAGGTTGCTGATACCAGCTTTCTTGATAAATTGTTTAGGCAATGTATAACCCAATGTCAATGTATTCAGGCGCAAATAAGAACCATCTTCAATACCTAACGTAGAAACATAACCATTCTCGCTATAAGCCAATGGCAATTTAGCATTGACATTAGCAGCATCCAACTGTTCAGGAGTTGTTAAAGCTACCAGCTGGCCGCCAACTACATCATAAATTTTATAGCAATCCTTCACCAAAGAAAGTTTGTTTTCGTAAACACCACTTTCCTTGTATCCATAAAGTGCCCCCAATTTATTGGCATTGTATATTTCATTACCATAACTCCAGTTAAAATATAATCCCAAGTCAAAATTCTTATATGAAGTGTTTATATTGAAACCACCGGTATGTACCGGTGTCATATCACCAATAACCTCTACATCATCGTCATTGATAATCCCATTATTATCCCGATCTTTAAATTTGGGCATACCCGGATAAGCTGATTGTCCGGCAGGGCGCTCATTCATACCACTATGCAGGTGATAATTAGGGAACACTACAGAAGAAATATCCGGAATTCCCTCTTTCAGTGTGTATATGCCATTCGCATATGTAAAATCACTGGTTGTATAGAATCCGTCAGCAATCAGACCACGCACTAATCCCACCGGCTTTCCTTCCATCAGGATATAGTCAGAAGAAGGAAAAGTGGATCCACTAGCCCATTGAGTTCCATAAAGTCCGGTCACATTATCGGCCAGTTCATCTACATTACCACGGTTGAAGTTTATGTTGAAACCTGCGGTTACATTCCAATCCTTTGTCTGTACAAGCACCCCTTGAAGAGCTATTTCAATGCCTTTGTTGCTGGTCTGACCGACATTGGCATAAGTTGCAGTGAAACCTGTTATACCGGGAATAGTTGTTTTCATCAGCAAATCTTTGGTAGTATTCCAATATGCATCAATCGTACCTGTCAGACGATTGTTAAAAAAGCCAAAGTCAAAACCAATATTACGAGTTATTGTGGTTTCCCATTTCAAATCTTTATTCGCCAATTCTGTAGCCAGTGAATAAGAAGGCAGAAGCGTATTGTTTACTGCATCTTGTTGCCTCACGTCCGTTGTAGCTGACCAAGTCTGCGACCAAAGACTGGAACTTATACCGTCATTTCCAACCTGCCCATAAGAAACACGAAGTTTAAGATTATCCAGCCACTCTATATCCTTCAGGAATGACTCTTCTGACATACGCCAGCCCAAAGCTGCAGCAGGAAAATACCCCCAACGATTATTAGGAGAAAATTTAGAAGATCCATCAGCACGAAATGTTACCGTCAACAAATAACGGTCCAATAAATTATAGTTCAAACGGCTGAAAAAAGAAAGAATACGTCCCGGAATAGAAACACTTGAAGAAAACTGTCCCACCCCTTGTGTACCATCATACTGATTAATCATAGCAAATGCATTCTCCTTGGTAAAATTTGCAGGATAGTAAGTTCCTGAAGCTTTTAAACCATCACCACCCGAATCAGAAACTTCGTGACCGGCCAAAATGCTAAATCGATGCGCCTTGCCTAAACTAAAATCATAATTTAATGTATTGCTCCAACGAAGCCCCCATTTATTGCTTTTCTCCAGTTCCGCATTTCCGGCATAAAGGATTTCTCCTGTATTATCATCCATGTAACTGTTGACAATAGCTCCTGTCCACGTTTTATTTTGATTCCATGACTGATTGAGTGACAAGTCCGAATGATACGTCAATCCTTTCACTATCTCCCAATTCAATGATAGAATTCCGCGCAATGCCTGGTAATCTTTTGGTGAATAATTATCATTAATGCGATTTACCGGATTGTACCTGTCCCATTGACTTTGCTTTGCATAGTTTTCTATCATACCCTCATTCATAGCATTCAGATCGCCCAAAATATTTTCAGTTGCAATAGGACGAAAACGGTAGGAAGATGACAAAACGGAACCACTGCCATTTCTAACTCCTTCATCCCCCATTTTTTTAGTATTTGTATAGCGGGTATCCAGGCTAATATCTACATTCTTAGCTATTTTTTGATTTACCTTTAATGAAACATTGGCACGTTTGTAATAAGAAGCCAGTTTCATACCATCCTCATCTGTATAATTCACCGCAAACAAGACTTTTGTTTTCTCAGTACCGCCCGTTATAGAAAGATCATGATTGTGAGAGAACGAATCATCATATACTTTTTTCTGAATATTATCAGCTTTCATGTTACGGTAACTTTCTATTCCATTGGGATTAGTGGTTGTGTAACGACCAATGCCATACAATTTTTCAAAAGGCTCTGTGTAACTATTGCCTCCTACAGAAGCCCCGCTTGCCCACGTATAAGCCAGATAATCATAAGGATCCAGAGCATCCAGATATTTAGTTGGTGTATTGTACTTCATATAACCATTATAACTCACAACAACGCGCCCTTCTTTAGCTCCCTTGGTAGTGACAAGAATTACCCCATTGGCACCTCGGGCGCCATAAATGGCAGTTGATGAAGCATCTTTCAACACATCAATCGATTCTATTAAATCAGCTGAAATATCATTCAATGAACCGCTTACACCATCAATCAGAATCAGAGGGTCATTACTTTGGCTGATGGATCCACCTCCGCGAACACGAATTGAGACTGTGGCGTCAGGACGCCCATCTTGTGTCGTGACATTCACTCCCGATAACTTTCCTTGTAAGGCCTGTGCAGCATTTGCAACAGGCATTGCCGCAATCTGTTTTCCCGAAACAGATGCAACAGAACCGGTAAGATCCTTACGTTTTACTGTCTGATAACCGATAACAACGACCTCTTCCAGCGCACGGCTATCTTCTTCGAGTGTAATGATAAAATTTGTTTGATTTTTCACTGCAATCTCTTTAGAGACGTAACCTATGTAGGTTACTACTAATGTACCATTAGTGCTGACTCCAGAAATCGTGAACTTGCCATTCAAATCAGTAATCGCTCCGTTAGCCGTTCCTTTCACTAGTACGTTTGCACCGATAATCGTCTCACCCGATTTGTCCTGAACAACTCCACTCACAGTGGCTACCTGTGCATAGGTATTCCAAATACTCGTCATTAAGAATGAGAGTACAAGCAGGATAATTTTGTTTTTACTCATTGCTTTTAGTTTTCTTGTTTTCATTAATATTACGATTGGTTTACATTCTCTTCTTTATTGAAATTTAAGGCCTATCAATTCCATTCTAAAAAATGTCTGAAAGTAATTTCTCGCAAAATAAAAACCTTTAAAAGAATAAGCTTTGCACTATTTATCCACTTACATATACTTTTTGACCAAAATATCAAACTGCGATATTTGGTCAAATAATACATCTAAACCAACTAAAAGTGCAAAGTTTATTTGTTTCTTTGCCACCAATAAAAATAGCCCCAACTCTATACAAGTTGAGGCTATTCAAATATAGTATTAAAACGTACTACCCTATTCCCACTCTATCGTTGCAGGCGGTTTTGACGAAATATCATAGGTTACACGGTTCACTCCTTTCACCTTATTAATAATATCATTGGAAACCTTACCCAAGAATTCATAAGGCAAATGTGCCCAGTCTGCCGTCATAGCATCCGTAGAAGTCACAGCACGCAGCGCAATGGCACGTTCATACGTACGTTCATCTCCCATCACACCAACTGATTGCACGGGAAGCAAGATAACACCCGCCTGCCAAACCTGATGATAAAGAGAAGTTTCGCTACCATCAGCTTCTTTCACTTTCCAGTCACGCAAGCCCTGAATAAAGATATCATCCGCATTTTGCAGAATAGCCACTTTCTCCGGAGTAATATCACCCAAAATACGCACAGCCAGACCGGGTCCGGGGAAAGGATGACGAGTAATCAGATGTTCAGGCATACCCAATCCGCGACCTACACGGCGAACCTCATCTTTAAACAATAAGCGAAGCGGCTCACAAAGTTTCAGGTGCATCTTTTCAGGTAAACCACCTACATTATGATGACTCTTAATAACCGTACCGGTAATAGAAAGGGACTCGATACAGTCAGGATAAATCGTACCCTGTGCCAGCCATTTCACATCTTTAATCTTATGGGCCTCCTCATCAAATACTTCGATAAACCCCTTGCCTATAATCTTACGCTTTTCCTCAGGCTCCGTTACACCTGCCAGTTCTGCAAAGAACTTGGCACTGGCATCCACACCGATAACATTCAGACCGAGACATTCATAATCGTGTAGTACATTCTTGAACTCATTCTTACGGAGCATACCGTGATCTACGAAGATACAAGTCAGGTTCTTACCGATAGCACGATTCAACAATACAGCAGCTACGGAAGAATCCACACCACCGCTCAAACCAAGAACCACCTTATCATCACCCAACTGTTCCTTCAATTCGGCAACCGTCGTTTCAATAAAGGAAGCAGCACTCCAGTCCTGTTTGCAACCGCAAACATCCACCACGAAATTCTTCAGCATCTGCGTGCCATCTTCGCTGTGAAATACTTCCGGATGGAACTGTACTCCCCACACCTTTTCGTTCTCTATCTGATAAGCAGCAATCGCCACCTTATCCGTCGAAGCTATTTTTTTGAAATTGGAAGGGATAACCGTAATTGTGTCTCCGTGACTCATCCACACCTGTGTATTTTCCTTCACGTCCTTGAACAGCACATTATCCTTGTCAAAAGAGCTCAAGTGTGCACGTCCGTACTCACGACTTCCGGCAGGTTCCACCTTGCCGCCATTGGTATAAGCGATAAACTGCGCACCGTAGCAGATACCCAGAATAGGATACTTTCCACGAATTTCACTCAGATCAGCTTTAAATGCACTTTCATCGTATACAGAGAACGGGCTTCCCGAAAGAATAACCCCCTTTACACTCTCATCCCCCTCCGGGAACTTATTATAAGGTAAAATTTCGCAATACGTATTCAATTCACGGACACGACGGGCTATAAGCTGCGTAGTCTGCGAACCAAAATCAAGAATGACAATCTTTTCTTGCATATAATCTGTATGGATTTAATTAAAATGTTCCGCAAAAGTAGAAAAAAGTAAGAAAATAACGGGAATAATAGCCAGAAAATCTATATTTCATAACATAATTAATGAATTTGGTAGCCGGAAAGACACATAGAACACAGTAAAATCAGCTTTAAAAACATTACTGATAATCAAGATATTACAAGGAGTTAACTTCCTGTCAACAAAGAGTTAATTTCTTGTCGACAGGAAGTTAACTCCTTGCTGACAGGGAATGAATTGTCCCATTTTTCCTACCGCCTATTACCCGAACCGTATCAGATCCGTATTTGCTCCGTACCTAAGCGTTTGGACCGGATACGGACCAGGTACGGGCCAGACACGGACCGGGTACAGTGAGGATTATTTTTTGTTCTTTTTATCGTTTTTCTTTCAAGATATCCCTGATTTCCGTCAGTAAGACTTCTTCTTTACTAGGTGCAGGAGGAGCAGGAGGTGCTGCGGGAACTTCCGCCTCCTTCTTAGCCGTCAGCCTGGTCAGCAATTTGATGAACAGGAAAATAGAAAAAGCAATAATGAGAAAGTCAAACGTCACTTGCAGGAAATTTCCATAATTCAAGGTTACAGCGGCAATCTCTTTACCGTCCACAACTTCGGCAGGTTTCATCACCCACTTCAGGTCCGTAAAGTTCACACCTCCCACCAATAAACCGAGAGGCGGCATGATAATATCTGCCACCACAGAAGATACAATTTTACCAAACGCGCCACCGATGATTACACCGACAGCCATGTCTATCACATTGCCTTTCATGGCAAATGATTTAAAATCTTGTAAAAATGAACTTTTTCCCATCACTTCCATTATTTAATTATAAAATTAAGTGCGAATATAAAAACATTTTCTTACTTTTGCACCGCATTTCAGAAATAAATGCGCAAGAGAAGAGAGATATTTGAACAAATATTATAAAACCCTTAAAAGTTTAAACAAAATGATTAAAGTAGGTATTAATGGATTCGGACGTATTGGACGTTTCGTATTCCGCGCTGCAATGGAAAGAAACGATATTCAAATCGTTGGTATTAACGACCTTTGCCCGGTAGATTACTTGGCTTACATGCTGAAGTATGACACTATGCACGGTCAGTTTAACGGCTCTATCGAAGCAGATGTTGAAAACAGCAAGCTGATCGTTAACGGCCAAGCTATCCGCATCACTGCAGAAAGAAACCCGGCTGACTTGAAATGGGATGCTGTAGGTGCAGAATACGTAGTTGAATCTACTGGTTTGTTCCTGAGCAAAGACAAAGCTCAAGCTCACATCGAAGCTGGTGCAAAATATGTAGTAATGTCTGCTCCTTCTAAAGATGACACCCCGATGTTCGTTTGCGGTGTAAACGAAAAAACATACGTGAAAGGTACTCAATTCGTATCTAACGCTTCTTGTACTACTAACTGTTTGGCTCCTATCGCTAAAGTATTGAACGACAAGTTCGGTATCTTGGATGGTTTGATGACTACAGTTCACTCTACAACTGCTACTCAGAAGACAGTTGACGGTCCTTCTATGAAAGACTGGAGAGGTGGTCGTGCTGCTTCTGGCAACATCATCCCGTCTTCTACTGGTGCTGCTAAGGCTGTAGGTAAAGTAATCCCTGCTTTGAACGGCAAATTGACTGGTATGTCTATGCGTGTTCCGACTTTGGACGTATCTGTAGTTGACTTGACAGTTAACTTGGCAAAACCGGCTACTTACGCTGAAATCTGTGCTGCTATGAAAGAAGCTTCAGAAGGCGAATTGAAGGGTATTCTGGGTTACACTGAAGATGCAGTAGTTTCTTCTGACTTCTTGGGTGACGCTCGTACTTCTATCTTCGATGCAAAAGCTGGTATCGCTTTGACTGATACTTTCGTAAAAGTTGTATCTTGGTATGACAACGAAATCGGTTACTCTAACAAGGTTCTTGACCTGATCGCTCACATGGCTTCAGTTAACAACTAATAAGCAGAGTACAAAATAATATTTAAAACAGGCAATCTCGACGAGGTTGCCTGTTTTTTGTTAAAATACAACGGGTTATTCATTAAATCAGCTATTTTTTTTGCACTTTTGCGGTTAGATTATTTTTTACCGAACCTAAGTAAGTATGATAAAATTAAAACTAACGCTAACATTACTCTGCTTTATGAATATAATACAGGCTCAAAACCCTTTTTTTGAAAAGTATTCTACGCCTCACGGTACTATCCCGTTTGAAAAGATAAAGACCGAACATTATGAACCCGCCATTCGTGAAGGTATCAACCGTCACAATGCGGAGATTGATGCTATCACCAATAATCCGGAAGCGGCTACATTCGCCAACACGGTCGCTGCTTACGAGAAATCCGGCGAACTGTTGAACCAAGTCAGCACTGTATTCGGCAATCTGCTGAGTGCGGAAACCAACGATGACATGCAGGAACTGGCAAAATCCATCATGCCGTTGCTGAGCGAACATGGCAATAACATCACTCTGAATGAGAAGTTATTTGCACGCATTAAGGCAGTGTATGACCAGAAAGACCAGGCTTATCTTACTCCCGAGCAAAACAAGCTGCTGGAGAAAGTATACAATAGCTTTGTTCGCAGTGGAGCTAATCTCGAAGGAGAAGCCAAAGAGCAATACCGTGCTCTGAGCAAAGAGCTTAGCTTACTAACCCTGCAATTCGGAGAAAACAACCTGAAAGAAACCAACGACTATAAACTGGTACTGACAGACCCTGCACAACTTGCCGGCCTGCCACAAAGCGCCATTGATGCAGCCGCAGAAACTGCCAAAGAAAAAGGCGTGGAAGGATGGGTATTCACCTTGCAGGCCCCCAGTTATAGCCCGTTTATGACGTATGCCAGTAACCGCGATTTACGTTGCAAGCTTTATATGGCATATAATACCAAATGTACCCATGACAATGAAACCAACAATCTGGAGATTGTAAAGAAGCTTGTTAATACCCGCCTGGCTATTGCGCAACTTTTGGGATACAGCAGTTTTGCTGAATATAACCTGCAAGAGCGAATGGCAGAAAACAGCGGCAATGTATATAAACTGCTGGATCAGCTACTGGATGCTTACACTCCCACCGCCAAGCAAGAATATGCAGAGGTAGAGGCTTTGGCACGCCAACTGGAAGGCAGTGACTTCACAGTGATGCCTTGGGACTGGTCTTATTATTCCCATAAACTGAAAGACCAGAAATTCCAGATAGATGATGAAATGCTCCGTCCCTATTTTGAACTGAGCAAGGTAAAAGAAGGGGTATTCGGTCTGGCTACCCGCTTGTATGGCATTACTTTCAAGAAAAACAGTGATATCCCGGTATACCATAAGGATGTGGATGCATATGAGGTATTTGACAAAGACGGTAAATTCCTGTCCGTCCTCTATACAGACTTCCATCCCAGAGAGGGTAAACGTGCAGGTGCATGGATGACTTCTTATAAAGAACAATGGATTGACGAGGCAACCGGTGAAAACAGTCGTCCGCACATATCTATCGTGATGAACTTCACCAAGCCGACAAAAGACAAACCCGCCTTACTGACATTTGGTGAACTGGAGACATTCCTGCATGAATTTGGGCATAGCCTGCATGGTATGTTCGCGAATTCCACCTATGAAAACCTGAGCGGTACAAATGTATATTGGGACTTTGTGGAACTTCCCTCTCAATTCATGGAGAACTTCGCTATTGAAAAGGAGTTCCTCCACACATTTGCCAGACATTATCAGACCGGAGAACTCATCCCGGACGAACTGGTACAGCGCATTGTAGATTCGTCTAATTTCGATGCCGCTTATGCCTGCCTGCGTCAGGTTAGCTTTGGATTACTGGATATGGCATGGTACACCCGTACTACCCCATTTGATGGCGACGTGAAGGTTTATGAAAAAGAAGCATGGAAGAAAGCACAGATTCTTCCTATGGTAGAAGATGCCTGTATGAGTACACAGTTCTCGCATATCTTTGCCGGAGGTTATTCTGCCGGATATTACAGTTATAAATGGGCGGAAGTTCTGGATGCAGATGCTTTCTCACTGTTTAAACAAAAAGGAATCTTCAATCCGGAAGTAGCCACTTCCTTCCGGGAAAACATTCTTTCCAAAGGAGGAACAGAACATCCGATGACACTATACAAACGCTTTCGCGGACAAGAACCAACTATTGATGCATTATTAATCAGAAATGGAATAAAGAAATGAAAAAGATGAAGACCTATATACAGTTACTGTTAGTCACTCTCTTCTTACCCGCATTGAGCGCTTGTGATCAGGAAGACGATGTCATTGACATCTTCACCGGAAAAACCTGGTACATGACTTACATTGCAGTGGAAGGACAAAACAAAATGTACGACTTCTGGCAAAACGATCAAGATGCCAGAGAAAAAAGTTTTAAGACGATTACAGGAGATAATTACACTTTAGTGTTTGAAGGTGCTAACGTAAACGATGTAGCAATCGGGACTTTTAGCGGGAAAGCCACCAGTGCCTCTGTCAATGGTGACTGGAGTGCAAATGGGGATAATCGGGAATTAAAGATTACCATAAAAAACGGAGGAGGCACCGATGGAGATAAGTATTTAGGTAAGGCTTTTATGGATGGACTAAAGAGTGCATTCAAATATGGAGGAGATAATAAGAATTTATATATTTATTACAAAGAAGGACAGACTGTAAAGTTCATCTCTTTCGCTCCACAACGTAACTCAGGTAATTAAGACTATGGAAGGTTCTGCTAAAGAAAAACAAGAAGCGCTGGACAAGCGTTATATACGTATGGCAAGTATCTGGGCGGAAAATTCATATTGTAAACGCCGCCAGGTAGGTGCACTCATCGTCAAAGATAAAATGATTATTTCTGACGGGTATAACGGAACGCCTGCCGGTTTTGAAAATGTATGTGAAGACGATAATAACGTTACCAAACCTTACGTGTTGCATGCCGAGGCGAACGCAATCACGAAGATAGCACGCTCTAACAATAGCAGCGACGGTGCAACTATGTATGTCACCGCTTCGCCATGCATCGAATGTTCAAAACTGATTATCCAAGCAGGTATCAAACGAGTGGTATACTCCGAAAAATACCGTTTGGAAGACGGTATCGAACTTTTGAAGCGTGCAGGTATCGAGGTAGTATATGTAGCTACAAGTGACGAGCTACAGGCTACAAGCAAAGAATAAAGACCTTAAACAAACAATAAACTAAAATCTACGAACCACCAGCTACCGCTCGTAGCTTGTAGCTCGTAGCTAACAACTAAAAGATATGAGTACAAAAAACTCTTCCCGCTTTACCCCGCTCGTCATTGCAATCAGCGTGGTAATGGGAATTCTGATCGGAACATTTTATGCCAGGCATTTCGCCGGAAATACGCTGGGCATTATTAATGGCTCATCCAACAAGCTGAATGCTTTGTTGCGGGTTGTTGAAGACCAGTATGTAGACACCGTCAACATGACGGACCTTGTGGAAAAAGCAATGCCACAGATATTGGCTGAGTTAGACCCCCACTCTACTTACATTCCTGCCCAGAATCTGGAGGAAGTTAATTCAGAGTTGGAAGGCAGTTTCAGCGGTATCGGTATTCAATTCACCATTCAGGATGATACGATTCATGTGAATAGTGTCATTCAAGGTGGTCCGTCCGAGAAAGTAGGACTGATGGCAGGCGACCGCATCGTCATGGTAGACGACAGCTTGTTCGCCGGAATAAAACTGACCAATGAGAAAGCCATGCGCACTTTGAAAGGTCCGAAAGGAACCAAAGTGAAATTGGGTGTCAAACGTGCTACAGAAAAGAATTTGCTGGACTTTGTCATCACCCGCGGTGATATTCCACAGAATACAATTGATGCAGCTTATATGCTCAGCAATGATTATGGATACATTCAAATCAGTAAGTTTGGACGTACCACTCATGTAGAACTGCTGAATGCTATTGCTCAACTCAGTCATCAGAATTGTAAGGGAATTATTATTGACTTGCGCGACAACACCGGTGGTTACATGGAGGCTGCCGTGCGTATGGTGAATGAATTCCTGCCGGAAGGACAACTTATTGTCTATGCCCAGGGACGCAAATACCCCCGCATGGAAGATTATGCCAACGGAACAGGCAGCTGCCAGAAAATGCCTTTGGTTGTGCTGACCAATGAAAGTTCAGCATCCGCCAGTGAGATCTTTGCAGGAGCTATTCAGGATAATGACCGTGGTACAATCGTAGGACGCCGTTCCTTCGGAAAAGGATTAGTACAACAACCGATTGACTTCAGCGATGGCTCTGCTATTCGCCTGACAATTGCCCGCTACTATACTCCATCCGGTCGTTGCATACAACGTCCGTATAAGAATGGTAAGGACGCCAAGTACGAAATGGATTGGCTGACCCGCTACGAGCATGGTGAATTCTTCTCTAAGGATAGCATCAAGCTGGACGAGAATTTGCGCTACTCCACCCGTCTGGGACGTCCCGTTTACGGTGGTGGTGGTATTATGCCGGACGTATTCGTACCGCAGGATACCACAGGAACTTCTTCTTATCTGATTGAAGTGCTCAATAAAGGACTGACTTTACAGTTCAGCTTCCAGTATTCCGACCGCAACCGGGCTAAACTGAATGAGTTCGAAAATGAAGAAGACATGCTGAAATATCTTCGTCAACAAGGCATCGTAGAACAGTTTATCCGTTTTGCAGACAGCAAGGGAGTGAAGAGACGCAATATCCTTATTCACAAGTCCTACAAGCTGATGGAAAGAAACCTTTATGGAAACATTATCTATAATATATTAGGTAGGGAACCTTATATAAGGTATATCAACCAGGGCGATCCTACCGTACAAAAGGCATTGGAAATTCTGGAGAACGGTGAAGCATTTCCCAAAGCTCCGGAAGACGTTGTGAAAGAAGAAACGAAAGATGAAGGAAAGAAAAAAAGAACTGCGGAAGCGTATGGCATTGTTAAAGACCCGGCACGGGCTTACCACTACGCATCAATCCCAGTCTGCTGAAATACTTGCCGCTCTGGAAGCCCACCCGGCTTTCAGGGCGGCACATATCGTCCTGCTCTATTATTCACTGAAGGACGAAGTCGATACGCATGAATTTGTCCGGAAGTGGAGCCGTGAAAAGCGGATATTGCTTCCGGTTGTCGTAGGTGACGATTTGGAATTGCGTGTCTATACCGGTCCCGAAGACCTGGCAACAGGAAGTTATAGTATTGAAGAACCTACCGGAGAACTCTTCACCGACTATGCAGCTATCGACTTTGTTGCCGTTCCCGGCGTAGCTTTCGATAATGCAGGTAACCGTCTGGGCAGAGGCAAAGGTTATTATGACCGACTGCTCCCCCGCCTCACGGCTTTCAAAGCCGGCATCTGTTTTCCTTTTCAATTAGTGAAAGAAGTGCCTGCGGAGCCATTCGACATCCGCATGGATACGATTATAACAATTCAATGAAAACAAATTATCACACTCATACTACCCGTTGCATGCACGCTACGGGTAGCGACGAAGACTACGTGCTCAGCGCCATCAAAGGCGGCTATCAAGAACTGGGATTTTCAGACCACACTCCGTGGAAGTATCACACCGATTATGTGGCTGACATGCGTATGCTCCCCGAAGAATTACCCGGATACGTAGAAAGCCTACGCTCGCTCCGCGAGAAATACCGGGATCAGATCAGTATCAAAATCGGATTGGAATGCGAGTATTTTCCCGCTTATATTCATTGGCTGAAAGAAAAAATCAAAGAGTATCAACTGGATTATATCCTGTTCGGCAATCACCATTACCATACAGATGAGAAGTTCCCTTACTTCGGACATCATACCGAGAACCTCGATATGCTGGAACTCTATGAAGAAAGCGCCATCGAGGGAATGGAGAGTGGTTTGTTCTGCTGTCTGGCTCACCCGGATTTATTCATGCGCTCATATCCTCAGTTCGACCGTCATTGTAAGTTAATCAGCCGCCATATCTGCCGCACAGCCGCACGCCTCCATATTCCGCTGGAATATAATATCGGTTATGTAGCTTATAATGAGGCACACAATTTGCAGACTTATCCCTGCCCGGACTTCTGGCACATTGCCGCCAATGAAGGTTGTACTGCTATCATCGGGTTAGATGCACATAACAATAAAGACCTGGAAACGCCTGTATATTACAATCGTGCCATAGAAGAATTGAAAGCATTGAAGATACAGAGAGTGGATAGCTTATCACTAATCACTAACCACTAATCCCTATCTGAATATGATATTCGTGATTACCTGCGCACCTACGTGGCGATTCAGGTTGCGTACTAGCAAGTCACGTCCCATCATCAGTTCCTGACGCAGGGCGGCAGAGGTCAGATGGACATATAAAATCTGATTGCGGATATAGAGTTCGCGGGTATAAGAGGCAATAGTAGGGCCAAGGATTTCTGCCCATGAGTTAATGAGCCGCTGCTCATTGAGTGGCGACTCCAGACTCTCCTGCCGAAGGAAAGTACGTATCAGTTTACCTATTTGTTCGGCATCGTTACGCTTCATGCTTCATCCTCCTCCCGTTCTGTTATGACTCCTTGATCTACCTGGAACATTTTGTAATCGCTGCCTACCTTATGAAGAATGCGATCCAGATGTTCCCGGTTCGTATCTGTTATGAATATCTGCCCGAAGTTATCACCGGCTACCAACTTGATGATCTGCTCTACGCGAGAAGCATCCAGTTTATCGAAGATATCATCCAGCAGAAGCAAAGGTACTGTGGTGCCGGTCCTTTTCAGGAAATCAAATTGTGCCAATTTCAAGGCAACAAGATAGGTTTTGTTTTGCCCTTGCGAACCTTCCCGCTTGATAGGAAAATCACCCAGAAGCATATTCAGTTCATCTTTGTGAATGCCATGCAGAGAGTATCCCATAATCTGGTCACGTACACGACTTGCTTTTATTACATCCAACAGGGATGCATCACGGGCATGCGAATCATAAGTCAACCCGACCTGCTCCTTATCTTGTGAAATAAAAGAATAAAATGACTGGAAAATAGGAATGAATTCACTGATAAAAGCCTCCCGCTTACGGAAAACAATCTCGCCGGCCTGTGCCATCATCTCTTCCCAAATGAGAAACAGCTCTTCTTCTACCGGCACTTCACTTTTCAACAACGTATTTCGTTGAGCCAACGCTTTATTATAGCGTATCAGAGCTTCCAGATACTCTTTATCATACTGCGAAATTACGACATCCATAAAGCGCCGACGCTCGTCACTGCCTCCGGCAATCAATTCCGAATCGGCAGGAGAAACCATGACCAAAGGCAAGAATCCGATATGATCGGACAAGCGGGTATATTCCTTTTTATTCCGCTTGAATTGTTTCTTTTGCCTGCGCTTCATACCGCAATAAATCTCTTCCGGCGTACCGTCGGGAGCCTCATAAAAGCCTTGAATGACAAAGAATTCCTGATCATGGAGGATGTTTTGCGAGTCGATGGGATTGCCCGAACTCTTACAAAACGAAAGGAAATAAATGGCATCGAGCAAATTCGTTTTCCCCATGCCGTTCTGTCCGAAAAAACAGTTCAACTTGGGTGAGAACGAGAGCTCAACTTGTTCCAGATTCTTATAATTAAGTATAGATATACGTTTCAGTATCATATTACAGCAGTAAATTCAGTTACAAAGATAATGCAAAATCTCGATTTAGTGAGCGAAAAGAGAATTCATTCTTTTTTTCCGAATGTGAGAGATTTATCTAAACCGAATGCAGTACAAAATAAGCATGCTTATTTTTAATAGCGGAAGTGAAGCTTAGCTCATCAAAAAGTAGGAAGAATTTCGGGTTTTCAAGTGTAAAAGAAAAAAAGATGCCGCTAAATTTCGTTGATACCTATAAAAAAGTTACTTTTGCGGGTCGAAATGGCTAAATAAGAATAATAACAAAAAGAATATATAAAATGGCAGAACAAAAGAAAGCTAACGAAGCCCTGAATGTGGAAGAAGCATTGTCACAATCGGAGGCATTTCTCATTAAAAACAAAAAAGCAATTATCGGCGCTGTAGTAGCAGTAATCATCATCGTAGCCGGTATAGTAATGTACAAGAACCTTTATGCTGAACCGCGCGAAGAAAAAGCACAGGCTGCATTGTTCAAAGGACAGGAATACTTTGAGGCCGACCTTTACGAACAGGCCTTGAATGGCGACAGTATCGGATTCGCAGGTTTCGCTAAAATTGCTGATGAATACAGCGGAACCAAAGCTGCCAACCTGGCAAAAGCATATATGGGTATCTGCTACGCTCACCTGGGACAATACGAAGCCGCAGTGAAAGCACTGGATAGCTTCAGCGGAAAAGACCAGATGATAGCTCCTGCAATGAAAGGTGCAATGGGTAACTGCTATGCACAATTAGGTCAGCTGGACAAAGCTGCTTCTATGTTGCTGAGCGCTGCTGACGAAGCTGATAACAATTCACTCAGCCCTATCTACTTGCAACAAGCCGGAGAAATCCTCGTTAAGCAAGGCAAGTATGACGACGCTATCAAAGCATATACCAAGATTAAAGACAAATATTTCCGTTCTTACCAGTCAATGGATATCGATAAGTACATCGAACAAGCCAAACTGCTGAAGAAGTAATATACCTTATTATATAGTATATCAGACACGGGTTACACAGATTTTACACGGATAAAAAAGAAACAACCGTGAAATCCGTGTAATCCGTTTCTTTTTTTATCCCCTTTTATTTTTAATTATTAATTTTAGAATAACTATGGCAACAGCTTATCATAACCTTTCAGACTACGACTTCAACTCTGTTCCTGACGCTAAAGAAATGAAGTTCGGCATTGTTGTTTCTGAGTGGAACTTCAATATCACCGGAAAACTTTTAGAGGGCGCAATGAATACTTTAAAAAAACATGGTGCCAGAGACGAAAATATTTTGGTGAAAACTGTTCCGGGTAGCTTTGAATTAATTTTTGGAGCCAACCAATTCATTGAATATAGTAATGTGGATGCAGTTATTGCAATTGGTTGCGTAGTTAGAGGAGATACTCCACATTTTGACTATGTTTGTATGGGAAGTACCAACGGAATTGCTCAACTGAACGCAACTGGCAACGTACCAGTTATTTACGGATTAATTACTACCAATACAATGGAGCAAGCCGAGGACCGTGCCGGTGGCAAACTGGGTAACAAAGGTGACGAATGTGCAATTACTGCAATAAAAATGATCGATTTTGCTTGGAGTTTACAAAAATAGTTGTATCTTTGCACCGCAATTGAGAAACAAAGCTACTCAATGAGAGAATTGAGATAGATTTCAAAGTGCAAAAGGGCAAATACCAGAGTGGCCAAATGGGGCAGACTGTAAATCTGCTGTCTTTCGACTTCGGTGGTTCGAATCCATCTTTGCCCACAAAAATTGCGGAAGTAGCTCAGTTGATAGAGCATTAGCCTTCCAAGCTGAGGGTCGCGGGTTTGAGCCCCGTCTTCCGCTCTTAGAGAGAATCCTGATAGTCAAGCAATTAGCTATCAGGATTTCTCTTTTTTTATAGTCCATAAAACTACAAATTTAGGCGGTTTCAGAGGTTGCATGTAAACCAAGATGTAAACCAGAAAACGCGTATGAATGCCTCTGTATCAGTGGTTTGTTACAAATCAAAGACATTATCTAATGGTGAAAGTCCATTAATGCTTCAAGTTTCTAAAAGTGGAAAGCGTAAATATCAAAGTTTAGGCATATCTATTAAGCCTCGCTATTGGGACTTTACGAGAAATAAGCCAAAGCCTAATTGCCCCAATAAAGATTATATTCAGAAGATAATTCTCGATAAGCAGACTGAACTTCAACAACGAATGTTAGAATTGAACTCTGAGCAGAAGGAATACACTACTACTACCCTATTAAATGACGAGAACAAGAAGTTTGAACTTAAAACGGTCAGCGAATTCTACCAAGAATTAATAGAGGAATACAGAGTTAATAATAAGTGTGGAAATCGACTTATTTATAAAAGCTCTTATAACTCACTTAAAGTTTTCACGAATGATAAATTAGATATTCCATTCAGTGCAATAGATATTACATGGTTGAATAAATACGAGAGATGGCTACGTTCTAAAGGCAATGAGGAAACAACAATGAGTTTAATGTTCCGTACTCTACGCAGCACATATAATAAAGCTATCAAAGCGAAATGTGCTCGTAAATCTGAATATCCATTTGATGAATTCAAAATTAATAAATTTGATGTCAGCACACAAAAGAGAGCTATCGCCAAAACTGAAGTATTGAAATTCACTAAAGATGTACGTCCTATTGGTAAACGACAATATATTCAACTGAGTAAAGACATATTCATGTTCAGTTATCTATGTGGTGGAATCAACTTCACAGATATAGCTAATCTAACAAAAGCCAATATCATAGAAGGAAAGAGACTACATTACATCCGTCAGAAAACAGGCAAGTTAATAAAAATAGGGCTATCAGAAGAAGCAATGAAGATTATCGAACGATATGCAACGGAGAGCAAAGGATACCTGTTTCCTATCCTAAATGCTAATCTTCATAAAACACCCTTGCAGAAACAAAACAGAATTCATAAGATATTGGGTAAGGTCAATATCAATTTGAAGCTGATTGCAGCACAATTAGGTGTTGAAGGAAATCTTACCACTTATGTAGCCCGCCATTCATTTGCCAGCGTTCTAAAAAAATCAGGGGTAAACATAGCACTAATCAGTGAAGCATTGGGACATTCTGATATAGCGACAACTCAAATATACCTTGATAGTTTTGATAATGAACAGATAGATGCAGCTATGAAGAACCTTCTCTAAAAAAAATGCCACTTTATTTTTACGGTAAGGTGGCATTTCTTTATCTTTACACTCAAAAATAAAACATGGAATATCAGATAATACCTATCTCTTCATTAAAAAGAATAGAATCATGGCTGACTGACGAAACAGGTTTCAGCCTTTCAATGCTCCATAATGAATTGGATTACATTTCAGATGTATATCTTCTTGGCAAGCAATTCCCTGTAGAAGTGCAAGACCTGTATCTATCAATAAAAAAAGAAGAGCAGGACATCCCATATCCAAACAGGGGAACAGACGAAGACAAATATAAATTCAGTCTGACCGTTGGAAAGAATCTCGTTCTCGAAAGTGGCGATTTCGAAGCTGACTATATTTTGAATCTGTGGAACTTGTACGACACAAACGAAGACTCAGCTTGTGAAGAACAAGACCAAGACGTATTTAATGGCATCCTTCTTATTGTAGCCATCTATTATAAATATACGCAGACAAATGGCTATTTCGACTTTGGAGACTACGTTGCAGCCCCTGAACAGATACAATACACATACTCCGTCCGCCCTGATATGCTGAACTTATACAAGATGTTCCATGAGAAGAAAAAGACGAAGAATAACACGATTACGATTGAGTATAACAAACAGAAGATAGAGCTAACCAATGATGATAACTGGTTTCTCAATATGATAACTCCTTATCTTGATAAATATTTAGGCATACCTTCTTTGGAGGAAGCAGAAGCGGAGCTTAATAAGGATTACCCCACTACAGGTAAAAGAGGCAGGAAACGTGAAAATGCAATTCTTGATACAGTAACCCTGAGTATATATAATCTATTGCGTCATTCTTCCTTCGCAGCTAAAGGCAAAGGGCTTACAGATAATGAAGGGAAGTTCATACTATCACTTCTTGTGTACCTTCGACTGATTGACAAGAACAGTTCTAAAAATGACATACTGAATCTACGTGCCACAATCAGGAATCTACAGAAAAATGAAGTTCGCCCCAACTGGTGGAGAATTCCCATGTGTAAAACGTCTCCCAATAACCCAGTTGAACATCTGAAATCCTATTGGTAAAACACATAAAATAAAAAAAGAAAATAGCCTTGCATTAATTTGTGAGGCTATTTTTTGTATCTATATATAGCTAATAAACAAGGTATTATGTCTTTATTTCCCACATAAAGAATTAAACATAAAAAAAGGGAATTCTTTATGTTTTTTTCTTCTTTTCATAGGCTTATCCCTCCATATATCTTTGCACCGTAATCAAAAACGATAAGGCGCCCAGTTAATGATTACATCAACAAATTGTATAACATTAAAATTTAGAAATTATGAACTCAAATCAAAACTTTACAATGGTAGAAAACAAAGAAATGAAATCTAATAACTTAATCGTGGTAAATATGGAAGAATTAACAAAAAGACTCAAAAAGGAAGAAAAGGTATTGCAGCAGCTTGAAAAGAACAAGGCTGACGCATCAGTTATCACAGTACAAGAACAAATCGTCAGCCAGTTAAGAACACAGCATGAAGAAGCAACTGCAAAAGAGGTACAGGCAAAAGAGTATATCGGTGACAGCTTTATGACATTCTCCGTTGTGGATGATGAAACGGGAACACGCAGCGAAATACAGAAAAAAATTGCTTTCGTAAAGCATAACCGTCCTATTAATAACAAGAAAGTAGACGGCTTCATCTCAATCATCGCCAATAATAAATATGATACAGCCTATCCCATTATTGTTATTGAAGCTCAAAGGCTCTTTGCAAAAGGTTATGAGGTGACAAATCTTAAAGGTGAGAAGCTGACAGAAGAAGAAGCAAAAGAGTATTTCTGTATCTTGGACGGACAGCACAGGAGCAAGGCTTTCGCCAAACTAAATATCACAAGCGGAACTTCCTATACAATGCCCAATGTACATGTAAGAGAAGTGGAGAATATCGGTGAGTATTTGGTGAACATAAATAATATTGGTACAAGCTGGACTCAAAAAGATAGAGTTACAGTAGCTGCACTGACAACTAAAGACGAACTGTTTATAAACATGGCAGACCTGTTGAATGAGGGTTTCAACCAATCTACCGCAATGCTAATCTTTACTGGAAAGAAATTATCAAACGGTCAGATAAACCATGCCTTGAAAGGCGAAGAAATCAAACTTCCCAAAGATGCCAAAATAAATATTGAAAGAGGAAACAAGTTTGTCACCCTTTGTAAAGCTGCCAATATCAAAGTACAGTTCATCACCAAAAGATATTTTATAGACGGCTTCAATTCCTATGCGACCGCAACAAGTGAGGAGGATGCATTTGAAGCGTTGGCAAAACTGAAAAAACTGAAACTGACAGAAGAAATACTGAAAGAGATTAAGGGTAACGATGACTTTATCAATCTACTGAAAAAAACATTGCAAACGGCATAACACTAACAGAGCCTGTGTGACAGGCAGGCTCTTTCATTTTTCCCTTATTTAACAACCAATAATAATCAAATATTTACTTCTTATGAAAGTACCTTTATTATTAAATTACCAACAGACAGCAACGGTCAATTATT
This sequence comes from Bacteroides sp. 14(A), assembly GCF_000526555.1. NCBI lineage: Bacteria > Pseudomonadati > Bacteroidota > Bacteroidia > Bacteroidales > Bacteroidaceae > Bacteroides > Bacteroides sp. 14(A). The sequence continues at coordinate 2,780,676 of NZ_JAGH01000002.1, read as the reverse complement.
CCATACTTACAAAATTCAAATCTGCCAACATTTACAGATTTTTCTGCCTTTCGCTTTGCAGGGATGAATGGTACAATGTGAGAGTTACTTTGGACGATATTAAGAAGTTGACAGGTGACAAAAGCCTCAGTAAATTCAATAATGATTTCAGAGAGTATTTGGATATAAAACCTTATTATATTGAATGTGGTTTCATTCATAAATCAAAACGCAATATCTATCATATTCCTGCAATGGAAGAGAAGTGCATCACAATATCGAGAGACCTACTCAGCTATGAACAACCAGTGGCAGTAAAAGGCTTTTTTATCCAGCTCATTTTACTATCTCTGTTTAGTGATATAATCTTAGAGAAGAAGAGCATCATATCAGCTTTAAATATAGATAAGAAGACCTATGATAAATACCTATCCGCTTTAATAGTTGCAGGCTTAGTTACAGATGGTAAGGTATTGGTATTACATACTGATAGCATTTTATTAAAGAATAACTTTAGTATGCAGAAAATATTATCAAAAAGTAGACTACTCAAAAAGGATATGCTTAATGTTGATATAAAGTCTGAAAATGCCAAGTAATGGGGAAAATGTTCTCTTTATTATATATATAATATAACTAACTTTTTCCCCTGTACCTACTTTTTTATAAGTAAAGAGTGCAATAAAATTGTTTTATCCATTATAAAGTTTGGAGAAACAGCTATTAAAGAATCAGAGATATATCTTAACTTTATAAAGGCTTGGTAGTGGGGAAAATCTTATCTTTATTAATTATATAATATAGCATACATTTTCCCCTATCACTAAAGATTATACGCTTTAGATGCAAATAAAACTCATATCTTTGGGTGACAGGTTAACCATTTTCATTTTTAAAGATTAAGAGTTACTTATGGCAAACCTTCATTTGGGAAATACGGTAGTAAGAGATGCCCAATAAAATAAAATGAGACGACTGTAGAGACTTTAACAGGTGTGAAGTAGTACTTTATCAAGTGGATATAAATAAGCCGCCAGTGGACACATTTGTGTATGTACCCGCTTGCGGCTTTTTCTGTATAGGGATGAATCACTTCGATGTATGGTTGTATTTATACCTTTTTACAAGCCGTCTTTTGGGAGTAAGGTCAAGTTCTGAAGCGGCTTTTATCAATCGGGCAAGCAATTCAGGTGAAATCTTCAATGGTGCTTTATCTATCTGAATTGTTGTCTTATAACGGATGCAGTGCTCTTCTGTTTCATCCGTAAAGGTAGTAATGGCATTGGGTACGATTGGTATTCTGATAGTGGTCATTGTGTTTTTAAATAAAATGTCTTTCTAATATGATTAATCTGTCTTCTTTGTTTGCGATAACCCTGTGTCTGTATCCATACGCCAATATGGACTTTATTATCTCTGATGTTATTCTTCAAGGCTAATTCACGTAAATCCTGATAAGTGTATATTGTTGGCATAGATGGGATAAATATAAAAAATGAAAAGTGGCAAGCGACGGAGTAGACGCCGAATACCCCGTTTTTTTGCCACTATCCTACAAAATGAAAAAGTCGCTCTAAATACAATGCTTATAGAGGACTACCATTAAATCTATTTAGCTGAATTTTATCTATGGAAGATTGAAAGGTGAAAGATTATAATTCCTGAAAATGAGCATAATTAGGAGATATGAGCTATTCAGGAACATGTATATTTTTCTTTCTTGTGTACTACAAATTTACAAATAAGAAATCAGGTAAAAAAACGAACGGTGCATATTCTTGAAACATTGCCACTATGTTGATACCACTTTCTGTAGTGGTCGTGACTACTTCCACCCCTATGAAATTATACATTTATGCGTACGATAAAGTACGGGTACTTATATAAAGATACCCCTCCCCATCATTGCTAAAGCTGAAATATATATAGAGCTATTTCTCATAGGTTTATGAACTGAAAAGTTACAAGAAAGAGCGTGTAGAGTTAGTTATAAGCACAAATGTCGAGTACGCTCTAACACCGCCCTAGGGTATTTGAAGAAAAATGAAAATATTCATTGCTTCATCCTATCAATTTATAAACCATTTAAAATTAATTCATTATGAGAAATTTAGTTATTGGCAATTTGCCACAGAACAGAAGAAGTTTAAATTTAGGTGAGTATGCAGAAGACGCTACTTTAGTAATGGAAGAACAACCCACAAAGGAAAAGAGACCGTTATTCATAGAAGCCAATACTATGGAAGCTACTTTGGATCATCTAAAGAGTGACTGCATTATCCCTGTATTCGCAAAGGATAATGAGGCTACCTTATCACATGTGGCTTTCATTGAAACTGTGCAAGACGCTGCAAGGACATTCTTTCAAGGTGAACAAATAGAATTGCCTGACATTCGTGTCTCTCATGTTATTAAAGGCAGAATACCCGAAGCAATTCATAAGCCTGCCAATCAATTACTGGAAAGTGATAAGACTATCTATTACGAAAGGTGTGCTTTTGTGATTGAAATACCTACTATCTATGAGACAGTAAACGGTAACAGGTTGAATCTTACTATTGGTGGAGTTCGTGCGTATAACCACACGAACTTATACAGTAAGAAGACAGCAGAACGATTTAAAGTATTCATAGGCTTTACCTGTAAGGTGTGTACGAACTTGTGTATATCAACTGATGGGTATCTTTCATGTTTGGAAGTCACTAATACAAATGAATTATATCGTGCCATCTTGGAATTGTTCAATCGTTATGATCCAGCCAAGCACATACATTTGATGCAGACTTTAGGCAATACTTACTTAACGGAACATCAATTTTGCCAATTACTTGGAAGAATGAGACTTTATCAATCATTACCACAGAGCCTACAGAAAGCCATACCAAGAATGTTACTAACTGACAGTCAGATTAATAATGTGGCAAAGTCTTATATTCAAGATGAGAATTTTGGCAGCTTGGGAAGTGACTTATCAATGTGGAAATTCTACAATTTACTGACAGGTGCAAATAAAAACAGCTATATAGACAGTTTCTTGGATAGGGCTTATAATGCTACAGAGATGGCAATAGGCATAAATGCCGCTCTGCATGGAGACGATAAATATAGATGGTTTATTGATTGATTGAAACGGGGAATATTCTGAAATACGGGTATTCCCCTTTTTATTAACTACTTAAAATTGAGAATCATGTTTTATAAGAAACTATTCATTTGGCTATTTTGGCTGATAATCGCATTGTTCACTGGTTGCCTACCGCTTATTTTGATAATCCTATGTATTCCAAGCTTTATAAAGCAGGAAGCAGAAAAGCCACCTGTAAAGTGGATGAATAACAGTAGACCAGTGAAAAGGAGATATGAACGGTATGAGAATGAAATCAAAAAATGAATGTGTTCAAATAAGTCTGTACAGGTGGTTTGAACACGCTTCTTTCTGTTATCTATTTAATCTTTGAATAATATGAAAACAAAAGCAGTGATATATGCCCGTGTCAGTTCGTCAAATGACAGACAGGACACAACAAGGCAAATAGAGGATTTAAGGAAGTATGCCGTTTCTCAGAATATAGAAATCGTGAACGTATTCCAGGAACATATAAGCGGTGCAAAGAAGAATGAGGAAAGGCAAGTTCTTACAGATTGCTTGAATTATTGCACTACTCATTCAGTCAACTATCTGTTATTATCAGAGCTTTCGAGACTTGGAAGAAGTACATTGCAGGTTCTTCGCTCTTTAGAAGTGCTGCATGAGGCAAAGGTATCTGTTTATATACAGAACTTGGGACTTTACACATTACAAGCTGATGGTAAGGTCAATCCCATTGTTTCAGTATTGACTACTATGTTGGCAGAGATGGGAAACATAGAACGGTCAAACATACAATACCGCTTAAATAGTGGAAGGGCTAACTATGTCGCCAAAGGTGGAAAGCTGGGAAGAAAGAAAGGCAGTGTGAAGACAGAAGAAAAGAAATTGGAAGAATACAGAGATACCATAGCTTTACTAAAGAAAGGCTATTCAATCAGAAACATAGCCAAACTACAAGGTATTGGTATTTCTACAGTTCAGAGAATTAAGAATCAATTTATCAGAACATGAACTTTTAATAAACAATAGTTCTTGCCATTATAAACACTTTTCGTAACTTTGCAGCAATTTCAGAGGTCTAATGAGTTAGCACTGAAAGGACTTATTAGTTAACGAAGAGCGTTTGATATATTATCCTTGTTCAGAAAATCGCCAATTTAATGAACAACTCAAGGATAGTAGGCAAGGACGCTCACGTCAATGTTATATACTCATCTTTATGGATGAACTATATATCGTTTGGCGTGGGCATTGTTTATTATTTGAGTTGTGGGTGTTTGGCGATACCTCTGAACAGATAATATTCAATGTTCCCACGCTTCTTTTTTGTATAACAGTCAGTAGGGAACACTGACTATAATACATACAAGTCAAGAAACAGATATTCTATTCTCTAATGTAGCAAACTATTAAAACAGTGTGCAGCTATCGCTGTGTTCCTCACACTTATTCAGAACTTACTTATTAACAGCATCTATAGGGAACATGGAGGCATAAACTATTTATAAAGATGAAAACATTAAGATTTATTGGAATGGCAGTAATTGCCGTAATTATGAGTGTGAATTTTATGGCTTGCAGTGACGATGATGATGAAGAAGACAATAGACCTGACTCTGAAAAAATTGTGGGGCAATGGGTATTAACTTATGAAGAAGGTTATGAGAAAGAACCTTCTGAACCTGAATATGACAGAGAATGGAGTCATGCGCCAAAAGATGAATGTGAATACTTTGGTAATTTCTTATTCAGAGCAGACGGTACATTTGTTGAATCTGACTTGGATGACTCTGAGCTTCAACGTGGTAAATGGGCATTAAGCAATAATCTGTTAACATTAAGAGAGGAAGGATACGAATATTATGCAGATGATTTAAAAGTAGTAGAACTTTCTTCAAACAAGTTAGTGCTTGAATACTACTATGAAGAAGAAGATGGTGGAGTAGAATACGCTAAAATGACTTATAAGAGAAAGTAATTATGACTAAAGTAACAGGATAGTATTTGAATCATCTATCTATACTCTTTTAATAATAGGCATTACGGTAACTTTTTGGTTCTGTGGTGCCTATTACTTTATTTAACAACAATAGGGACTTTTCTTTATATAGAGTGAATCTTATCTAAATATTGCAAGCTAAAAAATTATTTTCTTTATGCTGAATTATTATATCTGAATGAAAAGTATTAATCAAATATTATAAACATGATACAGAAAGAAAAGTATTTAGCTCCCCAGATTGAGATTATTAAGATGGAGAATGAAGGTGTTATTGCAACAAGTGGTAATTTGCCAAGTGTTGGTAATGGTGGAAATGCATACAGTAGTCGTGCTCGTTCCACAAGAGGTTATAATGGCGCTAGCAGTAGTGATCTGGAAGACATGATTAATGACATTCTAACTATCGAGCAATAATGAAGACATGGAAATGGGTAAACACGCTTTTAATGTGTACGCTGGCAAGTACAATTATAAGTTGTTCTGGTAATGAAGAATTGACAGATGAAATAACCAATACTGGTAAAGATGAACTGATAACGATAACGGTAGGAACAGGAGCAAATACGAATACTCGTGTATCTTACGATGATGACAAGGTAGGTTCGTCAAATGAGGATGCTTTGAAATGGGAAGAAGGAGATAAACTACTTGTTGCTGGTTATGTTAATGGGACATTAAAAGGTAAGGAGATCTACGTTATTAGTGAAGGAGTGGGTAAGGCCAAAGCTTCATTTACTGGCACTGCCATTGAGGGAGCTACTACTTATAATGTGTACTATCCCAGTAGTATAACAGTTGACGAGCCCACAGGTGGAGCTACCTTCTCTCCAAGTGCCCAAACACAGAATGGTAACAATAACACTGTTCATCTTAGAGATAATATCTTTTTGCAAGCAACCAATGTAACAGATTTGAATAATATTACATTGGAGATGAAAAGCAGCATTATGAAATTTGAACTCAGCAATATTCCTACTGACATAGGTTCACTTAAATCTTTAATTTGGATAGTGGAAACAGATAATGGCAGTAAGAACATGGTACTGAACTTGTCAAGTATAGCAGACAATCAAGCACTCACCGCTTATTTGAGTTTTATTTCAGAAGAGATGTCTGTAAAAACTAATGGTAAATTTACTGTAATTCTGCAAGGAGATAAGCTTTATAAGGCTGAAAGAGAAATCATAAGCGGAAAGAAATATGAGGCTGGCAATAGATATACAGCTGAAATAGATAATAGTTCTGAGACTATGCAATGGGAAGAGTTAGCCAATATGAGTTTTACAGTAAAGGTAGATGAGAATTTAGGCTTCAACATTCCTTTTCCAACGAGTGGTGAAACTCCTGCAAATATTATGGTGGATTGGGGAGATGGTAGTGCACTCACAATAGTTAATAAAGGTACTACGTTAAGCGATGGTGATGGTTTTAATTATGAATATGCAGAAACAGGAGAATATGCTATAGCTATATATTCAGACCAAGTTGATGAAACAGAGCTACAAATTCCAAAGATAAAATTCTGGAACAACAGAGATAACAACAGTAATTCAAGTAAATTACGGCTAATAGGTACTCCCCTTTTAAATACCGGAACAGAGGATTTTAGCTATTGCTTCTATCAGTGTTCTAACTTGACAAGTATTCCAAAGGGATTGTTTGATAAGAATACAAACGTGACAAGCTTTAAATCTTGCTTTGAGGATTGCTCCAAATTGGAAAGTATTCCTACTGGATTATTTGATAAGAATACAAACGTGACAAGTTTTTGGGGTTGCTTTCAGGGTTGCTCTACACTGGAAAGTATTCCAGGGGGATTGTTTGATAAGAATATAGAAGTGACAAGTTTTGGCTATTGCTTTCAAGGCTGCAAAAAATTATCAAACATTCCTATTGGATTATTTGAAAGGAACACAAAAGTGACAGACTTTGAATATTGCTTTGAAGTTTGTTCTAACTTAACAAGTATTCCTACTAGATTATTTGATAAAAATATAAACGTGACAAGTTTTTTTGGTTGCTTTCAAAACTGCTCTACATTGGAAAGTATTCCAAAGGAATTGTTTGATAAGAATATAGAAGTGGAAGTTTTTAGAGGTTGCTTCAGTAACTGCACAAATTTGAAAGAAGTTCCAGAAGGATTGTTTAATAACAACAAAAAAGCAACAAACTTTATGTCCTGCTTCAGCTTTTGTTCTAATGTTACACTGAATAAGAATATATTTAGCAATGAAGGCAATACAGATCGTTTTTCTGGCATGAACATGCTTTTTAATTACTGTTTCCAGAATGCAGGTGAACAGAATGAAAACCCAGGTGAAGCTCCTGAATTATGGAAGTATAAAAGAGGTAGTTCAACTTGGAATACAACAGGCTGTTTCTATAATGCTAAAGCAACGAATTTAACATCAAATAATGAATATAACACGGAATGGGGTACTCCTTTAAATTGGAATTAATCTCCTTTTATTATAGTAAACAGAAGTGCTGATTTTCATCTAAATTATAGCATCTCTGTTTCACGATGAAGCTACTATAAAAAGTGTATGATAGCCTTGGATTTGATTAAAAATCTGGGGCTATCTTTATTTCACAGAATGAATAAGTTTGAGAGATACAATATTTGCAGCAATTTATTTGCTGTTTTTTTATATACAGCAATAGTGTTGTCTAAAACAAATAAATTCACTATTTTTGCAATACAGTATTATACTGTAAAAGAGATTATTAACTTATTGAATAATTTATCTTGTTTTACCTGATTGATGTAAACCAATATGTAAACCAAGCCTAAAAAGCGAATAAAGAGGATTTTCTTTAAGAGTAGCTAAGCGGCTGTAGCTCAGTTGGTAGCTGACGAAAGCGAAGCTTTTGGCAGCCGCAGAAGAGCATTAGCCTTCCAAGCTGAGGGTCGCGGGTTTGAGCCCCGTCTTCCGCTCTTCTGAAAATCAGATAGTTATCGTAAGATTTCTATCTGATTTTTGCTTTTAGAGGGTGCTGAATTTAGCGTGGTTTAACCGAGTGAGTTAAACCAAAATCTTATGAACACAACAATCAACGTAGCGTGCTACAAATGGAAAACTCTAGCAAAAGAAAATGATTACCTACATCTGAAACTCATAATCATAAGGTTTATGGAATATATTAATGAATTTCACAAGTAATAGATAGAGTTCACTCATCAATCAATACCCTCATTGGGCAAGCTACCGCATCGTTAGAAGAGAAAAGGAAGCAGCAGGAACGTTTGAACGAACAGAGACTTATAAGAGAAGACAGACAGAAGGACTGATAAGATTTGCCAATTCCAATAACCTATGAATTTCTCTCCGAGCTAAATAGATTGAAATTAAGAGGCTGTAATTTAAACTGTGTCAGCAAAGCAAACAAAAAAAGTATTAACTTTGCTAACACAGTTTTTTTATGAGTGAAGAATTTGATTTTGAAAGGATCAAGAACAAGGCAATCGAGCAGCTCAAGGCTGGCAAGCCCTTGTTGGGTAAGGACGGAGCTTTTGCCCCGTTATTGGAGAGCATTTTAAATGCAGCCTTAGAAGGTGAGATGGATGCCCATCTTTCCGAGGATGAACGCATGAGTGGCAACCGTCGTAATGGCAAGATGCAGAAGCAGGTGCAAACTTCTATGGGTGAGGTGACCGTTTCTACACCCCGTGATCGTAATTCCAGCTTCGATCCTCAGTTTATAAAGAAGCGGGAGACCATTCTTGCGGAAAGTGTTGCTGACCGCATAATCGGCCTTTATGCCCTTGGTAATAGTACACGTGAAATAAGCGACTGGATGGAAGAGAATCTTGGTAACCGTGTGTCTGCCGAAACAATCAGTTCCATCACTGACCGGGTACTTCCGGAAATAAAAGCGTGGCGTTCGCGTAGCCTGGACTATATTTATCCGATAGTTTGGATGGATGCCATTCATTATAAAGTCATGGATGAGAGAGGCTGTGCCATTACCCGTGCAATCTACAACGTATTGGCTATAGATAAGGACGGTCGTAAAGATTTGCTTGGGATGTACATCTCTAAGAATGAGGGGGCAAACTTCTGGTTGAATGTGCTGACCGATTTACAGAACCGTGGTGTACACGACATTCTCATAGCTTGTGTCGATGGTCTGAAGGGCTTCCCGGATGCCATCCAAAGCGTATTCCCTGATACCATAGTGCAACTTTGTATCGTCCATCAGATACGTAACTCCATCAAATATATCGGCAGTAAACACCAGAAGGAGTTTCTTAAAGATCTGAAACGGGTTTACGGTGCAGTCAGCAAGGATGCCGCTGAAACGGAGCTTCTTGATTTAGATCAGAAATGGGGAGAGAAATATCCTATCGTCATCAAGTCGTGGCAGGACAACTGGGAAAAGCTCACTGAATACTTCCAGTTCACATCCGATATACGTCGTATGATTTATACGACGAATACCGTTGAAGGCTACCACCGGCAAATACGGAAAGTTACAAAAAACAAGGGCGTGTTCCCTAATGACACCGCCCTTGAGAAGCTTGTCTACCTCGCTTATCGCAACATACGCAAGAAATGGACTATGCCACTGGCTAATTGGGGCACCATTGCCCAACAACTGGCGATAAAGTTTGGAGATAGATTTAAGTTGTTGTAATTTTACGCTCGTCGGGAGTGCTGGTGCACCCCCCTTGGCGCTGGCCGATCCCCGACCGATGAGCTTGAAAGAAAAACAGCGCATGACACAGTTTACTTTACGCCACCGAAATTAATAATTCAAGCTCTCTTTTACAACAATTCAAGTATCTGCTTCTTATAATTAAGTATAAAGGAATGGCCTTGTAAGAATTCGATATTTAAGAGCCCAATATTGCCATCACCTATTATAAAATCCAACGTATACTCATCCTTTCCTATCTTGAATGTTACATTTCTACATAATTCAGCCGTCTTAATTGATAATTTATTTACGATATTAGCTGTTTCCTTTTGGATTAGCTCAGGTTTTCCTACATATAAACCACATTGAAGCTTATTGCTTCTACATCCCGTATCAAAAGCAAATCGTGTTTTTTTCCATTGACTTTACTATCTAAAATGATATAATCTATTGCCACATCAGGATAGTCTTCATGGTTTTTCCATTTATAAATAATTCCTTTCGCTTTATTATTAGAATCGTAGGGTTCAACAATATTCTTTTCCATATCAAATTTCCAAGCTCCTGATCTAAGGATATTAGCCCCGACGATAAATTTTGGTGCATATTTTTGATAATGCCCAGTAAGATCTGCAACTAAGCAATACACTTTATGATATGTCTTTCCACAAAAAAAGATAGAATCTATAAAAGCACTTGAAATCTTATCTTTAGTTTGGTTAACAGGAATTGTTTGTAATTCATCTTCTTTTATTCCGCATGAATCAATAGCAAAAATAGAATCAATTATACATAACGAACAACCCGTATCAATAAGAGAGGGTATTGAGTGCCTTTTTGTCTCATTGAACACCTGTACATCCGTATACATAAACTTATCTTTAAAAATAAGCTTTGATTGTGCTTTAGCAGCAAAACTGACAGCAAGCATTATACATAAGGATAAAAAATATAACTTCATAATTATTCAAAAAATATATCTCTTAAAACATCTCCTATCCACGGTTCTCTCATTTTTTCTCGAAAATAATCATCCTTAAATTTAAAGGCATCTTTATTGTATATTCTTTTAAGATTGTGATTCACACTGTCTCGGTAGTGTAAGATTAGACGATAATACAATGCAGAATCATTAATTTCATCTTGTTTTGCAGTTATTGAATCTTTAACAGCAGGTATAGTAGCAAGGGTATCTTGAATTGTACTCGTTACCAACGTGTCTTTTACAAATTTTAGATCTAACGTATCTCTATTTAAATTGAGAGATCTATTCGTCTGTGCAAATAAAGCCCCGTTGCTAAGTGCAAGAATTAGTAAGATTGATATTTTAAGTACATCTTTCATACACCGTTTTTTGCAAAGATACAACATTCTAAAAATAGATGTTCCTTTTACCAGAAAAATAAAGGTATATCTGTAAGTTCCAAGTTTTGAGATTTCAATAGAAGCATATCTAAGTCCAACTGTCCTAACAAAGAGTAGATGTTATATGCAATGGTAGGAGAAGAATGCAAGAAGCTAAAAAAACAAATATGCCAACCGGAAATAATTAGCGAAACACTTGACATCGCCTTCTCAATATCGTATCTTTGTATCATCCTTTTATAGATAATCTTTATTCAACTTTACATTAAACTACATTTCACGGCATATAGGAACGGAGAAGCAACTGCTTCCCCGTTTTTTATTCCCTCAACACAGCAGGTTCCGATAGCTCACGGTTATATAAGCGTGGGCTTACACTTATATAAGCGTGAGCCCACACTTGTACAACCGTAATGCCACACTCCGTCGTCTCCAATGCCACACATCAACAGTTTAAACATGTGGCATTCAGCGGACTAAGATGTGACATAGAGGAGAATAAAGTGTGGCATTTGCCTCGCTAACCACAGGCAAAAGATATCAGAAATTCACAATCACAAGACATTCGAGTCATGACACTCATCTTGGCAGTATTCCCGTTAATAATACATAAATCTGCTATTGACAGAAGGCAACGATTATCTGCCGGAATCAGTAAACATTATTTTTAATTTGAAGCAAATCACAATAAAGAATGTTTCATTGCGAGCAGAATAATTTCAAAAATATTCCCTCTTATTTCATAATATTACTCCTATACTGCGTCGGCGTCAGATTAACCAACTGCTTAAACGTGCGATTGAAATGAGTGATCGAATCGAAGCCGCATTCCACAGCTATCTGCGAAATATCCATTTCTCCCAATGCTAACAACTTACAAGCATATCCCACACGCATTTCCATCACATACTGCAAAAGCGTCTTCCCTGTATTCTCCTTAAAGTAACGACAGAAGGCGCTGGAGTTCATGCTCGCCATTCCGGCAATTTCATTCAATTTGAGGTTACGGGTGTAGTTATTGTTTATAAAAGAAATGATTTTATCAATCCGCTTGTTTCCCAGCGTAGGAAACTTTTCGTAATAATGCAGACTTGCCAGTGTCTTCCTTTGCGGACTGACTGCCAGCTCCTGCAACAAATCCAGCAACCCGCTTATCTGGTGAAAACCACTTAATGAAAGAAAGCCGGAAAGCAACTCCCCTACCCGGGTTGCATCCTGTTTCGGAAAGATGATACCTCTCTTCGATTCCTCCAACAGCATTTTTATTTGCAGAAACTGAGGATAATAATCAAAGGAATATTGCATAAAATTCTGCTCAAACTGAATAATAGTCCCTTGCACACGTGAAGTGACGTTCTCCGAACCATAAATATCATTACTCCGCATGTAATGGGGCAGATTAGTACCGAACAGAATCACATCACCCGCAGAGAACTTCTCAATGCAATCGCCTACAAAGCACAGACCATGACTCTCCTTTACGTAAATGATTTCATACTGACTGTGGAAATGCCACGGATAAGTGAAACGATCATAATCGTAATTCCGAGCCTTGATCGGATTCGACTCCGATATAGGCAACTTTTCATTTATAATCGGTCGGCGCATATATTCTGCAAAGTTTAATTCACACACAAAGATAAGGAAAGACAATAGAAATGCCACCGCATATATGCAAAAATCCGCATATATTCTGCAAAAATCCATTTATCGCAGCATTATTTTTGCACGTATATTTGCAGTCAATAATCAGTTAAACTATTAATATATAAATGTTATGGAAAAAACCTGGAGATGGTTTGGCAAGCAAGACAAGATCACGCTCGACATGCTGCGGCAAATCGGCGTGGAAGGAATTGTGACTGCCTTGCACGATGTACCCAATGGTGAAATATGGACCGAAGAGGCTATCAACGATCTGAAAACCTATATCGAGTCGTACGGCTTACGCTGGTCTGTAGTAGAAAGCCTACCTGTTTGCGAGGCGATCAAGTATGCCGGACCGGAACGTGAACAGTTAATAGAAAACTATAAAGTCAGTCTGGCAAACCTGGGCAAGTGCGGTGTGAAAACCGTATGCTATAACTTTATGCCCGTTATCGACTGGATACGCACGGATTTGCAACATCCTTGGGCAGACGGCACTTCGTCACTCTACTTCGACCGTGTTCGCTTCGCTTACTTCGACCTTCGAATCCTCGGACGCGAAGGAGCCGAAAAGGACTACTCCGCCGAAGAACTGGCAAAGGTTGCAGAACTGGACAAGACCATTACCGAAGCAGAAAAGGATGATCTCATCGACACAATCATCGTAAAAACGCAAGGCTTCGTCAACGGAAATATCAAAGAAGGAGATAAGAATCCGGTGAACATCTTCAAGAAGCTGTTGGCACTCTATAAAGGTATCGACCGTGATATGCTACGCGAAAACATGCGTTATTTCCTTTCCGCCATCATGCCTGTCTGCGAAGAATATGGTGTAAATATGTGTGTGCATCCCGATGATCCTCCGTTCCAGGTATTAGGTTTACCGCGTATTGTCACCAACGAAGCAGACATCGCCTGGTTCCTGAATGCAGTGGATAACCCGCATAACGGACTGACCTTCTGCGCCGGTTCCCTCAGTGCAGGCGAGCATAACGATACCCGTGAATTGGCAAAGAAATTCGCTAAACGTACTCACTTTGTCCACCTGCGCAGCACGGCTGCCATGCCCGGAGGCAATTTTATAGAAAGCTCGCACCTGACCGGACGCGGACATCTGATTGACCTCATCCGCATCTTTGAGAAAGAAAATCCGGGACTGCCTATGCGTGTAGACCACGGACGAATGATGCTGGGTGACGAAGACAAAGGATATAACCCCGGATATTCATTCCATGGCCGTATGCTGGCATTGGCACAGGTAGAAGGAATGATGGCAGTGGTGCAAGACGAAATAAACAATTAAAAACTAATAATTAAATAAGGAGATTATGAACGAACAATTCAGTATTGCAGGTAAAGTAGCCGTTATCACCGGTGCAGGTGGTGTATTGGGTGGCAGCATTGCCAAATGTTTCATGGAGCAAGGCGCCAAGGTAGTAGCCGTTGACATCCGTCAGGAACAACTGGACAAACGTGTAGAAGAACTGAAAGCTTATGGTGAAGATGTGATCGGCATCGTAGGTAATGTATTAGACATCGCCAGCCTTGAAAAATTGGCTGATGACATCGTTGCCAAATGGGGACGTATCGACATCCTGCTCAACATTGCCGGTGGCAATATGCCGGGTGCTACGCTGGCTCCCGACCAGAACTTCTTCGACATGGACGTTACCTGCTGGGAGAAAGTGACTAACCTGAATATGAACGGAACCGTTTATCCTTCTATGGTATTCAGCAAAGTGATGGCTAAGCAAGGTAAAGGTTGTATCGTAAACGTATCTTCCATGGCTGCTTACAGCGCTATCACCCGCGTTCCGGGTTACTCGGCAGCTAAGACAGCCGTTGCTAACTTCACTCAATGGCTGGCAAGCGAACTCGCACTGAAGTACGGAGACGGCATCCGTGTAAATGCTATCGCTCCAGGTTTCTTCATCGGCGACCAGAACCGTGCCGTGCTTATCAATCCTGACGGTTCGCTGACAGACCGCAGCAAGAAAGTTTTAGCCAAAACTCCAATGAAACGTTTTGGAGATATCAACGAACTGAACGGCGCCGTACAATTCCTGTGCAGCGATGCGGCAAGTTTCGTGACGGGTGCATTGCTGCCGATAGATGGCGGATTTAGTGCATTCAGCGGAGTATAATTATCCTTGCTATTCAAAAAGCATTTTCAATTTTATTCTAAAAAGCTGCTTCTAAGAGGCAGCTTTTTTTATTGAGAATAAATATCTTTGTAGCAATTTCAATTTAACCTATACACTATTTCAATGAAAAACGAACCTCCTACTCATGTCCTGGGCCTGGCTCATCCTCCTATTCCCGTTGTACGCATCGGATTCATAGGCTTAGGTAATCGCGGATTACTCACATTGGAGCGTTATATGCTCATAGAACACGTAGAGATCAAAGCTTTGTGTGAGATACGCCCCGGAAACCTGGCAAAAGGACAGGCCCTACTGACAAAAGGCGGACATCCCGCTGCAATCGGTTATGCCGGAGAAAACGGCTGGCAACAAATGTGTTGCAACCCTGATATCGACCTCATCATTATATGTACGGACTGGCTGACGCATACCCCTATGGCCACCTACGCCATGGAGCAAGGCAAGCATGTTGCCATCGAAGTGCCCGCCGCCATGACCGTAGCCGAATGCTGGCAACTGGTAGATACCGCCGAACGTACCCGCCGCCACTGCATCATGCTGGAAAACTGTTGCTATGATGCCTTTGCCCTGACCACGCTGAACATGGCAAGACAAGGCCTGTTCGGTGAAATCATGCATGTGGAAGGTGCTTATATACACGACCTGCGCTCCATGTACTTCAGCGATGAAAACCAAGGCGGTTTCCATAACCACTGGAACAAGGCTTACTGCATGGAACACACCGGAAACCCCTATCCCACTCACGGTTTAGGCCCCGTATGCCAGATCCTAAACATTCACCGAGGCGACCGTTTGAATTACCTTGTATCCATGTCCACCCACCAGGCGGGAATGACGGAATATGCCCGCCGCACTTTCGGCAAAGAATCTCCCGAAGCACAACAGGCTTACCTGTTGGGAGACATGAACACCACCCTCATCCATACCGTCAAGGGAAAGACCATCCAACTGCAATACTGCACCGTTCATCCACGCCCTTACAGCCGTTCGCACACCATCTGCGGCACGCGAGGGTTTGCACAGAAATATCCGGTAGCCACAATCAGTCTGGAAGATGTGTGTAGCGGAGAGGCAGACAGTGTAACTACCGAAGAGCTCTTACAACGCTATCAACATCCTTTTACAGCTACCATCGGCAAAGAAGGAGCCCGCAAAGGTGTTCCGAACGAGATGAACTATATCATGGATTACCGTCTCATCTACTGTCTGCACCACGGGCTTCCCTTGGATATGGACGTCTACGATGCCGCCGAATGGTCGTGCATCACCGAGCTTAGTGAACAATCGGTATTGAATGGTAGTCGCCCGATAGAAATACCCGACTTCACGCGGGGTGCATGGGAGATTTTTCCCTGTGTTGCAAAAAACTAATCTTGTGATACAGGGATCAGTCTAATAATGATACAAAGAAATACCCGCTACTCCCATATCCGACGAATGCCGGGAATGGTGGGATAAAGACGATTGACCTGTTCAGTCCGGACGACCTCACATGGACTTCAAGAATTGATATTGTAAAAAGCCCTAAACTGTTTACATCTGCAAAAAAACGTTCTTTTTCCTTGCGTACTTTAAAAAGATACATTACTTTTGCTACCGTTAAACACAGTATTCACCCCTTTAAAACTGAAAGAAAGGGACTAATTTATGTTGGAACTATAATATCTCAGCCAGGACTAAGTTGACTCATCGGGATGATGGGGCTTTGCAATTTTCTTGATTAGTCCTACAATCACATTTATAATTTTATTATTATTCACTTCAATGCAGTGGACGGATAGCGTTGTATCTATCATCATCCCTCATGCATTGGATACAAAACGCATATTGCACTGACTCGTCGCGAAGCGGGCAGCCCATGCCGTATGCGTACACATGAAAAAAGAAAATATGGGAATACGATTAAAAGATTTAAGTAAGCTGGGATATAGAGACAATGTAGCACGCAGTCTGGCAGTAGCCATCGTCGGTAAACATTGCAAGCACCAAAGCAAAGAACAGATTATCAAGACACTGAGCGACGTACTGGAAAATCCCGATACTTATAAAGAGAATGAGACATGGGGCAAACTGGCCGAACACCTGTCCCCCACCCTCATCGAAAAGAAGTTCACAGCATACGACTTGCTCGACGAGACGTTGCCCTATAAAACCTATGGCGGCAAGTTCATAGAAACCCTCGCCAAACAGCAGATGAACCTGGCCATGAGACTCCCCGTCAGCGTAGCCGGAGCACTGATGCCCGATGCACATGCCGGATACGGTCTGCCCATCGGCGGTGTACTCGCCACGGACAATGCCGTCATCCCCTATGCCGTAGGGGTGGATATCGGTTGCCGGATGAGCCTGACGGTGTTCGATGCCAAAGCGGATTATCTGAAAAGATACTCGCATCAGATCAAAGAGGCACTGAAAGACTATACCCACTTCGGCATGGAGGGTGGCCTGACCTTTGCACAGGAGCATGAAGTGACAGAACGGGAAGAATTCCGGTTGACACCTCTTCTGAGGGACTTACGCGGAAAGGCCATTCGTCAATTGGGCAGTTCCGGCGGTAGAAATCATTTCGTGGAGTTCGGAGAGCTTCTTCTGCAAGAAGAAAATGTGCTGGGACTGCCCGAAGGCAATTATATGGCATTGCTGTCACATTCCGGTTCGCGCGGACTTGGAGCAGCTATTGCCATGCATTACAGCCGGATAGCCCGTGAAGTCTGCAAACTGCCACGTGAAGCGCAACATTTTGCCTGGCTCGACTTGAACTCGGAAGAAGGACAGGAATACTGGATGAGCATGAACCTGGCAGGCGACTATGCCCGTGCCTGTCACGAACAAATCCACCTGAACCTCTCGAAAGCTCTGGGGCTGAAGCCAATGGCGAACGTGAACAATCATCACAACTTCGCCTGGAAAGAGGAGATTGCACCCGGACGTACCGCCATCGTGCATCGCAAAGGGGCTACTCCTGCACAGGCTGGACAACCGGGACTTATCCCCGGAAGTATGGCAACTCCCGGTTATCTGGTAGCAGGTCGGGGTGTGGAAGAGTCATTATGTTCCGCTTCGCACGGTGCCGGACGAGCCATGTCACGCCAGAAGGCAAAGGAGAGTTTCACCCAGTCGGCCATGAAGAAATTTCTCTCGCAGGCTGGGGTCACACTGATTGGGGGTAGCATCGAAGAGATGCCATTAGCCTACAAGAACATCGATCGGGTGATGCAACCCCAAGAGACATTGGTAGAAGTGCAAGGCAAATTCATGTCGCGCATTGTAAGGATGAATAAAGAGTAAGAGGCTATGGAGAAAGTATATATGCAAATAACCTCCGGGCGCGGCCCTGCCGAATGTTGCCGCGTAGTGGCGCTGGTGCTGGAAAAGATTCTGAAACAAGCCGCTGCCAAAGGAGTGAAAACAGAAATCGTGGAACGCGAAACGGGACCTCTCAACCGTACCCTGCTCTCAGCCGTCATCTCCCTGCAAGGCGGAGATTATCATGCGCTGATTGAGGATTGGGAAGGCAGCGTGCAGTGGATTGCCAAAAGTCCGTACCGCATTTATCATAAACGGAAGAACTGGTTTGTCGGTGTGCAGACCTTCACGCTCTCCGAAAGCCAGGAGGCTACGGAAGCGGAAATCCGTTATGAGACCTTGCGGGCATCCGGACCGGGCGGTCAGCACGTGAACAAGACGGAGTCTGCCGTCCGTGCCGTCCATATTCCTACCGGAATGAGCGTGGCAGCTTCCGACCAACGCTCGCAATGGCAAAACAAGAAGCTGGCCACCGAACGCCTGCTGCTGAAACTGGCATCATGGAGCATAGAGCAAGCCATGATTCAGGCACAGGCCAACTGGAGTAATCACAACTGCCTGCAACGTGGCAATCCGGTGAAAGTGATCCAGGAGCCGCTGATTTAAAGTAGATGAATGATTTAAAAAGAAAGGAGCAACTTATGTTATCAGAAAAATATGGTCGCACGTATCATTATCCGTTTTCTCCCGGAACGACCAGTGACGACCGCATCAACCATACGTATTGGGAAGACATTCAACAGATAGAAACCCTGATACACACCGAAAAACTGGATGGAGAAAATAATTGTCTGAGCCGCCACGGTGTATTTGCCCGCTCGCATGCAGCGCCCACCACCTCACCGTGGACCAGGGAACTGCGCGAGCGTTGGGAACTGATGAAAAATGATTTGGGGGACATCGAGATATTCGGTGAAAACCTGTATGCCATACATTCGATAGAGTATCGCAAACTGGAAACGCACTTCTATGTGTTTGCCGTGCGCTGTCTGGATCAGTGGCTATCGTGGGAGGAAGTGAAATTCTATGCCGCTCTGTTCGACTTGCCTACGGTACCCGAATTGCGAGTGGAAACGGTAGAAGAATTGACGCGGGAAGCATTGCAGCAACAGGTCGTTAGTCTGGCACAAGAGCCGGGTGTGTTCGGAACACGCGATCCGCAAACAGGCGCAGATTGTACCCGTGAAGGGGTAGTCACCCGTAATATAGGTGAATATCCTGTAAGTGAATTTGCCCGCAACGTATTCAAGTACGTACGCAAGGGGCATGTGAAGACCGATGAGCACTGGACACGCAACTGGAAGCGTGCCCGCCTCATCTGGGAAATAGGAAAGGAGGAATAAAATGAATTGGAAACTGACAGATAATAAGAATTGGGACTCACTGGAACAACAGTTCCGGTGGGTACAAGATATGAACTTCGTGATGCAGCACCATTTGCATCACGAAGAAGGTAGTGTGGCCGTACATACCCGCATGGTACTGGAGGCATTGCAGCAACAGCCGGAATATCGGGCTTTGCCTGCACAGGAACAGGAAATATTGTGGGCAGCCGCTTTACTGCATGATGTGGAGAAGCGCTCTACTTCGGTAGATGAAGGAGGTGGCATTATCACTTCCAAGGGACATGCCAGGCGTGGGGAATATACGGCACGCACGATCCTTTACAGGGATATTCCTACTCCATTTCATATCCGGGAGACCATTGCTGCGCTGGTGCGTTATCATGGTTTGCCGGTTTGGATTATGGAGCGGAAGAATCCTGTGAAGAAGCTGTGCGAAGCATCTCTCAGAGTGGATACACGTTTACTGAAAATGCTTGCTGTGGCGGATATTCAGGGACGTATCTGCAAAGATAAGCCTGCACTGATGGAGGCTGCCGAGTTGTTCGAAATGCTTTGCCATGAACAGGATTGCTGGGGAAAGGTACGAAGCTTTGCAACGGATCATGCCCGCTTTCAGTACTTTCATGCTGAGGATGGGTATATAGATTACATTCCACATGATAATTTCCGGTGTGAAGTTATCTTATTATCCGGTTTGCCGGGGATGGGGAAAGATCATTATATCCGTACATTGCCGCAGGATATTCCTGTGATAAGCCTCGATGCTATCCGGCGAAAGTACAAAGTTAGCCCTACGGATAAGGCTGCCAATGGCAGGGTGGTACAGGAAGCCAAGGAAGAAGCTCGCAGCTATTTGCGTAAAGAGCAAGGTTTTGTATGGAATGCAACCAATACCTCAAAGCAAATGCGCTCGCAACTGATTGATTTATTCCTCACTTACGGGGCTAAAGTGAAGATTGTTTATATCGAAAAGCCGTATGAGGTATGGAGGAAACAAAATCGTGAACGGGAATTTATGGTTCCGGAAGCGGTACTGGATACAATGCTCGGGAAGCTGGAAGTTCCGCAACTGGGGGAGGCACATGAGGTGGTGTATTCTGTCTGACAGTAGGCAAGATACATCACTCTTTGTTTATCAATTGTTCCATTGCATTAATAAAGGCTTCAGCCCGTGGACGAAGTGTATTAACCAAAGCAAGATCACAATATGCAAAGTCACTATAATCACTTGCCTGACGTTTTTCAAATAGAAGGCTAAAGGTTGCGCCATGATCTAAGCTCAAATGCCCAGCGCGAACAAAATGCATAGAAAGTTGTGTCTTTACACCATTATGTGTATTGGCTTCTATCTCACAATTTAACAGCAGTGCAGAAGCAGCATAATAGCAAGCATAATAAAGACGGTTAACAGCTGCATTATAATAACCGCCTGCAGTGTTATAATCAGCTTCTTTCAGGGTTTCATAAACACGTTCCAAACGATAATTCACAATGGCGGCACGACTTTCGGAATCAAGCTTTTCTTTCATAACACGATCCCTTCCTTCATTACATTGATGCTGAATGGGGTCGTGATTCTTTCCCATACACGACGCAACACTACCATCGGACTGATAATCACCCCGGTCTCCACTTCCACTTCATACAAATGACGGGTAATCTCCAATTCACGTTCAGGTGCCAAATGATCACCATCCAGCAATATGAGTAAGTCTATATCCGAATCTACCTGTGCATCTCCCCGAGCTTCGGACCCATAGAGAATGGTCTTCGCATCAGGAGCAATGCGATGCACTACTTCTGCAATCCGGCGAACAATATCAGGTCGTTTCATAACTTAATCTCCTATTCTCTAAATTACACGACAAAGATAATAATGTTTTCGGAAATACAACTTACTGCAATACAATACTTACCGAGAAATACGGCGCTATCTGGAAACAAGGATCATATTCCCTCCCCATCGCCTTAAAGAATGCCGACAAGCTTCTGCCATCATAATAAGCATTGCGTACCGCATTTATCCCCACCGTAACAGGCAAAGAAATATGCTTGGAAACCTTGAATTCAGGACGGAAACCTACTACAATGTACTGGTGCGTAAAAATCTTATCATCACCATTCAACTCAGTCAAAGCCATCTGCCCACCCATTTCCGTAATGAAACTGATGCTGAACGTTTTGTTCACATTATACCCAACCGCAAGGTTAGCTCCATCCAAAGCCGAAAAGCTGCAAGTCAGTTTATGCCCATAATTCCAGTTTACGTATAATGCAGGAAACGCCATAGGATAACCAAAAGCATTGTTCAATGCCAAACCCGCACCCAGTTCCAGATTAGGGAGTATACGCCTGACAAAGACCAACCCCGCACTTCCCAATACATTCCGAAAACGTAAATGCGAAAACCGTGTATCATCCGTATACACGCCGACACCGACGCTTGCCATCATCGACCATTTCTCACTCAAAGGCCGCACATGGAAAAGCGACATCTGCAAATTCAGAATCTCGGACAACACAAGAGGCTCTGCAATATTCTTATTATTCAGAGACGCATAATCGCCCGAAAGCCCGATACCCCATATCGTAGGCTGATTGCTTTCGTTCTTTTTCATCGACAAAGGCAGATTGGCACTTCCATGATAGACCATGGCGGAACCTTTACTGTTACCCACTTTCTGATTGTGTTCATCCCGATAAGCCGATGTACCGAAATACTCTGTTTTAATAGTGATCTGTGCTGTGCTTTCCACAGAAACCAATAGTAATAAGACTGTTGCAATAGATATCCACTTCATTTTTGTTTCTTCTTTTAATGATTTGTATGCCACAAAGATTGTTAATATCAATGCGAACGAGGAAATCTTTTTGACCAAACCCCGGTCTGCTTATGACGAAACAGATAAGCAGCAACCACTTTATCCCTTATCTTTGCAACATGAAGAAACATCTGACTTTCAAATCGCGGCAGCTCTCTACTATCTTCTGGCTACTCATTGCCGGCACTTTCTGGATACAATTCCTCAATATGTCGACCAGTATATGCGAAGCAACGCTTCTCACCATCTGCATAAGCGGCAGTTATATGCTGGTGAACCAATATCTATGCAACCATCTGCTGAAAAAAGCGATACGCACCAAGCAGATGAAGCCTTTCTGGATATTGTTTATAGTACTTTGCATCCCCACAAGTACACTGGTAGCCTCCTACTTCGTCCTCTTCCAGTATCTTGAACAAACAGGTATATTCCCTGTATCCAACATCTTCATAGAGGGAGAAGAGAACCTTCTTTTCAACTCTATCCTCTTGCTACCGGGTACATTGGTTATCAATCTCGCCTTCTGTGGTCTGTGCTTCTATTCAGAAAACCTGCAATTAGAAAAAGAGAAATCTCAATTCCTCTTCCAGACATTACGGCAGCAAATCACCCCTCACTTCATGTTCAATGTGTTGAATCACATCAACATCCTGATGCAGGATAATGTGCCTTTAGCTTCTTCCCTTTTAGAGAAATATTCCGATATCCTGCGCTACCAATTGTATAACGGTCAGAAAGAACTTATCAGCCTGGAACAGGAGATAGAATTCCTGCAAAACTACATAGCGATAGAAAACATTCGCTGGGAAGACAAACTGGCCGTAAGCACCGAATGGGAAGTAGAAGACGGCAACATCGGATTCCCGCCTTTGTTATTACTGACATTCATAGAAAATGCCTTTAAACATGCATCGCACACACCCACGGAGAAAGGACAAGTACAGATACGGCTCAAACAGAATACCCATCATATCCTTCTTGAAGTCGGCAACACCAGTTCCCCGCATCTGCAACGACCAGGCACCGGACTGGGACTGGGCAATGCAGTCAAACGACTGGACATTCTGTTTCACAAGAAGTACCAGTTGTCCGTCAACCAAACAGATACCTATTATCAAACCTCACTTAGCATTGAAATATAAAAGATGAAAGACTCCCCTGAACAACAACCCCTGAAATGCCTCATCGTAGACGACGAACAAATCGCCATCAAAGGTATTGCCAACCACATCAGCAAACTGGACTTTCTCACAGTCAACGCTACCTGTTCTTCTGCACTCGAAGCAAGAGGAATATTAGAAAACCAGCCTATCGACCTCATGTTTCTGGATATCAATATGCCCTATCTTTCCGGCATCGATTTCCTGAAATCATTGGATGAAGCACCGTTGACCATACTAACTACCGCCTACTCCGAATATGCCCTGGAAGGCTATCAACTTAATGTTGTTGACTACTTACTGAAACCAATTTCTTTTCAGCGTTTCTTTCAGGCAGTGACCAAGGCCGCCCATACTTTCAGAACCCAACTCTTACTGCAAAATAATGGAATAGAAGAAACCACCCGGGAAATGTATATCAGACAGGGGGATGCATTTACCCAGATATCCTGGAAAGATATACTGTATGTAGAAGGTATGCAAAACTACCTGAAACTGCACTTCAAGTCCAAAACTCTCATCATCCATCAGACCATGACTTCACTGGAAGAAATTCTGCCTCAAAGTGCCTTCTTCAGAATACACAAGTCTTTCCTTGTAAACCTCTCGCACATTGATTCCATCGCCAAAGGAAGAGTCTTCATCAACGGGAAAGAACTTCCTGTTTCAGCCCTGCGACGGGAGGAATTACTGCAAACAGTAGTCTATAAGAATTTAATCAGCAAATAAAAATTGGGCACATCCCTTCATGAACCATGACGGATTAGACAAGATTTCCGAATATTACATCTATCTTTGCAGGCGTAAACAGACAACGCACATTTTATAGAGAAAGTTTCTAAAACTCATTACCAAACTTACGCATAAAACAGATGAAAACAATCGTAAACGTCCCTACTAAGCAAAGCCTGATTCGGGAAACAAGAGATTATTTAATGATCGCCCTCGGATTAATTCTTTATGGTATAGGCTGGACAGTATTTCTGTTGCCCAATGACATCACCACCGGAGGAGTGCCGGGTATAGCCTCCATAGTCTATTTCGCCACCGGCTTCCCTGTGCAGTACACTTATTTCAGTATCAACCTCATCTTGTTACTACTCTCCATCCGCATTCTGGGCTGGAAGTTCAGTATCAAAACAGTGTTTGCCGTATTTACGCTAACGCTCTTCCTGTCCATCATCCAGAAACTGGCAAGTGGTGTAGTATTACTGCACGATCAGCCTTTCATGGCGTGCGTCATCGGTGCATCCCTCTGCGGAGGCGGCATAGGCATCGCTTTTTCTTCCAATGGTAGCACAGGCGGAACGGATATCATTGCCGCCATCATCAATAAATACCGGGATATCACGCTGGGGCGTGTAATGCTGATCTGTGACCTGATTATCATTTCTTCCAGTTACTTTGTGTTGAAAGATTGGGAGAAGGTGGTTTACGGTTATGTTACCCTGTACATTTGCAGTTTTGTTCTGGATCAGGTAGTGAACAGTGCCCGGCAATCCGTACAGTTCTTTATCATCAGTGAGAAATATGATGAAATAGCCCGGCACATCAATGTATATCCGCACCGGGGCGCCACCGTCATCAATGCTTCCGGATTTTATAGCGGCAAGGAACAGAAGATGTTGTTCGTACTTGCCAAGAAGCGCGAATCAACAATTATATTCCGATTGATAAAGGATATAGATCCAAACGCATTTGTATCACAAAGTGCGGTAATCGGAGTATATGGAGAAGGGTTCGACAGAATAAAGGTGAAATAGCTACGAGTGATGAGCTACGAGCTACAAGTACCTTTCGGAAGAGTAGCAGTGCGCAGCTACTCGTTACTTGTAGCTTGTAGCTCGTAGTTACCTTCTTTCCAAACATACACTATAGGGCGGCGGAGATACGGTTTCAGTTTCTCTGCCGCTTCTTTATCCATATAGTCGGTAGTTGTAAAAGTAAAGGTCAGTGTATTATCCTTTGCAGAAAGATCGGCTTTCATCAGCAGCATATCTGCCTGTTCGCCGGCATCTCTCACTTCATAATCCATCACCGTATCGGGTAATGACAGGAAATCTTTCATTACAGGAGGCGTGAGGAAAGAAGAAGCAGGCAATTCTTCCCAACCGGTGGTATAGAAATGGACATCACTATCACAAGCAGGGGCACAAGCTGTAGATACGGTACAGATTACTTTCGTACTGTCGCTCGTAGCCAGCAGTTTCATCTGCCAAGAGCTTTGCGGTGTCATCTGAATACGGATGTAGTCGAGAGCAAGCTCCGTCATTTCCGATTTGCCGCCGAAACGGTTGGTTACTTCCGCTTTCATCTTACTTTCAAGGAAGTCGATACAGTCGGCACGGTTCACGGCAGTAAGCAGTGGACTGAGGCTATCGGGCATATTTTTGAAAAAGGTTTTAGCTTCCTGAGCTTGCAGAGAACACATCCAGGCACAAGCCAAACACAAAAACATAGTCAATTTCTTCATCATATTATTTTTCTGTTATTCCTATTTTGTATTTTATTACTTCAACGCAATCTTCAGAGCCAAGAGCATATCTCTCCAAGAAAACGTGCATCTGTTTCGTCAAAGGTATTCAGGTTTTCACTATCTATATCGAGCACGCCCCACACCTCGCCATTCTCACGAATCAACGGAACAACGATCTCCGAGCGCGACAACGAACTGCAAGCTATATGTCCGGGGAATGCATCTACATCGGGCACCACCAACGTCTCTGCCTTAGCCCATGCCGTACTGCAAACACCCCGTCCTTTCCGGATACGTGTGCAGGCTATCGGTCCCTGAAAAGGTCCTAATACCAGTTCTTCCCCTTTCACCAGATAGAATCCCACCCAAAAGAAACCGAAAGTCTCTTTCAGTGCAGCCGAAACATTAGCCAGATTGGCTATAAGGTCATTTTCGCCTTCAATCAGGCTCTTTATCTGGGGAAGCAAAGTCTGATACTTTTCGGCCTTGCTGCCGTTGCTGATACATAAATCTTCTGCCATATATTCTGTCTTGAGATTTATTTACTTCCCAAATATAAGAAGAACATTCCAATCAATACCAAAATGAGATCGACAGCCTTACTTTTTAAATTCTTTTCACGGAAGAAGAGAGCTCCGAAAAGGAAGGAGACAACCACACTGCCCCGACGTACCATGGAGACAATGGAAATCATGGAGTCTTCATAGCTCAGGGCATAGAAGTAGGCAAAGTCAGCTGCACTAAGGAAGACGGATATCAGGATGATAGTCCAATCCCAACGGAAAGGGGTACTTTCTTTTCGCTTGGGATACCACAGCAAAAGGATGATGGGACACATGATAAATACCTGATAGACATTATACCACGACTGCACCACCATAGGATTGAATTGCTTCATCAGATACTTGTCATAAAGTCCGCTGATAGCTCCGGTGATGGCAGCCAGCACGATGAAGTAAATCCATTTGTTATGTTTAAAATCAATGCCTTCCTTCTTACCGGAACGGCTCAGCATAAAAAAAGAAAGTATGGCAAGCATGACTCCGATCCATTGGTATAGGTTCAGACGTTCACCGAATATCAGCATGGCACCCACCAGCACCATTACAGGACGGGTAGCATTAATCGGGCCGACAATCGTCAACGGCAAATGCTTCATGCCAAAGTAACCGAATATCCAGGAAGATAGAACGATAAATGACTTGACAATGATAAACTTATGTACCTCCCAACCTACAACAGGTACTTCGAACATTGTTCCGTTCAAAGCAGGAGTAAAAGCGGAAATCAGTATGAAAGGAAGAAATATCAGGCTGGAGAATGCCGTATTCAAAAACAGAACGGGAAGCACAGCATTATCGCGCAATGATTTCTTCTTAAATGCATCATAAAAACCCAGCAAGGCAGCTGAGAGAAAGGCGAGTAATAACCACATGTGAATTAAAAATTGAAAATTAAAAATTAAAAGGCAGTTCAGGGATAAAGTTATCCGACTTAAGAAACTGTTTCGACTGCTTAACTGCTTATAAACAGTTCTTCCGGATATGTGACATCTACCAGAAACAGGGCATTGCCCGGAACGGAAGTACCAGCCTTGCAACGGTCTTTCTGCTCGATAACACGCCGGAAGCCATCAACGGTGAGCTTGCCACGGCCTACTTCGAGCAAAGTGCCGACAACTGCACGAACCATATTGCGCAGGAAGCGATCCGCCTGAATGGTGAATACCCAGGTTACATCGTCTATCTGAGTCCAGGCGGCATGCATGATGCGGCAGTTGTTTGTTTTTACGTCCGTATGCAGTTTGCTGAAACTGGTGAAGTCTGTATAATCAAACAAACTACGGGCCGCTTCGTTCATTCGTTCGAAATCGGGTGTCTGGAAAAGACGACAACGGTATTGACGATTGAAGGGAGACTTTGCCGTAGTCACGTAATATTTATACATGCGTGCCGTTGCATCAAAACGAGCATGCGCATCGGGCTTCACTGCACGGAGGCGGTAAACAGAAATATCGGGCGGCAAAAGGCGGTTTAGTTTGTCGGTAAAGAAAACTGTATCAAGCGGTTCGTCACTATCAAAGTGGGCAACCATCAGAGAAGCATGCACCCCGGCATCGGTACGTCCGGCACCAATAACCTCTACTTCACGGCGCATCAGTGTGGCAAGTGCACGCATCAGACACTCTTGTACACTGTCTCCGTTGGGTTGTATCTGCCAGCCGTGGTAGGCGGTTCCGTCATAAGCTAAATAAATAAAATACCGTTGCATACTCTTTTGCTTTCATTTTTCGGGCGCAAAGATAACGCAAACCCTAAAAGAAATGAAAGAATACGTCAACAAATCTTGCTTCCATTATTTTATATATGTACCTTCGTCACTAATTTACTATCATATAATAAAGTAAATCTTGAATAATACAAACATGGAACGTGAAACTGCAAGATTATTAAAAAATACTGCCATTTGGATAATCCTTGTTCTCATAACAGGAGGCAGTATCGGTTTAACAGAAAGATTCTTTGGTAAACCAGCCTCTCTCATTGTAGGCGCATCAATTCTCTCTGGATTCATGTATTGGGATTTTCTAAAAAGAAAATCAGCAGAAGATACCACCAGGCAAATCTTTGAACTTTTAAAGGCCAATCGCGATAATAGTTCAATAAACTCATCACTCAAAAATAAATCTACCAATTTCAAGCTTCAAACTTCAGCAGCCAACTACCAGTTTTCAATATCGCCAAATAAATGCCACAGCCTATTCCGGATAAATTTCATATTAAAAAGTGATGCAAATAAAGAGGTGCAGCACAAAATCTCGAAAGAGATACAATCATTCATCACTGAGCATCCGGAGCATAAAGACGTTATACGGTTCCGCAAAAAATCTTTATTCAATGACATTTGGGATTGTTCTATATGCTGCGAAGCTGACAAACTCAGATCTAGACCCCAGCTCTTGCTTATAGGAAATTTGCTGAGAAGTATAGAAGATAAATATCTTCATTCCGTAGAGACTTATCTTAGTTTCTATGATCATCACAAAGATATGATCTTCTATGTACATTATATGAATGGCACAGCTATAGAGTCATATATAAAAGATGAAGAAAATGATATCTGGGGAATACAAGATGTATTAGACGATGAATATTTCACATTAGCAAAATTACACAAACAATCAAAATCCGGAATGATAAACATAACCCCATCTTCTTTAGAAGAGTTCACCTTAATGAAAGAGAACGCTATTTGTGAAATAGATTGAGCCGTCACTTTTTTCTTTAAAAAACGATAGTATATAGACAAGAACTCTCTTTTCTTTTTCCTACTTTTGTGCCCACATAAAAACATTTTCAAGCCATATGCAACAAAGATACAACAAACTTCCGCTTTTATTTTTAGCAATACTTATGGCCGGCACTTCCCTTGCCGGATGCAAAAAGAAAGATATGTCCCTCAAACTGAATGAACCGCGAAACATTAAAGGAGTAATCAGTTACAGACGAACCTTCGGCGACTTGAATGAAGCGCATCTGAATGTCGCACAAGCCATAGGCATTACGCCAATTGCCTCCCGCAAAGAGGCCGAACACATGAAGGAAAAACTTCAGCACATCGAAACGAACGATTTATATGTGGTAGACTCGCTGACACACTCCATCCCATATCTCATTAAAGGTGCAGCACAACTACTGGATACCATCGGTACCAATTTCCTTGACTCACTGACCGCCAAAGGACTAAACCCCAATAAAATAATCGTAACCTCCGTACTCCGCACCGAAGACGACGTAAAACGCCTGCGTCGCCGCAATGGCAATGCCTCGGCAAACTCTGCGCACTTCTACGGAACTACATTCGATGTCAGTTGGAAGCGCTTCAAGAAAGTAGAAGATGAAGATGGACGCCCGCTACAGGATGTCAGTTCAGATACATTGAAACTCGTACTCTCCGAAGTATTGCGCGACTTGCGAAAAGCGGATAAATGCTATATAAAGTATGAGTTGAAGCAAGGATGCTTCCATATTACGACGAGAGGAAAATAATAAATTAGGTATTAAATTTTAAGTATTGCAGTATTAAGACTGCGCCATAACACTGCATACTTAAAACTTGATATCTTGTCTTTTCATTCTTCCATCATCCTCCACGCCAACGGCAGACACGTCACGATATCCCCAGCTGTCATTCCTATCGCCCCATACTTCTTGCAAGCGATATCTCCGGCAAGCCCGTGAACATACATCGCCAGGCAGGCTGCATCTTCCGAAGCATACCCTTGTGCCAACAAAGCCAGCACTACACCCGTCAAAACATCTCCACTGCCGCCTGTTGCCATACCCGGATTACCTGTAGTATTAAAATAGCACTTCCCTTGCGGAGTAATAACCACAGAGTAAGCACCTTTCAAGATGATATATGTTCCTGATGTTCGCGCCAACTCACGTGCTTTCGTTAAGCGTTCATAAGAATCCTGACACTTTCCTATCAATCGTTCCAACTCTTTCGGATGCGGTGTCAGAATACTCCCTTTCGGTAAGCGTCCGATATAACTGCGATGCCCTGCCAGTACATTCAAAGCATCAGCATCCACTACCATAGGAGATAAACAGCTATCTATCTGTTCCAATACCGCACCCTCTGTCTCTTCCGCCTTTCCCAGACCCGGACCGATGCCCACTGCCTGATAATCATCCGTATCCGTAGGACAAGCAAAACAGGTATCACTGGGGTCCAGTTCCGTCATAGCCTCTGGCACGGAAGTCTGCACAATCATATTGTTACAATAAGGCACATGCATCGTCAGCAACCCTACTCCAGAACGCAGGCAAGCTTTTGCGGCAAGCACCGATGCTCCCGCCATTCCTTGCGAACCGGCAATAAGCAGGGCGCGTCCGAAGTCCCCTTTATGGGCAAACTTATTTCTCGGTTTCAACAGATCCTGCATATCCTCAGCTTCCAACAGACTATAATCAGTCGCCATCTCCTCTATCGCATCTTCACTCAGACCGATATCCAGCAATTCCCATTCACCCACGAACTCCTGATTCTCTGCAAAGAGAAAAGCCAGCTTCGGCAATTGCAGACTCAGCGTCACATCCGCACGGACAATATTAGCTTTGATATTAAAGGTATTCTCCTCCCCCATCAATCCCGAAGGAACATCAATAGCCACGATCTGTGCCGATGAAGCATTGATATACTTCACCACGGCAGCAAAGCCACCACTCAGCGGCTTGTTCAATCCACTACCGAACAGTCCGTCGATAATCACATGGTCAACCGTCAGCACGGGCGGGACGAATTGTGATGTCACTTCATGGAAATCCACATTCTTCACATCCACCAGTCGTTCCTTGTTCGCCTCGCAATCGGGAGAAAGTTCTCCTTTGGTATTAAACAGATAAACCGATACCTGGTAACCCTTTTCCGCCAGCAATCGGGAGACTGCCAATGCATCTCCACCATTATTACCCGGTCCGGCAAATACCGTAATCGGTGTTTCAGCCTCCCAGCGTTTCGTAATCGCTGTTGTCAATGCCTGCGAGGCACGCTCCATCAGGTCGATGGAAGCAATCGGTTCATTTTCTATTGTGTAAGCATCCAACTCTTTGATGCTTTGAGTAGGAAATATCTTCATATTTATCTTTCTCTATTATTGTTCAAATTCTATCAATACATTAATCCAAATATCCAAAGCTGCATTCTATAAGTTGATATGAAGTAGTAAATAATTGTTTCATCCGTATCAATGCTAAATTGATTTCTCACAAAGATAGATTGTATTTCATAGAACACAAAATATTATCAGTTTTGTTTTTTATAAAATACAATCCATCATTTGTCCATAAACAATTTATAGACATGATAAGCATGAATAATTACAGCAATTGTACAACCTATTATGAAAGGCATCGCATGTAAGAACAATCCATAAATTATATATATAGAATTAGCACCTATAGCAAGAATTCGCAAATGAAGAACTTTCTTCATTGTCATTGAAAACAAATTAAGTGTCAAAGCTGAATAACCGATAATATCGACCATATTTCCTGAAATTTACAATTATGCTTCACTCAATAACTCTTTCACCATATGAAAAGGGGCATCTTGATATAAGCCTGATTGATCCAATGCATTACCTATATGTTCATATCCGTATTTTTCATACATAGCAACAGCATTTCCAAATTGATGATAAGAGACAATATACATATGTGTATATCCGGCTTTCATTGCTCGCCGTTCTATTAGTTGAAGCAGACGTTTCCCAAGTCCTCTCCCTCTTAGTTCCGGTCTAAAATGGAATTTTGATAATTCAGCATAACCATTTGGTAAACCTTTGGTTGGATAAAAGCCACCTCCACCCAATATTGTACCATTACATTCCACCACCCAATACTCCGCATCTTCGATATTAAAAGTCTGAAACATCATATCCGTATGCGGGTCGTCATAAAAAGTGCCAACCTTAGGAGCATCATGTTCTTCAACCGAAGCACGAAGTACACAGGCTATTGAAGTATTATCTTCTTCCTCTATGGAGCGTATGACAATTGGCTCAACCTCCTTAACCGCAAGATTTATTTCCATATCATTTACTATATTGCAGATAGAATCCATACTATTTATTAGTTTTTGCAACTGATAATCATTTAAATGCGCAAAGATATCTTCCACTGATTGATTAGCAGCAGCATTTAAGTGATGATAAATTTCACATCCTCTTTCTGTTAGGTTTATCAAGCACATGCGGCTATCTTTTTCTGTTCCTTTTCTGTGTATATATCCTTTCTGTTCCAGCTGTTTTAATAAACGAGACAGCAAACCTTTATCCATGTTCAATTCATTGGATATATCCTTAGAACTCCTGTCAGGGTGTAAATAAACATCCTGAATAATACGAATCTCAGGAAGTCCAAATTCACTTCCTAAATAAGACTTGTTAAGCACGCCCAATATTTTTGTATAATACCTGTTGAAGGCTCTTATACTATTTATATATTCTTGTTTCATGGCGCAAAGATAGGAGATATAGTTGATTAAGTCAACTAAAGAAAGAGAATATGTGATACCAAGCACAAGAATTACTCCTTGCACTTGAATTTAAGTATTCACGAATCAAACAGGCTGATTTTAAATGAGAGCATCCAGCCTGCGCCCCAACGCATGAGCCAATTTCAGATTCAACATCATAATAAGGACACCCAATATTCCCCCCAATAGAAAATCCATTGCAGTAAACAAGCCCGTAGAATAAAAGAAATAACAGACATAAACCGCATAAGGCAGACAAAGCAATGAGGTTACTATAGCCGGAATATACTTCCTTAGCAGTACGAATTGCCCCACATGCACGAGCAAATGTATGCCAAATGCAAGGAACAAAGCCATCCACAAAAAATAATGCCGGGAAAGAACTGCATAGACAGATACGCCACTGATAATAATAAATTCCTCGGCAACCGATATTGCAAAACCAGTCGTGCTCAACTCCCGTAATTGCATGATTTGCTTTCTCAACACCGGGAAGCGGCGGGACAATTCATCTGCATTCCGTTCCATCCACCTCTGTTGCATAATAATCTCTTCGAAATCATGCAACATGAAGACGACGGGAAACAGACATATCAGTAACACAATATGATCCATAACGATGATTTATAAAGTAACATGATGCACGCTAATAAGCATCCATTTCATCCTCTTCCCGTTCCGCCTGCTTATCGGCCAGTTCCATCTTCTTCGTCAACAGCTCCTCCGGAAAATAATACTTAAACGGAATCCGATGGCATCCCGCACGCTTCACGGCCAGTGTCAGCATACGGTCCGCTTTGAAGTACACGCGTGAGAGTCTGACGGAATGTGGCAACACATCTTCCGGATGTTCGAAACCCTTGCTCGTGACTGCCGTCTGAAACGACCCGATGCCGCGTAACGTCACAGAGCGTCCGTCGCTCAACTCCTCTTCAATGATTTCACCCGTTGCAGCCAGGACAGCTTCTACCACTCCCGGATGAAAACCAGTCCGTTGAGCTACCCGATGTGCTACGTCCCGCTCCGTCCTGCCGCTCTTTTTCTGCATTTTCTTGCCGACGGCATACCACAATTGCGGTTTTTCTTTTTTCGTTGCATCCACCTTGCGGCAGACTATGTAAGGGATTGCCATATATCAAATGTATTAACAGTTAACGCTTTATTATTAAACAGTCCGTCTTTCTTTAAAGAATACAGATACCTACATGCACATGTTAGGACTACTGACATGCACATGTAAGTAGCATCAACATGCACATCTCAATATCACTAACATGCACATGTAAACACCACTGTTTATTAAACAAAGGTAGACTATTTAATAGAGATAAGCAAGGAATATTAGCATTAACGTCAATAGACAGACAATTACCTGAAAAAATAAATAAACCATAAAATTAAAGCCTTCTGCCTAAATAATCTTTTTTATTATTCCGATAATATACTTTCTTTTGTATTTTTGCTATCAATAAGACAAAAACTAATCTACACACATGAAAGGCTTTAATAACTATACGGAGCGTGAAGAATTCTCCATATTCAAAAAATTCTTTTTGGATCATGGACGATGCAAGGAAATGAAGAAAAAAGAATATTTTGCGGAGCAAGGCATTGTCACGACACATGCCGCCTATGTCGAGAAAGGTATGTTCCGCTATGTCTGTACGGATGAAAACGGATGTGAACACATTGTAGGCTACGCTTTTGCAGGAGAATATGTCGGTGATTACCCACAATGCATAAAGAAGGATAAAGCAATGGTAAGCATTCAGGCAACAACCGATTCTCTGATATATTATGCATCTGCCCAAGAAATAATCAACTTCTTTTCCACCGACAAATCTACTCAGGAATTGGAAAAAATTTTAGCGGAAGAGCTCTTTGTCCAGACTTATAAGCGCTTGCTGGATATTTACTGCAAAACACCTACTGAACTCTATGTGGATTTAGTAAGACGCTACCCGGATTTTCTCAATTATATCACACTCAGGGAGATAGCTTCTTTTCTCCGTGTCACTCCTGAAACAATCAGCCATATACGAAAGAATACCAAGGGAATAGAGTTTTGTTAAAAAATCATAGGATTATCACTTTATTTTGAAGGCCTTGAATTCGTTCAAGGCTTTTCTTTTTTTTATGCACTTAATTTGTAGCGAGTTAAACATTAAAGACTAATGATACCATACAAAAGTAGAATTAAACGTTCGATAAAGAAGAATCACGATCAAAATACATAATTATGAAACGTATACATATTCTGTTAATGGCATTAGTGGCTCTGTCCATTCAAGGTTGCCAAGATGATTTTGACGTTCCGTCCGAACAAGCAAGCAGAAGCTATGAGCAGGACGCAGAGGTACTGAACAGATTCGTCGACATAAACAAGACGACGCATGAGTATTATATCAATCCCAATAAGCGGACTACTGCTTTGTCTTATATCACCAATGCCGATGCGGAAGAGTTGGCTGTCGTCAATTCGTTGAATCTTGATGTATTTCAGCAGAGCATCGACCGCGTAGGCAAACTGTCGGGACAATTTGCGTCCAACCACGGAGTGGATTATGTGGTGATGATGACCGGTAACGAAGTCTATGTGAGCCGTACCAAAAGCGATTCCCCCATAGTGCTGGAAAGGATGAATGAGAATGAAGCTACCCGCAGTTACTATCCCAGGACTGCTTCCTTAAAAGTAACCGATAGTGAAAAGGAATACACCGTTTATGGAAGCGGGGATATTGAAACATCCATTGAACTCTTTCCACAAGCCTACAAGAATGCAGGTTGGGCATTCCTCGTTTCTTGTGAAATGAAAGAAAACGGCAACAGACAAATGGTGAACGTGCTGTTTTGCGGTGTAGGATATCGAATGATTGCTCCCCGCTTTGCATGGCATGCGGCCCAGTCGGATACAGAATGGAACTTCAGAGTAGCAAGCAGTTGCGACAGCAACACCACCATCGCAAGACTTAATATTTCACATCCATGATAAAAAGGTCATATATCTATTTGTCGTTTATCATTCTCTCCCTGCTGACGGGCTGCGTCGAGAAATCGGGCTACTACGACGACGGGCAACAAAAGATTATCGACAACTTGACCAAGAACGAGGGATGGGAACGATCCTACCACATGACGTCGTATGATGGCAGAGAGTGCGATGTATACGAATTGTGGGTTTTCAAAAGTGATGCCACCGGTTCCCGTAAATTCGTATGGAACTATGATGATGGAGAAGTCTCCGAAAATATGGGTTATTTCCGCTGGTCGTTCACAATACCTAATTTTAAGATTATCTATATGGATAGCGGGTTATATTGGGAAATAAAACAGCTGACCACCGACAAATTGCACATATACGAAACTTATGACGATCCGATAACTGTTCCCGGACAAGATTACAGAGAATACAGGGAGTATGAATCACTACCGCTCTCTACAAAATAACGGAACAATCTAAACTAGACTTTTCAAGAGAAATCCTGCTTCACGATTCTGTGAGGCAGGATTTCATATAAGATCACTTATAGAGATAAGCAAGTAATACCACTATTCTATTCCATTTCTGTATTGTAAAGGAGACACCCCTTTAATCCTCCTGAAGAATTTGGTCAATACGGCCTGATCCGAAAAATGCAATTCATCTGCTATTGCCTGCATAGTCTTATCCGTATTTATCAACAGATTCACAATCTCCCTCACCAGTTCCTCGCAAATCCATGTATAGGCATTTTTTCCTGAACAGACTTTCACTACACGCCTCAGATATTGAGGGGTGACATTCAAACGGGATGCGTAAAAATTCACGGTATGTTCTTCCTTTACATATTCGGAAAGAAGTTTCATAAACTGTGCGAACAGCGTCCTTTTTCTATCCGATTCCCTGCTTTTCCTTTTTTCTTTTTGCGTTTTGTGCAATAATATTTCCGACATCTGTAGAAGCAGTACGGATATCTTACATTTCAGCATTGAGTCCTGAAAATGATACAATGGGTTAGCCATGGTTTGTTCTATATCATCCAGACATTTGATGATGGAGACAATAAAGCTATTTTCAATCATATACACCGGATTCTGCATGATATCCATTGCATAGGACAATGGCAAAGGCGGCCTGTTCTTGAAAAGTTCCAGGAGATACTCGTCTGTAAGCAGCAAGAAATAAGCCTGAATATCCGGAGAGGCGGAAAGCAGTTTAACGGATTGTTTGTCCCCCAACACATCCACAAAGTAACCTCTGGTCAGCGACTGTATCTTACCCTGCACACTTATCTCCATGCTGCCACCAACAACAAACAATATCGCATGTGAATCTATTCCGGGAATATTCTCCTCTTCACGAATTTCCGAATTTATCTTCCAGATAGCTATGCCCTTTTCCGATACATAAGGTATATGGTAATAAGAAATCAAGTCTACAAATTTCATAGGCATTCCATTTTGTACAATTGCAAATGTAAGGGCTACCGTCACATTTTTAATTCAAGAATCGATAAAGAAATACATTTCACCGACTATTGGTTCAAAATCATCTATCAGTCTCTACAGGCTCAGATAACAGTTTACAATTTTCAACATAACTTATTGATATTCAACACATAGTTCGTAATAAACAAATAAACTTTCCAAATAGTCAAATTCACTCAAAGTGTTTCCATATAGACAAAAAAAGTGCTCCTTAAAACAAATTGGCTCCCGAAGTATATTGGCAATTTTGCGGCAGAAATCAAGGAAAAGTAATTGCTCACGAATGATTGGAATAGTTATCTGCAAATATATGATTAATGAGTAGAATATAAAAAAACAGAAGTAAAATGAAGAAAGTGTTTCTATGTACAAGCCTGTGGATGCTGTCCCTGCTGCTTGTAACCTCATGCAAAAATGCGCCGCAATCCATGGGAAGTGCGGATTATAAAACAATGGAAGTAGAATATGGAAATTGCACATTGAGCCAAAGCTATACGGCCGTCATCAACGGAAGGCAAAGTGTGGAAATACGCCCACAGGTTAGTGGCATCATCACCAAAGTCTGCATAGCCGAAGGTGCTAAAGTACATCAGGATCAAGTCCTGTTTATTATCGATCAGGTTCCTTATAAGGCAGCCCTGCAAACCGCCATTGCCAACGTGAAAAGTGCGGAAGCTGCTGTTGCCACCGCACGCATGACAGCAGAGAGCAAGGAGGAACTGTGCAAGGAAAAAGTAGTTTCGGACTTTGACCTGCAGACCGCCCGCAACTCTCTGCTCGAAGCGGAAGCAGCCCTTGCACAGGCACAGGCCGAGGAAGTGAACGCCCGCAACAATCTTTCTTACACGGAAGTGAAAAGTCCGGTGGACGGTGTGGCAAGCATGTTGCCCTACCGCGTCGGAGCATTGGTTAGTTCATCCATCACAACTCCCCTGACCACCGTTTCCGACGACCGGGAAGTATATGCTTATTTCTCCATGACCGAAAACCAGATACTTTCACTCGTCAGCCAGAGCGGAACGCTGGAAAAAGCCCTGGAAGAGATGCCCGAAGTTGACTTGCAGTTAAGTAACGGGCAGGCGTATGCGCACAAGGGAAAAATTGATGCCATCAGCGGGACGATTGAAGCCGGAACTGGAGTCATCTCCGTACGCGCAACTTTTCCTAATCCCGAACAGATGCTTCGGAATGGCAGTAGCGGGGAGGTCATTTTCCCCTATAACAAGGAAAACGTGATTATCATTCCGCAGGAAGCCACCTTTGAAGTACAGGACAAAGTCTTTGCCTATAAGGTAGTGGACGGAAAAGCCACTTCAACCCAATTGCAGGTATATCCCATAGACAATGGCAAAGAATACGTGGTAGAAAAAGGTCTGGAAAAAGGCGACATCATCATTGCAGAAGGTGCGGGTCTGATTCAAGAAGGGACTGTTGTTAAAACCGCTAAATAAAGGAGGTTCCTATGAAACTAAGAACATTTATAGACCGCCCCATCCTGTCATGCGTCATCTCGGTGCTGATTCTGTTGGTGGGAATCATCAGCCTTGTGAACCTGCCGATGGAACAATATCCTGACATTGCCCCTCCTACCATCAGTGTATCCGCCAGTTATACAGGAGCCAATGCCGAAACGGTACAAAAGAGTGTGGTTGTTCCGCTGGAAGAAGCCATCAACGGTGTGGAAAACATGCTCTACATGACCTCTACTTCCACCAATACCGGTTCCGGTTCCATTATGGTTTATTTCAACCAGGGAACCGACCCGGACATGGCCACCGTAAACGTAAAGAACCGCGTGGCAGAAGCAGAAGGGCTGCTTCCTGCTGAGGTCACCAAAGTGGGAGTCACTGTACAGAAACGGCAAAATAGTATGCTGAAAATCCTCGCTTTATATAGTCCGGATGACAGCTACGACCGTAACTTCATCAATAACTATTTCAGCATCAACATCGAACCCCGCCTTTCCCGTATCAAGGGAGTGGGAAACGTCATGATTATGGGAGACGAATACGCTATGCGTATCTGGATGAACCCGGCTAAAATGGCGCAATACAAACTTGTACCCGATGATGTGATAAACATTTTAGCGGATCAGAACGTGGAGGCTGCCACCGGTACGCTGGGCGAAGATTCCGAAAACACATTCCAATATACACTGAAATACCGTGGACGCTACCAGACTCCTGAAGAGTTTGAGAATCTGGTTGTCAAGTCTCTTTCGTCCGGTGAAGTGTTGCGCCTGAAGGATATTGCAGAAGTGGAACTCGGGGCACAAAGCTATGGTTATACAAGTGCCGTTGGCAAGCATCCCGGAAGTACCTGTATGATTTCGCAAACCTCCGGCTCCAATGCCAATGAAATTATTAAGGAGATAGACCAACTGACGGCTGAAATAGCGAAGGAACTGCCGAAAGGATTGGTACTGGAAGACTTGATGAGTACGAAAGACTTTCTCGATGCTTCCATTCACGAAGTAGTGAAAACGCTGATTGAAGCCATCCTGTTGGTTATACTGGTGGTGTATGTGTTTCTGCAAAGTGTGCGCTCCACCATTATTCCAAGTATTTCGATCATTGTCTCGCTGGTGGGAACATTTGCTTTCATCTATTTGATGGGGTTCAGCCTGAATCTTATCACTTTGTTCGCCCTGGTGCTGGTCATCGGTACGGTGGTGGATGATGCCATAGTGGTGGTAGAAGCCGTACAGGCTAAGTTTGATGAAGGTTACCGTTCGCCCTACAAGGCTACGACAACTGCGATGGACGGCATCTCGGCGGCTATTGTGACTACCTCGTTAGTGTTTATGGCTGTATTTATCCCGACCTCCTTCATGGGTGGAACCAGTGGTACATTCTATACACAGTTCGGACTGACCATGGCTGTCGCTGTAGGTATCTCCGCCGTGAATGCATTGACATTAAGTCCCGCCTTGTGTACCTTGCTGATGACTCCCCATATCGATACGTCCAACGGACAGAAGCTGAGCTTCTCTTCCCGCTTCCATAAAGCCTTTGAGACATCCTTCAACCGTATTCTCTTCAAATATAAAGGAGGTGTAAAGTTCTTCTTCAAGCGTAAATGGATGGCATGGAGCGGACTGGCGATTGCCGTTGTCCTGTTGGTGTTCTTTATGAATACAACTAAAACGGGGCTTATTCCGGATGAAGACATGGGAACTATTTTTGTAAACGTGACGACACCTCCGGGTAGCAGTTTGGCACAAACCAAGAAAACGATGGACAAGATAGCCGAGAGTATAGAAGATATTCCGCAACTCAAGCAATTTTCCAACGTTACGGGCTACAGCATGCTGGGCGGTCAGGCTCCTTCGGGCGGTATGCTCATCATCAAATTGAAAAACTGGAAGGAACGTCCGGAAAAGAGTGACGAGATAAGTGCAGTCATCAATCAGATTTATGCCCGAACCTCGCATATCAAGTCAGGCAAGATATATGCCTTCGCCCAGCCCACCATTATGGGATACGGTATGGGTAGCGGCTTCGAACTTTACGTGCAGGATCGTGCGGGCGGAGACATTGCCACCTTACAGGAACACGCCAACAAGTTTATTGCCGGTCTGAACCAGCGTCCTGAGATTTCGATGGCATATACTTCCTTCGACACTAAGTTTCCCCAATACATGGTCGAAGTGGATGCAGTCAAATGCCAGCGTGCCAATGTTTCCGCATCGGATGTGCTGAGCGTCCTTTCCGGATTTATCGGAGGTAACTACTCGTCCAATTTCAACCGTTTCTCCAAACTTTACCGCGTCATGGTACAGGCAAAGGCGGATTACCGGCTGGACAAGGATGCATTGAATAATATGTTTGTACGCACAGGAGACGGTGAGATGGCTCCCGTCGGACAGTTTATCACATTGACAAAGGTTTATGGCGCCGAAACACTGAACCGTTTCAACCTTTACAGTTCCATCGCAGTAAATGGTATGCCCGCCGACGGCTATAGCACAGGCGATGCCATCAATGCCATTGCCGAGGTAGCTAAACAGACTTTGCCCGTGGGCTACGGATACGAGTTTGCAGGAATGACGCGTGAAGAAGCAGAGACAAACAATACGGTTATAGTTTTCGCTATCTGTATCATATTCGTTTACCTGATACTGTGCGCGCTTTACGAAAGTCTGTTTATTCCGTTGGCAGTCATGCTGTCCGTACCTTTCGGACTAATGGGTAGTTTCCTTTTCGCCAAACTCTTCGGACTGGAAAATAACATTTATATGCAGGTGGGACTGATTATGCTGATCGGTTTACTGGCAAAGACGGCCATCCTACTTACCGAGTATGCATCCACCCGCCGCAAACAAGGAATGAGTATCGCTGCCGCTGCCATGTCCGCCGCCGGAGTCCGTTTGCGTCCCATCCTGATGACCGTCCTTACCATGGTATTCGGCATGTTGCCATTGGTATTCGCATCCGGTGCCGGAGCCAATGGAAATATTTCGTTGGGATTAGGAGTTGTAGGAGGAATAACTATCGGTACACTGGCATTGCTCTTTGTGGTGCCTGTATTCTTTATCGTATTCCAGACCATACAGGAGCGTGTGATGCCCAACCATAAACAATCAGAATCAGAACAAGAACAGGAGGTTTAAAGATGAAAGAGATAACAAAAATCGTGTCCGGAGTCGTACTGACTGCCCTAGTGAGCAGTTGCGGCATCTACACCCAATATAAAAGGCCGGAAGTAAATACTGAAAATCTGTACCGTGTAGAAGAAACGCAGTCGGACAGTGTAAGCATAGCCGATTTATCATGGGATGAACTTTTCACGGATACGGACCTTCAAAGTTTGATACAGGAGGGATTGCAATCTAATACGGACCTGAATATTGCCCGACTGAAAGTAAAAGAAGCCCAGGCTACCCTTATGTCTTCCAAATTGTCTTATCTGCCTTCCCTACAATTATCTCCGGAAGGTACGCTAAGCAGCTTTGACGGGGCAAAGCCTTCAAAGACCTACAATCTGGGAACT
Source organism: Bacteroides sp. 14(A) (assembly GCF_000526555.1). NCBI lineage: Bacteria > Pseudomonadati > Bacteroidota > Bacteroidia > Bacteroidales > Bacteroidaceae > Bacteroides > Bacteroides sp. 14(A). The sequence continues at coordinate 2,738,173 of NZ_JAGH01000002.1, read as the reverse complement.
TCTGCAAGCTGGGAAATAGACGTCTTTGGCAAACTGACCAATGCCAAACGCAAATCCCGTGCCGCCTTGGAGGAAAGTGACGCTTATCGGCTGGCAGTGCAAACACAAGTGGTAGCCACGGTTGCCGCCAACTATTATTCACTTCTGATGCTCGATGAACAGGTAGATATAACCAAAGCCACCATAAAAAGCTGGGAGGAATATGTCCATAGCCTCCGGGTGCTGATGAAAGCAGGGCAAGCGGACCGTTCAACAATCAGTCAGGCAGAAGCCAGCCGACTGAGTGCGGAATCTACATTGCAAGACCTGTTACAACAAGTCAATGAACTGGAAAATACTCTTTCCACTTTCTTGGGGCGCGTACCAGGACCTATCAAAAGAGGGAAACTGAACGGGCAGACTTTCCCGCAAGAACTTTCCGCAGGTGTTTCTCTTGACCTGGTATCACACCGTCCGGATGTACGTGAAGCTGAGGCTTCCTTAAAGCAAGCGTTCTATTCAACCAATCAGGCACGTTCCGCTTTTTATCCAAGCATAACGTTGAGTGGTTCAGCAGGATGGACAAACAGTGGCGGGGCAGCTATTACCAATCCCGGTTCATGGCTTTTGCAGGCGGTAGGTTCGTTGGTTCAACCTTTATTTAACCGGGGAACCAACATTGCCAACCTGAAAATAGCCAAGGCTCAGCAGCAGGAGGCTGTATTCACCTTCCGTCAAGCCTTGCTGGATGCAGGGAGCGAAGTCAACAACGCTTTGACTCAATGGCAAACGGCACGCAACAAAATAGAGTTGGCAACCAAACAGATACAACATCTGGAGACTACGGAACATGACACACAGCTCTTGATGAAGTATGGCACTACCAATTATCTGGAGGTACTGGTGGCCCGGCAGTCTCTATTGTCAGCCCGGCTGAACCTAGTAGCAGACCGATATTCTGAAATAGAGGGTGTTATCAATTTGTATCATGCCTTGGGAGGAGGAACCGAATAAAATAAAAAGCATTCTACGATCAAACGATATTACTGTCATACTCTACTCTTATCTTCTTTGAAATCGCGTAGTCGTAGAATGCTTAAAACTTCCATTTATAAAGTATCATTGCATGCACGCAAATACTGCATGGGAGTTTGTCCGGTATACTTTTTAAAGTCCTTAATGAAATGATTCGTGTCGCTATAACCACTATCCGCAGTAATGCGAACCAAATCTTTCTGTACTCGAAAAGCGGTATAAGCATGGATGAACCGCTGCAAAGAAGAGTAACACTTGGGCGTCATGCCGACTGCTTCGGAACAGTTTCGTTCCAGCCATTTATAGTTAACACCTAAATGAGACTTTAATTCATCGATGGATAATGTTCCTTTATGCAGTCTGATATAGCGAATGGCCTCATCCAGCAGCTTATTAGATTTTTCATTTACGGATAGGATATTGCGGATACAGTTTTCTAAAAGCCCTATCTTCTCTCCTACTTCCACACATTGCTGCATTTCTTCCAGCAAAGCCTCCGATTCATGAAATACGGATTGTAGATTCCAAAATGGACGGGTATTGAGTTTTTTGGCATCCAATCCAAACAGACGGTAAAAAGATGCAGGTTTAAACCGTACTATCAGTAGATAAGTGCCCTTTCCAGAGAAACGAACAGCCATCTTTTCAAAAGACCTTGTACTGAACCAACCTGATTTGAATCTGGAAGTTGCCTCATTATACTCCAGCTCTACTTCATCTTCCGCCTCGGACAGGAATGCTAACATAGGTGTTCCGTCATTATACACCAGACTATCGGATAAATCGCAGCAAGGAAAGATAAAGAAACTATCGACATACTCTTGCAAATCTTTTGCAGGAGTCATTGCTCTTATCCCGCCAAGAGAAGCGAAAGGATGTGATATGATATGTTCAAATAGGCTTACCGGCATGTGTGCAAAAGTACACAAATATAAGATAGTACAGAACGATATGTCTAAAATTTACCATAAGGGTTGATGGCTATGGACTACTTTTGCCTAAAAAAGTAATATGATTAAGCCAATAACGATTTACGGGAATCCCGTACTGAGAAAAGAATGTGTGAGTATAGAGAAAACTTATCCGGGTATCCAAGAAGTCATAGAGACGATGTGGCAGACACTGAGAAATGCAGACGGTTGCGGTCTGGCTGCTCCACAGATCAATCTTCCTATCAAACTATTCGTAGTGAACAGCCGGGATAGCTATGCATATATGTCTGCCAGAGAGAGGGAACGTTTCTTTTCAAAAGATGATTGCGGGATAGAAGAAACATTCATAAATGCGGAAATAACAGGATACAGTGACGAGGTATGGACTACGGGAGAAGGCTGTCTGAGTATTCCCGATCTGTATGAGGAAGTGACACGACCCTGGTCCATAACAATAAAGTATCAGGATAAGGAATTTAATGAGCAAGTCAAGGTTTACCACGGATATACGGCACGAATCATCCAACATGAGTTTGAGCATACGGAAGGGAAACTGTATATAGATCATTTGTCGCCTTTCAGGAAACAATTAATAAAAAACAAGTTAGTACGAATTGCAAAAAGAAAGAAACACTATCTTTGTGAATCATAGTATAAAGTATAAATAAGATGGAAAATAACCCAGACAACATATCGCAAATTCCGGAAATGCAATCTCCGTTTGATGAAATCAAGCAGAGCGATGACAAAGGAATAGCGTTTTGGAACTCTCGCCAATTAGCCAATGTTATGGGATACAGTGATTACCGGAATTTCGAAAGAGTTATTAATAAGTCTATCACTATGTGCGAGCAAAAAGGAAACCATTCCGGTGAGCATTTCATCACCTTCACCGAAATGGTACAGTTAGGTTCCGGTGCATACCGCCAAGTTAACACCTATCGATTATCTTCTCTTGCTTGTCTGATAATCTCTCAAAACGCAGACAAGAAAAAGCCTTTTGTGAGATTGGCACAAACATACTTTTCAGAGAACACTACAGCAGAAGACATAGTAAGTTCCTTAGAATCAAACATATTCTTATATCAATCAAACAAAGGAAAAATCTCCGTATCTGTGATTTTCAATAATGAAACTTTTTGGCTTTCACAGAGACGTATGGCGGAACTTTTCGGAGTAGATACCCGTACCATCAATTATCATTTGCAGCAGATATATTCCACTAAAGAATTGATAGAAGAAGCAACTATCCGAAAAATTGAGATAGTTCAACAAGAAGGTAACAGATCGGTCACCAGACCTGTCGCCGTGTACAATTTAGATGCTGTAATTGCTGTAGGATATCGAGTTAACAGTTACGAAGCCACTCAGTTCAGAATGTGGTGCGCATCTGTACTCAAAGAATTCCTGCTCAAAGGATTTGTATTAGATGACGAACGACTGAAGAATACAAATGTTTTCGGGAAAGATTATTTTGATGAATTACTGATACGCATTCGGGAAATACGTACTTCAGAGCGTCGTTATTATCAAAAGATAACGGACATTTACGCCGAATGTAGCGCTGATTATGATCCTAAGTCTACAGATACAAAAAACTTCTACAGAATCGTACAAAACACAATGCACTGGGCCATAGCCCATAAGACAGCTGCAGAAATCATTTACGAACGCGCTGACGCAGAAAAGCCGAATATGGGATTAATGACCTGGAAACATGCTCCCCATGGGCGTATCATTAGAAATGATGTCACGATAGCCAAGAATTATTTATCTGAACCTGAAGTAGATGCACTCAATCATTTATCCAATGCATTTCTTGATTTTGCAGAGAACATGGCTCATCGACACATTCTGATGACCATGAAAGACTGGAAGAAAAAGCTGGATTCTTTCTTGCAAATCAGTGATTATGAGATATTAAAAGATGCAGGAAAGATTTCACATGAAATTGCCCAGGAAAAAGCACTGGACGAATATGAAAAATTCAGATTAATACAAGACCGGGATTTTCTTTCTGATTTTGATAAGGAAATAAAAGGGCTTTTTGACAAGTGAGACAGATTGTTTTTGTACTATCAATATAGATAATATAATATGAAGCTAACCGTATTAATAGATAACAACACCTACATCGATGAATATTATATAGGTGAACCTGCCCTGAGCTATTATATAGAAGATGAAAATGAACGCCTTCTGTTTGATACCGGATACTCTGACGCATTCATCAGAAATGCGCAGGCGATGAATATAGATTTATCTGCAATATCCACCCTCATACTTTCGCACGGTCATAATGACCATACAGGTGGGATAAAATATCTGATGAACCAATATCCAGATTGCAAATGCAAGATTGTGGCTCATCCGGACGTATTTAAAAAGAGAATCTACAATGAACTTCACATTGGTTCTCCACTAGCAGAAAAGGATGTAAAAAAGGTGATGAATTTACATTTGACCAAGCAACCCGTCAAAGTAAGTAAGAACATAACTTTTCTTGGGGAAATACCGATGATGAATGACTTTGAGCGCCGGCATGCCATAGGGGTTATCGAAGAAGGTGAACGGTCTGAAGATTATGTAATGGATGATTCTGCCATTGTGTACCAGGGAAAAGACGGTTTATTCATTATCACAGGCTGTTCCCATAGCGGGATATGCAATATCATTGAATACGCCAAAGAGGTATGTAATGAACAGAAGATTGTCGGAGTTATAGGTGGTTTTCATCTATTTAAACTGTCGGAAAGGCTTACGAGAACGATAGATTATTTTCAAAAGAATGGTATCGAAGAACTGTATCCATGTCATTGCGTCTCTTTCAAAGCGAAAGCGGAAATACATAAGTCAATACCCGTACACGAAGTGGGTGTCGGACTAAAAATAGAGATCGAATAGTAACCTAAATAATGAAGTTATGAAAGCATTCAGTTTATTAGTAGCACTTATGGCTTTAAGTTCATTGGGAGGAAACGGCAACGTTTCTATGAACCTTCATGAAAAAGCCATTGACACAGATCGCCCCAATGGCTGGTATTATGTAACCAGCGGAAAACAAGACAGCCTTTCAGCAGAACCGATAGTATCTACCAAGGAATTTGCTGCCGTTGAGCTCGATTCTTTCCAGAATGAGCAGAATAAGGAAATGGTATATCTGATTGTAGGTAGAGTAAAGGATTCTTCTGTCAAAACATGGGCAGATGCCACAGAACAGTCGATAGGTAAGCACATCGGGTTTGTCTACAGGAATAAAATAATCTGTTATCCCCGGGTGAACGCCCGCATCGAAAGCGGTAATTTTTCTATTTCAAGTACCGAAGCTGCTGAAATGAAAGCATTATACAAAGAAATTCAGGAGGAAATACTAAATGCAGAAATCAACCGGGAACACGATCAAGCCTGGGAAGATGCCCGCAAGGTACGTGAATCCATTACTGACTCTACTTTTCTTAAAACTAAACGTCCTATGTCCGATGATGCCATAGGTCCCTACAACTATCAGACAGGTTTTCTTGAAGACCGCGCCTACAACCGGACTGTTTACGTAATAGCTATAGACAGAGCCAAGAAGCATCTTTCCGTCAAGAATAACCAACTGGTATTGAACCTGAAATCAGGAGCAGAAATTAATATTGCAGAAGACATGTACCAATATATCATCAGGTTGTTTGTCGACTGGAATAAATGGGTGAAAGAAGGAAAATTCAAAATCATAAAAACAGAAGAAGGGTATTATGATATTGAACCTACTCCTCAGAAGAAGAAAAATTAAGATCCTTTCTCCAAATCTTTCAAAGCAGCAATAGAATCGGAAACATAAGCATTATCCGGTTCTATGGACCGCCAGTAGCAAAGAGTTCCGATCAGACGCTTCAAGTAAGCAGGATCATGAGAACCTATCCGGCGTTGATGCTCTGCAAGTCCTTTCGTCAGAATGAAATGGACATTCTTGCGTATCTCCCTTTTCTTTGCTTTGGGAATGGTCAGCTTCACACCGGAGCTGATGGAAACGCCTGTGATAATCTTTCTCTTATGCTCACTCAGGAAACGGGTTTTCTTATGATTGATTTCAAACTTTTCCTCTCGAATGATCTGTTTAATCAGAGGCAATATCTGTTGAGCCGGAAAGACATCTCCCGAAAAGGTGAGATCATCCGCGTAGCGGGTATAAACCAGATTATATTCAGTAGCTAGTGCCGCCAGCTTTTTGTCCATCTCATAAGAGATGATATTACTCAGTGCCGGACTGGTAGATGCTCCCTGAGGCAGACATCTGCGTACACAGCATAAAGCCGCAAGCACTCTTGCAATCTTCGGCGGATATCCCATATTCTCAAACATTTTCCGTACCCGCAGACTACGTATAGAGCCAAAGAAATCATGAATATCAGTTTTCAGCACATAGGGCTTGCCCAGGTGCGGCCGGACATTATCGGAAATGGACATCTTGCACCGGAAACCGGTAGCTGCGGGATGTAGATTCACAAATGATAAAACGCGATGATTGATAGTATCCTGAATGGCCTTCAGATCTTTGTCCGGTGCTGAAATCATACGGTAGCCTCCCTTTCTTTTACCAATCCAGAATTCCCGGTAATGTCCGGGAATATCTTTCAGTATCTCTTTCAGGGCCGCTTCTTCCACTCCTAACAGATTGGCACACTTCACCACTGCCTCCTCGTCGAACCATGGAATGGTGATCGGAGCAGAAGTACCAAAGTACCGGCTAAACCATCCTTTACGGGTAGTTTCTGTATCGGTAGTATCTTCCGTATTACTGCGGTTTCCGGCTTTCCACCTTTTGTATCCTTCCTGTTTCCGGCTCGAAGAGATAATTTTGTAAATCAACAAGCCGGTGACAATCAGTACCGCTATTAGAATTCCATTCATCTTACATAGCTAAAAAAGGAAGAGGATGAGTATTTACTAATGTAAATCGTGGTATTTATACCAGAGTATTTACATTTCTAAGAAAGCTCCTGAGCTTACGAGGCGACTGCACCTCTTTCCTGCTAAATCTTTTTCTCATCCTCTTCGTACGCAAAAATATATCTTTTTTCACTTATAGCGCCAAAGAGAGACAATTTATTTTAATGTAGTAATGTCTTTTTTAATCAGATTCTATAACTTTGCCTCCCATAAAGAAAATATCTATACTATAATGAGTACATCCAAACACCCGAAAGGTCTTTACCTCGTCTTTGCTACCAGCACGGCAGAACGTTTCAGCTACTACGGTATGCGTGCTATCTTCATCCTGTTTCTAACCCAGGCACTCTTGTTCGATAAGGAACATGCCGCCTCTATTTATGGCAGCTATACCGGACTGGTTTATCTCACTCCGCTCATCGGCGGATATATTGCTGATAAATACTGGGGCATCCGGCGTTCCGTTTTCTGGGGAGCCATGATGATGGCGATAGGGCAGTTCCTGATGTTCTTCAGTGCGTCGGTGCTGGATACTAAAGAGCTTTCCCACTGGTTGATGTATGGGGGACTCACCTTCTTAATTTTAGGAAACGGATGCTTTAAGCCTACAGTTTCGTCATTGGTCGGACAACTTTATGAACCGGGAGACAGACGTCTGGACTCTGCTTATACTATATTCTATATGGGGGTAAATGTGGGTTCTTTCTTTGCCCCGCTGGTTTGCGGTTACTTCGGTGAGACGGGTGATCCTAATGATTTCAAATGGGGATTCCTGATTGCAGCAATCGTTACAGTCTTCACGGTAATTCTGTTCGAAACGCAAAAGAGCAAGTACCTGATCGGTCCTGACGGAAAGCCACTCGGTATTATTCCGGACGCTAAACGGGAGCAACCGAAAGAACATAAAACAGTTCAGCAAACAGCCATAGATAAAGATAAGAAGATGCGCAACAATTTGCTTCTCGGAGCACTGACCATTGCCCTTGCCTTATTCTTCTACTGGTGTTTCGGCAACGATTGGGTCAGTATAGGCATTTTCACAGCCTGTATCGTCTTCCCCGTCAGCATTCTGCTGGACGGCTCTCTGACAAAGATAGAGCGTGACCGTATCTTTGTTATTTACATTATCGCTTTCTTCGTTATATTCTTCTGGGCAGCCTACGAACAAGCAGGTGCTTCACTCACCCTCTTTGCTGCCGAGCAAACCGACCGTACAATCCTCGGTTGGGAAATGCCTGCCTCCTGGATACAATCTTTCAATCCGTTCTTCGTAGTTATACTGGCAGCCATCATGCCCAGTGTATGGGGTGCGCTGAACAAACGAGGCATGGAACCGGCTTCTCCCACCAAACAAGCTATTGGTTTGTTGCTGCTCTCATTGGGATATTTAGTCATTTGTTTCGGTGTGAAAGATGTACAGCCTGGTGTAAAAGTCAGCCTTATCTGGCTAACCGGACTTTATTTCATCCATACTATGGGAGAAATAGCCCTCTCCCCTATCGGTTTATCCATGGTAAACAAACTCACCCCTGTCCGTTTTGCCTCTCTTATGATGGGAATCTGGTATCTTTCCACCTCTACAGCCAATAAATTTGCAGGTACTTTAGGCGGCCTTTATCCCGAAGACGGAAAAGTGAAAACCCTGCTCGGATTCCGTATTGAAACCATGTTCGACTTCTTTATGGTATTCGTTATCATGTCCGGCGTAGCCTCTCTTATCCTCTTCCTGCTCTCAAAGAAATTACAGAAGATGATGCATGGAGTAGAATAAAAATCGTATTTTTGTGCCAATTTTAAAAATCTATCCCTTATGGACACCATACAAATAAAAGACAAAAAGTTCACTGTTTCCATCAAGGAACAGGACATTCTGAAAGAAGTAACCCGCGTTGCAAATGAAATCAATCGCGATCTGGCTGGTAAAAATCCTCTGTTTCTCAGCGTCCTGAACGGCTCGTTTATGTTTACTGCTGATCTGATGAAAAACATTACTATTCCCTGCGAGATTTCTTTCGTGAAGCTGGCTTCTTATCAGGGGGTGTCCTCTACCGGAGTTATCAAAGAAGTGATCGGTATTACCGAAGATCTGACAGACCGCACGGTAGTGATTGTGGAAGATATTGTAGATACTGGCTTGACTATGCAACGTCTGCTGGACACGCTGGGCACACGTAACCCGAAAGAAATCCACATCGCTTCGTTACTGGTGAAACCTGATAAGTTGAAAGTAGATTTGAATATAGAATACGTAGCCATGGAAATTCCTAATGACTTCATTGTAGGTTATGGATTGGATTATGACGGCTTCGGGCGCAATTATGCGGACATTTATACAGTGGTAGATTAAAGAAATCGAATACTACGTATAGAGCTATAGGCCATACCTGAACCGGGTCAAGTCCGTACCAAGTCCGTACCTGCTCCGTAAAAAGGTACCTTTGCACGGAGAAGATACGGACTTGGTACGGACTTGACCCGGACTTGATACGGAGCAGACCTTGCTCAAGGCTATCAGGATAAGGCTAAATTATGGTGCGTACAAGAGAATTTTGAATTAGGTATAATTAATAAGTAACAGTTAAATTGTAAATCACAAATGTTGAACATTGTAATTTTCGGTGCTCCCGGTTCAGGAAAGGGAACACAAAGTGAGAAAATCGTAGAAAAGTACGGTATTAACCACATCTCAACCGGTGACGTGTTGCGTGCAGAAATCAAGAACGGCACAGAACTGGGCAAAACAGCTAAAAGTTATATCGATCAAGGCCAGTTGATCCCTGACGAACTGATGATTGATATTCTTGCAAGTGTATTCGACAGCTTTGAAGACAGCAAAGGTGTAATCTTCGACGGTTTTCCTCGTACGATTGCACAGGCAGAAGCTCTGAAGAAAATGCTTGCTGAAAGAAATCAGGGAGTAAGCGTTATGCTTGACCTGGATGTACCTGAAGACGAACTGATGGTCCGCCTCATCAAACGTGGCAAGGATTCCGGTCGTGCCGATGACAACGAAGAGACTATCAAGAAACGTCTTCATGTTTATCATTCACAGACTTCTCCGCTGATTGACTGGTACAAGCAGGAAGGACAATACCAACACATCAAAGGACAAGGTGCATTGGAAAAAATCTTTGCTGATGTTTGCGCTGCAATCGACGCTGCAAAATAAAGTAACACAATCATAATTTAGAAGCGCGGTAATACCCATGAAAATGATATTACCGCGCTTTGTTATTCTCCCGTCTGCCCTAAAATAACAAGTAACTATTTCACGATCTTCTTTTTATATTCACGCGGGGTACATTGGATTTTCTTAAAGAATGTAGCATTAAACCGAGCTATAGAATTGAATCCACATTCGTATGCAATGTCGGTAATGCTCATGTCTGTAGTCAGTAATTTACGTTGTGCATGAGCTATTCTTAACTCAGCAATATAGTCACTTATTGTAGTACCAAATGCCTTCTTAAATATATGATTGGCATAATCAGGATGCAGACCTACTGCATCACCAATATCATTGGCTTTAATATCATTACAATAATTCTTAGTAAGATATATCGTTATTTTTTCGTTGTGTCGCAAGTAAGTGATATTCCCTTGGGGCAGGTAATTTATCTCTATTTCATTATGCCTATCGTATCTGGGCATAACACGGGGTATCCATGTCTCACATGTAAGTCCATAAGGTTTAAACTCCTCACGAAACTTATCAAAACTGTAACATTTCTCGGAATTCATTATATTCGTATATAAAAATAGAGAGTGTTATTCACATTTTGGTGGTAAATTTGCAAAAATAATCTTTAAATGCCATGAAAAAAGTACTTTTCTTCTTTTTCTTTCTTACAGCATGGAGCCTTTATTCAGAGGCGCAAGTGGCTAATGAGGACAAACATCGGCTGATTGTAACCACTGATTTAGGGGGAACTGATCCGGATGATATCCAGTCAATGATACACTTGTTATTATGCTCAAATGTAATCGACATTGAGGGGTTAATCAGTTCACAAGTCTGGATGGATGACCCAGATAAAACAGCTAAAATTTCAGAGGTAGTAGAACAATTTGGAGAAGTTCTGCCTCGCTTGAATAAACATGCAGAAGGGTATCCCAGTTTGAATCAACTGCAGGCAATTATTAAACAAGGGCAACCTTCCTCTAACATGACCGGAGTAGGTCAAGGTAAAGATTCTCCGGGATCAGAACTGATAATCTCGGTAGTTGATAAGAAAAAGGATCAACGCCCCGTATGGCTTGCAGCTTGGGGTGGAATGAATACGATAGCGCAAGCTTTATGGAAAGTGAAGCATACACGCAGCGAGAAAGACCTTAAAAAGTTTACTGCAAAAATCCGCATATATGATGTTCTAGGGCAAGATGATGCCGGAGCCTGGATAGCCAAGAACTTCCCGGAAATAGTATATATCAGAAATAAAGAAGTATATGGTTGGGGACCTTCCGATAAATGGCTTAAACAGAATATTCAAAGTCATCAGCCATTAGGCAAGCATTATCCTGACCGGAAGTGGGCAACGGAAGGTGACTCTCCTGCTTTCTTTTATGTATATGCCAATGGCCTGAACGTACCCGATTCACTTGAATATGGAGGATGGGGCGGTCGTTTCTCCAATCAAAAGACGAGTGGTATACGAGGTATGGATTTTATAGTGCGCAGCGGGAAAGATGAAACACAATATGACCCTTATTATATGCATGGAAGCTGCAAAGAGGGCTGTGCCGCCATCAACAAATGGCAGCAGCACATCTGGAATAATTTTGCAGCACGTATGTTGTGGACTACAACCGATGATTATAAAGCGGTGAATCACCATCCGCATGCAGTGCTTGATGGAGACCGTTCGCTAAAATGTATCTTTAAGAAGGTAAAAGCCGGAAATTCCATGGTTTTAGATGCCAGCGGTTCAACTGATCCTGATGGTAACAAGCTGATATACAAGTGGAGTGTTTATACTGAACCAAGCAGTTACAAAGGTGAAGTAAAAATAGAAGGGGATAATGCGGAAAAATGCAAAGTGCATATTCCTGCTGATGCTGCGGGCCAAAACATACATATCATTTTAGAATTGACGGATGAAGCAACTCCGGCACTTACCGTTTATAGACGAGTAGTGCTAAAAATAAGTTAGAAATGCCCTCCGCTACGGATTAATAAATAAAAAGGAATAAAAAAGTTTGAGGTAGTCTTGGAGAATCGTTACTTTTGCATCGAAAAAGAAAATAAGTATTTTAAAATCAATCGTAAGGAAAGAAATGGCTGAATCGAACTTTGTTGACTACGTAAAGATATATTGCCGCTCCGGAAAGGGCGGACGAGGCTCTACGCACATGAGGCGTGAGAAATACATACCCAATGGCGGCCCCGACGGAGGTGACGGAGGACGAGGAGGTCACATTATCCTACGTGGTAACCGTAACTACTGGACGCTGTTGCATTTGCGCTACGACCGCCATGCATTGGCCGGACATGGAGAATCCGGTTCCAAGAACCGCAGTTTTGGTAAGGATGGAGAAGATAAGATTATTGAAGTTCCCTGTGGCACAGTGGTATACAATGCCGAAACAGGTGAATATATCTGTGACGTCACCGAGCATGGACAAGAAGTAGTTTTGCTGAAAGGCGGACGCGGCGGACTGGGTAACTGGCACTTCAAGACAGCCACCCGTCAGGCACCCCGCTTTGCACAACCGGGCGAACCGATGCAGGAAATGACAGTAATCATGGAGCTGAAACTCTTGGCAGACGTAGGTCTGGTAGGCTTCCCGAATGCCGGAAAATCAACCTTGCTTGCTTCTGTATCTGCCGCCAAGCCCAAGATAGCCAACTATCCATTCACCACATTGGAACCCAACCTGGGTATTGTTTCTTACCGTGACAGCAAGTCGTTTGTCATGGCGGACATTCCCGGTATCATTGAAGGAGCCAGTGCAGGAAAAGGTTTGGGATTGCGCTTTCTGCGCCATATCGAGCGTAATTCTCTGTTGCTCTTCATGGTGCCTGCCGACAGCGATGATATCCGGAAAGAATATGAAATCCTGTTGAATGAGCTGAGCACTTTCAATCCTGAAATGCTGGACAAACAACGGGTACTTGCCATCACCAAGAGCGATATGCTCGATCAGGAATTGATGGACGAAATAGAGCCTACACTCCCTGCAAACGTTCCGCATGTATTCATTTCTTCCATTACCGGTATGGGACTTTCCGTGCTGAAAGATATTCTTTGGGAAGAGTTGAATAAGGATAGCAACAAAATAGAAGCTATCGTTCACCGTCCGAAGGATGTAAGCAAACTCCAGCAAGAGTTGAAAGACATGGGTGAGGATGAGGACCTCAGCTATGAATATGTGGAAGATGACGAGGACGTGGAAGACCTGGAAGACTTTGAGTATGAGGAAGAGGACTGGGAGGATGACAAGCAATGATTGCTCTGACAGAAGATAAACGAATGTTGGGATACGGGGTTATGACACCGTACTCCAACATTTTTTGTTTCGCAACTACCCGTCGGGGAGGTTTCAGCAAGGGAGATTATGCCTCTTTCAACTGTACGCCTTACACGGGGGATGATGCAGAATCTGTCCGTCGCAATCAAGAACTACTCTGCAACTCCATGCCTCAACAGCCTAAAGAATTAGTCATTCCGTTCCAGACACATGGTACAAAGGTGGAGGTGATTGATGAAAAGTATCTCAATGCCACATCTGACGAGCGAACTGCCATGCTGCAAGGAGTGGATGCACTAATCACCAAGGAACCGGGTTGCTGCATTTGCATTTCTACGGCTGACTGTATTCCTATTCTGTTGTATGATCGCAAGAACCAAGTGGTAGCCGCCGCCCATGCAGGTTGGCGGGGAACGGTGAATTACATAGCCGGACATACTCTCGACAAGATGCGGGCACTCTACGGAACCGATGGAAAAGACGTAATCGCTTGTATCGGGCCCGGCATATCCTTGCCTTCTTTTGAAGTAGGCGAAGAAGTGTACGAAGCTTTCCGCACGAACGGCTTTGCAATGGATTATATATCAGAATGGAAACCGGAAACACATAAGCATCATATCGACCTGTGGGCTGCAAACCGGATGCAGTTGCTCGACTTCGGCGTACCCGGCGAGCAAATAGAAACATCAGGTATTTGTACCTATATGAGGCATGAAGAATTTTTCTCGGCAAGGCGGCTGGGGATTAAATCAGGACGTATACTATCGGGAATTATGATAGTAGACACAAAACCATAACTTTTTTAATATGAAGAATATTTTATCCAAAGGGCAACTATCAATTCTCATTGTATTGGGAATTTTGATTCTTGACCAAGTCATAAAGATTGAAGTTAAAACGAATATGTTTTATAATGAAAGCATTCATATCACGGATTGGTTTTATCTTCGTTTTATAGAAAATCCCGGTATGGCTTTCGGTATGCAGATAGTGCCTAAAGCCATTCAGACTATTGCCCGCACAATATTTGCCATCGCAATTGTATGGTATATCGTCATACTTATTAAGGCTAAATATAAGCGTGGTTATATTGCATGTGTTTCATTGATACTGGCAGGAGCTATCGGGAACATCATCGACAGCATATTTTATGGCGTTATTTTCAGCAAGAGTACACCCGCCGAGATTTCTACTTTCGTACCTATAGGGGAAGGATATACCGGTTGGCTGCATGGAAAAGTGGTCGATATGTTCTACTTCCCTCTTTTTGAATTTAACTGGCCAAGCTGGATGCCATTTATAGGAGGGGACAATTTTGTATTCTTCAGTCCGGTATTCAATTTAGCGGATGCTGCCATCAGTTGCGGAGTGATTATCTTATTTTTGTTTTACATGAAAAGTTTAAATAGTAGTTTCAGGCTGGTTAAAGAAAAGTATCAGGCTCATACAAACAAACCATCTTCTTCCACTCATTAAAAGTAGCTATAATCTATGTATAATATCACCGTATCAGAAGAAATAAAGAATGCCTGCCCCATCTTCAAAGGTGCAGCCGTCTATGCAGAAGTTACCAATACAGCCTTTTGCGAAGGGCTTTGGGAAGAAATCAATACTTTCACCCGGGAACTGACTTCCACCACCCAGCCAGAGGACATCAAACAGCAACCCGCCATTGCAGCTACCCGGGAAGCTTATAAACGTTGCGGCAAAGACCCCAGCCGTTACCGTCCTTCTGCCGAAGCTTTGCGCCGCCGTCTGATGCGCGGAATTGCCCTTTACCAAATAGATACACTGGTTGACCTGATTAATCTGGTATCCCTGCGCACCGGTTATTCCATCGGTGGTTTCGATGCGGACAAGATACAGGGTACTGACCTCAAACTGGGGGTTGGACGCACCGAAGAACCATTCGAAGGTATCGGACGGGGCGTGCTGAACATCGAAGGACTTCCGGTCTATCGCGATGCCGTAGGCGGTATCGGTACTCCTACCAGCGACAACGAACGTACTAAAATGGATTTAGGCACCCAGCATATCCTTGCCATCGTCAATGGTTACAGCGGACAGGAAGGTCTGCGGGAAGCTGCCGAGATGATACAGGAGTTACTGAAAAAATACACTTCTTCGAATGGAGGAGAAATTATCTATTTTGAATAACAAGAAGGACCTTTAATCATGAACATATTCTTTCTGCTGCTGTCATTCGCACTGGCTTATACTCCGCCTGAAGAGAAACCTAGTTTCTCGCAAATGGAAATCAATCATATCCGGGTTACTACACCGGGGCTTTTCGATAACGAAAAATTGTTAGAATTGCATCTGGAGCAAATACCTGACACCGCCTATTGCTTTCCGCTTCCCGGAGGAAAAGTGATTTCTCCTTACGGACGCGGTAGCGGCCGTCACTCAGGTATTGATATCAAGACTTGCGCCAAAGACACGATACGCAGTGCTTTCGATGGCATTGTACGTATGTCGAAGCCTTACAGTGCTTACGGCAACGTAATCGTTGTGCGCCATTCTTCGGGATTGGAAACGATATACAGCCATAATTTTAAGAATCTTGTTCAGAGCGGTGACGTCGTTAAAGCCGGACAACCCATTGCACTGACCGGACGTACCGGACGGGCCAGTACAGAACATCTTCATTTTGAAACCCGCATCAACGGGCAGCATTTCAACCCCAATCTCATTTTCGATTTCAAAGAAAGGACACTCCGCAAAGAGTGTATTCACTGCACCAAGAATGGAAAAGGCGTCATCGTGAAGCCTGCAACAAAAAAAACAGCCGGAACCAGCTAAGTATCCAAACGTTTCACTAAATTTGCAACTGTTTTACCTATAAAACGACATGAACTTATAAACAATTCAATGATAGAAAAACTGATTGTTCTTGAGGATATCGACCCGGTTATCTTTTACGGTGTGAATAACGCCAATATGCAGTTGATAAAAGCTTTGTACCCCAAACTGCGCATTGTTGCACGCGGCAATGTCATCAAAGTGTTGGGAGATGAAGAAGAGATGTGCGCATTCGAAGAAAACATTACCAAGCTGGAAAAATACTGCGCCGAATACAACTCATTGAAAGAAGAGGTCATCATCGATATCATCAAAGGAAATGCACCGCAAGCAGAAAAGTCGGGTAACGTCATCGTATTCAGCGTGACAGGCAAACCGATCATCCCCCGCAGTGAAAATCAGCTTAAACTGGTAGAAGGTTTCGCCAAGAACGACATGGTATTTGCCATAGGTCCTGCCGGTTCGGGAAAGACGTATACTGCCATTGCCCTTGCCGTACGTGCCCTCAAAAATAAAGAGATCAAGAAAATCATCCTCAGTCGCCCCGCCGTGGAAGCCGGTGAGAAGCTTGGATTCCTGCCCGGTGACATGAAGGATAAGATAGACCCGTATCTGCAACCGTTGTATGATGCCTTGCAGGATATGATTCCGGCTGCCAAGCTGAAAGAATACATGGAGCTGAACGTCATTCAGATCGCTCCCCTCGCCTTTATGCGCGGAAGGACGTTGAATGATGCAGTCGTAATTCTGGATGAAGCGCAGAACACCACTACCCAGCAGATTAAGATGTTCCTCACCCGTATGGGTATGAACACCAAGATGATTGTAACGGGAGATATGACACAGATCGACCTGCCCTCTTCCCAAACTTCGGGACTGGTACAGGCACTCCGCATCCTGAAAGGTGTGAAAGGCATCAGCTTTGTGGAACTGAACAAGAAAGATATTGTGCGTCACCAATTGGTAACTCGCATTGTAGATGCTTACGAGAAATTTGATAAGGAAACCAAAGCCGAACGGGAAAAAAGAAAACTCACCACAGGGTAACACAGAGTCTCACAGAGCAGAAAAGAACTCTGTGAGACTCTGTGTCACTCTGTGGTGAAAACCATAGAAAATATCCAAATCATAAATATAACAATGATGAAAGCATTAACAAAAACTGATTTCAATTTTCCGGGACAGAAAAGTGTGTACCACGGAAAAGTACGCGATGTTTATAACATCAATGGTGAAAAGCTGGTTATGGTAGCAACCGACCGTATCTCTGCATTCGACGTTGTTTTGCCGAAAGGTATTCCTTTCAAAGGACAAATGCTGAATCAGATTGCAGCCAAATTCCTGGATGCTACTACTGACATTTGCCCTAACTGGAAGACAGCTACACCCGACCCGATGGTAACGGTAGGTGTGATGTGCGAAGGTTTCCCCATCGAAATGATTGTACGCGGTTATCTTTGTGGTAGCGCATGGCGTACTTACAAAAGCGGTGTACGCGAAATCTGTGGTGTGAAGTTGCCCGAAGGAATGAAGGAAAACCAGAAGTTCCCCGAACCCATCATCACACCGACTACGAAAGCTGAAATCGGTGAACACGACGCAGACATTTCAAAAGAAGAAATCCTTGCTAAAGGTCTGGCTACTCCCGAAGAATATGCCATATTGGAAAAATACACCATGGCACTCTTCAACAGAGGAACTGAGATCGCAGCAGAACGTGGTCTGATTCTGGTAGATACGAAGTATGAATTCGGTAAGCACAACGGTACTATTTACCTGATGGATGAAATCCATACACCGGACTCCAGCCGCTACTTCTACTCTGAAGGTTATCAGGAACGCTTTGAAAAAGGCGAAGCACAGAAACAGCTTTCTAAAGAATTCGTTCGCGAATGGTTGATGGACAATGGTTTCCAGGGCAAGGAAGGACAACAAGTTCCGGAAATGACAGACGAAATCGTAGCATCCATCAGTGAGCGTTACATTGAACTGTACGAGCATATCACCGGAGAGCAATTCGTGAAAGAAGATACCAGCAACATTGCTTCACGTATCGAGAAGAACGTAACGGAATACTTAAATAAGTGATAAACGGTTTAGTGATAAGTGATTAGTAGATTTATTAATCACTTATCACTAACCACTAAACACTATCAACATGGATTATCCCCAGGAACATATCAAACCTTACGGTGAGGACGGAAAGAAGAGTGAACAGGTAGAAGAAATGTTCGACAACATTGCTCCTGCTTATGATAAGCTGAACCATACACTTTCATTAGGCATCGACCGCAGTTGGCGCCGGAAAGCGATCAATTGGTTAAAACCTTTCCAACCGAAGCACATCATGGACGTAGCCACCGGTACAGGTGACTTTGCCATTCTTGCCTGCCGCGAGTTGCAGCCTGACGAACTGATAGGCACCGACATCTCAGAGGGAATGATGGACGTGGGACGTAATAAAGTAAAACAGGCGCACCTCTCGGACAAAATATCCTTTGCCCGGGAGGACTGCACCTCTCTCTCATTTGCCGATGACACGTTCGATGCTGTAACCGTAGCGTTCGGCATCCGCAACTTCGAAGGGTTGGACAAAGGGTTGGCGGAAATGTGCCGAGTGCTGAAAACCGGAGGACATCTCGTCATTCTGGAACTCTCCACACCGGACCGTTTTCCGATGAAACAGCTTTTCACCATCTATTCCAAAGTAGTCATCCCCCTGCTCGGCAAATGCCTGTCAAAAGACAATAGTGCTTACACCTACCTGCCCCAAAGCATCCGTGCTTTCCCGCAAGGCGAAGTGATGCAGGAAGTTATTCGCAAAGCAGGTTTCAGTCAGGTTAATTTCCGCAGACTGACATTCGGTATATGCACTCTTTATACTGCGACTAAATAGAGTGATAAGTGATATCACCCCACCTTATATATATTAACGTTAGCACACTAAGAGAATTATGCAGAAATACGGTTTAATAGGCTATCCGCTGAGACATTCGTTTTCCATCGGATATTTCAATGAAAAGTTCAAATCGGAGAATATCGACGCCGAATATGTAAACTTTGAGATACCCAACATCAATGACTTTATGGAAGTCATAGAGGAAAATCCCAACCTCTGCGGACTTAATGTGACCATCCCGTACAAGGAGCAGGTCATTCCCTTTCTTGACGAACTGGACAAAGATACCGCAAAGATCGGCGCAGTGAACGTCATCAAAATCATCCGTCAGCCAAAAGGAAAAGTAAAACTTGTCGGCTACAACTCGGATATCATAGGATTTACACAGTCCATTGAGCCTTTACTGCAACCCCATCACAAGAAGGCGCTGATTCTGGGTACAGGCGGTGCATCCAAAGCCGTCTATCGCGGACTGGCTAATCTGGGCATCGAAAGCGTATTCGTATCGCGTACGAAAAAGGAATCGTCTTACCTCACTTATGACGAACTCACACCGGAGATCATGCAGGAATATACTATTATCGTAAACTGTACACCCGTAGGCATGTATCCTAAGGTGGATTTCTGTCCGGATATTCCTTATGATCAATTAACTCCCAACCATTTACTCTACGATTTGTTATATAATCCCAATGAAACCCTTTTCATGAAAAAGGGAGAGGCTCACGGCGCCGTTACTAAAAACGGACTGGAAATGCTGTTATTGCAAGCATTTGCCGCATGGGAAATATGGAACAAATAGAGTGAAAGGAAGGAAAGATGAAGAAAGGTATCAAGTACAGTCTGCTCGGACTGTTAGCAGTTATCATTATTGCCCTCACAGGTGCGAGTTTCTACATGCTCGGCTACTCGCTGAGACCGGAGCACAACAAAGGGAAAGATATTCCCGGCTCCTACGAGTATATGCTCAGCGAGTACCCGCAAATCAAGCCTTGGATAGATAGTTTGCAAACTGTCGGTGCTTTACGGGATACCTTTATTATCAACCCTGAAGGGGTGCAACTGCATGCCATTTACGCAGCCGCTCCCGAACCTACCCACAAAACAGCCGTCATCGTGCATGGCTATACGGACGATTGCATCCGTATGCTAATGATAGGTTACCTTTACAACAAAGATTTAAAGTATAACATTCTGCTGCCCGACCTGCAAAATCAGGGACTAAGCGGAGGCCCTGCCATTCAAATGGGTTGGAAAGACCGGTTGGACGTTTTGCACTGGATGGACATTGCCAACGGTATTTACGGCGGAAATACCCAGATGGTAGTACATGGCATCTCTATGGGTGCCGCCACCACTATGATGGTATCCGGTGAGCCTCAACAACCTTTTGTGAAATGTTTTGTGGAAGATTGCGGTTATACCAGCGTATGGGACGAATTCTCCTACGAGTTGAAAGGGCAGTTCGGGCTGCCTCCTTTCCCGTTGATGTACACTACCAGCTGGCTGTGCAACGCGAAATACGGCTGGAACTTCAAGGAAGCTTCTTCGCTGAATCAGGTCAGGAAATGCAAACTGCCGATGTTCTTCATTCATGGCGATGCAGATACATACGTACCCACCTGGATGGTATATCCCCTCTACGAGGCAAAATCGGAACCTAAAGAATTGTGGCTTGCCCCCGGTGCCACACACGCCATGTCCTACAAGGATCACCCGGAGGAATACACCGAACGTGTGAAGAATTTCGTAGGAAAATACATCTATTGATGTGATTTTTCCTATATTCGCCACACAAATACATTAGTATGAAAAGATTAATCTCCATAAGTTTATTCCTATGCCTGCTGCTATCCATGCAGGCACAGAAGGTCTATACTACAGACAATATCCCCAAAGTACATCTTCAGAACAAAATGCGCTATGTCTGCAATCCGGACGGCATCCTCTCTCAGGCTGCCTGCGACAGCATCGACCGTATGCTGTATGCATTGGAACAACAGACCGGCATTGAGACAGTAGTTGCCGTAGTTCCGTCCATCGGCAATGATGATTGCTTTGACTTTGCACACCGCCTGCTCAATGAATGGGGTGTGGGAAAGAAAGGAAAGAATAATGGTCTGGTCATTCTTCTGGTGACCGACCAGCGCTGCATCCAGTTCTACACAGGTTATGGACTGGAAGGAGATCTGCCCGATGCCATCTGTAAACGTATCCAGACGCGTGACATGATTCCTTATCTGAAAGATGGTAACTGGGATGCGGGTATGGTTGCCGGTGTGCGTGCCGTATGCGGCAGACTGGACGGCAGCATGGTGAATGATACAGATGATGAAGAAGACATTTCCTTTTTCGGTATTCTGGCAGCAGTTATCGGATTCTTTGTTGTTGCCGGAGGAATCGGTTGGATGGCGGCACGTGCCGCAAGCAAATGCCCCAACTGCGGGCAGCACAAATTGCAACGTACCAGCAGCAAAGTGGTTTCACGGATCAACGGAGTAAAAACAGAAGATGTTACCTACACTTGCCGCAACTGCGGACACAAGGTAGTACGCCGCAAACAGTCGTATGATGAAAACTATCGCGGAGGTGGCGGAGGAGGTCCGGTCATCTTCGGTGGTGGCGGAGGCTTCGGCGGCGGAGGCGGTGGCTTCAGCGGAGGCAGCTTCGGTGGAGGTATGGGAGGTGGCGGAGGTGCCGGTTCCCGATTCTGATGCACCGCAGAAATATATAAATTGTATAATCATTTAATAAAAGAAAAGTATGAAGAAATCAACTATTATCATTCTTGTTGTTTTAGCTCTCCTCGTCATTTGGGGTGTCACTGGTTATAACGGACTGGTAACTATGGATGAAAACGTAAGCGGACAATGGTCAAACGTTGAAACACAATATCAACGCCGTGCCGACTTGATTCCGAATCTGGTTAGTACGGTAAAAGGATACGCTTCTCATGAAAAAGAAACTCTGGAAGGTGTGGTAGAGGCTCGCAGCCAGGCTACTCAAATTAAAGTAGATGCTAATGATCTGACTCCGGAAAAGTTGGCTGAATACCAGAAAGCTCAAGGTGCGGTAACTTCTGCATTGGGTAAGTTGCTTGCCATTACCGAGAACTACCCCGACTTGAAAGCAAACCAGAATTTCCTGGAACTGCAAGCTCAATTGGAAGGTACTGAAAACCGTATCAACGTGGCACGTACCAACTTCAACAATGCAGCAAAGGATTTCAATACCGCTATTCGCCGCTTCCCGAGAAACATTCTTGCAAGTCTGTTCGGTTTCGAAAAACGTGCTTACTTTGAAGCTTCCGAAGGAGCTGAAACAGCACCGCAGGTACAGTTCTAAATAAGCATATTCCTACCGTAACAAACGGTTCTATAAAAAACAAGTACCCCTTCCACCCATCGGAAACTCCGATCTATTCGAGTTTCCAGAGTGGAAGGGGTACTTTCATTTTTTAAGATGACTACTGCAAATCCGTTATTGCCTCTTTCAATTCTTTTATCCCGCTCCATGCTTTGAGGAACAAACGAATTCCTATCAGCGTTCCTACGACAAGACCAGTCCAGGCACCTATCAATATATAACGATCACCCATCTGGGACATATCCCATATCATACTTGCCAGTAAAGGTACGGCACACAACACACTCACAGCTATCCCCACTTTGAAAGACATCCGGAAACGGCTCTCCGCCAGACACACTTCACGCACAGTCATCTTCAGGCAATCAATCTTCCTTAACAGCAACATCCATGTGAATTGCCGGACTATTATCACAGCTACAAACAGAAACAACAGCACCCACGTTGACATGCTAAAATCACACATCTGATTATGAACAATATACCAGCAAAAGAAAGGTAAACAGATCACTACAATCGTAAATCGACGCAACACACGATCCTGGACCTTCTTTACTTTACTGACCACCTTATTATTTAGTTGCTGGCGCTGGTCCATTTCCAGGCGTCCGAGCCTTTCTTCCATGATATTCCAATTTTGTTTTAATTCTTCCAGTTCCATAATCTGTTTTATTTTAGCTATTCGCTTGTTTTGTAAGTTTATCCTTAATTCGTTTCAATTTTGAAGCCACGGTATTGCGCGGCACGCCGACAATTTCCGCAATCTCTTCGTAAGAATTCTCATCCAGCCACAGCAAGATGACGGCACGTTCAAACTTATCCAGTCCCGCAATGAGACGATACATCTCTTTCAAGCGTTTGGTCGTTTCACTATCTTCTGCTTCCAAGCCGTAGAGGGAATCCAAGGAAGTATGTTCGCCCCGGCGTTGCTGCTGGCGATAGAAGGAGATACAGGTATTCAATCCCACGCGGTAAATCCACGAAGAAGGTTTACCCTTTCCTTCATAACCCTCGAAGCCTTTCCAAAGGTTTATTACTACATCCTGGTAGAGATCTTTAAAATTATCCCCATCCGTAGCATACATGTAGCAGATTTTATAGATCACTCGCTTGTATTCCTCAATGAGGGAAGTGAACTGTTTTTCCTTATCATTCTGTTCCATCTTAAGATAGTCTTTTATACATAAGACGCCCGGTTGGGGAATTAGTTGCAGAGGAAAGAAAAAAAAGAAAATTGAGGGATATACTACGGACGGGGTATGAATAAAGTGATAATCCTGTATGACAAACGTCTGTACATAAACGATAAATATCAACAATATAAGATATTTGTGAGATCAGTCGTATACTTAGGGTACCTCAGTATAATACTTAGGGTACCTCAGTCGTATACTGAGATACCATCATTATAACACTTCTGATAATCAGCTATTTACAAAACCCCTTTCAATATTAATAAATTGAGACAAATGAGCTGTTTAAAATGATAAATTATACTCTTTCTATTCCGTAATTAATACATTTTCGTCCTCATTATATACATCCATATTAAAAATTCCTGTATCTTTGTTACATATTTCTTCAATAATGAAGAGATATGCTTTGCGATTTGGAGATATCATTTTATTATTCGTAGTACTAAAAGTCTGGTAAATTTTTAAAAGTACGAATAATAAGTGGAAGTCTCCACGTCTGGATTGCATATAACTCTGTTAT
Source organism: Bacteroides sp. 14(A) (assembly GCF_000526555.1). Taxonomy (NCBI): domain Bacteria; kingdom Pseudomonadati; phylum Bacteroidota; class Bacteroidia; order Bacteroidales; family Bacteroidaceae; genus Bacteroides; species Bacteroides sp. 14(A). The sequence continues at coordinate 2,714,041 of NZ_JAGH01000002.1, read as the reverse complement.
ATAAGCTCCGGGCGTGGGGCTATTGCTTATTATTTTCTTTGCGGGTTTACCAGAGCCTTAGTACGGAATAATATATCAATAGTTCCCACGCTCTTTTTTACGATCAAGGAACTTGGGACAAACTACAATTTTAAATTTATAACACGATGAATGTAGACTTTACCTGCTCTTGCCAAATGAAAACCGACTTAGAAAACTCAGCCGATGTATTTTCTTTTTTTGAAGAAAACTATTCTCTGCCTGCTATCGCAGATAATCTGGATACGCTTTCCCCTAAAGAATTGCGCTGTGCCTGTTGCCTGATGGGCGTTGCCTTAGTAGCATTATCCCAGAAGAAAACCATTTGGGAACGACTGAAGAATATGGGATTGGGAAGCAAAGAATAAAGCCTTAGCCCTGCTTCATTACTACCGCCCTCACACAACTCCCTGAGCCATCATGCAAAAGATGGCATCTTTTATTGTAAAAGGTGGCATCTTTAACATCAAAAGATGGCATCTTTCGTAGCAAAAGATGCCACCTTTTGCATCACTTGTATAAGAGAAAGAGATGAAAGGTAAGTGTTATCAACATGAAAGGATTAAGTGAAGATGCCCCAAACTCCAATTTCTTATGCAAAGGCAAGGCTATAAGCAAAATAATCGCTACTTTTGCTACGTGAAGATAGGCTGCACCTCAGCAAAATGCAAATGCCGGGGCATTCAGTTTAAATAAATCTCTCACATTCGAAAAAGAGAATGAATTCTCTTTTTACTCATAAAATCGAGATTTTGCACTATCTTTGCGCATTCAATTGAAAAAACATATCAACTCATGAGTAACCAAAGATACATGATGCGCGGTGTCAGCGCTTCTAAAGAAGATGTGCACAATGCCATCAAGAACATCGACAAAGGTATTTTTCCGCAGGCTTTCTGCAAAATTATCCCTGACATTTTGGGCGGTGACCCGGAGTATTGCAACATCATGCACGCTGACGGTGCAGGTACGAAGTCCTCATTGGCTTATATGTACTGGAAAGAAACAGGTGATCTTTCTGTTTGGAAAGGCATTGCACAGGATGCACTGATTATGAATATCGACGACCTGCTCTGCGTAGGTGCAGTAGATAATATCCTGGTTTCTTCTACCATCGGACGCAACAAACTCCTCATTCCGGGAGAAGTAATCTCCGCCATCATCAACGGAACGGACGAATTGCTCGCCGAGCTCCGCGAAATGGGTGTAGGCGTATATGCTACTGGCGGTGAAACTGCCGATGTAGGCGATTTGGTGCGTACCATCATCGTAGACAGCACCGTAACTTGCCGCATGAAGCGCAGCGATGTGATTGATAATGCCAATATCCGTCCGGGCGATGTAATTGTAGGCTTGGCTTCTTACGGACAGGCTACTTACGAAAAGGAATATAACGGTGGCATGGGCAGCAACGGACTGACCAGCGCCCGTCATGATGTATTCTCCAAATATCTGGCAGAAAAATATCCCGAAAGTTATGACAAGGCAGTGCCCGAAGAACTGGTTTACTCCGGTGGTCTGAAACTGACGGATGCCGTAGAAGACAGCCCGCTGGATGCAGGCAAATTGGTACTCTCCCCTACCCGCACGTATGCGCCGGTAGTGAAGAAGTTACTGGATGCACTTCGCCCTGAAATTCACGGTATGGTACACTGCTCGGGTGGTGCACAGACGAAAGTGTTGCACTTTATAGGTGACAATTGCCGCGTGATTAAGGATAATCTGTTCCCTGTTCCTCCTTTGTTCAAAACAATTAAAGAGCAGAGCAATACGGACTGGGCAGAGATGTACAAGGTATTCAATATGGGACACCGTCTTGAAGTATATCTGTCGCCCGAACATGCCGAGGAAGTAATTGCCATTAGCAAGAGCTTCGGCATCGATGCACAGATTGTTGGACGTATTGAAGAAAGCAACCAGAAAGAACTGATTATCAATAGTGAGTTCGGAGAATTCAAATACTAATTCAATGGCAGACAACAATACCATATTAGAGAAACTCGAAGGGCTTGTTGCCCGCTTCGAAGAAGTATCGACGCTGATTACAGACCCGGCAGTGATTGCCGACCAGAAGCGTTACGTAAAACTCACCAAAGAGTATAAAGAACTGGGCGACCTGATGGAGGCCCGTAAAGAATATATCCAGGTGCTGAACGGCATCGAGGAAGCCAAAGAGATCATCTCCAATGAAGCAGACCCGGAGATGCGGGAAATGGCACGCGAAGAATTGGATGCCTGTCAGGCACGCCAGCCGGAACTGGAAGAGCATATCAAACTCCTCCTCGTACCTGCCGACCCGCAGGACAGCAAGAACGCCATCCTCGAAATTCGTGGAGGTACAGGTGGTGACGAAGCCGCAATCTTTGCCGGAGACCTTTTCCGCATGTACACCAAATATTGCGAAACAAAAGGTTGGAGGATGGAAATATCCAGCGTCAACGAAGGCGCAGCAGGCGGATTCAAGGAAATCATTTGCAGCGTTACGGGCGACAATGTATACGGAACATTGAAATACGAATCGGGTGTACACCGCGTACAGCGTGTTCCGGCTACTGAAACTCAGGGGCGTGTGCATACTTCCGCCGCATCCGTAGCCGTGCTGCCCGAAGCAGAAGAGTTCGATGTAGTGATTAATGAAGGCGAAATCAAATGGGATACTTTCCGAAGTGGCGGTGCCGGCGGACAGAATGTAAATAAAGTTGAGTCCGGTGTACGTCTGCGCTATGTATGGAGAAATCCAAACACCGGTGCTTCCGAAGAAATCCTGATTGAGTGTACCGAAACACGCGACCAACCGAAGAATAAAGAGCGTGCCCTCTCACGTCTGCGTACCTTTATTTACGACAAGGAACATCAGAAATATCTGGACGATATTGCCTCCAAGCGAAAGACAATGGTATCTACCGGAGACCGCTCCGCTAAAATCCGTACCTACAACTATCCACAAGGACGCATCACCGACCATCGTATCAACTATACCATCTATAACCTCTCCGCCTTTATGGACGGTGACATTCAGGACTGTATCGACCACCTGATTGTAGCGGAAAATGCAGAACGTCTGAAAGAAAGCGAACTGTAAACCAACAGGTTAAGAAGCAGAGCGAATGAAAGGACAGCTACTACATAAAGTATTTCATACCCTGACGGAAGCGTTTCAAAATTGCCTGAGGCGCTTTCCTTCTACAGTATGTTTTGTCCTTGCACTTACTGTCTATTTAGTCTATCTGGTAGCTACCGACATGGATGATGACAGGAAGCTGGTGATGGTTCTGGGTTACTATTTTTCTATCGGTACGTTGCTCTCACTCACTCTCCACCTGTGGAGCGAAGAGATAAAGAACAAGATAAAAGGAGTGATCGTACATATAGTAATGCACGTATTGCTGATTGCCGATGCGGTGTACCTCTACAGCCTTTCACCGGAACAGTCGCTTACTGAAATAGGCATAGCCCACGGAGCCGCCATCCTGGCACTGTGGCTTTCGGCTTTCTTCCTTTCATTCATCAAAGAAAAGAATGACATTCCAAGCTGGAACTTCGCTTCATACACGGTTGGCGCTTTTGTCACGGCCAATGTGGTGGGGCTTATCATGAGCGGTGGAATCAGTCTGCTGGTTTTCTCGCTTCGCCAACTCTTCAACGTGGATGTAAGTTGGAATTGCTATCTATATATCCTTATTATATGTAGTGTATTGCTTCCGATGTTGCTCTTCCTTGGCATGTTGCCCAAAGATGAACAAAAACATAACCGGGAGCCGCAACCATCGGAGTTCCTGAACGGTACGATACATTTTCTCTTTCTCCCGCTCATGGCAGGATACCTCCTCGTGCTTTATGTCTATGCAGCCCGCATATTTATCAGTTGGGAACTGCCCACAGGCTGGGTATCCTGGCTCGTGGTAGCACTGATGGCAGGATGTATCGCCATTGAATTCGGGTTGTATCCCGTGCGTATTCAGGAGAAGAAACCTATAAACGAATGGATTGCGCGTTGGTTACCCGCTTTGGTATTGCCGATGCTGGTACTGATGACAATCGGCATTATACGCCGCTTCAACGATTACGGCGTCACCATCAATCGCCTTTACCTTATAACTCTCAACATCTGGTGCTACATTGTTTGTATTGGACTCGTCTTCACTAAAGCCCGGCGCATCAGTTGGATACCGATTTCGTTCTCCATCCTCTTTCTGCTAACTTCGGCACTGCCAGTCAATTATGCAAGTATCACCCGGAATATCATGCGCAGCAGCGTAGAGAAAGAGCTGAAACGCACTAATTTAAAACTACCACTCACCCGTGAACAATACGATGACTGGATGGAATCGCTCCCGACGGAAACGGCAGTGCAAGTAAACGACAAGTTCAGATATCTGCGCAACTGGTTCGGACGGAAAAGTATAGCCGACCTTGTGGACAAGGATGCCTCATTCTATTCTTCTAAAAATTACGGTACTACCGATACAACAGACGATTCCGATTCCTTTGTATCATACAGCGGCAAGAGTTCCCATCAAGTCAGCATCCAGATACCGGACGGGTACCATCAGTTCATAGTCGTACCGGATGAAGATATAAAGGACAGATACTTCCACATACCATACGACTATCTGGAAACAGGGATACTACCTGTTCCCCTTACCACTCAGACTAATAATAAGAACGATACGATCTTCATTGACCTGAAAACAATGGAGGCACTTGATAATCACAAATATAATCAAATGCCCCCTACCCGATTTAAATGTAATTCCGACAGATGCCTTTTCATGCTAACAAGTTTCTCTCTGGATTACAATAAGAAAAGGAAAGATGCTCTCAGGTTACGCATAGAAGGCTACTTATTCAAGAAATAACCAAACGAATTATAAACAGATTAAATAGATTCAGTAATGGATAAACAACAACTTTTTGAAAATATCAAGCGTAAGAAATCATTCCTCTGCGTAGGTCTGGATACAGACATCAAGAAAATCCCGGAACACTTGTTGAAAGAAGAAGATCCGATCTTCGCTTTCAATAAAGCCATCATCGACGCAACGGCTGACCTTTGCATTGCCTACAAACCGAACCTCGCTTTCTATGAAAGTATGGGCGTGAAAGGCTGGATTGCTTTTGAAAAGACTGTGAAATATATCAAGGAAAACTATCCCGACCAATTCATCATTGCCGATGCAAAGCGTGGTGACATTGGAAATACCTCTGCCATGTATGCCCGCACATTCTTCGACGAACTGGACATCGACTCTGTAACCGTAGCCCCTTACATGGGTGAGGACAGTGTTACTCCGTTCCTGACTTATGAAGGCAAATGGGTAATCCTCCTGGCACTGACAAGCAACAAAGGTTCCCACGACTTCCAGTTGACGGAAGATCCCAACGGCGAACGCCTTTTCGAAAAAGTACTGCGTAAGTCTCAAGAATGGGCCAACGACGGACAGATAATGTACGTGGTAGGTGCCACACAAGGCCGTGCTTTCGAAGATATCCGCAAGATTGTTCCCAACCACTTCCTGCTTGTGCCGGGTGTAGGTGCACAGGGTGGCTCACTGGAAGAAGTTTGTAAGTATGGCATGAACTCCACTTGCGGACTGATTGTAAACTCCAGCCGTGGCATCATCTATGTGGATAAGACTGAAAAATTTGCAGAAGCTGCACGCAATGCCGCAAAGGAAGTGCAACAGCAGATGGCGGAACAGTTGAAGGGAGTGATTAACGCCTAATCACTTATCACTTACCCTTAATCACTAACAACGTGTTCGAACGAAAGATCATTAACGACCCGGTGTTCGGGTTCATCAATATCCCGAAGGGGTTGCTGTACGACATCGTGCGGCATCCCCTTTTGCAGCGTTTAAACCGCATCAAGCAACTGGGTTTGTCGTCTGTGGTTTATCCCGGTGCACAGCACACGCGCTTTCAACATTCGTTGGGGGCTTTCCATTTGACGAGTGAAGCTGTCCAGCAGCTCACCAGCAAAGGAAACTTCATTTTCGACAGTGAAGCCGAGGCAGTCCAGGCAGCCATTCTGATGCATGACATCGGACACGGTCCTTTCTCTCATGTACTGGAAGACACCATCGTACAGGGCGTATCCCACGAGGATATCTCCCTCATGCTGATGGAACGCATCAACAAAGAAATGAACGGGCAACTCACCCTTGCCATCCAGATATTCAAGGACGAGTACCCCAAGAAGTTCCTGCACCAACTGGTCAGCGGACAACTCGACATGGACCGTATGGACTACCTTCGCCGCGACAGTTTCTATACTGGCGTAACGGAAGGTAACATCGGCTCGGCACGCATCATCAAGATGCTCGATGTGAAAGAAGACCATCTCGTGGTAGAATCCAAAGGTATCTATTCCATTGAGAACTTCCTCACTGCCCGCCGCTTGATGTACTGGCAGGTATATCTGCACAAAACGTCCGTGGCATACGAGAAAATGCTCATCAGTGCCCTGCTCCGTGCCAAAGAATTAGCAAGTAAAGGTGTAGAATTATTTGCTTCACCGGCATTGCGTTTTTTCCTTTACAATGACATCAACAAGGAAACTTTCTATAACAATCCGGAGTGCCTGGAGAACTTTATCCAACTGGACGACAATGATATATGGACCGCATTAAAAGTCTGGAGCACCCACAGTGACAAGGTTTTATCCACGCTGAGCCTCGGTATGATCAACCGTAATATCTTTAAAGTGGAAATTTCTACCGAACCAATATGTGAAGAAAGGAAAAAAGAGTTAACTTTGCAAATCAGTCAGCAACTGGACATACCCCTCTCTGAAGCGAGCTATTTCGTCTCTACCCCCAGCATCGAGAAGAATATGTACGACCCGGCAGACGATAGTATTGATATCCTTTATAAAGACGGAAGTATTAAGAATATTGCTGAAGCATCGGACATGCTCAATATTTCCCTATTGTCCAAGAAGGTAAAAAAATACTATCTTTGCTACCAACGTTTGCATAGGTAAGTATAAAATATTCACCCAAGGACAAGGAAATATAAAAAAAAAGTCCGTTATTTGTGATTTGAAACCATCTAACAAGAATAAGACAATGGAGTTCTCTGCTAAACAAATTGCAACATTTATCCAAGGAGAAATCGTTGGAGACGAGAATGCAACTGTACATACTTTTGCCAAGATAGAAGAAGGCATCCCCGGTGCTATATCGTTTCTGTCCAACCCCAAATATACATCTTATATCTACGATACCAAAGCCAGTATTGTACTGGTAAACAAAGACTTCGTTCCTGAACAAGAAATAAAAGCTACTTTAATTAAGGTGGATAATGCCTACGAAAGTTTAGCTAAATTGCTCAACCTTTACGAACAAAGTAAGCCTAAACGTGTTGGTATTGATCCGTTAGCTTTCGTTGCAGAAACTGCTAAAATCGGAAAGGATGTTTACATTGCGCCCTTCGCTTGCATTGGTGAATACGCAGAAGTAGGAGACAATACAATGATACATCCGCATGCGACTATCGGTAGCGGTGCCCAAATAGGCAGTGATTGTATCTTATATGCCAATACAACCATTTATCATGACTGCCGGATAGGCAATCATTGCATCCTGCATTCCGGTTGTGTGATCGGTGCGGATGGTTTTGGTTTCGCCCCAACTCCCGAAGGTTACGAAAAAATACCTCAAATCGGTATCGTAATACTGGAAGACAATGTAGAGATAGGTGCAAACACTTGTGTAGACCGTGCTACAATGGGGGCAACCATCGTACACAAAGGTGTGAAACTGGACAACCTGATACAAGTAGCCCACAATGACGAAATCGGTGCAAATACCGTTATGGCGGCGCAAGTGGGTATTGCAGGATCTACCAAAGTAGGCGAATGGTGTATGTTTGGCGGTCAGGTAGGCATTGCAGGACATATCCATATTGGAAACAAAGTGAACCTCGGAGCACAGTCTGGTGTTCCCAGCAATATTAAGGATGGCAGCCAGTTAATCGGTACTCCTCCCATGGAGCTGAAGCAATACTTCAAAGCCTCCGTTGCCCAACGGAACCTACCGGATATGCTAACAGAACTCCGCCAGCTCCGTAAAGAACTGAATGAATTAAAACAACAAATAAATAAGTAACAAATGTTGAAACAAAAGACTCTGAAAGACAGTTTTTCCCTCAGTGGTAAAGGCCTTCACACGGGACTTGACCTGACCGTTACTTTCAATCCTGCTCCGGACAACCACGGATATAAAATCCAGCGCATCGACGTGGAGGGACAACCTACCATTGATGCGGTTGCGGACAATGTGACTGAAACCACTCGCGGCACCGTCCTTTCCAAGAATGGTGTGAAGGTTAGCACTGTAGAGCACGGCATGGCAGCCCTTTACGCCTTAGGCATAGACAACTGCCTGATACAAGTCAACGGTCCTGAGTTTCCCATTCTGGACGGTAGCGCCCAATATTATGCACAAGAAATAGAGCGCGTAGGTACAGAAGAACAAAATGCCGTTAAAGATTTCTATATCATCAAGTCAAAAATCGAGTTTCGCGATGAAAAGACCGGTTCTTCCATTATCGTGTTGCCCGACGAGAACTTCAGTCTGAATGTACTGGTATCTTACGACTCGACCATCATTCCCAATCAGTTTGCAACGCTGGAGGATATGTCGAAATTCCGAGATGAAGTAGCCGGCAGCCGTACATTCGTATTCGTACGCGAGATTGAACCACTGTTGCAGGCTGGTCTCATCAAAGGCGGTGATTTGGACAATGCCATCGTTATCTACGAACGAGAAATGTCTCAGGAAGACTTCGATAAGTTGGCCGATGTGATGGGAGTTCCCCACATGGATGCCAAGCAACTGGGTTATATCAACCACAAACCGCTGGTATGGGCCAATGAATGTGCCCGTCATAAACTGCTCGACGTAATCGGTGACTTGGCTTTGATAGGCAAACCTATCAAGGGACGTATCATCGCTACCCGTCCGGGACATACCATTAATAACAAGTTCGCCCGCCAGATGCGTAAGGAAATCCGCCTGCATGATATACAGGCTCCGACTTATGACTGTAACCGCGAACCCGTCATGGACGTAAACCGTATCCGCGAACTGTTGCCACACCGTTACCCATTCCAATTGGTAGACAAGGTGATTGAAATAGGTGCCAATTATATTGTAGGCGTGAAGAATATCACTGCCAACGAGCCTTTCTTCCAGGGGCACTTCCCACAGGAACCGGTAATGCCGGGTGTGTTGCAGGTTGAAGCTATGGCACAGGTAGGCGGTCTGCTTGTATTGAACTCCGTAGACGAACCCGAACGCTACTCTACCTACTTCATGAAGATAGATGGTGTGAAGTTCCGTCAAAAGGTAGTGCCGGGTGACACCCTTATCTTCCGCGTAGAACTGCTTGCACCTATCCGCCGTGGCATTTCCACGATGAAAGGTTATGCGTTCGTAGGCGAGAAAGTGGTTTGCGAGGCAGAGTTTATGGCACAAATAGTTAAGAACAAGTAAAAGGATTTATGATTTAAGATTTATTCGTGGCTAATAATAAGCGCGAATATCTCATAAATTATAAATCATAAATCATAAATCAGCATGATAAGTCCCTTAGCGTATATTCATCCCGAGGCAAAAATCGGGGAAAACGTAGAGATTGCTCCTTTTGTATTCATCGACAAGAATGTGGTAATCGGCGATAACAACAAGATTATGGCAAATGCCAACATTCTGTACGGTTCACGTATCGGCAATGGAAATACTATTTTTCCGGGAGCTGTTATCGGTGCCATCCCTCAGGACCTGAAATTTCAGGGAGAAGAGAGTACCGCTGAAATTGGTAACAACAATACCATTCGTGAAAATGTTACCATCAATCGCGGTACAGCTGCCAAAGGCAGAACCATTATCGGTAACAACAACCTGTTGATGGAAGGTGTGCACGTAGCTCATGATGCCCTTGTCGGTAATTACTGTATCATTGGTAACTCTACTAAAATGGCAGGTGAGATTGTAATAGACGATTTCTCCATTATCAGTGCCAATGTATTGATGCATCAGTTCTGCCGTGTAGGTGGATACGGAATGATACAAGGAGGTTGCCGTTTCAGTAAGGATATTCCGCCGTACATCATTGCAGGCCGGGAACCGATTGCTTACAGCGGTATCAACATTATCGGGTTGCGTCGTCGCGGATTCTCCAATGAAACCATTGAGAATATACACAATGCATACCGTATCATTTATCAGAGTGGATTGAACACTTCAGACGCATTAAAGAAAATAGAAGAAGAAATTCCGACGAGCCCGGAAATCGAATACATTGTCAGCTTCATCCGTGACTCCGAACGTGGTATTATTAGATGATAAAACGATAAAGTAATTAGAATATGATATACAGATTTACACTTATCTCCGATGAAGTGGACGACTTCGTAAGAGAAATACAAATTGACCCGGAAGCTACATTCTACGACTTCCATGAGGCTATAGTGAAGTCAGTAGGTTATACTAACGACCAGATGACTTCTTTCTTCATCTGTGATGATGATTGGGAAAAAGAAAAGGAAATTACACTGGAAGAGATGGATGACAATCCGGAGATGGACAGTTGGGTAATGAAAGACACCACTATCAGCGAACTGATAGAAGATGAAAAGCAGAAGTTACTCTATGTGTTCGACTACATGACAGAACGCTGTTTCTTCATTGAACTCTCCGAGATCATTACCGGAAAAGAAATGAAAGGTGCCAAGTGTACCAAGAAGGAAGGTGATGCTCCGAAACAGACAATTGACTTCGAAGAAATGGCAGCCAACAGCGGATCACTTGATCTGGATGAAAACTTCTATGGAGATCAGGACTTTGATCTGGAAGAATTCGACCAGGAAGGTTTCGATATGGGCGGAGGCGAAGGTAGCGCAGCACCGTTCGAGGAAGAAAAGTTCTAATATTATTTTAAATTTTTCATCCGCAGATAACGCGGATAACACAGATTTGAAAGACTTAAGCCTAGAAGAGATCTGCGTTATCCGCGTTATCTGCAGATGGGAAATGATTCTCTAAATACCATTTCCTTATGAAAACCCTGATAGTGCTTATTGGACCGACCGGAGTAGGAAAGACCGAACTCAGCCTGCGGCTGGCAGAGCATTACCAAACTTGCATCGTTTCCGCAGACTCCCGGCAACTCTATGCCGATTTGAAAATAGGGACGGCAGCCCCTACCCCCGAGCAACTGCAACGCGTGAAACATTACCTTGTAGGAACCTTGCAACTCACCGATTATTACAGTGCCGCCCAATATGAAGCGGAAGTACTGAAACTTCTGGAAACCTTATTTACCGAACAGGATACAGTATTGCTTACCGGTGGCTCTATGATGTATGTGGATGCCGTTTGCAAAGGCATTGACGATATTCCGACCGTAGATGCTGAAACACGCCAGGTGATGCTACATAAGTATGAAACGGAAGGTCTGGAAAGATTGTGCGCAGAGCTAAAGTTACTCGATCCTGAATACTACAAAATAGTAGACCTGAAGAATCCTAAACGCGTAATCCATGCACTGGAGATATGCTATATGACAGGGAAGACCTACACCTCATTCCGTACACAACAGAAAAAAGAACGCCCCTTCCGCATCATCAAAATAGGATTGACGCGCGACCGGGAAGAACTTTACGACCGCATTAACCGACGGGTAGAAATTATGATAGAGGATGGCTTGGAAGAAGAAGCCAGAAAGGTATATCCTTATCGGGCACTTAATTCATTGAATACGGTAGGTTATAAAGAGATGTTCAAATATCTCGACGGAGAATGGACCTTGCCTTTTGCCATAGAGAAAATCCAACAGAACTCCCGCATCTATTCACGCAAGCAGATGACATGGTTCAAGAGAGATGAAGAAATCCGTTGGTTCCATCCGGAACAAGAAACGGAGATACTGGCGTACCTCCATTCGGTAATGTAAGTTCTATTCTGATTCCAGTAAACTCTGATAGATCATTCTGATGGATGATTCCAGTTCATCGTACAGCTTCGGTATTGCTTGGGTATCGAGGCTTCCTTTTTTATACCATTCTTCCAGCAATGGCTTCGTCGTACGGAAGACTTCATCTTCTACCGCAGTAATCGCTGTCATATAACCGTCACCTTTCTCAGGACTATACAATCTTTCCCAATTCAGATAACGTCCGGTACCCATTCCCTGCTTATAGCTGAAAACTCTGTCTGCCAAACGAAGTGACCAATCACTGAGCGGAGCTGCCTCATGTTCTTTACCGAAACGTACCATTCCGGGAAGAAGTTTACCGGCATCTTTCACCCACAACGGAATAGCTATACCAGTAGGAGGATAACCTAACAGTGTCCACATGGTAGTCAGTTCGGCCTTTTCACCCGGTTTCACACCTTGTACCACTACCGAACACGATGTACTGCTACGCGGAATGAAATCCTGATCTACAAACCAACCCGACGCCTGAGGACGATTATATGCCCCGCTACGCAAATCAATATCCAGCATACGGTTACGGAACGAACGCGATAAATCATTGAAAATAAACTGTGGGGTAATACTACCCGTAGCCGAAGCTTTCATCAGCACCTGGTCTGCTTCCATATAGCGCACATAACCGGCACCCTCGTTCACCTTACCAGCAAAAGAAAAGTTGGTACGGGCAATATAACCATAAGGAGCGTCCTTCGGGTTATTGGCGTCATACATTACATATTTATGATAATCTACCTCAAACATAGCTGCCCCGCCTTGTGCATCAATCACACCAAAATTAGCTTCGATATCGCTGGGCTTGGAAATGGTATCCAGAAAATGACAGAAATCCTCTACCGTTGCACAAACTTCGAGTGCACGATAAATAACACGCCCATTGGCTGCCCCCCGCTCTTCATCGCCCTTTACATCCACCAGATTATACGATTGTGTATTCATCAAAGCAAATCCTGAGGAATTAGTTCCCATCCATGCCTCTTTCAGATATGCATTGGCGCTATTCACTACAGCAATAAAATTATACTTCTCGCCTTTCACATAATCAATATGGTTTTGCATAAAGTCCGTATCACGGTTTTTCCAAAGCAGGGGGCGACCGTCGGGTGTTACTTTACCCGATACAACAGCAGAAGTACAGGCTTGCACAGGAGTAGCGAACCAAACAATTGCTGCCGCACACAGGATTAATAAGGATATTTGTTTCAACATTAGTTATCAGGTATTTCCTATTCCATAATCTTTAATCATTCCGCTCTTGACAATCACTTTTATTCATATTCTCCCCTTAGGAAAATCATTGGTTTAATATAAATTTCCAGTATTCCGTCTGCACCGGTCTTCACTTCCATTTGCTCAATACTCGTTTGATACGCAGTACTGGCCGGAACCTCTTTACCGCTAATATAGTAACGCGCATTCCTCCTGTTCACTCCCTTTGGCTTGAGAAAATCATCTATTTTCTTAATGTTTTTTTCCTCCTTTACCTGTTGTGGAGTTTTCAACTTCAGAATAATGACCCCATTTATTCCACGTGTGCCATAAATGGCAGTAGCTGAAGCATCTTTCAAAACTTCAAGACTTTCAATATGCGCGGGGTTCAATGCTGCAAAAATCTCATAGGGAAGTTCCATTCCATTTACAATAAATAAAGGCTCATCAGATGGAATAGGAATGCGATCTCTAATAACGAATGTGCCATTTTTCTTCGGAGACTGCGGCACAATGGTATCATTCTTCAAAGTATCTTTGAAAAGTACAAGCTCCTTTGTAGAAGGGGCTTCAGCATGAATAGATATAGCGGCAGACATCACTAATAATAGAAATACTCCCCAAAAGAAGCTATATCCCTGGTGAATTTGTTTTCCTTGTCTCATAGCATTATCTTTTAAGTGATAGAATACTAAACCGTCTCAAACAAAAATACTTAAAAGTAATGATTTAAACAAAGAAATAAGAAACAAAGTTGATTATTCGGCTGATAATTCCTTTAGTCTATCAAGCAAATAGGCCCGTTTACCCTCGCTTGTACCTTCTTCCCAATAGCGGATAATACCTTTCTTATCTACCAACAATGTAGTCGGCGTGACCTGTACTTTAAACAAATTGAAGAAAAATAATTCATCGGCAATATGCGTAAAAAGGAAAGGACGGTTTTCCACTATCTTCTTTATCTGTTCCGCTGTATTCCAGGTAGTAGAGAAATAAGTCACATCCGGACAGATTTTCATCCATTCATTCAGTTCCGGCATCTCCTTGATACACGGTCTGCAACCCGTGTGCCAATAGTTCAGAACGAAAGGCTTTCCAATGATATCCGCCTTTGTCCATACCCGTCCCGTCGTATCCTTTACCTTAAAGTCCGGGAATGGTTTTCCTACCCATTTATCAAGAGTTACTGTATTAGTCGCTGCAATCGCCATCGGCTTTTGCGCTCCTGAACGGGAAATCCGCAATAATTCCTCTCCTCCGGGTACTTTTTCTACGGAAACCCGGTATTTCATTGCATAGTCCGGTAAAGTTTTGCCTTTATTCAGACGTATTTCCAATGCAGTATGTCCTTCCTCATCTGTCAGCATAATCATCTGGGCACCTTCATCAGTCCGAATTCCCGGAGGCATACCATTGAAAAAACATCCGTCAATGAGAACATACTTATCACTACTAGTTTGGGCGGAGCAAAGCCCCACCCAAACGAACATCATAGAGAGAAACAAAAAGAGAGAATTCCTTTTCATATAAAATATCTTTGATTATTCATCTTTCAAAGTAACTGTCACCTTCGGCTCCGCCTTTACTTTAGCAGTTTTCATGCCAATATAAGAAACAACCAGTTTATCGCCTTTTGAAGCAGATAGGACAAAGCGACCATCCACATCGGTTATACTGCCGCTTTTTGTTCCTTCTATCAGTATGGCAGCACCTACGACAGGTTCTCCGTCTTTATCCTGCACAATACCTTCCACTTTCATATCACCTTTGGCAGAAGTCTTCTCAACTCCTCTTTTGTCTTTGGTAGTGATATAAATCTGGCCTTTGCCGTCTGTTCCTTTCTCAACACTCATGCTTTCAATTCTTTCAGCCGGTACTACCTCACCTATGTCCGCAACGCTGGAATCAATTTTCACACCATCTACAAAAAAGGTCACATCTCCCCGATTTGCCTTCTTACTATTTATATAGATACCTTGCACTCCATTGACAGTAGTAAATTTTCCTGTACCTTTCACTCCCAAAACCACGGGATCATTAGTATTCTTTAGTGTATAGGTTTCTGATGGATGGTATTCTTCTTTATCTTCTTTCAAAGTAATCAATATAACCCCATTCTTGCCTCTCTCTCCATATATTGCAGTAGAAGCCGCATCCTTCAAGACGCTAAAACTCATTATCCTGTCGACATTTATTGCATTCAATATAGACTGGGTAACTTCCTTGCCATCCACTATAACCAAAGCACTATCCAATAAACTTCCAGGGCGTCTACTCATCTCTACAGTACGAGAACTTTTCATCTCTCCCCCTTCCAGTCTGAACATTACCGGCAGTGTATACTTCACTGCTACCGCTTGTCCTTTCTGCATACCTGGTTTCCACTTCGGCATCGTTCCTACCAACCGGATAGCCTCAGCATCCAGATCTTTATCTACGGCACGGATCACCTTCGGTTCCGTCACATTCCCTTCCTTATCGACAATAAATTGCACCGTAACGCGTCCCTGTGTACCATTCTTCTTTGCAGTTTCAGGATAACGCATATTCTTCTGAATATACTCCATCGCAGCAGCCATACCACCCGGATACTCCGGCATTTGCTCCACCACCTCGAAGAAGGGAGTACCCTGTAGCTTCTCAGTCACTTCTACAGGAATATACTTCACCTCCACGGGTTTAGCTGTATCTTTCAGTACTGGAGCTACCTGTACTGGTTCTTCCGTAGTTTTTACGGCTTTTGCTTCCACAATTGCTGTCAAATCATTAACTTTGGCGGCAGAAATGTCATGCAAACGAGAGAAGAGCAAGCTTGCTTGTTCCATTCCGAGTGCATCCGACATTCTTGAAATCTCTTCTGCGGTTTCCGAGATTTCAGGACGGGCAAAAGCAGTTACTGCAATGGCAGCTACCGGAAGTATATATAAATACTTCAATCTTGCCCACGGATTCGATTTTTCTTTTAACATCATAGTGATACGTTTTTTAAGTTTACTGTGATTAAAGCTGTTGGCCATAGAGTAGAGCCTTGTGCCGACAGCTTTTTTAATTAATAATAATTGATATTGTTTCACGTCAACGCCTTTTTCAATCACCGTTTCATCCGCCTCATACTCATGGATATTCTGTAATTCCTGTTTCAGCAGCCACGAAGCCGGATTAAACCACTGGAAAAAGATGCAGATATCTGCTACCAGCAAATCCCACGAATGTCGGTTCTGTATATGAGCCAACTCATGAATAAGTATTTCCCGCCCATTCTCATCCAAGTCTTTCTGTGAAATAACGATGTATTTCATCCAACTGAACGGAGCTATATCGTGGTCGTGCACTATCAAAGTCACTTTCTCACCACCGTCAGTATATTTACTCAAGTCTTCTTTTCTGCCTGATCTCAATAAATTGCCCAACTTCAGCAACGAATACCCATTACGAAAAGCAAAAAGTAAAATACCAGCCAGGTACACCAATAATGCAACCTGTATCCAAGTTACCGTCACTTCCTCTATCTGCAATTCCGCCACATTTGTAGTATTCATCATATCCGCCAGCATCAGCCACTGTTCCAGTGTCATCATGGTTTGATGAACCTCTGTCTGCTTCTCCACAGTAACTTCCACCAGTGGCAAAAGACAAGATAGCAACAATATGCTCAACAACGCTACCCGGTTAAAACGATGAAACGTCTCACGGCTCAGCAACAAACGGTAAAACAGGTAGAATACCGCCAAACAAACCGACGACTTCAGTATATAGACAAAGAAAATTCCCATATTGACGTACTATTTAATAATTTACAGCTACTATTTCCCAGCCTTCAGTAGTTCTTCTTTCATCACCTCCGCACCGGGAAATCCGGTAACTTTATATGAAAGTTTCCCTTCCCGGTCTATCACAAAATAAGTGGGTATTCCCGGATACTCATATAATTTACCTAATGCAGAACTCTGCTCATTCGTGATCCGATAGTGTATTCCATGAATATCAGGTATGGTGATTTTCCACTTCCCTTCAGGTGAACTTTCATCCGCTATATAAACATACACTACATCTTTCAATTCTTCTTTCACCGGCTTCAGGCTATTCATAGCCCGCATACAAGGGCCACACCAGGTATTCCACATATCTATCAGAACCACCTTACCACGATAAGGACGGGTGACAACTGCCAATAGACCATCTGCGGTAACTGCCGTATCCAGCTGGCAAACTGTATAACCGGTCTTATTTGCACTTTCAGCAAGCAAGTCCATCACTTCTTTATTTTTGACAGTCAAAGCTTTCTTTATTTCCGGTTCGGATATACTGTCCAATGTCAGCATCTGTTTTTCCGACAGCGGTTTCAAACGAGCAAGAGTGGAACCTAGAGGTTTCGCCCGTAAAATATCCTCCCATACAGGCTGCGGTTCAAACTTTCCTTTAAAATCTTCAGTTGCAGCACGTACAAAATCAGGATAACTGCCATAACGTATATAAGGTGAATGAATAAAATCCAGTTCCAGAATATCATCATAATAACTTTCATCTACCGTCATGTCCGCACGCTTCACTCCTTTCTTTCCGCTAATCATCGGAGCATAACTAATATTCCCTTTATACCCCCTGATAGCAAAGAAATACGACATTTCCAGCTTGTTTATCATGTATGTGCGAGCAGCATCACTCAACGATTTATTCTTCAGTATTTCACCACGATTTTTTTCATAAATCTTCGTCACATACTTTTTATATTGGGCCGGAGTAACACCACAAATATTTTCATAAAAATTATCCGCACTATAAATGTTCATCAGTCCGGCATGCTTTACCAGTTCGGTATTCAGAGCGGCATACGTACCCTCAAACCAAATCAACTTCCCGCTCTCTTTCTTTCCAAACAGGTGACTTTCCGACCAGAAAATCTCCGGCAAATTAATAGTTACCTCAAGTTTACCGCCCGGCATCAGAAACAATTCAAATCTCTTCCGTCCTACCCGTAATGTCGCTTCACCGGGCAGCATCATATTTGTTTCGTAGCGAAAACTTCCATCCTCGGCCACCGGAACGGATTGACCGAATACATCAAAGAATAGCCAGTCAGTACAATTGAATTTCAAAGCAATACCATGAGTCGGATCATAACCCAATATACGCCCATATATCACCGTCTTCCCATTCTTCAAATCAGGATCCGGCAGAGGCTGGGAATAATCCAATTGCTGATTCAACAATTTCTCCGGTATTCCTATTTCCGGCTTTTTTCCGTCCAGACGCACTCCATAAATATTCCATCCTTCGTCTTTCTTCTCAGACATTTCGAAAAAGTCAAAACTTTCCGTATCCATAGGAATCGGCTCAAACTTCAATGTCACAGCCAGTTCACCAGAAGCCGGTGTCTTCGTCCATAGTTCTTTTGAAAAACCATTACCACCTAGGTAGGCATACGTTTTTCCTCCTATCTGCA
The DNA here is from genome assembly GCF_000526555.1 of Bacteroides sp. 14(A). Lineage (NCBI taxonomy): Bacteria > Pseudomonadati > Bacteroidota > Bacteroidia > Bacteroidales > Bacteroidaceae > Bacteroides > Bacteroides sp. 14(A). Next base: position 2,695,368 of record NZ_JAGH01000002.1, on the reverse strand, counting down.
ATACAGCAGTCGAGTCTATCCTTACATCTTCACCCGGAATAGAATATATTTTAGCATCTATCCATGTCGTATCCTTTCCCAATGTCACTTTTTCGAATTCGATCTGGCTAGTATTCGTTGCCATGAAATAAGGAGCTTTCACAACCTTTTTCGCCTGCAAACCTACGCAAACAGCTATCAATACAAAACAAGTTATAGCTATGTTTTTCATAATTCTTGGCATTTTAAAGTTTCTATTTCGTTCCTCTCTCCACTTCTGCAATCAACTGTTTCAGGTCCTCCAACGAAATATCCTCTTCTTTTACCAACGATGATACTGCGCTGAGATACGAATTATTGAAGTACTTACTGATTACTTTCTTCAGCGTTCCCTTACTGAAGTCTTCCTTATTCACTACAGCATAATACTGGTACGTGTTACCGTAAGTCTTATGTGCCAGGAAACCTTTATCCTCCAATCCCCTCACAATCGTAGACAGCGTATTGAAATGCGGCTTCGGTTCTTCATAGAAAGCTAGCATCTCCTTCACAAACAACGGACCTTTCTCCCAGAAAAATCCCATGATTTCCTCTTCTTTCGCAGTCAATCCTTTCATAACTCTTCATTTGTTTTTTGCAAAGAACTAAAATATTTAGTTTATAAACTAATTTTTCTCGTTAAATAAGACTAAACACAAAATACCTACATATAGCGATTGCAATTCCCGGAGAAAATCCGTTACTTTGCGCACGAATAAATAAAGAAAGAAAGGATAATCTGCAATGAATGAACCGCATAAGTATCGTGCCACAGACAAAATGAGCGACCTTATCTGTGATAACTACTCCTTATTAATGGTTATGAGCCGTTTCGGCCTTTCCTTAGGATTCGGAGACAAGAGTGTAAAGGACGTTTGCGAGGCACAAGGCGTAGACTACCGTACCTTTCTCGCAGTAGCCAATTTCATCAGTGAAGAACAATATACTTATAGTGGAGAGGAAAACGTATTTTCCATCTCAGCCCTTATGGATTATCTGAAACGGGCGCACACTTACTTTCTCGATTTTAAATTACCTGTTATCCGTCGTAAGCTCATCGAATCTATCGATTGCTCGGGCTCGGATAATATAGCCTATCTCATTCTGAAATTCTTCGATGAATATGCCAAAGAGGTACGCCGCCACATGGAATATGAAAACGAGGCTGTGTTCACCTATGTCGAAAAACTACTTGAAGGCAAACTTGCAGAGAACTATGATATAGCAACCTTTGCCAGTAAGCATAATCAGATTGAATCCAAGCTGACAGAACTGAAAAATATTATCATTAAGTATTATCCGGAAAAAGAGAACAACAACAAGCTCAATGCTGTTCTTTTCGATATCTTCAACTGTGAGCATGACCTTGCTTCACACTGCCAAGTAGAAGACTATATGTTTGTTCCCGCCGTGGCACAACTGGAAAGGAGAATGAAAAATGAACAATAATGTTTCTGTAAAGATTGCAGTCGCTGAAACTTCTGTCATTATCCGAAGCGGACTCACGACAGTGCTGAAGCGCCTGCCCAATCTGAATGTAGTACCTATAGAGGTTTCCTCTCCGGAATCTTTGCAAAGCTATATTCACCTGCATACACCGGATGTATTGATTGTTAACCCGACCTTTGGCGGCTGGTTCAATCTCCCAGCATTCAAGGCAGAAAATGGGAAAGTGGAAACCAAATATCTGGCACTGGTATGTTCCGTCATTGACAGTAACTCACTGAAAGAATATGATGATCATCTTTCTATTTGTGATGATCCGGAAACAATTGCCACCAAAATAAACCAACTGCTTTGCACTGACGAAGAAGAGGAGAAAGAAAATGAGCAGGAGACGCTCAGTCAGCGTGAAAAGGAAATTATCACCTGCGTTGTGAAAGGTATGACCAACAAAGCCATCGCCGACCAGCTCTATCTTTCCATCCACACAGTTATCACCCACCGCCGGAATATTGCCCGTAAACTGCAAATACATTCTCCGGCCGGCCTGACCATTTACGCTATCGTAAACAAACTGGTGGAACTGCAGGATATTAAAGATAACCTATAAGAGAGAGAGCATCGTCTCACACTGTCTTTCATTTCCAACTATGGATATCCCGCATAATACAATAAAAATACAATCTTTCTCCTTTTACTTTTAACTTCAACTCCGTTCCTATTTGCTTGTATTCACCAACAAGGCAAATCAAGAGTATCACTGATTATCAAATAATTACAAGGAGTTAACTTCCTGTCTGCAAGGAGTTAACTTCTTGTTGACAAACTCTTAACTTCTTGTAGACAGGGTATTAAATGAAAAAATCCCCGCTCTTTCACGATATCACATCGGGGAAGACGGGAACCTTTTTTCCTTAATAAAAGTGGTTACGTAATTATGACTAACTAATTCATTAAATCTGATGTTGCAAAAGTAGGGCATTTGCGAAGATGTCACAATCCCTAAAACAAGGTATAATGAAAGGGAGTAATAGCCATAACTAGGTATTAATGCTTGTAAACACCTCTATTTATACTTAAACGCCAATATATAATAGACTATAAGCGCCAATATCATCAAACCAACGACCGCACTCGTAATCATATTACATAGATCTTGCGGAATACCATATCCCATCTCTACTTTATTAAAAACAAGAGTTAGGAAAAGTAAAGTAAGAAACACATTCAATATACGAGCAATACGGGCTGCCATAAAATACTGTACCGCGACATTGCGTTCTGTGATACGTACAGGAAAACGTATCCAACGAATAGGAAGATAGGCAGAAATACCAACTAAAAGGAGACATAAAGTACCTAATCCCGCAGCCATAAAGGAAAAATTAGCTGTAATCTTGTCCTCTATATGGATATACACCCATATTGCACACACCCAGGCAGCAATTGCCAACAATACGGCAACACCTTCTAATATACGATCTATTATAGTGGGATATACCCGGATATTAGGAAACTCTTTAGTTGAATATGGACCAAGATTTAACATAAACAATATATGAATTATAATTCAAACTACTAATCACTTATCACTAACAACTTATCGCTAAACTACGACTCAGGTTCTTTAGGCGGAGGAGTATTCTTTGTTTTCTTCATCCGCCCGCTTTTCCGCAATGCCTCAGCGATAATCCACTGAAGCTGTCCGTTAGTGCTACGAAACTCATCGGCTGCCCACTTTTCAATGGCATCCATAGTTGCAGCATCTACACGCAGAACAAAGCTTTTGGTTGAAGTTTCTTTTTTAGCCACGATTCTATTTACTATTTAACAATTTACAATTGAATTTGTATTATAACAGGTTTCCGTTATGAATAAACGATGCAATATCATCCATGACATATCCGACTACAGGCGACGCCTGGTTATACTCAAACGGAGTAGCTTTACCACTACCTTCCTGTAACATATGATTAAGTTTAGGGTAAGATTTTAAGAAAGCATTTTTATTACGCATCAGCCCGAAGCGCCATAAACCGAAATCCTGCATAGTCACCTGATAATCACGCTCGCCCTGCAATATAAGTATGGGAAGAGCCAGTTTAGATGCTACTTCTACCGGTTTATAGGCGTTAGCAAATTCCCAGTAAGAACGAGGAAGATTCAGCAACAAAGGAATCTTATCATCATATTCCGGTGTACCCAGTTTCTTTATATTATCAGCTTGTTTTTTTATTTCTGTAATCTGCTTTTTGGCATTAGCGGAAGAGTCAGTCAGAGAAGATATATAAGTCATTTGTTCAACAATAGCATCTTCAAATGGACGAGCTAAAGCGGCAACAAGGATAATTCCTGTCAACCCATCTGCTTGCTCTGCAATGCGAGGAGCAAGTGTAGCCCCTAAACTATGTCCCAGCACATAAACACTGTCCGCATCAACCTCAGGCAATTCCTTCGCCCAAGCAATAATAGCCACAGCATCATCTACACTTTCTGTATCATAATCGATATTCCGACCTTCCGGCACACACGCTGCACCATATACCTTCGTACGTTTATCATAACGAACCGTTGCGATGCCACGTTCCGCCAATCCCCAAGCCAAATCACGGAAAGGTTTATTCGGACCAACAGTTTCATCACGATCCTGCGGACCGGAACCATGCACAAGGATTACGACAGGAGCCTTTTTCTTTCCTACAGGCAGCGTCAGCGTTCCGGGCAATTTAAAGTCATCTGCTCCCACCGTTATATCTCGTTCCTGCATTTTCTCTTTATTATAAGCTACCGGTTTTGCTGTAGAAGCAGCAGGTACAGGCATCAAACGAATGGTATTCATGCTTCCATCAGCATCGAAAGACAACAAAAAACGGAGACTGTAACGCTCAAACTTCAGATCGCGATAATAAAGTGTTATACCTTCAGCACTCTCTTGCTTCCACTCTCCTTTTGCTTGAAGTTTTCCGAACTGCTTTTCCGATTGCTTAAACATGTCCTTAAAAATTTCCGGTGATAATTTTTCCTGCAGATTTTTATTCAAGAGAGCATGAATACTGTCCCCCTGATCTGCCACAAACAATTCGTACACATGCTTCGCACGGTCCATATTTGCATCCTGAGCAAAAACCGTCACTACATGTCCCAGCAATAAGCCAAGCACCAATGCCCACTTATATAAAAAAGAAAAGCTCATATTATCTTGATTAATGATTTAACGTACCCGCATTAACAATTGGCTGTGCTGCCTCATCGGCACAAAGTACTACCAGCAAATTGCTGACCATAGCCGCCTTTTTTTCTTCGTCCAGTTCAACAATTTGTTCTTCTGAAAGTTTGTGCAACGCCATTTTTACCATAGAAACAGCTCCCTCAACAATCTTTTCACGGGCAGTAATGATAGCCGAAGCCTGTTGACGACGGAGCATTACCGCAGCAATTTCAGGAGCATAAGCCAGATAGTTAATGCGTGCTTCCACTACCTCCATACCTGCCATGGCAAGACGTTCATTCAACTTCTGTTCCAACTGTTCATTGATTTCTTCACCACCGGAGCGAAGTGTCAGTTCTTCAGTATCCGCTTCGTTATCATCATAAGCATATTGTCCAGCCACCTGGCGTAAAGCGGCATCACTTTGTATTTTCACAAAATTCTCAAAAGCGTTCATACGGCTGGCAACCGCATTACCTATATTAATTTGGTTAGCATTTCCCCCCGTATGAGCAGATGAAGCCATTGTCTGCGAATCAATCTCAAACATAGCTTTGTAGGTATCTTTAAGTTTCCATACCAACACCAAACCTATCAGAATAGGATTACCGATCTTATCATTTACCTTGATAGGTTCCACATCCAAATTACGTGCACGAAGAGAAAGTTTCTTCTTATCCAGAAAAGGATTCACCCAAAAGAAACCAGTTTCCTTGAATGTACCTTTGTACTTACCAAAAAACACCATAGCCCGGGCCTCATTCGGTTCCAATTGCATATAACCGGCAAACATTATCAGCCAGACAATGCAGAGAATACCAGACACAATTGCAGTTGGCACACACGTAATAAAGCCAAAGAAAATTAGTGCAGGTAACACAATGAGATGAACAAACAATCCTAAAAAGCCATTCATCTTAAACCCTTTGAAATTCAATTCTTTTGTTTCCATAACTGATAGATTAAGTTGATATCATTTTGATATCACAAATATATTACTTCATTTTATAAAAAAGAACTTTTAGAACATCTATTTTAAAGAAGATTAAGCAATTCACTTTTTTTTTATATCTTTGCATGTCGCAATATTAATTAATAGCACATGAGAAAGTATAACACAACAAATTCCCACTTATTAATCTGCTTGGTACTACTAATCCCAACCATGCTCCTCGCACAACCAAGCTGTCAGATCCGACACTTCTCTATATATAACGGATTGGCACAAAGAACCGTTTCAGATATTGTACAAGACTCCAAGGGATTTATCTGGTTTTCTACTTGGAATGGTTTAAACAGATATGACGGTTATACCTTCAAGAATTATAAGGCATATCCCGGAGATGGATGTACACTAACAAGTAACCGTATATTAAGAATTGTACCCGACCAACAAAATAACATCTGGTGTCAGACTTATGATGCCAGAGTTTATCTATTCGACAGTCATCAGGAAAAATTCATCGATATTCTCCAACCTTTTGAGCAAAAAAGTGGGGAAACTTATATAGTACGTAAAATCTATGCCTTACCTAAAGGAGTCAGTTGGATTGCATGCGATCACGGAGCTTTTCGGGTAGACGAACGAAAATTAGAAAATGAAGACGAAGATGCCATAACACATTACACTCTAGAAATCGGCAATCTACCCGGTAGGACGGTTTCAAGAGTTGAGCAAGATGCTGCAGGAGATGAATGGATTTTCACTAATAAAAGTGTCTGTATAGTTGGACAAAAAACAATATCCGATAAAACTCATTTCACAAATTTCTGTGAAAACAATGAGAAAATGTACCTGATATCAAGCAAACGTTTAGCAATCTATAATCAGCAAAATGGACAAATTCAATATAAAGAAATACCTTTTAATTATTCGCGACTCAACTGTATACTAAGCTTGGGAAAAGATACTATTGGAATAGGTACCAGCAATGGCATCATACTCTTCTTCGCACAAAACAACCAATTCAGGAATGTAGAAATGCATTTTAACGTCATGAGAATATTTGAGGACAGCCATAATGAATTATGGCTATTCTCAAAAGAACAGCGTGGAATTGTACGGTACGATCCCTTGACTAACGAGCAACAGCACTATGAAACCCCTACACAAAATATGCCCAAGGCTGAACTTAGAAGCCGTGACGTTATATTCGAAGATAATCAAGGAACTTTATGGGTTGTGCCTCACCTGGGGTGTCTAAGCTATTATGACCGAGAAGATAAAGAACTAAAGCCCTATTACACCGATTACAGTAAACCGGAATCTAAATTCACTCCTGTTATCCTAAACTTCTATGTGGATAATCAAAAAACTTTTGGTATGCCAACAATTTCTGGATGGATAAAATTTCATTCTTTCCCAATGCCAATCAATTGACTACTTTTGACTCCGGACATGAAACCCGCGCAATCATGGTCGATAAGCAACAAAATCTATGGGTTGCAAATAAAAAAGGAGTCATCCGGATTTTTAATCCGGACAAAACTCTTAAAGGCTACCTGACACCGGAAGGAACTATCAGTACAAAAGCCATTTCATTCTCCAAAAACATTTATTGTTTCACAGAAGACGAACAGGGAAACATATGGATGGGTAGTAAATGGGATGGTATCATCCGATTAAGTCCTAAAAAAGACGGAAGCTTCCAAATAAGAAACTATGTACATAAGGAAGAAGACCCCTATAGTTTAAGTAATAATAGTGTTTATTGCATATATCAAGATTCTAAAAAACGGATGTGGATAGCCACTCATGGCGGAGGTATTAACCTACTTCAAGAAACGGCAGATGGAGAAATCCGCTTCCTGCATAACGGTAATTTACTAAAAGATTATTCAAAAGATAAATTTAATAAAGTACGTGTCATCAAGGAAGTGAATAATACCCTTTTAGTCGGCACAACCGAAGGGCTGATTACTTTCTCCTGCAATTTTGAACGTCCGGAAGAGATTAAGTTTTATACCAATGTGCGCATACCGGATTTAGCATCCAGTCTTAGTAGCAATGACGTGATTTATATTTATACAGACAGCCGTCAAAATTCGTATGTACTCACATTCACCGGAGGCATCAATCAGATTATTTCAAATAATTTGTTAACCGATCAGATTCAATTCAAGACCTACACCAAACGAAATGGTTTAGTGTCGGATCTGGTTTTATCCATGATTGAAGATCAACAGAAAAATCTATGGGTCATATCAGAAAATACATTAGCCAAATTTGATCCAGAGAACGGAACTTTCGAACATTATAATGAAAAGCATTTGCAGAAAGAAATATATTTCAGTGAAGCCTCACCCGCTATAATACGGAATCAGTTGATTTTAGGTACAGATGCAGGAATTTTAAAGATTAATCCAGCAGCTTTCAGCAAAAGTTCCTATACTCCTCCTATTGTATTCACTAGTTTAAAAATACAAGGAGTTCAGCAGCAACTGGATCTTGACGACCTGGAAGAATTAAAATTAAAACCTGACGAGCGAAACGTATCTTTCCAGTTTGCAGCATTAGACTATATTAATCCGTCTTCCATCAGCTACGCCTATCGGTTGAAAGGACTAGAAGAAAAATGGAATGAAGTAGAAAATAGCCGCACGGCCAGTTATATCAATCTTCCTCCGGGAAATTATGAACTACAGATACGCTCCACTAATAGTGACGGTGTATGGACAGATAATGTGCGAAAGCTTTCTGTCATCGTAATCCCCACATTCTGGGAAACATACTGGGCTGTATTAGTTTATATTATCTTATTCATCTTATTTACAGCTACTATAGTCTATATCATATTGTATATCTATAAACTACGTCATCAGATTTATATGGAGCAACAACTGGCAAATATAAAGTTGAGGTTCTTCACGGATATCTCTCATGAATTACGCACACCTTTAACTCTGATTACCAGCCCTGTAGGTGAAGTTCTTGAACATGAACCTCTCACTCCCAGTGCCCGTAAACTTCTGACAGTAGTTCACAATAATACAGAGCGCATGTTGAGACTGGTCAACCAGATACTCGATTTCCGCAAAATAGAAAACAAAAAGATGAAGCTATTGCTGGAGAAAACAGATATTGTAGAACTATTGCAGAAAGTGATGGATAATTTCCGTCTCATAGCCGAAGAAAAAAGTATTAATTTCCGCCTGCAAACAGATAAAGAGTCAATACATTGCTGGATAGATCAGGATAAAGTTGAAAAGATTATCTTTAATTTATTGTCTAATGCATTCAAATACACACCTGTCAATAAATCAATTACAGTATATGCCCATACGACAAAAGATAAAGTCATGATTTCCGTTACCGACGAAGGTATCGGCATTGACTCAAAGAAGCAACAGTCTCTATTCCAACGTTTTGAGACATTGGTAAATAACAATATTCTGCAACCATCTTCCGGAATCGGGCTATCCTTAGTAAAAGAACTGATCGAATTACATCAAGGTAATATTCAAGTGAATACTGAAGTCGGAATAGGTAGTGAGTTCATTGTTACATTGCCGCTTGACCAGAAGGTTTATGAAGGAAAAGAAAATACAGAGTTTATCCTGAATGATATTCCGTCTGCTCATAACCCAAAACACGATAAGCATAAAATCATTTCCAAAACATCAGAGAAAAATAATATTCTGCAGGAGAAGACAAAAGACACCGACAATAATACGGATCAGTATCCTATCTCTGTGTTAGTCGTAGAAGATAATACTGAATTGAGAAACTTCCTGAACGATATCCTTTCCGGAACCTATAAAGTCTTTGAGGCAACGAATGGGCAAGAAGGACTGGAGCAGGCTCTACAATATGTACCGGATTTTATCATCAGTGACGTAATGATGCCTGTTATGGATGGTCTAGATATGGTGAAAGCTATCAAAGCTCATCGAGATGTTTGTCATATTCCCATTATACTTCTTTCTGCTAAATCCTCTTTAGACGACCGTATTTCTGGATTGGAACAAGGAATTGACGATTACATCACCAAACCATTCAGTTCTACCTATCTGAAAACACGCATTAAATCACTGTTACATCAACGCAAACAGTTACAGGAACTTTATCTTGAACAATGGTTGGATCAGAAAAAAGAAGCTCCTACCCCTACTCTCCTTGTTGAGGTAGAACCGGAAAAACCACAAATTGTTCCGTTTGATGAATTATTCATGAAACGAGTAATGGAAATAATGCATAATCAAATGGATAATTCGAAACTAACGATTGATGAATTTGCCCAAGAACTGGGTATGGGTCGTACAGTGTTCTACCAGAAACTGAAAAGTATTGTCGGGCTTTCACCTATTGATTTCGTCCGTGAGATGCGTATAAAACGTGCCAAACAATTAATGGAAACAGGAGAATACAACGTCTCTACAATAGCCTATATGACAGGCTTTAATGATCCCAAATACTTTAGCAAGTGTTTCAAGAAAAAATACGGAGTAAGCCCCTCTGAGTTTACGCCTAAAGAGAAATAAGAGAATACCAACTTCATTAGTTGCTATATGCATAAAGGGCGTTCCTCCGAATGGAACGCCCTTCCTGCAAAGAATGTCTAACAAAACCTCACGGTCTCATTAACGACACGTTATAATTTCATTGTCTCCAACGTGGATCGCCAATACCCAACTTATAGATTTCATGATTACGAACCTGATCAGTATTCTTGAATCTCAAACCATTCATTAATTTCTCCGTAGTTGTTTCATGCATATCCTTGTCACCATTCTTATAAGGTGGATTCGGATCAACCATCAAATCAGTTGGAGCAAGCGGAGTAGACCCAACTTTCACTGTCAACTGTTCGGCACCATTGATGACACCTGGTAAATAGTCTAGGAATGCACCAGCACTATTCTTTTTGGCACTGAATGCACCACCTGTAAAAATACCGTCATCCTTCCGCTTGCTTTCTTCACAAGTTACAGCATAATTGTCTGCAATATCAAATGTGATTTCTTTCGGGCCTGTACCTTCAAGCGAACGGATATCCATACCATTAAAGTTAAGATTACGATCATCATCTACAGCTTTAGTCTGGATAAAGAGATTCTTCTTCACAACAATTTGGCTACCACCTGGCAAATAACGTAAACTAAAGATATAACGTCCAGAAGAACGTGTACTAAAGTTCACAAAGGTATTGTTCTCCAAAGTTATCTTATACTGAACACTTGGAGGCCATGCCAAAGTTTTATTATTGTCTGAGAACAAAGCCGTACGTGGCGAATCATAAAACGTATTACCACGGAAAATCATATCTTTAAAAATGTTACTCTTGGGGTCTTTACCATCACCAGCAATCCAAGCATAACCAGCACCATTATTATCATAATAACCGTTATTGTAGAATAAGCAATCTTCCACTAATATTTTTTCAAAGACCTTGCGCTTAGTACCTTGTACACGAATAAAACCACGAACCATGTGTTGGAATGTACACCTTCTGACCTCAAAAGAATTGAATGTTACTGCCATACCATTGGAATACATATTAGCAAAATAATTGCCAGTAGCTTTTCCGTCACCATAATTAGTAGCTTCCGGACTATCAAAATCAATATCTTCAAAAATTACAGATTTTACATTAATAGGCGCATCACTCTCACCCGATTGCGGTTGACGACCAAACATAAAATTGCAAGAGACACCAGAACCATCCGGATTCTTAGACATACCATTCAAATATATCTTAGCGTTACCTTTACCAGCATCCAAATCACTCTGACGCGTACGCATTGTCATACCCTTACAAAGACTCGGATTGTTAGCAAAATAATAAATTTTTCCACCCTCTAACTCAAAAATTGTACCTTCTGTTAAAGTATTATCCGCAGTATAATCTTCCAAAATCTTATCCAGACACATAGCCTGATACTTTACAGCACCCGGGATTGTATCATCTGGATTTACCGAATGTTCAAGGAAAATAGGTTCACCGGGCTCACCATCTGTACGCACCGTACATGTATTATACACAGCATCTACGTGAATAGGGATGTTCTTATTCTCAGCATTTACAACATATACACTGTTCATATCCAATCCATCAATGTCAATATAGCCTTTGGCCTTATCTTCTGCAGTAACTTCGTATTTTTTCCATTTATCAGGAACCTGAGCACTTGGATTGGTGGGCGAAGGTAGTACAGAAATAATATGTACCACAAAATTTCCATCCTCATCTACTTCAAAATGTTGTTTATAATCACCTGGATCACCAGAAGTAGCATACGAAAGATCCAAATTCAAACGAAAAGAAGTCTTTGTAATATTACCAATCACCACTAAATCAGGAGTATTATAACGCAAATCTGTATCCAACCCAAACCAATCAGCCCAATGGCGACCATCTCCATACCCATACCATTTGGAATGATAGCCTTCACCTTTCGGAGAAAGTGTACGAATAGCAAACCGATAACTTGTACTGTATTCCAAATCTTTAACCAGCAAATCCAGTACATCTGGTCCTACAATGGTATCCATCAGCAAATGAGCCGGATTATCCCAGTCTTCAGCCAAACCAGAAGACACGTTGGCCTGCAATGCCATTCTGATCTGATAGCCAGCGCAGTCTTTCACGCCATACCAATAAAGTTGAATATCATTTAAATCTACCACCTTACATGCATAAGGTTCGTCATCCCCCTTACCCGTATTATGGTCTTTGCGGAACATAGTCATAAACTCTCTGTCAGGAATAGTACCATCTTCATTGGTTATCACCTCATCGTCCTTACAAGAATATAAAAAAATGGGCAGAAGAGCTAATAAAGTATATAAAAATTTATTCTTCATAATTCAATCTAAGATTAATTATTAATAGCCATAATAATTTTTGTAAATACCCGCACTACGCTGGATAGCAGAATTCGGAAACGGAATAATGTAACGTACGGGAGGCAGATTCTTCACTGACGGAGTTTCAGTAACTCCATCACGAATCACATAAATATTGCCACGAGCGTCTCCACGAACATAACCATAGAATGAATAGAGCATTCTATCCTCAGGCATACCTTCTTCTCCATTCCACCAACCGAACAAGTCACCTTTCGTCCAACCCTCTTCACCAGTATTGTTCGGATTATCTTTTTTATCATAAAGGGTGTTCTTATAAAATTCAAGTACATTCATACCTGTATTAGGGTACAAATTAATATCATTAGGATTGGTCACACCACCCTTATCATCCTTGTAAAAAATGCTATAAGGTATATTTTCCCAAAATTCAGCATCCTTACCGTCATGTAAAGCAATATCCGCCATATCCATCGTTGATTCAGCATTCGTAGCTACACCATAATAACGCATGAAAGAATAATAGACTTCTTCAGCATACATATTATTACGTACCAAATCTTTCCAACGCATGTTTTCACCAGCAAATTCGAACTTACGCTCATCCAACACTGCTTTCAAGAAAGTATTCTTGTCAGCAGACACCTTATTCAGATAGCTTTCAACCTTACCAGCGTCCGTGAACGCACGGCTACGCACTTGACGTAAAGCCTCTATTGCCTTCGCCCCATTTATACCAGTCACACCATTCTCTATTTCATTCACAGCCTCAGCATACATTAACAGCACGTCTGCATAACGCATATAGGGATAATTAATACCAGTATTTCCCTGACTATTGGTACCCAAACTGGTAGTGGACCATAATTTAGACCACTTATTATTATGCACCGTACGGTCGTTACGTAACACAGGTTTACCATCATATTGATAATACCACATACCATTCACATAGTCTCTGCGCAGGTCATCTTCATCAAAAAGGAAACGATAAAGGGCATTGAGACGAGCATTCCCCTTACATTCTCCCCAAAGATTGGTACCACTTGTATTACCTTCATACAAATCGCTCGATGGTCCTTGAATATAACCAATACTACCTGTGGAATTTTTACCAAATGGTATTTCAAAGATGGGATCATCACTGTTGTTCACCTTGTAATTACACTCATCAATAAAGACCTGACGATAAGAAAGATTTAAAATATGTTTACCCGAAGATATCACAGAGTCACAATACTGACGAACGATTTCATAATAATCCTTATAATCAGTCGGACGTTCCATTTTACCATAACTCTTTGCATTAGCCATGTCTGGACGCAATGAGTAACCACCACGCGTCAATGCCATACGGGAAATCATTGACCAACAGAACTCCTTTGAAACACGTTCTATACCTTCGCTCAATTCATTAGCAAACTTCATTTTAGGAGCGATTGATTTCAAATCTTCAATCAAGGCCTCATGTACTTCATCACGATCGGTGACAGGAAGCAACAAAGTACTACTGTCATCAGTCCCAGAAACTGGTGCCAAAGAGAAAGGTATATCACCGAACATCACAACTAGGTCATGATAGAACATGGCGCGAATTACTTTAGCCTCACCCATCATCTGATACAGTTCCTCATCACCGCTGCCATACAATTCACTGTTTTCCAATTGATAGATAAAATTATTGGCATACTCCACTCCTTTATAAGCAGCATTCCAAATTTTTTCAATATCACCTCCCATAGGTGTACAGTCAAAACGACGATAACTATTAGTGGTAGCAACATCACTGGTATACACAGCCATATCCACATCACTATTCAGACAGAAAGTACTCAGGTAAGCACTACCATACATGTCACCGCTCAACAATTGAGCATATACACCATTCAATGCACGGTTTATCTCGGTCTTGTCATTGAAGACATACTCATTATCGTATTTCGAAGGAGCTTCCACTTCAAGGAAATCATTACATGAAGAAAGTCCCATGACAAGTAGGCCAGTCATCAGAATATATTTATATTTCATATTTCTATCCTTTTTATTAATTAGAAAGTTATATTAGTCCCCAATACAAAACTACGGCTACGAGGATACCGATTGTAGTCCATGCCACAAGTCAAGCCGGTCTGCACATCCACTTCAGGGTCATAGCCGGAATAACCGGTAATGATGAACAAGTTAGAAGCACTCGCATAAAAACGGACTTTGGACATACCCCACTTTTTAGTAAGTTGAGAAGGCAATGTGTAGCCGATAGTAATATCCTGACAACGCAAGAATGAACCATCTTCTATAAAATAGGAATGTGTCACCTTATTTGTTACATCAGTCGGGTTCCATAAAGTCACATTGGCATTAGCAGCCCTATAAACATCTACAGTGTTATCCACCCAATAGTTTTTATAGTAGTTGTCACCATCAACCGGATTGAAGTAATGCCAACTGTCTTTGAACTTGGACAGTACATTATAGAACTTTTTATTATTACCTTCCGCTGATGACAGCTGATAAGCAGTTGCATTGTTCACATCAAAGTCATACATATAGTTGAAGTTAATAGTGAAGTCCAGATTCTTCCACTGCCCGTTAAATCCGAAACCACCTTGAAATTTTGGATTGGTGTTACCTATCACAGTACGGTCGTTTTCATCAATCACACCATCGTTATTCAAATCTTTAAACTTAATTTTACCAGGCAACGTGGGTTCACCGGAAGTACTATTGCTGAATACCGTATTGATTACAGTACCCTCTTTAGGTATTGCCAAGAAATTCTGATTCGGATCAAAGTTAAATTCATCTATGCTGTAAATCCCGTCATAAACGAAACCATAAATCAGCCCCAACTGATCGCCTACCCGTAGACAATAATCATTATAGCTGGATTTCCAACGATCGTTCTGATCCCAAATCACATCATCCGTGTCATTCAATTTATCAACCACCATCTTATTCAAACCAAATGTGAAGTTTCCGCTCAACACATAATCTTTTCCACGAAGGATATCACCGCTAATACTCAATTCCAAACCTTTATTTGTCACCTGACCAATGTTACGCATCTGCTTGGTATAACCTGATACAGTAGGAACGTCCGAAGTATACAACAGATCCTTCGTCGTATTCCAATAAAATTCGGGTGTAATAGTCAATCGGTCATTGAACAAACCAAGATCGAAAGCAACATTACGCGTCAATGTAGTTTCCCATTTAATTTTTGTATTAGGATAAGTTTTTCCATCGCCTATACCATACCACTGTTCACCATTCTCTGTAGCTTCACCGAAAGCAGGACCAGAAGTTGAATTCACAGTATAAAGGTAACGCCACATGTCATCATCAATACGATTATTGCCTGCCAAACCGATAGCTGCACGAAGTTTCAGATTGCTGATAATCTCATTATTTTCCAAAAAGCCTTCACGAGACAATACCCACGCCCCAGAAACAGCAGGGAAATAGCCCCATTGCTCACCAGGAGCAAACTTCGTAGAGCCATCAGCACGCATTGTAACAGACACCAAATATTTATGATCGTAGTTATAATTGGCCTGACCAAAGAAAGAAGCAGTACGCTCTGGAGTGGAAAGTGAAGTAGTATTTTCCCAAGGCCTTCCAAGATTCATGTTATTCAAAGCTTTATCCGCTGTAATGTAACGTGGGAAATAACGATTCTTCATAAAAGTTTCTTTCGTTTGTTTAGTTTGAATTTCCTGCCCCAACAAGAACGAAAAGTTATGCAATTTACTAATATCAAATCCATAAGAAGCTGTGTTCGTCCATGTATATTTTTCAGTACGTTTGTCCTTAATAGAAGCAATCGGAAGTTTGTTCTGCTTCTGTCCATCATCTGTCATAGCACCATAAAAACGATTTTCATCAGTGAAGGACATAGCATGTACAGCTTCTGTACGTAATACCAACCCATCAATAGGTTTCCATTCCAAGGCCAACTGATTAGTATAGGAATAAGAATGCTTCTTCAATGTATTCTCCTTAATATCATTCTTCGGGTTAGTATATTCAAAGATTGCTTCATCATCCGGGTCCACAGTAGCAGGATCCCAAAAAGCAAATTCACGTAACCCATTTGTTGGACGATAACGCAACACATCTATAATACCGCCACTACCAATTTTATCACCACCGGCACCAGTATCACGGCGATAAGAAACTTTTGGATTCAATTGCAATGACAATTTTTTAGTCAACTGAGTATACAACTTAACATTTAAATTAGTACGACGCACACCCGACCCCATGATAATACCTTTATCCTCCGACTGTGTCAACGAAATATTGAAACGATATTTATCCGAACCTCCTCCAATGTTTACATTGGTAGAATAATTCAACGGAGTTTCCCCCATCACTTCATCCTGCCAGTCATGTGTAGTAGCACGGCGATAAATATCAAGATCTTGCGGATTACCAAAATTGGCACGGAAGAATTTAGCTTCCGTACTGCGATTACCACCTGCAGATGCAAAGTCATACTGATAATCCACAAAGTCATAAGAGTTCATCAAATCCAATTTCTTAGCCAACTTACTCACAGACATTTGCGCATTCAGACTTACCTGTACCTTACCTTCCTTAGCCGACTTTGTAGTTACGATAACCACACCATTACCACCCTTCGCCCCATAAATGGCAGTTAGAGAGGCATCCTTCAAAACATCGATTGAAGCAATATCCGAAGGCGGAATATCATTAATATTATCCGTTTGGAAACCATCGACGATGTAAAGCGGATCGTTACTTTGAGTTACTGATGTACCTCCTCTGACGCGGATGTTAATATCTGCCCCCGGGGCACCATCTACCGTAGTAACCTGTACACCAGCAATCTTACCCTGTAAAGCAACAGCGGCCGAGGTAACAGGAACAGCAGCCAGTTTAGCACCCGAAATAGAACCAACAGAACCTGTTAAATCCTTTCTTGCCTTACTGCCACCGTAACCGATAACAACCACTTCCTCAAGTGCCTGTGAATCATCTTTCAATACAATTTTCAGATCTTTTCCGACAACGGCATCCACTTCCTGGGTTTCCATACCAACATAAGAAACCACTAATTTCTTTCCTTTAGGAAGGGTCAATGTAAACTGACCATCCAAATTAGTAGTAACGCCATTGGAACTATTACCTTTTTCCACTACCGTGGCACCGATAACCGTTTCACCCGTTCCATCGAGTACAGTACCTTTCACAGTAACAGATTGAGCAAACGCTCCAATCGGCACGAACGAAAGTAGTGCCAGCAAAAGGATTAATTTGCTTTTCATACTCCTAAAATTTAGTTTCATAATAGAATATTTGGTTAAACAATAAAATTATTTTTCTTTTTTTCAATAATCTAAATACATAGGTCCCCAATTTCCATAGCTGTCTGAAATTCGAACATCCCCTATACTTATATGCCCATAGATATCACTAGAGTTAAATGGTACAGCAAGACAGGCCTTGTAATGTTGTGGATCGTCCTCACTGTTTTCTAACATTAGATATCTATAATTATAATCCTTATGTGTAAAATAATACCTAATCCAAATGCGCTCTTTATTTCCGCTCCAAGAATAAGGGCAGTTTGCCGCTATATTCAGATATAAATAAGTATCAGAGCCATCAATTGGCACATATATTTTATCATCTATATATAACTGATCCTCCACTATAGACTCAATAGGAACACACCAGTCATATATATTAGTACCGGTAAAATTGTAATCATAATAGTCTTTCCATTCCTTATTAACCAGTAATCCTCTTAAGTTTACAGTAGGATAGCTTATTTTAATTTCCAAATGCGATGTAGTAGTAGCATAGACACATCCAACAGTAGTTTCAAAGCTCAAATAATCGTAAACTTCATATTGTACACCTCCAATAGTAACAATATCCAATACTTCTGTACGAGTATTAGCTCTCTCTATAGTAGTATCTACCTCATTCTGAAGAAGTTCATTAGAACATCCCCAAAATATAAAACAAGCCAAAGATAGAACATAACAACATACTTGTTTTACCCCCAAAAAGTTTAAAATTTTGTTTTTCATAAGAATATTAATTTATAATAGTTAATAATAGGCATATTCTCTTTTTATATAATAGTAAAAATCTTCCCCAGCATTAACCGATGTATTTTTCATATCCATAGTATAGCTTTTATTTTCAAATAAAAATATCACTTAGATTTTCTGATACAAAAGTCCGAAAAGGTATTTAATTAAGGGGGGAAAAATTATCGCAATAGGTGGAAACGAATGTTCACAATGTTTAAAAACAGCTTTCTGGGTAGTCACAAGCCCGATAATACACCTAAGGAAACAAATATTCCACATGGCTATATAATAATTACACATCCATGCTTCCTTTACCGAAGTGCTGAAAAATCCACCTACATTTACTATCAGAATACATAGTAGTAAAACAGATAATTTATATCTTTGCAAAGCAGTTACAAATTAGTCAATACTATGAAAAAGTGCATTATACTACAAATCAATTATTTAATATTGATTTGTCTTTTTATCCCCTGTGTAGCCATTGCACAACCGATTTGCCAAATTCAACGTTTCTCCGCTTACAACGGATTGGCACAAAGGTCTGTCACCAATATCCTGCAAGATTCAAAAGGGTTTATCTGGTTTTCCACTTGGAATGGCTTAAATAAATTCGATGGATACACTTTCAAAAACTATAAAGCATTTCCGGGAGACGGATGTACTTTAACCAATAATCGTTTAGCCAAAATCACACAGACACAAACCTGTGACATCTGGTGTCAGACTTATGACTTACGAATCTATCTATTCGACAGCCGCCGGGAAAAATTCATAGATATCTTACGCCCTTATGAAAACGAAAAACAGCAGACCTACGCTGTACAGAACGTCTATACATTACCCAAAGGCGTCAGTTGGATCGTATGTGATCGTGGAGCATTCCGTATTGACGAACAAGCGTACAAGGCTCAGGAAGGAGAAGGAATAACCTTATATAATATCGAAGAGAAGAACCTGAAAGGGGATCAAATAATCACTATTTTTCAAGATAGCGATGGGGACGAATGGATATTAACCAACAAAGGAATTTCAATCATTGGCAAAAAGAAAATAGAATCTGATATTCCATTCAAGAATATCAAAGAAGATAATGGCAATATATATCTAGTATCTGCCAACAACCAGTTAGTGATATATCTACCCCAGACACAGCAACTTCAGTTTCATGAAATGCCCTTTTCAACCTCCAATGCTATCAATTCTATCAGTAGACTGGGAAAAGATAGCATAGGACTGTGCACAAATAATGGACTCTATATTTACTTTGCGGAAAATCAAAGATACAGATTAATAGATCCCCGCACTCCTACCAATCCCTCTACCGAAGTTTTATCCGTATTCAGAGACAGTTTCGGCGAATTATGGTTATACTCCGAAATGCCCGGAGTAGTGCGTTATAACTTAGAGACAGAAGAGAAACAACATTATATTACTCCCAAAGAGGATCTGCCAAAAGCCGAACGATTAAGTCGCGACCTGATATTCGAAGATAAGCAAGGAACATTGTGGATGGTTCCACATAGAGGTGGCTTCTCCTATTATGATCGAAAGAACAAACAACTGAAGCCCTATTATACTGATTATAATAATCCTGATACAAAATTCAATCCCGTCATTCTGAATTCTTTTTTAGATCAGCAGGGAAATCTCTGGATATGTAATCACTGGGACGTTACAAAAATCTCATTTTCTACCTACGCATGTTCACTACAAGCCATAGATGCCAGCTTTGAAACGCGCGCTTTCTTGATAGATGAAAAAGATGAGCTTTGGACAGCCAGCAAAAAAGGATATGTACGAATTTATCAGCCGGATGGAAGTTTAAAAGGATATCTGACTCCCGCAGGAACCATCAGTTCACAACCTATTTCTTTCCAAAAAAACATCTACTGCTTTATGGAAGATGAAAATGGAGTTATTTGGATGGGAAGTAAGTTGGATGGGCTTTTCCAATTAGAAAGAACCGGTAATGATCATTTTCAAATACGTCAATTTACTCATCAGGAAGACAACCCGTATAGCCTGAGCCATAATAGTATCTATAGCATCTATCAGGATCATCAAAAACGTATCTGGATAGGTTGTCATGGTGGAGGACTGAATTTACTGGAAAAGACACCTGAAGGGGAAATCCGCTTCATACATAGCGATAACCAACTGAAAGGATATCCCAAAGAACATTTCTCCAAAGTCCGCTATATCACCGAGGTCAATCAGGCGATTCTTGTCTGTACCACAGAAGGGTTACTAACCTTCTCCAATGAATTTAAACAACCGGAAGAAATCAATTTCTACCGTAATCTCCGCAGTCCCAATACAGTTTCCAGTCTTAGCAGTAATAATGTGACCTATGTTTACACAGATAGCAGAAATACAACTTACATCCTTACATTTACCGGAGGAATCAATAAAGTCCTTTCTGAAAATCTTTTAAGTGAACACATCGAATTTAAACCTTATACGACAAAAGATGGCTTACCATCCGACCTCGTCCAGTCTATGATAGAAGATAAAGAAGGAAGTTTATGGGTAATTTCGGAAAATGCACTTACCCGTTTCAATCCGGAAAAGGAAACATTTGAATATTATGATAAAAAGTACATGCAACAAGAGCTTTACTTTACAGAAGCGGCTCCTGTGCTGGAAAATAATCAATTGCTATTAGGAACAGATATCGGAATACTCAAAATTAGTCCTGAACATCTTCAGAAAAGTAATTATGCCCCTCCCATTGTATTCACCGGATTTAAAATACAAGGAACCTCCCAGGATTTAGATATCAATGATCTGGAAGAACTAAGGCTGAAACCATCCGAACGCAATGTTACTTTCCAATTTGCAGCTTTGGATTATGTAGCGCCTGAATCAATCAGCTATGCTTACCGTCTGAAAGGATTGGAAGAAAAATGGAATGAAGTGGATAACAGCCGTTCAGCCAGCTATATCAACCTTCCTCCGGGAGAATATGAATTGCAAATACGTTCTACCAACAGCGACGGAGTATGGATGGAAAAAGCACGTATCCTGCCTATAACTGTACTTCCAACCTTTTGGGAGACATACTGGGCATGGATTCTGTATGTCGTATTATTCGTGTTATCCACAGCAACTATCGTCTATATCATTCTCTACATATACCGGTTACGTCATCAGATAAATATTGAACAACAACTGGCAAATATCAAATTGCGCTTTTTCACCGATATTTCGCATGAATTACGTACTCCGTTAACACTCATAGCCAGTCCGGTTAGCGAAATTCTGGAACACGAAACTCTCACAACCAATGCCCGTAAACATTTAACCCTGGTGCACAAGAATACGGAGCGTATGTTGCACTTAGTAAACCAGATATTGGATTTCCGGAAAATAGAGAATAAAAAAATGAAAGTGCTGCTGGAAAAGACAGATGTCCTCAGCCTATTACAAAAAGTAATGGATAACTTCCGCCTTATTGCTGAAGAAAAGAATATCAATTACCAATTGGAAACAAACCAGGAAGCTATAGAAACCTGGATCGATCAGGATAAGTTTGAAAAAATCATTTTTAATTTGCTATCCAATGCATTCAAATACACTCCGGCCAATAAGTCTATTACCGTCATTGCCAATGTGGAAAGTAGCAGATTAATTGTTTCCATAAAAGACGAAGGCATTGGTATCGATCTTCAAAAACAGCAAACACTTTTCCAACGCTTTGAAACATTGGTAAAATTCAACATATTGCAGCCCTCGTCAGGCATAGGACTATCACTTGTCAAAGAACTGATAGAACTACATTGTGGCAACATTGAAGTAAAAAGTCAACCCGGTGTAGGCAGCGAGTTTACCGTTATATTACCAATGAATCAAAAAGTTTATGAGGGAAGAGAAAATACAGAGTTTATACTGAATGACGGAAATTCAGTCCCCGCTGAAAAGAAAAATGAAATAAGACCCATGGTTGAAATAGCTTCAATGGCCGACATTACTCCTTCAGAGACAGCCAAAGAACCAAATCAGATATCGAATGAAGAAGACCCTGTATCCATCTTAATTGTCGAAGATAACGTAGAGCTAAGAAACTTCTTATCAGATATCTTGTCAGAAAGTTATCGGGTACTCACCGCCACCAATGGACAAGAAGGATTGGACCAAGCCCGGGAATATATTCCCGATCTGATTATCAGTGACATTATGATGCCTGCTATGGATGGCCTTGATATGGTAAAGAATATTAAGGAAAACAGAGAAATATGTCACATACCTATCATTCTGCTTTCTGCCAAATCATCGCTGGATGATCGCATATCAGGACTGGAACAAGGGATAGACGATTATATCACCAAGCCCTTCAGTGCAACGTATCTAAAAATCCGTATCAAGTCTTTGCTTCACCAGCGTAAAGAATTGCAGGAAATCTACTGGAAAGCATGGTCGGAAAAATTAAACAATACCCAGGAAACCACTCTGGAAGAGAAACTGACCCCCTCGCAACCTCAGATCATTTCATACGATGAGCAGTTCATGCAGCAAGTGATGCAAGTAATGGAAGAGCAAATGGAAAACTCGGAACTTACAGTCGACGAATTTGCCCAGTTACTGAATTTAGGACGTTCTGTCTTCTATCAGAAACTAAAATCCATCATCGGTCTGTCTCCCGTGGACTTCATACGCGAAATTAGGATTAAACGTGCCGTACAATTAATAGACAGCGGAGAATATAACTTTTCACAAGTGGCTTACATGACAGGCTTCAACGATCCTAAATATTTCGGAAAGTGTTTCAAAAGACAAATGGGAATGACGCCTTCGGAATACAAAGAAAATAAAAGAGATGATAGTTGAATATTTCAGCTATCATCTCCTCATAATTTTACCGAATGGTAAATGCCCGTGATAATAAACTCTTCTCACAGGAAGTACCTCCTATCATAACAGTATAATTTCCCGGGCAAACTCTCATTGTATTGCTCTGTTCATCCCACCATTCCAACTGGGTATCATCCAAAGAAAATTTAACCTCAACCGTCTTTCCTGCCGGAATACGCACACGCTTAAAAGCACGCAACGTTTTAACCGGTCCCTCTGTATCATCCATTTTTTTGAGATAAACCTGTACCACTTCATCTCCATCCCGACTCCCTGTATTAGTTACAGGAATCACCAGGTTCAGATTTTGACCGGCAGCAATTTTATCATCATTCATTTTTAACTTTCCATATTTGAATGTAGTATAACTAAGTCCATGACCAAATGGGAACAAAGGAGTCTCTTTCATGTACCTGTAGGTCCTTCCGGTCATATTATAATCCTCAAAATCCGGAATTTGAGCCAGATTACGATAGAATGTCAATGGTAATTTTCCAGCCGGATTGTAATCGCCGAACAAAACTTCGGCAACAGCCTGGCCACCAGCTTGCCCAGGATACCATGCTTGCAGGATAGCCTCACAATTCTGACTTTCCGGCTCCAAAGCTATAGCTGCACCGGAGAAATTAACAAACACAATCCGTTTTCCTGCAGTTTTCAAAGCCTCAACAACACGTCGCTGTACAGCCGGCAACTCGATTTCGGTGCGATCTCCTCCCCTGAAACCAGCTGCATCAACAGGCATTTCTTCTCCTTCCAGTGCCGGAGAGATACCACCCGCAAAGATAACTACATCTACATCTTTGATACGCTCCAACAATCCTTTCACATCTATCTGAGCATTTACTCCCATATCAAAGCTAAGATTTGCCGTTTTGTCAAAATGACGATACTTTAATAAAATATCATAAGACTTTCCCGATTCTGCCTTCAACGTATAAATGGAAGTCATTTGCTTCACAGCTCCTTCGTCTTCCTTAACCAGTTTACCATTAATATAAAGTTCATAGGCGCCTCGCATCTGAATACGAAAAACAACGTCTTCTGTTTTTTCCGGATGAAATACAGAACGATATTCAGCAGAAAATCCTCTTAAAATAACTCCCGGTGCAAAAGGAGCAGCCCCATTAGTATTAAATAAGAATGGGGTGGATTGCTGAACTTCCGTAACAGCCTCCCCTGTAAAGGTATTATTATTCCAATATGTTGAATGAAAACCGTTTCCTTCCGAAGTAGAACATTTGTTGAATAAGCTAATGAACAAAGTACTATCCGTGTGTCCGCAAACCGGCTCATAAATAAGATTAGAAGTTGGCAGATAACGCTGCATACCTTCAAGCAAAGTAATGGTATGCGAAGGTAGCCCATTATAATTCCCCCATTGCATAACCGAATCATTTGCATTAGGACCTATTAATGCTATTTTTGCCTGTTTACTCAATGGAAGTATATTATTATTATTTTGCAACAATGTCATGGTTTCACGCGCCATCTGCAATGCCAACTGACGATGTTTGGGTGAGTCCACAACATCCGAAGAAATCCCTGTCCAGACATTCTCGTCCATTTCTCCCAACTCAAAACGAGCTTTCAACAAACGTTTCACTGAAATATCTATCTGATTTTCAGTAATAAGTCCAGCCTTTACTGCATCCGGTAAGGATTTATAGCTATTTCCACACTCAACATCCGTGCCATTTAAAACAGCATCTGCCGAAGCACTGGCAGCATCAGGATGCGTCTCATGCTTTCTTTTTTGCCAGAAATCCGATACTGCCCCACAATCTGAAACAACGACTCCGTCGAAGCCCCATTCATCACGCAAAATCTGAGTCAGCAAACGATTACTTCCACAACATGGTTCACCTTCAAAACGGTTATAAGCACACATCACTTCTTTCACTTTAGCTTCCTGAACTAAGGTTTTAAAGGCGGGAAGATAAGTTTCCCATAAATCTCGTGGAGAAATATTCTCAGCATTAAAACTATGCCGATTCCACTCCGGTCCCGAGTGTACAGCATAATGTTTTGCACAAGCGTGAAGTTTATTGTATCGTGCTGTATCGGGTCCCTGCAAACCATTGACTACTGCAACTCCCAAACGGCTGGTCAAATAGGGATCTTCTCCATACGTCTCCTGTCCACGCCCCCAACGCGGATCACGGAAAATATTCACATTAGGAGTCCACACTGTAAGTGCCTGATAACGTGTAAGATTTCCTTTACTATCCAATCTCCGGCTCTTTGCTCTTGCTTCATCAGATACTGCCGTAAAGACTTCATACAACAAACTATCATCAAATGATGCTCCCATACCGATAGCCTGTGGAAACACTGTAGCCAATCCTGTACGCGCGAGACCGTGAAGTGCTTCATTCCACCAACCATACGCTTTGATCGATAATCGGGGAATAGCCGGAGAACCGTTCATCATCAATGAAGCCTTTTCCTCCAAAGTCAATCTTTTGAGCAAATCATCCGCCCGTTCTTCTGCAGTTAAACTTGTATCCTGGTAAGGAAACTTTTCGGGCAATTTGTTTTGTGCCTGTATAGTCATACCGGAAGCTACAACCATACCAATCAAAATCCATCGTTTCATAGTCTGTTACTTTTATAGAGTTATTGTTAATCATTTTATGCAAATATACCCGGGAAAATTAGGTATTATGGGGGAAATTCAGGTATTATAAGTGCACTATCTCAAAATTCGAAAAGTTTCTCAGAGCAGATTAAACACAAAAGGAGGTTGTTCATATGAACAACCTCCCTCCATCATTAACAATCTTTCCTATATGGAATCTTACCTATTGTATCCACCATCTCGGGTCACCGGCTTTGCCCTCACCCTCAAATTTCAATTCCGGTTTGTAATGGAAATCCCCATTCATCGGATCTACGAACAATTCCAGAGATGTCATAGACAAAGACTTGGCATTCGTGAACGGCCTAGAGTCCACTTGGAAGTCAGAGGTCAAGTAGCAACCGGAGAAATCCAGATAGCCAGAATAATCTCCATTTCCGGAATTAATCTTGCTGCCACCATTCGTTCCGGTAAAGACAGTACTTGTCACAGCAATAGACTTCGGTTGCTTATCCAAACGGAATACCTTCGGCATACCAATTGTATAATTACAGAAGATACATTTATTCATTTTTATTTCATCAATAACAAAACGAACATCCATCAACTGATCACCAATCTCACAAAGCGTAGAGTTTTCAATAACGAGTTTCTTCAGGGATTTAGCTTTACCGAAATTGAACAGGCCATAGCCGCTCAATGCTACATTCTTCACAATACAATTACTGATTGTAATACCACTTATTTCTACATCACCATTGTTCAAACGCACAAGGCTACGTGGAATTTCACTGATATGACATCCCTCAAAGGCTATAGTACTGAAGCAATTCGTATTACCTATTTCAATGAAGAATTGAGATTGTCCGTCACTTATCAAATCGATATTCTGCCATTTCACAGTTCCCAGCGGAGCAGTAAATGTCATTTTGGTAGCCGTCAATTGAGGCAGCTGACCGTTAATCACATTACCTGCCAAATAAAGAGCCTTCACATTTGTCGGCACAGTGATCTCACCAAACGTATAGCTTTCTCCACCTTTGAAAGCCAGAGTTACCGGTCCTACCGGGGCAGAAGCTAACAAAGCATTAATATCATCTCCTGATTGTACGTCTATTGTTTCTCCTACAGAAGAGCCCAGTGTCAAAAATCTATATTTACCTCTAAGCACATCGCCATTCAGGATATATGCCAGATAATTAGTTCCTGCCTTCAAGTCTTTAATGGAATAAGTTCCTGCCTGTTTTTCAGTTGCAGTTAATTCGTGAGCGGGTTCTACCCATACTGTATCAATCAAAACAGTCTGTTCTTCCCCTTCTCCTTCCACCGTAAACTTCAATTCGGCATGGCGAATATGAGTAGCGGTCTTATCGGCTTTCCACTTCAAGACAGCACCGGAAGTAGAAGGAACAACCTCCGTAAATATCTGCTCATCCGGAGTTTCAAAGAAAAGTCCCACATAACCGGACTCTTTACCTGTTTTTCCATCTACCGCTTTTACACGTACCGAATAACGGCTGGTTCCATCCAAGTCTGTGAACAATGTACGATATTCCGTTTTAACCGCAGTAGTTTCCTGACGATACGGTGTCAAGGTGTCTGCCAGAATTTCCACAGTCTTCACAATATTTGTAAATTCCAGACTATCTCCTTTACTAAATTCAAAGATATACTTTGAAGCATCCGTTATACCTCTGTAACTTAACATTATAGAAGTAGGAGATGTATTATCAGCCACTTTAAATTCAGTAGTACGGAATAACCGGTCATGCCCTGGTTCTATCCCCCAGTCATTGGCATCCTCCTGGCAAGCAACGGCAGAAAATGCCAGAACTCCCAATAAGATATAATATATATTTCTAAGTTTCATATATTCATTCTTTAATAAGTTAACTTTTTATTTTTGCTTATCATATCCATAAGAGTTCTTCAAATACCCTTTTGACTTATAGATATCATCATAATAGATAGAATGGAAATGACGATAATTACAGATCTCATTACCTATATCTATCAGATTCAACTTAGCCTGAATCAACTCGCCATACTTCAAAGTACCCAGCAATTCCGTATAATCATAAGATTTACGCAAACCAGTGGCACAAGACAATATCTTTACTGAATTATCAACTAAAGAACTTTCTTTACCTTCGGCCAAATTCCAATAAGAACGGGGGAACCAATTCGCTTCTGAATAAACTTCCGTATCGGGATTATCGGCCAGGTTACGATAGAAATTGGCTGAAGACAAATCTATGAATTCACCTTCCTTATCATATCTATAGTACACTTTCACCGGGAAATCAGTTGGTTCATACGTTTTATCGAAGATTTGTATGGTATGAGTACCGTCCAGCAAATAAAGCATCGCCTTTTTCATATCCTCTATTTTAGAATCTAGTAATCCCCAACGGACTAAATCCAATTTACGGATACCTTCACCACCCAGTTCCCAGGCACGTTCGTTAACAATGGCCTCAAAGAAATCAGCATCATATTTATTCACTTCTTCAGAACCGGCACCGAAAGCTCTCGTACGAACTTGTTCCAATGCGTTGCGGGCACTGATATTAGCTATTTCACTATTTGAATCAATTCCTTTACCCAACATATAACGAGCTTCAGCAAACATCAGTAAGACGTCTGAATAACGCATCACAATCCAGTTAATACCGGTCGGAGTACGAGCCGTAGCTGTTTGTGCTATAGAACGATATGCATTAGAAGTCCAGAAGAAGCCCCATTTACCCAATTTCACGTTCATTATATCAGTCTGCATCACCTCACGATTTCTCTTCGCATCTGAATCTTTCTTATACTGAGGCCAGTAACAAGCATAATCACGACGAGTATCAGTCGGAGAAAATGAATAGAAATAATAAGCATTTGAACATACATAAGAACCACCGAAACCACGGCTGCCATACCCGATTCCACCGTCCATTGCACGTCCCATCAATGTACCGATGTCACCACTATACCCTACTCCATTAGCTACTTCAAAAAGATTCTCATTATATTCGTTATAATTCAAGCCACAAACTGTTTTCCAGATATGTCCATAATCAGGATCCAATTGATGAGGATTCTCCGGAGCACCAATAATTTCAGCACATTGCTGCTCGGCTATTTCATAATAATCACGCCAATTCTTAGGTCTACCAACATAATAACCTCCTACTTCCTCCATACCGGGATTTCCTTCAACATTAGGATAGTGTTCTACATTAGAATCATCAGGAAACTGATTACCGTCACGAACAGACCATCCTCCTGCAAAAAGAGCAATACGAGCCAATAATCCCTTGGCAAATCCTTTATTCACGCGTTCGCAATTATAATCAGAATTTTCTCCTACCCAAGGCAAATAGTTAACTGCCTCCTGCATGTCACGAACAATACTTGAATAAATACTATCACGATTAATCTTTCCCATATATACATTGGAAAGATCCGAGTTAGACATACCTTCCTTAAAAGGAATATCTCCCCAACGCCTAACCAATTCAAAATAAGACAATGAACGCAATGTTAAAGCCTCACCCAAATAACGCTTCATCGCCGCATTACCACTTTTATAAAGCGCTGAAGCACGAATGCCATCCACAGCGGTACTGGCCAATTCTGCCATTTTAAAAATGTATCCCCATTGCAGGGTCTTGTTGTACCAGTCACAATAATAATTGGCCGCCCCTGTATCACTTGTCAGGTCTTTAGATGGGTCAGTAGCATAACCACTAGCCAATTCAATATCAGAAACACCTTGCCAGTTAACCGACATTTTCTGTCCATAAACATACGTACCTGCTAATTCGGAGTAAACTCCCATAATAGCCGAACGCGTCATACCTTCATTCTCAAAAGTAACAGTACTACTTTGTACCGAGGGAGATTCCGTATCAAGAAAATCGCTGCAAGAGGTTAACAGCGCACCTCCCACCGTCAATACATATACTATATTCTGTAATTTCATAAGTTTATTAGTTTAGAATGTAACATTTAATCCAAAAATATAGGATCTGGACTTCGGATAAGCCGAACGGTCATAACCAGGAGTCATATTGCTGGAACTTGTATTTACTTCCGGATCCTGACCACTATATCCTGTCAGACAGAATAAATTATTTCCAGTAGCATAGACACGCAGGCTCTTCACACCGAACTTTTGAGTCCAATATTTCGGAAGAGTATATCCCAGCGTCAGAACGCCTAAGCGTAAAAACGAACCGTCTTCTACCAACCAGTCTGTGGTAATCGTATTGTTCATTAACGGATGCCAGATGGAAGCATTGGAATTAATTTCCTGCAAACGTTCAGGGTTGGCATATTCACCATAATAGATATTAAGTCCTGTTACAGGATCTATCGTTGTAAAACGATTTGCCAATCTCATATCATTACTCAGATTCTGATAACGTTTAGAACCTGTATAAGAAGTGTAGTCCACTTTATTGATATTCAGAATATCATTACCATAAGACCAGTTGAACATCGCTGTAACATCGAAACCTTTCCAACCGGCATTAAAACTAAAACCACCAGTGTGTTTCGGCAACGCATGACCGATCACTTTACGGTCATTATCAGCATCAATAACTCCATCACCATTCAAGTCCTTCAATTTCATGTGACCAGGTCCGAAATAACCTCCAGCACGAGAAAGTACACCCGAACAATCTGTAACGATTGGTACACCATTTTCATCTTTAGTCGTCACAATATCCCACTTTTTAGTGGTAGGATTGAAAGTGAAATCATCAAAAGAATACATACCATCAGACACATAACCGTACATCAAACCAACTTCCTGGCCTACAAAAACACGATAGTTATCGCTACCGGTCTCTGTGCCACCACCAGAAAGAATCATTTCGTCACCATTGGCACCATACAATGCATCTACCTTATTCTTATTGAAAGCAATATTAAAATTAAAGTCAAGATAGAAATCTTTCGTCTGAACGAGATTTGCATTCAACGACAACTCTACACCGCGATTAGTGGTCTGACCAAGATTTTGGTATTGGCTACTATAACCTGCATTAGAGGGCAGCTGCACTTCCATAATCAAGTCCTTAGTAACATCATTATAATAATCAAATGTCAGATTTATACGATTACTGAAGAAACCTAAGTCAAAACCTACGTTCGTTGAGAACTTAGACTCCCAGGTCAGATTTTCATTACGCAGACGTTTGGCAGGTTGCAAGCTACTCTGTCCAATCTCATTCTGATAATAGAGATTCTTAGTAGAAGTTACCGGACTATAAGTCTGGCGCCAATAGGAACCGACACGGGCATTACCGGACTTACCATAACTGGCACGCATCTTCAAAGTGGACAACCAGTCTTTAGACCATTCCATGAAACTTTCATCCGAAATACGCCATGCAGCAGATGCAGCGGGGAAAATACCCCACTTATTTCCAGGTGCAAATACATTAGTACCGTCTGCACGCAACGTAAAAGTCAGATAGTAACGATCATTCAGAATGTAATTGGCACGACCGAAATAGGACATGCTGCGGTCGGGTTCATTAATCGTTGTATAAGTGGGTTCTGCAGTACCATTGTTCCACATAGCCAGAATGTCATTAGCCAAATAATCACCCGGATAATAGTCTGAATTGACTTTCATATCATCCTTTTCAGAGTTATTAGCTTCTATACCGCCCATAACGTCAAAATGATGCTTTTTCAACTTGAATTTATAAGTCAGCAAAGTACGAAATGTCCATTTTGAACCATTCCAATATTGGCGATAGGCAACAGGTTGTCCGGCCTTACCATTCGCTTCACCTGTATTCTTCAGATAAATATTATCAGTACGATCAAAAGTAAAGCCATAAGTACCTTCTGCACGCCACTGTAATCCTTTAATAACGTCCCATATTAAAGCAACATTATAGGTATTATTGAACTTGGACTGCTTCTTATACTCGTTGGTAATATTGTAGAAGGGGTCGTTCAAGTTACTGATGTTTTCAGGGATCAATTCATTATCACCAGCCAGGTCGTCTTCCGTTAGGTCAGTAAGCGTACCAATAGGAGGATACTTCACGCAGTCACGTAGTTTGGAACCACTGGATACACTGGGGCCGTCAATAACATTATTACTCATTTTAGCATTAAGATCCAATCTCAACTTTTTATTAAAATTCTTGCTTAACTTCAAGTTCAGATTATCACGACGATATTTGGATGTTTGCATAATATAAGTTTCATCATCACGTGTGTAACTTATACTATAAATCAAAGACTCACTACCACCATTAATGTTTACGTTGTAGCTCTGCTTCAATCCGGTACGATCAAACAATTTACGTTGCCAGTTGAGTCCTTCTTTACCTTTATAAATATCGACATCTTCCCACTGTCCATAGCGATCAAAAAAGCCTGCATTCTTAGCCGGATCCAATTCACGCTGATAGTAAACATATTCATAGGGAGAAAGAACCTCAGTTTCATTATAGAAACGGTTCAAACCCAATGATGCATTGAATGTCACTTCTGTCTTACCGGCACGACCACCTTTTGTAGTAACCAAAATTACACCATTAGCTCCCTTAGCACCATAAATGGCAGTAGAAGAAGCATCCTTCAACACATCAATGCTTTCAATATCCGTCGGAGGAATATCATTAATATTACTCACCTGGAATCCATCTACAATGAACAGCGGCTCATTGCTCTGCGTGATAGAACCACCACCACGTACGCGAATATTAACGGCTGCATCCGGTGAACCTTCAGTTGTAACAACGCTTACACCCGCCAGACGTCCCGTAATGGCGCTTGAAGCTGAAGTAGTTGGGATGTTTTTCAATGTTTTCTCACCTACGGAAGAAATAGCTCCAGTTAAATCTTTCTTGCGTGCGTTACCATAACCTACGGCAACTACTACTACTTCGTCCAGTGTTTGCGAATCATCCTTTAAGACAACCTTCAAAGTCTTTCCGGTTACTGCATCCACTTCTTCCGTTTTCATACCTATATAGGTAATAACGATCTTTTTTCCTTTACCTGACACATTCAGAGTAAAATTACCATCTAAGTCAGTGATGACACCATTCTGGCTTTTGCCTTTTTCCATAACAGTGGCACCAATAATCGGTTCTCCTTCCGAATCAGTCACATTACCTTTTACCGTAATGTTTTGAGCAAACACTCCAATAGGCACCATTAAAATGAATGCCAGCAGAAGCAACCTGCTCTTCATCTTTTCGATTTCTTGTTTCATGATAGTATTATTTAGTTAAACAATAAGTACAGTGTTTTTCGTAAAGCTTTTCATTTCTTAACTTAACCTGTGTTATTAATTCTTTTGCAAAATTCAGAATTAGAAGAGTATTTAAAGAGTAAAATCATCCAGAAAGGGAGTAATAATTCAGTTTAAGGCTATAACTGAGTAGTTTTAACAAAAAAATCCCAGACTTTCACAAGCCCGGGATTCCATATGCAAAAAATGTCAATATGTTATAGCGCCATTACAATTCATTAACTAAAGAACACTCTCTGTTCCTAATGAACCATAACGATTGACAGCACATACTTTTAAATTTCCTTTTACTTCAGATGGCAAAGTATAGATCGGCTCTTTGGCAAAGCCTATGACACGATCATTATTGAAAATAACATATCCGGCAGCAGCTGGTACTGCTTTCCAGCTAACTTTATCCCCCTTTTTTTTCAACTTTGCGGGAGATGGCAATTTTTCCATCATCGCACGGGGATTCCATCCGTCATCTCCCGGAATTATACGTTCGTATACATAGCCATCCGCTTCTTCCTTGGTGATTGTTGCACGACAGGAACCTTTCGGCGGATTATCCGGGCCACGTCCGTCATATTCAGTCTTACGTTGGCTAAGGTCGAGTACATTACCCTCGGCATCGCGGCTGTCATACTCTGCAAATAACCCCGGAATAGCCCCCATGTTTGTCCACCCCTCGGGAGCAAGAGGAATGCGCATAGTGGTATGTATATAGACAGCACGAGGAGAGTTATGCCACGGACGTCCTAACTTTTGTTTACCATCGGCAGCAGCGGCATTACCATCCACTATACAGTTGCGAAATACATATCCGAACCTCACATTTTTATGGGAAGGAGCAACTATTACCGAACCACTGCGCAAATTATATAACGTACAATTTTCAAGCAAAGCATCTCCACTGCCATAAAAGTAATCTACCGCTCCCTCAATCCAGCAATCCTTCGCATAAAGACGGTGAGAGTCAGTTCTGGAAGTCATCCAGGTATCCTGAAAAGATCGAAAAATGCAATTATTGTATGCAGCACAATCAGCCTGGCTACTCATAGCCAAAGCTTGAGGACCATTTTGGCTATCTACCCCCCAGTCATTAAGATAAGAGATATTCTCCGTATAAAAATGATCTCCCTTTATATAAACAACACTACCTTCCAATTTATGAACTTCAGAAGAAGGGTTATGAACAGAATGTTTCCAGTAAGCTGTTTTAGCAGGTTCAGTTCCCTCTTCCGGTTTTCCACCGACATTCAGACAGTGATGGATAATCGTCTTATTTTTATCCTGTCCGATAAGATGAATATAAGTTTTAGTAGCGGGAATAATTACTTGCTCCCGATAAGACCCGTTTTTCAGAAAAATCAGCCAAGGCTCCTGCCGATTGTCCGGTGCAGCATTAACAGCATCCTGAATACTCGTGTAGTCGCCGCTACCATCCAAAGCTACTACGGCCTGATACGGCGATGAACTATCTTGAGCATATCCTCCCGATAGAATGCCCATAAATAGTACTGTAAAAATTATCTTCTTCATACTTAATATATTAATAATTGGTTCAACTTCTACTTTACCAGACCGTTCATATAGACTTCCAAATTGGTATAACCTTCCTTACTCAATGTAGTAGTAACACCATCAGAAGCATCCTTCGGGTTCAGCCCATGAGCCGTTTCCCATGTATCCGGAATACCATCGCCATCAGTATCTCTTAGCTCATCATCTGTAACACCGCCATTCGATAATTCCGGCCAAGCACCGGTGGATCCCTCCGGTTTCACATCTGCCGGTAAGTCGATCAATCCGGGAGCATTTTCAGCGCCTTTTGTCACGCTGCCAATATAAGTAGCCGTACCGTTTTGAGTTTCCTCTATAATACGTATATCTATAATATCACGTTGTTTGGAACAACCGGCGTGAGCCAATACAAGATCATACGCCTGTTCAGCAGTATGTGTAGTGACAATACCTGCATCCAAAGGTTTGGCCAGGCGCATCTCTTTCTTCACTTGTTTAGTGAAAGTATTATCGCAGGATGAATTCTTGATTTGTTCGTAAATACCCTTTGTCCAGTTATCCTTGGTTACTTCCTTATTACCTTCGATTACATTACCGTCCACATAGAATTTCCCCCATACATGTTCCATAGGTTTCCAAACATTGGGCTTACCATCTGCTTTGGTACAATATTTCGTAGTACGCACTCCAAGAGCGGCAATACGATAGCGTACAGGACTGTTTTTGGGAGTAGCCGGACCCGGTTTGTAATAATTGTTCACGATGTTTACATGCATTCCCTCTCCACCGTAACAGCCATTTCCCGCCCAATTATAAAAAACATTATTACGCATATCCACATGTTCGCGTTCCTGAGTGAAAGGACGGGGACCAAGACGTGGGACACGACTTTCATGATGTGCTAGCAGATTATGATGAAAAGAAGCTTTCGCTCCTCCCCAGATGGCTCCATATCCGTGTTTTCCTTTGGCATGACCGGCCGTCCGAAGGCTTTCGGAAACAAGACACCACTGGACAGTCAGGTTTTCACCACCGTACACCGAACAACACTCGTCTACCGACCAACTGATAGAACAATGGTCTACAATAACATTCTTGCAATCGGTACTTCCAAGTCCGTCGGGTTCTCCACCGCCTTCATTGCCGACACGAAACCGTACATAACGAACAATAACATTGTTGGCGTTAATAGTTACCGGACGTCTGGCAATACAAAGACCTTGCCCCGGCGCCGTTTGTCCGGCAATAGTCAAATCTCCGTTAGTGATTCTTAAAGGTCTGTTCAGGAAGATAGTCCCGGCTACATCAAAAACCACCGTACGTGCACCTGTTTGCGCAAGCGCATAACGTAACGTTCCTGCTTGCATTCCATCTTCCAATGTAGTGACGTGATAAACTTTACCACCGCGACCACCGGTAGTATTCCGGCCAAAACCTTCAGCGCCGGGAAAAGCGATTAATTCTTCCGTACCGGATGCTAATTCATCATCAGAAATAGTAGTCGCTCCTGCCGGTATTCCACCTAATAAGAACAAGAAGAGCCATAAAAGGCATAAGTCCTTCATCTCTATTACTCGGTTTTTCATTTTGTTTTTCATATACTTCCTCTTATAGATTTGTTTGTTGGTATGCAAAAGTGAGCAATCATGAAGAAAGTAAGGGGTAAAAACTGGTAGAAAAGGAGGAATGATTCATATACTTTATGGAAACAAAGTGAACGGCCTGTCCGGTGAAACCACTGTTTCACTCTGACAAGCCGTTCGTCTCCCACCACGGGAGTGCTTTCAGCTAGGTAAAAACGATGAAAGCAATTTTTATAATCTGTTCTGAATATCTGAGTTACTATTACGTTGTCCCTTGCTGCGGATATCCCCACCAAACGTGTAGGAAACACCGATGCGGAAACCGGTAAAGGCAAACTGATTGTCCGTCGTCATCCGGACTCCATTGGAAACAGTTTCAAGCTTCGAATGGCTGATTAGAATATTATTGACGTTCAGGCTAAGACTGAGCTTATTATCCAGCATACGATAGAGCAAACCCGCACTGACACCATAAGTAGGTTTTATCAGATATACTCCACTATACTGACGTGAAGTAAACCAACCTGAAAGCGTTCCGATAAATGTCTTCTTCGGATTAAGGAAGAATGTATTGCGCAAACTGGCATTATAAGCCCATCCTTTCTCTTCGGCTGATGTGGAAGCGGCACTGGAAGTTGTGCGGCTATAGTTTACACCATGCTGAACATAAGCCTGCATCCATTTTGTACGGAATGTATAGGAGTTATTCAACCCGAAAGAGTGTGTCTCCATAAAGTTATCCCACAAGAAAGAACTGATATTCGTTTCCGGATCTAAAGCTACAACCTGAAAGAATACATCGTCCGAATAAGAATAAAATGCAGAGATATTGAGATTATTCTTGAATGTATATCCCAATTCGGCATTATACGTATAACTCGGCTTCAGGTCTTCCTTTCCACGAGCATAGGTATACTTGTTCTGATAGAACGGGAAAGGGTTCACCATATTCTGTGAAGGGCGGGAAATGCGATTGGACAAACTAAGGTTCAATGCATTCTGCTCATTGGGTGAATATAGGAAATAGAGTGTAGGGAACAGACGGGTATAATCGTGCTTGTCCGTCGTATTCTCCGACTCAGAAATACCGGTAGTACGGGTGTGTTCCATACGCAAGCCCAGCTGCATAGAGAACTGCTTGCCAAACGCGCGGTTATAGTCAGCGTAAAGAGCATAGATTTGTTCTTTATAGTGGAAATAATCGTCCTGCACCAGTGTCGGGTCCGAAGTATCATAATTGATACGGTTACGGGTATTTGTGAAAGAAACCTTGGCACCTGCGGTCACCTTATACTTCTCGAAGGGAAGTGTAAAGTCAAGTGCAGAAGAGAATACATCTACTTTGCGGTTTTGCAAATAACTGTAATCAAAATTGGTTCCGGGTATAGTTACACCGTCAGGAGTCTGAGTGTCAGACAGGAACCCCATGTGACTATCTCTTTTATCATACAGGTAATCCACATCCCAGGTCATCTTTTTACCCTTATCACCCCAGGATTTGTCAGTATGGAAATTCAAGTTAACGCGGTCGGCTTTAGTTCCTTCCTCACTGTCAGAGAATAAAAGAGAGTCCAGACGGGCAGTAGCCACGTCATAAACTTCCGTAATAGAAACTGCTTTGGAATCTTTTGGGTTATTGTGGTTGTAAACAGCTTGCAAACCTAACGTCCAGTTGCGTTCCAGCGCAAAGTCCACACCTGCCTGACCATAATAACTCTGCATATATTTCTTATAATCCGTACGCCCATCCCAAGTATTCTGAGCAAAATAGCGACGATTCGCCTCACGGTTCTCATAGTTGCCTTGCGTAGTACCTGCATTGATGAAAGAAGATACGCGACCTTTGCTGATGTTCAGGTTTACACCACCATAACCGTAATTCTCCTTTTCACCTGCATTATAAGAAGCAGATACCGTACCTCCCAGATAATCTTTAGGACGTGACTTCAGACGTATATTGATAATACCTGCATTACCAGCCGCATCATATTTGGATGGCGGAGTAGTAATTACTTCCACTTTCTGTATCTGAGAAGCGTCATAAGAACGGAGATAGTCAATCAACTCGTCACCGGAAAGTTTCGTTTCACGATCATTGATATATATCTTCACGCCTCCTTTACCTATAATATCAATACTGTTCTGACCAACGCGCAGACCGGGCACTTCACGCAAAAGGTCAAGTGCATTTCCTCCGGCAGTAGCGATGGCATTATGTGTATCAAAAACAACTCTGTCTACCAGACGCTTGATTACCGGACGAGCTGCCGTAACGGTTACTTCATTCAAAAAGGTAGAAGAGGATTTCAGGGTGAGCATACCTACATTCTTATTTCCCTGTAAGGAGACGGGCAAATAGATATCTTCACAACCTATCAGAGTAATATGTAACAGATATTCCCCTTTAGGTTGAGTAAAGGTAAAACACCCTTGTGCATCCGTCAGCATACCCGTAAGATAAGTACTGTCTTTAGCCTGTTTCAACAGAATGTTTGCTACTTCCACCGGCTGATTGTTTTCGTCCTGTACGCAACCGGAGAGTTGATAACTTTGAGCAGAAATAGAAACTGCCACACACATGATAAGGATTAAGAATGTTAGTCTTTTCCCGATAGTCTTCATTGAATTTGCTTTCATCGTTTGATTGATTTAAATGTTTCACTTTTCGTTTTTACCTGATGCAAAGTTAGGGGTGAAACATGTCTCAAACACTCTATATCGGGATATAAAAGTTCTATATTAGAAGTACATATAACACTAATTATCAATACATTATATTTTCCATTCTCTATATTTATCTTTTGAGAGTCTATATACTATTTATATGTATGAATAGGCGCATGCATTTCTGAAAAGAAAGGAAGGAAACCAGTTGACAAGGGGACGAGTTGACCAGGGGACAAGGGGCTGCGCAATGCTTCTATGCCGCATGGAACCTTGTCCCCTTGTCAACTGGTTAACTCGTCAACTTTCCCTCATAACCGAAAAAACACGAATACACATACGAATATGTGAAAAGCAGGTATTATTTCTCCAGAATAAAACTGACGATGTCCTCTTTCTCCCCCATTCCCAATTTCTTCCGGATATTCGTCTTCCGCTGATAAATAGTCGGAATGCTTTGCTGCGTCACCACACTGATCTCTTTTGTAGAGAACTCTGCGCAAAGCAGACAACAGAGCTGCTGTTCTTTATCTATTAGTACAGACCCAAAACGTCTGTTCATTTGAGTATAAAAGCCATCGTATATACGATCGATCACGGGATACAAATCCTCCCATACCAAAAGACTTTCTACGGGCAACTCCCGGTTCGTAATGCCGGATATGCGGCGAAGTAAATCTTGATTTTGTGATGTAGGCTGCGTAGCGACCAAACGAATAATGCCCAACTGTTGCAAAAGTATTTTTCGGAAAAACTGTCCGTCTTCCACTTCCTGATTAACATTTCCGGTAGTCCCTGGTTCACTGTCTCCCTTCGTAGCATCTGCCAGCAAACGGTTCAGTGTTTCGATTCGCTCTTCCGCTTCAATCAGACGATGACGACGAGCCCGGATATAGAAAAAGGCGCCACCACCCGTAACAACCAGTAACAGCAGACAAGCTAACAGCGTCAGTTGCGCTTCCTGTCGCTCTACCGTCAGCTGCAAATTAGCATTCGAAAGTGATTCCTTACTTTCATCCTTCCGCTGAATGGTACTTTGTAAGGCATAAAGGGCATTGTGAACAGAATCATTATAACGCATCACCTTCAAGAAATCAAATGTACGATGACGTGTATAATCTATCAATCCCTGATAATAAGTCATCATATTTTCTGTACTCAGAAGCTTCTCCCGGCGGGCAAGTAATGCTCTGCCCTGATCAAGATAGTATTGGGCGGAATCCAACTCTCCCATTTTCAGAAAACATTCTGTCAGCACCAAGTCGGTCATGGCAACCTGCCCCCCATCGGGTGCTAAACTCCGCAGCCGTTTCGACACTTCCGCCGCCTTTTTATAATCACTGCTTATATAAGACAATAGCTGCGCGTAGTTTCGCAGATAATGCACCAAGCGCGTCGTATCTTTCTTTTTCTCCACCAGTTCAATGCTTCGGTCCATATAGTAAGAAGCCGAATCATTTCCCTGTAATCCCATGGCAATACCCAAAGAATAGCACAAGCCTTCATCTTCACGAATGGCAATCGCTCTGAGATGTGCTTCTATAGCCTTTTTATAATCCTTCTCAACGTACACATACCTGTTTGCTTTCTCAGAAAGCATATTGACCATCAGATAAGTATCTCTACATGCCGTAGCCGCCGCAATACCGCTATCCAATACAGCCATAGCCTCTTTATGCTTTTTCTGCCAATACAAATATTTGGATTTCAGCACGAATGAATTCAGCATCTTTACCGTGTCCGGACCGGCGACAAAATAATGAAATGCCGGTAAAATCAAAGAATCTTCCGCCATGGAGGCTCCCCGTACATTATGCGCAAATGTACGCAGCCAGCCATACAACATTTTTTCCTCGAACGGCAACCGCTCCGGATTCTTGATTAACGACAGGAGCTTCATTGCACTATCCGCATTGCCATAAACCACCGCATCCGCCTGGCGGAGCAAAGCAGTACTATCGGTATGCCTGCAAGCACACAGCAGAATACCACTTACAATAAAAAGATATAAGAGTTTCTTCATATAGTATAGACCTGTACGGCCAACAAAAATAGATTCTTCTTTTTGATATTACTGCACAACAGCCTCACGTAATTGCTGCAAAGCCTGCTTCAGCACTGAACGGGGACAACCGATATTCAACCGCATAAAGCCCTCTCCCGGTTGACCAAACATAGTTCCGTCATTCAGAGCCAGATGTGCTTTCTCTGCAAAAAGTCGGGTTAATTCTTTCTGTGTCAGCCCCAAAGCTCGACAATCCAGAAAAACGAGATAAGAAGCTTGCGGACGTATCATACCAATGCCCGGAATATGTTCTTTCAGATATTCTTCTGTAAAATCTATATTCTCTTTTATATAATCAAGCATTTGCTCCAACCATTCTGCACCATGCATGTAAGCAGCTGCCGCACCGATATAGGCAAGCAAATGTCCTTCAGAAAACTCACCCGCCTCCATAAAGGTCTGAAAACGTTCACGAATATCCTTATCAACAGTAATCGCATACGAACTTCCCAATCCGGGCATATTAAATGCTTTACTGGGAGCCATGAAGACAAGTGAGTTCGATGCTGCTGCTTCGGAAACCGTAGCAAACGGATAGTGCTTATAAGGAGGCAAAGTCAGATCGGCATGAATCTCATCAGAAATCACAAATGTGCCATTATTGTAACAGATAGCCGCTATTTCTTTCAACTCTTCTGCTGTCCATACACGTCCGCCCGGATTATGAGGATTACAGAGAATCAGAACTTTACAACCTTGCAAATCTTTACGGAAACGCTCAAAATTGATATGATATTGTCCATCCTGTAATTCCAAGGGTGAATATACCACTTCACGCCCCATACGTTCAGTCACCAAGAAGAAAGGATGGTAAACAGGAGTCATCACCATTACCTTATCCCCCGGATTAGTGAAACATTGCAGGGCAAAAGCCTGCCCGCGAACGATTCCCGGAACAAATGTCAGCATCTCTCGGGATATATCCCACTGATGACGGTCGTGCAGCCATGTACAAATAGAATTATACCACTCTTCACAAGCAAAAGTATATCCCAACACCTCATGCTCCAAGCGTTTTCTTAAAGCATCCATCACGAAAGGCGGAGTACGGAAATCCATATCGGCCACCCACATAGGAAGCAAATCATCACGCCCCCAGATATTCTTTACGCCGTCCCACTTCACAGAGTTAGTGCCACGACGTTCAATGATTTCATCA
This sequence comes from Bacteroides sp. 14(A), assembly GCF_000526555.1. Classification (NCBI taxonomy): domain Bacteria; kingdom Pseudomonadati; phylum Bacteroidota; class Bacteroidia; order Bacteroidales; family Bacteroidaceae; genus Bacteroides; species Bacteroides sp. 14(A). The sequence goes on along the minus strand of NZ_JAGH01000002.1, from coordinate 2,653,133 downwards.
AAATTGTATTTCATAATAGCTTTATTTTGTTTTACCACAGATTACACGGATTTACACAGATATAAAGCAGGAAAATCAAAAATATATTTTTTCATCTGTGTAAATCCGTGTAATCTGTGGTGAGTCATTAAATCGGAAACACAACAAATACCGCCACATCCCACACTGCATGCGACACAATCAATGCTCCCAATTTCTGAGGATACAATCTGTAAGCCAATCCCCAGATAGCACCAACCACCAACGCCGCCATCACCAGCATAAAGTTGAACGACCAGATATGTACCAATGCATAAACTAATGTTGTCACAATAAAACCGACATTCGGGCTCCAGCGCTTCGAAAGTGCATTCTGCACATATCCCCGCCAGAAGATTTCTTCGGCAGGACCTATCAATATGAGTAGTAATATGGAGAGCAACCAAGGATTTTCACCGGTTTTCATTCCGTAAATCAGTTCCACCTGCGGACGGGCAAAGTCGAAAAGCCAGGCGGAAGCCTTATCTCCCAGCCAGAATACTCCCCACAAAACAACAGCCAATCCCACCCCTCCGGCAATATTCTTCCAATCGAACTTCACATCTTCTATCCACCACTGTGGACGAAGCGCAAAAGCCATATTCATCAACACAATAGCCGAAAAACTCATGGCCGTCCAGAAGTTGAATATTCCGCTTGTCCAGGGAGAAAACATAAAGAACCACAAGAAAGCAGCTATCAATAAAGGAATAATAATTCGTTTCATACTATATCAGGAATGTAACAGTAAACAATAAACTGAACAAGAGTTGCAGTTTCGCTGTCTTTTCATCCAGATTGGATATAACACCAATTCCTTCTTTCGGCAACCGCAACATAGTCCGTGCATTGGCTATTGCAGGCAGAATTCCTACTATCGTCAGTAAAGACCACCACGGAAAATACCCCAACGCTACACAAGCCGCGATCCACAGAAACGGGAAAAGCACCTCGAACATATATAGGAAAACATCCGTCTTCACCCCAAGCCTCATGGCGAGAGTACTAATCCGGGCCCTTACATCCGTACCTATATCACGCGTATTATTAGCGTGCAGGATGGCTACTGTAATCAATCCCACCGGAACGATTATCAACCATACATCAGGCAGGAATTTCCCCATAGTAATATAGGATATACCCAAAGTAGGAAGTATGGCATAAGCTACAAAAATAACGAAATCTCCGAAAGCCCGGTATTTCAGCCACGGATAGAGCAACGAACACAAAGCTCCACAAACACCTATCCACAACAAAGGAAGCCCCGTACGGACTACCAGCCAAAGACCGACCATCACCGCCGGCACCATCAGGCCTATGGCCAGGTTGCGTATCTCCAATGGCATGAATTGTCCGCTTGTCAGGGTCTTCACACCAAATGTATCCACCCTGTCCACTCCCCGTTCAAAGTCAAAATAATCACTCCACGCATTTCCCGAAGCGTGGAAAATAACAATACCGGCCAACGCTAACAGTCCGTTCGCCCATTCTATTACCCCGTATGCCCAATACAAATATGCCAGCGTGACAATCACCGGCATTGCTGATGCCGGAAACGACCAGGGGCGTACAGCTATCAGCCAATCTTTTAAGGAATGCTTCTTCATTTGCGATTTAACTGCGTTCTAAAACAGCTTTTATTATTTTATTAATGTATAATGACTATTTACGATTTCTTTAGGAGACAAAAGTACAAAATATCCTCACTTTTGAGTACTTTTGCAACCAAGTAAAATAGAAATTATATGATTAAAGCCCTGTTTTTTGACATCGACGGCACTTTAGTGAGTTTTAATACCCATGCTATTCCCCCAACCACCATCGAAGCCATCGCCGCTGCCAAAGCCAAAGGCATTCGGATTTTTATCGCTACGGGACGCCCCGCAGTTATCATCAACAACCTTTCTGCCTTGCAGGACCGTGGATTAATAGACGGTTATATAACCATGAACGGCGGATATTGTTTCGTAGGTGAAGAAGTGATTTACAAGAGCGCGATTCCTGCTGCTGACGTACAGACATTGGCACGCATCTCCTCCGAACAGAATTTCCCCTGTATCTTTGTAGGCGAACATGATATCTGCGTCTGCCAGCCGGACGATATGGTGAAAAAGATATTCAACGATTATCTGAAAGTAGATGTGCTTCCCGTAAAGACACCTGAAGAAGCGATTCGCCGGGAAATCTTCCAGATGACACCGTTCATTACACTGGAGCAAGAAAAAGAGATTCTTCCCCAATTGCCGGACTGCGAATCCGGGCGTTGGTTTCCTGCCTTTGCCGATATCACCGCCAAAGGAAATACCAAACAAAAGGGTATCGACGAAATCATCAATCACTTCGGTATTCGCCTGGAAGAAACAATGGCATTTGGCGACGGAGGAAACGATGTAAGTATGCTGCGCCATGCCGCCATCGGAGTAGCAATGGGAAATGCTGTGGACGAAGTGAAGGAACATGCCAATTACATTACAACTTCGGTTGATGAAGATGGAGTAGCCAATGCACTTAAACATTTCTCCATTATATAATCCTCCTTTTAATTACTAATTACCAATTATTAATTACTAAATCTTGTCCCAAACCGTAGATACCAGCAACAAAGAGTTCCAGGATGCTCTGAGTCTCATACAATATACCCGCCAGTCCGTGTTTCTGACCGGAAAGGCGGGTACGGGTAAATCTACCTTTCTGAGATATATTTGCGAGAATATAAAAAAGAAACATGTGGTATTGGCACCTACCGGTATCGCCGCCATCAATGCCGGTGGCAGCACCCTGCATAGTTTCTTCAAACTACCGTTTCATCCTTTGCTTCCCGATGATCCGAATCTGAGTTTGCAACGCGGACGCATTCACGAATTCTTCAGATACACCAAACCCCAACGAAAACTATTGGAAGAACTGGAACTCATTATTATCGATGAGATTTCCATGGTACGGGCAGATATCATTGACGCCGTAGACCGTATCCTGCGTGTCTACTCACGCAACCTGCGCGAACCTTTCGGTGGGAAACAACTCTTGTTAGTAGGCGATGTTTTCCAGCTCGAACCTGTAGTGAAAGGCGATGAGCGGGAAATCCTGAACCGCTTCTATCCTACTCCTTACTTTTTCTCTGCAAGGGTTTTCAACCAGATAGACCTTGTTTCCATTGAACTTGAAAAGGTCTATCGCCAAACAGACAAAGTCTTTGTCAGCGTTCTGGACCATATTCGCAGCAATACTGCCGGTGCTGCTGACCTGCAACTACTCAACACCCGCTACGGAACCGACATCGAAGAGAATGAGGAAGATATGTATATCACCCTCGCTACGCGCCGCGATAACGTAGATTATATCAATGACCGGAAACTGGCAGAACTGCCCGGAGACGCTGTTACCTTCCGGGGAGAAGTCACCGGCGACTTTCCCGAAAGCAGTCTGCCCACTTCGCGTGAGCTTGTGCTGAAACCGGGTGCACAGGTCATATTTATCAAGAATGATTTCGACCGCCGCTGGGTAAACGGCACTATCGGTGTAGTCAGTGGGTTCGATGAGATAGAAGAAACGCTCTATGTCATCACTGATGATGGGAAAGAATGTGACGTCAAGCCGGAGCACTGGAAAAACATTCGCTATAAATACAACGAAAAGAAAAAAGAAATTGAAGAAGAAGTGTTGGGCACCTTCTCCCAGTTTCCCGTACGATTGGCATGGGCTATCACCGTCCATAAAAGTCAGGGGCTGACCTTTAGTCGTGTAGTCATCGATTTCACCGGTGGTGTATTTGCCGGTGGACAAGCATACGTCGCCCTCAGCCGCTGCACCTCACTGGAAGGTATTCAACTAAAGAAACCTGTGAATCGGGCTGATATCTTCGTACGCCCGGAAATAGTGAATTTTGCCGAACGCTTCAATAACCGGCAAGCCATAGACCGCGCCCTGAAACAGGCGCAAGCCGACGTAGAATATGCTGCTGCAACCAAAGCATTCGATAAAGGAGATTTCGAAGTCTTCCTCAACCATTTCTTTAAAGCTATACACTCCCGATACGACATAGAAAAGCCTGTTATTCAACGCCTCATCCGTCGCAAGTTAGGGGTTATCAACAAGCTACGAGACAACAACGATCAACTAAAATCCCAAATGGCAGAGCTACAGAAACGGTTGCAAGCCTACGCACGTGAGTATTATCTGATGGGCAATGAGTCCATTACTCTTGCCCATGACTCTCGTGCCGCCATCGCCAACTACGACAAAGCGCTGGAACTTTATCCGGAATATACGGATGCATGGATACGTAAAGGCATCACCCTCTTCAATGACGGCAGATATCTTGAAGCGGAAGAATGCCTGACACGTGCCGTCAAACTACGTCCGGCTGAATTTAAAGCTGTTTACAATCGGGGAAAATTACGTCTGAAACAGCAAGAAACCGAAGGCGCCATAGCCGATCTGGACAAAGCTACCACCCTGAAACCAGAACATGCCGGAGCGCATGAGCTCTTCGGGGACGCCTTGATGCAGGCAGGAAAAGAAGTAGAGGCAGCATTGCAATGGCGACTGGCAGAAGAACTTCGAAAAAAATCATCCAAGAAATAAGCCACACTTATTTGAGAATAAGAAACTTATTCCCTACTTTTGTGTTATTATATATAGACTAATTATCAGCCCTATGCTTCTGAAACTTTACGAAAAGAACAATAATCCACAAGACCTGCAACAGGTAGTGGATATTTTGAATGACGGTGGCCTCATCATCTATCCCACCGATACCATGTATGCCATTGGTTGCCATGGGCTGAAAGAACGTGCCATCGAACGTATCTGCCGTATCAAAGAGATAGATCCGCGCAAGAATAACCTTTCCATTATTTGCTATGATTTAAGTAGCATCAGCGAATATGCAAAGGTAGATAACAATACGTTCAAACTGATGAAACGCAACCTGCCCGGTGCTTTCACTTTCATCCTGAACGGCACTACCCGCCTGCCAAAGATTTTCCGTAATCGAAAAGAAGTAGGTATCCGTATGCCCGACAATGCTATCATCCAGGAAATAGCCCGTATTCTGGACGCTCCCATCATGACTACCACTCTCCCGCACGAAGCGCACGAAGATATAGAATACTGCACCGATCCGGAATTGATCGATGAAAAATTCGGTGATCTTGTCGATCTGGTCATTGACGGTGGTATCGGCGGTACAGAATTTTCTACCATTGTAGACTGCACAAGCGGAGAAATTGAAGTTATTCGCCAGGGAAAGGGCTGGTTGAATGAAGGATAACCAACCAAATGCTCACTTTGTTTGTTTCTTAAGAAAACAGCAAAAAAGAATATGAGTACAAAAGAACAATACTGGAAATATTCACTAATCACTATAATCATCGGGCTGGGTATAATCCTGTTCCTACAGATTACTCCCTTTCTGGGCGGTTTATTGGGTGCACTGACCATCTATATCCTGGTCAGAAGGCAGATGATACATCTGACCGACAAACGGAAAATGAAACGAAGTGTGGCTGCAACTCTTATTACTACCGAAGCTATCCTCTTCTTTCTGGTTCCTTTAGCGCTGGCAGTCTGGCTATTGGTCAGTAAATTGCAGGATATCAACCTCGACCCGCAAAGTATTATTGCCCCGATTGAAAGTGCAGCAAATATCATCAAGGAAAAAACCGGTTACGATGTACTGGGCAAGGATACCACTTCCTTTATTATCTCCGCACTTCCTGCCATAGGGCAATTCGTCATGGGCAGCATCAGTAGCTTTGCAGTCAACCTTTTCGTTTTGGTATTCGTACTTTACTTTATGCTGATAGGCGGACAGCGGATGGAGAAATACATCAGCGAAATACTTCCTTTCAGCGAAGCCAATACAGAGCATGTAGTGCACGACATCAAGATGATTGTACACTCCAATGCCGTCGGTATTCCTTTGCTGGCAATCATACAAGGTGGAGTAGCCATGATCGGTTACTGGTTCTTTGATGTACCGGACATTCTGCTTACAGGATTCCTTACCTGCCTTGCGACGGTCATCCCCATGGTAGGTACAGCATTGGTATGGTTCCCGATTGCCGTTTATATGGCATTATCCGGCGACCTTTTCAATGGTATCGGACTGGCTATATTCGGAACACTGATCATCTCTCAGCTCGATAATCTGATCCGCTTTATCCTGCAAAAGAAAATGGCCGATATACATCCTCTGATCACTATATTCGGAGTCGTTATCGGCCTGTCACTATTCGGATTCATGGGAGTGATCTTCGGACCACTATTACTGTCACTATTCTTCCTGTTTGTAGATATGTTCAAGAGGGAATATTTGGATGGAAAGAAATAATCAATCATCTCAGATATTAATCTTTATTGATTTGCTTCACATCAATAGAGTATACTCCGCTATTAGGAGACACCCAGATACCGTCACGAGCACATCCTCCCACAACATATAGTTTATCTTCAAAGTAGAACAGGGAAGAGTCTTCCAGTCCAATATTAAAAGTAGGACCTTCCGATTCAGAATTGGAAGCAGAATCGTCCACAGCCATATTAAGGTTATAGACTTGTAAGGAGTTATTAGATACATTATAAACCTGCAAGGATCTATTCTCATAAATATAAATCAAGTGTCCGTCAGTCGCCAATCCCGGATAGGCAACTCCTTCCTTCAAGTCACACAACTGTTTCCATTCTCCGGTCAATAAGTCATAGCTTTCTATTTTCCACATAGGACTTCTACGGCGTCCACCAAAAAAGTAAACAGTATGTCCCACTAAAATACCATTCATTTCCCGGCGGCTCCCTTCGGGAATAGTCCCCATATCATACCAGACTCCGGTTTTCAAATCAAGAGCATGAATCTTATCTGAAAAAACCAACTTCTTTACCGAACCACCGATTACGTACAGACAATCATCATAAATGAATGAAGTGAAATTTATTGCCTGATGAGGATTAACCGGGTCAATATATAAGGTATCTTTAGCCAAATCATAAACCTCCATAGTAGCATCCGTATATTCAAGTTTACGGTTAGTAGAATACCTTTTACCACCTATCACAAATATTTTATCTTGATATAAATGAGTCATATGATAAGCGCGAGGTGCAAATTTTCGCTCACCCATTGTCCACGAGTCATGGGCTATATCATATACATACATATTTGAAGAATGATATTCCCAGGCCTCTACCCCCGCTTTAGTTCCTTTCATGACTGCAGATGCACTTTTTACCCGTGTCTCATCTCCCGCTATCACATAAATCTTTCCTTCCGACAGAAAAGATCCGAAAGAATAAAGCGGTTTAGGTAATGGAGCCACTGGAATATAATCTAAAAAATAAGGGCCTCTCTCCCCCATGACTGTCACTTCATTCAATTTTTGAGATAGTTCATGCATAGATACACGGTAGTCATTTTGCTTCAGTTCTTCAAAGGTACATGTATACTGTTGATATCCTACATAAGAAAAAATAATAATATTATCCGCACCCAGCCTGTTCAGACGAAGTGTTTCAAAATGTCCATCTTTATCAGTAATGCCAATACCTACAGAATCTCTTTGGAGATAAATATTAACTCCCACCAACGGTTGATTTGTTTTCCCGTCATAAACACTACCCTTTTCCTGGGCAAGCATTCCGGTACATACCCCTAAGAATAACATACATATTAGCATTTTTAGTGTCTCCATATCTTGATATATTAAGAATATGACAAATATACTAAAATTAAAGAACAAAGGCGGAAAGCTCCTCATCATCTGAGTTACTTCCGCCTTAGAGTCTGGAGAGCTAATACTCCAGTACCCCTAACCAGTAATCATTTATAATGGTAATATAGTAACAGTGTCTGTGATAATAGTCTTATAAATTCATGATCCTATAATATTATATCTTCTTTAATCTTCAATCACAAATGGATTTTATTAGTTTATCATTCTATTGTTCGTCAAAGGTAGAACTCTCAAACGACATAACCTAACAATGAGTGTGGACAAAAAAAACCGAGATATAACTTTATTAATCAAGGTTATACACTAACACAGGCCCATAAAATGTGGACAAAAATGAGCTGTAATTAAAAGAACAAAATGAACTCTTCCAAGGATTTTTCCTTATCTATACAGAGATGTTCTTTCAATCTTAGCTTCATTCGATAAACAGAATTCCGCTCACAGTCGAAAATAAACATCAGTTGCTTGGTAGTAAATCCGACCTTCAGTAATGACGACAAAATCAAGTCTGTTTTTGTCATTGTATAATTCGCATTCAAGCGGGAAATGAAATTTGCAGAAATCAAATCCATGAAATCAAAAAGGCTTTGTTTTTCTTCCAAAGTCATTCGTTGAACAATCAGGTCGCCTTTGTTCAGCTGTTCCAATATACAAGAAGCTTTTATACACGTATTCTCACGTAATTCCTTATTTTCAGCAGCCAACAATAATATCTTTGCGTTCAGATCAGCAATCTTTTTCTTTTTTGCCAATTGCTCCTGCTCACTCTTGCGATTATACTCATCTATACGAAATGCATATTTCTTTATTTCTTCCTGATTTTTTCTTATTATATCCATATTTCGCTGGAAGCTCCTCCTATATTTAGTCCGGATAGCCACGACAGAAATCACCATCAGAACGGCAACCAACAGGATTAAGTAGAATTGGCTTCTTTTTTCCAACTTAATCTGTTCATTCTCCATCCTTAACTTCTCATTTTCATATTTCTTTTGTAAAGTCAGTAACTGTTGCTGCAAGTTTTCATTATGCACTATATTCAATAAGGAGTCAGACAGCTCTTTATAAAAGATAGCCCTCTCATAGTTCCCTCTTACTTTTTCCAGTTCAAATAAGTAGTTATATGCTCCTGCCTGCGTGTAACTCTTACCACCTTTTATTGCGTTTTTGAAATCTTGTTCAGCTTCATCCAAACGCCCCATTATCAGGTATACCTTAACTAAAGATATATAATAATTATACTGGCTAAGGGTATTAGGATCGTTTAGAAGCGCTTTTTTTAAAAAGTCAATGGCTGTCTCATAATCCTTGCTTTTTTCAGCAATCATTCCAAGTATCTGAAAAAGAGAAGATCGTACTCTGTGTTTGATATCCGGCAATAGTTTCAACCCTTCATTGGCATACCAACGGGCAGAGTCATTACTTTCTGTCATCATATATCCCCGCGCCAAATTACGGTAAGCATATACAATCCCCAGAGTATCCTCTGCCAGTTTATAGCAATCAACTGTCTTTTTGAAATTCAGAATAGAAGCATCATACATTCTCTGACCATAATTCAGCATTCCGATATCTTCCGCCAGTAATCCTTGCAGCTTATACTCCGAAGATTCTGCCAATAACGCCTGAGCACTTAAATAAGCCGCCATAGCTTCTGTATATTTATCCCGGTTCGAAAGCACTCTTCCATAATAAAAAAAGGCTTTTCCTGCCTTCACCTTGTCATCTCCATCCTGATAATAATCTACCGCAATCCTGATCAGCGAATCAGACTGCAAGCTATCCATATAATTCTTATCCTGTGCCTGCGTCAACAGCAAGGCATAGTCAGCCTGTTGGGATCCATGCAATCTATCGGGATGAGGTATTTGTTTCAAAAGGCGTAAAGCACTATCCGGATGTATCTCCATACATTCTTCAGCGTGTACAAGGAGAACATCCACTTTATCGGCAGACGGGGAACAAGCAAAGAACAATCCCAACATCCATGCCAGTACAGATATCAGGTATAGTTGTTTTCTCATGCTTTTTTTAAGTTTTAGGTTCAATATGCTGTCCCAAAGATAATGTTTTTAGCTTTTTTACAGATCAGTAGCGGATAATATCTTTCAACTTTATTGCCTGGAACGTAATATGAGCTACACTACTCTCATAAAGAATACCAATAGTCTCTTTATCAATCATGCTGAGACAAGTATATCCCCAGTTACTGCCCTCATCCAACAAAAGTTGATGTTCCGGAAGCCAGGTTATACCTCCGTCCAGACTCATTTTAATAGTAATATCATGCCGCCCCTTCGTCGTATTGGGATTGGAGAACAGGAGTAAGTCCCGATTCAATACATTATCTTTTGCTTTTACACTTATCAGACTCGCCATACAAACCGGTTCTTGTAATGCTTTACGTGAAGATTCATGTTCAGTCCATGACTTACCTAAATCTTTCGTAATTGCTACGGCACGGCTACCGCCCCGGTTATCACGCATATTCAACATCAGCACCCCCGGTTCTACCTCGACAACCTGCGCCTCCGTTGTATTCGTACGGGCATAATTATGCATTTTCCAGGTTTTACCTCTATCCTTACTATACATAACACCTGCATTCGGCACACGTGTGGAGTCTATGAACTGCGTGGGAAAAACTAAAGTACCATCTTCCATCGTTATTCCCCGTCCGGGGCCTTGCAACAGAAAATACCAGGAAGGATCTTTCACTTGCTCTGTTATATTTATAGGCGCTGACCAGGTTTTACCATCATCTGTGCTCTTCGACAGAACAAGCTGCGCAGTATGATTTATATCCATCCCCGGATGCGAACTCCACCAAGCACGTTGATTCCCCATGCCATGTGTCCATGCGGCAACTATCCATACATGGTTGGTCTTTGTATCCACCAATATAGAAGGATCACCTACCCCATTCTGAGCAGAAGGCAGCCCACCCGTTTCACCAAAAGCCAAAGGCAAACGCATTTCTTCCCATGTCTTTCCACCGTCTGTACTGCGACTCAATCCTATATCAACACGTTCCTGTAAATCGACACTGCTGTTATAACGCACATCATATACAGCCAATAAAGTCCCGTTATTGGTAGTCACTAACCCCGGGATGCGATATGCAGCCGAATTATCATCACCGGCATGGCGTACACCCACCCCCATACGGTGCTCAATACCTTGTTGCGAAACAATATTCAAAGGTGCCTTCATTCCATCCAACGTAACAGAAGTAACAGACGATGTTATTTTAGTATCCAACAGAGCTTCCGGTTTCATCTGTAAACTAATCCAGAAGAAGTTAATTCCTGGAAACAGTTTTTGATCTGCCTTCAAAACAACACGACCTTTTAATCCGGTTATTTCTGCCTTTTTAATGGAATAGGATGGATTTGCCGCCAAAGTCTTTCCGGGAGTATGGCTTGAAATATATTCTACGGGAGCAAAACGCTCCTTATTTTTATCTTGCAACGCTTCCGTACCACCATAGTACAGTTTTATCGACTGAATTTCAGAGAGATCAACCTCTTTCCCAAAATCAAGTGTGACTTCATTCAATACTTTATTCTCTTTTGCATCCAGACGCAAATAGTACAGTACATTATCCATTCTTTCTATCAGAACAGGAACCTGAGTCTCCCGTACAAAAATGGTATCCGCAGCCCGAAGCATCGAAATTGTATACAACAAACAGAAAAGTAATATTATCAGCTTCTTCATAGTATAGATAAAGTTAATTGTAAAGGATAACATTCAATAATAAAAATCCCATATTTGCCGCCGCAAAGCGTTCTTTCCATCTGCTTCTTCTCCCAACATTCCTTTTTCCTGAAGATAATAAAGCCTTTCTAGCAGGATTACGACTTGTTTTTCACAGATATGTACATCGCAAACTTCTTTAACCCAATCTACAGTTTCCTCAAGAACAGCAACAGAAGAGAGACTGAGTACTTTTTGTTTTTCCGGTTTCCGAAGCATATCAGCCATAAATGACAGAATTTTGGAAACCATTTTTTTACTACGACCATGCAGACGGGATTTGGGGTTCTTTAAACGCAACAGAAAGTATTCTCCAATCCATAAGGAAGCAATAAATGTTTCCGGAGAAGGCTGCTTCAAACCTTTCCAAAATTTAATCAGAAAGGCATCTACCTCTTCCAGTATTACATCCGTATCATCGTTTATATAAAATCTGTGGGCAAGACATTCTATTACACATCCCAATTTAGCCACACAAACTCCATTTCTGGTATCACTGACTACTTTTTCCGCCTCCCTTAAAAAAACAAAAGCATTATCCTCTTCTATACGATCGTCATACAACCGAAACTGACGGAACAATGAAAGAGAGCGGCATAGCAAATCGTCGTAAGAGCAATCTATATCATTCATAAACAAACGATTTTATTCATTCAAGGTCATAAAGGTAAGAACGATAAAGATAATATCAAACAAGAGAGGGTGGACAAAATAAAAGAAAATCGCGCAATCCGCTTCGCACCTATTAGCGGAAACGAACTGCGCAAATTACCTTTATATCAGTTGTATGTTTACTTCAGCAAAGAGGCCGGATCCAAGTGGTCAGCTTCTATATCTTTAAAATAGCGGTATGTGCCTACTTTCAGTTCAAAAGTGGCTGCATCATCAGCTACTATGATACCCTTCTCATGCATCTGCAAAGCACTGATGGTCCACATCTGATTGATAGAACCTTCTACTGCATGATAGAGCGCGCGAGCTTTATTATGTCCGTTCACAATAATCATCACTTCTTTGGCGGAAAGCACTGTACCTACACCAACAGTCAATGCCGTTTTGGGCACTTTGTTTACATCATTGTCGAAGAAACGGGAATTGGCGATGATTGTATCAGTCGTCAAAGTCTTCTGACGTGTGCGGGAAGACAGAGAAGAACCCGGTTCATTGAAGGCAATGTGTCCGTCAGGACCAATACCACCCATAAACAGGTCGATACCACCGTAAGACTTGATTTTTTCTTCGTAACGGGCACATTCAGCATCCAGGTCAGCAGCATTCCCGTTCAGGATATTGGTATTCTCCGGTTTGATGTCGATATGGCTGAAGAAGTTATTCCACATGAAAGAGTAGTAGCTTTCCGGATGTTCTTTGGGCAGACCCACATACTCATCCATATTAAAAGTAACCACGTTCTGGAAGGAAATAATTCCTTTCTTATTCAGGTCTATTAACTCCTTGTACATGCCGAGCGGTGACGAACCGGTAGGGCAACCCAGTACAAACGGTTTTTCAGGCGTCGGATTAGCGGCCTTAATTTTAGCGGCTACGTAATGAGCAGCCCACTTAGATACGGATTGATAATCCGGTTGAATGATTAATCTCATTGTGATTGTTTTTTATCAGGTTAATAAATTAGGGGTATCTTATCAAAAATTACTATTCCCTGTCCTTCTTCAGGCGTTCAGCCATAGAACGTGCCAGGTGTTCGCATTGTTCGTAAGTGATGTCCTTCATCGCTTGCTTCATCTCTACAGGGTCGGCTATAATTTCAAATTTGCTCTTCTCGGCAAACTCAGCCATACGCTTTACCGCAGCGCCTGCCCAAGTGAACGATCCGAAGTAACCCAGATAGCGGCCTTTAACTTCGCGTATCAGTATTTTGGAAAGCAGGGACTCGATATCCGGATAAATCTGATTGCTATAAGTGGGACTACCAATAATCAGACCACGGTATTTGAAGATATCTGCAATGATATAGGAAGGATTGCTTTTGCTGACGTTGTGCATCACGATATTCTTGATGCCCTGTGCAGATAGTTCCGCTGCGATGGCTTCCGCCATTTGCTCTGTATGGCCATACATGGAACCGTAAGCTATCACCACTCCTTCATCGGCAGCATAGCGACTTAGTTTATCGTAAATGCCTATTACTTTACTTATATACTCTGTCCAAACAGGTCCATGGGTAGAGCAGATGGTCGTAATGTGCAATCCTCCCAATTTCTGCAAAGCCTTCTGTACCGGAGAACCGTATTTACCAACGATATTGGAGTAATAGCGCACCATTTCATCCCAATAACGATCCGTATTGATACGGGTATCAAGGAAACCACCATCCAACGTACCGAAACATCCGAAACCATCGCCGGAGAATAGTACGCCTTCTGTTTCGTCAAAAGTCATCATAGTTTCAGGCCAGTGAACCATCGGTGTCAGGTAGAAACGCAGTTTGTGATGTCCCAATGCCAGGAAATCGTCATCTTTCACAACATATTGTTCGCCTGTCACACCATAGTAACCTTCGATCATACCGAAGGTTTGCTTATTACCAACAATGACAATATCGGGATAATGTTGTTTAATGAGGCGGATCGAACCGGAATGGTCGGGCTCCATGTGGTTAATGATGAGATACTGGATAGGACGTTCGCCAATAATACTTTTTATTTTACGAAGATATACTTCGAAATAACAAGCATCTACCGTATCAATCAAAGCCACTGTTTCGTCGTCTATCAGGTAAGAGTTATAAGACACTCCATAAGGTAATGGCCACAAGCCTTCAAACAGGTGCTTGTTACGATCATTGACTCCTACATAGTGTATTTTTCCTTTTATCATAGTCTTCTGGTTCATAAAACTTCTTTATTTAGATTGATTCTACATTCAAACAGCCGCAAAAATAAGTTTTTTTTCTCACATATCATATTTCTTTCCCTGATAAGCTCCGAGCTGACGCATTTTTTTTTGTATTCGATGATTAAATTCATAATTTTTCAGTCCCCAGTCGGGTGCTATTAACAATTCTTTAGGAGACTGTGAGACAAAGCGTTCTAAAACTAAATCAGGGCGCAGATGCTCTATGTAGTCTATTACCAAATCAATATATTCTTCTACCCCGAAAAGGTGGAAGTCTTCGGGATGTTGTTCATATTCATGTGCCATACGGGTACCGCGTATCAACTGCAATTGATGCATTTTGAGAGTTGTAATCGGAAGACGCGACAGCGTAGCGGCCTGTGCAACCAAATCCTCATGCGTTTCACCGGGAAGTCCCAATATAATATGCCCACCGGTAAGAATACCGCAGGCAACAGTCCTTTCCACAGCATCTACCGTATCCTGAAAAGTGTGTCCGCGATTGATTCGGCGGAGTGTGGCATCGTGGGTACTTTCAATACCATATTCGACCAACAGGAAAGTGTTTTTATTCACTTCTTCCAGATAATGCAGCAAAGTATCCGGCATGCAATCCGGACGCGTACCGATGACCAGACCGACCACATCGGGAACAGACAGTGCTTCCTCATATTTCCGCTTCAATGCTTCCAATTCACCGTAAGTATTGGTGTATGCCTGAAAATAGGCAAGGTATTTCATTTCAGGATACTTATGGGCGAAAAAGACTTTACCCTCTTCCAACTGCTGGGTTACGGATTTTTCCGTACGACAGTATTCGGGATTGAAAGTCTGATTATTGCAATAGGTACAACCACCATACCCTTTCACGCCATCCCGATTCGGGCAGGTGAAACCGGCATTCAGTGATATTTTCTGTACCTTATACGGAAAATAACGTTTCAGGAAAAGCGGAAACTCATTGTATAATATAGGTGCTACATCCATAAAGCTGTTATTTGTTACAAAAATAAGGCTTTTCTTTGAGATAGAGCTTCGGTAAAGATACAATATATATAATTTTTATATGAATGAAAAGTGAAGCAAAAAAAAGAATCAGAGTCTTTTTCGTTATAAAAGTAGTATTATTCATTTTCACAAATTTAATAACAGTCTATCTATAAATACTTTAAGCACAACAAACGTCTATATACGCCAAACATGAAGCTTTAGTTCTTATAAAAATAGTTATATTTTTGCAATAATAAAACTCTATTAGTAATGAAATCTAATACCATAAAGTTTATTTGTCAATGGGGAATGATACTATTCATTTTGATATCTTGCGATAGTTACCCTCAAGAAGTCAAAGAGGCATTAGTGTTGGCCGGAAACAATAGTACACAACTGGAGGCTGTATTAAAACATTACAAAAGGAAAGATCGCCAAAAATATAAAGCAGCTTGTTTTTTGATTAGCAATATGCCCTACCACAAAAGTCTAAGTGAAATAATTTTAGATTCTGTCCATCACACTTTTTTTGCTCAAATGGATTCCTTATACCAAAAGAAGGCTTTAAGAGGAGTGAGAAATAAATGGCCCGAATATGATTCGATAGTCAAGCAACTGGTTATGAACTTTAATGAATACCCAGCCCCTTCTAAACACACAGGTACATGCGACATCAAAAACATGAATGCGGATTTTTTGATTGACAATATAGAGTCAGCTTTTAATGAATGGAGAAACAATCCTTTACTTGTGAATTTGAGTTTTGATGATTTCAAAGAAGCCATACTCCCTTATCGTACCGGAAATGAGCATTTGCCTTTCACGAAAACCGCATTAAAAAACAAATATCATCATATACTGTCGCAAAAGGGAATGGAATCCATCCGTACAGTAATAGGAGAGTATATTCAATATATAACAGATTTGCGTATCCTGTATAGAGGCGCTACTCCACAAGGGCATTTAGGTGTTTATGACCTGTATATGAATGAGTTTAAGATGAATTGTTTCAATATTACCACATGGAGTTGCAATATTCTTAGGGCTTCCGGAATACCCGTTTATTTTGAGTTTACCCCACAATACAGAGACCGCGATAATCCGCATTATTGGTGTGCATCCCCTGACTCTACAAACATTCCCCTGCCTTATACCGTACCAAATAATAATTTAATGGATGATTGGGAGAGCGAATTACAGTATTCGAGCAAGGTATATAGACGGACGTATGGAGCCAATAGGAAAACGCCCTATTTTACTGCACGTCCGGACGAAAGTATTCCGGCTGAGCTGGCTATTCCTACATTACTTGATGTTACATGGAGATATCATCCTACTATTACTTTAAGGGTACCTTTAGACCTATTCATAGATAATAATAATGTCTATTTGTGTACTTTCAATACAAAGACGGAGCTTACAGCTGTGGCCTGGGGTAAGGTTGATTATAAAAAAAGGGAAGCTATTTTTGAACAAGTGCCTATTAATCATCTGTTTTTTCCGGCTTATTATGTCGATGAAGAGTATATATCCTTTTCTACTCCATTCATTTTAACGGCTGATTCTTTAGCTGAAATACCCGAACCTTTTTCGGATAGTAAACCATATAAACCTTTAGATTTAAGGCTGAAAGACGGAAAACTTATAAGCACCTCTTTTTGGAGACAAACGAATAAGCACATTCATCATAAACCAATAAAACCAGATATGCAAAAACAAGATATTCTTGTAACAAGAAAATATCCGATTAAAAGGCATTTAAGTAAGATATACGAAACCATTCGTGGAGGTATTTTAATCGGGTATAATGAAAAGAAGGAAAGTGACACTTTGTATAAATTACCGGTAGTACCCCAACCTTATTTGCAAGAGTTTGAATTTTGTAATAAAAAGAAATATCGCAATTATTCATTTATTGTTCCCGGACATGCCGTCAATATTGCAGAAATGGAGTTTTTAGGGAAAGATATTCCTAAAGAAATATCCATCTCTCCTACTCCCCTTCCCATATTCTCACCATGCGCTTTTAAGAAAGACACGCTGAAAAAGGCTATAGGCACACCTATGCAAACAGGACGTGAACCCTATAGCCCTTTTGATGGAAATCTAGAGACTTATGCAGGGGGAAGCTCTATAGGAATGAATTTCCCGAAACCGATATGCGTAACGCATATCAGGATGGCTCCGCGAAATGCGAACAATATGATTGTAAAAGGGAATCGTTATGAACTTATGTATTATGATTGCAGCTGGAAAAGCGCCGGGAAGCAAGTTGCAAAAGATAATTATCTGATATTTCAGGATGTTCCTTCCAATACGCTATATTGGTTAAAAAACCTAGATCACGGTAAAGAAGAATTGCCTTTCTTTTACAGTGAAGGCGTACAATACTTCATAGACAAAAGTTTCTTATAAATTAACTATAACAGAATAAATAGATGCGCCAATATAGAATAAAATACGTCTGTACCTTATATGACATTCTTGTCCTATGCTTCATACTGTGGTGGATCAGTTCGTCGTTTATATTCAACAGTAGAGTTATATCAAATGAGCAATTAATATATAGTTATACATTATCTGTAGTTTACGTGGCTACCCGTATTTTCCGTTCATCCATATCCGTTCAACGCAGGCTATATATATGTATTGCATTTTTGGGAAGCATCGAGGCCATTATAGGCTGGGGACAATATTGGAACATCATAGAATCCAATCATCCTCTTTTCTCAATTACGGGAACCTTTACCAACCCCGGACCTTACGGTGCTTTTCTTGGAATCGCCTTATTGATACAGATTCATTTTGCATGGCATAAGTATATCGCCAAGCAATATATGAGTCTTTTCATGCTACTGATTGTAGGATTATTAACCGGTAGCATGTTTATTGCCAGCTTTTCAAGAGCCGCTTGGGTGGCATTATTGATAGCGGTATCTTTTTTCTTCTTCCTTTTTCAGAAGAAGCGATATAGATATGCAGGGCTGTTGCTGCTCATCCTATTTTTATTCAGTTCTCCCTTTTTGTATCAATTAAAGAAGCAATCGGCTGATGGCAGATTATTCATTTGGCGTGTGTGTACTGAGTTAATTCAATCCAAGCCTTATACAGGCGGAGGGGCTTCATCATTTGCGGCGCGCTACATGTATGCGCAGGCTGATTTTTTAGAAAAACATCCTAATCATGAATATGCAGCTAAAGCGACCAACAATATATATGCATTTAATGAATACCTGAGAATAGCATGTGAGTATGGGTTGCCAGGCATACTTTTATATGTGACAATATGGTTGCATGGGATATATTGCAAGGCTACGTATTGTGACCGCCTGCGTAAACTGCTTCTGATTTACCTTGCCGTATTCTCACTTTTCTCCTATACATTCCAGGTTCTGCCTCTTGCCGTCTTGTGTATTGTTCTGGGAGCTTTTCAAAACAACAACTCTAAATTCACTTTTTATGCTTTCCCCATGAGGTATTTAGTCATAATGCTATTGCTTATGACAATTATAGCGTGGAGTGGTACCCGATCCTCACAATATGAAAAGAAAGAGATATTGTTTACAGCCAAGCAACTGTATACACAGCAAAATTATGCAGATGCCAAAGAATACTTAGAGAAAGCGGCTTACCTCTCCCCTACTTCCGAAATATTGATGGATTTGGGAAACTCCTATTTCCATCTGCAAAACAATGCAAAGGCGGAGCACTGTTTTCGCATAGCCTGCAACATGGTTCCCGGTCGGATTTTACCTCAATACTATTTATTCCGCTTTTATGCGATAACAATGAGAAATCAGGAAGCTATCACATTGGGCCAGTCTATATTGTTTGGTGATTATCAGTTGGAAGGCAGCATTGCCATGCAAGCCAAAACCCATATAAAAAGATATTTAAGCGACATCCGGATGCAAACTAAATAATTTATCAATCTTAAAAACAAAAAGAAAATGCAAAAAAAACTACCATCTCATTAGGTGCCATTCTCAATATTATTTAGAGAAAGCCCAAAAGGTATTCGAAAATTATTGCTCTTCTACCTCTTTACCTGATTTTATAAAGGAAGGAATGTGCAAACAAATGTAATTAAACAGTATAAAAACATCAAAATGAAAAAGAAAAAACTAATATTTATTTTAGCGCTATTCGCCGCCTTATGGTATTCTTGCTACGACGATCTGCCCGGTTCATGGAAACACAAGCAAGAGGATACCCAGAAAACGGGCGACAATACAATGCGCCTTGATGCGGCGAAGAGGTATTATTCACACATCTCCCAACTAGTTTTGCCACAGACACAGGACAAAATGCATGGACACGAGGCAAATGACAGCACGGATGTGACGAAGGACAGCACTCATATACACACGGACACGTGTCGACATGAGCATACGACGCGAAGCTTGCCGGATGTTCAGGGAAGCAACATCATCCCCCTGTGGAATGAGTATAGAGAATGGTCGGATTCAACATCCAATTATGTAGAAATACCCTTAAATGTCAGTGGAGGAAAATTATGCGCGCATAAAACGATGAAACGAAAGGGGGAAAAAACTATCTTTGAACGCATTAAACCGGAGTGCATGCTTGTGTTCGAACAAAAAATCGGACAAAAGAGCGTAGATTGCTACATGGTTACGCTGATAGGAGAAAAAAGCTATATAAAGAAGCACAAGAAGAAGATGAAGACAATGCGACACCTTCCCGATGACAACGCTTTTACCGGAGTATGGTATAAGTCTTATCTTAGCGGACGTATCAAGTCCGCCTATTATTACACCGATGGAAAGAGAACCCACAAGATTTTCAGAACTACACACCAGCAACAATCCAAGTATTCTAAAGATAATGACTTTCTTTCTGTAAACTTGGTGGATCGGTCCTTATCCACTTATTCCATAGATTGGGAAAATGATGTGTATTATTGCGCATTCTGTGGCATGTACCACACGTATGACGGAGGTGGATGCGAGGTATTAATTGAGTATTGTACGAACTGCGGGCAAAACGTTAATGATTGTTCCTGCTGTTATTATTGTGGAAATAATCCATGTACCTGCAATGTTTGTTTCATATGTGGAAACGATCCATGTATTTGCGATATATGTCCCACTTGTGGATACAATCCATGCATTTGCTGTTTCAATTGTGGCAATTATCCTTGCACTTGTTGTCCCGTTTGCGGCTATTCTTCATGCGTTTGTTGTCCCGTTTGTGGCGATTTTCCTTGCACATGCTATGACGGGAATACAGATCCAGACAATCCGGACGATTGCAACGGTCCTAAATGCTCAGAATGTGGAGGACTGATTATGGATGGCATAGCTACAAGGGCGAGTGCTTCTTGTCCGATATGTCCAGGACATCCATGCGCTGTTTGTGGTAGCAGGCATTGCAACGAAGTGCATATAAACGACCCTTGTAGCAAATCGCAGCTATTATCGGGAGATGCGGCTTTTAGAAATAAGGTGGACTTATTCTTCGACAATAACCAGACCAGCCAGATTGAAGACGGGTGGTTAAAGACTAATACGGGTGAATATATCAGCCCGAGCAATAGAACAGGAACATCCCTCAGCTATGATTATAGCGGGCAGGTTGCAGGCAAACTTATAACGGAACACTACCACTGTCATCCCGCCATAACTGGTCAAAGCTGTATAACATCACTGAGTGATTTACAAAAAATGGCCTTTTATTATCAAAGGGGAAACATTGATGTAGACAACTATAGTTTTGGGGTGATTTCCGGTATTGGATGTCTGAGCATTATTATTACTTCGGAAGAATTATTTGCAGTATTTGCTGATAGAGTTTTTGATGAAAACAGGAATGCGGATGAAGGTATCAAGGATGCTTGGAAAGATAAAGTAACAGATGTAAAATTCGGTACTGCGGAAGAAAGCATAGGAAAATTAATTCGATTTCTCGACAGTACCGAGGCGGGAGTATCTGTAATGTTTCGACCAATGTCACCCACTAATAAGAGCGACAACTGGACCACTAAAATAGTCGATAAGAATGATCAATATACTAATAATAATTGTAATTAGAAATAACATGAAAAGAATCAATTTAATCTTGTGCTTCATTCTAATGAATGTTGCCATTTGGGCTCAAAAGGTAGATGGAGCCGGAAATAACATAGACCCCTATGTAGGAACATGGGTTTACCAATCGAATGATACGATTTTCAAGATCGTTTTTCAGAAAGGTAGAAAAATTTCACGATACGCTGAAACCCATGGTCTTTACGGCGGATATTATCTTTCCGTAAAAGGAGAAGTGCTTGAAGACTACATGGGACCTTTACCTACATGTTGGAATCTGAAAATTTCCACTACCCGTCCGGACAATATGTATATTTGGGCACCTAATAGTAATGCTTATGACAAGTCAAAGGTTCCTACTATGGGAATATCTTTTTATGATAAGCGTAAGAAGCATTTCAATGGTAGAGGGATCTCCGGAGGATACATTAAATTGTTATCTCCGGAAAAGCTTCTTTGGCATTTAGATGAGAAAGAAGGAATTTGGTGGGAAGTAGAAGGCAGAGATGATATCGAAGAAGTACTGCCTATCGGATTTTCCGTACCGGAGCACGCAATATTAACAAAAGAAAAGTAGCGACACACATTATGGTAATTGATGGATATGATTTTATTCATCAATTACCTTTTTGAACTGCTTATCTAAGTAATGCTAAAAAAATAAGTTGGTACGAAATATGTCACAAATAAAAGTAACTTGGCCCCCCTCCGGCTCTCCTATTATCGGGGGAGACAATTCCCGGGAGGAAAAGGATTGAGATAGTATTATTCATCATTTAGCTCATATCTTTTCACTTCATACGGGATGACAACTCTTCTAATTCCCGAAAAAAGATATTCATGATCGGAAAAAGTATTAGAATCCGTCTCTATTTTTGTAAAGTCAATGGAAAAACCTTATATTCTCTGCTTACAGGAAGTCAAGAGTTTGTAAACAGGAAGTTAACTTCTTGTCGACAAGCTCTTAACTTCTTGCCGACAGAAAATGCGCTTCTTGTAATTCTCTAATAATCAATGATTAAGAATTGGCCTAAAAGAGTTGTTTTGTAATTATAGTTGTCCTGTATTTTATGTGCCCCTTCTGCTTTTCATGTCCCTTCTGCTTTGCATCCCTTTCTGCTTTGCATCCACTCTTGCTTTACGCTTCCCTCTGCTTTGCATCCCCTCTTACTTGCTCTTACATAACGCTTTCTTTACCTTCAGATGCTTTAATTCTGTGTGCCTACATCTGTGGTTTACGTGCTTCACAATTGTAGGCATGCTGCTTCACCTATGTGAAGCACTTGAACCACATACGTGGACATGCTAAAACATCGCTTGTCAGCGGAAGAAACATGGAGTGTAAGCAGAAGGAACATGGGTGGTTAGTGAAAGAAATACAGGCCGGATGAAGCAAGATTATGACGTGTACTGAACGGACGAAGGCGTATATCAAGCAAAAAGCGGCATACCTTCCATGCTTTTCTTCATAAAAAGGCATAAAAATAGCAGGTAACCAAACTGCCATTTTGAACATCTCACATGACGTATCCAACAGATTATGAGTGACATATATACATATATCACTTGGTGTAGGCAAATTTGCCTACACTTCTTTTTATTTGCTGCCACCACCGCTCTAACCCCGATGAATAAGGCGATGCAAGATATGAGTGCAAGCGTGCATGTAAAAGTATGTGTAAACTTATAGGTAGGCACTTTAAACTCCATTGCTATAACTCACATATCCGCCTAACTATTCCGAGCAAAACGTTAACGAACATAAAATCATTTATTTTACACTGCATTAAAAAAAGTTTCATCTATTGATATTAAGCAAGATAGAATACAAACATCGCATATCAAGACGAATCTATTAAATATATTTTAGTGATCAGCAACATGTTTTACACACATTTCCTTCAATAAATAAGCATGGAAAACGAAATTAATTCATAGCTTTGCCTAAAACCTTGATAGATCAACCTATAAATACTATAAATACCATGGCTACCATCGCTCTCGACATAGGCGGCACCAAAATAGCAAGCGCTATATTCCTCCCTGACGGAAGTATGTTGTTCAACCGAAAGCGTCTGCTGAAAGGAAGAACGGGACACGAAGTAGGCAAACTTGCCGCAGAAATCCTCGCTAAACTCCTGACTGTTGCCCGCAGAAGCCGTATCCAGATTGACGGTGTCGGTATATGTGTCCCCGGCATTGTCTATTCGCAGACGGGACGTGTATGGGCCCCGAACATCCCCGGCTGGGAAAACTACCCGCTACAAGAAGTACTCCGTACCGTAACGGCACCGGATATAGAAATCTACATCGACAGCGACCGTACTTGCTATATGTATGGAGAAATGTGGCAGGGAGCAGCCAAAGATTGCCATAGTGCAGTATTCATTGCCGTAGGAACCGGTATAGGTGCAGGAATCATTATCGACGGACACGTGTTGCACGGTGCAAGCGACATCATCGGTGCTACCGGCTGGATGGCACTGCAACCTCCCTATAAAGAAGAATACGATGCCTGCGGTTGTTTCGAATATTATGCCTCGGGAAATGGTATCGGAGCCAGAGTGCGGGATGCAGTCCGTGCAAATAAAGCTTATAAGGGACGCTTACGTCAAAAACCTATCTGCCGCATTTCCGCTTATGATGTATTCAGCGCATACAATGAGGAAGATCCGATTGCAGTTTCCGTACTGCACAAAGCCATAGAAATGTGGGGAATGGCCTCTGCCAACTTTGTCAGCCTGCTGAATCCGCAAAAGATAATCTGGGGTGGAGGTGTATTCGGCCCTGCCGGTATCTTCATAGATGATATCTACAAAGAAGCCTGTAAATGGGCGCAACCGCTCAGTATCAAGCAGGTGGAATTTGTAGCCTCTCAATTGTCCGGTAATGCCGGACTGATAGGAGCTGCTTTTCTCGCTATTAAAAAGCACCTGTACGAGTAATCTGACCACCTTATCATTTTTATTAATAAGAATATGAGTAGTTACAACAAGAATCTGGTTTTCACGGCTGCGTGCATCGGTATGTGCTTCTTTGGCATTTCGATGATCACCCTGGGCTCGGTACTACCGTCCCTCACCACCAAACTGGGTTTGGACAATCTCCAAGCCACCGCACTGGTGACGTTCCTGCCTCTCGGTTTATTGGGAGGCTCCCTGTTGTTCGGCCCTATTGTAGATCGCTTCGGACACAAAGCGTTACTGCTGCTCAGTTGTCTGGTCGTGTTGCTCGGACTGGAAGGAATTGCTTTCTTTACAAGTATCCCATTGTTGCAACTTTCCATTATCGGAATCGGCCTGGGAGGAGGGATTCTGAACGGTGAAACAAATGCTTTAGTAGCTGATATTTCCGACGAAGCGGAGAAAGGTTCACGCCTTAGTCTGTTGGGTGCATTCTATGGTATCGGTGCGCTGGGGATTCCTGTATTACTCAGTTTCCTGTCCGGATATTATTCTTTTGAAATTATACTGCAAGGCACGGGTGTTGTAATGTTGGCAGGTATCCTGTTCTGTCTCGGTGTACGCTTCCCCGCACCCAAACAGCCGCAAGGATTCCCAATCAAAGAAGGGCTGGGGTTATTAAAAGAAAGTAGCTTATTATTACTCAGTTTTATCCTCTTTTTCCAAAGCGGTATCGAAGGTGTATGCAACAACTGGACCACACTCTACCTGGGACAAACCACCAACATCCCCGAAAACCGGGCGCTCATGGCACTGACTTGCATGGTGGCCGGACTGACTGTTGCCCGTCTGTTGCTGGTAGTTCTCTTCAAAAAGATAAAACAGGAAACTGTTCTTTGCGCCAGCCTGATTACGGCCGCAATAGGTTTTGCACTGCTGACTTTTTCACCGGACTTTGCACGTGCTGCCATAGGTATGGTGCTTGTCGGTGCAGGACTGGCATCTACTTTCCCCGTCATACTCAGCATTGTCGGCAGCCGGTACGCTTCTCTGTCGGGAACGGCATTCAGTGTGGCCCTTGTTATAGCTCTGATCGGACAGACATTACTGAACAGCCTCACGGGAATTATCTCGCAAGGATACAGTATCGTTGTGTATCCTTATATGATGATTGCCTCCCTGCTCATCATGCTTCTATTGTTTAAACGCTCACTCAAATAAAAGAAATTATTTACCCCCTAAAAATCAAAAAAATTATGTTAGCACTTGAATGGTTAAAAAACGCGCATGGCATCATGGAAAAACTGGAAGCCACGCAATTGGAGAATATCAAAAAGGCAGCCACTGCTATGGCAGATTCCATCGAAGCCGGCCGTTGGGTACACACGTTCGGATGTGGTCACGCAACAATTCCCGTTGAAGAGATGTATCCTCGTATCGGTAGTTTTGTAGGTTTTCACCCACTGTGCGAACTTCCGCTGACATTCTTTACACAAATCATCGGCCAAATGGGTATCCATCAATTCCTGTTTCTGGAAAGAACAGAGGGTTACGGACAGGCAATCATGAAGAATTATGATTTCGATTCCAAAGATTGCATCTGGATTTTCTCTCACACAGGGATCAATGCAGTAAACATCGACATGGCACTGGAAGCTAAGAAGCGCGGTATGAAAGTAATCGTTTACGGCTCAGCCGGAGAAACTGGCGACAAAGCAAGCCGTCATTCCAGCGGTAAGAACCTGTTCCAACTTGCCGATATCATAGTGGACTCCTGCGTGCCTTTGGTAGATGCTTCCGTACCTTTGAAGAATCACTTCGACAAGGTGGGACCATTGTCAACCCTGAGTTTCGTTACTATGGTATGGATGACCATCACTACCGTTGCCGAAATTCTGGCAGATCGCGGCGTACATCTGTATATCCATCCGTCACATAACGTACCGGGCGACACAACTGCTCACGAACGCCTGGATGCAGCTATTGCCGAATATCAAAAGAAAGTAAAAATCCTCTAACCAAAAGAAGCCCCAATCATCATTTATGAGTGACGGTAGCCCGCCTTAGCTTTGCCCCCACAAAGCTGGACGGGCTTTTTACAATTAGGAAACATAATTTATCTACACTTTTTCAGTTTTTATCCCTATATTTGCCCTCTAAAGAAATCAAACAGGATTATGAAACAGATAAGTATTGCAATTCTTCTTTGCCTCTGCACATTGGCAGGCTTTGCACAAGGCGGTCAGCCTCTTGATTTAAAAGATATTGTATCAGGTAAATTCCGCGCTGAAAATATTTACGGAGTCATTCCCATTCCCGGAGACGGGGAACACTATTCGCAAATGAATGCGGAAGGAACGCAGATCATCAAATACTCTTTCAAGACAGGAAAACAGGTAGAAGTATTGTTCGATGCTGCTACTGCACGCGAATGTCCGTTTAAGACGTTTGACAGCTACAGTTTTTCACCTGACGGCAGCAAATTGCTTATTGCTACAGAACAGACTCCGATTTATCGCCGCTCTTATACAGCTATACATTATATATATAGTCTGAAGCGAAATGTCAACGGAGAAATCAATAACATAGTAGAAAAGCTTTCAGATGGCGGCCCGCAGCAAGCACCTGTATTTTCACCGGACGGAACAATGGTTGCATTTGTACGGGATAATAATATCTATCTTGTGAAGTTTCTCTACGGAAACAGCGAAAGCCAGGTTACAGAAGACGGCAAACGTAATGCCGTTTTGAACGGTATTCCCGACTGGGTATATGAAGAAGAATTCTCTTTCAACCGTGCTCTGGAGTTCAGTGCCGACAGCAAGATGCTGGCTTATATCCGCTTTGACGAGACGGAAGTACCCTCTTACAGCTTCCCCGTTTTTGCAGGAAGCAATCCCCATATCACAGCTTTTGAGAAGTATCCGGGAGATTATACCTATAAATATCCCAAAACAGGAGAAGCAAATTCAAAGGTCAGTGTACATACCTTCGATATCAAATCGAAAGTAACCCGCAAGATGCAGGTGCCCTTGGATGCTGACGGGTACATCCCACGTATCCGTTTCACACAAGATCCTAACAAACTGGCCATTATCACCTTAAACCGCCATCAGAATCGTCTTGACATGTATTTCGGTGATCCGCGTTCTACTGTTTGCAAACAGGTTCTGCGTGACGAAAGTGATGCTTATATCAAAGAAGGCGTATTCGATAATATCATTTTCTATCCGGAAAACTTCAGCTTCGTGAGCGAAAAGAGTGGTTACAATCATCTGTACT
Organism: Bacteroides sp. 14(A); assembly: GCF_000526555.1. Classification (NCBI taxonomy): domain Bacteria; kingdom Pseudomonadati; phylum Bacteroidota; class Bacteroidia; order Bacteroidales; family Bacteroidaceae; genus Bacteroides; species Bacteroides sp. 14(A). The sequence goes on along the minus strand of NZ_JAGH01000002.1, from coordinate 2,625,542 downwards.
GGTACAGCATGGGTGGAAATCTGATTAAACAGGTTACCAGCGGAAACTATGAAGTAAAAGAATTCCTGGGCTGGGACGCTGAAGATAACAGTTTCTATTATATCAGTAATGAGGAAAGCCCGCTGCGCCAGGCCGTATACCAAATTGACCGCAAGGGAAAGAAAACCAAACTTTCTTCTCAACCGGGTCTCAACAGTGCACAGTTCAGTACGAACATGAAATACTACATGAATCGTTATTCAAACCTGAATACTCCCACTGTCATTACTCTAAATGATAATACAGGTAAAGTATTGAGTACGCTTGTTACGAATGATAATCTGAAACAGACTTTGTCCAAATACAGTGTACCCCAGAAAGAGTTCTTCACTTTCAAGACCGGAGATGGTGTAAGTCTGAACGGTTGGATGATGAAGCCTGTGAATTTCTCCGCATCCAAGAAATACCCTGTACTTCTGTATCAATACAGCGGACCCGGTTCACAACAGGTACTGGACACATGGAGCATCAGTTGGGAAACCTATATGGCCAGTCGTGGTTTTATCGTGGTCTGTGTAGACGGACGTGGAACCGGCGGACGTGGTGCAGACTTCGAAAAATGCACTTACCTGAATCTTGGCGTGAAAGAGGCGAAAGACCAGGTTGCAACAGCCCAATATATGGGTAGCCAGCCGTATGTAGACAAAAACCGTATCGGTATCTGGGGCTGGAGTTATGGCGGATACATGACCATCATGAGTATGAGTGAGGGAACGCCCGTATTCAAGGCCGGAGTTGCAGTAGCAGCCGTCACTGACTGGAATTACTACGACACAATTTATGGCGAACGCTTCATGCGCACTCCCAAAGAGAATGCTGAAGGATATAAAGGCTCTTCCGCTTTCACCCGGGCAGACAAATTGCATGGCAATTTATTGCTGGTACATGGAATGGCGGATGACAATGTTCATTTCCAAAACTGTGCAGAATATGCAGAACATCTGGTACAGTTGAACAAGCAATTCGATATGCAACTCTATACAAACCGCAACCACGGTATCTATGGCGGAAACACCCGTTATCACCTGTATACGAAGCTAACGAATTTCTTTGAAAAAAATCTTTAAGATCATAAAGTTCACCACAGATTACACAGATTAACACAGATAAAAAAGAGAAATAAAGAAATCTGTGTTAATCTGTGTAATCTGTGGTGAACAATAAATCAATATCATGAAAGACAGAATACGCAAACCCGAATGGCTCAAAATAAGTATTGGAGCCAATGAACGGTATACCGAAACCAAACGTATAGTTGAATCTCACTGCCTGCATACCATTTGCAGTAGCGGACGTTGCCCTAATATGGGAGAATGTTGGGGTAAAGGTACTGCCACCTTCATGATAGGCGGTGACATCTGTACCCGTTGCTGCAAATTCTGTAATACACAGACAGGCAAGCCGCTTCCATTAGATATGGAAGAGCCTACCCATGTAGCGGAATCCATAGCCTTGATGAAACTATCCCATGCTGTCATCACCTCCGTAGACCGGGATGATCTACCGGATCTCGGCGCTGCACATTGGGCATGCACCATACGCGAAATCAAACGCCTCAATCCGGAAACTACCATCGAGGTTCTGATCCCCGACTTTCAAGGAAGAAAAGAATTAGTATCCCAAGTTATTGAAGCACAACCGGAAATTATCTCCCACAATATGGAAACGGTGAAACGCATCACTCCACTGGTACGTAGTGCAGCCCGCTACGAAACAAGTCTGGAAGTAATACGCCAGATAGCCGACAGCGGAATCACAGCAAAATCAGGAATCATGGTAGGATTAGGCGAAACTCCGGAAGAAGTGGAAGAACTGATGGATGACTTGCACCGTGCAGGATGTCAAATCCTGACCATCGGACAGTACTTGCAACCTTCACATAAACATTACCCTGTGGCAGAATACGTTACTCCCGCACAATTCGCTTCTTACAAAGAAACCGGTCTGACAAAAGGATTCGATCAGGTAGAAAGTGCACCTTTGGTGCGTTCTTCTTATCATGCCGAAAAACAGGTACAGTTTTACAAAAAAGAAACGAAGTAAAAACCAATTGCTCTACTTATTTGTTATCTATGAGATAACGACAGAATAAAGTTTGCAATGTCAAAAAGAGGAGTTCTATCATCTAAGTTTAATATGTCTTTGGGATTTATCCCGGTTATCGTATCTATTATATTGTGCGAATTTATAACCCAAGACATTTCCATCTACATTGGTGCAGGTGTAGGGGCCCTTTATAGTTTATATACCTTATGGGGAAAAGGAGCAAGAATCCCCAACTTCCTACTTTATTGCACTACCGGAATGCTCTTGCTTTTGAGTCTGACCACTTTAATCTTCGGTGATTGCAGTTCCCGCGAAATGTTTCCACTGACATTGGAGATCAGTACACTCATACCCGTAGTCATTATCTTCCTGAACAGGAAAAGATTTCTCGCTCACCAGATTTCCCAGTCACAGAAATGTTGCAAACAACTTTTTGCGCAAGGGGCAGAGTCTGCCATTGTAACAACACGGGTAGTTGTCATCATCGCTTTTCTTCATTTCCTGGGAGTCTTCATCACAATTCTGTTACCCGGTCCCTTAAGTGAAACTTCCAGGGATGTTTTATTCCGGTATTGTCCGCCAGCTGTATTTATTCTGAGTATATTATTCAATCAGTTCGGAATCCTCTATTTCAATCAAGTGATGGAGCACACAGCTTTCGTGCCCATTGTTAATACCAAAGGGGATGTGATCGGCAGAAGCCTGGCAGTGGATGCTATCAACAAGAAAAATGAATATATCAATCCGGTAGTCCGTATCGCTGTATCTCACAACGGTATGTTGTATCTTCGTCCACGCCCCCAACGCTGTATTCTCGACCGGGGGAAGACTGATATACCCATGGAATGTTACCTTTTATATGGAGAAACTCTGGAACAAGGCATCGTCCGGCTTGTGAGACAAGCTTTTCCACAAGCACCGATACAAGATTTACAGTTCAATATCATGTATCACTTTGAGAATAAAGTGACGAACCGGCTGATCTATCTTTTCATTCTTGATGTAGAAGACGACAATCTTCTACGGGACAAGCAGGTAAAAGACGGAAAGCTTTGGACTTTCCAGCAAATAGAGCATAATTTAGGCAAGAACTTTTTCAGCTGCTGCTTTGAAAACGAATATGAGCACCTGAAAGATGTTATTTGTACAAGAGAAAAATACAAGGAATTTTAGAAAGATCGGGCACTTTTCCCTGCCACTCCTTCACTGTCTTGGTTTTGATATATTCTCCCTCACACGTAATGTTCGCAGCAATACAGAGTTTGGTTTGCGGACGACAATTTTGCAAGATGTCTTCCACCATTTTATTATTACGGTAAGGTGTTTCAATGAATAGTTGAGTCTGGTGTTCGGCATAAACCCGCTGCTCCAGAGTCCTTATTTTTTTGGCACGCTCGCCCGGCTCAATAGGAAGGTAACCGTGGAAAGCAAAACTTTGCCCGTTGAAGCCTGAACCCATGACAGAAAGAATAATTGAAGAAGGTCCCACCAAGGGCACTACTTTCAGATTCTTCCGTTGAGCAATCGCCACTACATCCGCTCCCGGGTCAGCGACTGCCGGACAGCCGGCTTCGGAAATCACTCCCATAGACAATCCCGCCATCAACGGTTTCAGATATCCCGAAATATCTTCAGGTGATGTATGCTTGTTCAGCGGGTAAAAAGTCAGTGTATCAATATCTATTTCCCGGTCCACCTTCTTCAGAAAGCGGCGTGCAGAACGCACATCCTCTACTATGAAGTGACTAATCCCAAGTATGATCTCCTTATTATAAGAAGGCAACACCGTTTCAATCGGTGTATCACCCAAAGTGACGGGCAAAAGATAAAGAGCTGTTTCCACGTTGATAAGTGATAAGTTATTAGTGATAAGTGATAAATGAAAAAAGTTAGTGATGAGCGGTTCATTTTGCTATGCCATTATACTGCATAGCCACTAATCACTCATCACTAACCGTTAATCACTATATATTACCCATAGATAATGTTTCCATTCTCATCCATATATTCATCCAGTCCTTTTTCGTAAGTAGCCATGGCACGCAAGCTCATACCCACGCTGGAGAAACCACCGTCATGGAATAAGTTCTGCATGGTTACCTTACGGGTCAGGTCGGAGAACATTACGATGCAATAATCAGCACATTCGTCAGCTGAAGCATTGCCCAGCGGAGACATGCGGTTGGCAAAATCGAACAGCTTATCCATCCCCTTCACACCGGAACCGGCAGTAGTCATAGTCGGAGACTGTGAAATGGTATTGACACGTACATTATGTTCGCGGCCATAGATATAACCGAAGCTACGTGCAATGGATTCCAGCAAAGCTTTTGCATCTGCCATATCATTGTATCCATAGAATGTACGTTGTGCAGCCACATAACTCAATGCAAGGATTGAACCGTAATCGGCAATTGCATTCAGCTTTTTGGCAGCCTGTATCATCTTATGGAAAGACACTGCGGAAATATCGAGCGTCTTGCCCAGCATATCATAATCCAAATCATCATATGTACGTTTCTTGCGAACATTCGGAGACATACCAATGGAGTGAAGCACAAAGTCAATCGGTCCGCCCAAAACTTCCATGGAGCGTTTGAATACATTTTCCAAATCTTCTACGCTGGTTGCGTCAGCGGGGATAACTTCACATTTCAATTTATCTGCCAGTGCGGAAACTTCGCCCATGCGAACTGCTACCGGAGTGTTTGATAAGGTGATCGTTGCACCTTCTTCTACTGCTTTTTCAGCTACTTTCCAGGCAATGGACTGCTCATTCAGAGCACCGAAAATAATGCCTCTTTTTCCTTTCAACAAATTGTAACTCATACCTATAATATTAAAGTTGACGGGTATCTAATAAACAAATCAACAAGGGAATTGCTCTTATTGTTCGCCTCCTCATCAACTTGCATCTTATCACCACGTTTACTATTTTGAGGCTGCAAAGATAGCGCAAATTGAACGCATAGCAAAATAAGCTTGCTTATTTTTGCTTTGCTGAAATGCCGCCTATCTTATTTAAAGATATGAACTTTCTGCATAAAAAGCCCGTAAGTGTGCAAAGAAAAGGACAAAACCACAAAAAATCCACCTAAACCAACAAATTGTGCACATGGTTTTAGCTAAAGCCCGATACATTTGCAACCGGTAATTAAGAGGTTTTTTCATAATATTTATTTAAGGTTAGAATTAGGTTAACATGAATCATTTATTATTTCTTTCGCAGGCCACTCGGGAGAGCCGCTTGCGGGAGGATAATAAAAAAGGAAAGAAAATGAGAAGTTGAAGAAGCCTGTTAGTTAACAACGAATAACTGATAACTAATAACTTATAACTAAATATAGTATCACGGATGAACACATTTATCAAAAAACTATGGGTGCTTGTTGCACTGGCCCTTCCGTTGTTACCTGCACAAAGTACGGTAAATGCCCAAAACGGAAATTATATAGATGAAAGTATCTATGAGAATTTACCCTTCAATATGCCGAAAGTGGAACAACCCGCTTTTCCGGATTATACAGTCAATATTGTAGATTTTGGCGCTAAAGGAGATGGTATCGTACTGAATACCAAAGCTATCAACGACGCTATAAAGGCAGTAAATACCAAAGGCGGCGGTAAAGTAATTATTCCCGAAGGCTTGTGGCTGACCGGCCCTATCGAGTTGCTGAGCAACGTCAATCTATATACTGAAATGAACGCCCTGGTATTGTTCACAGATGATTTCGAGGCTTATCCTATTATTAAAACATCTTTTGAGGGTTTGGATACGCGCCGTTGCCAATCTCCTATTTCAGCATGGAATGCTGAGAATATAGCGATTACGGGACATGGTGTATTCGATGGTTCAGGTGATAGCTGGCGTCCGGTAAAAAAAGGCAAACTGACTGCGGGCCAATGGAGTAGCCTGGTAAGTTCAGGAGGTGTAGTCGATGCATCCGGTAGCATCTGGTATCCCACTGCCGGTGCACTGAAAGGCGCTATGGCTACTAAAGATTTCAATAACCCGGAAGGCATTAATACGGACGAGGAATGGAATGAAATCCGCCCGTGGTTGCGTCCCGTATTGCTGAATATCGTTAAGAGTAAAAAAGTATTATTGGAAGGTGTAACTTTCAAGAACTCTCCCAGCTGGTGCCTGCACCCGTTGTCATGCGAGCATATCACGATTCACAATGTGAAAGTTTTCAACCCTTGGTACTCCCAGAATGGTGATGCACTGGACTTGGAATCTTGCAAGAACGCGTTGATTGTCAACAACATATTCGATGCCGGTGACGATGCTATCTGTATCAAATCGGGAAAAGATGAAGACGGTCGCAGACGCGGCGAACCTTGCCAGAATGTGATTGTAAAAAATAACACCGTATTGCACGGCCACGGTGGTTTCGTAGTAGGTAGCGAAATGTCGGGTGGCGTAAAGAACGTCTATGTAACCGACTGTACTTTCCTGGGTACGGATGTAGGTTTACGCTTCAAGAGTACCCGCGGACGTGGCGGTGTAGTAGAAGGTATCTATATTCACAACATCAATATGATTGATATCCCGCACGAAGCCTTGCTGTTCGACTTGTTCTATGGCGGTAAAGGTGCCGGTGAAGAAACGGAAGATGACTTGGAAGGCAGAATGAAATCATCCGTTCCTCCTGTAACGGAAAAAACTCCCGCTTTCCGTGATATCCACATCACAAATGTGACTTGCAGAAGCGTAGGACGTGCCATGTTCTTCAATGGACTGCCTGAAATGCCTATCCGTAATGTACACGTAAAGGATGTAGTTATTACGGACGCCAAGCAAGGTATCGTTATCAGCCAGGCTGAAAATGTTTCTATAGAGAACGTGAAAATAGATACCAAAGGCACAGCATTGCAGGTGAAGCAAGCCAAAGACCTGAAAGTAAACGGGAAAACTTATAATAATTCGGCAACCAAAGCTTTGAATATCGATTTATAAGGTATATAATACCGCTGGTGTATGAAGAAAAAAGTAATCATACTGATCGCTCTGTGTTGTCTGTTTATCCAAGCAGCACAGAGCGATACTCTTTCCATAACAGACCTTCGCACGGAACAACTGACTAATCCTTTAGGTCTGGATACCCCTCAACCGCGTTTCAGCTGGCGGCTCCAAAGCGGGCAACGCAATGTGATGCAGACAACTTACCGCCTGTTCGTTGCGTCCTCCCCGGAACTTCTAAGCAAGAATCGGGCAGACGTGTGGGATTCAGGCGAGGTACGCTCTGATGCGTCCATTTGGATAAGCTACCAAGGTCCCTCTTTACAACCCAACAAGCGCTATTATTGGAAAGTACAGGTAACAACCGGTACAGGTGAGAGCGCCTGGAGCGAACCTGCTTTCTGGGGAATGGGACTGATGGGAGAAACACGTTGGAAAGGACGTTGGATTGGTATGGACAGACCTATGCCCTGGGATAGTGAAACCATGTTTTCACGTCTGTCCGCCCGGTATGTACGCAAAGAATTCAAACTCAGCAAAGCAATAAAAGAGGCAACCCTGCACATCAGCGGACTCGGAGTTTACGAATGCCTCATCAACGGCGAACGGGTCGGTGACCTTGTACTGGCTCCCGCTCCTACCGACTACCGGAAAACCGTACTTTACAACAGCTATGATGTAACAAGTCTGCTTCGCTCACAGGCGGATAATGCCATAGGTATTACGCTCGGAAACGGACGATACCACTTCATGCGCCAGAACTACCGTACTTATAAAATCCATAACTTCGGCTATCCAAAAGTCCGGATGAACCTGATCGTAGAGTATACGGACGGCAGCCGGGAAACGATTGCCACAGATACGAACTGGAAACTGACAGCCGACGGTCCCATCCGCAGTAACAATGAGTTTGACGGTGAGGAATACGATGCCCGGAAAGAATTAGGAAGTTGGTCGGAAACCGGCTATGACGACAGTAGCTGGTTGCAGGCGGAACGCGTTTCCATACCTTCGGGATATCTGCGCGGACAAACCATACCGGGTATCAAGGTAGTGGAGAAGATCAATCCCCGAACCATCCGTAAATCGGCCAATGGCTATATCCTCGACATGGGACAGAACATGGTAGGCTGGCTGCGCATCCGGGTAAAAGGAAATGCGGGCGACTCAGTACGCCTGCGCTTTGCAGAAACCCTGCAACCGGATGGAGAACTATACACCGCCAACTTACGGTCAGCCAAAGTAACCGACCTTTATATCCTGAAAGGAGAGGGCATTGAAGAGTGGGCTCCCCGCTTTGTATATCATGGCTTCCGCTATGTAGAAGTCAGCGAATTTCCAGGTACTCCTACCCTTACCAACTTTACAGGCGAAGTTGTAAATGACGACATGCCTCTCACCGGAACATTTGAATGTGATAATCCTATCCTGAACCAATTAGTGAAAAATGCCTTCTGGGGAATTCGTGGTAATTATAAAGGAATACCGCTCGACTGTCCCCAGCGTGATGAACGCCAGCCTTGGCTGGGCGATCATACCAACGGCGCACTAGGTGAAAGTTTCTTGATGGAAAACGGTCCGCTTTATGCTAAGTGGATGGACGATATCCGCGATGCGCAACGGGAAGACGGATGCATACCCGATGTAGTGCCGGCCTATTATTACTACTATACAGACAACGTGACCTGGCCGTCAACCTTCATTTTCATCAGTAATATGCTGTATGAACAATATGGAAATCCGGGAACCATCTGCAAGCATTATCCCGCCATGAAGCAATGGATGGAGCACATCCGCACAGAGTTCATGAACCAATCGCATATCATCACCCGCGACCGTTACGGCGATTGGTGTCTTCCGCCCGAATCTCCCGAATTAATACATTCGAAAGACCCGGCCCGCATTACCGATGGTAAACTGATAGCAACCGCCTATTACTACAAGCTGCTGCAATATATGATAAAGTTTGCACAGCTTCAGTTAGATATGCCCCACACTCCGGATATTGCCGGACAGCTGCACCACCAGCAGTTAGCTGAGGATATTCAGGAATATCAGGAACTGGCAGAACACGTAAAAGAAGGTTTCAACAAAACCTTCTGGAATCAGGAAAAACAATATTACAGCAATAATACCGTTACAGCCAACCTTCTCCCACTGGCATTCGACATGGTACCGGATACGGAAAAAGAAACCGTTGCCCGGCAAATCATTCATAAAACGGTAGACTATTACAATGCCACCATTCAATGCGGAGTTATTGGCGTACAATGGCTGATGCGCGAGCTTGTAAGAATGGGACGCACAGATGTAGCATACGTTCTGGCTACCCATACCAAATATCCCGGATGGGGATACATGGCAGCCAACGGAGCTACCACCATCTGGGAGTTATGGAACGGGAACACAGCTGATCCGGCCATGAACAGCGGTAACCACGTCATGTTACTGGGTGATTTCCTCCCCTATTGCTATCAACATCTGGCAGGTATCCGGAATGCAGCTCCCGGTTTCAAGGAAATCCAGATGAAACCTGCTTTCGAACTGGAAGAAGTAGGATTTATTCGTGCTTCTCACATTACACCTTATGGCAAAGTAACAAGTAACTGGTCACAAACAGCTACCGGGTATTCCTGGGAAATCAGTGTACCTGCCAATAGTACGGCTACTATATGGCTGCCCAATGCGGATACCTCCGCCCTCACCGAAAACGGAAAGCCATTGAAGCAATCCGAAGGTTTACAAATACTCCGCCAGGAAGACGGATACACAGTTTGTAAGATAGGTTCGGGGAAGTATAACTTCCATATTAAAAAGAACATATCATACGGAAAAGGAAGAAAAGGCCTGCTGGAGGATGACTTTATCTGTCGGAAGCCTTCCTTCCCGGAGAGCCATGCGGCTACTATTGTAGAAGGACGTCGCGGAATAGTGGCAGCCTGGTTCGGGGGAACCAAAGAGAAGAATCCCGATTGTTGCATTTGGGTTAGCCGCAAGACAAAAACAGGCTGGACAGAACCACAAATGGTTGCGGACGGTGTATTGGACGGAACCAAATACGCCTGCTGGAATCCCGTACTGACCGAAACACCGAAAGGAGAACTACAGCTTTATTATAAAATAGGTGTGAACGTAGCCGGATGGAGTGGTCATGTCGTTACTTCAAAAGACGGTGGAAAAACATGGAGCAAATCCCGGGCACTTCCCGAAGGCTTCCTTGGTCCCATCAAAAACAAGCCTGTATGGATCGGCAAGCGAATGATCTGCCCCAGCAGTACGGAAGATGAGAACGGTTGGCGGATTCATTTCGAAATCAGCGATGATGAAGGAAAGACCTGGCGAAAGATTGGTCCTATAACTGCTTCCGAAATTGTGGAAACAGATCAGGTGAAGTTCAGTAATCAGAAGCATAAAACCATACAAGTGATACAGCCCACCATCCTGACACATAAAGACGGAAAGTTACAAGCTTTATGCCGTACCCAGAACAACGGCTCCGTTGCTACCACCTGGAGTGAAGACAACGGAGAAAGCTGGAGTCCGGTAACATTCATTGACTTGCCCAACAACAATTCCGGCATTGATGGAATCACGCTGAAAGACGGGCGGCACTTGCTGGTATACAACCACTATCGCTACATCAAAGGAAAACGGAAAGAACGTACTCCCATCAATGTAGCAATCAGTGACGACGGTATGCATTGGAAAGCGGCCGTGGTATTAGAAGATTCGCCGATCAACCAATATTCATACCCCTCAGTCATTCAGGGCAAAGACGGAAAGGTACACATTGTTTATACCTGGAGGAGACAGCGCATCAAGTATGCCTGCCTCGATCCCCAACAGGTAAAAGTCACCTCTTTTGAGGAAGCCGGTTGGAAGGAATAACTCACAAAGGCGACAGTATTTATATCAAAATGGAAAAGGAATTACGGTAGGTTTGCACTACTTTTGTAGCAAATTAGTTATATATTTAAAACCATGAAGAAGAATATCTTTACAGTATTGCTATTATTGTGCGGTCTTTCTGTCACAGCAGAAGCACAAGAAACCCAAAAGAGTTTCAAGGTGGAAGTAAGTAACACCTGGAACAAGGCAAAAGCAGACGAACCGGTAGTAATCAAACTCAGTGAAATCAATCCACAGTTCCGGGTACGTTCGGCAGTAGTCATGAACGGAAGCGAAGAAATACCTTCGCAACTGGATGATCTGAATGGCGACCTCCGTCCGGATGAACTTGCATTTGTCATCGACCTGCCTGCCAAGAGCAAGAAAACAGTGACCGTCACTCTGTCTTCCGCCAAAAGCGACAAGACTTATCCTGCCCGTGTATATGCCGAGATGCTGGTAAGCGACAAGCGAGGCAAGCATGTCCCCGTACATTCGGTAACCATTCCGGGAACCAGTAACATCTACAATCAGATGCATCACCACGGTCCGGCTTTCGAATCTGAACTGGTGGCTTATCGCCTGTACTTTGACAAGAAGCAAACAGTCGACATCTATGGCAAATTCAATAAAGGCTTTGAAATCAAAGAATCACAGTTCTATCCCACCGACGAACAACTGGCACGTGGCTTCGGAGACGATGTCCTGTTAGTAGGCGGCAGCTGCGGTTTAGGTGCGCTGAAAGGCTGGGACGGCAAGAAATCCACTCATATCGAACCTGTATCCACGCTTACCGAGCGCATCATTGCCTACGGTCCGGTACGCACCATCGCCGAAATAGAAGTGACAGACTGGCAATATCAAGGTTCGGAACTACGCATGACGAACCGCTACACCCTCTACGGCGGACACCGCGATGTGTTTGTAGAAACCTTCTTTGAAGAACCGTTGAAAGACGAAATCTTCTGTACCGGTGTAATAGACATCAAAGGCTCTGTATCTTACTCCGACCACAAAGGCCTGATAGGTTGCTGGGGAACGGACTGGCCCGTAAACGACACCGTGAAGTACGCTAAAGAAACCGTAGGACTGGGCACATACATTCCGCAAAAGTACGTAAAGGCCGAAGTGAAAGACAAGGCTAATTACCTGTACACCATCGGTGCCAAAGGCAGCAAATATTTCACCCACAATATCACATTCACTTCCATGAAAGAAACCTTCGGCTATAAAACTCCCGAAGCATGGTTCGCCTATATCCGCGAATGGAAAGAAGAACTGGAACATCCGGCAGTGGTGAAAGTGATGAAGTGATAGGGTGATAAAGTGACATTCGTAACCAATCACTAATAACTAATCACTAATAACTAAAAACGTATCATGAAAGCAAGAAAGACCTTGATGAGTCTATGCCTGTTGCTCGCCCTTCCGCTGGCAGCACAGCAGAAAAATTATGTTTCCGAGGTATGGGTAGCCGACCAGGGAAACGGTAAGTACAAGAACCCGGTACTCTATGCAGACTATTCCGACCCGGATGCCTGCCGTGTAGGAGATGATTACTACATGACATCTTCCAGTTTCAACTGTTTGCCCGGATTGCAGATACTCCACTCCAAAGATTTGGTGAACTGGACTATCATTGGCGCTGCCGTACCTTACGCTCTGTCCCCAATAGAAACTCCCGAACGTCCTGAACATGGTAACCGCGTATGGGCACCTGCCATCCGCCATCACAACGGTGAGTTTTACATCTTCTGGGGAGATCCCGATCAAGGTGCTTTCATGGTAAAAGCCAAAGATCCGAAAGGACCGTGGACTGAGCCTGTACTGGTGAAACCGGGTAAAGGCATCATCGACACTTGTCCGCTTTGGGACGAGGACGGCAAAGTGTATATGGTACATGCCTACGCAGGTAGCCGTGCCGAGCTGAAGAGCGTAATCACCATTTGCGAACTGAATGCTGAAGCTACCAAGGCCATCACTCCGTCACGTATCGTATTTGACGGACATGAGGCGCACCAGACCTGTGAAGGACCAAAATTCTACAAACGTAACGGATATTACTACATCTTCCATCCGGCAGGTGGTGTACCTACAGGTTGGCAGGTAGTGCTCCGTTCGAAGAATGTATACGGACCGTACGAATGGAAAACCGTGCTTGCACAAGGTAATAGCCCTGTGAATGGCCCTCACCAAGGTGCATGGGTAGATACCCCAACCGGAGAAGACTGGTTCTTCCACTTCCAGGATGTAGGCGCTTATGGCCGACTGGTACATCTGCAACCCATGAAATGGGTGAATGACTGGCCCGTAATCGGTATCGACAAAGACGGTGACGGTTGTGGTGAACCTGTAATGACTTACAAGAAACCGAACGTAGGTAAGACCTATCCCATCTGCACTCCGCAGGAAAGTGACGAGTTCGACGGTTATACTTTGTCTCCTCAATGGCAGTGGCATGCCAATATCAACGAGAAGTGGGCATACTACGCAGGAGACCAAAGCATCGTACGCCTGTATTCTTACCCGGTAGTGAAAGAATACAAGAATCTGTTCGATGTTGCCAATCTGCTGTTACAGAAGGCTCCGGCCCCCAACTTCACTGCTACCATGAAACTGACTTTCAAGCCGGTAGATAAATATAAAGGCGAACGTACCGGATTGGTAGTGATGGGTATGGACTATGCCGGACTGATCCTGGAGAATACAGACAAAGGGCTGGTTCTCTCGCAAGTATCCTGTCTGAAGGCAGACAAAGGCACACCGGAACAAGTAAACGGTACGGTAGACCTGACAGACAACACCATCTATCTGAAAGTAAAATTCAGCAGCGATGCCAACAAAAAGATTTCAAAGAGTGAAGGCGGACATGATCTGCTGGTTATGTGTGACTTCAGTTATAGTCTTGATGGAAAGAAATACCAGCCTCTTGGCAAGTCATTCCAGGCTAAAGAAGGAAAATGGATCGGTGTCAAGGTAGGTACTTTCTGTACCCGTCCTGCAATTACTACCAATGACGGTGGTTGGGCAGATGTAGACTGGTTCCGCATTACGAAGAAATAAGATATTTCTAAGCGTGCAAGTTACGCTATAATACAGAGCCTCCGGATGTATAAGTGTATGACATCCGGGGGCTTTTTTTGCTCATAACGGTATAGAAAGGAATAAGACTCACCACAGATTACACAGATTGACACAGATTTTATTTTACTGATGATTAGATTAATAAATCTGTGTGAATCTGTGTAATCTGTGGTGAATTAATTCATAACCGGAAAGAAATGAATCAACTCATTACAGATTGTTTGAACGAAATGCCTTATATTTGCGTTCATAAAGAAAAGAAAGTAAGAAAAATGAAGAAACTCGTAATTTTTGATTTAGACGGTACCCTCCTAAACACCATTGCCGATCTGGCACAAAGTACCAATCATGCATTAGCCGCCTTAGGATATCCCACACATGAAGAACAAGAGTACAACTTCATGGTTGGAAATGGTATCAACAAACTTTTTGAGCGTGCTCTGCCCGAAGGAGAAAAGACGGAAAAAAATGTCCTGCGCATACGAAAAGAATTTGTACCCTATTATGACCAACATAATGCAGACAAAAGCCGCCCCTACCCCGGCATCACGGAACTTCTAACCGAACTACAGACCAAGGGAGTCCAACTTGCAGTCGCTTCCAACAAATATCAAGCAGCTACAGAGAAACTAATTGCCCACTATTTTCCTACAATTCGTTTCATCGCTGTCTTTGGCCAACGTGAAGGGGTAAACGTAAAACCCGATCCCACCGTCGTATACGATATCCTGAAAATAGCAAAGACAGCCAAAGAAGATGTTCTCTATGTAGGAGACTCCGGCGTAGACATGCAGACAGCTATCCATGCAAATATAACCTCCTGCGGAGTGACCTGGGGATTCCGCCCACGTGCTGAACTGGAAACCTTCCATCCTGACTACATTGTGGATAAAGCTGAGGAGATTATCGAGAGCGTCTTGAAAGACTAAATTCAGCCTCTACTGCCTGAATATTGCCACCGTATCAGCAAGGTCTTGCCAATAAATAGGCAAACGGTATGCATCATTTTTACTCCTTTTTAAATAGATATTACCCCTGAAAGTGCCGAAAACTGCCTAACCTTGCAACTGAAATACAAAAAATGAAAAACAATGATGAAGAAATGGTTATCGACATGCTTTGCCGCAATCTGCATAAGCAGTAGCTTGCAGGCACAGCTGGAAAATGAAACTCTCAAATTATGGTACGATGGACCCGCCACACAATGGGTAGAAGCTTTGCCACTGGGTAACGGACGTATAGGCGCCATGGTCTTTGGCGACCCTGTACACGAACAATTCCAATTGAATGAAGAAACCGTATGGGGAGGTTCTCCTTACAACAACACCAATCCCAAAGCCAAAGACGCTTTGCCACGGATCCGCCAACTCATCTTTGAGGGCAAGAATAAAGAGGCACAAGAGCTTTGCGGCCCCACCATCTGTTCGCCATCCGCCAACGGGATGCCTTATCAGACTGTAGGTTCCCTGCATCTTGACTTTGATGGAATCAGCAATTACAACGATTATTATCGTGATCTGGACATTGCAAAGGCAATAGCTACCACTCGCTTCACCACCAATGGAGTAACCTATACCCGTGAAGCCTATACTTCTTTCCCCGATCAGGTCCTGGTAATCCGCTTGACAGCTTCACAAAAGAAGAGCATCTCATTCACTGCAAAATATACCACGCCTTATAAAAGTAATGTGGTACGCAGTATCTCCTCCCGCAAAGAATTACAGTTGAGCGGAAAAGCTAACGACCACGAAGGTATCGAAGGCAAAGTGGAATTCACCGCCCTCACCCGCATAGAGAACAGTGGTGGCAGTCTGGAAGCAACATCAGACAGCACCCTGCAAGTCAAAAATGCCAATAGCGTTACATTATACGTATCCATCGGCACCAACTTCGTAAACTATAAGGATGTATCGGGCAATGCACTCAGCACTGCACAGAAATACCTGAAACAGGTCAACAAGAACTATGCGAAGAATAAAGCCGCCCATATCAATGCATATCAGAAGTACTTCAACCGAGTATCTCTGGACCTGGGGCGCAATGCTCAAGCCGACAAGCCGACAGATGTACGCGTCAAAGAGTTCAGTACAAGCTTCGATCCGCAAATGGCTGCTTTATACTTCCAATTCGGACGCTACCTGCTGATATGCAGTTCACAGCCCGGCGGGCAAGCCGCCAATCTGCAAGGTATCTGGAACTACCAGCTACGTGCTCCTTGGGATGGCAAATATACTACTGATATCAATGTAGAAATGAACTACTGGCCTGCCGAAAGTACCTCCCTGCCCGAAATGCACGAACCTTTCCTGCAATTAGTAAAAGAAGCAGCCATACAAGGGCGCGAAAGTGCCGCCATGTACGGTTGTCGCGGTTGGACATTGCATCACAATACGGATATCTGGCGTAGCACCGGTGCCGTAGACGGACCAAGCTACGGAGTATGGCCCACTTGTAACGCTTGGTTCTGCCAGCATCTGTGGGATCGTTACCTCTTCTCCGGCGACAAAAACTATCTAGCCGAAGTATACCCCCTGATGCGTGGTGCCTGCGAATTCTACCTCGATTTTTTGGTACGTGAACCCGAGAATAACTGGCTGGTAGTAGCCCCCTCCTATTCTCCTGAAAACAGTCCCGTAGTAAATGGCAAACGTACATTTGTTGTAGTTGCCGGAACCACGATGGACAATCAGATGGTTTACGATTTATTCTACAATACGATTGCCGCTGCCGGTTTAATGAACGAAAACACCGCTTTCACCGACAGTTTACAGACTGTAGTTAACAATTTAGCCCCTATGCAGGTAGGCCGTTGGGGACAGTTACAGGAGTGGATGCACGACTGGGATAATCCCAAAGATCGTCATCGCCATGTTTCTCATCTCTGGGGTTTGTATCCGGGACGCCAAATCAGTGCCTACAACTCTCCCATCCTGTTTGAAGCTGCCAAGAAGTCTTTAACAGGTCGTGGCGATCACTCTACCGGTTGGTCAATGGGTTGGAAAGTGTGCCTGTGGGCACGTCTGCTCGATGGTAACCATGCCTATAAACTGATAACCGAACAGTTGCACCCCACTACCGATGAAAAGGGACAAAACGGTGGTACTTATCCGAACCTGTTTGATGCACACCCGCCTTTCCAGATTGACGGTAACTTTGGCTGTTCTGCCGGTATTGCCGAAATGTTCGTTCAGAGCCATGACGGAGCTATCCATCTTCTTCCGGCATTGCCCGACGTATGGAAACAGGGAACATTGAAAGGTATCCGTTGCCGTGGCGGCTTTACAGTGAAAGAGATGAAGTGGGAAAACGGAGAATTACAAACAGCCGTTATCACTTCCAATATTGGCGGTACACTCCGCATACGGACCCAGATTCCTTTGTATCTGAATGGGGAAAAATTGACTCCAAGTGTCCAAGAGGTATCTGACAACCCACTATTACAATCACAGAGCATCCGCAAACCACTGATTGCTGCCAATGCACCGGTTTGCATACCGGAATATGCACAGACTTATGTGTATGATATCGAAACAAATGCAGGAAACGAATACATTCTGACCGCAAGAAATCAATAAGAATAAATAGTAACCAAAACTATAGGGATACCGGCAAAAGTCAGTCGTCACTATGTTAAAACGTCAAGAGGGGAGCAATAAACTCCCCTCTTTTCTGTTATATAACATCATTTAGATAACTCACAAAAACATTATAGACAGTAAATAACAAAAAATACCACCCTAAAAACAGATATTACACATATATATTTTCACATCCCTATACATTTGCAGCAACGAATTAACAGTGTGCCCGAACACACATAACGAAAAAAATCATACTTAATTAATAACATGCAAAGAATGTCTAACAAAATGAAAAACATGCGCGCCGCGCTACTATTCTGTTTAGTAGCCGTGATATCGCTTAGCGTATCAGCGCAAAATGTAACCGTAACAGGTACTGTGACAGACAAGACGGGAGAAACCGTTATCGGTGCTTCCGTAGTACAGAAAGGGAATACCAGCAACGGTACTATTACCGATATTGATGGTAATTTCTCCCTTAGTGTTCCCGCCAATTCCACATTGGTATTCTCTTATGTGGGTATGACTTCTCAGGAAATACCCCTGAAAGGCAAAACAAAAGTTGAAGTAGTTATGGAAGACGATGCACAGGCTTTGGAAGAGGTTGTGGTTATCGGTTACGGTACAGCAAAGCGTAAAGACCTGACCGGCTCCGTTGCCACCGTAAGCTCTGAGACACTAGCTGCTGTTCCTGTTGCTTCTGCTACCGAAGCATTGCAAGGTAAAATGGCCGGTGTACAAATTACCACCACGGAAGGTTCACCCGACGCAACAATGTCTATCCGTGTGCGCGGTGGTGGCTCTATCACACAGAGCAACGAACCACTGTTTATTGTTGACGGTTTCCCGGTAGAAAGTATCTCCGACATACCTCCCACTGACATTGAAGACATCACAGTTCTGAAAGATGCCTCCTCCACAGCCATTTACGGTTCACGTGGTGCCAACGGTGTAATCATTGTGACCACCAAGAGCGGAAAAGAAGGTAAAATGAGTGTCAGCTATAATGCTTACTATAGCTGGAAGAAAGTAGCTAATAAACTGGACGTGCTCTCAGCCAGAGATTATGCCAATTGGCAATATGAATTGGGGCTGCTAACGGATAAGGCAGACAAATATTCCCAGTATTTTGGCAACTATCAGGACTTGGATATGTATGATGATGTAGCCACTAACGACTGGCAAGATCTGACATTTGGCCGCACCGGACATACTTTCAATCATAACATCAGCCTGAATGGTGGTAGTGATAAGATGAAATATGCTTTCAGTTATTCGCACATGGATGATAAAGCCATCATGCAGATGTCCGACTTCAAACGCGACAATGCGAATCTGAAATTAAGCCACAAGCCCATTAAGAACATAACCATTGACCTCAGTGCACGTTTCTCACGTACTAAGATTAATGGTGGTGGTGCCAACGACGCCAACAGTTCGCTGAATACTGACAAGCGACTGAAATATGCCGTACAATACACCCCATTCCCGGTTCCCGGCTTGTCCGATGAACTCAACTCCGACAACGAAGAGCCCAGTTCCTTGCTGATTAATCCATTGACTTCATTAATTGATAACGATACCCGCAAAGAACGCACTACTTATAATCTTGGTGCAGGCTTTACTTGGGAAATCATCAAGAACCTACGTTTCAAATCTGAATTCGGTTACGATGACTATCGCTACAATACTGATAGATATTATGGTCCCAGTACCTATTACGTACGTAACACTCCCTCCTCTACCAATCAGGGAAAACCGGCTGTAACACTGACTCGTCAAAGTCGCAGTACTATTCGTAATACGAATACCGTGAACTACGACTTTAAAAAGCTGATTAAAGACGAAAAGCATCACTTAAATGCCTTGATTGGCCAAGAATATGTGATAGCCAAAAATAACAAAATCACCAATACTTCACATGGCTTCCCCAGCACCTTTACTGCGGACGACTGCATTAACCTGATGACCCAGGGAACTCCTTTTGAAATCACCAATTATTCGGATCCGAATGACGTATTGCTTTCTTATTTCGGCCGTTTGAATTATGACTATGACAGTAAATATTTGTTCAGCGGAACGTTCCGCGCCGACGGCTCTTCCAAGTTTGCCCGCGGCAACCGTTGGGGATATTTCCCGTCAGCCGCCTTGGCTTGGCGTGTATCTTCCGAACCATTTATGGAAAGCACCCACAATTGGTTGGACGACTTGAAGCTTCGTTTCAGCTATGGTACTGCAGGCAATAATAATATCCCGTCCGGACAATTAAATCAGGAATACGAAGCCAAGGCTACTACCTGGATCAACGGCTATCCCTCTTACTGGGCTCCTTCCAAAACAATGTCTAACCCGGACTTAACTTGGGAAACCACCATTACCCGAAACCTTGGTTTGGACTACACCCTGCTGGGAGGCAAACTAAGCGGTACCTTGGAAGCTTACTGGAACACTACGAAAGATTTGTTGATTCTGTTCCCTACCTCGGGTACAGGTTATGACAACCAATACCGCAACATGGGTGAAACAGAAAACAAAGGTTTCGAAGCTTCCGTTAACTGGATAGCCATCGACAAAAAGAACTTCGGCTTGAGCTTCGGAGCAAACATCAGTTTCAACAAGAACAAAATCAAATCATTGGGTTCACTGAAAACCATGTCCAACGACTTGACACAATCCTACTGGGCTTCCTCCGAAATCGGTCAGGACTATTGGATAGAAGTAGGAGGCAGTGTAGGCAAAATGTATGGCTATGTAAGCGATGGCCGTTACGAAGTATCCGATTTCGAAAGATATGACGAAGTGACCGAAACCTGGATTTTGAGAGACGGAGTAAGTTCTTCTTCTGCTGTAGGAACAGCCCGTCCGGGTATGATGAAGCTGAAAGACTTGGATAACAGCGGTGATGCGAACGGTTCTGATGACAAAAGAGTGATTGGTGATGCGAACCCTCTGCATACCGGCGGTTTCAATATCAATGCACGCCTCTATGGATTCGACCTGACTGCCAACTTCAACTGGAGTTATGGAAACGACATCTACAATGCCAATAAGATAGAGTACACCAGCACTTCGAAGTATCTATACCGTAACCTGACTTCCGACATGGCAGGAGGGAAACGCTGGAACAATGTAGATGCGGCAGGTAATTTGGTAACGAATATGGCTCAACTGGCCGAAATGAACCAAAACACCACCATGTGGTCTCCGTATACCGACAAGTACATCTTCTCCGACTGGGCTGTTGAAGACGGTTCATTCCTCCGCCTGAATACACTTACCTTAGGCTACACAATGCCTACAACGTTAGTGAAGAAAGTCGGGATCAACAACCTGCGTTTCTACGTAACAGCCTACAACGTATTCTGTCTGACAAGTTATAGTGGTTATGATCCGGAAGTATCTACCAGCCGCCGTAACGGAAGTAATCTGACCCCGGGTGTCGATTACTCGGCCTATCCAAAGAGCCGCCAATTCGTAGTTGGCTTAAATCTTAATTTCTAACTCTACAAATAATAGAAAGTAATGAAAAAATTAATATATATATCACTCCTGGCATCAGCCAGTCTATTCGCCTCTTGCGAAGACCTACTGGATGCCCCAAGCAAGTCATCCATGGATGAAACCATCATCTTCAATACTGAAGCCTTGGCCGATGCAGCTGTCATGGGCATTCACCAGTCATTTGGCGAAACTAATTCTTACCGAGGACGCTACCTCGCTTATTTCGGTGTAAATACAGATTGCGAGATATTCAATAACTCCGGAATGAACAATGTAGAAACAGATAAGGAAGGTTCTTTGGTGACCTATTCTGCCAAGCCAGACAATACGTATATGAATACAGACAACAATGCATGGGCAAAATTGTACGAAGCCATCGAACGTGCCAACAAAGGCATTAAAGCTATGCGTGAAAACAGTGATTTGACCAATACTAATATGGCCCAACTATATGGTGAATTGTTGACCTTACGTGCATTTATTTATTTCGATTTGATAAAAGCCTGGGGAGACGTGCCCGCACGTTTCGAACCTATCACTTCCGAAACTATCTATGTTGAAAAGTCCGACCGTATGGTTGTTATCAATCAAATCCTTGCCGACTTACTGGAAGCCGAAAGCTATCTGGGATGGCCGAATGAAAACAAATATACCCAATCCACAGAGCGTGTCAGCAAAACATTTGCCAAAGGACTGCGTGCACGCATCGCCTTATTTGCAGCCGGATATTCGCAACATCCTGACGGCATCCGCTACAACTTGGAAGATGCTGCGCAAAGGCAAGCCATGTATCAGATTGCTAAAGACGAATGTGTGAGTATCATCACTCAGGGATATAACAAACTGGGAACTTTTGAAGAGAATTTCCGTCAATTGTGCCAGGAAACGGGTACTGCCGGTTTGGAATCAATCTGGGAAATACCGTTCTCTGATGGTCGCGGGCGCGTAATCTACACTTGGGGTGTAAAGCACGAGAATGCCAACCAGTGGACAGCACTGAATAAAGGTGGATACAATGGCCCTACCCCGAACTTGTTCTATGACTACGATGTGGACGATGTACGCCGTGATATCACCTGCATACCTTATAAATGGACAGGTACTGGCACAGCCATCAAGGAGCCCAACAAATGTTTTGGCGGATGGAGCTTTGGTAAACTCCGTTTCGAATGGTTGAACCGTATCGTTACTTCTACAAATGATGACGGAATGAACTGGCAGGTTATGCGTTATGCCGACATCTACCTGATGGCTGCCGAAGCTATCAACGAACTGGATAATCCGACCAGTGCAGCCCCTTATCTGAAGCCGATTCTGGATCGCTCTTATCCTGCCGCCAAAGCAACAGCTATTCTGACAGCAGCCAGTGCTAGTAAGACAGCTTTCTTCAACGAAATCGTGGATCAGCGCAAATTTGAATTCGCAGGAGAAGCTCTCCGCAAAGTCGACTTAATCCGCTGGAATATGTTAGGATCAAAACTGAAAGAGACAAAAGAGAAGATGACCCGACTGACCAACCGTGAAGGAGAATACGCTGACCTTCCCGCCAAGATTTATTATAATGAAGGACTGGATGCCGCCAGCAACGATGCCGATACTTACGTCATCTATGGCTTGAACCACGGTGAAACCGATGAAGAAGGCAAAGCAATGGTAGATGCAGGAAAGTTCTCCACCAGCAAATCATGGATTTACTCATCGGAGGAGTCAAGCATTGCTACAACAACAAAGTTCATCTCCCAGCTTTACGTCAACGACCCCGATACGAAGCAGTTCTGGCCCATCTGGCAAGTGTTCCTCGATGCAAGTAACGGCACATTAACCAATGATTATAATTATTAATCTTATCACTCTGAACAAATATGAAAAATAAATTCAAAAATATAGCCCTGATATGTGGAGTCGGCTTAATGGCATTTGCTGCAAGCTGCTCTGATCTTGACGACGAAATCAAAAGCTCAAGCTACGACCGCCTATTCTCTCCAACTGCCGTGGAGGCCCGGGTACAAAACAAAACGAATGTACGCCTCGGTTGGACCAAAGTATTGGGAGCCGATTCTTATGTCATTGAACTCTTCGCCAATGACAGTCTACAGTTTGAAGGCTCTCCTGTAACCACTTACAATGAGGTTACCGACAACCCATACACCATTACAGGATTGGATGGCGAAACTAAATATTCGGCTCGTATCAAGGCCGTTGGAGAAAAGATATCCGAATCTAAATGGACAGGAGTTTTCTTCAAAACCGATGCAGAGCAAATTCTTGAAGCTGTTACGGACGACGATATCACTTCTAGCACCGTTACTTTGAGATGGCCCGCAGGAACAGCTGTTACAGCCATCGCAATTAGTGGAGGATTGGAAGAAACCCGTACCTTGTCTGCCGAAGAAATAGCAGCGGGCACTGCAACTATCACAGGTTTAACTTATGAGACGAAATACACTTTCAACATCATGAATGGTACAAAATCTCGTGGTAAAGTAACCGTTACTACCATGCCCGATTATATTCCGGCATATCCAGGTGACGACCTCCAAGCCAAAATTGATGCAGCGGAAGAAGGGGCAACCATTATGCTTCTTCCATCTAAAGACGGTTCCACCAATCAGTTTATCTACCTAGATAATGAAACGGGAGATGCTTCGACTAAAGAGTTGACAATCAGCAAGAACATTGCAATCAAATGCCTCGGTACGAAGCCGGTGGAAGCACAGATTAAATTTGTATTAGAAGGTACAGACGGATTTACAACGGAAAACATCAAATTCATCGGTGTATCGGCAGACATTCTGATCAAAACAAGTAACTGTTCCGGAACAATCATAGTCAATAATATAGAAGCAAGCGGATTCGGCAACTTTGTTGTTGACCCGGGAACAAACACTTGTAAAGTAGATGAATTTACCGTGACCAATAGTTATTTCCACGATATGTGTTCCAGCAAACGTTTTGTTGATTCACAGAAGAAAAAATGTGCCATCATGCTCTTCAACATGAAAAATTGTACTGTAGCTAATTCCTGTTCAGGTTCTGACTTTTTACGTTTTGACTACAATGCCAACGCAGCAGGTATGATTATCAACTTCGAGAACAATACACTCTACAAGATTGAAGCTACTTCAAAAGGTCTGTTCTATATTCGTTCAAACAGTAATGGCGATAAAGCATTTACTGCAAATATCAAGAATAATGTCTTTGCGGAAATGGGAGAAAAAGTATTCTTCAGTCAGGATGCTAAGACGGACAACCTTATATTCAACAACAACAACTATTTCAACACTCCATCTCTGGTAGTCAACCCTGATGGTGGTTCAGGCAAGGTATTTGATACCACGGGCTTATCATTGAACCCAGAATTCAAGGATGCTGCCAACAATGATTTCACTATCACAAATGAGACATTAATTGACAAAAATATCGGAAATATCTGATAGGTAGACAAAGTTATAAATATCATAGAATAAGAGGCTGAATTCAAAAATTCAGCCTCTTATCTTTTCTTGCTATTTTAATCATTTCTTTATGTGATATTATCATCATTTACTCCAAAAGGAACAATATTTCCTCCTCTTTATAGCTATAAACTTCTATTTTTGCATACACATAAGTACAAACCACTATTGACGGAACATTTAAAATTAAAAGAATCTATATCATGAAGAAACTCTTTTTAGTCTTCTCTATTTTAACTGCCTCTATAACTGTTATGGGGCAACAGCCTATTCCGGTTAAGCCTCGCATTCTTATCAGTACGGACATAGGTGGCACAAATCCGGACGACAATCAATCAATGGCACACTTCCTTATGTACAGTGAGATGTTCGAAACAGAAGGATTAGTATCTTCTCCCTCCTATGGACACGGAAGTAAACAGAATCTTCTGGACATGATAGACCTATACGAAAAAGATCTGCCCAAGTTGAAAAAATACATAAAGGGCTTCCCGTCACCGGATGCCTTACGAGCCATCTGCAAACAAGGAAGACAAGGAGCAGCCCCATTCAAAGGTTATACTACTGCCACAGAGGGTTCTGATTGGATCATTAAATGTGCCAGAAAAGAAAGTACCCGGCCCTTATGGATACTCGTATGGGGCGGACTCGATGACTTAGCACAAGCTCTACATGATGCTCCGGACATTCAAAATAAAATAAGAGTATACTGGATTGGCGGACCGAATAAAAAATGGAGTACCAATAGTTATGTATACATTGTCGAGAATTTCCCCAACCTTTGGTTCATCGAGGCCAATGCTTCCTATCGTGGATTCATAACCAATGACAAACAACCTGGTAAATTCAACAAAGACTATTACGATGAATGTATCCGTGGAGCCGGATATCTGGGAAAAGACTATATAAAATATTACGATGGAAAAGTCAAGATGGGAGATACCCCATCACTACTTTACATGATGGATGGTGATCCGAATAATCCTCAGAAAGAAAGCTGGGGAGGGAGTTTCGAGAAATTCACTCATAGCCCAAGAGTCATTTTCAACCGGAGTACTACCCTGAAAGATACGGTTCCGGTATATGCCATCATTGAATTCCGCATAAAGGGACCGGAAATGAATATCCCCGCTGACTCAACCTGTTTCACCATGACAACAGATGGTCAGGACTGGGACGGTTTCTATCTGGGTAATGGTGAATATGCCGTCAGATATGCTCCTAAATCTACCGCAGTCCTAACCTACAAGATTACCTCTGATATTCCGGGATTTCCGGAACAAACCGGAGAGTTCGTCGTAAATAACACATGGCCCGGAAAGATTGATGCCGATGACTATAAATTAGGAGATTATTGGTATACAGACCGAAATGACGCAAACCTGTTTGAAGGAAAATGGCAGGGAAGTAAAACGGTATCCAAATGGAGAAAAGATGTTCTGCAAGACTGGGCCAAGCGTTGGGAATTGCTTAAATAAATACATATTCTAAAAAATAATAGCATGAAGAGAATACTATTCTATCTATGTTTTACCTGCTTTTTTTATCAGGTGTTTTCACAATCACACAACCTCCCTTGGAAAAATGGAGCCTTGCAAATATCCAGCAACTCCCGTTACCTTCAGCATACGAATGGCTCTCCCTTCTTCTGGCTCGGAGATACCGGTTGGCTGCTTCCTGAAAGGTTGAACCGGGATGAAGCGGAATACTATCTTGAACAATGTAAACAAGCAGGCTTCAACGTAGTACAGGTACAAACCATCAACGGAGTACCTGCCATGAACTTTTATGGACAATCGTCTATGCCGGATGGATTTGATTTCTCCAATATCAACCGACCGGGTATATATGGATATTGGGATCATATGGATTTTATCATCGATGCCGCCGCCCGCAGAGGGATTTATATCGGCATGGTCTGCATCTGGGGCGGGCTGGTAAAAAGTGGAAAAATGAATGTGGAAGAAGCCAAGGCTTATGGTACTTTTCTCGCCAACCGTTACAAAGATCGCCCCAACATCATCTGGATGATTGGCGGAGATATCTATGGAAACATCAAAACCGAAGTCTGGAACATGCTTGCCAACACCATTAAATCCATTGATAAGAACCATCTCATGACTTTCCATCCCTTCGGAAGGACACTCTCGGCAGAATGGTTCAACGATGCCCCCTGGCTGGATTTCAATATGTTCCAAAGTGGACACCGCCGCTACGGACAAAGCAAAGATGACAAAAAGACACTGTTACCACAAGGCACAGAAGAAGACAACTGGCGATATGTGGAACATAGTCTTGCTCAAAAGCCACTACGTCCGGTTATTGATGGAGAGCCGTCTTATGAAGCCATTCCCCAAGGACTTCACGACCCTAAGGAAGGTTTCTGGAAAGACAACGATGTACGCAGATATGCTTACTGGTCGGTTTTTGCCGGTTCATTCGGTCATACGTACGGTCATAGCTCTATCATGCAATTCCTAAAGCCGGGAGTTAATCCAGCCTACGGTGCTACCAAATTATGGTATGAAGCCCTGAAAGATCCCGGATTCAACCAGATGCAATATTTGAAAAAACTGATACTTGCTTTTCCCTTCTTTGAAAGAGTAGCCGACCAAAGTTGCATAGCCGACAATAACGGTACAAAGTATGAACGTCTCATTGCAACACGTGGCAACGACTATATGTTAGTGTACAACTATACCGGACGCCCCATGAAAATAGACCTCAGCAAGATTCATGGAAAGACTAAAAAGGCTTGGTGGTATTCACCACGCAATGCAGAGCTATCTTATATCGGTGAGTTTAGTTCAAAAGTAGAAACGTTCCAGCCTGAAGGTGGTCATTCAAACGGCAATGACTGGGTACTCATCCTAACAGACGGAACCCGGAAGTATATAGAAGCATTGCAATAGATAGTTTTAATAAAAACAAGAGGATGTCCCTGAAGACATCCTCTTAACCCTAACCAGTCATAATTTCTTGAATTCAAGTAATTATCATCTTCTTACCTTTACGACACGGGCAAAAGTATATAGAAAATACAAAATGTAACTCCATAAATCAGTATTTTCTGCATTATTTAGCAATCAATTGTTTATCAGCCTTATACAAGACTACAAAGATGTCCGTTTTGATGAATTCATGTATTTTTTGACGAATTGATCTTATTCATTCCCTTATCCCGATACTCCGTCGGAGTCATTCCCATCTTCTGTTTGAAGCATTTGCTGAAATAACGGGGATCATTAATACCCACCATATAAGAGATCTGAGTCATGGAATATTCTCCGGTTTCAATGAATTGCACAGCACGCTTGATACGCATTTCCTTAATAAACTCAATAGGTGCCAAACCAGTCAGTGTCTTCAGTTTCTTAAAGAAGACTGAACGGCTGACTGCCAGTTCCTGCACCAAATCGTCTACTACCAATTCTCCATTATCCATATTCTTCTCCATCAGTTCCACCAGTTTGTCCATAAACTTACGATCGTTCGGGGACATTTCCGGTCCTTGCTCTTCTACGGTTTCTTCCGTTAAGTCAACCGTTGCATTTCCCGTCATCAGGTTATCCCGATAGATACCCTGTAACTTTCGGCGCTGTGTGAGCAGATTCTTTACGCGTGCTTTCAGATAAGTGGCACTGAACGGCTTAGTGATGTAATCGTCCGCTCCATACTCCAACCCCTCCAATTTGCTTTCAATGGAAGTCTTAGCCGTCAACAATACAATGGGAATATGACTGGTGGTCATATCGGCACGCAGTTCACGCGTCATGGTGATGCCATCTTTTCCGGGCATCATTACATCACTAATAATGATATCCGGAAGGAATTTCAAAGCTTTACTCCAACCTTGCATACCATCCACTGCTTCCACGATTCTGTACTCAGAAGCAAAGATGCTGCGCAGGAACAAACGGAGTTCCGAATTATCTTCCACAAGCAACATAGTCCCTTTGGCGTCCATACTCTCTTCCGATTCCTCCTCTATATTCTCTTCTCCAGAAGATTCCGGTATTTCACTAAGAATATCGGTCACTTGTTCTATAACTCCCATACCCACCGTAGCATCATCTTGCAAGAATTCCACCGATTCATCATAGTGTTCTTTACCTTTCAGGAAGTCCACCTTAAAGCAGCTTCCCTCTCCTAACTTACTATCAACGGTAATGGTCGCCTTATGCATTTCTACCAATTCCTTCACCAATGACAAACCGATACCGGTGCTGGACTGATTGAACAGATTGCGGTCTACCAGATTCTCAAAACGGACAAACAGCGACTTTTTCTTATTATCTGCAATACCTATTCCCTGGTCTTCCACACTTACGGAAACTGATTTCTCATCTTCGCGCACAAGCACCGTGATCATCTTTCCATTCGGAGTGTATTTAAAAGCATTGGAAAGCAGATTGAACACAATCTTCTCAAATTTATCCGCATCTACCCAAAGATACAATTCTTCCTTCTCCGTTTCAAACAGGAAGTCTATCTGATGTTCTTCGGCAACAGACTCGAAGTTCGCCATGATCTTGCGAGTAAAAGCCACTACATCCATACGTTGAACCTGCATCTTCATTTTCCGGTTCTGTATCTTCCGGAAGTCCAGTATCTGGTTGATAAGCCTCAACATGCGGTTCGTATTCCGTTCTACCACCTGTAACTGTTCACGGGCATCATCCGGAAGTTTGGTATTCCCCAGTATATATTCCACAGGCCCTGAAATCAAAGTCAGCGGAGTGCGCAGTTCATGAGAGATATCAGTAAAGAAACGCAGTTTCATATCCGTCATTTGTTGCTCGACGGACACCTCATGCTTCAAACGATAAATAGTGAACAAGATATACACCGCCGCTACAATAATCATGATGAAGAAAAGCACATACAGGAAATAAGCAAACGGAGTTTCCCAGAAGGAAGGTAGTATCTCAATGTCCAATGTACGCGTGTTTTCAGTCCATATACCGTCACTGTTGGTAGAACGGACTTTAAAGACATAATGCCCTTTTGGTAAGTTGGTATAAGTAGCTACACGCTGTTTACCTACATAGTTCCAGGCCTTTTCAAAACCTTCCAGGATATAAGCATACTGTATTTCGGAAGGTGCGGAATAGTCGAGTGCAGCAAACTGTATGGTGAAAATATTCTCCCGATGCGACAGTACCAATTCTTTGGTATCATCCAATCCCTGTTTCAGTACGGAACCCTGTCCCGGCACCACGTCCACATTCGCCACCAACAATTTGGAAAAAACCATCGGCGGCACATAATTACTCTTCCCGATGGAATCGGGATTGAAATAGAAAATACCTGTACTTGCCCCGAAAAGTATATTACCCGAAGCAGTATATTCCGAAGCCGCTTCACTGAAACGTACCCGGAAAAATATCTCCTTATCGGCATAATTCTCAAATTTCTCTTTGGAAGGAATAAACTTACTGATACCGTTTTCCGAACTGAGCCATAAATTACCGGCTTTATCCTCCTGTATGGAAAGCAACACATCCGAAGGCAAACCGTCCTGTACCGTATAAGACTTAAAACAGGCATTACCGCTCTCATCCAGCGATACTAACTTATTCAGTCCTCCGCCAAATGTTGCAATAAAGAGTTCCTTATTCCGGGTAGATACAATCCAATGCACATCATTATTGCTTAGGCTATGCTCATTGTCCGGAACACGCAGGAAATGACGGAACTTCACATCTTCGGGATTCTTGAAGTCTGCATCCATCATCAAGGCGCCCACGGTAGTTCCTATCCAGATATGCCCCTGATCATCACCTGTTATAAAACGGGCCTTGTAACAATAATCAATAGGATATCCTTTCAGGTTATTACGATGGTTCACAAAAATCTCTTTACCACCCTGATTGTGCGCCATATAGTTGATGCCGCCTGCAAATGTAGCAATCCAGATGCGTCCATGCTTATCTTCGTATACACAATAAACATTGTCGTCACTCAAACTATAAATATCACCTTCCTGATGCTGATAACGGGTCAGCTTATAGTGATAGCTATCTTTCTGCTTTTCAGCTTTCACCAGGCCATCCCCTTTGGTTGCAATCCAGAAATTCTGTTTACTGTCCTGCAAAATGAAATAAACATTACCACGCAACGGAGTGCCGCTGTGCGACACAGTACCGTTTTCGGTCAGATAGCCCTTATTTACACGGTTCTTATCATATATCCGTAGTTTACCATCTTTCAAGCCTACCCATAAATTCTGGTCAGCATCTTCGCAAAGGGCACGTACTTCGTTGCTCAATGACTCATAATCGTGTGGTACCGGCGTTACGATACCAAACTGAGATGGACGGAAAGTGACCTTCTCCAATCCCTTAGAGTGAGTGCACATCCATAGATTCCCCTGATTGTCGGAAAAGGCAGTATGTATTTTATTGGAAAAGCGCCAGTCATGCCCTGACAACTCATTATAGAACGGACGCAGACTATTACTTTCACGGTCAAAATATGAAAAACCGCCGCCATACGGATGTACCCAAAGCATGCCGTTGATATCTTCATGCGCATGGAAAGCCGGACGAGAACGGTCCGTACTGGTAGGTTCCACAGCTATTACTTCACGCTTCAAGACCTGTGTACGCGGATTAAAGTGTACCACTGTACCCGGAATATGTTGCTCGAACCATACTTCCGATGCTTTATCTACATAAGTACCATGAATCGGCGCATCAGGAAAACGGGAGGCAGGGAAGTGTTCTGTCTTCTTTGTATCACATTTATAAGTAAAGAATCCGTCTTTTGAAGTGGTCAGTATGATCTCATTGCCATCTATATGATTGATTGACACAATGTGGGATGAAACCGGCAGACTCAGCAACAAGAACTGCCCGCTCTCCTTCTGATAGCGCCATACACGCCCGTTATCCGATCCGAAATAGATTTCGGGACCATGCTCCAAACAGGAATAAAAAGCTTGCCCGCCTTTCTTCTCACGCTCTGCTGTCTCTGCAAAATAAAAGACCGGTGATTTCTCTCCGGGTGCCAACATCCCTAATCCGTTATCAGACAATATCCATTCATTACCTGCCCGGTCCTCATATACCTGAAACACACGTGAGGCAGAAAACTGTCCCGATTGGGTAGAATAATATTGGGAGGTCAGGCTATAATCCTGTGGATCAGTTGCCACCCGGATCACCCCTTCAGTCTCCGTCAGCAACCATACCGAACCACCCGGAAGGACTTTGATATTTGTTATATTGGCTGTGCCCCCCTCTTCATCATCACCCGGCGCACGCTCAAACGTTTCCGTACGGGGATTGAAGCGATAGGCGTGATTGTCATAGGTTTGTAGCCAAAGGAAGCCATACTTGTCTTCCAGCATATGATCTATACGATTATGACTCAACACGATACGATTATCAAGACGTGCCTTATATGTTTTAAATGAATAACCATTGAACTTATTAATGCCATCCCAAGTAGCAAGCCAGATATTTCCCTTGCGGTCTTGCAGGATGCTCATTACTGTATTTTGAGAAAGTCCGTCTTCAGACGAATAATGGGTGAAAAAACAATCCGGCTGCGCTTTTACTGACAACACACCTATCAACCCAAGGATCAGATATAAGATTTTTTTCATAATAACAGGCTTATTCTATGCGGTAAAGATAAGTATTTCATAGAAAATTCATATATCTTTGTTTAGATTTTAACAACCACTGGTCATGAGAAGAATCGTAATATTGCTAATCCTCCAAATAATTGCCACCGACTTCTGCTTCGGACAATTACCACATACCTTTACACAATATACCTCAGAAGACGGACTCTCGCAGAATACCATCATGAGTATCCTGCAAGATGACAAAGGAGTGATGTGGTTCGCCACCTGGGACGGTCTCTACAAATTTGACGGATATACATTTAACAACTATAAAGCCCATCCGGGCGACAGTATCGGATTGAGCAACAACCGTCTGGACAATATTAAAGAAGACAGATACGGATATATCTGGGTACAAAGCTACAATCACCAGGTTTATCGTTTCAATCCGCGGCTTGAACGGTTCCAGGCTATCCCTTACGACAACTACCTGTCTTTGGACATGTATGTACTTCCGTGTGGAGACGTATGGATAATTACCGTACAAAATGAATTGATTCATATTTCCACCCATCCGGAAACACATGAAATGAAAGCCACAGACTTCTTCAAATCCCATCAGATTTCATACTCAGAGCCTATCAAGTCTATCTTTCAGGACAGCCGGGAGAACCAATGGATTCTTACCGAGAACGGATTATACCGCCTGACTCGTAACGGGCATGAAGAGAAACTTTCTTCTTACTTCGTCGCTCCTCCGGAAAAGGACAAACAGCCTTTTTACGATGCACTGGAGAACAATCATACCATCTACTTTACTTCCAAACAGGGATGTGTATACGAATATAATCCGGACACCGGCCAGTTTGTAAGGCAAGAGTTCCCCACCGGCTCGTCTATTAAAACCATCCGACAACTCAAAAAGGACAAGCTATTCATTGGCACAGCCAGCGACGGGTTCTTTGTGTATGAACAAAGTTCCGGAAACCATCGTCACTATAATACCCGGAATTATCCTTCATTAAAGGACAACCAGATTAAAGCAGTCTATATCGATACCAACGGTGAAGCATGGATACGCCTCAACACCAAAGGAGTGACGCACTTCAATCCTGAAAACGAGCAGTTCGATCACTTCATTCTGCAAGACAAGTACGGCAAAGATATCGTCGATTCCCGACCGGAAATGTATATATACGAGGATGTTAACGGCTCTTTATGGGTACATCCTTCGGGAGGAGGACTTGCCTGGTACGACCGTAAGAACAACCGGATACATCCGTTTTACAATCCGGCCCTGCAATCGGGCTGGAGCGCTGACAATAAGGTGACCAATGTCTTTACTGATAAACAAGGTAATTTATGGCTCGGTTCATACGGAAACGGCTTGGAGAAGATCTCTTTCAATACCAATCATTTCCATTTGCTTACCGCTGCCCCGGATGACACGGAATTCCCGGGAAGCAACGTCCGTGCCGTTTATCAGGACCGTAACGGGTATATATGGACGGGCAATAAAGACAAAGTTATACGTGTCTACGACAGCCAATGGCGCTATGTGGGCAACCTCACATCCTCAGGGACTATCTCCCCTTACAGTACGGACAAGTTAGGAATCGGCTATTCCATCATACAAGATCACGAAGGCACCATCTGGATAGGCACCAAAGGCAACGGACTATTCGCCGCCAGGACTCAAGGAAAGCCTTTGACTTATCATCTCGTTCAGTACAGCGCCGACGCAAACGATGTATACAGTCTGAGCGGTAACGAGATATACAGTCTGCATGAAGACCGGCAGCAACGGATATGGATTGCCACATTCGAAGGAGGAATCAACTACCTGGAACGGGGAACAGACAAAGAAGCGGACCGTTTCATCAACTACCGGAACCGGCTAAAGAACTATCCTATCAGCCAATGTTACCGTACACGTTTCATCACCTCCGACACCAAAGGGAATATATGGATAGGCAGCGCCACAGGATTACTGATGTGCAAGGGCAATTTCAAAGAACCGGAAGAGATAGAATTCCAACGTTATTGCCGTATTTCGGGAAACGCCAACAGCCTCAGCAATAACGACGTGCACAACATATATTTCACCCGGAAAGGCGAAATGTACGTGGCCACCTTCGGAGGCGGACTCAATAAGCTACTCTCACTGGAGGGTGCTGAAGCCCGCTTTCAGGCATACACCATGAAAAACGGGCTTCCTTCGGACGTATTGCTATCCATCGAAGAAGACCCACACGGCAATCTGTGGTGCGCTACAGAGAAAGAACTATGCAAGTTTATTCCTTCCACGGATAAAATAATAAACTACCCCTCCAGAGCCTTCCCCCTACGAATTAGTTTCAATGAAGGGGCGGCTCTGCGAACTGCATCCGATTATCTGATGTTCAACACCGTGAAAGGTGTCCTATACTTCTTTCCGGATTCCATCCATACAAGTACATACGTTCCTCCCATCATCTTCACCCGCCTGCAACAGGCCGAGAAGACGGTGACTCCCGAAGAAGGTGGCATACTGACCACCCACATCGATGATACGAACCTCCTGACCCTGCCTCACGATAAGAATGGATTCAGCATCCAGTTTGCCGCCCTGGATATGAAGTATCCCGGCAACATCTCCTATTCCTACAAACTGGAAGGCTTCGAAAACAACTGGAACAATATTGGCAACCAGCGAACCGCCACTTACACCAACCTTCCGAAAGGGCATTACACCCTGAAAGTCCGCTCTACAAACAGTGACGGCATCTGGGTGGAGAATACGCGTACACTGGATATCAACATACTTCCCTCCTTCTGGGAGACACCGTGGGCATATTCCCTGTACGTACTATTTATCTTATTGGTCATTTTTACAGCCACCTATATTCTCTTCACCATCTTCCGGCTGAAGCATAAAGTATCTGTTGAACAGGAGATTTCAGATATAAAGTTACGTTTCTTCACAAATATATCGCACGAACTGCGTACACCGTTGACGCTGATTGCCGGTCCCGTAGAGCAAGTCCTGCAACATGGCAAGCTGAATGATGAGGAACGGGAACAGTTGGTGCTGGTGGAGCGAAACACGAACCGGATGTTGAGGCTTGTCAATCAGATCCTGGACTTCCGCAAGATACAGAACAAGAAGATGAAGATGAGGGTGCAACAGATTGACCTGATCCCTTTCATCCGCCACATTATGGAAAGTTTCAACAGCCTTGCCGATGAACACCAGATTGATTTCAGTATGGATACGAAAGTCTCCAGCCTCAAGATATGGGCGGACTCCGACAAGTTGGAAAAGATATTGTTCAACCTGTTATCGAATGCTTTCAAATATACTCCCCAAGGGAAGCAGATCAAAGTGGTGGTGCAGGAAGAAGAAAAGGATGTGATTCTTGCTGTGGAGGACCAGGGAATAGGGATTGCAGAGAATAAACAAAAGTCCCTGTTCGTCCGCTTCGAGAATTTAGTGGATAAGAACCTCTTCAACCAGGCCAGCACCGGTATCGGCCTTTCACTGGTGAAAGAATTGATCGATATGCACCACGGTTCCATCAGCATCCGGAGCAAACTTGGAGAAGGGAGTTGCTTCAGCATCAGATTACAGAAAGGAAAAGAACACTTCGACGAAACCGTTGAATTCATCCTGTCCGACTACGTGGTAAGTGATACCTCACCGGCATACACCGGAAATCAGTTCTCTTCTCTCACCGGAAACGAAGAGGAGAACCTGAACAGTGAAAAAGAAACTATCCTGATAGTGGAAGATAACCAGGAATTACGCTTCTTCATAAGGACCATCTTTGCCCAGTACTTCAATGTGATAGAAGCTGAAAATGGTAACATCGGACTGGAAAAGAGCAAATTGTATATGCCGGATATCATCATCAGCGACGTTATGATGCCCGAAAAGGATGGTATAGAAATGGTGCGCGAACTGCGGGAAGAGATGACCACAAGCCATATTCCCATCGTTATGCTGACGGCTAAGTCGACCATCGAAAGCAAGATAGAAGGCATGAAGCTGGGAGCGGACGATTACATCACAAAGCCCTTCAGCGCTGCCTACCTGAAGGCACGTATTTTCAATCTGCTTGAACAGCGCAAGAAGTTACAGGCATTGTATTGCGCCAGTCTGTTGCCTGCATCCACCGAACAACCTCTGGCAGGGAAAAAGGAAACCACCACTCCGGCCCTTTCGCCCAACGACCGGAAATTTATGGATAAAGTGATGGAAACCATAGAGAAGCATCTGGATAACGGTGACCTTACAGTGGAAGACATTGCCGGCGAAGTAAACATGAGCCGTTCCGTATTCTTCAAGAAACTGAAGACACTGACCGGTTTATCTCCCGTTGAGTTCCTGAAAGAAATACGTATGAAGCGGGCAGCTCAACTCATAGAGACAGAGGAGTATAACATGGCACAGATTGCCTACATGGTGGGACTGAATGACTCGCATTACTTCAGCAAGTGCTTCAAGCAGCAATATGGAATGACACCGACTGAATACAAGGAAAGCCGAAAGCAAAACACTTAAGCTTTGCTCCCGACCTGCATCATACCGGCCTTACTCGGTTCTGTTCCGCGAACTATGCCTGAACAGACTCCGCAATAGCTATTGAACAGACCACCAAATTCGGAGAGTATTAATTTCCCCTTACGGAGGCCAGATTATAATTCAAAAAGGATAGTACGGCTTCCTGGACTTTCACTCCACAATCATGCGGCATATCCCACAGTTCCGTAACCAGTTTGTCGCCTGCCGAACGGCTTTCCCATACTTTCCGCATTTCTGCAAAGGCGGCATTCACTCCTACCGGAGGAAAGAGCTTGTCATGTTCCCCGTTCAGAAAAAACATCGGTTTAGGACAGGCAATGGACGCGATATGCGGATAATCCAGATAACGGCGGATACCCGGCAACATATTGGCAAAACCTCCCCTTTCTTTTCCATACTCCCATGAGAACTGACAGTCCGTAGTCACCATCCAGCAGACGGCAGCTCCGGCTTTCACCTTGTCAGAGAGTGCCGAAAGCATCCAGGCACGGTAAGCTCCCATCGAAAAGCCCATGCAACCGATACGTTTGGAGTCGACTTCGGGCAACGTAGCCAGAAAGTCGGTGGTGTACATGTCTTCGTAGTTCATGAAAGCACTCCAACTGCGTCCCAGCATTATGAAGTTACCTGCCACAGCCATGTGTTTGTCACCGTCAACTCCTTCTTTCCGTCCGCGTTCTCCCCAGAACAGAGCATCAATAGAAATAACTACATATCCATGTGCAGCCAGATAATCGCCTACATATTGCCCACCGTAGCATTGTTTAGCCCAGGCATCGGCATCAGCCAGGACTTCGGGAGACACTCCGAAGGGACGGATCATTTTCTCCTTACCAATCGTATAATGACCTCCATGGTCATGCAAAAGCACTACCGCCGGGAAGGGACCTTCACCATCGGGCACCAGCATATAGGCGTTCACACGGGAATAACCGGTCAGATTGAAACGTAACTTCCGGGCTTTATACCCATTCCGCTGCTCTTCGGCTACAACCTCAGTCCGGTAGTCGGTAGTGCGAGGCGGAGGGGCAAGCATGGCATCCAGCACGGCATTGCGTGCCTGTTTGCGCCACTTCTTAAAATTCTTAACCGGACTATTTCCCCAAGCCATGGGGTAAGTCAGTTCTGCTTTCAGTTGATCCAGGAAAACAGGCATCTCTCTTTCCAGTTCGTAACCGGATAAATGCTGAGAAAGGGCGGCTACCGAAGTAGCCAACCCTAACATCATGCAAAGAATACATCTTCTTACCATATTACTGCTGCTTAAAACCATAACCATTCGTAATTCCCGAATTCAGCAATACCTGATAGATATTCGGCAATAAATGGATGGGCGGATTCTTTGCCGCATAATCGGCATCCGTATAACCGGCGAAGAGTTTCTTCGCGTAAGAATCCTCATATTTCAACATATCAATAGCCCAGGGAGTCTGTACATATCCATCAGCTTCCAAAGCCAGCGCTTCGGCAGAACCCGGTTCGATATATTTAAACAAACCTTTGATTGCAACGTTGGTCATCGTCACTCCTGCATAAGCAGGAACCAGACTTCCCCAATCATCATGCTGTCCGCGCCATCCCGGGAACAATACCGGATCATCTTGCTTGTCAGCCGGAGTTTGTGATGTCAGTCTATATCCATACTCGGATTTAGCATCGACCATCTTCGTCCAGATATAGGCAGGTATCTGATTGCCATTCTTAAACGTGTAGTAACCATCCTGACGTATGCCCTCAATGATAGCCGACATTACCTTTCTGTTTTCAACGGCAACTTCCGGAAGAATACCGGTGCGGATAATGTCAAAACGACGCACGCCTTCGCCACTGAATTCCAGAGCACGTTCTTTAAGCACTGCATTATACACAGAGCCGCAATCCGATATATATTTTTCAAAGTTCGGGTCGTTGTTGCCGGGGAACGCCCGGTTATGGACGATGGCAAGATACGTCTTGGCGCTGCCTTCATCGCCCAATGCCGCACACACTTCAGCCAACATCAGGTAAGCATCGGAAATACGCATATAAGAGAAATTGATACCGGAATTACCATAAGTTTTCGTATCAGGCGCAGTCATCCGGTTCCAGTCCCACTTATTGGTACCCGGACCGCATCCTTTACCCCATGCACTGCGGTCGAATGACTGCATCAACTCCTGACCACCACCTGTGCTCCCTGTTACAGCAACAGAAGCGTCACGACGCAAGTCGTTATTATCGAACCAACCGTAGTAGAAATGTGCCTGAATACGATCTTGTCCGCAAGCCACGCAAGGTGCCTGACCGTCACCACCCGACGAAGGACGACCAATATAAGCCGGACGGGAAGATCCGCCATTGTATTCATGAGGGAGTTCGTAGATAGATTCATCAGCCAATGTTATATTATCGGCGGCATGCATCTGCTGGAACATATACTGGTAAGGATTATTATACTCCTGTCCATTCTTACCTGTGGAACGGGGATCCGTTGTACGCAATACCACCGAACCGGGATTCATATAGATTGCCTGAAGATATTCTTTGGCTATGGCATACAAATCTTTCCAATCGCTGCGGCGTCCATAAATGGCACCGTTCTTTTCCACACTCCAATCGTCGAAAGTAAGCACCTTTCCGTCACCATCCACATAGAAGTCTGCACCCAGGTCTGTGCGGCGGGTTGCATAACCACCATTATACATGCAAAGACGTCCTATAAGTCCCTGAACATACGTACGATTCATGACATCCGCTCTCGTACTGCCTTCACCCGGACGATACATATGAGGCTCTACCTCCCTGAGTTTCCGGATATGATAGTCATAAATGGCATAACGGGAAGTCAGTCCTTTTGCCTGCTCACCGGCATTCAGTGCATGGGGCACATCGCCATACCAGCGGCACAACTCCCAGTAGCACGTAGCACGCAGAGCCACAGCCTGTCCGTAGATATCCGAAAGATTATTAGGTTCTCCGGTCATGATTGACTGGAAGTTATCAAGCGCCTCAAAACTGGATATCAGGGAATTGGCCACGGATATCGTTTCGTAAAGCTTGGTAAATACTTCGGTTCCTTCTCCCGAGTTAATGTTATAGTTACCCGTACCACCCGGATAATACCATTTTTCACAGATTCCGGCGCTACCTTCATCGTAAATGTCCTGAGAGTCTTCAATATCCGATCCCCAAACCGGATGCCAGAAGAATCCGACATTATGCACACTCCTGTTTGCACGGAGGGTTTCATAACCATAATACAATGCACCACGTGCAGACTCTTCATTTGAGAAGACAAAATCGCGGTCTACTACACTCGGAGACGAAGTGTCGAGGAAGTCCTGGCAGCCGGTCATCGCACATGCGAAAGCTGCTGCGAGAGTTATATTCAATATCTTTTTCATATCTGTTTCTCTGTTATTTTACAATTACTATTTAGAAAGTTATGTTAGCACCGAAAGTGAATGTGCGTGCACGCGGGTAAGTTCCGAAGTCCATGTTGAGCGTCGGGAAAATTCTCAGGTCACTGTAGAATCCGCTTTGTCCCGTAGGATTGGCATTCACTTCAGGATCTATGCCCGAATAACCGGTAATGGTGAAGAGATTGGTTGCAGTAAGATACAGGCGTATCTTATCCACATGTACTTTAGTCAACCAGTTCTTGGGCAATGTATATCCGAGCGTCAGCGTCTGCAAACGAAGGTAGGAACCATTCTCCAACCATTCCGATGAAGTTATACCACTCTGATGGTAGGGTAAATGATACTTGGCATTCGCATTCAAAGCTCTCAACTCATCGGGATTGGTAACGGCATACAAGTCACCGGCAGCATTCACATTGTAAACCTTGAAAGCATCGGCCACCCAGGATGCACGCTGTGCACCGATTCCGTCAAACTCCTGACCGGATGCATTGATCATAGCAGCCACGTTATATACCTTACCGCCTGCTGTCCAGTTGAAATTAGTAGAAAGATCAAAGTTCTTATAGTTGAAATTCAGTTGGAAGCTTCCCGTATGACGAGGCATCACTTCGCCCAGGCAAGTAGCATCATCCAGGTCTACCGTACCACTTTCATCCACATCACGGAATTTGGCAGCTCCGGGGAATGCAGTCTGTCCGGCAGGCAGATCGTAAGGGTGCATGTATGTAGCGGTCAAGGCTTTCGTAATATCGGGTACACCTTCTTTCAGAACGTACTGGCCATTGGTGTAATTGAAATCATCCACGGTATAATATCCTTCGCTGATAAAGCCACGTACCAGGCCGATCGCTTTCCCTTCCACAAACATATAGTCGTTGGTAGGAACCAGAGAGGAAGAACCCCAGTATGAAGAATAGAGATACTGGTCGGCATTAGGCAGTTCATCCAGTTTATTGCGGTTGTAGTTATAGATGGCACCTACGTTGAAACGGAAATCACCTTTGTTTATCACATCTACATTCACCGAAAGCTCAATACCACGATTGGATGTTTTACCGAAGTTCTGGAACTGGTAAGAGTATCCGGTAGTGTTATCCACAGGTACGGCCATCAACAAGTCTTTTGTAGTATTCCAGTATACTTCCAGACTACCGTTAACACGGTTGTTCAGGAATCCAAAGTCAATACCGAAGTTGCGCGAAATAGTAGTTTCCCATTTCAGCTTAGAGTTAGCCAGCAAACCGTCCGGACGATAGAATGAACCGAGTTCACCGTTGATAGGGGTATGATTGCTGCCCGAACCAAGGCTCGACCAGGTTTCACGCCACAGATTGGAACTAATATTGTCACTGCCCGAAGTACCATAGGACAAACGAAGCTTCAGATTGGAAAGCCAATCTTTTGTGCCGTTCATGAAAGGTTCTTCCGAAAGGCGCCATGCGAAAGCACCTGCGGGAAAGTATCCCCAACGATTATCCGGCGCAAACTTAGAAGAGCCATCGGCACGGAACGTACCGGTGAACAGATAACGGTCCATGAAAGTGTAGCTCAAACGTCCGAAGAAGGAAACCGTACGGGCAGGCACGCTATAAGAATTGGTTGCAGAGAAAGAGGTGGTTGCCGTATGGATCAATCCCATCGTGGTGTCATAATCAAATGTAGAAGGATAGCCACGGCCCGTGATTTGCGACGATTCGGAATCCGACTTCAGGACTTCATTACCCAGCAATGCCGAGAATACATTGTTCTTGCCGATATTGAAGTTATAATTCAAAGTGCTCACCGAACGCAATCCATCTCCCATGCCCCGGTTAAGGGTGGCACGCTTATCTCCGTTTGTATATCCGTTCTCATAATAAGTACTCTTCGATGAACTGCGGGTAAGTGATAATTCACTGCGGGCCACAAGCCCCTTGATGATCTCCCATGACAAAGCTGCCGATCCTCTCAATGAACGGGAATAGGATTTATTCGTGATATCATTGATCAATTCTACCGGATTATGCTTGTCGTCAATATTAGCCACACCGAAACTGAAGCCTGAGGCAACTTCCGAATAAGAGACACCACCCAACGGATTGTCAATGGGACGATAGCGATAAGCTCCCGACACATTAGAACCTTTACCGTTCGTTACATTCTCACGTCCATTCAGATTTGACTCCGTATAACGGAAATCAACATCCAGGTCCAGTGTCTTGGCAAGTTTCTGCCGAATCTTGAAAGAAGCATTCAGACGGTTGTAGTCCGAATTGATCTTGATTCCTTCATCGTTAACGTAGCCAAGTGTAAATATCACTTTCGTTTTATCTGTACCGCCCGAAACATTCACACTGTGGTTATGAGACAGTGCGGTACGCAGTACATCATCCGTATAGTCATGAGCTTTCACATTGGCATAGTCGGCATAGTGGTTGCCATACTTACTTCCCAGACCGAAGTATTTCTCAACAGCATCCTGGTTAGCAGTTCCTCTGGATGCGGCATAGCTCCAGTTATGAAGGATATACTCCTGAGCCGAAAGCGTCTCAAGCGTCTTCGATACATTTTTGACCTGTACATAGCCATCATAGCTTACCTTAATCTGACCTTCCTTGGCGCTCTTAGTGGTAACCAGGATTACACCGTTTGCACCGCGTGCACCGTAAATAGCCGTAGATGACGCATCTTTCAACACATCGATAGATTCTATTTCCGAAGCCGGTATATCGCCAATATTGCTTACCGGAAATCCATCGACTACATAGAGCGGATCATTGGACTGGGTTATAGACCCTCCTCCGCGAACACGTACCGAGATTGTAGCTCCCGGACGACCGTCCTGCGACACTACGTTCACACCCGGCAGACGTCCCTGCAAGGCCTGTGCAACATTGGATACAGGATTGGCAGCAACCTCATCTCCTTTTACCGAAGCTATGGCTCCCGTCAGGTCACGACGTTTCACCGTACCGTAACCGATAACAACCACTTCATCTAACATTTCCGTATCTTCAAGCAACTGAATATTGAAAAGACTCTTACCTGCAACCGCTATGTCCTGGTCTACATAACCTATATATGAGATGTGTAATATCCCATTAGCAGCCACAGTCATAGAAAAGTTACCGTCCATATCGGAAACGACACCGTTTGAAGTTCCTTTCTCTAAAATGGTAGCACCAATAATAGATTCACCGGCCGCATCTCTGACCGAACCGGAAATCTTAATTGTCTTCTTGTCATTGGAGGCTTGCTGCACACCGGCTACTGAAGTATGATCCACTGTCAGGGGAGCAGCTTGAGAAAAAGTTCCCAAATTGAGGTAGGACAAAACCCCGAGCATTAACACGACCTTTTTCCTGTAATTCATAAGTAAATGATTTATTGATTAAACAAATTCTGAATTCACTACAAAGCATTTATGTCTGCCTTGCACTTGCAAAATAGCAGATAATCTATCTCTCTCAGGTGAAAAATATGCTTGAATCGGTGGAAAAATCGCTCTATACCACTCAAAACACCGCAGACAAAGGGATAGGGGGATTTTCTCACAGTAAAATCACAAAAAATCCCCCCGGATTCACTCTTTTCATTGAAGAGAGATCCGGGGGGATGAGAAATAAGATAGATTTTATTTATTTCAGATGCTTCAATATCCACTGCAACTGTCCGTATTCCGTATCATTGGAAGTCCAGTGCTCATTAATCGGGGTGATCAATGCTTCCTTCGGACAATCCAGCGTATTATAAACAGCATAGCTGGTGGTCGGCGGACACACATCGTCATTATATCCCCAGGTAATATAAGTAGGAACCTTTATCAGACGGGCAAAGTTCACTACATCATAATATGCCATCGTTTTTAACTTCTCCGGTGTATCCATCCCTTCGGTACGGAAAAAGTGGGGATATCCTCCGGCACGCCCTGCTTTATACCCTGCCATATCACTCAAAGCGGGGTGATTGGCTACACAAGCTGTTACACGAGGATCCAAACCGGTCGTAATCAAAGCTAAAGCTCCTCCCTGGCTACCGCCCTGGACAATTACATTCTTACCATCCCATTC
The DNA here is from genome assembly GCF_000526555.1 of Bacteroides sp. 14(A). NCBI lineage: Bacteria > Pseudomonadati > Bacteroidota > Bacteroidia > Bacteroidales > Bacteroidaceae > Bacteroides > Bacteroides sp. 14(A). The sequence goes on along the minus strand of NZ_JAGH01000002.1, from coordinate 2,581,392 downwards.
GGGCAAGGAAGTCAGGAGGTCGATGCTACGCACACAACCCAGATACACTCGTTTCATATAATAGTTGTCACGGTTATCAAGTCCATTATTCAGATAGCCATTCTCTCTACCGTTAAAAGCGTTGCTGATTTCCTTGAATGCCTCCTCTGTCAAGGTAGGATTCAATCCGTGTATCTCAATCTCAAAACGAATACAGCCTTGTTCTGCATAATATTTGTGACGTAAAGGCTCCTTGATTGTTTTAATTCCGGCACCCGGAGGGCAAAGAACTACCGGACAAGAACCTTTTGTTGCATTCTTCGGATAGAACAAGTAGCCGTAAATACTCTGTCCGCGACTGTTCAACATCAGCTTAATAAGATAGCAATCCACCTTGTCGGTGCAATATTCCTTTGCCAATTCCTTCGTATAAGTCAACGGATACTTGGCAGCCTCCGCTTTATTGTTTTCCCAGAACTCTTTAAAGTCCTTCGGCATCTGCGTATAAGGCTTAATCTTCTCCGGTGAGAAACCCAGCTTTACATGATGCTTATAACTTTTTCCATCCACAGTGGCTGTCAAGCGGCAGTCGCGAAAGCCGGGTTCTTTCATGGTTCCCACAGGAATAACCGCTTTTCCCTGCTTCAACGTAACCGAACCGGAAGTTTCTGCCGGCATCATATCACCGCCTATTTCATAAGATACAGTTACTCCATCCTGCGGAATACCATATTTATAGAACTGAACTTCAACCGTAGCCTTTTCTCCGGTCTTATAAATCCAGTCAGCATGATTGGGCACGGTAACCCAAAGCACATCACTCCGATACGGGTAATTCTCCGCACATACAAACGAAAGCGGAAGTATCAGAGCGAGCAGTAATACAAACAAATTCTTTTTCATCATTGTGTTCTAATTGTTATAAGTTTATTTATCAAATCCAAATATCAATCAGCGCTTTATGCTTAGCAGTTCATCCCCATTTTTCACCGGATTCCATCCGTCATCTCCGGCAAGTACGGTTTCCATCTCATACCCTTTGAGATTCTTCAATTGATGGGAATAAGGAACACGCGCTTTGGGATTAGCACCCTCACCCGTGCTTTCATATTCTGCATAGAAAGCTGTCTTTTCCGCTTCTTTATTTCCCCAGTTATTCCAGCCGGCAGGAGAGATATGTTTGCCCAGATTGCAACGGATAAACACAGCCTGCGCATACGGACGCCAGGGACGTGAAAGAGCGACATCCCGTACACCGTCATCCGCAGTCAGGCGACAATCATAAAATACGTAACCATACTTCTGTCCCTGATCCGTAGAAGGTGCAGTGACATACCCACCGCTCTTACTATGGATATGGCAACGATTGAAGACAGCCGTAGACCAGCCGAATATAAAGTCGACCGTACCTTCTATATAGCAATCTTCATAGTACTGACGGCAATTTTTCCCATACGTATAAAGTGTATCCTGAGAGCCAAGGAAACGGCAATTCTTGAAATAAGCACGATCGGCACTTACGAAACAGGCCACTGCCTGCCCTACCGGACCGGAAGAGTTCTCAAACGTAATATTCTCAGCATAAAAATCAGGAGCATAAATATAGCAGGAAGACGAACCGGAGGTCCCTTTTTCTTCGCCAAAGCAGTTTTTCTTCTGCGCATAATCATCATACGAAAGCACTGCCCCGTCCTGACCTATCAGAGAAATATTGATCTTACTTTCCGGTATCACAATCTTCTCCTTATACACGCCTTTACGCACCAATATCGTAGTACGGATATTCTTGCGGAAATCAGGAACAGCATTAATAGCCTCCTGCACGGTAAAGAAATCTCCGCTACCATCCTGCGCCACTACAAAATCATAGTGTCGAACATACTTAGCCAGTTCCGGTACTTCCTTGGCAATAGCATCCATGGCCAAACCAGCCACAACACGCCCGCCATAAACATTCAGATGAGTGTTATCTTCACGTCCCTTCGGCATCGCGGCAACCTGATTGGCAGGTACCCACATAAATAATTTTCGGGAGTCTACCGGCCCCATGCCCTCTACAAGGTCATGCGTAATCTTATTCATATCCACAAAAGCCACACCCAATTCTTTCGCTACATTCCGCGGAGAATCCAGATAAGCACCGTGTGTATCAATTAGCTTGTCACCTTCAGTAACAGCAGGTTGCTCCGAAGCCTCCCGCTTTGCATCCGGATTCACTCCTTTCTGTATATCATCCTGACTGATAGCCTGAGCCACTGCATTCCCATTTGCCGTACCAAAATTACGGCGTACAATGGAGTTAAACAAAACAGGAATACCACCTTTGGCACGGGTTTCGTTTACAAAACGTTTCAGGTTCTCATCAAAAGTACTTCCCGGAGCCGTATACCGTTTCGGATCGGACTTCTCATCGTTATGTCCGAACTGAATAAATACATAGTCCCCTTTCTTCACCTGTGAGATTACCTTTTCCCACCGTCCCTCGTCAATAAAACTCTTGGAACTACGTCCATTCACAGCATGATTGTCTACACGGATTTCCTCGGAAAGATAGCCGGGCAACATCTGTCCCCAGCCACGTTCGGGGTTTCCACCTGTCAATGACTTATTGGCCATAGTGGAGTCTCCAATCATGAAAATCGTAATCACAGGCTTGTCAGCCTTGAAAGCCGAGAGCAGGAAAAACAACCCCAGCAATAATGTCAACTTGTGTTTCATAATTCATCAAAATATAAATAGTATTATTATTTTCCGGTGCAATATTACCCAAAAACAAAGGATCTGAAGTGTAAAAAAAGTCGCAATCGGTAGAAAAATTAATATTAATCGTATATTTGCCGGCAAAACAACTAATCTGGCAACAAAATGAAAAAGACAAGAAGTAACACTTTCATTCTTGAAAAAGAAATCGCATGGGAACCGGCAGGCGAAGGAGTAGTACGCCAAATAATGGGCTACGACGGGCAAGTGATGCTGGTTAAAGTAAAATTTGAGCAAGGTGCCATCGGTACACCACACACCCACTACCATACACAAACCACCTATGTGGCAAGCGGTAAATTTGAGTTTACCGTGAACGGTGAAAAACAAATTGTAGAAACCGGAGACGGCGTCTACATTGAACCGGATGCGGAACACGGGTGCGTATGTCTGGAAGCTGGTATTCTGATAGATTGTTTCAGCCCCATGAGAGCGGATTTTCTAAAGCGCTAATACCTTGTCTGCAAGGAGTTAACTTCTTGCTAACAAAAAGTTAACTTCCTGTCGACAAGGAGTTAACTCCTTGTAAGCAGGAAGTTGGCTCTTTGTAGACAGGAAGCTAAGTTATTAATTTTCAGGTTTCCAGTCACTACACATCCGATAGATGTAATTCAGATCATCGTATTGGGCTGCTTCTTTCTTGGTCAGCTGTTTCGCCCATTTTACCCGACCGGCTGCCGCAGCACCTTCTCCTGTACTATTGTACTCAGCATAGCGGGCTGTCTTCTCATTTTCCTCTTTTCCCCAGTTATGCCATCCTTCGGGACGAATATGCTTACCCATTTCACAATTGATAAATACGGTGGCAGCATACGGACGCCAGGGACGCCCCAGATAAACCTTGTCCACACCCGGATTGGCCGTCAGTTTGCAATTTTTAAAAACATAGCCCACCGCAATGTCTTCGGGCGTAGAAGCTGCCGTCACGTATGAATTTGTTTTGCTACGGATTTCGCAGTTCTCAAACAAAGCGGTAGAAGGACCGAAAATAAAGTCGGTAGTTCCTTCAATGTAGCAATCTACGAAATAAAGGCGTGTACCTGCGGCACCTGTATAAATGGTATCCTGATTTCCCAGCAAACGGCAGTTGATAAATACCAGTTTATCCCCTTCCGTGTGAAGGGCAACCGCTTGTCCCAGTCTGGCAGCATTATTTTCTATGGTGAGGTTTTTGAAGGTAATATTGTTTCCCTGCACTTTTACAGTATAGGTACGGAAAGTACCCATCTTATTAATGTTGGCATGGTCATCATACGTGATAATCGTATTTTCCACACTTTCACCGATGAAATCCACATTTTGCACCCAAGAAGGAATTATCGCTTTCTCCTTATATGTTCCATTCTTTATCAGCACTGTAACCTTGTAATCCATAAAAGCACGAATGCCTTCCATAGCTTCCGTCAACGTGCGATAGTCTCCCGAACCATCACGGGCAACCACAAGCGTATCTTTATATTGAGACTGTGCCGATAGCGGCATGATCCCCACCAGGAGAAGAAGTATGCCGCATAAATAATAAGTTAGCCGTTTCATTGTCTTATTTCTGATTAACGATTTCCTTTACTTGTTGCAGACGCTCCCACTCCAGACTTGCCATGATAAACGGACCTACTGCCTTGGGGTCGTTGCTGCGAATTGTTTCATTTATATAATAGGTGTAATCTCCCATACGGTAGTTTTTGCCACCCAGGCCGGCAACTGCACAGGCTCTGGTAATAGTCACCACACCGTCTTTATCTACTTCTATGAAGTTATCAAGAATACCTTGGTATCCTTTGAGAGCCACTTTCAGATATGATTTATCAATATATCCCTTACGAACAGCTTTGAACAAAGCATAGACAAACATAGTAGAACAGGAAGACTCTACATAATTTCCTTTCTCACCACTCTTATCCAGCACCTGATACCATAATCCGGTCTTCGGATCTTGTATGCGCTTCACCTGTGCGGCAATATTATTAAGGATAACGAGCATGGAATCACGTCCTGCCTCATGTTTCGGAATAAAGTCCAGTGCATCTACAAATGCCATTGCATACCATCCCATCGCACGTCCCCAGCTATGCTGTGACTGTCCGGTAACGGGATCTGCCCAACGTTCCTTACGACTGACATCACAGGCATGGCGATAAAGTCCATTCTTCGGATCATACGTATGGCGTGCCACTGTAATAAATTGGTTCACAATATCTTTATAATCCTGTACACGATTATTGCGGAAAGCATATTCAGCATAGAAAGGTGCCCCCATATAAAGACCATCCAACCACATCTGGTTCGGATATACTTTCTTATGCCAGAAACCGCCGTCCTCATTACGCGGATGGGTGTCAAGCTGACTACGCAACAAATCAATAGCCTTCTTATATTTTTCATCTTTCGTCTGTTCGTAGATGCGGAACAGGAATTTACCTGAATTCAAGCGGTCGATATTGTATTCATTCAGTTTATAAGTCTCAATACTTCCGTCCTTGTGTATCATGGTGTCCGCATAAGCTAGTGCATAGTCAAACATCTTCTGATCTCCATACGTATCATACACATCCAGCATGGCTTGTAATTCCAGCCCATGACAATAATCCCATTTCAGTTTCGGCTGGAAATCCAGTTGCCAGGATTCCGGGCAACGAATCATCTCCGATTCTACCATACGTACCGACCACGGTTGCTTATCGCTTACTTTCTGAGCAGACAACTGAGTGGAGCAAATCAGCGCTCCCATCACAAAAGTTTTACAAAGCAGATTGTTCATCATTCTGTTCTTGTTTTTAGGTATATAGATTATATTAAGTAATGTGACAAAGATAGCGGTTCTCACCTAAAGCGTTGTGTACTTTTCGACTGAAAAGGTGCATTATTTATTTTCACCTTCTATAAACTCAGTATTTCGTGTGCGAGAACGAGTGTTTTCGTGCACGATAACGAGTTTTTTTGCCATTTATTTGCATTTCGAACAAAAATTGCAGGAAATTAGACGAAAAAAGTATTGATATACATCAAATAATGTGTATTTTTGGCCCCAGAAATAAGAATTAATAATTTTAAATCAACGTATCATGAGTTTAAATCAAAATGCAGTGGGAAAGATGACCAACTACAGGTGGACCATCTGCGCCATGCTATTTTTTGCGACAACAGTAAACTACCTTGACCGCCAGGTGCTGTCATTGACGTGGGATGAATTTATCAAACCCGAATTCCATTGGGATGAATCACACTACGGAACAATCACTTCTGTTTTCTCTATTGTTTATGCAGTCTGCATGTTGTTCGCCGGTCGCTTTATCGACTGGATGGGTACAAAGAAAGGTTTCCTTTGGGCTATCGGTGTATGGTCGGCAGGTGCTTGTCTCCACGCTCTTTGTGGTATCGTAACCGAGCATTTCGTAGGTCTGCATAGTGCAGCCGAATTAATGGGTGCCACAGGTGATGTGGTAGTAACCATTGCTACTATTAGTATGTACTGCTTCCTGGCAGCCCGTTGTGTACTGGCACTTGGTGAGGCTGGTAACTTCCCTGCCGCTATCAAAGTAACTGCCGAGTATTTCCCTAAGAAAGACCGCGCGTATGCTACTTCAATCTTTAATGCCGGTGCTTCTATCGGTGCTCTGGTTGCTCCGTTGACAATTCCTTTGCTGGCTAAAGCATGGGGTTGGGAAATGGCTTTCATCGTAATTGGTGGTCTTGGATTTATCTGGATGGGCTTCTGGGTATTCATGTACTCTAAACCTTCTGAAAGCAAGCACGTAAATAAGGCTGAGCTTGATTACATTGAGCAAGACAAGCACGAAGAAGGTGCTGCTCCTGTCGTAGAAGAAAAAGACGAGAAGAAGATGAAATTCTGGCAATGCTTCAGCTACAAACAGACTTGGGCATTTGCTTTCGGTAAATTTATGACCGATGGTGTTTGGTGGTTCTTCCTGTTCTGGACTCCTTCTTATCTGAATACGCAATTCGGTATCAAGACTTCCGAAGGATTGGGCATCGCATTGATCTTTACTCTGTATGCCATCACGATGCTTTCTATTTATGGTGGTAAACTGCCTACTATCATTATCAACAGAACCGGTTTAAATCCGTATGCAGCACGTATGCGTGCCATGTTGATATTTGCATTCTTCCCGCTAGTAGTATTGCTGGCACAGCCTCTGGGTACTATCTCTCCGTGGTTACCGGTTATCATGATCGGTATTGGTGGTGCAGCTCACCAGTCTTGGTCTGCCAACATTTTCTCTACCGTAAGTGACATGTTCCCGAGAGCAGCCATTGCAAGTATCACTGGTATCGGTGGTATGGCCGGTGGTTTCGGTTCAATGATTCTTCAGAAAGTAGCAGGTAACTTGTTCGTATATTCATCAGGAAGTACAATGGTAGATGGAAAAGAAGTGGAAATGACTCATGATTTACTGGAACAAGGTGCACAGTTCGTACGCCCTGCCATGGAATTTATGGGCTTCTCCGGTAAACCTGCAGGATACTTCATCATCTTCTGTGTATGCGCAGTAGCTTACCTGATTGGTTGGGTTGTAATGAAGGCTCTGGTTCCGAAGTATAAACCTATTGTATTGGAATAATACTGGAATAGTATATATAGATAATAAAAAAGGTGCTCAGCAGTGAGCACCTTTTTTGATATATATAAAAGACAGAAAAGTACCGGCACAAAAAAAGCCCCTTCTCACGAAGCGACTCTCTTCTGCACTCTCCCGTGAAAAACATGAACCTCAGTATACTTTAGCAAATTTACCTTCAAACGGTCCATGAGAGATACAGGAGCGCAAAACTTTAAGATGAAAAAAAGGGAAGTCTCACGACTTCCACAATTCTTCTAACCTTAAATCTAAATCTCTATGAAAAAAACGTTCGACAAAGATAAGGGTTTATTACATTCAAAAATACTAATAAAAGATATAAAGAAAAGAGGAACGTTTAAGATTTGCTAAATAGGACTCGGATTATCCTCCTGAAAGTCACAGTTCCTTCCATTTTAGAAAATACTATCCAACAAGTCCGCATAGATAGGATTTTGCCGTAGCAGATGGGGTACACCTGTCATAAACAATTGCTTACGGGCACGGGTAAGAGCCACATTCAATTTCCGGTCAATCCATACCCCACCCTCTTCCGTAAGATTGGCAAGGAATTTCAATTGATAAGTACGGTTCACACAGAAGGAATAAATAATCACATCGCGCTCACTCCCCTGGAAGCGCTCTACGGTATCTACCAGGATATCGTTTAAACACGGAATGCCCAAAGCGGCTATTTCACTTTTAATAAGAGCTATCTGACTACGATAGGGAGTGATAATCCCCAAAGTCAGGGCAGGACGAAAACCGGAAGTACCGTCATATTGCCGATAGATAGCAGCTGCCAGTCTGGCTACGAGCTGTGCTTCGAAATGATTAATCTTTGCCGATTGCGAAGCGACCTCCGGCACTGAGGCAAGAAAAACCACACGACGTACCAGTATATCTGCAAATTCATCATTTTCCAACCCCGGAGCAAGTGTCAGTTCCCCTTGCTGGTGTTGCAAACCGACAGGTTCCAGTAGTCCACCATAAAAGGCATGATTAGGAAAACGAGCCACTTCCACATTCATACGTCCCTGGCGACAAAGCATGTCGTAGGAGCGGTTAGTTATGAGTGATAAGTGATGAGTGGTATCGGCAGAATTCCGGTAGAGGCGTTCAAAAAGGGAATCTTTCAAATTATGCAAACCGATGCTATGCAGGCAGTCCTCGCAGACTTCAGATTGGGATTCGGATTGAAGCACGACAGCGGGCAATTGTTTATGATCACCAATGAGGATAAACTTACCAATAGCATTTCCACCCGCCACATTACGCGCACAAAGAAGCCCCAGCAGTTGTGGTTCCAGTATCTGAGTAGCCTCATCCACAATAGCCACATCGAAAGTTTTCAGACGGAACAATTCCGTTTTGGAGGAGAATGTGGAGACAGTGCCCACAAAAACACGGCAACGCTCTATGCAGGCATGCACCTCACGACGTGAAGAGCAGGATTCCAGCACATTCTCTATCAGATATGAACGGAAAGGTATATCGCAGGAAAGTTCACTCCCTATACGGATGAAATCAATCTCAGGCGTAATGACAGAGAGGGTTTTGCAGATTTCATCCACTGCACGATTAGTGTACGAGAGCAATAATATCTGCTTCCCCTCACGATAGAAGGCTTCCACCATACCGCGTAGAGCACGGGAAGTCTTTCCGGTGCCCGGAGGACCTACCAAAAGAAAATAATCTTTAGCAGCCTGGGCTTTCAGGGTGATACGGGAGAAATCATCCGGAGCAACTGCAATGCGAGGATCGAAAGAAACGTCAAACTCCGGCTGTCGCTGGGATAGCAACAGGTCCCGGCGATCCTTGTTGGCAGAAAGAAAGGCAGAAAGTCCCAGATACATACTGCGGAAAGAAGTATCCATATAATCATGCTCGATGGCATAACGACTGTCGGGAGGAAGCACGGAAGTATTTTGTTGCGAAGCACGAAGCCGGATACGGATATCCCGGTCGGTGATTCGCTCTATATTTCCTTTGAATACCATTTTATTGGTTACGTTGTCCGTATCATTATTACGTTGATAGAGAACGATGGAGTCACCTTCACGGAAATTCGGCAATGTCTGCGCCGACCGCTGATTAGCCCGTGCCAACACAAGGTATGCTTTATGCAGATCCGCCGCATGATTCTCTGTGATTGTCAGATCGTATAATATCTCTCCCGCTTCACACTTTTCTTCAAGCGTAGAAAGCCACAAGGCGGCAGCACCTGTACGCCCTTCATAATCAATATCTCCCGATTTTGAAGTGTATAGTTCCTTCGTAATAAAATTATAAAGTGTATAGAAATAGCATTGTTCCAACGGTGTAAGCGCCCGAAGACGCTGCATCACGGCATCAATGGCAGGGTAAAGATAGCGTTTCCACAATGTATTGTTCAGGTGGCGCTCATTCAATGTATCCGGATGAATATCCTTCAGCCGCTCTGCCGTATAGTGCGGACTATTACGTAATTGCATACCGTATTCATTCGCCACAATCCGGTTGCGCACATCCATTACACGGCGCACCATCGCCCACGACGGACGAGCGGGATATAACAACGGATAGCGGGTATAGAGCAAATAAGCTTTTACCTTGCGGTGATCCATTCCCATGGAGTATTCCAATACCGCCTGATACAACAACATCTGTACCTTATTATTCTCCTTCGGCTCCACCTTGCCCCGGATAGAATACTCGTCAGCTTTGCCCGACTTCATTTCTATGAAGGAAGACATATCGCGCTGCATATAGTCCAGGCGACCTTGCAATCCCAGAGCTTCACAGATATAGGTAGGTTCCAGCACGGCATCCGTCTTATCCAGTTCATAACCGGGAGCACGGAAAGTCTCCGTCACCGTTTGTCGGATATGGTCGAAGTGCCGTTTACAATCAGCGAAGAATTCCTTTTCCTTTTCTTTATCCAACAAATCAGCACACGCGGCCAAATCAATGGAATAGGTACGGAACGCTTTCTTCATACAAGTCAGATAGTCCGGTTCCTTCTTGGCATAGATCCACTCATCCAGAAAAAGATTGGCGATGTTTCCAAGCAACAGCGGACGCGTATTGTCAGGAGATTGCAGGCGTGCCAGCAAATAATTGGCAGGATGATGCCCGTAATCTTTAAAGCACTCTGCCAACGAGCTGATATCCAACAGATAGTCCGGTTCCAGTATAATAAAGGAAGGCGTCAGTATACCAGCCTCATCTACAGCTACATCCAGCAGGTTAACCTGCGCATGACGCCACAGCAGTTTGCAAGTCTCGGCAAATTCCTCATTCACCTGAGATACATTGTAGCGTACCCTCAGCGGTTCATCGGCAACGGTATCTACAGGCAATACATATAGAAAAGTGTCGTCAGCATACTGGAAGCAGACACGCATCCGGCGTATCCGTTCTTTTGCAGGCGGAGCAACAATATAAGTGGCATCCGCACGGGGAAGCTGATGATATAGTTCAGCAGGGATATCCTCACCCGTCAACCGTTTCACAAAGAAGGTCAATGTCTTGATGTCACGCAACAGATTCTCGCGTGAAGGTTCGGATTGCCGATTCAGTACGGCATTGGAAGTCAGTCGGAAGGTGTGCAAGCGGTTTTGTTCCACTACGGAGAGCCCCACTTTTGAGGCCACAAAACTGACACGAGCGGAAAGGTCCGTCATTTGCAGGCTACCGTCCGGCATCTGCGTACGGCAAAGGCGTTCCAGAAATTCACGAAGCTGACGATAAACTGTTACCAGCGGAATATTTTCATCCCGGCAGACAGCGAGCAAGAAATGGTAGTATTCCCGTGCTTCTTCTTTCATTATTCCTCCTTCTCTTCATCAGTCTCGTCCGCGTCGGTCTTTTTATCCTTAATCATCAGGATACTCAACTCATAGAGCAGATAAAGCGGAACGGAAACCACAGTCAGGGTGAAGGGGTCGCCAGTCGGCGTAATGATAGCTGAAATAATCACGATAAGCACCAGCGCATGACGGCGGTATTTGCGCAGGAAAGATTTATGTACCAGTCCCAAGAGCGAAAGCAGCCACGTCACTAACGGCAATTCGAAAGCCAGTCCCATGCAGAGCACCAGCATCATGAAGTTATCTATGTAGGAATTCAAAGAAATCTGGTTCTCAATAGCCGCGCTCAATTGATAGGTGGAAAGAAAACGCAGCGTCAGCGGATAGACCATAAAATAGCCCAGAAGTACACCGAGGAAGAACATCACCGTACCAATGCACAGGGCTTTCTTCACGCCACGCCGCTCATTAGCATAGAGCGCAGGACTGATAAACCGCCAGATTTCAAAAAAAATATAAGGCGTAGCCGTCACCACCGACATCCAGAATGCAGTGGACATGTGAATAAAGAACGGGGCAGCCAGATTAATATTGATTAGTTTAACGTGGAAATCCTGTGTGAAGAAATCATCATGGAGATCGAAAACTTTTCCCACATAGCGCAGCACGTCGTAGAAAACGAAGTCATTGTGACAGGGAGCTAACACTACGTTATCAAACAGCCACGGCATCGCAATAAAATAACCGACAGCCAATACAAACCATACACCGAGTACCCGAAACAATACACGACGCAGTTCGTCCAAATGATCCCAAAAGGTTAATTCCTTATCTGCCATAGTAGTAAGTAGCTACGAGTTACAAGTTACAAGCTACGAGTGCCATGCGGCATAATCGCGCAACCACTTGTAGCTTTGTAGCTCGTAGCTTATGTAACTCATTTATTTTTTGAAGCCGGCTCTTCTATATCATCCTTTGCCTTGTTTATTTCTTCTTTTGCTTCATTCACACCATCTTTGAAGCTCTTCACACCTTTACCGAGTCCTTTCATCAGTTCGGGGATTTTCTTACCACCAAACAACAACAGTATTAACAGGGCGATGATAACCCATTCGGAACCGCTGGGCAGAAAGCCTAATAAAAGTAAGTTTGTCATATCCGTAGTCTTTTAAATTTGTTGCAAATATAATAGTTTCACCACAGATTACACAGATTTACACAGATTAAAACGAAAACTTTCTGTGTCAAGCCGAATAACCGGGAAGCATATACAGCTCACGAACGGACGATTAATCCTGATAATAGATTCTTTTCACCCGTGTAGAAATACTTGTCAGCACTTCGTAAGGAATGGTTTCAAGAATATCGGAAAGTACCGTAATAGGCAGATGATCGCCGAAAATCTCTACGGTATCTCCTTCCTTGCAGTCAATGTCCGTAACGTCAATCATGCAAACGTCCATACAGATGTTACCCACATAGGGCGCACGCTGGCCATTCACCAAGCAATAGGCGTGGCCGTTGCCAAGATGACGGTTCAACCCGTCGGCATATCCGATAGGCAATGCGGCAATCCGTGAATTACGTATCAGATGCCCCTTGCGGCTATAGCCTACTGTGTCTTCCTGGGGTACATCACGTATTTGCAGGATGGTAGTTTTCAGTGTGCTCACATTATTGATAATGCTGTTATCAATGGGACTGACACCATACAAACCGATACCCAACCGTACCATGTCGAACTGTGCACCCGGGAAGCGCTCAATACCTGCCGAATTGCAGATGTGCCGGAGTATCTTATGCGGAAATGCTTCCTGCAACTGCATGGATGCCGCTTCAAACATTTCAATCTGTCCACGTGTAAACGCATCGAACTGTGCCGCATCACTACCCACAAAATGCGAGAATACCGAACGGGCAATCACTGCATTCTGTCCTTTCAGCCGTTCAATCAATCGCGGCATATCTTTGGCAGCAAAGCCCAGGCGATGCATACCCGTATCCAGTTTTATATGAATCGGGAAGTTAGTGATTCCCTCCTTCTCCGCCTCTTTAATCAGTGCATCCAGCAGGTGGAAGCTATACACTTCTGGTTCCAGTTTATAGTCGAACATGGTCTTGAACGCGGTCATCTCCGGGTTCATAATGATGATGCTTGCCGTAATACCCGCTTTGCGGAGTTCGGAACCTTCATCAGCCACAGCCACAGCCAGAAAATCGACATGATGTTCCTGCAATGTCTTGGCAATCTCATACGAACCGGCTCCATAGGCTGATGCTTTCACCATACACACCATCTTCGTATCCGGACGCAGCCGACTGCGGTAATAGTTCAGATTAGCTATCATGGCTCCAAGATTCACCTCAAGAATGGTCTCGTGTACCTTTTTCTCCAGTTCTTCCGTCAAAGCATCAAAACCGAACTGACGGGCACCTTTTATCAATATAATCTCATTCTCCAACCGCAGTTCTCCACGGGAAATAGCGCGCAACAGGGCTTCTGTATTAGGATAGAAAGCCTTCTCGATGTCAAAGCGTGCGGCACACGAAGATATCTCACTGCCTACTCCGATGATACGCTCAATGCCGCGGCTACCGGCAAGCTGCGATACTTTCCGGTAAAGCGTCGGCGCATTCTGTCCGGTTTCCAGTATATCCGAAAGGATAAGAGTCCGCTTCAGTCCGTTACTCTGCGAACGACGGTAAAGAAAATCGAGTGCAATGTCCAGTGAAGCGAGATCACTGTTATAGCTATCATTTATCAGCAGGCAACCATTTTTACCTTCCTTCACTTCCAAGCGCATAGCCACCGGTTCCAGTGTCGCCATACGTTCCGTAATCTTCTCGGCAGGAAGCATCAGATAAAGACAGGCAGCCAGGCAGTTAAGCGAGTTCTCAATGGAAGCATCGTCAATAAAAGGCAGTATAAAGGTATTATCCATCTCCAGATAACGATAAGAAATGATGGTACAATCCTCCTTTTTCTCCACCTTACTTATAAACAGGGGACGCTCCATATCTTTCCGGCTCCATGCTATTTCACGGGCACTGAGCATAGACTTCGCCACACAATTACTGATAAACTCATCATCACCATTATAGATCACCACATCGCAGTTCTTGAAGAGCGACAGTTTTTCCATGCACTTCTCTTGCAAAGAGAAGAAGTTCTCCTGATGAGCTCCGCCGATATTGGTCAGTATGCCAATGGTAGGTTTGATAATATTCTGCAAGGCACGCATCTCTCCCATCTCCGAAATTCCAGCTTCGAAAATAGCGAGTTCGGACTGCTCGTTCATCTGCCAAACGGACAGCGGCACGCCGATCTGCGAATTATAGCTGCGTGGTGAACGAACAATCACCCGTTCAGGGCTGAGCAATTGATGAAGCCATTCCTTTACAATCGTCTTTCCGTTACTGCCCGTTATGCCGATAACCGGTATCTGAAACTGTTCACGGTGTTGTTCCGCCAACTTCTGCAAAGCCTTCAACGGATTGGCGACCACAAGGAAATTAACAGCTAACATATCCGAATTACTCATTGCCAGTTGTCCGCTTTCCACCCATTTATAAGCTTCTTTGCTGACTACAAAATTGCGAACACCGCGTGAATACAAGTCAGGAATATAGCGTGCGCCATCATTGCGCTTGGTAGTTAAGGCAAAAAATAAGGTTTCTTCGGGGAAACTCAAGGAACGGCTATCGGTAAGTAACCAATCTATGGTTGCCGGCGTGTCCCCCACACGTCGTGCACTGATGCGTTCGGCTATTGTTTCAATCGTATATGACATATATCTTTCTCTTTTTTGAAATCTAAGTACGGGTATTTTTTGTTAAGTCGGTCGATTTTTAACACAATTTGTCCTAAAAAACGCTTATACTCGTCTGACTCCGGATGGAAGGGCTTATGAGATAGCGCTTTATTGATATTTTCACTTTCCTGCATAATCTCTAACGCGTCCTCAGAGAGACAGGTCTGCACGAACTTCTCCCATACATAGCGTACCGCCAAGGGAGATGGATGCACCATATCATCGGCATAAAAACGATAGTCACGAAGCTCGTCGAGTAAGAGTTCATAAGCCGGAAAATAAAAGACATGTCCGGGAAAAGAAGTCTGTAACTGATCGATGGCAAGCAGAAGTGTAGCTTTACTCAATTGATTAGCGTGCATCCCGTCGCGTACGTGGCGGATAGGGCTGACCGTAAGAATCACTTTCAACTTCGGATTCCGAGCAATCAAACCGGAGAAGAGAGAGGTATAATCCGATACAATCTCCTGCACGCTGAGCCGGCGACGGGTAAAGACAGACTCCGGTTGTTTATGACAATTAGCAACCACATGTCCCGTGGATTTTTGTTCGTACACCCATGCTGTACCAAAAGTCAACATCAGGCAGTTCAAATGGTGGATACGTTCGTGCGCTGTTTGCAGACGGATATTAATACGCTGCAACACTTCTTCTGCAGAGGGAGAAGAAAAATCACCATGATGCATCGGGCTATGCCAGCACTCACGAAAGAAAAACAGGTCTTCTTCTTTATACAGTCTGCCCGTCACCAACTCACGCAAAGCTGTTGAAACAGACAAAGGATTATAAAGAACCCCAAATGGATTGACATCCGGACGAAATCTGGCATCCGCAAGCAGTGCACCGATGTTGGTGGCAAAGCAGGAACCCATCAACAGAAGTTCGTCCGCCTGAGTAAAACGGGGCAGATCGGAAGGTAATTCAACAGGGGTAGAAAAGTTCATACGTTTACATCATCATATTCTTCCGGATAGAGAATTTCACGATAGCCATTGCCTGAATGGAAGCAAAGGGAACATCCATCGGTTCATGGTGCGGATTATAACTCACAAGTTTAATGCAACCCTCCTGCTCCGAACGGTTCACATACTTCACTGCCAGATACTCATCGCCATCAATATCGAATGAGACTAGATACATTTCACCATAAATGACATTGCTGAAGCTGTTCATTTCCTTGAAACCTACAATATCTCCCGATTTCAGGATGGGATACATACTGTCCCCACTAATATAAAGGGCACCGTCGCATACAGGAATACTAGGTATTTGTATTCTTCCCATCACAAACTGGTGCTTATTGGCAAGCAATGTACGCAGATTAGCGGCAGCAGTAATGTCGTACAGCACTACACTGCGGTCTTTCATCGCATCCGGCGTTTTGGGATTGTGTATTATCTCAACATTACCTGTCGCCAGTTCGTTATAACAACTTTGTAAATGACTTACAGGGGTTCCCTTCCCTAACAGCAACCAGTTATAATCCACATCCTTCATCTTGCTCAGCAATAACGGGAAGTCGGTGCTGTTTCGTGCAATCCAGTTACTAAGTGTAGAACGCGACACACCCAGGTAGGCAGCCAGATCAGCATCTGTTTTGAAGTTCAATACACGCTTGGCACGCTTCACGATGTCCGCTACATTAAAAAAGATATCCTTTTCCATATTTATTTATATAAATAAGTTCTAATGTTGCCTTCAACATACACTTATGCATTTTTTTAATGCAAAAGTCAATATATGATGTTTTCCATACGAAAACGAAGTTATACATTACAGCAACAAAACTAATCAATTTGTTTTAAAGGGGCAAATAAAAGTAAGGGAAACAATACCGGCACTATAACAGAATATCTTTCCCACTACGAGTGAAAGTATTTCCCACTACGACTGAAGGCACCTCCCACTACGACTGAAGGTACTTCCCACTACGACTGAACGAGTGTTTCACTACGACTGAATCGAGTGGCACACCCATCATCCTATCAGGCAACAGCTTAGAGGGAATTTACGGCTTTTGGAACATGATATCCGTCCCAGTCATATTCTTCGGTATAACTATCGAATGCAGGAGTTTCCGTAATGCACGCTTGTGCAAAAAGCCCGGCAATTTCCGCCTGTTCTGCCGGTGAGAGTCCACGTTCCTTGTGCAGGATACGGTAATAAGTGGGTTTTGGAAAGAGAGTACGAATCATCCCTTTCAACAGCAACGCTTTCTTATAGGGGATGTTATCAAAGAGGGTACTGATGCCCCAGGCATAACGAAGTTTCACAGTGCTTCGGAAGTAAGGACACTGACCGGCATCCATAGGATAATTGGCAGGATTCACCGTTACAATGCTCTTCACACTTTGCGGCACATGCAACGTAACAAGATGGCGCAGGCAACTTTCACTTCGCGCACAATCGGGGTTAAGACAGTGGAGGTAATTTAAAGGCACCGAATCATAATTAAAGCAGTCTTCCATGATATTCTGTTTTTGAGGGGACAAATGTAGTGAATCTATTCTGACGGAACAATCCAAAGAAGAAGAGTTCTTGAAATATTAAGATAAAAAAGGAGAAGAACTAATGTTAAAGCGGCAAGGATTCATATTTTTCCCCCAAAAAGGGAATACCTTCCGTTTTCTTTTACTAATTTTGCAATTTGTAATCCTCAGAACAGAGATGAAGACAGAACCAACAACATATAACTTGCTAAATTCTATTTCTGATCCCGAAGATCTGCGTAAACTGAGCGTTGATCAGCTTCCGGAAATTTGCAAAGAATTGCGGCAGGACATTATTAAAGAAGTTTCGTGCAACCCGGGACACTTTGCAGCCAGTTTGGGGACGGTAGAACTGACCGTCGCCCTGCATTACGTGTTCAATACTCCTTACGACCGCATCGTGTGGGACGTAGGCCATCAGGCGTATGGCCATAAGATACTGACCGGACGTCGGGAAACATTCTCCACAAACCGGAAATTCAAAGGTATCCGCCCTTTCCCTTCTCCCGATGAAAGCGATTATGACACTTTCACTTGCGGACATGCTTCGAACTCCATTTCAGCGGCTCTCGGCATGGCGGTAGCGGCAGAAGAAAAAGGAGAAAAAGACCGCCATGTGGTTGCCGTAATTGGCGATGGCAGCATGAGTGGTGGACTAGCATTCGAAGGATTGAACAATGCCTCAGCAAGTTCCAACAACCTGCTTATCATTCTGAACGATAACGAGATGGCCATAGACCGCAGTGTAGGCGGCATGAAGCAATATCTCTTCAACCTGACCACCTCAAACCGATACAACCAACTCCGCTTCAAAGTATCCAAGATGCTGTTCAAAGTGGGCATTCTCAACGAAGATCGCCGTAAAGCACTTATCCGCTTTGGAAACAGCCTGAAATCAATAGCTGCCCAACAACAGAATATCTTCGAAGGAATGAATATCCGCTACTTCGGCCCCATCAACGGACACGATGTGAAGAATATCGCACGTATCCTGCGGGACATCAAAGATATGAAGGGACCGAAAATCCTGCACCTGCACACCATTAAGGGGAAAGGCTTCGAACCTGCCGAGAAGGCTCCGGGCATTTGGCATGCACCGGGAAAGTTCGATCCCGAAACGGGTGAACGCTTTACAGCGGATACACACAACCTGCCACCGCTGTATCAGGACGTTTTCGGCGAGACCTTGGTGGAACTTGCCGAAAAGAATCCACGCATCGTCGGCGTCACTCCCGCCATGCCTACAGGGTGTTCCATGAATATGCTGATGCAGGCAATGCCCGACCGTGCTTTTGACGTAGGCATTGCCGAAGGACATGCAGCCACTTTCTCAGGTGGTATGGCCAAAGAAGGGATGCAACCTTTCTGCAACATCTATTCGTCATTCATGCAACGTGCTTACGACAATGTCATTCATGATATCGCCATACTCAAACTCCCCGTTGTGCTCTGCCTGGATCGTGCCGGGCTGGTAGGAGAAGACGGACCTACCCACCACGGCGTGTTCGACCTGGCCTACTTCCGCCCTATCCCCAACCTGACAATTTCCTCGCCCATGAACGAGCACGAGCTGCGCCACCTCATGTACACGGCACAGCTGCCGGACAAAGGTCCGTTCGTTATCCGCTACCCCCGTGGGCGCGGTGTGCTCAAGGATTGGAAATGCTCGTTGGAAGAAATCCCGGTTGGCAAAGGACGCAAGCTGAAGGACGGTAAAGATATGGCAGTCGTTACCCTCGGCCCGATAGGGAACATTGCCGCAAAGGCCATCGAACGGGCGGAAAAAGAAAAAGACATCTCAATAGCACATTACGACCTGCGTTTCCTCAAGCCACTGGACGAGGAGATGCTCCACGAAATAGGACGCTCATTTTCCCGCATCATCACCATTGAAGACGGCATACGGAAAGGCGGCATGGGGACTGCCATCCTGGAATTTATGTCGGACAACGAATATACACCACACGTACACCGCATAGGAGTACCGGACAAGTTTGTGGAACATGGCACGATACAGGAATTGTATCATCTGTGTGGCATGGATGAGGAAGGAATCTTAGAGGCCATAAACATAAATTGTCATGACAAAGAAAGAAGCAATAAAGATATTTGAGGAGAAAAAAGTACGTACGGCTTGGGATGACGAGACGGAGGAATGGTATTTCTCAATAGTAGATGTAGTAAGCATTCTTACCGAAAGTGTTGACGGTAGGAAATATTGGAATAAGCTTAAACAACGATTAAAAGAGGAAGGAAATGAAACGGTGACAAACTGTCACCAGTTAAAAATGCTGTCAGCAGACGGTAAGATGCGTTTCACAGACGTTGCCACTACTGAGCAAATGTTTCGCCTCATTCAATCCATTCCCTCCCCCAAAGCTGAACCCTTCAAGCTCTGGATGGCCCAAACTGCCAAAGAGCGGCTGGATGAAATGCAGGACCCTGCAAAAGAGGTTCTGAGATTAGAACAAAACAAGGATAAGAGTAATAAAGAGCAATGAAAATTATTATTGCCGGTGCCGGCGCAGTAGGCACACACTTGGCAAAATTGTTGTCTCGCGAGAAGCAGGACATCATATTGATGGACGACAATGAAGAGAGGTTGAGCACGCTTAGTTCCAACTTCGATTTAATGACGGTCACGGCATCGCCTACCTCCATTCAGGGATTGAAAGAAGTGGGGGCTAGAGATGCTGACCTGTTTATAGCCGTCACTCCCGATGAGAGCCGTAACATGACCGCATGTATGCTGGCCACCAACCTCGGTGCAAAAAAGACCGTTGCCCGTATTGACAATTACGAGTATCTCCTGCCTAAGAACAAGGAATTTTTCAAGAAACTGGGTGTTGACTCATTGATTTACCCTGAAATGCTTGCCGCTAAAGAAATCGTATCTTCCATACGTATGAGTTGGGTGCGCCAATGGTGGGAATTCTGTGGCGGATCGCTGATACTTATCGGTACCAAGATGCGTGAAAAAGCGGAAATACTGGATATTCCTCTGCACCAGCTTGCCGAAACAGACAAGCCCTATCACGTAGTAGCCATCAAACGCTGCAACGAAACACTGATTCCGCGCGGTGACGATGTAATCAAACTGCATGACATCGTTTACTTCACCACTACCCGCAAGTATGTACCTTATATACGTAAGATAGCCGGAAAGGAAGATTATGCCGACGTACGCAACGTAATGATCATGGGTGGAAGCCGTATTGCCGTGCGAACCGCCCAATATGTACCCGACTATATGCAGGTGAAGATCATAGACAATGACTTGAGCCGTTGCAACCGCCTGACAGAACTTCTTGACGATAAGGTTATGATTATCAACGGGGACGGACGCGATATGGATCTGCTTATCGAAGAAGGTCTGAAGAACACAGAAGCCTTCGTAGCCTTGACGGAAAACTCGGAAACAAACATTCTTTCCTGCCTTGCCGCCAAACGTATGGGCGTCAGCAAGACAGTGGCGGAAGTAGAAAATATAGATTATATAGGTATGGCAGAGAGCCTCGACATCGGTACGGTAATCAATAAGAAGATGATTACCGCCAGCCACATCTATCAGATGATGCTGGATGCTGACGTCAGTAACGTAAAATGCCTGACCTTTGCCAATGCCGACGTTGCAGAGTTCACCGTGAAAGCCGACTCTAAAATTACCAAACACCAGGTTAAGGACCTCGGGCTGCCGAAGGGAACCACTATCGGCGGATTGATCCGACAGGGCGAAGGAGTCGTAGTGACAGGTAATACACAAATTCTGCCGGGCGATCACGTAGTTGTATTCTGCCTAAGCATGATGATTAAGAAGATTGAGAAGTACTTTAATTAAATGAAGAACTAAAAAAAGAACATTCTTCATTCATATGATATGATTAATTTCAAGACAGTTATACGGATTATCGGTATCCTCCTATTGCTGGAGACGGTGATGCTATTGCTTTGCTCGGGCGTTTCATTCTATTACCAGGATGAAGCGTTGGTAGATTTCTGGGTATCAGCAGGCATTACGGCAGGCGCCGGACTACTCCTGGCAGCCATGGGCAAAGGCGGTGACCGCCAACTGACACGCAGGGACGGATATGTACTCGTCAGCTTTGCCTGGGTAGCCTTCTCGCTTTTCGGTATGCTACCGTTCTACATCAGTGGATATATACCCAGCATTACCAACGCCTTCTTTGAAACGATGTCCGGCTTCAGCAGCACAGGCGCTACAATATTGGATGACATCGAAGCACTCCCCCACGGTCTGCTTTTTTGGCGCAGCATGACACAATGGATAGGCGGCTTGGGTATTATCATGTTCACCATCGCCATTCTTCCGATATTCGGTGTCAGCGGTTTACAAGTGTTTGCTGCCGAAGCCAGCGGACCTACACATGACAAAGTGCATCCGCGCATCGGTATCACAGCCAAATGGATCTGGAGCATTTATGCTGGTATCACCTGTATCCTTGTCGCCCTGCTGATGCTGGGGGGAATGGACTGGTTCGACAGTGTCTGCCATGCCTTTGCCACTACAGGCACAGGTGGATTCTCCACCAAGCAAGCCAGTGTAGCTTACTACCAATCACCCTATATTGAATATGTAATATCCATCTTCATGTTCATATCCGGTATCAACTTCACGTTACTGCTGTTCTTTGTCAACCGAAAGTTCAAGAAAGTTATCCACGATGCTGAGTTAAAGTGGTATTTCTGGTCGGTAGTATTATTTACCGGCCTGATCGCAGTGATACTTTATTATTCCAACCCCATAGGCATGGAAGATGCATTCCGCAAGTCACTGTTTCAGGTGATTTCACTGCACACTTCCACCGGATTCGCCACGGACGACTATATGTTGTGGCCCGCCGTGACGTGGGGTTTGCTGACCATCGTCATGCTGATGGGTGCCTGTGCAGGAAGCACAACGGGTGGTCTTAAATGTATCCGTATGGTAATCCTCGGCAAAGTGGCCCGCAATGAATTTAAACATATCCTCCACCCTAACGCAATACTTCCGGTACGTATCAACAAGCAGGTGATTTCCCCCTCCATACAATCTACAGTACTGGCTTTCTGCTTTATATATGCAGTAATCATTATCATTAGCGTATTGATTATGATGGGAATGGGTATTGGTTTTGTAGAATCCGTGGGGTGTGTCGTATCCAGTATCGGCAACATGGGTCCCGGGCTAGGAGAAACCGGTCCCGCCTTCTCATGGAATGCACTACCCGATGTGGCGAAGTGGTTAATGGCTTTCCTTATGTTGCTGGGACGCCTGGAATTATTTACCGTATTATTACTTTTCACTCCGGAATTCTGGAGGAGAAGTTGATATAAGGCAAAAAAGTGCTAAAAAGAAACTTATTTGCCATCTCTATATAACAAAATAGCCAATATTTGTTATACATTTGCAGCCGAATGAAAAAGTAGTTGAATGAAACAGTGCATAAAATACTTTATGATTATCCTACTCGGCGTATTATTGTACGACGGTGCAGCTCAGGCGGCGGGTATATCGTGCACTTTGATAAGTAACGATAGCGAGCGTTGTTTCCTTTCTCAGGCTCCTACCTCACATCAGCAAAACATTCGTAATATATATAATCATTTCTCGTCCATGCCCTTATATATGGACAATGTGGACAGTACACAGGTGCCTGGCAACAAGAGTTTTTTCATTTTACTGAATTACTTCCGGATGTACTGGCTGGCCGATTCGCCGAGTAGCAATCCGTTGTTGCATCCCGCTTTCTACCCTGTGCCCGACCCGCTCTCCTATTATGTATTCGGGCTGAGAAAGATAATTATTTGATAAACTAAGTCAGGCAAGTTCTACAGGCTTGCCAAGGTCCGTCGAAGGCAATTCAGAGGTATTGCTACCTTCGACCAACTATCCTATTATATACATCTAAAAGTTAATTAGATTTATGAACTTTACTTTGTTAGTAGTCGTCTTGCTGACGGCAATTGCTTTCGTGGGTATTGTTATCGCGTTGTCTAAGGCGATATCACCCCGTTCGTACAATCCACAGAAGATGGAAGCGTACGAGTGCGGTATTCCTACCCGTGGTAAATCATGGATGCAGTTCCGGGTGGGTTACTATCTGTTTGCCATCCTGTTTCTGATGTTCGACGTGGAGACGGTATTTCTGTTTCCATGGGCAGTCATTGCCCGCGACCTGGGAATAGCGGGATTGCTTAGTATCTTATTTTTCTTACTTATCCTGGTATTAGGACTTGCCTACGCATGGCGGAAAGGAGCATTGGAATGGAAAGAATAAAAAAGCCTAAAATAAAGTCTATCCCGTATGAAGAATTTACGGATAATGAAACGTTGGAGAAACTCGTTCGCGAACTTAATGCCGGAGGTGCCAATGTCGCCCTCGGCGTATTGGACGATTTCATCAACTGGGGACGCAGCAATTCGCTGTGGCCGCTTACGTTTGCAACAAGCTGTTGCGGTATCGAGTTCATGGCACTGGGTGCCGCGCGCTATGACATGGCGCGTTTCGGATTTGAAGTAGCCCGTGCCAGTCCGCGCCAGGCAGATATGATTATGGTGTGCGGAACTATCACAAATAAGATGGCGCCTGTACTGAAACGCCTATACGACCAGATGCCGGACCCGAAATACGTGGTTGCCGTGGGTGGGTGCGCCGTTAGCGGCGGACCGTTCAAGAAATCCTATCACGTAGTGAATGGAGTAGATAAGATTCTGCCGGTGGATGTGTACATCCCGGGATGCCCCCCTCGTCCGGAAGCGTTCTACTACGGCATGATGCAGTTGCAACGCAAAGTGAAGATAGAGAAATTCTTCGGCGGAGTGAACCGAAAGGAACCGAAACCGGATAGTGACGAGTGATGAGCTACAATAACGAAACATAATCAAAATATGGATAATATACGATTTATAAAACCTACGGACTTGCATGCCGAAATGTTCCGCCTGCGCCAAGAGCGGCAAATGGACTTTCTGGAATGCCTGACCGGTATGGACTGGGGAGAAACAACCGACAAGGATACGCCAGATACACCGCGTGGTTTAGGAGTGGTTTATCATCTGGAATCCACCACTACCGGAGAACGTTTAGTCGTACGTACCGCTACCTTGGACCGCGAGAATGCCGAGTTACCCAGTGTCAGTGACATCTGGAAAGCAGCAGATTTCCTGGAGCGTGAAGTATACGATTTCTACGGCATCATCTTCATTGGACATCCCGACATGCGCCGCCTCTACCTGCGTAACGACTGGGTAGGATACCCTATGCGTAAGGACAATGATCCGGAAAAGGACAATCCGCTACGTATGGACAATGAAGAAACCATTGATACCACTACCGAACTGGCACTTAACCCGGATGGTACAATAAAGAATAAAGAACTGGTACTCTTCGGAGACGAAGAATATGTTGTGAACATCGGTCCGCAACACCCTGCCACGCACGGTGTAATGCGTTTCCGTGTATCACTGGAAGGTGAAACCATCGAGAAGATAGATGCCAACTGCGGCTACATCCACCGGGGCATCGAGAAGATGTGCGAAAGCCTCACCTACCCGCAGACATTGGCACTGACTGACCGTCTGGATTATCTGGGCGCACATCAGAACCGCCACGCCCTTTGTGCATGCATCGAGCAGGCTATGGGCATTGAAGTAAGCGACCGTGTGAAGTATATCCGTACCATCATGGACGAATTGCAGCGCATAGACTCTCACTTGCTGTTCTACTCTTGTCTCGCAATGGACCTTGGTGCTTTGACCGCGTTCTTCTATGGTTTCCGCGACCGCGAGAAGATACTCGACATCTTCGAGGGAACTTGCGGCGGACGCCTTATTATGAACTACAACACTATCGGTGGTGTGCAGGCCGATCTGCATCCCAACTTCCAGAAACGAGTGAAAGAGTTTATCCCCTACCTGCGTGGCATCATCCACGAATATCATGAGGTGTTCACCGGCAATATCATCGCCCAGCAACGTCTGAAAGGCGTAGGAGTACTGAGCCGTGAAGATGCCATCGCTTTCGGAGCTACAGGTGGTACAGGACGTGCCAGCGGCTGGGCTTGCGATGTCCGTAAACGCCATCCCTACGGAGTATACGACAAAGTGGACTTCAAAGAAATCGTTTATACCGAAGGCGACTCCTGGGCACGCTACATGGTTCGTATGGACGAAATCATGGAAAGCATGAATATCCTTGAACAACTCATTGATAACATCCCCGAAGGCCCATATCAGGAAAAGATGAAACCCATCATCCGTGTACCCGAAGGACAGTATTATACTGCCGTAGAAGGTAGCCGTGGTGAGTTCGGCGTCTTCCTGGAAAGCCATGGCGACAAGACTCCGTACCGTCTGCATTTCCGTTCCACGGGATTACCGCTGGTAAGCACTGTAGATACCATTTGCCGCGGAGCAAAGATTGCCGACCTGATTGCAATCGGGGGAACGCTGGATTACGTAGTGCCAGATATTGATAGGTAAAGGAAGGTACAATTTACAATGTACAATGTACAATTTAGCTACGCATGAGTAGTCGGTTGATGCATTGCCATTGTAAAGTGCCTCGTAAATTGTAAATTGTAAATTGTAAATTACAAGATGTTTGACTTTAGTATAGTAACCAACTGGATACACCAGACGCTGACTTCCCTGATGCCGGAAGGTCTGGCGATATTCCTCGAATGTGTAGTGATAGGCGTGTGCATCATTCTGATGTATGCCGTACTCGCCATCATTCTGATTTACATGGAGCGCAAGATATGTGCTTTCTTCCAGTGTCGTCTCGGTCCGAACCGTGTAGGTAAATGGGGTAGCATTCAGGTCATCTGCGACGTGTTGAAGATGCTGACCAAAGAAATCTTCACTCCGAAAGCTGCCGACCGCTTCCTCTACAACCTGGCACCGTTCATGGTGATCATAGCTTCATTTCTGACATTTGCCTGCCTCCCTATTAATAAAGGTATGGAAGTGCTGAATTTCAATGTAGGTGTATTCTTCCTGCTGGCAGCATCCAGTATAGGTGTATTAGGTATTCTGCTGGCCGGTTGGGGATCCAACAACAAATTTTCATTGATCGGAGCCATGCGAAGCGGAGCACAGATTATCTCGTACGAGTTGTCTGTAGGACTGAGTATATTAACTATGGTAGTGCTGATGGGTACGATGCAGTTCTCTGAAATTGTAGAAGGACAGGCTGACGGATGGTTCATCTTCAAAGGACACATTCCGGCAGTGATCGCTTTCGTTATCTACCTGATAGCCGGAAATGCAGAGTGTAACCGTGGGCCGTTCGACTTGCCGGAAGCAGAAAGCGAACTGACGGCAGGATACCACACCGAATATAGCGGTATGCACTTCGGTTTCTTCTATCTGGCCGAATATCTGAACCTGTTTATTGTAGCCAGCGTGGCTGCCACCATCTTCCTGGGCGGCTGGATGCCGCTTCATATTGTAGGACTGGATGGCTTCAACGCCATAATGGATTATATTCCGGGCTTCATCTGGTTCTTCGGCAAGGCATTCTTCGTAGTATTCCTGCTGATGTGGATTAAATGGACATTCCCCCGCTTGCGTATCGACCAGATCCTGGCATTGGAATGGAAGTATCTGGTACCTATCTCAATGGTAAACCTCATTCTGATGGTACTGATTGTTGTATTTAAACTGCACTTTTAGATTATGAAAACATACAGTTATTTTGGCGGACTGATGCACGGCATCGGTTCTTTGCTGACGGGTATGAAAACTACCATGACCGTCTTCTGCCGCCGGAAAGTGACAGAGCAATACCCGGAGAATCGTACGACACTGGAGATGTTCGACCGTTTCCGCGGTACGCTGACCATGCCGCACAATGACCGGAATGAACACCATTGTATAGCGTGCGGGCTGTGCCAGATAGCATGTCCCAACGATACCATCAAGGTAACAAGTGAAATGATAGAGACTGAGGACGGCAAAAAAAAGAAGATATTGGCAAAGTATGAATACGACCTCGGTTCGTGCATGTTCTGCCAACTTTGTGTCACAGCTTGTCCGCACGATGCGATTACGTTTGCTACAGACTTTGAGCATGCGGTGTTCGACCGTACAAAGCTGGTGAAGACGTTGAACCATCCGGGCAGTCACGTAGAAGAGAAAAAGAAACCCGCTGCTCCCCAAAGTGAAGCAACAAAGTAATTTGTAATTAAGTAATTTGTAATTCAAGAATATGGAAATAACCCTTGAAACCGTAGTATTCTACTTTCTGGCAGTGTTCATCAGCGTATGTTCCATTCTCACTGTGACTACACGCCACATGGTACGCTCGGCAACGTATCTGCTGTTCACGCTTTTCGGCACGGCAGGCATCTACTTCCTGCTGGGCTACACATTTCTAGGCTCGGTACAAATCATGGTTTATGCCGGCGGTATTGTCGTACTCTACGTCTTCTCCATCCTGCTGACCAGTGGCGAAGGAGACCGTACTACCAAGTTAAAACGTAGCAAACTGTTGGCTGGTCTAGGTGCAACCGTAGGTGGTGCCATCATCGTAGTATTCATTACGTTGAAACATAAATTCCTCGTTACTACCGATCTTGTACCGCTGGAAATCAACATCAAGACTATCGGACACTCTATGCTGAGTAGTGACAAATTCGGTTATCTGCTTCCCTTCGAGGCAGTCAGTATCCTGTTGCTGGCGTGTATCGTAGGTGGGTTGGTGATTGCACGTAAACGCTAAATACAATTGATTATGATTCACATGGAATATTATCTGATAGTTTCGGCTATCATGTTTTTCGCCGGTATCTACGGGTTCTTCACCCGCCGCAACACACTGGCGATACTTATCAGCATCGAGTTGATACTGAATGCTACGGATATCAACTTCGCAGTGTTCAACCGTTTCCTTTTCCCTGACGGAATGGAAGGGTATTTCTTTGCCCTGTTCTCCATTGCCATCTCGGCCGCCGAAACGGCAGTAGCTATCGCGATTATGATCAACATCTACCGCAATATACGAAGTATCCAGGTTAATAAGCTGGACGAATTGAAATGGTAGAATCAGTACAGTATCAATAATAGAATAAAAAAGAAAAGAATATGGAATATACAATCTTCATTCTCCTGCTTCCCCTCCTCTCCTTCCTTGTATTGGGGATTGGCGGCAAATGGATGACGCACCGGACGGCGGGCATCATCGGTACCACGGTATTGGCTGTGGTAGCCGTATTGAGCTACGCCACTGCCTGGCAGTATTTCTCCGCTCCGCGTCTGGCGGACGGCACTTTCGCCACACTTATGCCTTATAATGTGACGTGGTTGCCCTTCACTTCAACGCTGAGCATTGACTTGGGTATCCTGCTCGACCCCATTTCTGTGATGATGCTTATCGTCATCTCCACCGTATCGTTGATGGTACATGTCTACTCTTTCGGCTACATGAAGGGTGAGCGCGGATTCCAACGCTATTATGCATTCCTCAGCCTCTTTACCATGTCCATGTTGGGTCTGGTGGTGGCTACCAATATCTTCCAGATGTATCTGTTCTGGGAATTGGTGGGTGTTTCGTCTTACTTGCTCATCGGTTTCTACTATACGAAACCGTCTGCTGTTGCTGCAAGCAAGAAAGCGTTCATCGTTACCCGTTTTGCCGACCTGGGTTTCCTGATCGGTATCCTTATTTACGGTTATTATGCCGGAACTTACACCTTCCATCCCAGTGAAATGGCATTGCTGAAAGGTGGTGCGGCAATGATACCTCTGGCCTTGGGACTGATGTTCATCGGTGGTGCCGGAAAGAGTGCCATGTTCCCATTACACATCTGGCTGCCGGATGCAATGGAAGGCCCGACACCCGTCAGCGCATTGATCCATGCAGCGACCATGGTGGTAGCCGGAGTTTACCTTGTGGCCCGAATGTTCCCGCTGTTCATCGGTTATGCACCCGACGTGCTGCATCTGGTAGCTTACGTTGGAGCGTTCACTGCATTCTATGCTGCTTCGGTAGCTTGTGTGCAAAGTGACATCAAACGTGTGCTGGCATTCTCTACTATCTCACAGATCGGCTTTATGATGGTGGCACTGGGAGTTTGTACTTCTGCTGATCCGCATCATGGCGGTCTGGGCTATATGGCCGGTATGTTCCACCTGTTCACGCACGCTATGTTCAAGGCATTACTCTTCCTCGGCGCAGGTAGCATTATCCATGCGGTACACAGCAATGAAATGTCCGCTATGGGTGGACTGCGCAAGTACATGCCTGTGACGCATATTACGTTCCTGATTGCTTGTCTTGCCATTGCAGGTATTCCTCCGTTCTCCGGTTTCTTCTCTAAAGATGAAATACTGACAGCATGCTTCCAGTTCAGTCCTGTAATGGGCTGGATTATGACAGTGATTGCTGCAATGACGGCATTTTATATGTTCCGCCTCTATTACGGCATCTTCTGGGGCAAAGAGAATAAAGAGCTTCATGCTGAACATACTCCCCACGAAAGTCCGTTAACTATGACTTTCCCGCTGATGTTTCTTGCCATTGTTACTATCGGAGCCGGTTTCATCCCCTTCGGTAAGTTCATCTCTTCCAACGGTACGGCTTACGAGATTCATCTCGACTGGGCGGTGGCAGGTACCAGCATTGCTATAGCTGTCATCTCCATCGCAATTGCCACAGCCATGTACGCACGGGCAAAGCAACCCGTTGCCAATGCCCTTGCCCGTCGTTTCCGCGGATTATGGACAGCTGCCTATCATCGCTTCTATATCGATGAAGTGTACCAGTTCGTAACTCATAAGATAATCTTTGGTTGCATCTCCCGCCCCATCGCTTGGTTCGACCGCCATGTAGTAGATGGTTTCTTCGACTTCCTTGCCTGGAGCGCCAATGCCACCAGTGATGAAATACGCGGTCTGCAAAGTGGACAAATTCAACAGTACACTTACGTATTCCTGTTGGGTACGCTGGCATTGATATTGTTATTGCTGCTATAGTAGAGAAATGTTAATCGTAATTTGTAATTCGTAATTTGTAATTATAAAAATGAACATATTAAGTATTTTTGTTCTCATCCCCCTGTTGATGTTACTTGGTCTCTGGCTGAGTCGCAACATCAAGCAGATACGCATGGTGATGGTGACAGGTGCATCGGCATTAGTGTTGGCCGCCGTAGGCCTAACCATTGCTTATCTGCAAGCGCGTGCCGCCGGAGACACAGCCGAAATGCTCTTCCGCGCGGATGTACCCTGGTATCCGGCACTCAACATACACTACTCCGTGGGAGTAGACGGCATTTCAGTAGCCATGCTGCTGCTCTCTGCCATCATAGTCTTCACCGGTACTTTCGCCTCCTGGCGTCTGCAACCGTTGACGAAAGAATATTTCCTTTGGTTCACCCTGCTCTCTCTGGGTGTGTTCGGCTTCTTCATTTCTACGGACCTGTTCACCATGTTCATGTTCTATGAAGTAGCACTGATTCCGATGTACCTGCTTATCGGTGTATGGGGATCAGGACGTAAGGAATACTCTGCCATGAAACTGACACTGATGTTGATGGGTGGTTCCGCATTCCTGCTTATTGGTATTCTGGGTATCTATTTCGGTTCCGGTGCCACCAGTATGAACCTGCTGGAAATAGCCCAATTGCATAATATTCCTATCGAACAGCAACGCATTTGGTTCCCGCTTACCTTCCTCGGTTTCGGTGTACTCGGTGCATTGTTCCCGTTCCACACATGGAGCCCCGACGGCCACGCTTCGGCGCCTACTGCCGTAAGTATGCTCCATGCAGGTGTACTGATGAAACTTGGTGGTTACGGTTGTTTCCGTATCGCCATGTATCTGATGCCTGAAGCTGCTCAGGAACTCGGCTGGATATTCCTGATACTGACAGGTATCTCCGTTGTCTACGGTGCCTTCTCGGCTTGTGTACAGACAGACTTGAAGTATATTAACGCCTACTCTTCCGTATCTCACTGCGGCCTCGTGCTCTTCGCCATCCTGATGATGAACCAAACGGCTTGTACCGGTGCTGTCCTGCAAATGCTCAGCCACGGATTAATGACTGCCCTGTTCTTTGCCCTCATTGGTATGATCTACGGTCGTACCCACACACGCGACGTACGTGAGCTTTCGGGATTGATGAAAATCATGCCGTTCCTTGCTGTCTGTTATGTCATTGCCGGACTTGCCAATCTCGGACTTCCAGGACTCAGCGGTTTCGTTGCCGAGATGACAATCTTCAACGGTGCTTTCCAGCATGCAGATATTTTCCACCGCACGTGGACTATCATTGCCTGTACCAGTATCGTGATTACCGCAGTCTATATCCTCCGACTGGTTGGCAAGATACTGTATGGAACTTGCACCAACAAGCACCATCTGGCGCTGACTGATGCTACCTGGGATGAACGCACTGCCGTTATTATTCTCATTGTCTGCGTTGCAGGCCTCGGTCTTGCTCCGTTGTGGATCAGCAATATGATTGGAGACAGCGTGTTGCCCCTGGTGAGTATATTTCAATAATGGTATGCTAATAACTTATAACTAATAACTTATCATTCAATAGATATGGACTATTCCCAATTCCTTATTCTCAAAGAAGAGCTTTCGCTGATAGCTGTCATCGTGATCCTCTTCGTGGCCGACCTCTTCATGAGCCCCGATGCTCACAAGAAGGACGGTAATCCACGACTCAACACCATGTTGCCCGTCGTGCTGCTCACGATACACACGCTGATTACCATCATACCCGGTCCGGCTGCCGATGCTTTCGGTGGTATGTACCATAACGCCCCGATACAAAGCATCGTGAAGTCCATCCTCAGCGTCGGTACGCTGATTGTTTTCCTGATGGCACATGAGTGGCTGAAACGACCGGACACTGTAATCAAGCAAGGCGAATTTTATATGCTGACGCTCTCTACCCTGCTGGGTATGTACTTCATGATTTCCGCAGGACACTTCCTGATGTTCTTCATCGGACTGGAAACAGCAAGTATCCCGATGGCTGCATTGGTTGCTTTCGACAAGTACCGCCACCACTCCGCCGAAGCCGGTGCCAAGTACATCCTCACCGCACTTTTCTCCAGCGGACTGCTGCTTTATGGCATCTCGCTTATTTACGGAACAGTAGGTACTCTCTATTTCGATGATATCCCGGCTCACCTGGACGGCAGTGCCCTGCAAATAATGGCATTTGTCTTTTTCTTCTCCGGCATGGGATTCAAGCTTTCCCTTGTTCCTTTCCACCTCTGGACGGCAGACGTGTACGAAGGTGCCCCGAGTGTAGTAACTGCTTATTTAAGTGTTATTTCTAAAGGATCGGCAGCTTTTGTATTGATGACTATCCTTATCAAGACATTCGCTCCGATGGTGGATCAATGGCAGGAAATTCTTTATTGGGTTATCATAGCTTCTATCACCCTTGCCAACCTTTTCGCCCTGCGTCAGGAAAACCTGAAACGCCTGATGGCATTTTCCAGTATCTCGCAGGCAGGCTACATCATGTTGGGTGTGATTGCCGGAACGCAACAGGGTATGGCATCATTGGTGTATTATGTACTTATTTACATGTTCGCCAACCTCTCTGTATTTGCAGTGATTACGATTATCGCCCTTCGTGCCCAGCGTTTCACGCTCGAAGAATATAACGGATTATACAGTACCAACCCGAAACTGGCATTCCTCATGACGCTTGCTTTGTTTTCATTGGCAGGTATTCCTCCGTTCGCAGGCTTCTTCTCGAAGTTCTTTATCTTCGCAGCAGCTTTCCAGGGCGGTTTCCATCTGCTGGTGTTCATCGCATTGGTGAATACGATTATTTCACTCTATTACTATCTGAAGATTGTGAAGTCCATGTATATCAACAAGAGTGATGAGCCTATCGCCACTTTCCGTAGCGATAACTACACGCGTGCCAGCCTTGTCATCTGTACGCTCGGTATTATTGTATTGAGCCTTGCGAGCGTGGTTTATCAGTCCATCGACAAGTTCTCGTTCGGACTGAATTAGTTACGAGCTACAAAAGCTACGAGCTACAAGTTACGAGTGGTTGCGCTATTACACCGCAAAGCACTTGTAACTTGTAGCTCGTAACTCTTATACCACCGGCAGAATAAACCAGAACGTCGATCCTTTACCCAATTCACTATCCACACCGATAGTGCCTCCCAGTTGCTCTATAATACTCTTACTGATAGAAAGTCCCAGGCCGGTGCCCTGAACAAACGAGTTCAACTTTATAAAGCGGTCGAATATCTTCTCACAGGCTTCCGGGGCAATACCGATACCTGTATCCGATACATATATTCGTAAATGCTTTGCATCCGGTTGGTCATATCCGATACGGATATAGCCGGTTGTAGTGAACTTAATCGCATTATTTACAAAATTAGCAACCACCTGATGCAAACGATTAGGATCACTCACAATGACGCATGACGGTAAAGTCGGTTCGAATAAAAGCTCAACACCCGGCTTCACACGCAGTTTCATGGAGCGCTGAACATCTCCACACAGAGTATTCACATCCAGATCCCTTATTTTAAAGTCGAAAGTTCCCGCCTCAATCTTCGATAAATCCAGAATATCAGAAATCAGTTGCAGCAAAAGTTCATTATTCTCTTCCACCATCTTTGAGTATTCCCGCTTTTCTCCCTGATCTTCCGTCTCCACCAGCAAACTTGAAAAACCTACAATAGCATTCAACGGTGTACGTATCTCATGACTCATATTCGCCAGGAAAGCACTCTTCAAGCGGTCTGCCTCTTCAGCTTTCTCTTTGGCTTCAATCAGTTTTTGTTCTGTTTCCTTCAATTCAGTGATATCGTAGTTAACACCGATCAATTCAATCAGCCCATTCTCAGGATCATAGCGGTTGAGCACTACATTCATACGTACCCAGTTCCACTGGTCCAATGTTCCGGATTTGAGCACGCGCATTTCACTTTTGAAACTCGTAGCTTCCCCCCGTTTGGCCTTCTCAAAGAAAGCCAATACACGTACCCTGTCTTGCGGGTGCATTTTATTATAAATTCCTACCACTTCAACCAATGGCGTATCTTCATCTTCCCCCATATTCTTATACCATTGCTTGATGGCATATCCATTACGGGTAAGCAGGTTCAGTTTGGCATAACCTACTTTGGCATATTCAGAAATCAACAGGAAGAAGTTTTCAAAATCACGTATCCGGTTAATGGAACTGATACGTTCCGTATTGTCTATATTGATAAGTACAAAACCATTGTTATCGCCCTGCTTATCGTATATCTTACTTATTTTCGTATAAAGTTCTATTCCACCTCTTTTCTCCGATTCATAATAATCGCTCACATTGGAGAATTCATAGTCCTGCGAAAAGTCAAGTTCATCTTCCACTTTCACCCTTTCACGGATATCAGACGGCACATTCGGATTCTCATAGAAGTTCACTCCAATCGTACTTGATTTGTCCTTAACCCCAAATATCTCCATATCTTTATTATTAAGATCTATCAGTATCCCATCCTTATTATAAATCTCCACACCGACAGGAATATTGGAAAAGAGATTTCGCAATAGTTTCTCGCTGTGATCCAAAGCCATATACGTACGACGCATCTCAGTGACATCCATATAGAGACAAACCAATTCATCCGGTTCGGGAGAATAAATAATACAATGACAAGTCCTCTTTGACTCTTCAAAATATTCATCCAGTTCCCTGTACAGACCATGCTTATGTATATCTGCAAGAATCCTAAGCTTGGTTGACAGTTTGTCTGAAGAATAGATTTCTGAAGCAAAACGCCCTTTATATCTCTCTAAAGGCGAACCGCACAAATCGGCACTGAACTGATTAGCATCTGTGATAAGATAGTCATAAGGTTCACCTTCTTCATCGCAAAGAATGGAAAGGCGTACATAGCCCATAGGCATATACTTATAGAGATTACTCAGGAAATTACGTTCACGGTCGGCCTCATCTCTGGCAAGACGCAAGCTGATACAAATATTAATGATATCGGCTAAAGAGGAGAACCATTGATAGTCTTCATTCGTCCATTTATAGTACCTATCTACCAAGTCAATACCGATATATCCCCACACCCGTTCGGTATTCCGGAGCGGAACCACCATGAGTGACTTTATATTCTGCATAGCAAGTATCTCAGACTCCTGACGTGCCACCCGTGGCAAATCCGATAAAGTATTCAATAGGATGGGTTTGCCTGCCAACATTTGTTTAAGCCACCACTCCATGCCATTAGTAGGAATTTGTTGCAGCATGTCTATTTCCGGACTAACTCCTTCAGCCACTACCTCGTAGGTACAAGTTTGTGTGCGATATTCGGCATCGTATTCCACTATATAGACACGTCCGCCATGAAAGAGTTCGAGGACATCCTTCAATACTCCCGAAATCACTTCACTCAGGCTTTTATCTTTCAGAAAGTTACGTAAGGACTGGGACACTGAATGCTGTCGGAACAGCAATTCATTAAACTGTTTCAGAATATCACCGGATTGTGCGTCTGCAGGGGTATTGACCAGTTGAAGGATACCAAATGCTTTTGGATGCCCATCTTCTGTCAGCCACTTTTCGCCCAGACGGGAACAAACCCACACAATGCCTTGTGAAGAGTAAATAGGAAAAGTTTGCTCATATACCTCGATTTCTTCTATCGAAAGGAATTCACGTGTGATACGGCAACGGTAATCTTCACGAATCAGTTGGCCGAACTGGCGAAAAGTCAGAGTGTCTCCCTCCAAGCCTAACAAATTACAAACATATTCGGAACAAAGATATTCCCCCGTAGCGAAGTCTGCTTCCCACCAGCCTATTTGTCCAACAGATGAAAGGAGCTGAAAACGTTTTGCCTCATGTGATTGGTTGCCACTCATACGATTGTGCTTTTAATATTCGTAAATAGTGCAAAGATAATGCTTACTTATTAATTTCCACTCTATTCATATCAACAAAAAAAAGAAAGTTTGGGTTCGTTAATGTAGTAAGTCAGAAGAGTTTATCAGCCGTTTTTTTCAACAATTCAGTTTGTCACTTAATTGTAACCTAATTGAGAATCAATTGTATGACATGTGTATTACGGTTGTAATTCCGTTGCCGCATCTTTGCACCGGAAACAAGAAACGATAAAAGATGAGCATGAAACTGGATTTAGGAAAAGTATTTTTCTTCATTTTATTATTGGTGCTTTCCACCATGACCGCCATGGCTGGAAACATCAAAGGAACCGTCCTCGACAAGCAGACGAAAGAGCCACTGACCGGAGCTACCATACAGATAACCGGGACAGCGCAGGGTGTGGTAGCCGATATTGACGGCAATTATACACTGAATGTAAATGACGGTACATATACCATAACCGTGAGATATATAGGATACAAAGACATCCTGCTCAACAGCATAAAAGTCAAGGCCGAAACTTTGCTGAACTTTGAGATGGAAAGTGATGCACAAGCGTTAGGCGAAGTCTCCGTAGTGGCCAAAAAGAATCTGGAAGGTGAACGAGCCCTGCAGATGGAACGGCAGAAAGCCACCCTTGCAATCGAAAATCTCGGTGCCAAAGAAATGAGTATCAAAGGAATCAGCAATGTGGAAGAAGGTGTAAAAAAGATAACCGGTATCTCCATCGCCAGTGCCGGACAGTTGATTGTGCGCGGTCTGGGCGACCGGTACAGCACCACCACTCTGAACGGACTTCCCATCGCCTCTCCTAATCCGGACAATAAACTGATCCCTCTGGATATCTTCCCTGCATCTACCGTACAGAATATTACCGTGAGCAAAGTATATGACGCCAGTGCATTCGCCGACTACTCGGGGGCACACATCGACATCAGTACCAAAGAGAATGTAGGCAGTGATTTTCTGTCCATCAACTTCAATGCAGGTGGCAAGTTCAATACGCTAGGCAAAGATTTCTACCGGATGGACCGCGACGGCTCTCTGTTCAAGACTCCTTCTCTGGATCAGAAACTGATAGACATGTCATTAACAGACTTTGAAGAGTATGCACGCCACAACCGCCTCTTTAACACCAGTTTTCAGGTTAGTAAAAAGACTGCCCTACCCGAATTCGGCGGAAATATCGGTTTCGGCAAACGTTTCACCCTGGGTGGAAATGAAGTCAGCGTTCTGGGCTCCATAGGAGTAAGCAACGACCTGCAAACCATGGACAATGCCTCCATACGTACCTTAGAAGCTACAGGAAATACCCTGAATGAATTTAACTACGACAGCTACAGCAACGAGTTAAAGATTGCTGCACTGGGTAATCTCGGCTACAGTTTCCGCACTTCCGATCACATCGGATATACCTTCTTCTACGCCCGCAATGCCATCGACACTTATATGAGGCGCGAAGGTGTGGACTACGAAGACCACCATCTGATAGGCAGCAACAACGTGACACACATCTACAGTCTGCAAAACCATCAAGTAAACGGCAAGCACTACTTCGGCAAACAGTGGGACCTCAACTGGAGCGGCTCGTACAGCAAGACCTCCAGCGACGAACCCGACCGCCGCCAAGTAATGTTCATCCGTGAAGATGACCAGATAAAACTCTTCAAACTGAACCGCCAAGAAACCATGCGTTACTTTGGCTCACTGAATGAAGATGAATGGGTGGGCGACCTCACCGCCAGCTACCGCTTTGGCGACAACAACAAGTTGCAGGCCGGTTTCACCTATAAAGACAAGAATCGTGACTATATGGGTACACGCTTCTACTACAACCTGAACAAACTGAACCCTACCATCACCGACATCTACGATACCGACTCCTTCCTCAACATGGAAAATGTAGAAAACGGTTCCATCACCATAGACCGGAAGAAGCAGCCCAAAGACAGCTATACAGCCGGTAACAGCATTTATGCAGGATACATTGCCACTGAATACTACCCCGTAGCCCCGTTATTGGTGAACCTGGGAGTACGCTACGAAATCAGCAAGCAATGGGTAGACTACTATACCGATGGCGGAAAAGCCGAACGCAGTGAACTGAACAAAAACGACCTTTTCCCCTCACTGAACATGAAATACCAGATGAACGAAAAGAACAGTCTGCGCTTTGCCTTCTCACGCACAGTGACGCGTCCTTCGTTTATCGAAATGGCCCCCTTCCTCTATCAGGAATCCTACGGTTCGGCACAGATACGCGGTAACGCTGATTTGCAAAACGGCTACAACTATAACATCGATCTGCGCTACGAACTCTTTGAAAAGAATGGGGATATGCTCTCCATCACCGCCTACTACAAGCACCTGAAAGCACCGATAGAGCGTGTACAGACTCTGTCAGGCGGTTCCGCCGTGCATTCTTTCCGCAATGCGGACAACGGTATGGCAACGGGGGTGGAGATAGAATTCCGCAAAGAGATAGTGAAAGACCTGCGTTTCGGCGTGAACGGCTCGTATATGTACACTAACGTGAAACTGCCCGAAGGCGGTGCCTACACCAACAGCCAGCGTGCCTTGCAGGGAGCATCGCCCTACCTGGCAAATGCAGACCTCACCTATTCACCCGCTTTCAGCAACGATCGCCAACTCAGCGTTGCCCTGCTCTACAATCTGCAAGGTCCCCGCATCCACTCCGTAGGTATCTCCGGTCTGGGAGACATCAAGCAACAGCCGGTACACACGCTGAACTTTACAGGCAGTTACCGCTTCAACCGGCGTTTCGCGGTGAAGTTGCAAGTCAACGACCTGCTGAACCAAGACATCCTCTTCAAGCAAGAAGTGCCTACCACCGGAGATAAAGTAGAAGTGGAACGCTTCAGAAAGGGTACAGGCTTTGAAGTTGGCTTCAGCTATGACCTGTAAGAGAAAAGAAAAATTTTGAGAGAGACAAACAATAGAAACTCATTTTATCAACTAAACGATTATTAGTATGAGAACATCAAATTGGAAATTCATGACTATGGCCCTTGCGGCAAGCATGACCTTATTCACTGCATGTACCGACAACAACGAACCCGGAAACGGGGACGGCGGTGAAGACAACAAGTATGAACTGACGAAAGACATCGAAAGCGATACGGAACTGGAAGCCGGAAAGACTTACACGCTAAGTGGCGGCATACACGTAAAGAATGGTGCCACACTGAAGATTCCCGCAGGCGTCACCATTATTGCCAAACATGACGATGTGGTAGACTATATCCTCATAGAACAAGGAGCCAAGATAGATGCACAAGGCACTGCCAGCAACCCTATCGTGATGACTTCCGAAAAGAAAGAACCGGGCGCATGGGGCGGTATCCACATCTGCGGATACGCACACACCAATGCCGAAGGCGGAACGGGTAGCTCGGAAATAGGCGGCGCACCCTATGGTGGCAATAATGACGCCGACAATTCCGGTACATTGCGGTATGTTCGTGTAGAGTACACCGGATTTGCCTTCGACGAAGAGCACGAAGCCAACGGTATCACCTTCTACGGTGTAGGAAACGGGACAACGGTAGAGTATTGCCAGGCATACATGGGTTCCGATGATGGTTTCGAATGGTTCGGTGGTTCCGTCAATGTGAAGTATCTGGTATCTACCGACTGTAGCGACGACTCTTTCGACTGGACCGAAGGCTGGAACGGCAAAGCACAATTCCTCGTAGCTTACCAAAGCCCCAAAGACGAACTGGGATACGACTGCGACTGCCTGATGGAGTGCGACAACAACGGCAAGAGCTTCGGTGCAACGCCCGTAGCCTGCCCCACACTTGCCAACCTGACACTGATAGGTAACGGAGAGTCTAAGCAAGGTATCCGCCTGCGTGCCGGTACAAAGGCAAAAATCTACAACGCCATTGTAAAAGGCAAAGGGCAATGCCTCACCACCGAAACTACAGAAACAGAAAATGCTTTGATGGATGGTAGCTCCGAGCTGCAATACATCACACTGGCCACGGACATAAGCTGCAAAGAAGGTATCTATTCTTCCAATGAATTCACCAAAGACGGTAACCACAATATCATCAATTATAGCGTCATGTTCACCAACGGCTATGTAGGTACTATCGAAGGCGGGAAAAACCTGAGCGACGACAGTTTCTTCACTCAAGCCGCCTATCAGGGTGCAGTACCCGCAAGTAATGACTGGACACAAGGCTGGACACTGAAAAGCGGTATAGCCGAAGAGACCATTGAAGAGCTGAAAGGTGAAATAACCACCAGCAAGACTCTGACAGAAGGAAAAACCTACTACCTGACCGGAGAATACAAAGTGAAGAATGGCGCCACACTGAAAATAGAACCGGGTGTAACCATCATCGCCAAACACGATGACATCGTAGACTACATCCTCGTAGAACAAGGTTCCAAGATCGATGCGCAGGGTACTGCCGAAAACCCCATCGTAATGACCTCCGAAAAGAAAGAAGCCGGAGCCTGGGGTGGTATCCACATCTGCGGATATGCACACACTAATGTAGCCGGCGGCACAGGCAGCTCGGAAATAGGCGGTGCCATTTACGGGGGTAACAACGATGCCGACAACTCCGGTACACTGCGCTACGTGCGTATCGAATACAGCGGATACGCTTTCGATGAGGAACACGAAGCCAATGGTTTCACCTTCTATGGCGTAGGCAACGGCACCACAGTAGAATATTGCCAGGCTTACCAAGGTTCTGATGACGGTTTCGAGTTCTTCGGCGGATCCGTTAACATAAAATACTGCGTATCTACCAGTTGCAGCGATGACTCCTTCGACTGGACTGAAGGTTGGAACGGAAAAGCCCAGTTCCTTGTAGCCTATCAGGAAGCAGCGGAAACACTGGGGTATGACTGCGACTGTCTGCTGGAATGTGACAACAACGGTACGAACTTCGCTGCTACTCCCATTGCCCACCCCATCCTCGCCAACCTCACACTGATTGGCAACGGTGGCAGCAAACAGGGCGTACGCCTGCGTGCCGGAACACAAGTGGAGCTTTACAATACGCTTATCACCGGCAAAGGGCAACCTCTGACCGTAGAAACCACAGAAACTGAAACAGCCCTGAAAGAGGGTGTATCTAAACTGGAGTACGTAGCTATCAGCAAAACATTGTCTTCCAAAGAAGGCATTTACACCAACGATATGTTCGCAGCAGCAACGGGCAACCTCACTGCACAGAACTTCACTTGGGAGAATCTCTACGAAGGCACTATTGATGGTGGCAAAGACCTCAGTGCCGACAGTTTCTTCACCAAAGCCGAATATAAGGGAGCTGTAAAAACAGGCGACAACTGGACAAGCGGCAACTGGATCAAACAATAAAACGAGAAACACACATAATTCACGAAGCAATAGCTTCTACAAAGGCAACGCCGGACAAGTTCAGAGGAACTGTCCGGCATAAATTCTCATCTAAGAGAGAAAAGATCGAGAATCGGTGCCGATTATCTCAATTAAGCCTTTCGCGGAAATCTTCACCGGATGGTGACTGGAATACGTGAAGATCAAACTCAGAAATAATAGCCAACAGATGGTCGAAGACATCAGACTGCAAGTCTTCATAAGGTATCCAGGATGTGGTTGCAGAGAAAAAATACAGTTCCAACGGTATACCGTGATCGGTAGGCTGAAGCTGGCGCACCATGCAAGTCATATTATGATTCACCCCCGGATGGCTCTTCAGGTAACAATTCAGATAGGCACGGAAGACACCAAGATTCGTCTGGCGACGACCATTTACAAGGATGGAGTTATCGATATGATGTTCTTCATTATACTCCTTAATCACTTGTTCCGTCTGTTCAACATAGTTTGCCAAGAGCTGTATCTTGCGATACTTCGCCAACATTTCAGGCGTACAGAACCGCACACTGTTCATATCGATATTGATAGAACGTTTGATACGGCGTCCGCCACTCTCCTGCATACCACGCCAGTTCTGGAAAGAGTCGCTTACGAGCAAGTAAGGCGGAATAGTAGTGATGGTTTTGTCGAAATTACGAACCTTCACTGTATTCAATGACACTTCTATTACATCACCGTCCGCTCCATACTTAGGCATAGTGATCCAGTCGCCTACTTTCAGCATATTGTTGGCAGAAAGTTGCACACCGGAAACAAAGCCCATGATACTGTCTTTGAATACTAACATCAGCACGGCAGCCGAAGCTCCCAGACCGGTGAGTAATACACCGGGCGAACGGTCAATCAGTATGCTGACAACGATGATACCACCGACAAAATAAAGGATGACCTGTACTGTCTGCAAGAGTCCCTTCAAAGGACGGTCGCGAAACTGTTCCTTCTCGCTATACACGGTATAAACTGCAGTAAGCAAAGCGCTGATAAAGCTAAGAAACATTATAATAATAAAGATGAGACAGAAACGCAGGATAAGCGCCAACGTTGCCGACTCTGCGTCGGAAAATGCCAGAGGAAGCAGGATATAAATAAGAATAGGTGCCACCATACGGCTAAGATGCACCATCACTTTGCGGTCGAAAACAATGTCATCCCAGGTGGCTTTTGTTTGCTTTACCAAACGCGAAACGACTTTCAGCAAGATCTTCCGGCAAACAGTATCCGCCAGATAAGCTACCAGGAGAACTCCCAGGAATGCTATAAATTGATCTAACTGGGCAGCCAATGACTGGCTGAAACCTAAAGCCTGAAGTCCTTCGTTAATTTGTTGTACAATGCTCATGATACTAAGAATTAATTTTGGTGTTAATGGTTAGTAATTAACGCTCCCTGTTCAGGAAGTCTCCTATATCTTCTTTTAACCACTGATACAAGTAAAGGTTCTTGTATCCGCTGTTCTTTTTCAACATCAAGCTGACGTTGGTCTGGCTATTCTCATAGCTGGTCAGTTCGTTATGGAATTGCTCGTTGTGGGCAGCCAGACGCTTAATTTCCTGTTCGCGCTCGCGACGCAGCACAGTACATACGGGGATAAGAAGTTTCATCACAACACCATCCATGAGGTGATGCCCCTGTATGTAGAGATAAGTAGTATCAGGATTCAGTCCCAGCTTCTCCAGTTCCAGACCCAAAGCCTCCACCGACTTGATATTTCGCGGAAAACGTCTGCGCATCTCGGAAAGTTTCTTGGCAACGGCACGCTGCACGGGCTCCAGTGTTCGTTCGGGATGATGTACATTGACTTCCTGCAAGCGGGTGCAGGCATTGAAG
The DNA here is from genome assembly GCF_000526555.1 of Bacteroides sp. 14(A). NCBI lineage: Bacteria > Pseudomonadati > Bacteroidota > Bacteroidia > Bacteroidales > Bacteroidaceae > Bacteroides > Bacteroides sp. 14(A). Next base: position 2,537,862 of record NZ_JAGH01000002.1, on the reverse strand, counting down.
TCATACATCGGAAAAGTATATGTATCTCGTTGGCGATAGAACCAGACGTTCCAGAGAAAGAGCGGATAGACAATTTGCGAATAACGCTTCAGGAAAGCAGGAAAGTCTATCAGCATACGGTCGTTCAACGTAGCCTGCACGCAAACTTCATGCAAGCTTTCAGCATAACAATGGAAATTCTCGATGGCATATGCGTACGTCTGGAATATGTAGGGACTACTGTTTATCTTATGTGAAACGCTCGTTTTGCCTTGTAACAGAAAGTCGTAGTCACTGTCCACACAGGCTATCAGGCTCTTGCCCAGTTCAGTAGTGTTCAGCGTATTCATCAGCACCATCTTCTTACCCTTGGCAAGAGAGGTAGCCGAAGGCAGCATCACCTGAAAATAATATTCATCTGTCTCGAACTCAGCCAACAATGTGCGCCAGAAAGCTACATCATCGTAACTTTCCACATACGCCACAATGCGACGCCGCGCCTTCTTAGGATAAAGCTTGTTGGCGGCATTGAAATAGGCGGATGTAAGATTATGTTTTAAAGAAGTAGCCATGGTTATATTATCACTTTATCACCTTTATTTATATCTCAGTCGAAATATCGCTCACTTCCGTCACCGCATCCAGCCAGCCTTCCATGATGACGGCGGGAGAATGAGTGGTAAGTATCAGTTGCACATTGGGATTCAATTCACGTATCATACCGATAAGTTTTTGCTGCCACTCGATGTGAAGAGAAGCTTCGGGTTCATCCATAAAGAGGACACAATGGGCATTGTCGCGCACCAGCACGGTGAGCAGGATAATCAGCATCTGTTTTTCACCGGAAGATAGTTTATAGGGCAACAGGCGTTCACCGTCCTGATAGAAGATGATTTCATTACTGCGGCGATCTATGGTTTTGCGGGTATAGCTGAATAACTGATCCATCAGATCCTGGAACTTCCGCTTGGGAAGGGATAAGGAAGCGGCTTGTGAACGCTGTTCCTCATCACCGGAAAGGAGTTCGATCATCTTGTTGCCAATATTCACCTGGTAATCGAGGTATCGGCGTTGCAAGAGATAAAGTTGCCAGTCCAGTTCGGATTTGACGTTCGGATCGGCCATGCGGGCGGTAAAGTCGCCCATAATCAAGGGGCGGTCGTAACTACGAATTACGTCGTAAGGAATATACGTGGCATCCGGACGGTCGAAGGTAACACGTACGCCCTCTATCTCGCCGTTCTTTATCTCCCCCGAAAGTTCTTCCAGATAGTGGACGGAACGGTTAAGGATCGTGGTTTTCCCCACTCCGTTGATACCGGAAAGGATATTCACGTCGGGACGTAAGTCCCAAGCTATGTCAAAGCGATCCCACAACCTGTGTATCTCTATACGTTTGATGTAATTAGCTTGTTCTTCCATAGTTTTTGCTTTTAATTAAAGCAAATATACGTGATTATCTTTTATTTCCACGCCCGGAAATAGAAAAATCACTTCTCATCCGGTAAATCAATGCAGAAACATGCGCCATCCCGATAAGATGTATCGAGATAAATGGAACCACCCAGACGGGTGACAATGAGGCGACAGGAATAAAGACCTAAGCCTGTGCCAGGCATGAAGTCATCCAGTTTGGTAAAACGGTCGAATATGTATTCGGCTTTGTCGGCAGGGATACCGATCCCCGTATCACTTACCATAATACGAATCTTCCCACCGGTACGCATCAGATTCATACGGATAGTACCGGCAGTTGTAAACTTCGCGGCATTGTTCAGGATATGTTCTACAACGTGTTGCAGATATTTATCATTCGTTTTTACAAGGCACTCATCCAGTCCGGATTCAAACAACCAGGTGATTCCGGATTTTTTCGTTTTTCCCTTACACATATCCAGAAGTCCTGCACAAATCGGCAATATATCTATCCGTTCCATAGGAAATAACTCCAGCGAACTGCTTAAATCCGATACTTGCAGGATATCCTCGAACAATTCGGTCAATTGATTAGAGTTCTTTTCAATGATGACCGGAAAATCTTTCTTGTCCTCCTGATCCAAGTCTTCATTCAGCAACAAAGTACTGAAACCACAGATAGCATTTAGCGGAGTACGTATCTCATGACACATGGATTGGAGGAATTCTGTCTTCATACGGTCACTCGCTTTGGCACGTTCACTTTCCTCAGCCACTTTTTCATTAGACAGAATCAACGCCTGCTTCGTTGCCTTCAGTCGTTTCGTCAACAAGTACTGATAAAGCCCCCAGATAAAGAAAACCAGAAGCAGGACTATGAGCACAACAAAAGCGACGCGATGATAACGTGCCTGAAGCTCTGCCTGTTCTATCTTCAATTTATCCACTTCAAACAACGAACGCATCTCGGCCAACTGCTTATTCGTCTCTTCCACATGATTACCTTCCATCAGACTGGTGTACTCCCAAAAAGCGTCAAATCCTTCTTTGTAATGTTGTTTCCATCGGGTAACCAGGTTAATCTTCTTCGCCAACAACTCTGTCCGACTGTTCGTATCGGCAGAATCCGTTTGTTCCAGCAGTTCATCGATGGTCCGCATGGCAAGGTCATACTGTGCCGTATAAAAATAGTAACGGAAAGCGGACGGCAAAAGCCACTCTTTATTCTCTTCCGGCGTCTTGACCTGATAATATTCCTTCATCCGGGAATAAATTTCATCAGCCCTTTTCCTGCCTATGATATCTCCGAAGTAAAGAAGCTCGCTATAAACACCCATACGCAAGGCTTCACGACTACGGGTGCGGATATAAGCGCGTCTCTTATAGAAAGGCAATTCAAACTGATTGTCATAGAGTTGTTCCGTCTGTTCCAAGGCCTCCACCGCTTTAGCGGCTTCCTCAGCTTTTCCTTCCGCACGGTATATGAATTCGATACGGGTCAGATAATACCAATTGAACTTATAACTGACCTCGAACGGCAGACCGCTGACCAAATGGTGAATGTTCTTCAAATGAACAATGCGGTCTTCTGAATTGGCAACAGACGGTGAAAAGTAACTAATGCATTCCATTGCCGAACAAAGTATCATTTCCCACTGCACTTCCTGCGACTTATCCGAGAGATTTACCTTATGACGCTTATACCGTGAGATTTCTTCATTGGCTTCATCAGGTTTCTCCGCCTCATCCATCTTGCAAACAGAAGGAAAAGCTTTGAGCCATGCCATATAAAAGTCCTTATAAGCCCCTTCCAGACACTCTTCTCCTATCTGCTGATAGTAGTGCAAAGAGTCAGGTTCATCTTTATAACTGCGACAAAGAATATCCAGTGTCTCAAAAATATATATCTGATTTTTCAACTGAATGGCCAGTTGCAGCGATTCGTTAATATAGGTACGTTTGCTTGTCACATCATCGGACAAGTCGTACAAGTCAATATACAGCTCCATCCTCTGCTGTTTGTCTACGGAATTGTCTTGTAGTGTTTGCAACAGGTGTTTTCTGGTCTGATTAACATCAATCTCCTGAGCAACACTAACTTGCAGACAAAAGAATATGAACCAGAGGGTCGTTATAATTTTTATCAAGTAGTTTATCATATTCGGACAATTTGAAGAACTTGTCACTTAAGTTGCAAATATAGAATAAATTGGAGGTTAGAGCAAATTTATTTGTATTTAACTGTCGTGAGAAGTCTTTCTATGATTTCACTACAAGTAGGCGTTGGAGGAATTGATATCTATATTATTGACAATCAGCATTGTTGTATATGCATATCCAAACTATCCGTAGCTGATAAAGCCAGTTTATTTTTTATACGCTGTTTAGCTTTCAATACAGACCGGGGAACTATATTAAAAAGAAGAGCGATTGTCTTATTATCCAAACGGGCCCGTATCAGATAGCATAACCTCAATTCCTGGACACTTAAACCAAATGACATCAATTCTTCTGACAGACACCCCCCATAAAATAAATCTATGACGATAAACAGATCCCTCCATTCGACTTCATCCTTAATTATGCCATAGGAAGGCTTTTGATGGAGACACAACAACTGTCCCATTGCCACTATCAAAGAAGAAGAACATTTTGTTAATGCCGAAACCTTCTGGTAATCCTTCAATTGCTTTGTCAACTGTTTATTACGGTACTGCAAACAAGCATTCCAACTATCCTTAGACGTATCCATATCCATCATGTTATATCATATTCATCTATCAATCTTCGTTTTACACCAATCATCTCCTATCTTTTCCACTTCGCTCCTCATTTCCCTAATAGCGGTGTAATAGACTTTCGGCTCTTTAGTCAATACAATCCGTTGCATCTTCTCAAACTTCTCTTTATTCCGGTAGCCCGGCTCCGCATAGAGTTTTGCCAGCAGATAGTAGGGATAAATCCGCCCCGGCAAACGGTGGACTGACGCCCAATAATAGGTTTCAGCCTTCTCATAGTATTGCATTTCCTGATAATTCTTACCTATTATATTCAGTATCATTGGGTCAGTGCTATATAAGGAAGCTTGTTCCAGAAACGAATTAGACAGATCATAACGTCCTGATTTATATAAGCTGTGTCCATATTCAAATAAGAATTCCCCTCTTTCGTCCAACTGCGGATAGAGCTTATGGTAAGCCTCATTGGCAGCAGTATAATTTCCCTGATGATAAAGCATCCTCGCATACACCCAATCTCGGCAGGCATCTTCCTCCCGTTGCCATTTACCGTTAAGCCCCACTGTCCATATCAGCGCACAAGTGCCGCAAATAAGAAATTTTCCGCCCACATCTCCGGCCCCACAAGCAAACAGCAGGCATATACCGGTTACCATGAAAACCGGGAAATGCATGGGATAAGAAGAAAAAGAGAAAACGAGCAAGGATATGAGTGCTCCGCAAATTTCATAACGCCCCCATTTTGTCCCTAGCCACAGACCTGCCCCAATAGTCGAGAAGAACATGACACCAAGCATAACTCCTGCTGTTAACGCCAACTCCAGATATTCATTGAAAGCATATTCCGGACTTCCGGCCACGCGCTCTTCCCAAACAGCATAGTCTCCACTACCAAAGTATTTTTCCTGCGCTTCGCCATAAGCATAGACAAATCCTTCACGACATCCCCAAGGATGCTCTACGATAGCTTTACAAGTAATTTTCCACATAAACAGACGTCCCATAGCAGAGTCAGGCTTCAAAAAGAAAATACCAGCACCTCCTAATATCAGAACAAAAAGCCCGACCACTCCCCACGTAAGGTAACGTTTCTTATATCTCCGCCACAATACGCTCCACTTACGTCTGTCACGATGCATATACGCCACCCATGCACAGCTTATTGCAGCAGCAATCCAGGCAGAACGGCTCATTGTGGCCGGCAGTACACATAAGATCAGAATACCGGCAAGCCCTGCCGTCACTTTTTCTATTTTATGAAGAACATCTGTGCTTTTCCACTCACAGGCACGTAAATACAAATGCAGGCAGACAGGTAATATCATCGCTAAATATCCCCCATACGGACCGGGATTGAAGAAAGAGCCTGTCAGTGCATACCGTGAATGCCCGGAAACAGAAAACCCATATAATTGCCGCAAGCCCCAAACGGCTTCAATTGCCCCTAACAATACTAGGCTCCAAGCCACATGAACAAAGAAATTCCGGAAACACAAAATATCTGTCCAGGAAGCTTTTCCTAGAAGTTGTAGCAAACAAGAAGCAGTGATACAACCGGTCGAAACCAACACAGCTTTCCCAAACCACACCCACTGGCCGATGGTTTCTCCCGCAGGCAGTTCAGGAGTTGTCGCACATACCATACTCAGCAAGGAGCAAACAGCAACAAACTGTAGCAAAATAACTGTAGCTTCTCTCTTTTTATGCATCCATCCTATCATCATTCTATCTTTTTGAATATCCTATTCCATCGTACTCTATCCGTCCTCTTATCCACTGATTTCCATATCCTGACAGCCTTTCCAACAATATATTCTTCCGGTAATAACCCCCAATAACGGGAATCTCTTGAATTCTCCACCCTGTCGCCCGCCATGAAGTAATAGTTCTTTAAAAAGCGATATTCAGCAATGAGGCTATCACCTAAATATATATTCCCCGCTTCATACCGAAGACTCTTTTTCTGCTCCCACTCCACCATATTCTTGTAAAGTTTAACAGTGCGTCCATCCATCGGAACAATGTCACCTGATTTAGGAATATACAGAGGCCCGAACTTTTTCACCGTCCACCTTATCAGAGAATCTCCGGGATATGCCCTCACACCAATTGCATCATCTGTAAGGCCCTGTTCCCTTATCAGAGTCATGAACCTGTCCTGCGCATCCACGCACCCCAATGTCCCCGCATAGCCATTCACTTTGTAACGTCCGCTTACAATGCAGAACGTGTCTCCCGGCAACGCAACACACCGTTTCACATAATACTGCATCACATCCATTTCAATCTGTCTCCACTTTTTAGGACAAGGATAATTGAAGACAATCACATCATTCCTTCGGACTTTACCTATTCCCGGCAAACGTTTTATCTCCACCTGCTTTCCTGCAACGGCTTCCATCACATTGAACAATCTTGCTCCATATACCAATTTATCCACCAGTATTACATCACCGGCCAATAGCTCCGGCTCCATCGAATCACTTGGTATATGAAATGAAGTCATGCAAAAGATCTGTATCAGCAGCCATAGCACAACAATTCCACACAACCAGAGAAAGAGATTAATCCCTTTATCTACGATTTTCTTCAAGGATATGCCTCTTATTGCCATTCCGAATTATATAAAAAGTTGCTTCCCATCTTTCATATAAAAGCATCGTTCTTCTTTTCCACGAGTATGATTATGAAGCCAAAGCAAAGCGCCATCAGGTACTCCCTCATAATAGAGTTCCGTACCCTCAGCTATCTGCTTCCCTAAAGATATCCAGCCTTTAATTCCACCATGATAGAACAATTCATACCGATCCCCCAAATGGATATAATTATCATCATTGCGTGGAATCAAAATAAAGTGACTTAGAATTTGTGGAATACCCAAATCAAATATAAGTTGTTCTCCCTTTACTGCTGACATATAAAAAGAACTCCAGTCATCATCAGTCAATAAATTTAGAATTTTCTTATGTATATCACTCAAAGGATGATTAGCCCAAATCTTCTCCGGCGCTATCGCTGTTTCTGCATCTATGCCATACATATACCATTCTCCAACCTGTATTTGTTTTTCCTCCGGAGCAGAATAGCGCACATACCTGAATTTCTTCTGTACAGTTGGGAATAGTATATTATAATTTATTTTTGGAGTGTCCACAACCTGGCATAGCAATTCTGCATCCCGAAAATCCTTACGATTAGCCCCTTCTATTTTTACTCCAACAGCAGTTCCTAAAAACATAGGATTTCTCCCTATCGGATATTTTCGCGTCAATACTATACAATGCTTTCTGGTAGTATCAGGAATAAAATATTCTATTGAATCCTCTTTCAGCAAAAAAGGATAGCTAAATGTTTTCATTTTCCCAGCTTTTCGAAATGCAGGAAAATAAATCAGGCCAGGTTCCACGTTGGGAAACTCAATCTTCTTTCCATGAAATTCAGAAATATCTATCGGTTGTAATTCTGTCCCTGTAAATACACACAAATACCCCCAATGTTTATCAATAGCTTCATTACTTTCCAACTTGACGTTACTCTCTGGGAAATACTCATCACTGGCATCTTTCATGAAAGGACGCCTAAAGAAAGCAGGAACTTCCTTGTCAGTATAAAGTCCGGAATACTTTTCCGGCTGTATTCCATAACAAGTTCTATATACCTTTCCTTTTTTCCGTTCCTCCTGCGGTCGGCGCACTATCTCACGCTCTATATAATTGAAAGGTACAACAAGTCCTGTCGTATCTATCAATGCACTCCAGAAATGACGACTATTGTAACTGGGGGACATTTCATAAAAATCCATTGTTATTGGAATGCCCAATGAACGCATTACATAGGTAGCAATATCACAATTATCTCGACAGTAGCCCACTCGGTTTTCCAACAAAAACAACGCTCCTAAATGAGGCAAATTAAAATCCGTATGATTAGTAAAGCCCTCTTCTTTCAGATAATTAGCCATCACACGCGCTGCCTCTACTACATCATTCCCCTGATATAGAGAATCAAGCACAGGAGAATAACGTTCATAATATATTCGTCTCCATTTCTCTAAAGGTTCGTCCCCTATCCTATATGGAAGAACATATTCACAAAAATCCTCAAAACTATATTGCTTGCTCCAAGAGCGTTTTTCCCATGCCTCAAAAGCCAAGTCAATATTTTCAATTAAGATATCCGCTTTAATCACGTCTATATCCTTCACCACTTGCGAAGAGCTATAATCGAAAGATTTCCAATGTGTCACAATCTCATCACTAATACGTCCTTGCTGAATGCTTTCTTTTTTCATTTGCTTCAGGCTGTCTATCTCCTTTCCTACATACGTCCGGTGAGCAGGTATATTTGCAATCAAAAAGCGAGCGGCTTTCAACTTTTCAGGCTGATTCTGATAATAATCTAATACCTTCTTAAGTTCAGAACTATTCTCTCCCGCCTGATGCAAAGTGTATTGTATTCTCTCTTGCATGTGATTTGTGCAAGAAAAGAAAATACAGCAAACAAATATTATCCACGAGCATTTATAGAAATACATTATTATCTAAATTTAATTACAGCATAGTTCATATATCAATCACAAAATTATATCCCAGTTTCTAATGAGATAATTCATTTAGCTCAACAGCTGATTGGGTGAGTCACTTACTCCAACTGATGTTTGTTTAAAATGAAAATCTATTTAATTAAACATATCAAGCACAATTATATGCAGTCGAGAATTAAGATATAAATATCTCATTAGAATACATTTCACACTGCACTATCGTAATAGCAGAAATCAGTTTCCGTTTTGCTTCTAAATTCGTATCTTCGCCTGGCTTCTAAATTTTAGGGGTTACGGAGCATTCGGTATCCTATTGCAGCAACAAGTCGTTTACCGTCTGCTCCTTTTAATAATTCAATGATCACTCTATATACTATATTATATGATATTCCATTACCTGTTCATCCTCATTCACATTCATAGCTATGATATATCAAAATGTCTTTTTCATTAACATGCAAACCATCTTGCTATTTTTATTTCTGATCCGTTATTTGAGACATCTACCCTATTGGGCTGTGCCGATTATTCGCAAAACAATAGGAGAAGACGCTGTATTACAATATACAGTTATGGTTTTATCAAAATGTTCCGGATGCTCTGCTTTATACGTAACGCATAACTCTAAGCTATCATTAGGCCTGACAGGCTTTTTAAAATACTCTGCGGAAGTACAACCGCACGAGGTCACAACATCTTGTATAACTAACGGCTTATCCCCCGTATTCTTCAATACAAAAACAGCCTTTTGTTCTTTCCGCCAATCAAATTTACCCAACGGAACCAATGTTCTGCCTATATCTGCTTTGGTTCTTGTCACCTTACTCTCATCCTTCCGCCCGATCTTCTCGCTTTGAATAATTTTCAGATAGAGTTCTTTTACTTTAGGATTTATAAGATTACCGATAGCAAGCACTTTATTGTCACTATTAAGCAAAAAAGTTTGAAATGCCATATCAGTTGGAAAATGATTCAACTTATTCAAACTATCCTCTTCGTCAAAGCAAACAGGATATATAAATTTATGACGCTCTAACAATGCATACAAATCCGATTTGTTTTTCGGATAAAAATAAAAAAGAACAGGAATATTTTTATCCAAACTGACAGAGTCAACCTCCATGACAAATCCTTTCCAAAATGGTAATCGCAAATTACAACTAAAACAAGTTTCTGAATTCACATATGTGACAATACGATAATCAGATTTCATTGATAAGAAGTCTACACTATCTCTATTATCATAAGTAATAAATGAGCTATTCTCAGGAAATAAAATTTCTTTACCCATCCATTTTTTTACTATACTATCAATAGCCTCTTTTTTATTCCTATCACAAGAATAGAATACCAGTAATAGCATTAAGAAAACTCTTATATATTTTAATCTTATCATCCTACTCTATTTGCAATATATCTTTCAACGAATAGACATAAACAATCGGATTTACCTCACGACTTAAGCCATACAGTATACCTCTTCCGATACCAAAACCATATAATGATTTAGATAACAAGCAGTGGACTATAGGATTACCCTCCCAGTCATAGACCAACAAATGTGAACAATTGTAAGCGTCATTACCTTTTTCTCTCACATTTTTCCCCGAATATAGCAGATATATAAAACGTTCATCAGAATCTATGTCGCTAATAGCATAGATATCGTCCCTGTCAAAAGTTACAGTTCTTCCGGTCTCTGCCGTCTGAAACTTTGGAAAAGAATAATGACGTTCCTGTTTCAGCCTTAAACCGCCATCAGAAAGTATCTCATAAAAATCAATCAACCCAAAACAGACCAGTACTAATGTATTTTGATTACCCGCCATTATAGTCCCTGAGAACAAAGCACCTTTATGTCTCTGATCAAGAGGCTCTATACTTTCATGTGCCGGATAATCCATACATGTCATCACTTTATTTGTTCTTTTATCAAACGAGTATATGCGTCCTTCGCTAAACAACCCGATACCAAATATATGATTCCCCGTTTCATAGAAACGGAGAGGGGTATCTCCTTCTTTTATCGGCAATTCATATACCAATGAATGTTTTGTGGTAGTATCTTCCTGCAACATTTCCAAATCCATTTCATAAATTCGTCCCCGCCTATAATCCGCAAAACGAAAGGAAGCGGGATGGTCTGTATCGACTGTAACATATCGCGGCATTTCATCTACGCCTTGCCCTATGACATTACGGACTGTGACAAGATCAGATCTCAAATTCCAAAATTCCAACTTTTTCTTGCCAGCCATGCTGTGAAAAATCAGGAAGCTATCTTTATAGTGGATATAGTGCGGATTGAGAATTTCCATCTTCTCCAAATCCAAAGAGTCAAGCAGTTGTAAATCTACTGTCCGTGTAAAATCAGAAAATATGGAATCGTCTTTACTACTACATGCAGAAAGAGACAAGACAATTAATATACTTATGAATAATTTCATTTCAAATATTATCTAAAAGGCGCCAAAAGCCAAGAAGCAAATACTACAAATAATATACTTAATTAGCATTAGCTTATTAACAGCCATATTATTCTAAATTCCCATTGAATAAAATGAAAACAATGTATACTTCCCGTCCTTTAGCGACCTTTACTATTTCAATTAGTTATGCATAAAATGTACCTTCTTCCTCCCATTGTTCCCAAGGATAATAATACAGGCAGTAGCTATTTTTCACACAAGCACAAGGTTGACCCACAATTATTTCATCCCAAGCCAATGCCTCAACATTAGCCAAAGCTAAATCAGACATAATATCAGATTTTTGTGAAGCATAAACACTATATTCTGCTACAGCTACAAAAGCTGCAACAAAAGCTATTTTCATAAATTTCTTCATTTTTATATTGCTTAAAATGAAATCCTATTTAATTAAACATATCAAGCACAATTATATGCAGTTAAGAATTAAGATATAGACATCTCATCAGAGCACATTTCACACTGCACTATCGTAACAGCAGAAATCAGTTTCCGTTTTTATAGAATAAAGCACTTAGCATCATGCGTCATTTGACTGTACTACCTTATTGAAAGTTCTGATTTACCTATAGCATACTCTCCATCCTTGCCTATCATCAGCACATACACGGCAGAATCGTCATACGAGACACAAATATTGCGGACGGTAGGATTCACTTTGTACACACAGTCCAATACACCATTGGCAGTAAAACGGATGACGTAGCGAAACTCTATCTTGCGAGTATGCCCTAAATCAGTTCCATCATACAACATATAAAAATAGTTTTCAGAACTACAAGCATCCATACAATTCCTTATATCATCCTTAAGAAGTTCAAAGCCGGAACTCTCCGAAATTCTATCCTCAAATCCTCCTGTTCCCAAACAGAAAGAATCTTTCTTCATCCAACTGCCATCATCCTGTTCCGCATAAAAAGCAATTTCGGAAGCATAAGATGGAGCAAACATCAGACACCTTGCTCGTTCGTTAAAAGCTAAACGCCCCTGAAACAGTCGATACTTGGCAGATATATCCCTTATGTCAAATCTTGAATAGAGGTCAATACATTCACTTTCCTTTCCTTGTGCATCAAAAAATGACAATATGCCTTGTTCAAACATCCCTAAACAAGCATATCCGTCATGCATTTGAGCTACCCTATCCGCTCCTTCCAAACTTACCTCCTGAAAATCAAAAATTGAATCATTAAACAGTCTATCAACCCGATATCTTCGGCAGATTCCACTTTGTCTTTGAAGCACGCTTATAGTATGATTCCTATCAGACACGTCAATAGCAAGAGGAGCAAGCACTTCACCGGGTCCCTGCCCTATGTTTAAAACTCGAACCCAAGAAGAGTCCGACAAATTATACAGAAACAATGCCTTTCCATCAATATTGTCCCCAATTATCAATATGCTGTCCACAATCTCTATCTGAAAAGGTCTACCAAGAATTGTTTCCAACGATATTTCCTGAAAAAGCAATTCGGAAGTTGCCAAATCTTCCATCGCTTTTCTCCCTTTTCCTCGATTGTCCTCAGAACAAGCCGACAACCCGGCCAATAAAACCACAAGAAACAAACATCGCAAATAACACATATACTATATATTTAAAATCAGATTGCTTAATCCCCAATTAAGCAATCCGAAAAATCATTATTTATAAAACATTTTATATCCCTTTCCAGAACCATCTGCAGGATAGAAAGTTCCACAAAAATCGCCATTGCAATCACTACTGTTACAGCAATCTACAGTTCCATTATTTTCTGAATTATTTGCCAATGCTTCCACATTCGCCAACATCAAATCGGACATAGTATCTGTTTTCTGATTTGCGTAAACACCATATCCTGCAATTGCTATAAACGCCACAACAAATGCCATCTTAATTATTTTATTCATACACTTTTTCAATTTTATCAGTATAAGATCATTTATTTTTTATAATTTACCACAAGCACAATACTTGTGTACCAGAGTCAAGATATTAAATCTTGGAGAGCCTTTGCTTTGCCATATCTATCGAAATAGCAAAAACACATTCCAAAATCAAATTCTATTTCCTATCTTTGCCTTCACCCCCTTCCTTTTTTAGAGGTTACGGAGCATTCGGTATTCCATTGCAGTAACAAGTCGTTTACCGTCTGCTCCTTTTGACATAAATTAATTAACGCTACATACCATTTATATGGTATTCTAATATAGGCTCATCCTCATTCACATCCGTAGCATAAATAACTCCACGCTGCTCATCTACCGATATGCCACAAATGTAATGGTCTAATACATATCTCTTTAACGGTTTTCCCGCCAAACTAAACACATAGATAAATTGCCCGCCATCCGGATGATTAATACCATTCCGGGCATCTCGCGCTATATCCTTGAACGAACGCCCATGAAAGACTGCATAAATGGCCCGATCCGTCACCTGCACATCGCTAAATCCCATGATACCCGTAGGAATACCATACCCCCCGGACACCTGAAATTCCGGTTCACCATGCGGCCCCATGCACACAACATGCGTACTATCTTTCAGATTATAAATTTCGAGCACTTCACCCAACTGAGTAGCAACAGCAAGTATCCCGCTTCGGGGATTGTAATCTATAAAACTACGCCACGCCTGCGCCAGAGCCGGACGGGCATTCTGCAAGGCGTCTTCATCGACAGTAGGAATAACGCCAAACTTATGCATCAATTTTCCATCTCTGCATACTTTACAAAAACGATTATCACCCGAATAATCGGGAATAATAAAGGTAGAGTCCTCACACATCACAAAATCAAGTGCCCTGAGAATATCCTTATCCAGATTCACCGCTTCCTGACGAAACAGTGAATCACCGGATAAAGCAAACCCAAACCTTGTTAATTCTGACTTATTAGAGTCTAATGTCCACAAAAAAGCCCCATTCCATCGAAAATTTTCAGCAGAGAGCATGTCCTGCGGTGCATCTCCACGCCTCCCGAAAGAAGACAGATAACGGAAATCAGGGTAGCTGAACGTATGAAAAAAATAGTCTGTTCCATGCAAATCAAGCACCACAGCTTTCCCGTCCCTAACATGTAGACGGGAAGGATAGCGGAATAAAGCTGTATCCAGCCGTATCGTCCTTGCTTTCAATTCTTGTTCCTGTGGGAAATCAGTATATGCTTTTTTACTGGAATCAATTGATTCTGGAGTACAGGAAATGAATAGCAGGATAGATATAACGCTAATAATATAAGCTATACGGAGCATCATACATATACACTTTGTCGTGATTAAGCGGACAATCAACCAAACCTTTACCAAAGCAGTGAACACCATCTGTTTCTGAATCCGCTAACGCTTCTATATTCTCCAACATTAAAGAAGACATCTTGACAGATGACTGTTTACTGTAAACATGTCCTCCTATAACAATAGCTACAACTCCCATAAATACCAGAATCTTTTTCATCTTGTTTTTCATTTGATTATTATGTTTTTCATCAATGATTATTATGCCGGCAAATGTAAATAATAAATAGATTCAAAATGCATTTACGGGAGTAAAAAAGGGGAGTAAAATTTTCATTACTCCCCCTTTATATGCTAATAATAAAGCACTTATCATTTTTCAACAAGCATGTAAAAGCCCTGCTCTTTTTGCTCGTTTTGACCGGATTCTATTATCACATGAGACTTCTCAGTGTCAAGTAACTTCCTGAGCAGGCTTACTGTTACTCTTCTGTTTTGATTAATATTGATATTTTCTAAGCTCCAACCACAAACTTCAACAATCCGGTTATTCGATAAGAAATGACTTTTTGCATGGACAAATGCAGAAAGTAGTTTATACGACTGCATAGGACATTTTACCACACTTCGATCTCCAAAAGTAAGCGTACACGCCTCTTCATCAAACAGGACTCCGCCTATTTGATATTTATTTTCGGAGATGCATATTACGAAATCATCCGGATCGGCCGCTTCATCGTCGTTATTCTTTTTTCGATTATTCCAAAAGAGAAGGACAAATATGCATAAACAAAAGACAACTACAATAGAACAAGAAACAATACCGGTCTTTCCCCAATCGGCACACAACCATGGGGAAGGAAGCGAAAGATAAGCCGTCAACTCAAGAAAATACATATCATCCAGATAGTAGGTTCCCAACTTAAACTTATCGGTCATCAGTGTTGAGTCTCCGACCATAAACCTTTTTCCTTTTCTGTCACCCGGTAATTCCGATTGCAACATAAGAGCACCGGAACAATAGGTGTGGCTATCATCCAAATCTTCTTGCCATAATTCATTCAAAACACTGAAAACCGCTTTGTCCACCAAAAACAGAAAGCCAACCTTTGCACTTAGGTCCTGTGAAGCAATCAACCGCTTTCCTTCTTTTATCGAATCGACCGCTACTACTGTCTCTCCTTCCGCTCATCATCATTTTCTAATATTAGTTCTTTATTTTACTCTATAAGTCCATCCAAATTTAAATAGGCAAATTGTATTTCATTATCTAATACCATTATTAATCTATTCAGCTCCTGATCATAACAAAAGTTACAAATTTTACGACCTATATTCAACGTTTTAATATAATTACCATCAAAATCATAGACTTGAAAACAATTAGGAAATCCCTCGTCACTCCAATTGCGTCCTCCTGCATATGCCGCAACAATCTTATCTTTACAAATCACCACAGCATCATAATAAACCATATCATTACTCGTCTTGTCATCCCAATAAGGACCATAAATATTGTATTTCAAATTACCATCAAGATCATAAATCGTCATTAGGTCATGATGAGCATAGCAATCAACTATCAGATTATGTTCCAATGATACCGCAAACTGGCTTCGCTTTCGTTCTACCTTGGGATGCCCTTCAACCAATAATTTCATTTCTCCGGTCAACATATTCCACCGCACCAAAGATTGTTGAAAATATTTGCTTTCTCCGACCATTATAGAACGTGCAATGCAGAAAGTGTCATTCACATAAACAAATCTATCCGGAAATTGCAATTCTTTCATATCTCCTTTTACTTCAGGTCGATAAAAAGGATTTTTTAAGATACTATCCACACTATAACTCAATACTTTCAATTTTCCATAATCAGGTACAAAAAATCGATGATGCACTTCATCAGGCACAATTACCCCCATATTCGTAATTTCATTAGGTCCTTCCCCCGCATCTCCAACTCCCATCAAATAGGAGAAATTATTCTTATCAAAGATAGAGATTAATTTTTCTTCGGATTGAGAATCACTTATCAATAGATAATCATTTACGATAAAAGGTCGCGCCCACCCTCCTATCAAAGGAGTATCTATAATAATTTCTTTCACAGATTCCTTTACATCAATGATATTAGTAGAATGATTCTGAGATTTTTCCACATCAGAATTTCTAAAGCAACTACTCGCAAAGAAAACAAACAAAACAAAATAGACAATACGTTTCATCAAAACAAAATTATTTATATTATTTTAAACATCAATAGAAAAAATCAGCCTATAAAAAGCTGATTTTTTCTTATTACATTGACTATAGCAAACAACAAAAATGCCTAGTTGGAACATTCTAAACATATTTTAGCAGCTGTAAATATCAACTCCATTTCACTTCTCTTTTATCTGGATATGTTTTGTAACAATAGCATCCCGTATTCCCGCTAGTACATCCATTCGGACAATCAGGATTCACCTCATAACGAGCCAATGCTTCCACATTAGCCAACATCAAATCTGACATAGTATCTACTTTCTGATTAGCATAGACACCATAACCTGCAATTGCCGCAAATGCTGCAACAAAAGCTATTTTCATAAACTTCTTCATTTTTATATTGTTTCAAAGTAAAAATCTATTTAATTAACTATATCAAGTACGCATATATTGTACAGTCGAGTATCAAGATACAGAGTATCTTATTGCACCAACAAGTCGTTTACCGTCTGCTCCTTTTAATTAGTTATTACTCTATATAGTTTTTATACTATATTCTAATATAGGCTCATCCTCATTCACATCCGTAACATAAATAACTCCACGCTGTTCATCTATCGATATGCCACAAATGTAATGGTCTAACACATATTTCTTTAACGGTTTTCCCGCCAAACTGAACACATAGATAAATTGCCCGCCATCCGGATGATTAATACCATTCCGGGCATCTCGCGCTATATCCTTGAACAAACGCCCATGAAAGACTGCATAAATGGCCCGATCCGTCACCTGCACATCGCTAAATCCCATGATACCCGTAGGAATACCATACCCCCCGGACACCTAAAACTCCGGCTCACCATGCGGCCCCATGCACACAACATGCGTACTGTCTTTCAGATTATAAATTTCGAGCACTTCACCCAACTGAGTAGCAACAGCAAGTATCCCGTTTCGAGGATTGTAATCTATAAAACTACGCCACGCCTGCGCCAGAGCCGGACGGACATTCCGCAAGGCGTCTTCATCGACAGTAGGAATAACACCAAACTTATGCATCAATTTTTCATCTTGTTTTTCATTTGATTATTATGTTTTTCATCAATGATTATTATGCCGGCAAATGTAAATAACAAATAGATTCAAATTGCATTTACGGGAGTGGAAAAGGGGGAGTAAAATTTTCATTACCCCCTTTATGTACTAATAATAAAGCACTTATCATTTTTCAATAAGCATATAAAAGCCCTGCTCTTTTTGCTCGTTTTGACCGGATTCTATTTTCACATGAGACTTTTCGGTGTCAAGTAACTTCCTAAGCAGGCTTACTGTTACTCTTCTGTTTTGATTAATATTGATATTTTCTAAACTCCAACCACAAACTTCAACAATCCGGTTATTCGATAAGAAATGACTTTTTGCATGGACAAATGCAGAAAGTAGTTTATAAGGTTGCATAGAACATCTCACCACACTTTGATCTCCCAAAGTAAGCGTACACGCCTCTTCATCAAACAGGACTCCGCCTATTTGATATTTATTTTCGGAGATGCGTATTACGAAATCATCCGGATCGGCCGCTTCATCGTCGTTATCCTTTTTTCGATTATTCCAAAAGAGAAGGACAAATATGCATAAACAAAAGACAACTACAATAGAACAAGAAACAATACCGGTCTTTCCCCAATCGGCACACAACCATGGGGAAGGAAGCGAAAGATAAGCCGTCAACTCAAGAAAATACATATCATCCAGATAGTAGGTTCCCAACTTAAACTTATCGGCCATCAGCGTTGAGTCTCCGGCCATAAACTTTTTTCCTTTTCTGTCACCCGGTAATTCCGATTGCAACATAAGAGCACTGGAACAATAGGTGTGGCTATCATCCAAATCTTCTTGCCATAATTCATTCAAAACACTGAAAACCGCTTTGTCCACCAAAAACAGAAAGCGAATCTTCGCACTTAGGCCATGTGAAGCAATCAACCGCTTTCCTTCTTTTATCGAATCGACCGCTACCACCGTCTCTCCTTCCGCCAGCACTATACGACGCTGCTTGCTTTCCTTTTTCGGCTCGCCTCCTTCAACAGAATAAGGAATTCCAAGTTTATCAAATTCCCGGTTTGCCCAAAGTTCCGTTGCGGATTTCAGTGAAACTTCCGCCTTTTGCTTACATATTCGGCGTTCTTCCATTCCACTCTCATATACCTGAAAAGCAAGCATTCCCACCACAAGGAACAAGATTCCCCCTAATACATATGAAATTTTCCTATAACGCTTCATAATACAAACTAAGTATTTATCCAATAATAAGTACACAAATATTTTTAAAGACAAGTACAACAAGCATCACCTCTACAGACAGAAGATATTGATTAACTCTTTTTTTACAGAATACAAAAATAGCTCATAAAAATTTAAAAAACGTCTTTCAACATGATTTAAAAGAAAATTAAGGCGATTGTTTTATTCATTTTCGGTTATGAATTAATTCACCACAGAGTAACACAGAGTTTCACGGAGTTCTATTCTTTTGATTTCAAATTGATTAAACTCTGTGAAACTCTGTGTTACTCTGTGGTGAAAACTCATTACTACATCGTTATGAACTATAAATGAAGTATCACTCCGTATCCGCTATTTTTGAGAAAAAACTCTTTCCGTTCTTTCAGACCTCACGGAATCCCCTGTCCATCGGCGTTACGGCTGAAACTTCCAGTTTTATAGTAGTTTCAGGTATCTTTCAGCTGAAATGCCGATGAACAGGGAGTTTAGGAAAAGCTGAAAGACTGAAAGAAGAAACAACACTTAATTGTATTGAATAACATCTGAAAACAAGCAGTCTTATGATCCGGAATAAGCAATGTTATGAATGATTACATTGCTTGTTCTCATCCACAACAAGCTATGTAATTTCAGGCAAGTCCGATTCCGTGACAGAATACGTAAGAGGTATGTAAGGAAACCAAGTAATATATGTATATAAACGCCCTTTTTGTATAAGTGATTTTTATCATTGATTATCAAGATGCTACAAAGTATCAATTTCTTGTCGACAAGAAATTAAGAGTTTGTCGACAGGAAGTTAACTTCTTGCTGGCAGACTCTTGACTTCCTGTAAAAAGGAGAAATAGTAAATCTTTCGGTTTCCTTACACTGCATGAACAGCATGATTGATAGGACGAATCGTATTAGAAGGCTAAACGCCCTTCTTCATCCTGTTCCTTTAACATCTATATATCGGTGGCGTTGGATATATAGATGCGACACATCCGACATATAGATGCAACACGTCCGACATATAGATACAACACGTCCGACATATAGATACAACACGTCCGACATATAGATACAACACATCCGACATATACTTCCAACAGACTACAAGTATATAAAAAGAGAAAAGACTTTTTAGTTTCAAAAAATAGTTGTTCTTTTGCAGCCTCAAAAGAAAAAAGAGTATGAATAAGAATGTACAAGGGCACATATTCGCCCTGACTGCCAATATTTTATGGGGACTGATGGCGCCCATCGGCAAATCCGCACTTATGGAGTTTTCAGCCTTATCGGTAACTACGTTCCGCATGGTAGGTGCAGCCGCCTGTTTCTGGCTACTGTCTGCATTCTGTAAGTACGAACACGTGGATCACCGCGATATGCTGAAGATTTTCTTTGCTTCACTTTTTGCACTGGTGTTCAATCAAGGAGTGTATATCTTCGGGCTTTCAATGACTTCACCCATCGATGCCTCCATCGTGACAACCACACTTCCTATCGTAACCATGATTATCGCTGCCATTTATCTGAAGGAACCTATCACGAACCTGAAAGTACTGGGTATTTTTGTAGGGGCCATGGGAGCGCTGACACTTATATTAAGCAGTCAGGCCACAAGCAACGGTAACAGCAGTATTATCGGGGACTTGCTTTGTCTGGTAGCGCAAATCAGCTTTTCTATTTATCTGACTGTGTTCAAGGGCTTATCGCAGAAATATTCTCCCATCACATTGAATAAATGGATGTTTATCTATGCCTCCATGTGCTATATTCCATTCTCTTATCATGATGTGGCAGGTATTCAGTGGACGGAAATTTCTACCGCGGCATACGTACAAGTGGGCTACGTAGTAATAGGTGGTAGCTTCCTTGCCTATATCTTCATTATGACCGCCCAAAGGTTGCTGCGGCCCACAGTGGTGAGTATGTACAACTATATGCAACCCATCGTAGCTTCTATTGCCGCCATTATCATGGGCCTGGGTGTATTCGGTTGGGAAAAAGGTGTAGCTATCGCCCTGGTATTCCTTGGCGTATATATCGTAACGAAGAGTAAATCGAAGGCGGACTTTGAGAAGGAAGGGAAAAAAGCGTGAATTAGTTACGAGTTACAGAGCTACAAGCTACAAGTGCCTTGCGGCATGATAGCGCAGCTACTTGTGGCTTGTAGCTCTGTAGCCCGTAACTAATTCTTCTTCAATTCTCCGAAATAGGTATCTAGCAAGCTCTTTGCTGCAACAAAGGAAGTGAGTTTGCCTTGCAGTACTTGCTGTTCTTTATCACTTAACATGGCTTCTATGGCCGGATTGTGGTAGAAACTATCGCGCAGACGTTCATTGATGCTTTCATACATCCAGTATTTGCTTTGCTCGTTACGTCGATATTCAAAATAACCGTTATCTTTCACAAAAGCAATATAGTCGTAAATCATCTTCCAAATCTCTTTCACACCCAGGTTATAGAAACCGGAATAAGTCATCACCTGTGGCGTCCATCCTGACTCGGGAGCAGGAAACAGATGCAGAGCATTGCGGAATTGCGATGCGGCCAGTTTAGCACGCTCCAGGTTATCACCATCTGCCTTATTGATAACAATACCGTCCGCCATTTCCATAATACCACGCTTGATGCCTTGCAGTTCGTCGCCTGTTCCGGCCAACTGGATAAGCAGGAAGAAGTCGACCATAGAGTGTACAGCCGTCTCACTTTGTCCCACACCTACCGTCTCTACAAAGATCTTATCGAAACCGGCAGCTTCACAAAGAATAATCGTTTCACGCGTCTTACGGGCTACCCCACCCAAAGAACCTGCCGACGGACTGGGGCGGATGAAGGATTTTGGATGAACGGAGAGTTGCTCCATACGCGTCTTATCACCCAAGATACTGCCCTTACTGCGCTCGCTACTGGGGTCGATGGCAAGCACTGCCAGCTTACCTTCGTATTTTTCCAACACATGCAAGCCGAAGACATCAATCGAGGTACTTTTTCCGGCTCCAGGCACGCCACTGATCCCCACACGGATAGAGTTCCCTGAGTAAGGCAGGCATCTCTCAATAACTTCCTGTGCTAATGCCTGGTGTTCGGGCTTCACACTTTCCACTAAAGTAACCGCCTGACTCAGCACAGTGACGTCTCCTTTTACAATACCTTCTACAAACTCCGCTACGGAACGCTGACGCTTTTTAGGTTTCGGGCGGCGATAGGGATTGACAGACGAAGGTTGCTCAATGCCTGCATTGACAACCAATCCTTTATAGGATTCATCGTTTTCAGGATGTTCCATGATAAGATTTATGATTTCTAATTTATGATTTATGATAAGATTTATGATTTATGAAATCATAAATCTTTAACTCGCTTTGATATTCATCTCAACCTTAGGCTGCATCGGATCATTCGTAATCATCAGAATGCGCAGGTGGCGTTTCTTCTTGGCGATATTCCTCTTATCTATCGTCACACGCAAGCGGGTGGTTTCGCCCGGCTGCAACACGCTCTTCTTCAGACTTACTCCTAAAGCAGGATTGAACACCTGCAATTTACTGATTTGCAACGGAGAGCGTCCGGTATTGGTGATCTGTATATCATGTTTCACCTTATTCTTCTTAGCCAGTTGTGCGCTCAGGTCTATATCTGTCTCCGAAAGACGGATTACCGGAGCATTCGCCTTGTCCGTATCGGTCATACCGGAGAAATCAGGCAGGAGAATAGCAGAAAGAGGTATCTCGTTTTCATCACTCACCTTGTCACCTGTGAAGCGTGACAGGTAAACTGATGCCTGTGTCAGTCCCAGGTCTGTCAGTTTCTCTGTGTTGAGAGTTAATGTGATAAGCCCTTTCTCACCTTTCTGAAGCACGTTCGGTTCCACTTTCATATCCAGATAGGAAGGCAGGTGCATCAATACCGGTTCATACGAACGATCCGACAGATTCACTACGCCAATCCGTATGACAGGTTTTTCGCCACGGTGCGTATCAGGGAAATCAATCTCATTTTTGTCAATGCGTATCTGTCCGATAAGATAAGGATAGGTTTTCGTAAAGTCTTTTATCTCGCGCACCACCTCACCTGTAAAGTGCAGATAAGCCAGATTGGGCTGCGCATTGGAATAAACAGCTATGGACTTATCAAAATGCCCCAATGCCTTAGCATCAAAATCGACGACGATCTTCCCCTTTTCACCGGGAGCAATGGGAGTTTGTGTCCACTGGGCTACGGAACAGGCACAGGAAGGGTCTACATCAGTAAGCACCAGAGGTTGATCGCCCGTATTGGTAATGACATACTGCACGCTAACGGGATGTTTCCATTCGATCTGTCCGAAGTTGTGAGTTTCTTTATTGGATGAAAAACGCGGTTGCGCCGTAGCACTGACTGCTACGGCGGCAAGCGCATATATACATATCAAGGTTCGTTTCATTCGTTTTCATTTTAGGATGCACAAAAGTAGGTGTTTTAAATGAGAGTTCCTAAAAGCAAGTTTTAAAATTTCTACTCCACCTCGACCTTCACTGATGCTGAATGAGCTGCATACTCGGGAGCATAGGCACATTGAATTGTTGCCAGCCCGGCTTCATACTGCCCGCTACGGGCAACGCGGTAACTGTATTCCAACACATATACACCCTTGCTCAGACTATCGAAAAAGAAATTAGTGGAAGCATCTTCTATCTCCACATAATAACCTATTCCACCGTTCCAGCGATAACCGGAAAGTGAATTCATCGGTTCGAAGCAGGCACCACGCTGATCTTTCAGTTGAACGAAATCCATGGCACGGTCCAGACGTATCGTCAGACGGGAAACCACTTTATCACCTACCGCCAGTTGCGTGGAAGCGGTGATGGGTTGCAATTCTTTCTTTCCACCTGTCAAAGTACGCTCTACATAGAGTTTCTTTTCTACAGCCAGTTCACCACCTTGCTGTTTTACATCGGAAATAGGTGACAGATATTGTGCATAGACTGCCCCCCAGGCAATGCCTGCATCCCTCTTTTCCACAGTAATGGACTTGGCACGCAATTCAGGACTACCTTCTGCAAAGCTTTCCTTGATATATCCCAATCCGGGAACTGTGGTCTTGGCAGGTGAGAATGTTTCCAGCACTTTACGGCCAAGAACAATGCGTACATCACCACGTGATGCCAACAAGTCACTCCCTTGGCAAAGCAATGCATAAATAGCGTCTGCCGTTGCAACAGGTGAATTCCAACTTGTAGTTTGTTTCTGCTTCAGTAACCAAAGTTTCATTTCTTCCACCAATGCATCATTGCCTCCTGCCATCCTCAGGGCTTCCATTACCTCCACATGAACGGAAATAGGTTGTGTTCCCCAAAGGAAAGGTCTTTCATAGAAAGCAAAGTATGCACCCCGTTCATCGGTTTGCACCAGATGCTCTTTAATAGAAGCGATAAATTCGTTAGCCTCAGCCGTGCGACCTGCCTTTTGCAGAATGATAGCTGATTGCGCCTTGACTCCCATTGCATTCGAACTCAGGTTCTTGCCGACCATAGAGAGGAAATAGCGATAAGCGGCTTCATTGGCAGAAGGCACTCTTTCACCGGAGATAGCTATCAGATAGAGATACGTCATTGCCGGATATGAAAGATTATTGATCTTCGTCCCGTTTTTCTCTGCTTTACGGATATTCTGATATTCCTGCAATGCCTGGCTATGCAAATAGTTGAAAGCTCTTTGCTGCATGGAAAGGGCATCAGCGGAGTTCTGTTGTCCGGTAAGCAACGGCAAGCGGACAAGGAGTTCGGTGATGTATCCCGTCATACTGCGACTACCCGGCATACCTTTGTACCAACTCCAGGCGCCATCGGCATTTTGTAATTCCTGTAGTTTAATAAGGGTGGTCATATTATTGTTCGACAGATTATTGAGATCGAACAAAGTAGCAATACGCGCTTGCTGTTCGGCTTCAGTAGTAGCTTCCAGCAACCACGGGCTTTCTTCGAGAAGGATATTCTTCACCTCTTGGTTCTTCTGTAACTGGCTGAGGAAGTTTTCTTTCTTACCGCCTTGCATGCGCCAACTGTCGAATACAGCTTTAATGCGCGGCTGACTGTTGGCAATGTAAGAAGCAAGGGAATTAGCATAATAAGCGGTTGCCCATGCTGTAGCATTATCTGTACGGGGCTGACTCAATACGGGTAATGCCTGTACGGCATACCAGGCAGGATTACCTGTAAATTCTACTGTCAGTCGGCGGTCGGTGGCCGTGCGGCTGTTGTAATTGAACAGGCTGTCCAAAGAGAACGTACGGGTTTCTTCACCACGTACCGGCATGGCAAGGGTTTCAGTAATGTATTCCTTATTGCTCAATACAGGCAACAAGTGCTGTTCGCCATCACTGAATGTGCCACCGTCAGCAATCATACGTACACCCAACATATCCTGTTTATCCGTCACTGTGAAACGGAAGCTTACAGGAACCGTCTTCCCGGCTTCTACCGTGAAAGCTTGGCGTTGAGTGGAAATCACTTTATCCGTCATCGGATCAAAAAGAATAAATTTCGTAGTTCCCTTCAAAGATTTACCTGTCAGATTGGTAATGGTTGCAGCAATGCTGGTCTTATCCCCTACCCGTACAAAACGCGGCATATTGGGAGACAGCATGAAGTCCTTCGCCGTAACAGCAGAAGCATCCAACTGACCGGTCAACATTCCCTTTGTATGGGAATATCCGCGGAAATTCCAACGCGTCAGACTTTGTGGCATCGTAAAGGAGAAGGAAATCTCACCTTGTTCATTGGTGCGCAGTTGCGGATAGAAGAACGCCGTTTCAGCGAAGTTTGTACGTAGTTCGGGGGTATTGCCCGACTCTACATCATCAGCCGTCTGTCCAATTTCCTGCGACATTTCTTCTTCAAACATTAGACCTGCCGCTTTTCCGGCCAACATATTTGTCAGATCAGCAGAAGCATTGTCCGCCATAGCCATCATTTTTGTCTGCGGAGATGCTATGCCCCTCACCTGTACGCTTCCTGTTACATCCGTTCTCTTCACAGAACGATATCCGATTATCATTGCTTCATTTATGTCTTCTTCCGAATAAAAAGTATCGTAGATAAATGCTGGAATTTTCCACTCCTTCATCGAGAAATGACAAGAATAGAAGGCTCCACCTGTATATCCATAAGACCAATATATCTGAGGATTGAAACGGGGATAGTTCACATTAAAATTCTGACGATTGGGATACAGCTTATCCAAAGAAGCATCGTACATAGTAGCAAGCATCTCAGCATCAGCCGGTGTACCTTGCGGTGTCTTTATCGTCAGACGCCACTCCTCTTCTTGTCCGGGACGCAACTTATCACGGAATACATCCCATTTCATTGTCAGTGCTTTATCCGGCATACGCTTTTGCAAGTTGACCTTTTCAGAATAGAATTCACCACCCTTGACAAAAGCAAACAGGTACTCTATCCCGTCTCCATACTCCTCTTTATAAGGAACATCAAAACGAACAATAGAGTCGGATAATTGAAGCACCGCACTGCTTAAACGCTTTTTACCGCTGAATACATCCAGCATGACATAAGCATCCTTATAAGAAGTCCCCAAACAGAATTGAGCAGGGTGTCCGGCATCAAACTCCGCATTGCGTGCATAGAACCAAACAGGTGAATCTACCGGAGGGCGATTGTCGTCATAGGAGAAGAGTACGATATTTTGCTTGTAATCAACATCCCTACCCTGATCGTCCTTGGCTGCTAATTGTAGTTCGTAAGCACCTGAAGGCAAATTCTTCCATTCCGGCAACAATACTTCCACATTCGAGGTAAACTGTCCGCTGAAACGGACTTCCTGTTTTCCATCTACAGTTTGTACCAGGCGATAATCACCCTTCACGGCAACGGGTTGCATATTCAGGTTCCGCGCCACGAATGTCAGGCAGATACTGTCATCCTTACAAATGCGCTCTTCCGTTTCGACAGACAAAACAAGCGAACGGTTGCCTGCTGACAGCGTGGTCACACTACTTTGTGTTTCACCGGCCTGGTTGGTTACAGAGGCTTCTATCTGATAGGTATAAAAACCGGCATTCTCCCCTTTCACACCTTGCAGGCGGACAGGAATAGAGAACATTCCGTCATCTCCTATCGTCACTGTGCCGGAAGCCAGTGAAGTGGAACTCTGCCCATAAGATCTCCACCACGAAAACAGACTACGGGTTACGGTATAGTTCAGTTCCAACCCTTGCAAAGGCACACCATTAAAGGAACTCACCGTACCTTTCACCTGTACGCTGTCTCCTACTTGATAGGAATCCTTCTGAGGATCAAAAACTATATCGAATGTAGGACGCTTATATTCTTCCACTTGTACAAATGCCCGGCCATCAGTTTCCTCAACTTCAATCGTGTAAGATCCATTCAGGCAGGCAGCAGGCAGTATAAACTCTGTGGTAAACGAACCAAATTCATTGGTACGGACTTTTTTCTCTCCAATATCATTACCATTCACATCCGAGAGCTCCACCGTATAAGTTTCATTTGGAAGAACCTTGGCGGTATCTCCCTCTTGGGCATAAGCTATACCTTTTATATAGATAGTCTGTCCCGGACGATATATGGAACGGTCCGTTAAAATCTTCACTTCATCAAACTCTTCATCTGTGCCATTCCAGACTCCATTAGAGCTATTATAAATACGCTGCAATGGCATTGCCGTATCAGTGCCTTTCGTAGCACTCAACGCACGGAATTGCTTAACCCACCGCATTACCACTTTGCCCGAAGCATCTGTAGTTTTCTGCTCCAGCACCTCATTATTCTTTGTTCCGTAACTGGAATAGAAAGTAATCTGAGCATCTGCAATAGGCTTTCCAGTCTCAGCATCCAAAGCTACAACCTCAAAATCCTTATTCGATAAAGGTAAGGTCAACACCTTGAAGCGAGTAAGATAGAGATAGTTTTCAGAAGTTTTTCCTTTCTTGTCATCAGGTACAATCTGCATAACATAAACACCTGGTTCGCCGGGCATCAGCATGCTGTATGTACTATCTGCCGACTGGTAATTATCCGGGCGCAACAAAGAGAAGTGTTCTACCTTCACTTTACGGGCATATTTCTTATAAAAAGAGCTATTGATCTGTGGCATATCAGTTTCCTCTTTCAATAAAGTAGTATGAAACAGGTTCACTGTAAATCCATCCAGATTACGATGGGTCACTCTCAATTTCAAAGAGTCACCGGGGTAAGTAGCCCTGCTTGCAGTCAGGTTAAGTTGAGGTTGCAATATGCTTTCTTTCAGTTCACGCAATGCGGATATGCGTTTGTAGTCAGGGTAAAGACTAATAGCCTCATCACAGGTTTGCAATGCTTCCGGGTATTTACGCATATTACGGTAATAACGGGCCTTAGCCAGATACGCCTCTGCACATACATCACGTTTACCATAGTCTTTAATGATACGGTCTAATGCACGTAGATATTGGTTCGGTGCTTCGCTCTCATCTTCTTTTACAGCACGGGGACGAAGCAAGACATCTCCTTCACGGTTACGCCAAGCCATATAATCCAGCATAGTCAGTACGGCAGCATCTTCCCGATCAGGCATTTTCCGATAGGTATTTATCATCTGCCCATAAATGCCCATAATGTCTTTCTTCACCAAAGAATCCGTATCAAACCACGAGACTTTCTGTAAAGCATCGATAGCACGTGATGCCAGCAAATGATACATTTCATGATGGTAGTATTCACTTGCATCTCCTAAAATCACAAAAGGAATATAAGTACGTGAAGATGTCTTCAGTAACTCAGTAGAGTCTTTCAAGGCTTCACCGGTATATTTTATTACCTGATTCACAAACAAATTGGCACTCCATTCGCGGATATCCGCTGGTAGAGCCGTCTCTCCCAGATTAAGCGAAGTACGATTCCGCAATTCCCAGCGGTTATTATCTGCATAATTGGCATAGATACTCGCTACCAGTGAATTCAACACTGCACGGCTGACCGGATTTTGCTCATGCAACGCCCATTGTTCCAATCCTTTCAGATTGACATAGAAACTATCGGGCGTCAGTATATTCTGATACGTATTCCGGCACATATAGGCTTTAAGCATCTGCGGGGTATTCTTTTCGCGTTCCCCCTTCCGGAATATCTCATCCGTCAGTTTAATCACAGTTTGCGGCAAACTCTTTTCCTGTGCTTGCTCCACTTGCTTCCACAACTTATCAAACGACTGCGCATGCAGCACAGGCACACAGCCCCAAAACGCTGCCAGCAACACCAAACTACAAATTCTTTGAATTTTTTCCATGGATACTATTCTGTTAGTCTTTGTACTAACAACAAAGAAAGGGAATAAAGTTTAAACAAAAGCTGTTTTTTATATAAAAAAGCTTTCAAAGGGATATAAAAAGAAGCGAGAAATACGTTTTCAAGACGTACTCCTCGCTTCATAAAGTTTAGTTCAAATGCTTTTTTACTTCTTCAGGGTATAACCCATCATCAACATCTCATTCCGACCTACTTCGGCGAGAATGTTTCTCCATGTTTTAAAAATCTTTTTTTTCATAACCTTAAAAATTAAACTAATACCTAAAAATCAAATACACACTCATAAAAAGGGGGTTAATAAATTGTAGAGTAACCCCAAACGTGCTTATCAGCTTCGCTGATGTGCTTAAAAATTTTCTTTAACATTTTCATTTTGTTATCCTCCTTAAAAATCTTGTTATCCTATTGAAATCATGTTTTATAACACAAAAATAATACCTTTGTTCGAAATTTCGAGCGATATATTACATAAAAGTATGTTTTATAACATATTTCTTGATCTACATCAAAAATAAGAAGATTAGACAAGAAGAAAATAAGCAAGAATGGCAGGAAATGAAACGAATGACAAGACAGGAGACAAGATGGCAGAAAAAGAGTGAGGCCGCTTCCCACTGGAAACAGCCTCACACAACAACATTTTACTTTTCACGATGGTGAAAAAAAGAACTAGTCTTCACAGAGTAGTTTTCTCTTTTATAATGGCATCATTAATTTTATGAATTTGAGTCCATCAAACAGAGACGCCATCCGCCTAAATAATTTACAGGCTTAAAGTACCACTTATTGGCAGCTTCCGGCACTGTTCCGTCAGCTTCCCTCATTACTATAGTACATTTCACCTCATTCATCAAGGCTGTTTTAAACTTTATATTGTTTATACGATAACTCAACACTGGAATCTGCTTCAACATACAGACTACGTTGCTCATTTCTTCATTGCTAAGTTGGAGAGGCTCATTCCATGCATCTTCAGGATCAAGCTTGTAAAGCATGGAAACAGCCTGCTCGTATTGTTTGTTTTGCACACAAGTTATAAACTTATCCACTAAATTTTCTACAGCTAGAGTATCTTCCCGAACCAATCCACTAACGAAATCATTAAATTGTTCTTCAGATAAATCCACTACAGCCTGTTTTTTATCCACTGATTGACAGGATAAAAGATTAAAAAGAGTGGCAAGTACAAAAACAAAAATCAGGTGTTTCATCTTTTATTATTGAAAAGTACAAAGAAGTAAGGGCACTACTTACCCTTACTCTTATTTATGATTCGAATGACTCCGAATTAGTTAGCTACTGTTGCAGCGATTTTACAGATTACATATACGCGGATTGTACCCCAATCATACTTAACATCAAACGGAACCTTAATCTGGAAATCACCTACGGTTGTATTATTATTCTCATATACCAGTTCACCGAAGTAATGAGCAACAGCTCCCTTACCATTCTGAATATCATTTTCTGTCGGTTCTATAAAATTGAACTTAATCTTCTTACTTGCAGCACTTAGCAAATCTTTAAAATCACCAGAAGTAGAATTCATATCAGTTCTGATTTGATCTTCCAAACAAGAGATAGACTTGATACCATAATATTCATAGTAGTTTTCTCCCTTAGTAACCGCAGTATTATCAAAGTTATGATCACGCCAATCGGTGAAAGTCAATTTCAACATAGCTTTAGAGCCGCCTGTTTCACCATCCAAGAAATTAGTTTCATGAGGATCAGCTACACTAACAGGACGCAAGAACTTCGCAAAGAATGTATTGTTAGACAAAGCAAATGGAACATAGTCACAATTAGCTGCATTTATCTGAATTTTTGCAGTAAAGGTTTGCTTATCCGCCAATTCATTGTGATCTGCATAGTTCAAGATATCCTTAGCCCATTCATTAGTAGCGTTATCCGCATTATATTCTAATGTAGAAGCATTGATAGTTACAACAGGATATTTAATAAGAGGAGCACCTACCTTATTTGCATACAAAGTCTTTCCATTATTACCTACTGTAATATCATATTTCTGACCGGAATTACCTGTAACCGGAGTCAAAGCAGTTCCTTGCGGATTTACGAAAGTGAATGTTTTAGTCAACTTAGCATCCGTAAATGCAGTATAAACAGCATCAATACCAGTAACTGTCACATCGTTACCCATAAATGTGTTCAAGATATCAGATTTGAATTCATCGTCTGCACCTTCCTGTCCCACGGTTTCAACATTAGCATGAATATCACTATAGCCAGTTCCAGCTTTCGGATCATTTTTGGCATACCAATAAGCTCTGTTCTTATCAGCGTCAGCCAATGTACCGGCCGGTGTTACATTACGTTTTGATGGAGTCCAATTCAACGTCACATATACATATTGATTGATACCTTTAGCAGCATCGATTACTTTAGTATAACGAACGATGGCTTTCATACTTTCCTTATTTTTAAACACTTGGTAAGCTTGGTTATTCTTAACCATCCATTTCAATATCTGAGTTTCGTTACCGCCATCATCTTGAATAGATTGAGATACGATACCATACTTAGTTGTCGCAACTTTAGAAGCAGGCAAAATTCCATCGTATTGAGTAGCATCATTTACACCACCATCCAATGTAAAGTTATCATGGAAATCCTCTTTAGAAATGCCTTGCTTTTCGAGTTGAGCAATAATTTGTTCTTCAAATTGATGCCAAGTAAGTTTCAGTTCTTTTTGAGTTTCTGTACAATTTACAGTATAGATATCAGCAAAGTCAAAATTCGGAGTTAATACAACATCACTTTCTGTAATAGTGTCAACAATCTTAAATTTCATATACCCTACTGCTGCAATCTTATTACTCTTAATATCAGTTAAAGTAATACGTACCAACGGTTCACGACCTTTTTCAGCCTTATTCTGTTCTGCTCCAAATTCTTGCTGCAAACCATCCTTCGGCATTTGTGGTCTAAGAATAGCACCATTCAAAGCAGCATGAGCACTTTCCGAAGTTTTATTATCACCTACATGATAGCCAACCAGTTCATAAGAATATTTGAATCCGTAACTTTCAGATGTCTTATCAAAAGCATACTTATCCAGTTTCTTATGAATATCTTTAGTCAAATCTTCCGGATCAACTATTTCATCAAAATGAGTATTGATAAGCTTAGATAAATCTTCACCCTCATGATTCCAAATAATCTCACGAGTAGCTGTAGCATTTATAGCCTCAGCAGCAGTCTTATACAAATGTACCGTTTCATTTTGCTCGAATGGCTGACTTAGAGCCAATGTCAAATTATGAGCATTCACCGCTTTTATTGCAGCATAATCAGAAGTAATGATTGTGTCTTGCTTACCATTATTATAATGAGCTTCCAAAGCTAGTACTGTAACTTTACTATCCTGTTCTATATCCTTAACAGTACCATTCACTAAATGAGAATTTACAGTCAGCAGACCTTTGTCTCCTTTAAAGTTGTCAACAATAGCTTCTACTACACCATTAGCTCTTGTTTTATATTCTTTATCAGCAGAAATATAAGTCAATTTAGTAATCTTTTTCCAATCTGCAATAGAAGGATTCATATGATATTCAGCAACTAAGCCTGGAGTCATAGAAGTAGCAACTCCGACCTTAGGGGCATCGGTTTTAAAATCTCCGTTTGCATTAATCTTATTAACAGTCAAGACGTTATAATTATAGGAATAAGCTCCCATAGCTTCGATACCTTGATAATAGAAAGCCGGTTTAAAGACTAGGCTGTTCAAACGAGCAGAGAGCACACCTAACAAAGTATTCAACTGATCGCTTACTTCCTTTTGCATCTCCTCATTAGCTTTCTTCAGAAGATTTTCAATTTCTTCTTTAGAACCTAAATTGGCTAACTCTTTCTTCATAGCGTCCAACTGCCCCTGAAGGGAATCAAACTTCTTGCCAGTAGCTTCTTCAAACTTCTTCAAAGCATCAATCTGAACCTGCAATGCCTGATCGGCTTTTGCCCGTGCTTCTACTTCTGCATTCAAATCAACGCCTAAATCTTTCAAGTCCTCTTTCATTGTATTCAGGTCACTCTGAATACCATCTATCTTACCTGAAAGTACAGAAAGTTCCTCATCTGTTGCTACATTTTTCATTAACTCATCAATGTAAGCTTTAGCCTCTTTGATAGCCTCAGCTTTTGCGTCGCTTGCAGCTTTTTCAGCAAGTGCTTTAACAGCTGAAGCTTCAGCAACAGCTTTGTCTGCTTCTGTTTTAGCAGCATCAGCGGCAGCCTTTGCAGCATCTGCAGCAACCTGAGCAGCGTCAGCATCAGCTTGTACACCAGCTAAAGCTTTTTCCAAGCTCGTCTTTTGTGCGCTAAGTTCAGTGTTCAGATCCGTGTACTTTTGCTCAAGACCGTCGATATCATCGTCATAGTCCTTGCAAGACGTAAATACACCCGTAGAAACCATCATCAAGGCTCCAAACAGGGCTACACTCAAATACTTCTTGTTCATAATAAAAAACTTTAAATTTATAAATTTAAAAAAATAAAGAATAATAATAGTCTGATCAATAATCTTCGTCCCATTATATACCGTTACTTTATAGGTAACGGAATTGTTGAATAAAAAGAAAAAACGTACAAGAAAACTCTAGAAAAAGGCTTTTATTAGTCAAATAGTACATCGGGACATGAAAGAAATTACCTATCAAACTAATTTGTAAGAAAAGAGTAGATTGAATAAAGTGAGAAAGAGGAACATTTAATAAAACTAACTAAAGAAGAGTACAATATTTTACTGATATACAGCGATATACTCCAACATATAAGTTATAAAAAAAGAAACAAGAAAAACCGCCGGAGAAAATATCCCAGGAAATTAGCTGATTATTTGCATTTCTACAATAGTCAAATATCAGCGTTTTATAATGAAATTCTATAAAATCCGCCCCACTCTTTAGAAGACAGCAGCATACTCTTTCACAAAGGAGATAACTTCTTGATTAGCTTGATCTATCCTTTGATTTTGAAAAGGCTTCAAATAAGTTTCCGTAACCTTGATAGATGAATGTCCCATCGCTTCTGAAATGATGCCCGGATGTATTTCACAATGATAAGCCATTGTCGCCCACGTATGGCGAATAGTATACGTACTTAGATGAGCATGACTTCCCATCCATTTCTTCAACACAGACAATTTATAGTTGAAAGCCCTCAATGCCGATTGATATTCATGATAGGCCGTTTCTGTGCCTTCAGGACTGGATAGGAAAGAGAATAGGTAAGGAGAATTTTTATCTGTATTAGCTACCATTCGAATCAATCTCATAGCCTCAGGTGTCAACGCCACTGTCAATGATCGACCGGTTTTCCGACGACGGTATTTCAGAATATTATCCTGGATATCCGTTTTACGTAAATACACCAGATCAACAAATGGGATTCCCCGCAGCAAAAACATAAGCGCAAATAGTATCTTTGTTTTTTGTACGTCTAAAGGTAAAGTACCATTAATAGGTACTTTCTCTGTTTCATAAAGTAAATTTCCAATATCAGAAGCATCTAAAGATCTTCTCTGATCAGCACATACACTTGTATGTACGTGCCTGAAAAGCCTTGGTATGTACAAGGCATAACCATTATCTACTGCCCGGTTATAAACCGCCCGGAGCACCTTCATATAAGTAGATACCGTATTCCAACTACATCTTCGCTGGCGCAAATAAATTTCGAAGCGTTTCAAAAGGTTCGGATTCAATTTGCAGAACGGTATATCCTTATCATCATTAAATGCAGAGAAAGAATTCCGTGCGCTCCGGTATACATGTGCAGTGCCCCACTGACCATTGGCACGAAGTTCCAGAATAGTAGAGGATAGCATCTCCAATAATAATTTTTGTTTCATAATTGAATGTTTTTTGAATACAATTACTCTTTTTTTTAAGAATTATAGAAAAAAGAACAGCTTTATTTGCACATTTATGGAAAAACACTTATGTTTGCACCATATTTTGTGCCGTTACCTATAAAGTAACGGCATTTTTTTTAATAAAAATATCAAATAAAAAAAGCGGGGAGAATGTTCAAAAAAACATTCTCCCCGCTTTTAAAATCTATAGATATTTCTCTACTTTTCAGGTGTTTGTTCCAGTGTTGCTACCAGAAAATCGTAAAATTTAGGAACTGTAGGAATTAATGCACGTTCATCCGGTGAATGCGGAGAACGCAGTGTAGGTCCGAAGGAAATCATATCCAATCCCGGACAATTGGCACCAATAATACCACATTCCAAACCTGCATGGATTACTTTTACAGCAGGTTCTACTCCAAACTGTTGTTTATACGACAGCTTCATAGCATGCAAAATCGGAGAATCCACATTAGGCTGCCAGCCGGAATATCCTCCACTTAGTTCTACCTTCATACCTGCCATGGCAAAACAAGCCGTCAAACTGTCTGCCAGGAATTCTTTCATCGTATCGCAAGAACTGCGTGCCAGAATACGTACTTCCGCTTTACCACCACCAATGATAACAATTGCCAGATTAGATGAAGTTTCCACGGTATCGGGCACTGTAGGAATCATGCGCATCACGCCATCCTGACAAGCCATCAGCACATTAATCATATTGTCCTGAATTTCAGCAGGTACAATAGCTGCAGGAAGTTCAACCGGCTCTATCGTCAAAGTAATGCCACTTTCAATTGGAGCATATTCCGCGTTGATTTGCGCCTCATATTCTTTAATATAGTCTTCCAGCCCTTCCGTATCTTCCGGATTGAACACCAATACAGCACACGCTTCGCGAGGAATGGCATTACGCATATTTCCACCTTCGAAACTTGCCAGCTGAGAATCAAATTCAATCAGCACATCATGTGCCACGCGAGCCAAAAGTTTATTGGCATTACCACGTCCCTGATTTATTTCCAGACCGGAATGTCCGCCACGCAAACCTTTCAAGGTAATCTTACGGGCCACAGAATCAGCAGCGGGCGCTTCTTCCTTATATTCCAGTGTAGCCGTCAGGTCAATACCTCCGGCACAACCGATATAAAGTTCGCCTTCATCTTCCGAGTCAAGATTCAGCAAAATTTCCCCCTTCAGTGTCCCCGGTTTCAAACCGAAAGCACCATACATGCCTGTTTCTTCATCCTTCGTAATCAAAGCCTCCAGCGGACCGTGCTTCAAGCTATTATCTTCCAGCACTGCCATGATAGCAGCAACACCCAGACCATTATCAGCTCCCAGCGTTGTACCTTTAGCTTTTACCCAATCACCATCGATATAGGTTTCAATAGGATCTTTTGTAAAATCGTGAACAGTATCATTGTTCTTCTGAGGCACCATATCCATGTGTGCCTGAAGAATGACGCCTTTGCGGTTTTCCATACCCGGAGTAGCTGCCTTACGAATGATAACATTGCCTATTTCATCGACAAATGATTCCAAGCCCAAGCCTTTTCCAAAGTTTACAAGGAACTCTGTTATTTTCTCCATGTGTCCAGACGGACGGGGAATTTGAGTCAGCGAATAAAAATGCTTCCACACATTCTGTGGAGCTAATTGCAAAATTGTACTCATAACGTTTAAAAGTTAGTTTTCGCAAATATACATTTTTATTCTTAAACCATGCAATAAATACTGTACGAATTAAATCTATCAAAAAGCATACTTACATTCAACTTTTTATTTTTTCTTTCTGCAATGCCTCTTTCAACATTACTTTATCCAGCAGTTTCTTCTTTGACTGGATCATGCGCAATGCACACCGCCTCACCACATTCGTAATAGCCCCACCGGACAACTCCGTTTCCGCCGCCATAGTTATCAATTCTTCCGCATCCTTTCCCAACCATTTCCCAGGAAGCATGTTCCGCCATAACTCAGCCCGTTGTTCCTCCGTCGGCATCGGAAAATAAACCACCGACTGGAAACGGCGGGAGAATGCCTCGTCTATGTTCGAGCGTAGGTTTGTCGCCAGAATGACCATGCCAGGAAAATCTTCAATCCGTTGCAACAGGTAAGCCACTTCCTGGTTAGCATGTCGGTCATTGGATGTATTGGTGGATGTACGTTTGCCAAACAAAGCATCCGCTTCATCAAAAAACAGAATCCAGTTCCGGTTCTCGGCAAGGTCGAATACCTTTGCCAAGTTCTTTTCCGTTTCGCCGATATACTTGGATACAATCATGGACAAGTCTATCCGGTACACGTCCATCTCATTCTTCTTGCCCAAAAGAGTCGCAGCCAATGTTTTTCCCGTACCCGGAGGTCCATAAAACAGCGAACGGTATCCAGCTTTCAGAATACGGGACAGTCCCCAATCCTCCATGACAGTCTTACCGGAGGAAATCCATACATTGATTTCTTCCAATTCGGTAGCTACCTGATAGTCCAGTACCATATCTTCCCATTCCAGCTGCGTGGTAATGCGTTTGGCGGGAAAGCCGATGTTATAATCAGGTTTATATTCCTTATCCAGCAAGACACGGCTTAAGAATTCTTCCGATACGCGCAATTGCCCACTGAGAAAGGGTTCACCTTCTCCGGCGCCTTCCAGACGGAGGATATTCTTTGTGTAGAACCAGTGATCCTTCTGGAAAAACCGGATCACCCCTTTCCGTTTTTCCGTATCTTCTCCGGCAAGAATAAAAGAGGCAGTCTCACCAGTTGGCAGAAAACCTCCATGTGACAAGCCTTTCCAACCACCGAATTCCGTATATTGCCGGTCGAAGTTCTTGTTTTGTACAAAAAAGATGTCCAGTATCTGCGGACAGACATGCGGCATCAACGCCAACATGACCACCATCCGTTCGTCAAATGTCAAGTCGGGAACGCCAGTCACCTTTTCCAACCATCCGTTTACAGGTGGTTTTACTTCTTCCAGCGAGGAGTATTCACACTCTTGTTGGAAATAAAGCTGAATAGAAATAGTCAAAACTTGATTGAACCATCCGATAAATTCATTCATAGACTATTCTTTTACAAGCTATTCGCTCTGGCACCCATTACGTCCGCCTCATGTTCTAAATCTATATTGTCGTTGACCGGCATACCACCCACTTCCGTAGTAGGTTCAACACGTCCTGCCAGCTGTTGGGCTACATGCCATGCCTCATGGGGCAGATGTATCTCTTGGCCGGGTGCCACATGGATGTCCGTTCCTTGCGTATAAGCTAGTGCCTGGACAGTGGCAGGCTGTGAAGAATTATAATGTACTTTTACATCATCCATTGAAAACCCCGAAAGACTTTCGACCCCAGCTTTCAGATTATCAGGCAAACCGGTATTATTCGGTTTCTGTTGGCATACAGTATCCGATTTCATTTGCACGCCCTCTGCATCATCTTCCACACGCTGAACAGTAGGTTCAAATTTACCCTGCAAGGTATCTTCTTCCTCGTCAGACTGTAACTGGGCAGTTTTCATCTGAAATCCTTCTTCATCCTCTAAGCCAACACGTTGCAAAAATGTGTTCACCATACGGTTATCAACAAATTGTAATGCACCGCCGCCATCCTGCTTTTGCTGTATGGTACGTGCTACTTTTTCCTGATGTACTTTCTCTGCTTCCATACGATTTCTTTATTTAATATTTAATATCAGAATTCCTGCTTATCGTGCCATTTTACTTGTATGTATTTCTTCAGCCACGGTAAACGTATCTGCCGGAATCCCCAGGGAACGGAATCGAGTAGAATGTCATGCGTCTTGTCGTCCACGGTAAGTAGCCATTTTTCGTCCTGTTCCTCCAAGCGACCTGTACGGGTAACAAAGCTTTGCAGAAATCCTTTCAGCGACGTTCCGTTCATCTTGGACCAATGCGCTTTTACTGCCGACAGTAAGCTATCAGCGATTTGTTTTTCCTCGGCAGTCAGTTCCAGCCGTTTTGGCAACGGGATATGCATCGGCAACCCAACAAGCAGACGATTGAACACCAATTCTGTTTCCCGGTATTCCTTTTCTTCTTGACAAGTGAGGTATTGTAACAAGAACATGGCACGAATTCTTGATTTCGTATCTTTGATATCCTTCCTTGCCTCGTTCAGATAATCGAGCATACTCAGCAATCGGAGAAACCATGCAGACAGCAGACAGAGACCTGCATTATTAACAAAGAATATTTTAGAATCAGACACCGGTTCGCCGGTTAACCAATTCTTGTCCTCTTCCGGCATTAATTTTTCACTTATCATATTCACTATGTCTTTAAGTTCATTTTCTGTTTTTTCTTGCAGGATAGGAAGTGATTTCACAAATGAGCGAATATTCTCTTCCCTGCTATTGTACACCCATTCTTCCGAAGGATTTTCAATGATATAGGTTACCAGAGCAGTCTCTAAATGTTCCTTTTGAGACGGATAATTTGTCGATATGTAATCCATAACTTGCTGCAACAGTTCTGCTTGCGAAAGAGACAGACTTGCAACCAGCCGCAGCCATTCTCCGGTATTCATCCATTCCAACCATTTATCTGTATGCAATGTATTCCGTACCACAGACTGACGAATGTAGGCCAACAGTTCTTTCGGTCGGAAGAAGATATGGTTGTAGAGCATTCTTTTTCGTACACTTTCCGGCAAAGTATCATCTGCAATCCACTCTATCGGTAATCGGGCTACGTTTTTACCGAACAGGCGGGAAATGAAATAATCTTCCATTTGTTCCGGCGTTTGTTTTTTCCAATTTGTTTCCCTTACCCATAACAGCAATATTCTGGTTATATCTGAAGCAAATACCCGATCATTAGCGAATCGGCTGAGCCAGCTTGTCAACTGCTTGAAATCATCAGGATATTCAAATCCTGCAACGGCAGACAAAAACAGACTCAATTGTTTCAGTATGGTTATATCCGATACATCGACAATCCGTTTTATTAAAACCAGATCAGCATCCTTCTCCAGCCATGCCAAAAATTTCTCCGGATACTTTTCCAGAACGGAAACAATATGATGACTGAATATGGTATTGCTTATATTCTTTTGTAACAATACATCAGCAAACTCGTCCTCCCGTACATCTTGCCATGCCTCCATTTCCAAGTCAACAGCCAGATTGACCGATAAATTCGTCCATTCCGCATCGCTTTGGAAATCAGTCTTCCCGGTATAGACAAAATACAAATGAGCCAGGAACTTTTTTACCACCTCTTTTTCCGTTAAGGATCTTCCACCTAATGTATCTCTATCTTGCATAAAGAACAGCAATGCTTCTGAAAGAGCCGTTGAAAAAAGCCTGTCATTTCCGGTAAGGAATGGAATCCCATCAGCTTTGCATTGCAGCCATTCAATCGTTTCCGACAATACCGCTGCTTGACGGAAGTCCGCTTGTGCCACGCTTTGCAGAAGAAGAGGCGCTGACAAATAGGTTGCAACAAATATTACAGCCTTGCTTTCTTCGGGTTGCCTACGTAGCAGCCCCACCCATTCATGTACTTTTTCGACAACCATTCTCTGTAACAACTCACGCTTATCATCTGTAAAGATGGTAGCGTCTTCTAGCCAATCGGTAAAGCCATTTCCAGCGTTCCAGCGGTTTTCCAACAGTATGGGAAGGATGTCGGAGTCTTTTTGGGTTTGCCGTACCCATTCCTCAAACCTTACTTTTGCAGGATTCCCGTTACCTGCCTCGATAGTCATCAGCAGGTCCAGTACTGCTTCCATATCATCATATTCCTCATTCCTGGTTTCTGTCTCCCTAATGCTTCCTTGAAATACCAGTTTAATGACAATCGGTATATTTTCCTTGCCAAACAATGTCATAAGAAGTAAATAAAGAATTTCTCTCGCAGTGCCCTCCATCTTCATTGACGATTGGGAAACTTTTGCCAGCCATAAAATCATCTGTACCTTCAGTCCGAATGTCCTATCCTTCAAATATGCTGAGAGGGCCTGTTCGTTAGTTACCAGCCAATCAAACAGGGATAACAATTCCGCAATATGAGATATACCGTTCATCCGCACAACCGACCGCCTGATAATTTCTTCTAAAACCGGCTGACTTATTAAAGTAAGTGTATACTCCAATACTTCATGCT
The DNA here is from genome assembly GCF_000526555.1 of Bacteroides sp. 14(A). Lineage (NCBI taxonomy): Bacteria > Pseudomonadati > Bacteroidota > Bacteroidia > Bacteroidales > Bacteroidaceae > Bacteroides > Bacteroides sp. 14(A). Next base: position 2,496,671 of record NZ_JAGH01000002.1, on the reverse strand, counting down.
CGTGTAACAGCCATATGGCATTCTCTTCATTTTCTATGGATTGTTCCAAGAACAATGCCGTCATTCTACGTTTTACAAGTTCCGGTATACTCTTGTCTGCTAATATCTGTCGAAGTTTCAGAATGTCGACACGTATTTTACCATTTCCTGCATCTTGCTTCCAAACATCTTCCGACAAGTACAATTTTTCAGATAATATTTTGATAGAAGGCTCATTACTACCACTTGAAAACTCCTGATAGAACAGATGTAGAAGTTGTTCGATACGTTCCGACTCCGAAAGACCGCAGTGTTCGTTTTCTATCCAAAGCAACACTGCTTTGCAAAAAATAAAGTTAAACTGAGTTTCAGAAATCCCTTTTAGACATTCTGTTTTCGATATATGGTTCAGTAGATAGGTTCTTACCTGGTCAACCACTTCCATCGCCATGAAAGAAACGGAAGAAAGCAGACGGTTGAGAAGATCAGTATCAACCATATTAGCTATAACACTAAGTAGAGCGTTGTCTTTGGCAGCCTCCGATTGTAACCAATCCGTCAGTATTTCCGGCTTTTCCTTTATCAGTAGCCTAAATAAGCTTCGTTTGTCCGCCATATTTTTCTGCGTATCATTTAGATATTCTGCCACCATTTCCATATCTGTAGGATATGCCGTTTGCTTCCACCCGGAATCCAGATTCTCTTTCGGACTTTCTCCCGCCATCGGCAGACGAAGTAGAGAAAGTTGTAAAAAGATACGATACAATTCCCGGTTTAAATATCCGTCATACACAGGTGAACCGTCTGCATAGTGCGGTTGGAGGTCATAGATAGCATTTAATACATCCCTATAATAATCAGGTCCGAAAACTTCAAGCAGGAAGTTGACTGTCAGTTCCATTTTAGAGAGGTAGAAAGAGTAGTTTCGCTTACGGATGAATGTGAGCAACCGATGGTGCAGATGGCGGATAAAATCTCCTTTACCCCCAAAGATAGCAATCCCGTTAAAGGGATAATAATTGATAAGCCATTCATACAAATAATGCCAGTATGGGGGCAGATCGACTTCGGCATGTTCTTCCGTTTCTGTTTCCATTATCCGACGGACAGACAGCGTATCGAGTAGTTCCGCCATATTTTGCAACCTGTTGTCATCATTATCCTCGTGAATGAAACGCACGGGTATACCGGGTTTCATCTCCAGAAGTATTGCAAGGAAACGACGTTTCTCGTACAAGCCAAACGATGACATGGAAAGTAAGTCGGTATAGAGTCGGATAAGAGTATTGTCATCGTTTGTCTGCCATAGCAAACGACACAAAGCGTGATCTTTTCTCATACAGAGAGATACTACACCCTCTGCATGAAGCGCCTGTTGCAAAACGGCCCAATCCAATTCTTCCGTCAGGTTAAAAGCACTATTGTCCCATTCCACCTTCTGATAACCATGTTCCAGATAGAACAGTAGATTTTCCAGGCGTGAAGCATCCGTCTTTTTCCGTTCGCTCTCCGTCGGTATGCTCCATGAAGGCAACACTTTCAGCAGTTCCGCTTTGAGGCGCCGGGGAAACTCACGGTAGAAGTTTTCCTCGGGGATACTCCCCAAATCCAATTCCAACAGTTCTATTTCATGCAACACCTTGTCTTTATCCAAAGGAGAAAGGCATTCATCCACCGTTTTTTCAAAATAGTTACGGCAAAAGCCACCCCAGTCCGCATACAAGTCGTGTACGAACCGTTCGTCCGCAGCAGCGAACTCAAACGATATATGTTCAATTCGTATCATCTAATATCTGTATTTCCACGGCTTTGCCCAGCAACTCGTATATGACTTCCAGCAATTGGGCGCTGTAATCCGCCAAGTCATTGTTGGTCAAAGCCCTCATTAATAATTTGTAACAATGTTCAAAACCTTGCATACTTATCTCATCCATCCAGTATATCCGGCCTGCTAGGTGGGCGGGAATAATAGAGCGCAATAATTCCCTGCACATCTCCCTGAAGCGCGGCGAGTGGAAACGAAGTGTCCACATAGGAAGCACAATCAGTAGCCGGAAAGGTTCCGTTTTTCTCACCAATACCGGTTCCAATACGTAAACCGTTTCACACTCCCGGTTCAATTCCAGTAAATATCTCCGCAGGATGTTCGCCAGCGTATTCAACCTCTTTTTGTTATCGGTACGTCCAAGATTGGTCCATCCGCCTTTCTCCTTATTGTGGACCACCAACAGATACTCACCCTTTTTAGCTTCTACAATCCGGTAGTTACCAAGAGAAATGCCGTGGCGGAATAAGTCGCCGCTTATCCTATTCCGGTTGAATATCGGCAGTTCCGCTCTTAACTGACTATATTCTTTACGCTTTCCTTCCTCATCCGTTGCCAGTTGCTCATAAGTTACGGCCGTCACGTGCTCCGGTTCCAGTATACGTTCATCAATAAGCAGAGCATCCAGTCGGTCCGCCAGGGGACGGTCGGGTTTCTTCTCTATCAGTTGTAGATTATGCCCGGGAAGAACATTGCCCACGGTATGTTCCTCGTTCCCGTTAATGCCCAACAACCTGCAAAACCACTCCTTCACTATGGGAGCGTTATGCTCTCCCTCCGACATCGTAATATCCCGCGCCTTTGCTCTATTTTTTATCAGATAGGCAACATGACGCAAGAATGACATTCGCCGCCCAATCGTCTCACTCTCCATTTCACCATAACAGTTTGACTCTTCCAACCATTCGGGCTGGCTCTCTACTCCGTACAGGTGATCAAGAAAATCCAGATAACGACTTTTCAGTGCATAGATATTCCGAAAGGAAGAATGACGCCCCATGTCTTTCTCTTCAATGGAAAGCACGTTCGGAAGTTCTTTCACTTCCTCCAATCCTTGTTGTATTGTCCGATCATACAGTTTCAAGTATGCCTCAAAGGAAGCATGAGTTTCCTGTCCGAGTGAGAGACGGTAACATGCGGGGAACTCTCCGGCTATGGGGGAATAGGTGAAAATGTTGCGGTACGTTCCTACCATATTTCCCCAACCAATTCCTTTTACGTCGCTTTCATTCGTGCTGATACGCTTCTGAGCATAATAAAAGGTTTTCAGATATCTTGTGAACTTTTCCATATCGACTCCCATAACAGAGCGCCCCTGACGGATACGTACTTTCAGTTCTTTCTCCATACATGGAATTTTCAAGCTGAACCCTTCGGAGAAATCGGTCTGTGGCTTTCCATCCTTCATCAGGTAACAAGTACTGAACGACCGGATGCCTTCCACCTGACAAAGTTTCTTATATAACTCATATTCAGTGTTCTTTTGCATAGGAATTACCACACGCACAATGCCTTCCGCCCCCTCCAACCACTCTTCGGGTGACAAGCCGGAGGTTTCCAGCTCTTCCGGCGCACAGATATACACTCCGCCGGAAAGATAATGCAAGATGGTTCCGTAGAGCCTAGCCAACACAATAGACGCATCTTTGCCCGGCTCTATCTCAAATTCTGCATGAAATTCCAGTTCTGCGGACCTCACGATGATTACCTTGTCGAGGTATTCGCACAGGTTACGGTGGCTGTTGTAATTCTTCGTAACCTGCTTTACCACCGTTTTTCCGTTATCCTCTTCTTCAAAGGGAGGAAGAGCAATCTTGACAGTGTAGCCGCCGGTTGCCGCATTACATTCCACCCATACGTTTTCCAGTTCCGGAATGCGGGCGAAGAACAGTCTTCGATAATCCTCCGGTGTAACAGGGGCAGTGGTATACACCTTTTCGGGTGGAAAGAGTCCGAAACGTTCAGGTTCGAAGATTCCATCTTCCCCGGTCAGGTAATCCATCGTACCGAAACCGAGCTTGTAGTCCATTTCTGTCAACGCATAGTTGGCGATATCCACCAGGGTCACCCCGGGATCATGAGCGTTGAAATCCGTCCATACCTTTCCTGAGAGGCGGTGCACTTCTTCAAGTGTCTGCCTTTGCAGGTATGAGTACAGATTTTCGTTTTCCGCCAACTGCCTGATATAGTGTCCATTATTGCCTTTTCCCATCAGCTTATCCTTTATACATTTCCACCACTCGGCAATGTATCTCACCGGATGGGAGTTGCTTTTTGGTACGTATTTGCAGGTATATATTCTTTTCCCGCATCTGCCAACGGAAGCAGACGCTGCCCGTCCATCCCCACCAGTGCTTCTGGGGTGATTCAATTCGCTGTTGCATAAAGTTAAGCCAAAGCGCGGTAGCACGTGTCAGTTGGCAAAGCCCCGTACCCTGTTCACGAAAAGAGGCATATACAGAGTATACACGGCAACCGAAACCTTCGCGCGACACATCGATTGGCAAATCATGCCACTCTTTGTCGGCAGGGACAGTCAGATAGCCTTCACCGCTGGGTGTGATTCCCCCTCCGCCTGCCGTCTGGTAAGCCGTTGCGGTAATTTCGTCTTCCACCTTCAGACTACCATACAATACTATCGATTTGTCTTGCAACGCTTCCATCACCGCTTCTCCCTTCGCATTCCTTACAGTCAGCTTCTTTTCGGGTGTGACAGCGAGAGTCCATGCGGGTATATCCACTTCTGTGAGAGGTTCTTCCGTGTAAAGCCCGATATCCAAGTGACCGGCTTGTCCAGGGAAAAACGCCCATCCACTGGGGGTTCTCATCACCTGCCCATCCTCCACAATGTTCGACACGGAATCTATCAGTTCAGCAAACTGTTGTTCTGTGGGTATAGCACCTTTCTGAAAATAGCTTTTCAGCACACTTCGGTTCCGCCTGTTATTATTCTTTTCCATAAACCACTATCCTATTATGAAGTTACTCCCGATTTCAGCTTTCTCTATGCCGTCGTAGGGAGAAAGAAGTTCTATTTTTATTACCGGAAGCAATACACTCCAAGGGTGCTTGCCTTCGAAAGTGAAGTCCACGGTATCGACATCTATACGCGACAAACTCTTACCGTTCACTTCCAACGTGACCAGCCGCATCAGATCCTCATGATTCACCATTCGGGCATGAAGTTCCTTGTAGGAGTAACGTTGCCTAAGCATTGGAATTTCTTCTTTCCGATACCACGGTGCGATATAGTTCTGTGCCAAAACAACAAGTTGCCGGACTGCCTTGCCTTTATCCGGCACGCTGTCCCACAGGATTGCTTTGCAGTGAACATTCACACGTTCGTAAACGGGATTAATTACACGCAAAGAAGCAAACGGAGATGCATATTGCCGGACAAGCTGCTGTATTTCCGCCAGTTTCCATGCCGGAGAGAGGAAATAACGGCTGTCTTCCGCACGGCTGAATACCACCAGGCATATTTTCGATGCTCCTTTATTCTGCGGAATGGGAATGCACTGTATCTTATCCACTTCGGGAAAAAATTCCAGTAAAAGATGCTCGTAGTCCTTTATTATGAGGGCACGGTGACGGTTACTGATGCGTGAAGTTTGTCGCACAGCCACCCCAGTTGCTGTTTCGGCAGGCTTGCCTCCGAAGCCACTCAAGGGCTGGGTGACACTTTCAATCCGTTCATCCGGTTCCTTTATACCTTGTATCGTTCCGGCAGGCAACGGAGTACCATCTCCATTTTGGGAAATGAGACGAATACAGTTTGTCCGGATACCTCGTACAGCAAGGCAGGAAGACAAATCGCCTGTCACGGCGGCACGTATCCATGCCCTACCTTGTTTATCCATATGGCTACTGCCTATTTTCTCCGGCAGCTTGATTTCTATAAATCCGCTTTGCGTCAGTCCTAACGTTTCTTCGGCAAGGACGGATTCTATGGTAATGGGATGCCATTCGTTTCCGCTCCAATATTCCCATGCCAAAGTTACCTGCCTACCCGGTTGCGGGTCATAGAATGGGATCTTTTCCTGAGGCAATACCATATCGAAGTACAACCGCAGGTTCTGCTCTCCTAGTGCGTGAAGTAAACCGAAATACAACAGATTTTCAGCCGGGACAGAAGGCAGAAACGGTTGCTTCTCTCCTTTAGTAATGGGAAATGGTTCCTGCCGGGATAGTGCCGTAATACGACTTAATCGAATGAACGAACGTTCCATATCACTTAAAGTCGTCTCTTCCGTAGCGATATAGGAAAGTTCTACATCCGCCATCACAGGGATAACCGGTTCGGAAGGTAAGTCTTTACGTTTCTTTTCCTTACAACCACTGTTGTGTACCATCGTTTCAGAAAACAAGGTGCGATAGGCTTTTGTGCCAAAGCCGATGGAAGGGGACTCCAAGGTGATACGGAAGAAACCGTCTTTGTCACGACTGTATTCGTAAGGAACGGCAATTTCATCGCTGGAAATGGATTGTGACCGCACTGTAAAGCTAAATACTATCTCGGCAGAATTCAGATCTCCGTTTTCATTAAAGCTAAATAGCTTTTGCTCATCACCGCATTTTTTCCACCTGCCACCTTTCTGATATTCGGTGGAAACTTTGAATGCGTCCGCATCTGTTCCGTATTCCTTATACATCTTGTTGAATCCTTCTTCAGTTTCGGGCAATTTCCTCCATATGCCTTTCAAACGGACTTCCTGCAAGTTTTTCAGACTCATTTCTTCGTTACCAAAAAGAAAACAGGCGCCACACTCTGCCTGTATACCGAAAGGATGGAAGGGCTGCGTAGTGTCTACTTCACCCTGATCATTATAGAAGCTGAAGTTGCGAATACCGTTCACTTCCGTCTTTATTTCCACGCTATCGAAAATGAGTTGTTGTGCCCACTTGTAAGGACAGTTCGCATTATCTGTCAAGATACGGATGACAGGATATTCTGTTGTTGTGCCATGTACTTCTTCCATACAGGATGCAGGAGCAACTACATTGTATGGCAAGCTGAAGCTGAAACATAACTGGCCGGATTCGATATAGCACTCGCAAGTTTGCTCCATCCAGCCTTCCGCTCCGCTCAGTTGTAGGACAAAACCTTTTGTATTGTTGGGTATAGAATTATCGGCTGTAAGATGGAAATAGATACTGATATTCCGTTCGCCTTCGTTCAACACAAACATAGGGGACTCCACTTGCCAGCCTATGCGTAATTCTTCACCATGTGCGAACAAGGTTTGAGCATCGGTTGTATCTTGAAGTTGTATAGGTTGTTTATAGAGTTCCAAAGCTCCTCCACAAGAAGGATTGGAAAAACCGTACAGTGCATCCGCTTCCACACACTGCATGGGGCTGATATATTCTTTTTTTTCAGTCCGATAAATAAGTTCTTCTCCTGTGGCATTTTGCCCGGCGAGGAATGGCTCATCCTTAGGCAAGGTAAAACCTCCGATACCTTCTGTGGGTGTGATAATGACATAGACGTTGTCTTGTACCGCATCCTGTGGTGCGGCATGCAGGATGTCCTTACGATAGAGTTCAGGCAAGGTGGCAAGGCGGCGGTTGAAAGCCTCAGCAATGCTGCCATAGTTTTTCAGATAGACAATGAGCAAGGACAGTGCCGGATTCATATCGCCACTGTCCTTTATTTGATTCAGATAGTAATCGACATTCTCCTGAATAGCGGTCACGGTGCGAAGCATCCGATAATAGTTATTGTTTCCATCTAGTTCATCGGCAGACAATGACTGTTCCAGACGATCCTTCAACCAGCGGGCGGTTTCAGCGGCAGGGCTGCTGTTATTTCCTGCTTGCCAAGTGTTATGCAGATAGCTGTCCAACCGAGCTATCCACCGATTGATGTCCTGTCGTAGTTTTTGGGTATAGGCAGCCTGTATTGCTGTACCTTGTACATTGGCAAAGCTGTTACCATAGTTCGACAGCTTCTTGCGGGCAATATCGGCAAGCACGGTCAGCACATGCCTCTCCAAGAAGGATACAAGTATGACTTCCTGTCCGTCCGCATTATGATAGGGAATCTCCCGGCTCGCTCGTATCAAGCGGTGCAAGAGCTTATCCGCTTCGGCAGTCAGAGCCTGGAAGTCGTCCAGCCTTGCCCAATCGGCCTCGTAATCGGTGCGGAACGTACCTCTATGCCTGATATCCATTGCCATATAATTTTTATTTATTTCTTAATAAAACAAAAAGATTAATCATGTAAAATCAGAAAAAGCCCATGCCGTACCCTGAAAATTATTTATATTAATTACACCATTATTAATAGCTGGAACTGCAACCATTACTGGAAAAAGTTGTCCAATCCATGCATTTATTTGGTTAGCACCAATTTGTTGATAATTGATTACAGCTTTTACAATATTTGTTGTTCTTGCAGCCATTCCTATATTCCCAGCCATATTAGAAACAACACCAACTTCATAGTTCCCCAATATAGGATTAGTATATGTAATAAAAAAAGAAGATACAAATATTCCGACATTGGGTGCTCCGAATACTGGAGCATTATTAATCCAAGTAACATTAAGTCCTAAATTTGTAGCTTCATTATTAAATGCATTTATTGATTCTATTCTGGCATGTCTTTCCCAACTTGCAGACGCAAATCTACTGCTTGTATTTTGTCGCCTTATAACACCAATGGGATTTCCGGGTAGTAGCATATTAGCCATATTACTCATTCCTGGCAGAAGCGGATAATGTCGGTTTCTTATGTTCGTTAAACTGTTTTGCGCACCATGTACAGAAGTTGTGTGATAGGCTGTATGACTATTCTCATATGGCACATTATCTCTTTGAGCAAAATAATTCAAAGGATTAAAACTCGCCCTACGGAAATAAAAACGATCTTTATCATCCTCTAGCAAATTACCTTTTAAATAATCCCAAAAACTAAACAATTGAACAATATTTGTAGTTTTCGCCCCATAAAGAAGCTTTTCTGTGCAAAGGTTACCCAACCTTTCATCTCTCATCTTCATTTCCTGCCTCGTCCCACACTTCACCTGCCGTGAAGCCTTATTTCCCGCCTCATTCTTATATTGTTTGCCCATGTACATACTCGTTATCTCTTATATATGGTTATACATTTGTCCCTTCATTCAAATAGAACGGATAAACCATATTACTCCGATTATTCGTCCTAACAATGGTATATATCAATTTTATCAACAGTACTCCTTCCTCCTCCTTTTTTTCAAAAGAAACGTCCTCCAGCGTGATACGCGGTTCAAAAAGCATAACCGCCCTTGTGATGTCATTCCGCATCTGCGTTACTATTTCCGTATCCATCACCTCAAAAGTATACTTACGGAGTGGACAACCATAGTCATAGCGGTTCACCCGTTCGCTGGGCGACGTACTCAACAGAACATACAAGCTTTGCTGGATATCCTCCTCATAAGACACCATCTTTACACCGTTTTCTGTCAGCGTAGGCGGAAAGTTCCAACCTTTTCCCAGAAAGCCATCATTGTCCAATATATTATTCTTTTCGCTCATACTCTTTATCCTCCTATCATCACTGTTGGACATCCGGCAGCTATCGTGCCACCATGTGCGGTGCTGTCACCCATACGAGCTGCAGGTTTGCCACCTATCATCACAGTGGATGAACCTTTTACTATTGTATCCGGTGGTCCCACGCAGACGCACATGTCACCTACGACGGCTGCCGGTATTTTCCCTATCAAAACATTCGGCACACTTGGGCCGACTATCGGTCCGCCCACATGCGGTATCGGCGAGGGAAACGCCGGGGTCTGCATGGGGCAGGTGTGCATATCAGTTATTCTTGCTGCTGGAGGCATAATTTTCAAATTAAAAGTTATAAATTAAAAATCCATTTCCTAATTGTCCATTAGTTTATCATGACCATTGCACCTTTAACAGTAGTTTGGCCCGAAGCTGAAAGTTCCGCCTTGGCGTTGCCTTTAACAGTTGCGCTCACTTTAGCCTCCATTTTCACGTTCAGTCCTTCCAGGCTGACATCCTGCTTGGCGGTGGCGTTGATTTTTGAAGTGGCCTCTATTGTGATGGCGCCTTTCGCTTTCAGTGTGATATCTTTTGCCGACGAGAGGGAAATACCGCTACTGTTCATTACAATTTCGTTCTTATTCTGGTCGGTCAACTTGATATGCTTGTCATCATCGCTGATTTCCACCGTGTTTTTTCCGGGAGTAGAAATCGTTATCACCTTCTTTTCCTCATTGAATTCTATTCGCATCTTCTCACGGGTAACGATGGCTTTCGTATTATTCTTTGCCTCGTATTCATAAGGCGGTTTGTGCTTTTCACCATACACCCCGCCCAATATGACGGGATGCCCGGGGTCTTCATTCATAAAGCCCACCACCACTTCATCATCCGGTTCGGGCAGGAAGAAGTTACCTGACGCATTTGTGGCGTACATAGTGGAGAGCCTTGCCCAAAGCAGCTTGTTCTTTCCATCCATCCATGGCAATTCTATCTGAATACGGTATTCTTTCAGCGGATCGCCGTCCAGTTTCCTTACCACTGCCGCATGAAGTCCCTGCAAACCGGGCAGAAAACCGGAAGCGGAAGGCGATACCACATCCGTTTCATCAGTAATGTTCAGGGATGAAACGCCTGCACCCGCTTCGGTCATCCATTCGTTGTTCTCGATAGTATGCGTCACTGAGCCGACAAACAGATTGCCGTTGAATCGTTTGCCCAAGCCTTTCAGTTCGATGATGCAGCCGGGCACTACCTTGGCGGAACCGTAAAAGCTGCATGATCCTTGATAACGTGCCAATCCAGCTTTCAATGCCATGCCATCCGCCCATTGCTTCAACGCTTTCTCGTCTGTAGGAGCATCAGTTTGCAACAAAAAGCTATCGCCTGTGGCAATGTTCTTTGGCTGCAAGTCCCCTTGCTTATTGAGCGAGGGGGAACTAGCGGACACTTTCACAGCTTTCTGTGTAGCGGGATCCCAAGACATCGCTTCATATTGCGTAAACTGGTCATCAGCGGACAGTTCAAGGTCAAAAGCAGTCAAGTCGACACCATAAGTTACAGTCAGTACAGGCGACGCACTCACATCGGGTTTCTTCACCTTAATCTTACTACCATCAGTAAAGATGAACAGGCCGTTGGCATCGGCACGCGAAAGGGCAAAGTCCCAATCGGAACAATAATACTGTACCAGCGTGGGGTGCTGATAGGGTGTGGAGTCTACTTCCACACTACCGTAAGCCAACAATACTTCCTTAATGATGTCACAGTCCTTCTTCTTCTCAAAAATACGATTCTTACGTCCTTGCGTCGCGGAATAGGCATAATCACGACACTCCACCAACATATAGGAACGAAAATCCCTATCGGTGATGATGCGTAACCCAATAATCACACCATCGAATAGCGTATCTTCCTTGTCAATATCGCCTGCATCCAGACGGATAATATTGCCCGGCTTGAAAAGGTCGGCATCACTCTCGTCAAAAGTCTGCTTGTCCATATTTCCGGCATTAAACTTCAATGTTGCTTTGCCAATGCGGTTCAGTTCCTGATGCACCATAGCGGAAACCAAAGCGTACTCATCTTTCAGTTTGCTCCCGTTACAATAAACGGAACAAGCTAGTACGCGGTCTTTGTGTACAGAAGGCGATTCAGCCATAATTTTAATTATTTTTTTAACATCGGCAACAGGATCTTGGTACCGCTGGGTACGTTCCTGTAACCGTTCAGGTTATTAAATCGAGCAACTTCGCCCACAAGGAGCGGGTCACCATAAACTTCATTACATAGGGCTGCCAGTGTTTGCCCTTCCTTCAGCGTGACCATCCGAGACACATCGGGCGAACGTTTCGGGAATCTTTTATTTTCTTCTTTCTGACTGCAATAGCCCGTCAGTGTCACTTTCAATTCAGCGCGGAGAGGTATACCATCCAAGTCGAACAAAGTATATTCCGTTTCGAGCGTCTTGAGTTGCCCGAAAAAAAGAATGTCACCGTACTGCACCTTGACGAACGATGGACGATGCCCTTCACTATTATAGCAATAGAGGCGTTGTTCCAGATCGTTCACCACATCGTGGACGGGTTTCTTCTCACGATCATCATCCAAGGCATTGGTCATATCGAGCAGGCACTCAAAGTAAAGGGTTTCCGGACGGTAACGTGCATATACGTTCGACCCGTTCAAGCTCCCTAACTGCTTGTCCTCCGCATATTGGATCCCTTTCGTGAACTTCACCTTATCGGGATTGATAGGAAGTTCCAGCGCAGATTTATATTCGCTACTGAAATTCTCGTCCGTATAGGCTGTGATGGTCATCTGTCCCATTTCACTTTTTCTTTATGCATTACTAACGCTCATTTTTCTTTCTCTGCCACTGCCGGGAACCGGGTCGGATGCTATCTTCTGCATCCAACCTGTCCCTTACGCGATTTTCAATCTTTCGGATAAGCTCTTCCGAAACTTCCACCTCCGTGACGATTCGTTTTTCTACAACCGTCCTGATATGCATTTCTTTTATAACAACAGGCATAATTTCTACAGTTTACGTTCTAACCGATTACAATTCAGAGTGACAGTTTCCATTGCAAGTCCACTTCTTGCGGCATCCAATCCACTGAGTGAACATCCTATCGGATAACAGTGCGAACACAGCCAAGCTGCAACCGGAACATTGGCCTGACTTTGTAGTGTAATGACCATATCCAGGGCAATAATCTGATCTTTGGCATTTTTCATGTTCAAACTGTTACAACAGTCATTCACCCAGATTTCAAACGGTGCAGCCAAAGGCACAAGCGGTGATTTCAAAGTTATTTTGCCATATTTGATTGCTTTAGGCAATTCTTGGGCAGTATTCTCCGCTCCCGTCTGTGTCTGTTTTTCATAGTTCCACCCTAAACCGCTGACTTCCGTAAACGAGGCGTAAAACAGTGAGACAAGTCTCTCCATAAAACACACCCGAAAGTAAAACTCATAGGGTGGCAGAAATTTCCATGCAAGGTTCTCAATCATAATCTATAAAAATCATTCACTAATCTGTATTCCTTCGTGTGCCAGAATCAATGTTTCCATAGCTACTGAGTTACCATCGGCCTTGAAGCCTTCCACCGTAATCTTCTTCGGCCAGGCATTTGTCAACGACCAGGTTTTTACGGCTGAATGTGACTCATCCAGCAAACTGATGGTTACGTTTTCGCGTTGGATGATATTCATGTTCACATTACCAATCCATTTCCATAGTTGGGAATCAGAAACGAATATACCTTTTTTCAAAGTGATGTCACTCACTTTCTTCAGCCCGGGCATCTTCAATTTTGTGAAATCATTGCTGTCACCGGCGCGATAGGTGATTTCCTCGAATTCGGTTTCAAGCCCCGACACTTCACTGAAAGATATTTCACCCACACTTCCCAATGTCACTTTGAAATGAAAACTCGGTAACGGCCACATCTTAGTGTCCTGACTCTGTGCTGATCCATTATCTGCCATAATATTTTAATTTTTAATTGTTAATTTTTAATTATTCTCAGCTCTTCTGCGCCTGCTGTTGGAAAGTGATTTCGATAAACTCTGCCGGACGAGTAACAGCTACCAATACCGTAATGCGCATAGTTCCTTCCAGTATATCATCATTTGTCATGGTATCACCCAGACCGACATGCACTTCGTAAGCTTCTTCAGGTGTTGAACCCGCAAGTCCACCACGTTTCCACACACTGCGCAGGAAATTCTCAATCATGCACTTCATGTTGATCCATGTATTGGCATCGTTCGGTTCGAATACATAGGCACGAGCGGCATTCTTAACCGATTGTTCCAGAAAAATCATCGTGCGGCGAACGTTGATATAACGCCAATCTTGCGAATTGCCGTCCAATGTACGGGCACCCCATACCTTGATACCTTCGCCGGGGAAAGTGCGGATGGCATTGATAGCCTTTCCGCTCATTGGCATATTCAATACTTCCTGGTCTTTGTCTGTAACAGGGACAGCGGGCTTGTTCACGTAGCTAACGGATACATTGGCGGGAGCTTTCCACACACCGCGTGTATTATCTATCATCGTATAGACACCGGCCATTACAGCCGAGGGAGGCAACAGGTTCAAATAGTCTTTCACTTTCTTCGCCAGCAATTTGTATTGCGGCCAATTCTGCAACAGGGCATTATGAAGATCTGTCTTAACTTGTTGAATATCGCCCGCTTTCAATACCTTACCGGTAGCATCCTTCTCTGTGCTTATCATAGTAAAGCACTTTTTGATATACTCATCCACCTTTGAATCGCCACTAAAGGTCATTGAAGTGGTATCTACATTATAGGTCCAGACCAGCACCCTTCCATCAATGTCAGTGTCCGATAATACCGAAGTTTCGAGCCAGGGATAATAAGCTGCCGCATATTGCAGGTTTGTAGTACCTATGCCTGCTCCAAACGAGTCTGAAATTTCCTCTGTCTTAGCACCCGCTCCCATTGGCACATCCAGCAAAGCAAAATATTTTTGCTTATCGGCCAATTCCTTTAACAAATCATTATAAACATTCATACAGTTGGCAGAGTTTACCGCTTCCGGCACTACCACCATTGTGATGTCCTGTTCTTTTTTGATATTGGCAAACACAGTGTCCTTATTAGCCGAATACGACTCATAAAAATCAGCGTTATATCCACCCAATGAAACTACATAGCACGTTCCGCCGCCATTGGCGAAAAACAGCACCATGTGATAATACAAGGTATAAATATGTTCTGGCGCTTTGCATTTCAAAGCCATTTTCTTTTCATTATCAGGAAAACAAAACAAATATTTATCCTCGTCATCATCCTTAATCTCTTCAGAAGAAAGCATGAACTGAGGTGTGGGTGCACCTCCGAAATACGTGTTGTACTCCGTCATTGATGAAATCCGCACCGGCTTGTTCAGCAGAGACGAGGTTCCATCCTGAGCTGTCCCGGTAAGGCCGATAAAGACCGGAATAGCGGTTTCAACTTCCACTATGGAATTACCGAAGGCATTCTTCTCTTTGATGTAAACACCGGGGGTCTTATATTCTCCCATGATTCTTATAATTTAAGTTCAACAATCGGTTATCAACTCTTTTGTGCCTGCTGCTGGAATGTAATCTCAATGAATTCGGCAGGATGGGTAACAGCCACGAGAACTGTAATACGCATGATACCGTCCAATATATCTTCAGCAGTCATGGTATCGCCCAAGCCTATATGCACCTCAAAGGCATCTTCAGGAGTCGCGCCTGCCAGTCCGCCACGTTTCCACACACTACGCAGGAAATTCTCAATCATGCACTTCATGTTAATCCATGTACCGGCAGCATTCGGCTCAAATACATAAGCGCGGGCAGCATTCTTTATCGATTCTTCCAGGAATAGCAGGGTGCGGCGTACATTCACATACCTCCAATCCAAGGAATTTCCATCCAGTGTACGTGCTCCCCACACCTTTATACCCTCGCCACGAAACAGGCGTATCACATTGACGGCCTTTCCATGAGCAGGGGCATTCAAATCAGCCTGCTGATCGTCATCGATGTCTTCTACCAGACTGTCCACATAGCTCAACGTTACGTTGGCAGGGGCTTTCCATACACCGCGACTATTATCTACCATAGTGTAAATTCCTGCCATAGCTGCAGACGGGGGAAGCTGGTTCAATTTTTTCAGCACACCTTTTATAGCCTGCTTATAAACGGATGAACCGTTGTACAACGCTTGATGGAAGGCCTGTTTATTTTCAATATTGTCAGTGGAAGGAACCCAAACAACCTCTATTCTTTTACTTATCACCTCTGTTTCCCCCTCTTTAGTGATATCATCCACCGTCATTACACCAATTACTTTTCCTTCCTTATTTTCAATATTCCCTGCCACAACATCAGCAAATTCAAAAGTATGATTATTCACTTTCTTTACTGCATCTTTTTCAAGCTCAAACACGTCTGTCCTTTCACAGAAAACCGTCACTATGCCGGAAAAAGCGGGATCAATATCGGAGAGTTTGTTTCGGTTAGCATAAATATTATCAGTCCATACAAACACATCGCCCGTCAAGTCCCGATCTCCCACTACCGAAGTATTCAACCAAGGGAAATAGGCTGCGCCATAAGACAAAAAATTGGAACCGATATTAGTACAAAAGATAGTTACTTGGTCTTCTATGTTTGTATTTTCATCTGCCTTCGGATAAATATCAAGCAGCGCGAAACGGTTTTTCATTCTGTCACCACAATGAGAAAGCATCTGTTGCTGTATATCCCTAAACTCTTCATTACTATTCAGATTTACAGCTTCAGGTATGACCACCAACGTAATTTCCTGCTCAAGGGTCAGCTTTTCCAATCCAGTGAGCATAGCATTTTTGTTCAAAGCATCCTCATAACTGCCAACTGAAACAATGTAGCAGGTACTACCACCATTAGCAAAAAACAACATCATGTTGTAGTATAATGTATAACAGTTTTTTCCTTCAATACAGAGTGAGCCATCCTTTATATCTACCTCGAACTTCAAGTCAGGCCCCCCACCGAAATACTGTATATACTCCGTCATCGATGAAATTTTCCACGGCACATTCTTCAGGTCATTATTCCCGTTCACGGCCTGCTTGGTATAGCCGATAAAAGCCGGAATAGCGGTTGGCGCTTCCACCACTGAGTTCGGAAAGGCGTTCTTCTCTATGATATAAACGCCGGGAGTTTTCATGCTTCCCATAATTATCAGTTTTAAAATTTATAATTATTGTTCTTTAATATAGCATACTTCTCTTAGGGTATGCGGAGAATCCGACTGGAATTTCCCTATTTGCGGCGGTGAAATGAACCGGCTTTCCAACATCCTGCCAATATAAAGTTGCATCGGCATGTCGTACCGCTCCTTCGCTTTGATCCGTCCTGTAGAAACAAGTCTCCAGACATTGGTTCCCAAGCTTGTTTTCTCATACTTTTCCGGCGCTCCGAAAGCCACTACATTTTCGCGAGTTCGCAGTCTGAGATCCTTTCCCCGCATATCATTCTCATCCTTGAATACACACAGATACTCCCAATAATACGCACAGGAACAAAATCGGATAGTAAATTTCGGACAACAGATTTCCTGCAACTGCCTTATTTCTTGTTTTATGGCTGCGAATTGTACACTGTTTTCTTCCCGTATCTCTTCTTTTCCCAATTGCTCTACTTTCATATAGAGCATTCGCAACCTCTCCGATGCCATTTCTACCGGTTTCAAAACAATCCGGCAAAACTCATTTTTCAACTTCTGCCCGTTCGTATCCTTTCTCCATACAAAGTCGGCATTCACTTCCACCAATCCGTTTTCCGCATTGAATTTGTAAAAACTGTCGGGATCATATCCGTCACTCTCTATCTGTTGCAGAAAACAAGGGTCCTTCACAATCATAGATAATTCCAGTACATCCTTATCTGCAAATCCCGATGCATCATCGGCCATGATCCATTGCCACTCATTTCCACGACTTTGTCTCAACATCACTCCCCGCTGTTTCATCAACTTTTTGGTTTCGGACGTCGGCTCTAATCCCACAAAGCTGTTTTCGGGCGGATTGTAATAATTGTGTTCGATACGTATGGCAGCTATGGCTATATATTGGCTCATTTGTTTTTTCTCCTTTCTATTTTGTTACGCTGACCGATGGTTCACGGGCAATACCACCACTGCTGACGGCTTCCTCCGCATCCACCGCAAGCCTGCGCAGCTTGCACATCACCGACGGATAATATTGTCCGCCCAGCGTGGTCCAGATATTATTAATGTCCTGTACCGAAAGTGTGACGATCTCTACCGTATATTTCTGCCCATCCAGTTCAAAATAGGGATGCGACTGAATAAAAAGTAACGATTCGTACAATACGGAAAGCGACTCGGCGTATCGTTTCTCGTCATATACAGCAGCAAGCATCAAGTCGAGGTTCAGCAATAACGGCGCAAACGTCCGCATATAGTCCGAACTGTTACGACTGATGCCTGCCGAGATGCCTCCTGCCGTTTCACGCTCAATATTGACAAGTGAAACAATCAGTTTGCAAGGCTTTTCGCTCGCACCACTACCAATGATTCCCACCTCTGCCATACCTTCGGGCTGCTGGAACTTGTGGTGCAAGTACTCATCCAGAGAGGCTGCATAATATGTAAGAATTCGCCTTATCATTATTCTTCGAAATAGAGGTTATTGATACGGTTGCACCAACCACGTCTGTATTTCTCGTTCGTCGGGCGGCTCTTGCAGATACGGTCAATGTAATCCAAGCGTTCCTGTCTTATCTTGTCAAAGAGTTCGTGCTGTGAAGGATAGTTATTGACAGCGGCAAGGGTATTTTTTCCCACAATACCGTCGGCTGTAACTCCAAGCAGTTTTTGTGGTATCTTGATACCATAGTTTCCTGAAGCCCATACCCAGTCTACCAAAATATTGGCAACAGATTGGCTTTTTATCTGATCGGCTTTCCACTTATCCCAATACAAGCTCTTCAAGATATCGATCCACTCATTATTCGATAGATGTTTCAAATCGTCTACTGTAGGTTCGGAAAATCCTTTCCGTTTGCGATATACCTTGTAGGTTGCTATAGTAACACCCATGTTGGTTGCTCCTCCCAAGTCGTCGGGATCGTCTACAAAACCACCCTCCCACCTCTGGATAAATGGTGCTAATTTCTTGACATCTGCCATAATGCTTTCTTTTTAAGTTTCCATAATAACATAACAAAAAGGTATTAATTAATAATAGCAATTATCTGCTCTTCAAAAATAGGGGGAAAAAAGGCAATATACATTTCGAATTCAGTATTTTGATTTACAATTTGCGCAACAAACTACCTATCAATATTTTAAATTAAAAGAGAGACCATAATTCAAGCTGTTTTTTTACGTTTTAGTGTTAATTTTGACGAAATAGCAAGTGTATATAGTACCCCGATATAGAAAAAAACGGTGAGATATAGTCCATCAAACCATATTCCCACCGTTCATTTTTATAATCACGATATTTTTATCGCATATTCATCGCATTAGCTCCCAAAGCTCCTAATATAGCCGAAGCCACTGCTATTACAATTTTCAGAATCTTATTCAAAACCGCTTTTTTCATGTTAATTACTTTGTGCTTTAATAATAAATGGACCGCGCAGCCCCAACTCTCAATTCTCCACTTACCCAAGTGGATTCTCATCGAGGCCTCCGTCACCACCGGCATTTCCTCCGTTACCATCATCGGAACCTTCATTTCCATCAGTAACAGTTCCACCCGTCCACTTTTCAAACTCCACACCTTGCCACAATGCACGCGTGGTTCCCAATGCCGCCGGACGTGTATATTCAGGAGTAAACATGAAGTGCAGGGATGTTACCTGATTCGGATTTACATCCTTCTCTTTATCTACCCCTTTGCCACGTGTCCGCGCAATCACCGTAAATGTTCCCAAACCATCCAAACGAACCGTACGGCTATTCAGCAGCTGCATCCGCATCACCGACATCAAGTTCCTGATTACGTTGTGTACATCACCCGGCGTTGCCGAGCACTTCTCAGCTACCATCTCTCCCAACTGTTGTAAACTTACAGCTCTTCCTACTTTCTTCAATGTTAGGTGCCACTGCTTAACCCCATCTTTCGTTTTCAACTGCGATTGTCTCGCATAATACAATAAAGGCATAATCTTCCTCCTTTTACATTTTAGTTCAACTTCGTTTTACGTATTCTTGTGTTGGCCAACGATGCAAAGGTGAGGATATATTCAGGAATAGCCAAAGAAAACTGGATAACCAGGACGGTTATTTCAGAGTTTATCATAAAGCGCTATGAATAAACTACTTATCTACACAACCATTATAACCAAGATACACAATTAAATAAAACAACCGGAACCACTCCTTATTACGGAGTAATCCCGGCTGCTGCCTAAAACAAAATAACCGCTGTTACCTGTCGTTTCTTTTAATATATTCTCTTACGTACGATTAATGGTGCTCCAAGCTCTTCCCTCTCCAGTACTTCCAAGAATCCACTCTGTTCCAATTCAAAAAGAGCGGGATATACCCGTAACTTTTCAGCACCGGAATTTTGAATGATCTCCTCTACGGAAACACCTTTAGGAAAAGAAGTAATATAATCAATGATTCGCTGGGTATCAATAATCTTATAATTTACATCCATTATTATTCCCTAATAAATTATATTCACATTTCTCTATGCTCATGATCATTAATTATTCAGGAACACAATAAAGCATATTTGAATAATCAAATAACCATTCTGTCTCTTTTAACCTAGGGTGTGTTTTGTCTTTTTCACTTAGTAGCATTTTATCTTTAGGAATATGCCAGTCAATGCCTAAATCCGGATCATCCCAAGCAATAGCACCTTCATATTGAGGAGCATAAAGATTATCACATTTATACTGAAAAATAACTTCTTCACTCAAAACGCTAAAGCCATGAGCAAAACCACGAGGAATGAAAAATTGACGGTGATTATCCTCTGTAAGTTCTATGGAAACATGCTGACCGAAAGTTGGAGAACCGGTTCTGATATCTACTGCTACATCCAATACAGCCCCTTTCACAACACGCACTAATTTGCTTTGGGCAAATGGTGGCTTCTGGAAATGCAAACCACGTAGTACACCAAAAGAAGATTTACTTTCATTATCTTGCACAAATGTAGTTTTACAAACTTTCTCTTCAAATTCTTTTTGATTGAAAGATTCAAAAAAATAGCCACGAGAATCACTATATATCTGTGGTTCAATAACCACAATTTCGTCTATATCAGTCTTTATTACGTTCATAAAAAAGATAAATGGTTTAAACGATTAAGTCACCTCTATAATCATAATCAATATTTATTGAAAAAAATATAGGATTCCAAAGTTTAATATCACCGTCCATATACAAGTATTTTATTACTCTCCTGCTTCCTTTTGATGTAATTTTTTCACAAATTTCACATCGTGCCTAATCATTATTTTCACTAATTCGGAGAAGCTTGTTTTCGTAGGATTCCAACCAAGCAAAGTTTTTGCTTTAGTAGGATCTCCTAACAACTGCTCCACTTCGCTAGGACGGAAATACTTTGCATCAACCTCTACCAAAACCTTACCCGTCTTCACATCAATGCCCTTTTCGTTCACACCTGCACCTTCCCAGCGAAGTTCTATCCCCACTTCCTTAAAAGCGAGAGTCGCAAATTCACGAACTGTATGCATTTCTCCCGTAGCTATCACGAAATCTTCTGGCACATCATACTGCAGAATAAGCCACATGCATTCCACATAATCCTTGGCATATCCCCAATCACGACGGGCATCCAAGTTACCCAAATACAATTTATTCTGAAGCCCTTGAGCAATGCGTGCAGCTGCAATCGTTATCTTTCGGGTAACAAAAGTCTCTCCTCTCCGCTCGCTCTCATGGTTGAACAGAATACCGTTGACAGTAAACATATCATAACTCTCTCGATAGTTCTTCGTTATCCAAAAACCATACTGTTTGGCTACTCCATACGGACTGCGGGGATAGAAAGGAGTTGTCTCCTTTTGGGGTACTTCCTGCACCTTGCCGAACAATTCCGAAGTGGAAGCTTGATAAATCTTCGTCCTCTTCTCCAATCCAAGAATACGCACGGCTTCCAACATACGTAAGGTGCCCACTGCATCTGCTTCTGCCGTATACTCAGGTACATCGAAACTCACCTTCACATGACTTTGTGCTGCGAGATTATAAATTTCATCTGGTTGAACCAACTGAATAATTCGGATTAGTGAACTACTGTCCGTCATGTCTCCATAATGAAGATTTATCAAACGCTCCTGTTTCATGTCACGAACCCATTCATCCAGATAAAGATGTTCAATACGCGCAGTATTGAACGATGATGACCGGCGAAGAATGCCGTGAACTTCATATCCTTTTTCAATTAAGAATTCGGCAAGGAATGAGCCGTCTTGTCCAGTAATTCCGGTGATTAGTGCTACCTTTTTCATCTATATATAAAATTCATTTTACGATATTTATCATTTTCGACTTTTCATAAAAGCTTTATAAGCATAACAACAAAAATAATATATAGCTTTTATATAGCCAGTCTTTTCTATATTCACATATATATTCCATTGCCATTTAAGTGTTTTCCATTTATTGGATGATATAGATTGATGCCTAACCCGATAAAGAGCTGTTACGGAATTCACACTTTTGGCAATAAAACCTTGTTTTAATATTGCTAGCCAAAATACATAGTCTTCATGCCCAATATTTTCAAAAAATATTTTACCCACTTTTTGGGTATCAAAAATTGCAGTAACACAACCTATAACATTCCCTTTAAGTAGCTGTTTGTAAGTTGTATAAGCAGGCACTTTTATATATCTATTATGTCGTTCTCCATCCTCATTCATCTTTTCATAATTAGAAAAAACAATTGCGGTATATAAATCATCAAACAAAGGTAACTGTCTGTCAAGTTTATTGGGTAACCAAACGTCGTCACTATCCAAAAAAGCTATATATCGACCACTAGATCTTAAAATACCTATATTTCTAGGTATACAAGGAGAACCCGAAGAACGCTCTGTCTTCAAATAATAAATACGTTCATCTCCTTCAGCATACTCCTTGGCTATTTTTGCTGAATTATCTTTAGAGCAATCATCTATTATTAATAACTCCCAATTATAATAAGACTGGGATATGACAGATTCTATTGCATATTTTACAAAAGGCTCCGCATTATACATTGGCATAATAACTGACACCAAATCATTCATATTCAATAGTGTTATTTATAGGATTATTATGTAAATACATCAAGCAATAGCTTAATAGACTATATTGTAAAATAAGAAAAGAACCACTAGACATTAAACCGCAAAAAAATGGAATACAAAAATAATTTTTATCTCTGTTTTGAATTAAATGATAAAAAGAAAATAAACATATAAAAATAAATACCAACCCACAATACCCAAATCCAGATGTTAAAATAGAAAAAAAATCAAGAGAAACTTTACCTTCAGAAGATTCCTGTAGCCCTAGCCCCCAATAATTAATATCAGAAGAGTAATTACCAAAACTATTAAAACGAGCAAAAATACTTGCTACTTCCCCATTAGTCATAAGAATCAAATCATCCGCATAATAAATAAAAAGAAGGAAACTACTAATTAGTGTTAACAGAGCAAATAATTTTACCACTTTTGATTTTATAAAAAAAAACGCATGAAGTAATAAAAACAGATAAGCAAATTTTGCACCACTAAAGAGTAAAAGGAACAAAGACAAATACTTGTATCTTTTGCATTCTTCAAAAATACCAAAGAAACAAAATGAAATAGATAGATAAAAAGCAAATGGAGAAGATTCATTAAACAATCCAGTATATCTATAGAATGGTTTAACCAGAAAAATAGGTATAGTATATTCTGCTGCTTTTTGAGCAGGCAAATTACTGTGAATCATAGCTAATTCATCGAACCCTAAGTTTAAACAAATAAGCTGAAAAATAACATAAGCAAAATTTACAAGCAAAAACCTTTTAAAAAACAACAAAAAACCATCTCTACAATCTCTGATTACTATATTTGTAACAAAGAGCAACAAGAATGTCAAAAAATAACCAATATACATAGGAACATTCCATGAATGTTCCACTGCAACAAAGCAATATATAAAAAAGAAAGAACACAAGAAAAGAATAGGTAGATCTACTTTCGAGCAAGTACAATGCTTATAAATTAAGAAAAAAATTATTCCTAGTGGTAACCACATAATTCTGTTTTGCACATTGAGTCCTATTAATAAAAACAAAACAGAAAATGCAGGAAGGAATAAAGAAATAAAATATAGCCTAAACAGTGAATTCATTATTTAGCTCCAAAATATAGTATTCTAAAATAAAGATTATCTGATATAAGATAAGATGACATATACTTAAGTAACGCCTTAAAATATTGATAACAAGAATTATACATATAATTTCCATCGTATTTTTTTGCTAAAGATTTGGCTTCTCGAAAAAGAATTAAAGAATTCTGTCTGGAGCTAGATAGTCCCCCTAAATCATATTCACTAACTACAACATCTATTAATTTAAAAAGTGCATTTCTTTCATATCTTAATCTCAATAGAAACTCCCTATCACCCAGCAATCTATAAGAACGACCATACAACATATTTACAAATAATGCTCGCTTAATAAACATCCCCTGATGTGGTGGTGTATACCAAGCCGTAACAAAAGAACTAGCTTTCACCACTCCCATTAGCACATTTCGAAAAGAGCAAATTATATTTCCTAAATAAACATCAACATTTTCATTTAATTCTATTTCTTTTACTACACTCATCAAACTACTTTTATTATAGAAAGAATCACCTGCATTTAAAAAATATAAGAAATCGCCTAATGCTTTAATTCCCCCTTTATTCATTGCATCGTAAATACCTTTATCCGATTCACTTACCCAATAGGATATTTTATCAGCATATTCTTTTATTATATCTACTGTGCCATCAGTACTGCCGCCATCAATGATTATATATTCCACATTTGTGTAAGTTTGATTAATCACTGATACAATTGTTTCTTCTATTACTTTAACCGCATTAAAAGAAACTGTTATTATCGAAATTTTAGGATTATTCCCCATATACAATCATCTAGATATTCAAAAGCTCTTTATAAACTATTCATGAAATATGCATTCCATAAAAAGTGCTGAAAGGGATTCACCCCATTCCTATGCTAATAATTCTTTTACCCAATTATCTATTCTAAGAAATGTTACATCTGTAACATTTTCTTCACATAAAGGAGATTTTACAAAATCTACTGGCACTACAGGATTCATCTTATCTATAATACAAACCTGTCCTGCATTTATAAAAGCATAATCCACTACATACTTATTAGTAGTTATTATCTTTTGTCCATTAGCTAATGCCCAAACAAACCGAGCGGTCAATCCACTTTGCCCTTCACGTTGTGAATCGAGTATGCAGTTTGACATATTACTATATCTATCATATTCATCATGATTTACAATCTCATCACTCGCCACTCCAATCTCATCATTGCCCATCACAAATTCCATTTCATCCAAAAATTCCTCATTTTCAATTGGACTCAAATACTTTTTTAAAAAATATTTCAACTTAGATTTTAATGGTACGCTATTTCTCAACTCTACCAATTTGATATAAAATTTCAGCTTATTATCAATCAATTGTGGCATGATTCTTTTTAATAATGTATATCTCCCATCATGATTTGTCCCTATGCAAAAGAGATCATATTTTTTCTGCACTTCATGAGATAATGTAGAAGGTATATAGTAAATTGGCAATAACTTCCAATGAGTACTTTCTTGGGCATCAAGAAGATCAAATGTATAGCATTTATCAAACCATTGAACAAGCCGATTAAAATTATAATAATTACAAGAATCCCATGTGTATAAAACTTTTCTTATATTAGGATTCTTTGCCTCAAGATATTTAATTAAATATTCACCAATAGAAGAACCGCTTAGAGCTAACAGCAAATCATAACGTTCTGATAAATGAGCATTTATTCTTATTATTCGCTTCCAAAATGAGGTATGTACATTAGAGATAGAAAACAATATTTTTTTCAGAAAAAGGAAATTACCTGATTTATAAAATGGATCTATTTTCAAAATTTCATCTGCAATAGTCACTACCTCATGTCCTTGTTTCTGTAATTCTGCTTCAATATCTTTATATAAATCCAAATGAGGATTAGCTATAAACAGGATTTTCATTTAAATAGCCCTTTCTTTTTCATTTCTTCAATAGAAGCCTCATATTTATCCTCCACTGCTTCCTGTTTATTCGCCCATTTACAAAACTCACCGATTCCATCACTGAAGCTCCATCTCGGTTCAAAACCTAATATTGTACGGGCAGCTGTAATATCTGCATAGTTATGACGAATATCCCCCAACCGAAAATTACCAGATATTGTAATAGGCACATCTATCCCATATTTATCACAGAGAGTATGAGCCACAGTCAGTACATCAGTTGCCACCCCTGTACCAACATTAAACACATGGCCATTCGCTTCTTCTTTTTCAATACCTAATATTGTTGCATCCACCACATCATCAATATATACAAAGTCTCGCGTTTCCTTTCCATCTTCAAAGATATTAATCCCGTTGCCGTTCTTTATACGAGTAGAAAAGATGGAAAGAATACCTGTATATGGATTGGATAAGGATTGTCCAGGACCATATACGTTCTGATACCGATAAGATACGGCACCAATTCCTATGGATGGACAGACAAGGTGAACTAGCTGACCTTGCACCTGTTTCGTGATGCCATAGACAGAAGTGGGATGCACTAGGGAATCTTCCGTCGTTCCCACTAAAATCAAAGGTTTATGACAACCAGGATACTTTACCTCAAAATCACCCATACACATATCTTTCTCAGTACGCTCCATAGGATACACGTATTGTTTCAAATCATCACTATAATATCTACCCTCACCATAGATAGCACGGCTTTCAGCTACCACCACTTTCTTTACAGAATGTTTTGTATTCGTCAGAATATCAAGCAACAATGCCGTTCCACCGATATTGGTCTCTACATATTTTTGTATCTCATACATGGATTGTCCCGTACCCGTTTCAGCTGCAAGATGAACCACACATTCCACGCCATCTAGAGCTTTCAACCAATTTTCCTTAGATTTCACAGAACCAAGAATAAAATTCACTTTACCTCTAATCGAGTTATAGAGAGGAGAAGTCTCTTCGGGATTCTCACCATGAATCTGTCTGGAAAGATTATCCAATACCGTAACCTCATATCCTTTGGCTAGAAGTTTAAGAGCCAAGTTTGAGCCGATAAAACCGGCTCCACCTGTAATAAGTATATGTTTCATAACTGATTCTTCAAAATTGTTTGTATCTTCGTGGCATCTCCATAGATAATGGGAGAATCATAGGGGCGATCTGGGAAAACCCCATACTCCAGTTTTATATCCAGCTGATATTCTTTAATGAAATTTTCTACCTGTTCTGCCAAAGTGACAGGGTTACCCGAACAGCAGTTAATGATACCTGCTACTTCTGTCTGTGAGATAGCAATAGCGATTTGCTGCGCTAGTTCACTCACTGTTATAAAGTCATACTTCGTTTTGCCAGTAGTGAACGGAAAAATTGTCTTACCCTCATCGGCAGCCTGTAGCAGTTTACTAAAGATAGAATGATTCTTGCGATCATCGCCAAGGATATAATATCCACGTAACCATTGCAACAGACACTGATGCGAAGAACAGTATTGAATCATACTTCTGCGTAGCGCATCCTTGGCAATGCCATACAATGAAATGGGATTACATGGCGTATTTTCGTCTATCTTACCTTCCCAATAGCCCACCTCATGCATAGTTCCCATGACAGCCAACTGTCTCAACCCTCCGTCTATCAAGGAAGTCAAGAAACGATAGTGTGCAGACAAATCAAGGATATGATTCTTGGAATTGTGTACAAAACCATCACGCCAAGCTAGATGGATACACACATCGGGGCTTCCTAACTTTTCAAAGATTCCGTCTAATGAAGAGAACAAATCTCTTTCTATTTGTTTCGCACGAGTATCAATACCTTGTAAATGTAAGTCACAAGCTGTTACAGAACATCCATTATCCAACAAAGTGGACACAACATGCTTTCCGATGTAACCATGAGCACCGGTAACTAATATTTTCATATTTATAAAATTACAATTGATTTCTAAATAAAATTCCCTTTTAAATCAGTTCTCCGCCATTCCTTTTTGTCGAAATCATATCGTTTCACAATACGAACTGGATTGCCAACAGCAACACAATAATCAGGAATATCATGGTTAACGACACTATTGGCACCAATAGTGACGTGCCTTCCAAGAGTTACATTAGGCAGAATTACCGCATTATTATAAATTTTACAATCCGCTCCTATCCGCACAAAACCGACTTTTATATTCTGCTTTTCGATAGGCTTTGAAATTTCATCGTATGGGTGATGAATATCTGTGATGGTTACATTAGCAGCAATAGCTGTATTTTGCCCAATAATTATACAATTAGCACAGGTTAAATGAAGATTCTGTTGAATACTAACACCATCTTCTAGAACAATAAGAGGAGTGAAACAAATATCATTATATTTAGACACCCCCTCTAACCTTGCATGAGCCCCTACATATACATTCTTTCCACATCTCAAATAGCGAGGAGTTATCACAATAGGGGACATAATGTAAGTCGTAACATCTACTGCTGCGTATTGATACTTATGCCACAAATAGGGAAGTCTTCTTTTCCCATACGAGAAGATCCTTTTTACCCACTCCATAATATAAATTATTTTCATTGCAAATCCATTCATTTCTATCCAAATCAAAATATTTAATGATCTTTGCAGGTATTCCCACAGCCACTGAATAGTCCAGTATATCCCTCGTCACCACACTGTTTGCACCGATTACTCAGTGCTTCCCTATTTTAGCTCCCAGCACACATACATTTTCTCCGAGCCAAGAGCCTTCACCTATCACCACTTCTCCAAGCTGAATAATAGGTTGATTCTTAATAGGTATAGACATGTCTTCATATCCATGAAGATTATCAGAGATATATACTCTATCGGCTGTCAATACATTTTTTCAAGAATTATCTTCTTTGTGGCATAAATATGATTGAAATGTCCGATGGTGACACCATCTTGAAGTTCGAGCAGACAGGGCACTTCTCCTGTATGAGGCAAGGCCGCCAACCAGGTCTTATATGCCACATATACCCGATTGCCAATCCGAATATTTTCAGATCCATCAATACTCATAGGAGAGATTATAGCAGATTTACAACCAAATGATTGAAATATGTATTGTCACCCAAAACGATATATACGAAACCGCAATCCATAAACTCTTTAAAAAAAAGAAAAAAGATACATTATTAAACACATATAATAATATTATAACTGTAAATAAATAGAGTCATTTTACAAAATGAGCAATCTCTTTTATCCGATTAGAGTAATACTTATTATAGTTTTTTTCTAACACTTGCCTTGACAATCTCTCTTGTATAGGATACAATTCAGCCTCATGTTCCAATATTTCATCAACTGTATATTTAAACCCAACAACCTTAGCTGGATTACCCATTACTATTGAATAGGGAGGTACAGATTTTCTGCAAACAGAACCCGCTCCTACAATTGCCCCTCTTCCAACAACTACATTTGGCAATAATGTTACATTGGATGCAATCCAAACGTCCTCTTCTATTATAACATGACTACCAACATCAGTAGAAGTATCTTTATATACCTCTTTATGCCACTTCCCAATATCAGGATTAGTTGGGTGATTAGCAGTCACGACAGTTAACCCCTGCGCTGCACCTGATTTCTTTTTCATAATAAATTTACCAGACACTGATACAATCAAATTTGAATTTCCAAATATATTCACATCATCTTCCAAAAAAAACATTTTTAGGATTGCAAACTCTTAACGGGGGCTGCAAAATGACACCTTTTCCACAAAATCCATATATCGTTTTATCCAAAGGCCTTATATATAAATCATATAATGAAATAAGTCCTCTAACGAAAAACTTAATCTTTCGCATACAATAAAAATTAGTAAACAATAACAAACAGGAAAATTAATTACCTCCCCACACGCTTCAATATTATTCTGATAACAGTATCTCTGTCTGTTTTTTCAAATCCACAACAAAAGATGAAAGTAGAAGAAATAGAAACAGAAATAATGATAAATAAAATTAGCCCCCAAAAGCCATGTAAATGAAGTCCTATATGATAAGAAATAAAGAACAGAACAATAAATATTATATACGACTTCAGCATTACCTTTAGGAAGTAATCTCTGACAGAGAATTTTAACAGAAAATTCAACAGAAATACCCTTGCTAAAAAAACTATTACTGAAATAATTATCCTAATAATAAAAACAGATAAAGGAGAATACCCTGCATATAAGAAGACAAAACTCCCCAAAATATTCAATAGATAAAGAGAAGATATAATTATTTGATAGCGTTTAATTTTACCGACAGCTTGCACAGTCATCCAAAGAGGACCGGCATAACTTTCCATAAGGAATGATATTATGATACAAATTGAAAAATCACATGCATATTCTGGAACTGTCTTTAACCAAAGAGAAAGAATATAGTCCATTTTAGTCATTAAAGGTATTGCAATTAATATCATTAAATAAAATGATATTAAAGAGGCACGAAAAATCAAGGAACGAAGATATTTATAATCCCCATTTGCATATGACTTTATTATTTGAGGATTAAATGCCATTTGAAAATTTACCAAGAACTGACTAAGCGCATTCATTATTTGTACGGAGATCCCATTAGCTGCATTAATCAATACGCCAAAGAAATTATTCAAAAGAATATTAACTCCCTGATTTGTAAGAGTTGAAGAAGCGCTTGACAACATAGACCATCCGGAAAACTTAGCCAATTCGTTAATTACGGACTTATCAATCGAGAACTTCAATTTACAACCATTCAAGTTTTTAAAACAATAGCAATGATACCAAACTGAAATTACAACAGAGACACCCAAAAGAAGTACTGAATAAGAGATCAACTTATCAAACGCTAAAATCACTAAAAGATATGTTATCAATAGCTTTAAAAAGACTTCCACAATACCTGTATATGCAAAAAAAGACATCTTTTCATAAGCCAATATAGCCGCATTATAAGGTAACCTAATAATACCAATAATAAAAGTAAATATAGAATATTGATAAGTCCAAAACGCAGCTCTAAATCGTCCTTCAGGTATATCAATGTAGTTATACAAAATAGATAATCCTACAGTCTCAGCAATAATGAGAATAAATAAAGAAAGAATCAAATACACCCAAAATGCCTGACTAAATAATAGCCTAAATTTATTGAGGTCTCCAATTCCTAAGGCATAAGCTAAATAACGCTGAACAGCTATTGTGAGAGAAGTGGAAAGGAAAGAAAATAGAAGTACTGTAGATCCTACAATATTATATATACCAAAATCTACTATACCAAGAGTCTCCAATACAATTCTACTTGTGTATAAGGATATTCCCATAACCAGAAACATTCTTAGATACAAAAACAATGTATTTTTAGCTATTTTCTTATTCTTATCCATAGCCTTAAATTACTGTGCTGTATAACCACCATCAATCACTAAATTCTGTCCGGTTATCCAGCGCGACGCGTCTGAAAGGAGAAAGAGGCAAAGTTGTGACACATCAGTCACTTCGCCCAATCCCAGTGGAAAACCGCCAATACGCTTCTTATATTCTTCCTCCGAAAGAGTCGATAGAAAATCCTGCATCATAGGGGTGAGAATCGTACCCGGCGAGATACAATTAATGCAAATACCTTTTCTGGCAAGCTCCAGTGCCATGGAGCGAACAGCACTGACCATAGCCCCTTTTGAAGCTGCATAAGCGGATACTCCTCCACGGCCAATTATGGAAGTGATAGAAGATATTAGGACTATATGCCCATTATCATTAAAGAATTTCTTATTACTGAAACAGTGAACAAATTCAAAAGCACTTAAAGTATTTACACGAAACACTGTTTCGTAATCCCCCGTAGACAAAAACCTAACAGGAAGCGTTTTCTCTATCCCGGCAGCATGGATAAAACCATCTATTCTGCCATGACTGATAACTATGTTTTCCACCAGCTCCATTATCTTATCCGATTGAGCTAAGTCAAGTGAATAATAAAAATGTTCTTCAGGTCGTTCCATTTTTCCTCTTGTTTCCTTCAGTCGCTCTTCATTACGAGCTATAAGAGCCACTCTAGCTCCCATCTTACTACAATCTATCGCACACTGTCGACCAATACCGGATGAAGCACCGGTAATAATTATCATTTTTCCGGATAATGAAAATGGATTATACATACAATTATAAATATAAAAGTTCAGGACAAATTATCTTATTAGTATTAAACCGTACACTGCCAAGAGAAAGACCTACACCAAATCCTGTCGCAATAAAATTTAGATTTTCCGTTTTTAGCTGCCCAGAAAGATTGGTAACCATTAATAATGGAATGGAAGCACCACTTGTATTCCCAAATTTATCAATATTATAAGGCACTTTTGTTGCATCAAACTTCACTCTCTTACGAATCTTTTCACACAAAAATTTATTCGCCTGATGAAGAAGAAGATAATCAATCTGATTTATATCTATTACAAAACGATCAATTAATCCCTTTAATGATTTTGGAACATTGACAGTTGCAAAAGAGAAGACTTCAAGTCCATCCATTTTTTCATGAAGTCTACTCCTACGATATCCTCCCACATCTTCTGCCATTTTTAACGAATCAGCAGTGAAAGGGTTGCGGCAACCTCCATCCGGTACAATCAATGCATCTTTTCCAGAACCATCACTCATGTAATGAAAGTCTATTGTATTCTTAAAATCCGCATTGTACTCCAATGCAATAGCAGCCCCTCCATCACCGAATAACAGAGCGGTACTCTGGTCTTCAGGACTTGCATAGAACGATTGTGTATTACCAACCAAAAGTAACGCCTTCTTTATCATTCCTGTTTGAATAATACTACTTACCATCCCTAATCCATACACAAAACCCGAACACCCCAAGGGCGAATCAAATGCCATGCATTGCTTCGACAAACCTAATCTATCCTGCAAAATGCACGCAGTAGATGGAAGCTTATAATCTGCCGTATGAGAAATGAATACCAATAATTCTATTTCAGAAGAATCCCATTCTAAATCAGCAATCAATCTCTCAGCCGCTTTACAGCAAAGATCAGAAGTACAGATAGTACCATCATGAATGGCACAATGACGCTCCTCTACTCCAATGGTAGATATATATTTCTCAATTTCCTCAGCAGATAAATAAGGATAATCACGATTCCTCTCTATCCTCTGTGGCACACAAGCACTTATGCCCTTAATCTCAACGTTTCTTATCTGAATAAAAGCCATCTTATTTCAAGAGATTAATCAAATCGCCAATCGTATTAGCTTGTTTAAAATCCGGAACTTTCAATTCCTTATCATATTCTTCATCAAACATTGCAATAACCGATAATGCTGCTAATGAATTCCACTCGTCTAAATCCCTAAATCTTGTACCTTCTTTTAAACCTTCCACTGATTCCATTTCAATTGCTTCAGCAAATTTCTCAATAAATTTTTGTAAACTCATATTATAATTCAATTTAATAAATAGATAGTTTGCGTCCATCTTTAACATATAGTATTTGGAAAAACGATTTCCAATGCCTCCTATGATAGATGTCAAAGTAGACTATGATTTTTAATTTTATTAGGTTTAATTCTAATGGTTATCGGCAAAAGATTCTTAATAATTAAATATACATTCTTCATCTCTTACCTTTAAATGTTTCTTATCTTTTTCACTCAATACAATTCTATTCATTGGTATCCTCCAATCAATCCCCAAATCAGGATCATCCCAAGCAATGGCTCCTTCATGTTGAGGAGTATAGAAATTATCACATTTATATTGAAAAATAACCTCTTTGCTCAAAACAGAAAATCCATGAGTAAAACCTCTCGGAATAAAAAACTGTCGATGATTATCCTCAGTCAATTCTACAGCAACATACCGTCCAAAGATTGGAGAGCCTTTTCTTATATCTACAGCAACGTCTAAAACCGCTCCCTTTATAACACGTACTAATTTACTTTGAGTAAAAGGCGGTTTTTGATAATGCAAACCACGAATTACTCCATAACTGGACTTACTTTCATTATCTTGTACAAAAGTCGTATTACATACTTTTTCCTTAAACTCATTCAGATTAAAAGACTCAAAAAATAACCGCAGTTATCTTTAAAAAGACGAGGCTCTATGATCACAACTCCGTCTATAGAAGTTTGAATTATATTCATCTACTTGATTATTTCAATATCAAAATTTCTTTCCAAACACAATATTCATAAACGTCATAAACAGTATCTTGAAATCAAAAAACCATGAGCGACGTTCCAAATAAAACAAATCATACCGCAGCCGACGTAACATCTTCTCCATTGTATCCGTATACCCATTATACAAAGTAGCATACGAAGTAACTCCCGGACGGATCTGAAATAAATAGCGATAACGAGGATCATGCTCCATGATCTGATCTATATAGAACTTCCGTTCCGGACGGGGACCAATAAAAGACATATCACCAAGAAAGACATTCCAAAGTTGGGGAAGTTCATCTAAATGGTGTTCACGAAGAAATTTACCGATTTTTGTTAAGCGTTCATCTTTACCACCGGCATAAAGTGCCGGACCATACTTTTCGGCATCCAACTTCATACTACGGAATTTGTAAATGTAGAAGGGACGACCAAAACGTCCAATACGTTCCTGTTTGAATATGGCTGCACCACCATCTTCATGCTTTACTGCAAGATAACAAATCAAAAATAAAGGCGAAAAAATAATAAGACCTATAAAAGCCAGCAAACAATCGCCAACGCGTTTTACACTGCGTTCGAAATCATTCATTCCATCAGGAATAAAATGATCATTTTGTTCCATAGATTCCATACGGTATAAGTATTTTTGTCATTGTAATATTTCAAAAGGATATTGATTCTCTTCAATATTCTTCAATTCTTCCATAACTTCCGCTTGTTCGGAAGTTAAAGTTCCTTTGTCCCACTTATCCATAATGGAATGAGCTTCTTGAAGCAAACCCTCTTCATAAATTTCGCCATAACAGTAAGTCAGCAAACGAACTTTAAGCAAGGAAGCTGGAAGTTGTTCCAGAATGTTATAAGCGCGGTCTAATACAGATTGCTTCTTCTGCTCTTTATCTCCATAATCGTAGATCGTAGCATTGTAACCCATCAAAAGTGCCAGACACAGATTGGCTTCTTCTTCGATATCGGAACTCTTAGAGGAAAAAAGAGAATTGGACTTAACGAGAACTTCCTTATTCAACCGACAAAAAGTATCGGAATAGATAGGTTCACCGTCCATACCAAGATACATCAGCTCATGAGCGACATGTTGAAGCTCAAAAGCACAAGAAAGTAAAGAATTCATGGAGATTAATATATAATTAGTTGATTAGCTTCAGATAAGACTTGGGGACTCTAATACTTGCAACTAAGACACCCTTGATACAAATAACAACATAGGTTTTATTGGCTTGTGTGGCAATCTCACCTTCAATGCCGCTAAAATCCCCTTTGATGACCTTTACTTTATTCCCTATAGCAAAGGGTTCGCTATCAAAACTGACTCCATCGGGATTCAAGTCCATAATAAATATAAAGTCTTCCATTTGTTTATTAGGGACCACCAACATGGAATGAGTGAAAAGGTCTTTCATATAATAAAGGCGAACACCATAAACATTGGAAAGATCACAGGCAGTTTGCTTAGTAGCGTAGATAAAGATTAAATTTCGAATAACAGGAACCTCAGTACGCTTACGGCGATACTTCAGCTGAGATACCATAGTTCGCGTGGGAAGATAGTAATCAAGATCCAGACCCTCTTCTGCCTTAAACTTATCTAGGGATTTTCGGACAGCAAACTCTTGCTTATCACGAGTACGGGCGGCAAACCAATATTTCTGATTTTCAATCACTTGCAAGAAAACTATTGAGGATTTCAGTATAGTTCCGGGTGCGCTTCGCGGTTTGAACGAGACATATTCTCTTTCAAACCGAAACAAATAGTTTTTTAACTTAATAAGATAGAAACGAAGACATTAAACTCAAAAAAGTATTTTTTAATCGTTCGTTTAATGGGCGTCAAGATTTGAGAAAAATAAGAAATTAAAAAAGGACAAAAATGAAAGGATATTAAATATATTTATCGACAAAAAAGTTAGACTGATAATCAGCGATATAGCAGTAAAAAGAGCCTAGCATAAAAATATTTTTATTAAACATTTTGCACATTCAAAAAATACCCATTATCTTTGTGCCCATTAAACGAACGTTTTTTGGACACCCCTATAAATACAACGTATTACTCTATTATACAACAAATTACCCTCATATTTATTATTAGCAAAAAAACTTTTTCTATCACTCCTATTGCCTGTAAACAAAAGAAACGCTTACCTTTGCCCGTTTTTCAAATCAAACATTTAATATATATTTTATTATTACGTTAAATAAGTGAAATTATGAAACAAAAAGAGATGGCTAAAAGCCTTGAAAAAAAGGCCTGAAACAGGCAGAAAATTCACCTTTAAGAGGCAATGTATCAGAGATTAAGAGAAAACCCGGACGCCCTAAAGGTAGAGTAGTAAAAGGGATACTTCCCAAATATCGAAAAGAAGGGATGATAGAACTGCTCAATTGGAGAGACAAGGGATTTTTCGGTAAAAAAGAAAACATATCCATTCACGAATTGGCAGACAAGGGTGCTGAATGGGGACTTTTTCTCTCCGACAGCAATACTCCACTATCAGCCAAGACAATAGAAATAGAATTGGGAGAAATCTGGAGAGGTGAACATCTACAAAAAGTGATGGAGAAGAAGAGTAAAAACAAGAATAAAGATAAGAAATAAATGGACAATAATTAAATATTGACACCCTATATACAATCTACTATATCTTTGCCCCCGCTTTAGCAAAGATTAAGCCCCGCAAATCGAGAAGATGTCGCTTTATCCCCAAAGTGATGTCTTCTCTTTTTTTATGCCCGACATAAACACCAACTAAAGAACTAAGAATTAATAATTTAAAATTAAACACAATGAGAAAACTAAAGAAACCCGCTTCAATCTATGAAGCACTTAGAAAGAAATGGAAAATACGAATCATGCTCGAAAAAGCCTACACGGAAGACGCAGCACTATGGATGACCGACAGAATTGAAAGCCTCATCAGCCACATGCAGTATGGATATGCACTTGTGGCATATTACAAACAGGACGGAACCTTCAAGTTTGTAAAAGCAACACTACTTCCATACGAAAAATGTTTCCGTCGGAAATACGATATACATCATATAGAAGGGCACATCATCTACTGGGATGTAGAACTACAGGCGTGGAGAAGCTTCCAGCTGGAAAACTTTCTGGAATGGAGACCGATCAATTGACAGTTGACAATTAATGATTAATGATTAACAATTAAAGAATGAAGTTATGGCAATGATATACAATAGCATACCTTATTTTCCTACTCAGGTGAGCTTCTTCGAAGAAGTGGCTATGGAACTGATAGAAGCTAGGTATGGAATGAAAGCGGAAACGGCAGTCATGAAATTAGTGTGCAAGATATACAAGGAAAACGGATACTACATGGCATGGAATGAAGAACAGTGTACACTCTTCACCAACAAAGTGGGAAGGGAAATTGCGAAAGAAGAGATGCAGGGAATTGTGGAGACACTGATGGAAAAGGGGTTCTTCGACAAAGAAACCTATAAGGAACACGGAATACTGACTTCCGTAGAGATCCAGAGAGTATGGCTCGAAGCAACCAAACGTAGGAAAAGGGACTTAGAGTCCCTGCCCTACATGCTGGTGAAGACGGAAGAAAGTGATAAAGGCGGTAAAGACGGCAAAGTCGATAAAGAGGCCGATGGTATGCAAAACCCTCAAAATTGCATGCAGGATGCAGACAATTTCACCGAAAATGCCGACAATTCCGAACAAAACAAAACAGAACAAAACAAAGCAAACGAAAATAGAGAACTTCCCCCTCTAACTCCCCCGCCGGGGGAGGATGTCGGGGTATGGAGGAAATATTCTTTCATTGAGTTTCCGGGATATGCCTACAACAAGAATACCCACAACCTGGAATGTCTCCTGCTCGCACTGGACGGACTGCATATCAACGATCCGAATGATACGAAAGCGATATTGAAGTTGTCCGACTACGGACGGCTGGGAAACGAGGTCTGGAAAATAATACACGCAACCAAGTGGAGTATAGTGAACAGCAAAGGGAAATATCTGATAGGAGCACTGAACAAGGCACGCACACAAGGATAAAAAACGCAAAATCAGAGGCTAAAACAGGCACTGATTATCAGAGGATTACAAGGAGCTAACTTCCTGTCTACAAGAAGTTAACTTCTTGTAGACAAGGTATTGTAGCCCCACAATTATTTAACGGGTTCTATCTTCCAATCAGCCAGCGTATGTCGTTTCGTGTCGAAATTTATACCCACCTTCACTACCGGAAGTCCGCACAGCGCAAAACGTTCGGGATAATTTTTCAGGTCAATCTGCTGCATAGCCGCATCAGCACTCTTATCAAGTTTCAACTCAACAACATAGAGAGTCGTCCAACTGCGCATCACCATATCCACACGACCACGGGGAGTACGTACTTCTACATCAACATAATATCCCAAAAGGTTAAAGATGATAAAAAAGACCTGTTGATAATGCCCTTCATAATCAGTATTATCACAATAAGGAATCGTAGAAAGAAATTTCTGTAATAAACGCAAAGCAGCATCCATGTCGCCACGAGATAAAGCACGTGCCAGGTCTACAACCATAGTAGTGGTAGTCAACGTATCATTTGTGATATATGAAGGAATCAGATTACGCATCAATCCAATACGAACTTCCTTATTAGGAATATCAAGCGTATATATGTCGAAAACACTGTCATAACCTTTTATTGTGATATAGCCGCTTTGATAGAGCAAGGGAGTAATACTGGTCATACGCTCCGTGGGAGCATCAAACTCCGCAGCAACAGCCTCTATTCCGCCTATTTCAGATGGAAGAACGCCAAATTTATTCAGCATCTCTATCAAATAAGTAGGAGTACCGCTGCCAAACCAATAGGAGTTAAATTTGCCATCGTTAAAAGCATTGAACAGACTAAAAGGATTGTAAATATCTGGTGAAGGCCAGGTAAAATGATAACCATCATAGTTCTCTTTCAATTTTGCCAGCACTTCATCACGCGTTATTTGCATTTTTTCCGCCAACAAACCCAGATCATAGCTCATTTGCTCCTTTATTTCTTCTTCCGTAATGCCGCAGATGGCAGCATAAGGTTCGTCCATACTGATGTTCTTGATATTATTCAGTTCACTGAAGATGCTCAGTTGGGAAAACTTCGTGATTCCGGTCAGAAACACATAGCGCAAATAAGGGTCACAGGCTTTCAGCGGACTGTAGAAGTTACGCATCACATTGCGAAGTATGGGCAGATTCTTATCCTCATGCATTACATCAAGAAGCGGAGCATCATATTCGTCAATCAAGACAACAACTTGCTTGCCGGTCTGCTGAAAAGCGCGTTGTATCACCCCCTGCAGGCGTTGGTTAACTTCAACATCACCTTTACCTCGCCCATATATTTCTTCATATTCCAAAAGTTTTCTTTCCAGTTCACTGTCCAGCCGTTCTTTATCCATGTGCTTCGCTGTACTCATGTCAAAGTGAAGAACCGGATGCATATTCCATTCCGCCTCCAGCTTTTCGATAGCAAGTCCTTTGAACAATTCTTTCCTCCCCTCAAAATAACAATGAAGCGTACTG
The DNA here is from genome assembly GCF_000526555.1 of Bacteroides sp. 14(A). Classification (NCBI taxonomy): domain Bacteria; kingdom Pseudomonadati; phylum Bacteroidota; class Bacteroidia; order Bacteroidales; family Bacteroidaceae; genus Bacteroides; species Bacteroides sp. 14(A). Next base: position 2,457,261 of record NZ_JAGH01000002.1, on the reverse strand, counting down.
GTCAGCAACGACTTGCCAAAACGACGCGGACGACTCAAAAACATATATTTGGAAGCAGAATGCGTCATGCGATAAACGTATTCAGTCTTGTCAATATACAAATAATTCTTTCCTATGATTTCTGAGAAAGTCTGTATTCCTACCGGATAAAATTTTTGTTGCTGTTCCATACCGAGCCTCCATTTCTTTAATTACAAAGTTACAACAAAAGAATAGAACAACAAATAAACAAGATTATTTATCTTGTTTTCATTCTTTTTTTTCTGCTTATGAATTCTGTTTCGTACGATTTACCAACGACAAATGTAACCAGCCATAAATACCCAATATAATAACCAACAATGTCTGTATACCATGTACTATCAGGGCAAAAGCTCCCGCATCAGTAGCATTGACACCGTATAGCATCATCATTGTAATGACAGCGAAATGCCACGGTCCCGCCCCATTAGGAGTAGGGACAATCACAGCAAAAGTGCCGCCTACAAACATCACCAGACCCGCCAGAAAGCTGAGATGTTCAGTAAAAGCAAAGCAATAGAAAGTGATATAAAAGTGATAAAAGTAACATCCCCATATCAACACCGTGTAAAGGAGGAAAAGCGGTATATTCTTCACACTCTTCAATGACATCACACCTTCCCATACATTCAGCACCACTCCTTTCACTTTCTCGAAGAAAGAAAGCATACGCAGAAGGAAATAGAGTAATACTAATACACCAATGATACTAAAAAGAACGACATAAAACCAGGGAGATGTCACCAGATGCACCAGCGAAGGAACTTTCGTACCTGTCTCTTCAAAAAAACGAAGGAAGACGGGCATCTGCATCAGAAAAGTAATCCCGGTAATCAAAAGAATGGTCAATGTATCTATCAAGCGTTCCGTTACCACTGTTCCAAGCGATTTGGCAAAAGAAACATCGTCATATTTGGCAAGCATACCGCAACGGGAAACTTCGCCTACACGGGGTAAAACAAGATTAGCGGCATAGGAAACAAAAATAGCATCCACACAATCGCTCGTCTTTGGATAAGCTCCGAGCGGCGCAAGCGTCTGTTTCCAACGCCAGCCACGGAAAACATGGCTCATCACACCAAAAAACAACGAAAACAGCATCCATCCCCAGTTCGTTCCATGCAGAAGTACCTCCTTGGCGCGTGCAAAATCAAAATCTCGATACACCCAATAAAGAATAAAACCGCCCAAAGCGACCGGTAAAAGGATCTTCAGTGTCTTTTTTAATAGTTTATTCATGCAGAATTCGTTATTCTTCGTCGAAAAGGATTACCTTTGTGGGCTGCAAATACAGCACTTTCCCAAAAGGACGGTCTCCGTTTGCGGTGCAAAAGTAACGATTTAGTTGATAAATGAAATTAGTAAAGCCTAAAAAGTTTCTCGGCCAGCATTTTCTGAAAGATCTGAAAGTGGCACAGGATATAGCCGATACGGTAGACGCATGTCCCGGCCTCCCCATTCTGGAAGTAGGTCCGGGCATGGGTGTATTGACCCAGTTTCTGGTGAGAAAAGAACGTCCGGTGAAGGTGGTGGAATTGGATTATGAGTCCGTAGCCTATCTGCGTGAAGAATATCCGTCGCTGGAAGACAACATCATTGAAGATGACTTCCTGAAAATGAATCTCCAACGCCTGTTCGACGGGCAACCTTTTGTACTGACAGGAAACTATCCTTATAATATATCCAGCCAGATATTCTTCAAGATGTTGGATAACAAAGAACTGATACCTTGTTGTACCGGTATGATACAGAAAGAAGTGGCCGAACGTATTGCCGCCGGACCGGGCAGTAAAACGTATGGCATCCTGAGCATATTGATACAGGCATGGTATCGTGTAGAATATCTTTTCACCGTACACGAACATGTATTCAATCCGCCACCCAAAGTGAAAAGCGCAGTCATCCGCATGACGCGAAACGAAACGAAAGAGTTGGGTTGTGACGAGAAGCTGTTCAAACAAGTAGTGAAAACGACTTTTAATCAACGCCGCAAAACCCTGAGAAATTCGATAAAGCCGATACTCGGCAAAGATTGTCCGCTGACGGAAGACGTTTTGTTTAACAAACGACCAGAACAACTATCAGTACAGGAATTTATCAGTCTGACCAACCGGGTTGAACAGGCATTGAAAGAGATTAGAGAAACAAGTGATGAAACCAAAAAATGATAATTAAAGATTTTAGGCGCGGATTGTGCGGATGAGCGCGTAGCTTTTAATCCGTGAAATCCGCGTAATCCGCGCCTAAAATTATCACGGCTTAGCCCGCTAAATTATCATTTTAAAAAGAGGAGAAAGATTATGGAGATGGACGAAGAATACATTGACAATGTCAAAAACCTCATAGAACAAAAGGACGCTGAGAACGTCAAAGCACTCCTTATAGACCTGCACCCTGCGGATATTGCCGAACTGTGCAATGACCTGAGTCCTGAGGAAGCACGTTTCGTATACCGCTTACTGGATAACGAAACGGCGGCAGACGTGTTGATGGAAATGGATGAGGATGTCCGTAAAGAATTCCTAGAAATACTCCCGTCGGAAACCATTGCCAAACGCTTTGTGGACTACATGGATACGGATGATGCCGTAGACCTGATGCGTGAGCTGGATGAAGAGAAACAGGAAGAAATTCTTTCTCACATTGAAGACATCGAACAGGCAGGAGACATCGTAGACCTGTTGAAGTACGACGAAGACACCGCCGGTGGTTTGATGGGTACTGAAATGGTGGTCGTAAACGAGAACTGGAGTATGCCGGAGTGCCTGAAAGAGATGCGCCAGCAAGCTGAGCAGTTGGATGAGATCTATTATGTCTATGTCATCGACGACGAAAACCGCCTGCAAGGAGTGTTTCCACTGAAAAAGATGATTACCTCCCCTTCTGTATCCAAGGTTAAACACGTGATGAGGAAAGACCCCATTTCTGTACGCGTAGACACATCTGTGGACGATGTGGTACAGACCATTGAGAAATATGACTTGGTAGCCGTTCCTGTTATCGACAGTATCGGACGGCTTGTGGGGCAAATCACCGTAGACGACGTCATGGATGAAGTTCGTGAGCAATCGGAACGTGATTACCAGTTGGCATCCGGTCTTTCCCAGGATGTGGAAACGGATGATAATGTAATGCGCCAGACCAGTGCCCGCTTGCCATGGCTTATTATCGGTATGCTGGGTGGTATCGGCAATTCCATGATTTTAGGTAATTTCGATGCTACTTTCGCAGCCCATCCCGAGATGGCACTCTACATCCCGCTGATCGGTGGTACAGGCGGAAACGTGGGAACACAATCTTCGGCCATCATCGTACAGGGCCTTGCCAACAACTCGCTGGATGCAAAAGATACTTTCAAGCAAATTACCAAGGAATCCGTAGTGGCCCTTATCAACGCTACTATTATTTCCTTATTAGTATATATATATAATTTTGTCCGGTTCGGCGCAACTGCCACCGTCACCTATTCCGTTTCTATCAGCCTGTTTGCAGTAGTGATGTTCGCATCTATCTTCGGCACACTGGTACCTATGACACTGGAAAAGTTGAAGGTAGACCCAGCCATCGCTACCGGTCCGTTTATTGCGATTACCAATGATATTATAGGCATGATGTTATATATGGGAATTACCGTACTTCTATCCTAAAACAAGAAAAATGAAAAAAAACTAAGGAAAAAAGTATGAAGTAATTGTTTTATTTCATTAATTTGTGACCTAATGTAACCCGAACGGGTAAAACCGTTTTTTAAAATGTATGTACAATGATGGACACTCATGACACTAATCTCCCCGAAAAGGCGGTGGAATTAGAAGAAGAAAAGAAAGCAGCTGAGGTTTCAGAACCGGCTCTGACGGAAACTCCGGCTGAAGAAGCAAAGCAGGAAGAGCAGCCGGTAGAAGCCGCACAAAAGCTAAGCAAGGAAGAAATCCTGGCTAAATTGAAAGAGATTTCCGCAGATGTGGAAAACGCCGGCAAACAGGAGATAGATAGTCTGAAACAGGCTTTCTATAAGCTTCATAATGCCGAACAAGAAGCGACAAAGAAGCTGTTTATCGAAAACGGGGGAGTAGCAGAGAATTTCATTCCGACAACGGATGCTGTTGAAGAGGAATTCAAAAATATCATGTCCGTCATTAAAGAAAAGAGAGGTGCATTGTCAGCTGAACAGGAACAACAAAAAGAGCTGAACCTGCAAATCAAACTTTCCATTATCGAGGAACTGAAAGAACTGGTAGAGTCACCCGACGATGCTAACAAATCCTACTCAGAATTCAAGAAGTTACAGCAACAGTGGAATGAAGTGAAACTTATTCCGCAAGCCAAAGTCAACGAACTGTGGAAGAGTTATCAACTCTATGTGGAGAAGTTCTACGATCTGTTGAAGCTGAATAATGAATTCCGCGAATATGACTTCAAGAAAAACCTGGAAATAAAGACACATCTATGTGAAGCTGCCGAAAAGCTGGCTGATGAAGCAGATGTAGTGTCAGCTTTCCACCAGTTACAAAAGCTACATCAGGAATTCCGTGACACGGGTCCGGTTGCAAAAGAACTGCGTGACGAAGTATGGAATCGATTTAAAGCTGCTTCCACAGCCGTAAATCGCCGTCATCAACAACACTTCGAATCATTGAAGGAAGTAGAGCAGCATAATCTTGACCAAAAAACAGTGATTTGTGAAATCATTGAAGCAATAGACTACAACGAATTGACCAATTTTGCTGCGTGGGACAATAAAACACAGGAGATCATTGCCCTGCAAAACAAGTGGAAGACCATCGGTTTTGCACCGCAAAAGATGAATGTGAAGATATTCGAACGTTTCCGTAAAGCGTGTGATGAATTCTTCCGCAAGAAAGGTGAATTCTTTAAAGCCCTGAAAGAGGGCATGAATGCAAACTTGGATAAGAAACGTGCTCTTTGTGAGAAAGCTGAAGCTCTGAAAGATAGCACCGACTGGAAAGCAACCGCTGACGAACTAACCAAACTGCAAAAAGAATGGAAGACTATCGGTCCGGTAGCAAAGAAATATTCTGATGCAATATGGAAACGGTTTATTTCCGCTTGTGACTACTTCTTCGAACAAAAGAACAAGGCTACTTCCTCCCAACGTTCCGTTGAGATAGACAACCTGAATAAGAAGAAGGAAATCATCGAGAAGTTGGGTGCCATTGATGAGAATATGGATACAGATGAAGCTACTCAGTTGGTACGCGAATTAATGAAGGAATGGAACAACATCGGCCATGTACCTTTCAAGGAAAAAGACCGTTTGTATAAGCAATACCACGGACAAGTGGACAAATTGTTCGACCACTTCAACATCAGCGCTGCCAATAAGAAGTTGAGTAACTTCAAATCCAACATCAGCAGTATTCAGGAAGGCAGCCCGCAGTCACTCTATCGCGAACGCGAGAAACTGGTACGTGCAGCAGATGCCATGAAGAACGAATTGCAGACTTATGAAAATAATCTTGGCTTCCTGACAGCTTCTTCAAAGAAAGGCAATAGCCTGCTGACAGAACTAAACCGCAAAGTAGAAAAACTGAAGGCAGATATTGAATTGGTAAAACAAAAGATTAAGGTTATCGACGATTCCATTCGTAGCGCCGAATAATTTTAAGCCTATATATACAAAGAGGGTGTTTCAACATTTTGAAACACCCTCTTTGTTATTTATATCTTATCTTAATGATGGAACAGACGAATACCTGTAAATGCCATAGCAATACCGTATTTATCGCAGGTTTCAATAACATGATCATCACGTACTGAACCTCCTGCCTGGGCAATGTATTCCACACCAGTCTTGTGAGCACGCTCTATATTATCTCCAAACGGGAAGAAAGCATCTGAACCAAGAGCTACTCCTTTCAGAGTATTCAGCCATTCGCGCTTTTCCTCACGCGTCAGCACTTCCGGTTTTTCTGTAAAGAACTGCTCCCAAATACCGTCAGCCAACACATCATCATGGTCATCGCTAATGTAAATATCAATCGTATTATCACGGTCGGCACGGCGGATTTTCTCTACCCAGGGCAAGTTCAATACTTTTGGATGCTGGCGAAGATACCAGATATCAGCTTTATTTCCAGCTAAACGGGTACAGTGGATACGGCTTTGCTGTCCTGCCCCGATACCAATCGCTTGTCCGTCTTTCACATAACATACAGAATTGGACTGCGTATATTTCAAAGTAATAAGCGCTATCATTAAATCACGCTTTGCAGCATCCGGAAAAGTCTTATTCCGCGTAGGAATATTAGCGAACAGTTCGCTGCCATTCAGCTGAATCTCATTACGTCCCTGTTCAAAAGTTATCCCGAACACATCCTTACGCTCAATCGGTGCAGGTTTATACGAAGGATCAATCTTAATCACATTATAAGTACCCTTACGCTTGTTCTTCAGAATTTCGAGTGCCTCATCCGTATATCCCGGAGCAATAACACCATCGGATACTTCCCGGTTAATGAAACGGGCAGTCGCCTCATCACAGACATCACTCAAAGCTATAAAATCTCCGTAAGATGACATACGGTCCGCACCACGGGCACGCACATATGCACTGGCCAGAGGAGAAAGCGGCAAGTTATCAACAAAATAAATCTGTTTCATTGTCTCATCCAAATCCAGACCAATAGCTGCACCTGCAGGGCTAACATGTTTGAATGAAGTCGCAGCCGGCATTCCGGTAGCCGCTTTCAATTCTTTCACCAACTGCCAACCGTTCAGTGCATCCATAAAATTGATGTATCCCGGGCGTCCGTTCAGGACTTCGATAGGTAACTCCCCCTCCTGCATAAAAATGCGGGCCGGCTTCTGATTAGGGTTACAGCCGTACTTGAGTTCTAACTCTTTTGCCATAGTTTTAATTATTTTGAATAGAATTGCTACATTATTACTTAAAACATAAAGTATGATCAATCATTATAAATCCATAACAATACAGGCTTGGTTTCAGCCTTTAACAACACATCAATTTGCCTCATCGCTTCATTACAAATCACCGGACATCCCTGACTCATGCCTAATGGAAGATGTGAAGGATAAACCTCTGTCGCAGGCAAAGGAGTATAAGAATGTAATACGACAATACGTTTGAAAGCATTATCATTAGTGGGTTCCAGACCATGCAATTTATAATGAACATTGATTCCCCATTTGCTGTAAGCCCGAATACCTACTTTGTATTTTCCCAGAGAAGAGCAAAGACTTCCCGGCGTATTGCTAAAAACAGGTTTGGAAGGTGTACTATCTTTCCCATAACCATGGGCACAAAGACTTGCATACTTAATGGAATCTCCTTTAAAATCCCAAACAAAGAAACGTTTTTTACCAGAATGTATGCTGAAATCTACTAAGAAACAATAATTCGTACTGAATCCCTTACTAACGCAATATGCCTTTGCTTCATGCGCTTTCGATTTCAGACGTTGATGATCGACAGCATTCACCGTAATGCTTTTACCACATTCGGCACATGCTCTACCCTCTAATCCTAAAATAAAGAAAAATAGCAGCAGAAACAGAATGAATCTCTTCATAAGCTTCATTATCGTATTAATAGACTTAGGGACAAAAAAGCAAAAAAGCTACGAACTTATTACATTCGCAGCTTTTTTAGTTGGGCTACCTGGATTCGAACCAGGAATGACAGGACCAGAATCTGTAGTGTTACCATTACACCATAGCCCAATAACAGGTCGTTCCTGTTTTGCGGTTGCAAAGATACAAAGAATTTGATAATCCAAAACAATTTCTCGTGTTTTTTTCTCTAAAATCTGCTAAGATGCCGTATGCCAAAGAAATATATACCTAAAAAAAATCAAAAATTGAAAGACTTTTTCCCTTTTAGGTGTTTGATACAAGAATTCAGCGTATATTTGTCAACTGTTTAATTTTAATAATAAGTAATGAACGAATCAAAGAAACTCATTCAACAAATAACCGAAGGTATACAAGATAAAAAAGGAAAAAATATTGTAATAGCAGATCTTTCTAAAATTGGCGATACTATCTGCAACTATCTCGTCATTTGTCAGGGAAACTCCCCAAGCCAAGTGACCGCCATTGTAGAGTCCGTAAAGGAATTCACCCGCAAAGGCGCTAACAGCAAACCTTTTGCAATAGACGGATTGCGCAATGCCGAATGGGTAGCAATGGATTACTCCGACATATTGGTCCATGTGTTTCTACCCGAAACGAGAGACTTCTACAATCTGGAAAATCTCTGGGCCGACGCCAAATTAACCCAAATACCTGACATTGATTAATAAGCCCTATGGACAACAATAATAATAACGCTAACAAAAAGCCCAATAAGGTAAATATGCCCAAGTTCAACCTGAACTGGCTGTATATGATCATAGCCATGATGCTTCTGGGCTTGTACATCACCAATGAAAACAGTACCGGAATCAAAAGTGTCTCTTATGACGAATTCCAGCAATACGTACGTGACGGCTATATGAGCAAAATCATCGGTTATGATGATAACTCTGTAGAAGCATATATCAAGCCACAATACGTTAAAAACGTATTTCAGGCAGACTCTAGTAAAGTGGGTAAAAATCCCATGATTACAACTGAAGCACCGTCTCGTGAAAGTTTGGGAAACTTCCTGCAAAAGGAAAAAGATGAACTGCACTTTGACGGTTCTATCAACTACGAAAAGAAACGCAATTATTTCGGGGTCGTACTGTGGCAGATTCTGCCTATTGCCTTCCTTATAGGTTTCTGGATATTCATGTCACGCCGTCTGAGCGGTGGTGGCGGTGCAGGCGGTGGCGGCATTTTCAATGTCGGTAAATCGCGTGCCCAACTGTTTGAGAAGGGGACTCCCGTAAAAGTTACATTCAAAGATGTAGCCGGACTTGCCGAGGCCAAACAGGAAGTAGAGGAAATTGTGGAATTCCTGAAAGAACCGCAAAAATATACAGACCTGGGAGGTAAGATACCCAAGGGTGCATTGCTGGTAGGCCCTCCAGGAACCGGTAAGACCCTGCTTGCCAAAGCTGTGGCAGGCGAGGCCAACGTACCGTTCTTCTCACTGGCTGGTTCCGACTTTGTGGAAATGTTTGTCGGTGTAGGTGCATCACGTGTACGTGACTTGTTCCGCCAAGCCAAAGAAAAAGCCCCCTGTATCGTGTTCATTGATGAAATTGACGCCGTAGGTCGTGCCCGCGCCAAAGCTGCCGCAATGGGTGGAAATGATGAACGCGAAAACACATTGAACCAGTTATTGACAGAAATGGACGGTTTCGGTTCCAACAGCGGTGTAATCATCCTGGCTGCTACCAACCGTGTAGACGTTTTGGACAAAGCCTTGCTGCGTGCCGGACGTTTTGACCGCCAGATTCATGTAGACCTTCCCGACCTCAACGAACGTAAGGAAGTATTCGGCGTACACTTACGCCCCATCAAAATAGATAATACAGTAGACGTAGACCTGTTGGCACGCCAAACCCCGGGCTTCTCCGGTGCCGATATCGCCAATGTCTGCAATGAGGCTGCACTGATCGCTGCCCGCCACGGCAAAAAGTTCGTAGGCAAACAAGATTTCCTCGATGCCGTAGACCGTATTGTTGGTGGTCTGGAAAAGAAGACGAAAATCACCACGGAAGCGGAACGTCGTTCCATCGCTATCCACGAGGCAGGACATGCTTCCATCTCCTGGTTGCTGGAATATGCCAATCCGTTGATTAAAGTAACGATTGTTCCACGCGGACGTGCACTGGGCGCTGCCTGGTATTTGCCCGAAGAACGCCAGATTACCACCAAAGAACAAATGCTTGATGAGATGTGCGCCACATTGGGTGGACGTGCCGCTGAGGATTTGTTCCTGGGACGTATTTCGACCGGTGCCATGAATGACCTGGAACGTGTTACGAAACAGGCTTTCGGCATGATTGCCTACCTCGGAATGAGCGAAAAGTTACCCAACCTCTGTTATTACAGTAATGATGAATATTCTTTCAATCGTCCGTACAGCGAAAAAACTGCTGAACTGATTGACGAAGAAGTGAAAAATATGGTGAACGAACAGTACGAACGTGCAAAGAAAATACTTTCCGAACATAGGGATGGGCACGCCAAACTGTCACAGTTGCTGATAGATAAAGAAGTTATCTTTGCAGAAGATGTGGAAGAAATCTTCGGAAAACGTCCTTGGGCTTCCCGTTCTGAAGAAATCAGTGCAAACAAGATTTCGGAAGAACTTAAGAAAGCTGAAGACGCAGCCGCCAAAGAAGCTGTGGAGAGCGAAAAAGAAGTAAAAGCGGAAGAAGAAAACAATGTTGAAGGCGGAACAGAAACCGGCAAAACAAAGGTTTCAGCAGAAGGTACCAAAGTTTCTGTAGAACGACCCGCAAAAGAATAAAGAACTAAAAAACGGAATTACCGTGAAAAGCAATTTCTTAAAACGCGCCATCACAGGTGTGTTATTCGTAGTAGTATTGGTGGGCTGTATCCTATACAGCCCCCTTTCATTCGGTATCCTGTTCACCATTATCGGTGCACTGAGCGTACACGAATTTGCCCATCTGATAAACCAAAACGGTGAAGTACAAATCAATAAAACAATTACCGCTTTGGGAGGCGCTTATCTCTTCTTGGCCGTAATGGGCTTTTGTCAATCTACTATCGGAGCCCAGGTATTTCTGCCTTATCTGGCATTACTGCTTTACCTGATAATTACAGAACTGTATCTGAAAAAGAAGAATCCCATTGGCAACTGGGCCTTTTCCATGTTAAGCCAGCTGTATGTAGCATTACCGTTTGCATTGCTCAACGTATTGGCTTTCCAATATAACCCGGCAGAAAGCAGCGTGACCTACAATCCCATCCTACCACTTTCCATCTTTGTATTTATATGGCTGAGTGACACTGGAGCATATTGTGTAGGCTCGTTAATCGGCAAGCATCGTTTGTTCGAACGTATTTCCCCCAAGAAGTCATGGGAAGGAAGCATCGGTGGTGGTGTGTTCTCTATTGCTTCTTCATTCGTATTCGCTCACTACTTCTCATTCCTGTCTGTTTGGGAATGGGCCGGACTGGCACTGGTTGTTGTCATCTTCGGTACTTGGGGTGACCTAACGGAATCGCTAATGAAGCGCCAGTTAGGCATCAAAGATTCGGGTCACATCCTACCCGGCCACGGTGGAATGCTCGACCGTTTCGATAGTGCTTTACTGGCAATCCCCGCAGCAGTGGTTTACCTCTACGTTTTAATGTTGATGAAATAAAAAAAGGCCGGAGGAATTCACATTCACCCGGCCTCACACACAAAACACTTTACTTTACTTCAATTGCATCTTTGAGAAATCTAAGTTAGAAACTTTTGCGGAATTATCCGATTGTTTTTCAAAGGTAATTTCGACTTCATCGTTTACTTCTGAATTCAGCTTTAACTTGATACCTTTCGTTTCAGAAGTTATATTCAATTCTTTCAGATTGAACGACACTAATCCGGGAGCACGAACTCCACTCAGGTCATCATAATCATTGTATCGAAGCTCCAGATGGATATATCCGTCATCATTACCTTCTTCTGCTAAAGGAACCTCGGCATCTTCTGCACGTTGTACCAGACTGATACGATGTTTCGTACCCGAATTCTTCGGCAGATTCTGCATAAAGATAATGTTCATATATCCCCCACTGATAGTGATATCCCCTTTATAAATAAATACCGGATCATTACCATATTCTTCGTCATTCTCCGATGTCAGCGGTTCCACACTTTTCGTCAGGGCATGCCAGATCTTCTCAATCTTCACGGCATGATCATATCCTTCATAATTATCATAGATGGGATTAAAGATTGTTATAATACGCTGCCCGTCTACAGGCTGATACCAACCCATATTAGTATTAATAGGCCAAAGCGTTCCCCAAGTGTCACTTTCCAGATAGAAAGTATTCCCCTTCACGCGTACGGTGCTCCAATTCGGATAAGAGAAATCACCGATAGAGTATCCGTCATCTAAATCATCGCATGATTGCAACGCAGGTAGTACTGCCAAGCACATCATAAAAAATAGCCAATGTAATCTCTTCATAATCAAAGTCCTTTTGCTTGTTTTCGTAAAAATTGTTAGTTCATAATCTTTCGTGTATTCTGACTATAAAATACGAAAGCCGGGCATTTACTGCACCGGCTTTATCTCTTTTAACTATTTTATAGCCTTTTGAAGCAAAAAGACTTTCATTATGTAACTCCTCTACTCCTTTAGCTCCCACTACAATAATGCAGGTGTAACAGGCGTATCATTTCTTGTGCAGCATGCTTCGGCGCACCGGCATCTCCCAGACGCGATGCCATGTACTCATAGCCTTCGAGCATTCGTTGCCGATACTCCTTATTATATAAGATACGTTCCAGTTCGGCACGGGCCTGCTCTACTGTCATCGTATCAGCCACGAGCTCTTTCACCACTTCACGGTTTGCAATAAGATTCACCAATGAAATATACTTTACCGTCAGTATATGACGGCGCAGGAACGAAATGACTTTTCCTATCGGCGTATGATAGCAGACAGCCTGCGGCACCCGGAACAAGGCCGTTTCCAGCGTAGCAGTTCCCGAAGTTACCAATGCAGCTTCAGCCTGTTGCAGCAAACGATAGGTTTGTCCGAAAAGGATCTTTACTTTCGCACCTCCTATATATTCATGATAATAGTCAGGAGAAATACCGGGTGCACCGGCCAAAACCAATTGGTATTCAGGAAAAGCAGAAGCTGCACGAAGCATATCGGGCAGGTTATCTTTTATTTCCTGCTTCCGGCTACCCGCCAGTAAAGCGATTATCGGCTTAGGATCCAATCCGGTCTCACGAATAAAATCATCGTACGTTTCAGGATGTTCCGCACGGAAAGCGGTCACTTCATCTACCGTAGGATTGCCTACATAATGTATCGGATAATGATGCTTGTCTTCGAAAAACTCCACCTCGAACGGCAGAATGGAAAACAATTCATCCACATCCCGCTTGATATTCTTGATACGGTATTCTTTCCACGCCCATATCTTCGGAGAGATATAATAATAAACCGGGATTTGCGTCTTGGCTCGCAGGAACTTGGCAATATTCAGGTTAAAACCGGGATAATCCACCAGTATCACTACATCCGGCTGCCATGCCACGATATCCTCCTTGCAGCGTTTCATGTTGGCAAAGATTGTGCGCAAATGCAGTAACACCGGGATAAAGCCCATATAAGCCAGCTCCTTATAGTGCTTCACCATCGTTCCACCCACTGCTGCCATCAGGTCGCCTCCGAAGAAACGGAATTCCGCCTGCGGATCTTCAACCTTCAAAGCAGCCATCAGGTGAGATGCGTGTAAATCACCGGAAGCTTCACCGACAATCAAGTAATACTTCATAAAATTAAAAATTTTATGAAGTTGAGAGTTGGGGAAGTTGAGAGTTGAGAATTATTATGCAGCATCATAGCGCAGCTAATTCTCAACTTTCAACTTCCTCAACTCTCAACTTCTTCAAAACCAGCTTTGCAGTTCATCTATAAGTTCGTAAGCCGTAACATCCACCTTGGTCGGAGTAATAGCTACATAGCCGTTATCGAGTGCCCAATGATCATTCTTTTCATTATCGGAATCGGTATTCTGGAACTCACCGGTCAGCCAGTAGTAATGGGTATCACCGCGATGCGCAAAATTCTCCCATTCATTGGTCCACTGTCCTTTGGACTGTTCGCAGACTTTAACTCCCTTGAGTTCCCGTACATTGGGGAAATTTACATTGAGGCAAGTCAACGGAGGCAACCCCTTTTCCAAAACCTGACGGGCTATCTCACGGATATAAGGACCGGAAGGCTCAAAATCAGGATTCGGATCATGACAGCAAAGAGAGAAACCAATGGAAGGCACACCTTTCAGGCAACCTTCAATTACCACTCCCATCGTACCGGAATAATGCACATTCACGGCAGAGTTATCGCCGTGATTGATACCACCGACTATCAGATCGGGTTTGCGGTCGAGCACCGTATGCAAGGCAAGTTTTATGCAGTCTACCGGAGTACCGGAACATTTATAAACTGTCAGCCCTACATCCTTACGAACCAACTGGTAATGAATGGGTTCCGTTACAGTCAGCGCACTTGCACTACCCGAGCGCGGCGCATCCGGCGCCATCACAACTATTTCTCCCAGCGGACGAAGAAACTTAACCAACTCACTAATGCCTTTTGCAATGACACCATCGTCATTGGAAACCAATATTAAAGGTCTCTGATTTTCCATATTCATCTTTATTTTCTATGCAAAAGTAGGCAAAAATAAAGAAAGCACCTAATACAATACTTTGCTTTTGTTGTACCAGAGTTTGCGTTTCATTCGATATATCGAATAAAAATAATACAATAACCCGTTGGCGGAATTAATTCATCCCGTATTAGAAAAGAACAAAAGTGATTAGTGTTTGGTGATAAGTGATTAGTGATTAGCGCCATTCGGTATATTATTTTTTAGACGCGGATGACACGGATAACGCGGATTTAAAAGGCTGCGCTATAAAAGTGGATAAAAAAAAGATCCGCGTTATCCGTGTCATCCGCGTCTAAAAGATTATTTATCATTTAACTCATAACCCTACAGAAAGAAATTAATTCCGCCAACGGGTTACAATATTGTTCGATATATCGAATAAAACCAGCGTAAACCGTTATTCTTCGTGATGTCCGTCATCTCCTCCCGTCGCACTCAACACGATATTGCGTGCGACATGCGCCTCGTTTCCGGCAGCATCCGTACAGTAAACCATCAGGTGGTAATCTCCCGGAGTGGCATTAGCCGGTATCACGATATCATGATGATGGATATGAGCCGTTCTTTGTTCCGAAACATCGTAAGACTTATTAAAGGTGAAATCAACAGTCGTCTCAGCAGTGCGGGTATCATGCGAATGATGGTCGAAGTTATTGTGAATCTCTATCTTGTACGATTTCAACATGACATCATCCGATAAGTCCATCTCAAAATGTACTCCATGTTCACTGCCTATTGCCAGCACTCCGCCTTCGGCAGGCGATTTAAGATCAATCACCGGTTTTGTAGTATCACTAAGCGGATTGTCACTGTCTCCGCAAGCAGTAAGTAATGAAACACTTATCACTAAAAGGGAAATAATCATTGGGAAATAAAATCTTGTTTTCATTTGAATAATTTTTTAAATGGTACTTTAATTAATAATTGAAAGTTTCGCCCCGGTTCGGGTATCTCCACTTTCCGATAAAAACTGAGATGATTGTAATACCGCGTATTGAATAAATTACGGACAGTCAGAGTAATCTCCACTTCCGTTCCGGCAACGGGTAAATCAAGAGAGCCAGCTATATGAAAGAGGTTTGCACCCGGCGTGCGGTCTTCATTACGATCCACACGATTTTGCTTGGCTATGCTCTGCCATTCGGCATAAAGCATATACCGCTTCCTTTGCCAGGTGAGCGTGTTGCGCAGCGTGGCAGGCGGAGAAAAACTCAAAGGAATACGTTCATCACAATTGTAGGTATAGACATACTCACCGGATATACGGTAGTTGAGAGTGGGCAAAACAGTTAGTTCCACACTCGCCTCCGCTCCGGCAAACAAGGCTTCCGTCTGCGTATAACGGTAAATCTGTCCCGTATGGGGTAAGACAGACCATTCCCCCGTAGGCCGCAGAAAGATATAATTACTAAACCAATTGACGAAAGGAGAAACATATACGGACCATCTCCCGTACTTCAACTGATAAGAAGCATCCATCTGCCAACCCTGTTCGGACGAAAGTGTGGCATCTCCCTGTTCATGACGGAATGTGCCGTGATGCACACCATTCGAAGCCAGTTCATTAGCTCCCGGAAGACGAAAACTCCGCCCGACATTTACCTTCAGCTGATGCCGCATCGAGGGCGTCCATACCACACCCAATGATAAAGAATAGTCGCCAAAGCTCCTGTTTACCCGGCGGCTGTTCCACCGGTAGAACTCCACCTGCTCTTCATCATATCCCTGTTCTTGCAAATAAGTAGCCAGGTAAGGATCATCATGGGCAAAGACACGCATGCGACCATAGTCATACCGTACACCTCCACTGACGGATAACGTATTATCCGGACGATACGTCGTAAGCCAGGATATACCGGTAGTAAAACGATCATATTCCGGCAACAAGAAAGAATAACCGGAAATCGTATTTCGCTGGAATTGAGAGTCCCACCCCATCCGGTGTTCCCAGGAAGAAGAACCGATCCACCGTCCTTTTGCCGAAAAACTGAAAGTATTCAGATTAAAGGCCAGTTCTTTGTCAGGATCAGTTTCCGGCAGAGGTTGTGTTCCGTAATGGGTATGAAACGCACTCCATTCCTCGCGGTGATTGTTCTGATAACCGATATCACCCGACAGAATAAACTTCTCCCAAGCATACTGCTGATGAGTGGTCACTTTCAGGTGATTTACTTTACTATAAGGAAGATCGATGTTCCGGCTGTCACCGTCGTCTTCCAGACGTGACAAGTCGGGAACTCCATGTACTCCGGGGAAGAACCCCGTCTTCTGAAAAACATTGGACACAGCAAGATTCGACTTATATCCTTTCTTCTGATATTGGGTAAAGAAATTGACATTACGTTCCCATCCCGCCGTATTTTTCAGCCGACGACCGTAGACCGGCATCTTCTGAGTCAGATAAACAATCGTGTCTGCCGGGATACGGTAATCTCCAAAGCGCTGTTCCGAGTAACGCAACCGCGTATACCATGCATTTCTTTTGATACCCAACATCAGTGAAGCGCCTATGGTTTCGTTCACAGACTTACCCAACAGCGTCACGTCGCCAAACAACATATTCTCTGCCGGCACCTGCACCGGAGCAATGTCAATCACTCCGCCCATGGCGTCACTGCCGTAAAGCAGCGAAGCAGGACCTTTCATTACATTCACGGCATCCACATTGAAAGCATCCAGCTCCAGACCGTGGTCTGCACCCCACTGCTGCCCTTCCTGTTTGATGCCATTCTCCAATACAGCCACCCGATTAAAGCCCATGCCGCGAATCATCGGCTTGGAGAATCCCGAACCGATATCCATAGCCTGCACGCCGGGGATATTTTCCATAGCCTGCATGAAGTTACCCGTGAAATGTTTCCGCAAGAAATCCCTGTCAGCCACTTCGAGCGTAAGTGCAGTCTTTTTGTTCTGAAGCTGTTGATAGGTTTCCGCTATCACGACTTCAGGCAAAGCTACATTACGGACTGAATCGGGTTTCTGCGCATGGACGGAAAGGGTTGTACACAACATCCCCAGCACGCCCGGAATAATTCCTATACGCATTGATTACAATCTTGATTAGAATAAAACAATGAGAGGCAAGCTATAAAAGCCCGTCTCCACATGAATGTAAATTATGTAATCAAGCTATGGGAGGTGCACGTAGATAATGTGAATAAGAGAGTGTATAGACAATCTTATCCTGATGAACAACCTGCTCAAATGTGATGGGTGTTAAGATGCAACGGAAGTCAACAGACTGCGCTTCCGTGAAAAGGGAAAGAGAAAAGTGGCAGATAGCACAATCATCGGACGAATGGCGCGGATGATCTGCATGGGAACAGGAAGCAGCATGCTCGTCTTCGTGATGGTGAAAAGCCTTCACCACGAAGAACGGCAGAAGTGCCATCATCAGCACCCATGCTATAACTACTCTCTTCTTTCTGCTGTTATTCACTTTCTTAATCGACAAGTATTTGAATAGGCTGCGAAGATATGTATCTCATATTAAAAACGCAAACTCTGGTACTTAATATGTGTTACCGCTCCGGCTTTTACCAATATATAGGTATATGCCAATCTCAATTTATACTTCTCTTGGCCACGTTTTGTGCATTTCTGTAGGGTTATGAATTAATTCACCACAGAGTAACACAGAGTTTCACAGAGTTTAATCAATTTGAAATCAAAAGAATAGAACTCCGTGAAACTCTGTGTTACTCTGTGGTGAAAACTTATTTCTATACCGTTACGAATGCACAAAAGATGACCAAGAGAAGTATAGTAGTAGGCGAAAAAACAACTAAGTAACACTTAAAAAATAACTTGGTAATGTTTCTGGAGAAAATCTCCCTAACGGAAGAAGCCTCCCACCACATAAAGAGGCACGTTCACCATCCAGCTTTAAGTGGCAAAAGGAGGAGAAGTTTCGCTTATTTAACGTCCGCACCACGAAGCATCCCCTTATCCATCACAGACACATTCCTTACCTTTCCCCCGCAAAAAGCTTGCATATCTACTGAAGCATGGCTACCTTTGCCGTTCAAGATGGCATCTTGTGCAGTATAAGATACCATCTTAAACAACACAAGATGCCATCTTACGCAGCAAAGCAAAGGGAACTACAGTTCATAGGGAAATGAGTTTCAGGCATTAAGGTACTATGCTACTGACATTGAAAAGCATAGATATCAACAACAACATCAATCAACAGGAACAAGGATATGGGAATGATTTATTTAGTAAGAAAGAAACTCTTCCGCTCCAAGGAAGGAATGAAGCAACTGTACTACGCTGTGCAACGTACCCTGCAACCGCGCGGCGGAGTAACTACCGAAAAGTTGGCGCAACGCATGGCCCGTCGCAAAGGCATGGGTGAGGGCGACGTGCAAAGCGTACTGGTGGACCTACCCAAATACATCGAAGAAGCACTCAGCGAGGGAGAGTCCGTCACTATCAGAGGACTTGGCTCCTTCAACCTCGCCATAACAAGCGAGGGATTCGAACATCCCGACGACGTGATGCCGGGCAAGGTGCGGGTTTCACGCATCTACTTCAAACCAGATCGCATGTTAACAGGAAGGCTACGCCAGAACATGGATTTCTTCCGTTACCCGCTAAGCAAATACTTCCCCCACGAAATGCTACGTCCCGAAACGCTGGAGCGCGAACGGGTACAGACTCCAAATAAGCCGGAAGACGAAACAAAGGATATTGATACGGTAACAGGCTGAAAGCACTGAAAGCCGTCCCCGACCGGAGATTTCAGTCTAAACGCCTTACACACAACGGCCTAAAGCCGCTGAAAGAGATGAAAGTGCAGAACGCATGATTATTCGCACAAACCACATCCCAAATGCGGACAGGCACTTAAAACAAATCTTAATCTTCTGCAAGCGAGACAAAAAAGATATTTCATTTCAAGATAATTACGTATATTTGCAAGCTGAACAAGAGAACGAAAAGTGCCGGAACAGGTCGAAATGAAATAAAACGGCTTTGAGTTATTAACAAAAAAGGCGACTTATCAACAGATTTTGCAATCTTTCTCTTTTTTAGTAGGCGCAATACGGAATTATCACTTATTTCGCTGCCAATAAACACTAAGATTATGGGAAAAATTATTGCTTTGGCAAATCAAAAAGGTGGTGTAGGAAAAACAACGACTACGATTAACCTCGCAGCCTCACTCGCCACCCTGGAAAAGAAAGTGCTCGTTGTGGACGCAGACCCGCAGGCAAACGCCTCTTCCGGTTTGGGTGTCGACATCAAGCAGTCGGAATGCACTATTTACGAATGCATTATCGACCGGGCTGATGTCCGCGAAGCGATTCATGACACCGAGATTGATACACTGAAAGTGATATCCTCACACATAAACTTGGTGGGCGCCGAGATAGAGATGCTCAATCTGAAAAACAGGGAAAAGATATTGAAAGAAGTACTTGCCCCGCTGAAGGAAGAGTTTGATTATATCTTGATAGACTGCTCGCCCTCACTGGGACTGATTACCATCAACGCACTGACCGCAGCCGACTCTGTGATTATCCCCGTACAAGCGGAATACTTTGCATTGGAAGGCATCAGTAAATTGCTGAATACAATCAAAATCATCAAGTCGAAACTGAACCCGGCACTCGAAATCGAAGGTTTCCTGCTGACCATGTACGACTCACGCCTGCGCCAGGCCAACCAGATTTACGATGAAGTGAAACGCCACTTCCAGGAACTGGTGTTCGAAACCGTGGTGCAACGCAACGTCAAACTGAGCGAGGCCCCCAGTTATGGTCTGCCTACCATCTTGTATGACGCAGACTCCACAGGAGCCAAAAACCATATGGCACTTGCCAAAGAACTGATTAGTCGCAACAATTAACTTAAAAACGAAGAACCATGGCACAAAAAAGAAATGCATTAGGACGCGGGCTCGACGCTCTGCTTTCAATGGACGAAGTGCAGACCGAAGGCTCTTCTTCCATCAACGAAATAGAGTTGTCGAAGATTGTCGTCAACCCGAATCAGCCACGTCATGAATTTGACGAAACGGCGCTTCAGGAACTTGCCGACTCAATCTCTGAAATAGGTATCATTCAGCCCATCACCTTGCGTAAACTCTCGGACGATGAATATCAGATCATTGCCGGAGAACGCCGCTTCCGCGCCTCGCAACTTGCCGGACTGACAAGCATCCCCGCCTATATCCGCACCGCCGACGACGAAAACGTCATGGAAATGGCGCTTATCGAGAACATACAGCGCGAAGACCTGAATTCTGTGGAAATCGCTCTTGCCTACCAGCACCTGTTGGAACAATACGGCCTGACACAGGAACGTCTCAGCGAACGTGTAGGTAAAAAGCGAACTACCATCGCGAACTACCTGCGCCTGTTGAAGCTGCCTGCACCTATTCAGATGGCCATACAAAACAAGCAGATTGACATGGGGCATGCCCGTGCACTCGTCACTCTGGCTGATCCGAAGCTGCAAGTGAAGATATTCGAAGAAATCATCGAGCACGGATACTCCGTACGCAAGGTGGAAGAATTAGTAAAATCTCTGAGCGAAGGCGAAACCGTGAAAAGCGGCGGACGCAAAATAGCTCCCAAACGAGCCAAGTTGCCCGAAGAATTTAATATGCTGAAACAACAGCTATCCGGTTTCTTCAGTACCAAAGTGCAGCTGACCTGTTCGGAGAAAGGAAAAGGTAAAATCAGTATCCCGTTCAATAACGAAGAGGATTTAGAACGTATTATCGGCATACTCGATACTCTAAAAAAATAAATGACGAAAGGAACTAAAACATATCAATGGTGTATCGCCCTGCTGCTTTGCCTCGTGCAGACGGCAGGGATTGCTATGTATGGGCAGGACCGTCCGCGTGCCGCTGCCAAACGACAGCAAAAAGAGCTTGCGGACACATTGCGGAAGATACCGCAAATTGTACCGGATAGTCTGGATGCACTAAGCGATCCTATTCTGCAACGGGTTTCAACCGCTGATAGCCTCGCAGTAGCCGACAGTATTGCTGCCGAAAACAAAAAGCGTTTGTTGGAGATGACCTCCGCCCCCACCCCGCAAGTGCCCGATACGCCTGCGGACAGTCTGAATAAGGAACTCAATAAAAAAGTTTTTATTCCCAATCCGACCAAAGCGACATGGCTCGCCCTGGTAATTCCGGGTGGTGGACAAATATACAACCGGAAATACTGGAAACTACCTATTATATATGGTGGCTTTGCCGGATGTGCATATGCACTGACTTGGAATGGGAAAATGTACAAAGACTACATGCAAGCGTACAAGGACGCCTCCAAAGGCAACTGGGATGCCAGCAGTATCACTGATCTGCTCCCCCCGGGATACATCGACAGGGTTTCCCAGACACAAATAGTAGAAACGCTCCGAAAACGAAAGGATACATACCGCCGATATCGCGACCTGAGTATCTTCGCTTTTATCGGTGTTTATCTGATATCAGTCATCGATGCGTATGTAGATGCGGAATTATCTAATTTCGACATAACGCCCGACCTTAGTATGAGAATAGAACCGGCTGTTATCAACAACCCATATAGCAGCGGTACCTCCAATAAATCCGTCGGACTGCAATGCAGTTTCCGTTTTTAAATGAGAATAAAGCCATACCAAAGAATAATCACACATGAAGAATAAATCTGTAAATATGAAGAAGCTTATCGCCACTCCGTTCCTGTTTTGTCTGTCACTCTTCACCTTCCAGGTGCAAGCGCAAGAAAGCGTGGATGTACTCATCCGCGACAACGGAACGGAAAGAAAGGAAAGCATCGAACTTCCTCCAAGTATGACCTATCCGCTGGACAGCCTGCTCAACGACTGGAAAGCAAAGAATTATATTGATTTAGGCAAAGATTGCAGTACTTCCACTGAGAATCCGTTTTTCAGTGACTCCGTCTACATCGACCGTCTCAGCCGTATTCCTGCTGTGATGGAAATGCCATACAATGAAATTGTACGCAAATTCATAGATATGTACACAGGACGCTTACGCAATAACGTATCGTTCATGCTGAGCGCCTGCAATTTCTACATGCCTATCTTTGAGGAAGCGCTCGACACCTACGGACTGCCGCTCGAACTCAGATACTTGCCCATTATCGAATCCGCTCTCAACCCTTCCGCCCGTTCACGCGCAGGCGCTTGCGGACTGTGGCAGTTCATGCTGGCTACCGGAAAAATGTATGGCCTGGAAAGCAACAGTCTCGTTGACGAACGCTGCGATCCAATCAAGGCCACCTGGGCTGCCGCCCGCTATCTGAAGGATCTGTATGCCATTTACCAAGACTGGAATCTGGTGATTGCCGCTTACAACTGCGGCCCGGGCACCATCAACAAGGCCATCCGCCGTGCCGGAGGGAAAACGGATTATTGGGAAATCTATAACTTCCTGCCGAAAGAAACCCGTGGATATGTACCCGCGTTTATCGCCGCCAACTATGTGATGACCTACTACTGCAAGCACAACATCTGCCCCATGGAAACCAACATTCCCGATGCAACAGATACAGTACAGGTAACAAAAAACTTACATTTCGAACAGCTTGCCGATATCTGTAGCGTGAGTATGGAAGAGATCAAAAGTCTTAATCCCCAATATAAAAAGAATATAATTCCCGGTGAAAGCAAGGCGCAAACCCTCCGCCTGCCAATGAATTACATCAGTACATTTATCGACAGCCAGGACACCATCTACGCCCACCGTTCTAATGAATTATTCAAAAACCGCCGTACTGTAGCCATCCCCGAAACCCGCTCTACAGCAAGACGCGCTACAACCGGCAACGGGAAGCTGACTTACCACAAGATACGGAGTGGCGAAACACTGGGTGGTATTGCAGGTCGTTATGGCGTCACCGTCAAGCAACTTCAGAGTTGGAATGGATTGCGCAATACCAACATTTCTGCCGGAAAGCAATTGAAGATATATAAATAAAGGCACAAATACTTGTGTGATGTTGAAAATTGCTTATTTTTGCAGCAACTGAAGAAAGGAGAACAGGATATGGAAGAGAATGTGGGCCAGAAAGATAAAGAAAAAGTCGAAGAAGAAATGATTGAACAGGCTTTCCAGCAACTGTTAAACGACTACTTGGCAACCAAACACCGCAAGCGTATTGAGATCATAACAAAGGCATTCAACTTTGCCAATCAGGCGCATAAGGGCATCAAACGCCGTTCGGGCGAACCTTACATTATGCACCCCCTCGCTGTGGCACAAATTGTATGCAACGAAATAGGTCTTGGTTCTACATCCATTTGTGCCGCCTTGCTGCACGATGTGGTAGAAGATACGGATTATACCGTAGAAGACATAGAAAACATATTCGGCCCGAAAATCGCCCAGATTGTAGACGGGCTGACCAAAATATCCGGTGGTATTTTCGGTGACCGCGCTTCGGCACAGGCAGAGAACTTCAAGAAGTTGCTGCTGACGATGTCCGATGATATACGCGTAATTCTGATCAAGATAGCCGACCGGCTGCACAATATGCGCACGTTAGGTTCGATGCTTCCCAACAAGCAATTCAAAATTGCAGGCGAGACATTGTATATCTATGCTCCCCTCGCCAATCGCCTGGGACTGTACAAGATAAAGACAGAACTGGAGAATCTGAGTTTCAAGTACGAACATCCCGAAGAGTATCAGGAAATCGAAGAAAAGCTGGCAGCCACAGCAACCGAACGTGATAAAGTATTCAATGATTTCACTACTCCGATACGTGCCCAGCTGGACAAAATGGGGCTGAAATTCCGTATTCTCGCGCGTGTTAAATCCATCTATTCCATCTGGAACAAGATGCAGACCAAGCATGTACCGTTCGAAGAAATCTATGACTTACTTGCCGTACGTATTATCTTTGAACCACGAAATGCGGACGAAGAACTGAACGATTGTTTTGATATCTATGTCTCCATCTCTAAAATATACAAACCCCACCCCGACCGTCTGCGCGACTGGGTGAGTCATCCCAAAGCCAATGGTTACCAAGCCTTGCACGTCACCCTTATGGGAAACAACGGGCAATGGATTGAAGTACAAATCCGCAGTGAACGGATGAATGACGTAGCCGAACAAGGTTTCGCCGCCCACTGGAAATATAAAGATGGCGGAGGCAGCGAAGATGAAGGCGAATTGGATAAATGGCTGCGCACCATCAAAGAAATACTTGATGACCCGCAACCGGATGCCATTGACTTCCTCGATACCATCAAGCTGAACTTGTTTGCATCGGAAATATTTGTGTTTACCCCCAAAGGCGAAATTAAGACTATGCCGCAGAACTCTACGGCACTGGATTTTGCATTCTCCCTGCACACTGACATCGGTAGCCACTGTATCGGCGCAAAAGTAAACCATAAGCTTGTCCCTCTGAGCCACAAACTTCAAAGTGGTGACCAGGTGGAAGTTCTGACTTCCAAATCACAACGCGTACAACCGGAATGGGAAGTATTTGCCACTACTGCCCGTGCCCGTGCCAAGATAGCCGCCATCCTGCGCAAAGAGCAAAGGAACAGCCAGAAAGAAGGCGAAACACTTCTGAACGAATTCTTCAAAAAAGAAGAACTGCGATTGGACGACTTGTTGATAGACAAGTTGGTGAAAGCCCATAATATGAAAAACCGGGACGAGTTTCTGATAGCCATCGGCAATAAAAAGATCGTATTGGGCGACCTGGATAAAAATGCCCTGAAAGAGAAACAAGGAACCAACTGGAAGAAGTTTCTCACCTTCTCGTTCGGCGGTAACAAGGACAACAAAGAACCGATTGAAGAAAAACCACTGCAAGAAAAGGAGAAAATCAATACGAAGCAAATCCTGAAACTGACGGAAGAGAATATCCAGAAGAATTATATCATGGCAGAATGTTGCCACCCCATTCCGGGTGACGATGTACTGGGATATATGGACGAAAACGACCGTATCATTATCCACAAACGCCAGTGTCCCGTTGCCGCACGTTTGAAGAGCAGTTACGGAAACCGTATTCTGGCTACAGAGTGGGATACCCATAAGGAACTCTCCTTCCTGGTGAATATATATATAAAAGGTATAGATGCCATGGGATTGCTGAACGAAGTAACGCAGGTTATTTCACGTCAGCTGAATGTAAATATCCGTAAGTTGTCCATCGAAACAACAGACGGTATTTTTGAAGGAAACATCCAATTGTACGTGCATGATGTGGATGATGTAAAAACCATCTGCAATAATCTGAAACAGATACAAAACATAAAACAAGTAACCCGCGTAGAAGGATAAGAAATATGGCAGAGAGGACGGTAAAAAGCAGATACGAGCAGGTAGTCACAGAACTTCCGCGCATTCTGCCGTTGTGCTATCTCGTCATGGTGTGTATCGGAATGTTATTCAACTACTTTAAGTTCAAGCATTTCGGTATCAATATCTTTCAATACGCCTCAGTTTTTGACTTTCTGATCTCTCCTTTTGAAGACCCGACTATCATCTGGTTTATGATATTATCACCGATCATCCCGATTATCGCTTTTATCACAGACCGCATCTGGATAAAACGTTTTCCTGTTTCTTACAAAAAAAGTTCCTTCGGTATGTCAGAGAAGAGCTGGTATAAACCGGTAATGAGGATCACTTACTTAGCACTTGTCATCATTTACATTTTTCTATTTTCTTTCTTTTATGGGATATACACATATCGAGCCGTAAAAATGCAGGATGACATAACAGTGCGCTATAACGATAATGAGGATATATCCGGCAAGCCGATCGGAAAAGTAGGAAATACCTTATTCTTATTAACAGGCTCGGTTGTGCAGATTATTCCAACGGACTCTTACGTCAAAAGTATTACTATCCCACTGAAGGAGTGAGAAACAATATTTCCGAATATATGAAACCATAAAAGCATACTAACATGTTTAACTCAAAAAAAGGAATAGATGACAAGGTAAGCAATAAATTAACCACGCTTTCCAGTCAAAGTTTAATTAAAGGTGATTGTTCCATCGATGGAGATATGCGTATCGACGGAACTGTAGAAGGAAATATCCGGTGTACCGGAAAAATAGTCATCGGTCCGGAAGGAAAAATACACGGCAACCTGTCTTGTACACACGCTTGCCTTCACGGAACTATCATCGGTGATGCATACGTGAAGGAAGAACTCACCCTGAAAGCCAACTGTGTGATGCAGGGCAATATCTATACCACCAAATTGGAAATAGAATCACAGGCTAAATTCAATGGAAGCTGTAATACGAATGATACCAGTCATGAGATAAAATTGTTGGAAGCTGTTACTGAATAACATTATTTACAATATATTCAGGTCCGTCAAAAACCACCTTGCAGAAAAAAGTTTTATTTTGCATAGACATCTATTATTGATATAAAATAGCTATTTTTGCAGTCTATATCAATGAAGTATACTATGATAGTCGGCAAATATATAAATTTGGGAACGCTCCAGAAGCTACTGTTTGATGATGAAAAAGTAATTATTTCCGATGAATGTATTCAAGAAGTAGATAAGAGTTTTCGTTTCTTGAAGGAATTCTCCAGTGATAAAATTATTTACGGAATTAACACAGGGTTCGGTCCTATGGCTCAATATAGGATTGAAGATAAATCATTAACGGAATTACAATACAACATCATCAGGAGCCACTCTACCGGAGCGGGAAAACCATTGCCTCCTCTTTATGTAAAAGCAGCAATGATTGCCAGATTATTCACCTTTCTTCAAGGGAAATCAGGTATACATACAGAGCTGGTCGAACTACTCGTCAAGTTCATTAACCTGGATATTTTTCCGTATATACCGGAGCATGGCAGTGTAGGTGCCAGTGGCGATTTAGTGCAATTGGCGCATATAGCGTTGACGCTGATCGGTGAAGGAGAAGTGTTCTATCAAGGGCAGCTACAACCCACTGCCCAAGTACTTGAGAAGAATCATCTCAAACCTTTCTCCATACATATCCGTGAAGGGCTTTCAGTAACAAACGGCACTTCTGTTATGACAGGCATTGGCATTGTTAACTTGATTTATGCCCGCCAATTGCTCAACTGGTCCGTATGCGCCTCGGTAATGATGAATGAAATTGCCGCATCGTATGATGATTTTGTTTCTCAGCCGCTAAATGATGCCAAACTTCATAAAGGGCAGCAAAAGATAGCTGAAATGATGAGAGTTTGGATGTCCGACAGTAAATGTACTCTCAAGAGAGAGAATGAACTGTACGGACAGAAACATGAAGAAAAGATTTTTGAACATAAAGTACAGCCTTATTACTCGTTAAGATGTACTCCACAAATATTGGGACCGGTTTATGACACCCTCATAAATACAGAAGAAGTATTGATAAACGAAATCAACTCAGCTTGCGACAATCCGATTGTTGATCCGGAAACTCAAAATGTATATCATGGCGGAAACTTTCATGGTGATTACGTCTCTTTTGAGATGGATAAACTGAAAATAGCCATAACGAAACTGACAATGCTAAGTGAACGCCAATTGAACTATCTGTTCCATGATCGCATCAACGGAATACTTCCTCCATTTGTCAATCTGGGAGTATTAGGATTGAATTATGGGTTACAAGCCTCACAATTTACAGCTACTTCCACAACAGCCGAGTGTCAGACGTTATCTAATCCCATGTATATACACAGTATCCCAAACAACAATGATAATCAGGATATTGTAAGCATGGGAACTAATTCTGCATTAATAGCCAAAACAGTCATAGAGAATTCTTTCCAGGTTATGAGCATCCTGTTTATGGGTATCGTACAGGCTGTAGATTACTTAAAGATACAGGAAAAGCTCAGTACGGAATCGCGTTGTGTATACAATGAGATCCGGGCATTTTTCCCTGTATTTACCCAGGATACTCCCAAGTACAAGGAAATAGAGGCTATGAGTGAATACTTGAAAAATAAGAAATTCAATTTATAAATGAAATACGCATTAATAACAGGCGGAAGCCGGGGCATAGGACGTTCTGTCAGCATCAAGTTGGCAGCAATGGGATATACCGTGCTGATAAATTATCAAAGCAACGATAAGGAAGCGGCAAACACACTGCAATTAGTTCGTGAAAAAGGAGGCAACGGAGAACTATTGAAGTTCGATGTTACTGATCCAAAGGCAGTATCCGAAGCTTTAAATAACTGGAGCGAACAACATCCGGATGAATATATCGAGGTGCTGATAAATAATGCAGGCATCCGCAAAGATAATCTGATGCTTTGGATGACCGAAGCAGAATGGAGTGGGGTACTGAACACCAGTCTGAACGGCTTCTTTTATGTCACCCAGGCATTGCTTAAGAACATGCTTGTCAAACGCTTCGGACGTATTGTCAACATCGTCTCATTATCGGGGATCAAGGGCATGCCCGGGCAGACCAATTATTCTGCCGCCAAAGGAGGTGTCATTGCTGCTACCAAGGCATTAGCTCAGGAAGTGGCAAAGAAGCACGTGACCGTCAATGCGGTGGCGCCCGGATTCATCCGCACGGAAATGACCGAAGATATCAACGAGAACGAATGGAAAAAACAGATCCCAGCCGGACGCTTCGGCGAACCGGAAGAAGTAGCTAATCTCGTAAGTTTTTTAGTCTCTCCCAATGCCTCTTATATTACAGGTGAGGTTATTTCAATCAATGGAGGACTGCATACATGAGAAGAGTTGTCATTACAGGAATGGGGATTTACTCATGCATCGGCAAGAATCTGAGCGAAGTAACAGACTCATTATATAACGGTAAATCAGGCATCGGCATCGATCCTCAACGGAAAGAGATGGGATATCTGTCCGCACTGACCGGCTTATTGGAGCGTCCTGATCTCAAAAAGATGCTGGACAGACGAAAACGTCTCTGCCTGCCTGAACAAGGAGAATATGCCTATCTGGCAAGTGTGGAAGCCTTCAAAAATGCAGGTATCGATGAAGCATTCCTGGAAACGAACGAAGTAGGGGTGCTCTATGGAAATGATAGTAGCACTGCACCGATTATTAATGCTGTGGATATTATCCGGGAAAAGAAGAATACCGTTCTGGTAGGTTCCGGTTCTATCTTCCAGTCGATGAATTCAACTGTGTCGATGAATCTGTCAGTCATCTTTAAACTCAGAGGAGTAAACTTCACAATCTCCGGTGCTTGTGCAAGCGGTTCCCACGCCATTGGCATGGGATATCTGCTTATCAAATCGGGATTGCAGGACTGCATTCTTTGTGGTGGCGCACAGGAAGTAAATCCATTCTCAGTCGGTAGTTTCGACGGGTTAAGTGCATTTTCCAATCGGGAAACTGAACCCCAGAAAGCATCCAGACCTTTTGATAAAAGCAGGGACGGGCTTGTACCCAGCGGAGGAGGCGCCAGCCTGGTACTGGAAAGTTATGAATCGGCTGTTAAGCGAGGAGCCCCCATACTGGCAGAAATTATCGGCTACGGTTTTTCATCCAACGGAGATCACATATCTGTTCCTAATATAGACGGGCCAAAACGTTCATTGGAAATGGCCATCCGGAATGCCGGAATCGCATTGGATGAAATTAAATACATCAATGCGCACGCCACTTCTACACCAATAGGTGATTTGAATGAAGCAAAAGCCATAGCAGAGGTATTTGAAGGACATCGCCCATACGTGACGTCCACCAAGTCTATGACCGGTCACGAAATGTGGATGGCAGGTGCCAGTGAAGTAATCTATTCTACTCTAATGATGCAAAATAACTTCATTGCTCCCAATCTGAATTTCGAAGAGCCGGATGAAGCATCTGCCCAACTTAATATCCCTGCCCAACGAGTAAATATGGAATTTGATACATTCCTCTCAAACTCATTCGGATTCGGAGGAACCAATTCTACATTAATTATTAAAAAAGTAAAGTAATATAAGTATGACCCACGAAGAAATCATTGAAAAGATAAGAGAAACCTTATCCGAGGAATTTGAAGTAGATATCGATCTTATCCAGCCTGATGCTCCGCTCATGCAAACCCTTGAGTTAGACAGTCTGGACTTGGTAGATATGGTAGTGTTGATTGAAAAGAACTTCGGTTTTAATGTAACCGGACAAGATTTTGTCGGAATCAAAACGTTCCAGGACTTCTATAATCTCGTCATCACACGTATGGCCGAAAACAAAAACGAATAAACAAGATGTGGAAAGGTAAAACCCGTGGCGGTGTATCCGGATACCTGTTTTTTATTTATCTGATCAGGTATTGTGGTGTAAAAGCCGCTTATGGTTTTCTGTCTCTGATTGTTCTTTATTTTATTCCGTTCGCTCCGAAAGCAACAAAGAGTATCTGGCAATATGCCCGTCGTATTTTAAAACGGAACCGCATACAGTCGGTGGGACTATTGCTGAACAACTATTATCGTTTGGGACAGATACTTATAGACAAAGTAGCCATTGGAAATGGAATGATCGACAAGTATCATTTCAAGTTCAACCACTATCAGGAGTTTCTAAATGTATTGGATGGAGATCAGGGAGTAATCATGATCGGTGCACATGTTGGCAATTGGGAAATCGGAACTCCTTTTTTCAATGACTACAGCAAGAAAATGAATGTGGTGATGTACGATGCCGAACATCAAAAGATTAAAGAAATACTGAAAAAGAACGGGCAGCAGCAACCTTACAAGATTATACCGGTCAACGAAGATAATCTGGCACATATATTTAAAATTACAGAGGCACTGGATCATAAGGAATATGTCTGTTTTCAAGGGGACCGCTATCTGAATGCAGATAAACTGCTGACTTGCAAGTTCATGGGACACGAAGCACATTTTCCAATCGGTCCTTTCCTATTGGCATCGCGGATGAAAGTTCCGGTAGTCTTTTATTTTGCCATGCGGGAGGCTAAACAAACCTATCATTTCCATTTTATACTTGCTGAGCAAGTGTCCGGTTCGAAAGAGAAAAGAGCAGAACAATTATTATTGGAACAATATGTGAATGCTCTGGAAAAAATAATCGGCCAATATCCCGAACAATGGTTTAACTATTATTCTTTCTGGAAGCCGTCTGAATAAACAAAAATCAACAGAATGAAACTATTCCCTTCATTACAAAAGAGATATGCCAAAGAGCGATTCACCGCTGTGCAAGCACAGCGATTGGCCCAGGAAATCGCTTTTGGCCCCGTCGTATTTCAGGTCTCACGCTTGATGCTGAAATTCGGTATTTTCCGCCTGCTATCCGATAATCGGGAAGGTCTGTCACTGGAACAGATCAGCCAGAAAACCGAATTATCCAGATATGCAGCACAAGTTCTACTGGAAGCCTCCCTCACCATAGGTACTGTATTGGTAAAAGACGATCAATATATACTGGCAAAGGCCGGATGGTTCCTGTTGAACGATGAGATGGCACAAGTGAACATGAATTTTAATCAGGACGTCAATTACAAAGGTCTGTTTCACCTGGAAGAAGCTTTGCTAAATGGCCGCCCCGAAGGTTTGAAAGAACTGGGAAACTGGCCTACTATTTACGAAGGATTATCCGACTTACCCGGGCAGGCACAGAAAAGCTGGTTCGGCTTCGACCATTTTTATTCGGACAATTCTTTCGACCAGGCACTCGAAATCGTATTCAGCCACTCTCCCCGGACTCTGCTCGATGTAGGAGGCAATACAGGTAGATGGGCTACCAAATGTGTGCAATACAACGAGAAAGTAGAAGTTACCATTATGGATTTACCCCAACAACTGGAAATGATGAAGCAAAAGACGGAAAAAATGGCCGGCCACGAGCGTATTCATGGACATGGTGTAAATCTTCTCAATGAAAATGTACCTTTCCCGAAAGGTTTTGATGCGATCTGGATGAGTCAGTTTCTGGATTGTTTTTCCGAGAAAGAAGTTATCAGTATACTCTCACGGGCTGCTCAGTCCATGTCTGCAGAAGGGCGACTCTACATTATGGAAACATTCTGGGACCGACAGAAGTTCGAAACTGCTGCCTATTGCCTGACACAGATCAGTATATACTTTACTGCTATGGCAAATGGTAACAGCAAAATGTATCACTCCGACGACATGGCACGGTGCATTCAAGAATCAGGGTTGGAAATAGAGGAAATATATGATAACCTGGGATTGGGACACAGTATTATAAAATGTAAGCTGAAATGAAAAGAACTCCTATCATATCCGGTGAAGGAATCCTGAACCTGATACCACAACGACCGCCAATCGTTATGGTAGATTCATTCTGTGGCATTGAAGATGATTGTTCCTATTCAGGTCTCACAGTCACTGACGATAATATCTTCTGCCAGGAAGGCAAATTGCAGGAAGCAGGTATTATTGAACACATAGCCCAATCGGCGGCGGCACGGATCGGATATATCTATTTACAGAAAAATGAACCGGTACCCTTAGGCTTTATCGGTTCGGTAGATAAATTAACCCTTCACCGTTTGCCGGAGACAGGACAGGAATTATCCACTGAAATTACGGTTATTCAGGAAGTATTCGACATTACTTTGGTATCTGCTTGTGTAAGCACTACGGAAGGAGTGATTGCAGAATGCCGGATGAAAATATTTTTAGATAAGAAATGAGGCAAAAAACGAATCTGCATACACCTGCACTCATTGACCGCACCACAATAAAGGTACGTTTCAGTGAAATAGACTCCATGCAAATCGTATGGCATGGTGAATATGTACGCTATTTTGAAGATGGAAGGGAGTCTTTCGGAAAACATTATGGCTTAGGATATATGGATATCTACAGTGAAGGATATATGGTACCCATCGTTGAATTAAACTGCCAATTTAAGCAATCCTTATCCTTCGGTGAAGAAGTTATCATTGAAACCCGATACATTTCTTGTGAAGCTGCCAAGATTAAATTCGAATATGTACTATACCGGGCTACAGACAATAATATCGTTGCCACCGGAAGTACAACTCAGGTTTTTCTAAATACTAACAGGGAGCTGGAGTTAGCAACTCCGGCTTTTTATCAGGAGTGGAAAAAGAAATGGAACATCCTATAACTGTATATATCACAGCTGATACTCTGATCAGTTCCTTAGGAGCAAATACCCGGGAGAATATAAAAGCAATCCGGGAATATCGAAGCGGAATCACCAGGCATGAAGCAGGAATCATATCTGATACCTCTATATTAGCTGCCACGATTCAACCGGAACAATGGGAAAGAGCAAAGAATTTGGGTACGTACACACGTCTGGAACAACTATTCATACTTGCCATTCAGGATATTCTGTCCCATTCCGAAATGAATCTGGCGGATGAAGATTGTGGCCTCATCCTATCCACTACTAAAGGTAATATTGACCTGTTGGCCAATCATCCCGACACCCCTGATATCAGAGTTCATCTATGGGAAATGGGAAGAAGAATAAGCGAATATTTTCAGGCCGGCAACCGGGTAGAAGTTATTTCTAATGCCTGCATATCAGGAGTATCCGCTCTGATTGTAGCAAAGCGGTGGATCGAATCCGGCAGATACAAAAAAGTCATAGTAGCGGGAGGTGATATCCTCTCCCACTTCATTACCAGCGGATTTCTATCTTTCAGATCCATCAGTTCCGAAAGATGCCGCCCTTATGATGCCCGGAGAGACGGACTCAATTTAGGAGAGGCTTGTGGTGCTATCCTGCTGAGTTCGGAAGGAAACGATACGGATATCATCCTGTCCGGAGGAGCCATTAGCAACGATGCCAATCATATTTCAGGTCCGTCACGTACAGGAGACGGACTTTACTTCGCCATACGGCAGGCCATGGAAGAAGCCGCAGTCCTTGCCGAAGACGTTAGTTTCATGAATACACATGGAACGGCTACTGTCTATAACGATGAAATGGAATCGAAAGCTATTCATTTAGCCGGATTGGAAACCGTTCCGGTTCATAGTTTGAAATCTTATTTCGGTCATACTTTAGGGGCATCGGGAGTGATTGAATCTATTATCTGTATTCACGAACTAAAGGAAAACGTACTATTCGGTACATTAGGCTATGAAAAGCCCGGTGTCAGCATGCCTATTCTGGTGCAAGCTGACCATCAGGAAATACCCATGAAACACTGTATCAAAACAGCATCCGGTTTCGGAGGTTGTAATGCTGCTATCGTATTGACACTTCCCGCGTATCAGAAACAGCCCTCAAGAGTGCAATCATCGGTGACAGTTCATACAACCGCAACTGTTTCCATTGAGAATAGCTGTTTAAGTATGAATGGAGAGACCGTTTTTTCATCATCTGCCCCAAACTTTGCGCAGTTTATCCGCGAAGCATATAAAAATACAGGTGGAAGTAACATGAAATTCTACAAAATGGACGACCTTTGCAAACTGGGATATACTGCTGTTGAATATCTGTTGAAGGAGAAAAACTTTCAACCAGAAGAAATAGGGATATTGCTGGTTAATGCTGCCGCCTCACTGAATACGGATATTCGTCATCAGATGATTATCAATCAGGAAGGTGACCATGCAGCCAGTCCGACGGTATTTGTATACACTCTGCCTAACGTTGTAGCAGGTGAGATATGTATCCGTCATAAGATACAAGGAGAAAATACTTTCTTCATAGAAAAAGAATTCGATGCGGACAAATTGGAAGAATATGCACGAATTGCAATGAAGAAAGGTAATTTAAAAGCTTGCATCACCGGATGGTGCAACCTTTTAATGGAAGAGTATAAAGCTGATTTTAAACTAATAGAAGTACAACATTGATATGGAAGAATTAATAGAAAAACTAAAAAGAGAATTAATAGAAGAACTGAATCTTGAAGAAGTCACACCCGAAGAGATTAATCCTGATGAACCTCTGTTTGGTGACGGTGGTTTAGGACTCGATTCTATTGACGCACTTGAGATTATTCTTATTTTAGAGCGTAACTATGGAATCAAAATAAAGAATCCTGCAGAAGGGAAACAGATTTTCTACTCAATACGTACATTAGCTAACTATATCTCTGAAAATCAGAAACAATGAAGATATATGTAACCGGTTTAGGTGTTGTTTCAGGTATTGGTCTGGGTGTTGCAGAAAATATAGCTTCACTCAGGAAACATCAGCATGGTATGGAGAAAGTAACTCTTTTCCCTACGGAACTGGATGTACCCGTATCAGAGGTAAAATACAGCAATGAAGAACTAAAACGGTTACTCTCTTTAGATATACAAAAAACGTTTTCCCGGACAGCCTTATTAGGCATGTTAGCTGCCCGGGAAGCAGTTGATGACGCCCGGTTAGATTTGAATACTTTGCGTGTAGGTCTCATATCTTCCACTTCTGTAGGTGGTATGGATTTGAGTGAACATTTCTACAACGCCTTTAAAAAGGACAATAGAAAAGGAAGATTACGGGAAGTCATCTCTCATGACTGCGGTGCAAGTACTGAAATGATAGCGGATTATCTGAAAGTAAATGACTTTGTAACCACTATCAGTACAGCCTGTTCATCAGCAGCTAATGCTATCATGTTAGGAGCCCGCATGATCAGGAATGGCCAACTGGACGCTGCCATTGTAGGAGGTACGGACGCCTTGTGCAAGTTTACCCTCAACGGCTTCAACTCACTTATGATTTTGGATAAGGAACACTGCCGTCCTTTTGACGCATCCCGTGCAGGCCTCAACTTAGGAGAAGGAGCCGGATATATTGTGCTTCAATCAGAGAAACTACTCCGGAAAGAGCCTTATTGCTTATTAAGCGGATATTCGAATGTGAATGAAGCTTTTCATCAGACCGGCAGTTCACCCGAAGGAAACGGACCATTCTGGTCTATGACAGAAGCCATAGCAAAGAGTGAAATTCCTCCCGAAGAGATTGATTATATCAATGTACATGGCACAGGAACTCCAAGTAATGATCTTTCAGAAGGACTTGCTATCCGACGGATTTTTGGTGATAAAATTCCTCCGTTCAGTTCTGTCAAAGCGTTTATCGGTCATACATTAGGGGCTTCGGAAGGAATTGAAGCGGTTTATTCTGTTCTCTCCGTATATCATGGTTTCATCTATCCCAATCTGAACTTCAAAGAACCTATAGAAGAAAACATGTTGATGCCCGAAACCTCATTCCGCGAGGGACTACCCATTCGTAATGTACTATCGAATTCTTTTGGATTCGGTGGAAATGATTCTTCGATCCTGTTTTCCACATTAAAAGAGAAATGATGCAACCTGTCTATATCAATCATATTGCTTCTATTCACGCGGATACTGCTTCCGGAGAATCCCCTTATTTGTCCGCCAATGAACCGGATTACAAGAGTATTATCACAAATGCCGCACTACGGAGGCGTATGAGCCGGATCATCAAAATGGGAGTTGCCTGCGGACTGGAATGTATCAGTACCCTACCTTCCGAAAAAGTACATGCGATCATCACTGCAACCGGACTCGGATGCCTGGCAGATACAGAGAAGTTCCTGAATACAATCATTGAGAATGAAGAACAACTACTGAACCCAACACCCTTTATCCAGTCAACCTTCAATACCATCGGAGCTCAAATAGCATTACTCCGCCAGATACATGCTTACAACATGACGTATGTACACCGGGGATTGAGTTTCGAAAGTGCACTATTGGACGGTATGATGAGAATCTGGGAAGGTGATGAAAATGTCCTCGTAGGAGCTATTGATGAGATTACCCCTAACAGTCACGCCATACAACAACGCCTGGGACTGCTAAGAGGCATACAAGCAGGCGAAGGTGCTCAGTTCTTCCTATTGGGACGAGAAACCACCGAATCCACATTAGCAGAACTTGCCGGTATATCGACTTTTATTCATGCGAGCAGTACACAAGAAGTAGCTGAAAAGATTCATCGCTTTTTGCAAAGTAACCGATTAACAGCCGGACAAATCGATTGGTTTGTTACCGGTAAGAATGGAAACCTGAAAGAAGATACCCTGTATACTGATTTAGAAAACAGCCTGTTTCCCACAGCAACATATACCACCTTTAAGAATGAATGTGGTGAATATCCTACAGCATCTTCCTTTGCTTTATGGAAAGTGGCTAAAACTTTTGAAGAGAATCTAAATCCGGGACAGACAGTTCTGATATATAATCACTATCACTCCATTAACCATTCACTTATTTTAATCCGGAAAAAACAATGATAGTGGAAATCCTGATCACATTACTGATTATCTTTCTAGTCTACGCATCTTGCAACATCCGTTCTAACATCTATCTCAAGGTATTTTGCAAGAAACAGACTGAAGATAAAATTGTAGCTATCACCTTTGATGATGGACCGGACTCGGTACAAACCCCCAAAGTATTGCAAGTACTCAAAGAACAACAAATACCGGCTTGTTTCTTCTGCATCGGTCACAAAGTAGAAGAGAATGAGGAGTTGATCCGACAAATTATCAACGAAGGACATCTGATTGGTAATCATTCTTTTACCCATACCAATCATTTTCCCTTGTACAGCCTGTCGCGGATGAAAAAAGACTTGCAAGCTTGCCAGTTTGCATTAGAACGAGTAACTTCGCAGAAAATCAAGTTATTCCGCCCACCGTTTGGAGTCACAAATCCTACTATAGCAAAAGCTGTCCGCATATTGGGATACACTCCTGTTGGCTGGAATATCAGAACACTCGATACACTGCAACCTTCCAAAGAGAAAGTTTTGAAGCGTATTCAGAAAAGGTTACGCCCCGGTTCTATCATCCTTCTACACGATCGGATGCCGGACAGTGACCTGTTATTAAAAGAGATACTTAACTTAATTAAAGAACAGGGATATACAGTTGTCCGTCTGGACAGCATGTTGTAAAAGCATTATGAGAGCCATACTAATAACATTATCAATCATATTGGGCATTTCCTATACCCATGCCCAGACAATGAAGAAGTTAATCCATACCCAGGATTTTGAAAACCGTCTGGCAAAGGAAGCACAAACCATGCAGTCCATTGAAAGTGACTTTACACAAGTGAAGTACCTGGATATTCTGGATGAGAAAGTAACCTCCAAAGGAAAGTTCTATTACCAAAAGAGTGGCAAAATACGTATGGAATACGCCCAACCCGTCAACTACCTAATAGTGATAAACGACTCCCGGCTTAAAATTGTATCGGACGGTAAAAAGAGCGTTATGAGCCTAACCGCCAATAAGATGATGAATCAAATGCAAGATATGCTCACAGCTTGCATGATAGG
Organism: Bacteroides sp. 14(A); assembly: GCF_000526555.1. Lineage (NCBI taxonomy): Bacteria > Pseudomonadati > Bacteroidota > Bacteroidia > Bacteroidales > Bacteroidaceae > Bacteroides > Bacteroides sp. 14(A). Next base: position 2,418,753 of record NZ_JAGH01000002.1, on the reverse strand, counting down.
CGATCTCTCAAAAATGTCTTCCGATTACAAACTGGAATATTTTGAAAATGATTCCTATTATATAGTGAAGATTAAGCCGGTCAATAAAGCCATACAAGCCTACATTTCGGAAATTGAAATATATCTGGATAAGAAAGATATGTCGGTTTACAAATTACGCCTTTCCGAAACAGCCACCAATTATACGGAATATGAATTCTACAACAAGAGATTTAATGCTTTGAAAGATGAAACAAAGTTTTCTATTCGCTAATCTGATCTTTATTCTGTATCTATTCACTTCCTGTGGTTCCTCAAAAACAATAGCAGGAGATGCCACATCTTATGTGACACCTATTATTTGCGCTGAAGAATATTCGCAAAAATACAATATGCAGTTAGACTTCATGAAACATCACTTCAGCGGTTTATTAATTGTACGGAAATTGCCGGATAATGAAATAAGAATATTGGCATCTACTTACTTTGGACTCAGTCTTTTTGATTTTTCACTTCGGGAAAATGAATTTCACGTCAACAGTTGCATAGAGCCCATGAAGAAAAAGAAAATGCTGCTATTACTGGAAACAGACTTCAAGAATCTATTTTTAAGTGGAAAGAATATCCGCATCAAAAAGAAAAGCAGTACCTTTGAAAAAAGAGTCACAGGCAGGGGATTCGGAAAATCAGTATTCTATCTATCGGAGTTCAGCTCTGGACATCCCGAACAGATAAAAATCAAACATCCCTGGTTGCGACTAAGTATACAGTTGGACAAATTAAAAGAAAACCCAAACTAATATGGCTGAACTTCTTCCCAATTTCTATAAAGTCACGCACTCTGAGCATATCAATGAAACAGACTGGGTAGTGCAAGTCATGCTCAACCCACAACATGCTATTTATAATGGACACTTTCCACAACAGCCCGTAGTTCCGGGCGTTTGTATGCTGCAAATGATAAAAGAGTGCATAGAGAAAATACAACAAGCTCCCCTGCAATACAAGCAGATAGCCTCATGCAAGTTTCTTTCAGTTATTAATCCGAATGAAACACCGGAATTAAAGCTCTCATTGACTATCAAAAAAAACGAAACGGATACATTCCAGATTCTTGCTGAAGGAGTATCTTCAAAAGATATCTGCATCAAATTAAAAGCACAACTAATCGGCAAATAAATATGGAAGAACGTAGCGAGGAACTATGGCATGAGAAAGCCAGGCAACTTGGTATTGTAGTTATTATACCTACCTACAATAATGAAAAGACGCTGACTACCGTAATTGAAGATGTACTCTTCTATGTAGAAGATATCATCGTTGTCAATGACGGCTCTACCGATAGCACCCCTACTCTTCTGGAAAACTATCCGAACCTGCATATCATCACCCATCCTACCAATAAAGGAAAAGGAACTGCCTTAAAGAACGGATTAAAACAGGCCAAAGCAGCCGGCTACCGATATGCCATCACTATAGATTCCGATGGACAGCATTTTGCTTCAGACATTCCTATTTTCATGGAAGAAATAGAAAAAGAACCGGATACGTTGCTGGTAGGTGCCCGTAATCTGACTTCGGACAATATGCCGGGCAAGAATACTTTTGCTAATAAGTTCTCCAACTTCTGGTTTAAACTTGAAACCGGAGTAAAGCTTCAGGATACCCAATCGGGTTACCGGCTCTATCCATTACATAAAATCAATGTGCAGAGATTCTACTATACCGCTAAATATGAATTTGAGCTTGAAGCACTGGTCTTTGCAGTATGGGGAGGAACCACGGTCCGCAATATACCCATACATGTCTATTATCCGCCCCAGGAAGAACGTGTCTCCCACTTCCGTCCTTTCCGGGATTTCACTCGCATCAGCATATTGAATACCTTCTTAGTGTTCATCACTTTCCTCTGGATTTATCCGCGTAACTTCTTCCGGAAACTAACCTGGAGTAATTGCCGGAAATTCTTCCGAACTCACATTACACAGTCCGAAGAATCGAATCTGAAGATTACCTATGCCATTATGTTAGGTGTATTTATAGGAATAGTCCCGATTTGGGGATACCAGATGCTTGTTACTTTATTTTTGGCTCATGTGCTTAAACTCAACAAAGTAATAGCCATTGTAGCAGCTAATATCAGTATTCCTCCCATGATTCCTTTCCTATTATATGGCAGTTACCTGACAGGGTGTAAAGTACTGAACAGACCGGTTGAACTTCATCTTACCAATATTTCATTTGAAAATGTGAAATCGGTTTTAGAGCAATATTTAATTGGAAGTGTTATCTTTGCAACCGCTTGTAGTATACTGGCAGGTATTATAACGATCAGCCTGCTCACTATATACAGAAGGCCGAAAACAACATGACTCAGTTCTTTATCAGACTATATAATTATTTTCAAAGACACAAAGTTCTCTTCTATTTGTCACTCTGTGTTTGTGTCCTTTTTATGGGGTACTTCGCCTGGCAAGTCAGGTTTGAAGAGAATGTGACCCGTTTCTTTCCTGATACGAAGAACAACCAGAACATCACCAAGGTATTTGATAATCTAAAAATAAAGGATAAGATTATCATCTTAATCTCTCCTGCCGACTCTATAGTAACTCCGGATCTAATGATAGAGGTCGGAGACCAACTGAAACAAAACTTATTAGAAGAGTCTAACCAAACCTGGATTAAAGATATCTTTTCGGAAGTAGATGAAACAACCATTGAAAAAGCAACAAATTTTGTTTATGAAAATCTTCCGCTGTTCTTGACGGAAAAAGACTATCAGCACTTCGACTCACTCTTAACACAGGAAGGCATAGAAGCCATGATGCGAAAGAACTATACCAACCTTCTTTCTCCCGCAGGTATAGCATTGAGAGGTTATATACAAAGAGACCCGTTAGGACTTGGAAATAACGTATTAAAGCATCTGCAGGATTTTCAGTTGGAAACCAATTATGAAATCAACAACGGACACATCTTTTCGAAGGACGGAAATACATTGCTGATGTTTATGACTCCGGTATTTGGAACAGGAAGTACCGGTGAGAATGAAAATCTGATCCGAATACTTGAAAATGAGTTGCAACAGGTTCAGAAAGAGTATCCTTCCATTCGCGCATCTTACTTTGGAGGTCCCTCGGTCAGCGTCTATAATGCACGACAGATTAAAAAGGATACCATTATTACTTCTTCGATCGCACTGCTGATTATCATTGTTTTCATCTCGCTGGTGTTTAAGCATAAGAAATCAATCCCTCTCATTGTCACTCCCGTTTTATTCGGGGGATTGTTCGCTTTATGCCTGATCTATTTTATTCAGGGATATATTTCTGCGATTGCTGTAGGTGCCGGATCGGCTATTCTGGGTATTGCGCTGAGTTACTCCATACACATGCTGGCACATCAAAATCATGTTTCTACCGTCCAGCAATTGATTAAAGAAATAACTTATCCGCTTACAGTAGGCAGCTTTACTACAATAGGTGCATTCTTCGGACTTACTTTTACCACTTCCGAATTGCTACGCGATTTCGGTTTGTTTGCTTCTCTGGCACTTATCGGTACTACTCTTTTTTGTCTTATTTACCTTCCACATTTTCTGAAAGGACAAGCTGATGTGAAGCAAGGCAGGGTCTTACGCTTTATTGAAAAAATCAATGCTTATCCTTATGAAAAGAACAAATGGTTAGTAGGTGGTATCATTATTATTACCCTCATCGGCTTATTTACTTCACAAAAAGTCAAGTTTAACGAAGACATGATGAGCCTCAACTATGAGCCTCAACACTTGAAACAGGCAGAGGCTAAACTGGAACAGCTTTTCAATGCCCAAGAGAAAACCGTACTTTTTGTCAGTGTAGGTAAAGACATGACAGAAGCACTCGAAAGCTATGCAAATACCAATCAGCACTTATCCGCTTTTAAAGAACAAGGGCTTATTAAAGCGTATGCATCTGCCGAGCAATTCTTAATTTCACCGGAAGAACAGCAAAAGCGTCTGGAACGATGGAACCAGTATTGGGGAGAGTCGGGAAAGATATCAACTATTCGCAAATACATAGAAGACGCCGCCCGTACTTATCACTTCCGGGAAGGTAGTTTCGATGCATTTTACCAATGGTTAGAATACCCATTCCAGCCCTATAATTATCAGGACGATACAAACAGTATCGCCACTACCCTACTGAACGAATGGCAAACAAGCGCTGACTCCATCACGATGCTCGTTACCCAGGTACGCATCACTGATGATAATAAGGAAGAAGTCTATCAACAATTCAAGGATAATACGGATGTTGTAGTCTTCGACCGGAGTTATTTCACTAATCAATGGGTCTCTGCCATCAATAACGACTTTTACCTGATACTTTATATTTCTTCATTCCTTATATTCCTGGCCCTATTGATTTCGTACGGGCGTATAGAATTAACCCTGATCAGTTTCCTGCCTATGCTTATCAGCTGGACCATTATTTTGGGCCTGATGGGGATTCTGGGTATCGAATTCAACATTATCAATATTATCCTCTCTACTTTCATTTTCGGTATCGGAGACGACTTCAGTATCTTCATCATGGATGGACTCCAAAATAAATACCGGACAGGAAAAGCGATCCTGAATTCCCATAAGACAGCTATTTTCTTCTCTGCATTCACAGCCGTTGTGGGAATGGGAACTTTAGTATTTGCCAAACATCCCGCCCTGCAATCCATTTCACTGATTTCCATCCTTGGAATGGCAGCGGTGGTATTAGTAGCCTATACCATACAACCTATTATTTTCCAGTTCTTTATTGCTAAACCGGCTTCTAAGGGATTGCCCCCGTACACCTTGATAGGTTTACTCCGCACGATCATCCTTTTCATGCTCTTCGTTACAGGATGCATCATTCTGAGAATTTTCATTTTCTTATTATACCTCATTCCGGTACGCCGCAGTTATAAGCAGCAGCTTGTTTGCCGGATTATCAACATTACTTGCAAAGGTATATTGGTAGTGGCAACATTTGTACGTAAAGAACACATCAACGTAACCAATGAGACATTCAAAAAGCCGGCTATCATAATAGCTAACCACCAGTCTTTCATTGATATCCTGGAGTTATTATCTTTTTCCCCGAAGATTATCATGATAACCAATCACTGGGTATGGAACTCTCCGGTATTTGGAAAAATTATTCAATATGCAGGTTTCTTCCATGTAGACGAAGGATATGAACTTTGTGTGGAACGGATGCGGGAAAAAGTAAGAGAGGGATACTCCATTGCCATTTTCCCCGAAGGTACCCGGACCTATGACGGCAAGATGAAGCGTTTTCATAAAGGTGCTTTCTATTTATCAGAAACTCTGCAATTGGATATTATTCCTATTCTGCTATACGGCAATGGAGAGATTATAGCCAAGGCACAACCTTTCTATGTCCGCAAAGGCATTATTTACTCTAAAATATTACCTCGCATACTTTATAACGATGATTCATTCGGAACTACCTATCAGGAACGTACCAAGCGCATCTCTTCCTACATGAAAGAAGAATATGCACGTATTTGCCTGAAAAAGAATACACCGGCGAATCCGGCATTTTATGAGGCATTGGTACTGAACTATATCTATAAAAGTCCTGTCATCGAGTGGTACATCCGCATCAAAGTAAAGATGGAACACAATTACCAGTTATTCAATCAACTGATTCCGATGAAAGGACAGATTACAGATATCGGTTGTGGTCTCGGTCCTCTGTGCTATATGCTGTCTATGATATCCAAAGAAAGGCAAATATTAGGAATCGATTATGACGAAGATAAAATAGCTATAGCTCAACACGGCTGGCTTCGTGGCGAAAACCTTCGTTTTGAACATGCTGACGCATCGGTTTATGAGTTCCCGGAAAGTGATGTCTTCATCCTGAATGACGTATTGCATTACATGAATTATGAACATCAACATGACTTGTTAGTGAGATGTGCCAATCTTCTTCGTCCTGAAGGAATGATTATCGTACGTGATGGAAACTCTGCTGAGACTCATAAACATCGGCTAACCCGCCTCACGGAAGTTCTCTCTACCCAAGTTGTCAAGTTCAATCGCACTACGGATGAGCTCTGCTTCACTTCCGAAGCTCAAATTCAGAGCATAGCCCGGGAGTGTGGAATGGAAGTAAAGACTATCCGCAACGATAAATATACATCGAATACCATCTATATACTTAAAAAGCAATTGCCATGAGTAAGTATGACATCATCATCATTGGAAGCGGATTAGGTGGCCTTGAATGTGGAGCCATACTTAGTAAAGAAGGGTATAACGTATGTGTGCTCGAAAAGAACGAACTGTTTGGAGGATGCTTTCAGACGTATCGCCGGAAAGGACATTTGTTGGATACAGGAATTCATTATATAGGTAGTCTGGATGAAGGACAAGTCATGAATCAGTTTTTCCGGTATGTAGGAATCATGGATCACCTCAAAGTCCGGAAACTGGATGAAAATGCTTTTGATAAGATTTTCTATAAGAATCGCGTATATGATTACGCAATGGGATACGAACGCTTTACCGATACCCTTTGCCAATCATTTCCTCACGAAAAAGAAAATCTCCGGCAATATACAACGTTACTGAAAGAGGTAGGCAACCTGATCAGTGTGGATAATCTGAAGAAAGGTATTATTTCTACTGAAGGAATGAAGTTCTTCAATACCTCAGCAGCAGGAATGATAGATAAGATTACCACCAATCCTGATTTGCAATCGGTATTGGCCGGTTCGGCACTTCTGTATGGTGGCTTAAGAGAACATTCCAACTTCTATGAACACGCCATGATTAACAACTCCTACATACAAGGAGCCTATCGGTTCATTGACGGAAGTATGCAAGTGGCCTCTGAGATGATCAATGTGATTCGCACTCATGGCGGAACAGTTTTGAACAACAGTGAAGTCACCCGTATCATTGTAGAGAACAATCAGGTAGCAGGGGTAGAGATAAACCATGCAGAGCGGATAGAAAGCAAATACATCATCTCTAACGTACACCCCAAACAAACATTAACCTTGCTAGACAAAACCCGCTGTATCAAAAATGCCTATATCTCCCGTATTAATTCTTTAGAAAACACATACGGCATTTTCACTCTTTATCTGATTATGAAAGAGAAAAGTTATCCGTATCTGAATCAGAACCTCTATCTGCATGGAGACAATGATGTATGGTATGATAAGAAAGTCAATATGGGATATACCACCAATTGCATGATCTCCACACAAGCATCTTCCCGCAACAGTGATTATGCAGACGTCATATCCATTCTGACTCCCATGTATATAGATGAACTGTCTGCCTGGCAGGATACACTTCCCGAACAACGAGGTGAAGACTATAAAGCCTTCAAAATGGAAAAAGCCAGGCAATTGTTGGAGTTCATCAAAAGTCACGGGATCGATTTTACCGATCACATCGAGACTATGTATACCACTACTCCACTTAGCTACAGAGACTTTACGGGTACTTGCGACGGTTCCGCCTATGGAATTATCAAAGATTACAAATGTCCGCAGATCGGTTTTGTTTCCACCCGGACCAAATTGGGAAACTTATTTCTCACAGGACAGAACCTGAATGTCCACGGTGCTTTAGGAGTTACATTAACCTCCATCATCACTTGTGGCGAATTACTCGGACATGAATATTTAGCTAAACGAATAGGCCATGCATAAGATATTAAAGAAAACAATTAAATATACGGCATGTGGCATAGGGGTGCTTCTCCTTGTCATTATCCTCTTTGTTAGCATCCTCTATTTCTCTGCGGATATGCTGACTCCCGACTACCCCCCCAAGGCCAACGGAGAATTGGTACAGACAGACAGTCTTCGGGAATATGCGGGCAATTATCTGCGGCAAAGCAACAGTGGTCTGTGGGAGTTGAAGGTGAGTGGCGATGCATTCCAGCGCGGTGAGGCCATAGGCAAACTTTCTTCTGATTTGCTATACTATCAGGAGAAAGTCTTTGTTGACCAGATACGCGAAATAGTACCTTCTGACAATTATCTTAAGTTTCTCCGCTTCTTCATCGTACTTTTCAACCGTAATTTAGGAGAGAATGTCCCGGAAGAATTCAGAGATGAAATTTATGGTATTTCGCTCTCCTGTACCCATGAGTACGACTTTATCGGTACTCCCTACGAGCGCCAACTCAATTATCATTCGGCTCACGATCTGGGACATGCCATGCAAGATTACATGTTGGTAGGTTGCAGTTCCTTTGCCACCTGGGGAGAAAACAGTGCCGACTCTTCCCTCATCATCGGACGCAATTTTGATTTTTACATGGGGGATAAGTTTGCACACAACAAGCTGGTATCTTTTTATCAGCCCGAGCAAGGCTATAAATTTGCATCCGTGGGTTGGCCGGGTATGATCGGTGTACTTTCGGGCATGAATGAAACCGGACTCACGGTGACTATCAATGCTGCAAAATCGGATATGCCGACTGCTTCTGCCACTCCTATCTCTATCCTGACCAGAGAGATACTGCAATATGCCTCAACAATTGATGAAGCCTATGCCATCGCCTTGAAGCGGAAAACATTTGTTTCCGAATCCATACTGATCGGTTCTGCGCGGGATGGCAGAGCCGCTATCATTGAAAAGTCACCGGAGAAGACGGCACTTTTTACAAGTAGCGGTAATCAGATTATTTGTACCAACCATTATCAATCAGATACTTTCCGCAACGATGAACGCAACCAGGAAAACATTGCGACTTCCGATAGTCCCTATCGTTTTGCCCGTCTGCAAGAACTGTTGAAAGAGAATAAGCCTATCGACCCGATGAAAGCTGCTTCCATTCTCCGCAACCAAAAAGGATTGGACAATATTGATTTGGGCATGGGTAATGAAATGGCTATTAATCAACTCATAGCCCATCACTCTGTTATTTTCCTACCGGAGAAACAGATCATGTATGTATCCACTTCTCCCTGGCAATGCGGCAAGTATATGGCATACGATCTAAACAAAATATTCAGCGATACCATAGATTTCCATCACGAAATCGCCACTTTGAATCTGACTATTCCCGAAGACAACTTTATCAGGCAAGCAAACTACAAACAGTTCATGGCTTATAAACAGCTAACGAAGCTCATCCGGGAAAAGACACAGCGAAAAGAAACAATAGAAACAAAGGTCCTGAATCTTTATGAAGCATCTAATCCTTCATTCTATTACGTTTACGAAGTATTGGGAGATTATTATGCTGCAATACAACAAACTGGTACAGCCATAATCTATTGGCAGAAAGCACTAACAATGCCCATACCCAAACAAGCTGAAAAAGTACGAATCCAACAAAAAATCAATAAAAAACAATAATATGGAAAAGAATCCAGACATACAGTTTCACTCTCCCGAAGAGATTAAATTGTATCAGGAAGCCAGGCTCTCTGAAACCTTGGCTTACTTGCAGGCACATTCCCGCTTCTATCAGCAAATGTTCAAAGAACATTCCATAGACACTACTCGAATCAAAAAGATAGAAGATCTCCAACAAATTCCCGTTACCACCAAAACAGACCTGCAACTACATAATAGTGAATTCATCTGTGTAGACCCGGATGATATTATCGACTATGTCACCACTTCCGGAACTTTAGGAGATCCGGTTACTTTTGTACTGACCTCCAAAGACCTGGACCGTCTGGCATACAACGAGTATCTGTCTTTCAATACTGCCGGATGCAGCCGACACGATATACTGCAACTGATGACCACCATAGACCGCCGCTTCATGGCAGGGCTGGCCTACTACTTGGGAGCTAGAGAGCTCGGTATGGGAGTAGCCCGTGTAGGCAACGGTATACCGGAACTGCAATGGGATACCATTCACCGTATTCACCCTACCTGCGGCATGGTCGTTCCTTCATTCCTGATTAAATTGATAGAGTTTGCCGAGAAAAATCAGATTGATCATAACACCTGTTCTATGAAGAAGTGTGTATGTATCGGCGAAGCACTGCGTAACCCCGATTTTACATTGAACACCCTTGGACAGCGTATCAGCGAAAAGTGGCCGTCACTCCAACTCTATTCCACTTATGCCTCTACGGAAATGCAATCGTCCTTCACCGAATGTTCTGAATTCCATGGCGGACACCTGCAACCCGAACTTATCATTGTAGAATTTCTGGATGACAAGAACCTTCCGGTGAAGGTAGGAGAACCGGGAGAAGTAACCATTACCACTTTAGGGGTAGAAGGTATGCCTTTACTTCGTTTCAAAACCGGAGACATCTGTTACCAATATACGGAACCTTGTGCATGTGGCAGAAACACCATCCGGTTAAGTTCTGTGCTGGGACGAAAAGGACAAATGATAAAATACAAAGGAACAACCCTGTATCCACCTGCATTATTCGACATATTGGATGATATTCCCCGGGTAAAGAACTACGTTGTTGAGGTGTATACCAACAAGTTAGGTACAGACGAGATATTGATTCGGATTGGCAGTGACGAAAACAGCGAAAGCTTTGCCAAAGAAATTAAAGATTTATTCCGCTCTAAAATACGGGTAGCTCCTACCATCCGGTTTGAACCGGCAGAATATATCTCTCAGATACAAATGCCTCCGATGAGTAGAAAAAGCATCAAATTCTTTGATTTACGATAACTAATTTCTAATTTTGACAAAATAATAAACTGAGTACTGATTCTAAATTATTAATTGTATGAAAAAGCTATTCACCCTTCTGTTCCTTGCAATAAGCATGATTTGTTTCGGACAAAACAAGAACTTCCTTAAAGAAGTTGAAAGTATCAATTTCTATGGAGTGGACTATTCAGCGGCTAAAGTATTTGGCGCAGCAGAAACCCCGGCACAATTTAAAGTAGCATTTGATGGAATTAACCGATTGTTCATTACCGAAGCCAAGAAATATGACGTAAGTAAGAAGCTGAAAGTAAGAGTTAATGAAATCTCACTTGATGCTGTCAATCAGGTCAATGAAGCTATCGATCCACAAGAATTGATGACGACCAATGCAAGCTATATGCTGAGTGAAGATCAGATTAAGCAAATTGTGAACGCACTTCCCACACAAAAGAAACCGGGTATTGGCTTGGTTATCATTGCCAAATTACTGAACAAAGCAGAAGCATACGGTTCCTATCAAGTAGTATTCTTCAATACGGAAACGAAAGAAATAATACAAGACTGGGCAACCGGTGGTAAAGCAAGAGGTTTCGGGCTGCGTAATTATTGGGCAGGCTCCATCCATAAGGTTATAAGGAATCTATAAAGCAAGATTGTATAAAAGAGATGATCCGTTAAATGAAAATAAGCGATATTTATACACAAACCACGCTTCTATGCGAAGAGTTTTTATCGTTAGTTATCAACGGGTTACAAGATATCAACTTTTAGTAGACAAGAAATTAAGAGTTTGTCAACAAGGAATTAACTTCTTGTCGACAAACTCTTAACTTTTTGTAATCGGGGATTTGAGACTTTATCCATTTTCCTTACACGGTATAAAGTAATCCTATTCATCCTTCTATTTCCTGAATATCTTTTTTCAGCTCCTCCACCTGTTCATAAGTAAATCCGTCAAGAGCTCTCTTCATACTGAGCAGTTCTTCACGAATAGCTTTCAGACGATCTACAATTTCAAAGTTACGAAGAGTGTTTTCTTTATTGTCCTTCATTCGCTGGCGGGCACCGGGTAATGTCATTCCCCGTTCCTTCACCAGATGATAGATCAGCTTCACAGTTTCAATATCCTCTTTGCGATATTGCCGCACCCCACGGCTCCCCTTCTTCGGAGAAAGTTGTGGAAATTCTTTCTCCCAGAAACGAAGCAAGGACTCGTTCACATCGAACATCTGAGCTACCTCACTGATGGAATAATATAATTTCAAGTCTTTATCCATAGCTGTTAATCGAGAACTTTACCATGGTTGGCAGCAATCTGTATCATCCGGTCGTAATCCTCAGCACTCAAGTCCATAAAGTAATAGTTGACAGGGTTGACTACCTGACCTTTTACATGAACTTCATAATGCAAGTGAGGGCCTGTACTCTTTCCCGTACTGCCTACCCCGCCAATAACTTCACCACGTACCACCTTCTTGCCGACCTTAGTACGGAAATCACGCAAATGCGCGTATACGGTCTGATAACCAAATCCATGATCTACCACAATCCGATTACCATATCCGGTTTGCCACCCCATCTGTATCACCGTACCATCTCCTGTGGCATAAACATCCGTACCCAAAGGTGCCGAGAAGTCCATACCTGCATGGAATTTTGTAGTTCCGTAAATAGGGTCGATACGCGTTCCGTAACCGGAAGCTGTTTTGCGAAGGTCTTTATTGGAAACAGGCTGGATAGCGGGGATACAACGCAACATTTCGTCATGGCTCTTACACATATCCACCACATCATCGAAGGAACGCGACTGGATATAGAGTTGCTTGCTAAGCATATCCATCTTCTGAGTTGTATTCACTACCAGATCGGAGTTCGCCATATCCATCAGGTGTTCATAACGGTTAGTGCCACCATACCCTGCCTGACGAATAGCCGAAGGTACAGGGTCAGCCGCAAATATAACCCGATACAGGTTATCATCACGCTGTTGCACATCCTGCAACACCCCCATTGCCTCGTCCAGACGACGGGAAAGCACATTATATTGCGCTAAAAGTTGGCTATTTTCCTTCCTCAACTCTTTCTCGGAAGGTGAACCGAAGATAATCAGCAGAATAATGAAACTACCTGCCCCTAAGCCCATGCCGATAAACAAACGGCGCAGGAGACTCACCATCCGTTGCCGGACAGTAGGGTAAATACGGTCATAAGTCTGCGTCTGTGGATTATAAATGTAGTAAACTTTGCGCATCTTTTGGAAATATTTCGCTCATTAATACGGCAAAAGTAATAAAAACAAGCTATCTTTGCACAGTTTTTTCAAGAATTATAAGATTTATGATTTATGATTTATGATTTATAAGAAAACAGTGATGGGGAAACATCTACAGTATTCGGCAAGTTATTCTTTTAAATCATGTGATGCATAAGTCATAAATCCTCATGGCATAAATCATAAATCATAAAATCATAAATCAGACAGACGTATGTTGACTGCAAATGAAATCCGAAACTCGTTCAAGAGTTTCTTCGAGAGCAAAGGCCATCAGATAGTGCCCTCGGCTCCAATGGTAATTAAAGATGACCCGACACTGATGTTTACTAATGCGGGGATGAACCAGTTCAAAGATATTATTTTGGGTAACCACCCGGCAAAATATAAAAGAGTCGCGGACTCGCAGAAATGCCTGCGCGTTAGCGGAAAGCATAATGACCTGGAAGAAGTAGGACACGATACGTACCACCATACCATGTTCGAGATGCTGGGCAACTGGTCGTTCGGTGACTACTTTAAGAAAGAGGCAATCAACTGGGCATGGGAATACCTGGTGGATGTTCTGAAGATAGATCCGAAGAACCTTTACGCCACCGTATTCGAAGGCAGCCCCGAAGAAGGACTGGAACGTGACAATGAAGCCGCTTCCTATTGGGAACAGTTCTTGCCAAAAGATCATATCCTCAACGGAAACAAACACGATAACTTCTGGGAAATGGGCGATACAGGTCCGTGTGGTCCGTGTTCCGAGATACATATCGATTCACGTCCTGAAGAAGAAAAGGCTCAGATCCCCGGTAGTCAACTGGTGAACAAAGACCACCCACAAGTAATCGAGATATGGAATCTTGTGTTCATGCAGTTCAACCGCAAGGCCGACGGTAGCCTTGAAGGACTTCCTGCCAAAGTTATCGATACCGGTATGGGCTTCGAAAGACTGGTGCGCACACTACAAGATAAGACTTCTAATTATGATACAGATGTATTCCAACCCATACTAAAGGCTATAGGTAACATGACCGGCAAGAAGTATGGTGAAGACGAGAAGTCGGACATCGCTATGCGTGTTATCGCCGACCATATCCGTACAATCGCTTTCTCTATTACAGACGGACAATTGCCTTCGAATGCAAAGGCAGGTTATGTAATCCGCCGTATTCTGCGCCGCGCAGTTCGTTACGGTTATACATTCCTGGGGCAGAGACAGGCATTCATGTATAAATTACTCCCGGTTCTGATTGAGAATATGGGTGAGGCTTATCCGGAACTGGAAGCACAGAAAGAACTGATCAGCAAGGTTATTAAAGAAGAAGAAGACTCCTTCCTCCGCACACTGGAAACCGGTATCCGCCTGCTGGATAAGACGATGGCTGACGCCAAAGCTGCCGGAAAGACAGAAATCAGTGGTAAGGATGCCTTTACCTTATATGATACTTTCGGTTTCCCGCTCGACCTGACGGAACTGATTCTCCGTGAAAACGGTATGACTGCCGACATCAAGGAATTCGACGCCGAGATGCAACAGCAGAAGCAACGTGCCCGCAATGCCGCTGCCATAGAAACCGGCGACTGGATTACACTGAAAGAAGGAACTACTGAATTTGTAGGTTACGACTATACGGAATATGAAACAAGTATCCTTCGTTACCGCCAAGTAAAACAGAAAAACCAGACATTGTATCAGATCGTACTGGACTATACCCCGTTCTATGCCGAAAGTGGTGGGCAGGTAGGTGATACAGGTGTATTGGTCAGCGAATTCGAAACGATTGAAGTAATTGATACAAAGAAGGAAAATAACCTTCCGATACATATCACCAAGAAATTGCCCGCACATCCGGAAGCTCCGATGATGGCTTGCGTAGATACCGACAAACGTGCTGCCTGTGCAGCCAATCACTCGGCTACCCACTTGCTGGACTCTGCACTCCGCGAAGTACTGGGCGAGCATGTAGAACAAAAGGGTTCTTTAGTAACCCCCGACTCACTACGTTTCGACTTCTCTCACTTCCAGAAAGTGACGGACGAAGAAATCCGCCAGGTAGAACATCTGGTGAATGCTAAAATCCGTGCCAACATACCTTTGAAGGAATACCGCAATATTCCTATTGAAGATGCCAAAGAACTGGGTGCTATCGCCTTGTTCGGTGAAAAGTACGGCGACCATGTGCGTGTTATTCAGTTCGGTTCATCCGTTGAGTTCTGTGGAGGTACACACGTTGCCGCTACCGGAAACATCGGTATGATAAAGATTGTATCTGAAAGCTCCGTTGCTGCCGGCGTACGCCGTATCGAAGCTTACACCGGTGCACGCGTAGAGGAATTGATGGACACCATCGAAGATACTCTGAAAGATCTGAAAGCGCTCTTCAACAATGCACCCGACTTGGCCGGAACCATCCGCAAGTACATTGAAGAGAATGCCGGATTGAAGAAGCAGATGGAAGACTTCATGAGGGAGAAAGAGGCGCAGATAAAGGAAAGATTGCTGAAAAACATGCAGGAAATCCACGGCATAAAGGTAATTAAGATTTGTGCTCCGATACCTGCAGAAAGTATTAAGAATATTGCATTCCAACTACGTGGCGAGATTACAGAAAACCTGTGCTTCGTTGCCGGAACGATCAATGAAGGAAAACCGATGCTGACAGTAATGTTGAGTGATAACCTTGTAGCCGGTGGATTGAAAGCCGGAAATCTGGTGAAAGAAGCTGCCAAACTGATTCAAGGCGGTGGCGGCGGCCAGCCTCACTTTGCAACAGCAGGTGGAAAGAACATTGACGGACTGAATGCAGCAATAGAAAAGGTACTGGAACTTGCCGGAATTTAATAATTGACTTGTGAAGGCAGGCGGATTATTATTCGCCTGTGCAAGTAAATAACTGGCAAAAGACTTGACTTTGACATTCTGATGTCGTATCTTTGTCAATGTAATCCTGATTTAGTTTCAGGAAGATATATAGTAAAGAGGAGAAGCGAATGTTTCTCCTCTTTTTTGTATCTATAGAAGTGAAATGAGTTAAGATAGTATGTTTTATATGACAACATACTATGTAATGGACTAAAACAAACGATGTAATCACCCCAAACAAACCATCTGTTTGAGTAAAATACATCATCCGTTTCAGGTTAACACATCATCTGTTTGCAGAAAATAGAAACGGGAAAGCCGAAGCCCTCCCGTTCCGTTAAACATACATAAATTCTCTCTTGACAAAAAAGGTTAGATTAGTATATCTTTTTCAATTATTCTCCACTCTGATTACGTGGTTTTAAGCGTTCCACATGATAAACTTTACATCCTGTCGGGACTTCCACCGGACAGACTTCGGTTACATCTTCCCAAAAGTCGATATATTCCATTACAGACAGCCTGGTAAGATTGGGAGCATTGAAAGTATAAAGATGCTCTTCATTATTATACTTAAATAGCAGACCTGAACGTTCCACTTCACCTTCCATAACCGGTACCCTTTCATATTGTCCTACAAAAGGAGCAATAGTAGAATCATCCGGACGGACACGCAGGATTCCTTTTTCCCACAAATCAGATTCATTATCCGGTATCATCTCATAACGTCCTCCCTCCTTTACGGTAAAGAAGTTAGTGAATGCATCCACTATATTCTTCTTTTGTTCTTCTGTAGCTTCTCCAATAACCACAATGCCATCTTTCTCTTTAGACCAAACAAATTTCACACATTCGTCTACCTTCACTCTCAACATTGCCGAAGAACCACTGCCGTCTCTTACCGTTATCGAAGTCTCACCTATTCCTTTAGGAGTAACCAATATACGCTGATAGCCATTTTCATTTTTCACAAAAGCAGCGGTTACCACGGCATCGTTTCCGTTTATTATGACATAGTTGCCATCACCTCCATCCACACCGACAATAATACCTTCCGGTTTATCCAGATAGAGATTCACGGAACCAATCAGATTATCACAAGTCCCAATCTGGTAAATAGGCGCCTCTCCCGTAAAAAATACCATATCACGATAGTCATCCTCGCATGCAGTACCCACAAACAAGAGTGAAATCAACATTAGAATAGAATAGATGTGTTTCATTGTTTTAGTCTTTTTATATCGGATTCGTATAATGAAAATGCAGTAAATAGTTAATTACTGCATGCGAACAGATATTTTTTTTAATCCCAGCTATTTATACGATTTGTTCTTTCGGGTAATTCACCAGATACAAAGTACCTGTAGCACGGGTAAAAGCCGTATATAACCAGCGGAAATAATCCGGTGTCAAATATTCATCCGTCATATACCCTTGGTCAAGAAATACATTCTTCCATTGCCCACCCTGCGCTTTATGGCAAGTAACGGCATAAGCATACTTCACTTGCAAAGCATTATAATGCGGATCAGCCTTCATCTTTTTCATCCGTTCGCGCTTTACAGGAATGTCGGCATAATCTTCGAGCACAGCATAAAACAGCCTGTCATTGTCCGCTTTAGGCAAAGCCGGCGCATCACTATGCAAAGTATCTAACAATAGATTAACTTCCAGTTCAAAATCCCCGTAATCAGGAAAAGTGAGCAGAACTTCCGCAAAACGGAAACCATACAACTCACGTGTACGACGCATCCGGCGAAGAACAGCTATCTCACCATTGGCAATGAAATCCATTTCTTTACTTTTTTCTGTCCAGTAGTAATTATTCTTTGCTACCATCAGCAAGTCGCCCGTGTTCAATTCATCTTCCCGCCAAAGGATTTGCGCGCGTATACCATTATTATAGATATTCGCACGCTTATTGGAACGACATACGACAATGGTTTCATCCATTCCGTCACGGTCGTAACAAGTACTCAACGTATCTATCAGTTCATCGCCCGGAACTACCTTTATATCAGCGAACCCCGATACCTTTATCTTTGGCAGACTCTGGCAGGCATCTTCAGCTATAAGTTGGCGCAACCGGGTAGCATTCCATAATATACCGGAGTCCTGCACCTGACGTACTACCTGCGTCAAATCTACCTCTATCACCTCCAACCCATAACCTTTCAGTGCCTCGGCAAACAAAGCAGGACTCTGTTCTTCACCCACCGGAGGAAGCTGCGCCGTATCCCCCATCAGTATCAACCGACATCCTGTACCGGAATAAACAAACTGTATCAAATCGTCCAGCAAACGCCCTGTACCAAACACTGCACCGGATAACCCCTCGTTCGAAATCATCGAAGCCTCATCCACTATATATAAGGTATGAGTAGTCAAATTATCGTTTACAGAGAAGTTACTCACCTCATTGGAGAAAGACTGCTGACGGTAAATCTTTTTGTGAATAGTAAACGCCGGATGCCCCGCATAAGCCGAAAAGACTTTCGCCGCCCGCCCCGTAGGAGCCAACAGAATTGACTTCTGTTGCAACTTATCCAATGTCCGTACCAGCGCTCCGACCAGCGAAGTTTTTCCTGTACCAGCATATCCGCGTAGCACAAAAACCGCATCATTACGGGGAGATAACAAGAAGGCAGCTAATGATTTTAGTACTATTTCTTGTTCAAAAGTTGGTTCATAAGGAAAATTTTCCTTAATTTGCGTTTCTAAATAGTTATTTATCATTTTTGTAATAGAAAAAAGTTACAGGAACTATCGCCATTAGAATTATTTATTTTATTTTTGCGGTACGAATATAACAACTAAAAAACATATTTATCATGAAAACAGTATTTAATATCGTTTTAGGCTTGTGTGCAGTGGTACTGATCTACATCTGCTATACCAGCATTATGGGTCCTATTAATTTCGAAAAGGCTAGAAAGCACAGAGAGAAGGCAGTTATTGCCCGCTTAATGGACATCCGTAAAGCACAGCAGGAGTATCGTAACTTGAACCACCAACAGTACACGGCAAGTTTCGACACTTTGATCTACTTTGTTAAAAACCAGAAATTGCCTTTTATCTACAAAGAAGGTGAATTGAATGACAAGCAGTTGGAAGACGGTATGACAGAAAAGAAAGCTATTGCTATCATCAACAAAGCTAAGAAAACAGGTAAATACGACGAGGTAAAGAAAGCAGGCTTGGAAAACTTCAAGCGTGACACCATGTGGGTTGCAGTATTGGATACTATTTTCCCAAAAGGTTTCAATCCCGATTCTATGAGATATGTTCCTTACGGTGGCGGCGCACAATTCGAAATGGCTATCAAGAACGATACAGCTAAATCCGGTGCTCCTTTCTGTCTGCTCGAAGTTAAGACTCCGTATGAAACTTACCTGGGTGGTCTGGACAAGCAAGAAATTGCTAACATGAAAGACGTACAGACTAAGTTGGGTAAATACTGCGGTCTGATGATCGGTAGCTTGGAAACTGCTAACAATAATGCAGGTAACTGGGAATAATTCCCTATCCGCAACACTGTATGATAGAAACGATTGACTTTAGTAAATCGGAACAATATACGTTATCCATCCGCCTCAGTGCGGATGGATTTTCTTTTTCTGTATTCAACCCTCTGGGTGAAGGCGAGCTCTCTTTCTTTGACCGAAAAGTAGAAGAATCACTCTCCCTCACAGCCAATCTTAAACAGACTTTCCGTGAAATAGAATGGCTTAAACACCCTTATCGCCGGGTAAATATACTCATGGCGGACAAACGCTTTACCCTCGTGCCACTGGAGTTCTTTGAAGACGAACAGACGGAAACACTTTTTTATCATAACCACCCGAAGCGGGAAAACGAAATTGTGCAATACAACATTCTGCGAAAAAATAATGCCGTAGTATTGTTCAGTATGGACAAGAGTGCCCGTTCTTTCCTGTGCGAACAATATCCCGATGTAAGATTTTATTCGCAGGCAAGTTCGTTCATCGAACATTTCTCCAGCAAAAGCCGCCTGGGCAACAGTCGGAAAATGTACGTGCATCTGCGGAAAGATGCCGCCGACCTGTATTGCTACGACCGCAATCACCTGTTGCTTGCCAATTCCTTTGAATGTAAACAGACAGCGGACCGCATCTATTACCTATTATATATATGGAAGCAACTCGGCTTTGAACAGGAACGTGACGAAATGCACCTCACCGGTGAATTGTCCGACAAAGAAGCTTTGCTCAGCGAACTACGAAAATTTATCCGGCAGGTATTCATCATGAACCCTGCCACTAACCTCGACCTACAAGCAATAACCACATGCGAGTAATCAGCGGAATATATAAAAGAAGAAGATTTGACGTGCCCCGTACTTTCAAGGCACGTCCCACAACGGATTTTGCCAAAGAGAATCTGTTCAATGTACTTGCCAATTATCTGGATTTTGAGGACGGAGTATCCGCACTCGATCTCTTTGCAGGAACCGGCAGCATCAGCATCGAACTGGTATCACGGGGTTGCGACCGCGTAATCAGCGTTGAAAAAGACCGGGACCACCATGCTTTCATCTGCAAGATAATGCAAGAGGTAAAGACTGACAAATGTATCCCTATCCGTGGCGATGTATTCAAATTCATTAAAGGAGGACATGAACAGTTCGATTTCATCTTTGCCGATCCTCCGTACGAATTGCAGGGATTGGAAACCATTCCTAGTCTTATCTTCGAAAACAATCTCTTGAAAGAGGAAGGCTTGCTTGTATTGGAACATGGAAAGAAAGATAACTTCGAAGATCATCCGAACTTTGTAGAGAGACGGGTATATGGCAGTGTGAACTTCTCCTTCTTTGAGAAGTTGAAAGTTGAGAGTTTATAAGAGCGGTGCCATCAGTCGCACCACACTCTCGGCAGCTTTCCGCCACCAGGGACGCTTCACCCAGTTTTTAAGAAAGACCTGCACACACTCGCGTTGATCCTGAAGAAAGATTTCACGCATTTGCAGTGCAGTTTCAGTATCATAAATAAAAGCGTTCACCTCAAAATTATGCTCGAAGCTGCGGAAGTCCACATTGGTAGAGCCAACAGTAGTAAGTTCATCATCCGACACCATCAGTTTGGAGTGCAGAAAACCTATCTTATAAAAATAAACTTTCACACCAGCCTGCAATACATCCGCCAAATAGGAACAAGAACCTAAATTCGTAAGGCGATTATCCGCACGCAAGGGCAGCATCAGTCGAACATCAACTCCTGCCAATGCGGCCGTTTGCATAGCAGCCAGTATCTGTTCTGTAGGCAAGAAGTAAGGGGTCTGTATATAGAAATATTTCTTCGCACCGGAAATTGCCATACTCAATCCTTGCATAATTTCTTTCCAGGGACCGATAGGATCACTCGTCACAATCTGTACTAACGAATTACCCGACGCCTCCATCTTCGGAAAATAACGGGAGGCACTGATCAAAGTACGGTCTACAAAATACCAGTCGAGCAAGAAAGCGGTCTGCAAGCCATGCACGGCTTTGCCTTCCAATAAAAGATGCGTATCGCGCCAAATCCCCCATGAGAACCCACGCATATAGCGTTCTGCCAGATTCATCCCACCCACAAAACCGATTCGTCCGTCAATCACAACAATCTTACGGTGGTTGCGATAGTTCACTTTGCTGGTGAACAGGGGGAAACGTACTTTCAGAAAGCTGCGTACCTCGATACCTGCCGAACGCATTTCATCATAGAAACGGTTGGGCACATGCCAGCATCCTACATCGTCATAGATGACACGTACTTCAACGCCCGCCCGTACTTTCTCTATCAGTACATCCCGCACCATTCGCCCGATGGCATCATCCTCAAAAATATAAAATTCAATATGGATATGTTGCCGGGCTTTAGCCAGTTCCCGCAACAGGGATTGCAACATGGAAGCACCGCTGGTATAAGTCTCTACACGGTTGCCGTCAAAAGGAAACGCCTGGGTTGTATTGCGAAATAAAGAAATGAGCCGACTATAAGCTATAGGCAAGGTAGTGGCATCCTGCGCCAGGTATTCCACCATCGGTTTATTCAACAGACGGTTATAAATCTTCTGCTCTATTATTCGCTCGCGCCTCCGGCTACGCCCGAAAAAGAAGTAAAAGACCAGTCCCACAACAGGCAGAAACATCAATACCAATATCCATGCCAATGTCTTCACCGGATTACGATTGTCGAGAATGATGACAACAATTGTTCCGATGATAGCGCCAAAGTAAATAATATCAAAGGCGACGGTAGCTACTTGGTTTAGTATATAGTTCCAGTCAATCACAAAAGCAAATATAGAGAAAATAAAAGAATTCCTGTTTTTTTATAAGAAAAAAGAGATTGTCTTTAAAGTATTTACATATATTTGCGTAATTACACACTAATACTATGAAATATGAAAAAACATCTTTTAATCGCCCTCGTGCTGGGCTTGTCAACTACTATCTGTCATTCGCAAGTAAAAATCAGTGTACAAGGTGGAACCGGATTGACCGGCATTACCCAAAATGAAAATTACAATGCTAACTTTGGGTACCGTTTCGGAGTCGGCGTAGAATTCCCTATTGACAAAACTTGGTCCATGCAGACCGGACTACAGCTACTAAACAGAAGCTACTCTATTGATGAAGCAGTAACCGCTTTGGGTATTACGGAAACAGGCAAGCAAATCTATATGGGATTAGGAATCGATTCAAAAATCAATGGAATCTATTTACAAGTTCCCATCAAAGTAGCCGCATATCTGCCTTTGAATAATAACTGTGGGTTGCAATTCAGTGGCGGTCCGTATATCGCTTTGGGAATTGGTGGAAAAAGTAAATTGAACTGGGTGCTTGCCACTAAGGAAAGACTTGATGTTGATGACTTTATCACGCCCAGTGAAGGTAATGGCGCTACATTGGTAAATGGTGAAGCAACGCATAAGACATTCGATAAAAACGAAGGTTTGAAATGCCTTGACATCGGTTTAAGTCTTGGAGTAGACTTCAAGTACAAATGTCTTTTTGCCGGTATCGGTGCCGAGTACGGCCTTCTTCCCATTGATAAGGAGTTTCCCAAAGATCTCTTCAAATATTCCTTCCAAGAAGACCAAACACTTGTTTCCCCCCACAACATAGGAATAGAATTTCATGTAGGCTTTTGCTTCAACGCAGGGAAACGCTAAAAAACAGAATCCCCTTCCATCTCTTTTCAGCGAAAGCGAATGGAAGGGGAAACTTATAATAATAACTGGTCAGTTTACTTTAAAAACGGCGTCCGCTAAATCCACCGGGACGTCCACCAGGTCCGCCATGACCGCCAGGACCACCAGGACCACCAAATCCACCTCTACCCATCTTCTCACGGGCAGCCTTGTTACCAAAGATATTCAGGCGATAGATAAAGTGCACCATACAGTAGCTGTTAACACCATTGTACTCCGAAACCGAACGACCATCTGCCGTCAATGAACGGCTAATGTTACTTTGTTGTTTCAGGATATCGTACATTTCAAAACTTATCGTTGCCGCACCTTTCAGGAAAGTCTGCGAGAGTTGTGCATTCCAGATCAGCTCATTACGGTTCATACTTGAATCCGTATAACCACGACGGCTCTGATTGGCGATATTGGTAGTGAAAGTCATGTTCCAGGGAGCCATCAACTGGGTATTGGCACCATAAGAGAAAGTATAAGGTTCCTGGTTATTGTCCGGACGCAGTTTGTTACGCTCGGCAGTGTAAGAGATAGAGCCATTCAACCCGAATTCGAACCAATCATTGCGGTAGGCACCGTTCAAACGTTCACTCAGCGTCAAGCCCGTTGTCGTATTCTTATCATCAACTTTAGTTTCCTGATTGTACAGATACGCCACATTATTCTGATAATTAATATTAGAGAATGAATTGATGGTATACTTCTTATTCTTCAGTGCCGTATTGAATCCAAACATACCGAAAGCACTCCAATTACCATTAATATTTTTCGGCGTCGTGGTTCGTCCACCGGTCTGTTCATTGTATTCGGTACTGTTACTGATGCTGTTCTGCGTAGCCGAGAAGCTGGCATGCGTCATGATACCCCGTTGAAGTTCCGCATTATACGTATTGTAGAACAAACGCATAGAGTGCGTGAAAGAAGGCTTCAAGCCCGGGTTACCGACACGGATATTCAACGGATTGGAGTTATCCACAATCGGCAACAGGTTTTCCATACTCGGCTGACCGGTACGTCCGCGATAGTTAAAGCGCAACTGGCTTACCTTGGAGAAGCGATAACGGAAATCGACATTCGGAGCAAAATTGAACACGGAACGCGTCGTATCGATCATATAATTTCCTTTCTTATAAGAAAGCTTGGAACTCTGTGGTTGGAAAGACATACCTGCACTCAACTGATACTTTTCACGAATGAAACGCAGCGATACGGATGCATCATGATTATAGTATCTATATTCGGCATATTTACCTAAGCTATCCACTGCATGGTTCTCGTAACCGGTAGGCAACGGCTCGCCAATTCCCCACTCCGGATTGATCTGATACAAATCATAAGTCGTCTTGTCACTCTCGCTGTATTTATACTGGAACTGATAGCTGAATTGCAAGAAAGTGGCCCGCGCAATAGGTTCGCTATACGTAATTTGTGCACTATAATTATAGTTATTGGTCGGAGTAGTGATATACTGATTACGAACCAAAGTAGAGTCCGGGTTCGTAGGAATCTGATAATAACGTGTCGTAGATTCCGTATACTGATTATTGTCATTATCACCGTAACCGAAGCGTCCGCGGAATGTAATGTTACGTCCTTTATCATTCAGCTTACGGTTAATTTGTAAAGTCGCATCTGTCGAAATGCTCTTGCTGTCGGAAAGTGTCCCGCTGTTCGTAGCATTTACACGAATATCCTTCAACGGGTCCCCGGCAATTATTTTATCAAAATCAAGATAATCGTTCGGATTGGCAACCAGACTGAATGGGTCTGCATCAAAGGTTCCCGACAATGAGCTCGAAGCATTATCCGTCTTACCATAAGAGAAGTTCGGGCGGAAAATGATATTCGTCATTGAATCCGGCTTCCACTCCATACGGAAATCGGCTCTGAATGTAGAATTCTTGTTCCGGTTGACTGAGTTGGAGTTGGAATATGAATTACCATTCTGCAAGAAGCGCTCGGACGAGTTGATATTAGAGATATCAGCGTCATTATAATTATATTGGGCACTTCCTCCCAGTTCTATCTTCTTATTCTCTGTGGCAAAACTGATACCCAATTCTTTAGGCGCGTTCAAACCATTGTTACGACGCCAGCGGGGTCCACCTCCACCACCTGAAAAGCCCTGGTTGTTCACGTTATTGGTAGAACCAATAACGGTTACCTGTGTCTTATCCACAAAATGATTTACATTTAAACGGGCTGCGTAGCGGTCTTCAGTACCCACGGCTGCATCCGCATTACCAAACCATCCACGGTTCATACCTTTCTTCACCGTCAAGTCAAGTACGGTTTCTTCCTCACCGTCATCAATACCCGTGATACGTGCCAGGTCCGACTGCTTGTCATACGTCTTCAGCTTATCGATCATCTCCACCGGCAAGTTCTTCAAGCCCGTTTTCACGTCTCCACCAAAGAATTCCTTTCCATCTACCATGATCTTTTTCAACTCCTTACCATTGATTTTCACGTTACCGTCATCATCGATTTCGGCACCGGGGAGTTTCTTCACCAGCTCTTCCAGCATGGCCCCTTCCGGTGTGCGGTAAGCACTGGAATTGTACATTAACGTATCTTCCACTACCTGTACCTGCGGAGCTTCTGCGGTAATCACCGCTTCTGCCAACATCACGGCATCCGTCTTCAGAGCCAGCGTACCTACATTCTTATTGGGATTTTGAGCCGACAGTTGCAAAGGAAGCACTGTAGGTTGGAAGCCGATATAGGAAACTTTCAATACATATTTCCCGGCCTGCACTTTGGGCAGAGTGAAATATCCCTGCGCTGTAGTGGCGATACCCGCCGCAAATGCACTGTCCGGTAACGAAAGTAACTGTACTGTGGCTTGTACTGCGGGCTCTTTCGTGTCATCCTCGATGACACGCCCCGCTACGGTAATGTTCTTAGTCTGTGAGAAAGCGGAAAGTGTGGTTGTCAGCAATAACACTGTTCCGATGATTACTTTTTTCATGCGCCTGTTTTTTATGAAACAAAATGTCTGTTTTTATACTGTTTCATTTGACAAGCTTTCAATGGAAAAGTTTAATGAGGTTTAAATAAAATGTTCTAATTATCGACGATCTCGCTTAAACAACCTATCAACTGCCGCTTTCTTTATACCAAATTCCAGGCAAAGAACATTCAGTATCAGAAAGATCAAAAAAGAGGAAGTATCCACGCTCATGATGTCTCCCTTCGCCAGGCGATAGAGCATACCGCCAAAGATGAATAATACGGTCAGGAACATAGCATTACGTGTAGCCGTATTACGGACCTGCTCAGTTTCCTTATTCTCGTTCTTGGTGTAGGCAAACAGAATCATCAATGCGCCAAGCATCATCAGCAGCTTAGAGCATTCTTTATAAAACAAGAGGTTGGAATCCGTCATTTTCCCTAGCATTAGCATCAGGAACGGAAGAAACAGTGCCAAAGCTATCACAAAATATCCTAATAGACGACAATAAACCGGTAGTAATGCTCTCATTTCAAAATTACGAATTACTAATTATTAAATTATAGATTGTGGGGGGCAGATGGCAGAAGCATCATGCCAGCCCATCAAAAATCGATGGGCAAAGATAACGTTTTATTGCCAAAAGAGCTATCTTTGTACCACAATTAACAAAGAAGGTATCCATCTCTTTCATAATTTAGAATCCACAATCAGTAATTTATAATTTGTAATTAATCAGATGAGTAAACAAGAAGTAATCCTTTGCGAGAAACTGGAAAGCAGTCTGACAAACGCCATCGGGAATTGTCCCCATGACAAGCTCTTCATATTGACCGACGAGCATACCCACCGCCTCTGTCTGCCGCAACTCAATGACATTCCGGCACTGAAAGAGGCTACCGAAATCGTTATCGGTGCCGAAGATGTGCACAAGAATCTGGAAACCCTGGCTTCCGTTTGGCAAGCTCTGAGCGAACAGGGAGCTACACGCCATTCATTACTGATTAACCTGGGTGGCGGCATGGTGACCGACCTGGGTGGTTTCGCCGCTTCTACCTTCAAGCGGGGCATTGCCTATATCAATATCCCCACCACCCTGCTGGCCATGGTGGATGCTTCCGTAGGAGGCAAAACGGGTATCAACTTCAACGGGTTGAAGAACGAAATCGGTGTTTTCGCACCCGCCGCCAGTGTACTTCTTGAAACGGAGTTCCTGCGCAGCCTCGATGCCCACAACTTCTTCTCCGGTTATGCCGAGATGTTGAAGCACGCTCTTATCAGTACCCCGGAGCACCTTGCCGAGTTATTGGCTTTCGATACGGACAAGATAGATTACGTTGCACTGAAATCAATGGTGGGCCGTTCCGTACAAGTAAAAGAGGATATCGTGGAACAAGATCCGCTGGAACACGGCATCCGCAAGGCGCTGAACCTGGGACATACCGTAGGTCATGCCTTCGAAAGTCTGGCTCTTGCCGAAGGTCGCCCCGTATTACATGGTTATGCTGTTGCTTGGGGAATTGTTTGCGAGCTATACCTTTCTTATATAAAGGTAGGTTTTCCGAAAGAGAAAATGCGCCAGACCATTCAGTTCATCAAAGAGAACTACGGTGGCTTTGCCTTCAATTGCAAACAGTACGACCAACTTTATGAGTTGATGAAGCATGACAAGAAGAACACTGCCGGCGCCATCAACTTCACTCTATTGAAAGAAGTCGGAGACATCTGCCTTAACCAGACTGCCGACAAAGATACCATTTACGAAATGTTCGATTTTTATCGGGAATGCATGGGGGTATAACCTCACTGTGTACCTGTACTATTTCCCCTTCCACACTTCTGCAACCCTTTATTCATAGGGAATAGAGTGTGGAAGGGGTATTCTTTAGGGGTTCTCAGTAATCTCTTCTTCCGGAAATTCTCCTTGCAGTTCCGCCTTCTTTTCCGCTTCCACAACTTTCTTGCTCAACATACTTGCCGGGAAGTATTTGCTCAGCGGATAGCGGAAAAATCTCATTTCCCTGCTTAATTCCCTGGTCAAGCCGCGGTCAGCGGTGAAGTAAACGCGCGAAATGCGCACGGTTCCCGGCATCACGTCTTCGGGGTGTTCAAAGCCCTCGCTGGTTATCGCAATATGGAAAGAACCCAGTCCTTTGATAGATACCGACTCCCCATTCTTCAAGGCCTCTTCTATGAAGTGAGGCAGGTCGGCCAATATTCCTTTTACATCACCTTCGCTCCTGCCCGTCCGGTGAGCGATTCGTTTTGCCAGTATGTCTTCGGTCACCCCACCTCTGGGTTGCAGTGTACGTTGCACGGCATAATACAGTTGTTTTGCACCTTCCTTAGTCTGGAAGAGTTTCTTTCTTACCAAGTAAATCATTCCCATAGTCTTTACGTGTTTTTAATTACTACCTTTGATATCTTTCCCTTATTCCTTCCATGCAAAAGATGGCATCTTTTGTAGCAAAAGGTGGCATCTTATAACACAAAAGATGGCATCTTTTACAGCAAAAGATGCCACCTTTTGTAAGAGAGACAGCAAAGATACGGAAAGTATCTTTAAATGAAGTATCCGAAAGGACTTAATGCGCTAGCTATTTAACAAAAAGTCTTTTATTCCCATTCGATAGTAGCGTTAGGCTTCGGAGACATATCGTAGCAAACACGATTCACATGTTTTACTTCTTTCAGGATACGATCCGTAATTTTCATCAGGACAGGCCATTCTACCTGTTCGATGGTAGCGGTCATCGCGTCAATCGTATTGACAGCACGGATGATAACCGGCCATTCGAAAGAACGGGCATTGTCGCGCACACCCACTGACTTGAAGTCGGGTACCACGGTGAAATATTGCCACACTTTCTTATCCAGTCCGGCAAGTTGAAACTCTTCACGCAGGATAGCATCGGACTCGCGCACAGCTTCCAAACGATCGCGTGTGATAGCACCCAGACAACGCACGCCCAGACCGGGACCGGGGAAGGGTTGACGATAAACCATTTCATAAGGCAAGCCCAGTTCAAGACCACATGCACGTACTTCGTCTTTGAAAAGCTGACGCAACGGTTCCACAAGTTCGAACTGAAGATCTTCCGGCAGACCGCCTACGTTGTGGTGAGACTTCACCATCTTGGCCGTTTTCGTTCCGCTTTCCACAATATCAGGGTAGATAGTTCCCTGGCCTAAGAAGTCGATACCGTCCAGTTTACACGCTTCTTCTTCGAATACGCGGATAAACTCTCCGCCGATAATCTTTCGTTTCTGTTCGGGATCTTCCACACCTTCCAGTTTAGTAAGAAAGCGGTCGGTAACATCTACATAGATCAAATTCGCCTTCAGCTGATTACCGAACATTTCTACTACATCTTCGGATTCGCCTTTACGCATCAGACCGTGATTTACATGCACGCATACCAGATTGTTGCCAATTGCTTTCAGCAACAGAGCTGCCACTACGGAACTGTCAACACCACCGGAAAGGGCCAGCAATACTTTTCTGTCACCCACCTGGCGACGTACCAATTCAATCTGGTCATTCACGAAGTTGGTCATGTTCCAATTAGCTTCGGCCTTGCAAGTTTCGAAAACGAAAGGCTTAACAGCTGCTTTGATAGCTTCAATATCATCAGTAAACTGTGGCAGTTTCACCGCACAAGTCGCTTTGTCATGACCGGCAGCCATCACTGGGATTCCCGCCTCGTAGATAGAAGGATTCACATCGATGGCAACACCATCTACTATGTTACACGGTCCACCATTGATAATAATGCCCTTTACATTGGACAACTTTTTCAGTTCTTCAACGGTTATATCATGAGGATAGATCTCACTATATACACCTAACGCACGGATGGCGCGAGCCAATACCGTATTCTCATGACTACCCAAGTCAAGGATAACAATCATATCCTGCTTCATTTGATTCTGGTTGTTTTAAGTTATTGTATCAATTATTATTCACTTCTATTTTCAAACTGTCCGCAAAGATAAAGATTTTCAGAGAGACTATAATACATTGATTCTCTAAAGTTTCAGAACAGAGCAGCGTTTTTTTCGCAGTCATACCTTTCCGAAGATCAGTTTTATTCATCGATCCTTTATTTCGGTATTGTTCATGTGAATTTCAACTTCTGATTCGCATCATTAATAAAGTTAATCGGAGAACAGATGTATTTTCCTCCCCTATTTACATTGCTACTTTATTTTTTATTGTACCTTTGTGATGTCGAACCATTATAAACTCACAGCAGGGAAACCTGCCAAGAATCCGTGGCGGGCATTTTTATGCCCGTTCACGCCACTCCTATATGGCGGTCCCTGTACCCCCATGGGGAGTGTTAATGCACCTCCAAATACTAGCTGTGAGTTTAGTGTTCGACAATGGGACAGGCAGGGATTGCTTTTTTAAAATCTTCTCCTCTCCCATGAATCGAATTATTCACCTTTTAAAACTTAACGATTTATGGAAAACAACACTCAGCCGGTAACCGCTCAGGAATTATCCAACGTAGCAATGCACCCACGCACGGGCTTCCCGTCAGAAGAAGCCATGAAAGCGTACTATTTACAACTGATTGACATCATGAACATCGCGTATGTCAAAGAATCTTCGGAATATATAAGCCTGCAATGTCTGAAACGCAAATTAAGACAATTCATCCATGTTCTACAATTGTTAGGTACACACGAATGGGGAAACGGCATTGCAGAAATACAAGATGCCAGCGGATTCTATATGCTGCAAAGTACACTCCCGCACAAGACGTTGCTGCAAGCCAACCGGGAAATCGGTCTGCATCTGCAATTCATTACGCAACTGGCAAGCAATGTAGGTTTTCTGAAACAATTGGAAGGTATCTTATATTACCACTCTCAAAATGTAGAAAACTTGCTGAAGAGGGTGAAAGAAGAATCGACAGATACTTTCTAAAATAATAAAACTGGAGTTTCGCATGTAGGCTGAAAGGCTACATGCGAAACTTAAATAGAATAAACTTTCCATCATAACAAATTAAGAATAAGAGAGATGTGTTATCTAACAAGATAATAGCAAAACAAAAATCAACAGAAATATTTGCTATTTAAAAATAAAGCACTACTTTTGCATCCGCAATTCGGGATGTAGCTCAGCCCGGTAGAGTACGCGTCTGGGGGGCGTGTGGTCGCAAGTTCGAATCTTGTCATCCCGACTACCGATAAAGCATTGATAATCGCAAGGTTATCGATGCTTTTTGTTTTTTACGAGTTTCCACCTAATGGTGCGGTTGACGCTGTGGTTGACGCGAAAATTACCCATTGATGTAAACCATAGTGTAAACCGCTACCCCTATTTACGCAAACCCTACTTTTAATTATGAAACAAATGATTATCAACGAAAAGTGTTATCTTTGCAAGTAGAAAGGAGAAATAGAGTATATGGCAAAAACAAAGATTACAAAAAAAGAAGCTCTTGACAAGTTTCAAGCTGCGAGAGAGAAAAAACGAAAATGTCTTGCTCAATTGGAAAAATCAATGAAAGAGACATATAAAGAACGAACGGGTAAAGAGGCTGAAAAATTCTTTGCTCTATGATACTTCATCTTTCATTGGAACGTATTAATAGTGGGGAAACTCCCTATCAAGTAGAACCGACCGAACAGAACGGATTCTATCAATTCTTTACAGATGGTGGTGTGCATTATTCTGTCGGTTTTATGGAAGATGATGTCTTGTTATCCAAAAATTCATACCAATTAATCATTGCCAATATCAACAATCACAAATCTCCCCGTGATCGTAAAGTCCGCGATACTATAGTTTCTATTGTTGATGAATTCTTTAGATGTAATAATTCTACATTACTATATATTTGTGAGACCGGTGATAATAAACAACGTATGCGTAGCCGCTTGTTTGAATATTGGTTTTCCACTTATAATCGAAAAGCACTTTTTACAATGATTTCATCCTCAATTGTCGATGCGGAAGGTGTTGTGAACTTTGCAACAATAATTCTTCGTAATGACAATCCTGAATTATCTGAGATTATAGTTGAGTTTACTGAATCAATTCAATTGCTTAGCCAAAAACCTGAATAACAGTAGGTGACAATCCTATTTTCATATACTTTAAGACCACTTATATTGTAAAAAGTTGATTTCAGCATTTGTAGAAGCAGCAAAAATCGTATCAGTAGATACCAAATGATTGAACAGAGTAAGGGAAAGTAATGACTTTCTTTCATATTAACGGACTAATTACCTATATTTGCATAAAAACACATTAAATATACTTATGAAGAAAATTCTTGCTTACATTGCCTTTAGTTTCACGGCAATAACCAGCTATGCGACGACTCCACTCTGGATGCGTGATGTACAAATCT
Source organism: Bacteroides sp. 14(A) (assembly GCF_000526555.1). NCBI lineage: Bacteria > Pseudomonadati > Bacteroidota > Bacteroidia > Bacteroidales > Bacteroidaceae > Bacteroides > Bacteroides sp. 14(A). Next base: position 2,386,463 of record NZ_JAGH01000002.1, on the reverse strand, counting down.
CACCCGACGGAACAGAAATTGTATTTTGCTATAAAGGGGACATCTACAAAGTACCAACCGAGGGCGGAGCAGCTACACAGCTCACTACACAAGACTCTTACGAATGTACCCCGGTATGGTCACCGGATGGCAAACAGATAGCCTTTGCCAGTGACAGGAATGGAAATTTCGACATTTTTGTAATGCCGGCAAATGGCGGAACAGCCCGGCGACTGACTACTCATTCAACCAATGAAATCCCTGCTACTTTTACCCCGGACGGCAAATATATTTTATTCTCAGCATCTATTCAGGATCCGGCAGGCAGCGCTCTCTTTCCTTCAGCCGCCATGACTGAACTCTACAAAGTTCCTTCAGTCGGCGGACGCACCGAACAAGTACTGGGCACCCCTGCCGAAGCGGTATGTTTTGATAAGTCCGGCAACCGCTTTTTCTATCAGGACCGCAAGGGAGGTGAAAATGAATGGAGAAAGCACCATACTTCTTCCATCACCCGCGATGTGTGGATGTACGATACCAAAACAGGTTCACACACCAACCTTACCCAGCATGCAGGCGAAGATCGCAACCCGATAGTATCACCGGATGGACAAACCGTCTACTTCCTGAGCGAACGTAATGGTGGCTCATTCAACGTATATTCTTTCCCGATTTCGCAACCCCAATCGATAAAAACAATAACCAGCTTTAAAACCCATCCCGTGCGTTTCCTTTCAATGAGTAACGACGGCACCTTGTGCTATGGATACGATGGTGAGATTTATACCCAACAAGAAGGCTCGAATCCACGGAAGATAAATGTGGAAATCATTCGTGACGACCAGCCGCAAATAGCCTATCTGAAATATCCGGATAAAGCAACTTCCGCTACAGTTTCACCGGACGGCAAACAGATTGCTTTCACTGTACGTGGTGAAGTATTCGTCACATCTGCGGACTATGCCACGACTAAACAGATCACACATACGGCAGCAGAAGAAGATGGTCTCTCGTTTGCCCCGGACAACCGGACGCTGGCCTACGCCAGTGAACGCAATGGCAACTGGCAGATTTATCTGGCTAAGATAGTTCGGGAAGAAGATCCGAATTTCCCGAACGCAACTTTAATAAAGGAAGAGGTGCTATTACCCTCTACCACCGTAGAACGTTCACATCCGCAATTCTCACCCGACGGTAAGGAGTTAGCTTTCATTGAAGACCGTAACCGCCTGATGGTGCTCAACCTGGAGACCAAGAAAGTACGCCGGATCACCGATGGCTCTACCTGGTACAGCACAGGCGGAGGATTTGACTATGCATGGTCTCCGGACGGCAAATGGTTTACATTGGAATTTATCGGAAACAAGCACGATCCATACTCGGATATAGGTCTGGTCAGTGCACAAGGCAATGGCGAGATTGTCAATCTGACTAATAGCGGATACACAAGCGGTTCACCCAGCTTCGTGCTCGACGGCAATGCCATTCTTTTCATTACCGAACGCTACGGTATGCGTGCACACGCTTCATGGGGTTCTCTGGACGATGCCATGCTAGTATTCCTGAATCAGGATGCATACGATAAATTCAGTCTGAGCAAAGAGGATTACGAACTGTATAAAGAAGCAAACTCCGACCGGAAGAAGATAGCTGATAAAGACAGCAGTAAGGTAAAAGATGTCGTGGTAGAGTTGAAAAACATAGAAGACCGCATCGTACGTCTGACACCAAACTCATCGAATATGGGAAGTACCCTTATCTCCAAAGATGGCAAAACCCTCTATTACCTGGCAAGCGCCGAAGGCGGACGTAACTTATGGAAGATGGATCTGCGCAAGAAGGAAACCAAGCTACTCCACAAAGTAGATGCCGGATGGACTTCTCTGGAAATGGATAAAGAAGGAAAAACTCTCTTCATTCTGAACGGTAAGAATATGCAGAAGATGAACATGGCTTCCGATGACTTGAAACCTATTAAATATCTTGCTCAGGTAAAACTGGATCTGGCAGCCGAACGCGAGTATATGTTCGATCATGTATACAAGCAACAGCAAAAGCGTTTCTACAATACCAATATGCACGGAGTCAACTGGGACGCCATGACGGCAGCCTATCGTAAGTTTCTGCCACACATCAATAATAATTACGATTTTTCCGAACTTTTAAGTGAATGGCTGGGCGAATTGAATGTCTCTCATACCGGAGGCCGTTTCTATCCGGATGGACAAAGTGAGCCTACAGCCAGTCTGGGGCTACTTTTCGACTGGAACTACCAGGATAAAGGAATGCTCATTGCCGAAGTGATAGAAAAAGGTCCGTTCGACAAGGCTACCACAAAGGTGAAAGCCGGCATTATTATTGAAAAGATTGACGGCAAAGAGATTACTCCTGAAACTGATTATTACGTGCTCCTCAATGACAAGGTAAAAAAGAAAACCCTTGTTTCACTCTATAATCCTAAAACGAAAGAGCGTTGGGAAGAAGTAGTAATCCCCATCAAGGACAGTGAACTCAGCGCATTGCTCTACGAACGCTGGGTAAAACAACGTGCGGCAGATGTTGAAAAATGGTCGAACGGCAAACTGGGCTACGTGCACATCAAGTCTATGGGTGATGACAGTTTCCGTTCCATCTACTCAGATATCTTGGGAAAATACAATAATTGTGAAGGGATTGTCATCGACACACGTTTCAACGGAGGCGGTCGCCTGCACGAAGATATAGAGATACTGTTCAGTGGTAAGAAATACTTCACACAGGTGGTTCGTGGCCGTGAAGCCTGCGATATGCCCAGCCGCCGCTGGAACAAACCATCCATCATGCTGACGTGCGAAGCCAACTATTCCAATGCACACGGCACACCGTGGGTATACAGTCATCAGAAACTGGGCAAGCTGGTAGGCATGCCTGTCCCGGGCACCATGACCAGTGTATCATGGGAACGCCTGCAAGATCCTACCTTGGTATTCGGTATTCCTGTGATTGGTTACCGCCTGCCTGATGGCAGTTATCTGGAGAATACTCAGTTGGAACCGGATATTAAAGTAGCCAACTCACCCGAAACAATTGTAAAAGGCGAAGATACACAGCTGAAAATAGCGGTAGAAGAATTATTGAAAACTAACAAATAATCTAAATTCATGTTTGCTGACCTACTTAATTCCTCTTATTTCGCCCTCTTCCTCATTGTCGCATTGGGTTTCATGCTGGGAAAAATCAAAATTAAAGGTTTATCACTGGATGTTTCCGCAGTGATTTTCATTGCCCTTCTCTTTGGACACTTCGGTGTAGTCATTCCTAAAGAATTAGGAAACTTCGGATTGGTACTTTTTATCTTTACTATCGGTATTCAGGCCGGCCCCGGTTTCTTCGACTCGTTCCGAAGCAAAGGAAAGACCCTGATCATAATTACCATGCTGATTATCTGCTCGGCTTCTCTTACAGCTGTCGGGCTCAAATACCTATTCGACATCGATACGCCCAGTGTGGTAGGTCTGATAGCCGGTGCGCTGACCAGTACACCGGGACTTGCCGTAGCCATCGACAGTACAAATTCTCCATTGGCATCCATTTCCTATGGTATCGCTTATCCGTTTGGGGTTATAGGTGTTATCTTGTTTGTAAAACTGCTCCCCCGTATCATGCGTATTGACCTGGACAAGGAGGCCCGTCGACTGGAAAAAGAACGTCGCGGCCAATTTCCCGAACTGACGACCTGTATCTATCGTGTTACAAATCCCGCCGTATTCAACCGCAGTCTGATGCAAATCAACGCACGGGCCATGACAGGTGCTGTTATTTCACGCCATAAACATGATGAAAGAATTTCCATTCCCACAGCACAAACGATGCTACATGAAAATGATTATATACAGGCAGTGGGCAGTGAAGAAGCTCTGAATCAGCTTTCAGTTTTAGTAGGAGAACGCGAAGAGGGCGAATTGCCTCTGGTAGACACGCAAGAGATCGAATCCTTATTGCTGACCAAAAAGGATATGATCAATAAACAATTGGGAGATCTGAACTTGATGAAGAACTTCGGATGTACTGTCACACGTGTTCGCCGAAGCGGTATCGACCTGTCTCCATCGCCGGATCTGACTTTAAAATTCGGTGATAAACTAATGGTGGTAGGTGAAAAAGAAGGACTCAAAGGACTGGCTCGCTTGCTGGGAAACAATGCTAAAAAGTTATCAGACACAGACTTCTTCCCTATCGCAATGGGTATTGTTTTAGGGGTATTGTTCGGTAAACTGAATATAACTTTCCCCGGTGGTTTATCTTTCTCCCCGGGATTAACGGGCGGTATTCTGATTGTGGCTTTGTTTTTAAGTGCAATTGGTAAGACAGGTCCTATTCTATGGTCTATGTCCGGACCTGCTAATCAGTTATTACGCCAGTTGGGCTTGTTGCTATTCCTAGCCGAAGTCGGCACCTCGGCAGGCACCAATCTTGTAGCGACTTTCCAGGAAAGCGGCTGGTTGCTATTTGGAGTGGGTGCTGCAATTACGCTGGTACCTATGTTAGTAGCGGTGTTTGTCGGACTGTTTGTATTCAAAATCAACATACTCGACTTGCTGGGAACCATCACCGGTGGTATGACCAGTACTCCAGGACTTGCAGCAGCTGATTCTATGACTGACAGCAACATTCCGAGTGTGGCTTACGCTACGGTTTATCCTATTGCAATGGTATTCCTCATACTGTTTATTCAGATTATTGCAACTATGTTTTAATAAGTACTTGCTATTTTCAGCAAAAATCCCCTAAATTTGCATACACTATAAATAGCAGCTAAATATGAAAACATTAAAAGCCCAAGTCATCATTAGCCTGATAACCTGTTTCTTCCTGGTTCTGGCAGTCACCATCTGCAAGGGAAACAAGTTTGGGAACATTCTTTCTGAAAGCGAAAATACAACAGAAAGCCAAACAGGAACTTCCGGGATACTACGACATACAGATGACGGAGTACAGATAATATCTACCCGGCAACTAACAAAAGATATTAACGGGTACGGCGGAAATGTTCCTCTGGAAATCTATATAAAAGAGAACCGTATTCTAAAAGTAGTAGCTCTGGAAAACTCCGAAACACCCAGCTACTTTGCCAAAGTACGAAACAGCGGTCTGTTACAACAATGGAACAATCTTTCACCAGAGGAAGCAATCCATAAAGAAGTGGATGGAATATCCGGAGCCACAGAATCTTCCGTAGCCATTATCCAGTCTGTACATAAGGTCATGGAGTATGCAAAGGAGCATTCGGCAGACAAACCGACAAGTGCTTTCAGTTTCGACTGGATACTCTTCCTGGGATTACTGGCAGGCATCGCATTATGTACCCTAATCATCTCATATCTTTCTAAAAGGCCCAAAGAGCAAACAATGCACTATGCGCTGAACACTTTCAATCTAGCTTTGGTTATAGTAGTAACTGCATTATCTATCCAACCAAAACCCAATCAACTTAATAAGATGGAGGAACCTAGCATGAAACAGGATAATAAACTTTCGGTTCTTGACAACATACATGCAAGAACCAGTATTCGCTCTTATCAGCCGAAAGAAGTAGAAGATGAAAAAATAGAGCAATTGTTAAGGGCTGCCATGGCAGCTCCTACAGCAACCAACAGGCAACCTTGGGCTTTCATTGTCATCAGAGACAAAGAAACAATGAATGAACTGGGTTCTACTCTTCCTTACGCCAAGATGGTCAAAGACGCTCCGTTGGCTATTGCCGTATGCGGAGATTTAACTAAAGCTATCAGTGGTGCGGGTATAGAGTACTGGGTACAGGACGCCTCCGCCGCCAGTGAGAATTTGTTGCTGGCTGCACAAGCTTTAGGATTAGGAGCTGTCTGGACAGGCGTTTATCCTATAGACGAACGGGTAAAAGAAGTACAGAAAATACTCCAATTACCCGAACAGATTGTTCCTCTGAATGTAATCCCTATCGGTTATCCGGCAGAGAACCCACTTCCGAAAGATAAATGGAAACCGGAGAATGTACATTATGACCGTTGGACGGAGCCTGATAAGAAGTAATTTTTAAGTTCGGTACGTAAATACATCAAAATGACTCAGTCCCATAGATTTTAGTAAATCTATGCTATGCGTAGTATCCTCCTCCATATTATACTGCGGAATAAGGGGGATACGGACTGTGATCTGTTCGGCTTTTCCGTGCTCTATAAGCCAACGCAGGTTTCCGAGCACCTGATGATTGCTTCTGCCTGTGTAGTTTTGATAGATCTCATCATTCGTATCCTTGATATCTACGATATAGTCATCTACCACAGGCAATAGAATCTCCAGATGCTTCCGGGGTACATTTAAAGACGTTTCTACTGTAATCCTCCACTCCTTTCCACAAAGTTCCCGGAAACGGCTGATAAATTCACTTCGCAGACAAGGCTCACCACCACCAAAGGTAATACCACCACGAGTTGCAAGAAAGTAAAGTTCATCTACTTTCACCCTCTCATACAGTTGTTCGCAGGAATAAAGCGGGAAATCAAAATCATCGGATAGAGACTGAGGGTTCAGACAATACTTGCAATGCAAAGGACAACCATGAAAAGCCACCAATGTGGTCACCCCCTCACCGTCAATCAACAGACGGTGCCTGTTCACTCCTAATATGGGGACAAGATTACTCATTCTATCCGATTATTCATCCATATCATCCAGATGTATCTCTAAAGCCTTCACCGAAATATAAATCTCGTACACAGAGATAGCCAGAGAGATAATCAGCAACACCATTGCCAGTCCAAAGATATAGATGGATACAAGATAAAGTTGTATATAAATAAAGAACATACTTACGACACACAACAATAAGCTGCCTGTCCCTGTCACCTGCATAGCACGCGTCAGATACAGACGTTTACGAAGATTGGCAATCTGTGCCGCAGTTACCGACGAATGATTTTCACGGTATTGTTCCTTCAAAGTACGTACCAACTGGGCATACGACATAAAACGGTTGGTATAAGCCAACATAATCAATGAAATTGCCGAAAACAATAGAGCCGGAGTCGTTAAATCTATTTCCATATTTCCTATATCTTTAATATTATAACCTTAATTGCATAAGTGCTCATGCAAAATTAGCTTGTTCTATAAATGATAATTTGTAAACCTGTTATAAAGATTAGGCGCGGACTACACGGATTACGCGGATTAAAGGCTGCGCTATTTACATCAATCCATAAAAAAATCCGTGTAATCCGCGTAATCCGCGTAATCCGCGCCTAAAATTATCATTTATCATAATATGAACTAATTATGTTCACTTACTTAGTGATATCTTTAATAGGTATGAAACCTAAATTCTGATAAAATCAAATCTGAGTTTAACAAGAAGGTCGATATCATCCAAGGGCATTTCTCTAATTTTCATATACCCCAATATTAGAGTTATGCATTATGCAAAGTTACAATAAAAATCAGAAGAGTCCCATAGTATACAAGTTTCTTTAGCTTCCGGAGGTGAAGGCAGGAAAACCTTACTTCTTATCATAAACCCCATTAGAGAACTTCCCGTAAGCCATTACCTGATTTGTATCGGGAAGATGTACAATCTCCGGAAGGTTATTCGTATCGAAGTCAATATAAACCAACTTTTCCGTATCCGAACCGTTACGAATGACATGTGCACCTTCAGGACCCGTAGGGAAAGTTATTGCATCACCGGCCTTTACCGTCACATCCCCATTTGCTGTGCGAACAATTCCTGTACCACTGATGATATAGAACACCTCTTCGTCTGTTTCGTGATAATGATATCCATAGGCAAAATTACCCGGTTCCACTTCTACAAAGTTCACACGGCATTGGTCCACATCCGTCTGCTCAACAATCGGTTTCACTGTAAATTCATTACCACCCTGGCTGATTTTCTGACCTTCTACGGTCTTGTAATTCTTTACTGCAAGTTCTTTCATTGTTTTTTTGCTTTTAATTTGTTTATAAAATAGTTGCATTCATCAGTTTTTTCACTAACTTCGCAAATGCAGTCAGTGACTTTCCGATGATGCAAAGCTATATACTATTTTACTTATAAACAAGAAGTTACAAATCGGTAAGATAGTTACCTAAAGGTTACTTTTGCTGAAAAGCAAGAGTTTAAAAATGAAGAAAAGAAGAAAAAACTAATTATGACCTAATCACAAAAGTATGAAAACAAGAATTACCTCTAATCGTATCACAGAACTACATCCGGACGAGATATTCGTTTTTGGCAGCAACCTGGAAGGCGCGCATGGTGGCGGAGCCGCTTATCTGGCATGGAAAAAATGGGGAGCCATCTGGGGACAAGGAACCGGATTACAGGGACAGACCTATGGCATTCCGACCATGCATGGCGGGCCGGAAGCCATCAGACCTTATGTAGATGAGTTTATCCGCTTTGCCAAAGAGCATTCACAATATACTTTCCTCGTTACAGAGATAGGATGCGGTATTGCCGGATTCGCCCCGAAAGAGATTGCTCCTTTATTTAAAGAGGCTGTGGATGTGCCTAACATTCACCTGCCTCAACGCTTCTGGGATGTACTGAATGCGAAGTAAAGCTTCGTACGCCTTCTACCTAAAGCCAATAAAATACAGGAAAGGGAACAGAAAGAGCAGATAACAAATATAACTCCTGTAGAAACCAGGATATTTCCAATGCCTACCAGGGGAGAGACAATGCCGCCGAACGAAAAGCAAACAGCACCCAACAGTGCCGAAGCTGTTCCGGCATTCGTGCGCTCACACTCCATGGCTAATGCGGTAGAGGTGGTAAACGTCATTCCCATCATAAAAAGAACCGCTATCAGCAGCAGTTCATAAATCCAGAAGCTGCAACCCAAAGCCAAAGCGGAACATTCGAGTAAAGAAAAAATAAGCATACCCATACAACCGACCAGCGTTCCGTTCGCAGGCCGGCGAAACTTCACGGAAAATGCCGCCGCACCACCGATGGCAATAGCGTTAATACTGAAACAAATGCTGAAAGCAAAGGGCGAATAACCATAATGTTGCTGTATTATGAAAGGTGAGGAAGCAATATAAGCAAACAGTACTCCTTGTGCAAAAGCGAGTTGTAGCACATAGCAGACATACTGTTTATTGCGAAGCACCACCTTGAAACTATTAAAAGTATCCGCCCATTTCGTAGCCAGGCGATTTTCCGCCGGGAGTGATTCCCGGAAACGCATACATCCTATCAAAAGGAGCACACCCAATGCAAGTAAAATTATGAAAATTCCCTGCCAACCGATGGCTTCCGTAAACACTCCGCCAATAATAGGCGCTACCACGGGAGCAATGCCATTAATGGCTCCAATGATCGCCAGCATCTTTGCCAGATCTTTGCCCGAAAATTTATCCGTAGCAATGGAACGGGCTATAACAATCCCCCCTGCCCCGGCAATACCTTGTATCAACCGGAAAGCGACGAATTGCTGAATATTCTGCACAAACAAACAGAAAATCGTTGACACAATAAACAACCACATAGCAACCTGCAACGGTATGCGTCTACCATAACGGTCACTCAAAGGGCCGAAGAATATCTGTCCGACGGCCAGTCCGATCATACTGGTAGTCAGTCCTAACTGAACCATTGAAGAGCTTGTACTGAAATATTCTCCCATAGACGGAAGACTCGGTAGGTACATGTCCGTGACAAAAGGCCCGAAGGCCGTCAGCATACCCAATAAGACCAGAATAAACAGCTTTGAATTATCTTTTACCATATAAACTTAACTTATACATTTCGTGGAATATACGTCCACTTTCGGGCTGCAAAAATAATAATAATTCACCTTATTCCCCCTACCAATTTTAGCCAAAGCTATCCAATACAAGAACAAAAAAATCTCAACTTATGCTGTAGCTTCCAGTTTTTTGTCTATACGCAACTCATGCTTCACAAAACGACGAATGGAACGATAGGTAGGATGCAGCACTTTATATGGACGAATATCACTCTCGTAAACCAGGAAGGCCAACAGACAGAACAAAGCCATCAGAGTGAGCCAGCCGTACAGTTCTTTCATAGAAACCATCAGAGCCTGTTGCTGCACAGCACCGTATACTTCTCCAACGGGTATCCGGCTGATGAAAGGATTTACATGATCCACTACCGAACCCAGTAACATCGAGTTCTTTTTCATTGCCCCATTGAGAGCATGCCCCAGTATAGCCGTTCCCAAAGCCCCACCAAATCCGGCACTGACAAACGACTGTACGGACACCGCCTGAAAGAAATGCTGAAAAGGGACACGAGATAGCACTGTAAGAAAACAAATAGCTATTATCACATACCCGAAACTGCGCAGGAACAGCGGTACAAACAATGTCTCCTTGGGCAAAGCATAGTCAATACCGAAATAAAAATACATCAGATAACCCGTAATGGAAAAGAATGCAATCACAGTCATTGTCTTATATCGCCACTTACGACGGGAAAAAGTGAAAAAGGTAAAGCCTGCTCCCACTATAATTCCCAGCAATACCGCCCAATTGAGCGAAATTACATTCAGGGCATCATACTCTAATATACTCTCCATATAGATATGCTCAAAGAGATGCGAAGGCGCCAGCAGAATATCTATTACTATATATAGTATAAAGGGAAACCATACGGCACGATACGTCCAGGTCTTCAAAGCAATGAACGGGTGACGAATGAAAGATGCACGCCATAAATTCAATGCAAGAATAAGTATACCGATGACGGTTGCCGCCCGGATCTGGAAAGACTGATACCAATCGTAATGTTCCCCATACACACAGACAAAGAGGATGCACAACAACACAAGTCCCCACATCAAAGCCCCCAACCAATCGATACCGAACAACGGCAACTTCGGCAAAGAGCGATAACTACGGAACAGGCACAATGTAGCCAGCATCACCAATAACAATAAACCAATAATCAGCCAATGCATATACTCCCACTTTGCCCAAAATGCTGTATAGACTGTTATCAGTCCCGACAGCTGAATACAACTCTGCACCAATAGATAGATAAAACAGAAAAATACCGACAAATCCCGTTTAGGGGTAAGCCATAGCTGAATGGTGGAATTACATTCGAATGTAGCCCACATGCGGAAGATTCCTGCAAAGAAACAGGTGATCACCAGCACAGGAATGCTATGCGTCTGCATACATATCAGATTAGAAACAATCAGAGCAATGCTACACGTCATCAATGAAGTTTTCGAAGCAAAGCGGAACTTCAGTCGAAACATGATGGCGAATGTCAGTCCCATGCCTATCATAGAAGCGTAGCCTGCCATCATAATATCTTCCTGCATCAATGCCGTAGAACCGACCATCTCACTGACTGCCGCCAAATAGAGACCACCGGAAAACTGGAAAACGATGACAAAGGCAATGATAATCCAGGGACGCAACTTAGGAGGAACAAAATCACGGATGGCCGGAATGGAAAAAGGTCCTGTTTCGTGCATAATATCAATAATTTACTACGCACTCCACATTCATACCGGCACGCAAGCGTTCCATATCTTCCGGACGATTGCCGGTAGAGAATTCTATACGGACAGGAATACGTTGTTCTACTTTCACGAAGTTTCCGGCAGAGTTATCCTGCGGCAGAAGAGAGAAGCTGGCACCCGTAGCGCGGGAAATAGATTTCACAGCACCTTTAAACGTTATTCCGGGCACAGCATCCACTTCTATTTCTACCGGCTGGCCTTCTCGGATATGGGTAGTCTGAGTCTCTTTATAATTAGCTACTATCCATCTCTCATTTTCATCGACAATGTCAACCAAAGTCTGCCCGGGTTGTATCAGTTGTCCTTCCTGAATTTCTTTCCGACCGGTAGTTCCGTCACAAGGAGCGAGGATAACGGTATAAGAAAGGTTCAGACGCGCCAGCTCCAGGGCAGCTTGCGCCAGTTTGATACCTGCATCCGTCTGTTCCAGACGATGGGTCTGTTCCTGCTTTACCAAAGTTGTAGATTGACGTTGACGAAGCAGAAGTTCATAGCGTGCTTTGGATGCCTCGTAATTTGTCTGCACGGCATCGTACTGCTGTTTGGTGACGGCATCCTGTGCCAAAAGGTTTTTATACCGGTGGTATTCACGTTCGGCATTATCCAACCGGACTTTTGCCTCCTGCAAACCGGCATCGGATACAGCTATATTATTCTGAGTAGTATGTACTGTGGTGGCCACCGCATTCTTTCCCGAAATGGCGTTCTGAAAATCAGCCTCAGCCTGTGCCAGGCGGAAACGAAACTCGGAATCTTCAATCAAGACCAGAGTATCGCCTTTATGTACTTCCCGGTATTCATCGAAATAGATTTTCTTGATAAAACCCTGTACACGGCTGTTGACGGGGACAATCAGTTGTTTCACCTGTGCGTTGTCTGTATAGGCTACATTGCCGAGATGAACGAAATGGGAACATACCCACACCAGTCCGGTGATAAGTAAGAGGCTAACCACTACGTTATAAATCTGTTTTTTCTTTTTACGTTCCATGTCTTATTTAATTCATTAGTTTACATTCATATATCAAAAACCATTTTTCATCCGCAGATAACGCAGATTACACAGTTCCTACGGCTGAGCTATGCCTTTCAGAAAAATAAAATCCGCATAATCCGTGTCATCTGCGGATGAAAAATTACTTGACGACAATTTATAAGCACCCCGCCGTCTTCTTCAACTTATAGAGATTGAAAAGTATATTGATCTGTGCATTCACCAACTGCAACTCCGCATTCAGTTTAGAATTGCTGGCATCCAGCATATCAGTAATCAGCGCCAGATCATTCAAATAGCGGTTATTCACCACACTGTAGTTTTGTGCTGCCAATTCCAGACTTTTCTCTTGTGTATCGCAAATGGTAAAAGCCTCATGAAAACGGATATATGCCGCTTTTACTTCCGTCCGCACATTCTCCTGCAACAATAAGTCGTTTTCTTGCGCACGCTGGGTGGACAGTCGTGCCAGACGAATTTTCTTACCCGACTTGAAAGTAGAAGCAATATCGAATTTCACTCCTACACCGATATACCAATAGTTCAGATTTTTGTTAATGGGAGGCACTTCAATCGTAATAGGACCATCTAGTTTATCACCTGCAAAAAGAGCTATGGACGGCAAACGTTCAGCCTTTGCAATCCGTTCATTATACTCCGACTGCTTGATATTCAATTTCATCTGTTGCAGCACGGGAGAACTCAATACCGCCGTTTCCTGCCAAAGAGCTTCCTCCGAGAGTTTGGGAAGTCGTCCCAGCAAGGTAGTATCCACATTTATCACCGTTTCCTGGGGCAAACCCAATACCGTAACCAATTGATTGTTCAGGATAAGGATACCATTTTCAATCTGTGTCAATGCCAGTTCCAAAGATTTCAGTTGCAACTCATAACGAGTGATGTCATTCTTTAAAGCCAGTCCTTGCGATTGTTTGGCATTGATATCTTCTACCAATTTCCGGGTTTGCTCTATATTCTTCCGGTACACTTCAGCCTGATTCTGCAATTTATACATCTCCAAATAATTGCCTACTAACAAAAAGCGGATATCCTGCCTGTTCTTTTCTTTATCCAACTCTGCCAGTTGCTGTTGTAATTTGGCAATGGCAATCCGGCTGGTGATAGCCCCACCTGCATAAATAACCTGCGATGCTTCTATTGCAAAGTTATTGCCGAAGTGCGGCATAGCAGCATTCTCTCCATTTGTAAAATCACGGTCTGCCAGCCAGACATCTCCCAAATAACTTGCCGAAACGGATACGTCAATCGAAGGAAGTTGAGCATTCCTGGCCACCTTTACTGCCTGTCCGGCTTCCTCTTCCGCCAGACGGAACATACGAATACTGCGACTATTAGCATCTGCCAACTCGAACATTTCTTCAATTGTCATCTTCTGAAAGGTTTGTGCAGGTGCCAACGAAATGCTCAATGCACCGATAAAGACAAATAATACTTTCAATTTTCTCATAATACCTATTAAATTAATAAAGGAGCATCAAAATGATAATTTGTAAACCTGTTATAAAGATTAGGCGCAGACTACACGGATTACGCGGATTAAAGGCTGCGCTATTACATCAATCCATAAAAAAATCCGTGTAATCCGCGCCTAAAATTATCATTTACCTCAAAACGGCTGCAAAGGTCGGATAAATTCTTTGCCGGAGAGAAATCCCAAATTGGGCAAAATTGGTTTAATTTGGAGATTTCAAAGGTTTACATTATCTTTGTACAACATAAAATCACACCTAATGACCCCTTCCATACGCATCAAAAACATCAGTGAACTCCCCATCATTAGTGGCAGCAGAAATGATACACGAAAGAAAATCAGTTGCATTACTATTGGGTATCGGGAAGCAGAAGAACAGTTTTCGTCAGATATCCATCTGGACGCTTTTATCATCTTATTGGTTTTATCCGGAAAAGGACATACCGTAATCAATTACAAGGCGTATGATATTCAAGCGGATACGCTTTTACTTCTATCTTCTGCTCATCTGTTTCATTTTTATGAATGTAGTGATGACTTTCAATGCCAATGTCTCTTTGTCAGCAAGGCTTTTACGGATGAAATGGACTCCACTGACATGATCTACCGACGGACCAAATACGGTGTGCGGCTATATAACCAACCGGTAGTTCCTTTAGCGCATCCTTACGCTGTTTTATTAGCCGAACGATTAGCCAGCATCAATAAGAATATTGACCGTACAGAGCATTTCTATCACAAAGAAGTCATTCTGAACCGTTTGTTCGCCTTTTATCTTGATTTAAGTGACATCCTTGAACGAACCAACCTCCCCCATACGGACGGCTGCCTGACCCGATACGAAAGTATTATCAAATCATTCATCGAACTACTGGCAACGCATTATCGTGAAGAACATAAGGTAGATTTCTATGCTGCCCACCTGAACTTATCTGCCCATCATCTGACACAGATCGTGAAACTCGTGACAGGACAAAGCGTGAGCGATTTCATCTTCGAAATGCTATTCAGCGAAGCCCGTAACTTACTGACACATTCCAAACTCTCCATACAGGAGATTGCCACCACCCTCAACTTCTCCGACCAGTCTTCATTCGGAAAGTTCTTCAAACGGAAGGCCGGTGTATCACCAATTGATTTCAGAAAAGATACAGTGTTCGTTGAAGAAAGATGAATCAACCATAAAAAAGGTCTTTCAATTGACGATTTTTACGCAAAAATCGTCAATTGAAAGACCTTTTTTACTATATTTGTCACAAAACAAAGTGTGATGAATATTATTAAACGTATCCTTCAGGATAAAATATCAGAACGAATAGAACCCAATAAAGCGGTTCTGCTTTTTGGTGCACGACGCGTTGGAAAGACGGTTCTCATACGTGAGTTGATAAAAGAGTTTAAAGGTCAGTCCATGTTACTTAACGGAGAGGATTACGATACGATTGCCCTATTAAATGAACGGAGTATTTCCAACTACAGACATTTATTAGAAGGGATAGATTTGCTAGCTATTGATGAAGCACAAAACATCCCGGAAATCGGTTCCAAACTTAAATTAATAGTGGACGAAGTGGAAGGCATCAAAGTCATTGCAAGCGGTTCTTCCTCTTTCGACCTACTCAACAAAGCCGGTGAGCCTTTGGTAGGCAGATCTACCCAATTCCATCTGACTCCATTCTCACAAAAAGAGATTTCACAAATAGAAAATGCATTGGAAACAAGACAGCACTTAGAATCTAGACTTATCTATGGTTCTTATCCTGAAGTAGTGATGCTAGAAAGCTTCGAGCGGAAAACTGATTATCTACGAGATATTGTAGGAGCTTATCTATTGAAAGACATTTTAGCAATCGACGGTTTGAAAAATTCCAGTAAGATGAAGGAACTACTGCGTCTAATTGCATTCCAAATGGGCAGTGAAGTATCTTATGACGAATTAGGTAAGCAATTGGGAATGAGCAAAAATACAGTTGAAAAATATCTTGACTTATTATCCAAAGTATTCGTGGTGTATCGTTTGGGAGCCTATTCACGCAATCTCCGTAAAGAGGTAGTGAAAGCCGGAAAATGGTACTTTTACGATAACGGTATTCGCAATGCAATCATCGGAAATTTCACCCCTCTATCTGTACGCCAAGATGTGGGCGCACTATGGGAAAACTATTTAATCAGCGAACGAATGAAGCAATCTTATAATCGTAACCGAGCCAAAGAATTCTATTTCTGGCGAACATACGACAATCAAGAAATTGATCTAATAGAAGAATCACCCGAAGGTTTATCCGCTTTTGAATTCAAGTGGGGAGACAAAAAAACGAATGTCCCTACCAGTTTCGCAACAGCTTATCCGGAAGCGTCTTTCAAAGTAATAAACAAAGAGAACTATCAGGAATTTGTGTTATAACCGCCGTTCAATCGGATTTGTAATCCTGAGACTGTAAGGAAACCGAAAAAAATACTATTTTTCCATTTACAGGAAGTTAAGAGTTTATCAACAAGAAGTTGGGAGTTTGTCGACAAACTCTTAACTTCTTGTCGACTGGGAATTAATATTTTGTAAGCTTTTGATAATCTGAGAGTAAGCTTCCTTATGCAAAAAAGATATTCGTATACATATATTACTTGCGTTCTACGCACCTCTTAAATATTAAATAACCCGTTGACGGAATTCGTTTCAGAACGGCTCCATGCCATCTCCGTATGCTCTCCGTGTCATCTCCATACTATCTCCGTGTCATCTCCGTAACTACTCCGTAGCCTATTCGGTCAGTGATACCTCTATTATATACGGAGTAAGTACGGAGCAGACACAGAGCAGATACGAAACAAATCTGTGCACAGTTCGGATAGAAGTCATGTAACTCAAGTTTCTTTATTCAGATATTTATCGTACTTTTGTAGCCTGTAAACCCGCTATTACGTTTAAGAAGGAATACAACTATGCGCTATAAACTTTCGGCACCAGCCACTTTGCATACCACTATCCAGCTCCCGGCTTCCAAAAGTATCAGCAACCGGGCTTTGATATTACACGCTTTAGCCCAAGGGCATATCGCGCCAAGCAATTTGAGCGATTGCGATGACACCCGTGTCATGATAAAAGCACTGGACGGGAATCCCGGACATATCGACATTCTTGCCGCCGGAACCGCCATGCGTTTTCTCACGGCTTACCTCAGTGTAACACCGGGTACACGCATCATTACCGGTACCGAACGGATGCAACAACGCCCCATACGTATTCTAGTGGATGCCTTACGTGAACTGGGTGCACAGATAGAGTATGCCGGAAAAGAAGGCTTTCCACCTTTACGCATCACAGGTACAGAATTAACAGGCGAAGAAATCAGCCTTGCCGGAAATGTCAGTTCACAATATATATCTGCTTTACTGATGATCGGCCCCATCCTGAAAAACGGATTGAGGTTGAATCTTACAGGAGAAATCATTTCCCGCCCTTACATTAATCTAACACTGCAACTAATGAAAGAATTCGGTGCAGACGCTGCCTGGAGTTCTGAAAGTAGTATCACCGTCCGTCCGGGAAAGTACAGAGACATACCTTTCACAGTAGAAAGTGACTGGAGCGGTGCTTCTTACTGGTATCAGATGGTTGCCTTAATTCAGGATAATGAAAAAAAAGAATCTACAAAAACGGAAATAAAATTACCCGGACTTCTCCCACACAGCTATCAGGGCGACAGCCGGGGAGCTGAAATATTTGCCAAACTCGGTGTACACACCACATATACCGACCAAGGAGTGGTACTGAC
Source organism: Bacteroides sp. 14(A) (assembly GCF_000526555.1). Taxonomy (NCBI): domain Bacteria; kingdom Pseudomonadati; phylum Bacteroidota; class Bacteroidia; order Bacteroidales; family Bacteroidaceae; genus Bacteroides; species Bacteroides sp. 14(A). The sequence continues at coordinate 2,368,703 of NZ_JAGH01000002.1, read as the reverse complement.
TAAGATGGGAACTCCCGTTACCTGTTTAAAGGAAGATTTAGTGGATATACCCGACTTGGCACAAACTTTCGTTGTGACTTGTTGTTTAATGAACATACCTTTCCGATTTACCGGATTGCAGAGCTTGAAGATAAAGGAAACCGACCGCATTCAGGCGCTTATCACAGAATTGAATAAACTGGGATATGTGGTAAAATCGGAACAGGACAGTATATTAATCTGGAACGGTGAACGCTGCGAACCGGCCTCCCATCCCGTTATTGCGACTTATGAAGACCACCGGATGGCAATGGCATTTGCACCCGCCATCCTTCGGACGCCATCCATACGGATTGCCGATCCGCAAGTGGTGTCCAAGTCTTATCCGGGATACTGGGAAGATTTGAAACAAGTAGGATTTGGGATTGAAATAGAGGAATAAGCTATGTGGATATTAATTATAAGTCTTATTGCACTTGTCTGTATCGCCCTTTTGGCAGGATACATCCGTAATCAACGCTTGCAAAAGAAAATAGAGCGCGGAGAACTGGATGCCATGCCTGAAGTGAAAGAGGCCGACGCAGAATGCTGCGGACAGCACGAAATATGCGAACGGGACAGTCTGTTAGCTGCTGTCAGCAAAAAGATAGAGTACTACGATGATGAAGAACTGGACAAGTACATCGGCATTGCCCCCGAAGATTACACTCCTGAACAGGAAGATGAATTCAGGGACGTATTCTATACGATGCAGGACATCGACGTTGCCGGATGGGTACGCAGTTTGCAACTGCGTGGAATAGCTCTGCCAAACAATATCAAAGATGAAATATTCCTGATTATAGGAGAGAGGAGATTTTAAAGTGGATCTACTGCAATACACCTTCTTTCAACATGCCCTCATCGGCAGTTTGCTGGCAAGCATTGTTTGCGGACTTATCGGTACGTATATCGTAACGAGGCGACTGGTGTTCATTAGTGGCGGACTGACACATGCTTCTTTCGGAGGAATTGGTCTGGGATTATATACAGGAATCTCTCCTATTCTGGCAGCCGGAGTGTTTGCGGTACTGTCGGCTTTTGGCGTGGAATGGCTTAGCAAACGCAATGATATGCGTGAGGACTCAGCTATCGCGGTATTCTGGACGCTGGGGATGGCATTGGGTATCATGTTCACTTTCCTTTCACCCGGGTTTGCACCTGATTTGTCCGCTTATCTGTTCGGTAATATACTGACGATTACATTCGGAGACATCGCCTTGCTGGCAGGACTTGCAGTGATACTGGCTATTTTCTTTATCCTATACCTGCGTCCGATTATTTACGTTGCTTTCGACCGGGAATTTGCACGTTCACAAGGTATTCCCGTACAAATATTCGAATATGTACTGATGATGTTCATTGCACTGACCATTGTGGCATGTCTGCGCATGGTAGGCATTGTGCTGGTTATTTCCCTGCTCACCATCCCACAAATGACTGCGAATTTGTTTACGCATCGTTTCCACCGCATTATCTGGCTATCCATCGGCATCGGTTATCTCAGTTGCCTGGGCGGATTAATGATATCCTATTATCTCAACGTTCCTTCCGGCGCAGCTATCATCTTCTTTTCCATCATTATATACGTAGTATGTAAGCTGGGAAAGAGTTTTTATTTATCTTTACGGCAGAAAACGCAGAACCCGTAAAACTTACTGGCATAGTTGAAACGCAAAGCAATCCTCCTCACTGGCATCTTAGTCACTTTGATGCTCGTTGCCGGATGTTCTACCCGAAAGAATACAGCCGGCACACGCTTCTATCATGCCCTAACCACCCGTTACAACGTCTACTTCAACGGAAACGAAGCTTATAAAGCCGGATTGCAGGCACAGCAACAAGGGAATAAGGATAACTACATGGAAATGCTCCCCCTCTATCCCATCGGCAATAAAGAAACTACAGGTATCGGTACTTCCGACTATGAGCGAGCCATTGAAAAAGCGCAAAAAGCTATTCGTCAGCATTCTATCAAGCGACGCCCCATACGTAAACCAGGACGGGCATACACGGACGAATACAAAAAATGGCTGGCACGTCGGGAGTTCAATCCTTTCATACACCGTGCATGGCTGCTATTGGGAAAAGCACAATATCAGAAAGGAGATTTCCCGGAAGCTGCCTCAACCTTTTCTTATATCGTGCGCCTCTATGACGGACAGACGAATATCACTTCCGAAGCTCTGATCTGGCTATCCCGCTGCTACTCAGCACTGGGTTGGCAATACGATGCTGAAGATGCTCTGAACCGGGTAAATAACGATAGTCTGCCACTATCACTGGCAGTCCCTTATGCTTCGGCAACAGGAAACTACCTGTTGGGCAGTCAGCGATACAAAGAAGCCATCCCCCATCTTGAAAAGACAGCCAAAAACGAGAAGAACAAACAGCAAAAAGCGCGATGCTATTATCTCCTGGGACAGACTTACCAGCTATTGCAACAACCGGAACAAGCTTATCAATCATACAGCAAAGTAATTCGTCTCAACCCTCCGTACGAACTGGCATTGAGTGCCCGTATCCGCCAGACGGAAGTGATGCCCACCGCCAATAGCCGTAAGATAACAGGGAAGCTACTGCGGCTGAGCAAAGACGAGAAAAACGAAGAGTATCTGGATCAGATTTACTATGCATTGGGTAATGTTTACCTGGCCGGGAAAGACACGGCGCAGGCTCTTTCCGCATATCACAAAGGAATAGAAAAGAGCACCCGTAATGGTGTGGAGAAAGGAATTCTTCAACTGACATTAGGAAACTTGTACTGGCAGCAGGCACGCTATGCTGAAGCGCAGAAAGCATATGCAGAGGCAATAGGATTGATAGATAAGACACACCGGGAATATGCCGACATTACCACCCGTTCGGAAATATTGGACGAACTGGTACCTCATACCAATACCATACAGTTGCAGGATAGTTTGCAGCACCTTGCCGGGATGCCGGAGGCGGAACGAATGGCCGTCATAGAAAACATCATTGCACAGGTCATCGCCCGGGAGGAAGCAGAACGCAAGGCGGCCGAAGAAGCAGAGCGGGAAACAAACCGCCTGCAGATGCGGGAAGAAGCGGAAAGTCAGTTACCTGCAACTTCGATTATCAGCAAACCAGGGCAAGGGAATACCACTACTCCACAAACTACCCAGCCGGCAATAGGTGGAAAGCAGGATTGGTATTTCTATAATCCGCAATTAGTGGAGCAGGGAAAAGCAGAGTTCCAACGTTTGTGGGGACGTAGAAAACTGGAAGACAACTGGCGAAGGAAAAATAAGACTGTGGTTACATTGGACGATTTTGAAGAAATAGATTACAGTGAATCGGAAGATATTGCCCCCAAAGACAGTATCCCGAACAGTCAGGAAAATGAAGCAACAGAAAGCTCTGTCTCCCCAGAAAAAGATCCTAAAAAGGGAACTACCGACAGCATCGCCAATGATACGCATCGTCCGGAATACTATCTGGCACAGATCCCATTGACAGAAGAGGCCATGCAGGCATCCAACGCATTGCTATCGGAAGCTTTATACGGTGCCGGAATGGTTTTCAAGGATCGTATGCACGATTTCCAACGGGCAGAAGCCATGTTCGAAAGGCTCATACGGCAGTTCCCGGACTTCGCGCAAGCTGATGAAGCCTATTATCAGTTATTCCTGACGGAATTGGCTATAGAATATTATGAGAAAAAAGGTAGTTCCGCTGAAAAATATAAAGCCGAACTTATCGCCCGATTCCCCGAAAGCCGTTATGCCAAGACACTGGCTGACCCGGATTTCGCAGAGAATGCCGTACATGGTAAACAACGTGAAGATTCACTCTATATCCGTGCTTATGAGCATTTCCAGATGGGCGACACAGCCACTGTGCGGGCTGCCGAACATCTTTCTTCCGAAATATATCCATTAGGGCAACATCGCCCGAAGTTTATGTTCCTCGAAGCCGTCACCCGACTGCAGGGAGGAGAAACAGAAAGGTTCCTCGCCACTCTGAAAGAACTTGTACAGCAATATCCGCAGAACGAAATCACCGATCTGGCCGCCCATATACTGAAAGGCGTACAGGAAGGACGTCTGCTGGCCCGTGACAGCCATACATTCGGTTCTATCTGGCAACGACGGAGTGCCGAACTGACCGAGGCAGGCAACTTGTTGGGCGACAGTTCGAGCAGTACCGCTATTCTCCCACCGGACAGTGCTTTCAGCACAGAGCGCAACGTACCGTTCCTCTTTATCCTTGCTTATGAAGAAGGAAAAGTAAACGAGAATATGCTTCTGTTTGAAGTGGCACGCTATAATTTCTCCACTTTCCTAGTTAAGAACTTCGATCTTACATTTGCTCACGAACGGGGTATCGGTATGTTGCAAATTCGTCCGTTCAACAATTACGATGAAACACAGCAGTATTTCCGTCGACTTTATGCAAATCCCGAAATGGCGGCACGGCTCAGTGGTATGCGTGCCATAGTCATCTCGGAGGCCAACTATGCGCAATTAATCAAACAATATAGTTTCGATGATTATGATGCCTTCTACCGTACACACTTCTCTTCCATACCGGAACCGGAACTAAAAGGCTATACACTGGATGAACCTCTGCTGAACCTGCCGACAGAGGAAGAAGAACGACAGAGAGAAGAAAATCTACCTACGGAAGAGGACGACCCGGAAAATGGTGTTATCTTTGGGGACTGAAATAGCTAACAGATATGAAGAGAGATAGATTACTTTGGGTGGACGATGAAATCAGTTTGTTGCGACCGCACATCCTGTTTCTGGAAGGCAAAGGCTACGAAGTAGATACCGTAACCAACGGACAGGATGCACTCGACCGCTGCCGCGCTACAACCTACGACCTAATCTTTCTGGACGAAAACATGCCCGGACTGAGTGGTCTGCAAACTCTGGCATTAATAAAAGAAATCTGCCCCACCGTCCCTGTTATCATGATCACCAAGAGTGAAGAAGAGAATATCATGGACATGGCTATCGGACAAAAGATTGCGGATTACCTGATCAAACCCGTCAATCCTAACCAAATATTGTTGTCGCTAAAGAAGAATCTGCATCGTCGGGATATAGTCAGCGAAGCTGCACAAACCGCTTATCAACAAAATTTCGGTAAGATAGGCATGCAAATCAATGACTCACTGACGGCAACCGACTGGATGGAATTATATCGCCGCCTGGTATACTGGGAACTGGAATTGGAAGCTACAGACAGCCCTATGAGCGAGATGCTTGCCATGCAGAAAGCAGAAGCTAATTCTGCCTTTGCCAAATTCATAAAGAAGAACTATGCCAACTGGGTATCGGACGAAAAAGGGGCTACTAACACACGCAAACCCTCTTCGGAAAACACCGACCGCCCTCTGATGAGCCCGGACCTTTTCAAACGCATCCTTTTCCCTCTGCTGGACAAAGGTGAAAAAATTTTCTTTATTGTACTTGATAATTTCCGGTACGACCAATGGAGCGTTCTTGCCAATGAATTATCCGGTTTATTCAACATTGAAGAGCAACTCTATTTCAGCATTCTGCCCACTGCCACACAATACGCCCGCAATGCCATCTTTTCCGGGCTGATGCCTGACCAGATAGCTAAGCTTTTTCCCGAATTATGGATAGATGAGGACGAAGAGGAAAACAAAAATTTGAATGAAGCTCCACTGATACGTACCATTATAGAACGCTATCGCCGCAGTGATACTTTCTCTTACCATAAAATAAACGATGCTTCCAGTGCAGAACGTCTGCTGGCACAACTTCCCGCCTTAGCGCAGAATGACCTCAATGTTGCCGTATTCAATTTCATCGACATGTTGAGTCACAGCCGAACGGAAAGCAAAATGATACGTGAACTCGCCTCTACCGAGGCAGCCTACCGTAGTATCACCTTTTCCTGGTTTCGTCATTCACCGCTGAGCGACTTGCTGAAAGCACTTGCCAGCCGTCAGTATCGGGTTATCATCACCACCGATCACGGCAGCATTCGCGTAGACAACCCGGTAAAGGTGCAAAGCAACAGTAAAGAAATTAATGCTAACCTGCGCTATAAACTGTCACGCAACATGGCATACAATCCCAAACAGGTGTTTGAAATCACCCGCCCTTCTGAGATACACCTCCCCTCACCCAACGTGAGTACACGCTATATCTTCGCCACAGGTCGGGATTTCTTTGCCTATCCCAATAATTACAACCATTACGTCAGCTACTACACCGATACCTTCCAACATGGAGGCATTTCGATGGAAGAGATGATTATCCCACTTATCACACTAAGTGGACGAAACTGAAAGTAAAATCATAATTAAATATAGTATGGAAATTAAAATTCAATCTCTGGAGCACATCCATGAAGCCGCCCGCGAGTTTATCGCTGCTATGGGGGACAATACTGTTTTCGCTCTCTATGGAAAAATGGGAGCCGGTAAAACTACTTTCATCAAGGCACTTTGCCAGGAGTTGGGCGTTGAAGACGTCGTTACATCACCCACCTTTGCCGTTATCAATGAATATCGTTCGGACATAGCAGGAGAATTGATCTACCATTTCGACTTCTATCGGATCAAGAAGCTGGAAGAAGTATATGATATGGGATACGAAGATTACTTCTACAGTGGTGCACTCTGTTTCATTGAATGGCCGGAACTAGTGGAAGAACTGTTGCCTGGCAACACAATTAAAGTGACTATTGAGGAACTGGAAGACGGTTCGCGCAAGTTGACAATGGAAAATCTGGATTAATATCTTATGAGCCAATACATCGTACAAGGTATATTCGTAGTGGCCGGCATCATCTCATTACTGGCGGCTGTGTTTGACTGGGAGTGGTTTTTCACTGCCCGCAACACACAGTTCGCCGTAAAGAGTGTAGGAAGAAAACGTGCCCGGTTATTCTATGGCGTACTGGGAATCATTCTTATCGGGATGTCTGTATTCTTCTTCCTGAATACACCGGAGGTTTAACCCTCCTACTGCCATCCCCCACCGAGTGCCTTATATAACCGCACCAGTGTTATCTGCTTATCCCGTATCGCATTGCTCAATCCGATCTGTGCATCGAAATATCCACGTTGTGCATCCAGCACGTCCAGATATCCGATTACGCCATTAATATACTGTAACTGAGCCAACTCCACATTTGTTTGTGCAGCTTGTTCCAGTTGCAGGCGTGACTCATAGATATCTTTTATCTTATTGAAATCTACAATTGCATTCCGCGCATCCTTGAAAGCCGTCAGCACTGATTTCTCGTAAGAGTAAACCTCCTGTTCGTACGCTGCTTTCTTGGCCTTCAGCATCGCCCGGTTCTTACCCATCGCAAATAACGGCGTCAACAGGGAACCACTCAGGAAATGATAAGGTGATTTCAGGAAATCCGAGAATTCAGCACTCTCCAAACCATAATGTGCTGTCAGAGCCAAACGAGGAAACATATTGGTATACGCAAGGCCTACTGTCGCATTTGCCGCAATCAATTTCTGTTCCGCCTGACGTACATCCGGACGGCGTTCCAGCAATGTGGAAGGAAGTCCTACAGGAAGATTTTCCGGCAATTTAACCTCTTCGGGTAACACCGAGCGTTCTATCTTCCGTGGATATTCACCTGCCAGGAAAGCAATGTCATTTTCTTTAATGGAAATCTTTCGCTCCAGATCCGGTACCAATGTTGCAGTACGTGCAAATTCCACCTGCGCCTGCTGATAAGAGGTTTCGGAAGTGAGTCCACCTTCAAAACGAAGCTTTGCCAACCGCACACCTTCTTTACGGGCATTCAGTGTCTGACGGACAATAGCCAGTTCATTATCCAAAGCTACCAGTTCAAAGTATGCTTGGGCCACTTCTGCCACCAAGCTCATTTTCAGTGCCCGCTGCGCCTCTATCGAACCTAAGAAATCCGCCATACTCTTATCTTTCGCCCAACGTAAGTTTCCCCAAAGATCCACTTCCCATGAAACGATTGCCTTAGCTTCATAGCTCCGGTCTGAATCATAATTGTCTCCGCCATAGTTTTCCGCTTCCTTGTCCGCATACAGCTTTCCACTGACTTGTGGGAAAAGATTAGCAAAATCGATGCGCTTCATTGCTGCCAGTTCCTTCACCCGTGCGGCAGCTATCTTCATATCCTTATTATATTCGAGCGTCCGCTCTATGAGCGCTTGCAGCGTAGTATCGGTGTAGAGTTCCCACCATTGCCGGTCAGCAAGAGAGAGCGTGTCCTGTTCCGTTGAGTCAAGCTGTTGCGGCAGATTCAGTTCCGGACGTACATAATGTTTACCCAACTGGCAGGAACTGAACAATAACACCAACGCCATCATGTAATATATTGTATATTTTCTTTTCATAACTTATCGTTTAAATCGCTTCGTAACTTTCTTAATATTCGTACTCTTCGCTTTTGCCTTCGCCTTATAAATCAGTACAAAGAAGAACGGTACCAAAAGAATACCTATCGTCACAGCTAAAATCATTCCAAAGAATACACCGGTACCAATAGCCTGACGGCTTGCCGAGCCCGGTCCGCTGGCAATAACCATCGGCAACATACCGAGAATAAATGCCAATGACGTCATCAGGATAGGACGGAAGCGCAGCTGCGATGCATGTAAAGCCGCCTTAACCACATTCGCTCCACGATCTACTTGTTCTTTAGCAAATTCTACAATCAAAATTGCATTCTTTGCCGCCAGACCGACCAACATAACCAATCCGATCTGGAAATAGACGTCGTTCTCCAATCCACACAGCCACACTCCGAGGTAGGCTCCCAGCGCAGCGATGGGCAATGAAAGTAACACCGCAATGGGCACTGTCCAACTTTCGTAAAGCGCTGCCAGGAAGAGGAATACGAATAGGAATACCAATGCCAATACCATTGCTGTCTGTCCTCCGGCCTGTTTCTCCTGATAAGAAAGTCCACTCCATTCTACACCTATATTTTCCGGCAAGTGTTCGCGAGCTATCTGCTCAATGATTTCCATAGCCTGACCGGAACTGTAACCATCCGCCGCTCCACCACGAATTACGGCACTGTTGAACATATTGAAGCGCTTGATGCTACCCGGTCCAGTTGTATAGGAAGTTGTTCCGAGAGAAGTCAACGGTATCATTACATTATCCGCCCCACGCACAAAAAACAGGTTGATATTTTCTTTGTGTTCCCGATAAGGTGCTTCAGCCTGAATATATACACGATAAATACGATTGAACATATTGAAGTCGTTCACATATACCGAACCTGTATAAGCCTTCATGGTTGAAAAGACATCTGCCAACGGCACTCCCGCCAGTTTTACCTTATCACGATCCACGTCGAAATAGAGTTGCGGAATATCCGCCTGTAAAGATGATGACAGTCCGGATAACTCCTTACGCTGTGATGCATAATACATCAATGTATCCGTAGCTTGTACCAGATTATCGAATGTGGCATCTCCACGTGCCTCAAGCTGCATTTCAAAACCACCCGAGCTTCCCAATCCCGGGATGACCGGTGGCGTGGAAAGATATACTTTACATTCAGGATATTCCTGCAAATCCTTTTTCACTTGTGCCATCACCTCATCAATGGTTTGTCCGTCACGTGCCCCCCACGGCTTCATAATAACCGTCAGTTCACTACGTGCCTGGCTGCTACCTACACGAGGGCTGCTACCCACCACGCTCTGCACATACTCTACAGCCGGATTCAACATCAGGTACTCTACTGCACGCTCCGACACAGTACGTGTACGCTCCAGTGTAGCGCCTTCGGGCAGTTCCAGTTCCACTTTGAAGTAACCCTGATCTTCCACAGGTAAGAAACTGGTCGGTATCAAACGATTTATCAGTAAGATAGCTATCAGTACCACACCAAATGCAGCCAGTACTCTGCGAGGATTTCCTATCACACGTGAAATCTGGCGAACATATTTACGGTTGCCCATATTCAGTGCATAGTTGATATAACGGAATACGATATTCTTTCGCTTATGCGATTCCGGTTTCAATATCAACGAACACATTACCGGACTCAAAGTCAATGCAACCACCGTAGAAAGTAATACGGAAACCACAATTGTCACCGTGAATTGACGATAAAGCTGCCCTGTGATACCACCAAGGAAACTAACCGGTACAAACACAGCCGCCAATACCAGAGACGTAGCAATAATCGCTCCCGTCAATCCTTCCATCGCTTTTTTCGTAGCCTCGTAAGGTGGCAGTTTCTCTTCGTGCATAATGCGTTCTACGTTTTCCACTACCACAATAGCATCGTCCACCACAATACCGATGGCAAGTACCAATCCAAGCAAGGTAAGTATATTGAGCGAAAAACCGAATATAAGCATGAAGCCGAACGTACCAATCAGGGAAATAGGTACTGCCACAATCGGAATAAGTGTAGCACGCCAGCTTTGCAGTGACAGGAATACCACGATAATTACCAATATCAATGCTTCAAACAAAGTCTTATATACTTCGTGAATAGACTCTGAAATATATGTCGTCATATCAAATGGAATCTCGTAACTCAATCCGTCGGGAAAATTATTACTGATTTCATTCATTGCCTTCTTCACATTCTCTGCCACTTCCATAGCATTGGCACCCGGAAGCATATAAATGCCTAACACCGCTGCATTTTCACCGTTGATACTACTCTCCGTATTGTATGAAGATGCCTCCAGCGAGATGCGTGCCACGTCGCGCAAACGAACAATGGAACCATCCGCATTTGCACGAACTACGATTTCTTCAAACTGCCCTACAGTAGAAAGACGTCCCTGAGTCGTAATAGGAATGGTAATATCCAATCCTTGTACAGGTTGTTGCCCCAGCACACCGGCTGCGGACTCACGATTCTGATCTTTCAGAGCATTCTGCAAATCGGCTACGGTCAGTCCGAAGTTTGCCAATTTGTCCGGTTGCACCCAAATCTGCATGGCATAGTAGCGGCTACCAATATTGGAGACACGCCCTACACCCGGAATACGACGAAGCAAATCGAGTACGTTCAGTGTAGCGAAGTTACTCAAATAGATTTCATCAAACTTCGGGTCAGAAGACATCAGACAGATAGTCATTAACTGGCTGGCTGCCTGTTTTTCTACGGATATACCGTTCTGTACCACTTCTGCCGGAAGACGGGACTCCGCCAGTTTCAAACGGTTCTGTATTTCTACTGCCGCCAAATCGGGGTCAGCGGAAATATCAAATGTCACTGTAGCGGAAAAGCCGCCGGAATTGGAACTGTTGGACTCCATGTAGAGCATTCCCGGTGTTCCATTCAATTCTTGTTCGATAGGTGTAGCTACCGCCTGTGATACTGTCAGTGCACTGGCACCGGGATACGAAGCACTAATCTTCACCACCGGTGGCGTAATCTGTGGATATTGGTCAATGGGGAGCATCGTCAATCCGATGATACCCACAATGACAATCAGTATGGAGATGACAGCCGAGAATACCGGTCTGTCTATAAAGAAACTTACTTTCATATGCGTCTGTTTTATGTTCGTCAATTACTTTTCAGTCTTAGCCGAATCCGGTGTCTGACTTTGATCTTCGTCTTCTTTCTTCAACAGGGCATTATTAACCTTAACTTTTACACCCGGGCTTAGTTTGTGGTATCCTTCCACCACTATTGTCTCACCCGGCACCAGACCTCTCTCCACTACTACCTGGTTCTGGAATTCAGGGCCTAACTCTATAAAACGACGTTCTACAGTGGAATCACGGCGCATTACAAACACGTAAGCACCACCTTTCTCGATGATAACGGATTTCAGAGGAACTACTGTTGCATTCTCCCGTACATCCAGCAAGAGCTTCACTTTAGTGAACTGTCCCGGAAGTAATACATGTTTTGGATTGGGCATTTCGGCACGAACAGAGAATGTACCGGTACGTGGGTCAACCTGCGGTTCAGCAAAGTCAACCAAACCTTTGAAGGGATAAACAGTGTTATCTGCCAGTGTTATAGAAATATTGGGCTGCCAGGAACGGGTAGAATCCTTTTGTCCCAGATTCACATTACGTTCTTTGGTTTTCAGGTAATCCAATGCTGTCATGCTAAAGTCTACCAGTACTGTATCACTCTTCACAATGGTAGCAAGCAAAGACTTACCACCCGTCCCCACCAGCGTACCAAGGTCTACATATCGTTCACTGATATGCCCTGCAAGCGGTGAGCGAACAATGGTATATCCTAATTCCAACTCTGCCTGATCCAGATCAGCCTGACTCATAGCAACACTTGCTTCAGCCGTTTCATAGGCAGCCACTGCATTATCCAAATCCAACCTACTGGCAGCATTCTGTTCATACAAAGGACGGATACGCTCCAGGTCGTTCTGTGCCTTGCGTACCTGTGCCTCATCCTTTTTTAGTTGCGCACGCGCCTTGTCTGCCTTCGCGGCATACTGGTCGCGGTTGATAACAAACAATACCTGATTCTTCGTCACATAAGTACCCTCTTCAAAAAGCATATTTTCCAGATACCCTTCTACACGGGCACGGACTTCTACAAATTGCTGGGCACGGACACGTCCTACATATTCACCATAGATTTCCACGTCATCCTGTATCACCGGTTCCACAGCTACCACCGGAAGATCCGGTGCAGGTGCCGGTCGGTGGGTAACAAACCAATAAATTGCTACCAACACCACTACAGCTATTGCGGCAATCACTGCCTGCCTTCTCGTTATTCTGATTTCTCTCTTCTTTAAAAACGATTTCATAAGCTCTCTGTTTATGTTAATGTTAAAAACCCTATAAATAAAAAACACAACTGGCGTGCCAAAGTTCGATGGTTGCACCTTTATTATTCATAGCCAACGCATTAAATGGCTTAACAAGAATAATGAAGAGTGTAGAATCTGCTCTACAAGTGTGGAATAATTCCACAAAAAAAGTCCGAACAAACTGTCCGGACTCCTTTTTTACTTAACTGAACCTTTCTATTCTTCATCATCATCCAATGACTCCGTATATTCCAGTTCACCTTGAACCACGAACAGGATTTCTTCCGGATCATAGTCACCCATCTCGTCTTTGTGGGCTTCCTTGATGATGTAATCCACGATTTGCCCCAGATCCACTTCGACACATCCTTCTTCATCCGGCTCTACATCCAGAATGCCGCTTTCAGAATAATACTCGTCAATCAAATCGAGGAAATAATAGAATTCGTCGTCAGAGAACTTCTCTTTTAACTCCTGCGGCAAATAATTCTTGATGTATTCGATGGTTTTTTCGTCATCGAGATCATCCTTTAAGAAATCGTCTTCCAGTCCCATAATAGTTAGTTTTTTTAAGGGTTAATACCTTATTTATATTATGCTCTTTAGAGGAGCATTTTTTTTATCTTATCATCAAAAGCTGATTTGGAAGCAGAACCTACCTGTTTGTCAACCAACTCACCGTTTTTGAAGAATAGTACAGTAGGGATGTTACGAATACCGTATTCAGCAGCTACATCGCCATTTTCGTCTACATCGCACTTACCGATAAGAACCTGTCCTTCGTACATTTCTGCCAATTCTTCAATGATAGGACCTACCATTTTACAAGGACCACACCACGGGGCCCAAAAGTCAATTACTACAGGTTTACCCTCTGCAAGGATCTCCTTATAGTTGCTGTCTGTAATTTCTAAAGCCATTGCGTTATTGATTAATTATTTAATGTTTAATGATTACTGTCAAAATCTTTATGGAAGCAAAGATACTAATTTATCCGGAATTCCAGTTCCGGACGATCATTTAAATAAGAGATTAACTCACGTCCTACGGAAAGTTTCACCGGACGGGAAATCATATCTACCACTGTCTTACTATCAGGATCACTCACTTTGAAATAAAGTTCCGTCGTTCCGGGATTCCCTTTCATTAGCGCCGCAAGCTCTGTAACCAAAGCCTGGTTCAGCACGGAAAGCGGTATCAGAATGGTAATTTTGGAAATCAACTTCTCCTTTACATCCGGCAACAATTCCATAGAGGTAATTTTTACTTCCAATTCATCCTGCCGCCACTGTTTAGGCTGGCAACGCGCTTTTATAAAGAGGAAAGTACGTTCACCCAGATACCCCTGGTAGGTCACCCAATCATTACCAAAGAAAGGAAGTTCCGCCGAACCGGAATAGTCTTCAATCTTGGCTATGCCGTAAGGATTACCATTCTTACTGATGCCCCTGCGTACAGAAGTAACAATTCCTCCCATCGTTATTTCACGTCCGGCAAGTGCCGCTTTGTCTTCCAGTTCAGCCATACGCGTATTGCAAACATGTTGCAACACAACCGAATATTCATCCAGCGGATGAGCGGAAAGATAGATACCCACCAGATCACGTTCCCTGTTCAGACGATCCAGATCACTCCAGCGTTCAGCTTCAGGAATTTCGGGAGTAGCTATGTCAACTACATTCTCACCACCGAACAAGGAATTGGCGGCAGCTGCCTGATCTGCCTGATAACGGTTACCATATCGTACCAAAGTTTCCATGAAAACTTCATTCTTAGAGTTCACGGCAAAATATTGCTCGCGTTTCAATTCCGGGAACTCATCGAAACCTCCTGCCAAAGCCAGACATTCCAGATTCTTCTTATTACAAGCTGTCAGATTGACGCGTTGCACAAAGTCGAATATACCTTTGAAAGGACCATTCTTCTCACGTTCTTCCATGATATTCAGCACGGCACCTTCGCCCACACCTTTCACTGCACCAAGACCAAAACGAATATTTCCTTCCGGGTTAACAGTGAACTTCAGATTACTCTCATTCACATCCGGACCAAGAACTTTGATACCCATAGCCTTACATTCGTCCATCAGCTTAGTGATATCGGTAATGTTCGACAAACTTCGACTCATTACGGCTGCCATATACTCGGCAGGGTAATTAGCTTTCAGATAGGCCGTCTGATAAGCTACCCATGAATAGCAAGTAGCATGAGACTTGTTAAAAGCATAGGATGCAAACTTTTCCCAGTCTCCCCAAATCTTTTCAAGTACTTTCGGATCATGTCCATTCTTACGTCCGCCTTCAACAAACTTAGGTTTCATGTGATCCAGTTTGTCACGTAGCTTTTTACCCATCGCTTTACGCAAGGCATCGGACTCACCACGAGTGAAGTCAGCCAACAGACGGGACAAAAGCATCACCTGTTCCTGATATACCGTAATACCATACGTATCCTTCAGGTATTTCTCCATGACAGGAATATCGTACTCAATCGGTTTCCGCCCATGCTTACGGTCGATAAAATCCGGGATGTAATCCATAGGTCCCGGACGATAGAGAGCATTCATTGCAATCAAGTCTTCAAAAGTAGAAGGTTGCAACTCACGCAGATATTTCTGCATACCGGCAGACTCAAACTGGAATGTACCAATCGTACGCCCATCACTATATAGTTTATAAGTAGCAGGATCGTCAATAGGCACTTTATCTATATTCAACTCCAGCTTGCGGTGCAGGCGAATATTCTCTACAGCTTCCTTGATGATTGACAATGTTTTCAATCCCAGAAAGTCCATCTTAATCAAGCCTGTATCTTCAATTACCGAACCTTCATATTGAGTAACGAGCATCTTTTCACCCGTTTCTTTATCATCAGCCGTACTAACAGGCACCCAGTCGGTAATGTCGTCACGACAAATAATCGTACCACAGGCATGCACACCCGTACCGCGTACGTTACCTTCCAACATTTTAGCATATTTCAGCGTATCACGCACCAAAGGATCGGGAGAAGCCTCAGCCGCCTGCAATTCAGGAACATAATCAATAGCATTCCGCAGGTTCAGCTTTTTATCAGGTATCTTATCGGGAACCAATTTGGCCAAACGGTCAGATTCCGACAGAGGAAGTTTCTGCACACGGGCCACGTCCTTGATAGCAAGTTTGGTAGCCATCGTACCATATGTGATAATATGCGCCACTTTTTCCTGACCGTACTTTTGTGTCACCCAGCGAAGCACTTCACCACGTCCGTCATCATCAAAGTCGATATCGATATCAGGCAAGGAGATACGGTCGGGATTCAAGAAACGCTCAAACAGCAAGTCATATTTAATGGGGTCGATTTTTGTAATCTGCAAGCAATACGCTACTGCCGAACCGGCTGCCGACCCACGTCCCGGACCTACCGAGACACCCATATTACGCCCGGCAGCAATGAAGTCCTGTACAATAAGGAAGTACCCTGGGAAACCCATCGTCTTCATAATGTAAAGTTCAAACTTCAATCGTTCCATTACTTCTTCGGACAGAGGATCACCATAGAATATTTTAGCACCGTCAAAAGTAAGTTTGGCAAGGTAGTCCGCTTCTAATTTTATACGATATAACTTTTCATATCCACCCAAGCGTTTGATTTTAGCCTTGGCAGCCTCTTCACTTAATACTACATTACCATTTTCGTCCTGAGTGAACTCATCAAACAAATCCTTCTCAGTATATTTTTGCCGATACCCTTCTTCTGTTCCGAAATCTTCAGGAATAGCAAAAGTCGGCATGATAGGCGCATGATCGATTGAATAATATTCTACTTTATTTAGGATTTCCAGCGTATTGGACAAAGCCTCGGGAATGTCTGCAAATAATTCATTCATTTCAGCTTTTGTCTTCATCCACTCTTGTTTGGTATAAAGCATGCGTTTAGGGTCATCCAGATCTTTACCCGTACTCAGACAAATCAAACGATCGTGTGCCTCAGCATGTTCCTCGTTTACAAAGTGAACGTCGTTGGAGCAAATAAGTTTGATATTGTATTTCTTGGCAAACTCTATCAGCTTGGCATTCGCCCTCTGCTGTAGCGGATAAGCTTCGTGATTGGCACGGGGCACGGTTGCCTTATGGCGTTGCAACTCCAGATAATAATCTTCACCAAAAAGATTTTTGTACCAACGCACGGCTTCTTCTGCATCTTCCAATTGGTCGTTAAGTATCTTTTTAGGCACCTCACCACCAATACAAGCTGAACAGACGATCAATCCTTCATGATACTTTTCCAGTTCGTTACGGTCTGTACGCGGACGCATATAATATCCTTCTGTCCAGGCTCTGGATACCAGTTTTATCAGATTATGATATCCTTTCTCATTCTTAGCCAACACAATCAAGTGCCAACCGCTCTGGTCGGGTTTACCTTCTTTCTTATCCATGGTGCGGCGCGCTACATACATCTCACAACCGATTATCGGCTTGAACAACTTATTTTCCGCTTCCGCAAGCTTCGCACGACAATCAGCAAGTTCCGCGTCTTTGTCTTCGCAAGCTATCTCACCACTTTCAATACCGGCTATCCGCTTTTTGAGATCTTTAATCTCTCCCTTCGGCCCACCATTCTTCTTGTTAACGTAATTTGTGAACTCTTTAATGCCGAACATATTACCGTGGTCAGTCACGGCTATCCCTTTCATTCCATCCTTCATAGCCTTGTCCACCAACGCGCTTACGCTGGCCTGACCATCGAGGAGGGAGTACTGGGTATGAACGTGCAAATGAACAAAATCCTGCATAAATATCTCCTTTCAATTGAGAGCATAAAAGTACAACGTATATAAGACCTAACAAAAATATTTCCCTAAAAGTTATCAACATCTGCATTTCTCGCCCCAAATGCTTGTTAGATTTTCAAAATAAGCCTATTTTTGCCGATAATTTCTATTCGAAGAATAAAACAACTTACATGAGTCGACTAAAAAAACTAAAAAAGATACGAATTCACCGTGAGGGGACACATACACTGGCCGGCAGTTTATTGTTGCTACTGGTTGTTAATTCCGCTCTCTACTTTGGATTAGAATGCAAAGTGCCATTCTATATCGTAGCTGTGGTAAGTATTGTCCTGTATGGAATGCTGGTGAATTTTTTCCGATGCCCTATCCGCCTGTTTGGCCAGGAAGACACCGAGAAAATAGTGGTGGCACCTGCCGATGGTAGAATAGTAGTTATAGAAGAAGTGGATGAGAATGAATACTTCCACGATCGTCGGCTCATGATTTCCATCTTTATGAGTGTTATCAATGTACACGCTAATTGGTATCCGGTAGACGGAACCGTGAAGAAGGTAGCCCATCATAACGGAAAGTTCATGAAAGCCTGGTTACCGAAAGCCAGTACGGACAACGAACGTTCTACAGTGGTAATTGAGACTCCCGAAGGTGTAGAAATAATGGCACGTCAGATTGCCGGAGCGATGGCACGACGCATCGTCACCTATGCCGAACCCGGTGAAGACTGTTATATCGATGAACACATGGGCTTTATCAAATTCGGTTCCCGTGTAGATGTATATCTCCCGTTAGGTACAGAAGTGTTCGTAAAGATGGGACAAACCACTACAGGAAACCAGACTGTGATAGCCAAACTAAAATAACTAAACAATGCCTAACTGTATTACCCGCCATATCCCCAATACATTGACATGTCTGAATCTGTTCTCAGGCTGTATTGCATGTGTTATGGCTTTCGAGTTCAAGTATGAATGGGCTCTTACCTTCATTATTATCAGCGCTGTATTTGACTTCCTCGACGGAATGTCAGCGCGGTTGCTGAATGCTCCTTCTCCTATTGGAAAAGAATTGGACTCTTTGGCAGATGACGTCAGCTTCGGAGTAGTACCCTCAGTAATTGTATTCTCTCTATTACGCGAAACTACTTATCCCGACTGGATGAGCAGTTTTCAAGAATATGTTCCCTATTTTGCTTTCCTCATTGCTGTATTTTCAGCATTGCGTTTGGCTAAATTTAATATTGACGAACGCCAGACCAGCTCATTCATCGGCCTAAATACTCCTGCCAATACCTTATTTTGGGCAGCAGCAGCGGCACAATACCATGATTGGCTGATACAAGGTGGAGTAGTCCTGTATGGTTTATTGATTTGCATCGTGTTATTCTCTCTGTTACTGGTATCTGAATTCCCAATGTTCGCCTTCAAACTGAAGAATTTCTCTTGGGAAGAAAATAAAATCCGTTATTTGTTTTTGATAGTCAGCATTCCTTTGCTTATTTTTGTAGGACTTGCAGCTGTCATTGGCTGGTACATCATTCTGTGCTGGTTTGTGAGAAAGAAGCTCTAAACAAATCTTTTGGCACGGTTGTTGTACTATCGTTCGTAAGACGAACAATATATAAAAACGATTAGCCCATGTTTCACATCTTAGGATTTTTATTTGTCATTATAGTCGTTATTCTGGTCATCGGACTCAGCATCATCGGCACCGTTCTCCGAACAGTTTTCGGACTGGGGAAACGTCGTAGTTCTTCAGGTACTTACCAGAATGGCGGAGGAAGTTATCAATCCGGTAGAGGTTATTCTTTCTCGGGTGATCAACAACAGGATGCTTCTTCGCAATCCAACGGAGAAACAACTTCCCCTGGAAATGATATCCATAGAAAACACAAAAAACTTTTCTCTAAAGATGAAGGAGAATACGTGGATTTTGAAGAAATTAATGAGTAATCAGATTTTTGCCATGCCGGTAAGAATGTATTTACCTCTCAGATTATTCTCCTTCATATAAATTTGAACTTCCAGTCGGCAAGCAGACATTAAGGCATATCCCACTAACCTGTCATTCATAGCTTTGATAAATGAATACTCTGTATCGTTGTGAATAAAAGATATACGATGATATTCCATTACATAATGTATTTTAAGAATCTGTTAAGTAGTCAAATATACGGATAAAATACGAAATACAGATCAAAAAAAGGAACTATATTAGAATTCAGCGACGTTTTGCCGCAAAAAAATCCTTCATAAGCACTGCACACTCTTCACCAAGAACACCCTGTGAAACTGCCGTTTTCGGGTGCAAGGCCTGAGATGCATAACGCTGATATCCACGTTTCTCATCTCCGGCACCAAACACAAGTCTTCCCATCTGGGCCCAGGCAATCGCCCCCGCACACATAACACAAGGCTCTACTGTAACATAGAGAGTACATTCATTCAGATATTTTCCGCCAAGAGTAGAGGCTGCGGCAGTAATAGCCTGCATTTCAGCGTGAGCAGTCACATCAGTCAAAGTTTCTGTTAAGTTATGGGCGCGAGCTATAATACGGTCTTTGCATACAACGACTGCGCCAACGGGCACTTCTCCTCTTTCGGAAGCCTTACGTGCTTCAATCAACGCCTGTTTCATATAATAGTTATCGTCCATCCGCTTCAATTTAATTAGGATTAAAGAATTCTCTTTATCGTCTCATATCATGCTCACCGAAAAGGGTAGGATAATCTTCTTCCATATTCTTATGGATAAACATGAGAATAGTCTCCCGCAGCCACCGCGATTTATTCGTTATCTTGTATTTCTCCAGATAACGGTCTACAATCCGCAGCTCTTCCTCGCTCATCAGGCAAACAATACGCTGTTCGCGTTTGGGTTCTTCGGGTGTTGCTTTCGCACACGTTTTATCTCTCTTTCTCATATTTCCTGCAAAATTAGTTTTACTTCTGTAAATACAAAGCAGAAAAAACGTATTTTTGCATAGAAACAGCTAAAAATAAGGACGAATATAGGTATGGCAGCACACAATACCCTCGGAAAGACCGGAGAAGACGCCGCAGTGGCGTACCTGGAACGTAACGGATACACCATCAACCACCGTAATTGGCGAAAAAACCGTCTCGAACTGGACATTGTGGCAGTCAAGGACGGACTATTAATTGTGGTGGAGGTGAAAACCCGTAGTAATACAGAGTACATCGAACCGCAAGATGCTGTTAACTGGCAGAAAGTACGCCATATTGTAGTAGCCGCTGATGCTTACATCAAACATTTCAGTATTGATGCCCCTGTCCGCTTTGATATCATTACCGTTGTCGGTGAAGCTGATGCATTTGAAATAAAGCATATCAAAGATGCATTTTATCCGCCAATGTTCTGAATCAAACATGAAAAGTGCTTTTACACAGCATTTTCGTAATTCTTCTTGCCCGTTTCGGGAAAACTCTCTATCTTCGTTCGGAAATATTCTAAAAAAACTCTATTTATGAATCAGGCAAATTCCACTAAGCTAATCCCTTACGGGATGACAGACTTTCCTGTAATTATCCGTAATAACTATTATTATGTCGATAAGACGGAATATATCAGACAGATAGAACAGACTGCCCGTTTCTTCTTTTTCGTCCGCCCCCGTCGTTTCGGGAAGAGTCTTTTCCTCAATATGCTGGAATGCTATTATGATTGTAAGACAGAAAAACAATTTGATGAACTGTTTGGCAACTTATACGTGGGAAAACATCCTACTCCAGACCGCAACAAGTATCTTGTGCTGAAGATGAGCTTCTCCAGTATCGTCTCCGACCCGGAAAAAATGGAAGCCTCATTCAACAGTAACTGCGACATGATATTTACGGACTTTTGTCTGAAATATGCAGATTTACTGCCACCAGACACCCTTGAAATGGTACAACAAAAAGAAGTGGCTTCCGAGAAGCTGACCGCGGTATGCCTGTCATTGCGGAGACAAGGCCTGAAGATGTACCTCATCCTCGACGAATACGATAACTTTGCCAACAACGTACTGGTCAACTACGGCAATACCCGTTATCGCTCCCTCACCCATGGCGACGGTTTTCTGCGGAACTTTCTCAAAACCGTCAAAGACTATACTGACAGGGTTGTGGAACGTATGTACATCACCGGTGTCAGCCCTGTAACGATGGACGATCTCACAAGTGGCTTCAATATCGCCAGCAATCAAAGCACCAACCCGGTATTCAACAACATGATCGGATTCACCGAAGCCGAAGTACGGGAATTGCTAGAATACTACCGGCAGCAAGGAAAAATCATTCATCCCGTCGATGAGTTGATCAGCATGATGAAACCGTGGTATGATAATTACTGTTTCTCAGGTCGTTCACTAAAGGAACTGCCAATATATAATTCAGATATGGTTCTCTACTTCGTGAACAGTTATTTAAGCACGCAACTGCCACCCGAAAACATGCTCGACACCAACTGCCGCACTGACTATAACAAACTGCGCCACCTCATCCTTATAGACAAAAACTTCGGCAAAAATGCCAGTATCATTCAAGAAATCATTACACAGGGTGAAACGGTTGGCAGGATAAAAGAGTCCTTCCCCGCCGTGGAGATAGCGCAAACGGATAATTTCAAGAGTCTGCTCTTCTATTACGGAATGCTGACAATAGCGGGTACACGCGGACCGATGCTGCAACTGACAATCCCCAACCAAGTGGTGCGCGAACAACTATACGGCTATCTGGCAGACGCATACCGCACCGCCGGACACATGAACCTAGATGTTGACGAACTGAATCAACTAATGTACGGCATGGCTTATTCCCGTGAATGGGAAAGCTACTTCCAATATATCGCCACCCGGCTAAAGGAACAAAGCTCCATCCGCGAATTCATGGAAGGTGAAGCACACGTCAAGGGCTTTCTCCTCAGCTATATGGGCATGAACAGTTACTACATAACAATGCCCGAATACGAAATGAACAAAGGCTTCTCCGACTTCTACCTGATACCCAACCTTCCGCAACTGCCCGATATGCCGTACAGCTATGCCATTGAAGTGAAGTATTGCCCCCGCGACGCCAAAGATGCAGAAGTGGAGAAGTTGCTGGAAGATGCAGGAATACAGTTGGCGCAATATGTAGCCTGTCCGAAAGTACAGGAAAAGAAAGGTACTACGGAAATTATCGCAATCGCCCTAGTGTTCCGCGGATGGGATTTGGTGAAATTCAAGCAAATTTCGTAACCGGACACCCGCAAATTAATAGAAATTAAAAACAGAAAGTATGGATATAGAAACCGCCCGCGAATACTGTCTTGCCAAAAAAGCCGTAACGGAATGTCTTCCGTTCGACGAGTATTCACTTGTGATGAAAGTGATGGATAAGATGTTTGTACTGATTGACTTGGAAGGCTCTAACAAAATCTGTATGAAGTGTGATCCGGAGTATGCAATAGAATTGCGTGAACATTACTCAGCTATTGAGGGCGCCTACCACTTTAACAAGAAATACTGGAACCAAATCTTCCTTGACGGAGATGTGGACGATAAACTGATAAAGAGCCTCATCGACCATGCTTATGAGGAAGTACTAAAGAAATTCACCAAGAAAATGCGTACCGAATATGATGCCCTGATATGAAGAAAGAACTGAATTTGATGATTACTCCCGCAGAGTTTCCTGTCCCACTGATCATATTGCCGGAAACAGACTCTACGAATAACTATTTAACTCAACTTTGCAATGAACAGCAATCCGCTGTCCGAGAGTTCACGACGGTCATAGCCGAGCGCCAGACTGCCGGTAAAGGGCAGCGTGGCAACAGTTGGGAGTCAGAAGATTGCCGGAACATCACATTCAGTTTCGTGCTCTATCCTACTTTTATTGAAGCCCGTCGCCAGTTCATCCTTTCTCAAATCGTCTCCCTTTCCATCAAAGAAGAATTGGACCAATGGACAGAAGGTATCTCAATTAAATGGCCGAACGACATTTACTGGAACGAGAAGAAAATCTGCGGCATATTGATAGAGAATGATCTTTCAGGTCATCATATAGGGCGCAGCATTTCCGGCATCGGAGTAAACATCAATCAAGATGTCTTCCGGAGCAACGCCCCAAATCCGATATCTTTAAAACAAATCACGGGAAAAGACCACGACCGCTATCTGATACTTGCCAATATCATGGAGCGGGTAAAAGAATACTATACCCTTTTGCAAGCGGACACTTCAAACAATGCAGCCGATATTATCACAGAACGTTATGTCCGTTCCCTTTTCCGCCGAAACGGCTTCCACCGTTATGCAGACGCAGACGGTGAATTCCTTGCACGCCTGCTACGCGTAGAACCGGACGGACGATTTATTCTTAAGGATCAGACTGGAAAAGAACGCGGATATTTATTTAAAGAAGTACAGTATCTGCTCTGATACCCAAAGTCTACTTCTTTCTCCAAAGTAAGCTTCTTGAAATTAGAATAACTTTCCGCACTAAACAATTTGATATCATTTTATTTTTTCATTACTTTGTAAGTTAAAGAAATACATTGATCAAAAATGAAAAATAAATTCTTATACAAGTTACGTAGTGGGAAAAACCCAAAATTTATATACTATGCCATAAATGCATGCAGGCTTTTAATGCCGAAGTTTTTTTTTCGAATGCGTCTTCACAATAGATTAGAAACGCTATCCCGAAGGAATGATAGAACATATATAGAGCAACGCGTCAACTATTATAATAAATTGACCGGACCAATAAAGCTACCCTCCACTGCACCTCATTTAGCAGAGCATAAGATAGGTAAACAAAAGGTCTATTTTTTTGACACCTACCAATATACCCGTTGGTTTCCAGTTCGCTTCCAATGGGGTTTCTGTCCAGGAGACGTAACCTATATTCCTCAATATCCTTCTATTGTCAAAAGCCGCCCTTTAACTCTCCATAACGAAAATTCAGTAATAATGAAACTTGACAAAGTTAGACATTTTATCTTTGTTAATGACAAGAAAACATTCGAATCCAAGAAGAATATGGTAATTTTTCGAGGAAAAGTGAAAGGTAAAACTTCGCGCAAAAAATTCATGGAAATGTATTTCCATCATCCAATGTGCGACTTGGGCGATGTAAGCAAAAACACCACCGATCCTAAAGAGTGGCAGACCGAAAAGAAAACTATCCAAGAGCATTTAGATTACAAGTTTATTCTAGCCCTTGAAGGCAATGATGTTGCAAGCAATCTAAAATGGGTGATGTCTTCTAATTCCATAGCAGTGATGCCACAACCTACCTGTGAAACATGGTTCATGGAAGGTACATTGATTCCCAATTATCATTATATTGAAATAAAACCGGATTTCTCCGATTTAGAATCCCGCTTGCAATATTATATAGAACATATTGATGAAGCACAGGAAATCATTAAACATGCCAATGAATACGTAAAGCAGTTCAAGAACCGGAAACGGGAGAACTTGATTTCGCTATTGGTGTTAGAAAAATATTTCAAAGTGACCGGTCAACATGCCCTCTGAGAACGATCTTTCCACCTATGACACTTCCACTCTTCACTTTTTTAGAAAAAAAAACGTATCTTTGTACGTATGAAACAAACAAGCACACGATTCATACTACTAACCTGTCTGCTCCTATGCGCCTACGCATGTGGCAAAAGGCCTTACCCGAAATCACTAATTGTAGCGGACAGCTTGGCGAGTGCGCGACCGGATAGCGCTATCGCTTTATTGAATACACTAAAAGAGAGCATGAAAGCAGAATCTGAAGCAACGCGGATGTATTATCGGCTGCTTTGCATCAAAGCAAACGACAAGGCATATATACGTCATACTTCTGATAGCTTGATACTACCCGTGCTACATTATTACACAGAGAAAAAAGATGAGCACCATTTGCCGGAGGCATACTATTATGCGGGACGGGTATACCGAGACTTAGAGGATGCACCGTTAGCACTGGATTACTTCCAAAAGGCGATAGACGCATTACCCGACAATAAAGGATATCGACTAAAAAGCAAGATATACAGCCAGATGGGAACGTTGTTTCTCTATCAGAAGACTTATGATGAAGCACTGAAAATATTAAAAGAAGCGCGAAAATGCAATATAGCACTAAAGGATAGCGCAAGTATGGTATTCAATTTACGAGATATAGCCAATGGTTACCGATGCCTCGACCAAAATGACAGTTCCCTATATTACCTCCGAAAGGCTTATTATATAGCGAAAGTTCTGAGAAATTACGATCTTATGGCTATGGTGCAAAGCCAAATGGCAAGCCTGTACATTGAATTAGAAAAATATGACTTAGCTCGAAAATTCCTGCAACCCTCATTGGACTCCTTGGATATTCCCAGTAGAAGCGGCATCTTTTCCATGGCCTCAAAACTATATCACAAGACAGGCTCTATTGATTCCGCCATTTATTACTATACAGAATTACTGAAGTGCGGCACCATTTATGCCAAGCAGACAGCCTGCAAAGGATTGGCGGAAATCGCCATCATGCACAACAATCCCCAAGAGGCATTGTTGCACCTCCGCCAATACCAGCAATGCACGGACTCCATCTACCAAATCACCAATATAGAAACCATTCGCCGATTACATACTCTCTACAATTACCAACTCCGCGAGAAGGAGAACAACCGACTGAAAACAGCAAATGAAAGAAAACAAAACCTCATTATTTATATTATATCAATAGGAATTCTTATCATTGCCCTATTATTCGCCTACCTTCAACGCTACAAACGGAAAAAACAGCTGCTTAATATCCAATTAAAAAAGCTCAGCCAATTAAAGGAAGAGCAATACAGAAAAAGTGCCCTGTACATAAAAGAAAACGAGCTGAGAATTGAAAAACTGGAACAAGAACTGCAGGAAGCCGATTTAACAAACAATACACTGAGGGCCCAATTGGAAGAGCAAATAGAACTAACCCTCTGTACAAACAAGCAAGCGGAAATAGAATTGATCAGGCGTAAACAATCCGATACCGCACTTCCGGAATCAAAAATATACAAGCATATCCAGCAACTACTCACGACTAAAAAACGACTCTCCGGCAACGACTGGAAAGAACTTGAAGAAACCATAGACAGCCTTTACGAAGGTTTCACCGAAAAGTTGCGCAACCTCTATAATCTGAACGAGCAAGAATACTCTGTTTGCCTACTTATTAAGATAAACATCCCTCCCATAGACATTGCAAAACTGACGAATCGTAGCAAGGAGGCCATTTCTTCTACCCGCCGGAGACTTTATAAAAAAGTTTTCGGCACAAAAGGAAGTCCGAAGGACTGGGACGACATTATACTCTCATTATAAGCTAATTAGTCCATTTTAGCACACTATACTGCACACTGAAAAGGAATATGCACACTACATTGCACACTCCAATCATTTGATGTGATTTTAGAAAAGCTCATATTTGCAAACAAGAATCAACTAAAAAGCAAAAATTATGAAGCGAATACTTTTCATATTCATCAGTTTTCTGTTTTACATGGATGGCATGGCACAGGAAACACAAATACAGTTATATAAAGAAAATGTCGATGATTGGGTAAAGGATGACCGTTCCTTGCCTATAATGCCGACGGCTACTCAAAATGGCATATATTTGAATTACCCAGACTACCAAAAGGGAAATACACCATTGAACTAACCATAGGGGAAGAATCTTTCTATGAACACTTCTAAAGTTACAAAGGAACAGCACATTTAGGATACAAAACATCACCACGATTATTTCGAAATAACTCAATTAAAAATCAACTATTTAACAAAAAACATTATGAAAAACCAACTATCAACATTCACAATTTTCTTTTTTGCACTATTAGTTTCGTGCACAAATGATAATGAGCCTGTAATAATCAATAAATCAAGTATTGATTCTGATGTAATTTCAGCCAAAAGCATAGCAACAGATACAAGCTACATCAGTTACATGACATACATACACCAATTAGAGCAAAATTTCGAAGGAAAGACCATCTATCACAACTATAACAGACCAGACTTTTCTAAAGAGATAGAGCATCTCAAATCTATGAATTCTAAAGAAATAGAAACTCCGGCATTCTCTGCGAACACACGAATTTCCAGCGGAATTTCATTCGGTCCATGGGGAGGAAATGGTGGTGCCTCTTTTGATGCACCAGCAACCCTATCTGGTAATGCGACATGGAAAAAAATCCTTGCTATAAAAGTCAAGCACGGTGCGGTTATTGACGCAATCCAAGTATACTGGGTAGACAGTAATAATATATACACTAATTCTGCGCATTTTGGTGGAAATGGAGGTGCTGAATCATGGATGTTCTTAGCCAACAACGAATACATCACCAGCCTTCAGGTCAGCAGTGGCGGCAAAGTAGACAAACTGGTATTTACAACCAACCTGAATAAAGTTTATGTATTTGGTGGAAGTGGCGGAGATTGGACTTCAGTAGATTTTGGAAATATAGGTCTCCAGATGCACGGAATTTACGGAAAATCCGGGAAGAAAGTAGACCAAATTGGTATCTATTGCTATCCAAATTCCATGTTTGAATAAAACATTTATCAATATTGAGTCCACTTTAATTAGTAACCTGTTTAGACAATCGATTCTTTAAAGCGGACTCAATATACGCAATAAACAAGGTCACATTCTTGAAAATTAGAAGCATTAAACGAATGAGAAAATATACATACGACTACCTCATCGTGGGTTCCGGTTTATTCGGTTCTACTTTTGCGCAGATTATGAACGGAAATGGAAAGAAATGTCTGGTCATTGACAAACGCGGACACACAGGAGGAAACATTTATACAAAAGAAGAAAATGATATTAAAATACATTGGTATGGAGCGCATATATTTCATACGGACAATGAAGAAGTCTGGCATTATATAAACAAATTCACTAAATTCAACAACTATATTAACTCCCCACTAGCATACAGCGAAGGAAAGCTTTACAATCTTCCCTTTAATATGAATACATTCAATAAATTATGGAACGTAAATACTCCAGAAGAAGCAAAACACAAAATTCAGGAACAATGCTCTAAATATAAAGACATATCCCAGCCTGCCAATCTGGAAGAGCAAGCACTGAAGCTTTGCGGAGACGACATATATTACACTTTTATTAAGGAATATACAGAAAAGCAATGGGGACGTCCCGCCAACCAACTGCCTGCTTCCATCATCAAAAGAATACCTTTCCGTCTTACTTATAATAACAACTATTTCAACGACCCTTATCAAGGCATCCCTAAAGATGGCTATACTGCACTCACCAACAATCTGTTAAAGGATATCCATGTTCAAACCTATACAAACTATTTTGATAACATACCCTATTTTCAGAGTATAGCAGAAAAGATACTTTTCACAGGTTGCATCGACGAGTATTTTGAATATAAGTTTGGCAGACTGGATTACAGAAGTCTGAAGTTTAAACACATCTATCTGGATACTGACAATTATCAAGGTAATGCCGTAATCAACTACAATGAAGCTAAATACCCATTTACACGAATCATTGAACACAAACATTTTGAATTCGGGAAACAACCTTCAACTATCATTACCAAGGAGTATCCTCAGAAATATACGCCTTCTGACGAGCCTTATTACCCCATCAATGATGAAAAGAATTTAAAATGTTTTAATAAGTATAAGGCATTGGCAGAAAAAAATTCCCATGTCATTTTCGGAGGACGTTTGGGACAATATGCATATTTCGATATGGATGATACTATTGCATCAGCCATATCTCTCACCCAAAAGGAGTTATCAATCTAAAAGAACAAAACAATGACTCAATATTATCTATCCAAAAACTATAATGTTCTAAATAATGCAGGCAATAAGGCCAAAACAGATATAGAAGAAATTCTCTCTAAACTGGGATATAAAAATGCCGGACTACCGCAAACCACTTATTCCAACAAGATAACAGGCTTTTTAATAACCCTTGCCGGAGTACTAAAAGTGTTGTTTACAATTTCTGCCAATAACGTGGTAGTCGTTCAGTATCCTTTCAAGAAGTATTACTCTTTCGTATGTAATATCATACATTTGAAACGAGGAAAAGTTATCACAATAATCCATGACTTGGGAACTTTCAGAAGCAAAAAATTGACAGCAGAACAGGAAATCAAACGCCTCAGCCACTCAGATGTACTAATCGTACACAACAACAGGATGAAGGAATGGATGGAATCACAAGGATACACTCAACCTATGGTATGTCTGGAGATTTTCGATTATCTATCTCCTTCCGTAAACAACAATACACATGAGCCTAACCAGAAACCAATTAAGGTGATTTACGCAGGAGCACTAAATTACAGAAAAAACAAATATCTGTACTCTTTGAATGATGTGATGTCAAAATGGCAATTTGAACTTTACGGTAAAAGATTCGAAGAAGATAAAATAAAAGACAAAACGTTGTTCAAATTTAAAGGTTTTGTGCCTTCAGATCAGTTAATAGAACAAGTCAGCGCCCACTTTGGCTTAATATGGGAAGGAGACTCTATCCATACTTGCTCGGGAGATCTCGGAATATACCAGAAGATAAATAATCCGCATAAAGCGTCCTTATACATACGCTGCAATCTTCCCATAATTATATGGAAAGAAGCAGCATTGGCCTCATTTGTTGCAGAGAACAAAATAGGCGTGTGTATTGATTCACTGGAAGAGTTAGACTCCATATTATCATCCATTTCCGCAGAATCCTATAACGAAATGGTCAGAAATATAAAGGAGATCAATAAAAAGATTGCCTCGGGTTATTATTGCAAAAGAGCAGTAGAAAACGCAGAAAGCCTATTGCAGCTTACTTAATTTCCGCTTCCAGTTTCCTTATTTTTTCCAAGGTATTTCCCGCCTCTGTGGAAGGAAACAGTTGCAACACACGCTGCAAATAGTCCTTTGCTTTGGAGTAAACATTGGAGTAGACATCAGAGAGTCCGTTACGATAGCGGGCGTATTGCATCCGTGTAGGAGAAGTTATTTTCTTATAATCATCCTCCAGCTTCTTCTTTTCGCGTTCTGCTTGCAGGTAATAATAACTCCCCAGGAAAATATTGGCTTGCAGATTATTGGCATCCAGCATCAAAACCTTTTCATAAGTTTTGACGGCATCTTTTTCCTTGCCTCTCATCATCTCCATTTCGGCACACGACACAAGTGCAGGAACATCTTCGGAATGATACTGCAAGAATTCTCTGTAAAAAAGATAAGCTTTGTCATAATTCCGCTTACGCTTGTAATAGGTTGCCAACTCATTGACCAGACGGGGAGCCACGGCACTGTTTTTTTCTATTTGAGTCCAGTAATACATTTCAGTCTGATCGGCTCCGGCAGCTATCGCCTGACGAAACAGACTCACAACATAATCATCCTGCCCCTCAGACAAGGCAGCAGACACCTTCTGTAGGAGTTCTCCCGCCGTTTGCGCAGAGAGCACAAAGGGGAAAGTAACTATTAATGAAAATAGCAAAGTTAAGGTTCTCATCTCTTATTAAATATTACCCAGTTTTTGTTACCGCAAATATACTCATTTTTAAAACATTATGTATTATAAAAATTGTTATTATCAGGTACTTTTTTACCGTTTGCGACAAAAAGAGTACCTTTGTCGGTAAATAGAACAAACCAGAGTTTTAAAATGATTGCTCAAACTCCGAATATTATCAATAAAAGAATACTTCAGATAGCTGTACCCTCGATTATATCAAACATAACAGTTCCCCTGCTGGGACTGATTGATGTAACAATCGTAGGGCATCTGGGAGCCGCTGCATATATCGGAGCCATTGCCGTGGGCGGAATGTTATTCAACATTATCTACTGGATCTTCGGATTTTTGAGAATGGGGACCAGTGGAATGACCTCACAGGCATACGGCAAACATGATCTGGATGAAGTCGCACGACTTTTATTACGGTCTGTCGGAGTAGGATTGCTTATCGCCATTATCTTAGTGACATTGCAATATCCCATCCGGAAGCTGGCATTCACTTTTATACAAACTACAGAGGAAGTAGAGCGATTGGCTACACTCTATTTCCGGATCTGTATATGGGGAGCTCCTGCTATGCTCGGACTCTATGGATTCGCAGGTTGGTTCATCGGTATGCAGAATTCACGTTTCCCGATGTACATCGCCATCACACAAAATATTGTGAATATTGCCGCAAGCCTTTGTTTCGTTTACCTGTTCCACATGAAAGTTGCCGGGGTAGCTTGGGGAACACTTACAGCTCAATATACCGGTTTCCTGATGGCATTATTATTATGGAGGCGATATTATGGAGGACTTAAAAAGCACGTTGCTTGGCATGAAGTACTGAAAAAGGAAGCCATGCTGCGTTTTTTCCAGGTAAACCGGGATATCTTTCTACGAACCCTCTGTCTGGTCATTGTCACTCTATTTTTCACTTCTGCCGGAGCAGCACAAGGAGAAATAGTATTGGCCGTCAATACTTTGCTAATGCAATTATTCACTCTATTTTCTTATATCATGGATGGTTTTGCTTATTCAGGAGAAGCGTTAGTGGGGAAATATGTTGGTGCCAATAATCAACCGGCATTATATCGCACGGTTCGCCAACTCTTCATTTGGGGGGTCGGCCTTTCTACAGGTTTCACCTTGCTTTATTTCTTTGGAGGCAAGTCATTTCTGGGACTGCTGACTAATGAAATCTCCGTCATTCGGGAAGCCGAAAATTACTTTTATTGGGTATTGGCAATCCCACTTACAGGTTTTGCCGCTTTCCTGTGGGATGGCATTTTTATAGGAGCCACTGCCACCCGACAAATGTTTTACTCCATGCTGGTAGCTTCCGGCAGTTTCTTCCTTGTTTATTACTCTTTACACGAATGGATGGGAAATCATGCCCTCTGGCTCGCCTTCATCGTCTATTTATCTCTCCGTGGCATCATGCAGGCAGCTTTAAGTAGAAAAATTCTGTACCAAAGTTAATCTTTACAGACAGAAAGCGTATATTTGCAGAAACTAAATGTAATATCATATGGCAAAGTATAAAAGAATCCTGTTAAAGCTCAGCGGCGAAAGCCTGATGGGCGAAAAACAATATGGCATTGACGAGAAGCGCCTTGCCGAATATGCAGCACAGATCAAGGAAATCCATGAACTGGGCGTTCAGATAGGTATCGTCATCGGCGGTGGAAATATTTTCCGTGGATTGAGTGGTGCAAACAAAGGTTTCGACCGCGTAAAAGGTGACCAAATGGGCATGCTTGCAACTGTAATCAACAGTCTGGCACTAAGCTCTGCCCTAGTAGCCACCGGCGTAAAGGCACGTGTACTTACAGCCGTACGCATGGAACCTATCGGAGAATTTTATAATAAATGGAAAGCCATCGAAAGCATGGAAGCAGGCGAAGTCGTTATAATGTCTGCCGGAACGGGAAATCCGTTCTTCACTACAGACACGGGCTCTTCTCTACGCGGTATCGAGATTGAAGCCGATGTCATGCTAAAAGGTACACGTGTGGATGGTATCTATACCGCAGACCCGGAAAAAGATCCGACTGCCACAAAATTCGACGATATCACTTATGACGAAGTTCTGAAACGTGGACTGAAAGTAATGGATCTTACTGCAACATGCATGTGTAAGGAAAATAATCTCCCCATTGTTGTCTTTGACATGGATACAATAGGAAACTTGAAAAAGGTAATGTTAGGAGAAGAAATAGGTACATTGGTACATAACTGATAAAAAACAATCAAATAGTAAGAGACTCCGGTAGGCAGATGTTTACCGGAGTTTTTTGTTTTAAAATCTCTGCCCTGTTTTCAATTCCATATTTATCAGATTAAATAGCCACACCGCCATTTCTATCCTTCTTTCTCGCAACTGCTAAGTAAAATCATCGCAGACAGTCATTCTCTCCCTCACCAGTATATGCAGAGATATTCGTATTATCAAATATAAGCAATTTGCTTTATTCCTGTTAGCTAATATTTTGCAAATAGACAAAATTATACTACTTTTGTTCAATCAAAAATTCTAAAAGCACAATTCAAAACTAAGAAATATGAGAGAAGTAAAAGAGATCTTAGATGAAGCGCAAGAAAAAATGGATATGGCCGTCATGTATCTGGAAGAAGCATTGGCTCACATCCGCGCCGGAAAAGCAGACGTTCGTTTGCTGGACGGTATCCGTGTGGACTCTTACGGAAGCATGGTTCCCATCAATAACGTAGCTGCCGTAAATACTCCGGATGCCCGTAGTATTGTCATCAAGCCTTGGGACAAAAGTATGTTCAAGGTGATTGAGAAAGCTATCATTGACTCCAGCCTTGGCATCATGCCGGAAAATAACGGTGAAATCATCCGTATCGGTATCCCACCGCTGACTGAGGAACGCCGTAAACAACTTGCCAAACAGTGTAAAGGTGAAGGCGAAACTGCCAAAGTGAGCGTACGCAATGCCCGCCGTGATGCAATCGATGGCCTAAAGAAGTCTGTTAAAGACGGCCTGGCAGAAGATGCACAAAAAGGAGGTGAAGAGAAATTGCAGAAGATTCACGATAAATACATCAAGCAAATTGATGATATGCTGGCTGCAAAGGACAAAGAAATCATGACCGTATAATAATTTAATGAAGAATGGAGAATATCTCCATTCTTCATTACTCATCTAATTAGTAGTGAGGGGACTGGTAATAAAAAATACAGGTAGTTGGTATTTGGTAAAAACCGACGAAGGTAAATGTGTAGAGTGCAAAATCAAGGGTAACTTCCGGTTAAAAGGCATTCGCAGTACCAATCCGGTAGCTGTGGGAGACTATGTACAAATCATTCTGAATCCGGAAGGAACTGCTCTCATCAGTGAAATAGAAGACCGGAAAAATTACATTATCCGTCGTGCTTCCAATCTCTCCAAGCAATCGCACATTCTCGCTGCAAACCTTGACCAAAGCATGCTGATCGTAACGGTCAACTATCCGGAAACATCCACCACCTTTATCGACCGTTTTCTGGCTTCTGCCGAAGCATACCGTGTTCCGGTAAAGATCATCTTCAATAAAATAGACGCATACAATGAAGAGGAACTTCATTATATGAACAGCCTCATCAATCTCTATACCACTATCGGTTATCCCTGCTTTAAAGTCTCTGCCAAAACCGGTGAAGGCATTGAACTCATTCAGGAAGAACTTAAAGGGCGGGTAACACTTTTCTCCGGTCACTCCGGTGTAGGAAAATCAACGCTCATCAACGCAATATTGCCTGAACAGGACGTAAAAACGGGGGAGATTTCCGCCTACCACAACAAAGGAATGCACACCACTACGTTCTCTGAGATGTTTCCCGTTCCGGGAGACGGATATATCATTGACACACCGGGCATCAAAGGTTTCGGAACATTCGATATGGAAGAGGAGGAAATAGGACACTATTTCCCAGAGATATTTAAGTTCTCTGCCGATTGCCGTTACGGTAACTGTACGCATCGCCACGAACCGGGATGTGCCGTACGAAAAGCCGTGGAGGAACACTACATCAGCGAATCGCGTTATGCCTCATACCTTAACATGTTGGAAGACAAAGAGGAAGGTAAATACCGGGCTGCATATTAAAAGGAACGATAGATTGATAAAGCAACAATGTGATAACGTTTTATCAGTCTATTACTTTATCATCCTATCATAATAACACGCTATTGTGCTATTACATTATCACTTTATTACCTTTTTTAACGCTTTTCGCATTAAACCTTTCTGTTCCTAATATGTCCAAATTAGTGCTACATAATCTAACTTAATATCTGATATAATACTAATACTGATACATGAATAAAAAAGTTAAATGGGGCATTATCATTTTCATTGGTGCCGGACTGATAGGTTGGGGTATTTATTCCCAGCTTCCTAAAGAGAATAAAGAATTGGCAGCTGCCGACAAAGTTATGAGCAGTAACCGCAATGGCAAAAAAGCATTAAATGTAAACGCAAAGATCATAAAGCCACAGCTGCTCAAAGATGAAATCAAAATCAGCGGTAGCCTGTTGCCTGATGAGGAAGTGGATCTTTCTTTCGAAACCTCAGGTAAAATCATAGAAATCAATTTTGAGGAAGGTAGCCAGGTTAAAAAAGGACAACTGCTGGCTAAAGTGAACGACCGGCCTTTACAGGCACAGTTGCAACGTCTTGTTGCCCAACTGAAATTGGCAGAAGACCGCGTATTCCGCCAGAATGCATTGTTGGAGCGGGATGCAGTCAGTAAGGAAGCCTACGAGCAGGTAAAAACTGAATTGGCAACCCTGAATGCAGACATAGACCTGATAGAAGCTAACATTGCACAAACCGAGCTCCGTGCTCCGTTCGACGGTGTAATCGGTCTGCGCCAAGTCAGTGTCGGAACCTATGCTTCCCCCACTACCATCGTTGCCAAACTTACAAAAGTATCTCCGCTGAAAGTAGAATTTTCCGTTCCCGAACGTTATGCCAATGACGTAAAAATCGGTGCAGGAGTAAACTTCGGACTTGAGGGTAAGCTTGAAACGTTCCATGCCAAAGTGTACGCACGCGAGTCGAGAATGGATCAAAACACCCATACATTGACATTGCGTGCCCTCTACCCCAATGCCAACGGTAATGTAATGCCGGGACGCTATGCAGATATTCGCTTAAGTAAAAATGAAATCCATGATGCCCTTGCCGTTCCATCCGAAGCTATCGTTCCGGAAATGGGTAAGGACAAGATTTTCCTTTATAAATCTGGAAAAGCCCAACCTGTAGAAATACAAACTGGCATACGTACAGAAGCTGAAACCCAAGTATTGCAGGGTTTGCAGACCGGAGATACAATTATAATTTCCGGAACATTGCAGCTCCGCACAGGATTACCCGTAACATTGGATAATATCTATTAAACCAGACGCCTTATGAACATATCCGAACTCAGCATACGGCGCCCGGTGCTCTCCACAGTGCTTACCCTTATCATCCTGCTTTTTGGACTTATCGGGTACAGCTATCTCGGCGTCCGCGAATATCCGTCAGTGGATAATCCCATCATTTCGGTATCCTGCTCCTACCCGGGTGCAAATGCCGATGTTATCGAAAACCAGATTACCGAACCATTGGAGCAAAACATCAATGGTATCCCGGGAATCCGTTCCTTGTCCAGTGTCAGCCAACAAGGTTCATCCCGTATTACGGTAGAATTTGAACTCTCCGTAGACCTGGAAACGGCCGCAAACGACGTGCGTGATAAAGTTTCACGCGCCCAGCGTTATCTGCCTCGCGACTGTGACCCTCCTACCGTATCAAAAGCAGATGCGGATGCTACACCGATCCTGATGGTAGCATTGCAAAGTGACAAACGTTCTTTACTGGAACTGAGCGAAATAGCAGACCTCACTGTCAAAGAACAGTTGCAGACTATTTCAGACGTCAGCAGTGTTAGTATCTGGGGTGAAAAACGTTATTCCATGCGTCTTTGGCTCGATCCTATCAAGATGTCAGGTTACGGTATTACACCCATCGATGTTAAGAATGCGGTAGATAAAGAAAATGTGGAACTTCCATCCGGTAGTATCGAAGGTAATACGGTGGAACTCACCATCCGTACATTGGGATTGATGCATACGGCAGAAGAATTTAATAATCTGATTCTGCGGGAAGATAATAACCGTATCATCCGTTTCAGCGATATCGGACGGGCAGAATTAGGACCGGCGGACATCAAGAGTTACATGAAAATGAATGGTGTACCGATGGTAGGTATTGTTGTAGTACCTCAACCAGGTGCCAATCACATCAAGATTGCCGATGCCGTTTATGAACGCATGGAACAGATGCAAAAAGACCTTCCGGATGACGTGCAATACTCTTATGGTTTCGACAATACCAAGTTTATCCGTGCTTCTATCAGTGAGGTAAAGGAAACGGTATATGTAGCATTCATTCTCGTTATTATCATTATCTTCCTTTTCCTGCGCGACTGGCGTGTAACACTGGTACCCTGTATCGTAATTCCCGTTTCGCTTATCGGAGCATTCTTCGTAATGTATCTGGCAGGATTCTCCATCAATGTACTTTCCATGCTGGCGGTAGTGCTGGCAGTAGGTCTGGTGGTGGATGATGCCATTGTAATGACAGAAAACATTTATGTCCGTATTGAACGCGGGATGCCACCCAAAGAGGCCGGTATCGAGGGTGCCAAGGAAATTTTCTTTGCCGTAATCTCTACCACCATCACACTGGTAGCCGTATTCTTCCCCATCGTATTTATGGACGGTATGACTGGACGACTTTTCCGTGAATTCAGTATCGTGGTATCCGGTTCTGTTATCATTTCCTCTTTTGCCGCATTGACTTTCACTCCGATGCTTGCCACCAAACTGCTGGTAAAACAAGAAAAGAAGAACTGGTTCTATATGAAAACCGAGCCATTTTTCGAAGGAATGAACCGCATCTACAGCCGGTCATTGGAAATATTCCTGCACAAGCGCTGGCTGGCTATGCCACTTATCTTAGCAACATTGATAATTATCGTATTTCTGTGGAATGCCATCCCTGCCGAGATGGCACCATTGGAAGACCGTTCACAAATCAGTATCAATACACGTGGAGCAGAGGGTGTAACCTATGAATACATACGAGATTATACGGAAGACATCAATCAGTTGGTAGATTCCATTCTGCCGGATGCAGAATCGGTAACGGCACGTGTATCAAGTGGTAGCGGTAATGTACGTATCACGTTGAAGGACATGAAAGATCGTGACTATACACAGATGGAAGTAGCCGAACAAATTTCGAAGGCTGTGCAGAAAAAGACCAAGGCACGTTCGTTTGTGCAACAATCATCCTCTTTCGGTGGACGACGTGGTGGTATGCCGGTGCAATACGTATTACAAGCTACCAACATCGAAAAGCTGCAAGAAGTATTACCGGTATTTATGGCGAAAGTTTATGAAAATCCTGTTTTCCAAATGGCTGACGTAAACCTGAAGTTCAGTAAGCCGGAAGCCCGCATCAATATCAATCGCGACAAGGCAAGTATCATGGGAGTAAGCACACGCAATATTGCGCAAACACTCCAATACGGATTGAGCGGCCAGCGTATGGGTTATTTCTATATGAATGGAAAGCAATACGAGATATTGGGTGAGATCAACCGCCAGCAACGCAATAAACCTTCCGACCTGAAAGGCATCTATATTCGTAGTGATAAAGGTGAAATGGTGCAGTTGGACAACCTGATTGAACTGACCGGCGGTATCGCTCCTCCGCAATTATACCGTTACAACCGTTTCGTTTCCGCCACTATTTCTGCCGGACTTGCTGATGGGAAAACCATCGGACAAGGGTTGGACGAGATGGACAAGATTGCCAAAGAGACATTGGACGATACATTCCGTACCGCACTGACGGGAGACTCCAAAGAATATAGAGAAAGTTCCTCCAGTCTGATGTTTGCCTTTGTATTGGCAATCCTGCTGATCTACCTGATTCTGGCAGCACAGTTCGAGAGTTTCAAAGACCCGTTGATTATCATGCTTACCGTGCCTTTGGCTATTGCCGGAGCCTTAATATTCATGTACTTCAACGATATTACAATGAATATCTTCAGTCAGATCGGTATCATCATGTTGATTGGTCTGGTGGCAAAGAATGGTATCCTTATTGTAGAGTTTGCCAACCTGAAACAAGAAGCCGGAGAAGATAAAATGGAAGCTATCAAGGATGCATCCTTGCAACGTTTGCGCCCCATCCTAATGACCAGTGCTTCTACCATTCTCGGATTGATACCGTTGGCATTCGCTTCGGGTGAAGGTTGTAACCAGCGCATTGCCATGGGTACAGCCGTAGTGGGCGGTATGTTGGTATCCACATTCCTCACTATGTACATCGTACCTGCCATATATAGTTATGTATCTACTAACAGAAGTAAGTTAAAGAAATCATGAAACGTACGATTTTATCCCTCATAGCCATTTGTAGCACCTCGCTTGCGTTACAAGCGCAGATGCCGCAATCTTATACATTAAAGTCCTGCCTGGAATACGGGCTTCAAAATAACTACTCGCTGCGCATTACCCGCAACGAGGAACAAGTCAGCAAAAACAACGCCACGCTGGGAAACGCCGGTTATCTGCCGACACTTGATCTCTCTGCAAGTTATAAAGGAACCGTAGACAATACAGACAGCAAAGTGCGGGCTACCGGAGAACATGTCAAAGAGAATGGTGTATTCGATCAGACCATGAACGTGGGGCTTAATCTGAACTGGACTATCTTCGACGGCTTCAACATCACCGCCAACTACCAACGTCTGAAAGAGTTGGAAAGACAAGGTGAAACCAATACCCGTATCGCCGTAGAAGACCTGATAGCCAACATCGCTGCCGAATATTACAACTATCTGCAACATAAGATCCGTCTGAATAATTTCCGCTATGCCGTATCTTTGTCCAAAGAGCGTTTGCGTATCGTGGAAGAGCGTTATCACATCGGTAACTTCTCCCGTCTGGATTACCAACAGGCAAAGGTAGACTTCAATGCAGACAGTGCCCAGTATATGAAACAGCAAGAGTTGCTGCATACCTCCCGTATCCAACTGAACGAACTGATGGCGAACGAAGATGTAGACCAGCCCATCATTATTCAAGACAGTCTGATCAACGTAGACGGTGGACTAAACTTTGAAGAGCTTTGGAACATGACTCTGCAAACCAACGCTTCTCTGTTGAAAGCCTATCAAAACAACACGCTTGCCCAGTTGGATTACAAAAAGGTTTGTTCCCGCGACTATCCTTATCTGAAGATGAACGGCGGTTATGGCTATACCTTCAACAAATACGATATCGCCACTAACATCCAACGCGGTAATCTTGGTGCCAACTTCGGCCTGACTATCGGTTTCAACCTGTTCGACGGAAACCGTCGCCGGGAACGCAACAATGCACGTATTGCCATTCAGAATGCCCGCCTGGAACGCGAACAACTGGAACAAGCCTTACGTGCAGACCTGAGCAACTTATGGCAAGCTTACCAGAACAACCTGCAAATGCTGAACCTGGAACGCCAGAACCTTGTAGCCGCTAAAGAAAACCATGAGATTGCCATGGAGCGTTATATGCTGGGAAACCTTTCAGGTATCGAAATGCGTGAAGCACAGAAAAGCCTTTTAGATGCAGAAGAAAGAATTCTTTCGGCGGAGTATAACACTAAATTATGCGAGATTTCTTTGTTGCAAATCAGTGGAAAAGTAACAAAATACCTGGAATAAAACAAATATTCCCCATCAGGCGAATTTTTTTCCTCTACTTTTGCCATCAGTAGAACTATAAAAAACAACGACCATGAAAAAGATTTGCCTGTGTTGTCTGGCCTTGTTGTGCCTGACAAACTTATTCGCACAAGAAACCGTAAACTACAAAGAAAAAAAGCCGTATAAAACTTGGGTAAAGATGGCACCCAAGTTAAACGACGAATTCTTTAAAACTCCTGAAGCCATCCGCATTGGCGACAATGTCCTGCTCTATCAACAAACTACCGGCGGCTGGCCTAAAAATATCTATATGCCTGCCGAACTAACAGAACAAGAGCTGGAAGATGTACTTGCTTCCAAAGATGAAGTGAACGAAAGCACCATAGACAACGACGCCACCAGTACGGAAATCCAATACCTCTCCCGCCTGTATCTAGCCACTCATATTAAGAAATACAAAGACAGTGCGCTGGACGGCATCCGTTATATCCTCAAAGCACAATATCCCAATGGAGGCTGGCCTCAGTTCTGGCCCCGTCCCAAAGGTTACTACACACATATCACCTACAATGACAATGCGATGGTAAATGTAATGGAACTTCTGCGCGAGGTATACGAAAAGAAAGCCCCTTATGAATATGTCCCCGACAGCATCTGCAACCGTGCTCGCGCCGCATTCAACAAAGGTGTGGAGTGCATCCTCAAAACGCAAGTTGTCCTAAATGGCAAACCAACCGTCTGGTGTGCACAACATGACGAACACACCCTTGCTCCCGCTAAAGCACGCGCCTATGAGTTACCCTCACTGAGCGGACAAGAGTCTGACGAAATAGTCATTCTATTAATGTCTCTGCCCAATCCCTCACAAGAGGTTATCAACTGTATAGAAAATGCAGTTGAATGGTTCAAGTCATCCAAGATTGAAGGCATAAAGAAAGAGTTCTTCACCAATGACGAAGGAAAGAAAGACTACCGCATGGTACCATGTACGGATTGTCCTCCTTTGTGGGCACGCTTCTATACACTGGAAGATAACCGTCCTTTCTTTAGTGACCGCGATGGAGTGAAGAAGTTCGATATCTCAGAAATAGGACACGAACGCCGTAACGGATATAGTTGGTATAATAGCGACGGACTGAAAGTGCTGAAGAAGTACGAGCAGTGGAAGAAAAAGAATAAGATACAATGATTCACCACAGAGTAACACTGAGTTTCACAGAATCTTATTTCTTTAATTGCATATATTGAATATTGAACTCTGTGAAACTCAGTGTTACTCTGTGGTGAAATCCCCTAACCTTCCTGCTGAAGTCTTTCCATATACTCGCTCGGAGACATTTTCTCAATACTGGCGAAATAGCGATAGAAGCTGGAACGCGAAGTAAATCCACTCATA
Organism: Bacteroides sp. 14(A); assembly: GCF_000526555.1. Classification (NCBI taxonomy): domain Bacteria; kingdom Pseudomonadati; phylum Bacteroidota; class Bacteroidia; order Bacteroidales; family Bacteroidaceae; genus Bacteroides; species Bacteroides sp. 14(A). The sequence goes on along the minus strand of NZ_JAGH01000002.1, from coordinate 2,326,505 downwards.
AACATAAGTTCTTTCACTGTCAGTTCTTTCCGTAAAGCCGCCTGTTCCTTAAAGTATTGCAGGCGATTGAAATTAATATAATCCCGAAATCCTGAGAAACCATTGTAACGCAATACCTTATTGAACCGGTGCTCATTGGTTCCTATATCCGTCAACACATTCTGCAATGAATATTGGGAATTGGTAAAAGGTGTATGCCCTTTCATAAAGGCCATCAGTTGCTCACTAAGTTCAAGCACTACGGGAGACACTTCAATTTCCTTGATTGCCTCTATTTCCTGCCGGCTTAAATCAATTACCGGCAATGGCGGTAAAGAGAGCGGGTTATCATTGCGCAGATAGAGTATATTCAGCAAGATAGTAGGCACAACCACAAAATACCCGAAAAGGTTAAAACATAAACCACTGGTTCCTAACATCAGCCAGATATACCCCGACATAATCAATCCAAAACATCCCATATAAATATACATCCCCCTACTCTGTACCCGTCGGATAGGTATCCAACGCTTCAGATAAGGAAGAAGAAAGTTCAAGGAAGGCATCAATACACTGATGACAAACAACATCAGTCTGACCACTACATCCTGCTTTCCCAGATTCTCTCCAATAGCAGCGAAGGACTTCAGCATCGTATAATGCCCGTTAAAGAACTGATAACAGCAAGCAATGCAAACAATCAGCAGTATAGGAATGCAATAATTGGTGATCCTTGTCAGCGTCATCCATCCAGGCTTCAGTGAAGCGATGGGAAATAGCGAAAAGAGCTGGAAAAAGAAAATCACGCGTACAATATGCCAAATAGACAAATGATCCATAGGCACCTCAACGAAGCGGGGTATCTCCTCCACTCCACGGCTAAAAAGCCACATCCACTCTATATTATCGCACAGCAGAAGTAGCGACAGAGTGGTAGCCAACATTCCCCAAGCCTTACGAATTTTGCTTTCAGAAGAATGTGCCCAGATAATCCCTCCTGTAACAAGACCGACGATATCGAGCAGCAGCTCTATAAACAACATGATTACACTGGTCATTTTTCCTTTCGCTTTTTATTTTACAGGTGTTCGTTTATCCGATATATTTTTCTGGCGCAAAGTTATAAAACTTATCAACTATGGGGCAATATATACAATCTTTTTAGTACCATTTTCAAGTAGTATTAAGTACCATTTCAGCCATTCCACCCAAAGTGGGACGCTTTTAAGCGAGGAAGGCCGTTCGATATAAAGGGAAATAGGGATATTTGCACATATTAAGCCAGCTACTATACACGTTACTATAAAGCATTAACGAAAGAACATGGAAAAAGAAATTATTATCAACAACAAGTTGAATGAGACCGGGCGTATTTCCCAATTTATGGAAGAATTGGGAGTATCACTCAACATCCCCTCGGAAATAGCGATGAGCATGAATCTCGCGATAGAAGAGATAATAGCCAACATCATTCAATACGCCTATCCGAAAGGAGAATCAAGCGAAATTCAGCTTCAGGCACATATCACTCCCGGAAGGCTGACTTTCCAGATCACGGACGAAGGAATCGCAGTTGATCCGTTCCAGAAAAAAAGTCCGGATGAAAAGCCATCCCTCGAAGAGCAGCTCACCAAAGGATTAGGGCATTTCCTTATTCACCGCACAATGGACGAAGTAAACTACCGAACTACGGACACCCAAAATCTGCTGACTCTAGTGAAACGGTTGGATATAGACTTTAAACCGGACGCTCTGCTGGACACAAACATTTGCAGAGTAGACGGCATCATTGTACTGGATATAAAAGGCCGGTTGGATACAGCCAACGCCCGCGACTTCAGCATAGCCATACAGCCTTTGCTTCAAGAAGACAAGCCCAATATCATCGTCAATTGCGAACAAATGTCCTACATCAGCAGTTCCGGCCTGCGATGCTTTCTTATCCTGCAAAAGAGCGTACAGAAAAATCAGGGAAGTTTGATTATCGAGGCTATGAGGCCGGAAATAAAAAACATCTTTGAAATGACGGGCTGCACTTCTCTCTTTAATATCCGGTAAATATTATGATGAAAAGATTTATTTTCAGCATCTTCCTATTGCCTTTACTACTTGCTTCACCCCAGACTAAAGCACAAGGCATCATGCTCACCCCGAAGTGGACCGCCCAAGCCCAATTTACCGGTTATTACGTGGCGGATAAGCTGGGATTCTATAAGGAGGAGGGAATTGACGTATGCGTACAACATCCTGCCATCTCAGAAAGCTCTTTTTCGTTTATGGAGAAAGGTCGTGCCCCGGTAGTAATCATGAACCTTTCATACGCATTCATGGAGCGGCTTGCAGGCGCACGTGTAGTAAACGTCATGCAGACCTCACAGGAAAACAGTCTGATGCTTATCAGCCACTCTCCTCTTAAAGGCGAGGAATCTCTTCGAAACCAGAAGATAGCCGTATGGAATCATCTGAGCCAAAAACTACTTGACCGGCTTGCAGAGCATTACGCCCTGAAACAGGTAGAATGGATACGGTTCAACAGCGGAGTCAATGTGTTTCTTTCCGGGGCTGCCGATCCTTGCCTGGTAGGAAGTTATAATGAGTATCTCCAATTATCGGAATACGGGATGAACGTTGATTCGATATACTCCATACGTCTTGCCGACTATGGCTACAACCTGCCTGAAGATGGGTTGTACGTCACGGAAGAGTTCTATAACCAATATCCGGAAGTCGTGCGCAAACTGGTAAAAGCCAGTATGCGTGGTTGGGCATGGACCAACGAGCACCGTGAAGAAGCCCTCGATATGGTTATGGAAGAAGTGAAAAAGGGCAATATAGGCACCAATCGCTACCACCAACGCAAAATGCTGGAGGAAGTTCTCCGCCTGCAAGTGGACCAGCAAAGCGGACAACGTACCTACCGCCTCAGCCGGGAAGGATTTGCACGCGCTGCAATGATATTGATGCCTGCCGGAAGTGCCAGTATCCGTTACGAGGATTTTGTAAAATAAACAACACTGCACATCACCATATCCCCCTAATTATATAATCATTCCTCCATGAAAGCATTTTTTTCCCCATCGTTTGCCACCAAACTAAGCATTTATGTGCTGTCTTTCACGCTGATAGTTTTTGTCTGCATCATGATGCTGTTCTATAATTACAGCCGGAAGCAGATAACGGAAGATGCCATAGACCATGCACACGGACTGCTGCGCAACACAGCTACACAAATCAGCGGAGAGTTGCAGATTGTAGAATCTACCCTCGAACAGTCCGTCTGGATTGTGGAGAAAAACCTAAGCACCCCCGATTCTCTAAAAGATGTCCTCACCGCCATCGTGAAAAACAATAGCCTGATTGTAGGAAGCGGTATCGCTTTCATTCCCGGATATTATAAGGAGAAAGGGAAATACTTCATGCCATACGCCTTCAGCATCAACGAGGGGGCAGAAGAGATCGTGAACTATCTGAAACTGGGTGGAGCAGACTACGATTATCCCTGCATGGACTGGTATCTGATACCTAAACTTCTGAAAACGAGTTATTGGAGCGAACCCTACTACGACACGGGAGGCGGAAATACAATTATGAGTACATACGCGCTACCTCTTCGCAACCCACAAGGAGAGGTATATGCCATATTTACGGCCAACATTTCCCTGTCCCGTTTCACCGATATGGTAAATAAGTTGAAACCTTACCAATCCAGCTATACCTTCCTGCTCAGCCGGAACGGTAGTTTCCTCACCCACCCCGACCGGGAAAAGATAATGAACGAAACCATTTTCTCCGTTGCCCTGGGCAAGAATGATGTTCAGGAAGAGGAAATAGGCCGCAATATACTTAACGGTGTGACCGGCACAGCACAATTCAACAATGCGGAACAGGACTCATACGCTCTATATACTGCCATCCCTAACTGTGGATGGTCTGTATGCACCATCTGCCCCAGCCAGGTGATACTCCACAATCTGGATGCCACCTCCCACCGCATCATCTATATTTTCCTGGCAGGTATGCTGGTACTGCTTCCGTTGATCTATCAAATCATTCACAGACTGGTACGTCCGCTCAGAAAATTTTCCGAATCCGCCCGTTCCATTGCCACAGGACGTTTTGATGTGGCATTACCCGAAGTACACTCCAAAGATGAAATAAAAGATTTGCACGACTCACTGGTCTATATGCAGCAGTCATTGTCGGGCTACGTTTCGGAACTGCGCACAACGACCGCCTCCAAAGAGCGCATTGAAAGCGAATTGTCCATTGCCCGCGAGATACAGATGGGAATGATTCCCAAAATCTTCCCACCCTACCCCGAACGGGAAGACGTGGACCTGCATGCCATATTGCATCCTGCCAAAGAAGTAGGCGGCGACCTCTACGATTTCTTTATCGACAATGACCGGCTTTACTTCGTCATCGGTGACGTATCGGGCAAAGGTGTTCCGGCCTCACTCTTCATGGCCATTGCACGCAGCCTGTTCCGCACCCTCGCCCAACAGGCCACCTCGCCTGCCGAGATTATGAGCAAGATGAACCGTTCTATCTCCGAAAACAACGAGGCCAATATGTTCGTTACCCTCATCATCGGCATACTCGACCTGAAAACCGGAAGCCTGCGTTTCTGTAATGCCGGACACAATCCACCTATTATAATAGGTGCAGACGGAAATACAACGCTACTAAAGGCAAAAATACAGTTATTCGTAGGAGTACTGGAAGATATGGAATACACCGATGAAGAAATCACTCTTGAAAAGAATACCCGTCTTTTCCTTTATACCGACGGAATAACCGAGGCTGAAAATGCCTCCAAAGAACTGTATGGTGAAGATCGCCTATTATCAACTCTGGCTCCGTTGGGCACTTTCGACGTACGCATAATAGTAGATACAGTGGTTCGTTCCGTAGCCTCCCATGTACAACAAGCAGAGGCCAGTGACGACATGACCATTCTGCTAATTCATTATGAACCTAAAACAATAAAACCATAACATCATGGAAAAAGAGATCCGAATAACCAACGAGCTGGATGAGATCACAGCCTTGGCAATCTTTGTAGAAGAATTCTGTTCTGACTTGTCCCTGCCGACAGAAACAACCATGCATATCAATCTGGCACTGGAAGAAGCTGTCAGCAATGTTATCATGTATGCCTACCCGCTGGAAGAGCATCATGAAATCCGACTAAAAGCCAGCCTGACAGACAATCAATTAATCTTCTTACTGACCGACAAGGGACTTTCCTTCGACCCGACCAATGCCCCGGATGCCGATATCACCATTCCCATTGAAGAACGTGCCATTGGTGGACTGGGTATATTCCTGATACGAAGCATTATGAATGAAGTTTCATACCAACGCCTGGACGGTGAAAACCGTCTGACCATGAAGAAGTATATTGAATTAGGATAATCCTACAGAGACTATCCCATCACCCATTTCGTTTTCTTTCCAAAACAACGGTATGCCATTGCCACCAGGAACCAGGAAACGCCAAATGCAACCACTGCGGCGACAGGTATCTGCAAACACAACGGAACACCTGCCGCCCGCATCAGTACCACTGACGGACCGGTGAAGAAATAGTGTATCATATAAACTCCGAAACCGCAAAGTGTCAGATTGGATAATGCCTTTATCATCCGCTCCGAACGAATGTTCACTCTCTTTGCCCACATAAATACAGGAATGGTCATCATCACCACATTCAGTGAACAATAGGTAAAGAACAATTCCAGCATTTCATCCGTAAAGTCCGGCAATGCCGTCATGTGGCGGAAACCGAAGAAAGTAACCGCATAGCCCACCACAAACATAGGAACGCCTATCAGTGCAGCTTGCCGTCCAGTCCAGTCATGGTTGCGCAGATAATGCCCCAGAAGCAGGTATCCATTAAAGCCGGCAAAATAATAAAGCATGCCGAATGAGTTCCACGAACAAGTTCCCCACAAGTATTGCGCTACAAACTCATTATAATAAGGTATAAGCAATGTCACTCCCCATACTGCCAAGAACCAGAGTTTGGCTTTCTCCGAAGCTTTCTCCACCCAGGCGGAGAATATCGGCAAATACAAGTAGAGTCCTATCAGCAAATAAATGTACCACATGTGTACATCGAGGATAGAAAAATTAAAAGGAAGTTCGGCAATATATCCCATGCTGACAACTAAAGACTGACGCATCACTTCTTCGCCCGAGTACGGGAAGAAGTCAAGAATCACCCGCGGTTCCACTCCCAGCAATCCTGTAATCCAAGGGAAAAGATTATAAATTACCGACCAGATAAGAAACGGAAAAAACACACGTGGAATACGTTTCTTATAGAATACGGATGCATCCCCACGCACAGGAAGCAACAAAGCTCCCGTTATCATCACAAAAAGAGGTACGCACGGACGCAGCACCGCCCCATAGACAGCCCCCCAAAACTTGATATCTTCAATATTCGGAGCCGTTCCCGGATAAAAGTTGAAAGGGTCTGTGCAATGACAACAAACCACGGTAAACATAGCTATCAGTCGCACGACATCCAGCCAAACAACACGGGAGTCCGCCTTCGGAGAAATGTGGGGAGTAGTTTCCATAACTGTCAATAAGATTAATCTGATTTTGAAGGTGTAAAGATAGAAATTAGTATCGGCATACAAGAATATCTTATTATTTTTCTGATATCCACCTGAGGTTAGTGACACTTAAAAAAATACTTCTTTATTTCCTACATCCTACACCGACAACCGTTCTCTCTTGATTATCAAGCAAATAAATAACATAAAATGGTGTAGGATAGTGTAGGATGGTGTAGGCAAACCTGTTGCAGAACTTATAGACTCCACAATGGAATACTTAGGAACAATAAGAAAAACGGGAAGAAGGTCGTATGAAAACCAAGCTTTGCTTTATTGTTTTTGTTCTTTTGCCTGTAGCAAAACTTCATCCCACAGTTGCGGGCTCTACGTTTTCCATATGGGGGCTGTTCGTCCCGCAATTGTGGGCTGCACAGCCCCCATATGGAAAACAAGGTTTTGCTTATAGCATAATGACATAAGCATGAAAGCTTTAGGGGAAAAAGGAAGGAGCATATCAAGTTCTACATCTATTAAACCAAGAAAGCTGTCCCAAGGAGTTAATCAACTTCTTCGGGACAGCTTTCATTTAATCTATAGAAAGATTCCTCTTATTTACTACAATTCCAAGGTTTCAATTGTTTAAAGAAATCGTTGCCTTTGTCATCTACCAGGATGAATGCAGGGAAGTCTTCCACTTCAATCTTCCAGATAGCTTCCATACCGAGTTCGGGATATTCTACACATTCGATACTCTTGATGTTGTTCTGTGCCAGGATAGCGGCAGGACCACCGATAGAACCGAGATAGAAACCACCGTACTTCTTGCAAGCATCCGTCACCTGCTGACTACGGTTACCCTTTGCAAGCATAACCATGCTGCCACCATGACTTTGGAACAACTCTACATACGAGTCCATACGTCCCGCAGTAGTGGGGCCCATAGAGCCACAAGCCATACCAGCCGGAGTCTTGGCAGGACCGGCATAGTAAATCGGATGATCCTTGATATACTGTGGCAAATCTTCACCACGGTCCAGACGTTCTTTCAGCTTAGCATGTGCAATGTCACGGCCTACGATAATCGTACCATTCAATGACAGACGTGTAGCCACCGGATATTTAGTCAGTTCCTTCAAGATATCTGCCATCGGCTGGTTCAGGTTTATCTTAACCACGGCACCTTCGCCTGCATGACGCATTTCTTCCGGGATGAGTTCGCCCGGATTACTGTCCAGTTTTTCAATCCAGATACCTTCTTTGTTGATCTTACACTTGATGTTACGGTCGGCAGAGCAAGAAACGCCCAGACCTACCGGACAAGATGCACCGTGACGAGGCAGACGAATGATACGGATATCATGAGCCAGATATTTACCGCCGAACTGTGCACCGAGGCCAATCCTATGAGCTTCTTCCAACACTTCTTTCTCAAGTTCTACATCACGGAAGGCACGTCCATATTCGTTACCCGTAGTGGGCAACTCATCATAATAATGAGTAGAAGCCAGCTTTACCGTCAGCAGGTTCTTCTCAGCAGAAGTACCGCCAATGACGAAAGCGATGTGGTAAGGAGGACAAGCAGCTGTACCCAGCGTCTTCATTTTCTCAACGAGGAAAGGAACCAGAGTGCCGGGATTCAGGATTGCTTTTGTTTCCTGATACAGGTAAGTCTTATTGGCCGAACCGCCACCTTTGGTCACGCAAAGGAACTTATATTCCATACCTTCGGTAGCTTCGATATCTATTTGCGCAGGCAGGTTACACTTCGTGTTCACCTCGTCGTACATATTCAACGGAGCATTCTGAGAGTAACGCAGGTTTTCTTCAGTATATGTTTTGTAGACACCCAACGAAAGAGCTTCTTCATCACAATAGCCAGTCCATACCTGCTGTCCCTTTTCACCATGAACGATAGCCGTACCGGTATCCTGACAGAAAGGAAGCACGCCTTTTGAAGCTACTTCTGCATTGCGCAGGAAGGTCAGTGCTACATATTTATCATTATCACTTGCTTCGGGGTCGCGCAAAATCTTAGCAACTTGCTCATTGTGCGAACGGCGCAACATAAATGACACATCGCGGAAAGCCGTGTTAGCCATTGCTGTAAGACCTTCTTTTTCAATCTTCAGAATGGGCTTTCCTTCAAACTCGCTTACGGATACATAGTCTTTTGTAAGCAGATAATACTCAGTCTTATCTTCCCCATGCTCAAACATAGGTTGATACTTGAACGGAGGTGTTGTTGCCATAATTACTCGTAAATTAAATTAATGAATCGTAGCACAAAGGTAAGAACTATTATTGAAATATTTCTTTAATTAGAGTGAAAATGATGACACCCTCTGCATACGACCTATCAATTCGTCACCCAACGCTGTCTTATCTTCAATATGTTTCAGCACGGCAGTGACAAACGGATTACTTTCAAAGTCACCGCGCACCTGCTCAAAGTCCATTTCTTTCTCTGCGCGCGAGCCGTCGGCACCGAAGCCCGTCATAGAAGCCAGCGAGAATTCTTTCTTGGCATCATCATACACCATACGGTCCAACCCGACTACCGCTTCCTTCCACTTCTCTACAATGCGGATGATGTCTGTAGCCGTAATATTGTCCGGTTTGATTCCGTAGTATTCCTCCAACTTTTCATAAGCCCAGGTCCACTCATAAGTGTAGTAGTTCTGATGCATCTTCTCAAATTCAGCATTGATGTACTTCAGACGGTCTACTTTTCCACACTCGATATCATTGATCAGGGCATCTATCTCGCTCTTCGGAGCTATCAGGCCGGAAATGTCCACCCACTCACCGCTACCCACTGTGGTGTCGGGCTTCAGGCGGGCACGTATTTCTTCATTACTTTTGAATTCAATACCTTCCAGACGTTTGATGACAGAGTTTCCAAGGAATTTATGGATGGCGATCTCATAGAACTTGATACCCTTCACCAATGCCGAGTTACGGATCTTCGCACTATGGAAAGAATAGATATCGGAAAGTTCGCCCGAAGCATGGCGCAGGTTCTGCAAAGTTTCCCGTCCCTTGAACATCTTCTGCACAGTATAGGGACTGAGTAAGTTGTAATTGATGAAATCCAGTTTGTTGGAATCCGTACGTCCATCACGCTTCGGCCACTTCTGTGCATCACGGATGGTTCCTACACTTCGCAGGTTGACACCCGGTACAAGATAAGTAGTATTGTTCTGCTCTATCAGATAGGAGAAAGGCAAGTTAGAAGTATCGGAATGATTCACATGGCGGCCCATTACCAATGAAAAAGCGCCTACACGGGCGGGCCAAAGAATATAGGAATCGGAAGTAGTTTTAGCACCACGTTCCAATGTTCCCTGATGGATAGGGCCTAACTTATACATGTGATTACTCTGGTTGGAACCCGAACCGGCATTCATGAATGAAAACATACCGGCAATCAGTAAAGTGGACTTATGATGCGTCACCGTGAACGGTCCGGCAAAGATAGCGCATGCCTCGCCATTCTCTCCCTGACAATTGCTGAAAAAAAGCGATTCGGACGCAGAATAATTATGTCCCAAACGACAGGCCTGGCCTATAAAGCAACGGCTCAGCATAGCTCCATCGTCTATATGTGAACCGGAAGAGATGATAAAATCATCACAAATAACTCCATGACCAAGGTGTACCGGTGCTTCCGCATTACTATTAATGCTACCATTATAAAGACGACAAGTTCCGCAGATATGACAATAGTCTCCGATACGTACATTCTTGATAGAACCTGTATTGAGTATCATCACATGATTGCCGATAGTACCTACCGAAGAGGCATGCTTATTGGAGTAGAAGTCTGTTATAGACTTCATCCGGCAAATCAATTCCGGGCGGTGGCGGTAAAGCGCCAGGATATAAGCCTGATGCGCAGAAAGTTTATCATTGATAAGTACTTCACGCCCACCGGTTTCATTCAGTACGGATACTTCTACCCCATTACCGAATTTACTCAATCCGTCCACCAGGATGATGTCTACATTCTCAATGAATGTGTCATGCCCGATCTCATAATTAGCAATGTAGTTCTGGATGTTCTCAATGCAACAGTTATCCCCCACCGTGACATTGTGGAGTGTTACATGACGCAAACCGGAATGTTTTTTAATTCCACCCGGCAATGTGAACTCTGATTGAAATACGCCTAAACGTACATCTCCCGAGAAACGGGTGTGATGTACAAACTCGGTAACAAAGTCTTCTGCTACCATTACTTTCCCCCAATCATCCGCCAGACACGACTGGCTTTTCAACCGGAGTACTTCGTCTTCGGTTAAATGTCTGTAATTCATGACCAACAAATTTTAGTTTATTCTTCCTCTTCTTCGTAGGTCTGATAAAGAAAATCGTTATAAGGGTATTTCTGTACATGCAGTTCTTTCACGCGTGCATAAACCACACTCTTCAGTTCCTCCAAATTGATCTTCTCACGGGCAGAGATAAAGAGGCAATTATCCTCCATCTTTGCCATCCAAGTCTTCATCAGTTCCTCGAGTGTCAAGTTTTCCTTTGTTCTGGGGGTAAGGTCGTCAGCCGCTTTCTCCACATAGGTGTAAGCGTCTATTTTATTGAATACAAGTATGATTGGCTTACCGGATGCACCGATATCCGCCAATGTTTTATTGACTACTTCTATCTGTTCTTCAAAATCCGGATGTGAAATATCCACAATGTGCAACAGCAGATCTGCCTCGCGCACTTCGTCCAGTGTCGACTTGAAAGAGTCCACCAGGTCAGTAGGCAACTTACGGATGAAACCAACCGTATCTGAAAGCAGGAACGGCAGATTATCAATAATCACCTTGCGCACTGTAGTATCCAATGTTGCAAACAGTTTATTTTCTGCAAATACTTCGCTCTTGGCAAGCAGGTTCATCAATGTAGATTTGCCCACATTGGTATATCCCACTAATGCCGCACGTATCATACGTCCACGGTTCTTTCGCTGAGTTGACTTCTGCTTATCGATCTCTGCCAGACGTTCTTTCAGTAATGACATACGGTTCAGGATAATACGACGGTCCATTTCCAACTGCGTTTCACCCGGACCGCGAAGTCCCACCGAACCTTTACCGCCACCGGCACCGGAACCACCACCCTGGCGTTCCAAGTGGGTCCACAAACGTTGCAGACGGGGAAGCATGTATTTATACTGTGCCAGTTCCACCTGCGTCTTTGCATTGGCTGTCTGTGCACGCATGGCAAAAATATCGAGAATAAGCGAGGTGCGATCCAATATCTTGATCTTCAACTCAGCTTCAATGTTACGTATCTGTTTCGCGGAGAGTTCATCGTCGAAAATCACCATACCGATTTCCCGTTCGGCTTCCTCTTCGTTCCGAATATATTCTTTAATTTCTTCCAGTTTACCTTTGCCGACGTAGGTCACAGAATGTGCCTGGTCCAGCTTCTGGGTAAATCGTTTCACTACTTCCGCCCCGGCTGTCTCAGCCAAGAATTCCAGTTCATCGAGATATTCGTTTGTCTTACGCTCATCCTGTGTTTTTGTGATGAGACCAACCAATACCGCCGTTTCTGCCTGTACTTCGGAGATTACAAATTCTTTCATTTACTATACCTATTTATTATATATTGGGCGACAAATATAATTATTTTTGCAGAAATCCTTCTGCTATTTTCTCATTTAATTCTATAACAATATCTTTATAATCAGCACGGCGACCGCATGCACGAATTTCCAGTAAAGGATACTTATCAAGAATATGCGACATCAGATCGGTCATGGAAGGCGCTGTGGGCAACTGGCTATACTCTTCATACGTATAGGTAAGAAAAGCCACATTAGGACCTATTCCCTTATTATCCAGTAAGTATCCCTTATTCAAAAGAGTAGGCAGACGTAACCCATCCCCCATTTTCAAATCCCCGGGCGCAGGATAGGACAAAATGCGGGTACGAGCCTCATCCATCATCACCGGTACCTGGTGTGAATAATCAGCCTTGGTTTTATAAATATAAACCATCGGAGAGGTAGAGGCCGGATTACCACCTGTCAACTGTGGAGTAATTACTCCAGAATTCATTTCTATCTTTTGCATATCAGAGGTGACCATTGTTTCCTTTTTCGCAGAACGGCAACCCGCCAATAGCACAAGTAAGGTTGCTATTACAATATTAATTCTCTTTTTCATTTTAAAAACTTACATTGATGGATTCCCTTGTCCGTTACAGCCTGCAAAAGATACACTCCCGTAGGATATTCCCGGCAAGAGAAAGTTATAGTTTCTTTTCCTTCAGACAATATTTGTTTCAACAGACGCCCGTTTACATCATATAGATTCAACCTGTGGGAATTCTCCGGCAAATGAACAACCACGGTTTCCTGTTGCTTATCACAGAAAGCAGTAAATTGTATTTCTTGCTTCGTCTCTATAATTGAAGTAGGATCAGCCTTAACAATAATCTCATTCGTGGTATCAGGACCACCATGAACCACTTTCCATTCGGCATCATTTGTTCCTTTGTAGACTGCAACAATACGATCACCGGGTTGTGGAGTCAATGAGATTCTACAGGAAGGAGCAAAGGACACTGTATAATATGTCTGCATACTTGGAATATCCGAAATTCTTGATATAAATTCTCTTATATTCAGATTCTTATCAACCATAGCCAAAGCTACTTTTCCCGAGAACGAGTCTAATCCCAAATTCCAGAGGAAGCCGCACTTCACAATAAAGGAAGAATTTACATTAAATTGAGTTTCAGAGGTTTCCAAGCCGGAATAATAAGTCCCATCTTGAGATTTCCCAGCAAGCATGGCCAATAATGTTTGATAGCTTGAATTTCCCTCCGCCGGCTTTAGCCCGAACAAAGCGTCTTGATTCGCGACAAAGCCACCGCCAGTACTACCACCTGCTCCCTGATTATTCGGATTCAAAGCTGAAATCAGGAAATAACCATTGCTATAGCCACTCCACCCCCAATTTACTCTAAAATAATCCTCCGTTGTATATCCATCCAATATGAATTGATGTCCTTCATTACTAAGAGTAGCTCCACCGTAAAGCACAGGGCCTACTGTCATTATTTCATTTTCCAGCATTTGTATCCACTCTGCATCCGAATACCATTCACGACGAAGACACAACATGCTTTTATTGTAATTCATATACTCTGCCAATCCATGAACTGCTGTCAATGTAGAGGCACCGGTTCCACCGGCAGAAGCGATATTAAACTGTGATTGAGCCATAACACCACAGTCGTACATCAAAGTTGCAACTTCATTTTTAGAAATCTCGGATGAATTCCGATCATATTGAAGTGGCATATCGTTCCAAGCATAAGTATGTCCCAAAGTTCTCCCCGATACATTTTGGTGAATTTTAGCTCCACTAACTAGCGCCTCATAACTATAAGCTGGAAGAGTACCCGTTCCTGCATTCGGCCATTGATGATATCGCATCAATATGGATATAGCCGTTGCCACACACCCTGTAACTGTCTGGGTGCCTTCTATTTTAGGACAAAGCGTATTATAAGGACTCTCTTGATCCCACTCCGCCGTTTGATACTGCTTTACCACATCTCCGGTTGTCATATCCGACACCCCTCTCCACGCTTCATATACAACATCAGAAGTATTCAGTCCCGTCTCTCTTGCCTCGTTGATCTGTTCTTTCAGCCCATTCATCCAACTTTTCAGATTAGAAGGCATCCCATCTACCACAAAGCTGTTTGTGAAAGAATAACCTAGTACAGGCATAACCACATCATCTCCGGCAATAATAACAAAACCTTTCTGGTCGGTACTATTAAAAACATAGAAAGCCGGAAGATTCCCTGCACTACGGGTATTCGCATCTTCCCCATCCCAAACTAATTGTAACTGTGGTGACGCAGCAGTACTACGGGTTTGAACATTCGTTTTAAAGAAATCGGTAGCTAAAGCATGAGCTTGCTCTGCTGTTACATTATCAGCAAGAAGCCGATTTGCAAGAAGAATAAATAGAAAGAGTAGTGTACACCTCATATAGTCAGGGGTTAGTTGTTTTTAGTAGCACCTCAACGAATGATACAAATCACTATCTTGTTGTTCATTAGAAAGACAAAATTACTGAAATATATGGTTCGTCAGATGATTTTGAATACTTTTTTTGATGATCCTATCGCAAATGAACGTTTTAAAGCGAAAATCGTTCATTAGAATAGAAAAAACAAGGCCATCCTAAGTTAATAGAATAGCCTCGTTCCAGTACTATAAATATATATAGTCTAACGTTTCATAAATTTGCTCCGATATATCTTACCATCAGTTGATTGCAATACTACAATATAATAGCCTGCATCCAACCCTCCTACCGGAATAGAATACTCTTTCTTATCCCCGGACTCTTTTTGCTGTATCATTTGCTGTCCGGACAGGTTATAGACAGAAATCACTCGGGCGGCATGAGAAGTACGGATATTAAGAATATCTTCTACTGGCTGCTGATAGATAACTAATCCATCCTTATCGGCTACCTCATCCTCAATACCGGTAGCCGGTCCTACAGAAAAAAAGAGAGTGCTAATTGTCACAAGGTCCCCATTGGTACCCGATTTATACAAACGAACAGCATGCCTTCCTTCACCTAGACTCAGAGGGATTTCCATCACAAGATTTTCCGTCAGGTCTGCCTCCACAAATACATTCTGATAATGTACACTGTATGGGTAACCCATGGAATTTTCATAAACTGCCGCTACCAATGTTCCAGTATATACGTTTCCATCGCCAGACAATGACAGATCAGCCAGAAATTTCAAGGACTCACCTACTTGAAGTTGTTCCTTCTCCAAACGTGATTGGCTCACTTTCAAATCTGCGGTTCCACGCACCTCCTTTATGGTGACCGGAGTAAACTCACCGACAGCATACGTACCTCCTCCCCAATCTATGCAGGGGCAAATATAATAATCTCCAACAGGAATATTAGTAGTCACAAGGTTCTTAGTAATAGCCAAGTCTCCGGATACAGCCAGTTCTCTATTAACTGTGCCTGGTTTTATTTCGACCTGTGCATCTCCGACTATTGCAACAAAGCTCGGGGTTTTATCTGCAGTAAAAAGAGCAACCCCCACTGAACCATAATACTCATCCGATGTACTTTTATTAGAAACCAATATTTTGAAATCCCCTTTGAGACCACTATATAAGCTATGGGCTAATTTCACACTAACCTCCATGTCTTCTTCAAGACTTAGATTACCACTGAACGGAGTCAAAGTACATTTATTACCGCTTACAACAAGAATGAGTTGTGCTTCAGAACCCACGTAACTACGCACACGACTCCATGTTGCTTCGCGCTCATCTTTGGTAGCTACATATACGGAATAAGTTCCATCAGCAAAATCATTAGGTATTTTCAGATTAGAAAAAGAAAAAGTATTATATCCTTCATACGTATTTATCAGCGTAGCCAAAGCCGTCTGCCCTAATATTGACTGTTGACCATCTTTTTCTGCTATTACTGCCAACTTACTATTCTTGCATGCCACACTCATATTAAATATCTCAGTAATCGTCAGTTTAAACACGTCTCCCTTAGTGACTTCCTCTTTATTTGCTGCTAACTCCGTCATAAAAAAATGAGAAGTAAAGTTTGAAGTAGTAGTAGGCGGTTGTATCCCTAAATACATTCCCTGACCTCTCGTAAAGCCACCTCCAAGATTGCTTCCACCACCAATACCGGGAGAATCCGGATTTAAGGAAGCAACTTCAAAGTAACCATTATTCATTCCACTCCATCCCCAATTGACATGAACCATATCCTCTTCATTATACCCATCAAAAACAAACGCATGACCTCCATCATCCGAAGATCCGAAATAGTAAACAGGACGCTTCTCGTTAATTTCTGATTTAATCAGGTTCATCCATTCGGAAGAAGTAAAATATTGGCGATATACCAAGCCCAAATTATCATCATATCCAAAATAGTCAATTAAGGCCTGACCTACCTGATACGAATAGGCTCCCGAAGCAGATGGTGAATACTCCATATCAACCGCCACACCGCAGGCCAACATTAATTGGGCAACAGCGTCAGCCTGTTCGGCAGTACAATCTCCAGAATATTGAGGCAGCATATTATCCCAGTCGAAGGTAGCGTTCCCATAATCAAAAGAACACTTAATTCCATTAGAGGCTGTATAAGAATGAGTCCCCTTTCCTTTTACTGGATATTCATGATATTTCAAAATCATAGCCATTGCCGTAGCCACACATCCCGTCACACAACGCTCTTGTTGATAAAGAGGACAGGCATTATTGTACGGTGCATCCTGATCCCAGCATATACTCCCCAGCAAAGGAGATACAGATGCCGGAAAACTTGTTTTAGTAAGCAGTTTAGGTTCAGTAACCGCTTTTTCGGCGTTACCCAGTTGAGCATAAGCGGCATTATACAGTTCCAACCACCCAAGTATATTTATCGGCAAGCTTTCAGTTATGAAACTTCCATTGTCCGAATAGCCCAGTACCGGCTTCATACGGTCATCACCGGATACTATAACATAAGCAGACTGCGCATAGTTATAGATATAAAAGGCTGTTCCTTCCACACTACGGGTAGATGCAGATTTTAGCAAATCATTAGAGACTGCCACCAATTGAACTTCACCGATATTACGGGTTACAGCCCCGGATGACTGCATAAAGAAAGTTCGTGCAATAGAAAGAGCTTCTTCCGGAGAGCGTTGGGCCGTCCATGCCGATAAGCTACACAAAAGAACCAAAGACAGGAGTAGTAATTTCTTCATAGGCATCATTTATTAGAATAATTAAATAATTATTAAGTAACGAAACCGCAAAGTTACAGAAATCCTACACTTCACAAATATTTCCCGCTACTATTTTGCAAATTGATAAAAAACAGGGGTGTATCCGTAAATCCGAATACACCCCATTCTCTTTTCCTATTTGATAATGTGCTTATTAGTTCACCGGAGTCGGAGCCATTGCAGCCGGATTATTGTCCGCCTCTGTAATAGCACTGTTCACAGATGTTTCAGCCTCAGGAATACGGTAAATCATGATAGGAGCCTCAGCAGCAATTTCAGCAAATGTACTGTTGATGGGATAGTTAGCTCCCTGGCGGATAATAGGTTTCTTTAAACGCAAGATGTCGAATAATGCAAAACCTTCACCCCAAAGCTCAACACGGCGCTGGAACCAAACTTCATCGATAAATGCGTCCAAAGAACCGGCAGTACAGGTATAAGACGGATCACGATATTGTCTTACGAACTCTTCCAATTTCTGCTTACCTGTAGCCAGGTTATCCCGTCCAAGAGCTTCTGCTTCAATCAGTTTCATCTCTTCAACACGCATCAACGGCCAGTCTTGTGCATTGTCTGTATCTGCGAAAGTTCCATTGTCAGGACCAAACTTCACATTTGTATAAGGAGAAAATTTGCTAGGGAATGTTCCACCATTAAACATACCGTTTGCCCAATAGTAAGCATAGTCTTCACCAAGTCCGTTATCCAGAACAGGCGAGTGCAAATCTTCATCTACCCACCAACCTTTACGTACATCCGTTTCTGGTATCTTAGCCCATAAATTCTTGTTGATGAGACGGTAAGCTACGTCAGTAGCGCTAGCTGCTGTCGTATATCCCATACCCGTCAGTGAACAAAGATTAGAAGGCCAGTTTACGATACCGGTTTTTGCCAGATAATCTTCCGTAGTCACTACGATACCCCATATCCATGCATTATCTGTAGCATTATAGAAAGTCGGTTGGCTTACATCTGCAACAGAATAAGGAGCAGAAGTTCCATAAGCTTTAGCAGCATCAGAAGCCGCTGCAGCCCACTTACCCATCAGCAAGTTAGCACGAGCACGCAGACCATAGGCCACTTCTACTGATATTTCAGCTTTATCGGCACGTGCAGAAGCACCTGTCAACAAAGTAATAGCTTCATCCAAATCTTCCATAATACGGCCATATACTTGTTGTACACTTGCACGCGGATTATTCATCAACTCAGTATCAGAAGTTGTTTCCAGTACCAGAGGTACACCATTAGCTGTTTCGTGACCTATGTAAGTCAACTGATAAGTCTGAATAAGTTGCAAATAATCAAAAGCACGTGAAGCCAATGCCTGACCACGATATTTCTTTAAAGAAGCGTCTGCCGCATCTGCCGGAATAGCTTTAAGAATATCATTAGCGGTTTTCATGTGTTTATAATATAGCTTCCACAGAAAAGCATTAAATGTAGACGTAATGTTTCTGTCTAATAAGCGTTGAGAACTGATAAACTTATTATAACCGGTCTGGTCATTCAAAGTCAGCAAATCCTGTCCGGCTGTTTCATAAATCATACAAGCTGCCGGAAAGCCATAGTCCATGTGGTTATTATAATCAGTCAACAGGTTTGTATGAGAATAAAGACCTGTTTTCAAACCATTCAATTCAGAAGAAATACGGTCTGGCAACAACTCAACCACCTCATTTTTCTGGTCTTGTGTCACGGTGCTTCCTTCAGGAAACTTATCGAGATCACAAGAAACCACCACCATGGTTGCAGAAAGCAGTAATATATATTTGTTAATCTTCATAATTCTATATTTGTTTTAGATTAAAATGAAAGTGATAAACCTCCCGAAATAGCACGAATAGGAGAATATACGTCTGCACTGGCAGTTGTATAGCTCTGACGAGGGTCGAAACCTTTGCGCTTGCTGAACAAAGCTACATTGTCAGCTGACATATAAACACGTAGTGAACTAATATTCAATGAACGTACCCAGCTCTTTGGCAATGTATATCCCAGCGTTATACTGTTGATGCTCAAATAGTCAGACTTAGTCAGGAAACGATCAGACAAATAGTTAGCATACTGGTCTGTTGCACTCAGACGAGGTATATTAGAGCCTTTATTATCAGCAGTCCAAGCTTTCAGAATGTCCTTATGCCAGTTCTGACCGGGATCGGTACCTGAATTCATCAAAGATGCATAACCATTGTCGTACATACGTCCACCCAACTGGTAAGCAAAAGAGATAGAGAAATCAAATCCATACGCATTCAAGCTCGTACCGAAGCCACCATATACCTTCGGCAGAATATCACCGGTTGCATAACGGGTAGCATTCGGAGCATCCGTAGTTTTTTCTTGTCCGGTCACATTGCCTTCCGCATCTGTAATATCCTTATAGTATTGTGCTACTCCGTTCTCATCTACACCGGCATATTTACGCAGATAGAATTGATATCTGGATTCGCCTTCACGATAAATGTAGCTGCCACTAATCATCTCACCATTCAATGAAGGATCCAGTTCATTGATCGTATTCTTGAAATGAGTCAAGTTAAAATTCATGCGCCAGGTCAAATCATTCGTTTCAATCAAAAGTCCGTTCAAATCCAATTCAACACCTTTATTAGTCATAGAACCAACATTCATTGGAATACTGGCATAACCGGCAGAAGCATTCATCGGTTTGTTATAAAGCATATCAGTAGTCTTACGGCTAAAGTATTCA
The DNA here is from genome assembly GCF_000526555.1 of Bacteroides sp. 14(A). Classification (NCBI taxonomy): domain Bacteria; kingdom Pseudomonadati; phylum Bacteroidota; class Bacteroidia; order Bacteroidales; family Bacteroidaceae; genus Bacteroides; species Bacteroides sp. 14(A). Next base: position 2,306,426 of record NZ_JAGH01000002.1, on the reverse strand, counting down.
ACAGTACCGCTCAATCGGCCTTTAAAGAATTCAAAATCAAAACCTGTGTTGAAACTATGAGAAGTTTCCCAAGTGATATCTTTATTACCTTTATAAGAAAGAGCCAATGCAAAATCATTATTACTGTTAGAAACAGTATATTGATCCAAGTACGCATAGTAATTACCGATATTATCATTACCCTGTGCACCATAACTGATTTTGAACTTCAACATATCAATCCAAGATGTATTCTGCAAGAATGACTCTTTGTTCATCAACCAACCGAGACCAACAGACCAGAAATTACCCCAACGGTTGTCCGGATGAAAACGTGAAGAAGCGTCACGACGGAAAGAAGCACTGGCAAAGTATTTTTCCAGATAATCATACTGAGCACGGAACAAGAAACCTGCTGTAGCATAATTAGCTGTGCTGGAGTTTGCACTCGGAGTATTAATCGCATTATTCAATTCTACAATATTAGGATTGTAGACTTTCTGCTTGCTACCGGACAAAGCCTGATTTTTATAATCATAAGATTCAAAACCTGCCAGTAAATCAATGTTATGATCACCGAAGTTCTTCTTATAAGTCAATAAATACTGTTGATTGATACTGAATACACGACTGTGAGAAACACCTACCACACCACCGGTATTACCTGCATACTGTCCATAGTAAGGGTTGATCAATTCTGTATAACGTGTATTATCCAGGTCCATACCCCAGTTAGCAGTCGCTTTCAATCCTTCGATAATAGATACTTCTACGAAAGCACGTCCACTCAAGATGTCCATATTGTACTCATTCTTATCCAACTGCAGAGCAGATGCCGGGTTAGATTGAGAAAGGAACGGGCGGTTCAGAGCTGTAGTACCATCTGTATACATACCATTGCCATAGTCATACATAGTGAAACCACGAGCGTCTTTCTTAATGCTTCCGTCTGCATTACGGATATACAAGGGATAGATAGGCGCAATGTTATTAGTTATATAAAATAAGTTAGTAGAACTTCCTGAAGTAGTTTGTTCATCAGGATAACGGCTTACGATATTAGAATAGGCAACATTCGCACCTACTTTCAACCATTCCTTCACCTGATAATCAGCTTTCAGGCGGAATGAAAGGCGTGAAAATGATGAGCCTGGGATAAGACCGCTATCATCCAGATAACCGGCTGACATATAATAGTTCATTTTTTCAGTAGAACCACTAATGTTTACGTTATATTCCTGGCGTAAGTTACCATTGTCAAGCAACTCTTTCTCCCAGTCATCAGGAGTAATATAGTAATCTCCATACACCCGGCCAAGTTTAGCATTCGGATTAAGTTTACCGTCTACACCTATATATCCCTCACCATTAGGCACTGTGTAAACAGGATACCCCAAACCGTCTTTAGAAAACAGCAATGAGTTAATATATTGATTACCAGTCATTCCATTAGACAATACTCTATTGGGATCTCCACCAGCATAACCATTCAACATTGCTGTGTAGTAGTTCTCCACATATTCCTGAGGAGAAGTCATAACATCATAGTTAGACACACCGCGACGGTTAGTACCCCACTTAGCGTCCAGATTTACAGTTGCTTTTCCTGTAGCTCCTTTTTTAGTAGTCACCAAAATTACACCATTGGCACCACGTGCACCATATAATGCATTAGAAGCAGCATCCTTCAATACCGTCAAACTCTCAATATCCTGTGAGTTGATAGCTGAAATATCACCATCATAAGGAACACCATCCACTACATACAATGGATTGTTACTTGCAGACAAAGAACCAACACCGCGAATACGTACAGTAGAACCTGTACCCGGTTGTCCATTACCACTTGTAGTTTGTACACCGGCTACCTGTCCTGAAAGGGCATTCGATATATTAGAAACCTGGCGCTCTGCAATTTTATCAGCTTTAATAGTAGAAGCAGAACCCGTAAACTGGGACTTCTTTGCCGTACCATAGGCAACCACCATTACTTCATCAAGCATCTCAGCATCAGACTTCATTGTGACCTTCATAGTAGGTTTAATAGCCACTTCTTGTGTCTGCATACCAATGTACGAAACCTGCAAAGTCTTCGCAGAACTATGCGAGTGCTATATATCTAATTTTCAGATGTATATACATGGTGTAAGAAATTGTATTTGAGTGATAATAATTTATAATACATTGATATATAGCATGTTAATAAATAGCAATATGTATTAATATCTACCGGAATTATACTATATTAGTTAGTTAAATCTCTAGTTATTAGTATATTACTATTTAGTATATTGCTATTTGATATAGGATATAAATGAACTAAAAAACGATTACTATGCGTTCAATTCCATAATGCAATGTAAATAATAATCAACATCCAGGTCAAGGTTCCACTAAATTTTCATATTAACACGGATGTTTCACAAATAGTTTGGATTTTTCATTATTCAACAGTCCGCATCGGCAAATACAACACGGATATTTCACCTTTAAAAGTGCTTAATGATAGCATAAATAAAATGTAATCTCTGTACTTGTTATTTTTCTATTTCTTTCTATTTTCAATATAAACTTCCATGCATTTGCAATGCGCCCTAAAAAAAATATATAATAAATAAAAGTCTATTGCACTAAATCATTTAAGAACAAAGGAATGAACAGAATAATTTAGGAAGCATGCGCTCTGCTAATTCAAGGTCATTAAACTGTCCGGAAGTAGTGGTAATTACTGGTGTCCATCGTTGTAGACAGGTCTATCTTAATGCTGCAAATTCGTGAAAAGCAAAAAGAATAATCAATACCTTTACTTTTAAATACAAGAAAAGGAGATTTTCACAAATCCCCTTTTCTAAAAACACTTTATTTTACTGATTACTCAGCCAAATTTGGGTTATTAGTAATCTCTCTTTCCGGAATATTGAATATCAAACGTTTGTCATCATAACTATAAGTACTACCTGGAAGCATTGCATCTTCTGCACAACGGGTAATTGATTTCTTATAGCGTTTCATGGTTAATAGCCCACGTCCTTCAGCCCACAGTTCAAGACGCCAGTTGAAGTATATCATATCTAATAATGCATCCTGATTCATCACAGCTACTGCTGCGGCGGCGTCAGCATCACGCTCATCCAGCAATGCCTTCAATGAAACTCTGGCAGCCGGTAAGTTATTTTCGCGTGCATTGGCTTCTGCATTAATCAAGTACATTTCGGCAACACGCATATAAACTTCATCATCATACCATTCGCGATTGCCCATAATTCGTTTAGAGTTATAGAATTTCCACCAATTGGTCAGCTCATATTGTTCACCTTTTGAATTATATTCACTAAACCATTTCTTGCGAGCATCCGAAGCCGGAATTGAGTTATACAATTCCGTATCAATTAACTTCTCTCCACCTGCATAGGCATAACTATAAGTGAACAAGTCCATGTGTCCCCAGAAAGTAGGAAGAGCTGGAGAATTACTTGTTGTCAAATCAATGGCCCACATCCATCCTGGAATGCTAACAGATGCAAACCCTGAATTAATAATTTCAGTCTTATTCATTAAGGTATATTGTTTAGAGTCAATTACCTCTTGAGATAATTTAGCTGCATTCTTATAATCACCCATAGTCAAATAAACGTATGCTAATATACCTTTTGCTACCGATTGATCTATTTGGTCTTTTGCACCCGAAGGACGTTTAAACCCTTCGAGTAAAGGGATTGCATCGGTTAAATCTTTCACTATTAGTGTATAGACATCTTCTACTGAAGATTTTTTCACAGCTTCTGATGTTAATTGCGTACGATAAACAGGAATAGCCAAAGCTGTTTTATCTTCTGCATAAGGTCTTGCATATAAGTTCACTAGGTTAAAATATGAATGAGCTCTCAGAGCTTTAGCCTGCGCATAATATATCTGGTTTTCTTCACCTTCGGGAGTGACTTCGTCACCACCTGCTGCATCCAGTATTTCATTAGTTGCTTTTATGAGCTTGTAATAATACCTCCAAAATTGATAAGAATAATTAACGGCGGTGGTAGTGGTGCAAGTTAATGAACCCGCAGCTTCAAACCATCCATACCCTTGTGACATAATAACCATATCTCCACTCATCAAGTCTGTTGCAATATCTACAGATTTCTGTCCAAAATCATCGTGGCCACCCGTACCACCTGAATTCATAGCAAATGTAGTGGAATATGTACCCAAAGCTTGTCCCATTAAGATATTAGAGTTCCATTTCGCTACTTCCTGTAAATCTCCGGAAGTAATGTAATCTGATGGACTCTTTTCTAAGAAAGAATCACCACAACCACTCAATAGTAGTGATAACCCTAAGGTTGTTACCGGAATATATATTTTTATATTGAATTTCATAATTCTTATTTTTAATGTTAGAATTGAATTTTAATACCACCCATTATTGTACTTAAAGGAGCATACTGGCTTCTACCTGATTCGCCGGAATCATTTTTGTTATCATCGTTAACATTGTCACTATTACCGGAAGACGCCATAGAAACATACCCCTTACGTGCTGACCAATACAATAAGTTGTCACCTGAAATGAAAAAGTTCAAATCAGAAAGATGTAGTTTAGCAACAATACTTTTGGGCAATGAATAACCTATTCTTACGTTAGCAAGGTTTAAGAATGAACGGCTTGTCAGGAAGCGAGTAGAACTTGCATTAGCATAGTTAGTACCATCAGCGCCACCACCATAGTCGTTAGATAAACTTGGAATATTAGTTATGTCACCTGGTTTCTGCCAACGACCTTCTATATCTTTATGCCAATTATATGAACCTGATGTACCACTGTGCATTATCGCTGCATAGTTGTAATCGTAACCATAACCACCAATTCCATAAGAGAAGGTTGCATTAAGGGTAATTCCCTTAGCGTACAAATCAAATCCAAAGCCACCTTGCAATGCAGGGATACCAGACTTATCTACAAACTTTTTGGTAGCTTTATCCCAGTCGCTAGTTTGCTCTACTTCAAGCTTATTAATTGTATTCTTAGACTTATAAGTTTCCATATCAGTGATCAACTCTCTTTCACCATTAGCTTTTACATTATAATATTGGTTATATAATGCGAAGCCAGTTTCCGGATCAACGCCTGCATATTCGCGGATATAGAAGTCATATAGTGAATGACCTTTTGCCCAACCATAATATGTACTGATTTCGATAGGCTTCTCCGTACCGGTTGTTTCATCGATAGGCATTTGGGTCATCTCATTTTTATAGTAACCTCCATTCAGTCGGAAATCAAATTTATAATCCTTCTTATTTAATAAATGTGCTGTCAATGAAAATTCAACACCTTTATTTACTAATGCTCCGTCATTTACCGGATAAGATGCATATCCCAAAGAAGGAGCAACTTGCTTCATAAACAACATATCGGTTGTTTTCTTGTGGAAGTATTCTACTTCGCCTTCTAATACATCGGCAATATTAAATTCGATACCGGTATTAATAGTAGTGCTTCTTTCCCAAGTCAAATCGGGATTACCTTTAAATTTAAAACTGAATGTGAATTCATCATTTAAGTTATCAATTGTATAAAGGTCTTCATAAGGATAGTAACCGGCAACAACCGGGTTCGTTATAAAATCTTGGTTACCCAATACACCCCAACTCAACTTGTATTTCAAGTTTTTCAACCATTTGACATCTTTCATGAAGTCTTCATTTGTAATGGCCCAGGCAGCACCTACCGAACCAAATATACCCCATTTATTTCCTTTGGCAAAACGAGAACTACCATCCGCACGAACCGTTCCGTGAAGGAAATATTTATTATCGTAGTCATAACGGAGTTGGCCAAAGTAACTTTCAATGGAATATCCATATGTATATGATTCCAGATAGTCCATAATTACACCATTACTCCATTCTGTATTATCTGGTCTAACAATTTTAGATTTGCTTCCATAAGCAACAGATGTTTTGCTGGATGTTGACTCGTGAGCTACGAAAGCATCAAAATTATGTTTATCAAAGCTCTGTCCCCAGGAAAGTATCTGATTAGCTGTGAAATTCAGGTAGTTAGTCTGATATTTTGCAATCTGTCCTTTGCCAGCACTATCACCATAATAAGGATTGGTAAGTTCATTCTCTGCCGAACCTAAGTACTGCAAGCCAACATTTGCAGTTATTTTAAAGTATTTCAGGAATTTAGCTTCAAAAGATCCATTTCCATTGAATTGATGTGAAACAATTTCATCCTTATCTAATAATAATGCACCTGCCGGATTGATACCGGAAGCGAAAGGACGCTGATATCCGGCATTCATGCCATAATCAAATTTGTTTCCACCAATTTTCGTGTCTTTTACGATATTTCCATCTTCATCACGTTCAAATACAGGGAATAAAGAAGGCATACCATTAATAAACTGAAAGCCGTTGTTCATATTACTATCCGATTGTCCAGGCTTATTGGTTTCCATATATGCGTATGCCAAAGATGTTGTAGCCTTCAACCATGGAGTAATTTGATTACTCATATTATTACGAACATTAAAACGCTGATAGTCTGAAGAAATATAATAGCCTTCATCTTTCAAATAACTAAAAGCAGTATAATGAGTCAGTTTTTCATTACCACCAGATATTTTTACGCTGGCATCCAATTTCTGACCTGTACGGAAAATATAGTCATCCCACTTTTCAGGAGTGTATTTACGTGCAACTCCACTGTTAAAACGCCCGGTAGCAGGATCAATCAACTGTGCACCATCCGCGTTCCACATATTATAGATTGGAGCAATACCATATTGTGCTTGAAAAAGATTTTTAGATGCCCATGCAGCAGATTGTGTGGCATCCATACCACCTCTGTTACCTGCATAATTTTTCAAACCTTCCCAAGTTAACTCTGTAAATCGTTCAGGACTGTCAATTACATCATACTGCGGGATTAGGCGCATATTGGCTCCATATTTAATTTCTGCCTCAACGTGTGTTTTGCCCTTTTCACCTTTTTTAGTTGTAATTAAGACTACCCCATTTGCGGCACGTGAACCATAAAGTGCCGTAGCAGTAGCATCTTTCAAGACTGTCATAGAAGCGATATCACTGGGGTCAATGCCGCTTAAATCGGCTTCAAACGGGATACCATCTACTACATACAATGGAGCGCGACTTGAATATGCCGAGCCTAAACCACGAATACGGATACTTGCGTTTGAACCAGGTTGACCAGAAGTAGACATTACCTGAACACCAGCAACTTCACCACTTAAAGCTTTAGATAGTTCTGTTGGGTTTTTTAGTGATATCTTTTCTCCTTTAATTTCCGTAGCCGAACCTGTGAAAGATTTCTTCGTAGCAGTACCATAAGCAACAACGACAACTTCATCGAGTATTTCGGTATCTGCCTTCATGACTACCTTTACATTTGGCTTGATCAAAACCTCTTGTACCTTCATACCAATATACGAAATCTGCAACGTATTCGCAGAACTCGGTACTATATATATAACTGATATTAAGATGATTATATTTGTTTATAGAACTCAATGAAAGAAAATAAATATTTACCAAAACATTGATTTTAAGGTGCATAAGAAATACTAGTGCATATTTGTATCTACCGGAATTATCCTTGATTTGTATTTTAAATATCTAATTATAAGATTATTATCATTATATAACAAGCGAAAATAAACAATAAAACCGATACTATGGGTTCTCATCAATACATAATTGTATAATATATTTTAAATTGTTACCAAAATCAGAACGATATATTTTATTTCTAAAATTGATTCTTTTAAATGTCTTGATTTTTATTCAAAAAAGCACTATATTCGATCGGATGCAATATGAATGCATACAACTAAAAAATAAGAAAAGAATATAGAGATCAAAAACGATAGATCCTTGTTATTGACTACATTCTCATTATCGAAGCTTGTTCGGGAGTTATACTCAATAGTTGCTCATGCTGAATGAATGTAAAAAGATCGCTCGCTTCCCAGTGAACGGTCTTAAAAAAATTAGCTAAATATAGGTATACAATGATTTATATAAAGAATCGCACTCTTGATTTTTGAAAAAATGAGATAAGCCCCACTCTTTCATTTGGCATAAAACAAATGAAAGAATGGAGCTTATTAATAGGTTAATTCACTAATTCCTTATTTAGCAGCCTCTAAGGACTCTAAATAAGCATCCCCATTTAAGTACAGATATGAAGGATTAGCACAAGGTGAGGCAGCCCCTTCGCTATAATCCGCCATCTTAATATACAAGGAGTTGGCAGGGAAGGTAATACAGCCAGCCTCTTCATCATAAGTTCCCAATGGGTATGTCGCAATATTTGTTGACAGATTTCCATATACAGAACCGATAGAGAACATTCCATATCCCCAGTCCATACCTAAGTCAACTGGTGATAATGCCGCTCCCTGGCTGGTCACATCAATAGTAAAGAGATATTTGCCCGGTACCACATCGTTTTCCTCATTAAAAGGATAACCATCGTAGCCACCATACTCATCTACCGTTTCTGTCGCTACACGTGCAAACGGACTGTCAAAGCGGAAACGAACGCTGGTAGCCGTTTCTGCCCGTTCCAGTTTTACAGCCATCGGCATTGAAGGATCAACGCCGAAGAAAGTAGATACAGTACCGTCTAAATAATAACCGGTGCCGATTGATTCCCATTTAATGATACTGAAATTAACAGAAATTTCATTATATCCACTAGTGTATTCACTTACATTATCACCACTCACGGCCAGCTTTAGATTATAAAGAATCCCTGCTGTCGCTGATGGAGTCTCCACAGTCAACGTCGTAGTTGCCTCTCCGGCAGCAAATGATGCTGTAGAAGGGCATATAAATATATTCTCTTCGTTATTCAAGACCTTTATATCCACAGAACCAGCTGCATCAGTTACAGAACGTTTTAGTGTAAGGATAAAAGAAGTAACTCCAGGTTCAACTTCTACCGTTTGGGTATAATTACCTGCAAAACAAATTCCTTGGTTGCCCTCCTCTAATCCTCCCGGAGTATAACTTTCCGCATCCGGATCGCAAGCCACAGCCATCAATGCAATAGCAAACAGGCTAAATATTTTATTAATATATTTCATATTCTATCCTTTTTATAATTAACTTATTCTTCATCAGGTATCGGAGTTGGAGCAGATACCAACGGATTATTTTCCAACAATGGATTGTATTGTACCTCTTTGTTGGGGATACTGTAAATTTGGACCGGATCACCTGCAGCAATGTTAAATACCGCAGTTTTTGGGAATCCGCATCCCAAACGATTAACACCTTTATTCAGGCGCATGATATCGAAATAGGCTAAACCCTCACCCCAGAATTCGATACGTCGCTGATGCCAAACAGCTTCCTGCACAGCTTCACCTGTTGTAGCTGTACATTTATAAGACGGATCACGATAGGTATTTACAAAAGAATTGAGAGTGTTCACACCACCGCTTACATCATTGTTCATGGCTTGTGCTTCTGCTTTAATTAGATACATTTCCTCTACACGCATCAAAATCACATCAGTTGCATTGTTATTTGATCCCCATTCGTCATTCATTGGGCCATATTTCACTTGTGTGTAAACCGGAGCACCTTTTTTAGTAATATAAGCCTGTGCTGCTGCCGGCAGATTTACAGATACGCCTGTATCATCCAGAAACCATCCTTTACGTACATCACTTTCAGGAATCTGGTTGTAGAGTTTTGGACTGATTCTGCGCCATCCTCCCACAGAGGCATAGCCATAATTCAGTGACCCCATGTGAGATGGAAAATTACAAATACCAGTAGTACTTACACGGTCTTTATCCGTAATTAAGATACCCCACATCCATGAAGCATCTTCAATATCAATGAAAGTTGGTTTGCTCACCGCTGCGCTACTATATGGAACCGAAGATGTACTGGCAAGTGCAGCTTCGGCATCTTTCAATGCATCTGCATAATTGTGCATAGTCAGGTGAACACGAGCACGTATACCATAAGCAACATCAAGACTAACATAACGCTTGTCGGAACGGGTTTTCTTAGTGTTAGCCAATAACTCAATAGCCTTATTCAAGTCACCCAAGATGAATTCATAGGTTTCCTTTACCGTAGAGCGAGCGCAGCCATTTGCCGCTACCTCTTCCGCATTCTCGGAAGTAATAATGGGCACCCCTGGGGCATCTTCATGTCCCTTATAGTTAAACTGATACAACTGTACCAACGTAAAGTAATCGAATGCACGGATAGCCAATGCTTGTGCCAAATAAAATTGCAGAGTAGGGTCAGACGTTTCATTATCTACAGTACCAATAACAGCGTTGGCTGTATAAATTTGGTTGTAAAGCGTACCCCAAAATTCGATGGTAGCCGTACTCGTACTTAAGCAATCGCTATAATTGGCTGAATTAGAATACCAATTGTAGCCTGTTATATCAGCTACAAAATCCGTAGTTCTTGAATCAGTAGCTAACATAATAGTAGGATAACCTATATCACTATGTACGTTATCATCTTCGGTATAAATTTTAGCATATTGTGTAAAGTTAGCTGTAATAGCAGTTACGCTGGCTTCAATTTTAGAAGGGTCAGCAGCAACCACATCCTCTTTTTGGTCGGCTGTAATAGTAGAACTTAGTGGGGCAGTATCCAAGTCAGTACATCCGACTATAAATGCACCGAATAGAGCAACTTGCGTTATCTTATATATTCTTTTCATATTCTTTCTTTTTTATAAAATTCAACCATTTATCAGAATGTTACTTTCAGGCCACCAGAAATGGTACGTATAGGAGTGTAGCGGTCTGTTGAGGCAGTCGTATAGCTCATACGTGGATCAAGTCCTCTGCGGGCAGAGAAAAGAGCTACATTATCGGCTGCACCATAAACACGCAAGCTGCCGATACCTAAATTTCTCAACCATCTTTGGGGCAGTGTGTAACCTAATGTAATGTTATTGATAGCGAAATAGTCAGAACTTGTTAACCAACGATCTGAACTAGAATTGGTATATTTATCAATTGCATCTATACGCGGTATATCAGAATTCGCGTTTTCGGGTGTCCAGGCATTCAGTATATCTTTGTGCCAGTTATAACCAAGGTCATGTGAGCCACCACCATGCATCAACGCCTGATAACCACTATCATATATCTTTCCACCTAACTGATAAGCACACTGGATAGAAAAATCGAAACCGTAAAAATCCAATGTAGTGCCGATACCTCCATAAATAGTGGGGAGAAGATCACCGCTGGCCTGGCGGTTTGTGTTATAAGCAGCCGACCAGTCACTGGTTTTATATTATGCTCCGTCAGTATCTTTAGCCCAATACTGCGCCTCACCACTTTCATGGTCTACACCTGCATATTTCGTCAAATAGAACTGATATAAAGATTCACCTTCACGATAGATATAAGATCCATTAATCATTTCCCCTTTCAGGTCAGGGTGTAATTCAAGAATCTTATTTTTCATCATAGTTCCGTTCCAATTGATGACCCATTTGAAATTGTTAGTCTGAATCGGAGTGTAATTCAATTCAATTTCAACACCTGAGTTACGTACTGAACCGATGTTCATCGGGAACTGTGTATAACCATTGGACATAGCTACCGGCTTGTAATACAACATATCTTTCGTCTGGCGATTGAAATATTCGATGGAACCATCAACGCGTCCTTTCAGAAGAGCAAAGTCCACACCAACATTGAATGAATTGGATGTTTCCCAAGTGATATCTTTGTTTCCTTTATAGAAGAGTACACCGTCAGAGAATACTCCTTCCGAACCGCTCACTGTAAATTGATCTTGATAAGGATAATAGTTTGGGTATTCTTTATAAAGAAGGTTATCGTTACCTTGTTGTCCGAAAGAAGCTTTCAGTTTCAACATATTAATCCAGTCAATATGAGAAATAAAGTTCTCTTTAGCCATATCCCATGCAGCACTCACACTCCAAAAGTTACCCCAGCGATTATCCGGATGGAAACGTGAAGAAGCATCACGGCGATAAGAAGCACTTGCATAGTACTTTTCATCGAAATCATAGCTGGCACGTGTGATGATACCGATAGTAGCATATTCATCGTAGCTACCGGAACCATTTTTACGGTCGATCACATTTGAGGCAGTCCAGTTTTTATCACTATACATATTGTAGCCCAGAATATAATGAGATTCAGTATTATAATCCATACTCTCATATCCGGCCAAAATATCAATATGATGCACGTCAAATGCTTTTTTATAAGTCAGTAAATATTGCTGGTCCAGAGAATACGTGCGTGATGAATACTGTTGCACAGAACCGTTTTGGGATGCAGACTGGCCATAATACTTGTTACCTACAATATGTAAACGTGTATTATCCACATGCAAACCTAAAGAAGCAGTCAAAGACAGACCATCCAGAATATCTACTTTGGCATACCATTTCCCATTCAGGATATCCATTAAATATTCTTCCGTATCATAGAGAAAACTACTCATTGGGTTAGACATACTCATAAAGTTACGAGTGAAGTTTGTACTTTCACCATCACCATAATCATATATCCGATAACCGGTATTAGCGTCATGCATAATCTGACCTTCAGCATTACGAACATACATTGGATAAATGGGGGCAATGAAGTTACCTACAAAAAAGGCATTACCCGATGAAGTGGCTGCATCTGTGTCCTGATCTCCAGGATAGCGACTTTTTACATTTGCATAGCTTAAATTTACACCGAACTTCAGCCATTTCTTAGCTTGATAATCTACGTTTATACGACTAGAAATACGTTCGAAACCAGAGTTCTCAATAATACCGTCATCGGCAAGATAAGCAGCAGAGAAATAATAACTCAATTTGTCAGTACCACCAGATACGCTCAGATTGTATTCCTGACGCATGTTACTTTCAAACATTTCATCTGACCAGTTATCCGGTGTATAATAGTAATCACCATCACTATAACCCAACGTTGCATATGGATTCAGTTTGCCATCCCGACCTATCAGGTTCTGACCATTGGGCACATTGTAAATCTGATATCCTAAACCTGGAATCAAATCGGCATTAGCCTGTTGATAGGCTCTCTCAGCTGTATATTTACTATTATATACATAACCATTATATATGGCAGAGTATGCAGTTTCCATGTAAGTAGCTGCGTTTTGCAATACATCATAGTTCTTCACTAAACGCGAATTAGCTCCCCAACGTGCATCCAATGATACCAATGTCTCTCCGGTTTTTCCTTTTTTAGTTGTTACCAAGATAACACCATTAGCGCCACGAGCGCCATACAAAGCTGCCGCTGCTGCATCTTTCAGTACTGTCATTGACTCAATATCTTGTGAGTTGACGGCAGAAATGTCACCTTCGTACGGAATACCATCTACTACATACAACGGATTATTACTGGCATACATGGAGCCAATACCGCGAATACGTACTGTAGCTTTTTCTCCCGGCTGTCCATTTGTACTTTGTGTCTGTACACCTGATACTGTTCCGGAAAGAGCATTTGATATATTTGAAACCTGGCGTTTCTCCAGAGTTTCGGACTTTATCACAGAAGCTGAACCTGTAAATGCCGATTTCTTAGCCGTACCATAAGCGACCACCATTACTTCATCAAGCATTTCAGAGTCGGACTTCATGAAAACTTTTACAGTCGACTTTATAGCCACCTCCTGCGTCTGCATACCTATGTAAGATATTTGCAATGTTTTCGCAGAACTAAGTAGGTTGTATCTTGTTGATAATCAATAACAAATATATATTTATAGAACTCAAATCAAGACAATTATAATTTATTAAATATCTAGAAACTAGATATATACAAAACATGAGCATATATTTGTATCTACCTAAAAGTTCCTTTATTTGATTTTCAAATACTTAGTTATTAGTTAGTTACTGTTTGATTGTGAATATAAATGAGTGATAAAACCAATACTATGGGTTCAAGTAGAGATTAAAATGTATGAAATACTTAAATTTTCTACCCAAACCAGATTGGTAAATTGCATGCATATCAATAATTTACCACGTAGTCTTGATTTTTCAATAAAAAAGTACTATGTACAGTTGGGCTTAATACGAACAATTTCATTCTCACAAACAACAAATAACAGTATCGATAAAAACGATAAATAGAACATTTACTCTAACTTGCAATTAGCCTATATTAAATCAATATTTATTCTCTTATATAATAGTGAATTACAGGTTTAATTAGAAAAATAGATATAAGAAAACACCCTAAAAGTCATATATAAAACTTTTAGGGTGCATTTCAGCTAAAACAACTTTATTTTAAGAAGACTTTATTCGTATCCCGGATTCTGCTGCCCTTGAATATTAGGGTTAACATCAACTTCTGCTTGTGGAATAGCTAATATTATTCTGTAATCATCCCAGTTCGGAGATATTAAATCCGTTGAATTTAAGTAATGGTCAGTACCCTCACCTGGTGTTTTTTCACGGTTTAGGGTTAAACCCAATCGCATTGCATCGTAGAAGCGATGACCTTCCATGACCAGTTCCTTTCTTCTTTCTTTCAAAATAAGCTCTTCTGTCGCAGTAACATCTGTTAACTCGGGAACTGCACGTTTTCGAATCTCATTCAAATAGAAATCAGCTTTATCCTGATTGGGAGTTGATTTTTTCAGTGCAGCTTCAGCAGCTATTAAGTAGATATCCGATAAACGAAGTACGCGTACATTATTAACCGGTAATTTCCCATTATAGCCCGGGTATTTGTTGATAAACCTTATTTCTCCATTATTATCCGCTTCAAAAAGTCCCGCACGTATATCATTTGGATATTCAGATATTAAAGTAACAAATGCTTTTGTAGCAATTAACTCGCCATATCCATCAGGACCTGCTACATAACCAAATAATTCAAGGTTACCTGAACGAGTTTCATCAATGTCAATATCAAAAACTGATTCTGAGTTTTCTTTTTGTGCCCAAATAGAAAGATACTCTGCATTGGAAACCAATGAATAGGGGCCATCCTGTGCTACTTCATCAGCATATTTGAAAGCATTGTCCCAATCTCCTTTATAAAGATAAACACGTGCTAACAAAGCTTTTGCTGCCCAACGATTAATATGCCCATAGTTCGTTTCTTCATTTAAAAGACCGATGGCCTTCTCTAAGTCTTCTATAACCATCTTATAACCGTCAGCCACACTTGCACGTGAGGGTAGTTCATCTTCTGAGATAACCCGATCCGCCAAAGGAACCCCATAAGACGTACCATTATCTTTCAAATAAGGTGTACCATAAGTTAGTAATAAATTGAAATGGCAAAGAGCACGGATAGCAAGTGCTTCACCTTCCGAATTATCACGTTCAACTGTTTCTGGAATATTAATAATAACAGCCAGCATTGTGTTGGCGCTATTGATAATTCCATAAGGAATACTCCAAAGACCTTCAGGAGAATTGTTAATCCGGTGAATAAAACGATAATAATTCTCTGTGCGAGAAGCGGTCTGACCTATAGGCTGTATATCATCGCCACCGACTTCACCTCGTACCAGGAAATTACATCCATAAAAACTGGTATTTGTCAGCGTATAATACATTCCATTCAGCGCTTTGTCCAAGTCTTTTTGCTCGCTCAAAGCTTCTTCTGGGGGGAGAGCATCGTCGGGATTTACCTTCAAGAAATCATCGCAGGAGGTAAATACAATGATCGACACAACTGTAGCTAATATTAATGATTTGATTTTCATATTTGTTTCTTTTTTAATGTCAGTTAATTATAATCCGATTTCGAAACCAAATGTAAAGGTCTTTAATGCCGGAAATGCAAAGGAGGTGACTCCATTGATAGCTTGTTCCGGATCTACATTCTTATAAGCGGACCAAGTCAATAGGTTACTTCCGGAGAAGAATACACGTACATTATTCATTTTGGCAGAACGAACCCATCTGGATGGTAAGGTATAGGATAAACTTAAAGTTTTCAGACGGAGATAATTGGAACTTTTCATATAGCGGTCGCTGGCATAACGAGCATAGGGATTGCCATTAACACGACGAGGAACATCAGTTTTATCACCCGGTTTCTGCCATCTGTTCAACTGGTCAGCTGAGATATTGTAGTAAGGAGTTTCACCATCTGTTCCCAAATAAAGTAACTCAATATCATCCATGATATGTCCGCCCAGTGAATAAGTAAATAAAGCATTTAATTCCACACCTTTCCATGAAAGAGTATTTCTCCATCCACCAATAATAACCGGATCTGGTTTTCCTATAATAACACGTTGTGCTTTGCTCGGGTCCTTGGTCAATTCTTTATTAAGGCTTCCATCATTGTTCTTAGTATTTAAAACCCATTGCTCTTCACCGGTTTCCGGATCAACACCGGCCCATTCGCGACTCCACCAAGAGTAATAAGACTCACCTTCACGAAGAATACTGGTACCATCAATAATATCTTTGCCTCCATATAATTTTTTCACCTTATTGGAATTATGTGATAGGTTCAGGCCAGTAGTCCATTTCAGAGGAGTATCTCTAAATACATCCACATTTACATCCAATTCTACACCTTTATTTTGCATTTCACCCACATTTTTCAGAATTGAGGAAAAACCTGTAACTAAAGATACCGGTTGACTCTGAAGCAAGTCTTTTGTGTTGCGATTATAATAGTCGAATGTAATACCTACTCTATCGAAAAGTCGTGCATCGAAACCGATATTAAAATTATAATTCTTTTCCCACGATAAATCGGGATTTGCTAACTGACTAGGGAATGAACCAGGATTCTTCATATAGTTATAACCATATCCGATGAGCTGCATGTGGCCGGTCAGACTATTGGGTAATGTACCATTAACACCATAAGATGCACGGATTTTCAAGTCATTGATATAAGCAAGATTCTCCATAAATGCCTCTTTGCTGATTCTCCAAGCGGCAGACACAGACCAAAAGTCGGCCCAACGTTGATTTTCGCCCAAACGGGAACTTCCATCACGTCGATAATTAGCAGAAACATAATATTTGCTATCATAATCATAATTAATACGAGAGAGGAATGATAACATACGGTCATCGCTATGGCCAGAATAAGCGGTTTGAGGATCTGAAGCATTCCCCATTTCCGGTAATTTATCTGTTGGATAATTTTGGTTTACAGCTTGAACCATTTGCGTATGACGCATATCTATATCCCATCCAATCAAAGCATCTAGGTTATGCAAACCACCAAATGAATGATTGTAGTTTAATACAGTGGAAGAATAAAGATTCTGAAACTGATATGGAATCTTAATCATCAAACCGTTCTTACCCGCATTTGATCCATTTTGGGAATTGCTTGGCCACCATGTTTCTGAATTATTGAGAATGAAATCATAGCTAACAGTTTCTTTCAAGGTTAAGCCCTCAATAAATTGATATTGTGCCCATAAGGAGTTGGCACTTCTGAACACATCCGAAGTATTCCTTTCCAATCCCATATTTTCAAGCGGATTCATCATTCCTAACTGCGGGAAGGGAAAATCATTGTAATAAGAACCATCTTCATTATAAATAGGGATATTCGGCATACATACCCAATTTACCAAAAAGTAGGGATTAGCGTATGAACTTCCTTCATCTGCCATTCTTGAAAATTGCTTGGAGAATGTCACATTAGCACCGAATTCCAACTTATTATCTGATGATTTATGGCTAACATTCAAGCGACCGGTAAAGCCTTCGATACCAGTATGAATAGCCTTACCCTGTTCATCTTTATAAGCAAGGGAAGCATAAAACTTATTTTTCTCATTTCCCCCCTGAGCAGAGAACTCATAATTCTGACTGAATCCGTGATCTCTGAAAAGTACATCTTCCCAATTAGAATATTTATCGAGTAGAGGAGCATAAGAATCGGCCAGTTCTTGCGCATAAGCTTTTGCATTGGCATCATCATAACCGCCATAAATAACTGCTTCGTTATATCCGGCTTCGTAAACCAGTTCATGTGCTTGTTCCCCATTCACTTTCGGATGATTATTCACCGCCCAGTCTGAAAAACCAAAACTAGCTTTAAAATTTACGCTTGTTTTTCCTTCTTTTCCTCTTTTGGTCGTAATCAAGATAACACCATTGGCAGCACGCGAACCATACAAAGAGGCAGCAGCTGCATCCTTCAGCACCGTGATGGATTCAATATCATCAGGATTAATCGATGCCATTACATTATATGCTTTACTGTCACCACTAACACCAGATACAGCGATATCACCTGAGATGACAGGGACACCATCTATAACATAAAGTGGATTATTTGAAGCATTCATAGAACCTGTACCACGAACACGTATACTTAAGCCAGCTCCCGGTTGGCCACTACTTTGATTCACGGTTACACCTGGAGCACTACCTTGCAATGCCTGTTCAAATGTAGTTACAGGAATGTCTTTCAATGCTTTCTCTGCATTCACGTTACTTGCAGCTCCAGTGAACGAAGATTTCTTAGCTGTACCATACGCAACTACCATAACTTCTTCAAGCTGTTGTGCGTCGGCTTTCATTACAATCTTTAAAGTAGTTTTAATGGCTACTTCTTGAGTTTGCATACCAATGTAAGAGACTTGCAATGTTTTCGCAGAACTTAGTACGTAATATATTATTGATTATCAGACTTGTATTTTCAAGAATAGAACTATATTATAGATAACAATAAGTAGCTAAATATCTGATAATATGTGATATAAAAACAGTAAGATATATCTGTATCTACCCTATTCATCCTATTTTTATCCATATATACGTGATAATAAAGATAATACAACTATTATGGTTAAAATAAATAGTTCTAAAATGGCTACCATGAGTTTCTGACAAGACATGAATGTATGAAATAAATGATTTTTTATTAAAAAACTATTTATAGCTAATATATAAATGAAAAGCATTTTATTATGTCTCTTTTTATGTACAAAATAGTATATCTAGCAAAGTTGAATACATATAGTCTTACTTTTATAAATAACAAATGATTTTTTAGGCAAAAAAACGAATAACAGAGTATTCTTATTTACCTGTATCCTACTTACATAAGCTCAATATTTATTCTTATGTGCTATAACTTAGGAAGTGAAGAGTTAAACTTGATAATATAAGATTATTTATTTACTACATATAAATACATATTCTAAAAAATCTCATAATCCTGAGTCAGTTAAATGATGAAAGAAAAACATATTATATTAATTTATAAATATGAGAAAAAGCAGGTGTATCTCACGACATACCTGCTTCAACACTTTATTTAAAAACTCAATGAACCAAAAGTTCAAAGATGATTATCTTAATTATCAAATGGGTCAGAAATAGCTTCTTTAAACACTTTAATAACATTTGAAGGATCAGACGTATCAGTCATTGTTATGACAGAAGGATTCTTTTCATCATCTGCTGATAAATTAAATGTCACTCCCGTTGTTCCTTTAGAGAACGGGTAAATCATAAGATTCCACCCCAGTTGTTGGTAGAAATCTATTCCGACCTGATTACCACTCAAAGCAAAAACAATTTTGACTTGATTATCCCCCAATGTTGTTACATTAAAGAATAAATAGCCATCATTAAATCCTTCACACATCCAATAGAACGCCATTTGAGAACTTGAATAGGGGGTAAGAAATGCCATATTCAAATTTATACCATTAGGATCCAAAGCCTGCCTCTTAACGGCTGCCCAATAAAGTTGTCCCAATTCACCCATATTTTTATATGAGAAGAACCATTCGCCATTAATGAGGAAATAAGCCAAGGGGAATTTAGGTGTCAAGACAACTTCTCCTGATACAAGCTGTCCGTCATCTCCTACATCTTCAAATTCCAAGGTCTCTATTTTTTTTTCATTCAATTCCAGTGCCGTCATAAATCTTAATCCTGTAGGAGTCATTATATATGGAACTGTTACATTCTTATCTTCTCCATTTTCCTGATATGTAACAGTGAAAGTCCGATAAGATTGTTTCACTGAGGCAGTAAAACCTCCATCAGTATAGGTGAACTGGGCGAGTCTTGATATCTTTCCATCCATTTCAATAATGCTGTTCAGGTAGTCCTCCCAGCTTTCATTGAATGGAGTCATAATAATTTTATTTCCTGTTTTTTTCCCCTTCAGCACCACTTTTTCGGCAGTTGCTTCCATTATAGTGAATTCATAATCACCTTCCATTCCTTTTCCAGCCGTACCTATCCCCAGGTCATTTTTAGGGTCAGAGAATATATGGAAAATTTCATTATAAGTATCAAAACTCAATGTGGGGCCTGCTTGCTCTTTCATTCTGTAAGTACTTGTAGCTTTGGCTGTAGCATCACCTGTAATGTCTGCAGATACCGTCACCTTACCATCTTCACCGAAGAAAGCCAATACATTATAACCACCATAGATTTGTCCACTTGCCGGATAATATTCCATCAACCAGCCGTTCTGAGCTCCAACCAATACAGCCTTGTCTGCTGCCAATCTCTCTTCTATTCTGGTTGCTGCGTTTTCACCAAAAATATCTTCCGCTTCCGGTGAACATGCTACAAAAAGAAAAGAAAAGGTCAAGAAAAAGAGATAAATATATTTTTTCATATTCTATTTTCAATATTAAAGGGTTCCTAAATCCAGATCACCAATATTTTCTTCACGCTCTTGGACAATGTTATGCAGCATATCTATATCAATTCCCCAAGATTCCGCCAGATATTCTTTCACCATCTCAAATTTCTGAAGGATGATAGCAGCACCTGCCTCGCCGGCTTCATTCAAGATATTTTGCCATTGTGCTTTGGTGTAAGTCACATAAATAGCTATTGTCTCTACAAAATCTTCCTGAGTTTCCGTACTGGCATAGTTGGAGACAAAGCCCATTTGTCTGGCCTCTTGGTCCGTAATATTCATCCAGCCCGGTCCGGTATACTTACCAGCGGATATTGTATTGAAATCCGTAGAATAATTTTTTGTCTGGTGCAAGATATGTGCAAATTCATGGTGCATAGTTTTGAAATACCACTCATTTAGTATTTCAGCATCCGGATTTTCCGGATTCAGACCGTTAACATTGAAGAGCGTGATCTTCAGACCACCTTCTGCTGTTCCCAATACCATGGATCCACCCGACTTCTCATATTCCGGTGAACCGACAAAATGCAATACTTTAGGACAGTAAGTCGCTACGAATTCTTGACCTACCAGCTCTTCATAAGCTTCAATCCACAAATATTTCACTAATTTAGCCAACGCCACCGATTTATCATAAGCAGCCGGTGTCACATTGTACTTCATATCTGATTCTATGTCCTCAAATCTGTACTTCAGATCAATATTGTATGGTTCGGTATAGTTATTCAAAATCCATGTTTCAAAAGCATTGCGTTCCGGAGAAGACGTATCAAAAATGCTTTTGGAATCCAAGTCTTCTTCACTGCAAGACACTGCGGCCAATGCTAAAGCTAATAATATAAATACTTTTATCTTTTTCATACTCTTATTTTTTATTAGTTTCTGGGATTAGCGTCCAAACCTGCATTAATTACGTCCTGAGGTAATTGGAATGCTCTTCTGAGGTCATTTTTAGTCAGTATATCAGGACTTAGCCCCTCTCTATTATGTGAAATCTCAATACCGTAACGTTTGATGTCATACCAACGCAGACCTTCATGAATCGTTTCTATTCTACGGAGATGAAGAATACAGTGAATCAGGTTCTCTTGTTTCTCATCAACAAATTGAATAATCGGATTCAGCTCTTTTTTTACAGTACGCTGTGCAGCGCTTTCTATAGGAATCGGTGTGTATTCTATATTTTTATAAAAAGTATTGATATCATCCTCTGTAACGACAGGGGCTTTACCTACATAACAAACTGAAGTCAGCCAATCATTGATATCCGACACTGCCTTCCCATACTCAGGTTGTGCTTTCATGATGTATGCTTCGGCACGGCAAAGCAAAGTCTCATTGGTTGTAAAGGGTACTATGACCGCATGACGATAACCGATTCCATTTACCTTGTCTGTATATTCGAAATACATAGCTAATTTAGGGAAAGGCATTTTCTCCTGCGGGTTCCAAATTGTATTTGCAGCCACTAGGTTTGCAGCAGTGCCCCAAATGCCATCAGCACGAAGATTTTCATTATCACAAATTTCCTTGGCTTGCCCATAACGTTGTGACATACTATAAGGCCCATAAATGTAAGGCCATGAACTATTTATTGGAGTAATCAGCAAGTTGGCGGGAGACTTTGCCGCGATAAATGCGTCTCCTACATTCGTAGGATTAGATAATGTGCCAAAGTCGGCATCATAAGTACGTAACACTTTAGAAGGTACAGTTCCCAATACCACACTTGCATATTCTATTACCTTTTCGTAGTTTGATTTATCTGCTTGTAAATAATACAGATAGAAGCGAGCTGCGAATGCATGTGCAGCCTTTCTGTTGAAGTGATATTTGGGTACGGAATACAGATTGTCATTGATTAGTGGAAGTCCCTCTTCGATATCTGCTGCTATTTTAGAATAAGTTTCTGCCAATGTACCTCTTACATAGTGAGGAGCAACTTCTGCTTCAGGTGTAATTGAATAAGGAATACCCAATTTATTGCCTGCTGTTTCATAGTTGTATGCTTCGCAAAAAGTAGTAGCCAATACAAAGTGGCCATAAGCACGGCAGATCAAAGCTTCGCCTCTCTGGGCAGACAAACTGCTTGGATTCCCCATTTGTTCAATAGCCTGTAGGGCATGATTAGCCGAAGCGATTGCCATGTAGCATGCATCCCAGATTCCTTGAGGAGCATCTCCATCCGTATCGGTAACAATGTCTTGCCACAAATATGCATCTTCTTGTGACTGGCTTTCAACAGAATATAAAGAACCGTTATCCATAGCATTATCTGATGCCATTTCAGCCATCATGATCGGGTAAGCAGTAGGATAGGCTGAAACCAGCAAAGAAGTGATTTTAGCTTCGGTATCTATTTCTGCTCTGTTATCCGGCATAGTGTCCAGAAAGTCACTACATGATGAGAGCATAAAAGCAGCCGTTATAGCTGAATATAGTATATTTATCTTTTTCATGTTTCTAAGATTTTAATATTTAAATTCCCATTCTTAATGTTAATGTAAACTGCTTGGGTACCGGAGCTGCAACACCACCTGTATTGAAGAATTCCGGATCTTGTCCGTTCAGTTTGTCATCAGAATAAATCAGGAAAAGATTGGTTGCCTGCAATTTTAAAGACAGGTCACTCAACTTCAAATGACTGATCCATGATTTCGGGAAATCATAAGACAATGATATTTCTTTCATTCTAATGAAGTCTCCCTTAGCTATACGGGCAGTAGAATAGTTGTATGCATTATATGCACGACTCAAATATTGATCTTGCTGATTCATGCGTCTATCTGCAATGACAGGGACATTGGTTCTGTTTTCATCACCTGTAACAGTCCAGCGATTTTTAAATTCTTTAGGCATAGCGTCCAAATCAGAATATTTATTGCTGAAAACAGGATCCAGGCGTACTACATTGCCAAAAGAGTAAGTAATAAAGGCATTCAACTTGAAGCCTTTATAACTAAACACATTACCAAAACTTCCTGTAATAGTAGGATCTGTAGGACCTTCATAAACTAGATGATCTTTATTATTACGTTCTTGGAAGTTGATGTCACTTGTAGTCAATACACCTTTCTCATTGATGAAAGTCGGTACACCATCTTCATTCAATCCCTTGAAGTCCATAGAGAACAGTGAACGTACCGGATAACCTTGCTGTGCAAATCCTGATCCTGAAATCATGTCAATCACACGTGAGTTTGAGTATAACTCCGTAACTGTGTTCTTTGCATGAGAGATTATAAAATCGGTATTCCACTTGAAATCCTTAGTCGCAATGTTGCGGGTAGAAAGGGTGAATTCGACACCATGCGAACGCATACTTGCGACATTTGCATATTTGGCAATCTGCCCTCCTACACCCATTGTGTTGATAATACCGATCAGATCATAGTTATTGCGTCTATACCAGTCAAACACCAAGTTAATGCGATTATTAATAAAACCGATATCTGCACCAAGGTTTATTTCGTGTTTCTTTTCGTAGGTGAGTTCACTGTTTTCCAAATCGTATATTTCCAGACCTGACTCAGATACACTGGCAAATGGTCGATAAGGATTATATGACTGGATTACCACACGTGAATTGGTAACATTAGCCGGACCACGATCAGCTGTTAAAGAGTAGGACGCTCTTAGTGTCAAGTTGGATAAGGTAGGGGTAAGATCTTCAAAGAAAGCTTCCTCATGCATGTTCCATGCACCCGAAACGTTCCATGTAGGTAACCAGCGTGAAGAACGGCTCTTACCTAATTTATTAGAACCTTCATAACGCACTGTACCGTTTACAGTATATCGACCTTTGTATGAGTAAGTACCAGTTGCAAAGAAGGCTACTTCACGAGAACGGGTCTCTTCAACTGTATAGTACTGAGAGTTTTCTTCTTTTCCTTGTTTGAAGAACAAATATTCATAAGAAGGCAACATACCCATATCATATTGCATACCTACACCATTGAACCAAGTCTTGCTTCTATCAGTTGCAGTCAACTGCATACCACCAAAGAGGTTGATTACATGATCTTCTGCAAAAACATCATTATAGCTGATAGTGCCACGGAAGTCATAACTGTTCATTCCATACTTGGTTTCACGATAAAAACCACCAACTGGCAATACAGACAGCGGTAATGAATTGGCAACATCTGGGTCTGTATACAACCATGGGTTAGCATCTCTCATGGTAGCATCATCCATGGCGCGATAAGCCCATGCCTGATTTGAATAATCGGTAATACTGTGAGATTGCGTTGTAGAAGAATGTTTATAAGCACCCAGAGCTGACAATTCCACTTTTTTGAATGGCTTCCATTTCAATTCACCTTGAAATTTTAAATCTACTACATTCAAGTCCATGTTATTATTATCCAATTCATGAAGAATGTTGAATGGAGCATAGTTACGAACATAGTATTCATTTGGATCAAGAGCGCGTGAAGTGTTCAATGCATAAGAATACGGATTGATATCAAAGTCACGTCTAACCTCACCACTTACTACGTCTATGCTGGAACTTAATGTTCCGGGAGCCTTTTGTTTACGATAAGAAGTGCTTCCAATTAAGTTCAAAGAAACTTGTTGCGAAATATTATATAAAGCATTGATATTGGCAGTATAGCGCTGAACAGAGCTTTGCTTGGTCCATCCCGGATCGCTCATCGCACTAAGAGAGGTGTAATACGAAGCTTTCTCAGTACCACTGGACATGCTGATAGCATGATTCTGCGAGATGCTATTATTAAATAGGATATCAAACCAATCAGTATTTCTGTATTCAGCCTGCTGTAGGTAACCATTTATTGCCTCTGGTGTATTAGCCAAACCAAATTTACCGTTAGAGTAATCATTGATAAGGTGATACATCTTACCGTATACACCACTATCAGAAGCACGATACACGTCAGAAAAGTTTAGATAGCCATTACTGGCCATTGTTTTGTACACGTCCATTTGTTCCTGAGAATCCATGATATTGAAGTTTCTATAGTTAGGCTTCATACGCATTGTGAATTCTCCTGTATAACTGATTTTGTTACTACCAGCTTTACCTTTCTTAGTCGTTACAACAATCACACCCGCCATAGCGCGTGCTCCATAAATAGAAGTAGCAGAACCATCCTTCAAGATTTGGAAACTTTCAATATCATCTGCATTTAATCCAGCTATAGCGGAACTGATCAATGTAACAGCATCTCCTGAAGACAAATCATCAGCACCTACTTCCGTCACGTCTTCCATGATGACACCATCTACCACCCATAATGGCTTCGAACTACCATAGATAGAAGTAGCACCACGCACGCGAATTTTAGGTGCTGTACCAAAAGTACCGGATACGTTCTGTACAGATACACCGGCAGCTCGTCCTTCTAAAGCACGGCTTATTTCTGCCATACCGTCCATTTTCACATTATCTGCTGACAATTTTGTTGCTGCTCCGGTAAATAAGCGCTTATCCATACGTTGCATACCGGTAACAACAACTTCTTGAAGTATTTCGCTATCAGTCTTCATTGTTATCTTCAAATGAGACTTAATGCCTACTTCTTCTTTTTTCATACCAATGTAAGATATCTCCAATGTTTTCGCAGTACTAATGCAGTGTTTATTTTACTAGAAATCAATCAATTAATATATATTAAAGGACTAAATATTACGTACTTCCAATTTTGTAATTATTTGAATATAAACATCTTATATATACCTGAATTAATTAAAGTCTACCAGTATTACCCCATATTTAGAAGATATTATATTGAAATTCAGTAATATACTGTTCTTGTCAAGGCGTAAATGAACTATCAAATGATTACTGTGCGTTTAATTCACTGCATGAATGTACAAAATAATACATAATTGGAAATCAATAATGATCAGCGGTTCACACGTAGAGGTAAATATAATTGGAAGTCTATATTTTTCAACTAAAAGTCATCATTCACTTTTTCGCTAAATTCATATTTAAAGAACAAGAGACAAGAAAAACAGAAAGGCGAAAACTAAATAGTACAATTTATAAAAAGGCTACCTCAAAAAAATGAGGTAGCCTTATTCATATCTTTTGTATCAGATATACTCTGTTACAAACTTATTTCCCAAATAACAGTAGTAGGAAACAATTATTCCGGTAATTCTAATGTTTCTGTAAAGCCACTGTATAGAATTCCATACCCGCCTTCTACAGCAACAGCTCCACGCATTGCGAATAGCAACTTATTGCCTTGACGTTGCATGTCGGTAGGAGTGAAATACACCATTCCATAAGTAGCATGTTTATATCCAGTAGCTTGTAAGTCCCAATTAACCAGAGTTTGGCCATCTTCACTCAATGTAAAGACCATGGGATATCCTTCTGTTATACAATCCGGCAACTTGTATATATTACCTTCTTTAGCTTTCAATATGGGCTGTTCCCATGCCTGGCCGAAAAGTTCTGAAGTATATATCCCGGTTCCGTAATCCTCCCATGTCAACTTTCTCTGGGCAGTTACAGTTATTTCACCGGATTTAGAAGGCGACAATGCATCCTTGTCATCTATGGTCAGTACAATCTCATATTTACCAGTAGCGCTCAAGTCATCTATAGAACCGAAAACTAATTCTGCGTACCCCACTGCTTCGCCTTTTGCAAAGGCTATATTGGAACTTTTCAAGGTGAATACACCTTCTTCTACTGTAGCTTCATCTATGCTAATGCCGACTGAAGCCTCTGCATCTGTATTTCCACGATACACGGGAACCCGGATAATACCATTGTCTTCAGCACCTACTTCCACATTCATTTGAGTAGATGCAAAAGCTGCTTCAACTCCGTTTACACCATATTTCGTACCTTCTGCATCTGTATCGCAGGAGGTAAAAGCTACCAAACAGAGCAATATAGCAGCATATTTCTTTATTGTATATAGTTT
Organism: Bacteroides sp. 14(A); assembly: GCF_000526555.1. Taxonomy (NCBI): domain Bacteria; kingdom Pseudomonadati; phylum Bacteroidota; class Bacteroidia; order Bacteroidales; family Bacteroidaceae; genus Bacteroides; species Bacteroides sp. 14(A). The sequence goes on along the minus strand of NZ_JAGH01000002.1, from coordinate 2,278,891 downwards.
CATATTTTCCTTCATTATATAGGTTTATAAATTATTGAACTATAGGATTCTGATCCGCAGAGGTAATATTCTCATTACCATCTATTTCAGACTGCGGCAGAGGAAGGATAAATAATGGAGAAGCGGCATTAGTGTTCTTTGTCGTTACCTTCTCTGTATGATTAGAGCCTTCATAATTACGATTATACCCCAAACCTAAACGCTGCATATCGAAGATACGTCCCACTTCACCCCAAAGTTCCACACGACGTTGGAATAAAATCTCATCCATTAATGTTTCCAAAGGAGCATTAGTGTCAGAATTATAAGTATTTGCATCTGTACGGGTAGCTAAACGTTCCTCAAACTTACTATCTCTCGCGTTTCCTAAAGTTTTTATTGTGGTACGGGCAGCACCATATTCTTTCTGATGACATTCGGCTTCAGCCTTTATTAATATCATCTCTTCTGCTCTCATAAGTAAGTAATCACCTGTACGGGTGGTGTAATCTGCCATTTTAAACTTAATTTGGCAGTAACTCGTATAAGATGACGCTGTCTTTTCTTCGTCAGAAGGAATGGCCCCACGGAACCACGCTGTTTTACGCTCATCTGTATCAGAAATCAGTTTATACAACCCTGTGCTTATGCATTGGCGTGCTTTAGAAGCATACATACCCGGTGCATCAGCATCCATATGCGAGAAGAAGCTTGCAAAACCACTGGACTGATCGGCTATAATTTCCATTCCCCATAAAACATCTGCTGTTTTTACACTATTATTCCCGCCCAATTCGGCTATAGTGGCAACTTTTAATGAAGGTTTTTTTAAGGCTTCAGCAGCTGCCGTCGCAGCACCTGCATAGTCATGTTGAGTAAGGCAGATACGGGCTTTTATGCCATTAGCTACATAGTAATCTATATGAGATACATGCGTTTGCACTTTATTACTGATACTTCCTAACAGATCAATAGCTTTTTCTATATCAGAATTGATTTGAGTATAAACTCCCTGAACGGTTCCACGAGGGCTTCCCTCCGAACCGGCAACCGTTGCCCCTGTATACAAAGGTACACCGGGTGCATCCTCATGTCCTTTATACGTTTGTTGGTACAATTGTATCAGATAGTAATAAGCAAAAGCACGCATGGCATAGGCCTGCCCTACAACGCTGTTCTTAAGTTCCGGATCACCTCCCATTGTGTTTTCTGAAGCAATGATATAATTTACATTACTAACGATAGTATAATAGAAGTTCCAAATAGAATAAGGACGTCCAGCTTTATTTGAATAGTCTCCATGAACATTCAAACGATAATCTTCATAAAACCAGCCTTGTCCCTGCTCTTTCATTAAATGATCTTCAGCCATCAGATCTCCAAGCAATTGGATAGCTGTCTGTCCGCAGTTTTCTGAGCCCCAGTTCGAACTCCACCCTGCTACATATAACATACGGTATACACCATTTATAGCAGTTTCTGCGCTACTTGCATCTGCAAATATCGTAGAACCTGATACCTTGTCAGTCGGTTCCGTATTCAATTCATCGGCACATGAGCTGCATGCAAGAAGGCCGATTAAAGAAAATATATATAATACTTTTTTCATCTTTTATATTATTTAATCAGGTTTAGAAAGTGATATCAATTCCGAATGAAATTGTTCTGACAGGTACGTAACCAAAATCCGTTCCCCCAGTGAAGTTATATTGAGGGTCCATACCTTTCAGGTGATTGAACAACACAACATTGTCTGCCGTTGCAGTCAGGCGTGCAGAATCGAATCCGATAGATTTCATCCACTTTGAAGGTAGAGAATATCCTAAAGCAATATTTTTAATAGCAAAATACGAAGCGTCAATCAAACTGTTATCAGTAACAATGTAACTCTTTCCGATTTCAATACGTGGGATGTCTGTGATATCGCCCGGATTTTTCCATGCACGTTCCAGCATTTTACTCTTTGCCTGTCCTACATAATTGCCATATAATAAGGTATTATAAATGCCATCCAATACTTTACCACCAATAGAATATGTACAAAGGATACTCAAATCAAATCCTTTATATTTGAATGTATTATTGATGGAACCATATAAATCAGGAATACGGCTACCCTGAATTTCTTTGCATGCAGTAGCCTTGGCCATATCGTTAGTTATATACTTTTTGCCCTTAACTCCGTTTTCATCGGTATCCCATGCCCAATACAGTTGTTCTCCAGTTGCGGGATCAACGCCAGCGGCAGTTGCAGTATAGAATGAATATAAAGTCTCACCTTCGCGAATGATATAAGATCCGGAAATGATTTCCGGTTTATCTGCCAGTTGCAAAACCTTATTCTTAATCGTAGAGCCAAGGAGCGTTAAGTTCCAGGTAAACGGAGTATCTTTAAAGATATCAACTCCCAATGTGAGGTCAATACCTGTATTGCGCATACTACCAACGTTCTTGTTGTAGCCATCAAAACCGAGTGAAGTTGCCATTGGGAATGACATTAACATATCTGTCGTCTTACGTTGATACCATTCGATAGTAGCAGAAACACGATCAAACAATTTTGCTTCAATACCAATATTCAGGTTAGCATTTTTCTCCCATTTCAATTCTTTATTTTCCAAGGAAGTTACGGCCGCACCGCTCATCGACGAGTTTGCATAACCCAAATCATAAAATGACTGCCAAGCATAAAAATTCTGTTTGGTACCATTCAATATGGCATCATTACCCTGCACACCGTAGCTGGCCTTTAATGACAGATTATTAATCCAAGTAATGTCACTCATGAAAGATTCGTGAGAGATACGCCAGTTACCACCGACCGACCAGAATTTACCCCAACGGTTATCCTTATAGAAACGAGAAGAACCATCGGTACGGAAACTGGCAGAAAGGTAATACTTATCAGCAAAGTCATAATTCAAACGTGATAACACAGATTGAACTGCATAATTGTTCTGATAAGAAGATGCTCCTGTAATCGTTGTAGCTGCATCCAGTTCATAAAGTCCACCAAATGGGAATCCCGTCTTGGTTGCTGACAAATAATCATATCGGTATTTATAAAACTCATGTCCAACCAAAGCTTCAAAATGATGATCACCGAACTTTCTGTCGTATGTCAACAATTGATTGAAAGTATAGCTGAATGTACGTGCAGTAGCTTTCTGTATAGTACCTTTTACGGCTACAGAGTTGCCGTTGTATGGATTATAATAAGTTGCTCCGGCTGAATTGATTAAGTCAAAGCCATAATTAACCGAGAATTTCAATCCTTGCAAGAATGTATTTTTCAAATCACCTAATTCCGCATATACACGTCCACTCAAGTTATCGCTTTGAGTAGAATACATATCATCATATAAGGTAGCAATTGTGTTCCACTCTGAACTGGCACCGGCCGGTCTGTTTTTACCATAGTCAAAAACGGCATTTCCCAAATTGTCATAAATCGTAGCACCATTGGCATCTTTCTCAAAGACAGGGAAAATAGGAGCCATTAATTGTGCACTGTACCAAACATTGGATGAACCGGATGAATTTTCAACAGCTGTATTGCTCTCATTGCGAGAGTAGTTGGCGCTCATTCCGGCTTTTAACCAGTTTGTAACTTCAGAATCTATATTCAAACGTCCATTATACCGATTGAATTTTGTTGTCTTTAACAGACCTTCTTCATCAAGATAGCCTAAAGAAAACATATATTTGGTTTTGTCGCTTCCACCACTGAACGAAGCAACATACTCTTGACGTAAAGGATTGCTTTTTAAAGCTTCATCCATCCAGTCTTCACTATATCTTAATTTGGCATCACTACGTACTTTTCCTGTCACAGGATCGATCAGTTCTGTAATACTATAATTAAAAGGGTTATACTGTTCGTTCTGGCCTAGCATAGCAGTGGATCCACTTTTCATAGCCTCTAATGCAGCAACACCTGCCAACTCCGGAGAAACTCCACCGTTGATAATCTGATTATTCTTATATGACTGGAAGATTGTTTCTAAATAACCGGCTTCGTCCATCGTTTCATAACGTGGAATAGCACGTGAGGAAACACCCCAATTTGCTTTCAAGTTCACTTTTACCTTACCGGAATTACCTTTTTTGGTAGTAATCATAATCACACCATTTGCACCACGAGAACCATAAAGAGCACCAGCAGAAGCGTCTTTAAGAACTGTCATCGTTTCAATGTCATTAGGATTGATTGCTGAAATGTTACCATCATAGGGAACACCATCCACTACATACAACGGTGATTGTGATGAATTGATAGAGCCATAACCACGGACTACTACAGAAGAGCCTGATCCCGGCTGCCCTGAACCTGAAGTAGTTTGCACACCGGCAACCATACCGTCCAATGCTTTCGTAACGTTTGCAACTGGTCTTTCTTTCAACTTCTCAGACTTGATAACTTCCGCAGAACCAGTAAAAGACTCTTTCTTTGTGGTACCATAGGCTATGACCATTACTTCATCCAGCATTTCAGTATCCGACTTCATAATAACCTTTACATTCGGTTTTATTGCAACGTCCTGTGCTTGCATACCAATATACGTAATCTGAAGCGTTTTCGCAGAACTTAGTAGATGATATTTTATTGATAATCAATGAGAAATAAATGCCAGAAGAACTTCTCATGAGATAATTGCAATTTGTTAAATAGCTAATTACCAGATATATAATAAATAGTTTTGTAATCATGTATCTACTCAAATGATCCTTTATTTATATATCAAGATTCTGTTTATCAAGATATTAATAGGTAATAAGGCTAAGCGATGAATTATAATTCCAATACTATAGGTTCGAAAAAACATTTATATGTATGAAATGCTTGAAGAGTATATTGGGAACATATCGGTAAATAACATACATAAGGGAAGTATATTATATGGTCTTATTTTTTTGACATATATTAATTCTAAATATGGATATATTCATTTACACAGACAATAAAATAGGATAATCTTCCAAGTGATTCAGAAAGAATTTTTATATGGAACACCTTGTTGAATAAAAGTCAGGAATGTCGTTTACTGCTAACAAGAAGTTAGGAGTTTGAGAACAAGAAGTTAACTCCTTGTCGACAAACTCTTAATTTCTTGTCGACAAGAAATAGACACATTGTAATACTTTGATTATTAGCATTATTACTAAAGATTATTATCTGCTTATTTGTAATTATAACTCTCATTTTAGATTATTCTTTAAATAGTATTTGGGGTATGGAATAGGCATATTATGGCAACATTGCGTGTAATGCTTCTTAAGTTCCTTTATATTACTATTTAAATATGAAAGACAGATAATACAAGAAACTGAGAAAAAAGAGAAATAGAACAGAATATCAAATAGACCAGATACATGAAGTCACAAAAAAGGTGTAACTCAATTATCCAATATTCCTAAAGCTTCATGGCAAACGGTTACACCTTAATTCAACGAGACTTATTTTCCTTTTTTACGATGAGCTAATGAGTGGTTTTTCTCCAAATCACTTATTATTGTCATGTCCATAACATTAGTGTATATTTGCGTAGTTTTCACACTCTTATGCCCTAGAAGTTTTTGCACGGTTGTAATATTAACACCATTGTAAATCAATAACGTTGCATTAGTATGTCGTGCTGTATGGAATGACACTTTTTTAGATAACCCGGCTAATCGGGTAATGATAATCAACTCTTTATTCACGTTCGAATTATCTCTCAAATGAAAAAAATCTTGTAGATTTGCCTGATACTTATTCAAAATCTGAATTCCTTTTCCGTTGAATAATAAATATAATGGAAGTCGGACTTCTGTACCGGTTTTGATAGACTTATAGATTAACCAGGTCTCCTGATGCATTTCCACAATGTTTTCCGGCTTCATATTTACAAAGTCGGAATATCTCATACCTGCGTAACAACAGAACAGAAATGCATCCAATGTCTTCTGGTATTTTATATATCTTCCAGTCAATTGCAAAGTTTCCATTTTTTCTAACTCCTCCGGCGCCAAATGCGTATGTCCATTTTCTACGGTTTTGATCTTATATTTCCTGAAGGCATATTTTTGTATATCCATATACTCCTTATTAATAGCTACATTGATATGTCGCTTTAAATGCTTCATATGTTTAGCTATGGTGTTAGTATGATACCCTTTTGATTGCAAAAAATATTCAAATGAAGATACAAACTCAAAAGTTAAATCAGAGAATGTTACATTCTTTTTAAAATCTTGCAATAGTGCAAGCGTAGAGAGATGATTACGCTTGGTACTTTCCTTTAAGCCGGAAGTCATCACTTCCTGCTTAAAAAAAGGTATAAATGAAGATTTATCTTCCTGTTCTTGCTGTTCAGAAAGCATCTCTTTCAATATCTCCAAAGTGATAGGTTTACCCTGTTGCCAGAGCTCAAGTTCGCGCTTTTCTATCATGGCCATAAACTCATAAATCAATCGCTTTAAGGCATCTGCATTAGGATGGTTTTTTACTAGTAGTTTTTTCGCATCCCATTGATCCGGTCTCAGATAGACTTTAGTAGAGAAGTACTTCTTCTTCCTATTCAAGTAAGCCTCTACCTGTACTAAAGCTACGCCTCGTTTATTAAGGCTCTTTTTCCGGTTGTACACTAAACTGTAAATAATCTTGTTCATCTTTAGTTGTTTTAGTTAATACTATGAACAAATAAGACGAAATAATGTGCTATACAAGAAATAAAGAAGACTTAATATCTGTAAAAGTACGCTTTACAAAGTGTTTTTTGTTTTGTATTTCCTTTATAAAAAAGGTAAATCTACGTAAAATGACTTTCAAATTAATCCTCCCAATGCACTTTTTTAACACTTTTAGTTTAAAAGGTGAGGTACCTATTAAGGAATGATAGCCTGAGAGGTGCTTCAGAGTGATAGCAATCAGAATGTCATTTAGGTTTTTTAAGTGCAAAAAAGCTGCTGTTAAGCATAAAAACAAGCATTTGATTAACAAATTGATAGATTTACAAGGTTTTTTCAACAAAATAATTGTTCGTTTCAGTTTTATTAATATATTTGCATTTTGTTAGAGTAAAGAAACAATTAATGTAAAGTTAAACTTTAAGAGAGAATTTATGAAAAGAAAATTAATGCTGTTATTGGCCTGTCTTTTTGTTGGAATAGGCCTAGTAACTGCCCAAACTCAGACAATCACGGGTGTTGTGATTTCTGAAGAAGATGGGCAGCCAGTTATTGGAGCCTCTGTATTGGTAAAAGGTACTCAACTTGGTACTATTACCGGTGTAGATGGTGATTTTACTTTATCGAACGTACCAAGTTCTGCGAAGACTTTGCAGGTTTCGTACATTGGTATGCAGACACAAGAAGTGGCTATTAAACCTACTATGAAGGTCTTTATGAAGGTTGATTCAGAGATGCTTGACGAAGTTATAGTGGTAGCTTACGGTACTGCGAAGAAGTCTGCATTTACCGGATCTGCGAGTGTTGTAAAGGCAGATAAACTAGAAAAGCGCCAAGTATCCAACATTACCAACGCATTGTCGGGTAGTGTAGCCGGTGTACAAACTACAAGCAGCAACGGCCAACCAGGAACTTCAGCCACAGTACGTATTCGTGGTATTGGTTCTATGGCATCCAGCAGCAATCCGTTATACGTAGTAGATGGAATTCCTTTTGATGGTGATATTTCTTCTATCAATTCACAGGATATTGAAACTATGACTGTACTGAAAGATGCTGCCGCAGCTGCTTTGTATGGTGCACGTGGTGCTAACGGCGTTATTTTGGTAACCACTAAAAAAGGTAAGGATGGTAATGCGCGTGTATCTATAGATGCACGTTGGGGTAGCAATTCTCGTCAAGTAGGTAAATACGATGTGATGGAAAACCCTGATACGTACATGGAGACTCTCTACAAGGCTCATTACAATGCTGCTTATTACAAATTGGGACGTACTCCAGAAGCAGCGCACACCTATGCTAACGCACAGTTGTTCCCTGCAATTGGTTACCAAATATATACGTTGCCTCAAGGTGAAGGTCTTATCGGTATGGATGGTAAAATCAATCCAAATGCGAAGTTGGGCTATAGTGACGGACAATATTACTATACTCCGGATGATTGGACAGATGGAACGATCTCCAGTCAAATGCGTCAAGAGTATAACTTGAGCGTATCAGGTGGTACAGACCGTTTGAACTACTATTTCTCTGCCGGTTACCTGGAAGATAACGGTGTTATCGAAAATTCAGGTTTCAATCGTATTTCTACGCGTTTGAATGTAGACTACCAAGCAAAAAAGTGGCTGAAATTCGGCACCAGCTTAGGATATACTAACTCTAAGAGCAAATATCCGGGCGACCAAACAGCTACTGCTTCTTCAGGAAACGCTTTCTTACTGGCAAATAATATTGCTCCAGTTTATCCGATGTATGTACGTAACGCTGATGGTTCACTAGCTTACGACAAGAATTCAGGTAACAAGATTTATGATTATGGTGATGGTAGCAGTACAAACAGCACGCGTAACTTTATGTCCATGTCAAACCCCAAGGGTGACTTGCTTTATAATAAAGAAGAATACCTGATGGATATCCTTAACGGTAAATGGTTCATCGAGTTGTCCCCAATTGAAGGACTGAAACTAACAGGTTCATTAGGTGCCTATATTGATAATACACGTTATAATGTTTTGGGTAACAAGTATTATGGACAGTCTGCAAGTTACGGTGGTACTGCACAACAAGAACACATACGTACATCCGCCTTCAACCAGCAATACCTGGCTACCTATAAGAAAAGCTTCGGCATGAACAATTTCGATGTTCTGTTAGGTTATGAGAGCTATGACTACCGCTATGAATATAGTTATGCAACCGGGCAGAATCTTTATAAGGATTATGATTTCACGGTAAACAACACTATCGATAACAAACGTGGTGGTGGTGCTCGTGACGAATATTCTACCAGAGGTATTATCAGTCGAATCAATTACGACTTTGATGAAAAATACTTTGCCAGTGCTTCTTACCGTCGCGACGCTTCTTCTCGTTTCCATCCTGACAAACGTTGGGGTAACTTCTGGTCGGCCAGTGTCGCATGGGTTATCAGTAAAGAAGCATTTTTGGAAAATACAGAATGGATTGATATGTTGAAGCTAAAGGCTTCGTTTGGTCAGCAAGGTAACGATGCATTGCTGAGAAACGGTTATGCAAACTACTATCCGTATCTGGATCAATACTCCATGACCGGTGCTAATGGTATATTCTCGGATGGTACACTTTATTATAAAGGTAATCCAGATATCACTTGGGAAAAAAGTAACTCCTTCAATATAGGTACTGACTTCACACTGCTCAACCATAAATTAGAAGGTACAATAGAATATTTCAACCGTAAGACTAGCGACATGCTTTATAATAAGCCGGTAGCAAACTCCAACGGTTACAGTTCTATTCCAATGAACATTGGTTCGATGACTAACTCGGGTGTAGAAATTGAATTGAATTATACTCCGATTGATATCAATAATTTGAAGTGGAACATTTTTGGGAATGCCACTTTCCTGAAAAATAAAGTAAATAAGCTGCATCCTGATTTGAATGGTGAATTAATCAGTGGTTCACGTATTTATCGCGAAGGTGAATCTATGTACCAACTTTATCTAGTGAAATATGCAGGTGTTGACCCCACTACCGGACAATCTTTGTTCTGGGCGAAAGATGATGAAGGAAACGCCTATACAACAGCAGACTATGCTGTCGCTTCTAATTGCAAAGAAGCTACCGGTGATTTGCTTCCGACCGTCTATGGTGGTTTTGGTACTAGCTTGGATTTCTATGGTTTTGATTTTTCTATCCAGTTCTCTTATCAGCTGGGTGGTAAACTGTGGGATTATACTTATCAAGACTTGATGCATGGTGGCAGCAACAGTAATGCCGGTTACAACTGGCATAAGGACATTGCTAAAGCTTGGACGGCAGAGAATCCGAATACAGATGTTCCTCGTTTGTGTGCAACCGAAAACTATGATGCAGGTTCAAGCTCCGACCGCTGGATTGTTTCTTCCAACTACTTGTCTATTAACAATATTACTTTAGGTTATACATTGCCGAAAAGAATCGTACGCAACTTGGGAATAGAATCACTTAGAGTTTATGGTGCTGCCGACAATGTTGCATTGTTTGCTGCACGTAAAGGATTAGATCCACGTCAAGGTTATGTATCATCTACCACCTCTACGTATGGTGCATTACGCAGTATTTCGGCAGGAGTGAAATTAACGTTCTAAACTATACTAACTATAAAGCAGAATAACAATGAAAGATATAAAATTTAAAATATTCGCATCGGCACTTGCAAGTGTATTGCTTGTGGGATGTAATGATTTGGATACCGAACCGCTGGGTGCTGTTGTTACAAGCGACCAGAAAGAAGAAGTTGTTAAAAACGACCCAGAAATGGTATCGGCAAGTGTAACGGGTATCACTGCGATGTTCAGTGTATATGGCAATGCCATACCCACTTCTTTTGGACACGACGACTTCGGTTATGGTTCAATTATGCTGAACTTGGACAGCCGCGGCACGGATATGGTTGGTTTAGATATAAACTATAACTGGTTTACCCGTTCTATGACTTTTGAGGATCTTTTCTTTAACTATCGCCCGACAAACATATTATGGCGTACGATGTACAACCAGATCTATACTGCTAATGGAGTAGTGAGTACCATCGACCCAGCTACGGAAGATAGCTCTCTAAAGTACTACCTAGCACAAGCTTTGTCTATACGTGCATTCGATTATTTCGTATTGGCTCAGATGTATCAGCATACTTATAAAGGGAATGAAAGCAAGCCTTGTGTTCCTCTGATTACAAATGAAAATGCCAATGAGGCTGCTGCTAATGGTTGCGCCCGGTCTACCGTGCAAGAAGTTTACGATCAGATCATGAGTGACCTGAACAAAGCTGTATCTTTATTAGAAGCTACTGACAAAACCCGCGGTACCGATAAGCGCTATATCAGCAAGGAAGTGGCTTATGGTTTACGTGCACGTGTCAATCTGACCATGCAAAATTGGACTGCGGCAGCTGAAGACGCTCAAAAAGCCATCAACGGTAGCGGTACACCTTATAGCCGCGAAGAAGCAGGTGCTCCGGGCTTTACAGAAAGCAGTGACCACTCTTGGATGTGGGCCATTGTAATCGCTGAAACAGACCGTGTAGTAACTTCCGGTATTGTGAATTTCCCTTCACATATGGGATCACTGAATTATGGATACGCTTCAGTAGGAGCATGGCGTATGATCAACAAGAAGTTGTATAATGAGATTCCTGATACAGACGTTCGTAAAGGATGGTGGCTCGATGCCAATAAGCACTCTGACAATTTGAATGCAACACAAGTAGCCCAAGCTACGAAATATGGTTGCCCCGCTTATACCCAAATGAAATACGGTCCTTATAAAGGAGTAATGGCTCAAAGCACCAACGCAAGCGACATTCCTCTGATGCGTGTGGAAGAAATGTATTTGATTTTAGCAGAAGCACAAGCTATGGGGGGAAATCCTTCAACCGGCGCAGCTACTTTACAAAAGTTTGTAAATGACTATCGTGACCCTGCCTATGTTTGTACCGCTTCCAGTGCAACAGCTGTACAGGATGCAGTATGGCAGCAACGCCGTATTGAACTTTGGGGTGAGGGCCTTTCTTATTTTGATATTCTGCGACTGAACAAAGGTATCGACCGTCGTGGAGCCGGATTCCCTGCCGCTTATGTATTTAACGTGCCGGCTGGTGATAACACCTTGATCTACCGTATCCCTGAAAGTGAAGAACAAGGTAACTCATTGATCTCGGCATCAGACAATAATCCGGTAACATCAATTCCGTCTCCGGTTACAGACAACTAATGAACATAGGTAACAAACTGAAAAAATAGCATTATATGAATTTCAATAAATCAATTCTATCCATAGCGCTGTCGGTAGCGGCTGTCATGTTTGTCGGCTGTAGTACCGATGGTTATTGGGACAAAGCCCCGATAGACAGCGAAGTGAAATATACGTTCGACCAGAGCGAACAAACCTATAGCGTAGCAGGTACTGAAACGTTGACTGAAATCAAAGTTTCTCTGACACGCAATACCAATGTAGGTGCATCGACCATTGCCGTAGATGCAAAATTTAACGATCCTGCATTGAGCGGACCGGCTGAGGTAACATTTGCAGATGGTAGTAATACCGCCATTTATACGATTGCAGTAGGTGACATTCAAGTAGGCGTTTCTTATAAAGCGACTCTTTCCATAGCAAAGGATAATACCTCTGTATCAGGCAATTCTACCACAACAATTAATTTAAGCAAATTGTACAATTGGGTAGCAGCCGGTAGCGCTCAGTTCTATACTTCATGGTCAGGAACCATCGACGATAACGGTTTGGTAGGTGACGGTGTAAAAGTGGATATAGAAAAGGCAGAAGGTGGTAATGGTTTGTACCGACTGGTAAGTCCCTACTATTATTCAGAAACAGCAGCCGGTGCAACAGGAGTGACTTTGGAAAAGGGACACCACATACAGTTCACCGTTAATGCCGCTAATGGAGCACCTGTCGGATTCCCAACTACGGTTCAGAAAATGGGTGAAGCGAGTGCAGACGATGGCAACTATTACTTTGCCTACACACCGGGTAAGAACAACTGTGCATTCGAAAACGATGGTAACCTCTATATAATCAATGCCTTGGTAGGTTATGATGAAGGTGGAAGCAGCGTTAGTCTGGGTTGGTATCAAACCGTAGCATTTATCTGGAATGTAAATTATCCATGGTGATAATCATACGATAACTGAACATTTTAAATGAGGTTGTGTCAAAATGCTGAACTGCACCCCAAAAGTTGGACAGGTTAAACATTATCCCGTAATAGAAAGAGTTCGGTATTGTACCGGGCTCTTTCCATTTAACCGGGCTTTGATTCTTTTATTATTATAATATTCAATATAGCTATCTAAAGCCTTTATAAAGGTTTCGGTCGATTCAAATTGCTCGGCATATAGAAGTTCAGACTTCATAATACCGAAAAAGTTCTCCACCATAGCGTTGTCAAGGCAGTTGCCTTTGCGAGACATACTTTGTACTATATGGTGTTCTTCCAAACGCTTACGGTAGCCGTAATGTTGGTATTGCCATCCTTGATCAGAATGGAGTATAAGGCCGTCAAGATTGTCGAACTTTGCAAACGCTTTATCCAACATATCGTATATCTGTTCCAGATTTGGGTTCCGGGAGATATTGTATGATATTATCTCGCCGTTGAACATATCCAATATCGGCGAGAGATAAAGTTTGACGGAACCGATATTTATCTGTGTTACATCTGTCGCCCATTTGCGGTTTGGAGCTTCTGCCGTAAAATCCCTGTCTATTATGTTTGGGGCAATCTTACCGACCTCACCTTTGTATGACCGGTAGCGCACCTGGCGTATTTTGCTTTTAAGCCCCAAGTCACCCATAAGCTTTTGAATGGTCTTGTGGTTTAACATAAAACCACGATTATGCATCTCCGCTGTCACACGGCGATAGCCGTAGCGTCCCTTATGCTCATGAAAAATCAGTTTAATCGATTCCTTTTCATTGGCATATCTGTCAGCGGCTTTAAGGCGATTCAGATGGTAATAGAACACAGAACGAGCCATCTTTCTTAACTCCAATAGCAAGTCAAGAGGATAATCCGACCTTAGTTCGTCGATGGTCCGTGCCCATTCAGAAGTGCTTGGGCTTTCTTTGCCTCGACTAAGGCCTTCGCTTTTTTTAGCAGCGCGTTCTCCGCCTTCAGGCGGAGATTTTCAGCCTGAAGCCTCTCAAGTTCCGTTTGCGGTTCTTTCTTCTTTGGGCGTCCCATAGGATATTTCGGTGGTCTTCCTCGGCGTTTGGACGGCTCAAGAGCCCCATAACCATACTTGCGTACTACGCTGACCCAGCGTTGTAGTGCCGTCTTGCCAATTCTGTATTCTACTCTTACATGGGCCAAAGGTACGCCTTTTTCTAATATTAAACGTACTACTTCTTCCTTTAATTTAACCGTAGGACGGCAATGGGATTGTTGTTCCAGTCCGGAACGACCATAGTGGTCCCACATTCTCACCCATGCCAATATCTCAGTCGCACTGATATGATACTCTTTCGACAAGTGCGCTATTGCTTCTCCTTGTTTTACTCGGCTAACGATGATGAGCCTTTGTTCATAACTGTACTTCATAAAAAACACCCCAAAAGTTTTATGTCTAACTTTTGGGGTGCAGTTCAATGCTGGCACAACCTTTTTTTATGCGCAAAGCCCGGACTTTCCCAAGCCCGGGCTTTGTTATTACCCAAAGTTTATGTAACTTTAGGCATCAGTTTTTTCGTTATGGCAAAGTTACATTTTCGTCCTTACATTCCCAACCAAACCGTTCTTTTTCCACAAAGAATTGATGAAAACATAGCTGCGGACGATCCTGTCCGCATAGTCAATGCAGTTGTTGATAATCTCAATCTTGATAATTTCAAGAAGCTTTATAAAGAAACGGGGCGCTCAGCTTATCATCCCAAAATGATGCTCAAGGTAATTATCTACGCTTATATGAATAATATCTATTCCTGTCGTAAAATAGAGAAGCTTCTTTTGCGTGATATCCATTATATCTGGCTTGCCGGTCATGAGCATCCGGATTTCATAACCATCAACCGTTTCCGTAACCGTGTAAAGGAGGAAATAAACAACGTCTTCACGCAGCTGGTTCTTGTCCTTGCCGACAAGGGTTTCATCAGTCTTGACGTGGAGTATATCGACGGCACCAAGATTGAGTCCAAGGCCAACAAATATACTTTTGTCTGGCGCAAGACAGTCGAAAAGAACCGTACAAGGTTGCTGAATAAGATTCGCATCCTTCTGGAGCAGGTGGATGAAGCCATTATACAGGAGAACTCTGTAAAAGACACATCCGTGGAGTTGACTCCCTCCATGCTCTCTAATATAGTGGATGAACTCAAAGAAGTGCTGGAACACCAAGTAACACAGGACAAGGAACAAAAGAAAGCTCTGCGTGAAAAGAAAAAACAGGTCAGGGAACTTGAAGGGTATCGTGACAAGCTGATGGAATACGACAATCACCTTGAAGTCCTTGGAGAACGTAATTCCTATTCCAAGACCGATCCTGATGCCACATTCATGCGTATGAAAGAAGACGCCATGAAGAACGGGCAGACCAAGCCCGGGTATAATTTACAAATAGGTACTGAAAACCAGTTCATCATAGACTTCCGGCTGTTTCCCAACCCCACCGATACGCTGACCCTGATCCCTTTCTTCCACTCCTTCCAGCACCGCTATAACCGCTTACCGGGTATCGGTGTGGCAGACTCCGGTTACGGCTCGGAAGAAAATTACCGGTTCATGCAGGAAAATGGGATAGAGGCCTTTGTCAAGTACAACTACTTCCATAAAGAGCAGCGTCCCCGTTATACTCCCAACCCGTTCCATGCGGAAAGTCTCCATTACAATGCGGGGGAGGATTATTACGTTTGTCCGATGGGGCAACACATGAACCGCATAGGAACCAGACGTGACAAAACAGCGAGCGGATACATCACCGAAAGTGCCCGGTATAAAGCACAAAGATGCGAAGGTTGTCCTTTGCATGGAAGTTGTTTTAAAGCACAGGGGAACCGTATTATAGAAGTCAACCACCGGTTAAACCAATATAAACGGCAGGCACGGGAAAGGTTAGTTTCAGAAGAAGGAGTCAGGCATAGGGGCAGGCGGTGTATAGAACCGGAAGCTGTTTTCGGACAAATGAAATACAACATGGCATACAGGAGGTTCCGGCATGTGGGAGAAGACAAGGTGAAAATGGACTTTGCCTTCTTTGCCATAGCTTTTAATATCAAAAAGATGTGTGCAAAACTGAGAAAAGCAGGAAAGGAGCTCATTACACTTGCTAAATCTATATTTATTGGACTATTTATAACCCGATACAACGGGAAGATAGCAACTTGTTACCAAATGAATGAGAAAAAAGCGGCGTAGACAAAAGAAAAGATAACAGGACTATAAATTATAGAAAAAGGTTGTGCCAACGTTGAACTGCACCCCAAAAGTTAGACATAAAACTTTTGGGGTGTTTTTTATGAAGTACAGTTATGAACAAAGGCTCATCATCGTTAGCCGAGTAAAACAAGGAGAAGCAATAGCGCACTTGTCGAAAGAGTATCATATCAGTGCGACTGAGATATTGGCATGGGTGAGAATGTGGGACCACTATGGTCGTTCCGGACTGGAACAACAATCCCATTGCCGTCCTACGGTTAAATTAAAGGAAGAAGTAGTACGTTTAATATTAGAAAAAGGCGTACCTTTGGCCCATGTAAGAGTAGAATACAGAATTGGCAAGACGGCACTACAACGCTGGGTCAGCGTAGTACGCAAGTATGGTTATGGGGCTCTTGAGCCGTCCAAACGCCGAGGAAGACCACCGAAATATCCTATGGGACGCCCAAAGAAGAAAGAACCGCAAACGGAACTTGAGAGGCTTCAGGCTGAAAATCTCCGCCTGAAGGCGGAGAACGCGCTGCTAAAAAAAGCGAAGGCCTTAGTCGAGGCAAAGAAAGCCCAAGCACTTCTGAATGGGCACGGACCATCGACGAACTAAGGTCGGATTATCCTCTTGACTTGCTATTGGAGTTAAGAAAGATGGCTCGTTCTGTGTTCTATTACCATCTGAATCGCCTTAAAGCCGCTGACAGATATGCCAATGAAAAGGAATCGATTAAACTGATTTTTCATGAGCATAAGGGACGCTACGGCTATCGCCGTGTGACAGCGGAGATGCATAATCGTGGTTTTATGTTAAACCACAAGACCATTCAAAAGCTTATGGGTGACTTGGGGCTTAAAAGCAAAATACGCCAGGTGCGCTACCGGTCATACAAAGGTGAGGTCGGTAAGATTGCCCCAAACATAATAGACAGGGATTTTACGGCAGAAGCTCCAAACCGCAAATGGGCGACAGATGTAACACAGATAAATATCGGTTCCGTCAAACTTTATCTCTCGCCGATATTGGATATGTTCAACGGCGAGATAATATCATACAATATCTCCCGGAACCCAAATCTGGAACAGATATACGATATGTTGGATAAAGCGTTTGCAAAGTTCGACAATCTTGACGGCCTTATACTCCATTCTGATCAAGGATGGCAATACCAACATTACGGCTACCGTAAGCGTTTGGAAGAACACCATATAGTACAAAGTATGTCTCGCAAAGGCAACTGCCTTGACAACGCTATGGTGGAGAACTTTTTCGGTATTATGAAGTCTGAACTTCTATATGCCGAGCAATTTGAATCGACCGAAACCTTTATAAAGGCTTTAGATAGCTATATTGAATATTATAATAATAAAAGAATCAAAGCCCGGTTAAATGGAAAGAGCCCGGTACAATACCGAACTCTTTCTATTACGGGATAATGTTTAACCTGTCCAACTTTTGGGGTGCAGTTCAACGTTTTGACACAACCTCATTTTTATATCAATCCTTCTTTCAAAATATCCACCAATATCGGCTTTGCCCCACTCACAAAACACTCCACAGCAATTACCATCAGAATAAGTCCCATCAGGCGCATCATCACATTATTTCCCGTTTCCCCTAAAACCTTTACCAATCGCGTAGAGGCCCGCAAGATGAAAAATGTAATCAAGTAGATAAAGGCGATCATACCAATCAGTACACCTTTCATTTGGATAGTATGGGCATCCTGCATCAACACAATGGCGTTTGCTATGGCACCGGGACCGCAAAGCATCGGAATCCCTAAAGGGGTGACGGAGATGTCATCGGCATAAGTTTTAATCTCTTCATCTTTCAATTTCATTTGTGTATAACGTGCTTGCAACATATCAAAACCGATTTTAAAGATGATGACACCACCTGCTATACGAAATCCGTTTGTAGAGATCCCAAAGAACTTGAACAGGAACTGACCTGCAAAGGTAAAGACCATAATCGTGATGAAAGCTACTAATGTAGCACGAGACACTACAGACTGTCGCTCCTTATCCGTCATTCCATGGGTCATGGTCAGAAAGACGGGCATAGTCCCGAGAGGATTTGTCAACGTAAAGAAAGAAGTGAAACAAAGCAAAGCGAAAGGTAAAATAGTATCCATAGCTGCAAATTATGTGTTTACGCTGACAAAATTACAACTAATCCCTCAATGTCACAACAATTGGAGCA
Organism: Bacteroides sp. 14(A); assembly: GCF_000526555.1. Classification (NCBI taxonomy): domain Bacteria; kingdom Pseudomonadati; phylum Bacteroidota; class Bacteroidia; order Bacteroidales; family Bacteroidaceae; genus Bacteroides; species Bacteroides sp. 14(A). Next base: position 2,260,637 of record NZ_JAGH01000002.1, on the reverse strand, counting down.
ACTCTTTCAAATCTGTAATCTGATAAGTAGGCTTAAATGGAAACTCGGTACGTCCCGTTACATTATAGAACACCTGATGCATGCCTACTCCCTGAGCACCCGTTATATCATTTTCCCAGCTGTCACCCACCATCAACGATTCACGCAGTTCAGACTGGGTAGCCGACATGGCAAAATGGAAAATCTCGGGCCATGGCTTCAAGACACCAATATCATCTGATAAAACTACTTTCTTGAAATAATGGTCAATCCCGGCAGAACGCATTTTGTGACATTGCAGTTCCTGAAATCCATTGGAGAGGATATAAAGATTATATTTAGGTGCCAAATATTCCAGCACTTCCTGCGCATGGGGCATCAATCTGCTTTTTGTAGGAATAACCGCAAAGAAGTCATCAGAAAAAGCTTTCGCTAAAGCCGCATCCCCCTCTCCTACTGCCTCCAGAGGATAGAGAAAACGTTGACGATTCAATTCTTCCTTTGTCACTTTTCCATCTGCATATTCTGCCCACAATTCGATATTACGCTTCTCATAGAGTTCATAGAAATGTTCAAAAGACCGAAAATAGCGATCATATTCATATTTGCGATACATTTCCTCAAATGTATCACGGGCATTAAAAGAAAAGGCCCAGAGAGTATCGTCCAGGTCGAAAAAAATATTCTTGTACTGCATATAAAAAGAAAATGGCAGGGATAACCCTTCCCTGCCATTCTTATAATTTAATTAAGTTATTTTACTTGGATAACCAGGTATCTGGATACGCTCCAGAAATCTTTCGGATTCGAAATCTTCAGAACGAGCTGATCTTTATCATCTTTCTCCAAAGCATAAGAACCTGCCGGATGAGTGGTCAAGACATCTGCGCTCTTGGAATACAACTTAATTTCTTTCGTTGTACGAATATCAACCTGAGTAAAGTAATCCTTATTGATATCACTATCCTTAAGCACTTGCTTTTTCTGGAAGAGACCGGTATTTGTCAGAATATTCTGATCCTTCAGTTCTTTCTTTGTTCCGAAAACAAACCAAGCTGTGTTCAGTGCCTTATCTTGCTCAGCTACGGTTTTGGCTTTTGCTTCATTTTCGGCAGTAAGCACTTCTTTGGCTGTTGACAAGCCAGTTACAGCAGCATCCAATTCCTGAATACGAATATTCTTGGAAGCAAGTTCAGCCTGCAATTCCTCGATACGCTGGGTTTTGGCTACCAATTCCTGGGTCAGAGATTCTACAGCTTTCTTTAACTGGGTAGAGTTATTCTTGCTACTTTTCAGCATAGCTTCCAGTTTAGCGATCTGCTCTTTGTTTTCCTGCATTTGTTTCTGGATAAATTCAATATCAGTGGCTATTTGCTGCTTAGCTGATAAAGAACCTTCTGAAACCGCACCACGCTGCAAGTCTACGCGGCTCTCAGCGGCATTGATTTGGCGGAAGCCTTCAGAGATATCATTGAAAGTACCCATCATTTCATCCAGTTCAGCATTACGCTGAGTAAGCTCCATCAAAAGAGAATCATTTTCAGCTTTCAGTTGGTCTTTACTTCCACCTGACAAGCCGTCGCACGATGCTATAACGGCCGCACATACAATTAAAACTGCTAACTTTTTCATACGCTTTTGTTTTACGTTGGTTAATGAAGTTATTTAATCGTCTATTCCTGCTACTACTATTACTATTTCTCCACGCGGGTCATTGGCTGTGAAATGCTCAATCAATTCAGTCAGAGTGCCACGCACCGTTTCTTCGTGCATCTTCGAGATCTCCCGGGATACAGATGCCTGACGTTCCGCACCGAAATGCTCTGCAAACTGAGTCAGCGCTTTCACCAGACGGTGGGGAGACTCATAAAACACCATGGTCCGGCGTTCCTCTGCCAATATCTTCAGACGTGTCATGCGTCCTTTTTTCTGTGGAAGAAAACCTTCGAAACAGAATTTTTCATTTGGCAAACCCGAAGCAACCAAAGCCGGCACAAGAGCTGTAGCTCCCGGCAAACATTGTACTTCGATGCTGTTGCGAACACACTCACGCACTACCAAAAATCCCGGATCAGAGATTCCCGGTGTGCCTGCGTCCGATATTAACGCAACAGTTTCACCTGCCCTTATTCTATTAACAACACTTTCCACCATTTTATGTTCATTAAACTTATGATGGGATTGCATTGCGTTCTTTATTTCAAAATGCTTCAGTAAGATTCCGGAAGTGCGCGTATCTTCGGCAAGAATCAAATCCGCCTCTTTCAGAATACGAATAGCCCGGAATGTCATATCTTCCAAATTTCCTACCGGAGTAGGCACTACATAAAGTTTTCCCATATCCGTAATTGCTTTAGCTGAAGTATTTCTTAAGAAGTTCTATAAAATCAACCACCGTTTCATTCTCTTCATCAGGATTAACGGTAGAAGAAAAGAGTTCCAATGCCTTTTCCAATGAAGGAGCAGCCCCCAATTGGCGTATCACTTCATTCATACGGGCAGTATCACCGCCAAAAATCTCACGGGCAAAGCGGAATGAGTCATTCAGACTGATAGCATGCCGCAGATCAGTGGCCGGTTTTATCCGTTCTGCTAAAATAGGCGATGCAGAAGATATTATTGCGGACGGTTCAGACTCGGGTTTGGGCGTGGACTCAGGCTTGGGAGATACGACCTCTACCGGCTTGGTGATTTCAACAATGACCGGTTCTACAGGAGTCGGCTTAATCGGTTCAGGAGTAGCGACCGGTTCGGGAATAACCACTGGAGCGACAGGAGCTTCAGGAATGGCAACTACCTCTACGGGAGTTTCGTCCAGCAGTTTCTGCAAAGCATCCAGTCGTGCACGCATCTGCTGTATATTCCGTTTAGCTACTACCTTCAATGTAGGGTTAGCGTCTGTTGCAAGAACTTGCATTAAATATTTCAGTTCCTGAATATCCAGTTCTATGTCGTCCAATAATGTCTGCATTTCCTTTCGCATCACAAATGTTAATGCCGCAAATGTAGAAATAAATAATGAAAAAATATCGGAAAGCCATTAAAAGTGTTATTTTTGCGGCTAAAATAAACATTTTAGAACAATGGTATTATTCTCGGAAGACCATATACAAGAAACCAATCGTAGAGGAAGAATCGAAGTTATATGCGGCTCAATGTTCTCTGGTAAGACGGAAGAATTGATCCGCCGTCTAAAACGCGCTAAATTCGCCAAACAGCGCGTAGAAATATTCAAGCCTGCCATTGATACACGCTATTCGGAAGAAGAGGTCGTATCTCACGATAGCCATTCCATCGCTTCTACGCCGATTGATTCATCGGCAAGTATCCTGCTGTTCACTTCAGAAATCGATGTAGTAGGTATCGACGAAGCGCAATTCTTTGATAATGGTCTGATTGATGTATGTAATGAACTTGCCAATAATGGCATACGCGTTATTGTTGCAGGTCTGGATATGGACTTCCGCGGCCTTCCTTTCGGCCCTATGCCCGGACTTTGTGCCATTGCCGATGAAGTATCCAAAGTCCACGCTATTTGTGTGAAGTGCGGACAATTAGCCTCCTTCTCACACCGCACTGTCAAGAATGACAAACAAGTCTTTCTGGGAGAAACGGCCGAATACGAACCTCTCTGCCGGGAATGTTATCTGCGGGCAATAAAGGGGGACCGGACTGCCACCGGTGGATAAACTATAAATAAAAAGCAAAAGCCTTATGGAGCGTAAGAAAATTACATTCGACAGTTTTATCCGTGCTGTCATTCTCGGTGCTATCATCATTGGGGTATTAATGCTCCTGAAGCGATTGAGCGGCGTATTGCTTCCGTTCTTCCTTGCCTGGCTTATTGCTTATCTGATATATCCATTGGTAAGCTTCTTCCAGCATAAGTTACGGCTAAAAAACAGAATAATATCTATCTTTTGTGCCTTGTTTACTCTCAGCGTTATAGGAAGCGTTGCATTCTATCTACTTGTGCCGCCCATGATTCAGGAATTCCTGCGGGTAAAGGATTTATTGATAGAATACTTCAGCACCACTCATACATCAAGCAATGTCCCCACTACCCTCTCCGAATTTATCCGGCAGAATATCGACCTGCACATCTTAGAGCAAATGTTCAGCCAGGAGAATATATTGGATGCCCTTAAAGTAACCGTTCCTAAACTATGGTCGCTAATATCGGAGTCTATCAACCTCTTATTCGGGTTCTTCACCGTCTTCCTTATCCTATTATATATAGTGTTTATTCTGCTTGATTACGAAAGCATTTCCGAAGGCTGGGCACACCTGATGCCAAAGAAATACCGGAAAACAGTAACCGGCATACTGAATGATGTAAAAGACGGCATGAACAGATATTTCCGCGGACAGGCATTAGTAGCTTTGTGCGTAGGCATTCTATTCAGTATCGGCTTTCTGATTATTGATTTCCCGCTGGCCATTGGTTTGGGATTATTTATCGGTGCGCTGAATATGGTGCCTTATCTACAAATCATCGGCTTTGTCCCCACCATCATGCTTGCCATTCTGAAAGCTGCGGATACCGGTGATAATTTCTGGATCATCATAGCTTCGGCTACTGCTGTATTTATAGTAGTACAAATCATACAAGATGGCTATCTCGTTCCCCGTATCATGGGAAAGATTACCGGTCTGAATCCGGCTATCATCCTGCTCTCCCTATCCATTTGGGGATCGTTAATGGGAATGCTGGGTATGATTATAGCTTTGCCACTTACCACTCTGATGCTCTCCTATTATCAGCGATACATCATTAATCAAGAAAATATTTATAAGACAGAAACCACTGAAGATCAACCAATAGAGGGTATAGAAGAAAAATAATGCAAACTTTTTTCCTCATATTCCTTGCAAATTAAATAAAAGTACCTATCTTTGCACCCGCTTAACAGCAATAAAGGTTTGATTCGCTAGCTCAGCAGGTAGAGCACAACACTTTTAATGTTGGGGTCTTGGGTTCGAGCCCCAAGCGGATCACATAGGAGAAACGACAATACTTCGCCAAACAATGACAAAGCTCTCTAAACTAAAGGTTTAGGGAGCTTTTTTCTTACCCACTCGGACAACAAAAAGAACGCCAAAATCGACCAACTCAATATGCAGGAATGGCAAATAGCCAATACAGAGATACATTTTGCTGATCAGCAAAATGTTGGGACAGCCATACAGCCGGACATACCAACGTTACAACAGTCAAAGAGTAATAAATCTGATACTAATATCAATATTCCCGATCTAGGCCTATCTTCTGTTTTCGGATTGCTTACTCCTGATGTAAACAATGAGGAAGAACAAACTCTTGTAAAAAGAAAAAAGAAGAAGCCTAGACGAGGTTTTAGGCAGTAATAATCCATTTTACATTTGTGAAACAAAGTATATTGCAAGAATAAAACGAAAAGACTAAACCCTACGGGTATTTACCCAAATAGTCTTGTCTCATTCATTCTTTCCATAAGAGAGATGTTTAACAAATCTAAAAAGAGAAAATATAGTTTATGATTTTATTAGTTAGTCGTTTGCAACAACCTGTACTTCTATATCTTTATGTCGAAATAAAATATTATCTTTGCTGGTAGAAAATAAAAAGCAAATATAAAGATATGACAGATTTTAGAGAAAAAGCCAATTTAATATGGCAGGTCGCAGACTTATTGCGTGGCGATTATAAACGTTCTGATTATGGTAAAGTAATTTTGCCATTAACTGTGTTACGTCGTCTTGACTGCGTATTAAAGCCTACAAAAGAAAAAGTTTTGGCCTATCTCCCTAAGATACAAGACAAATCAGACAGTACAAAAGACTTGATTCTGAATAAAATTGCCGGACACAATTTTCATAATCATAGTAAGTACGATTTTGAAAAACTGATTGCAGAACCTGATAAAATAGCCCCTAATTTGCGGAATTACATAAATGGCTTTTCGGCAAGTGCCCGTGAAATTATTGAATATTTCAGTTTTGATGACCAGATAGATAGAATGGATGACCCTAAAGCAGATATTCTCTTTCAGGTAATTAAAAAATTTGCTGAAATAGACCTTTCAGATATGGATACCATGACAATGGGTTATGTCTTCGAAGAGTTGATACGTAGATTCTCGGAGCAATCGAATGAAACAGCAGGAGAACACTTTACCCCTCGTGAAGTAATCAAATTAATGGTAAATATTCTGTTCAATTCAGATGACGACTCTCTAACGAAACCCGGAATTGTCAAAACATTATACGACCCCGCATGTGGAACCGGAGGAATGCTTTCTGTTGCAGAAAAGCATCTAAATGATTTCAATACAAAAGCGAAACTCGAAGTATTCGGACAGGAAATAAATCCGGAGTCCTATGCAATATGTAAATCTGATATGTTGATAAAAGGGCAAAATCCTTCGAATATCAAATTTGGCAATACATTTACTGTTGATGGATTAGAAAACGAGAAATTTGATTATATGCTTTCCAATCCGCCATTTGGTGTAGATTGGAAGAAAGCGGAAAAAATAATAAAAGACGAATTCGATAATAAAGGATACTCCGGTAGATTCGGCGCAGGACTTCCCCGTATAAATGATGGTTCTTTGCTATTTTTGCAACACATGATCTCCAAAATGAAAAAAGACGGAAGCCGTATTGGTATTGTATTCAATGGCTCGCCTTTATTTACAGGACAAGCCGGAAGTGGAGAAAGCAATATCCGTAAATGGATTATAGAGAACGATTGGCTTGAAGCTATTATCGCGTTGCCTGACCAATTGTTTTATAATACGGGCATTTCTACCTATGTGTGGATTGTTACGAATAAAAAAAGCAATGAGCGCAAAGGGAAAATCCAACTGATAAATGCAACCGGAGCAAAAGATGAAGAACTGATAGCCGCAGGAAAAATAGCGTTCAACCGTTTTTGGAATAAAAAAGTTCCTACTTTAGGAAACAAAAGAAAGGAAATTTCCGAAAATGGAAATACAAAGGGAATAGGGTTTATAACTAATTTGTATGGAGATTTTGAAGAAAATGAATTTGTAAAAATTTTCTCCAATGATTTCTTTGGTTATTGGCGGGTAGTGGTAGAGCAACCGCTAAAAGACGAGAACGGTAATATTGAAAAAAATAGCAAAGGGGAACCTAAGCCCGATACTTCTTTGCGTGATTATGAGAATATTCCATTTATGCGATATGATGAAAATAAGAAATTAGTTCTCCAAACCATACAAGAATATTTTGAACGGGAAATAAAACCTAACTTACCTGATGCATGGATAGATGAAAGTAAAACAAAAATTGGATACGAAATATCTTTTACCAAATATTTCTACGAATTTAAGCCTTTACGCTCCCTTGACGAAATCAGAGCAGATATTCTGGCATTGGAAGAAAGTTTGAATCTTGATATATTCAAAAACTAAATGAAAAAATACGATATATATAAGAATAGTGGTATTGAATGGATCGGGGAGATTCCTGAGCATTGGAGGGTAAACACAATAGGAAGAGCCTTTAATTTAGGAAGAGGACGAGTCATTAGTGCAGTGGAAATATCCGAAAATATTGGTGAATATCCAGTATATAGTTCTCAAACAGAAAACTTAGGTATTATGGGAAAAATTGACTCATATGATTTTGATGGGGAGTATGTAACTTGGACTACGGATGGAGCGAATGCCGGAACTGTATTTTATAGAGAAGGTAAATTCAACTGTACAAATGTATGTGGAACATTACAACAGAAAAATACAAATGAAGTTAACTTAAAATATGTACCATATTTTTTAAATATTGGGAGTAAGTATTATGTTAGATTAGATATCAATCCGAAATTAATGAATAATATGATGGCTAAAATACCATTTATTATTCCTCCTAAAGAAGAACAAAATATTATAGCAGAATATCTAGACTATAAGACTTCTGAAATAGATTCTTTAATTAATCAAAACGAAAAACTAATATCTCTTTTCCAAGAAGAAAAACAAGCAGTTATAAATCAAGCAGTAACAAAAGGAATAAACCCGAACGTCGAATTAAAATATAGCGAAATTGATTGGTTAGGAGATATTCCTACACATTGGGATATTAAGCGATTAAGATATCTTGGCAACTGTCAGAACGGTATTAGCCAAGGAGCAGATTATTTTGGTTCCGGTTATCCTTTTGTGAATTATGGCGATATATACAAAAATATTGCCTTACCCGAAACGGTAACGGGATTGGCTAACTCAACGGATTCTGATAGAGAGATATACTCAGTGAAAAAAGGAGATGTGTTTTTTACGCGAACTTCAGAAACAATTGAAGAAATAGGCTTTGCTTCTACTTGCTTGAAAACCATAGAAGATGCAGTGTTTTCAGGTTTTGTTATTCGCTTCAGACCAACTGATGACCGGTTAGTTGATGAATTTGCCAAGTATTATTTCAAAGCACAGGTACACCGGAAATTCTTTGTAAAAGAGATGAATTTAGTTACAAGGGCGTCTCTAAGTCAAGAATTATTAAAAAAGCTACCTGTTTTACTTCCTCCCAAGGAGGAACAAATAGAAATAGCAGATTATTTAGATGGATATATATCAAATATCAATTTAAAGATTGATAAGACTAAACGTATAATTGAACTTTTGAAAGAGTATAAAACGGCTTTAATTTCGGAAGTTGTAACAGGAAAGATTAAAGTAATTGAATGAAAGAACTGGAGAAGAATTATGTTTTGGCTAACCTTGAAGATATGATATATCGAACTGCATCTTTTTTTGATAAAACATCAATGAAAGTTTACAATAGAGAGATAAGACAACTTAAAATACATAGATTTAACACCTGAAATATTATGACTCTTTGTGTATCTTGGATCAGAAAAGTAAACGAAACAGAAGAACTAATATTCGCTACAGATAGTTGTTTGTCTGGTGGGGAAAGATGGCATTCCGGAGTAAAATTATTCGAATTACCTCGTCGTGATTGCCTTATTTGTTTTGCGGGAGAAACAACGAGAACTTACCCACTTATACTAAATCTTATTTCTTCTATTAAGTTCGATGAGCATTTATCTAACACCCATACAGATATAGTAGAAGTCCTTGATTATTTGACTAATTTGTTTACAGAATTATGTAATTCAATTATGGACTATGGTACACAGGACTTTCAAGATGTTTTAGGTGAATTTGAGTTCTTATTTGGAGGTTGGTCATGGAAGCAAGGTAGCTTCAAAGTGTGGAAATTAAAATATGCTTTTGATACTAATGCATTCATTCATAATGCCGTTGATGAAAATGAAATGTTTTATGAATTTATTGGAGATGAAATTGACAAAGCAGAAGAGCTATTGGAGGAAGAGATAAAAAACAATGGAAAGGTTTTATCTCGTCATTTTGATATGGAACCTTTCAAGGTTTTACTTAAGATGATTAGAAATACTGAGTATAACTATATTGATGGAGCTATTCAAATAGCTAAAATTCATCCTCCCGGAACAACAGAGTTTTTTGGCGTGTATTGGCCGTCGATAGGAGGTAAAAAAACCTTTTTAGGAAAAGATGTAACATTTGACAATAATCCTGCAGTTAAATTTATCGACCCTGACACGGCTTGTATTATTGGGGAAGAATTACCCGAAACATTAAGCGCTATTGAAGAAAGTGTATATGGTATTAATACTGATTTTATAAAAAAATGTTACCCGGGTGGCAAGTTAAGAGGGAGATTAAGCAAATGGGAAATTCATTTGGTAAGATCCATTTTTAATGATATAGCCTATGCTCAATTTTTAGAAAACGAAAAGGATGATAATACAATAGAACCATGAATATAGCCAACGAAAATACATTTGAAAATGCGATAGTTGATTCTTTGGTTCAACATGGCGGATATACAGAAGGGAATGCACCGGACTACAGTCCTGAACTTGGTCTGTTCAAATATGATATTCTGCATTTTCTTCAGGAAACCCAACCTCGAAACTGGGAAAGAATTTCTGCAATTCACGGAGTGGAAACAGAGAATCGTATTATCCAGCGTATATATAAAGAAATGGATCTGCGAGGAAGTCTGGATGTTCTTCGTAACGGCTTTATTGATTATGGGGTACGTTTCAGGCTAGCCTTTTTTCAGCCGGAATCAGGATTGAATCCTGAAACACAAGAACTTTACAATAATAATAGCCTGAAAATTTACCGGCAAATTCATTATTCCAATCAGAACAGAAATACAGTAGATGTTTTGTTATCTCTCAATGGAGTTCCTGTTGCTACATTAGAATTAAAAAATCAATTTACTGGACAAAATGTTGAATATGCTAAAAAACAATACGTTACAACAAGAGATAACAAGGAACTGTTATTTGCTTTCAAAAAAAGAACGCTTGTACATTTTGCAGTTGATGATGAAGAAGTTTTCATGACAACTAAAATAGACAGTCAGAAAACATTTTGGTTACCATTTAATAAAGGATATAATAAAGGAAAAGGAAATCCTCCCGCCTCCAATAGAGATTATAAAACCTCGTATCTCTGGAAAGACGTTCTGGTTAAAGACAGTTGGCTGGATATTATCCAACGTTTTGTCCATTTACAAATCGAAGAATACCAAATTGACGGGAAAACATATAAAAAGGAAAAGATTATTTTTCCACGTTACCACCAATTGGATGTTGTAAGAAAACTGACAAGTGATGTAAAAGCAACTGGTGCGGGGAAAAATTATCTTATTCAGCATTCAGCCGGTTCTGGAAAAAGCAATTCCATAGCGTGGTTGGCATATCGTCTGTCGAGCCTTCACAATGCCAGTGATGAACGTATCTTCGACAGTGTTATTGTTGTAACAGACCGTAAGGTACTCGACCAGCAATTGCAAAATACAATTTACCAGTTCGAACATAAAACAGGAGTTGTACAGAAAATAGACAAGAACTCTGACCAGTTAAAAACAGCCATTGAAACAGGAACAAACATAATCATTACAACGCTGCAAAAATTTCCTGTAATTGTAGATAAGGTAGCAAATATTTCCGGAAAAAAATACGCTGTTATCATTGATGAAGCACATAGCTCACAAGGTGGCGAAGCCCACAGAAAGATGAAACAAATATTGATGTCTTCGAATAAGAATGAACAAGAAGAGGACATTAACCAAGATTCTGCTGAAGATTTTATCAATGAGCAAGTAGAGAAAACTGCTTTAGCCCGCGGACACCAGAACAACATATCATTTTTTGCCTTTACAGCGACCCCAAAAGATAAAACCTTGTTAATATTTGGTGAGAAAGATAGTAATGGTAAACCATACTCACCCTATTTATACTCAATGCGGCAAGCCATTGAAGAGGGTTTTATTTTAGATGTACTGGCCAACTATACTACGTATGAATTATACGTTAAATTATCGAAAGCTATTGAAGATGATCCCACTTTAAATAAGAAGAAAGCGAATAAAGCGATTGGTCATTTCATTAATTTCCATCCACATAATATTGCTCAAAAAACAGAAATAATTATAGAGCATTTTCGGTATGTTACAGCAAAAAAAATTGGAGGCCGTGCCAAAGCCATGCTTGTTACCTCTTCTCGAAAGATGGCAAAGAAATACTTTGACGCATTCAACAGTTATATACATGAGAAAGGATATACAAATGAATTAAAGGTATTAGTTGCTTTCTCGGGTACTGTGATAGATGACGACTATCCAATGGGAGTATCAGAGCCTCAATTAACAGGCTATGGAGAACGTGAATTACCTAAAGTCTTTGAAGAGGAAGAATATAAAATACTGATTGTTGCGGATAAATATCAAACAGGATTCGATCAACCTCTATTGCATACTATGTATGTTGATAAATCATTATCTGGAGTCAAAGCTGTACAAACCCTATCTCGTTTAAATCGCACAATGCCTGGGAAAGAAGATACTTTCGTTCTTGATTTTGTAAATGACCGCGAAACAATTTTCAATTCATTCCAACCCTATTATGAGAAAACAATTGTAACAGAGGAACCGGATATAAATCACTTGTTTGATTTGAAGAATAAGCTGGATGAAAAACAAATTTACTGGCAGTCAGAAATCGAAGCTTTTTCTCGCGTTTATTTTAAAGCAATTGGAAAATTGACGTTGCAAGATCAAGGACAGTTATATGGTTATATAGACCCGGCTGTAGATCGTTTTAAGGCATTAAATGAGGAAGAAAAGGAAGAATTCAAAAAAGGATTGCGGACGTGGGCTAACCTGTATAATTTTCTATCTCAAATAATGCCGTTTATTGATTCGGAATTTGAAAAGTTCTATGCTTACGCTAAGTTGTTATTAACAAAATTGCCCAAAAGAGAATTATCGGAAAATCTTCAACTGTCCGATGAAATTGCGATGGAGTATTACCGTTTACAGAAGGTAAAAGAAGGTTCTATCGAATTGATAAAAGGAGAAGACGGAGAATTGGATGGATTAAAAGAAGCCGGACTTAAACGGGATAAGGAAGAAAAAGCACCTTTATCGGAAATTATAGATATTTTGAATACACGTTTTGGCACAGAATTCGAAGAGGCAGACAGATTATTTTTTGAACAGATAGAAACTGAACTTATTCAAGATGAGAAATTGCAAATACAAGCAAAAGCTAACAAAATAGATACTTTCAAATTTGCCTTTGAAGACATATTCCTAAATAAATTAATAGATCGGATGGAGCAAAATCAGGATATCTTCGATAAAATAATTGAAAACAAGTCTTTTGGAGATTTAGTCCGGGAAATTTTAATGAAGAAAGTATATAACAAGATAAATGAAGAATTATGAGCAACAGAGAAATAAATACGGATACAATAAGATTTGCAAATGAAGTATATCCTGAATTTTACAGGAGGCTGACAGATTTGTTATTTTTATGTATAGAAAAAAATGAAAACTTGTTGAAGCAATATAAAAATTTGGTTACTTTATATGGTAAAGATATTATCAATCAGGATTTAGGACTTTTATTCAAAGAAATGTTCAATGTAGATAATTTAGAGCGAAACTTTAATCCCGAAAGCACTTCAATAAATTCTTATACACAACACACAACTCCACAGAAATGATAATGGCACGACCTCAAACTATACAAATATTTCTGCCTGATGGCAACCCGCGCGGTGTTCGCATAGCAGAAATAACCAATCGCACGGTAAAGGCTATACTATTTCCTCGTAATCAATTTGACTATATTCTTACGCGAAGTGAATTGTCGAATGTCGGCTTTTATTTCTTGTTTGGAGAATCAGAAGTAGGAAAACCGTTGGTTTATATTGGTGAAGCTGAAGATTGTGCTATAAGATTATCACAACACCACCGTAACAAAGATTTTTGGAATTATGGAATCGTCATAATTTCTAAAATAAATGCCTTTACCAAAACACATGTCAAATATCTGGAGCATATTGCAATAAAAATGGTACAAGATGTTAATCGTTGGCAGTTAGAAAACGGAGTAAATACAAATATGCCTTTTGTTACAGAAAGTATGGAAGCAGATATGCTTGACTGTTTTGAAACAACTAAAATTCTTCTTTCTGCATTAGGATTTCCTCTGTTCGACTCTATTTCACGGGACAACAATAGGGTGTCTCAGGATATATACAAAATGAAAAGTAAAGAGGCCTTCGCTGAAGGGAATCTGATTGATGACGGTTTTGTCGTTTATAAAGGATCAAAGGCTGTAAAAGACACTTTGCCATCGTGCCATAAATACATGATAGACCTCCGTAACAAGCTAATTGATAGTGGAACTCTATCTTTAGACGGAAATGTTTATACTTTTACCGAGGATTATATATTTTCTTCTCCCAGTACAGCGGGAGGGGTTGTCTCTGGTCGCCCAACAAATGGTTGGAAAACTTGGAAAAACATGAATGGTAAAACATTGGATGAAATTAAAAGAGAAAATTTGATATAGTTTTTATGCATTTAAACTAGTATGTATGGGTTAGAAATGGCTATACCAGATAACCCAATAGTAGTTTGCAAAATACCGTTTAACTATAGTAGGAAAACAAATTAATATTTTTATGAAAACTCAAAAACGAACAATTACCTCTATTGAAGAAGGAGCTTTAGTATTACTCGGGGAATCCACAAAAATATTAAACGATAATGAGATGGAATATCTTATTGTTGGAGGTTGGTCGCCATTTCTATTAAACTCTGGAGTTATTCCTCATCCAGGAACTCGAGACGTGGATATTCTCTTTAAATCTGGAAGAAAAATTGGAGAATTGGAGTCTATAATTCGCATCTTTCTTGAAAATGGATTTCTTCAAAGTGCTAAACACACATTTCAATTATTAAAGCCAATAGAAATCAATGGGCAAGATTATGTATTCAATATAGACCTATTACACCCAGGTGAAATGCATCAAAGTGAACCAGAAATGTTTGTTGATCATATTGATTTTCCAATATTAGAATCTCATTCAATGAAAATACCTTATAAAGGAGGAACCATTCTACTTCCTAATTCAGATTTCTTTTTTGATCATTTTAATTTGAAATTTGAAAAAGAATTTGAATATCAGAATGGAGAAAAAGAGCATATAGAGTTCAATTTGATTAATGAGGCTGGCCTTATTCTTTCCAAAATAAAAAGTGCGTTTAGCGTCAAAAGGAGAAGAGATGCGTTCGATATCTTTTTAGCATTATATCAAAGTAATGACTATGAAAAAACAATATCACAAATAAAAGAAATTTCTTTGTCACACAGTGATGTTCTCTCTGCACTCAAAGAAATGAATACACCTGAAAAAATAGAGAAATTAGATGATAATATTTTGCATTGGTTATACAAAATAGATTCGCAACTTGGTGAAAAAGATTGGGCAATAGAAGAGCTAGAGAGTATTGGTAGAGATACATTGGTCAAGTTTTTTCATGACCTTAAAATTTAAATTTCGACTTTTAAATAGTCTCTTTCTCAAGCATACTAGGATTGACAAAACCAAACAAGCTGAATAGCCATTTATAGATATGTTGTTGGATATACGAGCTAAACGGTTGAAAGGTAAATTTTTATAGGTATTTTTCCTACCTTTACAGCAGAAATCATGCAAATAGCAATCAGAACGATGAAAAATATTCGTGTGCTAAATCGTGTGGATTTTTCAATTTGAAATAAGATAAAATATTGACTATCAATAGAGATACAGTAATAGTTCTCTTTCTGGTGGAAACAAATGCATATTACCCCTAATTTTGTAGATTTAAAGAAAGTACTTATCTTTGTATTCTCCATGAGCAAACTACTGCGAAAGCACGTAGCTAATTAGTGGGATAATTCATGGGATATGCTTGAAGCTAAAAATATAAAGTTTTAAATATCAGCGTGGTAACTCTGCGAGGAGAATCCCAGGCGAAGTATAAGAAATTAAGTAGTTATCTGATGTAGATGGCTACTTTTTTTTGTTTATAGACATTAGGTGAAGACATTTATGCATGTTTCATGACAAGTAGCCATATTTCCTGTTCTTACTTTTGATGTTTATCTCCTTTTTTCACCCAAAACAAATGATGGTAAGTGAGGTTTGGAAGGGAATAATTATTAATTAAAAGAACAGTGTGATGAAAATGAAGACATTAAAGGAGGGTATTATAACTCATGCGGATAGTTTGGGCGAGTTGTTTAAGTTCTCAGCGGAGCATACTTGCAGGAGTATGCTACATAGCTTGGAAGAGTTTGCTAATATGGAGTTAGTTACTTTTAAAGAATTGACGGCAGGATTTTTCTTGGGCTTTGAACACTATTTGTGGGCTTCGGGATGTTCACGTAATACTTCAGCGTGCTATTTCCGAGCGTTGCGGGCTATTTGCCGGGAAGCAGAAAAGGAGAAAGAGTTGAAAGACGCTAAGCGGCTCTTTTGTGAGGTGTTTATGGGATATGAAGAGACGAGGAAAAGGGCACTGAGTATTGAACAACTTCGTATGGTGGCGGATGCTGATTTGGAGGATACACCAAGTTTGGGGATAGCACGGGATCTGTTTATTCTTTCTTATTATCTACGAGGGATTCCTTTTATAGATTTGGCTTACTTGAGGAAAACGGATATTCATGATGATGTGCTTTGCTATCGCCGTAGTAAGACGGGAAGGATGTTGACGATTACGCTTGAACCGTGGATGTGGGAAATTATTGAGAAGTATTTATGTGATGATTCGAGTTCCCCCTATTTATTAAGGATTATGCGCCAACCGGGAAGTATACCTGAGGAGAGGAAACAATATGAGAGTGCCTTGCGACTTTATAATAAACATTTGTATCGGTTATCTGAACGATTGGGATTGGAGGTGAGACTGACTTCATACGTAGCGCGGCATACGTGGGCGACTCTGGCATATAATGAAGATATACCGGTAGCCAAAATCAGTGCAGGGTTGAGCCATGCTTCGGAAGAAATTACGCATACTTATTTGAGGTCGTTCTCTGATGAACAACTGGCGGTGGTGAATTTGCAAATGGCAGCATTGGTTAATCCGATGGCAGAAAAGGAATGGAAGAGAAAAGAAAGGGGAAAAGTAAATCGAAATGATAAAGTGAGGAAAAACTCTCAAAATGAGCTTCATATTTCTGTTCCGATTCCCGGTAGGAAACGGAACGATTCCGGCGGTAAAGGAACAATTTCCAATTGAAATAAACAAGGAAAGCAGGAAATACTTATCGAAGTTTCCCAGTTTTCTGTAAAAAATCAGTTAAATTACAACACCAGACACGACAAAAACATCTCTCTTATCCTGAAAGTTAGATTTTGTCTCAAAAAGTCATGTCAATAAATATTGTATTCCTGTAATAATATAGTATATCAGTGGAAAAGCTCTTTGTATTGATTAAAAAGCTTTCACTTTTTTTGTTTGAATACAAAGTCCCCCTTACCCATACTTTAATACGGAGCATCTCATTATAAAATTGAGGAATACAGAAAGGTGAAATTGGTAATTGTCTTCCTTTTTAGTTAGAAGGGATGATTATTATCCGCCTAATTTATGGTTGCAATAGCGCCCGTTCCGTTTCCTACCGGGAATCGGAACATTCCAAACAAAACAGACAATAATCTACATAAAAAGCAAGCGCTATGTTAACACTCAGAACAAAACTCGCCCTGGCGGTACTGCACGACATACAGTATAAGGATTATCAATTGAGTACTTCCCTTAATCCTTCGCCTTCCGAAATTACGTACCTGCTGCAACGACTCTCAAAAGAACACCTGATAACACTGATAGAAAATCAGCCGGATAATCACCCCGAATCCTACCACCTTGCCTGTGCATATCATCAAATCAACCTCCTTTCCATTCTTGAAGCATTGGGAGAAGGCGTTTACTTCAACCGCCCCAGTGACGAAAAATTCTATTCCTGCTATGGGACGACAGCCCGCAAACTGGGCATTGTCAATCAGATGACACGCCTTTATCTGATGGAAATTTCCATAGCAGAACTTCCCGTGAGCGAATGCCTTATCGAGAACTCCATCCCCCATATCTAAACTGTGCAATAAATCCGAATTGCCATGAAACGACTTTATTTGCTGTTCCTGCTGCTCAGTCTGATGAGTACCGCTGCCTTTGCCCAACGCGTGGCATTGCGCACCGACCTGCTATTGTGGGGAACTACCACACCCAATGCAGGAGTGGAAACCAGCATCAGCCGTCATTTCACAATGGCACTGAACGGAGCTTACAATGCCTGGAAGTTCGGCAATGATATGAAACTGAATCTCTACCTGATACAACCGGAATTACGCTACTGGCCTTGCCGCAAGTTCGAAGGACACTTCCTGGGAGTGCACGGACATTACGCTTACTACAACGTAGGCCAGATTCCTTTCTTTTCGGGTATGGAAGACATTATTTACCGGGGTGACCTGTATGGCGGAGGCATCACTTACGGTTACCACTGGGTGCTGGGCGACCGCTTCTCGATAGAAGCCGTAATTGGTGGCGGATATGCCCGCATGGAATATGATAAATACCGGTGCGCAGGCTGCGGCGAGCGCATGGGACATTATAAAAGGAATTATTTCGGACCTACACGGGCCGGTGTGTCACTCATTTATTTCATCCGATGAAAGTTATGGTAATCCTCTGTTGCATACTATGGTTCTGCACCTCCTGCACGTTCGATTTTGACGAACCGGGAGTGTGTCCCTACAATGCACGGTTGAATTACCGCTATGCCGGCAGGCCCGACGCCGGACAACTCTCCATGTATGTGGACAACATCCACCAGTTCCTTTTCGATGCGGACGGAGTGTTGAAGGACATCCGGCTACTGAAAGGTGACAGCCTGGAGTATTGGCAGGGAGAGTTAGCTCCCGGACGATATACCCTCGTGGCATGGGGAAACTGGGGATATGAAAGCGATGTAGTACCCGCACCCCAACCCGGCGTGACGCAAATCCGTGAACTGGCAATGACTTCGGCTACGGGAACACCCACAGGGACATCCACAAGCGAATATCGTTCAAACACCGAAAGACTATACTATGGATATAGCACGTTTGAAATTCCCGCTACGGGAAATTCAGTGAACCGGACCATCTACCTGACCCACTGCCACGCCGTCCTCCGGATTACCGTACATTGGGAAGACGGATACTATCCGGCGGAAGGAACAGGAGGATATACATTCCGCCTGCGGGGCGTGCCTTGCGAATACGGCTTTCCGGCAGGTTACGACATACCGCTGGCCGGTGGTGACGGAGCTTTCACATTTCCCTCCATAGGCAGCCCGGTAATATGGCATCAAGCCAAGGCGGCGATGAACTATAACGATGAACTGACGGGAGAATTGGTAACGTATCGCCTGACATCAGGATCACATCCGTTGCTGAGTATCTACCGGGGTAATGAGCGGATTATGAAGGAGATTGACTTGCAACTGTTCTTTCGTAAACTGCCTGTCAGTCTGGATGAAAATACGGAACAGGAGTTTGACCTGCTGGTAACCATCGGGCAGAAGATTGTAGTGACACAGCTCAGTTCGTCGGACTGGGCGGAAGGCGGAGGACTGGGATGAAAAACAATTAAAAATTAATAATTAAAAATTAAAGAGGCTGGATGAAAAGGATGAAGAAAATAATAGGATGTCTGGTTGGGGTACTGTTGACTGCGGAAGCATGGGCGGGCGGAACTTTAACACTCGGTTCGCATGTCTTTACACAGGGAGACAGTCTTCACATAGAACTGCTACTCAATCTGAGTGATGCAAAAGCGGGGAATGCGGAGGCTTATCTGTTCACTCCCGTGCTTCGTGGCGCAGGGCGTCTGCAAGAGCTGCCCGCTGTGGTTGTGAGCGGACGTCGCCGTGCCCGTGCCGACCACAGGAGGCAGGCGCTTCAACCGTCTCCCGGCTATTTGCCTCCTTACCGTACGCTTTATACCCGAAACCGGAAAGACAGCATTATTTATAAGGTATCCGTTGCCTATAGCCCATGGATGGAACACGCTTCATTGGTGTTGATGCGCGAACGACGGGATTGCTGCCGGATGAAGATGCTCGGAGTAGAGCCGGTGATAACCGATCTTGCCCTGACAAGCCCTTTCCATGTTCCGCAGGGACAGATATCAGTTTCACAGGGACAAATGGCCGTTTCACAAGGACAGGCTGTAAATCTGCCGGAGCAGACGGTAATCCCGCAGGCAGTTACAGAAAGACATGAAAATGCCGCCAACCGGCAAGAAACCCAAAGCAGGCCGGACTGTATGCCCTGTGCCGAGTGTACAGCCATGGTGACTTACCTCACCCCCGATATGGAAACTCAGAAACACCGTTCGGAAAGTGCCACCTTATATATAGACTACCCTACCGGAGTTTATGACGTCCGCCGTGAATTCCACAACAACCGCCCCGAACTGGAGAAACTGGACAGCTTGATGCGCCCACTCATCGAGGGGAATCTGGCAAGTATTTCGAGCATCTCCATCTGCGGATACGCCTCGCCCGACGGGATCTACAAGGACAATGAAATACTGGCTTCCAACCGCGCACACTGTTTCAAGGAGTATATGCGTGCCACGTATGCACCGGGGCACAATCTTTATAAAGTTTCTTCCGTACCCGAAGACTGGGACGGATTGGTGGAACTTCTGCAACGCCACCCCATGAATCACGGTGACGAAGTGTTGGCCCTCATTGCCCGAACCGGCATTTTTGAAGGACGCGAAAAACAACTGATGGATATGCACGGAGGAACCGTATATCGGGAACTTCTGAAAAGCTATTTTCCGCAGTTGAGACGTATCCGTATCACGGTGGGCTATGAGGCCCGCGCTTTCAATATTGAAGAGGCGGCAAGTCTGATATATACCCATCCGCGTCTGCTGTCGTTGCAGGAGATGTACCGAGTGGCTGCATTCTATCGTCCAGGCACGGAGCAATACCGTGAAATTTATGAGATAGCCGCCTACCACTTTCCGGACGACGTGCTGGCCAATATCAATGCGGCTTCGGCGGTAATCATGGCAGGCGATCCGGTTAGCGCACGGCAATATCTCAGTAAGGTGGCCGATGACCCGCGTGCATGGAATGATTTCGGTGTACTGGCCTATCTGGAAGGTGACCGGAAGAAAGCGGAAGAATGGTTTCGCAAGGCACTGGGAGTAGAACCGGAAAAGGCGAGGAAGAACCTGAAAAAGATGAAGAGCGAGGAATGAAGAATAAAGAACGAAAAACAGAAAACATAATAGAGAATAAAAAGAACGAGGAATGGAAATAAGTAATAACCGCATAAAAGTAACAAGCATGAAAACATTCGCTAAATTCTTTCTGCACTTTTCATTGGTGATACTGTCCTGCCTGATGGCTGGTTGCACCTCCGAAGTGGAAACAATAGGCGGCACTCCCGAAACACCGGAGAACCCGCAGGCCAATGACTCTAACCGCCGTTCGGTGGTAATCTCTCTACAAAACAAGCTGATCCTTGTAAACAGTACGCCCGAAAGCCGGGTTGTCACCCGCGACGGTATAGCCGAAGAGGATGAAAACCGCATTGAAAGTTTCGATATTTATGCTTTCGGCAGTGACAAGGAGGAAGGTCCTTACACCTTTCAGGAACGTTTCGCCTACCGTTCGGATGCCGGAACCCTGCCCGCGGGTACTTCCCCTCTCGAACTGAAAGCGGACGAGGCCGCCGGGAAAGTAAATGTGGTATTCTACCCCCGCAAAGGTTTATTCACCAAGTTTTATTGCGTAGCCAATCAAACCGAAATGGATGATGCCGCAGGAAATATATACACGAATTATACCCCGTTACAACAAAGTTCTCAGACACAATCCGGTGTACCGGGAGATGTAGTAACGAGCCCCGGAACACCTACTGAAAGCGATTTCGTTAAACTGAATACCCCGCTATTAAATCCCACCGGTTTTAATGCCGATGTCCTGCTTGCCCCTCTGCCTATGTCCGGTGCCAACAGCCAGCCCACTGACTTGCGCGAATACAGTATGGGAACTTACGTGCGACTGAATGTTTCACTCACTCGAGCCGTAGCACGTTTCGATATAGTAAACGATGCTACAAAATCTCATTTTACTATCACAGATATCAGTATGGGAAACGGAAGACAGGGTGTAACACTGTTCCCCATTCGTCCGACAGGAGATGTTCCCGCCACAAACGGCCAACTGATTACATACCCTTACCGTCTTTTTGATGGACTGAACGCCAATGCAGGAACTACCACCAAAGCTTTCTATTGCTACCCATGTAAAGCCATAGATGCAGGATTTTTGATTTTGAAAGGACTGTATACCATGAACCTGACGGATGAAAAGAAAGAGGTATCTTATCGTATCCCTTTCGAACGCGTGACTGATGGTAACGGAAGCCTAATCGAAATAAACCACAATCACCGCTACACGGTGCAGATAACCGAAACCGACCCTTTTGAACTGACAGCCAATATCCGTTTGGTGGATTGGGAAACGGGTGACTATATAGATGATTACGAGCCCGAAAATGGGCTGGAGACTGTCATCGTAGCAGACCTGCTACCCGCAACAGAAACGACTTATGACATCAACACCGGTATCATCACGTTGGCACTTAAAACAGGAAGTAGTTTTACCGCTACCACCGGCTCCAATGCAGGAGTCGAAGCGCAATTAAACTACTATGGTAATAACACTGCTGACAACTGGTTGAAACTGGAAGAAATCCCTGTTACCACAGCACGAACAGGAGCCACGCAGAAAGTGAAATACAAAGTAACTCTTAATGAGAATTATACAGGCGACAACTATCCCCGCGGCATTCTCTGCCTGATGGACAAGGCAGGAGGCGGTGAGGAAGTGATACTTATAGATATAGACGCTACTTTGAGTGCCCCCATCGTAAAACCCACAGGTGCTGCAATGAGCCCCGACGGGGTAAATAACTGGAATGCAGTAGACAATACACTCTATCTGGTACAGACAGTCAGTTCCAAAATTTCCACAGGTACGATAGTAGTCACTTCCGTGGGCGGCAGCAAGATAGAGATTCCTGCTGATGCGGGCATCACAGTCAGTCCGGCTTCGAGCCCGCACACCACGCAGGAATATACTTTCCAATGGGCAGGTACGGATGCTACCGACTTGACTGAAAAAGAAATCACCGTAGCCTTGAAAAATCGTTCGGACAAGACAAAAGCCGAGAACATCAAAGTGAAATTACTACCTAATCGACTCGATAACTTACAAATAACAAATCAAAGCGCAGGAATCAGCCTTTCATCTATAACAGCCACCACCGCCACGCTTACTATGCCTGTCATCAAGGACAAGCAATTCACCCTAACAATGGATAATTATAGTAAACCTACCATAAGCAAGTGCCCGTCATGGCTGGAAAACATTACACCGGTGTCTACACGTAGCACACCGGAAAGTAAAACAGCAAGTTTCACTTTCAAACTGATAGAGGACGCAGCAAGTTTCGATGATACGCAAATCGTATTCACAAACGCTTCCGGAGGAACAGGAATAACAGTGAATATTGCGAGAGAATTCCAAGCACCCACAATTGAGGTAGTCAGTACAGACCCTTCCGCTAATTCATATATATCAAGTAGTAAATCACTGAACTTGTATCAGTTGAAATCGTCTTATTATTCTACAGCAACGTTGAAAATATACTCTTTGGGAGGAAGTGTATTACAATTACCCGGAGGAGTAGAAGCTGACCTTGCGGAATCTAATACGAAAGAGCATAATTATGTAATAAAGTACCAAACAAGCAGTTTCTCACTTAGTGATGCGAACGGTGGAACACTCTATGTAAAAAACTTATCGGATGATACAAAAAAAGAAGCAATTGCGGTTACTTTTAAATCATCATTGCCCACGTTTACAGCAAACAAATCCGGAATAACCTTCACACGGGCAGCAACAGACGTAGACATGAAATTATCTACAACAGATACAAACCTTTGGGGAATAACTAATTTTACGGTGACATTTAAAGGAGGTACAACTTATAGTTATGATGAAAGCTCAACAGATTCACGTGCAAAAGACTATCAGACCGTAAACCAGGAAAGTAAAACGTCGGGAACTACTACCACTTTCAAATTTACATTTAAGAATGTCACTATCAATGAAACTGCAAAAAATCTATACTATTTTAAATTTAAAGCAGATGATGTCAGATTTCCCGACTACCAAATTGATGAATGGACAGGTTCACCTGTTGTGTACGGAATGACAACTTATGCACTGAATAATTACTGGATTTATTCACCGCATACAGAGGCAACGTGGAGTAGCATCAATAGTTCCGTACCTTCAGGATGGAGCTTCGTAACAATGGATCAATACAGACTTTTTTCCGGTAGATCTCAAACTAATTATAATGACATTGCTTCTTACAGCATTAATTTTAATTCTCTTCAAAAACAAGTTTTTAACATTGGACGACATTGGTCAAAGGATGGATACGGTGGTGATTTATCAGCACGGACCCTTGACATTTATAGTGGCTTTACATCGTCAGCTTATGGCTATCCCCATAGAACAGAGAATCATTATTATTTCTATTGCAGACCTTTTTAAAAAAACATTCAAGCGAATTTGTAATCCGCTTACCTCTAATATTAGGATTTAGAATCCTTCGTTCTTTGACATGTTGGAATGATTTTTATAATGCACAAAAGTGTCTCTATAAATAGAATATACATTTTGATAAAAACGTAAAAACCTGTTCTTCGGAATGCAGAGAATAGAAATTATGATTATCTTTGTAAAGCCTTCATCAAAACAATAAGATTATTGATAAAATAAAGGAGGTTGAATTATGAAACGCAATTTTAACAAAGTATTCTCTTCTTTAAAGAAGATAGCAAAAACTAATTTACCTGCCGGAGCACAAGTTCTGTTGTATGGTTCGAGAGCTCGCGGAGATGCTGATGAAACATCTGACTGGGATGTGCTTATCATATTAGATAAGGATCAACTGGAGAAATCAGACTATGACAACGTTTCATTCCCTTTCACCGCTTTAGGATGGGACCTGAACGAACGCATCAATCCTGTACTATATACTCTTAAGGAGTGGGCAGCCAGTAGCTTTACACCATTCTATAAAAACGTAAATGAGGAAGGAGTAGCACTATTATGAAACTATCGGATGAAGAAACAAGCGGAAGGTAATGTCACTCTCTGTTTTTGGGAAGTGGTAGCTAATCGTCTTTATTATGCTTGTTTTCATGCCGTTTCTGCACTTCTTATAGAGTATGGATATGCATTCAAAAGCCATGAAGGATTAGTCAATCTATTTGGGATGCATTTTGTTAGAACCAACTTAGTAGACATAGAACTGGGACGTTTACTATCCCAATTACAGTCTATGCGCGAAAAAGGTGATTATAATTGTATTTATAATGTTACTGAAGAGGATATATCTCCAATGATTGAACCTGCAAAAAAATTAATAGCAGTTGTTGATCAATTGATAACATCGCACACTAACGCCTAATTTTTAAGCGTTACCCCATATTATAAAATCATTTCAACATGTCAAACGAGCTTTCGTTCTTTGGCATGTTGGAATGATTTTTTTTGTGAAACTCCCTCCCGGCTTTTCTCCAAGAAACTCATTCCTCATGCCATAATTATTCGATTATTAACAACGGCAAGACTCCGGTTTTACCGATAGTATTCATTATAAATATTTATAAATTATGGCAAACGAAATCAAGTATCAAATCAACGGCCAACTGGCGGACAATACCGTAACCGTGGACAACAAAGAGGACATGATCCTCGTCCCCGTATCCATCGGCAGTGCGGACGAAAACCGCATCATCGCCGAACTGAAAGCGGAGGACTCCGGTCTGCGTGAAGAAACCATTCGCCACGTCTTCGACCTGCAAAAGCGGGTCATCAAACGCATGCTGATGACCGGCATGAGTGTGAACACGGGATTGTATTACGCCTCAGTCGCTTTCCGCGGCGTCATAGAAAACTCCACCTGGAATCCGGCAAAGAACTCCATCGTGGTGAACTTCAACGTAGGCGCCGACCTGCGGGAAGCCATCAAGGCAACCACAGTGGGCATCATCGGCGAGAAAGGCAGCGCCATGTACATCGGCGGCGTGCAGGATGCCTCCACCCGTGCACAGGATGCTTCAGCCACGGCAGGACGCGCCTTCACCCTCACAGGCGGCAAGCTGAAAGTGGTGGGAACCGACCCGTCAGTGGGTATCACCCTGAAAAGCAGTTCAGGAAAGGAAACCAAAGTAGCCGAAGACCTTTGGGTGACAAACGATCCCTCGAAACTGACGTTCATCATCCCTGCCGATCTGGCGGACGGGACGTATGAACTCAAAGTAACCACACAATTCGGCAGCAACAGCAAGACCATGCTGAAAGTGCCGCGCAGCGTGATGAAAACCATCTATATAGGCAAAGCACCCGATGGAGGAGGTCTCGGTCCTGATGGAGGTCTGGAAGAGGACCCGTTAGGATAGTCCGGCGGCAGCCGTACTGCTACGGCAGGCGTAGGTGGCCACCTACGGGTGGCATAGACGGCCGTCTACTACCGGCGTAGCTGACCGTCTACGCCACCCGTAGTAGTACGGTCCCGGAAATGCCTCACAATAAGATTATTAACTTTCAAAAAAAGTATAGACAAATGATGAAAACGAAAAACATGCTTTGGATGTCGGCTATGCTGGCCCTGCTTGCAGGATGCAGCCAGGGGGAGCTTGGCACCGACGACGCTCCGGTAAAAGGAGCGGGCAAAGAGATCCGTCTCGTATTTAGTGGCGGAGGAGAGTCGCAGGAATACACCCGCGCCATCGCTTCCGAAAGTGAGAACCAGATTGACAACCTGGACATCTATGTATTTGCAGCCACCGCCGACGGCGGAGACTACCAGTATCTGGAAACGTGGAAAGCCGCCGCACAGGACGACACCGCAGCGAAAACCTTCAAACTGAGCGGTGCCGGAACCGCCCGCAAGGCCTCCATCTTCCCGACGGAACTGAAGGGCATCCCCAACCTGAAACTGTATTGCGTAGCCAACAGCACCACACTCTACAAAGCCGACGGAGATCCGATAGACCCTCTGGTAGCGGTGAAAACCAACGCCGCCACCGGAGCCATAGAAACCGACGGCACGAAAGCCACGGACTTTGAGAAGTACTGTACCGCCAAACTGGAACCGACAGGCACCGCCCTGGGCACTCCATTAGTAATGACCGGAAGCGGCACAACGAAGATACTGGGCAATATCGCCACGGTGAACATCGAACTGAAACGCCGCGTGAGCCGCTTCGACATCGACAATGAATCCGCCAAGACGGGACTGATCATTGAAAGCGTCGCGCTGGGAAACGGACGCAACCAGGCTACCGTGATGCCGGGGACGCTGACCACACTGGATGATGCCGGTCGTACTGCCAGCCTCATTAAGTACCCCGTAGCCGAAGGCAGCTATCTGATGCTGCCCAAAGCCAATCAGGGAGTGACGGAGAGCGCCCTCTACACCTATCCTTTGAAAGACACGGACGAGGCGTTCCTCATCATCAAAGGCAAATACCAGAACCCGATGCAGAAAGACCCTGTGCCCGTGGAATACCATCTCGACATACAGCGTGCTCCCGATACTGGCGGAGCAGCCGCTTTCATAGACGTAGTGGCCAACACCCGTTACACCCTGCACATCAAGGAAGTGATGGAAGCCACCATCACCGCCTTCTTTGAAATTGTGGACTGGACCAGTGGCGGCGGAGTCATCGTCAAGCCCGACAATGCCGCGCCCGTAGTGACCGCCCTAAATGTGGAAGGAACTGATACAGACGTTGCCACCAAAGAAATCAGCGTGACGGCCGACGGTACGGAGAAAATCATCACGCTGACCGCTACGGCCAGCGGCAAGGTACAGCCGAAGTTCAGCACCACAACGGGATGGGACATTGACTGGCTGGAGCATGACGTTACTGCCTACAAGTCGGAAGTCGTGGACGGAGTAACCACTACTACCATGACCTTCAAATATACGCTGACTGCCGCCACTCCTTATGTTCCCGTCACACTGACCCTGGCCAATGAATCGGCTTCACAGGATGAATCGGTTTATACTACGCTGACCATTGTGCCGCCCGCCACGGCACCGGTACTGGATTTTGCCACACCGGATGCGGCTACGGGGAACTTCAACTTATACGATCAGGCGAATGGAAAACTCACGATGTATAAAACAAGCAAGAGCAGCATCACACTCGGGGCAAGCTGTCCGTTCGGAACGAAATTAGTATTGAATAATCAGCTTCCCTGGCTGGAAGTTTCGAAGAGCAAATCAGGCCCTGCGCCAAGCACGACGGGTACTCCCGCCACGGATGTTTCTGTTTCTACTCCGGTGGAAGAGTACTACACTCTTATGCTGAAAGACGTGACGGCAACCAGCGATGTAAACAGCAAGTTCGAGATTATCAATCTGGGAGATGCAACTCAGACACTGGAATTGACGGTGGAATTGCTTGATCCTGCCATTACAACGATTGAACTGACGGGGACAACAGGCGGAGCCGCTTACAATAACTATAAGATTACCGATGTGCCCCGCACTGACGGAAGCACCGTTGAGGTGAAAATTACTTCTCCGCAAGGCGTGACGGCAAGCACGCTGTCATCCTGGTTCACCATTGCCGAGACTGCCGCCTTTACAAGAACTGCTCCGACGGATGCTACCGGCAGCCAGACATTCACCCTGACCGTGAAGGATGCCGTTACCGACTTCACAGCCGCGCCGATTGTGCTGAAAAACAATATCTCGGGCATGGAAGACGTGACAGTGCTGGTGAGTGCGGCTGCTGTAGCTCCTTAAACCGTAATATAAATCCTGCGAGCAGCCTGTATGTTAATGAACTATCCCAATTCCCCTCCTCCTGGGGAGGAGGGGTGCCCAAAGGGCGGGGTGGTAGGTAAAGTAAGAAATACCGATGAATCATATAAATAAGGAATTCTTTTCTCTCCTACCACCTCCCCCCGTTGGGGTACTCCTCTTCCGCCGGAGGAGGAGAATTGAGATACTCGGTTAATTAAAACAGATACTCTTATTAATCAGGACGATATGAATAACTTGCGAAATATCAGTAAATAAGTAAGTAACTAATAACAATAATATTAAGATTATGATTAGAAATAGAAAACAGTTTTCCGCATGGGTGATAGGCCTGCTTGCCCTGTCCCTTGCGGGGTGCAGCGAAGCGGAAGTGCCGTCGGCGACTACTCCCGGTGATGATCCGCTGGTCAATGACCCGACGCGCCGCGAAATCATCCTCGCCTTTCAGAACAAGCTGAACATAAAGACGGCAGGCACCACCCGCGCCGATGCCCCCATCGCCACGACCGAAGAGAATGAAATCACTTCGCTGGATATTTATGTGTTCTCTTCGGACAAGGAGGAAGGGCCATATACTTATCAGGAACGGTTCTGTTATCGTTCGGACGGTTCTACGATACCTAACGCTACGAAAATTATATTGACCGTGGAGGGTGACAACGTAGCACTCGCCACCCTGCGCCCCAAGAAAGGCCTGTTCACCAAATTCTACTGCATTGCCAATCAGCCGAAATTGCTGAAAGCCGGAGCGGAATACACCAATTTCGTAGCGCTGGAACAGAGTTCACCGGGTGCGGACTATAACATTGTGACCAAAGCGGGTATTCCCACTGAAACGGATTTCCTCACCTTTACCACTCCGTTGCTGGACCCTGCCGAGGATACGGACATCTTGCTGACACCCCTGCCGATGGTAGGTTCCTACAGCCCCGCACTCGACCTGCGGGATATCAGTATGGGGTCCCGTACCCGCATCAATATGACACTGTCGCGTATCGTCTCCCGTTTCGATATCATCAATGACGAGAAATTGTCACATCTCACCATCACCGGTGTATCGATGGGGCACGGCCGCAAAGGCGTTACCTTCTTTCCGGTGGTTCCCGTGGAAGATGCCGATCCGGACAAGACGCTTATCACCTACCCCGACCGTGACTTTGACGGCGCCAATGCCAATAAGGGAACACAGACAGGGGCTTTCTACAGCTATCCCAGTCCGATTGCCGACAAGGGGTATCTGATTATCAAGGGAAAGTATGCGCTGAACCAGACGGATATACCGCAGGAGGTGAGTTACATGGTAGAGTTTGAGCAGTCGGTAGCGGGTACGGGCGGTTACATCGAGGTAAAGCCTAACCACCGCTACACGGTGCGTATCACCGACGCCGACCCGTTCAAGCTGGATGTGAACATCACCGTTTCGGACTGGACGGATGGCGGGGACTTTGAGTATCAGCCGGAAAATGAACTGGCTATCGGGACACTGACAGGAGCTGGAGCAACCACTATTGCGGGTAACAATACAGCCACCGTCTCCCCGGATGAGACTGAATATTTCAGTATTCCTTTCACCAGCAATTCGGAAGCGGAATGCAGCATTGTCTATACAAGTTCCGCGGGTGGCAGTGCCGAGTGGCTGAAGACGGAAATCACACCGGTAACCCGTGCCGGATCGGCATCGTATACTTGTAAAGTGTCAAAAGCCGATGGATATTCAGGGAATCTTTTCCCGAAAGCCATCATCTTATTGCGCAGCAAGGCAGGGCGCGAAGAAAGCCAGATTGCAGTGAAAGCAGCCGTAGGAGTGCCGGGAATTGCTGCGGCAGCAGATACGCCATCGCAGCCGGATGCGGCAAATACCTACACTGCCGGAAGTGAATCACCGGATGTAATCACAGGAACACTCAGCATGCAGAAACAGGCCAATGCCGGAACCACCTCGTCCATGAAACTTACTGTGACTGCCAAAGGCGGTAGCCGGATTGTAGGTTTACCTGCCTGGCTGAAAGCGGATAAGACGGAAGGACATAGCACCGAGGCTATAGACTATACCTTGACACTGGACCAAAATGCAAAGGATTTCCCCACAGGATCGTTCCCGGCAAATGCGGTGGCAACCTTTGAGATACAAAATCTGTCGGATGCGGCAAAGAAGGTGACGGTAACAGTTAATGTGACGGAAGCACCATAAATAGGAAATGAAGAAGAAATGATGAAAAAGGTCTTTGTGACATAATAAAAAAACTTCTGAAAATAAAGAATCGGGTAGGAAGGAAACGATGGGGTTTTCTTCCTACTTTGGTTTTATTGTTTATCTTTGCAGAAAATAGAATGACATGAAAGATTATCCTATCAGCACAATGAACAGCGAATAAATTCCATTCTATAACCTAATTGTCCTCTAAGTTGAAAGAGGCCTCACAGATTATTAATCAAAACCATCCCAAACAAGATACTCACCAATAGAATTTAGAAAACATGAGTAAAACTATATACACAATAGATTCGAGAGATAATACAATGCTTGAAGTTATGAAACAATACTTCAATATCTCTGACTTACAGATGGGCAAAGAGATTAACAACATGCACGACATTTTAGTAGAACTATTAGAGAAAAAAGGTATATCATATTCAGTACTAAAGTCAGTTTTAATTCCCCAAAAGAAACATCATGAGATTATTCTCGTTTTTGATACTCTACAAATAGAAGATTCTGAATACGGGGTAGCATGTTATAATGCCGTAATTAAGCTTTTAGACAAATCAGAATCTCATAGCTTCTTATGCGGTGATTATATTTCTAAAATCAACACATCATGGAAAAACGCAAACGATTTATTATATCAAAGTTTATCTGAACATATTAATTTATCCCAGATTGAGTATAAATCAAGTGAACAGCTATTCTTCATTTACATAAATAACGTCTCCAATAATTTCATTGGCAGACTAAAAATGGGTTTACAAAATTTTCAGGGGTTCGTAGGAATAGCTGATGTAACATTATCCTCTACTCTGAAAATTTACATATCTTCCATTCTCACAAATGGATTCATTCAATATCATGATATTATATTGCAACCTTCCTCCGATCAAGACAATTTTTTTAAAGTTAAAGACAATAATGAATTTGGTTATGACTTTGAGTCTAATGGATTTAAGATTCGCTGTATATACGCAGATTTATTTAAGACATTTTTAACCTACAAAATAGAACGAGTGTATTTTAATATCATAGATACTTCCGATCAAGCTATGGCCATCAATTCCATAACCCCTGTATTTCAACGTCTGAATACTTCAAAGATTATTATTACTTCGGAGAAATTAGAATATCTCAAGCAAAAAAAGAGTGACACCATGCAAAGAATAGGCTTTAGTAATATCACCCCTGAATATTTAGCAAAGAAAATAAAAGAGAATATAAACTCAAATTATCTTTTCTGTATGGAGTTCAACGATATATATCAAATTGCCAAATTCAATATAATGCTCGAAATTCATTCTTACAAAATACAATTGGGTTTAAAATATGATTATATAAATAACACATTATCACTAATTACAATGTATTAATAAGAGAAAAATTATAAAGCCTTAGCCTATTTCATCTTCCCCAAAATCTTAGGAAACTGCCAAAAGAACAACAGCGTACAGCAAATTGCAGCCGTAGCATCGGATATAGCCTCAGCCGCATATACTCCGGTCACTCCCATATAATGCGGCAGTATCAGTGCTAACGGAATCAACAGAATAGCCTTGCGGAGCAAAGCGATAAAAATGGATATCTTAGCCTGCCCCAATGCAACAAACATATTTTGACAGGCACGTTGCAAGCCGAAAATGGTCATACCACCCAGAAAGACAGGCATAGTCCAACGGACCGTTTCTATCAACTTTTCATCACTTGTAAAAGCAGATGCAACCGTTGACGGGAACAGGATCATAAGCAGCATCAGAATCAGATTAAAAGAGAACATGGTGATCAGTGCAATACGGAAACAGTCCTTCACACGCTGTTTATCACCATGCCCATAATTGTAACTTACAATCGGAATAAAGCCTTGCGCAAACCCCGTCAGCGGCACACTGGCAAATTGCATCGAAGTTTGTAATATCGTCAACGCACTGACGTAAATATCTCCAAAATCTTTCAAGCTACTATTCAGCACAAAGCCCACCAAACTCTCTGTACTAGCCATAATGAACGGAGATACTCCCAGTCCCAACATCGCAACAACAATTCCCCGATTCAACTTCATATAGCGCCTCTCCAAAGGCAGAGAAGCCTTCCGGGAAAACAGGAAAGACAGTACCCATGCGGCACTGCAAGCCTGAGAAATCACCGTAGCCAAAGCAGCACCTTTCACCCCCATATCAAACCAGAAGATAAAAATAGGATCAAGAATGATATTTAATAAAGCTCCGATTAAGACAGAGTACATGGCAATGGCAGGACGCCCCTGCGCATTGATAAAGGAATTCAGTCCGGTGGAAATCTCTACAAAAACAGTTCCCAGCAAATAAATGGAAAGGTAATCGACCGCATAGCCCAATGTATGTTCCGAAGCGCCTGTAAAGAGCAGGATAGGCTCCATGAAGGTATAGGCAATGAAGGAAGTAATTAAAGTAAATAGAATCAGCAAGGTGAAGCCATTCCCCAATATCTTTCCGGCACGCTGGCGGTCACCTTGCCCGAGGGCTATGGCAGCCAACGGTGCACCACCACCGCCCACTATTGCTGAAAAAGAAGAGATCAATACCACGAGAGAAATTGTCACCCCTACGCCTGCCAATGCATCCGTCCCGATGCCCGGTATGTGTCCGATATAGATACGGTCGACAATGCTATAAAGCAAATTGACGAATTGTGCTGCTACTGCCGGAAGCGCCATCTTGAAAACCAGTGGCAACATACGCTCGGTTCCCAGACGTTCTTCATTTTTATTGATCATCGTGATTCTTCTTTTCTAAAAACGAGTGCAAAGGTACAAGAATTTCCACTCGACCCCAAAGTAATGGGGGCGGCTTTTACAGGAAACAGAGATAAAACACTTCCACTAGCATTACAGAAGAAAAGTGTCCCGGCAAAACTGTATCAAGAGCTATGAACCCTAACTATAGTTTCCTCGATTGTGAAGGTATAGTGTAGAAAAATCAGAGTTAAATATCTGCAAGAGTTTATATTTTGCTTGCCCAATTGTATCTAATTGGGTACATTTGCACAATGAAAGCAACAGATAAAAAGGACAACGACATACGCGAATTGTATTTCTCAAATGAATTCACAGAGTTTTACACATGCTACAAGACTACAATAAACAAATTAAGATTGTAGAACGGATATTAAAAGACTTTGAGTTATGAGAAAATTAGATGAGAATAAATTAGCCAAGCTACATACAGCAGGTGAACTACTGGACAATAAATATGGAGAAGCAGGAACTGAATCTCGTACAGTTTTTCATGAGAAATCAATAGCATGGTATTATGGTGAGATTTTACGTGATCGTCGAAAGCAACTAAAGATAACTCAACAGGAGTTAGCAGAGAAGGTTGGTACGGCAAGAAGTTATATTGCCCGTGTAGAAAAGGGAGAAACAGATATTCAGATTTCAAGTTTCTTCCGTATAGCCCGTGCCTTAGGCATCGAGTTCACACCTACATTTTTATAATTCACTGAAAATGTAATATGAAAGTGTGTCACAAACCCAATAGGTAAATGACACACTCTTATAATAGAAATTAGCGATTTGCTTTACGCTTTTTCACCTCATCCACGAGTTTCGAAAAAGATTTATCCCTTTTACGCTTTTCATGTTCGGAAGTAGAGAAATGCTACGCTTCCCGTCGAAGTTTCAGATAACTTTCATAAACCTTACGGTCCAATACGCCACTACTTACCGCTTCTAAAACGGCACATCCTGGTTCGTTGATGTGCTTGCAATCCTTGAAATGACACGATGCAGCATAATCTGAAATCTCCAATACCTCTGCAAGAGAATCGGGATCGTCAATGGCCAAGCCAAATTCCCGGACGCCCGGAGTATCAATTAACACCCCTGAACCGTCCATCAATACCATCTCCCGACGAGTAGAAGTATGTCTTCCTTTTCCCGTGGACAGGCTGATATCAGACGTTAGTAATACCGATTTCTCGCAAAGCGCATTTACCAGAGAACTTTTCCCTACCCCCGAAGAGCCGACAAACACAACCGTTTCGCCTGCCGATATAGACTCCCGTAATTGGAGAATCGTCTGAGGTTGATGAATACTTGTAAAAAACACCGGTATCTGACGGGCAATGTGTCTGATCTGTTCTTCAACTTTCTGCTTGTCAAACCCTAAATCAGCCTTATTGAACACCAATACAGGATTAATATTCTCTTCCTGCATCTGAACCATAAAACGCTCGGCTCTACGAACATTGAAATTATCATCAAGACTTTGCACGATAAATGCCTTGTCAACATACGAGGCAATGGCCTGTTTATCGGCAACCGTTCCGTTTTTCTTGCGATATAAAGTCCGTTCACGAGGCAGCATATCCACTATAATCCCTTTATGTTCGTCGAATGGTTGAAAAAGTACCCAATCACCGGTACAAGGGAGTTCAAAGTCTGATTTTCCATACATCATATTCCCCGTCAGTTCGCACTGAAACAGGCCGTTTTCTGAAACGACCTCGTAGCATGTGCGGTGTACGATGGATATACGGCCATGTGTAAGGGTATTGTACGTTGACTCTTGCTTTAGTTGGCTTAACTTGTCATTCCAACCGTAATTATTCAAATGAATCATTATTCTATCTTTTTTGCTATGAAAAATGTATAACCGTAGAATGCTTTATACTTACTGTATAGTTCTTCTTCATCAAACTGAAGCGAACTGAATTCTTCGGCGATCTTATTTCCCGCATATTTATGAAGGAAGATTTTCTGAGCTTCAATCTTTGCAGCAAAGTAATGCTCTGTCCAGCAATTTTCCGGCAGAATAAATGTAGCGACGGGAAGATAACCTGCTTTGTGTATCTTGGCCACCTGATTGGGAATCGTATCTATTTCAGGATACGCATTCACCCAGAAGTCATTGATTTCTGCAGGACGTTCATCAGTAAACCACGAACTTTCAGAAACGGCAATGTATCCTCCCGGTTTCAAATATCTACGCCACTCATTCAGCCCCCGTTCAAAACCAATATTATAAATGGCTCCTTCCGACCAGATCAGGTCTAATTCCTCATTCTGAAAAGGAAGGTTATCCATAGAACCGACAATGCCTTTCACTCTGTCCTGCAAACCTGATTGCTTTGCATTGCGATTGAAGATATCAATAAAGTCGGGAAAAAGGTCAAGTCCGGTGATCTGCCCGGGAATGTGTCCGGCCAACACCATTGTCTGCCCCCCTGTTCCACAACCGATATCTGCTATAAGGGATTTGTCGGTGAGGTTATCTATAAAGCTCAGCGCTTTCAGTGTTACGTCAGGACTTCCGGGTCCTTGGCGTTCCATATTGGAGAAGAAGTCACAGATTAATTTAAGTTCGAAATCGTGAATTGTTTTATTTTCGTTACTCATTTTCTTAATGTATTTTGCATACACGGAAAGCATAACAATGCCTTCATCATTGTACGCAGATTAAACTTGAATTATAATAATATAAAACTACTCTCGAAAGGAGTTATCCGAGAGTAAACGAAGGGACAATCTGTATCAGAAACACAGATTGTTTATTAAACCAAATCCGATTTGAATGTCTTTGTCATGGCGCAAAGATAAATAATATTTTGAGAATACGAAAACTGAAGTCATCCAAGGCAGGAAAAAGCAAAAATTAAGAGGTTTGTAATGACAATATATAAAGGAAAGATTTACCTTTGCACCCCCAAAGAAAACCAGAACTAAGAAATTATTTAGTGTTTATGAATACAAAGGTCAAAGGATATATATTGGGAGCCGTTGCTGCCGCCACTTATGGTATGAATCCCCTCTTTACCCTTCCGCTATATAAGGAAGGTATGAATCCGGATTCTGTTCTTTTCTTCAGATATCTGTTTGCCATTCCCATCCTGGGGATTATGCTCAAAGCGAGAGGTAGAAGTTTCAGTCTAAAGCGGAAAGAAATATTGCCGTTAGTCATACTGGGATGGTTGGTCGCCATTTCTTCTCTTACCCTGTTTCAAAGCTATAACTATATGGAAGCCGGTATTGCCTCAACAATACTGTTTGTCTATCCTATTTTGGTGGCACTGATTATGGCTGTCGCTTTCAAGGAGAAAGTCACATTACAAACAGTCTTATGTATCTTTCTGGCTTTAAGTGGTATTGGGTTACTATATAAAGGAGGAGACGGTACAACGCTTAGTCTGGTTGGTGTTGGGTTAGTCATGGCATCGGCCCTCTCCTATGCTATTTATATCGTAGGGGTAAACCGACCTATATTAAAGAATGTGGCAACGCTTAAAGTTACTTTTTATGTATTGCTTTTCGGTCTGTCGCTCTTTTTAGTTCGTGTAGATTTCGGGCAGAGCCTGCATGTTGTCGATAAATGGTATTTATGGGGGAACCTGATTGCATTGGCAATCTTCCCTACAGCCATATCCTTCCTCTGTACAACGCAAGCAGTGCAATATATAGGCTCTACCCCTACAGCCATCCTCGGAGCTTTGGAACCTGTAACGGCTGTATTCTTCGGAGTAACGATCTTCGGGGAAAGTCTGACACTCAGATTGTGTTGCGGAATTGTATTGATTATCCTGGCTGTGACATTTATTATAGCCGGAAGCAATATTACGACACATTTGGTACGGTTCAGGAAGTTGTTCCCACGATTGCCGATAAAGAAAAAGGGGCATTAACCCAATATGCCCCTTTCTGGTATTTCTTACCATGCACTATTCTCTTCGATAATAATCCCTTCCTGTTTCCATTTCTTCAAGAATGCATCCAATACATTCAGAAAACGATTGTAATCCTTATTAGAAGATTGAGTCCAACCGGCTTCAGCATAGGCAGCCAAGCGCGGATAGATTTTCAAGTTCATACTGTTCACCGTCGGGATAAACTCTCCCCACATCTGACAGCCCAGCCCAAGTACCTTACCCTTTTGTTTCTCTGTCAGACCTTCCGGCACAGGATTAAAATTATAAGCTTTCTCCAGTGGAATAGCTTCATAAGTATAGTCCAGATAAGTATACGAATGATAGGAATTTACCACGTCATATCCTTTCTCTATAGCTTCCTTGATTAATTTAGGATCTCCTTTCCAGCAATGCACGATTGTTCCCGGAGCCAACTTTTGCTTTCCTTTCGTATCTGTTTCCGATTGAAACTCATGCAGTTTATCACCGGTTATTTCATTCCAACCCATCATCCGACGACCTTTAGAAGCCAATATATTAGACACATTGTTTGTGAAGAACACTTGTAATTCGGCAGGAGTCCTCAAATCATTCTTCCTCATATATTCCCGAACAAGTGCGGACTCTTTCCATTGATTGTATCTCACTTCATCACCTCCAACATGGAATATAGGAGCCGGAAACAAACTTATCACTTCATCCATTACATCGTTCAAGAAGTGTATCACACGTGGATCAGCCACATTAAAGATATCATATTGCACTCCGAACTTACCAGGAACTTTGATTTGTTTTCCACTTGTCCCCAGCCAAGGGTAAGCGGCAATGGCGGCACTGGCATGCCCGGGCATCTCTATTTCCGGGATAACAGTAATATTCCTTTTCGCTGCATAATCTACTACTTCTTTAATCTCTTCCTGGGTATAAAAACCTCCATGGCGTCTACCATCATATCGATTGCTGCCAAAATGGTCTATTTCTGAAGAGTCACGCCATGCACCAATCTCCGTTAGTTTGGGGTATTTCTTTATCTCTATGCGCCAGCCCTGGTCGTCTGTCAAGTGCCAGTGGAAGACATTCATCTTCAATGCCGCCATCTCATCCAGCAAATCAAAAACGACCTCCTTCCCTTTAAAATAGCGTCCTTCGTCCAACATGAAAGCACGCCATGAGAAAACGGGATAATCCGTAAGAGTTGATTTCTGTACAATCAGCCTGCCGTCTTTTACTTTGAGAACCTGTCGGAATGTCTGGATAGCATTTAATATACCCGCAGGAGAATTGGCTTTAAGTACTATATTCCCAGAAGTAGCATCTAAGATATAACCTTCCGCCTGTTCTGGTAATACTGCCGGATCTAACTGTAATATAATATCTCCCTTTTTCTTATTTTTCTTTAATGTGGCCTGGACAGAGAAATCAGAAGACAAGTAACATTGGAGCAGTAATGCTTCATTTGCCAGTTCACCCGGATAAACAAGTGTCGGTTGCGTTTTTAGTTTCACCATTCCCGGTATATATTTGATATCCACTGGGTGAGGAAGCAGAGTGTACTCTTCAATAAAAGAAGCTTGGCAGGACGCCAAAAACAAGAAACAACAAAAGAGAATTAGTATATTTGATTTCATTGATGTGTATACTTAAATTATGGTTATATAGTATCCTTGACTGTTTTTATCGTAAAGACCAATATTGAATTAACATGGGGGCGTTAATATCACCTGACAAATGGCAATAGTTCAATGGTCTGATCAAGCAGACCGTTAACATAAGTACACAAAATACCGTTCTTATATTCCAACTTTAAACGTAACTCGGAGTATTTCTGCGGAACATACCATTTACCATTCGTACCACGTGGCATGATTGCCCAAGTATCAGCTGTTCCCAGCATATTGGTACTGGTATATACTTTTCTTTGATAACGTACCTCTGGTTTCATAGTATTGGCATTCAGATAATACCCCAGTTTTCCAAGTTGCAACAGACAACCACGATATTTTACCGTATCAGGCTTCAAGGTTACGGAAATTACAAAGTCTTCCTTAAAATCAAATTTAAAATCCTTAGCTTGTTCAACTGTCATCTCAATATTCTCAGTTTCAGTCTTAACAGGGAAACCTCGAAAATCGGAATGAATCGCAGTACAATACCCCAACGGATGTGTGGTACTTACAATCCAGTCATAGTAATTGCCATGCATCCATGTCAGCCGTAACGGAGTATCTTCCGAATCAGGAATAATATAGGGACGCACATTATTGTACCGGGAATTACGGGTAACAGCCTCAACGGCAACCACATCTCCCCCATCATTCAGCATATATTTCTGTATCTCATATTTCCGTCCATATTTGCCTTCTACGGGAATAGAACAATAAATCACATTTGTCTGTGCAGGATCAATAGTCATTCCGCCACTGTAGCACTTCTCGATATAAGAACTTTGATGAAAATGTCCGCCGGCATGAGCCAGAAAGTTCTTTTTCCATTCTTTTCCTGTCCAGTGGGCATAATAATAATTGTGTGAGGTTTTGTCTTCACTGATACGAACCATGGCAATAACAGGATTCCCCGGTTTGTCGATGGCTATCTGCCATACCCAGTCACGCTCTTCAGGACTATCTACCACCGTATAAGGATACTGTTCTACATACTCACTTCTTTTATTTATCTGAAACGGGCCATCGGCTATGGTCGAAAGCACATTTCCCTTCACATCTTCCAGTTGCAAAGTGTGTATATCGATATAATTGAAATATAAGAAATTTGGACTCTCCTGATCAGGATGTCCTGTAGTATAAGTGAAAAGAATCTTATCTTTTCCATTCGACGTATATTTGGCATAGGGACGCGCTCCGGTAGACTGTACCAATTGGTAAGGTCCCCACTCCACGTTTATATTATCTTTTTTATCCGGTAGGGATAACTTGGCAATCGTAGGATGCCAGCCTATTCCACGCCAGCAAAGATAGATGTGATCCGGATCATCGGAAAGAATAAAGGGAGAAGGATAGGTGGTGTTATTCTCAGTGATAATTTTCTTCTCTTCTCCTAAAGTTGTAATGTCACCCGGTTCCCGCGAGATGCGATAGTAAAAACAACGTTCATCCGTATGGCGCGAATAGAATATCATGACACGCTCATCAGGCAGTATCAGGAAAGTCGGGTTATCATGATCATCCGGCTGGAAGCAGGAACGGATAAGGACTTCTTTCTGCTGCTTTTTATGAAAATCATATTGCATGGCTTTTATATTTCCATGAGTATCAATGTAGCCGATATAGGTTCGGTCTATACTGCCATCTTTACTTTTATAATGCAAGGCACGAGGATCGGCAAACCAACACCAGGCACCTTTATCCGTCACCTGATATCCTTCATTGACGATAGGCGCATCTTCGATGAAACGTACCATTTCACAAGCAGCCAATAAGAAAGCACCTACACCAAAATTGGCAGTAGAATTAGCATCCACCACT
The DNA here is from genome assembly GCF_000526555.1 of Bacteroides sp. 14(A). Classification (NCBI taxonomy): domain Bacteria; kingdom Pseudomonadati; phylum Bacteroidota; class Bacteroidia; order Bacteroidales; family Bacteroidaceae; genus Bacteroides; species Bacteroides sp. 14(A). The sequence continues at coordinate 2,219,970 of NZ_JAGH01000002.1, read as the reverse complement.
TGTCCGGGGATAGCTTTCTCACCAATAGGTTGTACATAGCCTACATGCCCATTCGGTTGCAAAGCCACTGTAGCAAGATATTCCCATGCTTTCAATACTACCGGTTCATAAGTTTCTCTATCCAATAAATCATTATTGACGCCCCACAGCAGACCATAGGTGAAGAAAGCAGTTCCACTGGTTTCCGGCCCGGGAGCATGTTGCGGATCGAGCATGCTTCGGGTCCAATAGCCTTCCGGTTGCTGACAGGCGACTACAGCTTTAGCCATTGTCCGAAAACGGTCGACATATTCTGACCGGTATTTATCATCTTGAGGCAAGTCCTTCAGCACTTTGGCCAATGCAGCCAGTACCCAGCCATCACCACGCGCCCAAAAGTCCTTTTTACCATTTACACTTTTATGTTTAGGATAGACATACTTCGCATCACGATAATACAGACCAGCCTCTGCGTCATACATAATGCTATTGGCATATTCCCAGTACTCATGCAGCTTCTCCAAATAAAGCGGATTTCCGGTCACCTTATACAGTTTAGTCATAACGGGCATCACCATATAGAGTCCATCAGCCCACCACCAATAATCGGAGCGATCGGTACTCATTTCATATTCCATAACCTCGCGGGCACGGGCTATTTTCCGTTCGTCAGGCTCCACAGTATAAAGGTCGATATATGTCTGAAAACATACCTGATAATCGCCAAACAGAACATATTCATTACTTTCACCATAGCCGGATTTCCATTTAGACTTATCTTTGCTTTTGGCTCCCATCCACTGATTATGCCCAGCCCATGCTTCAGAATAATTGTAGTAAGCGGTATCCCCTGTCAGGAAATAAGCTTCCATGTTTCCGGTATGATAGGCAGCATGATCCCAGAATGACCAACTATGTTTAGGATGCGTGGTTTGCCAGTATCTGTTCACTTTATGGATAATACCGGACACATCGGACACCTTCGGAAGTTCGGTTGCTGCACACGGAAAATATCCGGAACAAAAAATAAGAGTCAGAAAAGCAAAAAACAGTCCTTTCATTGTTATTCTATTCATACTTGATTCTATATTGATTGATACAAATGAAAACGGGGTGATCTCAAGAAAAGAACGATCACCCCGTTCCTTATAATACCTATTGAAAAAATGCGAATTTACTACTCAGAAGAGCCGAAGCCCAATTTAGTTAGACAGGTTATCTTCGTCGGCTACAGCCTCTTGCCAGTTTCCCCACATCGGCACACTGTCATCATATTTGTCATAGCCATAATTCTGGCGTAGTTTTCCCAAACGATTGGCATCAATAGCTGATTGTGGAATAGGCAAATACAGATTACGCTTGTCAATGGTATATTTATGGTTCTTCACAATCAACTCCGGATTTTTATTATAGAATTCATTGTAATGCATAATGCGTTGATACCAATAACTTCCACCATTCGGGTCTGTACCTTCCTGTTTATCATAAGTATTCACATCATACGTATTTCCCCATTCATCCGGTTTTCCGCTTAGGGCAAGGCAATAAGACACACGACTCAATTCAAGATAGCGCCATTCTTCCAGATACAATTCACGTGCACGCTCATCCATGATATCTCCAATGGTTACAGTTGTGTAAAGCTGTTTGCACTGAGCTCTCTCCCTCACTTTGTTTACATCCAGAGCAGCACCGGCAGGATCGCCATTATAAAATTTTGCTTCAGCACGCAGCAAATAAGCCTCTGCCAGACGGTAGCAATACCAGTCGGCTATGCCACTTGTAGTGGAGCTGCTAGAAGCGCCATTGAACTGTGTACTACTTTCTTTCGCCTCGGCATTCTGGTCCATTAAATAGATTTTATAGTGAGGCCATCCGAACCAATCACGGATTGTATCCTTACACCAAGACTTCTGAAGATACTGACCATAATATTTGGAAGAAGGATTATTGACCCTGACAGAATCCATCATCATCCAGTTTCCGCTCTTTGTACTACGTCTCAAATCTCCCTCATCATCTACTCCATTCACTTTCCACATACCATATTGAGAGTAATAAGTAGGGTGCAAATAACCTGTACCACGACCTATGGAGCGATTATAGTCATATTTAGAGTCATAATTCTTATCGCTACGAGCAAAACTTTTCACAGCTTGTACTCCATTAGGGTCCAATAGATTACTCTTGTCATCCCACAATGGACCCAGAGCACGCATTGTATTGAAAGCAACAAAAGAATTCGATGAACCGATACCGCGATTAGGCATACCCAGTATCACTTCTTTATTTTCGGCTATCAACTTATTTTCAGGTCGGTGCAAATCCCAGATCACATTGCGTTGAATAGGCCACGTTTCTGTATTGAAAGGAGTGACAAAGGTGCCAAAGGTATTCGTCATCAACGAATAACCGGAGTTATCTATCACTTCATTCAGCTGCTGAATAGCCTTCTCCCACTGTCCGGTTGCCAGATAAAGTTTAGAAAGTAACATGCGGCAAGCTCCCTTATTGACCAGACCGATCTCTTTCATATCCTTTTGTTCCGGAACCCACTGTACGGCAAATTCCATATCCTCAACCATCTTCGCAAGAATGGCCTCACGGGAAGTTGTTTTATAGTCGAACTTCGGACCTTCTATAATCTTTGTCACCAATGGGACATCCTTAAACATAAAGACCAATGACAAATAACGATATGCCCGATGAAAATAAGCCCAACCAATGTATTTATTTCTGGAAGCTTCGTCCATATCCTTAATTTTGCCGATATAGCTGGTTATTGTATTAGCTGATTTTATACCTGTATAAGTTTCACCCCAGAAATACGAGAACTGATTCACTTCGCTGCCTCCGCCGCCCATTCCGTCCGAAGGAGTCAGGCGTTCGGATGGATCTGCCCAGATAGTACTCTGATCTGTTTTTCCGGCAACAGCTAAATCGGTATGCATAAACAATGTATAGAAAGGAGTTACCAGATTGGCAGCTTGATAATAGGTCCAGTAATTGCGCAAGTGTCTATCCAGCGTAGCTACAACAGAGCGCAATCCGGCTTCAGTAGTAAAGGTTTGTTCAGGTTCATAGAATGAAAGCGGGTCCGGTTTCAGGAAGTCTTCTGAACAAGAAGAACACAACACACCGACAGCAACCATACCTATCAATGCTATATTTTTTATCTTTTTCATATCCGTTATGTAATTAAAGAGTTAAAGTTAATCCAATATTAAAGGTTCTCGGAGCCAAACCACCGGTTTCAGGGTCCCAGTATTTCCAGTCTTTAGCCCAGACTGCAACATTCTTGATGCTTCCGCTAATAATCGCCTTTTCTATACTCCAGCGTGAAATGAACTTCTTGGGCAGTTTATAGGCAAGTGAAATGTTGTCCAGACGAATGAATGAACGGTTATGTAATTTGCCCGGTGTAGTCACTCCCGACGGGCCTTGTGCATCTAAGCGTCCATATTCATTGGTCGGATTATCTACAGTCCAATATCCCTTCTTAGCATATACATTCTGACCATTCGTCACTTTTGAGCCTGCATTATCTTTATTCAGGTAATCTGTTTCCAGACTCTTATGCCCCATCTTTGAATAAATATTGAATGAGAAAGTTAGATCTTTGAAGAAAGTAAATTCATTACGCATAGACCAATTCACTTTCGGACTGCTTTGTCCCAGGAATTGCTTGTCATCATTGTCATACACGATAGTAACACTACCGTCTGCATTTACTTTATCATTATCAGGATTGTTCCATACCTTAGGGTCACCCGGACGCTGTCCATACTTGGCAGCTTCTTCCACTTCATCTTTCTGCCAGATACCGGTTACTTTATAATCCCAGATAGCCCCAATAGGCTGTCCGATAAACCATTTATTGGAAATATCATCTCTTTCTTTAGTACCTATTACTTCACCTTGAGCATTAAGCACATTTTCATACTCATAATACAGATGCTTGATTTCATTCTTATTAAATGAAAATCCTATCGTAGTATTCCATTCCAGCACATCATTTTTAATATTTGTTGTACTTAATGAGATTTCCACACCACGGTTCTGCACCTCTCCCAAGTTCGTAGTGACTGAACCAAACCCAGAAAATCCGGGTAAGGACTGATTCATAATCATCTGTGTAGTAGGCATGTGATAATACTCAACACTACCACTGATACGGTTATTCAGGAAGCCAAAATCTAAACCAATGTTCCAGGCAGTGGTCTTTTCCCATTGCAGATGCGTATTGGCCAGACGGTTCATTGTAAAGTAACGATATTCTGTCGTATTACCACTTGCGTCTACATAACCATAAGTACCTCCGGTACCTGAGCCCAGGTCGGCAAGAGCAATATAGGGATTAGCCAATGAACGGTTACCATTCTGTCCCCAAGAAAATCTCAGCTTACCGAAACTCATCGGTTCCCAATTGAAAAATTTCTCATTTGTGAAAGTCCATCCGAAGGCGGTTGAATAGAAAGTTGCACGCGGATTGGAAGTACCAAAAGCTGAATAACCGTCGCGGCGTATAGAGCCGGTAAACATATATCGGTCATCATACGAGTAGAACAGGCGTGCAAGCATACCGTCAGCGGTTTCATGTCCATCATCCGAACTGAAAGCACTGGATTCTTTGTCACCTGCTTTTACATAATGGAAGCCCAAGGCATCAGTCGGTTGTAAGTTGTTGGCACTCAAATTGTCACCCCATGAACGTCGTTCTTCAGCTTCCTGTACTAGTGTCACTGTAAAATGGTGCTTCTCAAGAAAAGTTTTATCCCAAGTCAAAGTGTTGTTCAGTGACCAGTCAAAACGCTTACCATTGTTACGGCTTGCCGACCCTGCCGTTACATCAGGATCTTTTGAAGACTGAAAAGAACGGTAATAGTACCACTGGTAACGCGGTGCTATATTGAAGGCATAAGTGATGCCGAACGGTAACGTCAATTTGGCATTCAAAATAGTATTAAGTACTGTATAACCCGACTCACGTTCCTTAAATTGTTGTCTGTAATCATAGTTGTACCCCGTATTTCCTGAAACATTTCCCATCGGAAAGCGCTCCAATTCTCCATTTTCATTCCGATAAGAAGCAAATGGGCTGTTTTCAGTGATCTGCTTGCCCCAGTCTACCGTGGTATCCCCATCGGTACGCTCTTGGAAGTTGACATTAACGCCTACTTCAAACCAGTTGGTAACTTTTGCATTCACTTTCATGTTAGAACGGAAAGTGGTATAATCATTACCTACTGCCACTCCTTCATTATCCATATATCCCAGAGAGAAATAGTAATTCACACGATCGGTAGCGCCAGACATGCTCACGTTGTAATTCTGGTTGAGACCTGTACGAAAAGAATGATCGTACCAATCAAAAGTTTGTCCCAAGAGAAAATTGGCAAGGCTATTTCCCTGTAAACCAAGCCTAGTGGCTCCCCATACTTCTTGGTCGGAAATGTCCGAACCCGCATTGGTATATGCACGCCATTGGTCAAGGGTAATACCGTATTTATTCAGATTTTCCTGTGTGGGAGCATCATAATATCCTGCAGGGTATTTTTTCTTATCCGCCTGATACTCTTCATAAGCACCAGTTTCAGGGTTTACACCGTATGTACCTGCAACATACCAATCGCGGCGATACTTCAAATAACCTTCCCCATCATAAACATCACGGTTAGCTCCCATTGTAGAAAAGCTCCAGTTGGTACTGAAATTAATCATCGGTTTACCATTTTTTCCTTTCTTGGTAGAAACAATAATAACACCATTAGCAGCTTTTGCCCCATACACAGCAGCGGCAGAAGCATCTTTCAATACATCAATTTGCGCAATGTCATCCGGATTGAGTTCGGAAAGTTCTCCATAAAACATCATGCCATCAAGAATAATCAGCGGATCATTATGCCCACCGTCTGTATAAAGTGAACGTTGACCACGAATTTGAAGAGAACCACCACCTTTCGCAGAAGCATCCATACCCACATTCAAACCCGGTGTACCACGTAGTACATCCTGTACTGTCTTGGGTGCCTCGTTAGCAAGATTGTCCGGACGAATCTGAATGACAGAACCTGTCAAATCCTTTTTACGCATCGTACCATAACCCACTACAACCACTTCGTCCAACATCTCAGTATTCTCCTGCAATACTATATTTAAAGGTTTTCCTGAAATGGCTTTCACACTGGCCGTCTGATAACCGATAAATGAGATTTCAATAGTTGCATTAGCAGGAACACTCAATCTGAAGTTTCCATCAATATCGGTTATCACACCATTGGATGGATCTCCTTTTTCTTTCACGCTGGCTCCAATCACAGGTTCCCCCGTTGCGTCTTTCACAATACCAGTAATGGTCTGTTTCTGTTGTTGCACTGTCTGTACGACATTAACATCATCTTCGGCAAATACCGCCAAAGGATGAATACCGACGAAACCTACACAGATTAGCAAGGCTGTTATCGCCTTTCGATTTCTTTTGAATCTAAACGAATTCTTTTTCATCGTCTTTTAAAATTTATTAGATAATTAAGGTGACTAATTCAACAAGATGCATATATGTTCTTTGTTCTAAATCGTTAGCCAAAAGTAGGTGGATATAAGGAATAAGAGGATGAATCATTACCGGGAAAGGGTTATAAACGCCTTATAAGCAGGTTTCCGGTAATAATTCACCCTCCTATTACTCACTTTTTCGGAAGTTTGCTCCATATATTATTTCATTAATTCTAAAAACATATGAGAGCATACCTTATTGACAATCCATTCATGAATCCGGTTACAGAAAAACTGGAAGTCATAATACTTCCTTCGACTCTTTACGAAGATATTACAGGCTATATTACCCAATTGCTATCAAAAACAAATGCATTGCCTGTACAAATGCAGAACCAATCGAAGTATCAAAGAATTGCGCCCAATCCATCCGAGCAAGCATTCCTTAAACAAATACTTGCTGCTATCGAGAAACATATGGATAATCCGGATTTATCCATGCCACTCCTGCAAGCAGAAATCCATATATCCAGATCCATGCTCTATCGAAGAGTGAAAGCATTGACCGGATTGTCACCCAGTGAATTTATTTGTAATGTCCGCATGAAGAAAGCATGCAGCCTATTGTCGGAAAGGCAATACAATATATCAGAAGTAGCTTATAAGGTTGGCTTTAACGATCCGAGATATTTCAGCCAATGTTTCAAAAAGAAATTCGGTAAAGCCCCCTCTACCTTCAGACGGTGCGGAATAATAATATAGCGATAGCACTACCGTTATTATCCGGTAATACTATCGCTATATTTTGTTTCAGATAAAAAATCAATTCTTCATATCTTCAAAGAATCGATGAATGGCATCCTTACTGACTACCTTCAGTACAGCAGCCCCATCCCCAACAATTACCGTATCGAAAAGGAAAGACAAACTATCAAATCCCATTGGGTCTTTACTTATACATGAATAGTAATAAGCGGAAGCATCCTTGGCACTTTTATCGGCAGGTTTTCCTATGAAATTTCCTAGATAGTAATTGCCATCAAAGATGTTATTTGTGGATTTGGTAAGACGAATCTCCGATTCCTGAGGAGCAAAAAAGATATTTTCTTTAAATATAGTGTTATTAGCATATCCATCCCATGAATCAGATGTAATGATACTACGGTCTATGAACGAAGCCGTCTTAGGATTAACATGCAGGATATTATTGTTTATCAGCGTATTCTCACAAGGTCCACCGATATGAATAGTAGCAGAAAATATACCACTGCGTGTGGCACGTGGACGAATAGCATCATTAATGCTCACATTGTACTGTACTACCGTACCCTGATTGCCTACTCCACCGTCTGTCCCGGAATTACAAATTAAAACCATCCCCCCATCATTATCATGACTAAAATTATATTGAATGGTCGTATTATGGCAATTATAATCGGAATCAAAGCCTTGTGCATCCCAAGGGGCTTTATGGTCACTCACTTCATTAAACTGAAGAACAGTGTTGTCGCAACTCCATGGCCAGAAACCGGCAGCAGCTTCGCTATGCGGTAGTGTTCCCGGACAATTACGCATCAAGTTATATTCTATCAGTGCTCCTTCACAGCCTATCGGAACAATACCGTCACCGGGAACTTCTTCTATCAAGTTTTTACGAACAACAGTATTGGTACTGGGATGCCAATTATTACGGCTGCTATAGGAAGACCAAATCATGCCATTCCTCTCACAACGGCGAATGATGCAATTCTCAATGGTCAATCCATCAAAGGTCGATATTACATCTTGTCCTTTATTCACAATTAAAATGCCAGAACCACCTCCTTTCTGCTTGATTAAGCTACCATTTACATCATGGATTTCCAATGCATTGAGTATGATGTTATGAGATACACCGTAATTCTCACACAGCACTTTTACACCCGTGCGGTGTGCCAGCCGTTCTGTACCAGTATTTACCACTTCAAGGTTCTGTAGTGTAAGGTAGTCCGAGTTCTGTACTAATATTGTATATAGTGAAGCGTCCGGTGCTTTGATACATGGTTTTCTACCGATACCGTAAGCATCTATAATAACCCGTTTATCAGCCTTCCCCTTCGCTGAGAGTTCCAAAATGCCGATAAAAACAGACCCTCTTCGAAATAGTAACGAATCTCCTGCACGAAGCTGAATATCTTTCAACCTCTCCAGACTTTTCCAAGCTGTTTGTTTACTCAATCCATTAGCATCGTCGTTACCTTGCAAGGCATCTACATAATAATTTTTTCCAGTCTTGGCACTGCTATCACAAACACAGAAAAAGGTGCATGCAAAGACAAGCAGCAATGTTGCCGTTTTTAGTTTAATCATAGTTTCCTTCGTTAAATTCATATTTATATTTAGAATTAATTCACGTCCTCAAAAGTAGAGGAATATAAATAAAAAGAAGGAGAACTATTACCGGAAAAGAGAGACTGATGGTTCAAAAAGGTACTTTCTTGCTAATAAATTCAATTCTCATACTTCATCATGTATTCTGTAGGAGACAGTCCGAACTTCTTCCTGAAACAAAGACTGAAATATTTAGGATCATTGAATCCCACTGCATAAGCCAGATCTGAAATACGGATTTTCTTCTTTTCATCTATCAAACGACATGCAGCTTGCAGACGAACATTATTGATAAATCCAGAAGGAGTAAGCCCCGTCAATAACTTCAACTTATCAGCCAGAGTAGTTCTCGCCATTCCCATCTCTGCCAAGAATTGTGCATGTTCAAAATTACAATCATCCAAATGTGCATTCACACAATCCACTGCTTTTTGGATAAAAGCCTCATCCATAGAAGTAAAATTCAATTCTTTAGCTTCAAACACTAATTGCTTACGAAAATCTATTCCCATACGGTTACTCTTCTTCAACAAATTGTCTATCTTGGCTAATAAAACAGACAAGCGGAGTGGTTTGCAGATATAACCGTCTGCCCCCGATTCATACCCCATTACCTGATCCTCATCAGTTATCTTGGCCGTCAACAAGATGACTGGAATATGGCAAGTTTCAAATTTCTCTTTAATCCTGCGACATAATTCTATTCCATCCATTTCAGGCATCATGATATCCGAAACAATCAGATTCACTTCTTCTTTCTCAAGCACAGCCAATGCCTCTACCCCGTTTCTTGCCTGTAAGATATGATATCTGCCCTGCAACAAACGGACCATAGACGACAAAAGATCCTCATTATCTTCTACCAGCAATACAGAGGAACTACCCGGTTCTCTTTCAGCCATATCCGTAGCAACTGCTTCTTCTACTTCACCAACAGGCAGAACATTATAAGCTGCATACTCCATACTTTCATCAATTTCCTCTTCTTTGAATGCCTCCCGCCGCACAGGTATTTGTACCACAAATGTATTGCCTTCCTCTTTATTGCTAAAGGCATAGATAGTGCCATGATGCAATGCCACCAGATCTTTTGTCAATGAAAGGCCTATGCCGGTACCAATAGTATGGAACTTCCGATATTCACCTTCATAGAACCGTTCGAACAAATGTGCCAGTTTTTCTTCCGGAATACATTCTCCCGGATTGTTGACAGTGATTTTCAGTAATCCGGTTTCTTCATCATAAGACTGACATAGGGTTATGGCACCTCCTTCAGGAGTATATTTAGCAGCATTAGAAAGCAGGTTATATATAATCTTATCCAACTTATCTACATCGAAATATCCAGAACACTCTTCGGTCGCCTCCAAAGAAATAGATAATTTTTTCTTCTTTACCAAAGGAGCAAAAGCCAAAACGGAGTTTTTCAGGAATAAGCTGATATTACCACAAGAAACTTTCAACTTCAACTTTCCGTTTTCTACCTTTCTGAATTCAAGAATCTGCTGGATCAGTCTGATTAAGCGGGAAGTGTTGTTCTCCATAACCTGAAGAAGCCGCGAACTACTTGGTATTTCTTCCTTTAGTTCATCCACAGAGGCTGAAATTATAGATAAAGGAGTGAGTAGTTCATGTGTGATATTAGTAAAGAATTGCAGTTTGGCGTGATTGATTTCTTCTATCTTCTGGCGTTCAATTTTCCCCATTGCTATGGCTTGTCTCATACGAATGCGATTACGTACCATTCTATAGAAATAGTAGGTAATCGCCAGTATGCACAATACGTATACCGTATAAGCATACCAACTTTCATACCAGGCCGGAAGGCGGTTAAGGCTGATCTCAACCACATGGTCGCTCCACAAACCATTTCCATCTGTAGCCTTTACCTGAAACACATATTTACCTTTACTCAACTTATTATAGAAAGCTGAGTTTTTTCCTGCCGACAAGTATATCCACTCTTTATCTATTCCGGATAAGCGATATGCATATCGTATCCGCGAACTATTCTGATAGTCTAAAGATGAAAACTGTATCTCAATATTTTGTTCTTCCGGATATATATCAACAACTTTCAATGATTTACCCGGCCGTTTATTATCCAGTAGAATACTCCGTCCCATAATCCGTATATCAGTTATAAGAATATCTTTGGGTTGGGAAATATTGTCCAGACGTTGAGAAGGAGAAATAGATAATATACCAGGAATACCACCAAAGTAAAGTTGCCCGTCAGCATCTTCAAACACAGACTGGGGAAGAAAACGGTTGAAACCAATATTCTTACTGGATGCATAGAAACTTCTGTAAGCTCCATTCTTAGGATTAAATTCCTTGACCTCCCTACTGGTTGTTATCCATACATGATGAAAACGATCCACTATGATATTGCTAATCTTGTCTCCGTTTACTCCACATGCCGTATTATAATCTTCAAAAGAACCGGTCTCAGAATCAAATAACATAATACCTCCTTTATCAGTCCCCAGCCATAATTTATTATGATCTGCAGCTACACATAGAAAAGAATGAGGGGCAGAATATTCTGTCATATGCCTTTCCCTGTCAATCCTGATGAGGCCTTTATTTTTTACAATACCCCAGATAATACCATCCTCTGTTTGAGCCAAACCTTTGATAACACCTATATTATCAGAAGCAAGCTCCAACTTCTCACTTTCTATCTGGTAGATAAACAAATGATTACCTGCTGCAATCCAAAGGTTACCGTCATTATCTTCAAATAAATAATTGATAACATCATAGGTCTTTGATACCGAAAACAAATTTACCCTACGTTCTATTTCTACCTCCATATTATTCTGGCTCAAGCCATATAATTCACAGCTGCTTTGCGGTACTATCCATACCAGCCCTTGTTTTTTTGATTTCAGCAAATAAGAAAGTACCAGAAATGGACTGTCACTGACTGCTTTCGAACTGGTATAACATTCGATTTTATCTTTCTCCGGTTGATAAATACAAAGTCCGAGACGCCTTTGGAAAACCCAAAATATTCCTTTCTCATCCTTACACAGATTTTCAAAAATTGGTGTCCACTTTATTTGTTTTTCCAATGGGGCGATATTGTATTCATGCAAATTATCCTCATCAAAATAGATGATAAAGTTGTGATTATCCAGAGAAGTCACCCAAAGATTGCCATCCCTATCTTTAATAATACGCTTTAATGCTTTGTTGTATTGCGGCAAAAACGTTGAGGTATCTACCTGCTTCAACAGTCCACCCGTTGTGACCTGATAGGCAAACAAGTCACTCCATGATATTGTCCAAATATAGTTGTTCACATCATCTTGCACAAGATGTAAAGCCGTCTTGGCTATTTGCCCGGCAGAATTCATAGGTAATGGTTGAGGAACATATTGCAATTCCTTAACAGAATTCAAGGGATCCAAACGAATAATCCCCTGTTGCCAGGAAGCCAGCCAATAATAGTCTTTCTCTCTATCTTGTATAAGATCACTTATCCTATCAGTATAAGGGAAGAATAGTTCAAATTCATCCTTTTGCTTATTCCATTTATGTAATCCTTTACCAGATATAGAGAGCAACAGTTGATGTTTTCTATCTTCATACAGTACATACTCCTCTCCCGGACCCGTAGAACATTGCAATGAGTATATTTTCAGAATCTCTCCTTCTGGCGAAAGTCGGAACGTTCTTCTATAGACATTTATCCATATAGAGTGATCTGAGGTCACTATGATTCCCTCTATATTGATATCCTTAAGCTCTGCGATATCCGCAGATGCAATAGTGTAAGTTTGTTTATTTAAGATATATAACCCCTTATCAGTTCCAATCCAGATATTGTGTGTGATACTGTCTTCTCCCAGACAAGTGATCACATTACTTGGCATCATATCCGGATCTTTAAAGTCAGACCTGAATGTATGGATATTATAACCATCATCACGACATAATCCTTCCGCTGTACCATACCATATATACCCTTCAGAATCCTGAAAAATGGTATTGATGACATTCGTGGACAATTTATCTATATGGGGAATATCCTTAATCTGTATATTCCGGGCATTCATATAAAGAGATAGCCCAAGAAAACCAAAGAATGTTACCATTCTTACAACATATGAGAAAAAAGGTGCTTTTCTTAACATAATACAAGATTTTTATGCTGCAAATATATAAATTATGCAAGCATAAAAGTACATTTGGAAGAAAAACGTCTATTCTTCAAAAAGCCATCGCCTCTTTCACTAAGCACATTTCATGATAGGAAGTCAGTTTTTCCAATAATAAAAATCTCTGGATTATGAAATAGATACCCTATTCATTCCGGGTATTCCCGAAAGCCTCACGGATATGGTCGATGCCAAAACACTATCATGGATTAAGAGACAATCTACATTAGCACTGATTGAATTACTCCATCAGATTACAGACAACGTTTCAGAACCGTATAGCAAAATGTCGTTTTTTTACAAGCGTATGCAAAATCCAAACGCTATTTTTGCAAACCCAATGAAGCGATATGAATATACAGGAAAACGAAGTTGGTCACTCATATTCTTAATTTCGTCATAAGGAATCTGTAGGTTGGTCTACAAACTTTTTACGAAAAGACTATTCGGCTTATCTTTGCATCAAACGAAGTGCTTCCAGAAAGACTAAACAGACTAAATAACATAAGTGGTATTAAATAAGTTATCGCAATGACAGACAATATTTTAATCTTCCGGACTTCTATAGAAAAGAAGCGGGAAATAAAGAAAATAGAAAAGTTATTCACCCAATATCCGCAGATCCACGTATGGAACGTAGACTTTGAAGATTGGGAGAAGATACTGAGAATTGAATGTCAAGGGATAACCCCGACTGATATCTCGGACGCACTGAGTACAATCGATATCTGCGCAACAGAGTTAGAATAAAGTAGAAGTTATTCCAAGAGCTGCTACCGAAGCACACTAAACAAGCGAATTACTATTTATCTCAAACTTACCGACAGGCCCCTGAAAGGAGCTCAAACAGTTGCTTCCGTTTTACCGGCTTAGGCAAGAAAGCATTACATCCGGCATCCATAGCACTGGCACGGTCAGTATCGAAAGCATTGGCTGTAAGTGCTACAATCGGGATGTCACTATTGAACTCCCGAATCTTCCGAGTAGCTACCAAACCGTCCATGACAGGCATTTTCAAATCCATAAGCACGAAATCAAACTTCCCATTGCGAATCTCCTCAACAGCCTCTACACCATTGGTCACCCGTAACAAGTCGTAATCCTTAAGAATATTCCGCACTAACAAAAAATTGCTGTCGTTATCTTCGGCCACCAGAATTCTGAGTTTCCTGTCACTGCCTTCGCTAAACACCGGACGACGGTTTGGAAGAGTTGTTTCCGGGCAACCGACGTCTCCATGCTGAAAGATCTCACACGGAACCCATGCCCAAAAGGTCGATCCAATCCCCTGTTCAGAAGTGAATCCGATCTCTCCACCCGCAGCTTCAACAATTGCCCGGGAGATTGCCAATCCAAGTCCTGTACCTTGAACAAATTCATTCAGCTTCTGGAAACGACCGAAAACCCGATCCTGTAGTTCTTTAGGGATACCCGTCCCCGTATCCTCCACATAAAACCGAATTCTGTCTTTTTCAACCGAGTATCCCATTCTGATATATCCCGATCTGGTATATTTTATCGCATTAGTCAGGAAGTTCATCCATACCTGCTTAAGCCGGTTACTGTCGAGGAAAATCCAACATTCCGAACAAGGATTATCTTGGACCAACTCCACGTCAGCGTTCGGAATCTTCGACCGCATCATCACATAGAGTTCATTGCACAGTTGTGTCAAGTTAAACCGTTCACGTTTCCGATCAATAATTCCCGACTCAATCTTCGAAAGATCCAGAATGTCATTGATAAGTCGCAACAACAAATCATTGTTGGACTCGATGATATGCCAATACTCCTTCTTTTCATCCGGGTCGTCACTGTCGACCAGCAATTCGGAGAACCCTACAATGGCATTCAGTGGTGTACGTATTTCATGACTCATATTGGCCAGAAATGCCGACTTCAACCGGTCGGAGAGCTCGGCCTTATCCTTCATCTCTTTCAGTTCCTGAGCCATTTTTTCCCACTTCGTATTGTTGAAAGCGATACCGGTATAGCGAATGACGTTTCCCTTTTTGTCACGTTCAGACGGAAGCCCGGTAACAATCAGTGTCTGCCAATCCTGATCCCATTTGGTACGGGAACGATACTGAAGCGAGAACTCCTTATACTGCCCGGCAGACATGCCAACCATATTTTCACGAACACGTTCCGTATCCTCAGGATGGGCAGCTTTCAAATAATCCTCAGGCATAATTGCTTTTTCGGGATTAAAATCATTCACCGGATCATTGAATGACCGATATTACCGGGTCTTCACATCGTAATCCCAATAGGACATACCCACAGTCTTGAAAGTCAGCTCCATCTTGTAGTTCCGTTCTTTAAGCTCCTCGTTCAATTGATGGAGTTTGGAAATATTCTGTCTAAAGCCGGTATAACGGATAACATCTCCGCTCTCTCCAAATTCGAAAGGAACGCCCGTAATATTGCAATATTGCCATGTATTATCATACCTGGTCTGAATACGGCAGGTGAGATTTATATTCATATTCCGCCCCAACAGCATAGATTGCAGCGCATCATTGACCAAAGACCTGTCTTCGGGATGAATCACATTCAAGTACTCTTCCAAAGATACCAACTTGTCAGAAGCATAATCGTTTACCGGATCATTGTAAGCTTCGAATGTTTGCATCTGCACATTAAAATCCCAGTGAACTATATCGTTGACCTTCATGGCCAGTTCACGCTTAACTAAAAGATCCTGTGTCTTTTTTGCCATCCGGAGCTTTTCAGTTACATCCAGCAAGGTACCTACAATCTGCAATTTACCAAAATGCTCGGTCGAAAGCCGCATACGGCTCTCATAATGCCGGAATTCTCCTTCCTGTTCATTGAAAACACGTACTGTGAGCTGCCCCTGCAGGACTTCTTTGTTTATCAGCCGGGAAAATAGTTCCCTTAACGGAACGCAGTCCTGCGGATGAAGCATCGGTAACAATTGCTCCAAGGACATACCACTTTTGAAAACAGAGTTTCCATGCAAGATCCCGAACTCCATTTTGTACACGTCGTATACCCATGAGGACATATTCGCAGCCTCCATCGCCATCTCCAGGTTTTTCTTACTTTCTTCAGTCCGATACTCCGCCTCTTTGGTAGAAGTCACATCATTGGTGAGCAATATATGACCTACGATAGTCCCCTGCTTATTGATTATCGGAACAATCTTGACCTCGTAGATAATGGTATCTTTATTGGAAGTATGGAAATACTCTTTATTCATCCGGTCGAAATCATATTCAAATTCAAGTACAATGTCGTCTCCGGATTGAATTCTCGCTAAAAGCGCCTCGTCCACATAAGGACTTTCAAACAGATTGACTTTGTTGATTACCGCATCGAGCTCAACACCATACATAAGTCGTGCCCGTTCGTTTAAGCAACGGAGTATACCTGACGCATCGTAAATTTCCACACCCATCGGCAGACGGGCGAACACGCTATCTGTCAAGAAAATCTGCTCATCTAACAATGCCAGCATCTCTTTTTCAAAAGATGTACTATCTCCATTGCAAGTTTGTGTTTCCAGTCGTTCCATTTATCAGTTTTTGTAGTTAGCGAATAATGTGAATTGTACGCCGGTATTCTGTCGGAGACATACCCGTATGCCGGCGAAAAAAGCGACTTAACGACGATTGGTTTGAAAAACCCGTCTGCCGCACAATGTCTTTTATGTCAAGATTAGCGTCTCGAAGCAGTGCCTTCACTTCCAGTACAACATGATCTGCAAGTAACTCGCGGGCCGACTGACCATTTACCTCCTGAATAACTCGGGTCAGATATTGAGGAGTTATGCACAGCTTGTCCGCATAAAACGCCATTTCTTTATGTTGCTTATAGTGTTCATAGACCAGCATTGCAAACCGGAAAGCAATATTCTCCTTATTAGAGTTCAAGGGGATAGAAACTCCCTCCCGGCTTACGGTCTTACGGAAATGAACGTAGAAATCCCAATAAAAGATACGCAACAAGTGCAATATGGTTTCCCGCCGGAAAGCGGGATCGTCAGAACTGTTCCGAAAATCAATTGCACGACAAAAACCAAGAAATCTCTGAACTTCGCCCCGAGTCAACCGAACCTGGAAATTCTTCCGCATATAAAAGAAAAAATCAGGAGTAATCTTCCCCAGGCTACTCATGGTATCCAAGAACATCGTTTTATCTATTTTGAAGAAAGTCATAGAGAAATCGGGACTTACCTCACGGATTAATACTGACTGTAACGGCAAAACTGTCACCAGGTCGTTTTTAGATATCCGGCGGCTGACTGAAAAAACCTCTATTACAGCCGTTCCACCTGTGCAAACTCCACCAAACCCTTCTGCCAAATACGCTTCATGTTCATCTACAGGAAGGGCAGAGAGATCGGTATATATATAAAAATTGCCATCCATCTGAAATGTCGTGGTTAAAATGAATAACAAAGATACTAATTTATACCCAAGCAAATTTCAGAATGCAAGATATAGAACGCGAATAGCAAATTTCGGTGCCAACAAAAAGAATAGCAACGATGCAAGGAAGTAATCGCCACAATGCAAGAAACTAATTCTCAGAATGCACATTTTTATTCTTACAATAGTTGTTGTAAGATAGAATTATATCTATTGTAAGAATGTAACACAGTTGTTGTAAGATTCAACAACAGTTATTGTATGAATAGTTTTATGCATCTTCGAGAATAGATTCTTGCATTCCGGGAGTTAGTTTATCGCATGTTGAGGATTGGTTTATCACACCAAAGAAATTACGGGAATAATCACTCATATTCATCATTTCGTCATAAGAAACAGTATGGTTCGTCTACAAACTCTCTAAGGAAGAATTATTAAACTTACCTTTGTAACCGAAATCAAGATGATAGAAATATAAAGATTAATAACAAAGAAAACCAAAATGATGAAGAAGATTTTAGTTTTAATACTATGTGTATTAGTTTATAGCGCATTGTTTGCTCAATCCAATGAAGACAAGAAAACCGTATTTCAATTGAGCTTTGTCCCGCCCCTGAGTACCAATGGAGCCTATTCGCATCAGTATACGAATACTGTTTCACTCAACTTACTTGTAGGCATTTCCAGAAACGAAGAGGCATTCACCTGGGGAGGTATCTCAAACATTATTCTGAATGATGCCAAAGGTTTCCAAATGGCAGGACTTTCAAACTATGTAGGAAATGACGGACAGGGAGTGCAGTCCGCAGGACTGGCTAATATAAATAAGAATAAGTTCAGTGGTTTCCAAATGGCGGGATTGGCAAATACAGCTTCTGCAATGACCGGGTTCCAATTCGCCGGATTAGTCAATATTGCCAAAGAGGTAAACGGGTTGCAGGTTGCCGGATTAGTCAACATTGCAAAAGAGGTCAATGGCGTACAATTTGCCGGACTGGTCAATATAGCGAATAAGAGTGACTGCCCCATCGGATTAATCAACATCATTAAAAATGGTGAAATGGGAGTTGCTGTCACTTATGATGCATTGGGAAGTACGGTAGCCACATTCCGTTCGGGCGGCAGATACACTTATGGCATTATAGGCGTTGGATATAACCATAAAACTGAGAATAACTCATTGGTGGCTGAAGGTGGATTTGGTGCTCATATTCCCGTTACCTCCTGGTTCAGGATTAACAATGAACTTAAAGCCTCAACCATCGGAAACGATTCGGATGAACCTGTTTTGAATACTGGATACTCACTCATTCCGTCCTTCAGAATCGGGAAGCATATTGAGTTATTCGGAGGGGTAGGCATAAACTACATGATGACCAAAGATGTAAGCAACAGCAAAATATTCCCGAACCATTCCTTATGGAAAAAGACTGGGTCTACCAAACTGCAACAACTGTATATCGGATACCAGTTTGGTGTACAATATATATTCTGATAGTTCAATTCAATACTCTTTATACTCAATATCCCCTGAATCTACATTTTGACTGTAGATTTAGGGGATTTACAAAAAAAGGACTATATTTGCCCCGAATTCTAAAAGCAACTATTTTGGGCACAATTCTTAAATTTGTTATTGCTTAATAATTAGCCTCACAAACCACAGGCTAATTTCTTTCGTTTGAATAATTCTTATTCAGACAGGTTTTTCATTTTATCATTTTTAGTATTAACTACATTGTCTCTGCAAGGCAATTGTAATTTGCTATTCAGACTTTTAGCAGGCTTCGCAGCAACCGCCTGAAAGTTATGGATGCGCTGAATGCGAATGGAGAATTTCGTAAAGAACATTAAGCAAGACATAGAAGTAGAAATCCAAAGAATTGAGCAACAAGATATTGATATCCTTGATAAGATAAAGCAAATAGTCGGCTTCATACAGACTTCACTCGCCCGGCTAAAAGCAACCATTGCGGACTATCAGTTTATCAATCCCGAGGAGGAGATTCTTTTCTTTAAAGTCCGGAAACCGCAAATATCCGGTCTACTGATATTTTATATCCGTCTGTATCAGATTGAAAGGAATCGGATCGGGAAATCACCGTCAGCTCAATATAAATACCTGAAGGAGGAATATGAAAGTCTGAAAAATATCTCTTCGGACAAGAATTTCTATAACTATTATCAAGCCGGTAAAACAGACTCAGATCATCTGTATTTCATGAGAAAGCATTATGATATCCTTTCAGATGTTCACTGCCACTCGTTGGACAGAGATACTTCTTTTTCCACTTTGCATGATTCCAGCGTAGCAGAGATCTTAGCAAATAAACAACTCACTCATTATCTCTCCACGGAGATTGATGCGTTATCGGAGAAACTACACCTTAAGTTCGCCTCCATCATAGAAAGCAAACTATTGCAATGGACGGAAAGTAAGGTTTCATTGGTAGAATTCATTTATGCACTATATGCCGGAAAATGCTTTAATAATGGTAACACGAACCTGAAAGAAATCGCTTTCTGCTGCGAAACTCTTTTTGATATTGAGATTGGTGATTTCTACCGGATATTTCTTGAAATCAGGAACAGGAAGAAAAGCAGGACACAATTTCTGGATAAATTGAAAGAGAAAATAACCCAAATGATGGACGAACTTGACAGGTAAACAAAGAATATTTCATAGTGTCTTGTGACATCTTGTGAATTATGCAAATGGCTAATATCCAACTTTGCCGGAAAATTACTTAACCCGCAAAGAAAGATAATAGCTTATTTATGGAGACAACAATTACATGGGAAGTAAAGGTGAATAATACCCCTTTATTAATTAAGAAGTGCAGTCACTGCGATAGTGACCGATTTTATTGTAGCGACAAGTTCAGGATGAATGCTCAAAAGAAGAACATAGATGTATGGTTGATTTACAGATGCGTGAAGTGTGACAACACCTGCAACCTCACTTTGTTATCACGCAGTAAACCGGATTTGATTGACAAGACATTATTCCATAGTTTTTCAATGAATGATAAGGACACAGCCTGGAAGTATGCTTTTTCTACTGAAATGGAGAGAAAGAATAACCTGAGGCTGGATTATGATAGTGTAGAATACGAAGTTATTCCTAATACCTCATTGGAAGATTTGCTGAATCTATCCAATGAGGTTATCAAAATCCACATCAAGTGCAAGTTTGAGTTTGATCTCAAATTATCATCATTAATCAGAAGATACTTCTCACTCTCTGCCAATCAGGTGAAACGTATGTTTGAAGATGGTATAATTACGATTACAAGCAATAAACCACCTCAGAAGCATAAAGTGAAAGATGGAGATATGATTCTGATACAAAGAGAGGGATTAAGTAAGTCTATCAACCGTTCCATTCATGATATAAGGTAAGGACTGACGTATCTTCTCAACAGGCCAGTTCCACCATTGTATCTGTTGCAGCTTGGCGATTGTCTCTGCCTCAAATCGCATCCGTATTTTCTTGGCAGGTGTTCCTCCTACTATGGTGTAGGGAGGAACATCTTTAGTTACTACTGCCCGGGCTGCGATGACAGATCCATCTCCTATATGCACGCCTGCCATAATAACAGCTTCATAACCTATCCAGACATCATTGCCTATAATGATATCACCTTTATTAGCCCATGCTGAGGCTACATTTTTCTTATCCAATCCCCATTCTTCAAAGAACAAGGGGAATGTGTAGTTGGACAAGGATTTCAATGTATGGTTGGCACTGTTAAAAAGAAACTTTGTCCCACAGGCAATAGAACAGAATTTGCCGATTATCAGGCGGTCTTGGTTGATAGGGTAATGATAGAGGATATTATTCTTCTCAAATTGAGCCGGATCATTTACAAAGTCATTGTATATGGTGTAATCACCAACTATGATATTCGGATTGTTGATAATGGCATTCAAATAGATAGTCTGATAATCATTGGTACGCGGATATGTTTTCGTATTCATTGTAATTACTTCTTTTTTATGTTTAGTATTTTAATATCTTGTGACGGAAACGGTCACAATCAAGTTGGGCAACAGACTTAGCTGTTGCCCTATCATACTAAACGAAGCTATTTACAAAGTTGCCATTTCATGATGATTAAAGACTATGGTTCATATCGTATAGCAAAGATAGCAATTATTTCACTTCAAGCTTTCCTTGTAACTTGATATCTTGTTATGAAATAATTTTCCCATCTGGTTACTTATTGTCAGGATGATTTTCAAAATCAGTAGGAGATACAAATCCCGACATCTTCCACGGTTCTTTAATTTCTCCACTTTGCACACGCTCATAAAAATCATTGGAGTTTTTCTTCCAGAATGGATAACGGTCAAAAGTATCTCCATCCCCTACTAACCGCGGATCTTTCTGTGCCCGCAGTTCATCGAACAGAAGTTGCCTCATAGCCTTCTTTATCTTTGCATATTTCTCATTCCCAGCCAAGTTATTCATACAGTCTTTATCTACCGACAGATCATAAAGTTCTTCTTCAGGGCGGAAATCGAATGTTATGTCATAATAGTAACTATTTTCTCCGGAACGTTTCATACGGAGAATCTCAGTCTTTGTAGGAGAACCGTCACAATCCGTATACCCTGTTTCCGGATTTCCGCAAGGATAAAGTTCCGGTTTCAGATTCGTAACATACAATAAGTCATTCTGCAATATGGAACGGATTGGATAGCCTTGATTCAACGGACGACCATAATCATGCCGTTCTCTACCCAACAATGTATAATGCCGGTCTTTTGATACAATGCCGGCTTTTGAAGTTTTGAAAATATCCACCATGCTCTTCCCCGCAGGAGGAATTAATCCCGATTGTTGTACCCCTATATCACTTACTTCCAAGAAAGTGGGAACGAAGTCTACAAAGCTCACATAGTCGCTGACTTTTCTTCCGGGATTGGCAATACCATTTTTCCACATAACAGCCAAAGGCATGTGATTGGAATATTCATAATTATTTCCCTTACTCCGGGGAAACGGCATTCCGTTATCCGAAGTCACTATAATGATAGTATTATCCAGCTCCCCCCGTTTCTCCAGTTCGTCCAAAAAACGATTGACGAGATTGTCATAATATTCCACTTCAAAGGCATAATCAAGCATATCGGTACGTACCACGTCATTATCAGGCCAAAAGGGAGGTAAGTCATCAATTACAGTTTTATCTTTTCCACCAAGTCTCTCACCAGAACCATATTCATAATTCCGATGTGGTTCAAAGCATCCAAACCAAAAGAACCATGGCTGATTCCCCTCCTTTTCCTGTAAGAAATCTTGAAAATTTCTAAAATAATCAACCTTATTAATTCCTGTTGTCAACGGAGTCAGTTTATGTTTCAGATAAGGTGTACCCGTCAATTTTCGGGGAGCACCATTTTTAACACCTGCATCTCCCGGTCCCCAACCCTTTCCTGTAAAAGCAACCTGATAACCATTCTCTTCCAAAGCTTCCGTCACCACTTTCAAATCATCCGGGAAAATAGGAGTATGATTACCCGCCGCTCCAAGTTGCCAAGAATAAAGCCCGGTTAGAATGCAAGAGCGGGAAGGAGCAGATTTTGCATTAGGCGTATAGCAGTTCGTAAACAAAATACCTGCTTCTGCTACACGATCAAATCCGGGAGTTTTAACCCAAGAAGAGCCATTTGCTCCAAAGTGCCTGTAACTGGCGTCATCAGCAATGCAGAAAAGAATATTCGGACGTGTTTTAGAAGCCGATTTGTCTGCTTTGGACGTCGTGACAGCGGCAGATGCAGAACCAATAGTCAACAAGGTAGTAGCCGCAGTCCAAAAAAGTGAAGTCTTCATATAAGATGAACTTAAGAATTGAACATTATAAATTTAAGGAACTTCAAATATAGAGGTTAAGTCCCGAACAGACAATAGATAAATAAATATGGTTACATCAGGAACAACAATGGTTACAATCAGAAGATACAGGGACATATAGGCTTTGCCTCTTATGTATAAAAAGCTAAGAATGATACATATATAAGAGTATCTGTTACATGCTTTCTAAAGGTTCTCATTCAAAAAGCCTATACTTGCACTCATAAAACCATTACTCAATCTATGTTATGAACAAGACATCTTTTTTAGTTCTATTGTTTATAAGTATATTGCCTGCTCACTTATTTTCGCAACAGAATAAACTAATAGGCAAAACAGCTTTTAACAGCCAATATCCTCAGTTTTTTCATTTCCGCGGAGAAATGAAACGGGACGTTCATACCGATTATGACACTTGGGAAAAGAAATATGTAACCTCCTCGGGACTCCTTCGAAAATATATTTGCGAAGAACTTAAAATAGATACTATTTTGTACAGTTGGCTCAATCGCTTTGCAGAGACATACCCCGAAAAGCTCTTATTGCTACACTTTAACGGAGAGGCCAGACAGGTGAATGATTATCCGGAAATAAACAAGAAATACTTTCCCGGGCACTGGGTATATGAAACCGGCAGCCTTTTATCTGAAGATTGCACATCATCTCAAACTCACATTCAAGTAAAAGCCATCGACTACTTTCGCGAAAAAGCATACGTTTACCGGAATACGTCACCCAGACGATGGATTCCACACTATGTGCTACTTGTAGAACTGGACGAACAGGGCAACAAACTTTGGTATAACTCTGAAATAGCTCATATTAAATCCATTGATTCATCTACAAGTACTCTCATCCTGAAACGTGGAAAGACAAATACACAAAGCCGTTCTTTCAAAGCCGGAAAGACATACGTGGCCCCCATTGCAGGAGGAATCTGGGGAAACGATGTCATGTTTTACTATAACCTATCATCAGCCTGCCCAAAAGATAAGAACGGCAGAACAGCCGCCAACGTTCTTCTGAATGAAATTCATCATTGGTTCAATCCAGACAACGGTATATTAAAGAAATTAGATGGCATTGCTTTTGACGTTAACTACTTTGATGTGTCCAAACATGAAAGTTGGGATACTAATAACGACGGTCAAGCTGACGGAGGATGGATTAATGGTCAAAATATATGGCAAGCCGGTGACCTACAATTCCTAAAAAATTTACGGAAGCGAATGGGGCAGAATTTTATTATCACCTGCGACGGACAACACCCCATTAATCAACAGGCCGTAGGGGTATTGAACGGCATAGAATCAGAAGGTTTAGTACAACACAACGATGGTTGGAGAGGATTCTCCAGAACAGTAAATACTCATTTGTATTGGGATAAGTTCAATCAGCTCTCTCCACAGTTTCGCTATGTTGTACTGAAACTGATGGACGGCAACGACCAGCATCATACAGAACGCCTGAGACGTTTTGGAGTAGCAACTGCCTCTTGTCTGGGGGCCTACACTACAGTACCCGATTCTTATTCATTCTTGCCCTCCTGGATACAGCCTTGTAGTTTTGGACGCATACAGGGAGAACTCATCCGATATGCCAAATCCTCCCCGAACCTTCTGTCCGGAACTCCTGCAGAGCTACTACACAAAGGCATCCTTAAAGGTGAAAACTGCTGTATGTCTATCCAAGGAAACTCAATCATAATAAAACCCGCCACTCAATCATCCACACTTTCAATAAAAAATGTGGAACTCCCAACGGGAGACATCACAATCTTCATTGAAGCTGAAACAATTACCCCACCCGATGCCAATTCAGATCTTGTACCACGTTTTATTTATGCTTCTCTCTCCAACTTACCCGATTATGAACCAGAAAAAAAGACCAAAGAGTTTTTCACCGACCTCTATGGGCTAGTGGGCCACGAAAAGAATGAAAACTCATTTTATTTCAGAAGGCCGAAAGTATCCGCCGGCAAACAAACCTTAACGATTACGATAAAAGGCACGGAACAGCTACAGATTCACTCCATAAAAATCTATAACCGACCGGATATCATCATTCGCCAGTTTGAAAATGCTGTCGTATGTGTCAATCCTTCATTAGAAGAGCAAGAAATACATCTATCCGATTTCATAACCGAATATTCCGAAAAACTAAAGATTGCTCCGATAGATGCAGTCTTTATCCCTAAATCCAAGAATAAATAGAAACATCTTAATCATTTGATTCACATGAAAAAGCATCAAGTACTTTTATTATTATTCAGTATTCTGAATGTGGCTACTCTAAAAGCCAAAGTTGAAATTGCCTCTATCTTTAACGACAACATGGTCCTGCAACAGCAAATGGATGTCAACATCTGGGGCACAGCTTCACCCAACAAGAAAGTAACCATCCAACCTACTTGGACTTCTACTGTCTTCTCTACCACATCCGACAAGAATGGAAAGTGGAAAACAAAAATTTCCACCCCTGAAGCCGGTGGCCCTTATCACATAAAAATAAGCGATGGAGAAGAAAAGGTACTCAGCAATATCCTGATCGGAGAAGTGTGGCTCTGTTCCGGACAGTCGAACATGGAGATGCCCATAAAGGGGTTTAAGAACCAGCGAGTCGACGGCTCATTAAAGGCAATAGTCACTTCTGCAGATACTCAAATACGCTTATGCCAGATAAAAAGAATAGCTTCAGATGCTCCGCAAGAATCTTGTGAAAGCGAATGGAAAACATGTGGTCCTGAATCTGTAGCCAACTTTAGCGCCACAGGATATTTCTACGCCAAAATGCTACGACAAGTATTGGGAGTGCCCATCGGAATCATTGAAGCCGACTGGGGAGGCTCTGCCATTGAAGCATGGATGAGCAATGAAAGCCTACAATCAATAACCCAACAACTGAAGACCTCCAAAAACATCAGAAAGAAACCTCAAATACAGCATTTGCCTAACAAACTATTCAATGGTATGATTCATCCCATCATCGGCTACGGAATAAAAGGAGTTATCTGGTGGCATGGAGCCAATAACTCTAGGCAGTATTA
Organism: Bacteroides sp. 14(A); assembly: GCF_000526555.1. Lineage (NCBI taxonomy): Bacteria > Pseudomonadati > Bacteroidota > Bacteroidia > Bacteroidales > Bacteroidaceae > Bacteroides > Bacteroides sp. 14(A). The sequence goes on along the minus strand of NZ_JAGH01000002.1, from coordinate 2,193,654 downwards.
TAACTACGAACTATTATTTAGAACCATGGTCAACGACTGGAGAAATCGCTGGGGAATCGGAGACTTCAGCTTCAATCTGGCTCAATTAGCTCCCTACCCTTTCAACAATGTCATGGGGTATATGCGGGAAGCACAAGTTAACTGCGCCCGGAACACCCCCAACTGCGACATTGCCATACTACTGGATATCAGCGACTCAACCTTTATGCATGGCCCGATTAAAGAGGTGGTAGGTGAGCGCTTTGCCTACATAGCTTTAGCACAGACCTACGGCATGAAAGGTTTTGAATATACCGGTCCCATTTATAAGTCTATGGAAATAAAAAAGGACAAAATCAGAATATTCTTTGACCATGCAACCGAGGGGTTAACCTCTTATGGGAAAAAACTCACAGAGTTCGAAATAGCCGGAAAAGATAAAGTCTTTCACCCCGCTACTGCTGAAATAACTAAAGAAGGCCTATACGTTTCTTCGCCTGATGTCCCGCAACCTGTAGCCGTGAGATACGCATTCCAAAGTTTTGTTACTGGTACTCTCTTCAATACAGCCGGGCTACCAGCCTCTTCCTTTAGAACAGACGACTGGTAATCAAAATACATTAATCAAAAACAACATACAATGAAGCATTTCTTATTTTTTGCAGCGCTTCTCATTGCCAATGCAATAGGTGCTAAAGTTACCCTGCCTCATATAATGGGAAACGACATGGTATTACAACAACAAAGTCTATGCAGACTTTTGGGAAAAGCCACACCAGGCAAGTCGCTCACCGTAACCACTTCCTGGAATAACAGAAAATATAAAACCATAGCCTCCGAAAACGGGGAATGGTTGGTAGAAGTAAACACTCCCAAAGCCGGAGGTCCGTATAAAATAACGTTTGATGATGGTGAGAAGACTATCTTGGACAATATATTGATAGGAGAAGTTTGGATTTGCTCCGGCCAATCAAATATGGAAATGCCTGTTCAAGGTTTCTTGGGACAGCCTACGAACAATTCATTAGAAACTATTGCTAAAGCTGGTAATTATCCGAATATTCGTTTCATCTCGCTTCCGCAAACGGACAGCACTCAGCCCTTATCCGATTGCGATGCAACCTGGAAAGTATCAAATTCAGAAAACATACCAACGTTAAGTACCAATGCCTATTTCTTTGCCAAAATGCTGAATGAAACCTTACACGTACCAGTAGGCATTATCGTATCTTGCTGGGGAGGCTCCTCTATCGAATCTTGGATGAGCCCCGAGGCATTGCAATCAGTAGATGGATGGGACAGAAAACAAGCTGAAGCAAGAAAGAAAATACAACAACGGCCCTCGCTGCTTTATAACGGTATGATTACTCCCATTAATAAGTTCAGCGCTAAAGGTTTCTTGTGGTCGCAAGGAGAAGGAAATATCCAGAATTACAAACTGTATGCGCAACTAAAAACCGCCATGGTGAAACAGTGGAGAACGGAATGGAAAAATCCTAATATGCCTTTTTATTTTGCAATGAGTGCACCGGGAAAAGGTCACAAAGGCAAACCCTTCCTTGTAGAACAGCAAATAAAATGTTTGGACATGATACCCAATTCCGGCATCGTGTTAACCACTGACTTGGGAAAAGAATTTGAATATCACTATCCACAAGCAAATATTGTAGGAGAACGTTTTGCTATTTTAGCACTTTCCGAGGCTTATCAAATGAAAGGTTTCCCCGCTCACGGCCCTTTGCTGGAAGGTGTAGTGATAGAAAACGGACGGGCCATCGTCACTTATAAAGATACACCTCTGGGACTTTGTCCAACAAGCTACAACATTACAGGTTTCGAGATGGCAGGAGCCGATCGCAAATTCCACCCTGCCAAAGCTCGGATCGTAGACTAAGAAGCCAAATTGGTTGTGGAGTGCGAGGAGGTTCCTGAACCTATAGCCGTGAGATATGCTTTCCACTCTTGGTATGAAACCAACCTGACCAATACTTTTGGTCTGCCGGCACAACCATTCAGAACTGATAACTGGGATAATGTAGAATAATTATGAGAATAGCATTCGTATATTTTCTTTTATTATTTATACTCTCTGTCCGAGTACAAGAAAGCACCAAATATAAAAGTTATCACCCGAAAGTAAACAAAAGATATACTTCAACCGTGGTACCCAGCAAATTGATAAACAGTACGCCTATTATCAAGAGCAAGTAGACAGTCTAATGCGAGCCAAAGGCTTCACTTTCGATCAATGGACAAGTAAAATGTTTGAAAATGCAGCACACAACGAAACTTATTGGGCAACTCGACTGGACCTTCCATTAAAATTCATTCTGAAGAAACCGGTCATGGCTTCTTCAGAATGGGTAACCTAAGTATACGACTGAGATACCCTAAATATGTGACAGAATTCACAAATATTTTTTTTAGACATTTACCAATAGCATATAATCACATGTATCAGTCCTATAGGTGTATCAGAAAGATGTTCAATCAGCCCCATTCCTCAATAATAACTCAATGCAGACATATTCATTATAGGATTTCCCTACTCAGCCACAAAAGTCTCCTGAGGTTTAGTACTTCCACCATTGGGAACAGAGAGGTAACGATTACATAAGAAAAGTTTGCCACAAGTAACCTCCCCTTCGATAACAATTTTCCCCAACTATCCATCTCCCGGCATGCCCTGCCGTAGACAAATTCAGGCCAATATTCACACGATACTCTGAAGTAAAGACAAAGTTTCCTCCCCTTGCCCCCATCTGAACATTATTAGATACAGTTAATTGTGATACAGATACTACAAATTGTGCTTGATCAGATATTACATTAATATTGGAAACTATGACTTTTCCACTTCCTACTATTCCAGACTTCTCTACATTAAATGTCATATAGGCTCCTTGCATGTTTCCATCACCAACTGTCAACTCTCCTTGGCACGTTAGAATACCGCCGATTAGTATATTCATTTTTTCTTGGCAGTTTTTGCTCCTAATGACAATTCTGAATCTATATCAATATACAGATTCAGGAACAACCGGATACACTCCTGCATATCATCTTCTGCCAACGAATACACTACCTGGTTCAAATTATCAATCACTACATCATCATCTATCGTAGGCACTCGTCCCTTATCCCACAAGTAGGATCATTCCATTCCCCGGACTTCACTGCCTTCAATCCGGAAGCAGTCACTGACTCCGTAAAAAGCCCAATACTTAAAATGAAGAATGATATTCTTATCACATTCAATTGCAAGATTCTTACTTCTTGTCTATAACAAATCCCTTTTGCTTTTTGTCTATCTTTAGCGAACGGCTGGAGTTTTCATCAATAACGATACGTGCCTTTTCTTTCCCTTCAAAAGAGTTGTTCTGAATTAAGGTATTCAGCCCATCTCTGACTTCAATCACCGGCAGACCGGGCCATAGTTTCGGATAAGTACCCGATTCTATTATCTTGTTATTACGGAATATCAAACCATCGACAGACAGGGCACTCAAAATGGAATTATCAAAAGTACGGAATTCATTATCTTCAATTACAATATTCTTCTCATAAGGTTGGTCTTTTAAAGTTTGTTTCATGCGTGGATTAATCCAGATGACGGAACCTTTACCACCACCATAAACGCAATCATAAAAGATGTTGTTACGTATCAAAACATCATCTACAGCTCCCGATTCGTACCAGTGATTCAAATCTCCTTCAAACAAAATGGAGGTCATCATCGAAGAGAAAGTATTGTTTTCAATCACCGTCTTATTACGAATACTTATAAGAATGCTGCGGGCACGATTGTTGCGCACTACGTTGTTACGGAATATTGTAGTGGGGTACCAAGTAACATTATCAACAGCATCATTTACTTTCAATGTAGCTGGCAGTTCCTCAACAAAGGAAAGTTCAAACAGATGGTCATTGATTTTCTTAAAGCTTTTTACGGTAGCCGGTGCTATAGGCAAAAGAGTCTCGTTAGTAATAAACTCAACCTTATCACCTGAACTGGCAAAATTGTAATCGAACTGTTGTATATGATTTACTCCTGCACGAATGGTATGTTTGTCAACCAGTTCACTGATCTTAACATAAGTACCATGTATGTTACTCGCATCATCCAGCATGTTCTCAAATAAACAATTTTCTATTACTAACTCTCCTTTACAATTACAGAAGTGTGTAGCATCAGCCGTAGTAGACACCATTCTGCCACTCCCCTCACGCAGTTTTACGTTTACCTCATTAAGATGGATGTTTTCACTCTTTTCTGCAATGACTCCCATGCCTCCTGCATGATAGATATTGAGTTTATCCAAATGTAAATTCGAAGAGTTTGTTAAATGTATGGCCGGTGCCAATCGATTGGAACGATTTGGGCCTTTAAAAATATAAATCAAACCGGCAGGGGCAGGTGTTTTGGCAAACCTGGCTTTTATACGGTAGTTATTCCCTCCCAATGATTGATCAAACGTTTTTCTGGATGCAACACCATTCAACAGATAGGACTGGGCATTGTAAGCCACAGCGTTTGTTTTCGGATCAAACACCATTGACTCACCCAAGAAAGGTAACGATAATCCGTTGGTCACGAATCCCAGACGATTACCTTCAAACTCAGTCTTTGTCATTGGATTTACCGCAATATCTACATATTGCTCTAAAGCATTACTTTCCAAAACTTCAGCTTGCAGATAAAATGGCTCTTTCCAATCAATAGAGAAGTTTTTCAACTTGATACCCATAGAGTTCTCAACCAGAAAAGGTGTCATAACTCCATGAAAAATGAAATCGGAACCACCACCATCAATTTCAATATTGGTACAGCCAATCAAAGGAAAGGCAAAATACTTATAGGAATTATCATGATTGGTTACTGCATGATATTTGCCAATAGCCCTTTCAGGATAAAAATGGTACGTTCCCTTAGGAAATACAAGTATGGCATCCTTAAAATCAGCTTGCTGCAACGCCTCTAACACTATAGGAGTTATATCTTTGTCCTGTGAAACTCCTAAATTCTCCATTAATATCCGTTTCTGGGCAAACACAGTGCTTGTCCAAACAAATAGAATAAACCATATCGTTACTTTTCTCATGAATAAATCCCCTATGTTTTTAATGTTATTAATCTGTCATTTCCAGTATTTACTAAAAAACGGATCGTGCGTCTGTTCACACCAGTCCATTACCGCTGTACGAAGTTCATTCATTATTGCATCGTATTTTTCTCCCAGGAAAATGGGATGTAACTGATAAGGGTCCTTCTCATTATCGTACAATACTTCCTTATTCTTACCTACAAACTGGTCATAGTAGGGAGACATTGCAGCTACATAGGTATATCTCTTGGTACGCACTGCACGATAATAACGGTCAGGGCCATTGTCATTCAGTACGCCCCGATCGAACTGGAAGAAAATCTTATCGGTGGTTTCCTTCTCTTTACCATTCATATAGTCAGCATAACTGTTACCATCGATGACTTCGGGAATTTCAATGCCAGCAAGCTCCAGTAATGTAGGCAATATATCAATGCTATTAATCAGTTGTGCTGCCTTTTTGGGTTTCAACTTTGCCGGATAGGAAATCATCAAAGGGACTCCTATAGATTCTTCGTACCACAAATCTTTGTACATTCTTCCATGCGATCCCAATAGCTCTCCATGGTCAGAGGTATACACAACGATGGTATTTTCCCACTCCCCACTATCCTTCAACTCCTGGATCAGCTTACCAAAATTTTCATCAATGGAAGTAATGGCACCGAAATATCCTGGTAGTGCCGGATATGATTCTTTATTATCCACTTTCTCTACATTCTTCCTACGTGGCAGTTTATCAGCCGGTTCATACATCTCTTCGAAACGTTTCGGGGCGGCAAAACCACTACCTTTACGTATTGGCAAATCTTTTAATAGGGCATTCCAGTGACCGATATTATGCTTATTCTGAAATCCCGGTCCCATGCCATTATGTGGAGGAGCATATGATACCACCAAACAAAATGGCTTTCCTTCATCACGTTCTCCATTACGGTTCTTCAAGAATTCGAGTGCCTTCTCTGTTTCATAATCGGGCATCCAGCGTCCGGTAACAATGAGTGAGTCTTTATCCCCATAATACCGACCATCAAAATGGCGATGTCCCTGACTGATCAGCCAATATTCAAATCCTAATCTTCTCTCACGAGGAACAAATGAATACTTCCCTCCTTCATGCCCGTCAAGGTGCCACTTACCTATATATCCAGTACTATAGCCACTCTTTTTGAAAAGTGCTCCCATACCATTTCCATCATCCTCCAGACGACAATCGTTCCCGAATACTTTATTATTTTGAGTATATTTACCTGAAAACAGGCAGGCCCTGTTAGGTCCTGATACCGGATGTGCAGAATAGGCCCTAGTAAAAGTTACCGCCTCTTTTGCGAATTTGTCAAGATTAGGAGTTATCACAGGATCTTCCTTCATAAATCCCAAAGCTTGTCTTCTGTGCTGATCGGACATCACGAAAAGTACATTGGGCTTTTTCTGATCCATCGCAAGTTTCTTCTGTGCAGAAGAAGCCTGCGATAAACTCAATAAAGCAAAGATATGTATTGGATATCTTATGTCCATAGCTCTAATTTTTAGCATCTTGCTGTTTAGGCCAAGAGTATTTTTCAACCTCCAATCCCGTATTATAATCCAAGCTACGCGGATTATACCCATCAGTCTTACGAGCACGAGTATACTCAGTATACTCCCAAGTGGACTTAAAGTCCTTACGCCAGGGTCTGGCATGCCAATACACTCCCCGAAAGGGATCGCGCGTCTCATTCATGTGCTCAAGAATCAAGTTGTGCAGACTATCACGCAATACTGCATGAGTATCATCATTAATGAGGTTATCCAGTTCATAAGGGTCTTTTTCCAAATCATAGAGTTCATCAGTAGACATCAGGTTTACACTCAATTTATATCGTCCGTCAAATACGGCACGCAAAGGCTGGAAAGCACCAAAACCATCATGGTCTACCTCAAAACGTCCAAACTCCATGAAGACAGGCTTCTTAGGCTGATCCACGGGAGAGGTAAATGTGTTAAGAATGCTGCTTCCTTCTATCACATCAGGAATAGTAACCCCTGCAGCATCCAGAATCGTAGGTGTAACACTAATCAAAGAGATAGGAGTTGTAGTCACCAAAGAACTGGGAACATGTCCCTTCCATCTGACAATAAAAGGAACACGGGAAACATCATCATAGACGCATGGTCCCTTTGACTTCAAAGAATGTGCATTCAAGAAGTCGCCATGATCGGAAGTGTAAATCACAAGTGCATCAGGGTACAATTCATCTATCTTTTTCAGCAGACGACCTATCTCATAATCAATGAATGAAAGGGAAGCGAAGTAATAGGGATGCTTGATAGTCATCTCGTCCTTATTCTCAAACTGTCTGCCTTCAGCCCACATCTGTTGATAAGAGGGTTTGTTCTTCAGATTGTCGTAATGACTGGGGTTCTTAGGCCACTCGTAATCTTTGTACATCGAGGCATAAGGCTCCGGACACAAGAACGGATGATGGGGTTCATCGTAAGATACAGTCAGAAAAAACGCATCATCAGAAGTACGGCTTTCCAAAAATTTCAACGCACGCTCCGTAACCCGGTGACCATACGTAAACTCGCCCGGTATAGACTCTTTGTTAGTCTCCGGTAAGCGGGATTTTATCCTCTCTTCTCTCGTGAGTTCTTCCAAATACATGCGCATATCATAGAAATACTCAGGGTCCCAGCCTTGTGGACAGATCCCGTTGCCGAAATAGTCAGTTCCATCCAAATGCCATTTTCCGGTATACGCACAGTAATAACCGTTATCAGAAAGCCTTTGTCCCAAAGTTTTTACATTATCTGCAATAGGCATGTCATTTCCCCAGGAAGCATTAGTATGCGGATACAATCCCGTAAATATAGCCGAACGGGCAGGGCCACTCACCGGGGAAACAGTATAAGCACGGTCAAAACGTACTCCTTCTTCTGCCAGACGATCCAGATTAGGAGTCTTTATTTCAGGAGTAATAGAACTCAGCATATCCCATCTGTGCGTATCTGTCATAATAAATATGATCTTACGCGCCTGTGCTTTGGCTGACACTTCGCCTTGAGGCTGATATCCGGTATTCGTCACTCCCTGACAAGAGCAAAGTACTCCCCAACCTCCATAGCGGAGAACTTTCGTTAATGCATTCCATTTCATAATCATTTATCTTTTAGAATTCTACTTTTGATTTATATTCGCTGTTTGTCTGGTATCCTCATCCATGCGAATAAATTCAGGAGTGTCAAACTGATACATATTCCCCTTCACAACCACATCTTTACAATGAAAAAGATCAACCAGTGGATTCTCCGGGTTATAAGGTTTAAAGTCCTTCGTCTGAATTATCTTATTATTACGAATAACCAAACCATTCACAGACGTTGCATGGATTATTTTGTTATCAAATGTATGAATCGTATTATTCTCAAATACAACATTTTTATCAATCCAGCCGGATTTATCAAAATTCTTGGCAAACCGGGGAGAAATGAATAACATAGCCTGCTCTCCGCCGCCTAATATACAATTGTGAAAGGTATTATTCCGGATAACTGTATTCTCATTAGCTCCGGCTTCATACCAGAAGTAAGCCTCCGGACGCATCAGAATGGAAGCCATCATAGAATTCAGATAATTATTCTCTATCAATGTTTTTCCTGGAGTTTTCAATACAATATTTCTGGCCCTGTGATTGCGAATCGTGCAATTCTTCATGACGAAACTATCCGTGTTCCATGTCTTATTCTCAACCAAATCTCCTTCTTTAAGCTCCTTAGGCAAGTCTTTGACAAACGTAAGCTCCATAGTATAATCATCCAAACGACGATAGTCTACAATCTTATTCTCATTTTGTCGATTTATCAAAGGTGCTATGATAAACCAGTTCTTATCTCCCGGACGGGCAAACTCAAAACCTCCTTGCTGGAAATGCATCAATTTAGCCTGCAAAGTCCGATTCGATATAATCTTTTCTATTCGTACATAAGTACCATGTACATTGGTTCCGTCATCCAGCATATTCTCAAAAAGACATCCGTCTACCACTACATTCCCTCTACAATTACAAAAATGAGTAGCATCGGCAGTTGCCGACAACATACGATCTGTTCCTTCACGAAGACATACATTAAAATTCTTTAAAGAGATGTTTTCTGATATTTCTCCCAAAAAGCCCATTCCCAAAGCATGGTATACATTTACATTTCTGATAACCACATCCTTGGACTTTAATGCATGAATTGCAGGTGCATAACGATTCTCTCCATTTGGTCCCTTAAAAACAATGATACTACCCACAGAAGGATAAGATTTGATTTTTTCTGTTATGCGTATGTCTCCATTAGACAGTTTTTCAACCATAGCATTTTGCTTTCGATGTATGTCCAATGTATTCGAATTATAAACCGGTGATTTAGAATATTTATCAAAGACCAGACTCTCTCCTATACCGGAATAAGAAAATCCCTCCTGATTAGGATACACTAATCGATTATCTGCTACTTGAAAATCATAGCCTTCCGAATTAAACCGGACATCATAACTTTTTGATTTAGGCATAGAACAAATCACTTCACCTTGTACATAAAAAGGGATCGACCAATCGATAGAACAACCGGTCAACTCAATTCCCTGAGAGTTGACGAATAAAAATGGAAGCATAGCACCTGTAAAGACAAATTCGGTTTCATCCCCTTCGATTTTTACATTTCTAAAACCATCAAAAAGAAAGGCTATATTCTTCTCTCCATTTTCATGATTCGTAATGCAATACGTCTTTTTAAATGATTCTGCCGGAGAAAAGTGGTACACGCCTTTAGGAAACACGAACTTCAAATCAGCCTTAGGCGCTTCTTCTATACTTTTTCTTATCACAGCAGTAATATTCTGCCCGTCTTTTATTTTTCCCGTAAAATCAATCACAGTCTCAGCTGCCATCAGTGCAGATGAAAAACAAGTGCTTAGACAAAGCAGCAGATTTATACCACACAATAATAATTTATACTTCATATCTATTTTTTTAATTGCTTATTTCTATTTCCTTTACTCTTACCTCCTTTGGCATTAGCTCCTGATTTCCTTAACGCACTATATGGATCCATAGTCACTTTGTTCAGTTTTGGATAACCGGCATCAGGGTTGTTCCAATACTCTTTGATAAAAGGATCACCAGTTTCATCCAAGTGCTTGACCAGTTCTGCATGGAGCCTATCGATAGTCTTATCATAACCCATACCTTTATAAATAGGATTCAATTGCAACGGATCTTTTTCACGATCATACAGCACCAATCCATCCTTCGTAAAGGCACGATTTTGATTCATACCGCATAATACGTAAGTGTAACGGGAAGTATAAACCGCTCTCCAGTAACGAGGTGCCTTCAATTCCTCTACCCCTCCGAAATCAAAAGAAGTAAAGGCATATTCAGGAGCCTTAAACTTCTTTCCCAATAGTAGTGGAGAATAATCGACACCGTCTACTCCCTGAGGAATACTCAACCCGGAGAGTCCCAATAGAGTAGGCATCAGATCAATGCTATTGAATACTACTATTTCACGCTTTGGTTTGATAACCCCTTTCCAGCCTACGAGGCACGGTACCCCCATGGATTCTTCGAACCAAGTTCCTTTTGTCATTAATCCTTGTGATCCCATGCTCTCACCATGATCCGATGTAAATACAATAATTGTATTCTCCAATAAATCATTTTGTTCCAGATAAGTCATCAGATTTCCAAAATCATTATCAATGGCCGTTATAGCACCAAAATAACCAGGAATCACTCTTGCACTGGTATCAGACGAACGGCGAATGGGTTTCAAATTACCTCGTATCGGATTCTTTTCATAGTCTATATCTTTATAAAGTGCCTCGTATTCAGCAGGTCCCGCATAACCATATCCCATTTTTAGTTTTTTATCCGGTCCATATTTACCCGGCTGATAGCGATCTTCGAATCCCGGCCCTCCACCCGTGTGAGGAGGATTATATGATAATACGAGACAAAAAGGCTGTTCACTTGTCTTTTGCTTCTCGATAAACTCGATACCTAATTGAGTTTCGTATGTAGGTGCCCAACCTTTAATATAAGTACGTTCTTTATCATCCTGCACATAATATCCCTGAAAAAAAGGTTGATGTCCCATAGATTGAACAAAATAATCAAATCCCTGACGTCTCACTGAGTCAGTTACATGATCATTCATTCCATTCAAATGCCACTTACCTATATAAGCAGTTGCATAACCGGCAGCTTTGAAAACCCGTCCCATCGACTCTTCATCCGTAGCCAACGGTACTTTATTCGCAAAGACCCCATTGTTGATAGAATACTTTCCAGTAAATAGACAGGCTCTACCCGGTCCTGATACCGGACGACATGAGGTAGCATTATCAAAAGAAACCGCCCACGAAGCAAATTCATCCAAATGAGGAGTTTGTACGGGATCTTCACCTTTAAAGCCCAAAGCTTGCTTGCGCCACTGGTCAGTCAATACAAAAATGACATTAGGTTTCTCTTTTTTCTTCTGCTGTGCTATCACATTTCCCGGCATGCTGCTTACTACAGAAGCTAATATTACTGATGATATTAAATTCACTTGTTTCATATTGTTCAGTTTTTAAGGTAAACTACTTAATAATCACATTGTCACAGTTTTCCTGATAGTACGGAGCATCACTTTGGGCATCGTTCCGATTCTTCTCTATCACAATATCCTGAGCTCCACTCAAAAATATAGTGTGGTCACTATTGCTTATTATTTCATTATCCTTTATCCGAATGTTCCTGATACCTTTCCATTCTGCTTGTTTCTTATTGACAGTAGTCGTACGGATGAGTATTGGAGCAATATCTTTGCCTTCTGCCCAATATGACCGGTCGAAACCCGCATTACGTATCTTATTATTTTCAATTACAATATTCCGGGGAACAAAGCCTTCCGGCCAGGATGCACTGTTTTGCAATGTAATCGCTCCCGTACTGAGGTTCTCCAGAATGTTTCCTTCAATTATCCCATTCTTCGCTTGAATAAGCATTCCGTAACGTCGGGAATTACGAAAGACATTGTTTTTAATCACAAAATTATCATTAGACTTACTATCGTTAAAAAACATATCTTTCGTTTTATCTCTACCTATCTGTAGATTTTCAAACCGGGCATCTATCTTAATTTTTGTAGCATCATCCATCGGAACAGCTTCTAACACCCTACAAGTACCTATCAAACGTCCCTCCCGCGGATTGAAAAGCGAGAGTTCGTCATTTACCCGCAATTTAGCGCTAACTAAGAACTGATTATCTGAAATAGCTTTTAGAATATAAACCAGTTCAGTTTTTATATTAATTGCATCATCCATCTGTCCCTCAAACAGACAACCTTCAATCCAAGGGCCTTCATAAGATGGAGTGACGTGTACACAATCTGCATTCTGACTGATAAGCCTATCTTCTTTTTGTTGTATCTTGCAATTCACAATGCTTATGCCCGTTGACTCTCTCAAACCAAAAGAGCCGGCCGGACCGGCATAATGTATATTATTCAGGAATGTAATCTGACGACACTGATTCACACTATAAGTAGAGCAGCCATTATAGCGAGCAATCATCGCAAATGGATCGTCTACAGCTATTTGTTCAATCACATTTTGGGTTGTCACGATGCGAAACAAATTCTTATCACCTAAATTAGAGACTTCTCTTATTGGCACCAGATTAGGAGCTTTATCTTTCAACAATCTATTATTTTCACGATCGAATAGAACCCCCCACTTTGTTTTTGATTTCGCAAAATTATCATCTGTAGGCCGTCCACCCTTTCCATCCGACCGAAAAGTAAATGTTTTGCCATTTATATCTACATCAACTACCGCTCCTTGAGTAAACGGCAAGGTTTTATAATCAATGGTCAGCCCTTTAATAACACCAGCCTGACAATTCTTCAATGTCATCAACGCAACATCCGGATTTTCTAAGATAAGAATAGCTCCATCACCCTCAATTATGAAGTCTGAGACATTCGACAAACTAAAAGCATGAGTTAACTTACTCTTCCGTTCTCCTACTTTTATCTGATAAATCCCCTTCGGAAATAATATTCTCACTCCACCACCACTTCGTTCACATTCAGCCAGCGCCCTGCAAATAGCCGGCCAGTCATTTTTATTATCATCAGGACAAGCTCCATAATCAACTACATTGATTGTTTTACTAACCGGAACAGATTGTATCGGCATTGAACGGGGGCTTTCAAAATGCGCTGGCTTATACAACTGTTGTCCATAGTTTATCACCGGAACAAAGCATCCAATAAACAAAAGGTATATTTTACTTGTTAATTTCATAATCCAATATTATTTTACTTTTTATATCCGTCAAATACTTTCATAGTGTTTTTACTATATTAGTTTTCTTTTTATGGCTAGTTTTACGCTTCACCGGCAAGGGTTTGGGCAATGAAGGAATCCAGAACTGTACATTTTGCCATAACTGTTGACGCCAACCGATAGGAGGTATCATCTGTTGAAACCAATCTTTAAAAATAGTCTTCATTTCTTGGGTCAACTCCGGGTATTGAGCAATTAAGTTCTCACCTTCCTTACGGTCTTCTTTCAGATTATGCAAATAATACGTATCCTCTTCCATTATATATCGCAACATAAAATCTCCTTTTCTCACCATAAATGCAGCTTCGGCTGTCTGCTGGTCAGACAAGGAATACATTCCCCAATTTTCTGCCTGCTGAGACATCCAGACCAAATACTCATGCACAGCTTTCGTTGAAGTTCCATGCAACAAAGGCATCAGACTTTTGCCATCCACCGCTTGCTGTTTGGGTAGTGAAATACCTGCTTCGTCAAAAAAAGTAGGAAATATATCCATTGCTGAAACCATTTCATTACAGACATATCCCTGTTTGATTTTGTCTCCATACCATATAAACATAGGAACACGTATCCCTCCTTCATAAGCCTGCCCCTTAAAACCGGAGAAGGGACCATTCTTTGGCAATACGGCAGCAGCACCTCCCGGAGCTCCATTATCAGATATAAAAACCAACATCGTATTATCTATTTCTCCTATCTTCTCCAACTCTTTCATCACCGCTGCAACTCCATCGTCAATGGCTGCAGTATAAGCAGCATACGTATTCAGTAATTTCGATTTATATTGGAAACGACTCATATATTTATCCGGTGCAGGTGCTCCTAATGGGCCATGCAGGGCGTTATAAGCTAAATATATAAGTTTAGGGCTCCCTTCATTTCCCCTAATAAATTGAACTGCTTCTTCTGTAAACTTATCAGTAGTATATTCCGCACATGCAATGTTTTCCCTGTTTCGGAATAATATGAGTGAATTATAATAAGAAGTGCCATGACTATTGAACCCGAACCAGTAATCGAATCCCCGATCCAAAGGATGATGTCCAGGAGAACAGGTATGTATTTCATCCATCCCCTTTCCATTATGATACTTTCCAAAAGCCCCGTTCGCATAGCCATAATCTTTCATAACCTGAGGCATAGTAAGTACCGTTGTTGGAATTCCGGTTTCTGCTTCTTTTATAATATATAATCCATATCGCTGCTGATAAGAAGATGTTAACAACCCGGCACGCGAAGGGGCACTGACATTGGCCGTTACATAGGCATTGGTAAATCGAACTCCCTCTTGACAGTAGCGATTCAGATAAGGAGTCGCTTTTTGCGCTGCTTCAAAAGCCTCTTCGGCAGTATAGTCCTTGACATGTATTCTGCAAAACTCTTGATTTAACTCCTTCTCTGTAAAATCGACATGGTTGGGGGCAAAAGCCCCCCATCCCATATCGTCTACCAAAACTAATACCAAATTAGGTTTCGACTTTGTAGCCGCATGCAATGTGCTACCTCCAAAGAGAGTAGCCAACAAAGTGCCTCCAGTCACCAGCGGAATTATATTTCTCATTTTCATGGCAAAAATTCAATTAATTATACCCGTCATTCTGAGTCAAAGCCCCTTTATGTAAAGATATTTCTCGTGCAGGAACAGGTCTGAATATATGGAACTCACTAATATGGCGCACTGGAATATTAGGATTACTCAAATTGGCACCCGGACGGGTTCTTGCATAATCGATGGATTGCTCCGTCACTTCTTTCAATACCCCCATACGTACCAAGTCAAACCAGCGATGTCCTTCTCCCAGGAGTTCCAACATACGTTCGTTCAAGATAGCCCGACGGAAATGCTCAATAGGATTTGTGGCTACATACCCCTTAATCTCTTTATTACCTTGTTTCTTCAGGTCTTCGTAAGTAAGTACCTCCAATATGGAAGTCGGTGTATATTCCACTACTTTTGCCCTTCTTCTCACCACATTCAAGAACTCTAATGCATCTGTTGTAATCCCCTTACCTTCTATATTATCTAACTCAGCCTGAGCCTCTGCATATACCAAACAAATATCTGAAACACGCAAGATCGGATTATTAACCGGTGTTCTATCCTGATTATATGAAGGGGGAACATCGATGCGGAATTTAGCAATTTGGAACTGTTTATAACGTTGTCCAAAAGCAATTGCTTTCACTTCTCCAGCTTGTGTTATTTGGAAGGTGGATATTGCCCAGGCAAAACGATCATCAACCGAAACACATGGTTGCGTAGCCGTCATAGTGTAAGTATAGTTGTCATTCACAATAGGCTGAACCGGGAAGATAACCTGTTGTCCTCCACCTTTTGCCGAAGGTCCCATAGGACCAAATAACGAGCCAAACCAGCCCCCCATTTCATTAGCTAATCCCGTAGACAATACAGCCTCAAAAAGAATCTCATCAGAACTTTCATTCGGATAAAAACAATCTGTAAATTTGGGCATCAGATAATTAGGAGCAAATATATCTAACACAGTCCGCGCCTCATCACGTGCTACAGTATAATAATACTTGATTGTTTCATCCTTGGAGTATTCCCTGCCTGATTGATCCGTATAATTCCACTCATATGAGTTGATACCTGCCAACTTCACCTGTTCAGTCATTTTAGGAGCCAGCAATTGCATAGATGAAGCTATATGCAAAGCTGCTTTTGCAGCAAGCGCATGAGCTGATGCCTTCTTGGCACGACCATATTGTGACACAGTTTCCGGCAAGAACTGCTTTGCATATTCCAATAATGTGAAAATATGCGCATAAACTTCCTTTATAGAATTTCTATCCACTTCATAGTTACTACTGCTTCTTGAAGGTGTAGTTAAAATCGGAACTCCTCCAAATATTCTGACCATATTAAAATACCACAAAGCTTGCAAAAAACGAGCTTCGGCAGCAATTGCACGATAACGCGGTGTAGCATTTAGTATTTCCTCACTCATTTCGTCTATGCGACTTATAATTTCATTAGTCGCATTAATTCCTGCATAACTATTAAGCCATACTTCCTGGCAAATTAAGTTATCAGAATTAAGTGTAGTATACTGGTCTAATTGAGTGGCGTATATCCAATTGGCACCTTTATTCGTTGCAATATAACACTCATCTGTACCAGCTTCTCCCAATACAGGAAATCCTGTCGCATAGGTACCCTCTTTCGTGGTTCCTCGTCCGGATATATAATAATAACAACCTACTAAAGCAGCCTCATAATCAGATAATTTTTCATAATATCCCTCTCTTGTCAAATCAGAGAATGCCTCATTGTCCAAGAATCCGATCTCACAACCAGTAAATAAGTTGGAGAGTAATAAAAGTGCAATAATATATTTATTTTTTTTCATCATACTCATAGTTATTAAGATGTACTTCATTATAAATCAATTGAGAATCCGGCATTAAATGTACGTGCTGTCGGATATGAATATTTATCCAATCCTCCAGTTAACGGGTTAGTAGAAGAGAATTCAGGGTCATACCAGGAATATTTTGTAAACGTAAACAGGTTGATACCTGACACAAATACTTTAGCACCTTTCACCCCCAAATGCCTCATTGCTTTTTTAGGCAGACGATAAGAGAAGGATATCTCTTTTATTTTCAGATAAGAAGCATCTTCAGCCTGCAGTTCCGTGGCAGTTTGCCTTCCTATATTATCTGAATAGATGTGTAAGGGAGCGTTCTGTCTATCAATAGTCCACATATTATCATAATATTGCTGTTCGATATTATAGTTGTTATATCCTCTCAGCATTGCATGATTAGTATTGAATAGTTTATTACCATAAGAGAATTGCAGGAAAATAGATAATTCTACATTTTTATAAGAGAAACGATTGGTAAATCCGCCAAAAAACTTAGGTTCATTGGAACCAAGATATACTTTATCATCCGAAGTAATCACATCCCCTTCTCCTTGTTTCTTCAACTTCAGATAACCGGGTTCTACAGCATTTCCTCTACTTACAACTCCCTCTCTCAAAGTAAATTGTCCATTATTTCCCTTTATATTGTCATAGATGGCCTTCTGCTGAGCCTTATCAGAGATAAAAGTACCATTAGCATCATAGAAATCACTAAAGTCACGACACTGATACAATCCATCAGTCTTATATCCAAACATAGCGCCGATAGGATAACCTTCACGAACATAAAAGACATCCAGGAAATGCCCCTGCATAATGGCTGTAGGAGTAATAGGAATACGATCTCCACTACCTATATTCTTCACTCTGTTCTTATTGAATGAAATATTCAGGTCAGAAGTCCATGTAAAATTCTTCGTATTCATATTTACGGTTCCCAAATTCAACTCAAGCCCCTTATTCACTACAGAACCAATATTCCGCACTACACTCTGATATCCTGAAATACCCGGAAGCTGCTCAGTGATAAGTAAATCGGTGGTATATTTATAATAAAGGTCGGCTGTAAAATTCACTCTACTATTAAATAAAGACAGGTCGACACCTACATTATATTGATCCGTAGTCTCCCAGCGCAGTTTATCACTGCCTATAGTTCCAGGAATAACGCCCATGTTGATAATTGGTGAACCGGTAGTACCTTGAGCCGTATTAAAACTATAGTATTTTTTAGACATCATTGCTAAAGCTGCCAATGTATTGATGCTTTGATTACCTGTACGACCATAACTTAGCCTCAATTTCAGCTGATCTATTTCCTTCACATTTTTCAAGAAAGCTTCTTCATTCATCTTCCAGGCAAAAGCTCCGGAAGGGAAGTACGAGAATTTATTTCCTTTCGGAAACTTGGAAGAGCCGTCAGCACGGAAACTGGCAGTGAATAAATAGCGACTCTTTAAAGTATAGTTAATTCGTCCTAAGTAAGACATCAGAGAATAATAAGAATAAGAATTTTCCGGCGGTAAAATATTTGCTCCGAACTTCAAGCTCTCTTCATCCAAACTCTCTATCTCCAAGCCTGTAGTAGTAGTGGTAAGATTATCAAAAATAGTGCGCTGGAAAGTAATACCTCCCAATACATTTACTGCATGTATTTCATTAAAGGTTTTCATGAAAGTTAATGTATTCTCATTTAGCAAGTTAGTAGTACGGGCTACGCCATGACTGGCGCGTCCCTTATCTACACGCCCCATACCTGATGTGGAAGGATAGAAGTTCTTACTTTTAGCATCAGTCATGTACCCACCGATAGTGGAACGGAGAGTCCAATGCTTTGAAGGAGTTACAATGACATAGGCAGTACCTTGAGTCCTGCGCGCGTCAGTTCTTTGAACAACAGAATTCAAATTCGTTATCGGATTATTCCAAGAGCTTCCCGGATCATCCGCATCCGTAGAATCCTCTATTTCACGGTCCGTAATGTTAGGCCTGAATATCAACATTTGAGTAAAAATGTTAGATTGAGTCTGGTTTGTAGCATTTACAATCCCATTATTCACCATCACAGATCCTGAAAGATTCATTCCTAACTTCAAGTAGTTATTTACCGTACTTTCAGCCTTCATAGAATACGAGAAACGATTCATATCGGAGTTCTTCACAATACCCGTTTTATCATAATACCCAAGAGAAAATGCATAGGTATTCTTTTTAGAACTACCGCGGAGTGATATATTATAATTCTGAGATACTCCTAAACGAAATATTTCATCCTGCCATACCCTGTTGATGCCAGTTATTTTGGGCGTTCCGTCAGGATTCCAACCAAGTGCGGTGTTTCCAGCCAACGTACTTTCACCGGGAACAAAGTCAGCCGGCAGAGGAAAGCGTAATCTCATATAATTTTCATATTCTGCCCCGGAAAGTGCATACGTACGTTTCTGAGGTAATAAATCAAAGCCAGCATCTGCGGAAAAGCTCAATTGCGTAGACCCATCTTTGGTTCCTGATTTTGTGGTTATTATCACAACACCATTGGCACCACGCGAACCATAAATAGCTGTAGCCGAAGCATCTTTTAAAACTTCAATAGATGCAATGTCGTTGGGATTAATCAACGCCATCGGATCCAATGAGGTATCTCCCATTCTGCTTGCTCCAGAAACTTCACTTTGTGAGTTCTCCATCAGTACGCCATCTATTACATAAAGTGGTGAAGTACCCGCACTAACAGAACTGGCACCACGAATCTTAATATTGATACCCGCTCCCGGATCACCGCCATTCTGAATGGCCATAACTCCCGCTATCTTACCCGCCAGCGCACTTGTAAATGATGCAGAACGACTTTCCTCAATCGCAGATGCCTTCATAGAAGCAACAGATCCTGTCAGGTCACTCTTTTTTGCGCTACCATACCCAATTACAACCAACTCATTTAGTTCATTGGCCTGATCTCCCATAGTAACATCCACTTTTCGTCTATTACCTACCCGAACAGTCTTTGCCTCTTTACCTATATAAGTAAAAGACAATCTTGAATTCTCATCTTTTACAGTAATAGAATAATTACCATCCATATCGGTGATGACTCCTTTTTGAGTCCCGACTTCCATTACAGTAACGCCAATCAGTGGCGATTCGTCCACTTCATCAATAACAACTCCTGTTACTTGAATTTGAGCGGATACACCCGAAACAAATAACAAGAACAACGAAAACAGTAATAGCCTCTTGCAATTTTCTTTAAAATTCATAATTACTAATTTAAGGTTTGTATTAATAGCCATAACTACATCTTTCGATAAAGACGTCACAAAAATAAAGATAAAGATTATCGGCGAATAACACGTATGTACCAACGATTAAAAAGGATGTAACAAAGTTCAATATTTGACCGTTTTTTCACTTTTAGGTCACATTACATTGCGCTATTTGTAACACATTAGCTCTCCATGTATCATCTGCCTCTTTTTTATATTGCACTCTCACTCTTATCTAAAATTATATTTTATCTTTGTTTCATAATCTACTATATTTATGAAGGCATTTTATTTATTACTCAGTATATTTCTATATGCTTCTAATCTGTCAGAAGCATTAGCATCCGATTTTAGTTTTAAATATCGTCTGGAAATTCTATCTATGAATCAAGGGCTCTCACAACATGACATCAGTTCCATTGCCCAAGATCGATATGGTTTTATTTGGATCGCTACTTATGACGGTTTACTGCGCTACGATGGATATACATTCAAAACCTATAGGTTTGACGATACCAATCCAAAATCTATCAGCGACAATCGTATTCTCTCCATATATTTGGATTCTGCCGAAAATCTATGGATAGGAACCGAAGGTGGAGGATTAAATTTATATAATTATGATCTGGAAGAATTTTCCAAATTCAAATTTAGCGAAAATCCCTTAGATAATAATATATATTCAATATATGAAGATAATGAGCATAACCTATGGGCAGGCACAGGCTGTGGAGTATATAAATTAAATTACTCACCAGAAAATAGAGAGCTCCGAATCACTCCCATCGTATCTAATTTCGAAGAAATGACTAATGTTCGTGCCATATACAGGAATTCAAAAGATGAAATGATATTAGGTACCACTATAGGGCTCTACACCCTAAATCCCAACAATACACCTCCATCCCATTCACATATTCTTCCCCAAAAATTGCCCAATATTACTTCATCCATTTTTGCCATAGAAACTTTAGATGACAAACATTTATTGTTAGGAGGATATGAAGGATTATTTTTGTATCATAGAGATACACATCAAATAGAAAAGATACTAACCTCATACCAACAATTGGAACGTATTCATACCATTAGAAAACAAAGCGAAGATACATTCCTAATCGGTACAGAGAATGCAGGGATTTTAACCCTAACCTATCAGAAACAAAGCTATAGAATAGAAAAGTTGGCCACAGACGAAAACGAATATCTTGAGAAATCAATCATAAAAGCCATATTCATTGACAATATGCAAAATCTGTGGATTGGAACAGGAACAAATGGAGTCGGACGATTGAATCTTTTATCTCCCCACTTTTACCGTTTTTTTGATGTCAAAAAAGAAGACAGGAATTTCATAAGAGCTTTCTACAAGGATAGAGCGAATAGGATGTGGATACAAATTAAGCAGAAATCATTATTTTATATCAATGAAAAACAGAATAATCCAATCCCTGTTACTTTACCGCAAACAGCCAATTCTATTACTGAAGACAACGAAGGTAATATATGGATTTCTACCACAGATAATATATATATGTTGGAACAAAAAAATAACTTCCAGCACCCACGTTCAGTTATTCCCACTCAAACATCTCACAAAGAAAAAATTACAAACATAAGAGGAATTCAATCTGACAGTAAGGGTAATATATGGGCAGGATATAGAAATGGGCTCATACTAATAAAAAAGACGAAACTGGATAAATTTGAAATCAAAATATACAATAAATTCAATCTGAAAAACAGTCAGATTAATATCAATAACCTATATTTTGAAAAGGGTACTCACCACCTATGGGCTTGCACCAGAGATTTTGGATTATTTATGTTTGAACTTGATGAGCAAAGTAACATTACTAATCAAACACGATTTTACTTATCGGATAATCATAACGAACAGATAAACAGTAACCATGTATGGGCAGTAACCCAAAGCAGTTCCAATAAAATATGGATTGGTACAGATGCGGGATTGAACAGCATCGACTTCTCTGGTGGAAAGATTCAGATAAAAAGCTTCAATCACATTAGCCAATTGAGAAATATCAAGATTCTATCCATTATTGAAGACACAAATAGTGCTTTATGGCTGGCTACCAGCAAAGGTCTTATCAAATTCACGCCTACCACCAATGAGATAAACCGCTTTTACTACAAAGATGGTTTATCAAACAATTCTTTAATGGAAACCAGTCAGATAGATGACAATGGGATTATTTACTTTGCCAGCATAAATGGGATAACCTATTTCCACCCTGACGAAATAACACGCAATCCAATTAAGCCTCAAGTACTGATTACCAAATTGCAAGTATTCAATAAAGAAGTAGAAATAGGGAAGAAAAAGAATGGAAGAGTTCTATTACCAAAATCAATTCTTGAAACTTCAGAAATAACTTTAAAGCACAATGAAAATAATTTCACTATCAATTATGTAGGAATACACTTCAATAATCCACAATCCAATAAATTTGCGCATCAACTAGTAGGATATGACAAAGACTGGATATATGGAGGTGCTGAAAACCGTTCTGCATCTTACAACAATCTTGCTCCCGGAAAATACCAACTGCGTATCAAAGCTTCCAACAGTGACCAAGTATGGGCGGATGAATATCGAACACTGGATATTGAAATCCTAGCTGCTCCATGGGCCAGTTGGTGGGCATACCTCACCTATACTTTACTGGGAATTATCATTATTTATATCATTGTCATACATTATAAGAGACAAGAAAAACTAAAATACAAACTACACATCGAACAATTAGAGAGAATACATGATAAAGAGATGAATGACAACAGGCTAAAATTTCACACCAATATTGCGCACGAAATAAAAACGCCGCTCACTCTTATCAGTGCTCCCTTACAGGAGTTGGTTAAGCATCCCACAGATGATACATTCATAATCTCCAGACTTCAGATTATTCAGCAAAGTACAAACCGCCTATCCAACTTAATCAATCAATTTTTAGATCTTCGAAAAATAGACAAAGAAGCTCTTCCATTATCTATACAAGAGACAAATATCGCACATTTATTTGAAGCGATACTGGAGAGCTTCAGACCTCTGGCAGAACAAAAAGGAATAAATTTTCAGTATTTTTCAGACTCTTCTGAAATACAAGGATGGATAGACAGAGACAAGGTGAGCAAAATATTAAATAATCTATTATCCAATGCTATTAAATTCACTCAAAAAGGACATCAAATAACCGTCTTTATCGCCAAAGAAGAAGATCATATCTTCTTTACAGTTGAAGATAATGGTTGTGGAATATCAGAACAAGATCTTCCACACATTTTTGACCGCTTCTATCAATGCGGTACTCAACAATCGAGTGGAACTGGCATTGGACTATCGCTTGTATATGAACTAATACAACTGCATCACGGAAAAATATCAGTAACGAGCACCATAGAAGTTGGTACAACCTTTAATGTTTCTATTCCTATCACTCAACATTATTACAAGGAAGAAGAAATCAACCAATCACATATACAAGAAGAACAACAATCAAATCTTTTACAGGAAGAATCACCTGTACAGCTTTCTGCCTCCAAACAAATCATTCTGGTCATAGAAGACGATTATGATATGCGTAAATACTTACATCAATATCTCTCCCCACACTTCGAGGTATTAACCGAAGATAATGCTTTTTCCGGATACGAAACAGCATTAAAATATATCCCGAATCTAATCATTACCGACATCATGATGCCTGGAATGAATGGATTAGAATTGTGTAACAAACTTAAAAACGATTTCCACACAAGTCATATTCCTGTCATTATACTTACCGCCAAAGCAGCAGAAGAAGACTTATTAAAGGGATATCAGAGTGGAGCTGAAATCTACATCACCAAACCTTTCAACCCGGATAGCCTGATACTTCAGGTAAGAAATATGATTTCACTCAAAAAATATCAAGAGAGAAATACACTTAATACGAATGATGATGACACTAACGAAAATAAAGATTATATAGCATTAGACGAAAGAGAACAGAAATTTATAAACAAGCTTAATAATTGGTTAGAATTACACTTAGAAGAAACGGATTACAATATAGAAGATATTTGTAAGGAGATTGGAACAAGTCGTATGCAATTACACAGAAAACTTACAGCCCTTTTAGGCCAGTCAGCATCCGAATTTATACGTTGCTATAAGATGAAACGAGCTAAAGAATTATTAGAATCAGGTAACTTTAATGTCTCTGAAGTTGTTTATAAAACGGGATTCAAAAATAATTCCCACTTTACTAAAACATTCAAAAAGACTTACGGACACCTTCCTTCTGAACTATTATGATCAATTCAATATTCTACTGAATATTCCTTAAAATCAAAAGCAGAAGGAAGAGCCGTACTCAATTCTTGGAGCAATAGAGAATAATCTAAATGACAAATGAACCGGAGAATAATTAAAATGACTATTTCACTTCAAATTTTCCTTGTAACTTTATATCTTGTGAAGAACTTCCCACCATTACCGCAAACGTACCCGGTTCTACTAGGAAATGATTATCCTTATTCCATAATCCCAACTCTTGCGGGGTAAGCACGAAATCAATCACTTTTTCTTCGCCCGGTTCCAGATGGATACGTTCGAAGCCACGCAATACTTTTACATATGTAGTCACAGAACTCATCTCGTCATGCAGATAAAGCTGAACGACTTCATCTCCGGCTACTTTTCCTGTATTCTTCACTTTACAACTCAACTTCACACTACCTTGTACACCAATGACCGGATTCTCTATCTTTAAATCACTATAAGCAAAAGTAGTATAACTCAAACCATATCCGAAGGGATAAAGCGTACCGGTAACACGTACAAAACCTTTTGAATCGGAACCCGGTTTAAAAGGAAAAGCAAAAGGTATCTGCCCTACCGAACGGGGAAAGGTTACCGCCAATTTACCCCCCGGATTATAATCACCGAAAAGTACTTGTGCCACAGCATCTCCCATAAATTCTCCCGGGAACCAAGCATGTACAATACCCGGAATATAACGCTCAGCCCAGTTGATGGTGGCGGCACGTCCGTCTACCAGTAACAAGATCACAGGTTTGCCCGTTGCGTATACAGCTTGCAATAGCTTTTCCTGTCGTCCGCACAAATCCAGATTGGTACGGGAATATTCCTCACGTACTGTCTTCTCATTTCCTCCCAGTACCATGATGGCTACGTCCGATTCCTTTGCCAAGGCTACAGCCTCATCCATCATAGCCTGTTCTTCCTGATCCAATGGTACTTCGTAAAGCTCACTCTCCGGAAAATATTTATCAATAATGTCTGTTCCTTTTGCATAGCGAACCTCTGCATCAGGCAAATACTCTTTTATTCCCTGATATACCGTCTTTATCGGAGCATTAGCCGGACCATAACGACAAATCAGGTTCTGCACTTCATTCGCATTAGGACCAATCACTGCTACTTTCTTCAAATCTTTGGAGAGTGGCAGGATATTATTCTCATTCTTCAATAAAACGATAGATTCTAAAGCCGCTCTCATGGATACTGCCTGATGTTCCTTGCTATGCACCACCTTTTCAGGATGTTTTGCATCTCCCTTATAAGGGTTATCAAACAACCCCATCCCAAACTTTACCCGCAACACATCTGCTACACGGCTATCAATCGTCTGCATGGAAACCTTTCCTTCACTAATAGCCTGCCGAAGCGGACGAATGAAGTTCTCGGGCAAAGTAAAGTTAGTACGCACATTCAGTCCCGCATTTACTACCTGGGCAGCTCCATCTACAGCATCGGCAGCCACCTGATGCTTGGAATAAAGAAATTCTACCGCTTCACTGTCAGACACTACATAGCCTTTGAAACCCCATTCATGGCGAAGTATTTCAGTAAGGAAATGATAGCTTCCGGTAATCGGTTCACCATCATAGTCATTATACGAACTCATGACTCCCAATGCTCCGGCTTCGCAGAAAGCCTTGCGGAAAGGTTCGATATAAAGAGTCCGCATCTCGCGCGGTGCTACGTGTGGATCGGTACGAGTACCGGCATCACGCCCACCGACAGGGATACTATATACTGCAAAGTGTTTGGGAGTGGCAACCAGTCCTTCTTGCTGAAGTCCTTTAATCATCCGTTTTCCAAGTTCTCCCACCAGAAAAGGATCTTCTCCATAACATTCTACTACACGTCCCCAACGCGGATCTTGTGCAATATCCAAAATAGGAGAATAAATATTAGTATAACCTAATGCTTTTGCCTCTTCAGCGGTGACCTGAGCTATTTCACTGATCAGTTCCTTATTCCAGGTAGCCCCCTGTCCGCATTGGGCAGGGAACATGGTGGCCCGGTCATGACAAAGTCCGCGAATACCTTCGTTGGTGAAATCAACAGGTATTCCTAAGCGAGTCTGCTCCACAAACCATCGCTGAATGGTCTGCCGATTTTCTACACTATTTACATAAGGGTATGATAAAGAAGAACCGAAACGTCCCAAGCCATTGGCCTGTTCATCTATATTGGCTATACCGTCCTTCCAGATTTCATCTTTCCACTTCTCAGTAGGAAGAGAATCTTTCAGTACACGGCCGGCCCCGTACAAGGTAGCCATCTGGCAAGTTTTCTCCTCCAAGGTCATCTGCGACAGCAGGTCTTGTACTCTTGCCTCTATCGGTGCCGAAGGATCTTCGTAGATATCCTTCACACCGTTCTTGTTAAAATCAATCCAGCCTTTCTTATATATACCGGGATTATTACCCGCATACACACCCGCACAAAGCGATACAGCAATACATAAAGCGATTCTTCTTTTCATAGCATCTTTTTAGTTTTCCATTTCAAATATTAGTTCTCCACCCTTCATCAAGTCGAAATGAGAGAATCTCGGTTCCGCCAAATCCTCACCATTCAACTTCATGGAGCGAATATACTTATTTTCCACACTATTATTCTTCGCTTGGATTACAAAATCTTTCCCATTACTCAAATGAATAGTCACTTTATCGAATATCGGACGGCCAATTTCATAAACCGGACGGCCCGGACAGAACGAATAGAATCCCATAGCACTCAATGCATACCAAGCAGACATTTGTCCAACATCCTCGTTTCCGGAAAGCCCGTTAGGATCATTATGGTAGAGTGTACGAAGAATATGGTCTACTAAAGCCTGTGTCTTGCGAGGTGCACCGGCATAATTATAAAGGTATGGAATATGATGACTTGGCTCATTGCCATGTGCATACTGGCCAATCATTCCGGTAACATCGGCAGCGGCGTTCGGATCACCCGTCAGTTCGGAACTTGTAGTAAACAGCGTATCCAGATGGGCTTCGAAAGATTTCTGTCCTCCAACCAGTTCCATCAATCCTTCTACATCTTGTGGAACAAACCATGCCCATTGCCATGCATTCCCTTCTACGTAATTACTGGGACGTTGCACGGATGCCGGATCAAAAGGCGTAATCCAACTGCCATCGCTCAGACGTCCCCGCATCAGTTTAATTTCCGGATCAAAATAGTTCCGATAGTTCCTGGAAAGCTCCATATATTTATCATAAAGGTCTTTACGGTTATGCTCCTTCATCATCTGGGCTATCAGCCAGTCATTATAAGCAAATTCCAGTCCTTGTGAAACAGAACCACCTACCTTATCGCAAGGAATATATCCCAGTTCATTCTTATATTTAATGGATACAGGCATCAGTTTCCCATTCAGAATCTGACGATCCATCATCGGCGTAACACCCGTAGTATCATATACCGATGAACGTATGCATGCTTCCAGTGCCTTCTTTACATCAAAATCGCATTGTTTCTTCATCATAGCATCGGCTATGACAGAAACGGCATGGTAACCGATCATAGTACCTGTTTCATTAGAAGCCAGTTCCCATTTAGGCAAGATGCCACCCTCATCATACTTACGAAGCAGTGAACGAATGAAAGCCTGATTCTGCTCTGGTGTAACGATGGTATAGAGAGGATGAGCTGCACGGAAAGTATCCCAGAGAGAGAACACTGTATAATTTGTATAAGAAGCATCCTGTTTAATCTCATGTCCCATTGTACGGTAACGTCCGTCTACATCGGATGCCAGGCTCGGCTGGATAAATGCATGATACAGTGAAGTATAAAATACAGTACGGCTATCATTGTCCGAGGTTTCGATATCAATCTTTCCAAGGGCTTCATTCCAGGTAGTATTCGCCTGTTTCATGACACCTTCAAAGTCCCAATTGGGGATTTCGGCCTCTACATTCAATCGGGCGCCCTCTTCGTCCACACTTGAAATACCTACCTTTGCCAATACACGTCCGTCAGCAGGGAGATTTCTAAAACTCATCACTGCCTTAGCGGTATTGACTGTTACAGATGTACTATCCGATTGATACTCAGTTCCCGAATACAATTTATAATCAAACGGACTGGAAAACACTGCATAGAAATATACATAGTGACGCTTAGCCCAACCAACAGTATATTTCATTCCTGCTATGGTAGAATCATTCACCACACGAATCTGAGTAACAGGATGCTGATGACCATGAATGGTAGGTTCCATATCCACAATCAGACGGGCATCACTTGCCTTAGGGTAAGTATACCGATGCAGGCCTGCACGCAAAGTAGCGGTCAGTTCCACATTGATAGAATCATCCTGCAACAGTACTTGATAATATCCCGGCCGGGCACTCTCTTGTTCATGCGAGAAACGAGAACGATAACCTTCATCCGGATTTTCCGCTGTCCCGGCAATCAAAGGTTTCTCGCCGACTACGGGCATAAAGAGTATATCGCCATAATCTCCAATACCCGTTCCACTAAGATGGGTATGGGTAAAGCCCATGATGGAAGTATCGTCGTAATAATAGCCGGAACAGGCATCCCAGCCAAAGAGACGGGTATCCGGACTCAACTGTACCATTCCATGGGGTAAAGTTGCACCAGGGAAAGTGTGGCCATGTCCACCAGTCCCTATAAATACATTCACGCTATCGGTATACTCCTTGGGGAGATCCTGTTCTGCACAGGAAAACAATCCGATTCCTGAGGCCAACAACAGCATGTAGAGTTTATTCTTCATAAAATTATATATGTTTATGTTTTTGTTACCAATCATCTGTCCTGAATGAAGATACCGGAAGACCGAACATATTATAAAGACAGCCTTTCACATAATCCTTAAAAGCATATCGCACTGCCACCGGATGTGGCACCTCCGGGCTGGAAACGACCACCGTTTGAGCATCTTTACCCAAATGCGCATTGGCAGGATGGAACACCCTATCCTCACCGGCTATTTCGAAACCTGTCAGTGGTTGGCGATATGTAGTCAAACCTTTACCTACTTCATCAAATGATACCGCGATCTTATTTCCCTCTATCTGCATAGACTTATACAACGGACCGGTTACGGGGAAACCTTTCTTACCATAAGTTAGTCCTAAGGCCATGTATGCAAAACGATTACCTACGGTTTCCTTCTCCATAGGATGTATGGTACGCGCATCACCGATATCAGTCAGAATTATCATTCCGGAAGAAGGTACAATACCCAGACATTTTGCCTGAGCCTCACGCAAATAGGCCGAGTTTTGTCCTTTCCCCTCACCCTTATTATAGTTGAATGGAGCAATCTGAGCATAATAGAAAGGAAATTCCCCTATTCCCCATTGTTTCCGCCAGTCATTCACCAACGAAGGAAACAGTTGCGTATACAGGTCGGGGACATCTACATTGGCTTCTCCCTGATACCACAAACAGCCTCGTATGCCATAACCGACTACGGGACTCAACATGCCATTATAAAGAATAGAAGCATTGTGTACATCCGACAAGTCTTTGTAAGGTTCTATCCCTTCTTTACTCATCCAGGCTTCCACCCGCGAACCTCCATAACTCGCATGGATGATACCTACGGGTACCTTGAGCACCTGGTTCAGTTTGCGTGCAAAGAAATATCCGGCAGCCGAGAACTCGGGGACTGTTTCAGAAGAAGCTTCCTGCCAAATACCTTCACAGTCAGTCAGTGGTTCGGACGTCATCTTGCTTCCTACCATAAACATACGAACTTCGGGATTTCCGGAAGTGGCAATGGCATCCAACGAACCAATCACCGGATCACCATAACGTCCGCTTACCCGCATATCCATATTGGACTGGCCGGAACAAAGCCATACCTCACCGATCAATACATTATTGATATGTACCGACTCACCATCGCTCACCTCTATGCTGTAGGGACCACCATACACAGGTGTCTCTACCTTTACTTTCCAGTTACCCGATTCATCGGTAACTGCCGTATATTTCTTAGCATTCCATGAAGTCTTTACAGTTACTTTCTGCTGTTTCCTGTCACTGCTTCCCCAAATGGCAACCGCACTTTTTTGCTGCAACACCATTCCGTCAGAGAAGAAAGACGGCATTGTAATACGTGCCTGCACCCCTTCCGCCAGAAGCAGAAAGGATGCAAACAGAGCCATTATTAACTGATATCGTTTCATTGTTTAATTTCTTACGGGCATCTTAAATGTCAATGGAATTTCTTTCCTGAGCATACGGGCCGCCTCACCAGTCAACCACAGGTAATGATCGGAAGGTTGGCCGTCCATATCGATAAACTTGGCAATGTCACTAACCGGATGATCGCCCGTACATTTAAAGATAGCGGTACCTTCATCCACCTCATCAAACATGGCTACATAAATCATTTCCGCCCCTGCCATCATCGCTGTAGAAAGTTGCTGCCAATAGAAGCGTCCTCCCTGACGGGGAATACTGCCTACAGGCTTTACGTCATCCGGAAACTCCAGTTTGCTGAGATTATGCCAACTGAACCCAGGAGTTACGGCGGGAACATAATCTACTCCATTCTCTTCGCACCAGCGGATATCTCCAATAACCAGGTCACGAAAACGATCCATATCATTGTGCAATAACGGAGAGAAGCGCTGGATAGTCCACGGCAGAACGATATCCGCCTTTCGGATCAATGTATGCAGATAAGGATCATTCATACAATCTGATTCCAGAGTGCGCCAGAAGGTAGGAACACCCAACATTACCGTGCAACCGCCATATACCGGATCATTTTGCAGGAAGTCAATCAAGCGCTCCATGCCGATATTCCTGATATTGTAAGGACGGTCGGGGAAACCGACACCCCAGATAGCCACTACCGGCTTTCCGTTATGGTGCAAATAAGTTTTCGCACCGGACTGATTAGTCACCTTCTGATTGTCCACCAGCCTCTTCCAGTCTTCTATTATCATGGAGCAGTCTTCACCGGATCTTCTCAAACCGGACAGATCATACATCACAGCGATGGCACGATCATACTTGGAAGCTGCTTCCAAAGCATTTTCCAGGATACGGTTAGGCACCGAATTCTTTTGATCTCCACGGGTATAGTCCACAAAACGCTGTACAAACACGCCATCCACTCCGTAATCTTTCATCCACTTGAAATGCAAATCAACAGTAGACTTGTCCGCAGAGCTGAATACACGTGCTTTTCTTCCGTCGGCATGGCGGAAAGAAGTCTCATACGTTTTCTCATACTCGCTCACATCGGGCCATGCATCAATGGTACAATGTTTCTCGTCAAATTGCTTTCCGGTTCCATAATGGCCATAACCTTGATTTGTTCCATCCTGCGGTCCACGAAACCAACCTTGATATCCCGCCATTACCAATCCTTTATAACTCGGATAAGAAGTCTCCGCGGCGTGTCTGGAACCGGCATAAGTAAACAAACTCATACCAAGCATACCCAATGCTATGAATAACTTAACTCTCATAAAATATTATTATTTATATCTATTATTAAAAAACTTTCCACCTATACCTCTGCCATTGTCTATTATTTCACCTTGCAAATGTAAGCCCGACAGATTAATGCTTCAGTTATATTTCAATTAGCTTACACTTAATTTTCAATTAATATGAGGATTGTTTGCCTTTCCTATATTAAAATCATCTTAAAAGTGTCTTTTTAAAGATTATTAAAACAGATTTCGAATGTAGTTAATACGAAATTAATCACAAGATAACAACCCGTACTTACCTTTGTACATAGTTTATAACTCATAGTTCAACTACTAATAAAGAATATTATGAAAAAAGTTTTTTCAAACCGTATGAATGGATGCTCACTGATACACTTCTCATTTCTGTTAGCTTTCCTCTTTCTTTCTGTCAACGCAGAAGCTAAAGTAAAACTCCCCTCCGTACTTGCAGATAATATGGTGTTGCAACAACAGACAGACGTCAAACTCTGGGGACAAGCGCAAGCCAAAGCAACCCTGACAGTAAAGACCTCGTGGAACAACAAAACATACAAGGCTATCGCTGACAATAAAGGCCAATGGGAACTACAGATCCCCACTCCACAGGCAGGTGGACCTTACGAGATAACTTTCAATGACGGTGAACCGCTCACTTTAAAAAACGTATTGATAGGTGAAGTCTGGTTCTGTTCCGGACAGTCGAATATGGAAATGCCGATGGGAGGATTCGACCGTCAACCTACCAAAGGAACCAATGATCTGATTGCCAAAGCAAAACCATCTACCCCTATCCGCATATACAATACTGACTCTCAAGAAGGTAAATGGGTGCGCCAATTCAACAAGACCCCACAAAAAGACTGTCAGGGTGAATGGTTGGAAAACACTCCAGTGAATGTAGCAAACACTAGTGCCGCCGCTTATTATTTCGCCCGATATATACAGGAAGTTCTGGAGATACCGGTTGGTATTATCGTTTCTACCCTGGGAGGTTCTAAAGTGGAAGCATGGATGAGCCGGGAAGCGATTTCTCCTTTCAAAAGTATCAATCTGTCGATCCTTGACAATGATGAGCAGATAAAGAATATAACCGCTACTCCCTGTGTACTGTATAATGCCAAAATAGCCCCTTTCACAAACTTTGCTATCAAAGGCTTCCTCTGGTACCAAGGGGAAAGTAACCGAGACAATGCCGATCTGTATCAGAGTCTGATGCCGGCCTTTGTAAAAGACTTGCGAAACAAATGGAACCGAGGTGAGCTTCCCTTCTATTTTGTGGAAATAGCCCCGTTCAATTATGAAGGAGCAGATGGAACTTCAGCTGCACGGATGCGCGAAGTACAACTGCAAAACATGAAAGATATTCCGAATAGCGGTATGGTTTCAACTTTAGACATAGGCCATCCCGTCTTTATACATCCCATGGATAAAGAGACTGTCGGAAACCGTCTGGCGCTCTGGGCACTTGCAAAGACTTACGGTAAGAAAGGATTCGGATATGCATCACCTATTTATAAATCCATGGAGATATCCGATAACAAAATATACATCAATGTTGAAAATGCCCAACGGGGATTGTGCCCGATGTGGACTTCTCTCAAGGGGTTTGAGATAGCAGGAGAAGACAAAGTATTCTATCCGGCATTTGCTGAAATAGAAACCAGCACTACCCGTCTGACAGTATCCAGTGATAAAGTACCTCATCCGGTAGCAGTTCGGTATGCCTATAAAAACTATGCAGAAGCCAATGTTTTCAATATTCATGGTCTGCCACTGATTCCTTTCCGAACAGATAACTGGTAAAAAGATAAATTAAGAGATACCTCCTGACCGAGAGAATCTTAGTACAGAACATGTACAGCTCTGATATAACTTACTTATAATAAACATCTTGCGATAGCTACACCCTTTTACCCGGATGGCTACACCCTTTTGTGGTCAAGGCTACACCATCCGGGTAAAAGGGTGTAGCCATTCCACAATGTCACATTCACAAGAATCTATCCATCCAACATCTACTTCTTATCAGATCCATAAATCAATCCCTCTCCCGACTTATTAAACCGGAAACCGGAAATATAGTAGTTGTTAGTAAACTCTATCGATTTACCCTGCGCTCCCAGTCTGGCGTACCCTTCATCTTTGACAGTTGTCTCCGCCATTTTTTGAGCGAAATAAGAAGTATAGACATGCGCTTTACCACCTCTAACATCTACACCCTGCGTACCGGAACGTGAGAAATTAGCTTGTTGGAAAGATACAATACCATTATTTATTATCGCCCCGATGACAGGGCTGCCCCAAAATGCACTATTGTACAAAATCAATTTAGCATTAGGATGAACTTTATCGGTATTAACCTTATCTCCCATGAGAACATAAGACCTGACCGGCTCATTTGGAATTTTAGTATTGACCAATTCTGAGTTAATGGCAACTATCTTAGTATCCTTATCCGCATCTTCTACAAACAGAGAATAAGTACACCCGTCAGAACCATGACCTATAACGGTCATTTCCCCCGGATACTTGCCTGTTATTGCATCTTTCAGAAAATGGATTCCATATACCGAGCCATAAACGAAATTATTGAAAATAGTCTGATTCTTGACATCTGCAAATTTAAGCGCACTGCAATTGGACTGTACGAAGCGCATCATAAATACTTCCGGATATCCTTGCCCCCCTTCCGGAAGCCTTGATCCGTAATGAGGATTCAACTGCATATTGCGGATGAATCCGCCTTCGGCGCCACCGCCAACCCAGATACCTGCCCTTAAAGGTACACCACCCAAATAATCGACATAATGCCCGCTCGTGTCGTATGAAGCCAAGTCTATCCCTTTGTCACCTACAGCTATGGTTACGTTTATAATATACACCTTCGGACCTTGTCCCTGTATCAGGAACGGGGTCTTTCTCGGGTTTTCAACACTAAAACCATCGGAAGCGATATTAAGCTGTGCCAGCGTAATACCTCTGATACCTGCATGGGCTTCAAGCTGTATGAGCGAAGGCCCGCTTTCTCCTGCGTTTCCGCCATCATAATTGGTAAATATGGCAGTTCCACCACTTTGTGTGTGATGTTGTACATCCCATGATCCCCGCAGTTCAACCCCCGAAGGCACTTTTATAGGGTTATTCACTAAATATCTTCCGGCCGGCAGGTAGAGCGTACCTCCGCCAGCGGCTTTCACAGCATCCAGCGCAGACTGCAAATCAGCCGATACGTCTTTTACGGGACGATCATTATTAAAGCCAGTCGCCCTCGCTAAATCCGCTTTCAATACTCTATCCGATACCGGTCTTGGATGCACGTCGATATTTGTTTTCACATTTTTAGGAATGGGCTCAAAGAAGTATTTCTTCCCTGTGATAACTTCCACTTTAGCGGAAGTACTGTGATTATCCACCTTCAGTTTAGATTTATAGCCCGAATTAACCGATTTCAAGGTATGCATATTCGCTCCGAGATAGACATGCCCGGCATTCTTTTTAAATTCGCACTGGGACAACAATACATTACCCCTGTTCATTCTAAGAGCATAATCATTATATTCACTGAATGTACAACTTTCAAACGATACGACCCCTCCGTCGCCATCACCTACGACAGAACCTTTGAAATCCACACCGTTGAATTGTACAGAAGTGCTGAAATCCTTATAGAAATACACTGCATTACCATCTTGACCCGCTCCGAAGGATGAGTTGGATATAAGTATGCCATACGGATTGACATCTTCAACGTACAACCCGTTACCGCAGTCGCCTACATGCACCTCATACAACTGAGCGTTGGGAGCATCGGCAAAACCGGGTTCACGCCCTATCCACACACCTGTTTTATAACCTGATATATACAGATAAGAAACATACTCCCAGTCTGAACGGTGCATTTGATATCCCGTGCCATTTGCCCTTGTATAAGCTGTTACATCCTCAAGAGAAGGTGCTCCCGGAAGACCGGAATTTGCCCAGTATTCAGGACTTATCCTGACATTCTCAATGCGTCCGATATCGGTACATACATGCACTTCGATACCTTTATTAAGAGCCGTCATATAACTGTTCAGAACATAATGTAACTCACTCGGAGCAGAATTAAAACCATTGTAAGAGTTTACAAGAGTGACACGTTCTATCGTAGCACAATCTCCCTGGGTTTGGAACAGCGTCCACGGATATGGTTTTACATGATGGATATCCTGTTCAGGATACCAAATAGAGAGATTAGTAACTCCAGTGCCCGCGTTCATCTCTATGAATCTATCAGCTATACTGGTATAGGTGGTACGAAGCGCATTATCTGCCTGGCCGTCGTTCCACCAGCTTTCAACACTTCCATCGTAATTCGGTGAGTCTTTACCGACACGTACTTCGAGAATTGTTCCAAGGACTTTCCCATTATGGGATGCCGGATCAGCCCAATCACCACGAAGCTGCACACCAGGGTGGAGACGCAAAACATACTCAAAATGAAAATCTTTCTTTGTTTCCGAACTGCCTTGACGAACTCTGACGTTTTTAGTACCGACCTGCGTACTACGGAACTCATAATTTCCGGCTGGTATATATACTACTCCGCCACCACTTTGATATGCAGCGTCAATAGCCGCTTGAAAAGCAGCTCTATTATCAAATCCCGGTTCAGCTTTAGCTCCAAATTCAGGGGCAGTCACAACAAAGTCGGATATGGCCCAGTCTTTTGTGGGATAAATAGTTTTGATACTTTGCTGTGGTACCTGCTGCTTTGTTTGCGAACAGGCGACATTCACAGGAAGCATCATCGTTAGGGTTATCATAGCTGTTACCCACAACTTAGAAAACGTTTCTGTAGTTTCGTTATTTCGATTCATAATTATTGATTGTTCTAAAAGGGATTAAGACTCACCACAGATTACGCAGATTAACACAGATTGATGAATTATTTCGTTGATTATTAGATTCATGAATCTGTGTCAATCTGTGTAATCTGTGGTGATTTGTATTATCTGTAGTGAACTTACATTCCTAACGCAAAGAGTATTTAATATAGTTACACAAAA
Organism: Bacteroides sp. 14(A); assembly: GCF_000526555.1. Taxonomy (NCBI): domain Bacteria; kingdom Pseudomonadati; phylum Bacteroidota; class Bacteroidia; order Bacteroidales; family Bacteroidaceae; genus Bacteroides; species Bacteroides sp. 14(A). Next base: position 2,156,718 of record NZ_JAGH01000002.1, on the reverse strand, counting down.
TCTTTCGAGCCACTTCTGCCGGACCTGACGGATCACTCAAATTATCAGCAATATCCAGAGAAGAGAAAATAATCTTTCCTTTTCCGCAAGGAATAACTCCCACTGCTGTACCCAACTCAAACGGAGTACTCCGATAAGAGCCCACCACTAACTCTTCTCCTTGCATACGGAAGCCGAATCTACGATCCCCATTCTTTACTACGACCTGATAGGGCCAATTCAAAGCATCGTCCACCGGAAGGCCTTCAAATAAAGGATGCTTCTTCACAAAATGAATTCCTCCAATCCAGTCTTTCCCAACATTATAATAACCGTTGTATACCGTATTCGTATATTCAGCAACAGACTTCATCCAGGTTTCAGTGGAGCCAAGCAGAATCAATGTGGTACCCTCATTCTTTACCCGCTCAAACAACTTCTGCGGAGCTATGGTGGCAGCACTGGGTTGAGACCACTTCAACTGTATCTGACCGGACTGACGGGTTTGTCGATACACCAGCCTAACTTTCACCGGTTTACCCGCTTCCATCACCACAGGTCTATCCTGCTTCATGGGAGATTCATTATAATATTCATCAATCAACTGCCGGCCGTCCACATACATACGTACTCCACGATCCGTTTCAACACCAAGCAGATACTGCCCCGACTCAGGCGGATAGATCTCTCCCTCCCATACAACAGAGAAAGGCTGATTGGCAGGAACCGACTCATCAGGTTGCGCACCGTCTACGAAAGTCCGGTTAATTTCTGTAGCACTCTTTACAGCTGCTACAATGTTCATATCTGCCTCACTATACCAAGTAGCCTTCAAACTGGACTTTCCATCTTTATCCTTGAAATAAGCCGAAGGGATCACAACCGGTTCATCCAGTGATGAACGATTAACAACAAGCCAGTCCAGCTTTCCCATTTCAGAAGTAAACGCCGGAAGTTCCTTACCGGTGGCTTGTTTGTAAAAAGCGGCTACTTTATCATTATTGCTTCCATAATAAGCACCCTTTCCGGCCAAATCACTTGCCTGCCAGCTTACAGCAACCACCTCGTCATTTCCCAAAGCAAAGATCTCCTGACCGCCTGCTTTCAGGCCGGCTTCTACGCGATAAGTACCTGCCATTCCATTGATAGGAATCTCTACATTCTCCAGTAAAAGCTGGCCAAAGTTCTCGCCACCCTTAATGTTTACTTCTTCATTTCTGGTATAAACCACTTTTCCATCGGGAGCAATCAGTTTGATGTCAAGCGTATGAGCGCCTTTCAAGTTTTCCTCATTCACTATGTAAAAGTCTACCGTCGCTATGCCTGGAAGCTTAACAACCTGATTGCGTGAAGCAACGGCTACATACAGCGACTGGTTATAGTACGCCAAAACAGAAGCATCTCCCTTAGGATTACGATAGATATCCACAATACCGGAATGATTGTCATAGGGCATCGCTTCCCAACCGTTCACCATATAGGCATCGCCCAGGTTCTGCATTCGCATACCTTCGATACGTCTTCCCTGATGTTCAAAAGAGACATTACCCATTGCACGTGTCAGAGCATCGAGGCTACCAAAGTGAGGAGCAAGTCCTTTCTTTTGAAAATAATCAGCGAAAGCCTTATATTGGCTCTGCCAGAACAGACCGTCCCAACCTGTTTTACCCGTACTCTTTATTTGATCGTATATCATCTGGATGCGAGGAGGAGTAGATATGGCACCCTCTTCACCGCGCAGATAAACTTCCGTACGGTTGCTGGTGTACATAATATTGTCTTTAGGACCTTTATAATAATTCTCAACCCAGGTTTCAGGACCTCCGGCACGGTGATTATCATACCATCCTTTCCGATACAGAGTAGTATCAAACGGTAACATGTGCGCCTTGGAGTCTTCTTCTTTATCTTCACTACCTGCCCAGCCGGATGTGAATGACATGATTCTACTGGGATCAATGGCATGTGCCTCACGCATATCATTCATGCGTTTGGCAACAAGCGCTTTATCTTGCGACAACGGCCCGCCAAATTCATTGATCAGATTAAAGATAACCAAACTCGGATGACTACGGTCCCGATATACCATTCGTTTCAGTTTCTCATTCACTATGGTACGAATAAACGGATCATGATTGGCTGAGTGGAAAGACCCCGGCTCTTCATAATATAACAATCCCAGTTCGTCCGCCTTTTCAAGAACAACCGGACTGCCTATGCAACGATGAAAATTCAGCATATTCAAGCCCAGACTCTTAGCAGTACGTACTTGCTTCTCAGCCATTTCGGTTGTTGCTATCAATCCCGTCACCGGAAAGTAACCCCAACTGATCGCACTTCTCAGCATAATGCGCCGCCCATTCAGACGCAAAACAGCATCCTTACCGACACCTTCTACAGTAAACCAGCGGAAACCGAAATCTTTCTTATCCTGGTCGAGCGTCTTCTTGCCCTTCTTTATCAACACATTGCAAGTATACAGTTCCGGAGTAGAGAGATCCCATAATTTGGCATCGGGAACATTGACAGGAATTGTCACTTCATGATTTCCCGCGGGGAACGAAATAGCCTTCAAGGTTTGCCGGAATACGACTTTATCAGGATTGCCTTTTTCATTCACTATCAGCTCCACATCCTGCTTCACGCTGGAAGATGTTTCATTAGTGAAAGACAGAATGGCATTCACCTTAGTCAGCTCAGGCGTATTTTGCATATAGATATCAGAAATAAAAACCGGATTCACACTCTCCAGCTTGACTCTGCCGATAATTCCGGTGAAGCTTCTCGAAGGAGGAATATTGTATTCTCCCCATTTCATTATGTCGAAATCCTGCCAGTGGAAATTACCTCCGGGATTGGTGACACGTATCGCCAACAACTGCTCTTTTCCGGGTTTTGCTTCATCGGTAATATCCACATGGAAAGGTGTTTCACCAATCAGGTCATAGGCCACAAGCTTACCGTCAAGATAAACCTCTGCGCGCATCCGGACAGATTCAAAGTAAATTATAAAGCGTTTCTTTTGCTGATCTGCCGGAATCGTAATTTTACGATACCACCAGCTCACTCCCCGAAAGTTCTCCGGACGAGGATTATCAGTAACAGTGAGATATTCTTCCACCGTACCCGGTACCTCGACAGGAACTGCATCGGGATTATGACTCAGGGTTTGCCAACCACCTGTGGGGACATTTACCGGCAACAATGACAAATCTGTTATCTCATGAGGAAGGTAAAGGCGGTCATTCTGCCAGCTCGCTTCTTTATCGAGCCACAGCGACCAGCCACCTCCCGTCAACGGAATAGTATATCTTCCTTCTCCTGCATGAGCCGAAAAAGCGCAAAGCAGGTAGAAAACCCAAAATAAAGGAAAATACTTTTTCATAAATATTCGTGTTAGATATTAGTAGGTTCTGATTTTTATTTCTTTACTGTAATCGTAAGTTTCTGCAAGGCTTTCTCATCTGAAGTTCCACCATAGAGCAACTCATACTTTCCGGGAAGAATTTCCATCCGGTTGGTAGACGGATTAAAACACTCAAATGTCGAAGCGGGTAATTCGATCCGGATATTTTCCGTCTGACCGGCTGGAAGGGAAACTCTACGGAATGCTCTTAAAGTCTTAATCGGTCCTTCCTTATCAGCAGGATTGCGTAAATAAACTTGTATCACTTCATCGCCATCCAGCTTACCGGTATTCTTCAAAGGTATTGTCAAAGTCATTCCTTCACCTGCACGAACGTTTTGTTTGTCCACTTTGGCCTTACCATAATCAAAAATAGTATAGCTCAAACCATGTCCGAAAGGAAACAGGGCTTTACCTTTGAAATAACGATAGGTACGATTACTCATGTCATAGTCCTCAAAATCGGGGAGATCATCGCTCGAAGCATAGAAGGTAAGCGGTAAACGTCCGGCAGGATTATAGTCGCCAAACAGGACATCGGCCACAGCTGTTCCCCCTTGCTGACCGGGATACCATGCTTCCAGGATTGCGTCCAGATTCTCAGCTTCCCAAGGTAACGCCAGTGTACTGCCGGAGCATAATACGAAAATAACCGGTTTACCTGTCTTTTTCAAGGCTTTCAGCATTTCCGCTTGCACATGCGGTAAATCAATGTTAGTACGGTCACCTTTTCTGAAACCGGGTAGATCCACAGGCATTTCTTCACCTTCCAATGTGGGAGAAAGTCCGCCTACAAAAATGATAGCATCAGCTTCAGCTGCTTTATCCGCTACCTCTTTATAATTAATTTCTTTCTTAATACCTATATCAAACTTCAATGAGGCTTCTCCACCAGCTTGAAAATATTCCAATACAACTTTGTAATTCTTCCCTTTCACAGCATTCAAGCGATACATTTGCTCTTTCGCAGGTCCGTCATGCCAGTCTGAGTACACTTCTTTTCCGTCAATGAACAAACGGGAACCGTCATCAGCAGAGATAATAAAAGATACTTCACCTGATTCCTTCGGAGTATATACCGATTCAAAACGTGCTGAAAAGTTGTTCAACTTTACTCCTGGCATAAACACCGTGTTACCTCCATTGCCAAAATTAAGCGGCTCGCTGAAATGCCCCGTTGCTGCGGCTTCGCCTTTCAGTTCTTTATTATTCCAAAAAGTAGCCTTAAAGCCTTTCTTGCCATTATAGGAACAGCAGTCGAAATAGCTAAATACAGTTTGAGTATTTACATAATCACACCCCTTCTCATAGTACACCGTTCCTTCCGGGAGTTTACTTTTAATGCCTTCAAGAATGGTGACAGATTTTGTCGGAAAACCATTATAGTTAGCCCAAAGCATCACAGAATCGTTAGCATTAGGTCCCAGCACTGCCACCTTACGGATAGATTTACTTAAAGGCAGCGTATGATTCTTGTTAGTCAGTAACACCATACTCTTACGCGCCATTTCCAAAGCCTTGGCCACATGTTCTTTTGACTCTACAACCGAGTAAGGTATCTCCGACCAAGATACAAGTGCATCATCATCAAACATACCCAACTGAAAACGAGCACGCAATAGGCGAAAGACCGATTCATTTATTTTTTCTTCTGAAATCAATCCCTTCCGTACAGCCTCATTCAAAGAAGAATAACTACCGCCACACTCCAAATCCGTACCGGATACAACCGCATCGGCCGAAGCAGCGGCAGCTGTCGGATGAGTTTCATGATGATTGGGATAATAAAAGTCACCAATAGCTCCACAGTCCGAAACGACTATATTATCATATCCCCAGTCTTCACGCAGGATACGAATCAGTAATTGTTTGTTCGAACAGCAGGGTTCCCCTTCAAAACGGTTATAGGCACACATCACCTCCTTCACCTTTCCTTCCTTCACCAAAGTTTTGAAAGCGGGTAGATAAGTCTCCCATAAATCACGTTGGGAAATATTCTTGGCATCAAAACTATGTCTGTTCCATTCCGGACCACTGTGCACGGCATAATGCTTTGCACAGGCATGTGCTTTATCATATTTCCCGGTACCACCACCTTGCAGACCTTTTACTACTGCCAGCCCCATCAGCGAAGTCAGATAAGGGTCTTCTCCATAAGTTTCCATACCACGTCCCCAACGCGGATCACGATAAATGTTGATATTCGGAGTCCAAAAAGTCAACCCTTTGTAACCATCCCGCTCGCCTTTGCGCTGAAAGTCGTGATACTTGGCACGGGCTTCATCAGAGACGATATCAAAAGTTTCATAAACAGCCTGATTATCGAAAGTAGCGGCAAGCCCTATTGCTTGTGGAAAAACCGTTGCCTTGCCGGCGCGTGCCACTCCATGCAACGCTTCATTCCACCAGTCGTATGCAGGTATTCCGAGGCGTTCAATAGCCGGAGAACCGTTTTTCATCTGGCTTACTTTTTCTTCCAGGGTCATACGTTTCAGTAGATCCCATGCACGCTCAGAAGGCGATAATTCAGGATTCTTATAAGATTCATTCTGAGCGGTAACATTTAAAGTCATCGCACTCAGCCACAATATTATCCATCTTTTCTTCATACATTCATTCGATTATATAACCAAAGAAATAGCAAAAGAGAGTCATTTTCAACTTAATTTATAAGCCGAAAATGACTCTCACTACCATTTAATCAATAAATTGCTAATCTGTTACCTCTATCAATTAACTTTCTGCATCTTTATTGCTAACTGTACTTGTCCGCTTACCCCTGATTCCAGAGATTGAACAAATATAATACCTCTAAGAGAATCATCTTCATTCTTAAATAAGTAAGCTTTCCCCTCACTTATAACAACATTAGTAAATGTACCATATTCAATAGGGTTCAGATTACACATCAAAGCATCGTTCTTCATATTATCAAAAACTTCTTTAGTAAAATTCACCCCATCAACAGCAACAACCCCAACAAAGCTAGCAATACGATTTCCTTTATAATCAGATAGGACAGTCTGATTAATGAGTTCTGTCGGAGAAACAAACATGGGTTGCTTCTTATTGATATTGTAGCCAAAACAGAATCCGTCAGGATTAGGCATTTTCATCATTTCAGATACAGAATAAACTTTCTGATCTTCAAAGGAAAAGAAGAATCCTAAATAAGGATTATACTGAGCTCCCATGCTAACCTGATAAGACTCAATAGGTCTAGAAGCCAGGAAATGAAATGGTTTAGTTACTGTATTTCCCATCCTATCAGTCAGCACAAAAGGTACATCAAAATCCGCTGTCTTACCTTTAAGCGGAACAATATACTCAAACGGCCTGTTAAGGCTATCTCCCAACTCTTCTTTTCCCAACTCTTGATCTCCCATAACGAATGAGCCGAAAGAGCCTTGAGCGGAAATACTTCCTTTAACGGTGAAATCTGCCAAATTGGGATTATCAATATCCATCACATACGTATCTACATCATAATTGAAGAAAATGTATGGTGGCATCATTTCAAGCTTATCATCGTCACATGCAACCAGTAACAATGGCAAAATGAACAGTGCTATAAAATATCGTTTCATATCGCTTGCTCTTTAATAATTAACTGTAATCATATACGTTTTTGTATTCTCTCCATTCTCAGAGACCACTTTATATTCCACAGGGTTAGTGAAATCTTGCAGTTCCCCCGATTTAGGAGTCACCACGGCTCCTGCTGAAACCAAAACTTGCGGTCTGATGGCAGACTTGTCTATACCTTCCGGTATAGTAACCTGTACGGTATTTCCTTCCTGGTCAATTGTGCCATCAAAAAAGACATTCTGATTCTGGTAAATCCGGAAACGGACAATATCAGCATTCACGCTTTTCTCAGCTACCAGGCCCTCTTCAGGCTTTTCGCAACTTACTATGCACATTAGCATAAAAAATAAATAGATATATTTTTTCATAATTCCCATTCAATTTATTAATTCGTTGCTGTTGATAATTTAGGCCATCCCGGATTCTGCTCAAGTGCCGGATTCATCAGAATCTCTGCCGTAGCGAGCGGAAACAGGTAGTGTTTTTTCTCAAATACCATACGGTCGCCCACATTAACAATGGTATAAAAACCACCATCTTTACCTTTGGTCACATCATACCCCTGGATATATTCATTGCAGACATCTTCGGCTATTCTCCAACGACGAATATCAAAGAAACGGAAATCCTCGTATGCCAGTTCAACACGGCGTTCATGACGAATTTTCTCACGCATCTGGTCTTGAGTAAGATTAGAAGGTAAATCGGGCATACCAACACGGGATCGTATGGCATTAATTGCACTATAAACATCCGATGTAGGTCCAGTATATTCATTCATTGCTTCAGCATAGTTGAGAAGAATTTCATTATAGCGGAAAATATGTATGATATTCTTACGCACGTTACGTGTCTCTGCTGTCACATCATTATACAAGGGGTCTATGTATTTTTGCAAACACATACCTGTTCGCTGACTCTGCAATTCAGAGGCTTTTCCACCTGCCCATGGTTCAAATCCATAAGCATCATACGTGGCATTAGGAGCCTGAATAGTTGCCTTAAAACGTGGATCTCTATCTTTACCATTAGCATTATTCTGCATGTCATAACCGCTCTCTTCATCCATCGGCATCTTACCACTGGGATACATTTCGAATTCTAAAGCAAGCTGGTAGCTAGGATTTACCCAGTTCCAACCGCCAGACTGACGATTGTTCCAAGGAATCTTGACTCCGCCCCAGTTTTCTTTCTCATAAGCGATCCAAACAGACTCCTTCCCCACGATGAAGTATCTGTTTATGAAACGGCGATAGTAGTTTTCCCAACTATCCGGTTCCGCAGTATCCACATTACTCAAATCCAACCCATAATATTGACTTCTCTGTTCCATGACGAAACGACAGGCATCAGCAGCCAGTTTCCATCTGTTCTTATCATAGTTTCCATAATACTGGGTAGTCGTATAACTCGGTAACACAGGACTGTCTGTGTTAAATAGAGGACTAGCCGCAGTCAATCTCAATCTTGCGATTGCCGCATAACAAGCCGCATCGGTAGCACGACCTACATCAGCCGACGAACAAACAGCCGGAAGGCCTTTTGCAGCCTCAGCCAATTCATTACAAACCCATTCTACAGAATTCTCAAATGTTTCCCGAGGTTGATTCGTCAATGAAGAGTAATCATTGGGATCAACAGAATGATCTAATATAATAACACCTCCAAAACGTCTGATAAGTTCTGAATAGAAAAAAGCACGTAAGAACTTGGCTTCTGCCATCATTCGAGCTTTGTCAGCTTCGTCACCTGTAGCGCGATACAAGTTTTCCATAAACAAGTTTGCTTTTCTGATTCTCTTGTAAGTGTTATTCCAAAAGCTTACAGTAGGAGGATCTGTCTCTGCATCATCTCCTGCACCTCTGTTATCATCCGCTGTCCAAGAACCACTTTGGAATTTCTGGGTCCACAAGTTATAACCAGCAATACCGTCATCACATGCCATAGCATAAGGTATATTGCGCGTACTGATATTATAAGCAGCTCCTCGTACCTCAGAATAGAGGTTATTCAGAACCTTTCGTGCCGACCGCACACTTTCAAAAGCCTTCTCTACGGTGATATCATCGCTATCCGGCTTATCCAGATATCCTTCGCACGCCCACAAAAGTGGCGATATAAGGATTAACAGTAGATAATTTATCTTTTTCATTTCGATTCCATTTTTAAAATGTTACTTTAACTCCAAAATTAATAACTCGCATCAGAGGATATCTGGCATTCGTATTTTCAGGGTCATACACCGGAACATGATCCCAAGTAAGCAGGTTAGTTCCGTTGACATAGAAACGAGCATTTTCTGCTCCTATGACACTCACCCAATTTTCAGGAAGACGATAACCGACCTCTAGATTTTTCAGACGCAAGTAATTACCGTTATTTTGCCAAAAAGTATTAGTCTGATAGTTATTGTTACCCGGTCTGGAATAAGAGATTCTCGGCAAACTTGCATCACGATTCTCCGGTGTCCAGCGGTCTAGCCATTGAACAATAGGCGTACTTCTTTCGTTGTTAAACGGAATATTTGTCGAAGTCTGGAAATTATAAGTTACATTGGCAGCGCCCTGGAACAGACAGCTGAAATCAAAACGTTTATAATTAAAGCCAAACTTGAAACTGTAGAACATTTCTGGAACATCCGTAAAACCAATCGGATAGCGGTCATTAGTATCAATAACTCCATCACCGTTAACATCCATATATTTGATATCACCAGGATAAAGGGGAACTCCAAATTGTGACGGACTCTCCAATATTTCTTCTTCGGACTGGAACAATCCTAAAGCTACATATCCGAAAGGTTGTCCTACACGACGTCCGGTAGCATACAAATAGTCATATGCCTGTGGAGATTCAGGTTTCTCAATAATCTTGTTACGGGCAAAAGAATAGTTACCTCCAACAAAATACTCTATATCCTTTCCAATTCTACCACGCCATGTTGCATCAAACTCAAGACCTTTGTTTTCTACAATTCCGGCATTAGCCTGAATAGCTGGGCCACCATAAGTACCCGGAACGATATCTACATTAGTGAGGATGTTTGATCTTCTTTCATAAAATACATCAGCAGTCAACTCTAACTGGCTTCGGAACAAACGAGTATCAACACCAAAATTAAACTTCTTAGCTTTTTCCCATGTCAAACTTTCGTTACCGGTACGTTTTTCATTAACACCACCGCCTCCGCCTGTCGGATTAGGATAACCAAACTGACCATCATCAGCACTCTGCCAAAGACTCAAATAAAGAAAACGGTCTCCACCAATCTGGTCGTTACCAACAAGACCGTAAGAAGCTCTCAACTTCAGATAATCCACTACACTAGTGTTGAAGAAACTCTCTTCAGACACTACCCAACCCAAAGAGAAAGCAGGGAAGAAGCCAAAACGATGTCCAGGAGCAAAGTTCTCAGAACCATTATATCCGATATTTACTTCACCCAAATATTTATTCTTATAGCTATAGGTGGCACGTCCCACAAGCCCTAAACGACGATAAGGTAAACGTGTCAATGCATCACCTTTTTTCACATATTCCTGAGCATTAAACAATACAAGACCACTAACTTCATGATCACCAAACGTATTATTATAATTGATAGAAGGCTCAAATACATATTGACTATTATACACACTTAATTCATCTCCAAAGCCTAATGCACTAGCAAAGGCCTTATGCGTATAGGAACCATCCGAATTAAACAGGAACATATCACTTGTTTTTCCATACTTCTTGACATATACATTGTTAAAATCGAATGAGAAATCAACATTGACAGAAAGTCCCTTCACCAACTTAGATAGGTCAGCTTTCATACCTACTGTAGCCTGAACCGCCGTTTCCTTTTCATCAGCATATCCGGTGTCTGTCAGATAAGCCAGCGCATTAAGACTTGTCGTCTCAAAAACTCCCCACGAACCATCTGGATTACGAATAGGAGAAATGTCAGGATTGGCAATCTTGATACGGTCAAAAATAGTATTCACATCACCACCGGGAGATGGACGGTGTTTGTCACCTATCACACCAGCCAAGTTCAGCTTTGCAGAAAAAATACTGCTCAACTGGAAATCGAGGTTACTTCTGAAATTATATTTGGTATATTTCACATTTGTACTATAATTTTCATTATAATTGCCATGTTTAAATAAACCACCCTGCATCAGGATATTAGCACCAACGAAATATTTCACTTTCTCCGAACCGCCCGTAATATTCACATTATATTGTTGCATTAAAGCCGATTTTTTCAGACACTCTTCTGCCCAATCCACATTCGGATACAAAAATTCATTGGTACCGTACCTAAAAGCATTAATTTGTTCCTGTGTATATTTAGGAGACATACCATCATTGACTAAAGCTTCGTTGACCAATACTGCCATGTTATAGGAATCTACCATTTCCGGCATAGAAGTCGGAGACTGTATACCTGCATCGGCTGAGAATGTAACAGTAGCTTTACCCACTTTACCACGTTTGGTAGTTACAAGTACCACACCATTAGCACCACGTACACCATACACAGCTGTAGCTGAAGCATCTTTCAAAATACTGATTGATTCAATCTCTGAAACATCCATCATACGAATATCACGATCCACACCATCCACCAAAATCAGTGGACTTTGGTTAGAACCAAAAGTACTGATACCACGGATATACATATTAGCCATATCACTACCCGGCTCACCGGAGCGCTGTACTGTAATCATGCCTGGCAGTCTTCCCGCAAGTGCATTCGAAACATTTGATACCGGACTTTGCGTAAGTTCCTTTGTGGAAACTTGTGCAATAGCACCTACAACTGATGCTTTTTTCTGTTGTCCGTATCCAACAATTACAACTTCATCCAACATTCTTTCATCCGGTGCAAGAGCAACTCTAAAGAAATTATCACTACTCTTTATTACCTGTTTGAAAGTTTGGTAACTTACGTAAGAGACAACCAAGGTATCCCCCACATTCACATTAGTCAACTTGAATAAGCCATCAAGATCTGTTATGGCAGAAGATTTCTTATCCGAAGTATATACAGTTGCACCTGTCAAAGGCTGATCGGTCTCATCTAACACCAAACCCTGGATAGTCTTCACCTGTGCTTGGGCAATACCAGTAATAAGCAGCAACATGCCTATCCACGTAAGCCGCATTAATTTTCCTGTAGTATGCGATAGTGTTTTCATAGTTTATTTATCTATTTTCTTAAAAACAATCTTCTTAAAATTACAACCACCTGCCGGAAAGTCTACTCTCAACTTATGTGTTCCTTGCGTAAGGGCAACAATGACAGCGGGTGCCGGAATATAAGTATCCCAATTAGCAGAATTTTCTGGTCCGGTCTGACCTTCCACAGAAGTTTCATCATCAATAGTAATAGTGAAAGTCTTACCTTTCTCATTGGCAAAGTAAATATACGCCTCATACTCACCATCCTCAAGTACATTAATATCGTATACTCCATAAATAGGTGTACCTTTATTCTCAAAATTTCCAAGGTTACTATTGAAACTCTTCCCATCATTATTACGCTTCACTGTGACTCCTTCATCATAAAGCTCCGTAGCATGAGTCAACATCACTGTTCCAGGAATATTATTATAAGTGAGATATTCATAAGTAGAAATCTCTTTACCACCAGACAGAAGTGTCACTTTTACGGGCTCAAGCCATGATCCCTGTGTTTTGTCACCATCCAACCACAGCGGTTGGTCATTATCTACCGGCATAGTTTGTGAGTAAACCTCGGGAAGTGGCGATACTTCGCTCCTGTATTCTTGACCGAAATATGTAATGACATATCCATCAACAGCCGAGATTATAGGATCTTTATGAATCTGAACAGTTTCCGTGTCACCATCATCAAATCCGTCAATAGTCACTACCGCCGCATTAGCCATAGTCTCCGCCGCATCAGAAGTGTTTCCAGAGTAGTCTACCGCATAAACTTTTAAAGGCTGACTTAAATTACCATATATAGTACCATAAGTAGTCTCGGCATCCACTGTAATCGTTTCAGTACCCAATGCAATAATAAACTTTTCAATGTCATTGTCTTCAGGACTTTCCCACACCACAAAAGCCGTATTATCTCCAAGTTTATACCCAACCAGATTAACCACTACACCTGGTTTTATATTATCTGCCACAAAAGGTTTAGCACTGATAGTGGCTCCATAAGAAAGTTGTTCCTGCAAACTTTCTGTTTTCACTAAAAAAGTATACTTTTCATAATTAGTCAGCCCCGTGAAAGTAACTTCATTAGCTGTACCTGGTAATACTTTTTCTTCACCGGTGTTCTGATTCGTTACATGAACAGCTTTCAAGGTATTTTCTACTGCTGCATCCCACGTCAACGAAATTTGTCCATCACCACCTTTAGCAGATAACATGTTAACATCATTGGGTGGAATAAATTCAAATTGATCCGGAACCGGAGTTACTGGAAACTTATTTTCGTCACATGACTGCATGACAAAACTAAGAGATACCAGAGGCAGAATTCCCCAAATAGTTTTCTTTATAATTCTGCCAATTTTTGCTTGTTCTTCTAATAAAATATTCATGATATAATGTATTAAATAAAGGCTATAAAAAACTCTATTCTCTCATATCTGTATCAAACGTATCTCTTTATGGGCTCATAAGTATTGGTATTAAAAGGTTATTATTTATTATACATATGTTGCGCAAAAATGTTAAAAGCAAAAGTATTTCCACAAGATTAATTAAAAGCGGAAATCACTCTTAATTGAGTATTAAAAAACAGTTAATTTCCATATTAACCGTTTTTTCCTATTAATTATCTCATAAGATCATTAATCATATTAACAAGCAGTTTCCCAGCAATCGGATCCGTCTCTGCTTTTTCGGTACACATGGTTGAAACAGTAGCAATTCCTCTTCCATCTTTAATCTGAATCAGTGTAAAACCTCTCATTGAATTAATCCGATTTATCCGATCTTCCGGAGTACCACCATCAATGTAAGCATGGATTTTCATCTGACCAGCCAACTCAGTCAGATTTTCATTACGATTCACATGAAGAGTAGCATTACAAGCGGTAGGAATCTCACGTTTGTTATTATTAAAATAGCGTAACTCTAACACACCAATGCCATCAAATACGGGGGCATCATTGCGCTCCATATTAACTATATCGCCTTCCGTCGGCATTGTCCAGCCGGTAATATGTTCGGGATAAATGATCTTGGCAGCTTCTTTACTATTCAACAAAAGAAGCTTACCGCCTTTTGCCTGATAGCCACGAAGAAGTTCTTTTTCTTCATTCGTACAGTTCGTCAAACCGGAAATGACACAAAGATCAGCCTTTTGTTTAGAATTAACAGCTTCTCTTACAGATGATACAGTCTGGTAATTAATCCTCAAGAAATCAAAAACTGCTTTTGTACCATCGTTATCCAATAATACAATCTTCTTGTTTCCCGCTACCTGACCGATATTCCATTTTTTGTCAGCTAATAACAGATTATATTCATTTTCAGAAACCGGCAGGCCATTTTCTGTCAACTTCAAAACCAGCTTTGCATTTACCTTATTTGAAGGCAACTTAGCGGGTAACTGAATATTAGGTTCAATATAGCATCGCCCATAATGCTTCACAGCCGGAAGCTCTTCATCCCCCCAAACTAATTTCTTTCCTGTTTCATCCTGTATCTCCCATCTCAATAAAGTGGATTTCAGATCTGTACCATCCTCACGATCGTTTACGACATAAATACGTGTCGGCAATTTCTCACCACCATAAAGATTGCGTCCCCACAATTCTGCACTGACCAATATTGATTGCAAAGCACGTTTCAATGCATAATATGTAGGATACGGCTCTATCTTTTGATAATCGTATACTTGCCGGAACCATGTCAACAATGCAAAATGCATGATACCTGAGGCCTGGTCATTGGAACGGCGAAGCGCCTCAGCTAATTCCCCGGTAATAAATGCCTGTACATTAAGGAATGATTGTGGATTAGAGAAATCATAACATTCATATCCAATCAGTGATTGTGGATTCTGATGAATCAATTGATAAGAACGCGTAGGATGTCCGGTTTCATTATTCGGATATCCGGTTGACATTTCCTGACTGATAAGCGGACGATCAACCATCTTAAACCTTTTCTGAAATTCTCCGTTGAAAAAACGGAAAAGTGAATAATCATACCAGTTATAGTAAGCGTGCATATCATCAATGTCACCATCATCTATAGTATTCATAAAGTCCGCACCATACTTTTCTTTCTTACCTTTTGCCTGATAGTTAGAATCAAAACAAATAGGACGTGTAGGATCAATGCGACGCATTTCTTTCACTACATCCGAAATCACACGGTACTTTTCTTTGGCACGTTCCAAATCATTGTCATTGTCGTAGAACTTCATCTCATTATTCACAGTCCAGAAGAGTAGTGAAGGATGATTACGATATTTTTTCAGCAAACTAAGAAATTCTTCTTTCCACATCTCTATCAGTTTTGCATCAGGCAAGGGAGTAGAGTGTATCATCAACCAAGGCCAGGTGCCTTCAAAACTAACACCGATACCATTCTTATCAGCTGCTCCCATCCAGAGTTTATTCCACGGAGTAGTATGGGTACGAGTGACATCTATGTTGCCAGCCTTCATCAATTGCATGAAAGTATTAGCCAGGTTCAAGTCATTCGGGGCAAGAGCAAACGGAATATGATTACCACCACGCAACCAATAACGATTTCCGTTCAGAAAAAACAAACCTTCTTTCACTTCAAAAGTGCGGAAACCGGAAGTCTCCGTCAGGCAATCCAATTCGTGACCTTTTGCAGCAACCAAACGGAAACGAAAATCATACAAATTAGGATGCTGAGGAGTCCAAAGACGGGGTTTCAACCCATTTATGTTATAAGTGAACATCTTTTCTTCGTCAGCATTCAACACCAGTTTTTGCAGAGAAAGCTTACTATAAAGTAGCGAACCAGTTTCTTTATCTACAATATCAGTATAGAGATTAAATTGATTCTTTTTAGTACCATGATTTTTCACTGTCAAATCAAACGTAGCTCCGTCCAAACTCGGTTTAATAAATACATTTTCCACTTTCAACGGGCTGGTAATCGTCAGTTTCACCGGTTGCCAAATACCGGCAGGCTCGTCACCATAAAAACCATGGGCTATATCTTTCAAAAGATTACTCTTCGCTGATACTTTCCCATCTTCCTTTTCACTCTCACGAACAGAAGAATAGAAGAAATCAATTGCAGCACTACCAGATTCAGAAGCACTGCCATCTGTTTTACTGACCACTTTCACCACAACCAGATTTTTACCGGACTTCAACAGTTTACTTCCATCAACCTGTATTTCACCAAACATACCGATATGTGAACCGGCAAGTTCTCCATTAATATAAATTTCCGCAACCTTTGAAACAGCATCAAAAGTCAACGTCATATTTTTACCCTCAACATTTGCAGGCAATTCTACCCATTGTCTGTACCAAGCTGCTTTAGTTTTTCTATAATCGAATGTATATCCTTCACAACGCACGGTTTCCTGCTGATAATAAGTATCCGAGACACCTTTGGGTTGAGGTCCTGTGGGCGAAGGCATTGTCTCTCCATGTAACCAGATACGGATAGGATTCCAAAAATTTGGAACAGACATCACATGCCAGTTCTTATCATCCGTAGCTACAGAAATCGCTTTATCCTTATCATTCAATTGATATTCGGGCATAAAAAGCCAAGTGCCATCCAAAGATATATCCGTTCGGCTATCCACTAGCTCATTTACCTTAACAGTCCTATAACTGGCACGCTCCTGTTGACGCTTATTCTCTTTCTCCTGAGGAGTTATTATTTTACGATACTCTACCACCTTTACATCTTTCAAGGCATCCTCTTTCATAGGAGTAACAACAAGATCATCAAATTCCGTTTCTATCCAGCCGCCGCCTAAAGTTACCTGACCTGAAGGAGCCAGATTACCATTTTTATCCGTCACATCTATACGAGGTTCTTTCTCATTATTTAAGAAAACACGGATACGGCTTCCACATACTTCCACCTTTATATTATACCATTCTCCCGGTACTGGATGAAACCCAAGCGGACGTACCCCCAGAAACTCATCTGTTCCCATATATCCCAGACGCATCAGATAGATGTCATCCTGCAATCCACCTTTAAGTCCCAGTACATATCGGTCGAAGCGGTTATAAGCGCGGAAACCTGCCCATATTTGTACCTGTTCGGCATCTTTAGGTGCACGAGCCTTAAAAGACATCGTATAGTTTTTCCACTCAGGGTTTCCAAAACAAGAGTAAGCATCTACCGAACGGAACACCCCATCGGTAACAGCACAGTTTCCTCTTCCTACCGTTTTTAGTGTTTCTCCCTGCTTGGAAAAGTCGTTTTTCCATTCAGCCTGTGCATTGCAAGGCAATGATACCAATGTGCATGCAATAATCAGGAATGTAGCATAAAGTTTTTTCATAAATTACTAGAATTTTTGATAGATAACTCTTGCCACAAAAGTACACTGAACAGATTAATAAAGCATAAAAAACAGACTTAATTAGGCATTAAAAAAGCGCTTAATTCTTTCAATTAAACGCTTAATTATAAATAGATTGAGTTATTCGCATAATTTGGAAAGTGGTATCTTATAATCTTCCCCAAGCGATTCACGGTACTCTTTGCAGAAACGGTCATAAACACTTTTAGCAATGCCCTTTTTCCCTTCCAAAAACAAGACTGAGCACTTAGCCGCCAAAGCTTCCTCATTTAAAGGATCATGCAGGAACATAATATCAGTAATACGAAGCACCATTTCACGATCACTTTTCCGATATTCAATATCCAGAAGATTTCTAAGCAAATCAATAGAAAGGCTTGAATAAGCATCCTTAAATTCATCCAACCAGTCAACAATCGTATTGGAGAGTAGCGGACCATATAGCAACAATTCCAATATCTGATTCAAAAGTACTTCATCTTTCTGAGCTCCGTTTTTCTGTAATAGGTCCATACAATGAAGCGCAGTACAATAATCGCAAAATACATTTTCATTCCAACGTATTTTTAAGAATCCACCATCACTTATCACTTCTACATCTCCCACTTCTTCCAGTAATACACGCAGTTTACGTAATGTTACATTCCGATTATTTCTGGCAGCAATCTCATCTTTATCCGACCAGAGCATTTCTGTCATCTTCCGCGTCAAAATACCTTTCTCGTTCTTTTCCGTATAAAGAATCAATAAGACCAAGAGACTTTTCAGACGAGGAGTAAAATTAGAAGTAATATCATTTCCTTCCTTATCTCTCACATTAAATGTTCCTAGCAAAGATATTGCCGAACGACTACGATCGAAATAGTTTTCAATGGGCTTAGCCACAAGTAT
Source organism: Bacteroides sp. 14(A) (assembly GCF_000526555.1). Lineage (NCBI taxonomy): Bacteria > Pseudomonadati > Bacteroidota > Bacteroidia > Bacteroidales > Bacteroidaceae > Bacteroides > Bacteroides sp. 14(A). The sequence continues at coordinate 2,138,338 of NZ_JAGH01000002.1, read as the reverse complement.
ATTTTCACCCTCTAATTCAGTTCCTCTATTTTCCTGTTTCTTACTCCCCTCCGGCATATCTCCCATAACAGTCGAAACATTTTCTGACAGAGATTTTACCGCCTTATTCCGGGATAACCAGAAATATATAACATATCCAAGCCCCAACAATGCCAATATCCCCACAACAATCCAATACCATGCAAAAGAATCGGCTACAACTTCTTCTTCAACCTGCATAATATCAGATTCACTCATCAACGGAGTATTGATAGAATAGATAGACACATCGTGCGTACGATCTGTCAATATCTTATCCATTACCAAAAAAAGTTTCTGATGAGAAGGCGAAGAATAAAAACTAAAATCACAATCCTGATGAACTACATCATTATGAATTGGTTTAGAAACTTCTGTCCAAACCGTATCTTTCATAGAAACTTTCCATAGAACTCCACCATCTTTCAGTGCAACTGCATAAAAAGAACTATCCGAGGGTTCGAAATACATAGATGAAGCCATTAGCATATAGGCATCTGTCTGTTGCCTCCTCCATACCACACGCGACTTTTTCTTTTTCAAATCAATAGCACAAAGTTCCGTATAGAAATGAGAAACTAATTCTTGCTTACCATATTTATTTCCTCTACCGCCCAAAATATAAAGCTCATCCCCCACCACTGTTATGGCCGACGAATAACGAGGATTCAGTAAAGGTTCATAGTCAATCTTCTCCAATTCACCCGTAGTAAGATCCATACGAAACAGATCATTCTGATATCTGTAAAAACCATACCCTCCAAAAAAATAGAATGATGAATCGGCAGAATTAAAAGTACGAGCATGATTATAATAATTCGGTTCTTCTATATGACGCTCCGCAAGACTCCACCTTTTTGTATCAAAAGAGAAAAAAGACACACACTTTTGGGATAATGAATAAGATAACAATCTATTACTCAATGTGTCATACATCAAATGATCCGTAAATTCCATGGCAGGATATCCTCCCTGTACTTTTATTTCATCTACTATATCTCCATTTTCATCCAGTACTTCCACCATTTCCGGTTTTACCAAATAAAATGAAGCATCCAATGCATTAAAGGCAACATCCAATCTTCCTGATATATTACCCTTATAAATTTGTTTCCACTCTATATGATCATCAATCAGCCAATAAGGAGACTCAGCACGTGCTATCGCTCCCTTCATTTCATCAAAACAAATGTTATTATTGTGTTTCCAAAGTTTCCATTCACAAGTTTGTTCACCGTCCTGCGACACTTTTACATCCTTTATATTCACAGGTGCTACGTCTGCCAGATATTCAGGAGCATGTCCAAACAATGCTCTTACATGTGTTGAACCACTTAAAGGTACCATTATAGTCGTATCCTTTCCATTGTAATTCACAGCGATGGAATTATTATTCATATCCATTCGCAGGGAAACAGGTATCCATTTCTCTCGTTCAATGGGACTATCAACAGTGACCATTCCTTCATTAAATACCAATGCCGGATAATGTCTACGCCCTCCCGCAACAAATGAAAAACGCACTAATTGGTTCGTATTCGTATATAAATGCAATATTGATCCAAAGTCGGGTTCATTGTTTCGTACCCACATCTGAAAAGAAATGGTAAACTCATTACTAACGTCGAAAGGTTTGTCATCATTCAGAGTAAGAGAAGTCCTATCAACACTGGGAGCGGAATGAGACTTAAAATAGAGTCCCCCGTTATATACAGAGGCAAATAAATCAGCCCCTGTGAACAGGAAGAGTACAAGCAATATATATCTGCAACAGTTTTTCATATTTCTAGTTCAAGAAGACATGACAAAGGTATAAAAAAAAGATAAAATTAGTAATAAGATTAATAAAAAGTAACCAGTATTCGACAAAATCATCAAAAACGATTCTATTCTCTATACAAAAGTAATTTCAGTTATAATCACTCCGGTATTATGCTAATTATTTGCATAATACCAGAGTGTATAACTGAACCTATTGAAAAACACCTATTCAAAAACTTTGTTTTTTTCCCTTAATCCATTTACCTTTTTCAGTTCACCTCAAATAACAGACCCGGTCCGTATCAAAGCCGTATCTGAGCCGTACAAATCAAGTACAGCCCAGATACCTTAGAGGCGAGATAAACCTATTTTTTATTTTGCTTCGGGATTGATAAACATTACTTTCAGAGAAGAAAGGAATTCATTTCTGTTATCACACCTAAAGTTACCACTGAATTCATTTTTATCTCTTTCTCCTATCTTTATGCTTATCTTATTCCAACCTTGCAACAAAGGCAGTTCTTTATAAGTAGCCTCGTGTCTGTTTTGTGAAGCAGCAGTGTATGCTTTATCATTAATGGCAAGCTGGCATTCTTTAGCTTTCACCACTAACGTAAGTTTCGGCATATTCGGTTCAATCAGCAAATCATCTAAAGGACGCGGACTGAACACATAAATATCCAAAGCCCATCCATCTGCCTTTTTCACTAACTTGTCCTTTGTAGCAACCGGGAATATTAGCTGATTATCACGCAAGAAGAAAACTTCATTTGATTTCACCTCAATCTCATTACAGTCAATACCGGCATTCTTCAGAATTACCCCTAACGTATTATAACCTTTTTCTGAGTTTGTAAACTCTTTCAAAGTACTGATATAGAAGCAGGAAGCATCTTTCCGATATTTCACAAATACAGGAGTAGCTGCTGTACACTCATACTCACTCCGTACCGTACTAGCTGTTTTAAGTTCCTCCGGACGTTTATTCCAAGCTCTCCAATCAGTTTTACAAGCATTCAGCAATACCTCTCCTTCTTCCACTAAAGCGCCTGTCAACGAGTACTCTGAAGCATCAGCTCTTTGAAGTTCACAGAAATAGAAATCTGAATTGTTCAAGCCACGTATCCATGATTTCTGAACTGGCAGGAAAGAAGAACGTTTAAGGTTATCCAGAGCCACCGGAAGAGGCAGAATCTCATTGTACACATTCACAGTCTGAGGTGTTAATCCCCAAATCCATACATCAGCACCCTTAGCAATATTAGCTAACATACTCTTCTTTTCAGCAACAGACAAAGTGTAAGTACCATCTACAATATAGATCATACGTGCAGGTGCAGTAATCTTTGCAGCAAATTTCACGCCTTGTGCATCCAGAATACCTTTCAATTTACTGTCATCTCCGCCTATGAAAATCACTTCTTTATATTTCTCTGCCGGAGTAGCTGTCGGTGCTTCATATTGCTTCTTGTCAATATCAGCATAAGCAGACCAACCAGGATGCCCCGGTGCATTGGCTGCACGCATAGCATCATACATAGGCCACGGATCATACAAAGGCAGACTTGGATCATATCCAGGATTGAATGTAGTACAGTAGGGACCTACACGTTCCGGTTGTACCCCCGGAACACCTTCCTTATATTCTGTGAAGAAGACACCGTCCTTACTTATATCCGGCTGTGTAGTCATGTCCTTTTTACCCAACGGCAGTGGTTTCAAGGCATACCATGCCATATTGAAAACCGTACTGTAAGAAGCTCCCATATTACGCTGGTTAGCAAGGAGGTGGTAGCACTCATTAGCTAATCCTTCCATACGTCCCAACTGTGATTCATAAGCTCTTTCACCATTATACTTAGCAACCTGCTCGGGTGTACCATAGTATGCCATACTATGTTCACCGATTCCCCAAGGTTTACCTATTCCAACCCAATGTTTCATTGAATTCATGTCACCATAGTGACCTACTGTAACCGGCAAGATGCCATCTCCATCATCTTCTCCATCGGCAGAAATCCACGGGCGAGTCGGGTCATTTGCACGAACAATATCCCTCCAGTCTTCCCAGGCTTTCTTCTGCTGAGGCATCAATTCCGGTCTGTTGTAAACATGCAAAATCACTGGTTTATTTTCATTACTGATACTCCAACCAAAGACAGAGGCATGATTACGGTCTCTGAGTACAAAACGTTTCAGATGCTCTTTAGATGCCTCCCAAAAGAGCTCGGAATCCAGTTTCGGCCCCCCATCACTCGCCCAGTTAGCTGTTTCATTCAATACGCAGATACCCATTTCATCAGCTACATCCATATAGAAACGAGGATAAATCTGTGCATGAGGACGGACTGCATTGGCATTCATTCCCTTAATAGCAGTGAACCATGCCCACGCATATCTGCGCGTCATTTGCGGAATACCCATAAAGTGCCAAGAATCACCTCTTAACTGATAAGGCTTACCGTTCAAATACTGTGTAGTACCTTGCAATGTCCATTCACGCCATCCGAAACGCTCATATTTCATATCAAGGGTTTCTTTCTTAGCCTGCAATGAAAGCAATACGGCATAAAGATTCGGCTGTTCAGGAGTCCAGAAATTCAACTCACCGGATACCGGAACCTGCAATACAACTTTGCTCGAAGCATTAGCGGGAATAGCCACCTTTACAGGAGCTACTTTCAAAGCTTCCTGACCAAGTTCCCATGCTGGTACAGGAGCCGAGTTTATATCTGTTCCTGCCAGATTCACCCACTCATTGACTTTACCTTGAATCTGTAAGTCAGCTTTCTTTTCCGTATTATTCTGCACAGTCACTTCCAGTTCAAGCATATTCTTTGAAACCAACGGTTTCACATATACATCTTCCACATGCACTTTGGGCAATGCCAGCAAATATACATCCTGCCAGATACCGGCAATATGATATCCCCACATAGAACCTGCAGGAACAATGCGGCGACCAATCGTAGAATTGTTTTCAAACAAAGACTGGCTGCGAACTCCCACCCATACTTCAGCTGTCTCACCTGCATTCACTTTATCCGTAATATCTACACTGAACGGAAGGAAAATATCAAAATTCTCTCCCACCTTCTCCTTATTAATATAGATTTCAGTATATCCGGATACAGCCTCAAAATAAAGTTTTATCTGTTGACCATCCCAGTCAGCAGGAATCGTTATCATTTTCTTCATCCATGCCATTTTCACTTGCTCCCATTCTTTCGGATAAGACGGGTAATTGCGATGATCGGGACCTTCCACATCTCGGTTGGCAAAAGAATTAATATTCCAGGGAGAAGGTATTTTTATGCGAGTTTTGCTCCAAGCCCCTTCTTTAGGTAACGGCAGTTCCGGTGCTATCCCCTTACCTTGCACGTAACTACCCGGCAAAGCCACAGGTTGGAAGTCCCAGTAACCATTCAGGCAAACTTCTTTCCTATACTCCTTTTCTGTCCTATTTACAAGACCCTCACTTGGTGCAAACGGGAAATTATACACCAATTTACCATCGCTCAATGTGGTCTGCCCCACTGCCTTTCCCGGTAGCAAGAACAAAGCCGTCAACAAGCTTAATAAAATTGCATTTCGTTTCATTTAAGAATACTATTAATTAGGTATTAGACATATTTGTTTTCCTGTTTGCAAAGTAAACGGGGTAGCATTAAAAAGTAAGCCGAAACAGAATTAATATTGAATTAAAAACATATTAATCCTCCATATTTCAGCACTTTTCGATTAATAGATGATTTTTTCTGCAATCTTTGTACCTTTGTCATATGTACTAATACAATAGCTATGGACAAATTTAATATAAAAGACAGTCACCCCAATATTTCCAGGCTCGAAAAATTATTTCTGGAAGAAGGGGTACTTACTAAATTCAAGAAGAATGAATATCTGGTACAGCAAAATGAAAAAACAAATCAGATAGGTTTCATCATGTCCGGCATGTTCCGCTTATCACATATAGATGCAGACGCCAATGAATGGATTGTTGGTTATAGCTTCGTAAACGATTTCGTCTGTGACTATCCTTCTTTTATAAAACAGGCAACTTCTACGGTCAATATACAGGCTACTACCGAATGTGAAGTTTATCTTCTTAGCTTAAACCGACTTAATCAATTTTGGGAAACAGACATGGATACCCAACGATTAGGCAGACAGATAGCCGAAACCATGTTTGCCGAGATATACCAACGCTTATTAGGCTTCTATTGCGATAGTCCCGAACAACGTTACCAGTCATTAATGAAACGATGTCCCGATTTGCAAGAAAAACTTTCTTTAAAAGAAATAGCCCAGTTTCTCGGTATTACCCCCGAAACCCTCAGCAGAATACGAAAAAAACAACTGTATACTTAAAAGTCTTGACTTTGGTCAAGGCTTTTATCTTTTATATAGCCTAATATTGCTGCCATAAACATTAATCATAAAAATATGGCCACTTATACTCATTTCGGGAAACAAGCAGATGTATTTAAACATCTTGTACTCTGTGAGATTCTTCAAACCGAAAAGCCACAAGTGTACGTAGAGACAAATTCGGCATCTGCCATTTATCACATGTCACATACTGTGGAACAACAATATGGTATTTATCATTTTCTGGAAAAAGCCAATAAAGAAAAGTTTCTTAGAAATTCTATTTATTATAAGCTGGAAAGTATAGAAATGGAAAAAGGGAATTATTTAGGATCTCCGGCTTTAGCTATGAATATACTAAAAAAACGAGCATCCCAATATATCTTCTTTGATATTGAAAAGGATGCTTTAGAAAACATAGAACTTTACGCCGGACAAATAGAGTTAGAAACGCATATTCAAACATATCATGCAGATTCTCTCGAAGGAGTTATAAAACTACTACCTACGCTTCCCAAATCTTCTTTTCTTCATATTGATCCTTATGAAATCGACAAAAAAGGAATATCGGGAATAAGTTACTTAGATATATTAATAAAAGCCACCCAGGCAGGCATAAAGTGCCTGTTATGGTATGGTTTTATGACTGAAGATGACAAAATGCACATCAACCAATATATCATAAACAGACTCAAAGAAGAAGATATTAAAGAATATACTTGCATTGAGCTAATAATGAATTCAATAAAGAAAGATACGATTATCTGTAATCCGGGAATACTAGGTAGTGGCATCTTAGCTACAAATTTATCTCAAGAATCCAATACCACGATTTTGGAATATAGCAATATGTTGGTCTGCATCTACAGCAACATTAAATATAAGGATTACGATGGAAAATTGTATAGAGACAGGATAAAGTAAACATATCAACATAAAAAAAGGCTATCTATCCCAGACAGCCAATCTTTTGTTAACCTTAAATCTAATACTATGAAAAACACATTGCAAAGATACGGACTTTGAGGATATCTCCAAATTTTCAGGTCCAGACAGGGGTATTTATAACATGGTTTAATAGAATAAAGGAGGTTGTTAACTATTTAGATTCATTATGTTAACGATTAACATAATTCAAATAATATGTTAAAGAAGAGATCTAATAATGCTTTTTACTTCCCAAGAATCATTGCTCTTTTTCACCTTCAGCCTCCAAATCTTTGATTTCTCTGTTTAGAAAGACGGATAAGATAGTTCTCAGAACAACTATACCACCTAAAATTGCCAGTTCATTCAAAGTTGGTTCCAGTACGGTTTTTAAGATATCTGATGCGATAAGAAATTCAAGTCCAAGTAGCAAATAAGTTCCGAAAGTAGCCCGTAGCTTCCGGATATTGGTAGTTGAGTACTTGCCCGTGAATCTTTTAAACTCATTGACCAGAAAAGAAATTATCCCAATTAATGCCCCATAAGTGACGATGAGAAGACTTGTCACACTGATTATAGTGGCTAATGCATTTAAGAACGTAGTAAGCATGTAGATTGAAGTTTATTAATATAACATCGTAAAAAGCTTTAATGTTTGAATTTTAAGGAAATCCCACTCAATTGCACAAAAAGACAGCAATTCTGAATGATATTCCATTCGCAGAGACTCAAATTTCACCTATTTTTGCACCAACAAAGAATTAAGGTTATAGAAAGATGAATAAACACACATTTTACAGCTATCTGATTTTAGGAATGACATTCGCATTTGTTTTCTCAGCACAGGCTCAGAATAAGGTATCTGCACCGATGAAGGATGTCAACCAGGTGATTGACAATACACTGGACAGTTTGAATAAGGCCCGTACAGCAAGACCTGTAGCCGGTTCAAGCCGGAAAGGAAATAATCCCATTCTGTTTTTGGTGGGTAACTCTACCATGCGTACCGGAACCTTGGGAAATGGGAACAACGGTCAATGGGGCTGGGGATATTATGCCGGTGATTATTTCGATTCAGACCAGATTACCGTAGAAAACCATGCATTAGGAGGAACAAGTAGCCGTACGTTCTACAACCGTTTCTGGCCAGATGTTATAAAAGGGGTCCAAGCTGGCGATTGGGTGATCATCGAACTGGGACATAATGACAATGGCCCTTATGACAGCGGGCGCGCACGCGCTTCCATACCGGGAATCGGTAAAGATAGCCTGAATGTCACCATCCAGGAAACCGGAGTGAAGGAAACTGTATATTCCTATGGAGAATATATGCGTCGCTTCGTGCAGGATGTAAAGGCGAAAGGTGCCCATCCTATCCTGTTCTCACTGACTCCCCGCAATGCTTGGGAAGATAAAGACAGTACAATTATCACACGCGTCAACCAAACTTTCGGCCTGTGGGCCAAACAAATAGCCGAAGAACAAGAAGTACCTTTTATAGACCTGAATGATATCACCGCATCCAAATTTGAGAAATTCGGCAAGGAAAAAGTGAAATATATGTTCTACTTAGACCGCATCCACACCAGTGCCTTCGGGGCAAAAGTGAACGCAGAATCTGCAACTGAAGGTATCCGAAACTATGAAAGGTTAGAACTGGCCAACTATTTGAAACCGGTTGAGCAGGATACAATTACCGGTTCCAGCCGGAAAGAAGGATGCCCGGTGGTATTCACTATCGGTGACAGTACGGTAAAGAATAAAGATGATGATAAAGACGGTATGTGGGGATGGGGAAGTGTAATAACTGAGATATTTAATTCAAAGAAGGTATCTGTAGAAAATTGTGCCATGGCCGGACGCAGTGCCCGCACTTTCTTAGACGAAGGACGCTGGGACAAAGTGTATGATGCACTTAAACCGGGAGATTTCGTACTCATCCAGTTCGGACATAATGACGGAGGAGATATCAATATCGGAAAAGCCCGTGGTGAATTACACGGTTCGGGAGATGAAAGCAAAGTCTTTCTGATGGAAAAGACCGGAAAATACCAGGTAGTCTATACTTTTGGCTGGTATCTCCGCAAGTTCATCAGGGATGCACAAGAAAAAGGAGCAATCCCGATTGTATTGAGTCACACGCCCCGCAATAAGTGGAAAGACGGACAAATAGAACGCAATAGCAAGAGTTACGGTAAATGGACACGTGAAGCGGCAGAAGCAACCGGAGCCTGCTTTATTGATCTGAATAAAATATCCGCAGATAAACTCCAAAAGATGGGGCCCAAGAAATCAGCTGTTTTCTATAATACAGATCATACACATACATCTTTGAAGGGTGCGCGAATGAATGCCCAAAGTATAGCCGAAGGGTTAAAAGTTACGGACTGCCCGCTGAAGAAGTATCTGAAATAAAAGCGATACGGAAACATTGCAGAAGTGTCGGAAATAAAAACTAAGAATAGAAAATAAAATAGACAAGGTTAATTAATCCAAAAGAATAGCTTCATCAAACAAATAATCACTTCTTTTGCTCCCGTCAAAAAACAAAACCGGACCATAAATGAGCAATAAGATTGATATAAAAACCTTAGAGGCTTTACGACAAGATAGTCATGAGGCCTTCGAGGAGGTTTTTATCACTTATTACGGTAAAACAAAAGCCTTTATCCAGGGCTATATCAAGTCGAGTCCGGATGCTGAAGAACTGACAGAGGATTTATTTGTAAACCTCTGGATGAACCGCCACTCTATCGATATCTCCAGATCATTTGATTCTTACCTGCATACAATTGCCAGAAATTCTGCCATCAACTTTCTGAAGCACAAATATGTAGAAGATACTTATCTGAGTAGTGTCCAGCATCAGGAATGTAGTTCTACTTCGGAAGAAGATCTGATAGCCAAAGAACTCGGATTACTAATAGACGACACGGTAGAAAAAATGCCGGAACAACGGAGAAAGATATACATGCTAAGTCGCAACGAGGGCCTAAGCAATGAAGAGATAGCCGTACGACTGAATACTACCAAGAGAAATGTGGAAAGTCAGTTAAGCCTCGCTCTGAAAGAGATACGGAAAACTATTTCATACTTCTTCTTATTACTGGCATAATGGTATGGTAATGAATCTGTGGTGAATAAATTCATAACAGAAAAGAGACAAACAACATACAATATTACCTTTTGGTCAAAAGTTCTTCCTCCTTATACCCGGTTCGCATTTCCTTCGCTCCTATACGAGGAACAAAATAGCGAAGTTGGTACGAGGAGGGTACGAAGAAGATACAAGCCTGGTACGAAGCAGATAGTTCTGTTCTTTTTCTCGCTTATTCAGGTAGCCCCCTATTTCTAAAAAGAAAAAATAGAAAAAAGATTCATTTACTTACTGAGTTTTTCATCCGTTGACTGTATATATAGTAAATGCAACAGAATGGAGAAAAATAATATTGTCAGAATCATCGGAACATATTTATCCGGCCGCTTCTCTCCCGAAACGGAAGAGAAGGTTCAGAAATGGATCATTAAAGATAAAGACACTGAAGAAAAAGAAAAAGCTTCATTGGAATATTGGGATCAATTGGAGGCAAAAACAGACCCGGACACTAAACTTGCATTAAACAGAGTAAACCAAAAGATAGGTTATAAGAAAATGGTGCCCCGACCTTTCTATCAGAAACGAATGAGCATCGCGGCAGCCCTGATTCCGCTACTGATTATTGCAGGAAGTTATCTGTACTATACTTCCACGAAGGATAAATGGGTTGAGATATCTGTTGCATACGGTGATAAAAAACACTTCCTATTGCCTGATAGCTCCGAAATATGGCTGAATGCAGGAACAGCAATCAAATACCCGGAAAAGTTCTCGAAAGCGCAGCGCCTTGTATACCTTGACGGTGAAGCCTATTTTTCTGTTCGGAAAGATGCAGCGAAACCGTTTATTGTAGAAACGTCCCAACTTTCAGTCAAAGTATTAGGAACCCAATTCAATGTAAAGGCATACGCTGATGATGAACTGGTGACCACTACCCTGACAAGTGGCAAAGTTGAAGTCACCCCTCCCGTTCAAGGTTCGCAGATACTGAAACCTAATGAACAGTTGACGTACGATAAAAAAACATCTGCCGTCAACATTACTGAAGTTTCTCCAACCGATGCAGATGGCTGGATCACGGGAAAACTGATATTTACCGATGCGCCTTTCACCGAAATCCTGCAAACATTAGAGAGACGTTATAATGTAACTATCAATCATACAATGAACGTTCCCGCCTCCAAACGATATACCGTCCGGTTCCTGAAAAATGAAAATCTGGAAGAAGTTCTGCCTGTATTGAGTGAGATGATCGGCTTCAGTTATCAGATACAGAGAAACAAAGTAGAACTAATCAAAAAACAATAAAAAGAAACTGCCTATGAAGAAAAGGAACCGGATTGCAGCTTGAGACCCTCAACCCGGTTCTGAAATGCTAATGCTCCATCAAACCGTAAAGTAAAACAAAGTATTAACTATACAAAGATAATGCAAATTGAGTGCAGAACTTTCATGCTTGCATGAAAAAGTTATGCCGAAATGCAGCTTATCTTATAAAAACATACAACAATGAATCGAATAACCATTAATAAAGAAACAGACAAGATACTCCTTTTTTTATTTTTTGCCTTTCTCTCATTGAATGCCACAGCACAGAATGACAGAAAGCCAATCACTATACAGAATAAAAACATATCACTGAAAGAAGCTTTTGCTGAGATAGAACAACAAACCGGATATAGCATAGCCTATGAATTATCGGCCGTAGATGTAAAGAGAAAAATATCCCTGTCTTTAGAATCCCAAAGTATTGACAAGGCGTTAGCGCAAATCTTGAAAGACACCCGATATTCGTACAAAATAACAGGCTACCATATCATTATCACTCCATCCGGCAATGAACTACAGAAATCCACCAAGGAAAAAACAGAGAAACCTACCCAAATAGTCAGAGGAATTGTACTGGATTCCAAAACCAATGCACCCATAGAGTCTGCTACTGTAAGAATTATGAATGTCGGTTCTTTAGGCAGCACAACAGACAGTCTGGGGAGATTTCGGATAGACAATGTTCCTGTGGGACGATGCAATATACAAACCTCCTATGTAGGATATAATACCAATATTTTCAATGAGATACCTGTAACCTCTTCCAAGGAAGTATATATGGAAATCACTCTGGATGAAAACATTCACTCGTTGGCGGAAGTCGTCATACAACCGGAGATAAAGAAAGATAAACCTCTGAATGCAATGGCCATTACCGGCGGACGCATGATCAGCATGGAAGAAGCAGGCAGGTTTGCCAATGGTTTTGATGATCCGGCACGTCTGAGTTCCGCATTTGCAGGTGTGGCTGGAGATGTAGGAACCAACGCTGTAGCTATCAGAGGAAATTCACCCCAGTTTACCCAATGGAGGTTGGAAGGGGTAGAAATTCCCAATCCGACTCACTTCGCCGACCTTACCGGACTGGGTGGGGGCTTTCTTTCGGCCCTGAGTACACAGGTGATCGGTAACTCCGATTTCTACAACGGTGCGTTCCCTTCCGAATACAGCAATGCGCTATCAGGTGTCTTCGACATGCAAATACGAAATGGCAACAATCAGAAGTATGAACATACATTTCAGTTAGGCATTCTGGGTATTGACCTGGCATCGGAAGGCCCGATAAGCAGGAAGCATGGAAGTTCCTATATCTTCAATTACCGCTTCTCCACCACTTCCTTGGCTACAGGAAATGATATGAATCTGAAATATCAGGACTTATCATTCAAATTAAATTTTCCTACCCGGAAGGCCGGAACTTTCTCCATCTGGGGAATCGGGCTGATTGACCGTTATAAACCGGAAGCCATCGACCGTGATGAATGGGAGACACAAGGTGACCGGCAGTCCGGAAATACAGCTTTTGACAAAGCGGCAGGAGGACTTACACACAAGTATCTCATCAATGCAGATACGTATATCCGTTCTTCATTAGCCGCCACTTACTCGAAAGATCGCACGAGAGCTGATCAGATGACAGAAGATGACAAACTGGTCCATGTAGGAGATATCCGGAATTCCAAATGGGATATAGTCTTTAATTCCTATCTGAACAAGAAATTCAATTCCAACCATATCAACCGGACAGGTATCACAGTTACAGGGCTCCAATATGACTTGGATTACAAAATCAGTCCTAATTTCGGTTTAGATGTACCTATGGAACAGATTTCAAAAGGGAATGGGGGAAGTTGTGTGCTCTCGGCATACAGCAGTTCTGTCATCAACCTAAGTAACCATCTTATTACTAGTCTGGGCATCACCGCACAGTACTTCACCCTGAATAAGAACTGGACCGTAGAACCCAGAGCAGCCCTTAAATGGAGCTTTAATCCGAAACACGCCTTGGCACTGGCATACGGTCTGCACAGTCGCAGGGAAAAGCTTGACTACTACTTTGTGGAACAGGAAGCCAACGGAAAAACCGAATCCAACAGATACCTGGATTTTTCAAAGGCTCATCACTTCGGGCTTACATACGACTGGAACATCAACTCGTACATGCACTTAAAAGTGGAACCCTATTATCAATATCTATTCCGAATACCTGTTGAAGAGAATTCTTCCTTTTCCATCATCAACCATCAGAGTTTCTATCTGGACAGGATATTAAAGAATAGAGGCTCCGGAGTGAACTACGGTATAGACATTACATTAGAGCAATACATGAAAAATGGTTTTTACTATATGATAACGGCTTCTCTTTTTAAATCAAAATACAAAGCCGGAGATAACATCTGGCGTAATACACGGTTGGACAAAAACTATCTCCTGAACATACTTGCCGGAAAAGAATGGATGGTAGGACGTAATAAACAAAATGTACTAAGTCTCAACGGGCGTATCTTTTTCCAAGGTGGTGACCGATATACCCCTGTAGATGAAGGTAAAAGTATGATAGAACATGATATTAAATTTGATGAAACCAGAGCTTACAGCAAGAAGTTTGATCCCTCCATCAACGGTGACATCTCTTTCAGTTATAGAATTAATAAAAAGAAAATATCTCATGAGTTTTCTATTAAAATGCTAAATGTAGGTATGCGCACAGGAATGCACTTTTACCAGTACAACGAAAAAACTCATAAGATAGAGAAAAAAGACGGATCGGGATTGATACCGAATATCAGTTATAAAATTTACTTTTAGTATATAAAAGAGAACAATCATTGTTTGCACTGTTATCCCAATAAAAGCAAAGAAGATGTATTTGGAAATTTCCCGATACATCTTCTTCTTTCTATTTACTCAGAGCATCCTCAACGGAATACTCCCATCATCCGATAATAATTCTCTATCAGCTTGTTGAAAATCTTTTCACCTGCTCCGACTTCAATAAGCCACGATCCTTCATCTGCTCCGAAGCCACCATAAGCTGCCGATCGAATATCAGGCAGATACATCGGCCATCTTCCGTTGTTCCAGGTATATCCGAAGAAGAAAGGAATAACATGATTGGGTTGCATTTCCCGTTTCCAATCAATCTGGAACTTGATGAAAGGTTCACCGGGAACAGTGGCAATGGCAATACGGTTATTAATGGATATTACGGAGAAATGCACATTATACTTCAGGTTCTTGTCATGTCTGCCGATAAAATGCAGAGAGTCAGTCTTCACCTTGATATTGGGTACATCATACGGGTTCGGATATATTTCTTTGGCCAGTTTAACGGCTTCAATAGAAAGCAATTTACCCATACGGTCTATCAAATCATAATTGGACGGGCGAGGGTCATCCGGCCCGGTACGTCCGCCATCCTTAAATAAAGGTGCCTGGTTTCCTGCACCGCCTTGTACAAAGAGGCAATATACCTGATTGTTAAAAGCTTCTTCCGTATATTTAGTGGCATAACCCACATAGTCGGCAGAGATTTCAAAGTTATTCCAGGCCACATCCGGATGGCAGGCATAATTCATTAGAATTACTTTCGGATTGCCTTTCGTGTCCTCCAGTTTAATAACACCTACAGAATTATCAACAGGCCCATGAGGAATACGCTCCGGATTCACCGCCCTGTAGTGGTCATCTCCTACCCATGATTCGCGGGCGCGACCGTCTTCACGAAGAAGCAACCGGTTGAAACTTAATTGAGGAAAACTACGATAACCGGCTGAAATACGAGCCTCGAACATAGAAGAAGAAGCCTGTTTCAAAGCTTTGGTTATCTGAGCATCGAGCCATTCCTTGGGCCCTGCCTCACCGGAATGTGTATGCTGGGGACAGAAATAGACTTCCTGCAAACCAAATTGCTTTTTTAGTTTCTCGGCTAACGGAACATTACTGTACATAACCAAATCCAGAGAGACAAAAGCAATACGCGAAGCTCCCGCTTCAAGAATAAGAGTTCGTGCATAGAGTGAATCGTGAACCGGATAGCGGGGATTAGGCGGGGTTATATTCACTTTGCCGGTACCAGCCATTAACTTTTCTGCAGCGTTGGTATTCACTGTAGAAAAAACACCTAACAGCACTAATAGTGCTGTCAACCAAAAGCTTTGTGTTTTCATTTGAATTACATTTATCAGATTCATACTAATTACTTTTTTCATGGTATTATTACTTTTTAAATTTACTTTTACGCTATTATTCGGCAATAATACACGAGGAGTATTAATAAAGCTATTAATTCTCTATTAACTTAGAGAGGAATTATTATTTTTTGTATGAACTAACCGTTCATAACAGACGTTATATTAATAGAACTTTAAATACCAACGATCATGGAAAAGTATCTGATTCATAGTAATGAGTTGCATTTCATCAACAAGGAACGCATTCACAGGGAAGTAGAGAAAATGGTAGAGTCATTAGACATGGCAGCAGGTTCCACCAAAGGATTCGACCTGTATACCGTAGTAGAAAGTTATTTCACTGACCTCGAAAAGCGAAGGGAAATCAATCGCTTACTGCATATAGAGAAAGATGAATGTGAAGCCATAGAGGAAGAACTCGGAGTATATGAAATGTGATTTACAATAAAAAACATCACGAGTATTAACTATAATGAATAAAGGGCATAACAAATTGTTGTTATGCCCTTTATTCATTTATAGTTATCAATTCCAGACCACTATCAATCCTTTGCCTGATGTACCGTCAGTTGTGGGAAAGGGAAACCTATACCCTCCTTATTGAATACAGAGTAGACGGTCTTGTTCATATCGAAATAAACTCCCCAATAGTCCTCACTCTTCACCCAGGCACGGATAATCACATTCACGCTACTGGCATCCAGTGCATGAAGGGCTACAAAAGGAGCCGGATCACTAAGAATCCGCTTGTCTTCGGCAATGATACGACGGGTAGTTTCTTCCACCTTATCAAAATTTTCGCCATACTCCACACCGATTATCCATTCTACACGACGGGTAGCTTCACGACTGTAATTAGTCACAGTACCACTGCTCAACGCACCATTCGGGATATAAATAATCTTATTATCACCGGTAGTCAGAATCGTATGGAAAATCTGGATCTCACGAACCGTGCCCGTGATGCCTTGGCTTTCAATCAAGTCACCTACTTTATAAGGACGGAGCAGCAATACAATCAGACCACCTGCAAAGTTCTGCAAGTTACCGGACAATGCCATACCGATAGCCACACCGGCGGATGCCAGCAAGGCAGCAAATGAAGTTGTTTCTACTCCTAATTTACCGATAACGGCAATAATCAATAAGATAGTCAGCAAGATGTTCACCAAACTCTTTACAAAACTCTGGATACTGGCATCCACATGCCGCTTAGCCAACAACCGGGCCACCATTTTATTAAGGAAAGATATCAGGAAACGTCCTACTATGAAAATCAGCACAGCGCTGATGATATGACCACCTGCATTTACTCCCCAGTCTATCAGTTGTTGGAGAAAGACCTGCAATTTACTAAAACCATCTTCTACAACAGTTTCGGCAGCAGGAGCTGCCGCTTGCAATAATAATAACATAATATTTGTTCGTTTGAAGTTAATAATTACACTTTACCAGCAGGATTAAAAAATACCCACCGGCCTACAAAATTAACAAATATTTCCGGTTATCGTTCACTCGATTTGCGTGTTTCAGCGAAAACACTTAATTTTGCCCCCGATTTCAACTAAGGGGTGCCCTAATATGACGGGCTGAGATCATACCCATTGACCTGATCCGGGTAGTGCCGGCGGAGGGAAAAGAAGAAAAGCTCCCTTTTTCTGTATTCATCTTTAATAGTTAAAATTGTAATGAGAAAACATGCAATGGCGGCCTGCCTGTTAATGGCAACGCTGGGTGTCTGTGCGCAGACGCATGAGAAAGACAGCTTGCGGGTGATAAGCCTGCAGGAAGTAGAAATTATCTCTACCCGTGCCACGGGAACCACACCTGTGGCGTTTACCAATGTCAGTAAAGAACAACTTAAGAAGCAGAATTTCGGGCAAGATATTCCCTATCTGTTGTCATTTACTCCGTCAGTACTGACAACGAGCGATGCAGGTGCAGGTATCGGTTACACGAGTATCCGGGTACGCGGAACAGATGCTACACGTATCAACGTAACCACTAATGGTATACCCATGAACGATGCGGAAAGTCATTCTATCTTTTGGGTTAATACTCCCGATCTTGCCTCTTCGCTTCAGGACTTGCAGATTCAACGGGGCGCAGGAACTTCCACTAATGGTGCCGGAGCGTTCGGTGCCAGTATCAATATGAAAACACAAGGAATTTCGCCCACACCGTATGCGGAGTTTTCCGGCTCTTACGGCTCATTCAATACACATAAAGAAACCGTAAAAGTAGGTACGGGGCTCATTAATGGACGCTGGGGATTCGATGCACGTTTATCTAATATCCACAGTGACGGCTACCGTGACCGCGCCAGTGCTGACTTGAAGTCTTACTTTGTACAAGGCGGATATTATGGAGACAAGACCACTATTAAATTCATCACCTTCGGAGGAAAAGAAGAGACCTATCATGCTTGGGATGGCCTGGATAAGGAAACACTGGAAAACGACCGCAAATATAATCCCAATGGCGCCATAGAAGATGATAATGGAAATGTAATCGGATTTTATGATAACCAGATAGATTATTATCGCCAGACGCATTATCAATTATTATTAAATCAAATATTGTCTCCTTCGTGGAAATTGAACATAGCGCTACACTATACAGACGGTTACGGTTATTATGAGGAATATAAAAATAAACGTACGCTGGTAGAATATGGCTTGGTACCCTTTGAAACAAACGGTACTACCATAGAGAAATCAGACCTTGTACGCCGTAAACTGGTAGACAGCCGTTTCGGTGGTGGAGTATTCTCTTTCGATTATAAAGGGGACAAATTGGATGCATCCATCGGCGGTGGCCTGAATTATTACAAAAACACCCATAACGGTAAGGTAGTATGGGTAAAGAATTATCTGGGTGAACTGAATCCTGACCATGAATATTATCGTAATATCGGACGGAAAACGGATGGCAACATCTACGCTAAGATAAATTATGAAATACTGGATGGAGTTAACTTCTATGCTGATATGCAATATCGTTATCTGCGCTATAAGATAAACGGCAATAATGACAAATGGGACTGGACTGCTGATCCGGCACATCTGCAACCGCTGAATATTGACGAAGATTTCAGCTTCTTCAACCCTAAAGCCGGCATATTCTGGAAGATAAACAACAATAATAATCTTTATGCCTCTTTCAGTGTGGCAAATAAGGAACCGACACGCAATAACTATACTGATAACTTATTTGCCGCACAGCCCAAATCAGAGCGGATGTTCGATTACGAAGTGGGATATACGTTCCGTAAAGGTTGGTTCAATGCAGGCGTCAACCTGTACTACATGGATTACAAGAATCAATTGGTACTGAACGGGCAATTGAATGAAATTGGCGAAGCCGTAGCAGAGAACGTGAAGGACAGTTATCGTATGGGTATTGAGCTTATGGCAGGTGCACGCATCACAAACTGGCTGCGTTGGGATATAAACGCAACATGGAGCCGTAACCGCATCAAGAATTATACAGAATATCTAAGTGATGTGAATGAAGACTGGAAAGATATGTATAGTGAAAACTGGGGTATCTCTCAGACAACCCGATATATTGGCACTACTCCCATCTCCTTTTCACCGGACTTTATGGCAAATAGTCTCATTTCTTTGGATTATAAAGGTTTTAATGCATCTTTGCAAACGCAATATGTCAGCAAGCAATATTTAAACAATGCTCATCAAGAGGACTGTACACTGGATGCTTATTGTGTGAGCAACCTGAATCTCGGATATACTTTCAAACTGAAAGGATTGAAATCTGTTAATGTAGGCGTGACGATTTATAACCTGTTTGACGAAACATACGAAAGCAATGGTTATGCATCGGGAAGTGCCGTATACGAAGGTCATGGAAAGAATCAGATAAAGGACAAAGACAGTAAACTGCTCTATACTTCCAATTACGCAGCCTACTATCCTAATGCAGGTATCAATGCGCTGGCACATATCACATTGAGTTTTTAAAGCATGGAACAAACTCTCGAAATTATCGGAACCATCGTCGGGCTTGTCTACCTCTGGTTAGAATACCGGGCGAGTATCTATCTTTGGATAGCGGGCATCATCATGCCTGCTATCTACATTTTCGTCTATTACGATGCCGGACTGTATGCTGACTTCGGAATAAATATCTATTATCTGGGGGCAGCCGTCTACGGTTGGATGATGTGGAAATACGGCAGTTTTGTAAGACAAAAACTGCATCTGCATATCAAAAAAGAAGGACAGCAGGAACTTCTCATTACCCGTATGCCAATGAAATATTACCCGCCCCTCGGCATTGTATTCGCCGTTACTTTTGTCGGCATTGCCTGGATACTCATTCGTTTCACCAATAGTAATGTACCCTGGCTTGATTCTTTCACCACTGCCCTCAGTATTGTAGGCATGTGGATGCTGGCACGTAAATATGTAGAACAGTGGTGGGCATGGATTGTGGTAGACATTGTCAGTGCAGGACTCTATGTTTACAAAGACCTCAATTTCACGGCAGGACTGTATGCTCTTTATACAATAATCGCTATCTTTGGCTACTTCAAATGGAAGAGGATGATGGAAAGAGTGGTAGAGTGATAAGGTGATAAAAGAAACAATGATGAAAGAAAATAATAATAAGAATTCAGTGGAACTCTGTGTTCTCTGTGGTGAACCGGAAGCAGTAATTTTAGCCAATGGTGATTATCCAACCCATCCTATACCTTTGCAAATACTGGCAAACGCTCCTTATATCGTTTGTTGTGATGGCGGTGCAGATGCTTATATAGATCGCGGCAATGTACCTGATGTTATTATCGGTGACGGAGATTCCCTGAGTGAAGAAAACCGCCGGAAATATAGCCATATTCTTCATTGTGTCTCCGACCAGGAAACCAACGACCAGACCAAAGCCGTAAACTTCCTTTTATCACAAGGCAAAAAGAACATCGCTATCGTAGGAGCCACAGGCAAACGGGAAGACCATACTTTAGGAAATATCAGCCTGCTCATTGATTATATGCGTACCGGAGCTCATGTCCGCATGCTGACCGATTATGGTATTTTCATTCCCTGCCATGATACCTGTTCTTTTCCCAGCCAGCCAGGTCAACAGATTTCAATCATAAACTTTGGTGCCCACAACCTGCGAGGCAAAGGCTTGGTATACCCTCTCAGTGACTTCACCAACTGGTGGCAAGGTACACTGAACGAAAGCACGGAAACAGAATTCACCATTCAGGCAGAAGGGGAATACTTGGTAGTGATAAACTATTAGTTCATTTTCTCCTCTCAGCTACCTCCACAAAGTACACACTCAGACATATCATTCCGATAGCCACCCCTTGTTCCCAGGTAAAGCGGTCTTGTCCCACGATATAAGAAACGACGGTCGTCACAATCAGTATCAGATAGCCATACATGGCTACTACGGTTGTCTTCAGATATTTCAATCCGATGGGCATCAACCAATAACTAAGGTAAGTAGGGAAAATAAGGATGAATGCCAGAACCACCCACGGCATCCAATGCCAGGTTCCATGTGCTGCGTCGGTGAACAACGGCGCGTCCCAGCCCAGGATAGTAGATATCACCAGACCGGACAGCGCCGCGCCCCCAAACACATATTTCATTACGGTCACCAAACCGATCTCTTCCAGTAATTTCTTACTCAGAATCAGATAAATGGCAAAGAACACCGAACTGAGCAGGCACAACATATTACCTGTAAAGGCATCATGTGCCAAATCATCGCTGCCTTGGGTCAATATACACAGCAATGCACCACCGAAACCGAGGGAAATACCGATAATTTTCATCAGTGTAGCCCGTTCGTGCAGAAAGAGAACGGAGATAAGAAATACCCAGATAGGTTGTAGGGAATTGAATATGGCACTACTGACGGGTGTCGTTTTACTGATACCCAGCAAATAGCAGAACATAAAACCATACATGCCGAATGCCCCCAGGCAAAGTAACCCGATACGCTGCCGCCGTGTGATAGGTGCTTCTTTCACAAACCAGCCTGTCACCCAGAACGCTATAGCAGCAAAAGTACAACGCACCGTGACACCCGTCAATGCACCCATCCACACGGGCAGCAGGAATTTCAGGGCATTCATATTTAATCCCGCAAATATTCGCGAGACTACCAAACTTAAATTGGCCTCCAGCTTCTTATCTTTCATTCGGATATCACAATTTTGGTTTCAAGGCAGAGAACGCAGGGAGAAGAAAATTGTTCAACGTGCATGGATATTCCAAAACTATTCGTATCTTTAGGATGTTCTATGAAAAACAAAAATGAATAGCCCTATGAAAAGTAAAGAAAAAGACACACTGCGTAGCGAAACCCAAGATGAACCTAAGAGCAAAGAACAGGTGCTCACATTCTCTCATCAACTGCGCCGGGAGATTGAAAATGCCTGCCGCCAATTGGATAACCGCGAAGGACAAAATAACTTAACAATAAACAAGGAGGTAGCAGAATGGCTAAGCAAGTAATATGGTCACTCGTCGCCAAGAAACAGTTGAAGGAAACATTCCAGATACTAAAATTGAAGAATGGGAATAATGAGGTTAGTGAAGTGCTCTATGTACAATTACAGAACATATTACACCGCATCAGCATGAATCCGTTCATCGGACAAACAACAGAAATAGAAAATATACGCTACATCATTCCTCACCCGGGATATACACTTTTCTATCGACATAGCCTCAAGAAGATAGAAGTTGTTGTACTATGGGACAACCGACTAAAAATGGGGGAACTGAAGGTAATCCCTAAAAAGGAATGAGATGTAAAAAAAGTAACGGATTATGATTGAACAAATTCCATTGCATGCCATGCATACCATCTTTGTGTGAACTCATCACCCAAGTTGTATCGACTGGCAACATTACGCACTGTCTCTAAGTTCAAATTATCAGGCAAACGGAGAAGTGTATTTGCCGCACAAAGAGTTTTATATTCTTCATCAAGAATAATCCTTTTACGGAGAGACAGGTTATCATCTCCGATATAGGTTTTGTGACTTATCATGCGTTCTGACACCAGTCTGCCAATCATGACACCTTGCTCTGATATAAAATAGTATGAATTATCAGGTTGCCTGACATAAAGAGTATTATTATTTTTCAAGCTAAAATACTCAAATGCATTATAATTACCAGTTTCCAGATTATAATACCTGAGGTAACGTTCTCTGTATCTCTGCATAAAATGTGGAGTATACTCCAGAACAAGAGGATTTCTATTGCTCGATAATGCAATATATCCACAAGTTTCCTGACCGGTTATCGGAGCGTAAATAAGAAATGTAAAACCTTCATTGAGAGCAAGAAAGGCAATGGTCCAAGAATTGTTCCGCTTTGTTGTGACTACCATTCTTTTAATAAATCTTCCGATAAAGTGTTCTTGCCTGTAGCGCTTTCCACAACGATCCATAAATAAATCGATTTTGGTCTGCAATATTGAAAAATCTTTCATTGCTTCAGCACATAACTCTTCGGACGACATTGACGATACAAACATGTTTTTATCTTGTTTATGGTTAATGCGAACCAGAAATTGAATAAATGCCTTTCTTTTCGGTTATGAATTAATTCACCACAGATTACACAGATTGACACAGATTCTATTTTACTGATTATTAGATTAATAAATCTGTGTGAATCTGTGTAATCTGTGGTGAGTCTTATTCATTCCTTTTCCATTATAAGTCTATTTCAACTCCTTGTTCGCAATATTAATAAATATGGGTACAAAGGTATAAAAAAACAATCCAACATAGTTGGCAGAGGCCTTTTTTCATGTTATAATAATATTATCCTTGAGTAGTTACTGATTTTCTGTCAAGAGCAGATTTATGCATTCTTAACTCTGGCAAGTGGTTTATCACTGTTGTCCATAGTAGCATACCTCTGAAACAGATGGTCTGAATCCCCCGAACGCATCATGTGTTTCATGCAAACAGATGATGCGTTTGCCACAAGTAGATGGTGTGTTTTCCACAGTTGAATAAGGCAAATGCCACATTCTAACCGGGTAAATGCCACACTATTTGCCTGTTAGAGTGTAGCATTTCAGTCATTAAGATGTGGCATTCGGGAAGATCAAATGTGGCATTTCAGATGGGATAAAAAAAGAGAGGAGAAGCAATGCCCCTCCTCTTATGCTAATTTAAACTTGAATCTGAGTTAAAATTACGGTTACAAATATACTATATTGAAACACCAAAGTCAAGCTTTCGGGTTTTTATTTCTTTCCGCTTAAAGAAATTCCGCTTCTTATAGCGACAATAGATAACTTTTAAAATCAGCAAATTCCTTTGTCATCGACAGACTTTGCTTTTCACCTTGCATAAAAGCTTTCAGTTTCGCAGGAATCTCTACGGTTTCGCCGATAATACCTTCCACGGTTTCGAGGAATTTTGCCGGATGCGCCGTCTCCAGGAAAACACCAGTTTCACCTGGTTT
Organism: Bacteroides sp. 14(A); assembly: GCF_000526555.1. NCBI lineage: Bacteria > Pseudomonadati > Bacteroidota > Bacteroidia > Bacteroidales > Bacteroidaceae > Bacteroides > Bacteroides sp. 14(A). The sequence continues at coordinate 2,114,168 of NZ_JAGH01000002.1, read as the reverse complement.
CAATCCTTCTTTCAGAGCACGGAAACCACAGGCTCCATGTGGATCAAGCAGGTAATGACATTCCTTCCACGTTTCACGCATCGTTTCGGCAATCTGTTCATTGGTATAAGTAGTACCACTGATTTCAGCAGAAATGGCCGCATGACTGCCTCCATAAAGATCGAGCACACGCGCAAAGTTGCTCGGATCGCCCACATCCATAGCATTGGCAATGGTAGCGATAGAAGGACGTGGAGTATAAACTCCGGTTTGCAAATATTGATAGAAGATATCGTTACGGTTATTGGCAGCAATGAAACGCTTCACAGGCAATCCCATACGTTTACCAAACAATCCGGCAGTGATATTTCCAAAATTACCGCTCGGAACACAGATAACGGCATCGTTCGCCTTGCCTATCTTCTTCAGTTGAGCATAAGCATAGAAGTAATAGAAAGCCTGCGGTAAGAAGCGTGCTACATTAATGGAATTGGCACTGGTAAGTTGCAGATGCTCATTCAGTTCCTTATCCATAAAAGCAGACTTCACCAACGCCTGGCAATCATCGAATGTACCGTCTATCTCAAGGGCTGTGATATTCTGTCCGAGAGTCGTAAATTGTTTCTCCTGTATTTCGCTGACCTTCCCTTTAGGATAAAGCACATATACATGAATACCCTCCACACCGAGGAAACCATTAGCTACCGCACTTCCCGTATCACCAGAGGTAGCAACCAACACATTGACTTGTTTCTTACCTTCTTTTCTGATGAAGTATCCTAAAAGACGGGCCATGAAACGTCCACCCACATCTTTGAAAGCAAGCGTCGGGCCATGGAAAAGTTCGAGTGAATAAATATCTTCCGTCACCTTCACCAAAGGAACATCAAAATTCAATGTATCGTAAACGATTTGTTTCAATGTTTCGGCAGGTACATCTTCCCCAAAGAAAGCGTCGGCTACGCGATAGGCAATCTCCTGAAAGGAAAGAGTATCGATACTATCATAAAAATCTTGTAGCAAAGGTTTAATACTATATGGCATGAAAAGTCCTTTGTCGGCAGCAAGTCCCTTCACTACGGCTTCTTCCAGGCTGGCATCGGGGGCTTGTTTGTTGGTAGAATAATATTTCATATTAAATTTAAAATTAAAGAATTAAAAATTAAAGGCGCGCAAGGCTCTAATGAAATCCGCATTACTTTGCGGTGGGACTCATAAATTCATTGATAAATTCGTCTTCTTTCATCAAACCGTAACTACCTTCGCAAACAGACGCTTCATCAAAGGTTTGTACACTATCCGGTTCGATACCCGGATACCAGATGAAGAAAGGGATCGGTTCATTGGTATGTGTACGGAGCTCACATGGAGTAGGATGATCGGGCAATACGGCAATAGCTACCGGTTCTTCCCAATCTTTCACGGCTTCATATATAGGACCTACAGCACGGCTATCCAGATTCTCGATCGTCAGAAGTTTTAAATCCACATTCCCTTCATGTCCGGCCTCATCGCTGGCTTCGATATGCAGATAGACGAAATCATCCGTCTTCAGGGCTTCCAGTGCAGCAGCCACTTTATTTTCATAATTGGTATCATACAGGCCCGTTGCACCTTCCACTGTCAGGCGACGCAAGTCCGCATAATATCCGATACCATTGATCAGGTCTACAGCAGAAATCACTGCCCCCCGTTTCACTTGTGGAAACTTATCAGACAAACGTTCCATCTTAGGACGATATCCGGGACTCCAGGGCCAAATACTGTTAGCCGGGTCTTTCCCTTCCGCCATCCGCTTCTGATTCAACGGATGATTTTTCAAAAGCTCCTGCGAACGCAGGATAAGATCATTAATCAAATCAGCGGTTTGTTGCGGAGTCAGTTCTGCACCGCCTTCGGGAACCGTTATATTCTCCGTACCCGGCATCGGTTTCACCAGTAAAGGGCGGAAAGGTTTCAACGGCACATCGTGCGGTGGCGTACAATCGATACGCTTATCTCCACCTTTGATCACCAATAAATGACGATATTGCACGCCTGTATAGAAACACACCCGCTCATTGCCCAGATGTTCCTGCAAGTACTTCACCAATACATCGGCTTCTTCCGTTGTGATGTGTCCGGCAGAATGGTTTTTAATATGATCGCCTTCAATGCAAATGATGTTACAACGCATTGCCATCTCGCCCGGTTTCAGATCTACACCGATGCTGGCAGCTTCCAGAGGTCCTCGTCCTTCATAAACTTTCGGCAGGTCATAGCCCAAAACGGACATATTCGCTACCTCACTACCGGGATGGAAACCGTCGGCAACAGTTTTCAACCGTCCCGTACGTCCCATGCTCGCCAGTTTATCCATATAAGGCGTCTTGGCATATTGCATCAGCGTCTTACCGCCCAATGACTCCACAGGCCAATCCGCCATTCCATCGCCTAATATGATTATATGTTTCATTTTATTAAACATTTGCAATACTCATGATATCCGCAAATACACCTGCCGCCGTTACTCCGGCACCGGCACCGTATCCTTGTATCATCATCGGATATTCTTTATAACGTTCTGTAGTCAGCAGAATAATATTGTTACTACCTTCCAAACCATAGAACGGATGATTTACACCCACTTCCTGCAGGCCGACTGATGCTTTGCCATTCTCCAGTTTAGCAACAAAACGCCAGTGCTTGTTCTCAGCTTCCAGTACCTTGCGACGGGCTTCGAAGTCCGCATCCAGGCTCGGCACTTTCTTCCAGAAATCATCCAGCGAACCTTCAAAGAAATCATCGGGCACGAACAGGTTCTTTTCTACATCCGACTGTTCCAGTCTGTAACCGGCTTCACGTGCCAGGATCACCAGTTTACGGATAACGTCCTTGCCACTCAGGTCGATACGCGGGTCCGGTTCGGAGTAACGCTCTTCCTGCGCCATCTTAATGGTCTTGCTGAAAGGAATATCCGCACTGATCTTATTAAAGATATAATTCAGTGTACCACTCAGTACAGCTTCAATCTTCAATATCTTGTCACCGCTATGGATAAGGTCATTGATCGTATTGATAATCGGAAGCCCCGCACCCACATTTGTTTCAAAGAGATACTTCACACCACGCTGACGGGCAATCTGTTTCAGTTCACGGTAATTCTCATATTCCGAAGAAGCGGCAATCTTATTGGCAGCCACTACAGAAACGTTGTGTAACAACAAGTCTTTGTACAAGGAAGCAACTGCCGCACTTGCCGTACAGTCTACAAATACCGAGTTGAAGATATTCATACCGATAATCTCGTCACGCAAAGTTTCCAGCGTGCTCGGTTTGCCCTTCTCTGCCAGTTCTGCACGGAAATCTGTCAGATCAAAGCCTTCACGGCTAAACATAGCCCGGTCAGCATCAGCGATACCCACAATATGTAGCTTCAATCCATTCTCCATCATCAACTTCTGCTGTTGGCAACGGATTTGTTCCACCAGGCTACCGCCTACCGTACCGATACCGCAAATAAAGAGGTTCAGCACCTGGTATTCCGACAGGAAGAATGAATCGTGGATAACGTTCAATGATTTACGCAATGATTTGGAATCCACTACAAATGAGATATTTGTTTCCGAAGCACCCTGAGCACAAGCTATCACATTGATACCGTTACGTCCCAACGTACCGAACAGCTTTCCGGCAATACCCGGCGTATGCTTCATATTTTCACCTACAATAGCTACCGTAGCCAGGTTCTTCTCCGCCTGTATCGGAGAAATCTCACCCATTTCAATCTCTTTGGCAAACTCCTCGTTCAGCACTTCACATGCCAGATCGGCATCCGCATTACGCACACCGATAGAGGTAGAATTCTCCGAAGATGCCTGAGATACAAGGAACACACTGATGCCATTCTTTGCCAGTGCCTTAAAGATGCGGTAGTTCACACCAATCACACCTACCATACCCAAACCCTGCACAGTAATCAGACTGGTATCATTGATAGAAGAAATACCCTTAATCGCTTTCGTACGCGGATCGGATACTTCCTGTCTGATAATCGTTCCCGTTCCTTCGGGATTGAATGTATTCTTTATTAAAATAGGAATATTCTTGTGGCAAACCGGATAAATAGTCGGCGGATATACTACCTTGGCACCGAAGTTACAAAGCTCCGTTGCCTCTACATAACTCAGTTCGTTAATGGTATAAGCGGTAGAAATCACACGCGGATCTGCAGTCATGAAACCATCCACATCCGTCCAGATTTCCAATTGGTCGGCATCCAATGCCGCCGCAATAACCGAAGCTGTATAATCGGAACCACCACGACCCAGGTTCGTAACATCTCCCGTCACCTTATCAGTAGAGATGAAACCCGGAACCAACGCACGCTTCGGCAAAGTGCTGAATGTTTCACGAATCAATTCATTCGTCAACTCGGTATCCAATACATACTTGGAGTGCTTCTTTTCAGTTTTGATGAACTTGCGTGAATCAAACCATTCGGCTCCTGTCAACTCTGCAACGATAATGGATGATAAACGCTCGCCATAGCTGACAATCGTATCGGAGGTCTTTTGCGAAAGGTCCTTTATCAGATAAATACCCTGGAAAATATCTTTCAGTTCATTGAGCAATTCACCGATCTGGCGTTGCAGTTCCACTTGCCCCTCACCAGCAGGAATCACTTCTTTAATCATTTCCACATGGCGGTAAACAATTTCGCGAAACTCATTTTCGTAAGCAGCATCACCGGCAGCCGCCATTTTCGACGTGTTTATCAGCTTGTCTGTGATGCCCCCCAGCGCGGAAACCACCACAATTACCGGTTCTTCTACTGCTTCTACAATTCTCTTTACGCTCAAAATACTGTTCGCGGAACCTACGGACGTTCCGCCGAATTTTATTACTTTCATATCCTTTATTACTATTGATAAGGTTGATACAATGTGTCGGAAACAGGACGTATATACCTGTATTGACTTGAATTAAATAAGAAAAACTGCTGAAAAATAGTGTAACACGTAGAAACACAAATACTATCCATTAACCCCTAAGGGTCATGGTCATGCACATGGATGTGACTGTATGTTGATAGTACTTGTTCATACTCTCTGTTTCTTTCATTATTGATAAGTGTCGCAAAAGTAATAATAAAAACATTCAATCTATCACATTTTGTGGTTTTTTTGTAATAAAAATATAGAAAGGCCTCAAAAGAGGCAGAAATATGCAAAAGAGCGAAGTGTCATTTTCACACATAACCATACAATATTCCACTATCAGCGGCACAGTTTTATAACATTTTGATATTAAATTCAAGATATATCATTATATTTGCACTAAATTATCGTAAGAGAATGCATATGAGTCCAAATATAACTTCCATTTTGCTAATCTATACCGGTGGAACCATCGGAATGATAGAAAACCCCGAAACGGGTGCTTTAGAGAATTTCAATCTCGAGCAGCTGAAAAAGCACGTACCGGAACTGCAAAATTTCACATTCCATATCGATACTTACCAGTTCGATCCTCCGATGGACTCTTCGGATATGGACCCGGAAGCTTGGCGCAAACTGGTACATATCATTAGTGACCATTACGATAGATACACAGGTTTTGTAATTCTGCACGGCACGGATACGATGGCATATACCGCATCTGCCCTTAGCTTTATGTTGGAAGGATTAAGCAAGCCTGTCATCCTCACCGGATCACAACTCCCTATCGGAGTACTCCGCACGGACGGAAAAGAAAACCTTCTTACCAGTCTTGAAATAGCCAGTGCACGTGATGCAAAAGGCAATCCGCTTGTACCCGAGGTCTGCATCTTTTTTGAGAATCATCTGATGCGCGGCAATCGTACCATCAAGATGAACGCAGAGAACTTCAATGCATTCCGTTCATTCAACTATCCCGTATTGGCAGAAGCAGGTATTCATATTAAATATAATAATGTGCAAATCCGCTTTAAGGAAGTCGAACGGGAACTGAAGCCACATTATCTATTAGATACCAATGTTGCTGTCCTAAAACTCTTTCCGGGTATTCAGGAGAATGTAGTATCGAGTATATTGGGCATTGAGGGATTGAAGGCTGTCGTGCTCGAAACTTACGGTTCGGGAAATGCTCCCCGCAAAGAGTGGTTCATACGCCGTTTGCGGAATGCTTGCGAGCAAGGGATAGTCATCGTCAACGTCACCCAGTGCAGTGCCGGAACCGTAGAGATGGAACGTTATGAAACGGGCTATCAGTTAATGCAGGCGGGAGTAGTTTGCGGATATGACAGTACAACGGAGTCTGCCGTAACTAAACTGATGTTTCTACTGGGCCACGGTTATACGCCTGATGAGGTACGAAAAAGAATGCGTACTCCGATGGCAGGAGAAATTACCACCTAAATACGCCTCATAATCAGTTTGTCTAAATAACACATAAGGGTCGCCTATCAGTATTCCTGATAAGCGTCCCTTATACTACAATGTATCAATTCAAGTGCTATTATCCCTCCGTCAATTTATATTCTATAACTGTTATTGAATACTTCTTCAAAGTTATATCTTTATCTTTCACATCTCTTTGTTGCCACACAGGAGCCAAATCCTTATCATCCTTACCGAAATATTCCCAACATTGAACTACTTTAGCATCAACCTTACCGGGAATAACAATATTCACACTCTCTTCCCTGTCGCCTTTATTAATAAGGTACACAAACAATTGATCCTTTTGTGGAGAATAACTCGCATAAGATATAATATACCCTTTTGATTCGGACTTTATCATTTTATCGCCCATAAACCTATTCCAGATCAGCAATGAATACCCTGTAGGATTGATATTCCCATTTGAATCAATAGCATCGTGATCTGTCTGAGGCAGTTTTTCATTTCCCGGCCAACGGGTATTCCAAAAACATGAAAACTCTATCTGTGGCTCCAACAACAATTGCCCCGTCATATCAAAATTAACAATAGCATGCCCCATATCATTAGTTCCTTGCCAGAGTTTTGCCCAATCAATCGTTCCATATTCGGCTACTATCAATTTCCATTTAGCAAGTTGTTCCGGCGTAGCATATTTATTCATGGCATTAAGAGCGGTTTGTGCAGGCCATATCAGGCATCGGGTCGTATCTTTATAACTTTCATATCCTGAGTTAAAATCAAACACCCCATAATTACTTACACATAAACGGTCGATATAATCTCCGGCTTTAGTGATAACTGTTTTAAAGAACTCATCACTATCTCCATTAGGTACGATAAGAATGGAAGGATCCACTGTCTTCATTGCCTTCGAAAAGTCTATTACATCCTGAGCATATATCTCTGCCGTAGAATTCTCATTGTTCTTATTCCAGCTTTCGTTTCCTATCATCCAGTAGCGAACATTATATTTCTTCTTGATATTAGCGTACCTCACCCACTCTACAGCATGATTCAGCAGTTCCTGACGAGTTGAAACTCTTTCACCTTCCGCTATCTTATCCAGATAACGATCTGCCGCAACTACCAATACGGGTTCCGCTCCTACTTCCCGGCAGATATGTATAAATTCATCAAAATCCAATGGATCATAAACAAAGTTCCCATCTTTAAACATACCGGGATAATTATCCAGACCGGCAGTTCTGCACAGCGTAGGATGTGATGTTTCATAAGGAGATACGCTAAAGAAATAAAAATCAGACTTCTCACCTCCCGGATACCGAAGATATTTGGTCCCCAATTTCTTTACCGCTCCTGCAACATTCGTTTCAGCCTCCGGGAAACGACCTCCATCCATTAGAAAATTCAAATTAACACCCACCGGATGATTGGAAACATCACTTATGATGCTATCCGGAGAAACCGTGATAGGCAAAACATTACTCACCTTTTGTCCACAACTGTTCAATAAGCATGCAGTACCGGCCAAAATCATTAATAAAATCTTTCTCATAACACTTCTACTCCGTTTTAGTGACGTCATATCTTTCAGGTAGCATACCAGACAGAATCTCTTTTAGCCGAAGTATGTCTATCTTTTCAGGAAGAATATATTCCATTTTCTCATATCTCGCTTTCGTATCTTCAGATACCCGAGGTTGAGATATTCTTTGTCGTTCAGCAGCTTCCGACCAATAACAATTACCTTTATAAATCGCCATATTTTTCGTCTCATCACCTTGCAGGTGTTTTATCCCCTCATTAGTCAGAACAAATACATTATCCGAGAATTCCAATCCGGAAGAAAATCCGGTATTAAATGAAATAGAATGTCCCTGATTACTGATAATCAAATTATCATGCACCTTGGTATTACATAAGGGGAGCTCTTTATTATACGGATCACACCATACGTAAATACCTGCATGAGAATTTTTAATCCCATCATTTACACTCACATTATATCGTATTATATTATTATTCCATTCAGTTGCACCGGCAAACTGAAACAAGCCATACCCAGCACCTTCATTATTCATAGCCAGATTGTATTGCATTAATGAATTGGTTATTCCACCGTCAAAGTCAAATCCTCCTCCATCCAAGCCTGTGGGAGAAGTCTTATTGTTGTGAGAGAAACAATATTGAATAGTCAGCCTGTCAGATTCATATCCCCAGATACCTACCGGTCCATTTCCGGATCTCGGCATATCCCATCCGTTATTCATTGCCTCACAATACTCTATCATCGCACAGGTTGCATGTCCCACCAATATTCCACTTCCACTATGATTATCAGAAACAGTAGGATTACCCGCATTATTTTCTGCAACACAATAACCGATATAGATATTCCGTACAGATTTGGTATTCCACTCACCGATCACTTCAATTCCATTCGAACCATTATCATGCACATACGAATGTGTTATTCGAACATCGCCACCGCCATTAACACCTATACCGTTCACTTGAAAACCATAAGCTTCCACTTCTTCGATTTCGATAAATCTGGAATTTATAACTTCAATACCTGTTCCTGTATTCCCGTTTTTACGCCCGGAGCCTTTCACCACTACATTCTTCACGTGAATATTCTCGCAGTCATCTATAACAACAGCAGAAGTATGAGCAGAATAAATTTGTGAGATTCCTGCCCCATAAGAAGTGATAATAAGCGGATTATCCGGTGTGCCCTTCACTCCCTTAAGATGAATGTTTCCATTCAATATCTGATTACCTGCCAAATGAATACAATCCCCCGGCAGAAACTTAACATCTTCCAGAGCATCCAGACTCTTAAATGGGAACTCCATGCTACCGTTCGCTACTTTTCCACCACTGAAAGAATCCACATAGAAATTCCGTGTATTGCCGGCCCAGCCAACCATACTGACACATAACAATATTGGCAATAATAATCTATGCATAAACACAATCTTTAATAAGCCATACTAACCTATATTAATTGGCACCGATAACGTCAAGTACTTTCAACTCTTTCCCATTAATAGGTATAGTTTTATCCTTCAAAAAATCAAGAAGAATATCCCAGTTCTTATCTTCCGCATTATACCAAAGTGATTTATTGAAAATTCCTTCCTGCTTTTCAAATCCGGCAGCAGGAATTTGCAGACTTCCTACAAATTTATTTCCTGAATATTTATTATCAGCGGACTTCTCTTCTTTTACAGCCACAGTCATTTCAGGAGCATAGATATAATTATTCTCAAATACATCGCCTTTCCCATAAGATGAATCGTGCTCTGTAAAGTGGAAAAGTGTGCGGTCTATCTGAGGTTCCGGTTTAGGGAACAGATAAAACAGGTTATTCTCAACCAATGTATTTTGTGTATATCCGGTAAAATGCATGACAGGACTAAAATAAGTATCCTTATGACTGGCACTTGTCAGATAATTACGTAGCCCATCGTTTATGCTTACATTATAGCGCACCTTGGTTTCAATATTCCCATTCACACACCAATCTTCCGGCCAGCCGTTTGTACCAATTACCAACATAAAGCCGCCATCATTATTATAACTCAGATTATACTGGAATACCGAATTCCGACATCCCCAGTCCGAATCATAAGCATACCCGTCTACAATAGATTTATGATCACTTACGACATTAAACTGTACCAATGTATTATCACTGCACCAAGGCCATATTCCATCGCAAGCTTCGGATTCGGGTAACGTTTTCGGGCAATTCTTCATCACGTTATACTCTATCAATCCACCATTGCAACCAGCCAGTACAATACCGTCACCCGGCACTCCATCCAATACATTCCTCCTGATGACCACTCCCAAATTAGGATTCCATTGTTTCCTGATCCAGTAACCCTTAAACTTAATTCCATCCCTTTGGCAGTCTTTCAGATAGCAATTCTCAATAGTCATTCCAACAAATCGATTCAGAATACTGTCATTATCCCGGCCATTCTGAATACAAATTCCGATACCGCCACCTTTCTCTATCACCGTACTTCCATATACATCATGCACATACAAGTCATCAATGACCATATTATGTGATTCTCCAAACTTATCCAATTCAATCCATAACCCCAGCAAACCGGCTTTCGGGGCATCACCTCTATTAGAAATCTCCAGATCACGTATTACCAGATTTTCCGAATTAAAGATATGTACAGCAGCCGTATCCACACCATTTCCTTTCACATGTGGCTTTGCCATTCCGCCATATTTTCCCAATACAACGGGATTATTTTCTTCTCCACGACACGAAAGAAAGAGCTTTTCCGTAAATACAGTACCAGATTTCAATAAAACACTATCTCCTCCTTTCAACGTTAATTCCTTAAGCTTAGCCAAAGATTTGAAAGGGGTTTGAACAGACGTTCCACTATTGGCATCATTACCATTTGCAGAGTCAAAATAGTAATTCGTATGGGTCACTTGTGAAGAACAGGAAGCCAATAATACAACCAAGCCTCCACAAAGCATTTTCATTCTATTTTTCATATTCATTCTATTTTTCATTTTTGAACTTCAGTTCTCCGTATGACAGTTTGCCAATTCGCAGTCCTCAAATTCTTGTTTTAGTTCATTACTCTATCTTTTGTAAACATTCAAAATCAAACTCAATCTTTTTCACATCAGCCTGCTCATCAGTTCCGTTTGCCGGTAAGTCAAAAAAGATTTTCTCGTCTTTATCCAGTTTATAAATCACAAGCGTCAACTCTTTCCCCTCTACAGAATGTTCCTGTCGGTTCAAACCTACTGTCCAGGTGGCATGACTGTTATAATCATCATCTGAAAGCATATATCCGTTATAGATTTCCGCCTTATCACCGGAATAGTTGATACGCATATAGATGTTATTCAAATTCTCCAATGCATCTGTCGGCACTTGTATCCTCCACTCTTTGAATGTATTATAAGCAATACCTTCGGCATATCCCGGTTTATCTACTACCACCGGAGCCACCGGTTGCGGAAACACCCGTGTGAGTGAAGGGTTGGAATAATAGTCCGTCGTCAACCAGGAAGAGTCGGTACTAAATTCAATCCTGTCATAATTATAGTATTCCACAATGACACGTGCAGCAAATTGCTTCTTCCCCTCAACAAATGGAAAACTTGCAAACAACAGATTCACACCTTTTCTGGCATATCCTGTAAGGTCTATTTCATTTAACTGGTTTGGTTTTACTTCCTGATTTACCCAAGTATCATTCAGATTGAGTATACATTTCGACTCCGGATACATAAACAAAGTGACTTTCTTAATCTCTGAAGGATTATCCAGATTGAATTCCTTAAAGAAGAAACGACGATAACGCTGCTGATAAGGCTCAATCCCATGAAAGTTTGCTGTTTCCAACCATTTAGCCTCTTCCAGGATGCCCTTAGACTGAATACGAATATCCATTTGCGGCTGATTGAAAATAACCGCTTTCTGTTCAAATCCCGGATTCATACCCGTTTTCAACTTATAATAAGCAACCTTCTTATCAGTAGAGAAAATATAAACATCTCCAAGTGAACTGTATAAATCCGCATCAGAAATATAGCATACTTTCTTCCCATCTTGTTCCAATAACCAACAGTTATCAGCCTCTTTTTCAGTCAGAATGACAACACACTTTTCTTCTCCATTCTGCAATTGTATTTTAAGCACACAATCTTTTCCCGGATTAAGTCCGCTAACAACCCAACTATCACTTTCTTCCTTTATCTTAGCCCGGTTTACCTCCACTCCTTTCACAGTCGATTTATCAAAAGATAGCTCCACTGGAATTTGTCTGTTCTGGAAAAACAGATAGCAATTATCAACACTTCCCATCAATTGTGCCGTGGCATAATTCAGGCGCATAGCACCAAGTTCCACATTCAAGGGCCAGATAAAGACCGTACTATCCTGCATTTCAATACCTTTCTGAGGAAAACGAAGCGTTTTATCTTTCAGTTTCACCTCAAACTTCACACTCTTCTGTACCTTCTTCGGATGATAACGGGAATAATTGATCCCAAACATATAGCCAGTTTCATTATTAGAGCGTACAGCTACCTGTAACCCATCTTCTTCCCACTTCGGGATAACAGGCATCATGGGAGCCAGGTCTTTTTCATACTCATTGACAAAGTAATGCAGTTTTTTCACCTTCTTATAAGATTCCGCTATTTCTCCTGATTCTCGGATAGCAGCCTGAAAATCATAAGATTTCACCGGTAAGCGGCTCCAATACCCAGTTTTCAATTGCTCTTCCTCAGTAGACCATAGTTTACCCGTAAACTGAGTGGCACCGGCAAAAATATAATATCCCAGCAGGTTAGACCCTGAACCAAGTTTGGCTATCATCATACCCAACCCGTCTAAAGGATCGATGCTGAGTCGCCTGTGATAGGTATTTTGTACACCCACTCCCATTTCACAAGTAAAGAAGGGATATTCTTCATACGTCATATACACATCTTGCCGCTTTATCTGATCGTTACCTATATTCTCATTATCACGGAACGAATCGAACAGGAAGTTGCCCGGCTGGTATTCTTTTCCCACATGTTCCACCCATGGAGCATCTGCATATCCTCCCCATAAAGGAATTACCTCAAAAGGAGGAACAGAACCGTCTCCCCAGCCCGTAACCGTATACATCGGGACATCAATGCCATTTTCCAGAGCCGTATCTTTCAGCCATTGGATATGTGGTTCACCCTCCTTTCCATACCAATATTCATTTTCCAACTGGATGCCTATGATATTCCCGCCATCTTTATAGTAAAGCCCTTTCAACTGGTTAGCTATTTGGGCAAAATAACGTTTTACATAATTCTGATAAACCACATCATTTGAGCGGTCTTTCAGATATTTTTTTTGTAAGATCCAGTCGGGTGTCCCGCCATTACGCGCTTCTCCATGCGACCAGGGTCCCAGTCTCGGAACTACAAACAATCCATGCTTCCGGCATAACTTAATAAAGCTGCGCAAATCCTTCTCATTCTCCCACTCAAACTGACCTTCTATCTCTTCGTGATGATTCCAGAACAAATAAGTAGAGATAATATTGATACCGCAAGCTTTCATTTTCAAGATACGGTCTTCCCACAAATCCTTACGGATACGCGAGAAATGCAACTCTCCCATAACGGGTAAGATTGGCTTCCCGCCCATAGTCATATATAGACTATTAACTTCTATTGCTTTCTCCTTAGGCCCCGGATTTCCCATCTTCAGATGACCACACGAAGGTGTCTCCATGACGTCCGAAGCATCCAGCCTATAAACTTTCTGTGCTGATAAGTTCGTAAACAGGCAAAAACCGATAAATAAACAGGCTATTTTTTTCATTTGTATTCTATCATTAGGTTAATAAACCGCTTCCATTGTCTGAGTGCTCCACTGATCCGCCCAGCGAATAAGTGGTCTGTCTTCATCGAACTCAATCGGCAACCAGACATACCGTGAATTTATTAAATCCGTTTTATTCCACCTGTCAAACATAGCGATAAATTGATCCTGCATCCCTTCAATGGGGAGTACGTAGGTACTTTGGGCATAAAATGTCTTATCGGCATCACGCCCCAGACAGGGGTTATCTTTCAGTTCCCAAACTCCCATCATTGAATCGGATACAGCCCATTTGGCTTTATTCGGATCCCAACCGGTGCAACCGGATGAGAGCATATAATAATGATCGTTTCGTTTAAAGACCGCAGGAGCTTCCCGGGATTGTCCGATAAATCTCCGGACATAAGTTCCTGAAGGTTTTGTATAATCATCAGTCAGCAAACTGATATATAAGGTACTGTTCCATTCTGACGAGCAGATATGATAAGCCTTTCCATCATCATCCTTGAAGATAGTCTGATCACGGCTATCTGCCCCATTCGGTTTAAAAGACCCCAAATAAGTGAAAGTTCCTGTCGGCGAGTCACAGACCGCTACCCCGGCATGTGCCTTTTCATAATCAGGGCTTTCAATATGCATCCACATCACAAACTTACCGGTTTTCTCATTATAGATAACCTTCGGACGCTCTATCACTTGCGAAGGGTGAAGATCTGAAGTCGGATCATCATCTACCGTAGGCAGAACCTTACCCTCAAATTTCCAGTCTGTCAGATTCTTAGATGAATAGCAAGCCACCCCCCCGGCTTCAGCCCGCCAGCACTCCCAGGTTTTAACCCAGTCCAGGCGATAGGTGGAATCACCTTTAAATTCACCATACCAATAATAAGTACCTTCATGGTAGAGAATACCTCCTCCATGTGCATTTATCGGATTTCCATCCATATCTTTCCAGATACTGCCGGGAGTCACGATATCTTTTCCCTCTTGCTTAGCCGACATCCGATCCACCGTTCTGATTGTAATCGATGCTCCTTTCATCCCCTCTGCTGAAACATTCAAGGTTATCTCACCCACATTTCCATCCGGTTGCAATATAGCCATTGCTTTACCTTTAAAAGTTTTAGGTGATAAGGAGCGGAAACTTTCCATATCTGTAGGACATGCATTTCCTGATCCCCTGATAATACCATTCCCCACAACACTTAAAGTCACTTTCATATCAGCATCAGGTACTATCCTGCCTTCTTTATCAATCAATTCAACAGTAACATAAGCCAGATCGTCCCTATCCGCTTTAATCACCTTGCGGTCTGCGATTAAACGTATCTGTACCGGAGCACCTGTGGTTCTTAAAATAGCGCATGAAGATTCACTGCTGTCATAGGTAGCCACTGCTTTCAATTCACCCGGCTGATAGTTGACCATGAACGTAGCCGTATAGTCTTTCTTTGAAACTTCTTGCTCACCCAGCAATTCATTATTAAGATAGAGCCTTACCTTAGGTGCACGACTATAAACATTTACTTTTACCGGTTTGCCTTCCAGCCCTTTCCAGTTCCAGCTAAGAGATTCGTTCTTCCACCCCCAATAGCTCACATCTTCTGTTTTCCCGACAGCCGGCAAAGGCTGTACAGCCATTGTTATTTCCCTTTCCTTCCAGATAATATCCCGGTAATAGGACTGTGGTTTCTTCTCTCCACAGATATCAATATCTCCACACCAGGCGTTATACCAGGGCCAACCCATAAACTGTGGATTCTTCTCGCCTTTACTCAGTTCCAGTGTATGCCCTATTCCCGCTTCACCCAGATAATCAAGGGCAGTCCATACAAAATCACCAATGATATACGGATGTTTTTCCACCAGGTTCCAGTTTACAGCCGCTTCCTGCGCAACAGTCTCACTACCATATATGATACGTAAGGGATCTTTCTGATGATCATTTTCATATTCGTACCACATATAATTGTATCCTGCCACATCCAGATGTTGCATGGCTTTTGAAGCATCTTCCTTCCACTTCAGCTGCGGATTATCCCAATAATCGTTGATAGCAGCAGTTACCGGACGTGAAGGATCCAATTTCTTCACTATATTCCTTAATCTTTCAGCAATCTCTATACCGGCATCATCCGAACGTTCCTGAATTTCATTTCCGATACTCCACATGATGACAGACGGATGATTCCGGTCTCTCAGCACCATTGCCGAAATATCTTTTTCGTTCCATTCATCGAAGAAACGATGATAGTCTTGAGGATTCTTTTCTTTTTGCCAATGATCAAAAGCCTCATCAATCACCAACATACCTTGTTCATCGCAAGCTCGGAGAAAAGCTTCTGCCGGAGGATTATGGGCACATCTAACTGCATTATATCCATTTGCCTTCAACAATTCTATTTTACGCGCCTCCGCCCTATCCAACGAAGCCGCCCCCAACAAACCATTATCATGGTGTACACAGCCACCTTTCAGTTTCAGAGGCAAATTATTCAACTTAAATCCTTCCTTCGCACTGAAGGATATAGTACGGATGCCAAAAGGAACAGATATTTGATCCAACACTTCATGCCCGGAACGAATTAAAATTTTCGCTTCATACAAATGCGGAGTATCAACCGACCATAGCTTTGCCTGTTTCACCGGCAAAGAGAAAGCAACTGTCTGCTTACCAGCTGCGTCAACACTCACTGTCTGCTCTTTCATTCCTACCTCTTCACCATCAGGAGAAATAATCGTAACCATCATATTTACTCCTGCCTTCTCCGCCTTTTCATTAAACACATCCGCCTCTATAGCCAATGTAGCCTCATCACCAGCCATCTTTGCAGTACGTACGGCAACCGCCCATTCATCCAAATGGACAGAATCGGTCTTTATGAACCATACATGCCGGTAGATACCTGAACCGGCATACCAACGGGAATTTTTCCCCTCATTCGTTACCTTCACCGCAATGGTGTTCACTTCACCTGCCGGATGACAATATGAAGTAATATCACATTTGAAGGACGAATATCCATACGCATTGAAATTCACTTTTTGTCCGTTCACCCATACTTCGGACTGCGCATAGACTCCTTCAAAATAAAGAGAATGAAGTTTGTGAGCATCTTTACGGTCAATAGTAAATGATTTTCTATACCAGCCTTCACCCCCTACGGTTTGTCCGGTAGCAAAACCTCCGGCACTTTCTTTGGAGAAAGGGCCTACCGATAAGCCATCCGAACCGGAAAGAGGCTCTACACTCCAGTCATGTGGCAGATTTAATACCCGCCACTTCGAATCATCGTAAGATTCTTTTGCCGCATCTTCCATTTGACCAAGATGGAACTTCCAATCCTGATCAAATTTAATCTTTCGTACGGAACAATCCGTACCCTGACTGCATGCTGTGACAATCAACGAGCTTATGATGACAAATATAGATCGTTTTAATAATGCTCTCAACTTCATACTTCTTTTAAATTTGATTTTTAGGCAATCTCTATTCTTTCTGAGTTATAGTAATACTCGCAACCGGAAGTGCCTTTACCTTTGCTGTTACAATAATCCGTCCTGAAGATTTCCCGGAACGAACAACCAATAAGTTACTTCCGCGCCACGTCTTCCGACTATTAGCAACGAAACTTTCTATGCTCATAGGGTTGGCATTACCTACTCCTTCAATCGTAGCATCTCCTTCTATAGAAAATTCTACCAATTCTTCAGCCAACTGATTTCTAATGCCTTTACTATCTACCAATTCTAATGTGATATAGCTTAGATCATTACCATCAGCTACGATTTCTGTTCTGTCCGCAGATAATCTGATCTTTTCAACCTTACCGGCACTTTCCAACGTTGCAGTGCCCACTTCACCGCCTTTATTATAACTTACGGCTTTCAATATTCCATGAGCATAAGGTACTTCCCAGACAAGCGTATTTTTCTTATCGGCAGTATTTTCTTGTTTTCCTAAAGATTCCCCATTCAAGAACAGTTCAACCTGTTCACAATTGGAGTATACAGATACTGTCATCTTTTTTCCCTCATATCCCGGGAAATTCCAATGATCCACAACATCCGGAAAATCCCATACACTCCAATCCGCCTTATCCGGATTCAGAGGAAAAGAAGGAACAGGAGGCGTCACAACAATATGGGATACCGGTGCATCACTCCATAACGTTTCACGCAAATAGGACTGGGGACGACGTTCGCCCGAAAGATTCAAATCACCACAATTGGCATGATTCCAAGGGAAAATACGTTTATCAAGCGGATACCCACACCAGCCGATACTTGCCTCACCAATATAGTCAAAAGCAGTCCAGATAAAATCACCGATCACCCATGAATGATCTTCTACTCCTTTCCAATAATCATAAGCCTGGGATGCGTAGGACTCCGAAGCATAGATAATACGGTCCGGATGACGTTTGGCATCCAATTCATAACGGTTTAAACAGTAATTATAACCACAAACATCCAGAGGAGCCAGAAAATCATCCGTTGCATCAACAATAGAATTAACTCCCGCCGTAACAGGCCGCGTTGTATCAAGCGTCTTCACAAAACCTGTCAACTCCCTGCATATATCCACAATTTCAGCAGTTTCTTTGTTCTTGATTTCATTACCAATACTCCACATGATAACACTAGGATGATTCCTATCCCGTGCAACCATACTATGCAAATCTTCTTTCCACAATTTATCAAAGTATTGTGCATAATCATACTGATAATGACCATATCGCCACATATCAAAAGCCTCATCTATGACCAGCATACCTAAGCGGTCGCAGGCATTGAGTAAAGCGGTTGAGGGAGGATTATGAGACAAGCGCAGCGCATTAAAACCAGCCGCTTTCAGTAGTTCTATTTTCCTTTCCTCTGCCCGGTCAAAAGCCTTTGCACCCAAAAGACCATTGTCATGATGGATACATCCGCCTTTTAGTTTCATGGATTTACCATTCAGCTGGAAACCATTCTCTGCACTAAATGCAATATTGCGTATACCTATTGAAATATATTCCTCATCTATAACTTTATCATCTTGCAGAAGACGGTTTACAACCTGATATAAGTAAGGATTGTCTATAGACCATAATTGCGGAGCAAGCACTTCCAACGCATGGCCAACCTCTGTTTTTTCTTTGTTATCCAATGTTACCAGTTGCTCTTTCCGAGCTACAGTATGGTTATTCTTATCTACAATCCGCGTTTCCAGAATCACTTTTCCGGTTACTTTTTCAGTATTTGCCAAAACACTCTGTACATGTACCTCTGCTTTATCCGCCGTTGCAACGGGAGTCGTGACAAACGTTCCCCAAGTTTCAAAATGAAGCGGATTGGTTATCTTCAAGAAAGTATGCCTGTAAATACCCGAACCTGTATACCAACGGCAATTCATACCTTCATTTTTCACACGGACAGCTATCAGATTTTCAGCTCCAAAACGTACATAATCGGTTATATCCAGTTCAAATGCAGTATATCCATAAACATGATTGGCTACATGGCGATCATTCACCCAGATATCTGCATTCATATAAATTCCATCGAAAGAGACAGCAATACATTTACCTTTTTCAGCCGCATCTATGTAGAAGTGCTTTCTATACCATCCCGTACCACCTACAGTAAAACCACCTGCAACTTCCGTTGCAGCATCCGCTGTAAAAGGAGAATTGGTTCCAGGAATATCTTCAATACTCCAATCATGAGGAAGATTTATCTGACGCCATTGTGAGTCATCTAAAGATTGCTTTTCTCCTTCGGCGATATCTCCACGATGAAATAACCATGCTTCATCGAAAGATTGTTCCCGAAGTGTGGAATCTTTTTCCCCACAACTGCTCACTCCAAATGCTATTAAGAAAAATAATAGGCTGTATAGAATTCTCATATTATTATATTTAGCAGAGCAAAGGCCGGCCTTCAGACAGGATCTTCATCCGGCCAGCCTCTATCTGGAATTTATTTCAATTATTTACCACCCCATTCCGGTGCCTGAACCAAAGCTCTGTTGTTGTCTAACTCTGATTGAGGTATAGGCCATACATATCCTTTTGACGAATCGAAGATATGAGAACCTGCCCCACCGTCTGCCCGGCATCTTTCATATGCTTTATCCATTTCTTTCCAGCGCATAAGATCAAAATAACGGGTACCTTCCAAAGCCAGTTCCACTCTTCTTTCATGCTTCACCACGTCGAGCAATTGATCATAAGAGAGATTGGAACCTTCAGCATCTTCCACCTTCGGCATCATCACATCAGCACGCTGACGCACCTGGTTCACCATTGACATAATTTCGTCTTTACCTGTATTTTGCTTAGCCAAAGCTTCAGCACGCATCAACAGTACATCGGCATAGCGAATAACATACATATCCTGATTATCGGCAGCCCATGTAGTAGGCTGATTCTGATATTTACGCATGAACAACTGGAATGGACTGTTCCAGGACCACCATGCATCACTTACCTTGCCGTCATACGTATCACCATTCTTCGTCATCAGTGTATACGTCAGACGCGGGTCGCGAGTTGAATCATCATCCGGATCATAGATTCCCGAAGAGGTAATAGGTTTGCCATCCTTGCAATAAAAATCGTTTGCTAAATTCGGATAAGGCAACTGCCATTCCATCGGATAACCGTAGTTATAAGCTAAGAAACCACCCTCACCATTTTGTTGGTCGGTATTCTTAAAGCGAATGGCAAATACTATTTCTTTGCTGGCACCACCAGCTTCCGTAAACAGGGTACTGTAATTCGGGTCTATCTCATATTGGCTCAGGTTAATAACCTGTAAAGCAGCATCGGCAGCCTCCTTATACATCTCGTTATACAGGTATACACGGGTCAGTAAGCCCAATGCGGCACCTCTGGTAGCACGGCCTCTATCAGCCGTAACAGGTAACATACCTTCGGCAGTAATGTCCTTCAGGTCCTTGATTATGTCAGCTACAATTTCTGATTTTTGCGACTTAGGTACCTGGCTCGTTTCAGTAGTCAACACATTAAACACCTTCGGAACATCACGGTACAGACTGGTCAGATGATTATAAAACAACGCTCTGATGAACTTAGCCTCACAAACGATTCTTGTACCTGCTTCTTCACCTATTTTACCGTTCTCCAGCATTTGCGGTACTTTTTCAATAACATTATTGCATCGTGCAATACCTGCATAAGAAGCATTCCATACAGCCTTAGTAACAGCTGCTGTGGGGCTCATGGTATTGGTAGTGATCACATCGGGGCCCACCCACGGAATCCAGGCAAAATAGCCGTTATCCGTAGCAAATTCCAATTCACGCAAACTACAAGTATTTCCACCCGGCCAACAAAATCCCAAGCTACCTTCACTTTGCAAAGCATCGTAGCAACCTACCAACGCTTTAGTCGCATCAGCCTCTGTATTCCAAAAATTACCGTTAGACAACTCTGACAAAGATTCACGATCCAGGAAGTCTGAACAAGAAAAGAGGGAAAAGGCTAATGACAAAATAACTGAATAATATATTTTTTTCATGATCTTCTTTATTTTAAATTATAATGTAATGTTTAAGCCCACAGAGAATGTCTTGGCATTGGGATAAGCATGACCGCGAGTATCGGTTCCATACTTTTCAGGATCATAATCGTCAATGCCGGTAATAGTCAGGATATTCTGTGCAGAAACATATATTCTTAAGCGTTCCAGTTTCGCCTTGCGAATCCATTCTTGTTTGAAAGAGTATCCCAATTCAATATTCTTCAGACGCAGGTAAGAAGCATCTTTCAACCAGAATGAAGAGGGTTGGCTGTTATAGTCACCATTACCCAGACGCGGGAAGTTCCCGTTAGGGTTAGCACTTTCAGAATAACGATCCAGGAATGCCGTCGTAACATTACCCGAAACGGTAGGATAATCCATCACAATACGGTCTACACCGGCTACACCCTGGAAGAAAGCAGAGAAATCAAATCCTTTGTAAGCGGCATTTAAACCAAAACCGTAAGTAAAATCAGGGAACGGATTACCGATCACTGTACGGTCGTAAGTATCCACTACTCCATCCGGTTTACCTTCCGGACCGCTGACATCTTTATAACGGATATCACCCAACTTCAAAGCACCACCGCCAACAGAATTCTTTTCATTAGCTTCATCCACTTCAGCCTGTGTGCGATACAATCCATCGGCTACATAACCATAATAAGAATTGATAGGATGTCCTTCCAGATTAATAGACCAGTCTGTAATCCATGAATCTTTACCGTGCAGGTCGAGAATTTCATTCTTCACCTTACTGAAATTGACATTTGCACCGAATTTCCAGTCGCCCCATTGATCATTATAACCTAAAGCGAATTCCCAACCTTCATTCTTTACTGATGCAGCATTCACATAAGGTTCAGTAGAAATACCCACAATTCCGGGAATGGGCAATTGCAGCAAAATATCAGAAGTCTTCTTGTAGAAATAGTCAGCAGTAAGGGTAATCTTGTTATTCAGGAAAGCGGCGTCTATACCTATATCCGTAGTAGCGGTTGTTTCCCATTTAATGTCAGGATTAGCCAATGAGGAAATAGCCACACCCGAAACTTTGTTGTCACCCCATACATAGTTATTACCCAAACCGATATACTGTGCAAACGGGTAGTAACCGATCTCCTGGTTACCCAGTTCACCCCAGCTACCTCTTAGTTTCAACTGGCTGATAAAGCTATATTTCTCCATGAAAGCCTCTTGAGCAATGTTCCAGCCCACAGATACAGAAGGGAAATAACCGGTACGGTTCTTTTTAGGTATTCTGGAAGACTCATCACGACGGAGGTTGAATTCAGCCAAATAGCGATCCTTGTAATTGTAGTTCACACGGCCAAAGAATGATCTCAAAGCAGCTTCGGCAGCATCTCCCTTAGCAGAAGTACTTAAAGCACCGTTCAATACGGTGATATTGTCGCTCGGAAGATCTTCACCTGTTGCCGTGGTAGAACGGAAATTATTATATTGGTTAGACTGCCCCAGCAAGAAGTTGAAAGCATGGCCGTTCACATCAAAGTGATAAGTAATAATGTTTTCGTTGATCCACTGAGTTTCGGAATAATAAGCATCGGTCAGGTAATTCTTACCACTACCTCCCACAGGGTTACCATACGAATCCTGAGGAATATAAGCAGGTTCAGCACCAATACTGTTCCATTGGTTATATTGATAAGCAAAGCTGGTCTTGATAGACAGGTTCTTAATCGGCTCAATTTCCAGGAAAGCCTTACCGTCGAAACGGCTGTATTTCTTCTTTGAGGTTATGGTAGTGGCATAAGCCGGATTCTTAATAGCCTGCATTTTATCGTTACCATCCACAAATCCCCATTCACCATTGCTGTATTTATAAGGTACCGAAGGACGGGAATGCCATTTCATCTGTTCGAATACATAGTAAGTACCAATGGTAGGTTCCTCTACTTCTTCATGGTTACCAGAAACATTCAGTCCTAAAGTGATTATATCAATGAACTTGCTGTCAGCATTCAGACGGAAATTAAAACGGTCAGTACTTGTACCTTCCATGATACCATCCTGTCCCACATATCCTACCGAACCCATATAATGAGAAGTGGCATTACCACCCGACATAGACAAATGGTGAGTCTGAATAGGAGCAGAACGGAATATTTTGTCCGACCAGCGGGTATTGGCAAACAAATCCGGCCTCGATCCATCTTTCATTTGCTGAATCATTTCAGGGGTATAATTCGAAGTTACATCTCCCATAGCTTCATTCTGTTCATTATAAAGAGTAGCCCAATCCCATGAATTAATATATGTAGGCAGAACCGTAGCTTTCTGTACACCATAGGATCCGCTGTAAGATAGTGTCTTCTTGTCTGCATTTCCTCGTTTCGTTGTAACCAGAACTACACCGTTGGCAGCACGTACACCATATATAGAAGCGGAAGCCGCATCCTTCAATACTGATATGTTTTCAATATCATTCGGAGAAACACTGTTGAGGCTTCCCTCCACACCGTCAATCAGCACCATAGGATTACTGTCACCAAAAGTGTTTATACCGCGGATACGGATTTCCACATCTCCCTCAGCACCGGGTTGCGCAGAGAAAGAGCTCACGGTAACACCACTCATTCGTCCTTGCAGCAAACTGGAAGTATTGGATACCGGAATGTCTTTAATATCATTGACCTTTACAGAAGATACCGCTCCCGTCAGATTGGCTTTTTTCTGCGTACCATAGGCTACAACCACAACTTCATCGATCAACTCCGAGCTTTCTTTCAATACAATATTGATTTGCTGGTTTGCCCGGACTATTTTCACGACTTGCGTTTCATAACCTATATAAGAAATCACGAGATTTTGTCCTACTGATGCCTGAATAGAGAAATGTCCGTCTACATCTGTAATCAGACCATTCGTAGTACCTTCCACTACTACAGAGGCTCCAATTATCGCTTCACCGGCAGCATCCTTCACAGAACCTTTTACAGTTACAGCCTGTTGTGTAATGGCTGATGTTGAAGAACCGAGATCTTTTTCCGTTGATGCATAGGAGAAAGTTACTCCACCAAGGAATAGCAATCCGAAGATGATTCGTCTTTGCAAAACATGTTGTTTATTACAAATAATCTGAAAACATCAAAATTTAAGCGCAAAATACATTTATAATCAGCTATTTATAAATTTATCTACTTTTATTGAGAAACAAATTGGGAACAAAAACGGGAATTAAAGTGATTTCGTGTTTTTTTGTTTGCACTCTGTTTCTTTGGTTTCATTTACTTGCTTTCAGAGTACAATTTCGAGCATTTTTACTCGACTTGTGTTCCTCCATTGGGAAGATCTGATTCGGATTTGCATCAATGAATCATCGCAGCCAAAAGAGAAAGGTGCAAACCCTTATTTCCTGCAAGTCGCATAACTCTCCACAAAGATAAACATTTCTACATAGGCAGCCAAAAATGCCTGCCTCTATTTAGTTTAATTTAGTTTAGCGTATATATAAAGCTAACAAACTAAACTAAACTGGATTTTCGTGCTATTTTGTACCATTCCCTATTTTAACCGTACAGCCAAAAGAGAAGACAAGTCCACTGCGTATTTTCTCTTTTCGCTGCAATCCCTTTTTTACTCCATAGCTCCTCCTTTACACACCACCCATACCGGGCGTACTTCCACATCTTCGCATATCAACTTCCGGTCTGCCTGATGAGAATTGTGTCGCAAAGGTACTTGCCATGTCTTTCTTGTATGCAAGGTCGCAGCCTGACGGTTCCCGACAAAATCTCCACGCTCCGCTTTGCGGAGGTAGTATTTGGTCTGAAAACCTTGCATAAAGAGCCATGCCACCTTTTGAGGCGACATAATTTTCAATCAAGCCCGAAAGTAGCTGAAATGCTACAAGAGGGAAAGTAAAAAACTCAAAAATTAAGTAGTATGGCGAACTGTGCAACAAACATTTTCTACGCAAGAACGGAAAACCGAACAGACCTCGACAAGATAGAAACTTTCTTGGATGACGTTTTCAATGCCTATGTCAATCGGCAAATCGACAGTGTAGATGCGGAATTTACCTCCCGTTGGGAGTACCCGGAAGAAGAAATCAACAAGTTGGTAGAATCGTTGGAAGCCAAAGATGAAATCTATATCAGGATTCTGACCCACGAGCTTGAAGACGAATATGTGAGCTTCAGAATCTTCTCCCATGGCAAATGGGACATTAAACTATAACCTTAAAATCATACGACTATGTACGAATACGAAGAAGAAAGCGAAATTATCGGTTTGTCCTGTACATTGCTCACACCTTACAAAGGTTACACGGAGGGGACTATTGTCGGTGATTATGGCAACAAGGTCATTGTCCGCCTCACCAGTGGAAAGGAAATCGTCGAATACCGAGACGAAGTGATTATCTACGATTAAATATTGAACCCATGAAACAGATAGCAATTAAATTCGTCCAATGGGACGTGCCCGAATTGGCGGAACTGAAAGACAGCAAAGTTTACAATTTGCGGGAGCGCCTTGACAGCGGAGACAAGTTGAGCCGTGAAGAAAAGAACTGGCTCACCCGAAGCGTGAAAGAGTGCTGCCATTTCAAAAGAGGTATCGCTCTGATGGGCTACCGTTTCGACTTCTCCGATGTCCTCAAACGGTATTTCGTGAAACAGCACGGGCATGTTGCCGAGTATTACGCTACCGACAAGACCGCACTACGTTCCGTCCTGTATGGTCGAATTGAAGATATAGTCGAAGTACAATAAAAATCAAAGAAGCATGAACGTAACGATTGAACACAGTTTTTTCCCTTACTGTGAAGAGGTAACAGACCTCTATTTCAGAATCATCAACACGATTCTCTTTTCAAGCAATGAAACGGAATTGCGCAACAGCATGGAACGGTTGCAACAAAATACACCACTTGACGAATATTTCACTTTCGGCTACGGAGCACATCATCTTTGGGTAGTCCAAAGACGACCGAGCGATAAAACCAAAGTATTCGACTACCGCATTATGATGACGGAATTTTAATGACAACAGCAAACAAGCACATAGGCAGGCTGGGACAGGACTTACCCGTTTCAGCCTTGCCCGTTTCTCTCTTATACTTTCTCTTTTGGCTGCGCCACCTCCTTTTGTAAGACCAGCCCCTTATACACCATCCGTACCTCCACATCTTCGCATATCGACTTCGGTCTGTCTGATGAAAATCGTGTCGCAAAGGTACTTGCCATGCCTTTCCTGTACAAGGTCATAGCCTGACGGTTCACGGCAAAATCTCCACACTCTGTTTCGCAGAGGTAGTATTTGGCCGTGAAACCTTGTATGGAAAGCCATGCTGCCTTTTGAAGCGACATAATTTTCAATCAAGCCCGAAAGTAGCTGATGCTACACGAGGGAGAAATAGAAACATAAACACAAACAAATTAGAACAATGGCAAATTACGCAACCAATCTCCTTTTCGCAAGCACGGAGAACGAGAAAGACCTTGAAAAAATGGCAGAACTCATGAGTGAGAATTTTGATGACTGCAATGTGGATTGGTATGACGAGTGTATCGACGTCGATTTTTCTTCAAGGTGGCG
Source organism: Bacteroides sp. 14(A) (assembly GCF_000526555.1). NCBI lineage: Bacteria > Pseudomonadati > Bacteroidota > Bacteroidia > Bacteroidales > Bacteroidaceae > Bacteroides > Bacteroides sp. 14(A). The sequence goes on along the minus strand of NZ_JAGH01000002.1, from coordinate 2,087,363 downwards.
TTATCCCGAAGGAGTAATCGACGAGATAATAAACTCGTTGGAGGATAAAGACAAAATCTATGTCCGCATACTGACATTTGAGCTGGCAAGTGAATATGTGAGCTTTCGTATATTCTCCAATGGCGAGTGGAACATCATGATAGAGACATAGACCTCTGTCATGAAAACCGGCTGTACCTGAAACCCGGAGTCTCTATCCGGTTTCAGGCGTGCCTGGTTCCCTCTTATATTTTCTCTTTTGGCTGCGCCTCCTCCTTTTATAAAACCAGCCATTCGCGTAAGGCGAACCGCCGTTTTGCGGACAAGTCCGGATTTTGCCATTTCCCCTCTGCCTTTTTTGCCTCATCCCCCTTTCCGGGACGGATAATGACAGCCCACCAATGGGTAGCACCGTTCCTCTCCACTCTTAACCGGCGCGTCCCTCTGGCGGTGGCGAGCCTTTGGGTGCGGACGTGTGTTCCGTCTGCTGCAATCTCGATCCAAGGCTGTCCGTTACGCCGCTTCGGCTTCCCCGTTCTTTGCGGATTTCCGGTCAGGCGTGCCGCCATTGGGTGTCGATGTGCGGATCTGCTCTTTAGCCTTATCCTCTCCGGTCGCTTTGTTTCCGGATTTTTTCATAATCGCTTTTTGCCGAAGCCATCATCATTTTTCCGATGCAAAGATAGTGTGCCGACGGGATCGACCTTTCGGTCTTGACCAATGGCGTAGCTGCCTCAATCTTCCTTTATCGAGCCTCACGGTTTTGCCTGCGGCCAAAAATAAAGCGTATTGACGCGCTATCCTTGGTGCATCCCTTTCACGACACCTACTTTTTAGGCAGCGTAAAAATGATTTATAACTTCTAAAAGCAATTCAACATGAAAAAGATCGAAAACACCTTCGCAGTAACCGGATTCTTGGGCAAGGACGCTGAAATCCGCCAGTTCACCAACGCCAGTGTCGCACGTTTCCCTCTGGCCGTAAGCCGTCAGGAAAAGAACGGTGAGGAAACCACCCGCGTTTCCGCCTTTATGAATATCGAGGCTTGGCGCAAGAACGAGAACACCGGGTCGTTCGACATCCTGACCAAAGGCACCATGCTCACCGTCGAGGGGTACTTCAAGCCCGAGGAGTGGAGTGAAAACGGCACGAAACGCAACCGCATCGTGATGACGGCTGTCAAGTTCTATCCGCCCGTCGAAAAGGAGGAAGCTCCTGCAAAGCCGGCAAAACCCGCGAGAAAAGGCAAGAAATAACACCTGCCTTATCACGACAAAAGCGGCCTTCGGGTCGCTTTTGTTTTGCTCATCGCCGGTCTGCTGCGCATCGCACTCTTATAACCGGGTTGCCGCCGTCCCGGATTGCCTTTATATGCCTTGCCTGCCAACACCCGCTTTCCTTATAACACCTATCCCGCAAGCCCGGTTATTTTCTCTGCAAAGTTCGATTGTCGGTTCCCCGTCCTGTCAAGTACCGCTTTCGCTTGCTGCGGAAAATCTTCCTCTCCGCCCCATCGGAGAGCGTATTTGCCGCATCATCCTTGCCCGGACCGGCCGCCAATCCTGCGGGCAGAAAAATAATCAGCCTTCCGGTACAGGACGTATCGGAGGGAAAATAAAAATCAATCTTAAAATTTGAAGCGATATGACATTCAGAGAATTTATGGCAGAGAACGGTTACGAGTTGCAAACAACCTTTTGGAGTGATTTTTCCATTGCTGACCGATTTGGTCTTTCGGCGGTACAGGACACTTTCAACCGTGCTTTTAAGGAGTGGAAAGAGAACTACAAGTATCTCACGGAACTGGTTTTAGTGCTTAACCATAAGATATGGCAGTATTATGAAACAAGGCCGGAAATTGCGACATTGTATAATACCCTTTGGGCACAAGCCAGTCAATATGCAAGGGAGTATCTGAAAGATGACGAGTTAAGCTATTATTACGACGTAACCGACTAAACGCGTCGAAGTAACTCGGAAAAGCATAGAGAGCCGGCTTCTGTCGGCTGCTCTTTGCGCCGATTCCCCTTTTTTAGAATCCCAGCCCCTCTTATAACCCATGCCGGTTATCCCCCATATTCCTTAATCCCGCAAGCCCGGTTATTTTCTCTGCAAAGTTCGATTGCCGGTTCCCCGTCCTGTCAAGTACCACTTTCGCTTGCTGCGGAAAATCTTCCTCTCCGCCCCATCGGAGAGCGTATTTGCCGCATCATCCTTGCCCGGACCGACCGCCAATCTTGCGGGCAGAAAAATAATCAGCCTTCCGGTACCGGATGTATCGGAGGGGAAAGAAAAAAATGTTCAACGAATTAAAATTTACGATTATGCCAAATTGGTGTTCAACTGCGTATGTCATTGAAGGAAACGCAAAAGAAGTGGAAAAACTCTACAAACTGATGAAAGGACTGCAAGAGCGAAAAGAACCGTCCGTGGAAAACGGATTCGGAACGACATGGCTGGGGTGTCTTGTGGACGCTTTGGGCGGTAATTGGAAGAAGATAAACTGTCGAGGGGATTGGAACAGTCTCGAACGGGTTGGCGACACGTTAAGGTTTACCACGGAAACGGCATGGGCGCCATGTACAGAAACATTCGATTGGGTCTGCAAGAAATTTCCATCCATCCGCTGTTTCTATCGGATGGAAGAGCCGGGCATGGCCATTTATGAGACCAACGACAACGAAGACAAATATTTCCCGGAAAAGTACCGTGTCGAACTCTCCACGCCTCAAAACGAGTTCATGCTGGAGTATTTCGTCGAACTCTCGACCGTATTCGAGTGGCTCGGAAAAGTGTTCGGGCAACCCGTCGAAACCGAAGAACAGGTAAGTGAACGGGTGGATCAATGGCAAAAAGAAGAGCAGCACGCCCACTGCTGCATTGACAAATTCAAAATCGTGAATGACGGCAACACGAACGTGCTTTATCCTGCCGTAAAGACGTATGAATACCAGTTCGGAGAAGAGAAAATCGTTGTTACGGAAGATGAAGTACGGCTATTCTATCCGGAAGAATACCGGCTGACGGAACAAGACATCGAACAGTTTGCAGGCTACCATACGGCGGAACGCAAGTATTACCGGATGGACGATTGCCGGCTTACCCCGGAACTTGTTCGACGGTTGCTCGATGAAGAACACCTGATGAAGGCAGGCGAATCCGACAGCTTCACAATTCAGTTATACTTCCTGTGGCATGTCCAGATTCGGAAAGAGCCAGCAAACCTCGCACCGTTCAAATATGCTTTGAACGCCTATTGCTTGGATAACATACAGTCTTTCAGCCGTCGGTACACCACGCTCGAAAAAGCACTGCTTCATTGCCTGAACGGGTTCAATGAAAATGCGGCTGTCCGGGACCGCTATCAATCCCTGCAAGAGTATTTTCACAAGCATACGCACGACATGCGTTAATGCCCGGCGGAGAATACTCCCCACATGCCAAACCAAGCTCCCGAACCTGTAAGGCAGGTTTCGGGAGTCTTTATATCTCGCCTGCATGTTGTACTCCATACTGCAAGCCCCTCCTTTTTTAAGCCGCACTCCACGCCTTTATACATGCCGTCGGCCACTCCCTTTATATCCCCGTTCTCTTATCGTGCTGTCGGCACTTCCTGTCGGTTGAATTTTCCCATGCAAAGGTACAGCGGTCGTCCGGTCATCAAGTACCGCCGTGCTAACCGGCTCATGGATTTGCACGGCAGCCTTCCCAAATCGAAGATGTCCTTTCAGTCCCCCTTCCGGCATTGCCTGCAGGGTTGGGTATTCCATGAAATCCCTGACGGTTTACTTGCCTTTCCGTCCTTTCCCCGCTGTTTGACCTGCATGTAAAATCAATCCCGACAGGGAAGCCGAAAGAGCTTCCAGAAGAGGGAAAGAAAAAAGTTCAACAAATTAAAAATTACGGTTATGCACAGCAAGATTTTTCAAATCACCAAAACACGGGTAAACAAGGACAACTACCTGAACGAGGACACCCTCGCACAGGGCGACGGCAGCTTCTTCGACTATTGCGCCGAGATTGACGACGAGCAGCGAAAGGAGCATATCGAGTATCTGGTCAATCATATCCTCCCCAAAGGTATGTTCGAGCTTATCTCCGACGATACCATACGCTACAACGGCGGAGCGGAACAATGGAGAGCGGATTTCGTCGCCGACATTCGACGCAAGGCGGAAGCCGTTACCCCCGACAGCGTGCAGGACTGGATTGGCCCGGTCTATCAACTCGAAAAGTTCCTGAAAAACCCACTCGACACCGCCTACTGGTTCTATCTGGACGAAGAGGGCTTACAGTCCTATGCCGAGCAATCCTACGAGTTCCTGCGGCAGGTATGCGAATTTGAACCCGGCACGCTGCTCTACATCGGCGGTGTCATCGACTATCACTTCTAATCTCAAAATCCCAATACGATGAAAGGAACAGAGCATTTTAAGGAGACAATCAAGAGGTATTTGGACGGCAGGGCGCAGACAGACGAACTTTTCGCCGTGTCGTATGCCAAAGAGAACAAAAATTTGGACGACTGCATCACGTTCATTCTCAATCAGGTAAAAGCCAGCGGCTGTTGCGGTATGACCGACGACGAAGTATGGTCGCTCGCCATCCACTACTACGATGAAGACAACATCGACGTAGGCAAATCCATCAGTTGCGGTATTGTGGTCAATCACAAGGTAGAACTGACCGAAGAAGAAAAGGCGCAGGCGAGAAAAGACGCGATTAAAGCCTATCAGGAGGAAGAAATGCGCAAAATGCAACAACGCCACAGCAAACCCGCTGCCAAGACACAGACCAACCAGCCGGAACCCTCTCTTTTTGATTTTTGAGTATGAAAGCACGGACAAAATTTCAGCACGAGGTAGTAGCCGCCAACGAGCGGTTACTGCCTATCACGGAACGGCAGCAAGAATGGGCATTCCGGCATACCCTCCAGCATTTCGCATTTCGGACACCGAGCGGACGGACGACCTGCCTCGATTGCGGCCACCAGTGGAACGAGACAAAGGCGAAACATTGCCACTGCCCGAATTGCAACGCACGCTTGAAGCTCAAAGACACGCTTTGTCGAAAAGCCGACAGCCGGAGTTATTTCTCCGTTATCACAGTACAAGACGGGCTGCAGGTGCAGCGTATATTCAGAATGGACGCCTACTACCGCAAAGGGAAAACCGCACAAAACATAGTGCGTGAGGTCGTAAGGTACTGGATGAATGAAAACGGGAAAACCGCTGTTACGGCATTGAGGCGGACAATGGGCTATTACATGGACAGCTTTTCCTACTGGTCTGATTTGGAACTGCGGAACGATAACGAGGCTTATCAGCATATCGCCGATTGCTACGTCTGTCCGAACTACACGGTTATCCCGAAATTAAGGCGTAACGGGCTGAAAGGGACATTCGCCGACATCGCACCGCAAAAGCTGATGAAAGCCCTGCTGTCGGACAGCCGCGTGGAAACGATACTCAAAAACGGGCAGAAAAAAGACCTCAAACATTTCATCGACAACCCGCGCGACTTGGATTTCTGTTGGCCGTCCTACAAAATCGTATTGCGAAAGAAATACCGGATAGCGGACATGGGAATATGGGTCGATTACCTGCGTATGCTCGGCAGGTGCGGCAAGGATTTACACAACGCCTGCTATGTCTGCCCCGTAGATTTGCACGCCGAGCACGACAGGTATCAAGAAAAACTGCGTATTCTTCGCGAGCAGGAGAAACGCAAGGAGCACATGAAAAGAGCAATGGAGAACGAAACCCGTTTCCGGGAGATGAAAGGCAAATTCTTCGGACTGGAATTTACGGACGGTACGATAGTCGTGCGTGTGTTGGACAGCGTGATAGCTTATTACGAAGAGGGAAATGCCCTGCATCATTGCGTCGGAGAACGCGAATATTATCTCAAGCCCGACACGTTGGTATTGTCCGCAAGGATAGAGGACAAACGGGTGGAAACCGTAGAGTTGAGCCTCGAAACATTCAAAGTGTTGCAGTCGAGAGGAGCGTGCAATCGGAATACGGAGTACCATGACCGGATTATCAAGCTCGTGCGGAAGAATGTATCCCTCATTCGCAAGCGTATGGCCGCATAACCGGGTATAGCCGATAATCGTCAGCCGCTTGCCTGAACAGGCGGGCGGCTGATGGACGGTTACGCCGCCGGCTTGCCTTTTTAAGACTTGGCTTCGTCCAAGCACATCCTGTTATAACATCATTCTGCATTCCCCTTATACGGACGGGAAGCATCATTCCTCTTTTTGCCCCGGCAATCGCCGCAGGGCTGTTTCCGTGTGCAAAGGTACGGTGGACGAACGCGGTTCAAGTACCGTTGTCGCTACCTGAAATGAAATTTTACGACAGCTTTCCGCCATCGCGGATTGCGGTGTTTCATAAAATTTCATTGCCGGTTCCTTGCCGTCGTTCTTGTAACCCCCGTTGGGTCTCGCACATGAAAACACCCCCTTCGGGCGAAGTCGAAAGGCTTCCGGAAGAGAGGGAAAAGCAGAAGTCTCACATAAAAACAAGAAATTCACGAAATGGCTAAACGTACAAAAAAACGTATTGAAAAAATCCTGATGGTTATCAACGTCAAACGGGAAATCATAGATATTCTTCAAATAGCCAACCGGCGTTTTATGTATAATCCGCAGGCCGGAATTTTAATTTTGGGAGACGAAATGTACGGTAAAAGCATTTGCAGCTCCCATGCACAAGAGTTCTTTGCCTCAAAAGCGGAAGGACGCTTCGATGATTATCTGCGCGGGTGGATTGGCGTTTCGAGAAACTATCCACGAGGAATTATCCATTTTGCCCCCGCTGTCAGCATGGAGCAGTTCGACAGGGGATTTGACACGTTACAAATGTTCACGAAACTTGAAGGCATAAACGGCAATACGGTAATCAGGGGATTTTGTAGCCAGCCGGAAAGACAGATGAGCGATTTATTGCCTTCCTCCCTTTAAGACATGGATAACTCCAGTAAGCCATAAAGGGGATTGCGCTCCTGATAACGCCATCGGCGAAAGGCGCGGTTTCCATTTATAAATTACCGAAACGTCAGCGGCTCTCTTTTATACCTCCCTCTTTCCCTCTGCTCTTATATCTCGGCACAGCCAACTTCCTTTTATATAGGTGCACCCCCTGCGGTCTCCTCTCTGCCGTCACCGTTGGGTTTTGTCGGCTGCAAAGGTCTGCTGTCGCGCTTGATCCGGCGGCTTGAAGTGCATTTCTTGCAAAATTCTTCCTTCCTGCGTAAGAGTAATTTGGCAAGAAAAGCCGCCGTATGAAGCTATGCCGACAGCCGTGTACCGCATCCGTAAAACCTCGAAGCGGTTCTGGCAGCGAAAGGAACCGAAAAGGAGGGAAAATAAAAAACTAATTAAAACGAAAACGAGTATGACAGTAGAAGAAGTATTACAGCACGATTCAAGGTTCAGATATATGTTGTTGGGCCGTTTACAGTCCGATTGCGAGTATTATCTCGGTTATGGAAACAGATCCCCCAGATGCTTGTGGGCGGGTAATGAAGCGGAGCACATCGAGTACATGACGAAAATCCACGACAGCTTCGGGGAAGACGCAAAACCCGAGTGGCTGACAATGGAACAAATCAAAGAATACAGCAGGGAAATGGGCGTAACCGAAAAGTAATACCCCCGTAAACTCAAATGCCGTAACCACCTGAAACGGATGCGTTGCGGCATTTGAATAGTCGAAGTACCAGACGCGCCTTACCTCTTATATTTCTTGCCGGTTGGCGATCCCCCCTTTTATCATTTACTCCATTCCCTTTTTTACCGCCACTCTGGGGCTGCCCCTTTTTTACTCCCGTCTCTGCCTTCCGTCTTTCTCCCTCTGTTCTTCATGGCCATCACCGGTCTGTTTTTATCAGATGCAAAGGTGGGCTGTCGCGCCTGATTCCGTCACTTTGAAGTGCATTCCTCGTAAAATTCTTCCTTTCTGCGAAAGAGTAATTTTCCGGGAAAAGCGCCGGAAAAGGCTTGTTCGCCAGCCCTGTACCGCATCCATAAAATCCCAACGCGGTTCAAGCCGGCAAGAACCGACAAGGAGGGAAAAAAGAACAAGTTTAACAATTTAATCAAAAAAGTCATGCCTAATTATGTAACAAACCGTTTAGAAATAAACGCAGACAGAGAAGCCGTACAAAACGTAATGAATTTTTTAAAAGGAGAAAATTATGATGACGGCACGCCCTGTTACATCGACTTCAACAACATTATCCCTATGCCCAAAGAACTACTGATAGAAGCGTCCAGTAGCGGAGAATTGGGTATGCAGTATATCATTGCGATGCAACGCAAGCCATTCAATTCTCCGGACGACTTGAAAGTCATTCAATGGGTGGAAAGTCAGGAGGAAAAAGCCAAGAAAGAAGTGTTACAACTTGGAAGGACATACCTGAAAAACCGAGAAAAATACGGTTATCCCACTTGGTACGAGTGGTCTATCGCCACATGGGGTACAAAATGGAATGCCCTTCATCAGGATTTTGAAGAGCCGAACGTACTTTGGTTCGATACCGCTTGGAGTAGCGTGCCAAGGCTTATTCAAAAACTCTCCGAGATGTTCCCGGACATTGAGTTTCATTATGCTTATGCAGACGAAGACCTCGGCTACAACGTGGGTAGAGGGACTGTCCGAAACGGAGAAATCGACATGACATTCCCCGAAGGTGGAAGTAACGAAGCCTTTGAAATCGTGTTTTTCGTAAAACCGGGATTGGATGAATACTTCGAGCTGACAGACGAAGGGTACAGGTGGAGAGCCTAAATACCCCATAATGTCCGGCAGGGATTCAGGATACATCTGCAACAGATGTATTCTGGATTCTTATCGCTGGAATCCCCGTTTATATTTTACTCCGTTCCACTCCTTTTATAGCTTCACACCTTCTTGTACCACGCCTCTTTTACCGCATTAGCCCATCCTTCGGCGGCCTACTTGTCATCTCTGAAGCTGCTCTGGCTGAAACCGCCGAACACCCCCTTCAGGAGCTTGCCGATGACCCAGAACACCAAAAATAAAATGATAATATCTTCCATAGACTTACTTTTTATATGATTATCAATATAAAGATACGAAAAAACAGCCGATAAAACAAATTATATGGGGTTGATTAACAATATTCTACATTCAGACGTTGCCGCCGTCCCCTTCATCCTCTTTCGGCTTCTGCTTATTGCGCGGACCGCTGGTCTGACCGCGGTCGAGTTTTATCCCATATTGGTTGAGTACGCGCCAGATCGAGCTTTTGCTACGGAAACCGCTGATAGTCCAGATGTCGTCAAGTGAATGCCCGTTGACATACATATCCACGATAGTCTGGTCACGCCGTGTCTTGGATACGATCTGCGGTGTTGCCGGAACTTTGATGTTCCGCTGCAGCTCTTCGACATGGGCGGAAAACTTGCGCAGTGCGGCAATCTCCTCGGGCAAAGCCCCGACTATCCATAATACATCGGCTGCGGTCGTATCGGGAAACAGTTCACTGCGCGTGTCTATCCGGTCATGGATGGATACGATGCGCACCCCCTTGATCCGGCACAACTCGACAAACGCCGCCAATTCCCGCAGGCCGCGCACGGCATCACTGAATTTGGACACCACAATCTCATCACCCCTTCCGAGATTGGACATTAGCTGCTTCCACATGGGGCGAAGCGTCTCATGTTCGATGGTCTCTTCTATGATGTGTACACAACCATACTGCCGCATCCATTCCCTGTCCGCGTCAAGACCATCATTATCTGTTCTGAATAGGTAGCCTACTTTTGCCATTCGAATATACGTCGTTTTGATAACAAGTGCAAATATAGCATTTTCATTTGAATATGATTTCATATTTCACCTGAAATTTTATCGCACGCTCTTTTTCTTTCCTTTTTCTTTCACTTGTTTTCATTGATAATCATATCGTTAAATATGATAGTAAAAATTATCGTAAATGTGATTTAGGACGGATATTCTCTTAAAAATTATATATAGATTTGCACTGTCGAATATGAAAATAGAAATATGAAAACAGTGAAATTATACTTCAAAAATCCGTTATTTTCATCACGGATATGCGCCGCTTCTTTTGCCATATCCATATTGGCATCGTGTAGCGGCGAAAACGGCAAACCGCTGGTCAAGACTCTCGACGACCCCGCCGGAACCTACCGGGAGTATCTGTCCGATATACGGCGGCAGACCGATCCCTCTTTCACGGTCTTGACGAAACACGTCCGCCGGTGGCAGACCGTGAAGGATTCTGTTTTTATGCAGCTTCAACGGGACACGCTCAACCCTGCCCACTCCGACCTTCGCGGGGAGTGCGCCCGGTTGCATGATTCCATCCGTATCGAGTTCTCGCGCCTGACCCTGTCGAAACCGCGCACCTATCAGGAACTCCTGGCATTCAAAGAGCAATTCTCGCCGTACGGCGAAGACGAAGAGCTGCACCGTGCCGCCGAAGACATCCGCCCGTTTTTCGCTTCTCTGGACAGCCGGCCTGCAAGCCGGGACAGCAAGCAGCAGATCTTATCGAAATACCGGGCGTTCCTCTCCGAAACCATACGCGACGGCATACACGGCCATGACGACCTGACGGCATATATCGGGAAAGAAGACGCCTTTTTCCGGACGTTCCTCACTCACCTGCACGACCTCGATGGAGAGAACACGGCGGATATTACACGCGACACCGAACGCTGCTGCTCGCAGCTATTCCTTGCCGCCGAACGCAAGGAGATTACCTATCGGGAAGCGATGCTCTTTCTGGCCATGCGCACCAACCGCCGACAGCTGCAGAACATGCGCACCTGCCTCGACGACGTTCGCGACAGGAAAGTCAAGACCCCTGCGCAGGCACAAGCCTATATCTGGATGCTCGTGCAGCCCTATGCCTCGCTGGACGGCTTCTGCATGACGCTGCTTTCCGAGGAGGAGAGGAAACAGCTCGACAGGATGGCGGCGCAGACCCCGGCGGCATTCAAGACCTTGAGCCGGCTCTTACAGTCGGAAAATGCAAGACTGGACGAGTTACCGGGAATGCTCATGGAGATTTTCATTCACACGCTATAATCACCATAAAACATGAATATGCTACGACATTTTTTCGACGACTTTATGACGTTCGTCCCCCTGCAACTGCCGCAGTTGCTCGATGTCACGACGATGGAAGCGCCGCAGTTCTACGGCGACTACGCCCTGCTTGTCTTCCCGTTGCGAGACCCTTACGATTTGGAAGAGGTAATGGATATGTTCGAGGACGATATGGAGCTGATAACCCTTTATCACCACATCCCCGCCACGACAGGCAATTTCGGTCACAGTGCCTGCGCGTATTCCAACCCGGCTTTCGGGCAGATGTTCAAGATGAACGCCAAGACGGATGCCGACGGCAAGGTGAACACCATCCTCGTTACCATCTACGACTCGCTCGAACATATGTACGGCGACCTGTGCCTCGATTTGGAGCTTCATTCCAAAGGCGGCACATTCAAGTACAAGAAGAACAAGGACGATCTTCTGATAAACTTTCTATAAACGCCCACGTTATGCGAAACACGCTGTACCGCCAGATGGTCTACTGGATCAGGATGTACCGGACTTGGATAGAAGTCGTCGATGACAATTTCTACAAGGAGTACTCCATTACACGAAACGGGCATATCGACTACGTCGTTGCCCGTACACTGGTGCTGCGGGCCTACAAGGCGAACGGTGCATACGCCCAGGGGACGACGTGGACGGTTCCCGAGCACGATCTGGACAAGGCGTTGGCTACCTACCGCAAGCAAGATCATGCGTTCCGGCAGCGTATCAAGAAAGCGGCGATGTACTTTTCGCCGAGGGATGCCGAGACCGTCATCCTGTTGGCCACGCACAACATTGTCCGGTTGGAACTGGTGATACAGCCCATTCAAGTACGCGAAAAACCCTACTATCTATGACTTGGAATATACTACAACTGCTCTTCTGTGCGCTGCCTTTCGCCTTGCCGCTGGCATTGTACAAGAGCCGCCGCCCCTTCATGGCAACATTCTATGACGCTATGACGCGCAGCGCGAAAGTCCGGAAGCTGTACATGCAGGTCTTGTTGATCCTGCTGTTGCTCTTCCATTACGTCTATACCGTCGGACACCCCGGCGAGTTCGGCATCCTGCCATCGACCGCCCTCTGTGCCGTTCTGTTCTCGTTCAAAAGGGCGGACCGGTGGCTGCGGGCATCATGCGACCGGCCACGCGTGTTCGGCACGCTCTCGCTGGCGACATTGGCTATCGGCTTCGTGCCGCATCTGTACACGACGGCTGTAACTGCCGCCTATCTTCTTCTGGCAGCCCTTTTCTATCCCTCTGTTCGGGTAATGACCGAATGGAATGACGGAAGCAGAGTACCCGATTGGGAGAAACGCCCTCGACTGCTGGCCGAAAGTTATCACGACCATCATCACGCAAAGTTGCCGCATGACGCGGACAGCGGCAACCCCGACATATCCGCGCAATAGTAACCATTAAAAACAGAATGAAAATGAATAACAAGCAAAAGACACCTCTCTCCATATTGGCAGACAGGGAAGTATTCGATTACCTCAAAGAGAAAGTCGGTGAACGCAAGACGCGAACCGAAGCCTATTGCGACCTGTTGGACAAAGCCCTGTCAGGCTTCGTTTCCCCCTTTTTACGCAGGCAGGATTACGAGCTGCAACCCAACCAGTGCCACGTTACCGTTTCCGACCTCGCCACGGAATGGCATTGGCACCGGGCCACTGTCCGTTCCTTCTTGGATACGATCGAGGCGTTCGGACTGTTGCGACGCATCCGGCTCGCCAAAAGCGTCGTCATCACCATGACCGTGCAATCCGGTCAGCCCGCAAAACCGCACGATGTACAGGAGAGGCCGGACTTTGCCGGACAGCTCCGGGAGGTGTTGTCCGATTGGATAATCGGCAAAACGGCCACTGCCGAAGTCGGCGCAGCGTGCGGACAACTCGCACGGCAAGCGATAGCCGCGACTGCCGGATGTGAAGACCACCATTGTCCGGACAACCATTCCGCTACGACCAACGTACACACCGGCAACCAAGAGACGTACATTCTGGAAACAGCTTTGAGTTGCATCGCCCATGCCGCCCTGCAAAAGACCCTGCGTAAATCGAGGTTCGATGACGCCTCGCCGTTGGTGGAGTTTTTCTGCCGGGAACTCGGCGAAGAATGGTCCGCTTTCATCGAGGTCGCGAAAGACCTTGCGAGGCTCGTGTTCGACACCGGAGCGACGGAGACGGCGGATGACACGGACGAACCCGGAGAACGCCTTAAATCGCTTCGCAAACCCTTCTTGTCGCTTGCGGCAAGAGCGCAGGACATGGCGGATTGAGTCGGCAATGGAAACAGATTGTATAACCGCGAGCAATCCGCCCCCTTTCGGTACAGGTATCCTGCCCGTCAGAGGGAGGCATCCGGGCTTGCCCGCCTGCCACCGAGCAAAGGGAAGGGGGAGCCTAATACCCCACCTGACTGACGTCGGTGGGAAGGGTGTCCGAACAAGCAGCAAGCTGGGACACGGAGGATTGTCCGAAACAACATGAAAACGATATGGCAAATCAAAAACAGGTACTTGATGTTCGGGTGTCGAAAGGCATCACCACGGCGCAAAGCAACGAACATCTGCGCGACCGCAGCAAAAAAGCGGAGAAATACGCCATGACTAAGGGCAACTACGATCCCACGCGCAAACACTTGAACTTCGAGATCGCGCCCGGGGGCAAGGTACGTCCCATCGACACGACCCGCAGCATTCCGCAGCGGATGGCGGACATACTGAATCGACGGGGTATCAAAGACCCCAACGAAGGGCTGGTCGAGCCGAAATACCGCACGGTGGTCAATATCATCTTCGGCGGTTCCCGACAGCGTATGCACGAACTCGCATTCGGCACGCAGGAGGTGGACTTTAAAGAAGGTGCGGACAATGCCCGCATCAAACGGAAGGGCGACATAGAACGATGGGCGAAGGATGTCTATTCATTCGTGAGTGGCAGATACGGCGAGCAGAACATAGCCGCTTTCATTGTACACCTCGACGAACTGAACCCGCACGTCCACTGTACGCTCCTGCCGATCAAGGACGACCGCTTTGCGTACAAGGAGATATTCGCCGGAAAGGACAAGTTCGAGTACAGCGCGAGGATGAAGCAGTTCCATACGGACTTCTTCACCGAGGTCAATGCGAAGTGGGGAATGTCGCGGGGCACGAGCATATTGGAAACTGGTGCACGCCACAGGACAACCGAAGAATACCGCCGTATGCTCTCCGAGGAGTGTACGACCATCGAGGAGAATATCGACCGTCACCAGAAGGCTCTCTCCGAGCTTCGGTCGGACATCCGGCTGGCAGAGCGCAGGGTTCGGGGACTTACGACGATGGTCGATAACCTCGAAAAATCGAAAGCCGAAAAAGAGGCCCTTCTATCGGCAGCCGAACAAGAACTGGCTACGAACAAAGACGGTGCGGCGGAACTGGAGATATGGGTTCATGCGCAGGAAAAGGAGCTGCAAGAAATCACCCGTCAACTGGCGGACAAGCAGGAGAAGTTACAGACGGCTGACCGGCAACTGACCGAGCTCAAGGAGAACATGGACGCCATTAAGGAACGCACCGGGGAACTCAAGGAGGAAGCCTACCGGTACTCCCGCGATGTACATTCCAAGGTGGACAGTCTGCTGAAAGACGTCCTGCTGGAAAGCATGGTCGGCGAGTTCCGTTCCACATCGGCACAAATGGACGATTCACAGCGGCAGCGGTTCGACGGCTCGCTCATGGAGTCCGTCGCGGAACGGGGCGCGGATGTCATGCACTGCGCGACGATGCTGTTCCTCGGAATGGTCGATGACGCCACCACGTTTGCCGAAACACGTGGCGGCGGAGGCGGCGGCAGCGACCTCAAATGGGGGCGTGATGACGACGAGGACAACCGCGCGTGGGCGCTTCGCTGCATGAGGATGGCGAGCCGCATGATGCGCCCGGCCATCGGCAAGAAGCCCAAACGGTAAGTGGCGCATACCTTATGTAAATAAAAAAGTATAACGGATAAAAACATTGGAATATGACGAAACAAATTATTTTCATTATTGCCTTGCTCTGCACATGGCAGATACGGGCAAATGCACAATCCGTACAGAAAGACACTGTACAACGCGCCTCACGCTATGAGGTCGCGGAATTGCTTCAACCCATGCAGCCCGTCTATCTCGACGGGGTGGTACTCCCGATGTCCCGGACCGGCAACTGGTTTGTCAGCGTGGCGGGAGGTGCGACCGCCTTTCTCGGCACGCCGCTCGGTTGCGAAGACCTCTTCGGACGGGTGAAACCCTCGTACAGCCTTGCCGTCGGCAAGTGGTTCACGCCCTCTGTCGGCGCACGCATCCATTACAGCGGATTGCAGTTCAAGGATGGCACATTGTCCACTCAGGACTACCACCATATCCATGCGGATCTGCTCTGGAATATTCTTGGCCACAGGTACGCCCGGCAGGAACAGGTACGCTGGGGATTTGCACCCTTCGCGGGTGTCGGACTATTGCACAACGCCACTAACGGGCATAATCCCTTTGCGGTCTCCTACGGCGTGCAGGGACAGTACCGCATCTCCGGGCGTGTAAGTGCCACGCTGGAGCTGTCAGGTACGACCACCTTTCAGGACTTCGATGGCTACGGCAGGTCGAACCGTCTCGGTGATCACATGCTGTCGCTGACAGCCGGATTTGCGTTCAATATCGGAAAGGCAGGCTGGAAGCGTGCGGTGGATGCGACACCCTATATCCTCCGGAACGAACGGCTCGTCGATTATGTGGGCTTCCTTTCGGAAGAGAACCGGCGTTATGCGGGCCGCCACGACCGGGACCGCCGGACGCTCGCCGAGTTGAAGAAGATTCTGGAAATCGAGGGCTTGCTCGATACATACAGCCATCTGTTCGGCGAGGACGGCGACGGACGCAAGGCCTATCCCGTGAACAATTACAGCGGGCTGAACTCGCTTCGTGCAAGACTGAAGCACAGGTATTGGGACGGCACGTCGCCCCTCGATACGACAGCCTTTCAGGTTGGAAACGGAAATCGGATTGACAACTATCCGCCTTTCCGGGCTGCGCAGTCCGGACACGGCGAACTCCTCGCAGCGGATTCCACGGCCCTCATGTACGCCGGCGGCGAATGTATCGGTGCGCCCGTCTATTTCTTTTTCAGCCTTGGTACATCCCGTCTGACCGACGCCTCGCAGATGCTCAACCTCGACGAACTGGCACGTGTGGCGAAAAAATACAATCTGTCCGTAAAGGTTACGGGAGCGGCCGACAGTTCGACCGGTACGCCTGCCATCAATGATTCATTGAGCAGGGCGAGGGCGGAGTTCATCGCCGCCGAACTGGAACGACGTGGAGTGTCGGCCGGAATGCTTATCAGGGCAGGCATAGGCGGAATTGCCGACCATACACCCGTCGAGGCCAACCGGCACACGAAGGTAGAGTTGTTCTTCTCCGAATCCGAGAGTATTACGGGTGTTTATTGAACACACTATAAATAATTGCGTCGCAATATCATTCGTGTAATCCAATCGTCGATACGCTTATCGCCCCACTGTCAGACAATCGGCAATGGAGTTTATCTGACGAAAGAAAAAGCCTGCACGATTTTCTGTGTCAGTAAAGGGTAGTTCCAAAACTGCCGGAACAACCACCGGATACCTTATATTATTGGCGGTGGAAATTTTTTGTACCTTCAAGCCGAAATCGGCAAGCTGCTGGAGCAGCATTGTACGAAAACGGTTCGATAGGTATTGTAAGACAAGACTGGAAAGATTATTCTTCCGGTCTTGTTTTGGTTTTATATTCTGTGAAATTGCCGATAAACTGTAGGTACTACCGTTTCGGATTCGTATTCGGTGTATATGCCGCACGGCTGAACAATATACAGACCGCAACGGACAGTATATTTTCTTTTTCGTCGTTGTTTCTGCTTGAATCGTCATTTCGTTTCCGAGATACCGCTGCATGTAGGCTTCTTCCTCGTCGATCCGGTTACGGAACCATATAGGAAGACAGGGATAACGAATCAACAATTTATGAACCTGAACACCGATTTCGGTTGAAATAGTACGTAATTGCGCATATTTTTAACAAAAAATCAAACATTTTAGCATTTTATTTATATTTTTGCGCAGTCAGAAAAACAAAACTAACTCATGCAAACCCCCAAACTTTTATCTGCCTTCTCCTTGTTTTTCTTGATTATGTGTACCCCCCCTTCAAAAAACGGCATGTGCCCAGGGTACGAAAGATAAAGGAGAAAAGGTAACAGTCAGCGGATTAATTACGGCGTCCGAAGACAATACGCCTTTGATTGGCGTCAGTATCGTCTCGGGTGCGACCAATGGTGTTACTTCGCGACACGACGGTACGTACAGTATCTCCACAACCGCCGGAACGACTCTGTTGTACCAATACCTCGGTTACAAGAGTGTCGAATTCGTCGTTCCAGGCGGAACATCCGACATCACCCACAACGTGGCCATGGTCGGCGATCCGCAGGTTGTCGAAGAGGTCGTTGTCATCGCCTACGGTGTCCGCAAGAAAAGCTCGGTGGCGGGGTCCATTTCCACGGTCAAGGCCGAGAAAATCGAAAACACGCCGACAGCCGCTTTCGACCAGGCTCTCCAAGGTCAGGTTCCGGGTCTTACCGTCCTGTCGACCAGCGGTGAGCCCAGCGCTTCGTCCTCGATGGTGATTCGCGGCACGAATTCAATCAATTCGGGAACGGCTCCGCTCTACATTCTCGACGGAGTGGCCATTTCGGCATCCGATTTCAACGCCATCAATCCTGCCGACATCGAGTCTCTTTCGGTACTCAAGGATGCCGCCTCTACTTCTATTTATGGGGCGCGTGCCGCAAACGGCGTGATCGTCATCACGACCAAGCGTGGCCGAAGAGACGCGCGTCCGATGATTAACTATCGGATGCAGCTCGGTTTCTCGCAGCTTGCATACGGCAACTGGGACATGATGAATACCGCCGAGCGTATCCAATACGAGCAGCAGATCGGCATGACCAGCGGTCAGGACTACAACCTTCTAAGTAAAACCGATGTAAACTGGCTCGACGAAGTTTTCAACAGCGCCGCAATGTTGCAAAACTACGAACTCTCGATTTCAGGAGCGAACGAGAAGACCAACTATTACGTTTCGGGTGGTTATTACAGCCAGGACGGTACGGCCGTAGGTTCGATGTTCGAACGCTATTCGACGCGTGTGAATCTGGAACAGCGTGCCGCCAAGTGGCTTAAAATCGGGACCAACACAATGCTCAACTATCAGGAAATCGAACAGGCTGACGAAGGCTCGGCTTCGGTGGTGACGCCTATCTCGGCCGCCCAGTTCATGCTCCCTTACTGGAATCCCTACCGTCCGGACGGTTCACTCGCATCGAGTGGGGACGGCAGCTGGAACGGAACGGGCGTGAATCCGCTGGAATGGCTGGCCAACAATCCCCGCACCTATAAGAAATACAAACTCATGTCGAATATCTTCGCCGAGGCGACGATTACCGACGGCCTGACCGTCAAGTCGCAGGCCAGCGTGGATTACTCCCATACGACCGGATATGCCAAATCCTATCCCGAGTATGCGCCCAATCTGGGCGAGGGAACGGCTTCACGCAGTTCGACGGACGGTGTGCAGCTGCAAATCACCAATACAGTGAACTACCGCTTCGACGTCGGTCAAAAACACTCGTTCAATGTGTTGGTGGGTCAGGAGGGCGTAACCTACCACTACGAGGCCTTCTCGCTGCTCGCCGAGGGTCAGAACAACAACAAGCTGACCAACATCTCGACCGGTACGCGTGTCACTTCATGGAACGACGTGACAGATTCCGACTATGGTTACCTCTCCTTCTTCGGACGCGCCGAGTACAACTACGACAGCCGCTTCTTCATCGAGGCTTCGCTGCGTGCCGATGCTTCGTCGCGCTTTGGTGCCGGTAATCGCTGGGGACAGTTCGGCTCGGTAGGTTTCATGTGGAATCTGCGCAACGAGTCCTTTCTGAAAAACGCACAGGACTGGCTGACTAACGCCCAGGTATCGCTCTCGACGGGTACGGCCGGCAACTCCTCGATTCCCAATTACGAACACCTCGCCCTTGTCAGCGGCGGCATGAACTACAATGGTTCGGCCGGTACGCTGCTCTCGCAGCCCGGAAACGAACAACTCAGCTGGGAGACTACATGGACTTCCAACTTCGCCCTGCATTTGGGTTTCTGGAACCGCCTGACGGCCGATATCGAGTTCTACAACAAGCAGACATCGGACCTGCTCATGGAAGTACCGCAATCGTATGCGGATACGGGCTTCGGCTATCGTTGGGACAACGTCGGAACAATGGTCAACCGCGGTGTCGAGTTGAACCTTGCGGGCGTGCTCATTGCCCGGGAGAATCTGAACTGGTCGGTAAACGCCAACATCTCCTATAATAAAAACAAGATTACGGAACTCTACAACGGCGTCACGGAGTATGAACGCGCCAATACCAGCACCAAACTGGTCGTCGGGCACGACTCGGGAGAGTTCTATCTCAACCGCTTCGCCGGCGTAAACCCTGCCAATGGCGACGCTCTCTGGTATGACCGCGACGGTAACCTCACGACCGAGTTGAAGGATTCGGACAAGGTGCTCACGGGCAAGAGCTACCACGCCCCTTGGCAGGGTGGTTTCGGTACGAACCTGACTTGGAGGGGGTTCACCCTTTCGGCGCAGTTCTCGTGGGTGGCCGACCGCTGGATGATCAGCAATGACCGCTATTTCAACGAATCGAACGGCCGTTTCACCTCTTACAACCAGTCGAGGCGTCTGCTTGATCGTTGGCAGAAGCCCGGCGACCAGACCAGCATTCCGCGTCACGGCGTCTACACCGAGTTCGACGACCGCCTGCTGGAAGATGCCTCGTTCCTGCGTCTGAAAAACCTCTCGTTGAGCTATTCCTTCCCGAAGGAGTGGCTCCGGCACACGCGTATATTCCAGTCCGCCCGTATCTACGCGCAGGCACAGAATCTTCTGACCTTCACCAAGTTCTCCGGAATCGATCCGGAAGGTGTGGGCAACATCTACATGGCACAGTATCCGATGGCCCGCCAGTTTACGTTCGGTCTTGACATAACTTTCTAACACGGCATATATGAAAGCACGGTTATATTATATACTCAAAATTACCCTCTCGCTGCTGCTCGTAGGAACTACTTCGTGCTTGGAGAAGTTCCCCGAGTCCGCCATTCCCCAAGAGAAGGCCATGCAGACCTTCAACGATGCCGACCAGCAGCTCACGGGTATCTACGCCAGCCTGAAAAGCGGCGCTCTTTGGAGCGGCTACCTCACGTTGCTGCCCGACATCCAGAGCGATCTGGTTTATGCCGTCGAGGGCTATTCGAATACCTACGGACAGATTTGGCAGTGGGACATCCTCTCCACCAATTCCGAAATCGAGTCGGTTTATGGAGCCCTCTACAACGTCATCAGCAACTGCAACTTCTTCTTGGAGCGTGTCGGCAACATCATCGCCGAAGAGACCGACGACGAGAATCTGGAAGTGCTCGATGTCTACGTCGGCGAGGTGCACTTCATCCGGGCACTCTGCTACGCCGAGTTGATCAAGTGCTTCTGCAAGGCATACGATCCGCAGACCGCCGACAACGAACTGGGTGTCGTGCTCCGCACGAAGTACAGTGAGAAAGAGCCCTTGCGCCGCGCATCGCTCAAAGCCTCCTACGAATTGGTACTCGACGATTTGTCCGAGGCCGAGAAGCGCCTGCTGGACGAAACGGACAGTTACAGCTACGTCTACATCTCGAAAGGTGCCGCCGAGGCGCTGCACGCCCGCGTCGCTCTTTACATGCAGGATTGGCAAAGCGCTGTCGACTACGCTTCGACACTCATCGACGGGAAGAGCGATAGCTACGAACTCTCGTCGGTGAACCAGACCACTGCCGGTTCGGACGGCCAGACTGTCAGCCACTTCTACTACCTTTGGTCGAACGACATCGGTTTCGAGGATATCTGGCACATCAATTTCACGCCGACTTCCTACGGCGGTTCGCTCGGCTCGGTCTTCCTGAACTTCACGCGCGACTACTACTATTTCTATCCCGACTATGTGCCGGCACAGTGGGTGCTGAACTCCTACGCCAGCGGCGACGGCCGCTACGAAGCCTACTTCGCCGGTTCGGACAGCGGTATTACCATCGGTTATGCCAACGGCCTGAACTGGCCCCTGTTGGTGAAATACTACGGCAACCGCAGCTTCATCAGCGGTTACAACCTCTACCACATCAACCAGCCGAAAGTGTTCCGCCTCGCCGAGCAGTATCTGATCCGTGCTGAAGCTTATTGCCGTTTGGGACAGTACCAGAAAGCCGGAACCGACTTGAGCACCCTGCGCAGCGCCCGCTATACGACCGGCGGCGCACTCTCTGTCAATGCCGACAACTGGCTCAAAACCATTGCCGACGAACGTATGCGCGAACTCTACATGGAGGGCTTCCGCCTGCACGACTTGAAGCGTTGGGGCAAGGAGTATGCCGGTAAGAACGGCGGTTACAGCTTCCAGCGTACGCCGCAGTCCTGCTCGCTCGAAGAGGGCAGCTCCCTCAAGGTGACTTGCGACGACCCGCTTTTCGTATGGCCGATTCCGCAGCATGAACTCGAATCGCCCGGTTCGGAAATCCAACCCAACGAAAGTAATTGATCGGAGTACCCCGAAAGTGAATCAAACTTATGAAACAGATATTGATTATCGCAGCAGCCATGCTGTCCGCAGCTTTGGCAACCTCCTGCAACGAAGAGTTCAAGACCTACTCCGATGCCGAGTACGTCATGTTTGCCGACTCGTTGTCCACCAATCCGGTGCTCCAAGACCAAGATTACTTCTCCGTTCCGGTAGCCTCGACCGTAGCCTGCAGCTACGACCGCACCTTCGGGGTCGAGATCATCGACAAGGGAAGCAATGCCATCGAAGGTTTGCACTACCGCCTGCTCTCGAACAGTATCACCATCAATGCCGGCGAACGTGCAACCGAGGTGCGGGTCAAGGGCTACTACGACAATATCCGGGATACCGACTCGCTGGGCTTCCGGCTCAAACTGGTGCTTCCCGAACAAATTACCTGGCAGAATGGCCTTTATACCGATTGCACCAAAGTCGTCATGTATAAGAGCTGTCCCTTCGTCATCGAGGAATTCACCGGATGGTGCGTGGTGACGTCGCAGTTCCTGAATAGCTATCCCGGTATCGAGAACAACCCCATGCAGCGTCTGATTCGTACGGAGAAACATCCCTCGCAGCCGGACATGCTCATCCTGCATGATTGGCTCTACGACGGATACGATGTAACCGTTCGTCTGCACGGCACGAATCCCGCCTCGCCGCTGGTTACGATGGATACCGATCAGATACTTGCTGACGAAGCCTCGGTTTTCGGTCAGATCCTCGGCGACAACAAAATTCGCGTAAGCGGCAGTCCCTATTCCGAGTCCTACTTCAACAGTTGCCAGAAGTATGTCTCTCTTTGGATTCTGGCCTATGTGGAGAATGTCGGCACGAGCATTGGTACGGTGGGGCAATTCTACAACATTTTGGAGTGGGTCAGCGACGAAGAGGCCGATCGCTTGCGGCGTGAAGAGGGGATGTGACGAACGAATATTCATAACTCACTTTTTTTAATTATAGTCTAAATGCTTATGAAACAATTATTCTTAAATCTCGTGAAGGGGATGTTTGCAGGTGTCTGCCTCCTCATGGCCGGATGTTCGGATGATGATCCGGAAATCACGCCTGAATTCCCCGAGACCTTCACCCAAACGGTTGCATCGGGCAAAACCTGCACGTTCGAGATTACCCCGAACATGGACTGGGTGGTGAGCGTACCCACCGAAACCGCCGAGTGGTTCTGGATTCAGGACGGCGAGCAGCGCGTTTACAGCGTGCGCGGTCTGGCCGACGCCAAAACCTCGATTACCATCTGCACCAGCGATGTGCCGGAATATTACGACACGCACACCTGCGAGGTTTCGTTGACGATGAATAACCGGACGGAGATCGTAGCCCGAATCACCATCGAACTTTCGACGTTGGTGTTCAATGTCTATACGGCCGAATTGGATGGGAATGGAGACTTCCAGTATTCCACCCCGCAGACCGATACTGACCCGATGTATATTTACGGTTCCGAGCCGCAGTCGTCTGTCGAACTGACTTGGCCCGACGGCAAAGGAACCTTCATGCAGTTCATGCGGATCGAGTCGAATGTCGATTGGGGTATCAAAGGCTGGCCCGAGTGGTTGCAGGCTCTGACGACGACCGAGTACGAGGCCGGAAAGACCAATGACATCAAATTGTGGGCCGACCTTTCGAAGCTCCCCGCACAGACGACGACGGCAACCTTGACCTTTTACGACCAGCAGAAAGAAGATGCTACCTTGAAGTCTTTTCAGGTGACGATTCCCGGAGCCAGTACGGTCTTTACCCCCGGGTTCGATGCAGAGTACAAGTTCAATGCCGCGGGCGAATACTGGTCGTCGATGATGAACCAGTGGGTTCCTGCCGAATGGGGTATGATTTTGAGCAAAGGTACGATCCGCTCGGGCGGTAACGCCAAAGTTTATGCATTGGTAGAGGGTACTTCGGCCGATGAAGTCAATCCGTCGTGGGTTACCCTTACGATGGACGAGTGGGATCAGAGTGCAGAGGCAGAGCCCATTCAGGAGCAGATTGTCGAAATCAGCGTAACGGCCAATGAGGGCGAAGCCCGTACGGCGAAGATTCTGGCTTTGCCCGCTTCGGCCGGTGTTACCGGGGCCGACCAGCTGCTCGACGCTTCGACCGGCAAGTTGAAGAACGATTATGCGAAGTATGTGGTTTCGACCATCTCTCAGGAAAGTGCCAGCGGTGGCGAGGAGACTATGCTGGTGTCGATTGTCGAGAACACGAACTATGGCGGTGTTGCGCTGTCGCAGATTACGGACACTTCCGATCCCTACTATATCGAAGGCACGAGCGTGTTCAGAATAATGATTACGAGTGCCATGGGTGCTTATGCGAAGTTCCAGCTTCCCGAGTATGTCTATATGGCTCCCGATATGGGATCGGCCTATATTACATTGGTCGAAGATAAGGAAACCTATCAGGTATCTTTCACGTTGCCTGCGGATTTGGATTCCATTCCCGACGGTAAGGCTGTTGATATGTTCACGGTTTACGAAACTTGGATGAGCAGTCCGTTCAAGATTGTCGTCGAGGTTGATGTAAGCCTGTAATCTACGGATATGTGAACGGGTTCCCGCTCTGCGGGATGCGGGGCGGGAACTCTCTTTTTAGACTGTAATTAGACAAGAGGAATCAAGCGTTTTATTTTTATGAGACTTAACCGATTTTCCATAGTAGCGGTATTTTCTCTGTTGACTGCGTCGCTCTTCGGCGGTTGTTCCGACGATGACGGCGTGGACAACCGCGACCGCGACTACGGATACATCCAATTCAAACTTTACAAAGAGGTCTCCTATACGGCGTCCGAAGCCGTTGCCGCAGAAGCCGGAACCCGCGCCGTGAAGCCGCAGCTCGACTATCTGGCCGAGGCCTGCAAAATCAAGGTGACCCTCTCTTTCGGGGAGACGACCATCGCCCAGACCCTGACGCTCTCGGCAGCCGATGCGCAAAGCGCCGAGTTCGGTCTGCGCAGCGATAAAATCAAACTGCTGACCGGAACCTACAAAGTCGTGACATACACCCTCTACGATGCCTACGACGAACCCATATACAACGGCTCGACCCGCAATGCGGAGATTCGGGTGATTGCCGGAGGCCTTACCCAGCACGACCTGACCGTCGATGTCGCCCCCCGGGGCAAGGTGACCTTTACGCTTGTGAAGGACCCCGGGGATTTCCCCAACCGTCCCGACACGCGTGCCACGCGAGAGGAGTACACGTTCGACGAGATCGCCTACTTCACGGTAACCGTACGCAACAAGTCGACTGTTACGGAAACGACTTTCGAAGAGTTGCCGATGAAATTCTCGCAGCATTTCGACGACGATGACGAAACTTTCGGCTATCAGACCTCGTCGAGCCGCTGCGACTCGCTGCTCTCGCTGCCCGCCGGCGACTATACCGTGGTTTCCTACCGCACGCTGGACAAGGACCGCAACCTGCTGGAAAGCAACACCCGTCCCAAACTCTCGGAGTTCAGCATTGAGGACAACCGGACCACCGAGGCCAAGCCTTGCATCACGCTTTACGAGGCCGACAGCTACATTCAGGACGGCTACGCCCTATACCGCATCTGGAAGGCGCTTGGCGGCGAAAACTGGTACTACTCGGGCGAGAACTACGCTCCCGGCACGAACTGGGATTTCAACAAAGACCCCGACCTGTGGTGCGACCAGCCCGGCGTGCAGGTTCACAGCAACGGTCGTGTGGCACGCATCGACATCAGCTCCTTCGGGTTCCGGGGACACATGCCTGCCGCACTGGGACAGCTCACCGAGCTGATCGAGCTCTACCTCGGCACGCACAACGACGGTAACCTGCTGACCTTCGACCCGTCGCTTTCGTTCGGGGAGAGCCTCGCGGAGCGTGGTCGCAACCGCATGGACAACCATAAGAAGTTTCTGGCGATGATTCACCCCGCCACCCAGTTCTCTGAACCGTGTGCCCGGGCATTGGTGGAGCACGACCTTCACATTCCGGCCATTTCGCTCTACGACGAGGGACTTGCCGAACGGGAGATTATCGACCCCTCGACGGGCCGTCAGCGGCAGATCCGCCCTATGGACATGGTTCACGGCAAGCTGACCAACGGTCTGCTGTCGCTGCCCGAGGAAATCGGCAAGCTCAAAAAACTGGAATACCTCTTCATTGCCAACAGTGCCATCACGAAGTTGCCCGATGCGTTGGAGTCGCTCGATGCCTGCACCGATGTCGAGGTCTATAACTGTCCCGATATGGTGGAGTTCCCTATGGTGCTCGCCCGCATGAAATCCCTTGTGTCGCTGAACATCTCGAACAACTCACAGTGGAGTGCCGGGGAGATTTACAGGGGTATGAATGCGTTGGCCGACGGCCCGGCCAAGGAAGAGATTCAGATTCTCTATGCCCGTGAGAATAACTTGGAAGAGATTCCGCAGTCGTTCTCGAATCTCAAAAAGATCGGCCTGCTCGATTTGGCGAAGAACCGCATCTCGAAGCTGCACCCGCTGGGCAAGGAGGTCGCGCCGGTTCAACTCTATCTGGACTACAACCTTATCGAGGAGATTCCTCTCGACCACGCGGGCGTGTTCTGCGGCACGGACGACGTCGAGACCCTCTCGTTCACGCATAACCAGATCCGGCAGTTCCCCAATATGTTCTCGGCCAAGTCGCTCTACACGATGGCTACGGTCGATTTCTCCTACAACGAGATTACCGATTTTCCCGCCGATTTCCGCGGTATCAAGGTGGAGACCCTGACGCTGGCCTGCAATCCCCTCACGAAGTTCCCCAAGTGTCTGGCGGAAACCGATTCGTCCGTGAGCTATATTATCCTGCGCGGTTGTCAGGTGGACGAGATTCCCGGGGATTCGTTCGCGGGCGAAAATTCGAGTCTGCTGGTATCGATGGATTTGAGTTACAACAGGCTCACGTCGCTTCCCTCGGACTTCACGGCCGATGACCTGCCTTACCTTTATGGCTTGGACATCTCCTGCAATTCGTTCGGCAAATTCCCTTGGGCTCCGCTCAACTGTCCGGGCCTGACGGTCTTCGCCGTCCGCGGACAGCGCAACGACAAGGGCGAGCGTTGTCTGAAGGAATGGCCGTCGGGTATCGCACAGCACACGGGCCTGCGTGGTTTCTACATCGGCTCGAACGACCTGCGCAAGGTCGACGACCAGATCTCCTATTTGATTTACCACCTCGACATCAGCGACAATCCGAACATCACGTTCGATGCCTCGGATATTTGCTATTATTGGAAAGCCGGAGTCTTCTATCTGGTCTACGACAAAACGCAGAACATCACCGGCTGTGAGTCGATGCTGGATTAACATTACGAAGTTCCCCCAACATGAAAATAAGAACATATATAGCAGCATTTATTCTGGGACTGATTGTCCTGAATGGCTGCACGAGCGACGAGCCCGTCGCGCCCGGCGTTGACACCGACGCTCTGGCGATCGGTGCCGATGGCGGCTCGCTGAAACTCAACGTCGGCTTTTCGGACAACTGGATCGCCACCACGGACAACCCTTGGATCATCGTCTCCCCGGCCAATGGCCGCGGTGCGGTGGAGTGCAGGCTGCAAATCGACTCGGCCCTCACCGACCAGCCCCGCCGCGGTTTCGTGCGTTTCCAGAACCAGCGGACGTGGGAGAACCGCGATGTGGTTATCGATCAGGCCGGCTACGGCTATACCATCGCGCTCGACGACGACGAGGTTTCGGTAGCCAACTACGCCGCTTACGGCAAGCGCTCGTTCGATGTGGAAATCAGTACCAACATTGATTTCGACGTGAAGATTCCCGACAATGCCGGCTGGCTCAAAGTCGAGAAGTATCAGGTCGAGTTGAACCGTGGTGCGCGTCCGCGCCGCGTGCGGGTCCGCTTCAACTGGGACATCAACTCGCGTCCCGAGGCGCGTATCGCCGATGTCGTTTTCCAGCCCCGCAAGGATGTGGAACTCGACAAGCAGGATAAGCTGACTGTAACGCAGCAGGCCGCGGAGCCTATCGTGGAAAACACCCCCGCCGGCGATTCGGTGGCGCTGCTGGCAATCGCCCGTTCGCTGAACACATGGTACTCATGGGAGTCTCCCGAGCCGATGAAGAACTGGGACAACGTGGTGGTATGGGAAAAAGGCATGTCCGGTTATCAGGAGGGCTACGAAGGCCGTGTGAAGTCCGCCTATTTCAAATTCTTTACCTGCAAGGAAGGCCTTCCTTTCGAGGTGCAGTATCTGACGGCTGCCGAAGAGTTGAGCTTCAGCAGTAACGCGAATACCTTCCTGCTCGACCTCACCCCCGGAGAGCACATCGCCAAGCTCACGCAACTGCGCCGCCTCTCGATTGTCGCATACGGTCTGACCGAATTGCCGGAGTCGTTTGCCGCCCTCGGCAACTTGGAGTTCCTCGATCTGACGGGCAACAACTTCCAGCGCGTCCCGGCGATTCTCACTCCCGAGAACTTCCCGAAGTTGCACGCACTGAACCTGACGGCCAACCAGCGCAACAGTATCTACGACCTAAGCAACACCGTAAGGACCGGCTACGGCGGTCTGCACGACGAAGGCGGCTTCCCGCAGCGTCTGCTGGAATGGGAGAAGCTCGATACGCTGGCCCTTTCGGTGAACTACCTGCAAGGCGAATTGCCCAGAATGGAACATTGGGCGAAATACTCGCAGGCGGATATCGATGCGGTGGATTCGCTGCCGCAGGCGCTTGTCGGCATTCCCAAGGTATTGCCCAATATGCGCTGTTTCAGCATCAATCTCAACCGTCTGACAGGAGAAATTCCCGAGTGGCTGCTCTACCACCCGGCACTCGACTGGTGGGTTCCGAGTATTCTGGTCTTCACGCAGGAAGGTAAGGACGAAACCGGTCGTTCGGCAGGATTCAGCAACGAGCCCGTTAACATGAACTATTACTACGAATTCTACAAAGGTTGCGGCAAGAAGCTGGAACCGGCGGAGACTGCCGAGTAACATCAAACCGATTATACGATGATGACATTCAGAACAGCTATTTTCCCCCGCATACTCGCCGTTGCACTGCTTGCGCTGTGCGCCTGCACTACCGAGGATTTCGCAACGACGGAACGACAGAAGCCCCGGGAAGAGGCTACTCTTTCCGGCGAACTGATGATCAAGTTCGCGCCCTATGTGAGCGAGATTCTCGACTCCCGTCTTCAAACCCGTTCGGGCGTACTCTCGGTAGACGAAGTGCTGGAACTTGTCGGTGGCTACCGTATCGAGCGCGTGTTTCCGGTAAACTCCCGGACCGAGCAGGCGACCCGCGAGGCGGGACTGCACCTCTGGTATGTGGTTTATTTCGATGCCTCGACCCCCGTCGAGTCGGTTGCAAGCCGTCTGGGGCAACTGGGAGAGGTGCAGAGCGTCAATCTCAACCGGACGATCAAGCGTGCCTACAATACCGGGAAGAAGGCCATGCCGCTTTCGTGTGAAGAACTTGCGAAACTGCAGCGCAGGGCCGCCGGCACCCGCGCTGCGGTTTACCCCTGCAATGATGTGCTGTTGCCGTTGCAGTGGCACTTGATCAACCGGGGCGACATGTTCCTCAAAGAGGAAACGAAGTCGGTTGCCGGAGCCGACGTGCAGTGCGAGGAAGCATGGAAACTCACGCAGGGCGATCCCTCGATTATCGTCGCCATTCTCGACGAGGGCGTCTGCCTGACCCACCCCGACCTGAAAGATAACCTCTGGGTGAATGAGGGCGAAATTTATCGCTCGCAGAAGGATAACGACGGCAACGGATACAAGGGCGATCTGCATGGTTACAACTTCGTGGCCGATGAAGGTATCATCTCTTGGGAGGATTATTACGATTCGGGGCACGCTACGCATGTTGCCGGTATCATCGCCGCTATGAACGATAATGGGGAAGGTATCGGCTCGATTGCAGGCGGTACGCGCGAAAATCCCGGTGTGAAGATTATGTCGTGCCAGATCTTTTCGGGGAATCAGGTCAGCAACTCGCTGGCCACGGTCAAGGCTATCAAGTACGCCGCCGACAACGGGGCCGTCATCTTGCAGTGCAGCTGGGGGTATATCTCGGGCAACGCCAACACTTATGACTGGGGTGAAGCGGGTTTCCGGAACGAGGAAGAATGGAGTGCCTACTGCCCGCTGGAAAAGGAGGTCCTCGACTACTTCACCCACCATGCAGGTTCGCCGAACGGCCCCATCGAGGGAGGTCTGGCAATCTTTGCCGCCGGTAACGAGAGTGCCTCGATGGCCGGATATCCGGGGGCTGCCGAGGATTGCATTGCCGTATCGGCTACGGCTGCCGACTACACTCCGGCCGTCTACACCAACTACGGTCCCGGCACGACCATTGCCGCACCGGGCGGTGATCAGGACTACTATTTCGAGTATTTCGATGACGGGTATGCCCGCGGAGAGCAGGGCTGTATCCTCTCGACCTTGCCCTTTTCCATCAGCGGGAGCGGTTATGGTTACATGGAGGGAACCTCGATGGCCTGTCCCCACGTATCGGGAGTGGCGGCGCTGGGGCTCTCGTATGCCGTGAAGCTCCGCCGCCATTTCAAGGCCGACGAGTTCAGGGAGCTGCTCTATATGACGGCGTCGCCCATCGACAGCTATATGGACGGTATCAAGAACTACTACCACTATGTCGCGGAAGTCGGTCTGAACCAGCCGATGCAGATGGTTCTCTCCAACTATAAAGGCAAGATGGGAGTCGGGCAGGTGAACGCGGCGAATCTGCTTCGGGCTGTGGCCGACAACGGCAGGCAGCTCTCGTTCCCCAATCTCTATCTTTCGCTCGGTGCCGAAGTGACAGCCGTGCCTGCCGATTTCTTCATCGGCGGAGAGAGACTCACCTATACCGTT
Organism: Bacteroides sp. 14(A); assembly: GCF_000526555.1. Taxonomy (NCBI): domain Bacteria; kingdom Pseudomonadati; phylum Bacteroidota; class Bacteroidia; order Bacteroidales; family Bacteroidaceae; genus Bacteroides; species Bacteroides sp. 14(A). The sequence goes on along the minus strand of NZ_JAGH01000002.1, from coordinate 2,056,721 downwards.
TCGGTCGAGGATACCTCGGTGGCGTCGGCTACGGTCAGCGCCGAAGGCAAATTGCTGGTAAAGGGGCTGAAAATCGGTGCAACGGCTGCCGCCATCACGAGCAGCGGGGGCGAGACCCATACGTTCAACATCACCGTCCGCAAACATGCGGACGATAACGGCTGGCTCTGACCGAAGATGATGCGCGGGCTGATCATCACGTTACTCTGCATCGTAGCCGGTTGTGCCACATGGATTGCACAGCCGCTTCGGGCGCAGATTCGCACGGTTCCTCGCAGCCTGCTCGACAGTCTGGACAATCCCGTAACCGCCGCAGGTTCCGAAGCGATGCGTTTCGAGCGACAGTGCATCGACGCGGGGCGTATCCTCGAAGAGGAGACTCCGCGCAGTTTTACTTTCCGCTGGCAAAACCGGGGCGAAAGGACTTTGACCGTCACCCGCGTGCAGACCACTTGCGGCTGTGCCCGTCCCGCTTTCGGAAAAAGTCCCGTAGCGGTCAACGCTTGGGGCGAAATATCGGTAACGTACAACCCCAAGGGACATTCGGGAGTATTCCACCGCAAGATTTTCGTCTACACGCAGCTCTCCAATACGCAGCCGACAGCTGTGCTGGAGTTGAAAGGCGAAGTAATTCCGGCAGGGGCCGCTACCGCCGGAGCTTACCCTTTCGCGATGGGAAACCTGCGCCTCAAACGGCAGTGTATCCGCTTCGACGGTACATGCGCCCGGACCGAGCGTATCGAGTGCCTGAACAGTTCAGGGCTGCCGGTCCGCATCACGGCCAACAGGCAGCTTTTGCCGCCGGGTATCGAGGTCGCGTGCGAGCCGGAGGAGATAGCCCCGGGAGCAACGGCCGATATAGTGGTGCGTTTCGACCCTGCCGGACGCCGGACAACGAGCCACAGCCGTTGTGCCGTTCTTCTCGAAGGTATCGCCGTACCGCCCGGCCAGCGGACACTGTATATCGGGATCGGACACGCCGACAACGAAAAATAACAAAAAACGATATGAAAAAATTACTCAATCTTTTTCTTCTCTCGCTGACTCTCTGTCCGCTGGTAGCCTGCGACGACGACCACGGTTACGTCAATCCGGAACTCGAAGTTACCGCCAACAACGTGGCAGGTGTCTGGAAACTGACCCGGATGAGCGGAGTTCCGCTTGCCGAAGGCAGCTTCGTCTATATCGAACTGATCCGCAAGGATTGCAGATTCAGGATGTACGACAACCTCAATAGCTTCGACGTTTATCGCACCGGCGGCACTTTCGCCATCGAGACCGACCCCGCACGCGGCGCGATCATCCGCGGCATATACGACAATTCGATGGGGCAGGAATGGGCTCATCGTTATGTCGTTACCGGGCTGACCGGGGAACGCATGGTCTGGACGGCCACCGACGATGCCGAAGATGTCTCCGTCTACGAGCGCTCGACGCTCCCCGGAGAATTCACCGAGGCGGATTAGTTTGCACCCTGCAACGACAGCTGACGGGACTGTTTCCTCCGTGGAAGCAGTCCCGTCAGCTGTGTGCAGTCTCCGGTCCGATAAACCCTGCCGCCCCTACTACGTTCTCGATACGTTCTTACGCCGCTTCAGTAACAGCAGCGGTGTAAGTAGCAGCACATAACCCGCAAAGATCACCCCCACGCTCTGCCACGGCGTTAGCGTTGAAAAATACATCACGGGATAATAGACAAGCGCATGGGCCACCAGCAGCGTCATGCTGTTTTCGCCGATGAAAGCGAGCGGTTGCAACACCCTCATTGCCCGGACTGACGCGGTGGCATACGCCATGCGGCACAGGTTGTTGAACGCCACGATTCCGCAATAGGCAAACAGCGGCCACAGCAGATAATACCCTGTCAGCAGTATGTTGCGATGGTGCCCCACGATGGAACATCCCCATATCAGAAAGGCCGCGTAGCCCGCAAGGCACACCGCAAGCAGCGTTCGGTTTTCTTCGATACGTCCGAACCGATAGCCGATCATGAAGAACGCGATACCCATCAACACGTTGGGAACATAGAACGGCAGAGGATTGCCCGTAAGATGCAGTACGAATCCCGCTACGATGCACACTGCCGCCGCGGCAACGGGCGGCACTGCAGTCCGCAGCAGCAGGCGGGAGATCGCACGCACGAAGAATAGCGACAATAGGAACCACGCAGGTACATCTATCGGGATATAACCGTACACGCCGAAGGTTGCAGCCGCATCCCACACGCATCTCTGCCAAGAGAACTCTCCCGCCGCAGCCATCATCACAAGATAGACTGCGTAACCGACAGCGCTCCACACTGCAAACGGTCGCAGTAGCTTGCACACATCCTTCGCCACGCCCTTGCGTAGCGGCAGCTCCTTGAAAAACTGCCCCGAGCGATAGAAGAACCACGGCATGGAGAAAGTCAAAAACGGAATGACCACGCGCACGTCGGCATTCCCGAAAACTTTGCAGTTGTTCATGGCGTGAAAGGCCATGATCCACAGAATCAACACTCCCCCCGCAAGATCCACCGATTTCAATCTCCCCGTCTCCATACTGTTTTATTATTAGAACTTGTTTAAAATCTTAAAAACCAATGCTGTGCAAACACATAGTGCCTGCTTAAAATGGTTGAAATAAAAAAATTAAAGAAGGTTTCCGTTTCTGTGCAACAAATGCTTTATTTGAATTGAGCGAACGACTAATAAGATGTATCAGACATATTTAACAGAAACTGAATGGCAAATATATAACAAAATTGTTGGAATCTGCAAGTAGGAAAGCGAAAATATGATTTGGAACGCTATGTTTTATTTAGTGAAAACGGGGTGCCGGTGGCGTATGTTGCCTAAGGAGTTTCCTAAATGAGAATCTGTTTACTACGTTATAAACCGTCGTGTATTTTAAGATAGAATGACTTATATGAAATCTTAAAGTGTGAAAAAATATACCTGAACAATAAAAATTGAAATACAGCTGATAAAGTGATGGAATTTTCGATTAGGAGTGTTGTTTTGCCCGGTCTGCCCATCTTCTTTTCACCGGCAAATGTAGGACAAAGCGCATGAACGCCAAGCCCCATTCCATTCGGATAACGAAAACAGACTGTTGAACGGTCGGTTTTCCATCCGGGCGTGGCTGATAATGCCGGTGCTTTATCCTCTGTCCGCCTTAAAAAGCCGAAAGGCAGACCTGCGAAGCAAAACGACAGCAGGGAAATAAAAAATAGTTCAACCTTCTAAAACAGAATCGTTATGAAAGAAGAAATCAGACAAGGCAGCAAAGTGATATTGTCGAGCGAAGACAGGTTTACCGTTCCCATGATTTTCAACAACCTCTGCGGAAAAACCTTTTCGGGAGAGCTGTACCATGGCTATCTCAAATATGTGGCTTTCGAGAGCATGGGTGTAAAGCCCGGTACCATTTCGTATTACCGCAACGGGGTGCTGCACAAGACGGGAACGATTCCTGATGTTTAAGCGGAAAGGCTTTATGATGTGAACCCTGGAAGTTGGACACAAAACTTTTAGGGTTCATTTTTATAAATGGAAGTTCCCCGATACGACATCGCCGCAAATAAAAGCAGCCGGGACACTTTTTGCGGAATCAAAAGGGTTTGCAAAGGTTTTTCCGCAGTCCGTTCCCGGCTGTTGCCAATGCCCTATGGGCCTATGTTAAGAAGCGGCAGCGGGCTTTTTAAAAATGGTGATTTGCAATGGTTCCGATGATTAAAAGGGACCCGCTGCCGCATATGTCGGTTTTTCAGCCTCTCATTTCCGTTTGCTCCATTTGGGTGTAATGCCGATGAAGAACTCGAAGTTGATACCCGGCATGGGACGTGAGAGCACTGAAAGATACTCCTCGTCAAAGAGGTTGTTGACCGTTCCTTTCAGGTTCAGGTCGGCCCACTTCAAAGACAGGCTTTTTTCCAGCGTCACGCTGTTCATGAAATAAGGCGGCAAATGTCCCGTCAGCGTGTAGTCGTTGCTTGACATGGTATAACGCTCGCTGTACCAGCACCACTTGTACAGCAAGCTCCATGTGCGCCATGTAAGTCGTCCGGTCACCGAGGACGAATATTCAGGGACGTACGGCAACTGTTTCCCCACGGACTGGTCGGCCGGCGACATCTTTTCTCCCTCGTTGATGGAGGGTGTCCACGAGAAGGTTCCCTTCAGATCCGCTTTCCAATTTTCGGAGAGTGCGACCGCCAAATTGGCGTTTGTTTCCACACCGTAGGCATGTACGCGCTTGATATTGCGCGGCGAGAAAAAGCCTTTGGTCGTTGGCAGCCAGATGATCCAGTCGTCTATATAGGAGTCAAACCAGTTCACGCCACCGCTTAGGGCATAACGGTTCTCCCGTCCCACAGCGAACGATATGCCTGCATCATATGTGAAGCCGTGCTCGCTTCGCAGGTCCGGGTTGCCACCCGGCAGGAAATAGAGATCGTTGAGTGTCGGAAAGCGGTAGTTGCGCGAGATGGAAGCCTTGGCGACGATGTTGCCCCTCTTCGAGATCACCCCGTCGAAAAACAGAGCCGGGATCAATGGCGTCCATTCCGTACCGTACATCTCCTCCCGCAATACGAGGGATATGCCGACACGGTCCGTCGGGCACCATTTGGCAGAGACGGCACCGGAAAGTTCGATACGTCCTTTATCATATCCGACAATGGCCCGGTCACCTTCTTGCAGGATGATGTTCTTGTCGGCACTTTCCACGAAGTGCTGGTGTGCAGAGACGTTCGCCGTGAAGAACCACGACTTGTGCGGCGTATATTCCCCCTCTATTTTTCCGTAGAAGGTATTGATTTTGCTGCGTGAACGGGTCATCGAGGCCATTATGCCATTGCCCTTGTCCCGCTTATAGTCATAGGCCATCCACGTATGGATATAGCCGGCCTTGGTGCCGAGCTTCCACTTGTCACGGTAGTGGTCCCACGACAGCACGCTACGCAGGGTATGTTCCCGCTGGCGGTTCTCGAAGTCGGCGTCATTGCCGTAATCCGTGGAGAGCATTGCCAGCTCCCGGTCGGAATTGATATACCATGCGTTCAGTCCGAAGCGGTCTCCGTGGCCGGTATTGTAATAGACTTCCTGCAAGACATGCAGGTCCTTGTAGGCTCCGCTGCGGTTACGCTCTGTCGGGTAATATGAACCGATGATGTTCTTGTCTTCATCATAGATGTTCTCCTTCTTGTCGCGGTTACGATACTTGTAGTCGTTCGGCGACGAAGAGTAGACCACGCGGGTGGAGCTTTGCCAGTGCTCGTTGCCATAGGTCAGGCGCAGGAACTCGTCGAAAGTCGAGAACGACCCGATACCCTGCACGTACTGTAACTTAAAGCCCTCCTGTCGGGCGGGAACCGTCGATAGTTTTACCAGGCCGCCCAGACCGCCGCCCGTTTCATTCACCGAGGAGGTACCGTGCAGCAGCGAGGCATCGTCGATGAAATAGGCGGGAATGGTGGAAAAGTCGGTCATGCCCAGCATGGGGTTGTTGATGCGCATGTCATTCCATGTCACTTGCATATGCGAGGGGGACGTACCCCGGAAGGCCACCGTTGAGAGCGTGGCACGACCGTAGCTCTTGACGAAAACCGAGGAGTTGAATGTCAGGATGTCGGCCATCGAAAGGGCGATGTTCTCTTTCAGTACAAGGGAATCGAACTTTGTCTTCTGGACGCCAATCTCCTTCATCGGGCGGCGTCCGATGACTGTCACTTCCGGAATATTGAAATGCCATCGGGAAGTGTTTGCGTCCCGTTTTGTTTCCTGCGCGAGAAGCATGGAAGGCAGTCCGAGGAGCAGCGTGAATACGAATGCGGTTAGTCTCTTCATTGTCATTATCTCCTCCTTCCCTTATTTCCAGCAGAATGCGCCGGGAATGATTCCTACATAAAACTGGTCCAGCAGTTCTCCGGCCTCGGAATAACGGTAAACGATACCTTGTTGCTGGTAGTCGATGGCGTCGGCCACGTAGACGTCTCCGTTGACGGGATTCACCGTGAGACCGTAGTAGAGGGTCCCTGAATATTCCAGGAACGGACGTACCGGAACACGCTCGGCTTCCACATCCATCGACCAGATGGCGTTGTTGATCCAGTAGAGTTTGTCGCCCGAACCGTTGAGCTGTACTTCCGAGGGCCAGTCCCCCAGCTTGAACTTGAACTGTTTTTCGACGGTGAATGTCGCAGCGTCGATACGATAGAGCGACGGGGGTTCGTATCCGTAGGGGCTGCCATCGTACCCGCCGTCGGTGATGGTCCACATCTTATGGTTCTTGTCCATGACCAGAGATGTGGGCTGAATACCCACGACCAGTTCATCTACCACCTGGTCGGTTTCGGTATCGATTTTCAGGATACGGTTCTGGTACGACCAGCAGTTCACATAGACATATTTGCCGTATTGCACCATCTGCTCCGTGGACCCCGATTCCATCGTCATGTCCGGGCACTCGATATATCCCGTGATTTCGTAGCGTTTGGGATTGACGATGAAGATGCGGTTGTCCCAAATTTGCGTCACATAGGCTTTCTCGTCCGAGAGAAAGTGGATATACCGCGGCGAAGTGAGGTTTGTGATGCGGCCGATCTCTTTAAAGGTGTTGATGTCTATGGCGAAAATCACATGCGAGTTGTTCACCACGATCCAGCCTACGCCGTCGCGTATGACCATCGATTGCGCCACATCCCCCAATTTGAACCCGTTGGCTCGGTAGAACACCTCGTTCTCCACCCGCTTCGTTTCGGGATCGTAGTACGAAAGCGTGGCATTGCTGTACTGGAAGTTGCCTTCGTTGGTGATGAACAGCCCCGTACCGGAAGCCATGAACTCTTCCGTTTCGCCGTAGTCCCACTTCATGCAACTGCCGAAAACTGGCAGGCAGAAAAGAAAAAGGCAAATCCGTTGTATTATTCTGCTCATTGTCATTCAAATAAACCAGAGTACCCGAATCATTACGGGTACTCTGGTTAAGATATAAGGTTTTAATCCTGCTGCGTATATTGTTTGTCCTTCATATTTTGGAAGGTTGGGCTATACCCACAATTCGTCACACTCCAGTTTTCCTCCGTAATCATTCCGTTTTCTATGAAACTGCCGAAGAAAGTGTAGTCGGTAAATTTCGTCAAACCGTTAAAAACAACCCCATGTAAGGTCTTCAACTTCTCCATGGAAAATGTTTCCTGAAAAAGAGAAGTCGCACTTTTTATCTGTAACGTACCATCTATTGTCTGTAATTTAGCAGAAGTAATACCTGTTGCTTGATTAACGAACAACCCTTCACCTCCTACATGAAGCAATTCCGGAAGATCCAGCGATTTACTTTGTAAAGTTATTGCTAACGCACCCGCTCCCTCTTTATAATATACAGGAGAGGTTGAGCAACAAACTTTAGACAACAATGGTAAGTCGCAACCTTTAAGATTGCCGGACAAATAAAACTGACCTCCCACTTCTTTCAAGGCTGACATTGTGACTGACCCCATCATGGGTATTTGGATGTATCCATATCCATCTATGATTTCCAAGTCGGGAAATTTGGCATTGCTTCGCATTTGACCTGTCACATGCAGATTTCCATGTACATGTTGAATTGTCGATATGGTATAATCGGTATCGTTGGTGGTTGGAGTACAAGTGAAATCATTGATACTTTTGAATGTGATTTCAGGGAACTTGTTATTCGTCAGACTGGTGATGACAAAATTTACGTTTGACAAATCCTCGGTCGTTTCAATTTTGGAGAGCTGCACCTTGTCTTTAATTTCAATCTGGGGTGCCGTTTCTCCAAAAGTTTCAAATCGGGCGTTCTGCAACATCAGTGTTCCGTTCACGTCTTCAAGATAATCCAGCGTAATGCTTCCAAGTGTGGTGATTTTACTCCAGTCAGGAAGCTGCTTGAGTGCTGTGAAATTTTTTATCTTTATCTGCCCCTTTACCGCTGTCAGTTTGTCCATTCCGCCGAAAGCCTGAAGCACGTCATTCCGTTGGGGAACAAAAGCCCCGGTAGGAGGAGCTTCCATATTGGCTTCCATAATAATACTTCCGTTTACTGTCTCGATTTCCGGTAGGTTGATGGTTTCCAACATTACGGGGACGGTGTGGAAATCAAGGCCACCGGTCTCTTTCAGTTTAAGGAAGTTCATGGAGGTCAGCTTGGCAAGATTGTTTACGGACAAAACTCCTCCGACACTTGTCAGTTCCGGGATTTCCAAAGACACAATCGAACCGGCTGCTGTGTTCTCTTCATTGAGTCCTTGGATATTCAGATCCTGACCTACAGTGGTCAGAACCGGAAACTCAAAGCTCTGTAACAATGGCGCATTGAACATCACGCTTCCTTCAATAGTTGTCAGGTTCTTGAATAGGACATAAGTCACTTGGTCGTTATATACCGATATGTCTCCGGAGAGCGTTTCCAAAGCTTTCATGGAAATCATGTGAAGCTTCGTAGCTTTCGAGGCGACATCGGTCGAACCTATCTGTAAACCTCCAGCCGAAACTATATTATCCAACCCTGTCAAGTCGCTACCGTTGTAACTGTTACGAATGATAATGTTGCCAGTAACCTCTTTCAAAGATGCCAATAAGGATATGTCAGTGATTTTTTCTGCTTCTTCCGCATCAGAGCCGATAATCAGGTTCCCTTTGACAACGGTTGTTTGGGTCGCGGCAAAAGAGGCTACCTCCTTGGTGGTCTTCAACTCCACATCTCCGTCAGATTCTATCTCGCTTTTCACCACCTTATAGGCATATTCGCGGGCATCTCCGTTATAGGATGTCACCCGGAAAGTCCGTTCATTATCCCAGTCCGTTATCGTTTCTGGATCAGGTATGATTGTTGCAGAAGTCGTGTACTTGAATTCCACTTCGGCATTGTTCAGCGATACCGTATAGGGAACGGTTATTGTTACTGTATTGTCCGCAATATCGGCCGTGTACGATTTTCCGTCCACGGTCATCACGACCGACGTGATGAAATTCTCATCTGCATCTTCAGGTATAATTTCATCGTTTTTGTCACACGCACCCAAAAAGAACAAAGATAGGAGCATGGGAAGAAAATAAATTTTCATACTTATAATTTTTATTATTTGGTTAAATCCTCAAAAGAAAATACTTCCGTTGAAACTTCGCCCAGCCAGCCGCTTTTGGCCAAAACACCGCATTGTACTTTGATAAAGTCAATATATTGCAGATTGGCTTCCGTTCCATCGGCATGGATAGCATTGGATATTTTGAAACCGTTCCTTTGACCGCTTCCATCCACCGTACTGCCGCCTTCTATCTGGTCGTTTCCGAAATTGTCCACATACCCCCAATCATAAGCCTGATTATCCCAGTAACCGGTTTGTGAATCTTGGATGTTGCGGGAAGCCAGACAAGTACCTGTCAGGGTATAACTGTTTTCCGAAATCCAAGCCGGATAATAATAGTCCTGCGTATGATAAGCGGACAGATAGTCTACCCAGCCGTTCCTACCGTCGGAACTGATCCATCGGACATCCATTTTTTTGCCTTCCGGACGGTAATAGGTCACTTCAAAATTCTGTATTGTTTTTTCCTTGCCAGCTTCAGATCCTTTCAGTTCGTACCACTCGTCATCCGGCAATTTGTTTCCGTTTATATCCTGCATGACCCATACGATACCCGGTTCGGAACTGCCGTCAAAGGCGTTCCCCTGAACACAGAAATCATACTGGTTGCCCGAATTGGGAATACTGTGGTCGAAGCCGACGATGATATAACCGCCGAAAGAACCCAAAGAAACGTGTAGTTTGTCTTTCAAACGCTGTGTTGCCCATGCGATAGCCGCTTCAGGGGATGTTTCGTTGCCGGTCATACCGCCTATCGTGCTCGTCTCGTTGATAAATTGGCCGGGAGCCGGAGTATATTCATAGACTTTGTCCCAAAACTTTGAACTTCCCGAAGCCCGGAATCTATCCTCTTCCTTTTTGTCCACACAGACGACTTTTACGGTGGCGGTGACAGCCGTCTTTCCTTTGTCGATATTCCTGCTTATTTTTTCCGTCGGTGCGTCTTCCGACACAGTACAGGAGACGGTGTATTCTCCGGGTGTAGACGGCGTGAACCTGAACATGCGTTCCATTTCTCCTTCCATGACCTGACCGTCCACACTCCACTCAAAACGGGGATTGTCGAAATACTCCAACAATGGGCGCAGGAAAACAGGACGGTCGGCAAATGTGTACCTGTCCGTGGATGTTTGCTGGTAAGACGGGGTCGGGAATTTGACAACGTAGGGCATCGTTTCCACGACCTCTACGCTTACATCCTTCGTTGTTGTCCCATCTATATTGGAAGCGTTGATTGTCACCGTATAAACACCGAGTTCTTGTTCATTGAAAGTATAAGTATTCTCGGTGGAAACGATTTTTCTTTCCCGTATCCATTCGATTTTGAACCCTTCTACATCCGAATGCTGAATATCGGGAGTAAATGTGTAATCGGTATTCCGGACAACTTTTAGCCCCTGCGAAGGTAGTGCCAGTGAAATGACCGGAGGGGTGAGTTCCTTCACTTCTACTTTCAGTTCCTCTTCGGCATAGCCTTCCGCATTGTCTACTCTTAGTTTGACGTAAAAATCCCCGCATTCATTCCATGTACGTTGAAGAGACGGACCCGAAGAAACCAGCGTACCGTTTATCGTCCAAGCAAAAAGAGCATCTTCAACATTCTGGTATGTCGGGGCGATAGTCAATTCATGACCGACCTTGACCGTGTAAATACCGGTTTCGCTGTCAAGTTCTATTATGGGTTGTCCTCCTACCTCTTCGGTAATGACTTCATCCTTGTTGCAGGAGGTGAACAGCATACAGACAAAAACAATAAAATAGTAAAAACGATGCATGATGTGTGGATTTTAGAACAATAACAGGGATACCCCCCGACAGAAGGGATATCCCTGTATTCTTTTTATTGTATAGTGATATCATCGATACAGATGTAAGCCGGAGTATTCAAACCGTATGCTCCCGAATCCGAACCCTCGAAATTGAACTTCACACTTTGCACCCCTTCGGCATTGATTTCCCAATAATCCCATGTCGTGATAGGATCAACCTGTTGTTGGCCGCCACGATAGTCGACTAAAAGACGTTTATAAGTGCGGATCAAACCGCCATCCGCATCGTAACACTCCAGATTCACTTGGAAATACCCTTCCATCTCTTTCAGAGGAGTCGCTACCCCCGTAGAACCGAATTGATTACCATAAGTGATGACTCCATAAGTGTATGAGGTGTTGCAGATCCACAGGCCGACCAACTTCCGGGGAACATTGAAATAAAATTCTGGTTTAGCCATCCATGCCTGATTGTAAGCATCCACATATCCGTAAACGACACCGAAATTGGAGCCGCTGTGCCCGGCTTCCTTATCCTGTCCTTCCGCCTCCACCGCAGTGTTATAGACAGAACACTGGTTCAGATAAGAATACCACCAGTCTCCGGTATTTCCCGACTGATTGGAGCGGATGTTCCAGTTGGAAAGTGCGATACCACCGCTGGAATACTCTGTGCTTCCACCTACTGTATTAAACATTGAAAGGAAGAGATATTCTTCCGGAGTATTGTCGTAAATGGTGGTTACTTGAGGATACCCTTGGTACGAATAAAGATTTTCTCCGGCCGAGGTAGGTCCTGCCAACATACCGGAATCGAAATCATCGAAAGTGATAGTCAAGGTACCGTCCGGATTTGTCACAGCACGGGTTTGCGAAGTTCCGGAATCAACCACTTCCATCAAAAAGTCATCGTCTTGACTACAGGCGGTAAACAAGGCGGTTGCCGTCAATAGGAAGGCACCTGCAAAAAAGCGTAAATTTCTTTTCATAAATCATAGTTACTTTAGTAAATATTATATCTATAAACACAAAAATTCCCGTTTGCACAGGATCTGTACAAACGGGAATTTTTGTATAACAAGCCGTAACGACACCGGGTCACTACCTTACTTTGACTACTTTACCTGATTGATTCCCGCAGGCACAAATCCTTTTTTGGTCATAGCAGGTCTTCTGACTCGTCCCGATTATCGTGCCTTCCCAGTTTTCACCAGTGGCAAAAGTATACGATAAACATTCCGGGGACTTACAGCAGCGGGTACTGTTCCGGATTCTCACCGGATTCCCTTTTCATTTCCAGCAAGTATTTTTCTGGCTGGAAAACTATTACCGCCACAAAATTATGCAAAAAAATCCTATAAATATCATCTTTTGAAGATTTTCAAACGTAATAACAACAAAAAACTTCAAAAGACACAATCGGAGCAAAAGCCGGAATGAACGGCATTCATTTCTGGCGACAGTCAAATTCACCCCGAGGTTTGGCTCCTGCTTTATGGATAGTACTGCTTTATGATGATGTTTTCAGCCATGCTTTTGATATATGGTATTAAGTTATGTATGAGAATCAAAGGTTGCACAGCCATAGGTATAATGATTCGGTTCTCATTTTTGATGATAAGCCACAGGGGCGACAGTAAGCGATTGCTTGCAATGGCTTTTTCCTCACAGATTATTCCCAGCTAAAATGAAATTCACCATATTAACATTTAACTGGAATAATTAACAGGTTGTTTTATGCTGAAAATCAGCAATTTGCGCCCATGCGCACTATAAAACGATGATTAAATCCAATCCTTTTTTCCCTATTTTTGTTTCAAAATTAATTTAATGAATGAACATGTATGGAAACCATGAAACAACTTGTACACAGTCTTTTATCGGACACTTCCAATGCGGTATCCCATTTGCAGCGGATCAATGAGGCATTGCTGAAAGAATATGAATTGCATTTGGGCAGTTATCTGTCCGTCCTGCCGCTTCAAGTGGAAATATACTATGTGAATTTTCAGACGAGACCGCTTTTTGTCGATACGAATATGCACTGTCTGTCTTCTATGAATGCCAAGATAGACCCTGAAATTTGGTCGTTGCAGTCCGGTCGTTTTGGAAAGCTCTATTGCCATTTGCGGGGCCATGGAGGTATTGATGTCTGTTTGTCCGACAATGAAACGTATGCACTCAGCGCCACGATCAAGTCTGCGAGGATAAACGGAGAGGACGTATGGAGCCAGAGCAGGGTTTATGCGCGGATTATGCAAATAATCTGCGAACACGAAGACCGCGTAGGAGTGGAGGATATTACCGGCTGGATAAACGGTCTGGATTTGCAGGTTCTTTCGCGTCGCTTGCAGCCGGAGACGGGATGTGTCTATCATATGAAACGCAGACTAAGACGTATGGACAAGAACAATTCCTTGCCGTTGCATTCCTTTATGGATATCTGGAACAAGAAAATGCCGCTTACCAATGTCCAGAGAATCGACATCTATATGGCAGCCCATCCTACGGAAAACGCTCTGGAGGTAATGCGGGCGCATAATTACCGGTTTATACCGACGGGGGTTCGGATAAAGTATGGTATATCACCCCAAGCGCGTTTATAATTACTGCCGTGCAAGGGGCATGAGTCCTTGCTAATTTTTAAATATCGATTAAAATGTCAAAGACGTATTCTAATCAGATGGATAAGGCAAAAGTTTTGGTTGCCGGATTAAGGAAGAATTACGAACGGATTAAGGACCAAGGCATTGGTCTTGAAGAATTGTCGGCACTGGAAAGTGCTATCGGTGAAGGAGAAAAACTGAATAAGGAAGTGGAGCGGCTACATGCTGAAACCCATGAAATGATCTCCCAAGCCAATAGGCAACTGATAGAGGTCAAGGATAAAGCCGCCGAATTCAAGCGCATAGTCAAGCGGTGCGTCGATATGGAGGAATGGAAAGAGTTTGGGGTAATGGACAAACGCTGACCGGCGTAAAGGGAATACACTTGCTGTAACATTGTAAATGCCATATATCGAATAAGTTACAAAGGGAACACAAAAAGTGACTTTAAGAGCTTTTTGTGATATATGTACATTTATAATTTTGCAGTGTTATATTATAATTACCTATAATTAAAGCAAATCAGGTATGAAACAGAAATTTTTAGCAGTACTATTGCTTTCTGCAAGCTTATTTAGTGCTTGTAGCAAAGACGAAGAAGCGGGTTGGGAAAAATTACCGACCACTCCAATTAAGATTGACGGCAGCAATGCCACGATGACCGTCAACGGTGAGACAAGCACCACGGGGCAAGTAACATTCAATGCAGAGAGTGAATCAAAAGCCATACTTACGCTGACAGATGTAGTGGGTGGCTATCCCAGTCTGCAAATTCCTGTCGAAATGACATCCGGGACAGACGGAAATTCATACGCTTTCACAGGAAGCACTACTGTGAATACAGCCCCGCAGGTGAGGAGTGTTTCTGCCGACCCGGCCTTGCTGACTGTGGATGCCCGTGGTACGATTTCCACGGACGGCAAATTATCACTTGATTTGACCGCTTACGGTCCGGGACTTAATTTAGGTACTTACTCTGGAGCGACTCTGACACTGACTTACAGCGACGTGAATATGATGGGAGCCGTAGTCTATTACACCCTATCCGGCACTACTCCAACCCTGACCCTGACAAATATCGTTCCGGGTGAGCCGAGTGTTTCCATTGAGAGTGTATATACCGATCAAAACGGCTCTTTCTCCGGTACTGCCAACACATCGGGAGGTGCGGAAGTCAAATATGACGGTACGGTGAATGCGGCTAACGGCATGACGCTTGCCTTGAATGTAACGATGCCCGATGCACGGGGACTGGCCGGTACATACGGCTGGGCAGAGATTAAGAATGAAGGGAGCTACAACGGGCAACAGGGTATGCCTTCAGGTTCAGGTTTCTATATAGATATCGTGGATGACAACGGTTCAACGGGAGGAGATAACTCCAGTCTTGGGTTTATTGTAAGACCACTCCTGGGAGGAATCCTGCCACAAGCATTAAGTAAAGTTACGTTCGACGCCGATGGAAATATCCTTGCCGATTATTCTTCGGCTTCCGTTGCCATCCCGATGGCTGACGAGTATGACTTGGGTGATCCAAACGAGCAGATGATGTGGCTCTATGTGGGCATAATGTCAGGCGGTTTCAAACAAGAAAAATTAAACACGATGCTTAGCAGACGTACATACCAGTCTTCGCCTGCCAACCTTGCCCATTGGTTCATAAAAGACAAGCAGTTGAATGTGAAGCTGAATGTAGCCGCCATCGTATCCCAAGCATTGGCCGACAAGGGCATGACCGATACGGGATTGGATTTGTCTTCCATCATCAATCAGTTGCTGGACACGGATGCACAAGGCTTACGGGAGCTATTGAAAAGTTTTTCTTCCCTGATGGGAGACTATGCCTCTTTTGTAACGCTGCTGATGGATAAAGCGGACGATGCCACGTTAAACACATTGCTCGACTGGGTGAAAAACGGCATTCCTCTGAATATGCAAACAACAGACGGACATACCCGCATATACCTCGACCGTGACGACTTGAATATGTTCATAAAGTTGCTGAAAGATTCTGAAATATACACAGCTCTCACTGCCATGCTACCCGCCGAGGCCCAAATGGCATCTACATTTGTATATCAAATCTGCAACGATTGGGAGAACCTTTCAACCTTCAATATAGGGCTGGATTTAATCAAGAATTAATAATCCTAAAAGTGATAAAAATGAAAAGATTTGTATTATTGGTGCTTATGTTTTGCGCAATAAGCGCAATGGCTGTTGTTCAGGCTCAAACCACTTATACGGGAACGTTAAATGTATCAGCCTCCAATGGAGTGACTTCCTCTGACGAAAACAGTCAAGTAACGGTTGTTGATAATGGCACAACGGCTACACTGACAATGTATGACCTGAATATCGGGGGCTATACGGTTTCGACAGTGACAGCTACGCTTGAAAAAACTACGGATGGAACGATTACGGGATGCAGTAGTATTTCTGTAACCGGCTCGCTGCCTGGTACAGTGACTCCCTTATCGGCAAGCGGCTTAATCACAGATAGCACTTGTTCGGTAGATATGAGCATGAGTGCCATGTTCGGATTGGTAACTGTTGATGTCAGTTTCCAATCTAATTGAGGGAATAAAATAATGTGATATTTCTATAAAAGCGCTGCGCAGTCAAACTGTCGCAGTGCTTTTATTTTTTATCAATGTAATAGTTAAAACTAACGACTTTAGCATATTCCATATCCGAATGCTTTCTGCATCGGATTCTATCAACCGTTTGCCTCCTATTACTGGTCGCTGATTCAGATGCGATCCATGTTATATATTGATAATCATTAGGATACATCGACCATAGTATATGTTGGGCCACGACTCCATCACCACCACACACAGATCTACCTCACCTCGATTGACACGGTCACCATCTTCCGAACCAACGGTTTGATTGTCAGTAATTTATATTCCATTCCGTGTCAGACAAAAATATCCGTTTCTTCATAAGAAACGGATACCCGATGCAAAGGTAAGCAAAAGTCTTGAATCAGAAATCATTAGAATTTGATTTTTTTTGCGCTTTATGCTCAAAAGCATTTTTAATGTCAGATGATTTATTAAGATAAAACGTATTTTCTTGATTATCAAAATGTTGCGCATCACGTCCGTTTTTTATGAAAAAACGGATTGCGAATAGGATGAAAAAGAAATTGTTTTTCATAGCGTTGTTGTTTTATGGCGGCTGTCTGTCGGCACAGACGGTCCACGAGGTGCGCGACTCCGTGCAAATCCATTTCCGGCAGGGGAAGATCGACCTGTCGCCCTCTGTGGGCGACAACCGTTCCGCGCTGGCCCGGATTGCCGACAGCCTGCGCACAAGCTATGCCGATTCCATCTACCGGTTGCAGAGGATTCTTGTCGTGGGCGGTGCCTCGCCCGAGGGCAGCGTCAGAATCAACCGGTGGCTGTCCGAGAAGCGTGCGGGCGTACTGTTCGACTACCTCTCGCGCTACGGCGCACTTCCCGATTCCCTGAAGGCGTCCGAATTCCTCGGGCGCGACTGGGGCGGCCTGATACGTCTGGTCATGGACGATCCGGACGTGCCTTATAGGGAGGAGACGCTGGCCCTGCTGCGTGAGATCGCGGACGAGGCACGGGGAGCCGCCCCCGCGAAAGGCGACCATCTGGGACGCATCCAGCGGCTGCGTGGCGGAGCACCGTACTGGTACATGTACAAGCGCCATTTCCCCGACCTTCGCGCCTCACGGCTCTACCTCTGGTACGAGAAGGTCTGGAACCCCGCCGCGCCCATACCGCAGCCCAAGGCGGAAATCCTCGTTCCGCCGGTGGACACCGTGATTATCCGCGATACGATATACATCCACGACACCCTCTACGTCGCCCGGCCCTGCCCGGAGCGGCCTTTCTACATGGCACTGAAGACCAACATGCTCTACGACGCCCTGCTCATACCCAATATCGGCGTGGAGTTCTACCTGGGCCGTAACTGGTCCGTCGCCGCCGACTGGATGTACGGCTGGTGGAAGACAGACCGCCGCCACTGGTACTGGCGTGCCTACGGAGGCGGCATCTCCGTGCGCAAGTGGTTTGGCCGCGCCGCGGAAGAGAAGCCGCTCACCGGCCACCATCTCGGCCTCTACGGGCAGATATTCACCTACGACTTCGAGACCGGGGGCCGCGGATACATGGGCGGCAAGCCCGGCGGCACATTGTGGGATAAGATGAATTATGCGGCAGGCGTGGAATACGGCTACTCGCATCCCATCGCACGCCGTCTGAACATCGACTTCACCATCGGCGTGGGCTACTGGGGCGGAACCTACCACGAATACAAGCCCGTGGACGGCTGCTATGTGTGGCAGTCCACCAGACAGCGCCACTGGTTCGGCCCGACCAAGGCCGAGGTCTCGCTCGTCTGGCTCCTCGGACACGGCAACTATAATAAGGGGAAAGGAGGCCGGCGATGAAAAAGAAAGCGGTTTACGCAGGCTTCACCGCACTGTGCCTGATGGCGTTAAGCGTGCTTTTCCCCTCCTGCGAGCATAAGGAGCTGTGCTACCAGCACCCGCATGTGAAGACCGTCCGTGTGGTGTTCGACTGGTGCGACGCCCCCGACGCCTCCCCCAAGGGCATGTGCGTCTATTTCTACCCGGCAGAGGGCGGTGGCGGACAGCGCTTCGACTTCAAGGGCACGGACGGCGGCGAGGTCGAGCTACGGGTGGGCGCCTACCGGGTGATGTGCTACAATAACGACACCGAGGCGGTGCTGTTCCACGGCACCGACGGTTTCGACACCCACGGGGGATACACCCGTGAGGGCAACGTGCTGGAGCCCATCTACGGCAACGGGGCGAGCTACGCGCCGCGTGCCGCAGGGACGGAGGACGAGCGGACCGTCATCACGCCCGACATGATGTGGGGCTGCACGGCTACCGAGGTGGAGGTTACCGATACGGGCGTCAGCTACGTCTGTGTCCCGTTCAGCGAGAAGGACGTGTGGGACGGCAAGCCGGCGGTGAGCGCCGAGCAGGTCATCACCCTCTATCCCCACGAGCTGATATGCACCTACACCTACGAGGTGCGCAACGTCAAGAACCTGAAGCACGCCACGCAGATGTGCGGCTCCCTCTCGGGCATGGCCCCCTCCCTGCTCTTCGGCGACGAGTCGCTCGGCACGGAGTGCGTCACGATACCTTTCGAGTCCGTTTCGGACGGCGTCTCCACCATCACCGGCAGGTTCTACACCTTCGGCCACCATGAGGAGAACACCGCCCCGCACCGCATGACGTTCTACGTCGTCATGGACGACGGCAAGAAGTACGCCTACGGCACGGACGCGGGCGAACGCTTCGACGTCACCGGCCAGGTGCATGAAGCGCCGGACAAGCGGCACGTGCATATCGTCATCGACGGCCTCGACCTGCCGCAGCCCATCGAGAACGGCAGCGGTTTCGACGTCTCGGTAGACGACTGGGAGGTGGTCGAAGAGGACATCGTCATGTAACGGACAATTATAGCCACATATATTATTACAAACCATTATTTTTACAGCGAATAAAATGAAAAGATTCTTTTTCGGAGCGTTCGGATTGCTGGCACTGGCATCCTGCTCCAACGACGAGCTGACAAGCATCAACCGTGACGGCGACGAGATCGCCTTCAGCGTGGTGACAAACTCCGCTACCCGTGCGGCGAGTGTCTATTGTAACAACAATCAGCCGAATGAGTTCTATGTGTATGCCACATCCAACAATGCGACGTACATCAACAATGACAAGATTGAAAAACAAGAAGACAAGTGGGTGAACACGAGCGGTACCCGCTACTGGCCAGACGATGAGGTTACTTTCTACGCACATGTGAATGCCGATACAGATGAGAGTGCCGAGAGTGGATTCCAGTGGAACAATGGCTCACCGACAATCAAGGACTTTACGGTTGGAACGGAAGTAGAGAAACAGAAAGACCTGCTCTATGCCATGAAAAAGGCGAGCAAAAGCGACGGCCAAGCCTTACTCAACTTCCGCCACGCCCTCTCGCAGATCGTGTTCCAAGCCAAGAACACGAATCCGAACCTCTACGTGGAAATCTCCGGCGTTTCCGTCTGCAAGGTGAATAGCAAGGGCACGTTCATTTATCCCACCACCGACGAAACGGATGACAAGGTTGGAGAACACAATGATAACGGCTCTATTGATTATGATAATCAAGGTTGGGGAAAATGGGAAAATCTGTCCGAAGCAGAAAGATATCTCGTGGAATTCGATAAGGTAAAACTTGAGGGAGATAAACAAGTGAAATCACTTACAAACACAGACGAAACCAGCAAAGCTTGGCACAACGTCATGCTTCTCCTGCCGCAGAAGAATGATGCATGGGTGGTGTCTGGTGACAACGCCACAGCCAAACCGGTAGACCAAGAGGGCACCTATTTCCTCGTGAAATGCCAGATATGGAATGTAGCTGATTCGAAGCAAGGAAAACAAGACAACGATCATTGCCTGTGGTGTGAAGAAGATGAAAATGGAAATCAAATCGCAAAAGACGCCGCCATCCCCGTTAAGATAGACTGGGAACAAGGCAAGAAGTACATCTACACCTTCGTGTTCGGTGATGGCAACGGCGGTTACAACCCCGATCCGGACGGTCCGGACCCGCAGCCCGTTCTCGTCCCTATCACGTTTGAGGTAACAGTCGATGATTTCGTCAATGCTACTGATAATCCTATCGAAGTCGAGATGGATGAACCGAAAGCAACAGAAGGAGGAGAATCAGAAGGAAATGCAGAAGCATAAGTCCCGGCCTTCGGATGCGAGACACAACGGGAATTACCGTATCTGATCCTCGGGACTGCAGTACGGATGAAAGGGGGTGTCTGCGGCTTGTCAGGCGCCCCTTCCCGTCCGCAGCAAGTCTGCCGGACACACACCGCATGGATACAGCGCCGCGCCCGCCAGGCACGGCTCACGGATACGGACACACATGATTACGGGCCGGACGGGGTTGAATGTTCCCTTTCCGGCCACAAGTGGCACGGGACATGTGCCGATTGAACGAAGAGAAGAACAAATAAACGAAGTAAAGATATGACAACACGATTGAAATCCGCGTGCAGCCCGGCCTGCTCCTGCGTGCTGTTGCTGTGTCTCATGGCCTGCAGCGATGATTACGGCACACAGCTTCCCGACAGCGGAGACGGACGGATAAGTTTCAGCGTCAGCAACGCCGGAGGGACGGACGCCGAGACCCGGAGCGCAAGTCCGGTATACGACCCCCTCGTGCTCCTCGGCGGCAACGGCGGCGACACGCTCTATCTGCACACGCTTGTGATAGACAGCATTCCCTCCCGCACGCCGGACGATGCAGGGCCGCAGACAAGGGGCGTCCCGGTGACCACAACCACGCTGTCCGCATTCGGCGTGACGGCAATGCTGGACGACCACACCGCACCCTATATGAACAACGTCCCGATTACGGTCAGTAACCAGATAGGCTCCCCGGCCAACCCATACTTCTGGCCCGAAGGCACACTCCGGTTTTACGCCTATTCGCCACAGGGACCGCTGTACACTAATGCCGACGAAAAGCCCGAATTCTCCGACGGGACAATTCTGTTCCAATACACCACACCGAAAAGTTCCGACGGCACGACAGATGCCGAGCAACAGCCCGACGTGCTATTCGCCTACGCCGCTGCATCTCTGGCAAATCAACCGGACGGACAAGTCCCCCTGACGTTCCACCATGCCCTTTCGGCAATCAAGTTCGTTGCCGGCGACATCGCGGGAGGCACAATCAAGCAAATATCCATCAAGAACGTTTACGGGGAGGGCTCCGCGACGTATGACGCCTCGCAGGAGGAGAATCCGCGCTTCGAGTGGATGTTTGACGAAGAGGCGAAGCCCGACCAATCGTACACCCAGACCTTCAACGTGAAGGTCGACGACGCCCTTACCGGCACGCAGAAGATTACCGACAAGGACCCCGTAACCACCTTCATGATGATTCCGCAGGAACTTACCGACGACGCCCTTATCGAAGTGGTCATTGACATCGACGAGGATGGAGAAAAGACCCTCACCGGCAAGATAAAAAGCAACGGGCTCGCCGCGTGGGAGGCCGGCAAGCAATACACCTATACGATTTCCACGAACTCGATCAACTGGACATACGTCCTGGAAGTCACAAAGAATGTTACAATCCCGTTCGGCAGCACCACGGGTGAATATACCGTACAGAGTTACCGTTACCGCACCAACAATCCCTCGAATATAGAGGCTGTGGGCTGGTCGGCAACAAGCAATGCCGATTTTATCACGGACTACATTGATAAGGATAACGGCGTAATTGAGAAGGGTGACGGCGTCGACTCCAAGGAAAACAAGGAAACGTATAGCATAACCGTTACGCGTCCCGAAACCAAGACTGACTATGGTGGGGACGAGACACTTCGTAACAATCCATCGAAGGGAAGCGATACCACCCCCTTCGACCTCTCCACCAACGGAAGAAGCGAAGCTCGAACCACCGCGAACTGCTATGTCGTCAGTGCCCCCGGAACTTACAGCCTTCCGCTTGTCTATGGAAACGCCATAAAGGACGGAGCTACATACGCTTTATCATATCAGGAGCCATCCAACGGCCAAAGCAGTTCGACAGCTTTCAAGAATTACAAGGGCATCGATATCACCAGTCCGGAGATTTCCGACGTTGCTGATTGCTGCCTTGTGTGGTGTGACGCATTTTACGTCATCAGGGATGTAAAACTGTCAGATGACAAGCAAAGCCTCGTGTTCACCGTAGCCGAAGAGAATCTGCAACAGTGCAACGCCATCGTTGCCGCACGCAACAAGAATAGCACGATAATGTGGAGCTGGCATATATGGATAACGGAACACGATATTAGTGATGCAGTGGAGGTGCAGGATTGGGAAACAAACGGAACCTCGACAACATATTACGACATGATGAAATGGCCCCTCGGCTGGGTGGATGGCAAGACAGTGACGTATGAAAAACGCAGTACTGACATCACATTCACGCAGAAAGAATCCGGCAAAACCGCAACGCTTGCGCTCAAGAAGGACCCGATAGTCGCGCTGAAGAACCGTGATAAGTCGGGTCCTGACGACTACCGTCCGTTGGAAATCGGACAAGATAGCTATGGCTATGTAATTGCTAATGAGCGTGTCTCTTTAGCGAAGGGCATACAAAATCCAAATACATTGTACGGAAACTATGATATCTCTGGGGCAACTACATGGCTGACAATCTCATATAAGAACTTATGGGATAACAGCGGAAATTCTACCAATATATCCCAAACAATATCCATCAAGACTGTATACGACCCGTCACCGCGCGGGTTCAAGGTGCCGCCCGCACGTGCGTTCTCGCAGTTCGTTAAAGGCCATAACACCTCACCGAGCGGGAATAATGCAGTAGGAGAACTCAACGGTTCTTATAAGTCGGATTCTGTATATATATACAATGTATACTATGATGAAGCTAAATCAAACACAATACGGTTGATAGCCACAGGGCAACGTTCTGATCGTGCGAGTTTAGGCGGCGTGGGCTCCCTATGGGCTATGGACGGTGTGTATTATCAGACATGTAATGCTCTTAATAATAAAGATGAATCTTATTGCTTGGTTCTTAGAAATATGGAATTATCATTGGACGCAGGAAAAGTGTACACCTATGGCTTTTCTGGCTCGCAAACCATGGCACGGCCTGTGCGGAGCATAAAAGAATAATAAAAGCCTGACGGGGTCCGGGAAGTGCATACGGCGCCGCAAGACATGGGGCCGTCATTGCTCCGGGTGAGCCACCTTCCCGGCCACCGTCAGGTTCCCGGCCACCTTCCGGTCAGAGAGCGGTTTTCCTTTGGGATTCACAATCCGCCTGCAATGTCCGTTACCACCAGACCGCAGCCAATACCGGGATATTACTCTTTTATCGGTAACCCGTTCCTTGTCCTTCCTCTTTTTTTTAATCTTATTGATTATAAGTCAATTACACATATACTATTGATGGCCGTCCAAAAAAACGGCTTGCTTCTTACGCCTACAGCAAAGGCAACTAAAACGTTTCTGCCGCCATAGGCGGTGGAAACGTTTTGTATTCCACTCTGATTTCTATCAAGACAGGCTTGGTTTTACTCTTTTCGCTGCATGAATTTTCACTTTTTTATCGTACCTTTACCTACTCTCAAAGAGACATTTGTGGCAACATACAAATAAATTCCGTTACTGTTACTTTCTTGTTACCTATTGCTGGAAACTGAAACGCAATCACCTTATTTACAACATAATAGTAAATTTAATTGGTTAGTTGTATATTAAATAAACATAAAATCCCATCTTCGTCGGGTCACAAGTAATTTTAAAAAATCGTACCTTTGCAATCCTGAATTTATGTAATGAAGAGTATGAATCAGCAGTATTATCAAATAGACTCGTCACGTTCGGAGAATAAGATGCACGACTTTCATAATTGGGGAGTCGAGGCGCTTATTTAGGCTGCATTCTAATATCACAAACATTATTCACTAAACATATCCTTTTTTATTTATGAGCAAAATTATGAGGCTCATAGTATTGCTGTGCGCAATGCTATGCAGCCAGACTATTTGTGCCCAAAATGCACATCGGCGTACTTTGGGCATAGATGAAATGTTTCGTTTGGCAGATGAGAACAGCCAACGAATAAAAACGTTTGTAACAGGAACAGAAACTGCGGCAGAGGCTGTCAGAGCTGCAAAAGCACAACGACTGCCCGATATGGATGTATCCGCCTCTGCAAGTTATTTAGGCAACGGGCGTGTGTGGAATAGAGGTTTTCGAAATGGGCAAAACGTTCCCATTCCTCATTTCGGCAACAGCTTTTCGTTACAGGCCTCACAGGTAATTTACGCAGGTGGTGCAATCAATAGTGGCATTGCCTTGGCGGAACTTGGCGAACAAATGGCAAATCTTGACCTGCAAAAAAACAGGCAAGAAGTACGTTTCTTGCTAATTGGGTATTACTTAAATATATACCAGCTGAATAACCAAGAGCAGGTATTTAAGAACAATATCGAATTGACCAAGATGGTTATAGCCAATATGGTATCCCGTCATAAAGAAGGGGCTGCTCTAAAAAACGATATAACACGTTATGAATTACAGCTCGAACAATTGAATTTACAGTTAGCCAAGGTGCAGGATGCTCGCCAAATTATGAATCATCAAATGGTGACAACGCTGCATTTGCCGGAGAATACGGAAATAATACCGGATTCGACTCTTCTATCTAAAACGGTTATACCGCAGACCGAGAACAAATGGCAGGCATTGGCTACGGAATATAATGTAGGGGTAGAACAAGCGGAATTGTCTGTAAACATAAACAAGCAAAAGTTGAAATTAGAGCGTTCGTCGCAATTGCCGAATTTGGCTTTGATAGCAGAAAACCATCTGAATGGACCGATAACGATTGAAATTCCCGCTATCGATAAGAATTTCAATTATTGGTTTGTCGGCGTTGGGCTGAAATACAATATTTCCTCGCTGTTCAAAAACAATAAGAAAATTTCTGCTGCAAAATTATCTGTACGCCGTGCGGAAGAAGAACATTCCCTGGTTTTAGAACAAATAGAGAATGCTGTACATGCCTCCTATATAGATTTAAAGACTGCATACACCGAGTTGCAGACATGCTTAAAAAGCACAGAATTGGCCGACGAAAACTATAAGATTGCAAGCAATCGTTATGAAAATGAACTTGCCCTGCTTACGGAATTATTGGATGCGGCCAACATGAAGCTGGATGCGGATTTAGGCTTGGTAAACGCGAGAATCAATCTTGTTTACAACCACTATAAAATGAAATATATTACCCACACACTTTAAAGACAATAATAGATATGATAGCAAGAAAGACAAAAAAAGTAATCTACAACACACTGATACTGTGTTTCCTGATTGGTGGTTTTGCATATATTTGTTCCCGATTCATTCATTTGGGCAATGTCGAATACACCGATAACGCACAAGTCAAGCAGCACATTGTACCTATGAATACCCGAATACCGGGGTTTATCCAAAGAATTTGCTTTGATGATTTTCAAGAGGTTAAGAAAGGCGATACCTTGGTGATTATAGAGGATACCGAATTTCGTTTGCGATTGGCGCAGGCAGAAGCGGACCTTGCAAATGCATTGGCCGGCAAACAAGCCACATCGGCAGGGATAGCCACTACAACCAATAATTTGAGTGTAAGCGATGCAGGTATCAGAGAGGCAAGGGTTCAATTGGAGAATGCTCAAAGAGAGTTTTCACGCTATGAAAAATTGCTCAAAGAGGATGCCGTGACACGTCAACAATACGAGCATGTGAAGACTGCTTACGAATCCGCCAATGCAAGATTCGAGCAGGTTTCCCGTGCAAAGCAATCGACCACACTTGTAAAGAGTGAACAGACGCATCGTTTGGGACAGAATGAGGCGGCTGTCAAATTAGCCCAGGCAGCGGTTGAGCTGGCCCGTCTCAATTTATCCTATACAGTAATAGTGGCTACATGTGATGGTATTACAGGACGAAAAGAAATCCAAGAAGGGCAATTGGTTCAACCGGGGCAGACTTTGGTAGATTTAGTCGACATGGATGACATGTGGGTAATTGCCAATTATCGGGAGACGCAACTGTCAAATATCAGAGAGGGTTCGGCTGTGGAAATCAAAGTGGATGCTGTTCCCGATATTTCCTACAAAGGCATAGTAACGACCATATCAAGAGCAACGGGAGCCGCCTATTCACTCATTCCGCAGGATAACGCTACGGGAAATTTTGTAAAAGTTGAACAGCGGATACCCGTTCGTATCAGCCTAAGAGAAAATAGTCTTGAAGACTTGAAACATCTTCGGGCAGGATTGAATGTAGAATGTAAGGTAAAATATTAACTATGTCGGGGTTGCAACAAAATATGCCCTTCATGATGCCCCAATACCGTGAAGGGATTCCACGTGTCATACAACCTTGGATTTATCTGCTCATAGCTACCACATTTCAGTTTTCGGGTGGTGTATATATGGGTTCTTTACATCAGATGATGGGAGCAATGGATATGATGATGGAGGATGTACTGATGTGCTTGTACTGTAATTTAGCAGGTATGGCAATCTACTTTCCCATCTTATTGAGGATGAAGTTCCGTTTTACCAATAAGACCCTGCTAACGGCTGCCGCCACAGGAGTCTTGCTTTGTAATTTGGCAGTTCCCTATATAACATTCAAGCCTTTGTTGTGGCTGGTATGTTTTTTCAGCGGCATGTGCAAGATTCAAGGAACTTTTGAGTGTATGTCCAATATCCAATTGTGGATGACCCCCAAACGGGATTTTACGGTCTTCTTCCCCATATTGAACGCTGTGATTTTAGGAAGCATGCAGCTGTCCGATTTGCTATGTGTCCATTTCATCCACCATTATCATTGGACTTGTATGCATTGGTTCATGTGCGGGGTAATGCTGCTTAACCTTATATTCATCAGGTTATGTATCAAGGATTTCCGGTTCATGCGCAAATTTCCTCTGTTCGGTATTGATTGGGCCGGTAGTGCCTTGTGGGCTGCGTTGTTGGTGCAAATCGCATTTTTCTTTACTTACGGAGATTACTACGATTGGTTCAACAGCAAAGTAATGCGGATACTTCTCATGACAATATTATGCACCTTGTGCATGGTCGTCAGGAGAATGACTACTATTCGCCACCCATATATTGAACCTAAGATGTGGACCTATCGCAGATTGGTGCCGGTGTTGATAGTGATAACCATAGCCGAAGCATTCTTGGTTACCGAACATGTATTGGAAGAAATATTCCTTTCGGAGATCATGCACTATGAAGAAACGGTTTCTGTAAAATTGGATTGGGGAACTTTGACCGGAGTATGGCTGGGGTGTGTATTTTGTTACTGGTGGGCACATATAAAGCGGTTTAATTATTTGCGTCTTATTGGAATCGGTTTTTTCTCAATAATCATTTATTTGGTTCTCATGTATTTCAGTATCAGTACGGAGATACATATAAGCCGGTTATATTTACCCGTGATATTCAGAGGGTTTGCCTATGCTATTATGAGCATAACCTTTCTCATCTGCCTGCATGAATTGGTCAGCTTTCCGCATTTTTTCCAAAGCCTTAGTATTTTGCAGATGTTACACATGGTTGTCGGAGGTGTATTGGGAGCAGCGGCATATAAGCAGGGAATGTCATACTATGTACCTGATAATATATCACGATATTCGGGGATGTTTGACCGGATAGAATTGTCTAAATCCCATTTGCATTTGGAGGAACAATTGTCTGTATTTACAGAACAAGTAATGCAAATCAGTTTAAAACAGATATATGGCTGGACTATATACGCATGTATTCTTACTTTCCTGCTTCTGTTGATGTGGGATTCTCCTGTTCGCAAGCAGTTGAAGAAAATACCTATATGGAAGGATGTCCGCAGACAGATAAAGAACTCTTTTTGGAGGACTTCGCATAGAATAAAGCCAACGGAAGATGTCGGATAGATGTTCTTCGAAAATCCGCAACAGCATTCGATGCATTGCGGATTTTTTAATTTAAAAGTGCGGGAATCAGTAAAGCGCCACTGCTTTTTCATTGGGCGGGATAACCTGCATCCCGCAAATATGGACCAATATATTCTGCTTTTTAGGGGATTGATGTAATGCTTCTGCAAGTCTTGAATACGGTAATATCAGAACGGTAGTATTACTGTCTTGTATTCTTCTGGTCCGTAACGTTCATACGCCAATGATACAAAAATTCCATCGATGGATGAACGGACAGCGGGAAAGAGCTGATTGCAGCCTTCTGAAGATCGGATACCGAAATATTCTATATTTAAATAATTCAGCATACAAATTAACTTTTCATACGAAAATATTGCTTAATTCATATATTTTTAATATATTTACGCTGTTATTTGATAAATGAGTTAAAAATGTGGTAATTGATTTTAACTATTTCGCTTGACGTGTTTTTGACGAAAGTGTTGTTAAATGATTCGGCAGATGAGCAAACGCTTGCTATTGTTCATAAGATAAAGTGTATTATGAAAGTGTTTGACATATCCAATGCGAGCATTTTTCATAGGTGGAAGCAGATTAGCGTACTTGTTTAGAATCATCACAATCACACAGGTGGTATAATAAAACAATAGACGTTGTGAAACGTCTATTGTTTTTTAAGTTATGCCTTTTTATGATTGAAAATACATTATTCACCATATTTGTCCGGTAATGGAGTCTGTTTATTGGTATCGAGGGATCATTCCGATTTTGGATAAGCCGACAACAATCAATTTTGGTTACTGCCGGGCATTGAATTGGCCGTGAACCTGTTTGTTTTGAAAAATAGAATCAGGCTGTTATGTGGTCTGCGAAGATAGAGTAACAGCCAAAGGATTGCTTTATTGATGGGATAACTGATTCCTATTGATAATATGCTATGTACAGAAACCCCAGATTGAAGCGTCAATCAAAATAGATTTTTAGTTTTAGAATAGCAGTCCGTAATCGTTTGTGATAAATGGCTATGGAATAAGAATTTTTTTATCATACTAAATTAACTGGAACACTACGGTCTGCGTGAAGATAGTAGTGTTTTTTTATAGGTCATGTCATCGGGAGCCGGATAGTAGCTTTCACAATCTATCGTTCCATCAACTCATCAAGTAACTTGACGAGTTTCTTGTATTGTACAGAATTGGATTTCTTGTATTTCGAGATGGCTTTTGTCGTGATTTGGGAAAATTCAATCTTGTACCGACTCATAGTGATTCCAAGAATTTGTTCAATTCCTCTTTTGTAGAGCAGGTGGTAACATTGCCCTCCCTGTATTGCCTGCGTCCTTCTTCCAGTCTTCCTTCGATTTCCGGAGAAAGGATAAAATCGTTTTCGTAAACGGGAGTAAGCATATAGGAAACCTTTCCCCTGCGTCTGATCACCACCTGCTCTCCATTGTCGGCAAGGGCAAACATAGACGCCTGCTTGTCTCGGAACTCCCTTGATGTAACCTGAATGACTGCCATAGCTCTTATTCTTTATATTGTGTACCAAAATTGGTACAACAAAAAAGACTGCCTTTTCTCGAAACCACCAAATTTTATCGGAAAATCATCGCAATAAGCAGTGTTTATCCATATTGTTATCAGTAACGGTCCATGCCCGTTGTAGCGATATTCCGTCCCTTTGCACCCTTCGGCCGTACAGTCCGTTTTTCTCTTGTACCGTCCCTGCCTGCCTTTTTATTGGCTGACTGCAATTTCGTTCTCTTATATATGGAGATTCCATCACGATACAACAACCGTAAAGACCGACTCTTTTTTCCGCAAAGTTGATTGCATCCCAAATCTTTGCTGCAAGGCCCATCTGCGTTTTTCCTTATGAAAAATCTGCCATCTCCTTCCTTTCGAAGAGTATTTTTCATGGAATCCTTGCATCCAACCCCGTGATGCAGATAGGGGCAGAAAAAAGAATCAAACTTTCCGGTAATTGATTGAACCGGAGGGAATAAAAAACTTAAAACAATTTAGTTATGAACGGAAATTCGCTTTTTGACAACTGGTTTGTCTGCAACTATCAGAGATTACGGAATGTATTCGGACGCTATCTGTACGAGGACGCTTTTCACGACGCCTATTTGGAAATGAAAAAAGCGGTCTTGCTTTTAGAGATACCCATTGAGAGGTTCGAGCCTTATTTTTTCGGAGTGTACAAAAAATGCAAATCGAGATGTATTTACAGAGACAGCCGCTATTGTTTCCCCGATAACGAACATTTCTTTTTGCTGATGACAGAAGAGGAAGCCCCCTCTGCCGAAATGCTTGCAGCCTCCGACAGATTGGTATATGACATTCTTTTGTTCGTCAAGAACAGATACCCGCAGACGGACTACGAGCTCTTCAGATTGAAAGAGTACGAGGCGAAATGTTCCTATCGGAATCTCTCCGACTATGCAGGTATTTCCGCAAGTGCAATCCATCGGAGGATAAACGGCATAACGGATTCTATCCGTAGCCATAAAGGATTCTCCAAAAGATATGCCCATGTGAATATACAATAATTGTGTAACCCTAAATAATTTCCAAAATGAAACTTGTAATTTACAACATTGAGAACTGCCGTGTACACGAAACCCGCGTAGGAAAGAGAAGCATAAGATTCAACAGCGTTACGGGCAACATGTATCTGTCCACCAAACTGGCAAAGGAATTGAATATCACCATGAATGACCGTCTGGAATTTGCCTGTGATGAAAACAATACGAAAGAATGGTATCTGCACAAGACCACTGAAAAGCAGGGCTTTCCGTTGCAATTCAACAGAGGCGGTACCCGCTTGCGGAATAAATATATTTGCAAGACCATACTGGATATGGTAAAAATCAAAGATAGCGCCACATTCTTGGTGTCAAGAGACCCCGTAAAGACAGAGCAGGGAACTTTCTACAAGATAATACTTTCCTGCCCCATTCTCTCGAAACACAAACTCAAATCATAAGCCGATAGTTTGTGAATGCTTCATGTCGTTTGTCTGATAGGCGAAAGCCTTTCGGACAGATGACAAGGCATAGCCGGGCTATCTTTTATACCGATTTCCGATACCCGGTTATAACATGTATCGAATCTGGGGTCCGTCGGTCATGTTCCGCCGGCTCTCCTCCCTCATTTTCCTTACTTTTATACCTGCTCTGCTGTCTATCCCTTTCTATATAGATGGTCGAAGTATTCCGAACTTATTTCGTGACGGATATAAATATATGCCTTGCGAGAGGCGTATAAGAACACCTTCCTTCTCTAATCTGGAAAGGGCACGAGTAACCAGCCCGTCATTATTTAGATAGGCAAAATCCTGAACCATATATAGTTTATTTGGTCCATTACTTTAATAGTATTGCGTATCTCTTTAGTTAGTATTATTCCCATAATTATTACCAATCTGAATGCAAATGTACAACATTTCTTCCTGCCCCATAATAAAATAAAATGTCCGAAAATCTTAAAGAAAATCGGACTTTATAAAATGCTTGCGATCAGATTGCTGTTTAGTTTAGGAGTAAAATGTTGATAAAAACAGGCTATTCGACAATCGGCTTGCTGATATACAAAAGCAAGGACAACATCTTTGCACAATACTCGCTTGAAGGCTACAACCAGCCCATCGGCATATCCGAATTTGAGGGCGTGAATGTATTGCCTGAAAACTTTAAGTCTTCCCTGCCTACGATTGAAGAAATAGAATACAAGTTGGGCGACAAATAGAGATTACGCTTTGCTTTAATTTTACGAAATCACCCTCGCCAAAGTGCTCTGGCGAGGGTGATTTCTGTTTCCGGAGACTTGCCGGCTCCGTATAAGCGCAGTCCGTCTGCTTTTTTACAAACCTTTTGGATAGGCGGTTACGCCTGCTGTCTTTCCGGGAATTATCTGTTCTTGCCTTCCAGACGGTTGATCGTCTTGTCAACCTCATTCATTACCGCTTTATGGGAAGTCCGCACCTTTTTAAGTTCCTTGACGATACTTGCCTTGTCATAGTACAGGTTATACCATCCTAACGTTTCGGCGGCGACAATACGGAGTTCCTCCTCCCTGCTTTCATCTTTGAGGACATTCATCAGGGGCTCGATGGCTTTGGATATAGGCTTGTTACGGAAAGCGTTCAGCTCATTGCGTACCTGCTTCACCGTGCTTTCAGGGTTATTGATGACAGCTAAATCCCTTTCGAAACCCTCTTTCTGACGGGAAAAATTTCCGAACATCTCATCTACGCGCGAACGGTCATACAAGATCCACGCATCGGACTGTTTTTCCAGCTCTCTACGGGCCGTATCGTAATCGAATGCATCGATACTGTTCAATATCCTGAAACGGTAACGGTTCTCATAACCACGTAACAGGAAACTCTCTACCCATGCCGGAAGCAGTGCCGGATCACTGTTCTTTTCCACATATTCCATGGCAAAGCGACGGATCAGCTCATAGCTGTCGTTCATGGCCGTTTGCAGCACTTCGGAGGCTTCCGCCGGATAATTCAGCGCCAGCAGACGCAACGCTTCCAGGCGTACCACGAAATAATCCGAATGATAGTAGCTCTTTTTCAGCAACTCGACCAGCCCTTTGTAATCCGCCATGGACAATTGGCGGAGTGCCATGGCCTGCATGTCGGCCATAGGAGAGTCCAGTTGCTGCTTCCAGAACGCGGTATTTCCTTCCTTCATCACCAGAGCCTGATTGATGTCCATCTCCAGCGCCGTATTGTTCGTAAAGCGGAAGGTCGGGTCGCCTATCAGGTGATTTTCCAGAAAGCAGGTGAAGCGGGTAAACTGACCGATACGCATACCTGCCGCCATCAGACCTATGAATTCGTCCGGCCATTTGTCCTGAATGGTATTGACGCTACAGCCCATGGTGGCAATGGTCTTCCCTTTGCCGAATATGTATGCGCCCACGATATTGTCGTCCAGATGGAACGAACCGTTATAGCAGGCGTCAAACAGCACGAACCGTGCATTCGGTTTCAGCGAACGGATATCTTCGGCATAGATGTCCATATTGCGGTTCACGATGGAATCCGATTTCATCTTTTCTTCGTCGAAGGCTTCTTCGCACCAACTTTCAGGTACATTGTACCTTCGGGCATATTCCTTGACGGCAGCCTCACGTCCTTTTTTTTCAGCTGCTGCGGGTACTTTGCTGCGCAGGAAAAGCTTGATGTTCTCAATACTCAAGTTTACACTCGACCCGTTTTGATAGCCGTTGATATACTGCATGGCAGGACCGCCGTGATGATGGAACAGCATAACGTCCAGCTCCTCACGCTGAATTTCATTCAGGTAGAGAGGTTTCATCGGATAGCACATGTCGAAATCATAGAATTTTACGGTATTGCCCGCTTTGAACAACTGCGGAAACTGCTCGCGTAAAGCGATCTGTTCCCCGCTCCATGCCAGATAATCCTCGGAGTTGTATCCGTGGCCGCGGGCCATGGTCAGTTGGTCGAGCCGGTTTCCGCTTTCCTTTTCGGCAACCGCCTTTTTCAGGTAGTCACGCAACATCTGATACCGGTCCTGACCTTCCAGACGTAACGGACGGATACGGGCGGAGTAAATATCCGGCGAAATGTATTGCCTGGAGTCGGCCCGCAATGTCAGATAATGGTAATCGGGCTTCAGGCTGTCCTGCTTGATGTAATCGAACAGCAGGCCAAAATCATCATAATAGCGGTCGGATGGAATGCTTGACTTTTGCCAGTTTGCTTTCGGCGACATCTTGAAGGCCGATGACAGATGATGTGCGTCCCGAATCATCGGAATAGGAATATCGCCTACCAGCACACAACCTTCCAGCGGTGCTTTCTTGTCATGATGCAACCGGGCGAGTTGTTCACGGATAGCTTCGGGTTTTTCCCAGGTATCTATCAGCAGATAAGTGCCCAGACCGTCTTTCTCGATACTGGTACGATAAGCGTCGATTTCATTTTTCGCTTCATCGTAACTTTTCTGGTCAACTACGATGGCAAAGGTCGTCTTTGTCTTTACTGTCGGGCGTATGAGGGTTTGTGCCTGCATGGTTTGCAGACAAAACACGGCCATTCCCCAAATGATGTATTTCTTCATACGGTTATTTTATTCTTTTATTAACATAAACAGATTCCGTTCTTGTCCCATGGGAGAGTTTGCAAGCCTCTGATTAGGTTCCGGCAATATCTTCCTTGTGTATTAATCATGCGTATTTCCCGCTTCACAGACTCAATCGTTCGATGGTCTGCACAGCTTCCAGTCTCAAATCTTCCGGAATCTGGGGCGTCTGCCGCAGCCTTTCCATCTCTTCGAGAATCTGGGGACGCTGCACCGAGTGGACGAACCAGCCCAATGCCTCGGTCATCACCACGCGCACTTCCAGCGGATTCTCGGCATTGCGTACGACATCGAGATAATCGTCCACACGAAAATGATAAGTATAGTTGCGTACATTACGGATGGCGCTGATACGTTTGGCTTCGGGAGCCGTCATGTCCATCAGCGTCTCGTGGGCTTGCGCTTCGCGTGCAAAAGTCCTTTCCAGGCTCTTCAGCAAGCGGGTCTTTTCTTCGTCTTCGTTCAAGCGGTTTGATTTGGCATAGAAGTCCTCCACCGCTTTTTTCACCTTTCCCTGCGGATAGAGTCCCAGTGCCTTGCCGGCGCTTGTCTGTACGCGCAAACGTTCGTTATGTTCGATCAGGGCTTCCACAATGGCGGGCAGCAGAGACTCGTCGCCGACAAATCCGGCATAGATGGCGCTCTGACGGGCTACCATCTCGTACGTATCATTAAGGCCTTCGCGCAATGCTTTTATAAAGTCGGCATTTTGATAGCGGCTCAACAGTTTGACGGCCTCCATACGTACCGTATTGAAACCGCTTTCCTGATACTTCTTTAAAAACAACGACGACAATTCCCGGTTGGTGTCCCCGTCGGCGAGCATACGCATGGCCAGACTCTGTATATCGGCATACGGACTGTCCAGCACCCCTTCCCAGTAAGTCCTATCACCTTTGCGCAGCGTCATATCGGTGGTCAGGGTGTTCGCATCGACAGGAGCGAAACGGAGAGTCGGATCACCTATCAGGTGTCCTTCAAGGGTTGCGACCAACCGGTTGTACTGTCCGGCACGGACACCGTGGGACAGCAGTCCGATCATCTCTATGGTCCAGCGGTCCTGCAATACGTTACGGGTATTGCCTTGTGCTACCAATGTCTGGCCGTCGTTGAAGATATAGTGCCCGGCGATATAGTCCTCTCCGTGGAACGAGCCGTTGTAACAGGCATCGAACATCACCATCTTCGGGTTTGTGCGGAGATTTCTCTTCACGAAGTCCTCTGTTACGATATATTCGTCAGCATAGTGTGTGGAGTCGGCTTCCCAGAATTTCGGGTCGTCCAGATCCTTGAAGAACCGCCCGTTCAGTTGGCGTTTTTCCTGCATCTGAACGAGCAGGGTATCCTTGTCTTTTTTGCCAATATGGGCCATTACCGTATTGTAAAGCGTGCTTTTCAGCATTTTGTAACGGTCGTCAAAACCGGTGCATTCCTTCTCGCTATTGATCAGTTGTCCCGTCGGCAACCCGTGTTCATGAAACATGAACAAGTCCAGGTCCTTGCGTTGCAGTTCGCTGAACAGCCGGTATTTCATTGGGTGTTCCATGCGGAAATTCCAATGCTTGAAACCCATCTGCCTGCCGAAGGCCAACGGGAAGTTCTCTTTGTAGGCCTTTTCGTCATCCATCCATACGATCAGGCAGTCAGAGTTGTAGGAACCGCCGTTGTAAGAGAACACCTGGTCCAGCCGGTTCTCCTTCTCCGCTTTGGCGGCAGCGGCTTTCCTCAAATAGGCGGCGATGGCCGCATATTTGTCTCCACCCCTTTTTTCCGGATATTTGATGCGGGCCGAATAGAAAGTAGGATTCAGTTGCTGGGGGCTGTCTTCCATCAGTTTGTAATAGAAGTGCAGGCTGTTTAGTGAATCCTGCTTGATGAACTCGAATTTCAGGTTCAGGTCATCGTAAAAGCGGTCCGTGGGAACGGAAGACTCCGGCCACGGAAAGGCCTTTTCGTTCATTTTGAAGGCGGTGGTCATGTGTTGTGCATTACGCACCAGTGCAACCGGTATGTCGCCTACCAGTACGATGCCTTCCAAGGTGGGGCATTCCCGGTATACTTTGATGATTTCCCGCTTCACCTGCTCCGGGTTCTGCCAGTCCCCGCTGATCAGGTATGTGGCTAACCCGTCGTTCTCGACGGCTTCTTTATACATATGCATGGCCTCTTTCGTCTTTGCGTAAGTTTGGTTGTCCGTCACGATGGCAAAGGCTGTGGCTTGTTTGGCCGAAGGTTGTATGATGGTCGTTTGCGCATTCCCTGCCAGCGGCAACAGGAATGACAGATATATGAGTTTCTTTATCATGGCTGGTTAATCTTTTAGTCTGTAATAGGTACGGTTGGCTTCTTCCCGAAGAGTTTCGGACAAGCTCCGGTCTGTTCTCAACCGGTCGCAGAGCTGTACGATATCCGCTTTGCGGTAGGAGTGGGTGAACCAGGCCAAAGCCTGCAACAGCGACACTTTCAGCTTCTCGCTTTCACCGCTATCGGCAAGCAGTGTCAGGAAACCGTCCACACTGGCATGTGCCATGTAGTTTTTCAGCGATTGGCTGTATAGGATACGCCATTTTTCGGCAGTTTCCTTGCTCAACAGCTCTTTTTGGGAACTGCGGCTGTTGTTGGCCGCCTCCAATGCCTTGAATCTTTTCTCCTTGTCCTGCACATAGGTTTCTGCCGCCACTCTGTTGAGCGCCTCCCTTACAGCCGCCTCGTCGAACACTTGGAGTCCCAGGATAACATTGAAAGCCACCCGTTCGGACAGGTTGTCCTCCACATATGCCTTCACTTGCGGATACACGTATTCGTTCAGTCCGACATGCTGCATCATGCGGACCGAAGTGCGGCGGATGAATTCGTAGGAGTCGGTGATGGCCAAAGGCAGCACTTCCTGAAAATTCTTGTCGCCGATCTTTTCGAGCAATGCCAGGCTGGTAAAGCGTACCATCATGAACGGGGATGTCTCGAAAGTCTTTCTCAACAGGTCCGAAATCCCGGCATAACCGTTGCGGTACAGACTGTGCAAGGCGAAATTCTGTACGTCTGCATAAGGCGATTCCAAGAGTTTCAACATCTTGGCCTTGTTGTACGGTGTTCTGCACAATGCGTCCGCATCCACTTCATTGACGGACCGGAATCGCAGGGTGGGGTCTCCCGTGATATGCGATTCAAGGATATTCGTCAGCTTCGCCCATTGGCCGACACGTGCGCCCATACCCAACAGACCGAGCATTTCGTTGGCCATCTTGTCTTGCAACACATTTACCGTATTGGCGAAGGTAGTTACGCATTTGCCTTCCGACATGATGTAACGTCCGGCGATATAGTCCTTTTCGCGGAAGTCTCCGTTGTAGCAGGCGTCGAAAATAACCATGCGGCTATTGGGTTTTATATCGGTTACTTCCGGCAGGATAATGCCGGTGCGCAGATCGCGCAGGGAGTCTTCTGCAATGATTTTCGGATCATCGTATCCCGCGATCCAGGCGGTATCTATACCGTATGTGTTTTGCATTTTGTCCAGCATTTCGGCGAAGGCCTTCTTGTCGTTTTGCTTTCTGCGTGCCAGATCGCGGTAGTGGTATTTCATGGCGTCCACATGATGGTTCCATCTGTTCGTGGCGGGACTTCCTGAAAGATACTGGCGTTCGGGTACGCCGTGTTCATGGAAAATGGTCAGGTCCAGATCCTCACGTTTCAGCATATTGATGACATCGTCTTTCGGGTAATCCCCGAAATTGTAGCGGATAAAGCGGGCACGTCCGTTCTTGTCGAAGACACCCGGTATCTGCTCCCGGATGGTGAACGCTTCCGGAGTCCATGCTGTCAACGAGTTGGAGTAGGAACCGTCGCCCGTGTAGGAGAAGAACTGGTCCAGTTTATTTCCCGACCGATGTTCTGCCACAGCCTTCTCGAAGTAACGGCTGATTTGCGCATAAGGGTCTTCGCCGTTGTCGATGGCCTTTATGCGGGCGGAATAAATCTCGCACTGTATCTTCTGCGGGGATTCCGCTGCCAGGTTGTAATAGAAGAAATTGCTTTCCACACTGTCCCGTTTCAGGAAATCGAACGTCAAGTCAAAATCATCGTAGAAACGGTCACTGGGCACGGACGAGTCACGCCACTCGTATTTGTCTTCGTTCATCTTGAAAGCGGAAGTCATGTGCTGGGCCTTGCGTATCATCGGAATGGGTATCTCGCCGACGAATACCACGCCTTCCAGCTTGTTCTTCCGGTAGAGCTTAGCGATTGCCTTCTTTACCTCTTCCGGTTTTTCCCATTCGTTATACACGATAAACGTAGGCAGTCCCTCTTGCCCCAGGACCTCCTGATAGGCTTTCAGTGCTGTTTCACATGCCTGATACGTTCTGTTGTCTGTAATCACTGCAAACGAAGTTTCCTTTATCTTCGTTGTCGGTTTGATGTAAGTCTGCGCCTGTAATGTCAAGGCACTGCAAAGCAGCAGACCGCTTGTCGCTAATTTACGCATATCAGTAGTATTAAAATGTTTTTTTAGAAGTTGCACCCCAGACTTACAGACAGATAGGTGCGTCCGTCGTAGCCATGGTCGGACGTTCCTATGCGGTCGAGCGCCACTTTTCCGAACATGTTCATGCGTTTGGATTCCTTTATCTGCTGTGAATACACCACGGCTCCTCCGATGCGGTAATAATCGCTGGTCTGGTAATCGGACATCCCTTGGTACAGTCCGGTAACGGTGATGTAATCGGCATGGCTGCCGCCGTATATATATTCACCGCCCAGATTTTTGTTGTATGTCGCGTGAATGTCTACCAGAAGCCGGCGGTTCATGCCGTTGCCCAGTACGAAGTTCTTTTTGCCGCCCAGGTTGAATGCCAGGTTCTCCGCATTCATGGCAGAATGGGGCATGAGGTATTCGTCGTCCTGCCTGATATAGTCCACGCCTGCTTCTATTTTCCAGCTGTATTCGGCATTCCGGTTTCTTGTCAGGGCATAGTCGAGTGAAGCCGTCTTGGTCCGGTAGACGGAACGGATGTTTTTGTACAGATCCATCCACCCGCTCTGTGTCTCGGAGTTGTCCCGTTGGGAAATGTATTGGATACCGTCGATATGACGGTCGGCATAGCCGGCTTTCACATAGTGGGTGTATTTCTTCCCTTCTTTTACGCCCGTCAGCGATATGCGGGTGGTCTTGTCCTTCACGCCGGCAACTTTCTTGGGAGTGGAATAGCTGTGCTGCAGGGTTTCCGCTTTCTCGTCATGGCTTCCCTCAAACAGTAGATTGAAAGAAGCAATGCGGAGATTATACTGGAAGGCCGCACCGAGACGGTCCCCGATGTAATTGCCGGTCACACCGTCGCCGATTCCCTTTATGGCCGTTCCCAGACCGTACAGCTCGTAATAATCCTGATCGACATAGATATTCACGCTGCTCATTCTTGAATCCTCCTTGATGGACGCATATTTGAAGTTCAGGCCGAACGTATGCGCATCGTTCACCTGAAAGGCAACGCCGGGAGTTACTTCCAGTGTATAGAACCGTGTATCCACACGCGGGTCGCGTTGCTTGGCGGCCAGG
This sequence comes from Bacteroides sp. 14(A), assembly GCF_000526555.1. Classification (NCBI taxonomy): domain Bacteria; kingdom Pseudomonadati; phylum Bacteroidota; class Bacteroidia; order Bacteroidales; family Bacteroidaceae; genus Bacteroides; species Bacteroides sp. 14(A). Next base: position 2,017,040 of record NZ_JAGH01000002.1, on the reverse strand, counting down.
GTTGCCTTGTAACTGCCTTCGATTCCGAACGCCCAGTGTTTGCCGAGCAAAGGGGTGGCCGCACGGAATTTCAGGTCATAATACTGGTTTTTCCAGTCGCTTAAATGCGGGTCGGCCACATAATAGGGCATACCTCTGAAAGGATCGGCGATGGAGGCGTTGTAGCCCGCATCTGTCTGATTTTTCTGGGTGAAGCCGAAGGCTCCCCATACGTATGCGCTGCCCAGGTTGATGAACCCTTCGCTGGAAACGCCTATGGCAGTCTCCTTCCGGCCTTCCTGCGGACGGCAATAGTTTCCGTCCTGCAAATCATATCCCAATATGACGTCCGAATAGTTCTGTCGGTCATCGAATGCCGTACCGGCTGCATTCTGCGAATGGAACCACAGCCGCTTCAGTTTCAGTTCCTCCATGGCGGCTGGAGATAAGCCTTGTGCTGCTCCTTCCAGGCTTATAAGGCAGGCGGCAAGCAGCAGGCCACCTTTCATATAGCTCATATATTGTCTCTTCATTACTTCGTTCGTTTAATGGGTATTCAGTGTATGGTTCCATGCGGGCATTTTCGCATCGTTACGGCGTAATACCGGAACGACGCCCCGTTCAAAGTCATCTGTACTGTTGTTGGTATCCTGATAAATATACGTGCCGGTTTCTTCACGGACAATGGGGTTGCCTTCTTCGTCTGTGGACAGTTTGCGGGCGACACCCAGACCGCAATAGGTTGTCCCCACCCAAGTAATACCGGCGTCCAGTACGCTCGGAATGCGCTTGGCATTCATTTTCGATTCGTTGTCAATAGCCTCTACTGCATCCAGTATATAGGTGATGGGAATCTTGGCGTAGAAAGTCTTGCTGCTGGGCTTGCTCAAATCGGTTGTTTTCAGGTTTACATCGTTGACCGGGTCCCAGCTGTCGCTTTCCGGAACACGGAAGAGCACATAGGCCCCGCCGAACACGGAAGTCAGGTATTGGGGGACAGTTCCCTTCTCGGCCATTCCGTCGTAGAAGACATGCAGCATGTCGTAAGCCGGCTGGTCCGGGAAATTCGGGTTATCCATATTGAACTCGAATTCCGAAGAACTGCCGTCTATGGGGCTTTGCGGGTTATAGATGTCCAGTTGGTGGTTGGCCGCGAATTGGGAAATGACGCAGGACTCTCCCGGTTCCAAGGGATATTCGGTTCCGTTTCCCGGAAACTTCCATATTCTTTCTGCATAAGCGTATTTGTCCCCGTCCGTCTCCGGCCAGATTGGTAGGGTCGTTGTGGATTTTCCCGGGGTTAGATTGGCAAAACAGATACCGTCCAGATACAGGGTCTCGGCCGAGTTATTGTATATTTCATAGAACTGGTCGCGGAAATAGACACCGCCGATTGCGGGACGGCTGCCGCAGTAGTATATTTCCTTGAATACCAGCGGGCTGACTTTCAATCCTTGTACCTTGATCGTCAGTTTGCTTCCGGTCTCAAACAAAGCTTCGTTGACAGCATTGCCGTTGATGTAGTATTCGCTGTCTTCCGTATCGACGGCAGTGCCTGAAACCGTCACGGAATAGATACCGGGAAGAATACCGCCGACTTCCACGCTGTTGCCGGTTACTTCTTGCTGGTAATGCAGGTCTTCGTCATAATTATCGAATTTGACGGTCAGTCCTTTCAGTTCCGCCAGGTTCTCCACACTGATTTCCAAATCCACATTGACCGAGATGGGCATTACCTTTTCCACATCGGACATTTCCTTGAACGAGTCACATCCCGTCAGGAACATGGATGACAATGCAAACAGATATATCAATTTTTTTTTCATAATTCCTCTTTGTTATAAAGTAAGTGACAATTCCAGCCCGAAGAAAAAGCGGTTGTTGAGTACCGTATATGAGCCCGGAGTCCGTTTGGACTCTCTGCGCGGATAGCTTCTGAACATGTTGTTGGCAAAGAAAGAGACGCGCAGCATGTCGCTGATCTCTTTGGTTACGTTCAGATTAAAGCAGAAATAAGGGCTGTATGACTCTTTGATGGCATTGCTGTGGCTCACGTTCTGCAACATATATCCGTATCCCGCATCCTTCATCTGCTGGGCAGTGGTATATTCCCCTTGTTCGAACATGTTTACGGACGCGTCTTCCAGAGCAAGATACCCTATGGGTATGGAGTCGTTGCCGTATGTCTTCCAGTCGGATTTCTGCCAGATGGCCTGCGCGGTCATGGTTACGACAAAGCCGATACGGGGGATATTGTGGATAGCGCGTAATGTGGTTACGAACTGCTGCCGGTAACTGGCATTGCCTTCTTGGGAGTAAATGGCTACCGGTTGGCGTTTCGAGGCGGCGTCCTCACTGTTGTCATAGAAGTCATAGCCGCTTCTCCAGCTCTTGGTACGCATCCAGGAGCCGTTCAGCTGGAAAGCGGTGCGGATAGCGTCGATACGTCCCAGGTTCAGGTCGAATTCCACCCCTTCCGTCTCCATGTTCAGGTTGTTGGTCGGTTTCGAATAGGTGGACAATACGGGCAGGCTGCTGGCGAGCACGATGTCGCCGTTTTCATTGCGTCCGTATTCGTTGTACATGAAGGTGTTGAACGTGTCGAACGTCTGCCCCATCATGTACCCGTTCTTCAAACGCTCCTTGTAGGCTGTTACGTTCAGGCTGGCCTTGCCGACCCGTAAGTTCAAACCGATTTCCGCCTTATGGTTGCGGGCGATCTTCAAGTCCGAATTGTCCACTTTCTGCACTTCCGTTGTCGTGATGAACAAGCGTTGCTCTTCCGGAATGGCACTGTTGGAGAGTTCGTTCATGTTGATGTATTCAAAATACGCGTTCTCCGGATAGAGATATAGCAGGGATGGTAGCTTGGCGGCGATACCATAGCCGCCTTGAATGCTCAAAGTATTCGGAACCAAGTCGATGGATGCGTTGACACGGGGCGAAAGGATACCGCCCACCACCGATGCGTGATCGTAGCGCACACCTGCCTGGATGTTCAGGTTATGCGTGCCGCCGATAGCCCATTTGAAGTTATCCTCCATATAGACGCCGAACTGGTTGACGAAAGGAATATCCTTGTAGCTGCGCGGGCGGAAAGAGGAATTATGCCCGTATACGCTGCGGTACGGCGGTGTGCTCGGGTCGTAAGTCTTGCCTTTGCCCACGTTGCCGTCGCTTCTGAAGTCCGCGCCGATCAGGATACGGTTATTGACATGGCCGCTCGATTTGAACAGCGTGGCGGTCAGCTTGGCAAACAGATTCACTTCGCGGCTGTCGATTTCGTAGCGTCCCAGATAGCTGCTGGGCAGATAAACGGCATAATTGCCTGCATCTTCCGGTCCGAAGTTCGTGATGGGGTTACCGTCCGCATCGTAGATGTGTTGTCCTGCGAAGTTGCTTAGTACGGTGCCGTCCGTGGTAGTCATCGAGTACGGTGCTGTTGCCGAAGAATATACCGTTTCGTAATAGCTGTCTTTATCCGTGTATGTCCCTGAAGCCACATATCGCAATGTTTTCAGCCAGCCCGCATTGATGTTCCATGTCCCATTGGTATTCACGGTAAAGCCCGCATCACGGCCTTCGGAGGCCGTTTTGGTCTGTTCGTCGTCCGGATTGCGTTTGCGCTCGTCCTTGCCGTAGAGAAAGTCGAAGCTGGTATTGGTGCGCAGCTTGTTGTGGAAGAAAGTGTTGGAGTATAGGATCTTTGCCGTGGCACGTTGATAGGACTGGTAGCTGGATACCGGGTCATTGGTATTGTGGGCATAATCCGCGCTTAGATTCAGGGCTCCTTTCTTTTTCCCCAGTTCAAAGCCTGTTCCCATGGAGACTTGATAGATGTTCGGATTGGCCTTGGCTTTTATCCGTAGCGGCTCACGGCCGGCTTTCGTGTTGATGATTACCGCGCCCGAAGTCAGGTCTCCGTATTCTACCGATGGAATGCCCCGGATAATCTGTACCGATTCGATGTTTTCGGTGGAAATGCTCCGGACGTCCATACCGCCTGCGGGAGAGGCGCCCCCGCCCAGTGCCGCGGGCGTCGTCGAAGAGCCGCTCAATACCGTGGGGTTCATGGCCGAGAGGTTGGCGTTGTTCGACATCGGCGCACCGTCGCGGATGATGGCGGTACCCATCGCGTTCATCGGAGCCTCCGGGCCGCTCGAAGCCGAGAGCTGGCGGATATTGATCTGTTGGGCCGAGCTCATGTTTTGGTTTTGCAGGACTCCGCCCGGTGTCAGTGCCATCAGGTCATATAGGCTGGTGGCTTGCATGTGGTCCATGGCCGAGCGGGAGATGTGCGAGGAGGTGGATTTGCCGGACCTGCTGTTCGTTGCCGTTACGATGACTTCCTTCAACTTGAAGTCTTCGTTCTTCATTGTAAAGTTGAGAACCAAATCGCGGTCTATGTTTATCAGGGTATCGATGGGAACTTTTCCCACATATTGGATCGATAGGCGGAATTTACCCGTAGGTACATTTTCCAGTCGGTATCTGCCTCGCTCGTTGGAAGTGGTTCCCAAAGTGATGTCGGGAATGGACGCCGTGGCAAAACTTAGTGGAACGCGCTTGTTTTCCTCGTTTAACTCATAAATAGTCCCCGTAATTTTTACTTTTTGAGTGCTTTGTGCGTGAAGGGAAAGTGTTCCCGAACTGATAAGCGCAAGCAGACAGAAATAACGTATTTTCTTTTTCATAAGGAACAAATATTTCTATATTTCAATTTTATAATAGTATCTTATATTTAAACTTTTTGGACTGGTATAGGGAACCTGCTTCGACTTCATAGACACCAGACGTATTTTTACCGCATTTTATGGTTTTTCCCGAAATATATTTGTCCATCTCTTTGGTAGAGAGATACATCGGGGTGCAAAATAAAATAAAACCTTAATGTGGAGCAAATAAAATAGGTGAATATTTGTTATTGATATTGATAATTTTACGAGTAGAATGCTACTTTATTGAATAAATGGAATATCAATATGTCCGGATTATATTGAATTTATTTGCAGAATTTATTCACAAAACAAATGATTGGTTTCTCTGATAAAGAGAGGTAACTTTCTAACAGAAGAGAAATCAATATCGCCCAACAAGCCTCACTTTTCTTTCCCTTATATCGTCGTTATAAGAAAACCGGAATCAGCCGGTTCCCCTTGTCGGTTATTGTCCGCATAAGGGGATGTTTGCCGCCCGGTTTTCCGGCCCTCCTGCGCCATTTGTTTCCGCAATTACCTTATTTTTTAACGTCAAACCCCGTTTTTGTCTAAAAAATAAGGTTTTTCATCGAATATATTCCTCCTGAATAATTCCGGATGACTATCTTTATAGATTAATTCGCGCAATATGAATAGAGAACGTAACAATAAATCAGGCAGTCGTAATTATAGATACGAACATCTTTTATATGCCGTACTTTGGTGTATAGCATTGGCCTACCCGTTTCTCCGTGTGGGCGAGACAGTTTTGGACGGAGGCTCGTTCCGATGGGAGTCCGTCTTGCGGTCATGGGCGGATATGTTGCCTTTTGCCGTCTTGCTGTTGATTCACGCTTTTATATTGCTGCCGATTCTGTTTGTCAAGAGACATATCAGCGGATATATCCTCTCGACGGCCGTCTTGGTAGGCTTGTTTTTCATTTACACGGATACCCGCCACCCGGACAGGAATCCGCAGCGTCCCGTGCCGCCGTTTCTGGCAGCTCCGCATCCCCATCGCCTTCCCCCTGCGGATAGTGCGTTTCCCCCTTCGCCGTTTGACGAAGAGCGTCCCGAACCGAAGCCGGATACACCGTCGAAAGGTCTTAGAATCCCCGGTCCGGTCATAATCGATACATTCATTGCGATATTGTTGCTGGGTTGTCATTTGGCAATCAAACTGATGTTCAAGCATTATGAAGGCACGCGGCGGATGGAGGAATTGGAAAAGACGCAGATCCGGCAGGAACTGGCGCAGTTAAAGGCGCAGATCAGCCCCCATTTCTTCATGAACAGCCTCAATAACATTCACGGCATGGTGGAAATAGACCCTCCGAAGGCCCAGGACATGATTCTGGAACTCTCCGGCATGATGCGCTATGTCCTTTACGAGAGCACGTCTGCCGTGATAGTCCTTTCCAAGGAGATAGACTTCCTCTGCAATTACATCTCGTTGATGCGTGTCCGCTATACGCAGGACAGAGTGGCCATCGACTACAAGTTCCCGGGCAAGGAAGAGGCGGGGGCCGTCTACATACCGCCTTTGATTTTTATCATATTCATTGAAAACGCTTTCAAGCACGGCGTGAATTACCAGAACGATTCCTTTGTGAGCATCGACATGTCGATATGCGGTTCCGAACTTACGTTTCGCTGTACGAACAGCTGCCGGCAAGGCGGGACGAAAGACACGTTGGAAGGGGTCGGGTTAAGCAATATCCGCAAGCGCCTGGACATACTGTATGCGGACAATTACACGTTGGATATCGACGAGCGGAAGAAAACGTTTCATGTAACATTAACTATTCCTACGAAAAATGAGAATCAGATGTATAGTAATAGATGACGAACCCATAGCATTGGGGAAACTGCGGAAGTACGTCGGCCAGACGCCCTATCTCGAACTTGTGGCGGCCTGCGACAGCCCGATCGGAGCGATGCGTGTTCTCTCGGAGGAGAATGTCGACGCCATATTCACCGATATAAATATGTTGGGGCTGAACGGATTGGATTTCGTTTCCTCGCTGTCCAAATGCCCGTTGGTGGTTTTTATTACCGCATACCCCGAATACGCTGTGGACAGTTACAAGATCGGGGCTGTCGATTACATTGTCAAGCCCTATGGTTTCAAGGAGTTTCAGCGTGCGGCCGACCGTGTCCGTATCCAGTTCGAGCTGATGCAGCGGAGCAATGCTACTTTCCGGGACAACTCCGTCTTTGTACGTGCGGGCTGCAAGTGGGTGCGTGTCAGGATTGGGGATATACGCTACATTCAGGGACTCTGCGATTATTTGCGGGTCTCCCTTGCCGGTAGCCCGAAGCCGCTGGTCATCTATGCGACGTTTGCCCACATGAAGAGCTGCCTGCCGGCCAACTTCTTGCAGGTTCACCGTTCATGGATCGTGAATGTTGAACACATCAGGGAGATAGAGCGTGGCAGGATCGTGATGGACAAGGATATGTATATTCCTGTAAGCGATTCCTTTAAGGAGTCGCTGGCGCTCTACCTGCAAGACCGGTCTATCGGCAAGACGGGCAGCCGTTCCAAGGATTCCGATTGACAGATGAATACCTGCGGATTGGTCGAATATTTCCGCCGTTTTATCTAATCTGTTCTTTTCGTGAGAGATGAATTTTGTTTCTTTACGGAGAAATCGGTAAAAACGGAGGATAGATGAATGACATATTGGATACATATGATTCCGTCTCTTTGGACGAGATGAAGCGGGTGCGGTTGATGAATCGTATCGACACGAAGTATGTAACGACCTTACCCGTCCTTATCGCCCTGCTGCAAGAGGCGAAAGAGGCCTATCGGGTGCAAAGCACCGGCGGGCTGTCCATCATGCCGTACTATACGCTCTATTACGATACCGCGGATTCCGACATGTATAGGGAACATTTGCGGGGTCGCAAACGAAGGCAGAAAATCCGTATCAGACGCTACGAAGCCTCGGAACTCTCCTTTTTGGAAGTGAAGAACAAGAACAACAAGGGTCGTACCGAGAAAATCCGTATTCCGTTTCATGCGGACGACGCTGCGGGCTTGGGGCGGTTTATCGGAGAGCACTCCCGGTACCCATGGGCAGAGTTGTCGCAGCGGATAGAGAACAGATTCTCCCGCATCACGCTGGTGAACCGCAATTTCACGGAGCGCCTGACCATCGATACGCAGATAAGGTTCCACAATCTCGTCACGGAGAGCACCTGCCTGCTGGACGGGCTGGTCGTCATCGAGCTGAAACGGGAGGGGAATACCCCTTCCCCGATTGTGGAAATACTGCGCCGCCTGCGTGTCCACCCCGCGAAATTCAGCAAATATTGCATGGGAATGGCGCTGACGGACGGGCGGCTGGGATATAACCGCTTCAAGCCGAGGCTCCGTATGGTCGGCAAGATGTGCGGAATAACGGAAGAAGTTGATTTTTTAATATAGAATTGTTGTTTATGGAAGATTTGGAATTCTTGGATACTCCGTTGATTCATTCCGGAGATATGGGCGAGCTGCTGCTCCGGTTCGCCTTCAACGCATTCTTTGTATGGATAATAATCCACAAGTTGTATTATCCCAAAAGTATGCGTAAGGACTACTACTTCACCTTTGCCTTGATAAGTGTCAGTATCTTCTTTCTGATATTCCTGCTGGGAAGCGTCAAGATAAAGGTCGGTTTCGCGCTCGGCCTTTTTGCGATTTTCGGAATCATACGCTACCGTACCGAATCGATGTCCGTGCGGGAGATGACATACCTTTTTGTCATTATAGCCGTCTCCGTCATCAATGCGCTTGCCGTTACGCTTAGTTATGCGGAGTTGCTGGTCACCAATCTGATATTCTTGCTGTGTATCCGCTTTTGCGAGAACCTGCCCTGGCTCAGGCACATATCGGAGAAACTGGTGTTGTATGACAAAATCGAGTGGATAACGCCCGACCATCGGGAAGAGCTGCTGGAAGATCTGAAAAAACGCCTCGGGCTGGACATTACCAAGGTCGAGGTCGGAGCCGTGGATTTCCTGCGGGATACGGCTATGCTCAAGGTCTATTACAAGGCCGAATGGGAGGGCGGCAACAGTGTGAACAAACTTTCGAAGCTCCCGAAAGAGAACGGATAAAAGAAAAAGAAGATGAAGACAAGAATTATTTTTACGCTGCTCGTAGCGGCGGTAGCCGCATGTCCGTCATTGCGGGCGCAGGGTCTCTGGACGTCGGCCGAGATGAAAGTGAAGGTTGCCGGCGGGTTGAACGCTTTTGTGGAGGGCGAATACCGCACTCTCGACGGGTTGTCGGGTACGGAGCGCTGGGCCGGAACCGTCGGACTGGACTATAAGGTATGGCCGTTTTTGAAACTGACGGGCGGATACACCTATATCCACCAGCATACCGAACGGGAAATCACCAAGAAGGGAAATATCATCCCGTCCTATTGGCAGCCCAAGCACAGGGCCTTTCTGGCTGTGACGGGCAGTTATAAGTGGAAGCGTCTGACTTTCTCGTTGCGCGAACGTTACCAGTACACCTACCGTACGGAACAGTATGTGCCGAAATTCGACGACGACGGAGTGACACCCAAGGACGATGAATGGGTCGAAGCCAAAGGCAGGCATATCCTGCGTTCGCGTTTCGAGCTGGAGTATAACATCAAGAACAGCAGATTTACGCCTTTTGCCTCCTACGAACTGTACAACTCCCTTACAGACGGCTTTGCGGTTGACAAGTCCCGCTATACGGCAGGAACGGATTACAGGTTCAACAAGAGACACTCCGTCAATCTGTTCTACCGTTACATAAACAGAACGGACGACGATGAAGCCGCAGGGCACATCATAGGCATTGGATACAAGTTTAAACTTTAAAAACGGAATATATGAACGCTTATAAAATCACGCGGCACCTGCTGCTCCTCGCATGTTGGGCGGCCTGCTTTGCCTGCACGCCTTCGAATGACGATTTTTTGATGGACGATCCCGGAGGAATGCCGGGTAACGGCTCTTCGTCCGACGACGGTACGGCCCCCGATTTCGATCCCACCATCACGCCGTGGGACGGGGAGAAGGCCGACGATACGGGTTTGGATATAGTGGGGACGGACGCCGATTTCTACCACGAGGCCAATACTTTCTCCGGCACCGTAACCATTACCTATAATGGCTCTTCCGCTTCGGTGGAATGCTCCGACGATAAGATCATTACCCACACGAGCGGCGCCTATGTCACCGTGGACATGAAGACGAATTCGGTATCCGGGGTGGAAATTATTCTCAAAGGCAAGAGCCAGGACGGTGGATTGAAGATTTATGGAGAGAAGAAATTCAAGCTCTCCCTCAATGGCGTCGAGCTGGCCTCGCAGCGGGGGCCTGCCGTCAACAGCCAGTGCAAGAAACGGATTTTCGTACATCTGCACGAAGGGACGACGAATTACCTGACCGATGCGGCCTCATATACCGACGACCCCTATTATCTGGATTCCTCGGTATCCGAAGACCGTAAGGGGTGCTTTTTCAGCGAAGGGAATCTGCTGTTCAGCGGTACGGGTGTTTTGGTCGTTGCCGGCAGGTACAAGCACGCCGTGGTTACGGACGGCTATTTCTGGATGCGCCCCGGCGTAACCATTGCCGTTACGGAAGCCGCCAAGAACGGCATTCATGTCAAGGGCGACACCGACGATAATATCGGCGTTTATATCAAGGGCGGTCTGGTTTACGCCAACATCTCGGCGACGGCCGGAAAAGGCATCAAAACGGACCTCGATGCGGTGGTGGCCGGAGGGAAGCTCCTGCTGAACACTTCGGGCAATGCCGAGTACGATGCGGACGAGAAGGACACCTCGTCGGCAGCAGGTATCAAGAGCGACGGTTCCATCACCATTTCGGGCGGGACCCATACCCTCAAAAGTACGGGAACGGGCGGCAAGGGCCTGAATGCGGATACGGACATCACCATTTCGGGCGGCGAGACGACCATTACCACCACCGGGGGCAAATATACCTATTCGTCGAGTCTCACCTCTTCCCCGAAAGGCGCGAAGGCGGACGGCAACGTCACGGTCAGCGGCGGCAAACTCAACATCTCGGTAACGGGTAAAAGCGACGGTTCGGAAGGCTTGGAGAGCAAGGCGACCATGACTGTCAGCGGGGGCGAGCTCTTCGTTTACGCCTATGACGATGCGATCAACGCCGCCTCTGTGCTGAACATCACGGGCGGCAAGGTATATGCCTATGCGAGCAACAACGACGGTATAGATTCCAACGGCACATTGCTCATATCCGGCGGTCTGGTCATCGCTTCCGGCACAAGCGCACCCGAAGGGGGTATCGATGTGGACAACACCAGCCGGTTCAAGATCGACGGGGGAATCGTCATCTCCTCCGGCGGCTCCTTGCAGTCCAATCCCTCTTCCGCCAGTGCGCAGCGTTGTGTGGCCTATAACGGGATTACCATTTCCAAGGGGCAGAAGGTGGCGGTGCTGGATGCGTCGTCCAAAACCGTCCTGACCTTCGAGTTCCCGCGGACGATGAGCAACGCCTCGTTCTTTTTCAGTTGTCCCGACATAACGGCCAACGCCTCCTATACCATCTCTTCGGACGGCACTTTATCCGGTTATACCGAGAGTTGGAACGGCTGGTATAACGGCGGAACATGGAGCGGGGGAACGCAGCTGACCTCATTCACATCGAGTGCCGTAGTCACCTCTATCGGCAGTTCGAGCGGAGGACCGGGCGGAGGAGGTCGTCCGGGCGGCTGGTAATCCCTGCCCGGTTACATACCTTTCTCTATACTATATGATCTTCACGAAAGGGGTTGAAACTTTCTTTCCGGCAAAGCCGCCCGCGCCGCATATTGTAGCGTGGGCGGCTTTTATCTGTATGTTCCTGTCTGCATGTATCCGTGGCGGAGTGTTTGTCCGGACTCTGGCACTGACTATCCGGATTTTGATATGCCTTCTACAACGGGACGCTCTTTCTGTTGTCCGTCTTCCCTTTTTTCTTGCAGGCACGGCGGCTTGTTTTCCGCTTCCCTCTGCTTCTTGCCCGCTCCCGGGCAGCAGGGCGGGGCCCGGACAGCGGACGGTGCGGATTACCCTTGGTCCTTCCCGCTATGGAAAGTCTTGTCAGGGGCTATGCTGTCCCGGAAAGTCTGCGGAGACATTCCGGTCTTCTGTCTTACATATTTCCCGAAACTGGAAAGGCCCTGGAATTTGAAGAGGGCCGCGATTTCCTTGATGGATTTGGACGAGTGCTTCAATTCATGCTTGATATGTCTTATGGCGTTCTCATGGATGAAGTCCGAGGGGGTCCGTCCGCCGCTGACCTCCCGTACCGTTACCGAAAGATAATGCGGGGTGACGCACAGTTTGTGCGCATAATGGGCGACGGTCCGGTGTTCCCCGTTGTCCTGCGCCACCGCTTCTGTAAATTCCTTGAAGATATGGTCGGGGCGTCTCATGCGGCCCGTTCCCGGATGTCCGTCCGGGGCGGAGTGTCTGTGCCCCTCCTCCATGATTTCGCAGACCATGGCGGAGAACAGATAGCCCAGGGATTCGTGCCGGTAACGCAGGGAACCGGCGGTGGCTTTGCTGCGCTGTATGTTCCACAGCAGGTTCAGGGAGGGGTTCTTCCCGATGGACAATATCGGACAGCGGTGGAAATAATTGACGGTCTCCCAGAAGTCCTTTTCGATTTTGACGATGTTCTGGAAGAATTTCCCCGATACCCCGATCAGTTTGACACGCAAATCGGCTGCGGAGCGGGTTCGGTACATCACCGTGTTCGGCGGGCATACCATCACGTGCCTCTCCGTCACCTCCATGTCCGTCCCGTTGATGTTCATGTTCAGGCTTCCCCTGACCGGTATCAGCAGCAGGAAACAGTCCAGGCAGGCGACTTCTCCCTCCCTGACGGGAATCTGTTGCAGCTCCCCCGTCACGAAGTCGGCGTCCATATAGTCCAGCGAATCCGAATACGGGCCGAAACTGCCGATGCTTATCCGTGTTATCTTCTCCATTTCGTGCCAAAGATAGCGTTTTTTGTCCGTACATAAGCCAAATGTTACATGTTTTGTCAAATATATGGCAGAATGCGTAAAAAATGGATTACCGTTTTGCCCGTATTTCTGGATACCTTTGCGCGTATTTTAGAAAACGCGTATGAAAGATAAGACATTGAACAAGAAGAAATCACTCTCCCTGATGGGGATTTGTGCCATCATGTTGGCAAGCAGTATTACGGTTATGGTAGGTACGGCCATTATTTCCGCCGTGCCGGAGATTGCGGTCAGGTACGGGCTGCCGCTGAATCTGTCCAGTTGGCTGGTTACCGTGCCCGCATTGGGCGTCATTGCCGGAGCCGTACCTTTCGGACGGCTGATAGACCGGATCGGGGCATACCGGGTATGTATCATCGGGCTGGCCTTCTACGGCGTGTTCGGAATAACGGGCTTCCTCATGCCCGGTATCTGCACGCTTTTCGTCAGCCGTTTCCTGCTGGGTGTGGCGACCGCTGCCGTCATGACCTCCGGGACGGCGCTTATCTCCGAGTTCTATCACGGCGACAAGCGGTTGAGAATGATTGCCGTGCAGGGCATGGCCTTGGAAATCGGCGGTATCGTCTTTTTGAGTCTTGGAGGCTTTCTGGCGGAAATCAGTTGGAGAGGCCCCTTCTTTATCTATGCGATAGGGTTTGTGGCCCTGCTGTGGATCTACTGCTTCGTCCCCTCGCCGGGGAAAAGGCTGCTTCCGGCAGTCTCGGAGCAGGACGCGGCGAAGGTCTTGCCCCCGCGTAACAGAAATATATGGCCCGTTGTGACGCTGGCTTTTGTGGCGGCCTTCATCTTTTTCTCCGGTGTCGTCTCCTTGCCCGTCCATCTCCAGCACACGCTGGGACATAGCCCCTCCTTTACCGGGAACTTCCTGGCTTTCGTATCCATCATGGCCGTCGTGGCAGCCAGCATAATGCCCAAGATAGTGTAAGCTGACGCCCAAGGGCTGCCTCTGCGCCGCATTCGTCAGCTATGCGCTCTCCTACGGTCTGTTTACCGCGTCCGTGGAGACCACCATCCTGCTCGTTGCGGCCATGCTGCTGGGTATCGGCTTCGGACTGACCATTCCGTTGATCAACCACCTGACGGTGGAGCGTAGCAAGAAGGAAAACATCGGCAGGAACCTGGCCCTCTATTCCATCATGACCTCGCTGGGGCAGTTCCTCTCCTCGCTTTTGACGACGTTGGACATCGGGTACAGCCCGTTCATGGTCATCGCCGTGATGGCTGCCGTCGCATTCCTCGGGACGCTGGCCATGTTCAGGAACTGACCGTCCGTCCCCGCTTTTGAACTGCACCCCAAAAGTTTTATGTCTAACTTTTGGGGTGCAGTTCACTTTTCCGCAACTTCTTTTTGCAATTTTTTGTATCGGTAATAGCCTGCATTTCAAATTAAAACGGTACTTTTATCGCCATGATTGGTGAAAATCCGCAAAAATTGTAATGGAGCGAATGGAGACGACTTTCGGGACATTGCCGCGGCGTGTCGGCGTACTGGTGCTTGCACTCTTTCTGATGGCATTCGGTATTGTGCTTTGCATCCGTGCCGATTTGGGCATTAGTCCCATTTCGTTGTTTCCCTATGTGCTTAGCCTCGGTCTGAAGCCCACCATAGGACAGTTTACCATCGCCTTGCATGTGCTGTTCATTCTCGGCCAGGTCGTGTTGCTGAAGCATGAGTTCCGGAAGTTGCAGTATCTGCAACTGGCGATGACGGCCGTTTTCGGCTTCTTTATCGATTTCAGCATGTGGCTCACCGGATGGCTTGTGCCGCACGGTTACCCCATGCAGCTGCTTACGCTGGTATGCGGCTGTGCCCTGATGGGGGCGGGAGTCAATTTCGAGCTGATGACCCGCACCCTGCTTCTTCCGAGCGAGGGCATAGCGCTGGCCATCGTCAGGACCGCAGGCCGTCCTTACAAGAGTGTCAAGATCATCTTCGACGTCTCCCTTCTCGGCATAGGTTTCCTCACGTCCGTAATGCTTCTGCACCGCGTGGAGGGGATACGCGAGGGGACCGTCGTCTCGGCCTTTCTCGTAGGCTTGATGGTAGGCTGGCTCCAGCCCTGCCAGCAGAAGGTCGGCAGATGGCTGAATAGGGAGGACTGACCCCGGTATCGGAGTGCGCTGTACGGCAGGCCGCTTTGTCGGGCACGGATTGAGCCCCGGCATACGGAAAACTGCAAGGAGAACGACCCTTTCCCGCCGTTTCGGGATCCGGCCGTCGGCAGCCCAGCAATGCGATGACGGAAAGGAACTTCCCCGCTGCCCGGGATGTCGGCGTACACTGCTCCGAGTGTTTCAAATTATATCTTCAAAGTGAAATTTATTGCACTTTTCCTTGTCTGGTAAGAGAATTTGCATTACTTTTGCGAAGAAAAGGCAATATTTTGCACCTATGGATTATTCGATTATCAAGGAGCGGCGCATGTTGCTGGGACTTACCCAGCAGGATTTGGCTGATTATACGGGATTGAGCCTGCGTATCATCAAGAGTATCGAGGCGGGAAAGGGAAACCCTTCCGTCGCGACCCTCTCGAAGATTGCCGCGACGCTCGGTCTGGAATTGTTGTTGAGAGTGAAGGAGGCAGTCAGATGAGACAAGCGGAAATATACAGCAACGGCGTTCTGGCCGGAGTGCTTGCCGAGACCGACAACGGACAGTACCGGTTTCGGTACGACGACGCGTTTCTGGCGGACGGCAGCCAGACAGCCATTGCCCTTTCGTTCCCCAAAAGCGGGAAGGAGTTCGTATCGGAGACGTTGTTTCCGTTTTTCTGTAACATGCTCGCCGAAGGTGCGAACAGGGCGTATCAGAGCCGCACGTTGAAGATCGACGGCGAGGACGCCTTCGGGCTGTTGCTGGCAACGGCGCATACCGACACCATCGGGGCGATAACGGTCAGGGAGATATGAAGACATCGACGGTTTGTCCCGGCCATCTGGCCGGGGGATTCGGCGGCTATTGTCCGTCGTGTGTGCGGCGGCTGTTCGACGGGTGCAGGGTCAGCCCCCTGCTCGATTTCAATTATGACGCGGAGAGCGGGGATTTGGCCGCCGGTATCAACAGCCTCTCCGTGTCGGGCGTGCAGGAGAAGCTCTCGGCAGTTCTCTCCGGTGGAAAGATCGTGCTGACTCCCCCCGGCGAACGGGGGCGTTACATCATCAAGCCGGCGCCGGCTTACAAGCACCTGCGCTTCCGCGACCAGATTCCGGCCAACGAGCACCTGACCATGCAGATTGCATGGCAGGTGTATAAGATCCCGACGGCGGAGAACGCGCTGGTATTCTTCCGCAGCGGCGAGGCGGCCTACATCACCCGGCGTTTCGACTACGCTGCCGACGGCAGCAAGATCAAGCAGGAGGACTTCTCCTCGCTGGCCCGCAAGAGCAGCGCGACGCACGGGCGCGACTTCAAGTACACGGGCAGCTACGAGGATGTCGCCGCGTTGCTGAAAGCCTACGTCTCGGCGTGGCAGGTGCAGATGAGCCGTTTTTTCGCGCTCGTCGTCTTCAACTACCTTTTCGCCAACGGCGACGCGCACCTGAAAAACTTTTCGGTGCAGCAGACCCCCGGCGGCGATTACCTGCTCGCTCCGGCCTACGACCTGCTCAACACCTCGATTCACGTCGCGGACGAGGATTTCGCCCTGCAAGGCGGGCTGATACCGCTGTCGGAGTATTCCGACACCTATGCCCGCACGGGACACCCATGCAGGGCGGATTTCGAGACATTCGGGCGGCGTATCGGCGTGCTGCCCAAGAAGATGACCGCGATTCTCGACACCTTCTCCCGGGAGCAGCCGGAGGTCTATGGGCTGATAGACCGTTCCTTCCTCGACGAGAAGTGCAAGCGGATGTACCGGCGCTCGTATCAGGAGCGGTTGAGCCGCTTTGTCAGGCACGGTTGAGCCCCTGCCGTTTCAAATCGCATCCGCAAGGTGTAATTTATTGCGCTTTTCCTTGTCCGGTAAGGGTCTTTGCATTACCTTTACGAAGAAAAGCGCAATATGTTGCACCTGTGGATTACTCGGTTATCGGCGACAGCGGCGCATGTTGCCGGGACTTACCCTGCAGGATCTGGCCGATTCTCCGGCATTGAGCCTGCGTATGCAATCAGGGAGTACCGGGGCAGGAAAGGGAACCCTTCGACAGTCCATAGACAATTACTGTGCTCTTAACTTGAATTACAAAGAATCTGAACCGGCCCGTCCTTCGTAAAAAGATTACGGCGCAAACGAAGGGAACACAGGGGGAAGAATCATACGCACAAGTGTATTTGCTCTACCGTTTATAAACAATTCAATAAAAAATGAAACATATTATCGTCTCTATTATCATTATCTGCGAAGCACTGTTTTGCCACGCATAGGCACAGGAGCCGGCCGAAGGTTATCGCATACAAAAAGACATTTCCTATTTGCATACGGGAGAAACGGATGCTTACAAACAAGAACGCTGCAAGCTCGACCTCTATTACCCTGCCGATAAAAAGGACTTCGCCACGCTTGTCTGGTTTCATGGCGGCGGCTTGGAAGCCGGAGAAAAACATTTTCCGAAGGAGTTTTTAAATCAGGGATATGCCGTAATAGCTGTGAATTACCGGCTCAGTCCGCGTGCCGAAAATCCCGCATATACGGAAGATGCAGCCGAAGCAGTAGCATGGACTTTCGAGAATATCCGACAATTCGGAGGAAACCCGGACAAAATATACATATCCGGGCATTCTGCCGGAGGGTATCTCACATTGATGCTCAACTTAGACAAAAGTTACTTGGGAAAGTGGGGCATAGATGCCAATAGAATAGCAGGCGCCTTCCCCATCAGCGGCCAGACCACCACTCATTACACCATCCGTAAAGAACGCGGATTGCCCTCTGGCATTCCCGTCATAGATAAGTATGCCCCATCTAATAACATACGCAAAGACGCATCACCCATGATACTTATCACCGGAGACAAAGAATTGGAAATGCTTGCGCGTTACGAAGAAAATGCCCACCTGTACGCACTCCTCAAGGCATTGGGGCAGAAAGTAACATTTTACGAAATGGAAGGTTTTGATCATGTAACAGTATCCGCACCTGCCTGCATATTAATTAATAGACAGATGAAGACACACACCCGGGAATAACCCCCGTTTACAAATCCTAAGAGGCCGGACAAAGACAGTATTGCCCGGCTTTCTTGTTCCGTTCTTTATTCCTTTTCCCTTTTCCCCGCTGTTCCGGGAGTGCTCCGCAGGGAGGCCCTGCGAACCGCAAACCGGAAGTCTTTATCATTTTCTCTCCCCTAAAAACCTCGTTATCTCGTTTTTTTTCGTATATTTGCCTATCATTAAACGATATACGATATGAAGAATTTTATTTTGTTAAGATTTTTGCTTATAGTACTGTTGTTGTGTTGCGTCTCCCGCCATGCGGAAGCCCAGGACCTGAAGTCGATATTGTCCGGTGTGGTGAAAACCGTGGTGGGGGACAAAGCCACGACCTCGACCTCTATCGTCGGCACATGGCAGTATTCCGCTCCCGACTGCTGCTTCGAGAGCGACAACCTGCTGGCACAGGCAGGGGGCGAGGTGGCCGCTGCCGAGGTGGAGAGCCGGCTGGCGTCCGTCTATAAGAAAATCGGGCTGGACAACCTCCGGTACACCTTCAACGAGGACGGTACATATTCATACACCGTCAAAAAAATCTCTTCGAGCGGAACCTACACCTTCGACGAGAGCGCCAAGACCATCACGATGACCGGCAAGCTGGGCATCAAGACCGTGGCCCATGTTACCACCACGGGCAGCAGCATGAGCCTCGTTTTCGACGCCGACAAGCTCATGACCGTGTTGAAGACCCTCTCCGGTGCGGTCTCCAAGGTCAACTCCACCGCTTCCACCCTGAACAGCATTATCGGCTCCTACGACGGCCTGCTGTTGGGCTTCGAGATGGCGAAGCAGTAAGCGCGTTACAGCGACAGAAAAAGGAAGTCTGCAAAGGGCTTCCTTTTTTTTTGTGCCTTCCCCTTCGGAGCAGTCCGCAAGGACGGCCTGCACCTGCTGTGCGCCGGAACCTTCTCCGGCACGCTCTGGGGGCAGATACGGCGGAGATAGACTGCCGCAGCCCCGATGTCTCTCTTTCCCGCTGTTCCTTTCCCCTTTTTCCCTCCGTTCGGAGAGCGGCCCGCAGGACTGGGATACACAAGTATAGCCCTGTGCGCCTACCGGAGCTTCGCCGGTGTCGGGCTGTTTATCATATAAAAAGAGAGTGCCTACGATTATGTAAACACTCTCTCAAAAAATGTTTCCGATTAGATAGATTACCGCAATCCTTTTCCTATGTTTTCTGGTCGGAGGTGGATTGCCGCAATCGTTTTTTTACTGCTGAATCTCCATTTCCAGCATCGGGAAGAAACGATGGAAATAATCAGAAGTTGGTGGCAGAGGTATAGGTTCCCTCTCCCCAAGTCGTGCCATTGACGGTGTTGCCTGTAAAGGTGACCGTTCCGTTGATGGTGTTGGCCTTGAAGTTCTCACCATCAGTATCACCGGTATTGGTGATGGTGTTGTTCTTGTAGGTCACGGTTCCCGCATTCACTGTGCCGATACGGAAGGCACGATCTGCACCATTGGTGATGACGTTATTCTCGACCAATATCGTACTATTGGTAGCAGAGGTGCTGCGCAAAGTGATGGCGTTATGACCGACATTAGAGATGCTATTGTTCTTGATCGTGGTATTGCCTTCCAAGCCGCCCAAACGAATACCCTGATAAACATCTGAAACAGTGCAGCCCTCAATGGTAACGTCGATCAACTGGTTGCTGCCAAAAGAATCAGTACCAATATCAAACAGTCTGTTGCCCATAGCGGTACTATTGTCCTGGCCCGAGCCTGTCATGGTGCAGTTCTGCATGGTCAGTTTACTTACTTTATTATGGGGTGTGCTTGTGAAACTCAAGTACATACCTTTATCCTTGAAGACAATATTTTTCAGGGTCAACCCCTCAATGTCGGTTTCGTCAACCTTGATACCTTTGACAACGGTGGTCTTCCCGTCGCCTTCGATAGTCAAATTACTTGCAACTTTAGATACCGTAATCTCATCAAATTCGGTGTTTGTAGCCAATAAGATTGTTTTGTCGGTATTTTCATCGCTTTCCAGAGCATTTTTCAATTCCTCGGTAGAAGAAACGGAGATTGTTTTTTCGACAGCATATTTGGTTACCGAATTATTAACAGTAGTAGCGCTTACTGAACTATTTCCGCCGACTATTTCTTGAATAGAGTTTTCACCTCTTTTTGCCGCATAGTAAGCTACGATAGTTACATTTTCTACCGCATTGCCTTGACCGACAACGGTTCCTACGGGGCGGCCTACCAAACCGGCAACGAATCCGGACTCGTTGGACACTGCATAGTTGGAAATATCGCTATTTTTGACAGAGCAGTTATTAAGGGTCAGAGTTCTTCCGCTGGCGACGAATCCGACCAATCCGCCGACACTTATCATACCTTTAATTTTACTATTGACAACGTGGACATTCTCCATGGTTACATCGCCGTTTTGAATAGCTCCGAAAACAACACCGGCAAAACCACCTGTTGTAGTATTCTTGTTGTCTATATTCACATCGCTCAAAGTAATGTCTTTGATGGTAACGTTGCCACGTGTGCCGTCGCCATTGATCAATCCGATAGCATAGCCGTCCTTGGCGGGACTAATGGTCATGTTGGACATCGTGTGATTATTACCGTTAAGTTCTCCACCCGCACTTAAAGCTAAATTCGATATTGTGTGGCCTCCGAAATCGAGGTTCTGGCTCAATTCTATCTTCTTTCCGTTGGTTGAACCTTGCTCTGCTAAATAAGCCCATTCGGCGGCTGTAGATATCAGATAAGTCGTTCCGTCATCGCTTACAGCCGGCTTGTCTTTTGTTGTTCCGTCCCAAATCGGAATATCGTTGCTTGGCTCATCGAACAGATAATCAATGCTCACGTTCCAGTCGCTCTGGCTTGTAATCAGCTTACCGTAGAGATTCGTGCGGTAGTTGCGCTGCACGGGGATATTCTTGTCAATCTCATAGGGCTGAACACCGCTCGCCTCGTCATACATGATGGTTACTTCTACGTTGCTCTTCTCTTGGCCGACAAGCAGGTAGTTCATGGACAGATATGTATAACCTCCTTTAACGGGGAACTCCTCGTCCTCGCTGGGGAGATCCGCCAAAGCGAATGTAACAAGCTCTTCTTCACCGCCGCTTACAGATTCGTCCTTCAAGGACAGCGTATTGTAGATACCCTTTACCTTAACGCCGGTCTGGGTGATGGTTACGCTCTTTTCTACATCTGCCCAATCAGACGTACCGATGTTGAGCTGTGCGAAAGGACGTTTCAGCTTCACATCATTGGTTACATTTCCGTTAACTGTAATCTTTTCTACACTGAAGAAAGCGTCCAGTGCTTCCGAGTTGGCAGTGATTTTGTCGTAATCGACCTTGACTTTCGCTTCTGCTTGGTCGAACTCAATCGCTGCATCGGTGGCCTCGGACCCGTAAGAATCCGCCCAGAACACGATGTTGTAGCTCTTTCCGTTCACAAGGCGAAGGTCAACCGTGGTTTTGCCGTTGGTAAGCGTCTTGTTTTCTCCGAGGTCTTGGAGAAGCACCCAATCCGCGTCATACACAGCACAGGTAAGCTGCGTTGCCTTCTCACCCTTCCCGTATGCCCGGGTCGTCACTTTCGTTTGCAGTCCCTCCGGGAGCTGCGCCGTGAAGCTCACGTTGGCTTCCGTTCCGTTTTTCGCACTGTCGAAGAATTCCTCATTCGAACACGATGTCGCAACCAGCATGGAGGCGATTGCGAACAATGATAAAATTTTTCTCATCATGAATTTTGTTTTTTGGGGTAAATGATTTTATATAAAAAACTCTCGTTTCTGTTTTCCGTCCGGCTTCCCTGCCGTGCCGCTGCCGCCTTCCGCGACGCATCTGCTGACGCTGTCCTGCGGCCATAGTACGGCCATGGTCCGGCACACGCTACGGGGGGGGAGACCGCCCCTCCGCACCCGTTCCGGTCCCGTCTCTTTCAGTCTTTCGGTGGGGGGTAAAACGCTGTTAGTCAATATATTGTAAGTAGTGCGCATAGTCGGTTGCGGTTGTCGGGGGTAACTATTTGATCTCTATGTTGTACTCGTCGTCGAAGTCGGGGTCTATCCCCACGCCGCCCTCGGCCACGGAGGTCAGGAAGCTGCCTTTCACCACCGTCAGCTTGCTGCGCACCAGCGGGACGTTTATCGTGGGGGACGAGGCGACCAGCCCGCCGTCCTTGTGGTAAACCTCCACCGCCACGGAGACGCCCGCCTCAGAGCCGTTGACGAAGACGTAGTCGAAGCCGAGCTCTACCTCGTCGTTGTCCAGCATTTTCAGGCCGCCCTCGAAGGAGACGCCCGTCCACGAGT
This sequence comes from Bacteroides sp. 14(A), assembly GCF_000526555.1. NCBI lineage: Bacteria > Pseudomonadati > Bacteroidota > Bacteroidia > Bacteroidales > Bacteroidaceae > Bacteroides > Bacteroides sp. 14(A). Next base: position 1,994,883 of record NZ_JAGH01000002.1, on the reverse strand, counting down.
CCGCGGGTCTGTCGGTGAACATGTTGTACGAGCAGGGCATGAAGCCCGTGTAGCGGAACACCACCCGGTAGTCGGCGGGATCGACGACCCGCGTCCCGCTCTCCGTGCCCTCCGTGCTTTCCGTTTCCTCCGTGCCGGCCCTCGCTTTGAGCGCCTCTTCCACGAATTGCCCGTAGTCGGTGGAGACGAACTTGAACTTCGCCATCGGGCGTTTCATCGTTACGGTGGCCACGTTGCTTGCCTCCCGCATTCCGTCCTTCCTTACCGTTACGGCGGCCTGCTGCGAGCCCCGGAAGGCGTCCCGGTACTCCTCGCAGCCCGCATGGTCGGTGCGGCTCGTCAGGATGATCTCCGCGAAGTCCGGGGTGGCGTAGTAGTTGTCCGCCGTCGTGCCCTCGTGCACGTAGTCCGTCCAGACGAAGAAGTTGTACTTCCCTTCGGCGAGCGTGAGCTCGTGCGAGCAGTTCAGGCCTGCCTCGTCGTCGCAGGTGAACACGAAGAGCCTGTCCGCCTGCCGGACGTAGCTGCCGTCCGCGGCCAGACGGTGGACGCTCACGATGTGGCGCACGTCATAGGCGTTCGCTGCCCCTGCGGAGCGTACCGCGTACTGTACCTCCTTGTGCAGCGGCAGCTCCGTGTCGAAGTCCAGCCGGAGCGTGAACGCGGCCTCCTGCGGCAGTTCGGGGAACTCGTGCACGTCGCAGCCTGCCGCCACCACGGCGAGGCAGAGCGCGGGCAGGAGCCTGCATATTACGCGGCTTGCGATATGTTCGTATAGTCTTTTCATCTTGCACCTCCTTTTCTTTTCCAGTCCAACGTGTACACGATGGAGACGCTGGCTTGGTCGATACCGAAGAAGGTCTTCCTCACGGTAGCCACCGGCAGCCCGTTCTCCTCGTTGCGGAACTTGTCGTAATGCAGGCCGTACACCCCCGCGCCGAGCGAGAACTCCATCTTCCAGCGCTTGTTGCGGCTCACGGGCATACGGTAGCCCGCGCTCACGCCGCCGCCGAGGGCGGGCGATGTCCCGTCGTGGTCCTGTATGCGGTACTCGCCGGCGAGGGCGAAGTTGTACTGGGCGTAGCCGAAGTGGGCCCCCGCGAACCAGCCCCCGTTGTTCCCGTCGAACCAGTAGCGTATTTCGGGCTGGACGGCCAGCGTGCGGAACTTCACCGTGGAGCGGAAGTAGTTCCATGCCGAGTAATAGACCGGTACGCAGAGCGACCAGTGCGGGGCGAGGTCGGCTTCCACGGCGACGTTACCTATCCCCATCGCCCAGCCCACGCCGTTGGTCTTCACGTACAGCCTGCGCCGCCAACCCTCGTCGGCGGGTGCTGCCGGCACCGTATCGGCAACGGCAACCGTTTCGGTGATAACTGCCGTATCGACGGCGGCCTGCTCCGGTTCCGTTACGGCTTCCTCCGGTTCCGGCTCGGGCTCTTTCCGGAAGGTGATGAACACCACGCAGGCGTTGCGCATACGCCCGAAGAAGCGGCGGTTCAGCTCCCGCCAGCTCTTCCCGTTGTCCAGCTTTTGCAGGGCGGGAATGCGGCTGTCCGTCGCGGGGCTGTTCCCCACGGCGTCCGTCCCCTCCCTGATGATGGAGAGGAGCGCCTCCTTGTTGGCCATATCGGATTCCCCGACCATCGCGGCCAGATCGTCCCACAGGATGTACTCGTCGTTTCTTGTAACGATACTGTCGGGTATCGGGATTTCCCCGCGGACGGTCTTTTCAAGGGCTTTCAGACGTCCCTGCGCCAGACGCTTGTTCAGCTGGGACCCGCCCTCGGGGGAGGCCGTGCCGCAGAACGCCACTCCCGTGATCCGCACGGTGCTGTCCGCTTTTATCTGCTCCAGAAACGATAGGAGCTCCGAGAGACGCTCGGCGTTCTTCCCGAAGCCGCTATCTATGGTCGTGCTGTTCACACGGAACCCCACGCAGAATTCCGTGCGGCTCTCCTGACCGAAGCCACGAAGGATGCCCAGAAGAAGGACGAGCAACGGGATGATTATTTTTCTGTTCATATATTGGTTCGTATTATGGTTCTTGTACGTTCTCGGTACCTCGCTCACGCGTCCGTTTTCTCGAAGAAAACGGATGTATTTATATAATACGTTGTAAACCAGCATTTTACCCCCCCCGAAAAGGCGGACAAAAGGCGGGAGAACAAAAAAGCGGTAAAAAAGTTCGGTGTATTCACTTTGTTTTCAGTTGATTGTATTATATTTGCATCGCATATCCGTTTTCTTCGAGAAAACGGATTTTTTTATCTCCCTGCTGTCCGCTTACCGACAGCTTACAGGCCGCCGATGACGAGGTCGTTGGCGCGGTCTATCGACGCGGTGTCTATCGAGGCGAGATAGACCTCTGTCGTGGCCTGCGATTCGTGGCCCAGAGCGTCGGATATGGTGGCTATGGCAACCCCCTTCCGCTTGGCGGCCGTCGCCCAGCTGTGGCGTGCGGTGTAGGTTGTCAGCGGCAGCGTCAGTTCCAGCATTCTGCCTATCTTTTTCAGGTACTTGTTGGTCCGGTGCAGCGCCGTCTCGTACTGCCTGCGTTCGTCGTGTCCCGGCTCGGCGATAATCGGCAGCAGGTAGGGCGACTCCCCGGACGGGGGATAGCGTTCCATGATCTCCCGCATCTGTTCCACCGCCCGGATTTGCAGCCGCTGCCCCGTCTTGTGGCGGCGGTAGGTGATGACCCCGTTCCGCAGGTCCGATTTTTTCAGGAACGCCGCGTCGATGAAAGACATCCCCCGGCAGAGGAATAGGAAGACGAAGAGGTCGCGGGCGAATGCCAGCTGTTCCCTGCCCGTCAGGTCCAGCTCCTTGATGCGTTTGACCTCCTCCCACGTTACGGCCCGCTTTCTGGTCTTTTCCGTGCGTGTGGATATTCTTCGGAACGGCCTGCGGTCCGCCGTCCGTCCCTCTTCGGCCGCCCGGTTATAGACCGCCCGCAGGATGCGTATGTGGAACGTCACCGAGTTCGGTGCCTTCCCCTCGGCTTTCAGCCACGACCGGTAGTCCTCCATGAGCGGTGCGTCGATCCGCCCCGTCGGTATGTCCTCGCCGTCCCTGAACGTCCGGAAGCTGTTCAGCACGGAGCGGTAGTTGTGCACCGTTCCCATCTGGCCCAGCCTTTGCAGTCTGACGATGACGCCCTCCATGAATCCCAGGAACATCCCTTCCTGCGCTGCCCCCGACACCCGCCGGAACTCGCACGCCACGTCGTCAGCCGAATATTCGGCCCCTTTCCTGTCGAGCGTGCGGACGATTCTCCTGATGCGCTCCATATCCCGCCGGATGCGGTGCGATACCGACTCCACGGCCTGCCTGCGGTGCGTGTCGCCCGTGGCGGTGGGGGTCGGATTCGTCCCGTCCCACTCCTCGGGGCGGAGATTGTAGCCGGTGGTGATACTCTTCGTCACACGGTGGCGCGTGATCCGATAGACGATACTGCCCGGACGGTCTGCGACTGTCGGAGGGCGGAATTTTACTTTTACTGTAGTCATAATTAGAAAAATTGGTTATACTAATTTGACAACAAGTTTATTACGGCTTTTTTTTAATGCGAAAAGCTTACGTTCCGTGTGTTTAACCCATGCCGGAACGTGTTAAACTTTAAACCACTCACCTCGGTTATGCTGCGACGGATATATAGAGACAGAGAGGCGGCTTTAAATGGAATACAGGCGTGATGTATGGTATCCCGGATTCTCCGAAAGACCAGCCTTAAAAGGGGTTGTTATAATATCTTAAAACATAAATCCATGTACCGAAGATTCGGTGGAAAGGCCATAAAGCCGACGGAACCTTGGGTGAATGGCGGCTCGGAAAAAATGTTATTTTATTTTTAGTTTATACCGAAAACAGCTACTTTTACGAAAACTTCTTTATTGAAATGATTTATAAAATCAGTGTATGAAACGGTTGCTTATTATTTTCTTCTGTATCGCCGTTCCTGCCGCGGTGTTCGCCGTCGGGGAGAAAGGGCGCAAACTGACGATGGGGGAAGCCCGGCAAATGGCGTGGATTTTCGATTCGATTCCCGGACCTTACCGGGGTGTAATGGTCTCGTTCCACGGTTTGAATAACACCAAGCTCCGTGCGGCTCCTTCCTCGGAAGAGAGGATGTTGGCAAAGAAGGGATATCTGATCATTCATCCTTATTGCGGGCCCTGGCACTGGATGAACCGGCAAGCCCGGGAAATGGTGGACGAAATCGTAGATGCGGTTTATGAAGAGTACGGAATTCCCGATTCGGTTCCGTTAGTGACAATGGGCGGCAGCATGGGCGGTTTTTGCGCCATTCTCTACCCCCGTTATGCGCGGCGCCCGGTCAGCGCATGTGTGGCGAACTGTCCCGTGACGGACATCAAATATCACTTTACCGAGCGCCCCGATCTGCCCCGGACTTTCCGGTGTGCCTACTGGGGATATGACAACACATTCGAAGAGAGCATGACCGAACATAACCCGATGGATCAGGTTCGGGAGATTCCCGATATTCCTTTCTTTATCATGCAGACTTCGGGCGACCGGTCGGTCAGCAAGGCGCACCATTCGGACCGGTTCGTGAAGGCGATGCGCAAAAGCGGGCATCATGGCGTGGTCTATAAGGAGATCGAAGGCGGAAAGCACTGCGGCCCGATTCCTGCCGAAATACAAAAGGAGAAGAGGGATTTCCTATTGCGTGTGCTGAAAGAATAGGGTTCCGTCGGAAACAAGTACAAACAGGCACCGGCATTCCGTCCGATGCAAAAAGAGGGAGACTGCAAAAAAAATGCGGCCTCCCTCTTTTTGGCGGGATTCTATATGAGGAGCTTACTCTTCGCCGGAAATAGTGAATCTTCCTGCAGTTTCGGAAACGGAATAACACGCGCAGACCCCGTTACTCGATAGCTTTTCTGTATATATAGGTCAGATAATCGTCCGTGTCGGTTGCCCATTCATTGCTTTCGAACTCTGCGACAAGTTCAAAACGGTTGCAGGCATAGTATTCGTGATTACACGACGAGTCTGTCCATAGGTACAGATTCTTGTAACCTTCCGTCCTTGCCAATGAGACAACCTCGTTCAGCAACAGTTTTCCGCCACCCCGTACCGAAGAGAGGAAAAACGACAAGTAGAGATCGTCTGCCGCGTTCATATAACCATGGACCCTGGGAGTCATTTTGCCGAAATAATCCCGAAGCGCCGCCGCTTCCCGCTTCTGGCTGTCGTCGAGTGTCGGCATAACGGAATCGAGCCATTCATTGTATCCGTTCTTCCGGCCGATCTCCCCGGCCAATATAAAACCTTTCATCGCAGCCCCGTCGGTGAGCTTGAAGGCATAAGGCGCTCCATACCAGCCATAGCGAACGATATATTCACACATCAGCAGTCCGAACTTTTCTCCCGGTCCGTTATCCGCATGTTCCACACCCCATACCGGGTATGCCAATCCGGCGGCTTCCCCGATGTCGGATTCTGTAAATTTTTCTATTACCATACTGCAATTTTTGCTGCAAAGGTAATCGAAAATCATCTCATGATATGATTAGTATCTACTATTTTACGACTTTACTACAATTAGTATAGTAGTATTTACTACTCCACTACTTTACTAACCGGCTAAATACAGCATATACTACTTTTCGTAACCTTGGTATTTCCGATGCGAAATTCCCGATATGAAGCAACGCATAGGCGGCAAATCTCCTTCTAAAAAAAGGAAAGGGAGCATACTTACAGACCTTGCCGACTCTTGTGGAGCGGGTTGGCAATGCGATAGTTTTTTCCGCATCTCCGCTTCATTATGCCAAGGCATGACATCCTTTTTCAAACTTTACGGGAACCCCGATATATCCGTACAAAGCATCTCATTCGATCCCGATCCGCTCCACCGGTTGCTGCCTCACGTTGTCCAAAGGCATACTGTGATACCTCGCTTTCTCGAAATCAACGGTTTTCAGGTCGATGCAGCGGATATTGCCGTTATACATGGTGCGGTAGTAAATGAGCCGGTTCCGTGTATCCGTGGCCACCGTGAACTGCGTGGCGCTCGGTACATCGGCAGACGCCTTTCCCCACGGCTGTGCAGTCCCCGTCGGAATATCGAAATTGTTCAGGATATGGAATGCCTGGAAAATGCTGTCCTGTGCAGAGGGCTGCTGCGGAGCCGTCAGCTGGAAAAAAGCAGCACGGACAAACCGGGACGGCGGGGTGAAATCCCCCGGAAGTCCGAGCAAACCGGCCCCATGTCCGAAGGACTTCATCTGTAAAGGGCCATAGTCATGTTCCGGGGGCGTACCGGGCTGCAAATTGATATAGTTGTTCAAGTTGGTCCAATGCCATTCCAAGCCGGGGGAATTGGTCAATACCCCCAACGGGTTGTCGTAAAAGTGCATGACCTCGTCCACGATTTCAAGCACGACCTGCCGTCCCGATGGTTCGGTGAACCGCCAATGGACCGTGGAGGAACGGGGATCGATATTGGTAACACGTATATTTTGAAGCCTTTCCTTCACTTCATTGACGGTTCCGCATTCACCTAATATATAAGATACCAGCTGGAAATCGGCCAAACTACTCTCTTTTCTGGAAGAGTCATAAGGGGGATATTTCCCGTAATTGGGAAAGTAGAAGAGTCCGGCAGACAGCCCTTTCTCGTTGACGCCCTCCACCATAAACTCCTTTTGCTCTACGGACATACCGATGAACCCGTATCGGGTCGTGAACTTCATTCCATCCACTCCCGAAGGGGTGAACGATTGAAGCTCCTGATGGCGGGGAACAACCACATACATCGTATCCATGACGCTTTCCGCCCATTCGACAGTACGTGCGGCAACGACCGAACCATCGCGGCTTTTCAAGGTAATACCGGTACAAGCATCCACCGGCGCTTGTGATTGCAGGCCGAACACAGCCGGCCGTCTTGACGATTGTTTTGAGTCCATAGGTCACAATTTTATGTCATACAATAAAACACTCGAATCACTTTCCTGAATGCAGATGTGGCTATCGGGGACCGCACACACGGAACAGCTCCGCAAGGCGTCCATGGCACAACGCCACTCTCTCCAGTATGAGTCTCTTCGATCACTCTTAAAACGCTTCCTGCATGAGGAATGTTTCCATGTACGGCAATTTTTTTGCCGGAAAACGCCAAGGAAGGCAAGAAACGGACGTTTCGCAACGCCGTCTTCCAATCAAAATCTGGGAATCAGCGGAAACGGTAAAAACAATGGGCGTATCGCTACGCCCATTATTTCAGTTCTAATAATTTATTATCTATGAAACACTGGTACGCCTCTTTAAAGGAGATTCAATTCATCAAAAAAGAGCCTACCATATTGTCACAACCGTTGGTTAAGCATTTCACAAGGCCGACCCAACAGCGGGCTAACGCCTTAGCCCTATATATTGCTTCTTTCTAAACCACAAACAAAACAAACGAAAAAGCATATACAATGATATTGGCAAAAGTGTATAGAACAAACCGGTTATTGACATTCCTCACTGTACCGGAAATACTCTTTCTTTTTGCAGACACATAGACGTATCACTACGCCTATGTGCCAACTACAAAAAAAATTAATAAGATAAACCAAAAAACCGGTTCGACCCTAACCTTAATTTTATTGGCTACATTATAGAAAATAGACGTATCACTACGTCTATTTCTCAACCAATAAAGACTGGAATAATGAACCAGTTACAAGCAAACTATTGCTCTAACCCATAATTTATCTTTTATGGATGGACGAAGACAAGCGTTTCGCAACGTCAGTCTTCCAGTCAAAACCTCTCTAAAAGGAGTTGCAGTAACTTTGTTGATTCCAAACAAACGTTTATCTTGATATTCGTATAGGATCGATATCACGAATATAGGCAAACAGTATGCTGTCTTCATTTCAATTATGGATGCAAACAATTAAGCATTACAGATGCAAAAAAGAAACAGACGTATCACTACGTCCATTCCTGCTTAAAAACAAATTTTAATAAAACGACGATTAAGTCAAATAACTTTCACTTTCATCATCACAGTATCAAACAAACTGTTATCTTCAAATGAACATTCTACAATACCGCCTGTTCCTTTTTAAGATAAAGAGCGGGGGAGAAACGTTTCACAACGTCCATGCCCCATTATTAACTAAACAAATACCAAGCCAACTCCTTGACTTGATATATAACGGTATCAATAGGTATTAGTTTCACGGTGCAAAGATAAGTTAAAATATTAACATATATAAATTATATATAATATTACACCGCTAAATTAAGACAAATTAACAGAAATAACCATATAATTGAGCTGAAGAAGTCCGTATCTATCTCGCTGATACAACAGATAATATAACAACCGAGTGGTCGCTGTCCGGTTGTGATGCACGTTCCCAATGGTTGAGACGTACGCCTTCTTTTGTGCCCATCTATCCGGTTGTATGTCCGACAATGAGAGGGCCGGTTCATTGCCGCATAGACTTTATGGCCGCGTAACGGAATGGAGCGAAAGGATGTCCCGTTTTTATTTTCAGCACGGGATGTTCTGTTAGGGCGGTTGTATGAACCATTCGGACGACATACCCCCTGCGGCGTAAAAAATGTTCGGAATGTGTTGTATTTTTTGATTTTTTGTGCTATTTTTGAATTACACCGTCGACAGGGCGGTATTTTCGCAGGTTAAAATCCTGAAGGGTTTTAGGAATAGCGGAGTGAAATAGCAGTCCGACGGATCGTGTTCTCGCATTCCGGATGATGCTGTATGGTTACGACTTGCAGGCATGTGCATTTTTACTTGTATCATTCCGGCTTTCCTTCTGGAGCCTTGACCAATGCGAGGAGTTTACGTTCCGTGTGTTTAACCCATGCCGGAACGTGCTAAACTTGAAACACTAACCCCGGTTATGCTACGGCTTTATACTCTCTATCGAAAAAATACGTTCCGCCGATCCTTGGTCGGTGCAGGGAAGGTATGTTGCCGTTCGTTTACAATAATGGGTGCGGGGCATTTGAATCTTTCATGCCGAAAGTTGCATCACTGTCTATTTCCCTTTCGACAGTTCCGTACCCGTTTTTGTCATGCAGGAACCATTGCGCATGGGACAAGAGAACCAAGGTGGGGAAATAGTGCGTTGGCCGTGCTGAACGCATACGGCTATGTGGTTCCTGCTCTTTTTGTAACAATGCTTCCGAAGCCGTCTCCTCCATAGGCTGGCATACCGGAAGCCGAGGGGCGGACGTTGTGGTATGAGGCGTGCCATCCGTTGCCGCCCCTCTTTTTGGGCACTTCTATTTCACGACATATTCGGGTGCGGAACATTTGGGTCTTAGCTTCATTATTTTCCTTTTTACCAACCTTTTATCAACTTTGCTATCATTGTTCCGCACCCGTTTTATACGATTCTCCGGCCGTGATTCGGACAAATCCCACAGCTGCATGGAATAGATGAACGGCCGGGAATCGTATTTCAGAATTTGATTTTAACGAACGCAACAAGTTTATATGCAACCACCTTTCACTATCGGCTTCTTGGGCGGTTGCGGCCCCAGCCGTAGTACCGCCCACTATTTCGAGCAAGTCGTAGTTTACCATCTGAAAACCTTTTCCCGCATCCGCTTCCTGCTATCCCTTACGACAAAAGGCGAACGTTCGGTAGCTTCCCACCTGCTGGGATGCAGGGCGGACAATCCGGGATTGGAAATCGCGGTAGTTCCTACCTCCCGGCAGTGGAACAATTACCAGTCCGGAGCGTTGGGCGACAGAGCTGCGGAATGTAACCGCATCATTGCAGCCGCAGACCGTTGCGAGATCCTGCCCGAAAGTAAAACGCAGTTATTCCAGTCCGTATTGTTTCGCTTCTTCATCGAGCGGTGCGACCATATCATTTTCCATGAACACCGCGCAGGATGGGCGGAAACCGGAACATTCGACGCGCAGGTCGTAGAATCCGGAGTGCCGATTCCCGTGCAATACCGCCTCGTAGCACCTGAATACGCTTCGGTCGGCTATCCCCTCGACCGTCGGGAATACCTCGATCCCGAAAGCAGCTGTTACAATCCTGCGACGGAATATGCACAAAGTACCGCCTATATCCGGCGCAGCGGATTCAGCATACAGTCCGACCATATTCCGCTGATCTTCCTGCGCAAATGGCTCGCAGCACCCCCGCAGAACAGTTGCAGATATTTGACGACACCGGAGGATGTCGTTATGATGTCCCATTTGAAAGACAAGCCCGAATGCGATTATCTGTCGCTGAAAGTCTTTGCCTATGCCTATGCAGCCCGGCATACGGCACACGATATGCCTTTCGGGGCCAATGCTGTCAATCGGTTCAGACAGTTCCGGAAACTGCTCGAAAGAATCATGGCAAAACGCAATGCCAGTGAACCGGTAGAACCGTTCGACCTGCTGGATTTCGATGCTTACGACGAAGTGTTGCGTACTTTTACGTCGGACGAACACTCCCAAGCGTCCGAATGTCCCGGAACAAACGTAACGAAATATCCCCGGAAACGAATACGGCGAACTCAATTCATAAAAGAGGAACGGCGGGGGAAGCGGCCTGCCGGGGATACTGTTGCGGATAGTGCAACCGCAACGGAAAGGAGCGTATCTCTGAATTAGGCAAGGCTTTACACGCTCCGAACGGCGGCTCTATTGAGAAATACGGTCGCTGTTTTTTATTGTCATAATGGTGGGCTGAACGAAAATCTTGTATCAATGATAAAGGTTATTTGACAAGGTAGTTACGCCAAGTCATGCTTTCATACAATTCCTGAATCGTTACAGCCATCCCTGCAAAATCGTTTTTCAAGTAACTAAAATACAACCTTTAAATCTATCTCCAAACACGGTTACTGATTTTTTTGCGATGATTTCCTAATCAGCTGGTGACATGTTCATTTCTTCTGTATGTTGCGATTGATAGGAATCGACAATTTTTTTACGGCATCATTGGGAAACACATCCTTATCTTTGTCCCTTTCCATAGCTGGCGGTAATATAGCGAAGGCGGTCCCGACGGGCCGCCCTCGCTTGCTACATAATATTCGGAATCTTTATCTGTCTCATCCCTTTTATCGATGGAACATGCTCCGTTCCGCGATTTCGGCTTGGTATTCTTCCATGCCGTCCAGCTTTTCATTGGCCCCTTGAAGATTGGCATCAAGCGATGCGTTATGGTCATAAGGGAAACTGTGTTGCACGACAATCCCCGCATTGGTGGCCGGTCCGACGTCAAGTGTATCGGATTCCTTGTTATATCCGACATACAGCACATCGCCGTTCGGCATTTCGAATGCAGGGACCCTCTGCGTGGTCAGGGCAGCGAATTGCTCCGCTGTCATCTCCCTGGCAACCCCTTTCAACGTATCTCCGGCACGATCGACGCCGTAACGCCGGATATGGTCGCGCACTTCCTGCTCCGTGAATTTCAACATCACCTCGTAGGTTCCCCCGACGCTCCCGTTGTACACCACGGCGAAGTCTTTGTCCTCGATCAGAAGGTCATCGCCCCTGTTCTGTATGGCGGAGGGATAGGTATGCTCCTCGTTGATGCCGTTGCCGTCGTAATACTCCTTGGCAAGAGCCAGCAGCCCCTCGTAGTCCCCCTTGTCCCGGAACGCGTCCAACCGCATCGTGTCATCGGTGGACTGGAGATAGGCCACGGAAGAATAATACACCTTTTCTTTCCGTTCGGCCGTTTGCTCCTCACCGACATTCTGCTCCAACTCCAGTGCGATCTTATCCACCTTTTGGGTAATCAGCGAGGCCGCCTTTTTCACATCCAGCAGTGTCGTCTTGATGAACTGCGGCGACTCCTTCAACTCGTCGAGCCACCCTTTGAGATAGGGGCAACTGTCCTCTTTGATGTACTTCGTCATGCCGTAGCGTTGCGCGACCAGTGCGCTGCCCAGTTCGGCCACCAGTTCCTCACGAGCATACTCCGAGGAACCGAAGGCTGTCGGTTGGAAGCGGGCGAGAACATTCTCCGCACCGGTCGAGTGTATCATCTCATGGAAAAGCGTTCCGTAAAACGATTCCCCGGACTTGAACTGCTCCTTTTCCGGCACGACGATTTCATTCTTCGATATGGAATAGTAGGCGTTGTTCTGGTGCAATGGCTTGATGGGGCAGATCCACAGGTTGTCCCGTATCATCGTATCTACAGGGACGAAGTTGAAGTGTTCCCCGTTCCCGATTTTCGGGCCTGCATTCTCCTGCTCCAACTTCTCCCACAGCTCCGGTCGTGCCTCCCGTAGGTTGGTCTGCTGTACGTTGAACACACGGAATACCTGCATCTTGGGATAGACGTTATATTGCTGTTTATCTCCGTCCGACAATTTCTTGTAATCGTCGTACTTGATTTTCTCTTTCGTCTCCTTATGGATACAAGTAAAAGTCGTGAGCATTACCGGAAACGATTTCTCGCCGCGCAGCACGGAAACTCTCGGCAGTTCTTCCCCGTCCTTTGCCGGTTTGTTGAGCCGCTGTACGCAGTCAAAGGTGCAAAAACGGGGAATCTTGTAGCCTTCCTTTTCGCAGTGCAGGAGCAGCATAAAAGCATTCATACCGTTGTATTCCCGTCCCGAAAGGTTACGGGGCCATTGCAACGCACCTTCCATAAACCAGGGCTTTTTCCAATCCGACTTCCTGATGCTTTCGAGTTTCTCGATCATCATCTCCGCAAAGAGGTCCAATGCCTTGTCTTCGCTGTTCGGACCGTCGGCGTTCCGTTTTCTATATCCGGCCATATCCCTTACTGGTTGGAGTTAGAGGAATCCGCCACATACTGCGCAAGCTCTTCCGCCTTGCAGGAGACATTCACTTTCCCGTTGTGTGCCGAGAGGGTCATTTCGCCTCTGGCTTCCACTCTTACGCCCGGCTGCAACCACTCCTCGCGCTCCTTGCCGAAGCAGAAGAAGCGCACCCACTGGTACTCGAAGCCGTCCTCGACCTTCTCCGCGCTGAACGCCGAGAACATCGTGTAGGGCTGCTCTTTCTTGTCCCTCTTTTCCTCGATATGCTGGCCGACCTTGCCGCGAAAGGCCAACTCGCCTTCGACTGCATCCTCCGCACCAGCCGCAGCCGTGCGGATTTCGCTGGCGAATAGGTTGAAGTAGAGCTTGTCGCCCCGGCGTTTGAGGTACATCGTGCCCGCAACTTCAACACGCGAGCCTTTCCGATAACCGGCGGCTTTCTCTCCGGCAGCGTCCTTGCTGACATCCACTTCAATGGCGGTGTGCTGCCCGTCGGTGGCAGGTATCATGACGCGAAGCGGGAAAACCAAAAATGATTTCTCCTCCTTGTTCGTGCGTATCGACGCATTGCGGCCGATAACGCCGCAGACCGTAACATTACATTTTATCATTTCTATTGTCTTTTTACTGTGATACATAATCACCCGACAACTGTGCTTCGTTGGATTGTTGTTGAACCGTTGGATGACCACCCTAATCGGGTGCGCGTATCATCGCCCAAATCAGCCATCCGGCAACGACCAGTTGCACGCCCACGATAATGAGCGTCGCCACCCAGCCCAGCAGCAGCAGATAGCAGCAAAGGACATACATTGCAAGGTAGGACAGCCCGAACAGGCACCTGCATAGCTCCATCATCACGTATTTCATATCAGCCATGCCTCTATCTTTTCAGGTTCTCCGTCTGTCCCTGCTGTGCGGACATTCCTTGCTCGAAATTCTGCGAGGCGGCCTCCGAGAGGATAACCGTGTTCAGCATACCGGTTACGCGCAGCCGCTTGCTCTCTTCCGATAGCGTGCCGTCGTTCAGCGTCGCCGACAGGCGGCCGAGTTCGGCGGCGGTCAGCTCACGCGACACGCGCAGCTCGCCGTTGTCCGCCCGCAGCGTTGCCTTCCCGTTCTCGCCAATGGTCAGTTCGCAGGTCTTCATGCCCGGCAGCAGCGGTTTCAGGTCGATGCGCCGTCCGTCCGCCGCTTCCGAGATAGCCGCCTTTTGTTCCTCTTCGTTCTTGCTGTCGATCTGCACGGCCAAGAGCATGAGGGAGGCAAAGGCCGTCATCGCCATCTCCACAATCGGGTCGTTGCATCCCGACATTCCCACGCCGCTGTCCTCTGACGAGAGCAGCTTCTTCATCCAGCCGTCGGGCGAAAGGCTTTTTTCTGCGGCATTCTCTTCCGTTCCCTTATATCGGGCGAGCAGGTCGTTGCCGTTGTGCAACACTTGCAGCTTGATATTGCCTTTCTGCGCGATTTCGGCCATGTATGCCGCAGGGTCGATGTCGCGTCGGGTGCCGTCCGCATAGAGGTTCGCTACGCCGAAGTGCAGGTGCTCGCCGGTCGTCCGTGTTCCCGTGTTGCCCGATGTGCCGAGCCGCTGTCCTGCCTGTACCGTGTCGCCGACCTTCACGGTGATCTCTCCGAGGTGCATATAGGTACACTGCACCTTGCTGCCGTCTGCACGGGCGTATTCCAACGTCAGTGACTTGCCACCGGGCGTGTTCTTATTGTGATTGACCGCCACGACCTTGCCGCCGTTCTCCGTGGCCAGCACCGCATCGCCCTTGCAGCGGATGTCGATACCCTTGTGCATCTGCTGCTTCGTTTCGTCCATAGGGTCTTGCCGCATACCGAAAGGCGAGGTTACGAAAAGAAACTCCTCGCGCTCCACCGGGAACGAGTAGCCCGTACCGTTTTCCGCACCCCCGGACGCGCGGAGCGGGTTATGCGCCACGCCGAACTCCCGGCCCTGTGCCGCCATCTCCTGCATCACCTGCCGGTCGTACTGTTGCAGGTCGTTCTGTTCGATGATTTTTTGCAGGCTGTCGGCATACTTGCTACCCGAAGCGTAGCCGGCCTGCGCTATTTCCCGTGTCCAGCCCTTGTAGTCGTCGGGCGACAAGGCGAAACAGCGGGCATAGCGGCTGTTCTCTTTCAGAAAGCGGGAGTGGTGTTCGTAGGAATCGCCCACGTTGTCATAACTGCAAAACTTCTCGTCCGGCTTGTCGTCGGTATATACTCCGTACCGTCCGCCCTCGGCGATCCATGCGGGCGTGGCCTTGATGCCGAAATGGTTGTTCTCGTTCCGCGCCAGACGGCTCTGCCCGTTGCTGCTTTCCAGTATGCCCTGTGCCAGTGTTACCGAAGCGGGTATCCCGTAACGGCGCATCTGTTCCATGGCAAATGTTGAGTATTGCGCTGCATATTCCTGGTTTTTGCTTGCCATGTTTCTACCTCCTCATGCTTGTACGTTGTTCGTTCTCGTTCTCCTCGCCGGTTATATCGGCACATGCCTCTTGCCCTTCCTTTATGGCTGTGCCGCAATCTACCACATACGCTTTCAGGTCGGCGATCAGCTTCCTCGTCTCCTCATTGTCGTGCTCGAACATGCGAACCAGCTTGTTCGGGTCGTATGGCCGCCGTTCTTTCTCCGGCGGCAGTTCCAATTCGTGCGCGATGGTTTCCGCATCGTACATGGAGGCATAATAGCCATCCTCATACTTGAGGAGAACAATCGTTTCCGGCTGTTCGGCTTTGATTTGCCTGTACGGAGCGGGCAGGTTCTCGGTCTCTATGTCGGTGTCCCGAAACAGCTGTTCCTCCTGCGATTGTCCCTTTTGCAGCACGTCGGCAAAGAGCGTTGCCGCCAGATGGCGTTTGTAGCTGTCGCGATCCTCCGCTATCCACATACGCTGCCACTGCTGCGGGCTGACGCTTCTTGCAGGCAACTTCTGCCCGTCGATGGTCGCGACGCACTGTATGCCGTTCTCCTTAGTCTTGAAGACCGAAACGCGCTGAATACGGTTCAGGTCGAGTTCCGGCGTTTCGCTGCCGAACAGGTCCACTTTCAGGTCGGGCTTGACCTCGGCCAGCGCATAATATTTGTGCGCCAGCTCCATACGCACCTTGTCGATATTATCCATCGCCTGTTTGAGGGTGGAGAAGAAACGGTTCACATCCTCTTTGTCGGGATAGATGCTGTACCCGTTCTTATTCTCCGGTTTGAGGTAGAGTGCCCAACGCTTTTTGTCGTCCTGAATCATCTCCGCCCGGTCAAAATTTACTTCGTTCGCCCGTCTGACCGCCGAAGCCACATCCAGCGTGGAGAGTTTCTCCATCGTCCAGTTCTTCAGTCGTGCCAGCGTTATCATTTTTTCGGCGAAATAACTGTCGTCGGGCCGGTAACCCAGCGCACCGTCCGTATTGTAGAAGCGCACCTGCCCGATACCCTCTTTCTGCAATGCCCGTGCGATGCGTCCTTTGTTCATGCCCGGTATCTCGTTGTCCACCTCTGTCGAAGCCCCGGCGGGGAGAATCACATCCGCCGTTTTCGCTTGCGGATCGATGACAAGCACGATTTTCTTTTCTTCCCGGTCCGGGTGCTGGCGGATTTCATTCGCTACGAAGTAGTGCTTGGGCATCTGCTCCTGCATGATCGACGTATCACGGCGGTTGCGTAGCGTGGCGTATTCGATTTTCTCGCCCCGTTCCGCCTTGCTTATTACTTCGAGGGCATTGTTCACATCGCTTTCAAGCGCATCTATCAGGCACGGATTCTCTTTCAGCTCCCGGCACCAGTATTCCACCGTCTTCAGGCTTTCGTCGGACAACCGTGCGGGAAGTCCCAATTCCAGCATCTTGATACCCGAGGCCATTTCCACGACCAGACGTTCCTGCTTGACAGCGTCCTCCGAGGGAGCCACGCCGTTTCTCATCACCATGCCCTCACGCGCCAGCCGTTCTTGGTGACCGGTGGCACTCACGATCTGCCGCAGGGCTTCCTGCACATAGTCGTGGTAATGCTCGAACTCCCTTTGTCGCGGCATATAGACCGCATCCTTGTCCGTCTCGTAGTGGGGCACACCGCTACCGTCCGAACGCACGGGCACGAGATTGCCCCGCATCTTCAGCAGGAAGTCGTTGAACCGGACGTGCAGCCGTCGTTCGTCTGCCTCCGTGTAGCCCCTTTCTGCGGCACTGCCGTACCGTTGTACCGTCGCCTCGTACCGTTCCTTATCCACGTAGGGCAGCGTGGTCTGGTCGATGTTGAAGAGCGTGCGGATCTCGCGGTTGTGTACACCCTTGTACAGTTTTTGCTCGTCCTCGTCCAATTTCATGTAGTCGTCCCGGCTGATGATCCGTTCCGGGTCGTTGCGATGTACATACTTGTTCCAGTTGTAGAACAGGAACGGCACACCTTGTTCATGCTCGCGTACCGCCGCACCTTGCGCCTTGGCATCGCTGAAGAGCGTGAACTGGTTCGTCCTGCACCCGTTCCGATCCGAGTGCAATGCCATGAACAGCGCATTGAACGCACTGACCGCTACCCCTTTCGGGTAGAAGCGGGGATAGCCCTTTCCCGATGCGTTGAGCCAGTGCCCGCCCACGTTCGAGGCTTCATTCAAAGCTGCGGAGAGCAGGGCAACCTGTTTCTCCCCGGCTTTCTTTTCCATTTGCGATTTCTCTTTCATATCGTGATCTCTTTTCTTTGATTCGGATTATTGGATACCCCGTGTCCGCACGACGGTTTCCAGCTGACCGTTGTCGTAGTTCTGGGCGGCGGCCTGACGGAGCTGGTCGCTCTTGGCAAGCACAGCATTCGCCAGCGTGTTCAGCGGCAATGCCCCGGCACGGTAAGCGTCCGCCACGGCCGTCGGAAGCTGTATGGTGCAGGGCACGCGGTCAATGGTGGCAATCAGCGTACCGCCTTGCAGCACCGGGTTCACGATGCGCGGGTTAAGGGGTTCATCGGGATAACGGCGATACGGCACGTCGTTTCCATTGCTTACATTCACATTTACCTTTCCCTCTGTTCGCCCCCGCAATGCCTCGTGTCCCGCCTTGTTCAGCAGGTTCGCGCCGCCCAGACCGACCAGAAGCATTTTCAGCAGCGGGTTACGCACGAACATCCCCGCCACGATACTCGCTATCGGCAGCAGGTTGTCCCCGAGGCGCAGCGAGGGCGATTTGCCCGTGAACGCCCCCAGCAGGACATCGGGCAGCATGGCAACCACATAGCCGAGGTTGCCGAGCGTATCGCCCATGCCATTCAGCCCCAGCGTGCCGAACAGCCCGTCCCAGCCGTTCCCGTTCTTCGGTGCCGGCTGTTCCTCCTGCTTCTTTTCTTCGTGCGTGATGACGGCTTGCCGCTCTTCTTTCTCCACTTTTTCCCCCTGTTCCGTTTCCGGCGGTATTTGCTCCTGATGTAATTTGACCGTTGCCGCTTCACCTTTTCCCGCCACATCACGCAGGTAGGCTTCCTCCTGTCCGGGTGCGACGACCAGCGGCACATCCTTGTACCGCTCCGCACGCTTCCCCTGTTCCTCCTCCGGTCTGTACGGCCAAGGAACATTCATATTCCGTTCTTGCGTCCACTCCATAAAGTCGAAATTCAAAATGGGTATCTTGTTCTTTAGTTGTCCGTTTGCCTCGGCTATCGTCGCATTCTTCTTGGCCGGTATCCGGGCGGCCTCCTTGCGGAAGTCGTCGAACACGTTCCGCTCGCTGCCGAACACACCTTTGCTGATGCACTGTTCCACCGAAAGCGTTTCGGGCTTCTTGGATTCAAAATGGTTGGCGACGGCCGAGATAGCCACGTCCGTCCCGGCGAACTTGGCCAGCGTAGCCCATGACCCTATGCCGCCCAGCATGACGCTGTCCGCCGTGGCGCCCAACACCCATCCCGCACCTTTCTCTATCTTGCCGGGACGGTAGGCGGCTTCGCCCCGTTTCTCTATCTCCTCGGCCAGCGGCGAGCGGTTCAGGGTCTGCGACAGTCCCAACAGGCTCGATTCGGCGGCTTTGCGGATGATATAGTCGGCCGATGATTTCGGCATACGCTCCTTGACCAGCCGGTCTATCATCAGCTCCTCCACACGATAGTCCATGTAAGCGTAGGCGAGGTCTCCGCCCAGCCTTTCCGACAGCTCGTCGTAACGCTCGCGTCCGATCTCCTGCACGACGGTATCGCGCCACTGCCCGGCCATATACGCCAAGTCCTGTTGCATCGCTTCCGAACCGGTGATCTCCGCCTTGCACATCTCGATATAGTCCTCCGTCCTTTTCGAGTTCCATTCGCCCGTTACCTTGAGTATCTGGTAAGGGTCGCCCATCGGTTGCGCCGAGGAAGTCATCATACTCAATATGCCGCCCAGCGAGGTGGAATACTCCTTCATCTCCTCGCCCTGCTTCTGCGTGAGGTAAGCCTGCGTTTTCGACATGACGGGGGCGATATGAAGGTTGAAATAGTCGCTCACGAGGCGTTCCATTTCCGCAAACCGTCCGCTATGTTTGATTCCGTCCATTGCATCTATATGTTTATCTTGTTCAACAAGAGTTGTTCTTTCGTCTGTTCGATGGCGTTATGGTAAACCTCCATCTGTTTGGGATAAAACTCTTCCAGCCACGCGTCTTTCTCTATGCGGTCATGGATAAAGCGGATAGCCTGCTCCCGTTCGATCTCCACCGAGGCTTCGCCCACTTCATGGTTGTTGAACCAGGCCTTCGTCCAGAATCGGACACCGGCCCGGTCGGTATAGACCGTAACCAGCCTTGGAATGTCGAAACTCTGGATGTCGATCTCCATTTCCGCCAGCGGGTCGATGAGCCCGCCGTAGCCTACTGCTTCGTCATAAAGTTTTTTTTTACCTCGCCGCCCATCGTGGAGAGGTACACCTCATGCCGCATGGCGAGATAATGCAGGAAATCCGCTATCAGCAGGTTCTGCACCTTGCAGGCCAGCGGCATGGCTTTGTGTCCCAGCCCGAGGGGGTTGCCCATGCTCGGCATGGTTTCGTAGAAGTATTCCTTCATCGCACCCACCGAGAAGATATGGCGCAGCGATTGCTCCGTGTGTTCCGGCAGCCGGTACGCTCCCCGTTGGAGATCCTCCATGTAGTGCGGCAGGAAGCGCAGCATCAGTTCCTCTATTTCCCTCTTGTCCCGTTCATAATCGGTTTTCAACGTCATCTCCAAGTCGGAAAAATAGTCGGCATCGTGCCCGCCGGCCTGACTTAGTGCCCGGATATTGCCGTACAGCATCGTCAGGAACTCTATCGGGTTCAGTTCCTCGCCCTTGAAGCGCACCCCGATGTGCAGCTTGTCGCCGCTCAATGCCACCGTCTGCCCGGCCTTGACGCGTTGTCCGAACTGTGCGAAGACGTTCGACAGGTGGCCGTAGGTTACTTCGTACTCCCCGTAGCGGATGGTCTGGCAGATACCGAGCGCGGGATCGTTGCCCACGCCCGACACGATGCCGCTGGCCACGGCCGATAGCGTGTAGCACCGCACGTCGAAGTCGATGCCGTGGTGGAAGTATTTCTCGCCCGTCGCCGGATCGGTCTGCTCGCCGTAGCCGAGCGACAGTTCCACGTCCTTGCCCTGCCGTTCCTCGAACGGCATACAGTAGCCGCTTTCGGATTGCAGGATCATTTCTTCTGTATATTTCATCTCTTTTCTATGTTGATTCTCCGTTGCTGTTTTTATCTTCTCATTCCGCCGCCGTGCGTCTGTTCCTCTGCCGGCAGGACGGGCGTCTGTGCCCGCTGTACGCTTTCCGCCTCCGACGTGCGGAATACACCCGCGTTGTTGCCGATCAGCATCATGCCGAGCAGTGCCCCGGCGATTTTACCCAGCCACCCGAAGCGGCCGAAGATAAGGAACGCCGCCGCGACCAGTCCCGCGATGCTCAATCCCGACACGTTGCCCTGCCCGAGGTTGCGGAAGAAATTGCCGAACAGATTCATGCCGCCGCCGTTGGTGGTTTCACGCAGGAAATTCGACACCCCGTCCAGTTTCGAGTTGATCCCCGACACCGCACCGACGGCTTCTCCCGCTTTGCCGGTCAGCTCGCGCACGCCGTCGGCCGTGTTCGCAAGGGCGTTCGTGGCCGGTTTGCCGATGACCGCGTCGCTCACGATACGCGCCACGCTCTCATCGGTGGTCAGCTTCTTCCAGCCCACATAACCGACTGCGCCGCCGATGGTCGCCGTCTTGACAGCCTGACCTGCGCCACGAAGGGTCTGCGAGGGGTGCAGTACCGCGTTTCCCATACTCTTGCCGGTGACAGCAGTAGCTTTGCCTGCACCTTTCATGGCCTTGACGCCATATTTCAATATTGAATCCCAAACTCCCATATTATTATATCTGTTAAGGTCTTACACTCTTTCCGATCTGCCGCCAACGTCGCTTGGCGGCATCCACGATGTCCCGCTTGTCGGCTGCCGGGCGTGCCCCCTCGTCGATTTCCCGCCAGATGTCGCCCATCGTCGTGTATTTCACCGCTTTGGTCAGCCGTTGCAGTTTCCTGTTCATCCCTTTGAGTTTCGGGCGGATGCCGAAAACAATCTCCATGCGCTCCTTCTCCGTCATTTTATTATCCTCTACGCAGGCCGTGCGGATGTCGTTCACGATCTCCACGCTGTTCATAATCAGCTCCCGGTAAATCTTGTTCCGCTGTGCGGAGAGGGCGACGGCCAGCGCGTTGGCCGGACTACGCCCCAACTGCTTGGTAAAGTCGCCCATGTTGTCCGTCAGCCTCGATACCTCGTAGTAGAATCCGTAGGTTTGCGCCGCATAGCAGACGATAGACCGGAAAGAGTTCAGGTAGTTGTTGAACTCCCGTTGCAGGTCGGTCGTGGCTTCCACTTCCTCCTTCGTCCACAGATGTCCGGTGGTCTGCATCAGCATGACCTTCTCTTGATTCTTCAGCTCTTTTTGCGCCTTGTCGGTGTAGGCCAGAATCATTCCGGCCAGCACGGGGTCGTTCTGTGCCTGCACACGGCCGATACCGATGCACAAGAGCAGTATGCCTGTCCAAATTATCCGTTTCATGACTTATACATTTTTTATCGGACGAGGGCAGCCGCCCTGCGCCAGTGGGACAGGGCCATGCGTGCCGCCTCGCCGTTGTCGCGGTCGAGCATTCCTGCCGTCACATTGTTCCACACATCATTGAAAGTATAATAGCGTATGCTCAAGTAGAGCAGGTGCAGCTTCCGGCTGAAAGCCGACAGCTGGTCGTTCAGTGCCCACAGGGTTTTGCTGCGCTCCGCCCCGGTCAGCATATTCTCCGTACCGCCATTGGCTACGGCGTCGTTCAGTAACGTGAACACCGAAACCAGTTCCGTTGCCGTTTCGATATAGAGGTTGTTCATGCCCATGCTGGCGACAATGCCCTGCGGATTGTTCCGGATAGCTTTGCTCAACTTGCCCAGCGTGAGGAAAATCCGCACGCCGTCATTATAGAGGTGCGTGCAGGCTTTCAGCGACGAAGCGTAGCCGCTCGCCGTCTTGAGGTAGCTGTTGTACTGCTTCTCCCATTTATGTATCTGGTTGAACTCGGCGGCGATGCTGTTTTGCAACAAGGCCGTCTGTGTCTGTCCCTTTATCTGTTTTTCGATCTGTCCGTTTATCAATTCGTTGCCCTCGGCGAGTGCCACCCATTCCAAAGGGTTGGAGGCGGTGACCTGCGCCCTTGCCGCCTGCGGAAGCAGGCATACCAGCACGGCAAGCAATCCCAGACTAATGATTCGTGATTTCATATATTCCCTTTTTTCGTTTATTGCTTTCCACCCGTTCACGGATAAGCGACACGATGTCGTCCCTTCGCCGGATGCCGGTAAGGTCGAGCCGGGGCGTGTTCCGGTCCATCGAGAGGATGCGCACCGTCTTCAGCCCGCAGAGCTGTTGCAGCAGGCTTTGGTGTTCCAGAAAATCCACTACGCGGTACAGTTCCATGTAGTCTGTCTTGCGGCGGATAATCCCGTGTTCGTTGATGAGTTGCTCCGCACCGATACGATAGCGGATGCGCCGCAGGTAGAGATAGCGGTAGAACAGCAGCAGCGAGAGCAGCACGGCGACCGGTACGGCAAGAGCCGTCAGGGGCAGGTCCTCCATACCCCCGTACCCCCACATCGCACAGCACAGTACCAGCGTGGGCAGCTCGTCGATGACGAACTGCCCGGCGTGCGGATGGATGACAATCGTTTCGTAAAGCGTGGTCTGCATAGGCTTCATGTGATTATCGGTGAAAACCGGGATTATACTCTTCCCTCATGCCGGAAAGCGAGTTGGTTATATCCACTTCCAACCGGGCAAGTTTTTCCCGTATCTCGTACATCTCCTGAAATCCTTTTTCCGACATTCCCTGGTCATTGACTTCAAAAGAAAATATCATTCTGTCTGCACGTTCAATACGCTTCCGTACGGCCTCATGGTCTGCTTCGTCATACAATCCGTTTCGGATATGTTCCGGATTGACTTCGGGCAAATCGGACAAGGCACGGTTGAGTGTGGCTTTACCACTGATGTCCCAATCTCCAAGATCCTTTTCTGCCTGTTTCATCCGTTTGCCAAGCAACTGGTCGTTCCAATCCTTATAACCGTCTGCGGCGGATTCATAGAAGACAGGTCCTGCCGCTTCCGGGCCGGAGACGGGAACTCCACGAATGGCATCCTCGATGGCCGCCAGATTATTTTTCATTGCCGCCAGTTCTTCCTCGCTTGCCGAACCCTCGGCAAGAGCCATTTCATACTCATCCGCACGAACCATGCTCATTTCCTGCAAATATCCGTCACCAATATCCATGTCATCCCGAACCGTACCTTTCACATTTATACCCAACGTTGCCGTTATCTTTTCGAAGTCGAACGGCTCAAGTCCTATTTCATGCTGTTTGTTCCCGTTATGGTAATCCTGCACAATCAGCTTGTCGTCTTTCGACAAGCATGTGGAAAACTCCTTGCCTGCATGGGTGAGTGCAAAGTGGATGGCATAGACCTGCCCGGCACGGTCTCGGTCAAAACAGAGATGATGGGCTGCATCGGGAGTCGCCCTTATCATACCCTTGAATTGCTGTTGGCTTGGTGCCCCGCCTGTCGAGACAAAGACCGCCTTGCGCAACTCCTTGTTTTCCGCTTGGTGAAGCTGGTAATAAGCCATCGCGTCGAAGGCACTCTCGAACCAGTAGATATGCTTGGCCTTTGTGAGAGGGGTCTTGGCAGGACTGGCAATCCACAGCCCCTCGCTTGAATTGCTCCCTTCCGCCTTACCCTTGTAGCTGCCGTTACCGTCCATGCGGGGACGGCCCCGCTCTTCCAGACCGACCACCTTTTCCGTATCCTTGGGCAGGGTCAGCGGAAAGGCGAGGTTCGTGTATTGCAAACCGTCCTCGCGGTGCTTCGTCGCCAGACAAAAGTGGCGATGGAAGGCGTATTGCGTATAGAGGTCGATACCTCTATGCTTGAAGAAGGAATAGAACTTCTTCTGCGTCGCCCGGTCCTGCGGGTTGAACTTGTGAATGTCATAGTCCGCCATATCGAACGGTTTCACGTTCCGCTTGGGCCAGATGATCCGCGTTGCCCTGTCGGCGATGGGATTGTTCAGCAGCCGGTTGCAGACCAGATTCACGAGCCTGTCGGGAGACATGCCCGCATGGTACTCCGCAAAAAAATGCGGATGTTCCTTGATGAATGAAATGATGTTATAGACTTTCTGCTGTTGCGCATGAAAGCAGCACTTTCCTTGTTGCGTCACGATGAACTTGTCGCCACGGATGCGCCGCCCGTCGCTGTCCAGACGGACATACGAAGGATAACGCAGGCCGTCGCGCTTGTTCAGGTGATACCCCGCGTCGAGGAGCACGTCCTGGATATTCAGCCGTTGCAGGAAGTCATCGTATGTAAGGTCTCCGTCTCTCATAGGCTTACCTCCCCATTCTCATTTCGCCGACCTCATGGTTCATCTGCGCCTCGAAGTTGCGGATAGCCACATCTCTGGGTGTGTCCACCCCGGGCTTGAAGTACGGGCGCGGAGCTCCGCCGAAACGTTCGCCGTAGAACTCCGGTCCGTGATGATGGTGGTGGAAGCCGTGTGCCACTTCCGAGGCGACCACCGCACCGGCGGTAAGGGCGGCGAAGATCTTCACCCCGAGCCCCTTGTTCGCCTCCGGGCGTGTCTTCATGTCCACCTCGCTGAATATCTTCGAGAAGAGCTTCATGCGGTGGTAGTCGTCCACCGCGAGGAACTTGTCGTACTCCTTTTGGCTGATCTCGTGGCTGATGACCTGCCCGTCGATGACGGCGGACATCTTGTACTTTCCTTCGGCTTGTGCCGGTTGTACGGCAATCTCGCTGACTTCGACTTCCCGTCCGTGCTTCCCTTCCCGGTACCAGCCCTTGTCCTCCTTGATATACTGCAAGTCCCTGCCGTCTATCGTAGTACCGTACTCCTGCCCGATAAAGGCTGTTTGTTGGTCGTTTCCCTCTTTTTGAGCTCCATATTCCAGCGGAGCAAGGATTTCCCGCTCCTGCCGTTGCCGCTCCTCCAGCTCCTGTCGCACTTCCGGATGCAGGCCGATGGCGATGCGCTCCTTGCTGTCGAGTTGTTCCGTCGTTACCTTGCCGGCAAAATCCGCCCCGATAATGCCGTTCAGCAGTTCCAGACGTTTTTCGATGGGCTGCTCCTCGACGGGAACGGCCACCAGCTTTTTCACTTCCTCTTCCGTCAGGTCATAGACCATATCGGCTTGGACGCTTTCCGATTGCACGGTCAGCGTCCGCCTTTCCGCATCTACGATAAGGCCGTGCGAGGCGAGGCACTCCTGCCATTTCTCGTTGGAGAAATAGACCGGCGAGGCGATCAGCTCCTTATAAGGCCGTGCCGGTTCTGTGCTCCTCGGACGGCTGGCCATCGGCGTGATGACCGCCTGCAAGTCCTGCAATACGTTCCGCTGCCCGACGGACTGCCCGGATGGCTCCGTCCGTCCGCCCTTGTAGTAAAAGCCGTAACCGCCCGATTGCAGTTCGCCGGGTTTCATGCGCCCGTCGGGACGTTCGGGGACAATGGACGGCCCCGGATAGAAAAGCTGCCCGCCGACCCTGCGCAGGTGGAAACCCCACTGCTGGCGCGGTGTCCAGCCGAGGAACGGCGGGGGCATACCCAGCCGCCCCGTGCGCCCGTATTCACCGATGCCGATACGGTAGCCGTGAAGCCCCATAGCCACCCTGCCGTTCGCGTTTCTGGCATGGACGAAATTCTTGGGCATATAGAAGTCTTTGCCCACGATGCTCGTAAGCACGTTGTAGGCTTTCTTGTTGGCCGTGTTCGTTCCCCAGTCCGTCAGGGCCAACATCTGACGCTCGGTGAGCGGATAGGTCAGCAGCGGCGAGTCGTGTCCCTGCACGATCAGCCGGTAGCCCCCTCCGTCGAATGCAATATGGGCTTGAAGTCCGTTGCGCATCAGCATATTGCGCATTTCGGGCTGCAAGTCCATCTGCCGGGGATTGGTATTCGTTCGTATCGCCATATCTTTGATGATTAGATTCTCTTCCGTTATGCGTCGCCGCGCTCCATTGCGGCTTCCAGCTGTTCGTCCTTATAGCGGACGAACGCTTCGGCGGAATCGTCGCCGACCATAAGCCCTTTCTCCTCGCAGTAGCGGGCGTACTCCTCCTGCCACTCGGCGGAGAAGTGGTTCACATAGTCGAGCCAGCCGTACTGGCCGCTCTGCATCTTCTCGACAAGTACCTCTTCGGGATAATAATTCTGCTGTGCCATCTGCTTGCTGATTGAAGGGTTTTACTTGTGAAGACCTACCGCACGGTTGCGTTCGGCGCTCTTCTTCTGTTCGTTCCACAACTCCTCGGTGTATTCCTCTTCCGGGACGTAATCGAGGTTGCCCTCGTCGTCCATCACCCAGCAGCCGTAGCAGCCGAAGGTGTACTTGTCCCATTCGCGCTTGGGCTGCTCGCGCCACCCCTGCGCATCGCCCGGGCAGAAGCGGATACCGGTCTTGTTGTGCAGGTCGATACCTACCGTAACGGGTTCATCGTCCACGACCACCGTCAGCAGGTTGCCGTTCTGCATTCCCTTTACCTCTACCGCTCCGAGGTGCATCACCTCGGAGAGCACTTTCAGGTTACTGGCGATGATGGGTGTCGGAACGTACATCACCTGCTTCGTACCCTCGTCTATCTGCACGAAAGCCTTGCTGTGCCGTCCGTCCGCCATTTCCACGTCCGCGACGATGGCCTTGCCGTCGAGCAGCTGCTTCTGCTGCGCCTCGTCGTAGCGTTCCAGCGGCGAGGATTTCAGTGCGGGATAGAAGACCACGTCCACCTCGCCGCTCTCCATGCGGATAAAGGCGAAACGGCTGCGGCTCTCGATGACTTCGCCCTTTTCGTCGGTAACGCGTACGGGAAGCACGGGCGAGTAACCCCCTTGCCCGATCTCTTCCAGAACGCGCATGGGCAGGTCCTCGATCATCTCTTGGGTAAGCCCGAAACGGGCAAGTGCCGGATAGGGCAGTTCATTGAACTCGAATTGTTCCTTTTTCATATTCTGAAATGTGTTATAAATTATATTCCGCAAAGATAGAATGATTTTATTTCTATAATCAAAATACGCATATATAAGTGATTATAATATGCTATTTTTTGTGTTTGGAATATGATTTTATACGAATAATCATATTCTAAACTATTAAAATAATCACATTAGACAAGAAAATAGGCAGGCGGTGGACACACCGTAAGAAGAGTGTGTTAATTTTGCCGCATGAGAAAAATTTCAGCAATGATAGCGGCGGGTATCTCGTTCTGTATTGTGCCTGCCAAAGCGCAGTTCAATACCGTTGCCACGGTACCTGCCCGCTACAAGGTAGAGGTACTGCACACAGGTACGGACAAAACGGAACCGGCTTCCGGAAATGCGGATTCCGTATTGGGTACGTCGGCGGAACTCCTTGCCGCCGCCTCGCCCGTCGATGCGGATAAGAAGATATGGTTGGAGCGTTACTTGAGTGTAAGCTATCCGCTGCGCCGTATCCGGATCACTTCGCCCTACGGCTACCGCAAAGACCCGTTTACGGGAAAGAAAAGGTTTCACGGCGGGCTGGATTTGCACGCACGGGGCGACGAAGTGCTGGCCATGATGGAAGGAGTGGTCGTAAAGGTCGGGCAGGACAAGACTTCCGGCAAGTATGTAACCCTGCGGCATGGCAGATACACCGTCAGCTATTGCCACCTCTCGAAAATTATCGCCGTCAAAGGAGCGGTG
This sequence comes from Bacteroides sp. 14(A), assembly GCF_000526555.1. Taxonomy (NCBI): domain Bacteria; kingdom Pseudomonadati; phylum Bacteroidota; class Bacteroidia; order Bacteroidales; family Bacteroidaceae; genus Bacteroides; species Bacteroides sp. 14(A). The sequence continues at coordinate 1,966,853 of NZ_JAGH01000002.1, read as the reverse complement.
GTACATCCGCGCGATGTGGTCGGCATAACCGGCTCTACCGGGCGCAGCACCGGCGAACACCTGCATATCACCTGCAAGTTCGACGGCAAGAGCGTCAATCCGACGGTGATACTCGGCTACATCGAATCCACCCGAAAAGAGTGTGTGGCGGCATTGGCGCAGCTATAAGGCATAAGCGGAACAATCGGCCACAGCCTCCAAATACGGGAAATGCAGAAGCTGTTTTCACCACCCCCTCATTGTACGGGTCGGTGAAAGTCAGCATATCGAATATGTACGGGTCTTTGAGCATGGATTTCACATCGTTGGCTTCCGGCGCAGGCAGGGTTTCTGTGAAATTGTTTGCCAACGCTCCGTGCTTGCCGTAATCGTCAAGTTTGATGGCTTCTTGCAGTGATAGCGTGTCGTCCAATGATTGGTAATGCTTTGCACCATATACCGATACCGTGCACGAATGTTTTTGACCTGTTTTATCAAAACAAGATTATGCGTCCAATTCAGATGCCTTATAGGCAGGGTAAAATTATATTCGTCTAATTGCGAAATCATTGATTTCACAATTGGTTCAAGGTCATTTTCCAATTACGCAACCACTGATTGCGTAATTGGAGCAGCAGCCCCTTTTACCATCGTAAGCTCCTGATTATATCCGTTGAAGAACAGCACCATGTATTGCATATTACGTACAGTGAAACCTTTAATCTCGGAGTAGTCGTTCTTCAAATCCACAGTCTTAATGCCCTTCGATCCGGTCCGTGATGTACTTGCCCCAGACCGCCGCCTTTATCAGGAACAACGGCGGCACGGTAACGGTCTTGCCGTAGAAGATGGCCGCCACCACCTTGCCGCCGCACCGTTCTATCTCCTCCTTATAGTCGGCCACGCTTTGCCCTGTCGTCATCACATCATCTATGATGATGATTTCCTTTCCTTTTATCTTCCTGACAATGCGGTAGTTCCGTTCAAGGATGCGGTTCTTGCCGCCCTTGGCCTCGTGCAGGCTCTCGCGAGGTTCGAACACGTCCACGTCATACAGTCCCGAAGTCAGCTCCGGACGGTGCTTGCCGATGTACCAGTCGAGCCGCTTGAACCGCCGGGCATACTTGAACTCGTCGCTGCACGGCATGAACATGATATGATAGGGCTTGCCGTCCGCTTGCAGGGCGGTCATGCACGCCTTGAAGAACTCGATACCGTGTACCTCGCCCTCCTTGAACTGATAAAGCGAGCGGCAGAACGCCCGTTGTTCTTCGCCCAGCAGCGCGTTGTACCGCGACGGATAATAATACCCGTAGAAGGCCATCCGGATGCCGCGCGACTTGAACGGTTTGAGTGGCGGATGGTCTTCGAACAGGTCGGGGCGCGAGAAGCAGAACATGCGGCAGGCGTCCCGGTGTCCGCCCATCACAGCCAGGCGGCAGTAGTGGTCGCGTTCCTCGTCCTTGTCGGCCATGCGTGCGGCGGCGAACGCCGCTTCCCCGGCTTTCCTCCGCCAGTAGCCGATGACATGCAACAGCCCTCCGATAAGGCAGAGCAGGATCAGGAATACAAGCCTCTCGTTCATACCGCATTAAAACAACTTCGTTAGATCCATCGACAGGAACTCCTCCGCACCGACACCACCGTCGCCGACGATGAATGACGCCGTAGGGTTGAAAAGCTGCCTGAACTTATCCAATCCATCCGTCCGCTTCTCGGCATTGCTTTTAACCTCTATGGCTACGACAGAACCCTTTTTGCGAAGAATGAAATCCACCTCGTCGCTCCGCTCACGCCAATAGAACACCTCGAAACGGTGTATGAATGCCTGGCTGACCAGATAGGCCCCGATGCCCGACTCGAAGATACGTCCCCACGCCTTGCGGTCGAGGATGGCCTGCTCGAACGTCAGAGGGCTGTACACCATCTTCAGGGCATTGTTGTAAACCTGCAATTTCGGTATGCTCGCTTTACGGCGTGCCGTGTCGATGCTGAACTTCTGAAGCCCGCACAACAGACCGCTTTCACCCAGCAGGTTGATATATCCCGCCAAGGTCGCCGTGTTGCCGGCATCCTGCAACGAGCCGAGCATTTTGTTCAGCGACAGCAACTCACCGGAGTAGGCCGCCCCGAGCTCGAACGTCTGACGAAGCAGGGCCGGTTTGCTGATAGGGGTATCCATCAGAATATCCTTGTTGATCGTCGCCTCGATGATGGCCGACTGGATATACTGTTGGAAGCGATCCTCGTCGCCGATTAAGGAGGCCGCACCGGGATAACCGCCGTAGAAGAGATACCGGTCGAGCGACAGCCCGAAACTCTCCTTCATTTCCCGGTAACTCCAATGGCTCATGCGGATCTCCTCGAACCGCCCTGCCAACGATTCCGACAGACCTTTCTCCAGTAGGACGCGGCTGCTGCCGAGCAGCAGCACCTTGATATTGCGGTCATGGAACGTGTCGTCGTCCCACTCTTTTTTTACCGCCTCGCTCCAGTTGGTTATTTTCTGTATCTCGTCGATGACCAGAACAATGCTCTCCCAGCCGTTGCTCTCTTTCAGGCTGCGGACAGCCGCCCAACAGTTCGAAATCCACGCGCTGCCCATTGTCGGAACGTTGTCGGCGGAAAAGAACTGGTAAGGGGCGTCTAAGTCCTTCAACACCTGCTTCACAACAGTCGATTTACCGATCTGACGTGCGCCCATGACGACCTGAATGAATCTTCTCCGCTCTTCGAGTCGGTCTCTAATTACCTGATATTCTGCTCTTTTATACATACTATTACATTTTACGCAGTGGAATGCGAACTTTTACGCAATGCAAAGATAATGAATATATCCGAAAAACGTTATGCAACCTTTTACAATATTGATTTCCAACCCGTAATCCCATTTTACCCGTATTGTCCCGCTGTTTTTCCACATGAAAAAAGCTGCGCCGGTATTTTGACGCAGCCTCGTGGGATTTTTTCCGTTCCGTATGTCCGGAAAGCCTGTACTTGTCTTGATGGGTATTTCCCTATTTCCCCAGCACGGTACAGATGATCCGCACAGCCTCTTCGTCCGTTAGCGACGATGTATCCAGCATCAGATGATACTGGTGGCGGTCTCCCCATTTATAGCCCGTGTAGTGCAGACAGTGTTCGCGCCGTTCCCGGTCGGTACGTTTCAGCAGAGCCTCGGCCTGACCGCGCTCCACGCCATACTCGAAAACGACGCGCCTTATGCGGGCTGTCTCATTGGCATATATAAAGAGGTGAAGGCAATCCTTGCGGTCTTTCAGGACGAAGTTGGCGAGACGCCCCACAATGACGCACGGTTCCTTGGCGGCTATCTCACGGATTACCTGGCTCTGCGAGCGGAACACGGCGGTCTGTGTCGGGTCATCGTATATCAGGCGGTTGCTCACCGTCTGCTCGCTCTCCTTGACCGTTTCCTCGCTCAATCCGCTTTTCCGGGCAGTCAGTGCGATGATTTCCCTGTCATAGAAATTCACGCCCAACCGCCGCGCCAGCATTTCGCCGATACGGTGGCCGCCGCTACCGTATTCGCGCGAGATGGTGACAACGAGCGGCAGTTTGCCCACGCCGGTATCGGCAATGCCCTCCGCCGGGTGCGTCCTACGGCGGTTCTGCGGGTTGAACGACGAAGCGTGGCGACGACCGAATACATAATAGTACCCCAGCGAGAGGGCGCACGGCACGATCATCCAAAGGAACATCGCGTCGTAGTCGAGATACTTCACCAGCACTCCGGCAAGGAATCCGCCCAGCGCGATGCCGAAGTCGAACGCCACGAAGAACGTCGAACTGGCTGCGCCGCGCCTTTCGGGGGCTACGGCGTGCATCGCCATCGTCTGCAACGAGGGTTGTATGGCTCCGAAACTGTACCCCAGCAGGATGGCAGACAACAAGTAGCAAGGCACGTTATGGGCGAACACCAACAGCAGGATACCCGCCGCAATGGCCGCATTGCCGGAATAGACCAGCTGCGCCTCACCGTACTTGTCGATGGCACGTCCCAGCAGGATACGGGTGGCTACGGTGGCCAGTGCGATGAAGATGAAGTAGATTCCGCCACCGGGCAACCCACAGGAAACGGCGTAGATGGCCACATATACCTCTATCACGCCATACGCCATCATGAAGAAGAACTGCGTGACGGCAGCGGGCAGCGACATAGGTTCGAACAGCTCGCTGAAGCGTAGCGGTGCTGTGGACATCGTGTAGTTACGAGACCGTATGCCGATGCCTGTCAGCAATGCAGCCACTGCAACAAGGGCTGTGATGGCGAATAGCGGGCGGAAGCCCCAGGCGTTCATCACCGCCAGTCCCATAGCCGGTGCCACGGCGGTGCTGATGGCCATCGAGAGACCGTACATGCCAAGTCCTTCGCCCATACGGCTGTGCGGAATGATGTCCGTCACCCATGTGGATGCCGCATTGCTCGATGCCGCATGGAACACGCCGTGCGCTGTACGCAGCACTACCGCCAGCGCAATGCCTGCCGAGACGAAGTAGCCCATAGGGATAAGCCCCATACCGACAAGTCCCAATACCAGCAGGGTGCATCGTCCCCGCGTATCGACGAGCCATCCTACGAAGGGACGCGACACGATACTGGCAATACTGAACAGGGCCGTAGCCAGTCCGATAGTTACCGCATCGCCGCCAAGGTAGGTAACGAAGAAGGGAAACGTGGGCAGCAGCGCATGGAAATTGACAAAGATAAAGAAGTTCACCAGACAGATTCTCAGGAAAGAACCTGTCCACAATCGGGGTTTTTCTGTTGTTTTATCCATAGTTTATCGTTTGAGTTACGGCACAAAAAAAAGAGTGTCTCATCTGCAATCCAACTGGATTTACGTGATAAGACACTACTCGTTGTTCTGTTATTATACGCTGGCAAAAGTACAAAAATCTTCGCAAAAGACGATGAGAATGAGAGAAAAAACTTCATGGGAGATCGAACATTCCCCGAGTCTTTGTCGCCAAAAAAGTCATTTTTGGCGACAGGCCAGTGTCTGATCGAAAAAAATGTCATAGAGTGACGGCGTTTTCGATTACCCGTCCCGTCATTCCCTTTTCACCCTCATTATCCCTCTGTCGTTTTTCAACGTAAAAAAACGCGCCTGTACTTTGCTCCTTTGCTAAATTCCTATTTATATAGGTTGGATAAGGCGTATAAAGGAACGATATCCACCTTTTCCAACTTTCCGAAATTCTCCAGCGATGTCCGTATGCCGTATGCCAGATGTTTCTCATTCATAAACTGGTACATGCTTTTCATCGAACCCGTCGTACCCGCTTTCACTTCCAGGGGAACGACCCGCATATCCTTGACGAGAACATAATCCACTTCCGCCTGCGCCCCGCGTGACAGATTCTGCCAGTAATACAGGTCATGCCGTTGCACGGGCGTATTGTATTTCAGCAGCTCCAAGCCCGCCACCATTTCCGTGATGTGCCCTTTGTTCACCAGATCGGAGGCTGCCCCGACAAGTACCAGTTTGGACATCTCCGACGTACCTCCCGTATTCTCCAAGCCCAGCAGCCGCAACAGCAGCCCGCTGTCCAGAAAGATATATTTGACGAACTTTTCGTTGATCTCGGCTCCCAGCGGCAGACCGTTGGCGGCGGTGTGTACGGCAGGCCTTATCAGGCCGGCATCTTTCAGCAGTTCCAGCGCACCCTTTATCTTTTCGCTCCGATAATTTCCCTGCACGTTGCTATACACGAATTTCCCGCCTATCTGCTGCGCCACGCTGTGGAGCGTCTGTCGGAGCAACATCGGATCGGCTTTCTCCTCGTACTTCGAGAAATCATCTTCATACGCCAGCATGATATCGTCCTGCACCTGCTGGCATTTCAGGTAATCGCCCGTCTCCGCCCAGTTCCGGACGGATTCGGGCATTCCCCCGACCATCAGGTAATTGCGGAAACTTTCCACCAGCTTCCCGTGCAGGGCCTCGAACAGGGGTTCTGCAGGAGAAGCGTTCCGTTTCGCTTCAATCCAGCCGGCGTGTCCCGTTGCGGAAAGGAACTCGTCGAAAGACATCGGGTACATGAAGAGCGAGCGCACTCTGCCCACACCGAAAGAAGCCATCTTTTTCAAGGCAAATTCCAACAGCGAGCCGGCTGCCACGACATGAAGCTCCGGATAGTCTTCATAGAAGAACCAAAGGCTGTGTATTGCTTGGGTGCAAGCCTGAATCTCGTCCAGAAACAAAAGCGTTTCTCCCGGCACGACAGGTATGCCGTAAAAAGCCGCAAGGCGTGAGGCGATCTCTTTCGGTTTCAGATTACCGGTGAACACCGAAATAATCTCTTGGTCCCGCTCGAAATTCACCTCCATGAAATACTTGAAAGTTTTCCCCAGTTGGCGGACAGCGGAGGATTTACCCACCTGCCGTGCCCCCCGAAGCAACAAAGGCTTGTGCACTCTCTCGTTTTTCCACTCCAGCAAGTAGCTGTCAATCGATCTCGGATAGTATATTTTCTCCATAACGTTCTCCATTTTTCTGCAAAGATAATGCTTTTGTGAAAAGTCAGATGTATTTTCCTTCCATTTCTGCAAAAAGTCAGAGATAAAATCCTGCGCTTTTTGTGAAAAATCAGAGAAGATATACGAATGCCGTTTTTATCCCGATACCCGCCTTTATATCTCTGCGTTTATTCCTATCCCTTTTATCCTCTTCCGAGACCTTTCTTCCCGGTTCGCATCATCGGCCATTCCCTGCGGTGAGATTTTCCCATGCAAAGGTACAGCGGCCGGACAGACGCCAAATACCGCTCTGTGCTAATAGCAAATGAATTGAACGGCAGCCTTCCGCAAATCGGAGATTGGGGTATTCCGTGAAATTCCTCCGCTATTTATTTGTCTCACCCGTCCTTTCCCCGCTGTCGGAACCCGCATGAAAAATCAACCCCGCCAAGGAAGCCGGAAGGCTTCGAATAGGAGGGGAAAGAAAAAAATGTTTAACGAACGAACAAAGCGAAATGAAAGAGGAAATCAGACAAGACGGACAAACGGTGCTGTCAAGCGAGGACGGGTTTTCAATGCCCATGTTTTTCAACAACCTGTGCGGTAAGAACTTTTCAGGCAAAAAGTACCGGGACTATATCCGATATATAGCCCTCGGAGAGATGGGCTTCCAGCCCGGAGAAATTGAATTATACCGCGACGGCGTACTGGTCGCAAGCGGTACGATTCCGAAACCCTGAACCGCAAAACGGGGCAGATTGCAGCAAAACGAAAATAAAAACTTAACAAGTTACAAAAATGGAAACAGTTACGATTCATCCGGCGGAAGCCTATCTCCGCAACGAACAAAATCCCGCTTCCCTGTATGTGAGGATTAACGGGAAACGCAGGCGCTTGTTTATCAACCGTAGTGAAAATATCATCGGCATTGTCGCACCCCGAAAGCGGACAAGAGGTTATATCTTCACGGATTGGTCGAGTATCGAGCAGATATACTACCCGTCCCAAGAACAGAAAACGGATACGGAGAGGAAACTCATTCTGAAATACCAGAAACTTGCCCGGCTTGCCACGCACTCGAACGACTGGCTTCGTAAAATCGCCGATGCGGATTTGGATAAATCCCTTTACGAGAACCGAATCACGACAGGCACACGCATCGACGGCAAGTGTATCGGGCTTGCCACCATCGAAAAGCATTGCGGCAGTTGGATGATGTCTCTTTTCAGAAAGGCACTGAAGCAAGGCGAGAAGTTCTCCACCGCACGCTTTGACTTTTGCGGCTATGACGGTACGCTGTGGTGCGAACCCCGGGAGAATGGCGACATGGCCGCAGGCTTCAGCAAGGAATACCGGAATTGCGGCAACGGCTATTACTACCTGCTTATCAACGACAAGTACATGATCGGTTACGACATCGACTGATTGTACGGTATCGAAGATAATCCGTATCGGCAGACAACCGGTACGGATTTTTTTGAATTCCGGTCTGCCGACGGCTATTCCCTTTTTATATCTGCCACGGCCTCTTCCATGCCCGCTTCGTCCTTATCCCCCCTTTCCATATAACCGTTTACACTACTCCAGAAGCAACGCTATTTTATTCGCGATCTCCTCGGAAGTCGGCAGCAGCTCCTTGTAGGCTTCGGGCAGTTCCGGCGACAGGCTGTAAGTGGCCACGCCGATAGGCATGGTCGAACTTTTCAGGGCATATTCCACAATCATGCGGCTTTTCGACTTGCAGATGACGATGCCGATAGCCGGATTTTCGTGAGGCAGTCTTACGGTGTCGTTCAGCACGTTCAGGTAAAACTCCATCTTGCCTTTATATTCCGGCTGGAACTCGCCGATTTTCAATTCTATCGCTATCATGGCCTGCAAACGCCTGTTATACAGCAGTAAATCTATGAAGTATTCCCTGCCGTCCACTTCTATCCGGTACTGGTTGCCCACAAAGGAGAAGTCTGGACCGAACTCCATAAGGAACGCACGGATATTCTTTACGAGCGCCTGCTCCAGTTCGTATTCGGAATGCTCTTCCGAAAGCCCCACAAGGTCGAACGTATATTCATCCTTCAGCGCAAGCATGGCTTGGTTCTTTATCGTCTCCGGCAAAGTCAGGTCGAAGTTGCTTTGTCCGAGCAGATAGTTTTCGTAGCTCTTTGCCTCTATCTTGTTGATAAGCACATCTTTGGTCCAGCCGTATTTCTTGGTCGCCAAGATGTAAAACTGCCGCTGCTGCGTCTCTTTGCACTTGGTCAGGATAACGATGTGCTTCGACCAGCTGATTTCTCCAACTAATGGTTGGAGATTTTCTATGCCCGTTCCGTCCTCATCCCCCCCCTTGCAACCGTTCCCTTCCCCTCTTTTAGCCGTGCGTTTCACTATTCTGCCGTGCGACCTCTTGTGGAATTATTTTACTGCAAAGGTAATCCGGCTGTTCCAATCCGGCCAATGCCGGCCTGCCGCCGCGAGTGAGCCGTAAAAATCTTCCTCTCCGCTGTCGAGCGTATTTTTCCGCATCAGCCTTGTCCGGTTGTCCCGCCACCTTTTGGGGGCAGAAAAATAAATCCCTGCGGTCGCAAACAGGCCGAACAGAGGGAAACAAAAACAAGGTTGAATATGAGTTACAACAAATTGAAAGCACTGGCGGCAAACGTGGAAGCCATAGAAACGGCAATGAAAATCCGTGTGCAAGGCAGACAAGCCACACCGGAAGAGAAAGAGACGTTATCCCGGTATTCCGGTTTCGGAGGTATCAAGGAAGTATTGAACATCGGCACGGACAAGCCCGTAGGCGACGGTATGGAAGAACCGATAAGGCGGTTGCAGGAGTTAATCAACGCCTATCCCCATTTCACCGAACCCATGCGGCACAATGTCATGGAAGCCATAAAAGCGTCCGTCCTGACAGCGTTCTACACCCCGAAATTCCTTGTAGATGCGGTGGCACGGCAGATACACGCCACATTCAAGGACAACGGACTACAGATGCACACGTTCCTCGAACCGAGTGCAGGCATAGGCGGTTTCCTGCCCGTAGCCATGCCCTGCACCTATGACTATGCCATAGAGAAAGACCCCGTTTCGGGGCTGATACTCTCCCTGCTGCATGACAACACGATTACACGGACGGCAGGGTTTGAAACGATAGGCGAACAGGACTTTGAACACACGAAATTCGATGTCATAGCCTCCAATATCCCGTTCGGCAATTTCCATGTTTTCGATGCGGAGCTGTGGAAGAAAGGCGGCGCATACGAACAGGCCACCAAGACCATACATAACTACTTTTTCGTCAAGGCTATGGAGCTGTTGAACGAGGGCGGCCTGCTGGCTTTCATCACATCGAGGGGCGTAGCCGACACGCCGGGCAACAAGTTCGTGCGCGAGTATCTTGTAAACCATGCCGATATGATAAGTGCCGTCCGTCTGCCCGACACGCTTTTCATGCCGACAAGCGGTATCGAGGTAGGCAGCGACCTGCTTGTATTCCAAAAGCACACCCACAAGGCGGCACTCTCGCAGAGGGAACAGCTGTTTCTGCAGGTCGGCAGGGAAAAGGCGGACACTTCGGGCGCAATGACCGAATACGCCAACAAACTGTTTGCGTTGCCGAAAACCACCCTTGCCACGGGTAGCCGTATCGTGCAGAACCAGTACGGCAAGTATGTACGCAAATACCAGTGGCAGGGCGATGAAAACGCTATGTCGCAGTACCTCGCCGCATTGCTCAAACTCGACTTTGGCCGCTATTTCCGCAAAAGCCTTTTCACGGGTGAAGGGCAGGACGGCACGCACGCGCAGATGTCCCTTTTCGGAAGCGTAGCCATGAAGCAGACACCCAAAGGCAAACGGGCCTACACGGACGAGCTGGACGTGTGGATGAAAGAGGGCGCAATGGTGCTGTTCGAGGGGCAGGTGGGCGTTATCCGATACCGTAAATCCGAACACTACCAAGAGACGGCCACCGATTTTGTTCCGGTGGACGAGGGCAAGGTGAATACCGACAGGGCAAACGATTATTTCGCTATCCGCAAGGCGTACTTCGAACTATCCACCAAAGAGCAGGAGGAACAGACGGAACAGCCGCATTTGCGTGAGCGGCTGAACGCCGACTATGACGATTTTGTCGCCAAGTGGGGCTTTTTCCACGCTAACGACAACAGGGAATTTATTATGCTCGACAGCCTCGGTGTGGAAGTGTTCACGATAGAAATGCAGGTCGGAAAGGATATTTTCAAGTCCGACATCATGCGTGAACCCGTAGCGTTCAAGAAGATAGACACGACCCTGCAACTCACCCCTGCCGAAGCGTTGGCGAGCAGCCTGAATTTTTACGGCGGTGTGGATATGGATTATCTGACACAGGCCACCGGAAAGGACGAGGACGAAGTGATCGGCGACCTCAAAGGCGAGATATTCTACAATCCCGCCACCGGAGAATGGGAGCACAAAGGCCGGTTCATTGCCGGGAACGTCATAGCCAAATGCAAGGAAACGGGCTCTTATCTGCCCGACCTCGCAGGCAGGGAGAGGGAGTGGGCGGAAGCCGCTGTAAAGGCTTTGGAGGATGCAACCCCCGAAGCGATACCCTACGAGGAACTCGACATCAACATGGGCGAGCGTTGGATAGACACGAAGCTGTACGCCGATTTTGCGACGGAGCTTTTCGGGACGGAAACCCATGTGATGTATTTCGATGTGAACGACACCTATCTGGTACGTCTGCAGGGATATTCCCCGGTGGTCTATAATACCTATTCCGTGCGTAACTACAACGGCGAGGACTTGTTTGTTCACGCCCTGCAAGATACCGTACCCGAAATAACCAAGGAGATAGAGCGGAACGGCGACAAGGTACGAGTGCCCGACGAGGAAGCCATACAGGAAGCGGCCACCAAGATACAGGAGATACGCAGCCGTTTCAACCAGTGGCTCGACAGCCAGCCCATAGAGGTAAGGGACGAACTGGTAAGAACGTATAACGAACGTTTCAACTGCTATGTGCGCCCCGCTTACGACGGCTCGGCGCAGACCTTTCCGAACCTCTCGTTCGGGCAGTTCCCATACGACAGCCTCTATCCCTCGCAGAAAGACGCAATTTGGATGATTAAGCAGAACGGCGGCGGTATCTGCTGGCACGAGGTAGGCACGGGTAAGACGATGATAATGTGCGTGGCAGCCTACGAAATGAAACGCCTCGGACTGGTGCAAAAGCCCATGATTATAGGTCTGAAAGCCAATGTACACGAGATTGCCGACACGTTCCGCAAGGCTTATCCCTCGGCAAAGGTGCTCTATCCGGGCAAGGAGGATTTCACCCCTGCCAACCGGCAGGAGGTGTTCTCGAAAATCAAGAACAACAACTGGGATTGCATCATCCTGACGCACGACCAGTTCGCCAAGATACCCCAGTCGTCAGAGACGATGATAGAGATATTCACGGAAGAACTGGCCGATGTGGAGCGTAACCTTGAGGTGCTGGAACAGTCCACCATGCGCTACCGTAGCGGAAAGATGCAGGAGGGACTGGAGAAGCGCAAGCAGAACCTCTCGGCAAAACTACAGGAACTGCGGATGAAAATCAACGGACGGAAAGACGATACGGTAGATTTTCACTCGATGGGCATAGACCACATATTTGTCGATGAATGCCACATTTTCAAGAACTTAATGTTTCAGACACGCCATAACCGCGTGGCAGGTATCGGCAACACCAAAGGCTCGCAAAGGGCGATGAACCTGCTCTTTGCCATTCGGGACATTCAGCACCGCACGGGACGGGATCTCGGCGCAACGTTCCTTTCGGGTACGGTGGTCGTAAACGCCCTTACCGAACTGTATGTGATGTTCAAGTACCTTAGACCGCGGGAATTGCAGCGTCAGCAGATTTCATGCTTCGATGCGTGGGCGGCCATATTTACGCAAAAGACAGCCGATTACGAGCTGAATGTAACCGGTGCAATCAAACGCAAGGAGCGTTTCCGCACCTATATCAAAGTGCCGGAACTGGCGATGTTCCTGCGTGAGATTACCGACTACCGCACCGCCGACATGATAAACCTCGATGTGCCGGAGAAGAACGTGCGCTTCCTCTCTCATGCGCCCACTATCCAGCAGGAGGAAATGATAGGGCGTTTGGTGTCCTTTGCCCACGGCGGCCAGTGGGAGGACTTGGGGCTCGACACGCCCGAACCCGACAACCTCGACAAGGCGAAAATGCTGGTCGCTACCAATGTGGCACGGAAAATGGCTCTCGATATGCGCTTGTTGGGCGACAAGTTCAGCGACGATGCCGACAACAAGGCTTCCATTTGCGCAAGGACGGTTTACGATTATTATATGCAGTCGGACGCCAACCGGGGAACACAGTTCGTGTTCAGCGACCTTGGGACATACAAGCCGAATGAGTGGAACGTCTATACCGACATCAAGGAAAAACTGGTGCGGCTCGGTATTCCTGCCGATGAAGTGCAGTTTATCCAGTGCGCCACCACTGAACGGGCGAGAAAACGTCTGTTCGAGGACATGAACAACGGCAAGGTGCGTGTGCTTTTCGGCAGTACCACCATGTTAGGTACGGGAGTGAACGCCCAGCAGAGGGCTGTGGCGGTGCATCATTTGGAGATACCCTGGGTGCGACATGAAGTCGCATAGATAATTGTTGGAATGATACTTACGAGTATCAGCTTTAACCCGCTGTTCCGTCAGCGGTAGCCTACCACCGATGCACCTTAATAGTTGTATTAAGCGGTTGGGACAAAGTACACTTTCGCAAGACAAGACAGAACCGTGAGGGGAAGTCAAGTACGGTTAGTATCATACCGTAGAGTGGCGAGGCTGGATAGTATGGTTAGCGCAAGCGAACTGTTAGTAAACTTCGTAATGTCGTAAAAGAGTGTAAGATACTGACACACTCTACCCAAAAGGGAAGCGGTCGGTTAATCCTCTCCATGGTAGGATTACACGGATATAAGCACCGCCGGAGGATGAGACAGAACCTAACCTATCCGTTAGTTATCTATGTGGAACATGGTAAGCCTGTATATCTCCTGTCATGTAATAATGGCAGGTAAGCTGACAGCAATGGAAGCCGAATGGTGTGCAGGTATAAGATAACAGAAAAAGCGAATGCCGTTCTGTAATGGAACGGATACGGATTGAACCGACATCACGAGCTGATGTGGGCGACATTATCCGACACGAAAGTGGGCAGACTTCTGTGGTGACACTCGGTAGGCAAACAAACCGAATGGCATCAAATGGTGATTCTTTACAAGTAACTTTTAGAACTTTCAAAAGGAGGAAAGCAAATGAACGAAAACAAGACATCGTGTGCGCCTGCTGACAATCAGCAAACACTTTGGAACAGTATAGACTGGACTAAAGCGGAGTTGGCTGTCAGAAAGCTACAAGCGCGTATTGTAAAGGCTCAGAAGGAAGGCAGAACGGGCAAGGTGAAAGCCTTGCAGTGGACGCTGACCCACTCTTTTTACGCAAAAGCCTTAGCCGTAAAGAGGGTTACTTCTAACGGAGGTGGAAACACCCCCGGGGTGGACATGGAAACATGGGAGAAACCCGAAGCAAAAACACAAGCGATAAGTGAACTCAAACGCAGAGGCTACCGGCCGAAGCCATTGAGAAGAGTCCACATCAAAAAGAGTAATGGCAAACTGCGACCGTTGGGAATACCGACAATGAAAGACAGAGCCATGCAAGCACTCTACCTCATGGCATTGGAACCAGTATCGGAAACAACAGCCGACACACGTTCATACGGTTTCCGCAAGGAACGCCGCTGTATGGATGCGGTACTGCAATGCCATAACATTCTCCGAAAAGGCTATTCTCCTGAATGGATTTTGGAGGGTGATATAAAGGGGTGCTTCGACCATATCAGCCATGAATGGTTGCTTGCCAACATCCCAATGGATAAGGCAATGCTTCGTAAATGGCTGAAATGCGGCTATATCTTCAACAAACAGATGTTCCCGACCGAGGAGGGGACACCGCAAGGTGGCATAATTTCCCCGACACTTGCCAATATGACGTTGGACGGTTTGCAGAAAGTTCTCGCAGAGAAGTATAAACGAGTTAGAATAAAGGGAAAACTATATTCGCCAATGGTGAATCTGGTCCGTTATGCTGATGATTTTATAATTACTTGCGAAAACCGTGAGACACTTGAGAACGAAATCAAGCCATTGGTTGCTGAGTTCATGGCTGAAAGAGGTCTGACCTTATCAGAGGAAAAGACGGTCATAACAAACATCCGTGACGGTTTTGATTTTCTCGGTTTCAATATCCGCAAATACGGCAATGAAATATTGACCAAACCGACCAAGAAAGCAGAAAAACGCTTTATGGAAAATATCCGTAAAGTAACAAAAGGTCATAAGGGTTGCAAGCAGGAGTCATTAATCAGAATGTTGAACGCTAAAATCCGAGGATGGGGAGCATATTATCAGCATGGGGCGACACGTGATTCATTTCACAGAATCGACCATCAGATATTTCTCGCCTTGTGGCAATGGGCTAAACGTCGCCATTCCAAGAAAGGGAAACGGTGGATAAAAGACCGTTATTGGCACAATATCCGAGGGAACAGCTGGACTTTTGCGACAAAGTTCAAAAAATCAAACGGCAAGGAAGACCGGATCACCTTGTTGAAACTGGCATCCTCGTTTCCTTTCCTGCAATATACGCAGATAAAGGGGGATATGAATCCGTTTGACACAGATTGCCGTCTGTACTTCAATAAAAGAATGAAGTTGAAAATGCTTGTGACACTGAAAGGACGCAAGTCCCTGCTTTACCTATGGGAAAAGCAAGGGCGAAAATGTCCGATATGTGGTGAACCGATTGACACGCATAAAGCATGGAATGTAATGCCAACCGTCAAAGACGGACAAAAATGCAATCTGTTGGTTCATGATGAATGTTTCAAATTATCCCGTAAATCCAATGGAAACAAGAAGTAGTATGAGCCGGTCTCTGCACACGAACAGAGACTTAGAAAAGCTTGAGCCGTATGAGGGGAAACCCTCATGTACGGTTCTGAGGGGGGAAGAGGGCAGTAATGCCCTTGACCTACCCGATCGACCGTCCGACCTTGCACAGCGTGACGGACGTGGTGTGCGTGCAGGCAATGAGATTGCCAAGCACTTTGCAGGTGATAATGTGGATGTCATTATCTATGCGGTGGAAAAGTCATTGGACAGTTACAAGTTCAATCTGTTGCACTGCAAGCAGACTTTTATCACCCAGCTCAAAAGCGGTGCAATGGGTGCAAGAACCATTGATGAGGGTGCTATGGACGAGAAGTCGGGCATGAACTTTTCGGAGTATATGGCTATTCTGTCGGGTAATACAGACTTGTTAGAGAAAGCAAAGTTGGAGAAGAAGATAGCCTCTCTGGAGGGTGAACGCAAGTCGTTTAACAAGGGAAAGGCAAATGCCGAATTTACCTTAAACAATACCCGAAAGGAGTATGACAACAACCGTATTATCATCGAACGGATGACGGAGGATTACAACAAGTTCCTTGCTGTTGCCAAAACGGATAAGGAAGGGAACCGATTTAATCTTATAAAGTTAGATAACTTCCCTTCGACCGATGAGAAAGCCATCGGAAAGAAGTTGCAGGACATAGCCAAGAATGCCACTACGGGTGGTCAGTACACCCGTATCGGAGAACTGTATGGTTTCCCTATTGTGGTAATCAGTGAAACAACATTGTCAAGCGGAATGCAAGCCATTGAGAACCGTTTCCTGATTGAGGGGCATTACAAGTACAGTTTCAATAACGGTCGTCTGGCTATGGCTGATCCGAAAGCGGCTGCTACCAATTTCCTGAATGCGTTGGAAAAGATACCGGGTATCATTGCCCAGCGAAAGGAAAAGAATGAGGCTTTGGAAAAGCAGATACCGCAACTTCAAGAGATTGCAGGAAAGGTATGGAAGAAGGAAGATGAACTGAAACAGCTGAAATCCGAACTTGCCGTACTGGACAGGAAGATTCAGTTGGAATTGGCTCCGTCTGTTCCAGCTACCGTACAGGAGGAACAGAAACAAGTTGCGGAAAACAAGGAAATGCAGAATACAGAAGATATTCCCATTCATTCTGACAAGTATTCTAATCCGAGAGGTCTCAGAATCTAAATTCAAAAGCGACTGCCTGAAAAGGTGGTCGCTTTTGTTAAATGCCGTTCGGTGGATAATTCGGGTGTATGGTGGACAGACAATTATCACCCGACCTTATTTTCTTTAATTAGCGTGTTTTTGAGTAAAATTTCAATAAAATGGATTGTGTAAAGCAAGAAACAAAAACTAAAGTTGTCATCATTGATGACACAACGGACAATGTAATCACCGTAGCCGTACTGTATGGAAGCGACTATCTTTTAGAAGTTATTGACAAGTTGCTAAAAGTATATCACAAGTTGGAACCGGCTCAAAAGGCCAGATCAATACTATATTGTTACGAAGATTATGTATTCATCAGGAAAGGCTACGGGTACAAGAAAGTGGCAGTGAGGGATATTTTCTATCTTGAAGCAGACAGGAACTACTGCAATATATACCTGTTCAGTGGAGAATGCTTGAATGTATCTATACCAATGAGTGAAGTCATGGAATATCTTTCACCTGAGATATTCAAACGCATACACCGTTCGTTTATGGTCAATCTTGAATATGTGGACACCTACATCGGCAATATGGTCGTGTTGAAAGGCGGAAAAGAGATTGTCATAGGCAGGGAATATAGAGAGGAAATCAGGAAAGAGTTCGTCTGCATCGGCTCTCGTAAGCGTATAAGGGAGAAAAACAAGTGATTCGGTGGATAAAAATGCCGTATGGTGAAACGGTTCTTTCATGGAATCTACTATGCGTAATTTTGGTACAGAAACCACTGTTGGTTTTATCAAATTATTTATTAACAATTAAAATTTAAATGTATGGCAATTAACACCACTCCTTCGCAAGTAGCAACAAGTGCATTACAAGCGATCCCCTTCGGTTCGATAATCGGAGGCCCGTTAAAAGCCTGTATCGAGGCACAGGCAATGGCTGCCCAGACCTCATGGCAGTTTATCCAAGAGGTAGGTCTGAACATCAACCCTACCACCGGTGAGAAAGAGGTAGTGAACGTGTCGTTCTCATTCTTGCAGAACGGACGTATGGCACAGCTCAATGTCCCCTTGCTGACTATTGTACCTATCCCTTACATTGCGATACAGAACATCGACATCAACTTCAAGGCGAACATTTCCGCATCCTCTTCGTCTGTTTCGGAGACAAGTTCGTCACAGAACGTTGATGTGGGAGGCGAAGCCAGTGCGTCACTCGGATGGGGACCTTTCAGTATGCAGGCAAGCATGAAAGCCAGCTATTCATCGAAAAAGGACTCACGTGCAACCAAGAACTCGCAGTACAGCGTGGAGTACACGATGGACGTGGCGGTAAAGGCAGGTCAGGACAGTATGCCGGTAGGTTTTGCCAAGGTTCTCGAACTTTTGGGCAGTTCTTTGGATGTATCCGACCCTGACGGCAGTCTGGAAATCAGTGCCAGAGAGTTGACGCTTCCCGACACAGGCAAGGCAACCCTGATTGCCACCTACAAGAACAGCAAGGGTCTGTTCGAGCCTGAAGCCATCACGATGAATGGCACAAAGGGCAAGGTGGATGGCAACAGCGTGCTGTTTGAAATCTCGGTGGCAGGCGATTACAGCGTGGCAGCGGGTAAGAAGACTGCAGTATGTGTCGTGAAAGGCAAGGAATCCGCTGCTGTAGCACCCGCGAAAGAAGAACAGAGTAAGTAACCCGTCTAATCTGTAATGTTTATGGCTCAATTAAGCACTATCCTAAGCTCCATCCTCCGTGATATGGTCATGGCACAGCACCAAGCCAATATGTATGCCGTTTCCCTTGAAGACGTATATCACAAGAACGGGCGTTTAGAGAAATTTTCCCTGCCCTCCATCGCATTGGGTGAAATGGAATTGAATATAAGATATGGTGTATTGGACGATTCCGGCGATACCGGACAGAAGGAGATAAACTATCCGATGCTGAAAGACTTGACAAAGGAAATCTGTGACCAAACGGCAACCATTCTAACTGATACGCTGTCTGTAGAACTTGTCAGGCTCAGTTCCGACGTCTCGGCAGGAGACAATCCTTTCATGGAACTGACACGCCAACCGAAGATGAAGCGGAAGTTCAGTGCTTTCTTGAGCCGTAAATTTATGAAGCGGTTGCAGCATGTCTTCACACAGTTGATAGGAGCAGAAGGGAACATCCGCATCGAAGAAATCCAAAAGGTCGTGGCTTCGGTGGTCGCCTCTGAAATCATCGGGCACGAAGCGTTGGACACTCTTTTTGACACCCCTGACGGAGAGATCGCACGCACCGGACTCGGCGACACCCTTCAAGCGGCTGTCGATAGTGTCCTGCCTGTATTACTGGCACACAAGAATGTGATGCGTAAGCGTCTCTTTCCGTCAATGGATGTCACGGTGAACGCTTCCGAACTGGCGAAACTGCCCGAAGAGAGCATACACACGCTGCATATCAGAATCAATCCCAAGGAGTTGAACCTATACTTGAACGAAACAGAAGAGTAAATCATGAATACGGATAATAAAATTGAAAAGAGACAGAGTTCGCAGGTCATGGAACTGAAAGACCTGATTTCGGGTCCGCTCGTGGCAACGATAGACGCCGATACCATTTCAGCACGGCGATATCTGAATTATCTCTACGAACTGGCTTTCGAGTCGTATAATCCGCAGACGGGCGAAGTGGGCAACCTCAGAAACCTGCAATTGAAATACAAGTGTATGGATAGCGGCGTGATGAAGGAACAGAAGGTGAGCATTCCGCTGTTGACCCTTGTTCCGCTGCCGCTGTTGCAGGTGAAAGAGGCTGATTTCGATTTTGACATTCAGATAATTGACGCACTGTCCGCCGACAGGAACGCCACATTCTCCCTCACAAACAAGCAGGATGAGGAGGT
The DNA here is from genome assembly GCF_000526555.1 of Bacteroides sp. 14(A). Classification (NCBI taxonomy): domain Bacteria; kingdom Pseudomonadati; phylum Bacteroidota; class Bacteroidia; order Bacteroidales; family Bacteroidaceae; genus Bacteroides; species Bacteroides sp. 14(A). The sequence continues at coordinate 1,947,372 of NZ_JAGH01000002.1, read as the reverse complement.
GAAAACAAACGACGGGGTCAAATTGCGTGTCACTATGGCTCCCTCTTCCATAATCGCTGAGGAAAGGAGTAGCCGTAACCGCAACTTTACCGCAAACATGAAAGTGAAGGTGAAAATGCAACAGGCCGACATGCCCGGAGGGTTGTCAAACTTGTTGTTCCTGACTACTAACAATATGCCTATTGAAGAAACTATCATAAACCTGGATCAAGATGAATAACCAACAGCGTGTGCCGGGATTAGGGTGTCCCCGATGCCGAATGTTTATCCCAACCAGTGTAGTAGATCTGATTACAGCCAAGTCCTTAAAGTGTCCGACCTGCGGTTTGGAGCTGGTTATAGACAAGGCCGCCTCTTCCAAGGCGTTGGAAGCCTTGCGTAAGGTGGAAGATGCACAGAGACGGGTGGAAGAAAGTAGCACATTTAATCGTTAGCGGGGCTTATGGGAATTATAGCGACGGTACTTTTGGTCATTGTATTCGTGGGGCGGTACCTCAAGAAAGTTTTTTCCGCCAAGAAACAAAAGAAAGATATTGCGGATCCAGGCAATTATCACAATGCGATTCTGAACTTCCTCGATGGCGAGAAGAAGAAACGGGACGGAAGGCTCTACAGGAAAGGCGAAACCGAATGGTATATGCGGAAATCCGATTTTGTGGAAGCATACCTTTTCTACAAGAGTATGCCGTATGTGGATATACGCCGTTTCAAAATCAGTCATTTGGGAGATGACGTGCATTTTTCCATACCCGTAGGGAAAGACGGCGAACTTGTATTGACAGACCGGAGATGGAACACCTGCGATGTGGCAAGCATTTTTTTTCGCATAGCAGGAATCAACCGTTTACGCATCCGATTCTTTAAAGATTAAAATTCATTTAAAACGAACAAGATGAAAACCATACGATTACATTCGACAGGAGAAGATGTCCTTGTCTTGCAGGGACTTCTCCAATTATGGGGATATAAAGTAGAGAAAAACGGTCTGTTTGATGAAACGACAGACCAGGCAGTGAGAAAATTCCAACGCTCAAACCGTTTGGAGGTAGATGGCATTGTAGGCAAAGGCACTTGGGCAGTGTTGCAGGATAGCGATGCCCGTGCGTTGCAGTCCTTGAAGCTTACTGAACAGGACTTCGTTGATGCAGCCGACAAACTGCAAGTGGAGGTTGCCACAGTAAAAGCGGTTCAGGAAGTCGAGACGGGAGGCAAAGGCGGATTCTTTGCCCTTGACAAGCCCGCCATCCTCTTTGAAGGGCATATTTTCTGGAACGAATTGAAAAAACGGGGCATCCATCCGGAAGATTATGCCACAACCAATGGCGATATTCTCTATCCCAAATGGACCAAGGAACATTACAAAGGAGGCATCAAAGAGTATGCACGCTTGGAACGGGCAATCGGTATTCATGAAGAAGCCGCATTGTGTTCAGCAAGTTGGGGAATGTTCCAGATAATGGGATTCAACCATGCCGTAAGTGGCTGCAAAAATGTGGTTGAGTTTGTGGAACAGATGAAAAGCAACGAAGGCAGGCAGCTTGACTTGTTTGTCAATTTTGTACTTGGCAATAAGATGGAGCAGTATTTACGCAACAAGGACTGGTCAGGGTTCGCCCGAAGATACAACGGAGTGGCATTCACTCAGAATGCCTACGATACAAAATTGCAGAATGCCTATCTTAAATATAAAGGATAATTAAGATTTATTTTTGTGTTCTTTGAAATATTGAATCTCTTTTACCGGAAAATGCGTTGTTTGAAACAAAAATACACTTCAATCGCTAAAAAATTAGCCCAAAGATACAGGGTTTCCCGATTTTTGATTATTTTCGCAGAAGCGAAATATGCTTTAACAGATAAGAATGAACAATTATACATTGACATACAGCCTGTTAAGTGGATGCAGAAACAATAAAGTTTCCGCAAAATATGTTGTGGATAATTTGGCTGTGTGCGGAATTTGTGTAAACACACACACACACACACACATTCTCATCGCGCGTATTTTACAAAATATTTACTGAATACCAAATTGTTACCGAAACCATTTTTCCCGGTTTTGCTAACAATTTCAGCCAATTTATATTTTCGCATAGGTGCTCCGCCTCTCCGTGTGGCAGCACAGAAGCAACCTGTTACGGCGTTCCTGTCGGCATTCATCGTGCCTTTTCGGGAACGCCGTTTTTTATCGTTTGTAAAATCCGAAAAATTATAGAGCAAATATGAATGCAGAATAAAAAAGTAATAACAATGTAAAAATTTTTCAGAATGATGAAAACAAAGTATTTTGCTTTTGCAGTCCTCGCCACCATGTTGGCAAGCTGCTCGAACGAGGAGGGAATCATCACGCAGGTGGATAACCTCAAAGACACACCCATCACCGTAAATGCCTTGGTGGGAGAACTGACAACCCGTGCAGGGTATGATGCCGAAAATCTGCCAGAACAGTTCTACTTGGAGATAGACAATCCCGACAACGACAAGTATGACTACTCCGCACTGATGAAGTACGAGAACAATGCTTGGGTGGCATACGATGCCACAACCCCGGAGAATAAAATCACTTTGCTATGGCAGAACAGCACGACGAATGTAGAAGTTACCGCTGCCACCTATTCGTTGGATACAGAGCAGACAGCACTGACCGTGGAGACCGACCAAAGTACCGCTGACAACATAAAGGCAAGCGACCATCTTTATTATAACGCTTCGGTCGCTCCTTCTGCCGATGGCATTTCCGTAGCGTTCAATCATGTGATGTCGAAGGTGTTGCTCACCATTACATTGGGAACGGAGTTTGACTATGAGGACAACCCGATAAAAGAATTGACTATCGACGGTATCACTCCGCTGGCCATATCTTACAGCAATCCTGCTGCCCAATACGAAGTCATCCTTGTACCGGAAACCAAGGAAGCTGAAACTTTTACCGTACAATTCAAGGTGGACGGACGTGCATTCAAGTGGACATCTGCCGATGCCGTGACATTGCAGAGCGGCTACCAATACACACTCAATCTGACTGCCGGAAAAGACTTGGTAAGTCCGACTTCTTTCTCTGCGACTGCATGGAATACGGGAGAGGATGAAAGTAATAATCTGGAAGGTGAAACTGAATAATGACGAACAACGATGAAAGCAATATACAGAACAATAGCATTTGCAACCCTCGCACTCGGTGTGGTGGCTTGCACACAGGAAGACGATTTAATGACTTCTTACCAGAGTGACCCGAATGCCGTGCGTATCACGGCACAAGTGGGTACTGACGAAGTAACCGGTGGCTTCACCCGAAGCAATCCGTTGGGTGATGAAACGGAACAGACCACGTTCAATGTCAATGATCAAATCTCGGTAACTGCCGGTACGCAGGCTGCTGTTACCTACACATTGGCTGAAGACGAAACAACTTGGAATCCCCAAACCGGAACGTATCTGAAGTGGGAAACCGAAACGATGGATGTTACCGCCTACTATCCCGTTACAGACGGCACATCGGAAACCACATTCACCGTACCCGATGACCAAAGCGAAGCCATAGAAAAGGCGGACTATATGACCTATAGCGGCACAGCCACCAAAGGCACTGACGGAAGCATCAACCTCACAATGCAGCGTAAGATGGTGCGTATCGTGGTGGATGAGATTACATTCAACGAACAGTTTGCCACCGGCTATGCCGTAACTGCCGTAACCGTTCATGGAAATACCAATGGTTATGCCAATGGTGAAGTGCAGACAGACAACATTGCTGTTATTGCCTACAAGCATACGGACGGAAAATTCTATGCCTTGCTGACTCCCACCACAGAGGATGCCGAATCGGATTTCCTCACGCTAACCGTTACCAACAGTAGCGATGCGGATGAATCTTATACTCTCACCGTGAAGTGCATCCCTGCCACCATTGCCGGAAACAGCTATAGTCTTTCGCTCACAGTGGGCAAGGATGTGGCAAGCGTGGCGAAAGTGGAAGTGAATGAGTGGACAGAAAGTATTATTACCGGTGGCGAGGCGGAAGAAGTATTCTACCACACCATCGAAAACACGATAGCCACCCTTACCATTCCGACGGATGCCGATAAGGATATTTTTAGGAACTCGGTCAGTGCCATAGTTGCAACGACCGGTTTGACAGACATTGTTGTCGAGGGCACATTAACTACCGAGCTACAGAACATCCTTGCCGAGGCATTGGCAAGTTACAGCGGAACGCTTTATCTGTCTCTGGCAGATATGACAAGCACGGACTTTACGGAAGACCTTCCCAAAACGGTAACAATGGCAGGAAGCGAGACAGGTTATTATACAGTAACATCATCCGATGTAACAACCTATTATGTATTCAATGCTGATGGCCTCTCGGGTTGGAATACTGCCACAAAGAATAATTCTGCGGCAAACCTCACCTTGATTGCGGACATTGATATGAGTGATGCCACAACATGGACACCTATTGCTGGTTATACCGGAACCATCGACGGCAACAACAAAACCATCAAAAATATCACGTTTAGTGACAACGGTGAAAGTAATAACTCCCGTTATGTAGGTTTTGTATATAGTAATCAAAACGGTTCTGTCATGAAAGACCTGACTTTTGAAAGTCCAAAAATTCAAATACCTACTACTACAGATGTGCTGTATGTTGGTCTTATTGCCAGCAATAGTGGGCTTATGACGAATGTTCACATTGTGGGAGAGACCGAATGGACTGTGAAGTATGAATCATCTTGGTTAACTAACCTATATCTTGCTCCGCTTGCAGGTATAAACGAAGGAAGTATTTCGAATTGCTCTGTCAGTGATGATTTTAAATTGAATATATACGATTGCATCACCGGGGGCTGTGTAGGCGGTGTGGTTGCGTATAATAATGGAACCGTAACCGGATGTATTTCAGGCGCGGAACTGAATGAAAACGCACGTTTTGAAACAGATAGAGCTGTTGGTGGTATAGCAGGTTGGCATACTTCCGATTCCAATGCTGCGATATATGGCTGTGCTTATTATGGCGACCTGACTGTTAATGTTACAACATGTGACAGGTATAATGCTGTTGGAGGTGTTGTGGGTGTCGATTTGAACTACAATCTTGGCATTATTGGCTGCTACAGTACCGGAGAGATTCAGGTGAGCGGGACAGCAGCATCTACCGGAGCGATTGCAGGCTGTACAAAAGAAGTAGAAAATGAAAATAGTTATGCAGATTATGTGAAATCATGCTATTGGGGTGGTAGCAATGCCCTGACTCAGCCCATTGGCGATTACACATACACTGATGATGACGATGTTACTTGCTACATGGTAGATGGAACAGATGTTACTTGGAACGATGCCAAGACGGCAATGAACGATGCGCTTTCCAATGCTTCTGCCGGCTGGCAATATACCACCGAAGGAGCGACCGATAAGTTGCCACTCGTTCCGGTGAGCACTGCAACAGAGTAATCATTTTAGGGCAGGATAGCGTTGAATGTCGCCACCTGCTCACAACCTCCCAAGCCGAACGGGAGTTGAGTGTTCGGCATGAGTTTTAACTGACTCAAAAACACGCCAGCCTCACATCGTTGCGATGCGGTGTGAGGTACAACAGCCCACCAGTGCAAGATTACCGGTGGGCTGCATTGTAAAACCAATTCAAGACAAACCGCCCTATGATGCAGGATAAGGAAAATATGATTTCATTACGGAAGTATATGGCTATCGGCTATGCCGTCATCGCATTGCTGACAGGGGGAATTGCATTTCTGTACCTGTGTGAGTGGAAAGAAATGGAAGGGCTGGAAGAGGAAACAAACAAGATGAACCGAATCCGTCAAAAGGTACACGATTCGTATGCCCTGATGCTTGACCTCACCCTATATGGTGAAACCATACTTGAATGGGAGGCAACGGACACCATCATATATAAGGAAAAGCGTATGGCGATGGACAGTATTTTGTGTGAGTTCAAGAAATACTATCCGCCGATACGCATTGACAGCGTGCGACAGCTGCTATCTGAAAAGGAACGGCGGTTGTTCAATATCTGGGAACTGTACGGGATGCAAGGGATACAGAATGAACGGATAGCCTCCCAAGTGCCGGTCATAGCCTATCAGAGTAGTAAGGAAACCAAGAAGAAAGGCGGATTGTTCGGGCTGTTCAGGAAAAAGAAGAAGCAACAGGCAGCATCCACCTCGTCCCTACTCTACACGCTGAACCGTGACGTGGTGAAAAGACAACAGGAACAGAGCCACGAGTTATCGACTAACGCAGACAGCCTCGCCTACAAGAACAGTATGCTAAATATTGAGTTGCAACAGCTGATAAGGCAACTGGACGAGAAAGTCCTAACAGATTTGAGCATAAAGGAAGAGGTTATCAAGCAAAACCGGGAACGTGGATATATACTGATAACGGGAGCGACCGTATTCATGTTGCTGCTCCTGATATGCCTGTATATCATCATCCACAAGGAAACATTACAGATTAAGAAGTACAGACGGAATACAGCCGAGCTGATACGCAGGCAGTCGACAACCTTGAAGGAGAATGCCGAACTGATAGATGCCCGACAGAAGATGATGCACACCATCACGCACGAGCTACGCACACCGTTGTCCGCCATTACCGGATATGCCGATTTGTTGGACGGTGAAGATGATGCAGAGAAACAGAAGAACTATAGAACCAATATCCGGAATGCTTCGGAACGAATGGTGTCGCAACTGAATATGCTGCTTAATTTCTTCCGTCTTGATAATGGCAAAGAAGAGGCTGATATCGCACCACTGAGATTGACAAACATTGTAGAAACACTTGAAAGTGAATTCCGCAAACAGGCAGAAGACAAGGAACTTACATTTGTCGTGAAGAACTGCGATGAGAATATTGTCTTCGGCGACAAGCCCCGTCTGATACAGATTGGAGAAAATCTTCTATCCAATGCGTTGAAGTTTACAAAACAGGGATTTATATTATTGTCGGCATCCTATATGGACGGAGTGTATAAATTATGCGTGGAAGACAGCGGTAGCGGATTTTCTAAAGAGGAACAGAATAGAGTTTTCAAGTCGTTTGAACGCTTGTCCAATGCAGCCACACAAGATGGCTTTGGTTTGGGATTATCCATCGTCAAAAGTATAGTTGAACTTTTGGGAGGTACAATAGAGGTAGAGAGCGAAACCGGAAAAGGTAGCAGATTCACGATAACGATACCGATGAAACTGGCAGGGAAAGATACGGAACATCCTATGAAAGACAGGAAAATGTATCCGAAACGCAATTATAGTGTTGTCGCCATCGACAATAACAGACCGGTATTGGAGATGATGAAAGAGATATTCGCCAAATACGATGTACCTTGTGATACCTGTACGAATGTGGGCGAACTGATGGAACTGATACGGAATAAAAGATACGATCTTCTTATCACCGACCTAAAAATGCCCGGACTGAACGGATATGATGTATTGGATTTGTTGAGAGATTCCAATGTGAACAACTCGAAGAGTATTCCGATAATTGTTACTACAGCTTCGGGCTGTTGTACTCAGACGGAATTGCAGCAACGGGGCTTTGACGGTTGTTTATTCAAACCGTTTTCCATCCGTGAACTGTTGGAAACGGCAGACCGATATGTGGATAAGAATACGGGAACAGATGACTTGCCGGACTTTTCGTCATTGATTGCATACGGAAACAAGGTTTCAATGCTTGATACCCTTATTGAAGCAACCAAAGAGGATATTGAAAAGACGGAAACCGCCGGAAAGAACTGCGACATGGAACAATTGGATGAAATGGTGCATCATCTGAGAAGTTCTTGGGGTGTTATCCGTGTGGACAAACCGTTGTGGGACTTACATGAGTTGTTGCATCGTGAAGATGAGACCGATTCTGCCAGATTGCAGGAGGCGGTAAATGCCGTCATTGAGAAAGGCAAATGTATAATCGCTCTCGCGGAAAAGATGAGGAAGGAAGTGGCGGATGAATAGGATTATCATTTTGGAAGACAACATCGTGTTTGCCGAGTTCGTATCGAGAAAACTGCAAAAAGAGGGTTGGCAGATTGAATGTGTAAACAACATCTATCGTGCAAAGAAACTGATGGAGAAAGCAGAAGCCGATGATATTGTGCTTGCAGACCTCCGGCTGCCGGATGGCGAAAGCACACAACTCTTGGAATGGATGAGGAAGAATGGCAAGGAACAGGCTTTTATTGTAATGACCGATTATGCGGAGGTGCATACCGCTGTCGCCTCGATGAAGTTAGGTTCAACCGACTATTTCTCGAAAAGGCTCTTGGACGAGAAACTGATTCCGACCATCCAAGGAGTAATCCAAAAACAGAAAGCCAACCGACAGGAACTGAACAAGACACCGATATTCAAGCGTGAGGGTAAAGCATTCAGACAGATAAAGGAAAGGATACGCTTAGTATCGGCTACGGACATGAGTGTGCTGGTACTTGGCGAGAACGGAACGGGCAAGGAACATATCGCCCAACGCATACATGCCAAAAGCAGACGTGCCGACAAGCCGTTTGTTTCGGTAGATTGTGGTTCCATTTCCACATCACTGGCACAATCGGCATTTTTCGGACACGTCAAAGGAGCGTTTACGGGAGCCGACTCCACCAAAGCAGGCTATTTTCAGGAAGCAAACGGAGGTACGCTGTTTCTTGACGAAGTGGGCAACCTGCCAATGGAAACCCAACAGATGTTGTTGCGTGCGATACAAGAACGCAAATACCGTCCGATCGGATCCAAAGAGGACAAAATCGCCAATGTAAGAATTGTTGCGGCGACCAACGAGAACCTACAAAAGGCTGTAGCCGAAAAGAGATTCAGACAGGATTTGCTGTACCGCTTGCAGGACTTCACGATAACCGTTCCGCCTCTCCGTGAATCGCAAGAAGATATAATGCCGTTGGCGGAGTTTTTCAGAGAAACGAGCAATATATCACTGAATAAAAAGACAAAGGGGTTTGACGCTTCGGCACGGAAAGCATTGCAAGTCCATCCTTGGCCGGGCAATGTGAGGGAACTGAAACAAAAAATCCAAAGTGCCGTATTGTTATGCGAGGGCGATATCATATCGGAAGATGATCTGGAATTGTATGTTGAACAAACGGCTTTACCGGTCTGTTATACATTGAAAGATGTAGAGCTGGAAAAAGAGCGTATCAGAAACGCATTGGAACAGACCGGTGGTAACAGATTGTTTGCTGCAAAACTCTTGGGAATAGGTCGCACAACCTTATATAATAAGATGAAAGAGTATGGTTTGAACGAGTTTTTTAACCGGACAAGCCTATAATTGATGCAAATTGATTATTTTTGCAGCAGAAACAGTCCGGGCAAAATTTGCCTGTACTGAAAATATGGATAAAACAGGTTTTGGCATAGCCATTGCCTGATGATATAGACATAAGACCGCAAGGTGTTCTGATGAGAATCTGGAAAATTAACATCGAAAGGAAACATTGCGTGATTGCTTATGCTATGCCTATGCATAGCGTGCAGTTACCTATTTTCTTTCGGGCATTCCAGAGCCTTCATCAGAGATAGTGTGAATTGCACGCTATCTTTTTGCCCGGCACAATGATATAAAAGTGGAAGATTATGGCGAAGGTTCAAATGTTTGCCGTCCTGTCATTGGACGGATGTTTATCGGACAATAGCGGTGATGCCCGTTGGATATTGCGACCGGAAAGTTACGACATCGACAAGATTTTCGATGCGGCAGACTATGAGTTTTCTTCCAACTATCCCACTTCCCGACTGATGGAAAACGAGGATGATTCGGTATTTATCATTGAAGCGACATTGGAGAATGCCGATTACATCAACGGGCTTTTTCGTCTTAGATTGATAGACGAAATCATCATCTATACCATACCGTTCATTGCCGGAACAGAACTTAAACTGTTCAAAGCCGGACTTCCCATTTCCTATTGGGAACTGGACAACGAAAAGAGGTATAAGTGCGGAGTTCACCGTTCCATGTATAGCCGAAAGGTAATTGAATGAATGCAGGTGTGTTCCAATAATGAACACAAAACCATGTTCAAGTTCTGAACAGATGTTCGGAATCTGAACACTTTTCAAGTTTCCCGAAATTCGTCATAAAATTATCTTCAAGAATTTTCTTGCTGATATTCAGTGAGATACATCTTCATGCTCATACTCTTGGCATGAACAGGCAATTGATTTGTCCTTATAGTTTATGTGTGCACACCAAATAATCAAGTGTAAAACCCATAAACGGAATAAAGATGAATCATACCATATTGACAGAAACTGATTTCTTCAAATATATAGACGGGGAAGATTGTAACGAATTACATTCATCCTATAATGCTTTTGTGGCAAAGGTTATTGAACTTTGTCATGAGTTAGACGATGTGAGATTGGTCTCAGTGGCTTTAATGTACGCTGAAATCGAGTTGAAATTTCACCATAAGCACGATGCCATATCGGAGGGTTGCAATATAACCCGATTCATACACAAGGCTTTGACCTTTATTCGTAAGATGCAGAAACATCTTTCATCAACTGTTACAACAGTGCCACCACTAAATCCATCCGACAAAGAAAAGAACAATACTCCAGCCTTGAAATGGACTGGCAATGCCATTGACCTTGTGGAACTGATATACGGCTTCAGTGAAATGGGCTGCATCAATAACGGAAATATTCCATTGAATGAACTTGCTCCCACTCTATACAATCTGTTCGGAGTGGAGTCAAAGGATTGCTACCGCTTCTACACCGACATCAAACACCGTAAGAACGATAGCCGTACCTACTTCCTCGACAAGATGCAGATGAAACTGAACGAAAAAATGCAGCGTGATGACGAGCTGGAACGAATGAGAAGATAGACTATTGTTTTGTAGTTATACATATGGTTGGGTAAGGGACTGCGTGATGCCGTTTCTTACCCTTATTTGTAATTTTGTCCCGTTTTTTGCGTAATAAACGGGACATTTTACTATCTTTGCGTCGTGATAATGAAACAATTATGAATATAGCAAAAGATATAAAGAGGAGAATCGTTGGATTTCCAGAAGATTATGTCTTTACAGCATCCGATTTTGAAATAGGATCAGAGAATCAATCGGCTGTTGTAAAAGCGTTAAATCGCATGGTTAAGTCCGGTGAAATATCTAAATTGGCAAAAGGAAGATTCTATAAACCTCGAAAGACTCAATTTGGAGAATTAAAACCTTCCGCTTATCAAATAGCTAAAGATTATATTGAACGTGATGGTAAACTCATAGGATATATAACGGGGTATTCTGCATATAATGCATTAGGGCTTACCACACAAATATCTTCTTATATTCAAATTGGTACAAACAAAAGTCGCCGTTCTGTCAAACGTGAAAAATATACAATATCTTTTATTCTACAGCAGAATCCGATAACCAAGAAGAATATTGACATTTTACGAATATTAGATGCAATAAGATTTATTCGAGAAATCCCTGCAACAACACCTAATGATGCGTGCATCAGGCTGAAAGAGATTATCCGAAATTTGAATGATGAGCAAAAGGAGACGCTTGTCAAGTGCGTTCTAAAATACACCAACTATGTTCGTGCTTTGTGCGGAGCTATATTAGATGATATAGGTTGTAATGACAATCTCTTGGACTCAATACGTAAAACGCTAAACGGAGTAACAGAATACAAATTACCTATATCGGAATCTGTTTTACCAACTAAACAAAATTGGAGAATATATGAACCTACACGAAAATAAGAAACTGTTTACAGATGCCGTTCTCGCAGCATCTGAATCTTTGGATATACGACCTGTATATATTGAGAAAGACTATTGGATAACTCGAACCCTAAAACTTATGGTGCAGAATTCCTATGCAGAAAAGGCAATATTTAAGGGTGGAACATCATTATCCAAGGCTCATAAAATAGGGAATCGCTTTTCGGAGGACATTGACATAGCCATATCTGATGCAGATACTTTATCAGGTAACCAATTGAAGATGTTGATTAAAAAGATTACCAAAGAAATGACATCGGGATTGGAGGAAGTTGTAGTACCTGGAGTTACAAGTAAAGGCTCTCGTTACTATAAAGCCATGTATTCATATCCCAATGTTCTTGGCAAGGCTATAAAAGAAACAGTAAATATCGGGCAGTTGCTCGTGGAGATAAATTCCTTTGCCAATCCCTATCCATATGTATCAAGAAGTATAGATTGTTTTATCGCACAGTTTTTCCGTCAGACAAGTAATGATGCATTGGTAGAAGAATATGGATTAGAGCCATTCTCTTTGAATGTATTGGATAAAAGACAAACATTAACAGAAAAATTAGTATCTCTTATACGTTTCTCATTGTCGGATAATTATATTTACGATGTAGCAGCCAAGATACGACATTTCTATGACTTGCATTTTCTATTACAAGATGAAGAATGTGCAACTTATTTACAATCTGAGCAATTCAAGATGGATTTCAGCACCTTATTGGCTCATGATAGAGCGACATTTGACAAACCGGATGGTTGGAACATTATAAAAATAGAGCAATCACCGTTATTGTCAGACTTCCCTAATTTGTGGGAAAATCTGAAAGAGACATATCTGAAAGAGTTACCAGCCATTGCTTTTTCGGAGATACCAAAAGAAGATTTAGTGGCTAGTAGTTTTGAAATAATAGCAAAGAATATCTTGTAATTATAAAAAAGTATCGGGAGAATCATTGCGACCCTCCCGATTTTTTTCACTTCTTCAGCAGATGTTTTAGACTATCATCATTGGCTATTCGTGCCAACTCATCCTTGACAATCAGTTTCACTTCCTCCTTGATACGATTGTAGTTCTCCTGTATCATCTCACGCATACAGTCCTTGCCGTTTTCGTCCGTAAAATCGGTAATGACAGGAATAGACTTGTATGCCTTCGTTTCGGCTGCAACCTTATCATTGTCCACCACAATTTCGGCATGAAAAATCTTCTGCTCGATGCGTTCATCGAAGTTATCCGAAACGGAGCCGACAAACATACCCTGCGTAAGCCCGGAAATCTTACTTGGCGGAATAAGACTGTCCATCTGCGTATTGATGGAGGTGGACTTATCCTGCCTGTTGATGGTGATTGACTGCCGTTTCTGCAACACCTTTCCGAAACGTTCCGAAAGTGTCTTGGCTGTTTCTCCAACCACCTGACCGGAGAAAATATTACCGACCGTGTTCATCACCACAGCCGCCTCCTTATCGCCATAATCACGTTTCAACTGCGAGAAGTCCTGAAAACCGATACATACGGCTACCTTGTTACTTCGTGCAGTAGCGATAAGGTTATCCAGTCCCTTGAAATAGATAGTCGGCAACTCATCAATGATAACCGATGATTTGAGCATCCCTTTCTTGTTAATGAGCTTCACGATACGGGAATTGTATAGTCCGAGTGCAGCACCGTAGATGTTCTGACGGTCAGGATTGTTACCCACACAAAGGATTTTCGGCTCTTCAGGATTGTTGATGTCAAGTGTAAATTCGCTGTCCGACATCACCCAATAGAGCTGCGGTGAAATCATCCTTGACAGCGGAATCTTAGCCGATGCAATCTGTCCCGCCAACTGTTCCATTGCTCCACCTTGCCAAGCATCCATAAAGGGCGAAAGATAGTTTTCCAGTTCCGGATAGCTTGTAAGGATGGGAAACACATCTTCATATTTGCGGTTCAGCAACTCAATGGCATGAGGGAAAGTACAATATTTGCCGTTCTGATAAATTCGCAAATGCCAGATAATGGCTGCGAACAGCACGATTGGCGATTCCACAAAGAAATCCCCCTGCTTTTGCACCCAAGATTTATTGAGATTAAGCATAATAGTATAGGCACTCTCATAGGCATCGGAAATATCCGTCATGAAGTCCGGATGTATGGGATTGCAACGATGGCTACGGCGTGGATCATCGAAGTTAATCACATAGAACTTCGGTTTCACCTTGTACCCGTCCAAGTTGTTCATCAGATGATTGTAGGCAATCATCGAGAGGTCGGGAAACTTGAAGTCATAGACATATTGGCTGTACCCCTTCTCAATCTGCTGCTTGATGAAGTTATTTACAACCGCATAGGATTTACCGCTACCCGGTGTTCGAGAACGATGGTTGCACGGAACGGATTGACCACATTTATCCAACCCTTGTTCCATTTCTTCTTGTAATAGAACCGTGTAGGCAGATTGACCGAATAGTCATTCGTCAGCAAGCGTGTTTCCTGCATGAATGATTCGTTCTCGTTATTGAAGACATCCTCCATTAGATTGTACTTCAGCAACCGGCTCATCCAAAGACCTCCCATCAACAAATATATATAACCGGCTGCCATTGTAGCGATATATAAGGTTGTATTTGCCTCTATAGGCAATGGCAGAGCCAATATCCACCAATTAAGAAAGAAAAGAACGAAGCCTATGGCAAGTATCGTCCAAATCTTCTTCCAAGTAATCTTTTCCTCTTTTACACCCGTTGTACCCAAGCACGACAAGGCAAGGAGAACCAATGCAAATATTTTGGTATTGATAATGCAACCGAACAACCCCGCTGTACGCTGGAAGTTCATCAGCATCCTATCTACCACACCGATGTTGATGCCCCATAGCTGTATGGTCTCATAGCAATACCAATAGATGTGCATCACCACCAATATAATACTCACGGCACGGAGAAAATCCATAATCTTCGCCAGTGCCCTCAAATCGTCTTCCTGTTGTGACATATTGATTTCTGTTTAATAGGTTAATGAATGGTTTACAATCTGAAGCCCTTACGCTTCTTCTTTTTCTTCTTCTGCATCTCACGGATAAAGCGTTCCTCCTCGACATCAACGGCAGAACCATCCGGTGTGAACAGTCCCAAACCAGTTGAATAGTCGTCCGACTCGGTGGCGGATATTATACGCTGTTCCGTTTCCTCTATTGGAATGGACATCGGGATAGGTGGCTCTCCGGCATATGGCAGAGTGAAGTGTTCCTGCAAGGCATTTGCGGAAAGTTCCTTGCCCATACGGGAGCCGTTCAGCACACAGCCTGTACGGTGGTCAATGAACGTAGCACCATAGATACGCCCGGTGTCCGTTTCACGAAGCACGACATCCACGCCTTGGGCTTTCAGGGTGGATACGAACTTATCACGGTCGTAGGTGGCGGCAAGAGCTGACAACACCGTCCGTTTGGTACGGTCGGAAAGTTTTTTCTCCTTGATTGCCTTTTTCGAAATAGCAAACTTCTTTTCCATCGCCTCATAGCCTACCGACTTGCCGAATAGTGAGGATTTGAACGGATTGCCGACCTTGTTACCTGCATCATCCGTAGCGGAATAGACCAGACCGTGATACTCCCTTCCACGAACCTCACCCCGTACTTCCTCTACCGTAACATTGTAGAGTGAGAGTAAGGCACGATACTCACCCATAGATTGGAAACGGTAGCCTTTGAAAAGTGCCTTCACAGTGTTGTCCACCTGTTTCTTGACATCTCCGGTGGATATATCCACTTTCCTTAAAGGGCTTTCCAACCGTTCATTATTTCTATGAGCCGGAATCAATCCGTATTTCTTTTCCAACTCCTTCCGTATGCGTTCGCTCCGACGGTATAAGAAATCCTGATTCAAGCGTTTCCCATTCTCATCCACATTGACAGATACAATGTGCAGATGGTGGCGGTCTATATCCTCATGCTTATAGACCATGTAGGGTTGGTTGCCGTAACCGAGTTGCTCTAAATATTCATGTGCGATATTTTGAAAATCGGTATCTGTCAGCCTGTCATCGGGATGCGGATTGAGGGAAATATGGATAACCGGTTTCTCCGTCCTCATCACTGAAGGCATATACCTCATGAAGTCCTCCATAGCCCGATGGATATCCACCGTTCCCGAACCGTCATTGAAGATTTTGTTGGTTGCAAGCAGCCGTCCCTGCTCCTTGTTTATCTTCTCTCCGTTGTAGGCAAGTGCCCCGAAGAGTGAACTTCCTATTGAGATTTTTGCGACCATCGTTCTTCAAAATCTTTGGAAAGTTGGACAATACGGTGGCTGAGAGCAACCAGTTCCTGCGTGCATTTTTCCAATCTGTAAAGCAGAGCCATTGCCTTTTTCTCCGAGAAATGGCTCTTCAATTCCTTCACGATTTGGTTGTAATTGGAACCGATGGCACGGAATTGGGCATGAAAATCGGACAGTTTCGTGTAGTAATCTACAAGTGTCTTGTCCACTTTCAGCACACGGAAAGGCACTCCGAAGAAATGTGCTTTCAGGAATACCGACCTTGCAGAAATGCCTGATTTCTCATACATCGAGAGGAAACGGTTGTGTTCCTCTTCGCTGAAACGGACGGTGTATCGGTACACCGCCGGATCTTTCTTGGGGATTCTTCCCCCTTTCTTTTTCCTTTCTGTTTTCATTTTACTTTGGATTTAGTGGTTATGCGGCATCGGCATTCCGCCCGACATCGCCAACGAAGTTTCAGACAGGCTTCCCGACTTCGGAGGGCAAGCCCAGCCCCCTGCAAGGGCAAGGTGTTTTCGAGATGCTCAAAAAAGTTTTGAGCGGCTGAAAAGACATCTTGCTATGTTCAGGCGAACATAAAAATCCGTCCGGGACGGATTGGAAAGAAAGTCTGTTATTACCGATGGCGAGTCCGGCGGTCATGCCTTGTCGCTTTGGTGCAAAATTAGGGTGATTTGCAGGCTTGAAAAAGAGCCGAACTGTGCCATTGAGACAACTATCTGTGCCACATGCTGCAACAGCGTTCCAAGATGGTGGAAGTATGAAAATAATCCTTTTTATTTGCAGTGCGATTCGGATGAATGAGTGAATGAAAACACTTTCAAACGGTCATTTGAATGGAGGAATAAATGAATAAGCAGACCTGCATACAGACTAATGCAAGTACCGATGAACGGATGAATTTATGAAAATACTTTCCTGAGACCATTCACTCATTCGCAAATACGCAAGCAGGTATGGTATTCCATTCAAAAATGCGTACCGATGATTGAATAAGCAAATGAATGAACGAACATGCGTATGTACGAATGAAAATACGCAAAGTCATTCAGATATGTTAAACCAATAAAAACAAAAAAATGAGCAAAACCAAGTATGTGGCATTCTCCACCCAAAAAGGAGGAGCAGGTAAGACGACACTTACGGTTGTTGTTGCAAGTTACCTGCATTACGTGAAGGGGTACAATGTTGCGGTCATAGACTGCGACTTCCCCCAGTACAGCATCCATGACATGCGGAAGCGTGACAAAGCGACTATTGTCGAGGATGAACATTACAAGATTCAGGCTTATGAACAAATCAAGCGTTTGAACAAGTCTCCCTATCCGGTATTGTGCAGCAGAGCCGAAGATGCCATCAGGACGGCAGACAATCTTTGCAACAAGATAGAAAACCTTGATTTCGTTTTCTTTGATCTGCCAGGAACAATCAACAATGCAGAAGTGGTCGGCACCATTGCCCGAATGGACTACATCTTCTGTCCTATCATTGCTGACCGTGTAGTAATGGAAAGCTCTGTCAAGTTTGCCACTGTCATCAATGAGAAGATGATCAGCACGGGCAAATCGGACATCAAGGGACTTTACCTTGTTTGGAATATGGTGGACGGACGGGAAAAGACAGAGCTGTATCGTATCTATGAACAGATTTGTGCAAAGTTCGCCTTGCCCATTCTCAAAGTGGTTCTTCCCGACAGCAAGCGTTTCAGAAAGGAAATTGCCAATGAGCGTAAGGCGGTATTCCGTTCAACAATCTTCCCTGCTGACAGGACATTGGTACGTGGAAGCAACATTGACAAGTTGGTAGATGAGATTCTTGAAATAGTTAAGGAGTAAAGACTATGGCAAAGAAGACAAGAGCAGAAGATATTGACACCAGCTTTATCATCAACTCATTCAGAGAAGATGATTACAGCATACCGCCACATGCACGAAGCATTGAGGGAGAAGCGGAAGTGTCAGTGGAAAGCGGTCAGGAAAAGAAACCTGATATTCCGGCGAAAAAAGAAAACACCAAAGAAGAATCGGAACGGAAGAAGACCGTGAAGTCGGATTACGAAGACACATTTGTCCGTAAATCCGCACTCACGGCAAGACAAGGGAAACAGGTCTATATCCGTAAGGAGTTCCATGACCGTATCTTGAAAATTACGCAAGTGATTGGTCATAACGAAATAACCATAGCGGATTATCTCGACAATGTGATGGTTCACCATTTCGGGCAGTTCCAGAATGATGTAGCCGAATCCTTCAACAGACATATCAAATCATACAATAACCTATAAAAAAGAAGAACATGAAGACAAAGAATTATCGTGAAACATTTTTGAGAAAGAACAGTAAGAGAAACGGCAAAGGAATTCCGGTAGCCATCAGTAATGAACACTATGCCCGATTGGAAAGCATCATCAAGGTGTCAGAAAGCGACATAACGGTAGATGATTATCTCGCCAACATCATGAAAGAGCATTTGGAAAGAATGGAAGTGCAATAATGTTTGTAAAGGCTGAAACTATGATGACGACATTCGCCATTCTGATGCTGCTATATAATATGTGGCTCATCTTCTACCTTGTGATGGAAAGACGGCAACCCTTCCAAGAGTCCGCACCACCGGAAAAAGAGAAACCGAAGCCCGTTGAAGAGGTAAAAGACAATGGGATTGTAGGTAAAAGTAACTTCAAGATGCCCTCAAAAGTGCCACCAACTGTGCCAGATGCTGCAACAGCGGATGAAGGTGAGGCAGTGAACGAAGAAGACATTACCTTTGCCGATGAAACGGACGGGCAGATACCCGAAGACCTCACACAAGAGGAACTTGCCGAAATGTTCTCAGACCATCGTAGCGGCAATGTAAAGGACGATGACGATTGGGACGAGGAAGACGGACAAACTGAGGGCTATGCAAGCGGAGCATCTTTTGAGGATATCGACACGGCTGTAAGAACTGCCAAGAAGGTGAAGCCTACAAAAGAAGAGAAACGGCAAGCAGGAAAAGTGTTCACTCAGATAAGGAACTCGGAACTTTTCGACAGCATTACGGAAAGTATGGAATCTGTCGGCGACAGGGTGGTTGAAATGATGGACTTGTTCCTGAAACAGCCCCAAGTCCAAACAGTAAGGATAACAGAAAACATTGCTCCGAAACCGTTCAAACTTCCCGACAATATCGAGAACTTCGACATCCGGGACTTTGTGTAACCATTAAAACAACAAGAGAAATGAAACAGAAAGATTACGGCTGACAGGTGGAAAAGAAAACGCAAGACCACCAAATCCGAAGGACAATCCCAAGTCCTCAATCAAACGGGAACCACTGAATCCAAAAAGAAAAATGTATTAACCGCCCGAAAAGGATTATCCACCCTTTGATGGCAAAAAAAAGAAAAGAACAATTATGAACAAGAAACAGATCCTTATGGCAGTCGCATTCGCATTGGCTGCAACCACTTCAGTATTCGCACAAGGCAACGGCTTGGCAGGTATCAACGAGGCAACCTCTATGGTGACATCCTATTTTGATCCGGGCGTGTGACACGTAGAAACTGTGTAAGTGATTGTGTAACTATAGCATAACAACTATTGATTGCACCTGCAATTCCGTTTGCAGTAGTCTGAGAGTACGTGCATTGCGAGTAATCTCTTTGTGCGAAGCTGCTCTGACAAAGTACCCTTTCCGAAAGGAATAGACCGAAGCGTGAGTGAAGGTCAATGGCAGATAACATCATTCTGCCTAGGGGCGAGACTTGATGGTATGGTCAACCAATGTGAATGTCTGATAAACATCGTTACGAAGAACAAGCCTAATGATGTTGTTGGCTTCTCTCTATGGAGTGAAGTCTAAGGCTTGAACCAAAAGGTGTGCAGTCGGTCAACTCCCTGTCCAGGTGGGGTTGCACGGACATGATGACTGCCGGTGAATAGGACAGACCTAACCCATTATTGTCACTTACACGGAACGTGGTAAGCCCGTATCTCTCCCCCTCCTCGGAGGAGGTAAGCACGCCGCAAGGCAAGCCTATATGGGATGCGGGTATAGGAACGTGGAGAAAGCGAACGCCGCTTTGTAACAAAGCGGATACGGATTGACCTCATTGCCACGTATGGCATAGAGCCACACCATCCGACACGAAAGTGTGCCCACTTCCACAAGGTAACTCTTTACAATAAACTTATAGAACTTCTAAAGAAAGGAAAGCAAATGAACAAATCGAAAGAAAAGTGTGCGCCTGAAAATATAGCTCTCTCGGACACCGAGCGTTGGAAAAGCATTGACCGACACAAGGCAGAGGAGTATGTTCGGAAGCTGCAAGCACGTATTGTAAAGGCTCAAAGGGAAGGCAGAAACGGCAAGGTCAAATCCTTGCAATGGCTGTTGACCCACTCGTTCTACGGTCGTTATCTTGCCGTAGTTCGGGTTACTACTAACAAGGGTAAAGACACCGCAGGGGTTGACCACGTGAGATGGTCATCCGATGCGGCAAAAGTCAAAGCTATTGACACACTGAAACGCCGTGGTTATCAACCGATGCCTCTGCGCCGTGTGGAAATACCGAAGAAGAACGGAAAGAAACGCCCTTTGGGAATCCCTACAATGAAAGACCGCGCGATGCAGGCTCTTTATCTGATGGCTCTCGACCCTATTGCGGAAACGACAGGGGACCAACACTCCTACGGATTCCGTAAATATCGCAGCTGTCAAGATGCAATAGCCCAGTGTCATAATGTACTTTCAAGGGATGTTGCCCCCAAATGGGTCTTGGAGGGGGACATCAAGGGATGCTTCGACCACATCAGCCACGAATGGCTGCTCAACAATATCCCAATGGATAGAGAAGTGCTTCGCAAATGGCTGAAATGTGGCTTTGTGTTCAATGGTGAACTCTTCCCGACCGAAGAGGGGACACCCCAAGGCGGCATAATCTCTCCGACCCTTGCCAACATGACGCTTGACGGACTTCAATCCCTCGTTCAAAAGGCGGTAAAACCTCATTGGGAACCAGCCGATACGAAATATGGGCGAAAATGGATTGAACCCAAAATCAATCTTGTGCGCTACGCAGACGATTTTATCGCTACCGCCAAAGACAAGGAAACCATAGAAACGGTTCTCCTGCCTCTCATACGGCAGTTTATGGCAGAGCGTGGGCTGATGTTGTCGGAAGAAAAGACCAAGGTTACCCATGTCAATGAGGGATTCGATTTTCTTGGCTTCAACATCCGTGAATACAAGTCCAACGGAAAACTTCTGACAAAACCGTCAAAGGATGCGATGAAGAATTTCTGTGACAAGGTTCGCACGAAGATAAAGAGCAACAAGTCAGCAAAGGCTTCCTCACTCATAAGGATGCTCAACCACATGATTCCCGGATGGACAAACTATTACCACTACGGGGCATCATCGAAAGCATTCTCACGTGTGGACTATGAGGTGTACAAGACGCTTTGGCAATGGGCACAACGCAGGCATCCAAAAAAGGGCAAGCAGTGGATTAAGGAAAGGTATTTCAAACAACTGCACGGGCGTGAGTGGTGCTTTGCCGCCATAACCAAGAATAAGAAATCGGGCAAGGAAACGACTTTAAGTCTTAAAAGGCTGGCGGACACTCCCATATTGAAGTACGTGCGTATTAGAACCAATACTAATCCATACGACCCTGCCGATGCTCCTTATTATGCAAGGCGCAAGTTAAAGAACACGGAGGAACAACTGCGTGAGATTGACGACCTGCTACGCATGATTTGGGTTCATCAGGAAATGAGATGCCCAGTATGTGGGGAGATTATTGACGATGAACGGAGATGGACGACTATCAAGAAGACTATCAACGGCAAACCGTTCAAGATTCTCGTACACAGCTCGTGTAAGAACAAGAAGTTTAACCCAGATAAAATGGGAGAAACCCGAAGCAAAAACACAAGCGATAAGTGAACTCAAACGCAGAGGCTACCGGCCGAAGCCATTGAGAAGAGTCCACATCAAAAAGAGTAATGGCAAACTGCGACCGTTGGGAATACCGACAATGAAAGACAGAGCCATGCAAGCACTCTACCTCATGGCATTGGAACCAGTATCGGAAACAACAGCCGACACACGTTCATACGGTTTCCGCAAGGAACGCCGCTGTATGGATGCGGTACTGCAATGCCATAACATTCTCCGAAAAGGCTATTCTCCTGAATGGATTTTGGAGGGTGATATAAAGGGGTGCTTCGACCATATCAGCCATGAATGGTTGCTTGCCAACATCCCAATGGATAAGGCAATGCTTCGTAAATGGCTGAAATGCGGCTATATCTTCAACAAACAGATGTTCCCGACCGAGGAGGGGACACCGCAAGGTGGCATAATTTCCCCGACACTTGCCAATATGACGTTGGACGGTTTGCAGAAAGTTCTCGCAGAGAAGTATAAACGAGTTAGAATAAAGGGAAAACTATATTCGCCAATGGTGAATCTGGTCCGTTATGCTGATGATTTTATAATTACTTGCGAAAACCGTGAGACACTTGAGAACGAAATCAAGCCATTGGTTGCTGAGTTCATGGCTGAAAGAGGTCTGACCTTATCAGAGGAAAAGACGGTCATAACAAACATCCGTGACGGTTTTGATTTTCTCGGTTTCAATATCCGCAAATACGGCAATGAAATATTGACCAAACCGACCAAGAAAGCAGAAAAACGCTTTATGGAAAATATCCGTAAAGTAACAAAAGGTCATAAGGGTTGCAAGCAGGAGTCATTAATCAGAATGTTGAACGCTAAAATCCGAGGATGGGGAGCATATTATCAGCATGGGGCGACACGTGATTCATTTCACAGAATCGACCATCAGATATTTCTCGCCTTGTGGCAATGGGCTAAACGTCGCCATTCCAAGAAAGGGAAACGGTGGATAAAAGACCGTTATTGGCACAATATCCGAGGGAACAGCTGGACTTTTGCGACAAAGTTCAAAAAAATCAAACGGCAAGGAAGACCGGATCACCTTGTTGAAACTGGCATCCTCGTTTCCTTTCCTGCAATATACGCAGATAAAGGGGGATATGAATCCGTTTGACACAGATTGCCGTCTGTACTTCAATAAAAGAATGAAGTTGAAAATGCTTGTGACACTGAAAGGACGCAAGTCCCTGCTTTACCTATGGGAAAAGCAAGGGCGAAAATGTCCGATATGTGGTGAACCGATTGACACGCATAAAGCATGGAATGTAATGCCAACCGTCAAAGACGGACAAAAATGCAATCTGTTGGTTCATGATGAATGTTTCAAATTATCCCGTAAATCCAATGGAAACAAGAAGTAGTATGAGCCGGTCTCTGCACACGAACAGAGACTTAGAAAAGCTTGAGCCGTATGAGGGGAAACCCTCATGTACGGTTCTGAGGGGGGAAGAGGGCAGTAATGCCCTTGACCTACCCGATCGCCCGGCTGACATGGAGCAACGCAACGGCAGGGCGGTACGCAAGGGCAACACCGTGAAGCTCTGGGGCGGCAACATGGTAGATGTCGTGATTTACGGCACGGAAAAGACACTCGACGCCTACAAGTTTAATCTTCTGAAAAACAAGCAGATGTTCATCAATCAAATCAACAACGGCACAATCGCCGTGCGCCGTATCGACGAGGGCGGTATGGACGAGGACAACGGCATGAACTTCGCCGAATTTGTTGCGATACTTTCCGGCAATACCGACCTGTTGGACAAGGCGAAGCTCGACAACAAGATTATGCAACTGGAAAAGGAGCAGGCGATATTCAAGAAAGAGCGTATTCGTGCCGAGCGCAAGATAGCCGCCAGCCGGGAAGATATTGAAAAGGCAGAGCGTACAGAGGCCGATTTTATAAAGGACAGGGAATACATCACCTCATACGGCGGAGCAAAGACAACGCAGCTTCTGAACCTGCCGCAAGCCACCGCCGAGGAAGTCGGACGGGAGCTGCACCGCATCGCCAAGACCTACCGCAGCGGGGCGTATGGCACGATTGGCACGTATGCAGGGCTGAATTTGCTGGTACGCAGCGAGTACACCATGGACGGAACGTTTGACCGCAACACGTTCTTTGTCGAGGGTGCAAGCGGATTGAAATACCGCTGCGGTTTGTCGGGTGCTTTGCCGCTCGGTTTCGTGGAATCGGCGCAATATCCGCAGGCCGCACTCGACAGGCTGTCCGGCATGATCGACAAACAGCGCAGACAAGCCGCACAGCTCGAAAGCGAAATCCCGGTCTTGCAGGAAATCGCAAGCCGCCGGTGGAGCAAGGCCGACGAGTTGTCAAGGCTCAAACTGGAGTGCAAGGAGTTGCAACGCCGTATCGACGAAAGCCTCAAAGAGGCGGAATGCCCGCATACCGACCCCGAAACGCCCTCTGCCGAACATGAGGAGACGACCAAGGCCGCTTAACCGCTTTCATATTCAACCTTTCCCCTCTGTTCGGGTGTGGCAACCCGGCAGGGGGATTTTTTTCGGGTTCCGGTCTGCCGACGGCCCTTTCCGTTGTAACCTGCCGAACCACATTTATACCTGCCGTACTTTTATAGCCGCCGTGTTACATATCACGGAATTGCCGGAGCCGTCATCGCTGCCGCTGCCACCCTCCCCAGAGGATGGCAGTGGCGAGCCTTCCGTATGAACGGGAATGAAGCATCTTCATTCCGCCTGCCGTTTATCCTTATTTACATGATCTGCCGGAGAGTGCCGTTTCCCGTCCTTCCTGCCTTCCGGCATGGCGGGACGCCGTTCCTCCACCCAGCGGGCATACTGTTTGTCAGTGAGGATTTTCTTCAGTTTCTTCTCCCGTTTTTCGCGCTGTTTTTCCAGCTTCCGCCGCTGTTCCTCCATGTTCTCCCTCTCGTCAGGCGAAGGGGCGAAATCGCGGGGCGCACGGCGCTCTGCCATGCCTTCGGGCGGACGGTTTCCCCGAGGCCCCTGTCCCGGTCCCCTGAAGCCCGGACCTCCTTCCGGCCTGCCGCCCATGCGGGGTGCCGGCGTCTTGTTCTCCGCGTCCTCACGCGCCCATTTCAGGTTCAGCTTGTAAAGTTTCCCATACTGCTTCTTCGTAAGGTCAAGCAGCGAATCCATGCGCTCGGTGGTATTCCGCGCCGACTTCTCCGGGGAGAGGGGCATGGGTTTGTAAGGTTGTTCCGCCCGGGCGGGCATTCCCTTGTCCGTCTCCTGTGCCGTGGCCGTACCGCCCCAGACGAAAAGCGCGGTACAAGCGACCATCCAAAAATGTCTTCTGATGTCCATAGGTAAGTATATAAAAAGTTTCTGAAACAGAGGTAGGATGAAACCCCGGAAGCCCCAAAACAAATCTACCAAACACCCGTTTCTTTCTACCAAATGGTGCGGTTCGGTCCGTAAGCAGTCAGGTGCACCATGGGCTTTTCGAAGTTTGCAATGCCGTTATACGTCAGGCTCTCCTTGTATGTCAAAAGGCAAGTTTCGGCTTTATATATAAGGGTTTTTGGCTGGTTTTGAGTATCTTTGTAGGCTATTGATAAGAAAATATGGAAAGAAGGCAATTCATAAGAAGTTATTCGTTATTCATCGCGGGACTGTATTTCCTCGCTTTAGGCATCGTACTGATTGTGCGTGCTGCTTTGGGTACAACTCCCATATCGAGCGCTAACTATGTGTTGTCAATCAACACGCCTTGGTCTTTGGGTGTCTGGACACTGATTAACAATAATATCTTTATTCTTCTGCAGCTGATGTTGCTCCGTAGGGACAATCCCGATATAAGAAAACAAAAACTGGAAATATGGCTGCAACTGCCGTTTTCCTTTCTCTTTTCGGCCTTCATCGATCTCAACATGATGCTTACCGCATCAGTCGCTCCAAGCATGTACCTCTCGTGCGTTGTCTTGCTGCTCGTGGGATGCTTCGTGCAGGCCGTCGGCGTGGTGCTGGAATTGAAAGGTCATGTGGTAATCATGAGTGCAGAAGGGCTGGTAGCCTGCATAGCTGACCGTATGAATGCCGTTTTCGGCTATGTGAAGATTGGCGTTGACGTCATGCTGGTCCTCATAGCCGTTATCCTCTCCTGGTCCCTTTCCGGCAGGATAGAGGGGGTGAGGGAAGGCACGGTCATCGCCGCTCTGCTGACGGGTTATATCGTCAAGGTACTGGCCTCGCAGGTGATGACCCGTAAAACGGTAGAGAAAATCAGAACGAAACTCCATGTCAAATGAAAGGTGCAATCAAAAAGTCCGGCAGACTTCACAGAGACACTCGTAGCCCGCTTGCCGGGTTCAAGTTGTCGCGCGTTGGACGGGGCTGCATAAGGACGACCTATATTTAGGAAAGTGCAGAAACAAATGATTCCACAGAGCCTGCACAAAAGTTGCAGATCGTAACATCAGACGACGACTTAAAAGAGGCGTATCAAACTTGTTTTCAAGTAATGATACGCCTCTTTATATAGAGTGGGTAAGTCTCAAATCAAAAGTTGTCATTTGAGTTTTGACAACCTCGTCCACTTCTGAAACCGCTTTCAAGGGAACCCACCGGATAATCCTGCACTTTCATCATATTCAGACCGGGTTTTGAGGTAATCGCGGCAGGTGGCCGGTTTCATCACTTTCCCTTGTATGCCGGTTTTTCCCCTCTTCGTCTTGGGACAAGGCTCAACGCTTGTCGGCAATTCCGTATTCCGGCCAATGGCTGGAATCTACACGGCGCTTGACCAAACCCTTCAAGTATGTAGTCATGTTGCGAACCTCTGCCAGTTTATGGTTGGCGGTAGGGACGATTTCATTCAGTTCTGCGCGGCGGCGATCCACTTCCGCATTCAGTTTCTCACCCTCGATGATGGCGGCTTCCAGTTTTGACAAGTCGTTTTCGCTCACTCCGTAGTTCTTCGCCGTTTCTAAATGCTTTCTCAAGCCTTTGGTCAAAGTCCGTGCTTTGTCCAAGTTCATTTCATTCGTTTTTGACATATTCTTTCGTTGATTAAATTAGCAAGGTTATGAATCCGTCCCTTGCACGACAGGGCTTTTGCCGTTTCAAAAATAATCAAAAAACAGCAAAAAACGTACTGCAATTTTATAGCATATGTATATTCAAGCAACTGAAAATCAACGGAAAACAAAATGTTAATCATTTTTAAAAACTAAAACGCCGCCTTCTTTATTCGTCCGTAGCGGCCCTATATTCCGTGCCGATATTGCGGGCTGTATCGCGTGGCAATCTGCAGCATATCCGTGCAGGGTTAGCCCCGTTCTGCGCTATGGTTTCAGGCAGCCGATAGGCACGACCAGTACACCGTCCTTGCGCGTGTAGGCAAACTGTCCGACTGCGGTAAGAACCATCAGAAACGAGGGCTTTTTCATTTTGTCGGTGTCAATCCGGTCTGCCAGAGCCTTCAGCGTCGCCGCTCCCTCTTCTATGCCCGTACTGCCTCCCAGTTTCACTTCTATCAGTCCGTAGCGGCCACCGCGCAAGTGCATCACCGCGTCGCA
Organism: Bacteroides sp. 14(A); assembly: GCF_000526555.1. Lineage (NCBI taxonomy): Bacteria > Pseudomonadati > Bacteroidota > Bacteroidia > Bacteroidales > Bacteroidaceae > Bacteroides > Bacteroides sp. 14(A). The sequence goes on along the minus strand of NZ_JAGH01000002.1, from coordinate 1,919,869 downwards.
CTCCAGACCGCTTTTATCACGGTAATGGTACATGGTTCCGGCGAGGGCGTCGGCATAACAGCGCAAGTCGCGCACGGCCATCGTCTCGAAGAGCAGCCCCATGGTATTCAAGTCGCCGATCAAGTCGTCGGGTCCCATTTCCAATGCCGCCACGGCTATCGAAGGATCGACGAAATAACGGGTATCGCTGCTGCGGATGGCAGTTTTCGAGCGCAGATTGGGATTCCACGCCATCGCATCTTCCACCACGAATATTTTTTTCAAGGCCATCAGATAGTCCGATATGGTGTTTTCCGACAATCTTTCCACCTCGTTCGTGGAAATATCCCCGGCAATGGTGGCAAGCGAGGCCTGCGAACCCTGATGGCGGGCATAGGAGCGCATAAGGCGTTTCACACGTTCGGGGTTCTTCACGATCCCGTCCACTTTCGATATATCCGTATGCGTTACAGCCTGATAGTATTCCATCGCTACCAGCCCGGCCGCTGCCGCAGACTTTTTCCGGAGGGAACCGGGCCAGCCGCCGCGACACATCATGAAGGCGATCTCTTCCAGCTTATGATCGGGGGCTTTCAAGGCAAAATCCGTATTCCCGTCAAACAACCCGGTAAAACTGACCGTGCCTTCGGACTCCCCGGACTCGAACAGGCTCATCGGGCGCATTTTCAACCACGAGAACCGTCCTGTCCCGGTATGATGGATTTCTTCGAGTTTTTCCTTGCTCGGAGCCGCCGAGCCCGTCAGGATGAATTGTCCCTCCTTGCCCCTGTGATCCACCTCGAAGCGCACGGCGTCCCACAGTTTCGGGGCTTCCTGCCATTCGTCGATCAGCATGGGGGCTTCCCCTGCAAGCAATACCCGCGGATGCAGGTCTATCATTTCCATATTCTGACGGAACGTGTCCGTGTCCGCCAGATAAAGCACACTTTTTGCGGCCTGTTCCGCTGTCGTGGTTTTACCGCACCATTTGGCTCCTTCGATAAGTACCGCGCCCATAGCGTCCAGTTTCTCCGCGAGTAATTTGTCGGCAATCCTCGCCCTGTAAGTATTATTATTCATCTGCTCCATTTTATTACATTTGAAATCATGTGCGAAGTTAATCATAAATCGCTTATATACCAACGTTTTTATGGAATACTTTGCCATTTGGCATCGTTTTACTTGGTGATTTGGCATCGTTTTACTTGGTGATTTGGCATCGTTTTACTTGGTGATTTGGCGGCGATTTGTTAGGTAATTTGGCGCATCCATATTGCCTCTGGGGGGCATTATTGCGGCTACCCGCACTTTTACCCGCTACTGACAAGAATGAAGGCCTATCCTCCGGCATGTCCGCAGTACCGTCATTTTTCCCGCTCTTTCGTATTCTTTCCTTCCCGTTGCCGCTTTCGGCTGTATTACAGCCTCGTGCTGTTTGCCACCTTATTTCCCCCTCTCTTTCCCTCTTTTCCCGTATCTCCCCGCCGCCGTTCCCCGCAAGCCGGGACAGAACGCCTCTGTCTGGCTCTGGAGACGAAGAATCCCGCCATGAACGCATTCATGACGGGATTTGGGGAAATATATAAAGGAAACGGGGTATGCCAATCGGTTCCGACGACTTCGTTCTGCTCGTCCTCTTCCTTCATTCCGACCCTTCCGGCTTTATTCCGGCCGGGCTTTACTGCATCTTCATCTTCCCTTATTTCGGCTTGTAGCGGCTATTCCGTTGGCTTATTCCGCATGGCTCGGACATAATGTGTTGCATCCCTTCCATTCGCCGCCGTACCGCTGCCTAAATATGCGCTGTCATCCGTAGCGGTGGAGGACCAATAGTCGGATGATGTCATACCTTCCGGAAGCGAAGTGAACTGACCGTAGGCAGGCAGATACCAGACTATATCATTTAATACAACCGAAGTCGTGGTGATACCCTTATCTGTATCTTCATTGATAACGATATTATATTTGTTCTTCTTCAATACATAGTTCAGAATTCCGGATTCGAGATTGTTCGTTCCGGTGGCTGCCGGAACTTTCTTTGTTTCATCCGTGGTCGGCTCACGGAACATATTCTCCGTTTCATGTCCCGACTCTGTCTTGTAAGTGTTTTTCAAAGCTAACTCGAAACTTCCGGTATTGGCAGTACCGGCTTTGTCGTTCAAATCCTTGGTGTTTTGTAATCCGTTACTGCTGCTGTTCGCTACACCCGATAAAGAATTGAGTTTTGTGTAGTCAATGGCCACATATAAACGGTATATTTGGGAAATCAGAAGATCAAGTCGGACAAATTTCACTATAGATGTATAATTCTTTGCATTGTATTCTTCTATGATGCCATTGATTATTTCGCGAGCCTCATTTTCTGTATATTTATTACCCAAATCATACGGAAAGATATAGTTTATTTTTCTGTCCCAGTTGAAACCGTATTCACCACTCTCGTTGTCGTCTATCTGCTCCCAGCCGTATTCTTGGCCGTCCACCCATGCCGGACATTTTTGCGTAACCTGCTGCTCTGCCACGGAATTCCCGTCCACTTCGAGGGACAAGGTGATGATACGATCCTTATCCCCCGGATTTTCGGGAGCGAAGACATACACCGTCTGTTCGCCGGAGCCGCTTCCGTCCAGAGTACTGCTTCCGCGGGCGCTCTCGCTGGTAATCACACCATCCTTTACAACCTTGTCCGTCCAGAATCCGTTTTTCGCATATTGGTTGACATTCTCCTCGAACTGGATGGAAACATCGGCATTGTCGTCAGCCGAAACCTTCAAAGTCCAATCCTTCTTTATGTCTTCGACCTTCATTGTGGTTTTGAACATCACATAATGGGCATCCACGGTTTCGGCTTCCGGTTCAAACGTCACCGTATAGTCCGGCGTTATGGACAGCTTGTACGTTACCGTCGTGCCTTTCTTCCATTCCTGCCCCTCGATGGAAGCCGAGAGCGTGCGTTCGTTCCCGGTCACCGCATCCGTGAATACGACCTCCACCGCGGCCCCTTCGCCTAACTTCTGCGGCAACATCATGAAATAGCCGTTGCTCTCGTCGGTGATTGCCGTACCTGCCGCATCACCCGCCGTCGTCGTTTTGTCCAACTCCTGCGAGAAATTCTTGAACGCATCCTTTTCTAACTCCCAGCTTTCCGCAGACATATCATACTCTCCCTTGTACTTTATATTCTTCAGGGTTACACGCTTTATCGTCCCCGCCTGCATCTCGCTGCCTACTACGAACCGTACGGCTGTGCATATATGGTCGAATTTCAGCTCGACTGTCTGATAGCTGTCGCCCGCCACGTCATTATCCACAGCCACGACCACATCCTTCTGTCCCGCTACGATGTTCCCCTGCTCGTCGGTCACGTCGTTGACATTGTCCGGAACCTCGTATTCCAGCACATGGCTTTCCGGACCCTCGGGCCCCGTGATACCGGCAGGTGCCCATGCGTAGAACGAGAGCGTATGCCCGCTGCCCGGCCAGTAGTGGGGCTTCTCCGTACTCCACCCGTTATTGGCGTACGTCACCGTCTCGTTCATGAAGAACGTCGATGTTACCAGCTCGTCATTCTTTTTCCAGTATGCCAGCACCTTGAACTGCTCGTATGTTTCCATCGCCGTAACCTGCGCCGCCCGTGTCGCCGCGCCTTTCTCCCCGAGGGCCGCTCCCTCTATGCCGTCGGTCACATAGGCACGCATACAGAGCGTGTCCGCCGTGCCTTCTCCCCGCAGCACGAAGTTTCCGGTGGTGCGTTCCTCCGCGCCGCCTGCCGCCCTTGTTGTCCGGCTCGTTCCCGTTTCGGATATGCCGAAACAGATATGGTCACTGGCAGCCCACGGGCTGTCGTCCCTGCCTTCCCGGAACGTGTCGTCGCTGCACGCCCCCAGCAGCAGCGCCGCCGCCAGCGCCACCGTCCCGGCCATCTCTGAATACAGTTTCCTGCGTCTGTTCCTATTCATAACATCAGTGTTTTTTTATCGTCTTTCCGTGGACGGAAACCGCTCCGTCCGGTAGTGGATGCAGGGGGACATTCAACCCCCTGCACCCTGGGTACGCCCCGCGCAGGGGCGTTCTTTTCATGTATGAATCCGTGGGTTATTCGCCTTCGGTCGATACTTTGTAACCGTCGAGTTCTCCGCCGTACTCATTGCCGTCGTTATCGTTTTCCACCCACGTGTTAACGCTCGGTTCGAATTCGATCTTCGTATCCGTATCAGGATCAACCTCCGGATCGAAGTTGTTGTTGCCGATGGTTGCCTTGAAGTTATATCCATTGCCCATTATAAATAGCATTTCCGGCATCTCCACAGTGTGCTTATAAGCGCCGCCATCCGCCTTCAGGTTCTCTTCGTTCTTGTACACATACAGGTCAAACGTCACCGTGTAGGTTACTTTTGTCGTGTTCGGGATTATCAACTTGGGTTCCGTTTCGTCGTCAGCATTCTGTTTGATTATGTCATCACCATTCGAGGCGACATTTCCGAAGTTAACGTCCTTCTGCTCCGTGAAATTATTCCATGTCTTGGCAGGGATAGTCAGGGTAGCTTCCGACTCGACATTCTTAATCGTCACGTTCTCCACATAGAAAGAATATTCATCGGTATCAAATCCATTCGCGAACGTGAACTTTACTTTCGACAGCATGTGGTCGAAGGTCAGGTTCACTTTTCCGTTAGGAATTTCAGTAGTCGCATCCATATCACCATTGAACGCATACAGCAGGTCCGTTACATTGTCGTCATTCGTGAAATTCAGCGTTCCGCTTACTGTTCCGTTGGTGCATGTAACCGTTGCATTCTTGCCTACCGATTGCGGCGCGATGGCTGCGAAGTTATACTTATACCCCAGTGTCCAATACTGCGCAGGGTTGTACGTACCATCTACTGCTACCTGCTCTACATTCACGAAGTCGTTAACGTCTCCTCGGAATCCCCACACTTTGAAGGGATCTTCCAACTTGTTGCCCGTGTTGATAGCACGTGTGCTCTTGTCCACGAACGAGGAGAAGCTGATTGCTGCGTTCTGTTCGGGAGTCCCGACTGTCTCGTCATTGCTGCAACTTGCCAGCATGGCTGTCGCAGCGATTCCAACTAATAAAAGTTTTTTCATTGCATGTAAAAATTTTAAATGAAACAAAATATAAAAAGTAGTATAAATAAAGGATTGATATATATTGCGCCATTTGCGGCACTCCTTTTCCCGTTTTTTCCCGGTCTGGTTTTTCCTTTCCCTTTTCTCCTTGTCCGGTTTACAGCGGCAGGTCGATGTCCTCGTAGTCGCCCCATCCGTTCACGTCCACGTCGAATCCCGAGCCGCCTTCCATACCCTCGTCGTCGGGTATCTCGATGTCATGCACCACGATCACGCCGCCCTGCGGCTGGCTTTTCACTTGGTCCGTCACGTCGAAGTCGAAATACTTCATCTTGCCGTTTTTCAGCCTCACTTCCAGGTTCAGGCCGTACGTGCGCTCCACCCTCGATGCGGTGTAGTGCTCGTTGGGGAAGTCCGGAATCCCGAAGGAGCGCACCAGCGCCTGCGCCCCGAACTCCTCTACCGTGCAGTCGAAGAGCACCGTCGCCTCCTCCTCGGCTGTGCGTCCGCTGTTCAGATGGACCGCCCCCGCCATTCCAGCGAGCGCCCCGCGTGCCAGCGCCACGTACTGCAGGCCCCCGCTGAACTCGTAGCGCACCAGATAGGTGAACACCAGCGGGTGCATCTTCACGGGTATCACGTCCTTTTCCAGTGTCCGCAGGGCCGTGTACGACTCCATGTAGTTCCCGTACAGCATGTCGGGCGGGTTCACCGTGTTCTCGCTCCGGTTCTCCATGTAGGAGTTCCCCAGATACGAGGCCCTTGTCCTTGTGCGTGTCGTCGCCTTCGCCGCGGCGTACGACTCTATGCCGTCGAAGACGATGTACTCCGTGTCGTTGTTGTAGAACAGCATCGCGTGCTCTCCCGGGCGTATCGACACCGTTCCCCCTTCGGGTTCCGTGTTCGACACCGTGTTCGAGCCGTCGGCGTTGTACGCCACCACGCGCAGTCCCTCCGGCACTGCCGGGCGCAGGTCGTCGTACTCCATCCCGAACGACTCTCCCCATGCGGGATGGTCCGCCCATTCCGTGCCGCCCTCGTATGTGTAGCGCCACTCCCTCTCGTATTCCGCCTCGACGGCCACCTGCACCTTTGGCGCGTGTACGTCGTGGTCGAAGCACAGCTCCTTGTGCTCGCAGGAAACCAGTGCCGCGAGCGCCCCCGCCAGCAGGGGTATGTATCTTGTGCTCCTTCTCGTCCCCCTCACCGATGTCATTGCATAGCGTATCTTTTTCATTTCGCGCCTCCTTTCTTGCCGTTGTAGTTACCCCTTCCCAGCAGCCATACCAGCGACACCTCCGCCTTGGTCGGTCCGAACCAGTGGCGTTTCTTCGTGCCCTGCCATACGTAGTGCCCGTCGAGCGGGGTGTATTCGTAGTATTTTCCGCCCCAGTATCCTATGCCTGCCGTGAAGTCGATGTTCAGGCGCCGTCCTATCGGCAGCGAGTATCCGTACTCCACGCCCGCCGCGTAGTTCAGCCCGTCCCAGAGCAATCCTCCGGGCTCGCCGCCCATGTATCCCTTGCCGCCCCATTCGAAGTCGTAGGTGAAGGCCTGCCCGTATATCCCCAGGTGGTGTCCCGTCAGCGGCTTCTCTGCGGCCCGTTTCCCGAACCACCTGCGTATCGCGATGTCGCCGCCATAGACTCTCCAGAAGCGGTGGCGGTTCTCGCCCTTCCACCAGGCATACATCCAGTTCGCACCCACGGACCAGTTACGTCCTATGTAGAACTCCACGCCGATATTGGGCACTCCCGCCACGTCGTATAGCATGTTCGTCTTCAGCGCCATGTAGAAAGGCTTGCGTGCCGGTTCCTCTTCCGCCACGGCCACCGCCTCGGCAGGCTCCGCGGGTATCACCGCTACGGGCTCCTCCGTCGGTGTCTCCACGACGACTTCCGGTTCCGGCTCGAGCGCAGGTTCCGGTTCCGGCTCCGGGATGTGTCGCACCGTCACGACGATTGTCCCCGCGCTGCGCAGCTCCCCGAAGAAGCGGGCCGCCATGTCGTGCCATGCGCGTCCCCATTGCAGCTCCATGAGCCGCTTCTTGCGGCTGTCCGTCAGCCTTCCCGTCTTGTCGTAGGTATATTCCGGCAGGTCGCGCAGCACATGCAGCGCCTCTTCCCGGTAGGGCAGGTCCGCAGCCTCTACCAGCTCCGCGAGGCGTTCCCATGCGATTCCCGCCTCCGTTCGTTCCACGAGGCTGTCGGGTATCTCCGCCCGCGAGCGCACATAGCGTTCCAGAGCCGCGCGGCGTTCTCCCGCCAGCTGCCGGTTGCGCACGCCGCCCCCTTCGGGCGATGCCCATCCGGAGAAGGTGATACGCGTGAGTTCCAGACTCTCGTCCTCCCGCACCGCGTCGAGGAGCGAGATGATTTCCGTCAGGCGTGCGGCGTTCTCGCCGTAGGCCGTCTCTATCGTCCTGCCGCCCACGCGGAACCCCACGCAGACCTCCGTGCGGCTCTCTTGGCCGGAGCACGGCAGGCAGCCCAGGAGCAGGAACAACGGGATGATTATTTTCTTGTTCATACTGGTTCGTATTATGGTTCTTGTTCGTTTCTGTACCTCGCACGCGCGTCCGTTTTCTCATGGAAAACGGACTATTTACATAATACACTGCAAACCAGCATTTTACCCCCCCCGAAAAGAATAAACAAAATTCAGGACAACAAAAAAGCGAAAAAAAAGTTCGCCCTTTTCATTTCATTTTCAGTTGATTGTATTATATTTGCATTCGCAATCCGTTTTCCATGAGAAAACGGATTTTTTTATCTCCCTGCTTTTCCGCTTACAGACAGACCGCCGATGGCTGCCTGAATGATGTACGGCCATGACGCCACGCCCGGAAGCGAAGAGTGCCCGGTCAGAAGGAGACAGACGGTTCCAGAGGGCGCACAAAAAAACTGCCTTGTCCTGCGCCATCGGCGCAAAACAAGGCAGAATCTTGTAATTTCAGGTTTTCTTCTTCGGAGGCGGCTCCGCTTCCCCGGCTTTAACGGTTGCCTGCGGGTAAACGGTAACCGGCCTCCTTACTGGTCGTTATTATGGTAATTTGCTGGAAATGGCATTGACATCGGCTGCCGTGGCCGGAACGCCGTTCAGGGTAATGGAACGGATCTCTGCACCCTCCTCAATCACGACATTGATACGACTCGCGTATGTGGCTTGGTCGATAACCAGATCGACAACATTCGCACCGGCTTCAATCAGCAGTTTACCCCCATTTGCATTGATGGTTTCCGCCGTCAGCACTTTGATTGTGGTTCCCGCTTTGATAGTCACATTTGCCTGGGCCTGTGCACGGACAGTTCCATAGAACCCGCCATTTACGGTAACAGTGGAAAGATTTGCGAAGTTTACGTCCACGCAATTGCCGGGATTGCTGGTATAGTCAGGATATTGGGTTGCCTCTGTCACAAACTCGGTGCAGGGCGTGGTTCCCGTAACGGAGCAATTATTAAGCGTAACCTTGTTGAATACGACCATTGCCGCATAGTTCCACTGCGGCCCGCTCTGTATATCCGTCAAGGTTACATTGTTCAGAACCACATTAGAAGCGTCTTTGTTAGTGCCCTTCAAGCTGTAACTGCCCACGGTCATATTGGTCATGGTACCCGTTAGCGTAAGGTTGTTCACGGTTACATCTGCACCCACAACGTTGTACATGTTATTTACAACGACATCGTTGTACGCGTTAACATCGGTGCAGGCATCGATTCCGGAAACATAGCTGGTGATGGTATTGCCCCCTCCATCGATAACCACCGATGCGCTAATCAACTCATCCGCAGTGCCCGGCATACTGATCAGCGGTGCATAGGCGGACACATTCGCCGGTATTGTATAAGAAGGTTCATTGTTGAAAGGCTTGACTATCGTATTGCCACTTTCAGTGATTGTACCCAAATTATAATCTTTTTCGTAGATATACAAATTCTGGTCTCCCGCTGCACAAACGAACAGACTGTTCGTAATCGAGATTTTCGCAGAAGATTGAAGCTGTCCGAAACATGCACCCGGCTTGCTTCCTATAAAGAATTTACAATCCTCGACTTTGATTGTACCCTTATAGCCATTTTGATAATCGCCGTATTGATTGTGCACTTTCAGTCCGCGGGCGCCTTGGAACGTACAGTTGTTGAAATCCACATTGCCTCCCGATACCCAGACGGCATATTGGCCTTTGTCAGGTTCCGTGAAAGAGCAATTTGTGAATGCCGACTTCCCACTGATCATCAGACCGTTCTTGAAAGTACAGTTGGTCGCTATGACCTTGTTGATTTCAAGATTCGTATATTCCCATCCGCCTTTCTCATCATAGCTTTCTGTATCAACGACTGTTACATTATCCAATGTCAGGGTACCTGTATTATCTTTCCAAGTATATCCATCGACGGTCAGAGTATAGCCGTTACCGTGGATAGTGAGATCTCTCGTCAGTACTTTGTCCGCCGTAATTTCAGCGTTTCCGGTCAACCAGATTTCAGAAACACCGTTCTCTATGATCTCATCCAATGAACCATAACCACTATAAGTATGTGTGTCGTCGAAAGCCTCTTCAATCTCCACCTTCCAGTCGCTCTGGCTTGTAAGCAGGTTACCGAAGATGTTCGTGCGCCAGTTGCGCTGCACGGGGATATTCGCGCCTAACTCACGCGTTTTACCGTCATAGCTGAAGGTTACATCCACCGTCATCTTGTCTTGGCTGACGAGCAGGTAGTTCATGGACAGATATTTATATTCTGCGCCAGCGGGGAACGTCTCTTCCTCGCCGGGGAGTACTCCCGAAGGGATTGTCACCTCACCTTCGCCGCTTACTTCATCGGTTTGGAAATTTAGCTCGTTGTAGATATTCTTCACCGTAACGCCGGTCTTGCTGATCTCCATTCCGCTGTTTTTTACTGCTTCCCAATCCTCCGTACCGATATTGAGCTGTGCGAAGGGACGTTTCAGCTTCACCACTTTGCTTTCAGCATTGGTAACCTTGTAATTTCTTTCCACATGGAAGAATGCGTCCAGATCATCCGAATTGGTAGTGACCTTACTGTAATTGACCTTAACACTCTTTTTCTCTTTGTCAAACGTAAGCGCCGCATTCTCATCACCGTCTGTATAGGAATCCGCCCAGAACACGATGTTGTAGATCTTTCCGTTCACAAGCGTCAGTTTGACGTCGGCAGAACCTTCGATCTTCAGGTCGCTTGCTCCGAGCTGGTCGAGCAAATTCCACTCCGCATCATACACGGCATAGGTAAGTGTCTTCGCCGTCTTACCGTTCCCGTATGCCCGGGTCGTCACTTTCGTTTGCAGTCCCTCCGGGAGCTGCGCCGTGAAGCTCACGTTGGCTTCCGTTCCGTTTTTCGCACTGTCGAAGAATTCTTCATTCGAACACGATGTCGCAACCAGCATGGAGGCGATTGCGAACAATGATAAAATTTTTCTCATCATGAATTTTGTTTTTTGGGGTAAATGATTTTATATAAAAAAAACTCTCGTTTCTGTTTTTCCGTCCGGCAGGCTCCGCCCTTCCCATGGTGTGCGGTTCCTTCCGGCTGTCGTCGTTGCCGTCGGTTCCGGCTTCTGCCGTCCTTATGCTCCGCCGTCCGCGACGCATCTGCTGACGCTCTCCTGCGGCCATAGTACGGCCATGGTCCGGCACACGCTACGGGGGGAGACCGCCCCTCCGCACCCGTTCCGGCCCCGTCTCTTTCAGTCTTTCGGTGGGGGGGGTAAAACGCTGTTAGTCAATATATTGTAGGTGGTACGCATAGTCGGTTGCGGTTGTCGGGGGTAACTATTTGATCTCTATGTTGTACTCATCGTCGAAGTCGGGGTCTATCCCCACGCCGCCCTCGGCCACGGAGGTCAGGAAGCTGCCTTTCACCACCGTCAGCTTGCTGCGCACCAGCGGGACGTTTATCGTGGGGGACGAGGCGACCAGCCCGCCGTCCTTGTGGTAAACCTCCACCGCCACGGAGACGCCCGCCTCAGAGCCGTTGACGAAGACGTAGTCGAAGCCGAGCTCCACCTCGTCGTTGCCGAGCGTTTTCAGGCCGCCCTCGAAGGAGACGCCCGTCCACGAGTCCGCGGGTCTGTCGGTGAACATGTTGTACGAGCAGGGCATGAAGCCCGTGTAGCGGAACACCACCCGGTAGTCGGCGGGATCGACGACCCGCGTCCCGCTCTCCGTGCCGTCCGTGCTTTCCGTTCCCTCCGTGCCGGCCCGCGCTTTGAGCGCCTCTTCCACGAATTGCCCGTAGTCGGTGGAGACGAACTTGAACTTCGCCATCGGGCGCTTCATCGTTACGGTGGCCACGTTGCTTGCCTCCCGCATTCCGTCCTTCCTTACCGTTACGGTGGCCTGCTGCGAGCCCCGGAAGGCGTCCCGGTACTCCTCGCAGCCCGCATGGTCGGTGCGGCTCGTCAGGATGATCTCCGCGAAGTCCGGGGTGGCGTAGTAGTTGTCCGCCGTCGTGCCCTCGTGCACATAGTCCGTCCAGACGAAGAAGTTGTACTTCCCTTCGGCGAGCGTGAGCTCGTGCGAGCAGTTCAGGCCGGCCTCGTCGTCGCAGGTGAACACGAAGAGCCTGTCCGCCTGCCGGACGTAGCTGCCGTCCGCGGCCAGACGGTGGACGCTCACGATGTGGCGCACGTCATAGGCGTTCGCTGCCCCTGCGGAGCGCACCGCGTACTGTACCTCCTTGTGCAGCGGCAGCTCCGTGTCGAAGTCCAGCCGGAGCGTGAACGCGGCCTCCTGCGGCAGTTCGGGGAACTCGTGCACGTCGCAGCCTGCCGCCACCACGGCGAGGCAGAGCGCGGGCAGGAGCCTGCATATTACGCGGCTTGCGATATGTTCGTATAGTCTTTTCATCTTGCACCTCCTTTTCTTTTCCAGTCCAACGTGTACACGATGGAGACGCTGGCTTGGTCGATACCGAAGAAGGTCTTCCTCACGGTAGCCACCGGCAGCCCGTTCTCCTCGTTGCGGAACTTGTCGTAATGCAGGCCGTACACCCCCGCGCCGAGCGAGAACTCCATCTTCCAGCGCTTGTTGCGGCTCACGGGCATACGGTAGCCCGCGCTCACGCCGCCGCCGAGGGCGGGCGATGTCCCGTCGTGGTCCTGTATGCGGTACTCGCCGGCGAGGGCGAAGTTGTACTGGGCGTAGCCGAAGTGGGCCCCCGCGAACCAGCCCCCGTTGTTCCCGTCGAACCAGTAGCGTATTTCGGGCTGGACGGCCAGCGTGCGGAACTTCACCGTGGAGCGGAAGTAGTTCCATGCCGAGTAATAGACCGGTACGCAGAGCGACCAGTGCGGGGCGAGGTCGGCTTCCACGGCGACGTTACCTATCCCCATCGCCCAGCCCACGCCGTTGGTCTTCACGTACAGCCTGCGCCGCCAACCCTCGTCGGCGGGTGCTGCCGGCACCGTATCGGCAACGGCAACCGTTTCGGTGATAACTGCCGTATCGACGGCGGCCTGCTCCGGTTCCGTTACGGCTTCCTCCGGTTCCGGCTCGGGCTCTTTCCGGAAGGTGATGAACACCACGCAGGCGTTGCGCATACGCCCGAAGAAGCGGCGGTTCAGCTCCCGCCAGCTCTTCCCGTTGTCCAGCTTTTGCAGGGCGGGAATGCGGCTGTCCGTCGCGGGGCTGTTCCCCACGGCGTCCGTCCCCTCCCTGATGATGGAGAGGAGCGCCTCCTTGTTGGCCATATCGGATTCCCCGACCATCGCGGCCAGATCGTCCCACAGGATGTACTCGTCGTTTCTTGTAACGATACTGTCGGGTATCGGGATTTCCCCGCGGACGGTCTTTTCAAGGGCTTTCAGACGTCCCTGCGCCAGACGCTTGTTCAGCTGGGACCCGCCCTCGGGGGAGGCCGTGCCGCAGAACGCCACTCCCGTGATCCGCACGGTGCTGTCCGCTTTTATCTGCTCCAGAAACGATAGGAGCTCCGAGAGACGCTCGGCGTTCTTCCCGAAGCCGCTATCTATGGTCGTGCTGTTCACACGGAACCCCACGCAGAATTCCGTGCGGCTCTCCTGACCGAAGCCACGAAGGATGCCCAGAAGAAGGACGAGCAACGGGATGATTATTTTTCTGTTCATATATTGGTTCGTATTATGGTTCTTGTACGTTCTCGGTACCTCGCTCACGCGTCCGTTTTCTCGAAGAAAACGGATGTATTTATATAATACGTTGTAAACCAGTGTTTTACCCCCCCCCGAAAAAGGCGGACAAAAGGCGGGAGAACAAAAAAGCGGTAAAAAAGTTCGGTGTATTCACTTTGTTTTCAGTTGATTGTATTATATTTGCATCGCATATCCGTTTTCTTCGAGAAAACGGATTTTTTTATCTCCATGCTGTCCGCCTACTGACCGCTTACAGGCCGCCGATGACGAGGTCGTTGGAGATAACAAGGCTCTGCCGGAATGTCCTTTTCTATCTTCCTTCTTCCGATCCGGTTATACATCGCATTCGTACGGCTCATGTTCCCGGTTCCATTCCCTTATATCGTACCTCCGCCGTTTGTATCAGCCGTACCTTCTTCCTATTCTATCTTCTCCCTCTTGTCGCTTTCCCGGCTCATCCTGTCCTCGCCGGTTGGTTTTCCAGAAGCAAAGGTGGGCTGTCGCGCCTGATTCCGTCACTTTGAAGTGCATTCCTCGTAAAATTCTTCCTTTCTGCGAAAGAGTAATTTTCCGGGAAAAGCGCCGGAAAGGGCTTGTTCGCCAGCCCTGTACCGCATCTGTAAATCCCAAGCGGTTCGGGCAGAAAAGAACCGAGCAAAGGGAAACAAAAAACAAAAACAAGTTTAGGTAATGGCAGGACTGACCACCTTGCCGCAAAACATTTTAAGTTATGTTACATGTACACACCAACGGACGCATCGGCAAAGATTGCCAGGTAATCACGGGAGCACACGGCTCATTCATCGCTTTCGACATCGCGGTAGACGACTTTTCGCACGGTAACAATGTTACCACATGGGTAAGGGTGCGAAGCAAGAAGGAAAACCACATCCGCCTGTCGGAATACCTCACCAAAGGAAGGCTGGTACACATCGTGGGAACGCTCTCGGCCTCGCTGTGGAAGGACAAGAACGAAGAGAGCCAGATACAGCTCTCCATCACGGCGGACTCGCTGGAGTTCATCAATACCGGCAAGCGTGAGGAAACGGCTGCCGATGCGGAAGACAGTCAGGCCGGCGCAGCGGACGACGTACCCGCGCCTCCTGCCGGCACGCCGCAGGACAACGAGGACGACCTGCCGTTCTGACAGCCATAGGGCCTTGACAACAAGCCGATACTAAATGTAGTATATACTAATAGTAGTAAGGTAGGAAGTTGGTAAACCTCCCCGGTTACGAAAAGTAGTATATGCTGCATTTAGCCGGTTAGTAAAATAGCGAAGTAGTAGATACTATGATACTAATTGTAGTAAAGTAGTAAAATAGTAGATGCTAATCATAGTATTTACTAAAAATAGTATTATCTTTGTATCTGAAATAAAGACATCGAGTTATGACGAAAATTATAGCTGTTTTGAACCACAAGGGCGGGGTCGGAAAGACGACTACCGCCATCAACCTCGCCGCCGCCTTGCAGCAGAAGAAAAAGCGCGTGCTGCTGATCGACATGGACGGGCAGGCGAACCTCACCGAGTCCTGCGGCCTCTCCATCGAGGAGGAGCGGACCGTGTACGGGGCCATGCGGGGAGAATACCCCTTGCCGTTGGTCCGGCTCGAAAACGGGCTGACCCTTGTCCCGTCCTGCCTCGACCTGTCGGCGGCGGAATCCGAGCTGATTAACGAGCCGGGGCGCGAACTGATACTCAAAGGGCTGATTGCAAAGGCTCTCGACACCTGCAAGTTCGACTACATCCTGATAGACTGCCCGCCGTCGCTGGGCTTGCTGACGCTCAACGCCCTTACCGCCTCGGACTATCTGGTAATTCCGGTGCAGGCGCAGTTCCTCGCCATGCGCGGAATGGCGAAGATTACGAACGTGGTCGGGATTGTCAAAGAGCGCCTGAACCCGGAGCTGAACATCGGCGGCATTGTCATCACCCAGTTCGACAGGCGCAAGACGCTCAACAAGAGCGTGTCGGAGATCATCAGCGAATCTTTCTGCGACAAGGTGTTCAAGACCGTCATCCGGGACAACGTGGCACTGGCCGAAGCCCCCATCAAGGGCAAGAACATCTTCGAGTACAACAAGAACTGCAACGGTGCCAAGGACTACATGTCGCTGGCGCAGGAAGTGCTGAAACTAAAATAATACGATATGGGCAAAAGCGATTTATTGAAAAACGGCATGAAAAGCGGGCTGGACGGTCTGCTGTCCTCCACAGGGAAAGCCCCGCAAAAGAAAGAGCCCGCACCCGTCAAGGCGGAGAAAGAGCCTGCGGTGCATTGCAACTTCGTCATCAACAAGAGCATACATACCCGCATGAGGCTGCTCTCCATCGAAAAGGGAATGTCCCTGAAGGACATCGTGAACGAGGCGATGACAGAGTATCTGGAGAAAAACGGCAGGTGACGGGTCGCCCCGCCGCCTGCCGTTTCTTGGGATATGCTCAAAAAGAAAACAGCAAGGGAAGCACGAATACCATGACTACCCCCATGACAACCTGCAAGGGAAGCCCTACCTTTATATAATCCGCAAAGGTATATTGCCCTGCCGGCATCACCAGCGCATTGGGCGGTGTGGAGAAAGGAGAAGCGAAACACATGCTTGCCGCCACCGTCACCGCAAACAAGAACGGCACGGGACTGACGCCTATCTGTACCGCACTCTGAAGCGCGATAGGAGCCATAAGAACGGCTGTTACCGTGTTGCTGATAAACATCGTCATCAAGGAAGTGGTAAAGTAAATGCCGGCCAGCAGCACGATAGGCCCGTAGCTTCCCAATCCGCTCACCAGACTACCGGATATGTACTCCGAAGCGCCGGTCTTCTCCAACGCCAACGACATCGGCAACATGGCGGCAAAGAGTACGATAGTCTCCCAGTTGATCGTCTTGTATGCAGCTTCCACATTACGGAAACATCCGGTCAATACCATCAGCAGTCCCGCGATCATCACAGCCGTGACAGGAGCTACGGGAATAAAATCGAATACCATCATCGCCACCATCAGCACCATGATAGCCGCAGCTACCGGGGCTTTATAGTCCAGCGTTACTTTGGCGGCTTCGTCCAGAGGCTGCCCCAGCACGACCCATTCCGCATCCTCCTTGCTTAAACGCGCGATGTCCTGCCATGCGCCCTGCACCAACAGCACATCGCCGCTATGCATACGCTCATTTCCCAGATTCTGCAGGATATATTCCTTCTTACGGCGGATTCCCAATACGTTTACGTTGAACTTGTCACGAAATCCCGCGTCCTTGACCGTATGGTTGGCAATGTTCGAGGAAGGCACCAATACGATCTCCGCTATCCCGATGTCATAGAAGTCGAGTTTGTTGCCCGTCCTGACCGTTTCTTCGGTGGTATGGCCGTCAATCATCTTCAACGAATAATCCCCGGCAAAGCGGTTCACATCCGCAACGTCTCCCATGATGTAAAGCACGTCTCCCACCCATATCGTAGTATCGGGCGATGCCAGCTTCTGGGTGATCGTTTTCAGGAATCTGTGCTGCGAAGCCTCGCTGCGGCGTATCTCCAGAATATTAAACCCGTATTTACGGCGGACATCCAACTCGATAACCGTTTTGCCTATCAGGCGCGAATCGCTGACGGCACACAAACGGAACAGGTTGTTCGACAGTCCGTATTCATCCACCAGTTGGTTCAGGGATTTGCCGGACGACGCACTCTCGCTCTTTCCCTTTTTAGAAAGGAACCACTTGGTCAGGGGCAACAGCACCAACGTACCGATGATCACGCATACGATACCTACGGGCAGGAACGAAAAGAAGGACAAGGGCTCGAACCCCGCACCCGTCAGCGTATTCTGAATAACAAGGTTCGGCGGCGTACCGATAAGCGTCATCATGCCGCCCATGCTGCTGGCAAAGGCCAGAGGCATCAACAATCGTCCCGGATTCATACCGGCGCTCACTGCCAGGCTTACAACAATGGGAAGCATCAAGGCTACCGTTCCCGTATTACTGACAAAAGCGCCGATGGCCGATGTTACCAGCATCACCAACAGAAAAAGTCTCAACTCGCTTTTACCCGCCAGCTTCAATATGCGGGAACTTATCATCTTCGCCAAGCCCGTCTGAAAGATGGCGCCGCCTACCACGAACAGCCCCACCATCATTATCACTACCGAGTTGGAGAATCCCGACAGGGCCTCTTCCGGAGTCAGAATCTGAAAAACGAGCAAACCGATCAATGCGCAGAGCGCCACAATGTCCGAACGGACTTTGCCGGCTACAAAAAAAGCGGCGGAGAGGATAAGGATTATAAGCGTTATCAGCATAAACAAGGATTTTAAAAAACTGTGCAAAGATAGTGATTTGCAGCATAATCCGCAATATTCCAGCGTATTATCCGAATGAGAAATTGTCCGGTAATCCCCAAGGGTGTTGCCATTATGTCATCCGGAACAAGGAAAAGGTCATGAAAGCATTTGCTTTGGGCTGCGGATTCTCTGTTTCGTGCAGAATGACATGACAAAATGAAAGCAAAAAAAATAGTCCCCGAACAAGTCGGGACTATGCCTTATCCCCCACATGCCGTCCGAGAACTTGGATATTTGTTTTTTGAATAGAGCCATAAAGGCTATAAGATACAGGCAATAACGACATACGACGGCAACTTCAAAAGTCCAACGCTCTGTTATAGGGCATAACTGCGGCTATCCGCATTTTTGCCGGCAAGCCTCGTACCTTTTCTATCCCGATCCGGCCCTGCGCCCGTTCCATCCTTCCTTTATAGCCCCCATCTACAGGCTGACAGCCGTCATCTTCTCCCTTTTCTATCTTCTTTCTCTTCCGCTATCCGGCTTCATTCCAGCCTCTCGCCGGTTGGTTTTCCAGACGCAAATTTGGGCTGTCGCGCTTGGTTCCGTCGCTTTGAAGTGCATTTCTCGAAAAATTCTTCCTTTCTGCGAAAGAGTAATTTTCCGGAAAAAGCGTCGGAAGCAGCTTGTTCGCCAGCCCCGTGAGGCATCTGTAAATCCCAAACGGTTCAGGCGGAAAAAAGAGCTGAACAGGAGGGAAAATAAAAAACAAAAAAAATAAAAGACAATGGACAAAATCAAATTGGTAGTGTACAACGAATACGCATTGGGTTATATCATGCCCGAACTCCCCGACAGGGTATGTACGTTAGCTGACAGGGTAACGCTCGGCGCACCGTTTCGGACAATGACCGAACCCTATTTCATCGGAAAGGGAGATACAGTCAGACTGGCGGGCAGAAAGGACTTTGACACCTTTCGGGTAGTGTTCGACGGCTACGACAATCCGCAGGAATACGAGTTCGACCCGACCTGCTGAACCTCACAAAGACCCCCAAAACAAATTAAATATAAACCCATTAAAATTTTATGATTATGGAAGCAACAGCAATTCAATCCGTAGAGAAAAACAACGCATTGGTAGCATTGGCAAACCTGCAACCGAGTGGTTACAATCCACGCAAGAACTTTGACGAGGCGAGCCTTGCGGAACTTTCCGAAAGTATCCGTCAGCAGGGCGTGTTACAGCCCGTCGGAGTGCGCCCTATTGCGGACAACCGCTTCGAGATTGTTTTCGGCGAACGCCGATACCGTGCCGCCCTCATGGCAGGGCTGGAAGAAATCCCGGCAATCGTCATGGAAATTTCGGACGAGACAGCCGAAGAAATGGCGGTAACGGAAAACCTGCAACGCAAGGACGTTACACCCATAGAGGAAGCCAACGCCTATCAGAAACTCATAGACAGCGGTCGCCACGACGTACAATCTTTGGCGGTGCAGTTCGGAAAGAACGAGAACTATATCCGCACACGCCTTAAATTCGTGTCATTGATACCCGAAATCGCCCAACTTTTGGAGCAGGACGAAATCACAATCAGCGTAGCGACCGAAATCTGCCGTTACGGGGAAGAAATTCAGCGTGAGGTGTACGACAGGCATCTGAAAGAAGGCGTGCAGCATAACAGTTGGCGGGGAATGAAAGCCTCCGATGTCGCACGGAACATCGAACGCCGGTACACCACCGACCTCGACCGATACGCATTCGACAAGACCCTCTGCCTTTCATGCCCACATAACACCAACAACATGATGTTGTTCTGCGAGGGCGGTTGCGGTAATTGCGCCAACCGTACCTGCCTTGCCGAGATGAACGCATCCTATCTCACCGAGAAAGCCCTGCGTCTCATGGAAGAACGCCCCGACCTGTCCCTCTGCCACGAAAGTTACAACTACAACGAAACCGTAGTCGAACGCCTTACAGCTATGGGCTACGAGGTAGTGAGCCTTGGTCATTGCGCAAAGGCATACCCCGAACAGCCCGAAGCACCCCGAAAAGAGGATTACGAGACGGACGAGGAATACGAGCAGGCACAAAGCGAGTACGAGCTGGATTTGAACGGTTACACGGAGAAATGCGAGGAAATCCGAGCCCTAAGCGAAGCAGGCGAAATCACCCTCTATTTCCGCATCGAGAACAACGACATCGTGTTATGTTACATCAAAAACACGACCCTTGCCGCCGCAGGTGCGAACGGCACACCGCAGGTGCAGACGCTTTCACCTGTTGAAAAGTTGGAGAAGCAGGACAAGCGCAACAAGGAGATTGCCCTTGAAAAGACGGTAGAGGACGCCAAGAAGCAGATTTTAGAGGTCGATATGTCCGAGCGCAAGTTCGGACAGGACGAAGACAAGATGATTTACTTCTTTCTGCTCTCGTTCCTCCGCAGGGAGCATTTCGAAGCAGTAGGTGTCGGGGAAGAAAAACCGGTTTACCAACACCTCACGGACGAGGAAAAGATGAACATCATCGCCAACCTCACGGGCAAGCAGAAAGCCGTTATCCGCAGGGATTTTCTGATAGCCAATTTCAAGAACGCATCGGGTAGCAACGCCACGACCTCCCTCTTGCTCGACTTTGCCGAGAAACATATGCCCGAAGAGCTCGCCGCTATCAAGAACGGACACAACGAGGTGTACGAGAAACGCCACCAACGCATTGAGGAAAAGAAAGCCGTCCTTCTGGTGCAGGAAAAGGCGAAGCAGGAAACGGAACAATCCGATGAACCGCAACCCGAAGCGGAGGCACACACCGAGGAACCTCCGCAAGAAGAAATCGCAGCCTGACCATAATCCCGAACGGATAGGGGGACGGAGTAATCCGCCCTCTATTCGTACATTATATATAATGTGTAGGTACGCTCCCCGACAACCGCCCGAAGCCGTTGCCGGGCGGCGCATCTGCCGGGCAAATCCGCCACCCGCGCAGTCATGCCTTTTCTATGCCCCTTCTACTTTCCCTCCGGCCCCTCGCCACCCGCCCGATTCCTTTATACCTTTCTCGGATTCAGCCATCCGTGTCGGGCCTCTCTGCTTTTAGGATGCAAAGGTGGGCTGCCGCGCCCGAACCTGCCGCTTTGAAGTGTATTTCCTGTAAAATTCTTCCTTGTTTCACAAGCGTAATTTTCCGGAAAAAGCGTCGGAGAGGGCTTTTTCGCCAGCCCTTTGGACGCATCGTAAAACCCGAACGGCTCCGACAATCAGGAGGCCGAACAGAGGGGAAAAATAAAAAAGTTCAACCACTTAAATTTAGAAAAAATGAAATTGCAATTTACTATCGTTCGTTCGGAAGATGCAAGCTACTTGTGCCACAAAGAAGATGAAGTGTATATGGATGTCAGCGACCCCATGAACGCCTTTGTTGCCGGTGAGGACGATTTCCAAATCGTAGAGCCTGACTACTCCTTTGCGCAGAAGAAGTACGAGTTCAGGGGAAAACACTGGTACTTCGTGCCACGTTTCTACAATAACGGCTGGCCGGCACTCACCTTGGAAAATGTAGAAGACGAAGACGATTACATCGTACTGTCCGTCAATTTGGAGGAAATGGATGCGCTCGGTGTGCCAGACCGTACATTCATGGACGTAAACCATTACCCGGATGCGATGGAGTTTTTGACGGCAAACGGGTTGGCGACCGATTCCGGCTACAGACGCAGAAGCGGGTTTGTAGAATATCCGATGATTATGCTGGATCTGCCGCTTCTGTACCAGCATAACCCGCGGAGCTTCCAAAGAGCAGACATTGAGCTGTTCGGATAGGCGGCTGGGTATATGGGTTGCCCATGACCGACGGGCAGTTACCTCACCGGCGGAATCCCCGTCGGTGTGGCAGCTGTCCTTTTTTGCCCTGCCTCATGCCTGTTATAGTCGCCCCGAATACTCTTCGCTCCGTTTCCTTTTATAACCGTCCCGGTCTGCAAGCCGCCTGCCGTCGCCTTCTCCCTTTTCTATCTTTCTCTCTTACCGCTTATCCGGCCCATTCCTGCCTCTCGCCGGTCGGTTTTCCAGACGCAAAGGTGGACTGCCGCGCCTGATTCCGTCGCTTTGAAGTGCATTTCTCGGAAAATTCTTCCTTTCTGCGAAAGCGTAATTTTCCGGAAAAAGCGTCGGAAACAGCTTGTTCG
Organism: Bacteroides sp. 14(A); assembly: GCF_000526555.1. Classification (NCBI taxonomy): domain Bacteria; kingdom Pseudomonadati; phylum Bacteroidota; class Bacteroidia; order Bacteroidales; family Bacteroidaceae; genus Bacteroides; species Bacteroides sp. 14(A). Next base: position 1,898,197 of record NZ_JAGH01000002.1, on the reverse strand, counting down.
CCAGTCCCGTGAAGCATCTGTAAATCCCAAACGGTTCAGACGGAAAAAAGAGCCGAACAGGAGGGAAATAAAAGTGTTCAACCAATTAACAATTAAAATTATGCACAGCAGGATTTTTCAAATCTCGACGATGCAGATAGACAAAGAGAACTATCTGAATGAAGATACGCTCCAACAGGGCGATTGCGGCCCCTATGATTATTGTTCCGAGATAGATGATGAAGAGCGTAAGGAGGATATTGACTATTTGGTCAATCATGCCTTGCCCAAAGGGATGTTCGAACTTGTATCCGAAAATACCATACGCTACAATGGCGGTGTGGAGCAATGGAAAGAGGAGTACGTTGCCAACATCCGGAAAAAGGCGGAAGCTATTACCATTGAAAATATGCTGAAATGGAGTTCGACCTATTCTCTCAAGCAGGCAGTGGAAAATCCATTGGATACGTGTTATCATTTTTATTTGGATGGAGAGGGTTTCCAGTCCTTTGCCGAGCAGTCCTTTGCATTTATGGAGTTCGTTTGCTCTCTTGAGCCGGACACGATACTCTACATCGGAGGAGTCATCGACTATCATTTCTGATACTCCGGATGAGTACCGGATAGCCACCCGCCGCAAAAGCGGGTGGTTTTATAATAGCTCATCCATGCGTGCCCCGGTTACTTTTATAGCGATGTTCTGCCGAACTTTCGACCAGTTTTACCTCCGGGTTTTATCCGTGCCGGACTCCTGTTATAACAGCGTAACACCTTCGTAGCCAAGACTTCTCCACAGTTTTGTTTTCGTGTGCAAAGGTACGGTGGGCAAACGCCGTTCAAGTACCGCTATCACTACCTGAAATGAAATTTGATGACAACTTTCCGCAATCACAGATTACGGCTTTTCATAAAATTTCATCTCCGGTTCCTTGCCCGTCGTTCTTGCATCCCACCGTTTGGAACGCACATGAAAACAACCCCTTTGGGCGAAGTCGAAAGGCTTCAAGAAAAGGGAAGAAAAAACAAATCATTAAAATTTCAAGACAATGGACAACATCAAAGAAAGCAAAGAGTACCAACTCGCCAAAGATTGGGAAATGGCAGTGAACAGTTACAATTTCAATCCCAAGCGGTTTGCGGCAGCCATCCCCACGATGCACCCCACGCTCCAGCAGAGCCTCTATCGGCTTATCAAAGAGTGTATCGTTGTCATGGCGGACGATACACGCTGCTACGACGACCGTAACCGAGCCTCGCACGAGGAAGCAAAGCGAATCATGGAGTATCTGAATGAAAACGGGAAATACATCCCATTAAGATAACAGACGTATGAAAACACAGGAAATACAATTCGGCGGCAACACCTATCCTTGTCGGGTGGTGGTATCCAACAATGGCGAAGAACTTCTTATCGGCTCGACCGCCCTGCTCGACGCCCTCCAGCCCGGCAGCTTCAACGATGAAAACGAAGGCTTTGCCAGTAAGGAAGCCGAAAGAATCTACGACGAGGTTTTCTTTTTCACCGATAAGAAGACCCTCAAACTCTCCGACAAGGAACTCATTACCGAACTGAAGGAGGACAATCCCGAATGGTTCGACTGACGATAAATAAATCATTATCTAAATATCACAATCATGGAAAAAGAATATGTAATGCAGGTGGCACAGACCGCCCAACAACAGTTGATAGCAACGACACAAGCCAATGTCCTCATGTCATGGGGTATCAAAGAATTTGCCGCAACAGTGTACAGCGGTATGCCCGCACTTCGTATCAAAGTGAACGGACGGCTGCACGCCGGTTATGTGATAGTCGCCCTTAACGGTTCGGACTATTACGAGGTATATCTGCTGAAAGGCATGGATGCGAAGTGTGTCAGTGAAGAAGTCTGTTGTGACGAACTGGGCGAGGTCATCGACAGGGCTATCGAGAAAGGCTCGGATGAAAAAGAGTACGAAGAATTTTGTCATAGGCAGTTTACTCGGCTGCTCGGCGGTAAGTCCGTCTGACACATAGGGTAGGAATAGCGGACACCGCCTGCATCGGATGGGGCGGTGTTCCGATATGACCGGACATCTCGATGCCCGGACTGGCCTTTTTTACCTCAATCGGCTAACCGATAGGCCCCAACGACTGCTCGCTGGGGCAATTTATCGAAAGGAGCTTTCCCGAACAGGTAATATCAGAAATTGGTGCGGCAGCAGGCAAAAAGGGTTCGTTTCTGATTGCCCTTGCTGCCTCGCTGCGTATCTTTCTCCCACTTGTCAAATCCGATTAAAAAGAACCGCCACCCACCACCCACCCGGCTACCACTCGCTTACCACCCGGCTACCACCCATTTACCACTCATCAACCACTTACTTACCACCCGTTTACCACTGAACAACTTCTGCCTCCCCGAAATAATCCCGGGTTATCCGGAGGTATCCGGAAATTGCAAAAAATAACCTGTCCGATAGGTGAAAGCCGGCCTACCTTCCGAGTCCTCTATGGTGTGGAATATCGGACATGTTTTCTATCCGGTAGCCCGTTTCCTCTTTGATCTGCCGACGCCAATATCCGCCGACACCGGCCAGTTCCGCGTAATGGTCGTAGTTGGAAACAACGCCGACAGCCTTTTCTATGATAGAACCGGCTCCTTTTACGTTGTAGCGTTTGGCCAGTTCGAGCAAGTCTTCGCGCCCGATAGCGGAGTTCTTGTTACAGATGGTCATGCAGTGGCGGTTCACATATCCCGGGGCGGACGGATCGACGGAAAAGGTGAAATCGTAGGCCGGAGCGATATGCCACACCCCGTCGTCGCCCATCAGGAAACTGAAATTCTTGTTATGGTCGTCCACGTTTCCTCCCAGCACGTTCAGGGCGGTCAAGAGGAACAGTTGCTTGAGTTCCGACGGCAGGACGCCTATACGACAGGCGGTGTCAAAGAGGCATTCATAACTGTCCGCAGCCGGGTTCATGGCCGCCAAGGTCTGCACGTGTATTTTCTTCCCCTCCCGACGGTCGAACCGTTCGGTCAGGAAATGGGCGGTTTTCTCACCCTCCGCGAGGCGCGAAGGCATCATGTTCAACCCCGCATCTTTCGCCATGAGGTAATAGCTGTATTCAATGCGGGTAGTGGGGACGTCCGAATGTTCGTCGAACTTGATAATCATGGGAACATATCCGGGCATCGGGCTTGCCACCTGTCCCGAATAGCATTCGTTGGTTTCCGGGTTGAAGTTGATGATGGCTTTGGGTCTGCGGCCACCGGCCGATGTCCCCACTTTGAACAGACTTTCGATCATCAGGTCCGGCTGCATTTCAGCCTTGAACCCCCTTGCCTCGTTCAAGGCCGATTGAGCCAGCTTGTAGAGGTCGTCGATCTCGACCTTAAAGGGCTGCTCCATATCCTCGGCTGCCGGAGGCAGAAATTCCAGTGCCCCCATGCCTCTTCTGCCGATGTAGGCCAGACGGTCGAGGGCGGACAGATTTCTCGTACTGATGTTATGGCTCTTGGCCCATTCATTAAATATCCTGTTTCCCCAATGATTCGGTAAGGAATCGGCGATGAAAGAAGGCAGGCCGCCGAAGAGCTTCCCGTCATCGGCATACACGGGCAACCCGTTCTTTGCGGACGTGCTGTGGATAGAGGCCCGCAAGGGCGCAATGTCATACCCGCCACCAAGGAAATCACGGTCAAAATAGAAACATATCCTTTCCGCGTACCTCTCCTTGTATGTAACCAAAGAACCGACTTTCCGGTTCCACAAAAAAACATCAAGATTCCGTATCATCGCTGTTCCTCCTTACTCTTTTGGGGATGAATTTGTTTATCTGTTTCAATGCCATCGGGGGCATGGGCAGTTCGGGCAACAACTCAAACAAACGCTGCTCCATTCCGACCACACGCATCAGTGAAATGAAATTATTGAGCGTGATATTCCGGTTTACCCCTTGTTCGAGATGACTGATGGTAGTCAGTCCCACACCCGACCTTTCGGCCATTTCCTTTTGACTGATCCGTGCGGCAAGACGGTACTCCTTCAGGCGCTGGCAAAGGAGCGTGATAATGTCCTGATTCGTTGTATAAACACCCTTATCCATATATCTATATATTGCTATTACTTTGCAAATATAGCAATAAATATCCATATATAACTATCTTTGATATGGTTTTACGAATGGGCAAGGCAATCTTTGTGTGAATCCTTTTATTCCGGTTCTGTTATCGTCGCGCTCAACGGTTCGGGCTATTACGAGGTCTATCTTCATTACAAACAGGGGATACGGCCCGTTCGCGACAAGGTAGGTTCCGCAGAGCTGGGCGAACTTATCGGCCGCCACATCGAGGGCAGCACGAATAAAGAAGAGTATGAGGATTTCTGTCTGCGGCAGAGGACGAAATTATTCGGAGGTGCCGTTTGACGATTCTCTGCCGGTAACGGACGCCGCCCGCATGATTCGGGCGGTATTTGTTGCCGGTATGTCCGTGGACCGGAGCGGACACCTTTTTTTACAGCAGTTCGTAAGACTTTTCCGGAACAACCCCGGACTTGTCAAGCTCCTGCTTTATATCGAATGTCCGAGATATTCATCCATCCACTCGGTGTATTCGGGTGAGGAGATACCCCGGAGCAGGATAAAGGCCGTTTGCCGTAGGATGTCCAGAGAATCCGGGGTATGGGTAATATGCATACCGTAAAGCACCTGCAAGAAGATTTTGGAAAACATCTTCAGCTCCTCCCTGCCGGAAATATATTTCCGGTCGAAACATCCCTGCTTGTAACACTCTTCCAGCATTTCCATAAAGACATGTTTCCAATAACAGCGAATACCCGAAAACACCTCCCGATAGGTGGTATCCCCGTCAATCTCATTCCAGAATGGGGATTGCCCCCGGTGCAGCTCCCGGATATGCAGGTGGGAAAGGGCAATCAGTTTCTCGAAGCAGGAATCTTTGCTGTGGCGTATTGCGTCCCGCTCGGCGCATAGAGCACCCAGTGCATGGTTCACGCTCTCTTTAATCAGTACCTTCTTGGTAGAGAATAGCTTGTAAATGGTCCGCTTGGAGATGTGTAGAGTCTGCGCGATGGCGTCCGTGCTGACAGCACGGATACCCTCTTGGATAATCGCCTCGTAGGTTACGACGAGTACCCGCTGTTTTACCGGCATGTCTTCGGTCCGTAGGTATGCTTGAACTATCATGATAAATTGAATTAATTCGAATCAAAAGTTAGACAGTTATATGTCCTTTGAATACGAGCCCCGTTTTATCCTCTCTGCGGCTCGAATATCGAAAACTTCCCGGATGAAATGTCCGGCTCCCTTTTGCCCGCGCTTCCATTTCAGGGATTGCTGCGGGCTTCCGGCCGGTGTGCATCCATGATGTTGCCGTATCTTTTCAGGGCGCTGTTCTTCATCTCCGTCTCCTCCTTGGTCAGGGAAAATCCCATGTACTTGCATGTATGGTCGTTGCGCAGGATACAGATGCACATCCGCTTGTAGGTCGGTATCTCCTTGAACTCCGCGATGTCGATGTCGTCGAGGTAGTCCATCCTTACGGGTTTCTTTTCCGTCTTGTAGTTGGTATCTTCCCCCACCAGTATGGGGATGTTCCGCTCTTTCAGCTTCCGTATCACCTCGTCGCTAAGGCATCCGCCCTTTTCTTTCCAGAACTTGATACTGGTGTTCAGTTTGGCGAGGTATTTTCTTTGGGTACGCTCCGGCAGGGTCGAGAGCAGGAATTCCATGAAAGATTTCCACGTGTGTCCTTCCGGCAGGCGGATCTTCTGCCGTCCCATGGCTTGCGTACTCCCGTAGATACCCGTGAAGTTCACGCCGTTCACCCGTCCGATCATCCGTCCCCAAGTATTGGGGTCTATGACCTTGTACAACGCGAGGCTTTCGATTGCCTCGCTGATGAACGGGCTTGCCACCCGCTGTCGGTCAAGGCTGACGCCCGCCTGGTAGTAGAGGTCGTACAGGCGGTTGTAGTCCCAGCGGAATTTCCCGTTGGCCACCCATATATCAGTCGTTTTCCAGTCGAAGAGAGGATAAAGGTTATAGATGCCATCGTCGATTTTGGTGCTCCACTTGTAATTTTTATACAGTTCTTGGACGCCCCTATAAATGGTACGCCAGCGGTTATAGCTCTCCTGCGTCCGAATCCCGACAAGGCAGCAGGTGCGTTTCGCCTGCTGCCGCCCGTGAAACCAGCGGGAGAACTCCGTCTGGAAGTCGTAGTCCCACATCCGGGTGTCGTAAAAGGGAAAATCATGCAAGGTCATGGCGTCCGCGGGCATGGGGCGTACCCACGCCTCCTTTTTGCTCTCGTCCCATGGCCGCCAGTAACTCTCGTACATCGAGGTGCAGGTAGTGACACGAAAGGGCACGCATACCCGGTACACGTCGAGGATGTCCCGGTTCTCCTTGAACGTGCGTTCGATGTACTCCACGGTCATCTTGTACTGTATCTCGTAATCCATGTGGAACACGCCTATCCGGGTTTTCAGGTTATGTTTCCGGATGTAGTCGATACATAGGTTCAGCAGAACCCCGCTGTCCTTGCCACCGGAGAATGAGATGTAGATGTTGTCGAACTCGCCGAATATGATTTTCAGCCTTTCTTGTATCAGGTCGTACACGTTGACCTGACGTGTAGTTGCAGCCATGATGATGTGTTTTTTTGACTGCAAAAATAGGAATAATTAAATGTAAGGGGTAATTCCGGCTTATATTTTTCGATTCTATATGCCACATTTTAAGATTATTACTGACAACAGCCTATTGCAACCATCGCTTTCCCTGCCATTTTTTCAGATAGCGTTGCGCTGGTTCAGCACATCCTTTATCATCTCTTTCACATCCTGTCCCACCTGTACGAAATTTTTATACAGGATGCGTTCGCGTTCCTCCCTCGACTTGAACGTGTAGAACTTCGGCAGCGGCACATACGCCGCTTCCTCTTTCTTTATTTCAGCCATGTTGAAATCCGTCTTGCAGAAGAACTTCGTGGTCTTGAACTCTTCCGCCTCCTGAATGTTCATCGAGCCGCCCATGCCGGTTTTCGTCTTGATGAAGTCCCGAGCCGTCTGTCCGCAGAGCCATCCCGTTGCCATATCCGAGATCTTCGAGGCGGGCACAAGGCTGTCCATGTTCTCGTTCAGGTTGATGGAAGTTTTGTCCCGGTCGATGGTTACGCCCTTCTTTACCTGCACCACCTTGCCGAAGATGTCATTCGACAGCCATTCCAACGTCTCTTTCGCCCGCGCCGAGCCACTGATTACGTTACCCACGGTCGTGATGATCTTCTCCATACCCACCTTCCCGTAATCGGCTTCCAGCTGCGGCAGCTCTTGGAAGCCGAGCGTTACGCTTACCTTGTTGCTTCGTGCCGTGCCGATCAAGCGGTCTATCTTGTGAAAGTACAGTGTCGGCAGCTCGTCCACGATGATGCTCACGGGGACATTCTTGCCCTGCCCGGTGTTCACGCGTGTCACGAGACGGTTCAGGATAAGGGCGTTCAACGCACCGATGATACTCTCCATCTCCGGGTCGTTCGCTATCAGCAGGTAGCTCGGCTGCTTCGGATCGCTTACCTTCAGGTCGAAATCGTCCCCGTCGCGGTGGAATATCCAGTAGCTCTCCTTGGTCGCCAGACGGCTGGTATAGACGCGCAGCGTACCTATCATGCCCTCCAGTTGCTCCATCGCCTTGTTTTTGAACGCCGTCTGGAACGGGCCGAGCAGCGGTGCCACCTCGTTGTCCGTCTCCAGCACCTCGAAGATGGTCTGGTAACTCTCGTTCAAAAACGACAGGATGTGAGGCATATCGCTGTATTTCCCCAGCCAGTAGGCCGGCTCCACGATATTTCCGCCCTCACGTTCACGCACCACACCCGTGGGTTTCCAGAACTTTGTCTGCGGGTCTTGCCGCTTCTCCGCGTACAACGGTTTGCCGCCCGCATCGTAGGGTTCGCGCTCGTAGTTCACGAAGAAGTAGATGCAGGCGGCGAGGAAGTTCACCGCCGAGGTCTGGAAGAACTGGTCGCTGCCACCGCCTCCCTCTTTCTTTCCCTTTTGCAGGGATTCCAGCAGAGTCTCCGCCGTTTCGCTCGCCGCCGCGAGGTTGTTGATGTACTTTGCCTGAATCGGATTCACCCGTCGGCTGTACTCCACGTCCACGAAGTTAATCATGTTGAACTTGCACCCTTTGGGTACTTTACCCGATTTCTCGTTTTTCTTGTAGTGGTAATACAACTTCGTGGCCAGTGTCGGGAATTTGTAATCATATACTACCATTGCGAATCCCTTAGCCGAATGTTGCCGGATGAAAGGCTCTATAATCGACATGGTCTTCCCGCTGCCCGGAGTTCCGACTACCCATGTGCCTCTAAAACAGTTGCTTATCGAAATCCAGCCCTTGCGAAACTTACCCTTGTAATAGTATCGCATGGGGATATTCACGCTATATTCGTTCTCGATTTTATCCTCGCATTGTTCAAAACTTTCATTCTCAAAGTTAAACCGGTCTTTCATCAGTCCCTCCTTGATGAACTTCGAGATATTGTCCAGTGCGATATGTACCAGTACCACGCCCACGACGGAGGCTGCCATATAGAGGATGATATTCAGCGGCAGCGTGTAGAACCGTTCCTGTATCGGGTGGTTGAACAGCCACACGGACAGGGCGAGCAGCAGCAATCCGCCCGTCAGCGGGTACAACACCTGCCTGCGGGCATTGAACTCCAGATGTTTTTTATTTCGTGTACCTATGCAGGTGATACAGATCAGCAGCACCGTAGCCACCTTGCTGTACACCAGATGGCCGTCGTTGTAGATCATCCACTGCTTGATGCGCCCGTGGATGTCGCACAGTATCCCGCCCCAGTGGTCGAGCATGGCGGGGTCGATGGCATACTCGAAAAACTCCAACAGCACGGAGACATACACCACCGCGCGGAATATCTTATAGAACCCTTGTAATTCCTTGCTCTCTTCCATGAATCAATCCATTGTTAGTTCCTATTTCCGGCGATACCAGTGATCACTTACCCGGATAACGTCCATGCCGAACCATACGCCGTTCTCGTTCAGCTTGGTTTTTATCTTTTCAAGGGTTACCGGGCCGACACCCCATATGTCCATGAGGTACGACTCGTCAAGATGAATCAGATCCCCGATATACAATATCCCGTGAGCTTCAAGAAGCCTTCGGATGGACGGCGTAATCCCCAGGCTGAAAACCGGCTCCGAGAGGTAATGCACCTCTTCTGCCGACATATTGTTCAGGACTATCTCAAGTCCCTCTCTGATTTTTTTGAGAGAGTCGATGTATTTCCCCATATCCCGGATGGTCTGCTCGCTGCATGATATTTCGTTGCGCAGGCGGGTGGATTTCTCTACGAGTTCGGCATTGCCCCGCTTCAGCTCATCGTTGATGTCTGTCATCGACCTATTGTCCGTTTCCAGTTCGTTCCGTTGGTACTCCAATTCTTCGACAAGCTCCTGTAGTCTGGCGGCACGTTCTTTCAGGATGGATTCTTTTCTGTGATCGGCAGCCATTTCCTCGAAAAGGCAGCCGAACCGTTTAACCAGAAAATCAATATCTTCTTTATCCGAAGCGACGGAATCGGCGATCTTTTCCATTTTCCGTCGGCAGGATTTACCTCTCGCACATTTGTACATCAGGACAAGTGCCGTTATCATCAGCACCAATCCGACAAGCATAATTACGTCTATCGTTTCCATATAGGTTTATCATTTTATTCGTTCAGGGTTATAATGGGACGCACCTTGTGCGCCTGTATCTTGGGTGTCTCCTGCATGGCTCCGCTTCCCAACGAGTATAGCCATGCCTTTGCCGTCTGCTGCCCTTCGACCTCGGTGGATGTCCAGTACCAGCAGTCGTCGGCTTCATCCGGCAACGGCTGTCCGCCGCACCGTTCAATCACGGGATTGACCGCTTCGCGCATGGCATACAGCAGGCGCATCTGCGCCACCGAGGGCACATAGGCACTCTGTCCGTACCGCCACAGGTCGAAGACCGCTTCCGCCATCGGCGAGGCCGTCTCCCTCGTGTCGTACAGTGCGAAAGTGTTCGCATTCCCGTCGTATGCCGTGATGTCCGCCGATGTGCCCTGCGCGATGCCGAGACTGTCGGCGAACGCCTCCGGAGCAATCTCCCACAGGTAAACCGCATAGCCGCTTCCCACCGTACCGTCACGCCGCTGGGTGTCGAAGACAACGGCTATCGCCCGTTTCCCCGATAGTTCATACTGCGCGTAGGACAACGCCACGCCATCCTCGCAGAGGACATGGCCGGGACGCACCGCCGTATCGGGTACCTCTATATGCGCATCGCAGGCGGCACACAGCACTGCCGTTGCCGCCACTATGATCCATTGTATCTTTCGTATCATCGTTTATTCTTCTTTATCTTGATTCGTTATTTCCTTACCTTATCGGCAGTTTCACTCCCAGCACGACACCTGTCCGCAACAAGTCCGCACCCTTTATCATCATATCGCTCTTTACCTGCCAGTACAACGTCCATCCCGACCGCAGCACATAGTTATGCTCGTAGCCGAAGTGCAGGCCGCCGAGAAACTTCTTCGTGTCGCTGCCTGCCGAAGCCCCGATGCGCAGACTGCCGTAGTGGTTGCGTCCACGCGCTACACACGGTTTGTATGCTATACCGAAGCCGTAGCTGCGGTAGTTCCTCCAAAAGGATTCCGGACAGATATGGCCGCATGAGGCACACTCCTCCCATTGCAGGTAGCCGTTGGCAAAGAACTCCCATGCGTGGCGGTAGTTCATCTCGTGTTCGTAGGCGAGCGTCATGTCCATGCCGTTTCTGTAGAGCAGCCCCGCACCGAGCGAGAGGCGCCCGCTGTTACGCTGTGCGTGTACATGGGTGGCGAAGCCCGTGCAGGCAAGCACAAGCAGCAGGGTGATTCTTATCGTCTTTCCCATATTCATTCCTCCTCCAATAAATCCGCATTGAACGAATCCGCCGCCAGTACGTCCTCATAGTCGATGTTCAGGCTGATGTTTCGACCGCTTATCTGCTTTTCCGTCATTTCGATGGTCAGCAGCTTGCCGTTGGGAAAAGTCAGCTTCTTCACGACAACCACATTACGGTAGCCGTGCCGGAACGTCTTTCCCCGCTCCAATACCAGCGCGGGTGTCAGTTCGATGGTCTGCGTGTTGGTCGCCTTGGAGAGCTTCTTGTCCGCCAGCTTCACCCGTATCTCATCGATTTCGAAACGGATGTTCGTCCTGTTCTCGATGGAGAAGTCGATAAAGAAGTAGTCGCCTACCGAGTAGATGTTGTTCAGGCGCATCACCATGCGGTGCGCTTTGGTGGCCACGTTGCGGACCTTCGCGGGCGAGTTCCAGATACGCCGGGCAAAGCGCGTCATGTCGGCGGTGGACATCGACACGGCCGGGTTGTTGTACGCCTCCCGCTCTTGCAGCAGGATTTCCTTGTCCGTTACCGCCTCTTTCATCCTTGTGGTGTAGATCAGCGCGTATTGCGTGCGGTAGCGTTCCGTCACGATGGTGATGACAGCGAGCACTTCGCCGTCCTCGTGTCCCGCCTCCTTGGGCTTCAGCCGGATGATGTTGTCGATAGGCTGGTCGCCAGCCACTTTGTCGGTGGAAATATCCACGAAACGCACCGGTTCCGATGCCGTGATGACGGTCGTTATCTGTTCGTTCACCGTCAGTTGTTCCATTTCCTCGTAGGTCGTTTGTGCCTGTGCGTTCCGCACACCCGGCAATCCTGCCGCCAGAAGAAATATCGTTACGATTCCTTTCTTGTTCATATTCATATCGTTGATACTATTGATTTTGTTTTTGTCTTTTCCCTCATTTCGCTTCATTCCTGCGTTCCAGTTCTTCCCGAATCCGGCGCTCGGCTATCTCGCAATAGGCTTGTTCGATCTCGAAGCCGATGTAATGCCGTCCCGTGCGGATGGCGGCCACAGCCGTCGTGCCCGACCCGATACAGTTGTCCAGGACGATGTCCCCTTCATTGGTATAGGTGCGTATCAGGTATTCGACCAATGCCACCGGTTTCTGCGTCGGGTGGTAGAAAGCTCCGGTCTTATGCTCCTTGGGTACGAAAATGACCGAGGTCGGGTACTTGTCGTCGGCAACACGCACCGGGGCCAGTTTCATTTCTCCGTAACAGCGGTTCGTGAAGCCGTCCGTCTTGCGTCGTCCATGATTTCTTCGTTCCGGTGGGCACGGCGTCATCTGCGGATGATATACCGGCTGTTTCTTGTAAAACACCAGTATGTCCTCATGTTGGCGCAAAGGCATTCTGTTGGCGTTCAGATGTCCTGTCACGCGGTCTTTCTGCCACACGAGGTTATACCGCCACAATTGGGGCTGGTACAACATGAGTCTCGCTGAAAAGAGTCCCTGCCCGAATAGTATGATGGGGCTTTTCGGCTTGGTAATCCGCCGGAATTGCGCCCACAACGGTTCGAGAGGTATCTGCCTGTCCCAGTTCGCCGACCGGTTGCTGCGGTTCAACACCCCATAGGGCAGGTCCGCTATCACGGCATCGACGCTGCCATCCGCCATCTGGTTCATACCCTCAAGGCAATCCATGTTGTAGATGTTATCCGTTTCTATCATGACGTATCACTTATTGCTTCTTTAACCTGCCGGGCTCTTGCCCAGGTACAGCGTCCCGTCCGGGTCATTTGGGTTTCACACTCCCAAAGGGTGTTCTTTTCCACATGTTTGAAATTGACCTCCCCGTATCTTGGCCCGTAAAAGCCGGTGTATTTTTGAAAAGCGAACAAGGCGATCCTCCGCCCGTCTTCTGTCTGGAAATTACATATCAGGGCGAACCGTCCTCCGTGGTGCCACCATTCGGTACTCACGAGTTTGCCGGTGAATGTCTCGACTTTATCGGGGGCTATGTAATCCTCATAATACAAGCCGTCCGTACCTTTATGATATTTCGATAGATCTGTTTCCATACCATTGAGGTTTTAATTCTTTTTTTCTCTGCCGTTCACCAGATACACGAACGTCCCGTATTTCAGGTTCACCTTGTTTTTCTTGATGGCCTTGCTGATGGCGTTGCTCGTCTTCTGGTAGGCATTGTTCACCGCTTGCATTCCCCATTGGGCAAGGCTGTTCCCGTAAGTCCCGGTGCTCATGCTCATATTGCCCGACATCGCACCGCTGGCCACATCCTTGCTCGTTTCCCGGAACTGGCTGTTGGGAACATACAGCCCCTCCATGCCGTCCGTATCATAGAGCGTGAGGCTGACTTTTACCAGTTCGTCATCCACGAGGATGCTGCTGATGTCGCCCTTCACGCGCCCGGACGAGAAACCGCTCACCGTGGCGTACAGGTACGAGCCCCGCTTGACGATGCACTCGTTTATCTCCACGTCGTCGAGCAGGCGCAGCCGGACACGCGAGCCGTCCACCGCCTTGATGTCCTCGTCGATAATCGCTTGAATGAGCTTCGGTTCACGGGCATCTTTCGCCAGTGTGTTGAAGTAGTCCGAGGTCGTCTTTACCTTGCGTACCACCTCGCTGGGCGGTTCGTCCGCGGACGGTACTTTGACCGAACGGCTCTCTTCGGAAATCGCACCCTCGGCCACTCTGTCCTGCGCCGGAACCCTCGCGGCAGTGTCCGAATCTGCCGGCATCACGGCGTTCTGTCCTCTCAACCTCGCTTCGGCGAGTGCTTTTTCCAGTTCCGCGAGGGCTTCCTGCTCTCTCTTTTTGGCATTGGCAATTTCCGCTGCCGCAGCTTTTTCCTGCTGCTGTTCGTCGAGCAGGGCGATGTCGTCCTGCGTGTATTGCGATTCATACTCTTCTCTGTTGTTGTCGGGTTCTTCCCGTTCTATGTTATCCACTGCGGAGTAATCCTGTATCTTACCCCATGCTTTCGCCATGTTCTCGTACTTGCTTCCTATACCGTCGTTCTTGATTTGAGCCCCCGGCAGTTCGGGGTTCAGAAACTCCGTTGTCTGCAACGTCTTGTCCTGTATCTCCATCGTGTCCGTGTGAAACAGATCGAAGATGAAATAGGATGCGCCGAGCAAGGGAAAATAAAGGATGGCAGGAAGCATATACTTCGGCTGGCGGAAATTGATTTTCTCTAATATCTTCATAGCACATCTGTTTTACTGCGGTTCGTACTCCTTGTTCTTATTCTCCCTCATTTCGCCCTCCTGCAGCAGCTTGTGCCGCTGCCGCAGCACCGAATCCTGCATCTCCGTTGCAGTGCGGTGTGTAGGGCTGTGCCGGTACACTGCCACCAAGCGGTAGACGTTCCATGCGAATACCCCGATGACGAAGGTGAAGACGAGTACCAGAAACATCGTCCGGTGCGCGTTGGCGAAGCCCTGCACTTTGGCCGCCATTTTGTCGATGCGCGTCGCCTTGGCAAACTTGCGTCCGGCCTCCACATCACGTTCGTAGCGTTCCTTGTATTGCGGATCGTTCTTGTCCGGCATCTTCTCACCGAACAGCATCCGCCTGAATCCTTTGATATTCATATTCTTGATGATTTAATAGTTGCTTTTCGTTTTTTGCTCGATGTCTTTGTTCAACAGCGTGCGCCAGTTCACGATGAGCAGCCCGTGCGGGTTGTTGTCCGTTCGTGGCACACGTTTGAGTTGTCCCTCCGTAACCAGTTCGCGTGTCAGGATGTTGCTCCGGCGTTCAATGCGCTGCCGCCCGTAATACGTGAACTCCATGCTTTTCTTGTCAAAAGCGATACTGTCGCAAAAGATGGAGAACACCGCGCTCGTACCCAAGATGTTGGAATAGAATCCTCTTTCCTTCAGAGTATTGTACTGCGCCAGCCCCGTTTCATCTACCAGGTACATCGCTTTCTCCATCGTGTAGCGGATGTATTTGTCGTCCGGCGCAAGGGTGAAGAAGTAGTGGTGGAACATCTCTACATGACTTTTGGCTTCCACGTCCAATGTCTCGTCCATCGTTGTCCGGTTCACCAGTATGGGTACGTTGCCGTCCAGCACGTACACCTTCTTCTGGGCATCCACGACCATCGTCCGCGCCGTCCAGATACTCGACACGCTGATGATGACGCACCCCACGAGAAAGGCGGTGCAGATAATGCCCACCAGCTTGATCTTGTTCTCTAAATGTTTGATGACCATGTGCCCTTACAGTTTTTTTTGTTCAACTTCTGCATATACTCGTCATGCAGCATCGGCATGATTGTTTCCACCAGTTCCGTCTGGAGCTTTTCGAACTCTCCGGAAAAGATCTGTGTGTAGTGTCCTTGCATACTAACCTGCACGAACACCCACCAAATGCCGCACCTGCGTTTCTTGGCGTCTTTCTGCAATTTGGCGACCTGCAAGCGGTAGGTAAGGTAAGTCGCCAATGGTTCGATATACCGGTCGTCACGTTCGAAGGCTTCGTCCAGTTCCTCATATCCCGGATCGAACCAATTGCTTTCCCGCACCTTGCAGAACTCCTCATTCGTGCGTTTGCTTACATAGCGCACGAAGCGTTCGTCCCTGCACCATTTTTCAATTTTCCTTTGTACATTCATTTTTTTGAATTATTTAGTATGATTATTATCTCATCATGGACCCGATACCGCCCGTCGCCGTCATCTTGGCCTGTTGCGCCACACCCTCGCCGAAATTTCGGGTGGAGAAAGCCGTGTCGCCTTCAGGAATCATCCATGCCGCAAGGTCGGGCACGAGGTTCAGGCATTTCAGGGCTACGATACTTGCCGCCATCAGGTAGCCTGCCGAGAAGAACGAGTTCTGCAGGTAGGCCGCCATCGTCTGTTCGCTCGCCGTAATTGCCGTCAGGTTCTCCACCTGGATGCACAAAACGATGTCAAAAAGTAGCAGCACATAAAAGCCTACGAAGTAGAGCATTGCTCCGTAGAAATGCACCGTCAGATACCTCGTAAGCCATTTCGCCCATGCGCCTTCCCACTTGGGCAGCAGACTGAAAGCCCACTGTATCGGTCCAAACACTGTCAGCATTCCCAGTAGGATTTGCTGGCAGTAGATGGTAGCCCACCAACCGATTCGGAACACTATCAACGCAATCAGCATGATGATTTTGTCTATCCCCACGACAACACCTGCTGTCAGCGAGGTAAACCACAATTCCGCCGCGTCCTTCTCCATGTTTGTTACTTCATCTACGCCGGTCTGCTCCATGGTCGCCTCGATCAGGTTCGGGTCGGATGTACCCGTGTGGGCGACGTCCGCCTGCGCTTGCAGGCTGTTGTACATCGTGTCGCGTACATGGATAAGCTGTTGCACCTCCTCGAACTTATCCGCTATCTGGGTGGCTTCGGCCTCATAGAGGTCGTGCGTGTACGAGCCGATACAGTTCGGTATGTAGGAGAGGAAGTCGAGGACACACCAGTTGCTTCCGCTACCCGCCATACCCGTATCGGCCGGCGGATACCACCAACAAAGGATGATGGAGATAGCCAAAGGGCGGAACAGTTTCATCACGTCCAGCGGCTCGTGCTTGACCATCATCTTATACGCCATGCCTGCCGCCATCACGATGGCGAACAGGGCAGCGAGTGCCATACACATTTGCAGTATCCACCAGAACGGCCCCTGCGAACCGGTGAAAGTCGCGTCCGTCAGAAACTCGTTCGTCTGAAAAATCACATCGTCGATCTCCTCTTCGAGGATGTTGATGCCGAAATCCGAGAGTATATTTCCGTCTGCCATATGCGATTTTTTTTAGTTCCCCCTGTTCACCGTTTCATCTCCCTCTCCGCCATCCTCGCTACCGCCGGACTGCGATCCGCGCACAGTGAAACGCGATTCGTTCCACCTGTTTACCGCCTCACGGACAATGCTTCCCTTGTTCAGGTTACGGTTGTCGGTAGCATTCAGCAGTGCACTCGTTACCGTGGCGTTCTGCCGCCGGGCAAGGTAGCCGACCAGAATCTCGTTCTGTCGCGTTACATCCTCATAAATGCGCAGATACTCCTTCTTGCGTTGGGCGTTCGGCATATAGGCATCTTTCGTCGCGTCGATGGCACACTGGTACATCCGGTAATATTCCGTCCAACGCTCCTTGTCGTCGGGCGTACCCCCGGCAAGAAGTATGCGGTCGATGTTCCGTTGCAGGCGTTCCATCTGTCCGTTCACTTTATCGCTCTCGGCAAGCCACGCAAGGTCTATCTGCCGGTCGGCCATGTTCAGGGCCTCGATCTTCGCACGGCTCACCAGTGCCGAGTCGATGTCTTCCGCTTCGTCCGTCTGGTTATAGAGGTTGATGCCCGCCAGCGTGCGGAACGACAGCTTGTTTTTCGCCGCCGCCGACTTCTTGTAGCTGTTGTGCAACAGCGTATAATAAAGTTCGGGCGAGAGTGCCCCCGTGCCGGTTTCCATCACCGTAATCTGGTTCTGCTTCGGTGAATCGTGGTTATAGGTCACATACTGCGCCTGCGCCGCCGTCGTTGCAATCATCGTAACGGCCATGAGTAATAGTTTTCTGTTCATATTCTTTTCCCTTTTATCGTTAATAATCCAATCGTCCTGCACCGCGCCACCGTCCGAAAGCCCCGTCTATGATCTCGCGCTTGGTGCGTTCACGGTAAATCTTCGATTTCCAGTAGCCGATGCGTACCTGTATATATCGCCACGTTTCGATATACGCCCGGTTCAGGTGCCGCTCGATGTCATCCAAAGACTGGTTGATGGACTCCAATACCATCAGCAGGTCGCTGGTCGAGCAGGCCGCCGCCCCCGTGGCGTACAGCACGAGGTCGCTCATCGATTTGTAAAGATGTTCCCCCGCGTCGGCGATATCGCGTATCGCCTTTTCGTTGATGGTCAGTATCAGTGCGTCCGACGGCTCGATGCGTCCCCGTTTCAGGACTTTCCCGTGAAAATCCTCCAGCAGTTCCTTGTAGTCGCCGATACGGTCACTTACCGAATTATAGGTGCTCTTCACGTTCAGGGCAGTGCGTAACGACTGGTACATCACGTCAATCACATCGAATGCACGGGTGTACCTGTCCAGGTCCACGTTCAGCTCCTTATATTCTCCGACCTCCTCACGGCTGTACTCGTGCAGCAGTTTGTTGCTGTATTCCAGCGTGCTGCGGGCCAGCAGCAGGCTGCGTTGTTTCTTGTGGTCGTTGATATAGGCTTCCACCGACACGATGTCGAATGTCCACTGCGCCCGGGCTATGTCGGGCAACAGTGCCAGCAGCACGACGGCAATCAATAAGGCACGTCTCATGGCTGCACCTCCTTTCCGCCGTTTCGCGAAGTCCGCGCATTCTCTATCCACCGGTCATGGCACTCTTCCACAAGTGTCAGCCTGCGTCCTTCGTCCGCATCCAGTTCGGGCAATACATCCTTCAGCACGTCGATGATACTCCGTTTATAGTGCATCATCTTCTCCAACGACACGAGGTCGGCATATATCTTCGTGATACGCGAATCCACCTCCCTTGCGATTTCGAGGCGGTCGCTCGACCACAGCAGGTGGTACACGTCGCCGCCCGACGTTTCCTCCATCGGTGCGCTGCGGGCATACTCCGTAGTGATCTTGCAGGAGGGGTACTCCCGTGCGATTTCCGCGATACGGTCGTTTACCATTTTCGTCTTTTCTGCATCCGAAAGGCCCGGGTCGAGTGTCAGCACATCGGCCACATGCGTGTCGGTGTATTCTGTGGTCAGTTCCCAACTGATCTGGATGATGGCGCGGTGTATCTTGATGCCGAGGAAATACTTCGGTTTCCGCGCGATGGAAATGGTTGCGCTGAACGTGATAACGCCGTTGATATTCGGCATGGTCGCCTTACGGACGAACGTGTAACCGTTCCATGCGCCGCCGTCCTGCCACGTCAGGTTGTAGGCTGATTTGCAATCCTGCATAATGGCAGGCAGACGGTAATAGTCGTCCGTCGGCACGTCGTTGTCGCCTGCCGCCTCCTGCTTTGCGTCCGCGTACTCCTGTTGTTTCTTCTGCCACTCGGCAAGCTCGCTTTCCAGTTCGTCGAGCCGTGTCCGGTTGGCGTTGTACTGCTGGCGGTAGGCCGCCGCATCTTCCACGCTCGCCTCCGCAATCTTTTTCAGCAGGTCGGCATTCTCCCGTTCCAAGGCACTGATTTGTGATTGAAGGACGGCGACCTGACTGTCCGCCTCCCGTATCAGCGCGTCCAGTTCCGAGAAGTCCAGCTCATTCTCCGTTACCGAGGTCTGCATGACGCACTCTTTCGAGTGGGCGTTCAGCGAACTGCCGCATTTGCGGCATTTATATTGTGTCGAGCCTTGCCCCAGTGTCGCACCGTCCGAGCAGGTTACGCTGATGGTCACGCTCTCGCAGCCTTGCAGTTTCGCTGCATTGGTCGCCTGATAGTAGTTCCGTGCATCGGAAGCGATGTAATAGACGTATCCCTCCTCGTTGTCGTTGAACTCCGAGAGGCGGGCATTCAGTTGCGCACGGAACGTGTTCAGGTCCATCGAATAAGAATCGAAGATGTCCTCGTAGATGACCTCCGTCCAGTTCCAGCTCTTTGTAACGTGTATCTCATAGGCGTATGCCTTCTTCGTCTGCTTACCGCCCCGGCTGATGATGTAACCCTGCATCCAGTAGTTGATACTGTAAGTATAGCCGTCGTTGCTGTTGTTGAGCTGCTGCACCCGGCTTCTCGACCACCCTGCATGGGCTTCCGAGTTGGCGAGCACCTGCTCACGCTGCGAGGCGCTGGGGTAGAAGGCCGGATCGCTGGTGCTGAAACGTGTCCACGCGCTGCCGTTCAGGACGCTGTTGTCGTCCGTCGGCGGATAATAGTCGCACAGCGGGACGCTTCCCTGCTCGCGCCGTGCGATGTACCACCGCTGCGTGTAATAGTTTCCCATCGCTTCGTCCAGATAGTCCGTCATCCATGCCGTGAGATCGTAGTTGCCGAAGTCGAACAGCCCGGCCACATTCTCCTCGCCGCCCACCATGCCGAGCAGCAGGTCGCCCATGCCGTATTCGGCCTGTTCGAAGAGTGCACCGTAGTGGTCGTACAGGTTGCCTATCTCTTCGATCTTGCCGCCCAGCAGGTTATGGAACGAGCTGGTTTGCAGCAGGGCGTCGCCGAGATTCTCGATACCCGACGTCGCCAGTCCCACGCCCATGTTGTAGAAGTTGTCGAGGTCGCCTTTCAGGTGCTCTTTTGTGAAGTTGCCCGGCACACGGGCGAGGTTGTCCATCATCCGTTGCCAGTCGATGCCGCCCAGTTCCGAGAGGCTCAACAGGGAAGCGACATCCCTGTTGATTTCCAGAAAGGCGATGTCCGAAAAGGTCAGCGTGCTGTTCGTCACGATACTCTCGAACTGCATACACAGGCTCTTCGTGTCGTCGCACACCTTCATCAGGTAGCTGCCCCAGTAGATGGCCGTCTGCGGCGAGCGGAGCATCAGCTTCGCCACCACCCATATCTTCGGCATAATCTTTTCCGCCACCATGCGGTAGATGCGGCGGTAATAGTAATTCTCCGTGCTGCTGCACCAGACGCCGAGGTCGGACAGGGCTTTATGCTCCAAGAATTTGGAGGCGAATATTCCCGCCGTCGCCACCTCCGCCGCCGTATAATGTTTCAGGATGTCGTCTACCTGCTCACGGTAGTAGCTCTCGGCCACGACCTCCGTACCGAACGCAACGGCCATCGCCGCCACGGTATGTGCGTCGTAGTTCACGCTGTAATACTGCGCATGAACGTGCTGCGTGAGGGCAAGCGACAGGATAACCAGGAGGATAGATAGCCGTTTCATGATTCTTTACTGATTAAAAACAGGTGATTGTCAATCGTGCAATATTCATCGTCTCAATGCGCGTATCAGTTCGTCAGCCTCGTTTACGGCAGCTACTGCCAGCATACGGTGCTTCACGAACATCTCCTTGGCTATCTCGTATCTCCGTTGTTCCCATAGAGCCGCCTCGGCCTCTTCCTGCTTGGAATTGCCGGTACCGGCATATTCGTCCAGCTCTTCACCGAGCATACCCAGCCGGAGATCGTATTTTCCTAAAACAGCCTCTATTTCCTCGATACTTTTTTCACCCATATCGTGTACTTTCATCAAATCTCTTCCGGGCCATTGACACAAGTCCCGGATGGTTGTGATTCTGAACTCACGACATATACGTTGGATGCGGGTGTCGTATTTACGCCCGAAATCAAGCGTTTCCACGCTTTGGTTGATGTCTATCTTTGCCATTGTCTTTTGATTGATTATTTGTTTTTGTTATCCGGTTTCAGGTTGAGTACCCGTCCCGCCTCGTTGACCTTCTGCGCGAACGGCAGCGACTTGCCGATACCGCTGGCGTTCCAGTCCCGGCAGTACGCCTCGATAGCCTCTTGGTGGCTGCACCCCAGTTCCCGCTTGTACAGTTTCAGGGCCTCTTTCTCCGCCCGCTCGGTCGTGTAGGTCATGTAGCACTCTCGCGGCTCTTCCACACCGTACACGCCACTGGTCGTCCCCCGGCGGATGAAGACCTCCCGGAAGAAGCTGCGTCCCTCCTTGTTTTCGAGGCGGTTGATCGTGAATATCTTCTTGCAGTCCACGTCCGTCAGGCCGAGAATCGCCTTGATGGTGTCGAAACGCTCCTTGAACTTGCTCTGGTCGAGCAGCATCACCACGTCCGAGTTGTTGATGATGGCCTCCTTGACGATTTCGCTGCCGATGATGTCCTGTATCTCCTGCGTCACCACGCCCACCGAAGCCCAGAACTTACGGGCGGTTTTGTACATAAATTTGATGTACTCCGCCATCAGCGGGCTGGCGATGGCCTTCCATGCTTCCTCGATGACCAAGACCTTGCGGTTCTTTTTAATGCGCATTTTCTGCAGGAAAACATCCATGATAATCAGTGTGACCAGCGGAAAAAGCAGCGGGTCATCTTTTATACTGTCGATTTCGAAGACCACGAACGTCTCGTCGAACAGCGAGCTGTCCATGTTCTCGTTCAGTGTCTTTTCGTGGTTACCGCCCCGGTAGAAGTCCTTCATCATATACCGGTACGTCGAGAGGTCGATACCCGTGATATGGTTCTCCTCGCAGATGTCGGGGATGCGCTGCACGGAGTATTCGTAGAAGGAATTGAACGACAGTTCCTCCACCTTCAGCTCCTTGCGCCTGCATTCTATATCGTCGATGATACCCTCGATGCGGGCGGCGCTTTCCCGTTCGTTCTCGTTCCGACTCTCGCAGCTGTTGCGGTCGTCTATAACGAGGCTCTTGCGCAAGTCCTCACGTTGCTGGGGTGTGAAGCCGTCGAAACCGTTGAAATAGGCGTCATAGTATTCCGTAATGACGTGTTCAATCAGGCGGTCCTCCGTCTTGCTGACCGTGCCCTGCGTCCCTTTCCAGATCAGCAGGATAAGATTCTTCAGGAAGCCCGTTTTTTCCACGTTCATCTCTTCCCTGTGGATACGGAACGGGTTCATCGTGATGGGTTTCTCCTCGGTGTAGCTGATATACTTGCCACCGAAATACTCGCACAGTCCCTCGTAGGAGTTACCCGTATCGACCATCACCACATCCGTTCCCTGTTCGTGCAACTGGCGCACGACGGAGTTCATATGAAAACTCTTGCCCGAGCCCGAGGGCCCGAGACAGAAAAAATTCGAATTATCAGAGAATTTCATCTTTCCCTCTTTTCCCGTGATGTCGATAGCCACAGGCACACCTTGCCGGTCGGTGTAGTAAATCTTCAGCGGCGTATCCTCGCTGTGCTGCACCCGTTCCTTGTACATCAGGCACACCGCCGCATCCGATAGGGTCAGGAAACGGTCGTATTCCTCGTTCAGGCTGTAGCAGTTGCCCGGAAATGAACTCACGAACAGTTCCAGCTGGTTGTACGCCCGCTTGCTGATGTGGATACCCATGCGCCCGAAGGCATTTTCGAGGTGGTTGGTGCATTTCTGCAAATCCGTATCGGCAGGCACGCCCACCACCATGTTGAAGTGCATGTACACCAGTTGCCTGCTCTCGCGGGCGATCACGTCCTGTACCCGCTTGATGTCCTCGACGGCCATCTGGTTGCTCGGGTTCGGGACGCTGGCGTGCCGGTTCTTCTTCTTGTCGAGCAGCGAGAGTTCCCGTTTTTGACTGGGCAGGAAGATAATCTGGTTGTACACCACCGTCTCGGCGTTCGGTATGCTGTCTATGACCGATACGAGGTCCACCGGCATTTCCGTGTTGTTCACCTCAATATTCGTGTAAGGGCGTATCAGCGAGGGCAACGCGGCGCAGTCCACGTCCACGAGACTGTACACCTTGCAGCGTTTGTCGCCCATCGACACCGTTTCGTCGTCCGCTTTGAAATTCGTCATCGAGACGATGCGGTCTTTGAAGTTCATCGCGAAATAGCGGTCTACATACTCGCTCGCCTCCGTCTTGTTCAGGAATCTCACCCGCACACCGCCGTCGCGCAACTGGTCGTGCACCTTGCGGATCTTCACGAGGAAATCGCGCCACTTCTTGCTGTCGTAAGAGAACAGGCGGCTCTTCTTCGCTTCCTGCGTGATGGTCAGGTAGCAAAAGCTGTCCGTGTACGGACGTCCCTTGAAATAGCGGAAATACGATGCCGAGAGGAATTCCTGATCGCTGTCCTCCTCGTTTGCGAACTGCTTTCTCACGAAAACATCCTGCTTGTGGATGGCGTACCCTTCGCCCAGTGTCAGCGCGAGGGCGGAGAACAGGTTCGTGAACCCGTAATAACTGTCGATGTCGGCAGAATACTTCTGCACCGGATTCCCGATTTTCAGTATGGCGGAGTATTCTCCCGTCTTGGTGTACAGCACGCCCACGCCCTCCGTATCTTCCACCGAGAAGTAAATGTCCTGAAAGATGCGCTTGCGCTTGCCGCCCGTGCCGAACGCATAGACAGACAAGGCCATGCCTGCGCACAGGGCAATGAAAAATAAAATGACGTATAGGCTCATTTCAATATTCGTTCGATTAAATAAGGGCAGGCACGCCTCGGCTGGAGGCGGACCCGCCCGCGTTCAACAATCAATTAGCCACACAACACATTGCCGTGATGGTTTCTCTTTGTCAGACCTTACGCGAGTACGCATACACATACACGCCCCGGTCATTTTTCTTGCTGTGCAACCCTTTCTGCTGCTTGAGGATGATGAGCACGATGCCTGTGGACAAGACGGCCGCCAATACAACCAGCCCGGCCACGAACCCCAGCAGACAGTAGGCGATGATGAAGCCGACAATGGCCCCGCCAGCCGCACCGCCCGCCCAATAAATGTAGCGGCCTTGCAGCCCCATCATTTCAAGCGGGCGTTGCAGCCCCTTGAACAACGGATAATCCGGATAGCGTTCGTCCTTGCCTTTCATCGTACAGCGGATTTACGAAATGCCGAAAAAGAGAGGCAGTGCCTGGGCTGCTGCAATGAGGAAAATACATGCGCCCACCACCATCATGATCTTCTTCTTGACGTCCTGCTCCTCGTTGTTCATGGCGATATACACCGAGATGGCGCCCACGATAGCCACGACACCCGCGATGGCGTAACAGAGCTTTACCATGATAGGCACATACTTCACGATCTCCTCGGCCACGCTCGAAAGTGCGCTCGTTCCTGCGGAGTAGTCGCCCGCCGTGCTCTGCGCCATAGCCGGCGTACCCGCCAACAGCATGAAGGCGAGCATTTTCACTTGGGTGGAAACATTTTTGGCAAATCCCTTTGCCTTACGGTACATTCGTTTGATTTTCTGAAACATACTTGTCTTTTTTAAGTGATACTTTATTTTGAATTGTTTTACAGTCCTGCCGACCGCTTATATGCGGTAGCCGAAAAAGGCGGGGAACACAATCGAGGCTCCGATGATGAAAAGGCACGCGCCGACAAGCGACACGATGGATTTCACCACGCCGTCCTCGCCTGTGTTCATCTTGATGTAGATCTGGAGCGCGGACACGATGACGAAAACCGAGGCGACAGCGTAGCAGATGTATAGCACATACAGCATCATTGTCACCACAAAGTCGTGCATCGTGGCCAGCGCATCCGCACCCCAACTGTAATTCACGCCGCCGCTCTTGGCCAGCGCCGCGTAAGGGACGAGACACAGTGCACATAATATTTTTCTCGCTTTCGACATTCTACAAATGGTCTTTGAGGGGTTTCCACTCCAGTTCCGGGCGGTTGTCCGTCTTGCCTCTGGCAATCATGGCTTTGTACAGTTCATCTGTCGTGTATGCGTCCGACAGGTAGGGCACCGTTTCTTCCATCTGTTCTTCCGCCTTGGCTTTCAGTCGGGCCAGTTTCTCCGCCATGCCGGCCTCGCCGTGGGTTGCCGCGCCCGTCGTTTCCGGTGTCGCGGGCGAAACGATGGGAGCGACATCCGTTTCGTACTGCTCGTTCCCGACGTTGAATCCCGTGTCGCTCTCCGTCACAGCCACACTTTCTTCCTCTTCCGGTGCACCGAGGTCGAAGACTTCCTCGTCTGTCTTGCCGGTTTCCTTTTTACCATAGAGGTCCTGCACGATGACGACTGCGTAATAGACAATGTAGGCGACCGTCAATACAATGATAAAAATGAAATATGATTTCATATCTTTATGTGTAATATTATATTTGAATCTGAAATATGATTTGCAAAATAAAGGCGTAGAAATTAAAAGCGGAAATTATTGATTATAAAACAGTATATTTTCGGATAAGATTTTCTCAAAATCGCAAAATCATATTCTAAAATCATATTCCAACATGATTTTAGAAGAGGGAAAGGAGAGATAAAGACATAAAAAAAGCCCTCCTTTTTCGGAGAGCTTTCAGGGGTGAACGACAGTCGGGCGGATACGTCAGCGTGTCTTGCCGCGCAGGTAGTCGTTCAAGTCTTTGTACCCGGCATAGCGGCCGGCTTCGTCGTTGACGCATCGGTCATACATCCCGGCGATGGTTTCTACGGTCTTCTGCCCGGCAAGGTCGTTGTCGAGGTAACAGTGGATATACGCATATCTTTGCAGGTGTGCCAATGTCTTTTTCAGGTTGCTGACCGAGTTCATCACAAGGTGGTCGCAGGGTGCGTCGATACAGACGGTATCGTCGCCCGCCTGTTTCAGTGTCATATATGAAAGGAAGTCCATGAATCCCTCGAACACGCAAACGCGGTTTTGCACCCCACTGCGCGATTGTGGTATCAGAGAGATGTCCTTGCCGTTGATGCACCCTTTGTAATAGGCGTTGCGCACCTCATAGCCGCCGGAGATATTGCCGAAAGCCAGCGCGAAATAGCGTCGTTGGCGTAACTCGTAATGCACCTCCTTGCAGAACATCCGCCCGATGTCCGCATCGATCATCCGCGAATGGAGATACGAGAGCAGCGCATGATGTCGCAGCGGCACGATAACCAAATCTTTCATATCCGCCTCTACCGGTCGGGGAGGTGCGGCCGGCACACGGACTCTCGGCAATGACACGCTGCCGGCGTGCCGCTCGATATACGACAGGGCCGCACTCACGTTCTCCGTTTCGCAAAGGTGTTTGCACAGTTCCACGAGGTCGCCGCCCGTCGCCTCGGCGAAGTCATACCATTCGTTCAGCCGGTCGTTTACCTTGAACGACGGGGTACGCTCCGCACGCAACGGCGAGAGATACCAGTACTGATCCGATTTCACATATTGCGCACGGTATCCGAGCTGTGCCAGAAAATCCACGATACGCACCTGTTTTGCTTCTGCTATGGTCATGTCTGTTTCTTTTCACTTGTTTGCACAAAACCAGTTTAGTTTAGTTTACGTCCCTATATATATAGATACTAAATTAAACTGAATTATATATATGCCCGCGCCCGCCCTCATTCTTCATCAAAAAGCATGGCTTCTGCAGGAGTCATGTCATAATAAAAAAGTTTGTCCCGCTTGATGACCAGTTTGAGGGTGTCGGTCAGGTACAGCAGCAATTTGACCATCACGTTGCGCCCGCGCTTGAACCCTACCGCCTCGTAAGAGGTCATCATGGCCTGCAGCATATTCTCGAAGCCCCGGATGGGTTTGTCCCCGAATGCGGCGGACAGAGCTTCCCGGTGCTGCTCGATGGTCAGGTCCATAAAACCTGCCCGCTGTTTTAACTTCTGTCTGGGAGTCTCGCAGAACGAATGATCCTCCGCCATGACCGGAAGCCCGCCTTCATCGACGGTAAAGGCGAACGGCTTGAACTCCTTCTCGCGGATATGCAGCGCATGAACCTCGCTGACGCTGGGACATTCGTTGTTCTTGCTGATGACCAACACGGTTTCGGCCTTGTTGCTCATCTCCGTGCCGATATGCCCGCGCACGTTGTTATCCCCCTTGTTCAGGTGAAGCACGCAGTGGATGTGCAGGTTGTATTTCGACGACCACTCCATCATCTTGTTGATGACCTCCACCGATTCACTCGTGCTGTTGATGTCGAGCATCAGGTCGCGGATGCCGTCGATGATGACAAGCCCGTAGCCCTGGTTCTGGCGCAGGGCATAGTCGATGACCTCGATGCGTATCGCCGGCGAGTATTCACGCAGGCAGATAAAGTCGAGGTTCTCGCTGTCGGTCGTGGTAGGCAGCCCGGCCAGCCGCAGGATGCGTGCCAGTACATTATGGCAATGGAAGCGGCTCTGCTCCGTGTCCACGTACAGGATTCTGCGTTTGCCATCGGGCAGGTGCGCATGGTAGTTCAAGACCTGCTTCCCCGCCAGCGACGCGGCAACGATGGCTGACACGTTGAATGTCTTTTTCGACTTCGCCTTACCCGTCGATGCGCTGAAATTACCCAGCGTGGCGATTGTCGAGTTGTCGATCCAGATAATCTGCGGCGGAGTCTCGTAGGTGTCCGTCGCCTTGATCTGCGATGCAGAGAGAATATCCGACAAGCGGTGTTCGTCCGGTGCGGCCGGCATATCGCATTCAGTTTTTCTTTCGTTTTCCATAACGCCTTTGTTTAAAGAACGGTTGTGTTGCGGACGCCTCGTTCGCCATTCGGACGGCCTCGTCCACGGTGGGCTCATTATTTTGCATGAGCCATTCGTCCAGCTCCTCCTTGGCGAAGTAGATCATCTTGCCGCGCGGCTTGTAATGCGGAATCTCCTTGCCCGAAGTGAGCTTGTACAGCAGGCTCTCGGAAACGCCGATGTACATGCACGCTTCCTGAAATGTGAATACCTGTTTCGTGGTATAGATGTTGTTCTCCAACAGCGCGATGCGCTCAAGCAGGCTTTCTATCGGGTCGATCTTCTTCAGTACCGACTCGATGGCGGTGAGCCGTTCGTTCAGCCGTTCCATATAGGTCAATCTGTTATTGTTTTGCATGAGACTGTAAATTAAAATTAGACAATGGAAGTATGCCTTCCGTTATGTAGCGCTAACGGAAGACAAAGGTACGGCAAGTAAACCGGCCGGCGGGAATTTGAACCGTGAGAGTAACCACGTATCACGGTAACTCTCACGGTTTTACCTTTCACATACTTCGCTTTTTGGCACTTATTGCCATTTTTACAGCTTACTGATAGCCCGCTTGATGCCGTAGGCTACCGACGTCATGTTGTTCCGCATGGCCGACAGCGCGGATGACAGGCTGGCAGCCGTAACAAATCTTTTCCCGTCCTTGGTCTGCAGGAACCGCCCCTTGGCGAGGACCGACTGCCATTGGGACTGAATGAGCGAATGTTCCAGAAGGGCTTCGAACAGGATTGCCACATGGCGGATATTGTTCACCCGGATACTGAATCCCTCCTTGCAGGCAAAGAGAGATTCCATATCCTCGATGCGTAGGGGAGAAACGCAAAACAGATGATAAGTATCGGCACACGCCGTAATACCTGTCATCTGTTTTGGGGTGAAGTCGCAGCCGAATGAGAATGGGCGCACTTCTGTTACCGGACTGTAGTCTCGGTGTACGACGGGAGGCGATGGCGCGAACGTATCATACGTCCGTTTCAGTTCCATGTACGCCTCGAATGAGCAATCCGCTGCGGTAAAAAGTGGTTGGATAAGATGGGCGCAATCGGCCAGCAGCCCTTTAACGATGTGGATGTTCATTTCGTGACAGTTACGGCAGGCTGCACGGTTGCAGGCGATGTACCGGTGGCCGTTTACGAAATCTTCCACATAACGATGGTACTGCTTGCCGCCCGCTACGACATCACGGAGATAAATGGTTCTTGCTTCAGCGAGCAACGCGAAAAGTTCTTCCGCTACATCATGTTCTGCAACAATGTGGTGCATGTGTTCGTCCCCTCCAAAAAGAGAGAGGGCCATTGTCAGGTCTTTTCATTTTCTAAAATTTTTAATGGATTTATAATATATATACAAGAGCGGTGTTGTGCCGAAAGGAAATCCCTCCAGAACAACACCACTAATACGTGTTTGCATATGTACCCTTATGTTCATCGCATGGTCAATCGAACAAACCGTTGGTCAGATTTACCGCATCGTCTTTCTTCTTATTGATGATCTTGGCATACACCTGTGTCATTGTAACGGTTGTGTGTCCGAGCAGTTTCGATGTCGTGTAAAGGTCTGCGCCGAGTGTCAGCATCATGGTCGCGAACGTGTGCCGGGCTGTGTGGAAGGTGAACCGCTTGGAAATCCCTGCGGCTTTGGCCCACGGCTTGATAAGTTGATTGACGTTAGTAGGCAGATTGAATACATGCTCGTCCGCAGTTTTGTCCCCACGTTCCGGAATCCATTTCAACGCTTCATTGGAAAGCGGAAGATAAATCGGCTCTTTGGTCTTCTGCATGGCTACACTCAAGCGGTATTGGCCGTTATCGACAAAGATATCCTTCCATTTCAGGCGGAGAATGTCACTGATACGCAATCCGCAGAAACAGGAGAACAGATAGGCCCTCTTTACCTCCTCGTTCTCCATCGGAGTGTCAATCAATGCCCGCACCTCTTCGATGGTCATGTACGGACGTACACTCTCCGGCATCTTGGGCTTCTCCGATTTATCCATCTCGTTGAACGGATTTCTCAAAATCCGTTTGGCACGCACGGCGGCATTCAGGGCGCCGTTGAAAATCTGATAATAGGTATTGCGCGTAGAAGCGGCTATCGGCTTTCCCTTGGGGCGGTAGCTCGTCAGCATATAGTCGATGTAGCCTTGGCAAAAAGCGACGTCAATCCGATCCAACGTGAACCTTTCCCCTGCGTAATCTTTCAGGATACGGGTGACGGATTTGATTTGACCTATGCCCTTTTTATCGCGCTTCTCTTGGTTCTCCTTGTAAGTCTGCATCCAGTCCAGCAGATAGACCTTGTCCTTATGATTCACGATGCCGGCTTCACCGCTGGTCAGTTCGATGATGCGCTTTGATTTGATTGCATTTGCTGCAGCCATCGTCGTTTCGTTCTGCTGGCGGGCATTGCGATCCGTTTCCGGAATAAGATACATCTTCAGATATTCGTATGTCCGCTTACCGTTACGGTATATATCCAGATACAAACTCTTGCTGCCGTCTGCCAATTCCTTTGTCCGAAGACGAATCGGCTCTTTGACTTTAGTAGGCTTTTTTGTTCTTGGCATATTGTGTCCTTTCATTCGTTATTTTCTACTACAAAGATACGAATAATAATCCGAATTGAGAAACAAAAGAGGAACAAAAATGTACCTAAAAAGAACCAAATTAAAGAAAACAAAGAAAATAACTGAAAGAAACAATGCTTACTTAAACATCTGAAATAAAGGCGTTTTATCTATATTTGATTAGCTGTTATTTTCTTTTTAGATGTATTTTCATGATTATTATTAATATTTTTAATTAAAAAGTTACTGATGCAAAAATCCCTATTTCTTTATAAACAGGATAACAGAAAAGCACAAAAGAATAACAAATTCCTGTATCCGCTATCAAAAACAGGAATTTGTTATCAATCGGCACGATTCTTTTATTTTTAAGCGTCTTCAAAAAGAAGGGGATCGCTTATTTTTTCCTACTTTTGAATATTGAATTTTAATCAGTATGCTATGAGTAATATAAGAAAGTGTTTGTTATTTGTATTCATATTCTGTGCCACCTTCACTGCCAGAGCACAGAAGCTATTGCATTATGATTTAGCAGATGGATTATCAAGTTCTGAAATCACTTCTATCTGCGAAAATGACTATTATATGTGGATTGCCACAGAAGATGGGCTCAACCGTTTTGACGGACATCGGTTTAAAGTCTATAAATCGGGGAAAGCAACAAACAACAGTCTTAAGAATAATAATATAGAAACCTTGTTCCTTGATTCCAAAGGCTTGTTATGGATTGGCTTTAAGACCGGAGGAGTAGACATATACAATCCGCGGACCGACCAGTTCATCCACCTCAATGAGCAGGTTTCCGCCCCCATCCCTAACCGGATTGTTTCCATATTCGAAGACTCTGATCATAACATTTGGTTGGGAAGCTGGGAAGAAGGTATATGCAAATTAACTCCCAAGAATACAGAACGTACCAGTTTCACAGCCGAACGTAGCCATTCAGGAGCCATTGTCTCCAGTTTTGTGGAAAAGCCTAAAGGACATATATGGATCAGCACCTATACAGGACTTGTGATGTACAACTCCCGAAAACAAACATGGACAGACATTACTCCCAAGAACCAGACCATCACACAACTACACGACACCGGAGAAGACAATACACTGTATTACTCTTCATGGGATAATGCGCTCTATGAATTAACCTGGAGCCAACAACCTAAACAAGCCCGGACCATCCATCTGCATAACAGCAATACCCCCATATACCGCATAGAAGGAGAAGCAAACAAACTTCTGATCGGCACCTGGGGAGAAGGAATAAAAGTATATGATAAAGAGCAAGAGCGTATTTATCCACTACCCGGCACAGAACATCTGGGTACCACTTTTATCAATGCCATTTATAAAGATAGCCTTGATAACATCTGGATAGGTTCATACGGAAAAGGACTCTATAAGTACTCCTCCTCAGACAGGGGAATCAACCAGTTGCTCTCAATTCGTAAAACTCATTCTCCCATCACTTCTATCGCCCTTTTACAAGACAAAATATTGTTGGGAACCTTAGGTGACGGTATGTATCATTTCGATATGCGTACCTCTACGGAAAAGGAGAATTATAAAAGCAAAGACAAATTCAAGGACCATATCTTATCTATCGGGCAAAATAAGGATATTACGTTAGTGGGGCACGATGGCATAGGATTATTATATTCTTTCCAGAATAATAATTCACAGGAAATTCAATGGAAAGAATTTACGGCAAGCACTGAATTAGAAAAGATTACGACTTTCTATATAAAAGACAATAAAGTGTGGATAGGCACCAAACAAAACGGTCTGATGTCCCTATGCCTGGACAAGAAGAACCGGCAAATAAAAGATTATATCCATTATGACTATTTCAGTCGGGACAGGATAAACGCTATCATACCTTATCGTGACAATCAATTGTTTATAGCTTCACATAATGGGCTCTCCATCTTCAATGCATCAGATCAGGTCACTCTAAAAGACAAAATCATCGACCAGGAGATTGTGTACTCTATCATAGAAGATAAAAGTAATAAATGCTGGTGGATAGGAACATCAAACAATCTGTTGAAGATGGAAGTATCCAATGATTCACTGCAAGTTTCTACCGCATTCCCTACATACCCATTGCCGCAAGGGGCCATCAAGTCATTGTTGCTCGATGATAACCAGAATCTATGGTTCTTTATCGGTGAGAAGATATTCTGCTACATAAACAGTGAACAGCGCATCTGCGAACCGAATATCAGCTATTGGGGTAACTCTTCTATCCTTTCAGCCGAAAAAATAACCTATGAAAACAAAGAATATATCCTGTTCGGCAATACCGAACAACTCATGGTTGTGGATGTGGAAAAGGCGCTGCATCAGTATGATAAGACCAAACTCATATTGACTGATCTGGAGATCAACCACCAAAAGATACAGGTAGGCGATACGATAAACAACCGGGTGATTTTAAAAGAGAATACCGAATATATTCCTTCCATCACACTGTCTTATGCCTCCAAATGGATATCCTTGTCCTTTACTGAAATAGGGGAAGCCAACTACTGCAATAAATACCTATACAGGATGATCGGTTTTACCGACAGCTGGCAATATCTCGATATGTCCGTACCTCTGACCTTCTCACAACTTAACCCCGGCACATACACCCTGGAAATTATGAAATATAACGAAGAGTCAGGTACCAAGCCATGCTGGTCCATGAGCATTATTGTCGCTCCGCCCTGGTGGAAAACACCTTTGTTCTATTTCATTTCCTGCCTGATTATCCTGTTGAGCATCGCACTCATAATATATATGATTATCAGACACTACAGAAGAAAGAGTATACAAAAGATACAGGAGATGGAGACTTTGAAGAAAGAAGAACTATTAAAAGAAAAGGAAAGTTTCTTCGAAAGTCTCGGGCACGACCTGATTACGCCTTTATCTTTGATACTGGCACCTGCCAATGATATGTTGCGTGAAACCAAAGAAGATGATATTCAGTATGAAAGGCTGTCCATTATCACCAAGAATGCTGCATTCTTATCCGATCTGTTTTCTACAATCCTTGACTTCAAGCGAGTGGAATTCTCTGAAGTAAAAATAAACAATAGAAACATAGAAATCGTATCATTCTGCCGCATCATAGTGAATGCATTCAATTATCTGGCAAGCTCTAAAAAAATCCAGCTATCCTATCAGGCCAACATCCCCTCCATACATATATGGATTGACAGTGTGAAGTTTGAAAGGATTTTATATAACTTACTGAGTAACGCCATTAAGTACACCCCCGATCAAGGCAGTGTATCGGTGGCACTGGAATATATAGATGGACAATTGAGTGTATTCATAAAAGATACGGGACCGGGTATCAATCAGTTATACCAGGCAACTGTATTCAATAAATTCTACCGGGAACCCCAATACAATAAGGAAAACACTCCCAACGGATTGGGCATAGGATTATATGTCGTGAAGAAATTCGTATCAGTAATGAACGGCACAGTTTCTATTGACTCACAACCCGGACAAGGCACCACACTGTGCATCAAACTACCGGTAGAGAATTCAGAAGAATATCAGGAAACAACTGATATTACCGAATTTAAAGCACAGGCAACCAATATAGAGAACAGTGCCACCATATTACTGGTAGAAGATAACGAACAGATACTTAAATACCTTGCAGGCAAATTAGCGGAGCACTTCAACGTAGTGACAGCCACCCATGGAGAAGAAGCCTTGAAATTAGTAGGTGAGTATCTTCCTGAAATCGTAATATCGGACATCATGATGCCCGGTATGGACGGTCTGACACTGTGCCGCCATATAAAGGAAAATTCCCTTTATGCCGATATATTCGTTATATTACTGACTGCCAAAACTTCATCTGAAGATGAACTAAGGGGTTATAAAGAAGGCGCTGACATCTATATCAAGAAACCTTTTGATACGGAAGCATTGATCAATCAGATCATGAATATCCTGAATACGCGCCAGAAACGAAAAGAACAACTCCTAAAGAACCTGATAGCCAAAGACAGTGATACCATTGAGTTCAATTCCAAGGAAGTATTCCTGCAACAGGCCATGAAGGTGATAGAAGAGAATCTGGATAAGGCGGACTTCAACATTGAGGAATTCTCAATAGCCATGAATATCAGTAAGACAGTGCTTCATAAGAAGTTCAGAATGCTTATCGGGCAGACACCCAATCAGTTTATCCGGGCTATCCGGCTTCGAAAAGCATCCGAGCTATTGATAAACAGTGATTTGTCAATAGCGGAAATAGCCTACCTGACCGGCTTTAACCAAGCACATTATTTCATCAAGTGCTTTAAGGAAGTATATAATGAAACACCCAAGAATTTCAGGGATCTGAAAAAAGGAGACCGATAACCTCAAAAAAGGGATGACTGTGAAACTGTTCCAGTCATCCCTTTTCCAATCTTATTTCTTTTCAGCAGAATATCCAACCTCGTAAACTTCCAATAAGCAGTGTTCGCTATTCCCATCTATAGCGGTACAACTTATTTCTAACGGACGTCCTTCTTTTATATCGTCAGCAGAAACCTCTCCTACCGCCCATGACAAGCCGCACCAGATCATCTTATCATGCGATTTCTTTATCGGAACAGAACGCTTGCCCTGCTTTACTTCTATATTGAAGAAATGGTCCATTTTAATCCCGGTAGGAGGAGCACCGCCCCACGAACGGAATGCTTTTCCATGCTCATCCAATTGCTGAAAGAGAATCCGTACAGTTTTCCCTTTCGAAGGGGTGTAATGTGCCTGCAAGGTATGCTCATTTTTCTTTTGCACATCTATTTTTACCTTTTGAATTGTTGCAGGGATAACGATATCTTTCTCAATACCTAAATCATACTCCCGGGTACTGAACTTGCCGTATCCGACAACAACCATCTGTTCCGGCCCCAATTCCACAATATTCTTTTCTAAAACAGGCATAAAACCACTGTCCGTAAAAAGCACCCTCCCCGTTCCTGTCGCTTCAGGCAACATTACTTTGGCTTTCTCTTGTGATGCGTTTACCACAGTATAAAGTTTTCCTCCTTCAGTGGAAGCCATGTATCCGTATGGCAGCGCTTTGCCGGGGATAGCCCCGAATGCTGAAATACTTCCATACTGCTGTACCTTCATATACAATTGCTGCACTTTAGCCATCCAGCGGGCATCATCATCACTTAGCAAATCAATATTTCCATGACAGACATTCAGCCAGCCCCCGCGTGCCATCGTCAGAATCATCATGCCTTTCCAAGCATTTAAAGCCCTGTTATAACAAGTACCCGTGGTACCAATCATAAAAGCACAGTTGTCAATGCGCCGGACCGGTACTCCGTTAAACAAGTATTGAAAGGTCATGTGATCCGAATACAAATCCTGTGAACGCCAGAAGTTCATCATCGGCACATCGGATAAGCGGGGATCACCGCAATACATCGTATCAAATATTTCCAGCCAACGCAGGTCTACCGTTTTTCGAAACGGGGTAACCGTATTTTCCATATCACCCCCAAAACCATTGTAGCCAATAAAAAGTACATCCGGATTCCTATAACGAAATTCTTTTATGGCAGAAATAAAGGCATTTTTATTCTGTTCCTCAATATCAGTAGGCAACATCGTACATTTGGCATCAGGAGTTGCCGCATCAAAATAAGCAAAATCAAATTTGAACATCTTAATACCCATATCCGCGTACATTTGCAGGGTCTGCATAAGATGGTGCAAATATCCTCCCCTGAACAGACAAAGAGTTGTTCCGTCTTCCGCCACAGAGCTTTCCCATTCCGGAATAATCTTCATCGTATTTGCCTCTCCACCTATGCGCAGCAGGTTCGTAGAAAACCACAATCCGGGCTTTATTCCTTCTCTTTTACACGCATCCAGCCAACGTTTGGGACCTTCCGGCCAGCAGTCCGGCCTCCACTTACGATATCCTTCATTCACATCAAACCAGAATGCGTCCATCATATAATAATCCACCTGTACACCCAATTTTTTCAAACGCACTATGTGATCCAACTCTTTCATTGCCAATGCCTCATCCAGAGGAATGTTATCAGACAATTCATCATAGGCGGACCAATTGTTATAGACAAATACAGGTTTGTTCAATCTTGCCGTTCTATTTTTATTCCATCCGTCAGATACATTCTGCGCCACTCCAGGAATGAATATGCACAACAACAGCAACAGGATATTTATTCTTATTCTATTCATAAGTCATATCTATTTTTATCAAAGACTGTTTATTCACCGGAAAACTTAGTCCACCACTTCAAAAGTCAGTTTCCGGCCACCTACCGACACTATAAATTCACCCGCCTCCAAAAAGCGTTTGCCCGTTGCATCCGTATAGCTCAAATCTCTCATAGGATCAATCTCAAACCGAAAGACTCTGCTTTCACCAACCTTCAACGATTGTTTTTCAAAGAATTTCAGTTCTTTCATAGGACGGGAAATGCTACAAAACGGATCAGACACATACCATAGCACAGTTTCTTTTCCTTCCACCTTACCCGCGTTAGTCACTGTAACCTCGGCTGTTATCTTCTGATTCTTTTTGATTTTCAAGGAAGAAAGTTTTGCATCAGAGTAAGTAAAGGTAGTATAACTCAATCCATACCCGAACGGATACAGAGGTTCGGTAGGAATATCCTGATAATCCCCCATCGCATCGAACGGACGGGCAGACTGTCGCATATTATAGTAGACCGGTATCTGACCTGTAGACAGCGGGAATGTCACTGACAACTTTCCGGAAGGATTTACCCTGCCCGATAAAATACCCGCTAAGGGAGTTCCTCCCGCAACACCGGGCTGCCACATCTCAATGATAGCTTCTACCTGAGGTTCCAATCTGATCAACTCAAGAGGGCGACCACTGGAAAGTACAAGTACAATGGGCTTATTCGCCTGCTTCAAATGCAAAAGCAACTTTTCCTGAATATCGGGCAAAGCAATTGTAGAGCGTGAAGCATTCTCTCCACTCCACTGTTTGGACTCACCTAAACATACCACTACTACATCGGATGCCTCAGCCGTTTTCAAGGCAGCGGAGAAACCCGATTCATCATTTCCATCCAATGCACAGCCCTGCTCATAATCCAGCCGCACTTTATCACCAAATTCTTTCTGCATTCCTTCATAAATGGTCTCCACATCTTCGGCCTGACCTTTAAAAGTCCAGGCACCTAACAAATCGGAACGATCCTTGACCATAGGTCCTATCAACGCAACTCTTTTAACCGTTGAAGAAAGAGGCAACAAGTTCTTTTCATTCTTCAACAGCACCATTGATTCTTCTGCCAGACGCGCTGCCAAAGCAATATCCTCTTTCTGCAAATAACGTTCCTGCTCGGTCAGCTCTTTCGTATAAGGTTCATCAAATAAGCCCAGGCGAAATTTGACCCGAAGTATACGGGCAACCGCATCATCTATCTGCGAAATTTCTATCTTCTTTTCAGCAACCAACTGCTCTAAATATTCATAATAAACATTGTCCCGCATATCCATCTCCACACCGGCATGGAAAGCCTTATACGCAGCTTCTTTGCGATCCTTGGCAACACCCTGATAAATCAGCTGCTCTATTGCATTCCAGTCGGATACGACAAAACCGTCATGCCGCCACTTATTCTTCAGAATTTCAGTTAAGATATAATGGTTTGAAGTAGCCGGTACTCCGCTTATGTCATTAAAACTGCTCATAAGCGTGGCGGCACCTGCTTTCACACAGGCTTCATAAGGCGGTAGATAGGTTTCCCACAAAGCTTGGGGTGATATATCCGTATACCTGTAATCCCGTCCGCCTTCGGATACACCATAACCTACATAATGTTTCAGGCAAGCTGCGATAGAATACGGATCAGACAGTTTCTCGCCTTGGTAACCTTTCACCGATGCTACACCAAAGACTGTATTCAGGTAAGGATCTTCTCCATAACATTCGGAAATACGTCCCCAACGGGGATCCCTCGCCACATCAATCATAGGTGAAAATGTCCAGTCAATACCCGACAATACAGACTCCTTAGCAGCCATCCCGCAAGCCTGAGTCACTAAATCAGGATTAAAGCTACAAGCCTGTGCCAATGAAATCGGATACACCGTACGCAACCCGTGAATCACATCAAACCCAAAAAGAATGGGTATCCCCAGGCGAGATTCTTCCATTGCCTTACGCTGAATCCGGTTACGTAACTTCGGATCGGTATGGAGATAAATCAGCGAACCAATCTCCGCCGGAAGATTTTTCACCTCCGTACCTATATTATTGGGATTATCATTCTCCCCAAATGTATATTGATTCAGTTGAAGCACCTTTTCATGCAATGTCATCCGATTCAGCAAATCTTTCACTCTGGTTTCAACAGGCTGTCCCGCATCTTTATAAACCGGTTTCTGTGACCGGACAGATAACCACGGGAGCAAAGCCGATACGAATAAAATCAATAGTTTTCGCATAGTATCATGTTATTAATTAATCCCAATCATCAGTGCGGAAGGAAGATACCGGCAGACCACCTGTACCAAATAATTCCGCCTTTACAAAATCCTTAAATGCATATCTCACAGCTTTAGGCTCTGCCACATACTTGCATGTGACTACCACAGTACCTTTTTCCTCATCAATATAGGCGTCCGCCTTATGGAATACCTTATTGTCTCCGGATATCTCAAACAGTTCCAGAGTCTTTCCATAGCTGGTAAGCCCATTAAATTGATTGTCAAAATGAATAATAGCCTTATTTCCCTCAACCTCCATTTTACTGAAAGTCGGACTTTCCGCTTCAAATCCTTTCATTTCATAGGTTTTAGAGAGTGCCAGCATGCCCAAA
The DNA here is from genome assembly GCF_000526555.1 of Bacteroides sp. 14(A). Classification (NCBI taxonomy): domain Bacteria; kingdom Pseudomonadati; phylum Bacteroidota; class Bacteroidia; order Bacteroidales; family Bacteroidaceae; genus Bacteroides; species Bacteroides sp. 14(A). The sequence continues at coordinate 1,858,864 of NZ_JAGH01000002.1, read as the reverse complement.
CGGTCGCCTACTTCTTTTTTCCTCCTCGGATGGATCAGATATCGCTCTCCTACATCCAACAATACTGCCATTGCAGAGTTTGGAATTAACGTTAGACACTGTCTTTGCGCTTCCCGTTGATAAGCCGAAACTTCCGGCCATTGAGGTGTGAAAAAATTCCACTCTTTATAATCGTAAGGGGCAATCTGTGCATAATAGAAAGGTACTTCTCCCAATCCCCAGGCTTCGCGCCATTTACTTACCATGGCAGCAACCGAGGGAGCATAACGGGGCACATTGAAAATATTAGACTCACCCTGATACCAGATAATACCTTTTATGCCATATCCCACCAGTGGGTGAATCATGCCATTGTACAGAACCGTAGGCACATTACTAATCCACGGAGAAGTTTCATCACTCAATGGCGGTACGGGGATATCATCAAATTGTTTACAAGCTTCCGCATTCATCCATGCTTCGATGTTGGAACCTCCATAACTGGCATTGATAATACCGACCGGCACATCCATATTGCGCTGTAAGAAATCTGCAAAGAACCATCCCACAGCCGTACATTCCGCTACATTCTCCGGAGAAGCCTTCACCCATTCGGCCTCAAAATGTTCCAATGGTTTATAGGCCGCTAAAGTAGGTATATTAATGAAATGTATTTGCTTTTTTGCTGAAGACAATATGGCCTCTGTAGATCCCAGTACCGGCTGGCAATAGTATCCTTTCAGCGGCATACTCATGTTGGACTGTCCGCTTGCCAACCATACTTCTCCCACAAACACATTCTGAAAGACTTTCTTCTTATTGGCAGTGACTGTCACCTCATAAGGTCCTCCGGCAGCAGGCGTAGGTACGGCTATCTTCCAAGTACCTTTAGAATTAACAACTCCCGTATATTCTTTATCCGGATTCCATGAAGTGGAAATAGTCACTTTCGTTCCCGGTTTTCCCCAACCCCAGAACGGATTATTTATCTTTTGCTGCAACACCATATTGTCACTGAAAATATCAGCAACCTTAAACTCCTGTGCCCCAGCAAAACATACCAAAGCAAAAAGGAATACCAGATTTAATAACACTTTTTTCATCTATCAGATTTCTATTTATTTATGAATATAATTCTTTTCGCAAACTCATTTACCTTCATATTCAAATCAGAAAGGCTATGTATTTCCTTATCCTGCACTTTCAGGTTATGAATGTATACTCCATCCACACCAAATTCTTTATTCTTCCCCAAGATCTGGGAAGTCACTTGTTGCAGGCCACACCCTACATGTACATTATTTATCCGGACATTATTAATCGTACAATTTCCCACACATTCCCGCCAACTCTTATCTGTTATTTCAAAATCGATCAGGCGGGGAGATTCAGTACCATTGAAATCGAACTCTTCCACAAAGATATTCTCAAACTTGATATTTTCAACACGGGTGGAGTCATAGGCATTTATCACCAAAGCACGTTTACATTTTACTACATCTATATTCCTGAATGTTATATTCTTGAAATATTCTACCCCTGTTTCCGTACCGATCTTAGTTGCAGCAGAATTACTGACTGTCAAAACATCATCAAACAGTATATTCTCGGAAGCAAACAATCGTTCCTTATCAAGGCCCTTTACCACCAGGTTGTCATCACCGGCATGTATCACGGCATGTGTGACCGAACAATCAACAGAAGAATCAAAATCAACGCCATCCGTATTAGTCCAGTTCTCATAAGGACGGTTATTGAGTATCTTTATATTCTTCAGATGGACATTTCGGGAACGATAAACCCTCGTATTCCAAAAGGAAGGATCACGGAGCATAACACCATCAATTAATATATCGTTGCAGTCCGATGCATATAGTAAATGAAATCCGGTACCGCCATTACTACGCAGTCCGGACCAACCGGAACCATCAATAATGCCATAACCTAATAAACGGAAATTTGAAACGTTATCCAGACGGATTAAAGACTTATCCGTATAATCTTTCACATCCTCACTGCCCGATAGTAAAGCTCCTTCTGATAAGACAACAGATATATTGCTCCGCATATTCAATTCTCCTGTTTTATATATGCCCGCAGGAAAATACAGAACTCCATTCGTACGGGAAACATCATCTATAGCCTTCTGAATTTTCGCTGTTTCAATACTTTTTCCTGTATCGTCCACCTGATAATCCATGATGTCTGTTAGAGAACCTTTAGAGGTATCGGACTTGTAATCCTGCATTTTGTCAACCAAAATAAAAAGCTCTTCAAGCCTGTTTATTTTAACCAGCAAATAAGTGGGTTCATGGAGAGAAAATGAAAGAACATGATCCTTGACCTGCCCTTCAAATTGCTTTCTTTTAGGACTAATGGAGTAATATTCAATAGGATTATCTATCTTGATTTCTATTGTCATGGGCTCTTCACCATCATACGTAATCCTAGTATAATGAATAGGAACATCAAACTTCTCCAGTTTTTCAACAGTAGCAGCCTGTCCGTTTACTCTCACTTGAAATTGATCACTGAGCGGAAGATCTCCTATAGCCTTTATGGTATGAACTTCTTGTCCGAAACTCACCAAAGGCAGAATTCCTAAAAATAAAAATAGTACAGATGTCAGGTATCTCATATAAAACATAAAGGTTCACTTATTTTTTAGTTCACTAAATGAGTCACTATAAAAAAGCACTGGTGCAAATATAGCGCTATAGAGTAAGAAGTGATAACATAAAACCACCCAATAATAACACAATACTCCACAATATGCTTTCTCGCTGTTTTAATCTGTTATAATCCACAATTTAAGCTCTACAAATACTCTGTCAGCCCGAAAGTTTTTCGGACTATTCATAAAACTTGATGCCTGAACAGTTCTGGTCAAAAGCTCTTTTCAGCCGTACCCGGTTCGCATTTCCTTCGCTTCTATAGAAGGATGAAAATAGCGAAGCAGATACGAAGAGGGTACGAAGGAGGTATAAAGGAGGTACGAGGTGGAATAAATTGTCCTGTTTTTCTGCCTCGTAAACAGCTAAATTCGTATCTTTGACAAATCATTCAGCAAGTAGATTTCCTTATGGCAAAAGAAAAAACGGTTTATGTGTGTAGCAACTGCGGACAAGAGTCTCCGAAGTGGGTAGGCAAATGTCCGTCGTGCGGAGAGTGGAACACGTATGTGGAAGAAGTGATACGAAAAGAAGTCGTAAACAAACGTCCGGTATCCGGGATTGAGACAGAAAAGCCAAAACCCATCGTTCTCAGTGAAATAGAAGCGGATGATGAACCGCGTATCGACTTGCATGATGAAGAGTTGAACCGGGTGCTGGGAGGCGGATTGGTTCCGGGTTCTCTGGTGTTGATTGGTGGAGAACCGGGAATCGGTAAATCTACTTTGGTACTACAAACTGTGCTTCACATCCCTGAAAAGCGCGTTCTTTATGTATCGGGTGAGGAAAGTGCCCGTCAGTTGAAATTACGTGCAGACCGGTTATCGCACAATTCCACAGATTGCCTCATCGTTTGTGAAACATCATTGGAACAGATTTTTGTTCACATCAAGAATACCCGTCCGGAGTTGGTGATCATCGACTCTATACAGACTATTTCTACGGAAAGCATTGAATCCTCCCCGGGAAGCATCGCACAAGTGCGCGAATGTTCTGCAAGTATCCTGCGCTTTGCCAAAGAAACGCATACCCCGGTATTGCTTATCGGGCATATCAATAAGGAAGGCAGCATTGCCGGACCGAAAGTTCTGGAACATATCGTAGACACGGTGTTGCAGTTTGAGGGTGACCAGCATTATATGTATCGTATTCTGCGTAGTATCAAGAATCGTTTCGGCAGTACAGCGGAATTGGGTATTTATGAAATGCGTCAGGATGGATTACGGCAAGTCAGTAATCCGTCGGAGTTATTGCTGAGCCAGGATCATGAAGGTATGAGTGGCATAGCGATAGCTTCGGCTATAGAAGGGATACGCCCGTTCTTGATTGAGACACAGGCATTGGTGAGCAGTGCGGTATATGGTAATCCGCAACGTTCGGCCACGGGATTTGATATTCGAAGAATGAATATGTTATTGGCAGTACTGGAAAAACGAGTGGGCTTCAAACTGGCCCAGAAGGATGTGTTCCTCAATATTGCCGGAGGACTGAAGGTGAATGATCCGGCAATAGACCTGGCGGTTATCAGCGCTATACTTTCCAGCAATATGGATACGGCTATTGAACCGGAAGTCTGTATGGCAGGGGAAATCGGTCTGTCCGGAGAAATACGTCCGGTGAACCGGATTGAACAACGGATCGGTGAAGCGGAAAAGCTGGGATTCAGACGGTTCGTGCTACCGAAATACAATTTACAAGGAATTGATACGAAGAAAATTAAAATAGAACTGATACCGGTGAGGAAGGTGGAGGAGGCATTCAGGGTGCTATTCGGGTGATTCACCACAGAGTAGCACGGAGTTTCACTGAGTTTAAATATATAAAAAATGGATATAAATGATATAACAGGATTAATATTGAAAAAGGCCTTTGAAGTACATTCAACATTAGGACCTGGATTATTAGAAAGTGCCTATGAAGAATGTTTATTTTATGAATTGTCTCAATGTAACCTGTTAGTTGAAAGGCAAAAAGCATTACCTATTATTTATAAAGGGATAAAAGTGGATGCTGGATATCGATTAGATATAGTAGTAAATAATTGTGTTATAATAGAATTAAAATCAGTAGAGACGTTACACCCTATTCATACTTCACAATTAATCACCTACTTAAAACTATCTAATATAAAACACGGATTACTTATCAATTTCAATGTAAAGAGTTTAAAAGAAGGTATCAAAAGATATATTGTTTAATTAATAATTAACTCAGTGGAACTCTGTGTTACTCTGTGGTGAAAAAATAAATTATGATACAAGAATACCAACTACGCGTGCTACCCGAAGTAGCCGCCAATGAACAACAATTAAAAGAGTACCTCGTACAGGAAAAAGGACTGAATGTGCGGAATATTAATGCGACACGTATCTTGAAGCGCAGCATTGATGCCCGGCAACGAACCATCTTCGTCAATCTGAATGTACGGGTATATCTGAACGAAATGCCCAAAGACGATGAATACCAGCCTACTATCTATAAGAATGTAGAAGACAAACCACAGGTTATTGTCGTGGGTGCCGGTCCCGGCGGACTGTTTGCTGCGCTGAGACTGATAGAACTGGGACTCCGTCCAATCATCGTAGAGCGTGGAAAGAATGTACGCGACCGAAAAAAAGACTTGGCTCAGATCAGCCGGGAGCATACTGTAAATCCGGAATCCAATTATAGTTTCGGTGAAGGAGGTGCAGGCGCTTATTCGGATGGAAAGCTTTATACCCGTAGCAAAAAACGCGGGAATGTAGACAAGATACTGAATGTATTCTGCCAGCATGGTGCATCTACTGCTATATTAGTGGATGCACATCCGCATATCGGAACGGATAAACTGCCACGTGTGATAGAGAATATGCGGAATACCATTCTCGAATGTGGCGGAGAAGTGCACTTTGAGACACGTATGGAGGCGCTGATTATCGAAAACGATGAGATAAAAGGTATCGAAACCCATACAGGACAAACAATTCTGGGTCCGGTGATTCTGGCAACAGGACATTCGGCACGGGATGTGTACCGTTGGTTGGCTGCCAATCAAGTGGAGGTTGAAGCTAAAGGTATTGCAGTCGGTGTACGTTTGGAACATCCTTCGGAATTAATCGATCAGATACAATATCATAGCAAGGACGGACGGGGAAAATATCTGCCTGCCGCCGAATATAGTTTTGTGAATCAGGTGGACGGACGAGGGGTATACAGTTTCTGCATGTGCCCGGGTGGTTTCGTGGTACCTGCTGCCAGTGGCCCGCAACAGATTGTAGTAAACGGAATGAGTCCCAGTAACCGTGGCTCGCGTTGGAGCAATTCGGGAATGGTCGTAGAGCTAAGGCCGGAAGATCTGGAAGACGAAGGATTGAAGATAGAAAATAGAGGAACAGCTATGCAGGATGATAGTATTACCTATCCCCAACTCAGCATGATGTACTTTCAGGAGGCATTGGAATATAATTGCTGGCAACAAGGCAATATGCGACAAACAGCACCTGCACAACGGATGCAGGACTTTACACGCAAGAAGCTGAGTTATGATCTACCGGAAAGCTCGTATGCTCCAGGATTAATCTCTTCTCCCCTACACTTCTGGATGCCACCGTTCATTACTGAACGACTCAGCAAAGGATTCCAGCAATTCGGACGATACAGTCACGGTTTCCTGACCAATGAAGCAGTAATGATTGGCGTAGAGACACGCACCTCTGCCCCCGTACGAATCATAAGAGATAGGGAAACTTTGCAGCATGTAAGAATTAGAGGATTGTTTCCATGCGGAGAAGGAGCAGGATATGCAGGTGGTATTGTTTCTGCCGGTATTGACGGGGAACGATGCGCGGAAGCGGTAGCCGGTTATTTCAATCTATAAAATTCAAGGAGGGTATATTAACTCATTCAAATATACCCTCCTTGATAATTTATCAGAATTCCTTCTTCAACTGTTCACACCAGTCCGCTATACGTTTATCCGTCAGCTTCGACTGGTTCTCTATATCAATCACCAGTCCACACCATTTACCATCCCTCAAGGCTCTTGACCGGTTAAATGAATAACCCTCGGCAGACGTAAATCCGACAAGGATAGCCCCTGCCTTTTCAAAGGCATCAGCCAGTATTCCCAGGCCGTCAACAAAATTATCGGGATAACCGATTTGGTCACCAAGTCCGAAGAGAGCAACTTTCTTGTCTTTCAGATCGAGGCTTTCTATCTCCGGTATCATTTCATCCCAATAGGTAGGCAATTCACCGTCGAACCAGGTGGAAGCACCTACTATCAGATTATCATAAGCCTGGAAATCATTCTGCCAAGCCTTTTCTATCATGATCATTTCTACTTCTTTGTGTCCGAGCTTCTCGCGTATCTTCTCTGCGATATGAGAAGTCTTGGCAGCATTCATTGCGTAAAATAATCCTATCTCTTTCATAATAACTTATTATTAAATTAATATTCCAGCAGCTTCTTGGCTGCTTCATAAATTCTATCTGCACCCGGCAGAATGGCACGTTCCAGTATCGGATTAAAACCTACAGGAGTAAAGGTAGAGCCTACACGCTGTACCGGTGCATCCAGGTAACGGAACAAGTCTGTACCAATACTGGCTGCTATCTCACCACCGAAGCCACCAAAGACTTTATCTTCATGAACAATCAGGGCTTTACTGGTCTTCTTCACAGACTCATAAATGGTTTCTTTATCCAACGGTATCAAAGAACGGATATCAATCACTTCCACACTCCAGCCACCTTCTTTTTCCAAACGTTCGGCAACATTCAAGCAGAAATGCGTTGTGTTACCATAGGTGATAATACTCAGATCACTGCCCTCACGACGAATGCGCGCTTTCCCAAAAGGAACTTCAAAATCATCAGGGACAATGGTGGCTGCTTCTACGGAATTATATAATGCTTTCGGTTCAATAAACAGTGTAAAACCACGAGAACGTATACTTGTACGGAGCAGTCCGGCAGCATCATCAGCAAAGGATGGACAAACAATCCGTGCTCCGGGCAAAGTAGCCAAAGCGCCCTCCAGATTTTGCGAGTGATAGAGTCCACCACCGATATAACCACCGGAAGCCAGACGCAAAGTTACATTAGGAACGAACTGTCCGTTGCTACGCCAATATTCATGAGTACATTCCACATATTGTTCTACGGCAGGCCAGAAATAGTCGGCAAACTCCGCACCTTCTATCACTACCCGGATTTTAGGATCAAAACGACTCATACCATTTGCTGTGCCGACAATATAATCTTCGGCAATAGGTGCACTGAATACACGAGCTTCACCAAATTCCTGTTGCATTCCTTTGGTTACATTGAACACGCCCCCTTTATCCCGATTGGCAACATCCTGCCCCCAGATGAAGGTATTAGGATTATGGCGAAACTCTGCTTTCAGCGTTTCATTGATAGCAGTTACAAAGAATTTCTTCTCTCCTTCTGTCTCACGATGTGTTCCATCTTTATATTTTTCCGGTTCGTAAGGTTCCGGCAATACATAGTTGAAAATGGTTTTAGGATCGGGATCGGGAGCTGTCAGCGCCTTACGATTGGCAGCAGCCAGGTCTTTCTTTGCTTTCTCCTCTATTTCTTTCAGTTCTTCCTCGGTGAGACGCTTGTAACGCAACAGCATCCGGCGGAACTTCAGCAACGGATCAGCTTCTTTCACATAAGCCAGTTCATTTTCATCCCTGTACAGAGTATCTTTGTCAGAGTTGGAATGGGAACCGATACGGACACAATTGGCATGTACGATTACCGGATTCCGGTTCAACAATGCATACTCACGAGCCTCAGTCATGGCATTCATGGAGTCGAACACATCTTTTCCATTACAATGGATAATCTTCAGATTCTTGAATCCGGAGAAGTTATCCGCCACTTTACGGGCTGCCGTCTGGTCTTTCTTCGGAACAGATATACCATATCCATTATCCTGCCATACAAAAATAACGGGCAGGCGTTCAAGGCTGGCACCATTGACAGCTTCGTAGACAAAGCCCTCGGATGAAGCAGATTCGCCGTGTGAAGTAATAACGACTCCTTTATGGTCATAATATACCATTGCACGTGCCACACCGGCTGCATGAAGATCATGCGTACCTGTAGCCGAGGATATATTCTCAATATGCCATTCGGGTTTGGCAAAGTGATTGGACATATGGCGTCCGCCACTTCCCGGATCAGTAGCTTTGGAGATACCATTCAGTATAAGTTCTTCTGCCGTCATTCCGGCGGAAAGGGCAGTCAGCATATCACGGTAGTAAGGAAAAAGGAAATCTTCTCCTTTGGTAAATACTTGTCCGATGGCCAACTGTATCCCGTCATGTCCGGCATACGGAGCGTGAAAGGACCAGCCAAGGGACTGCAACAGATAAGCGGGCGCCTTTTCATCGAGCGCACGCCCCAGCGTCATCAGGTAATACCATTTCTTCAGCAGTACCACATCTGTGGTTTTTATATTGTACTTTTTCATACTTATCAAGGGTATTAAGTTATTCTTTCCAGTTTTCCAGATAATCTTTAATAAAATAGAGGAAGTTGCCACCTAGTGAACCATCCACGACTCTATGGTCATAAGAAAGGGACAGATACATCTTATGACGGATGGCAATCACATCCCCTTCCGGGGTCTCTATTACGGCAGGCTTCTTCTCGATGTATCCTACTCCCAGGATAGCTACCTGAGGCTGATTGATGATAGGTGTACCGAACAAAGACTTGAATGTACCGAAGTTCGTAATCGTAAAAGTGCCACCGGAAATATCATCGGGCATCAGCTTATTATCACGAGCCTTGAGTGCCAGTGAATCAATGGCTACGGCAAGTCCGTTCAGATTCAGACGATCGGCATCACGAACCACCGGAACAATCAGATTGCCATCATTCAGAGAAACGGCAATACCGACATTGATATGTTTCTTGAACAGGATATTATATCCCTCTACCGATACATTCACTTGCGGGTAAGCAGCCAGCGCCTTCGCCACAGCTTCTGTGATGGCAGGCATATACGTAAGTTTCACTCCCTCACGACGGAAGAAAGCATCTTTATTCTTATCACGCCACTTTACAAGTTTCGTTACATCCACTTCCACAACATTGGTTACGTGCGGGGAAGTATGTTTAGACATTACCATGTGGTCGGCTATCACCTTGCGTACACGATCCATCTCTTTTACTTCAACACCTTCTGCTGAGAATGTGCCGGAAGCTGGTGTAGTACGTTGTACTTCAGGAGTTACAGCTGGTTTAGCAGACGACTGGGCAGGTGCTGTAGCTACCGGTTGCGGTGCAACGCTTGCAACAGGTTGCGGACTTGGTTTAACAGCAGGTTGTGCCGTGATGGTACCACCACTTTGTTTCCGGACAATGTAACTCTTGATGTCCTTCTTGCTCACCCGTCCCTGATATCCGGTACCCGGAATAGTATCCAGTTCTTTAGGCTGAATGCCGGCCTCACGAGCCAACTGAAGAACTACAGGCGAATACCAACGCTCTTCTTCCGATTTTACAGCCTTGACTTGAGGAGTTTCCTCAGAGGCAGCCTTAGAAACAACTGCAACACTCTCATCAGTGGCGGAACTTTGGAGAACCTCTACGCTATCCTCATCCTCGGAGTTTTCACCTCCGATATCGACAATAGCCACCACCGTACCCACAGCTACGGTATCTCCTTCCTTAAATAAAATTTCCACGACTTTACCTTCTACCGGAGATGGTATTTCGGCACTAACCTTAGCGGTATTTACTTCAAACAACACATCATCTTCTTTGATGATGTCTCCTACTTGTACCGACCATGAGATGATGGTACCTTCGGTTATACTTTCACCCAATTTGGGCATCTTTATTTCAAATCTTGACATATAGTTAAGTTTTAGGTTCTCGGTTTATTATATATACAACAAACAACTGAGTAGTAAGTTTTTAACTTAAGTAAAAGTTAATGCGGATTTATGATATATCCACTCTTTGCAGGCATACTTTTCCGCTTTCAACCGTTCGATGGCTTCCATATCTCCGGCAGAGAAGCGGTAAATCCGGTTATCGTCATCATCCACAAAGGAGTGAAAGAGCAAATGCATGAAACGCTTGATGTCCATAGGCTCAGACAAAAAGTCTTTTATATTCGCAACTTCACTCCGTACGGAAGGTACTGCACGCATAGTACGAGAGCCCGGTAAACGGCTTTCCATATCCGGATCGCCATTCAATGCCGCATTCAACGTACCCAGATCAGTAGAAAACAACAAAGTACAATGATACATCACACGGTCTTTGTGTATGCACTGCGCACTACCTGATATTTTCCGTTCGTCCACATAAATGCCCAGACGCTGGTCAGCATAAGCTGAGATGCCTACCTTTTCGAGGAAATCGACGACCTGTTGCAGGTAATATACAAAGTCCGGCTGCTTTACGGTTTCAATAAAACTCAGGTTAATGTTTCCCCGGTCATGATATACAGCACCTCCACCGGAGAAACGGCGTGCCAGGGTTATTCCCTTTTCATCCAGAAACCTCTCGTCCGCTTCCGCCGCCACACTCTGATGTTTCCCTATCACTACGGAAGGTTCCGACTGCCAAAGCATAAAGAAGTTACCTCGCTTCTGCTTCAACAAATACTCTTCTGCTGCCAGATTAAAATAAATATCCGTACAGCGATTATCAATACAGAACATTACGCAAACAAAGTTTCATGGAAGATTTCACCGACCGTCGGATGCGGAAAAACAGTCTTTTGAAACTCTTCCACCGTATATCCGTGCTGCACGGCAAGTCCGGCAAGAACAATCAATTCGGAAACAGGGTTTCCCAACATATGGCAGCCTATCACCCGATCATCATCGTCCAATATCAACTTACAAAGCCCGTTCACCAATTCATTCTCGGCTACAAAACGACCGGAATAGGCCATCGGTAGCTTCTGTACATGATAACTGATACCGGATGCTTTCAGTTCTTCCTCAGTCTTACCTACTCCCGCTACTTCGGGATTGGTATACACCACACCGGGTACACAATCGTAATTCATACGGTCTTCCACTCCCAGGATATGATTGACGGCAACTTCACTTTCACGAATGGCAGTATGTGCCAGCATAGAGTGTCCGGTAATATCACCACAGGCATAAACACGAGGATGGGAAGTCTGCATATGTTCATCCACCTTCACACCGTTGCGCAGCAGTTCAATGTTCAGTTTATCCAAACCGACCTGGGACAAGTTAGCTTTCCTACCCACACTGACGAGTACCTTTTCGGCTTCGATACGTGCAGTCTTACCTTCCTTTTCAATAGTGACACCCTCTTTGCCGACTTCAATTACTTTGGCATTCAAATGGAAATTAACCCCACGCTTCTGATATTCCGAACGTAGCATGCCACTGGTTTCCTTATCCATAGCGCCCAATACTTCGGGCATCATTTCAACAACATGCACCTGCACACCCATGCTATTGAAAAAAGAGGCGAATTCCATTCCGATAACACCACCGCCGATAATGACAAGTGAACGGGGCAAAGTTGTGATCTCCAATGCTTCCTTTGATGTCCAATAATCAATTTCAGATAATCCTTTAATGGGAGGGATCAATGTATCGGAACCTGTACATACCAACAGATAGGTTACTTCATATACTTCGCCGGCAGCCGAAAGCTGAAAACGTCCATCCGCCTCACCCACAATAACGGCTTCCTGCGGCACAATAACAGCACCGTAAGAACTGACGGTCATCTTCACACCACCGGTCAGCTTTTTCACAATCTTATCTTTACGGTCGATAATCTTTTTCATATCGAATGACGAACCATCGGGCACAGAGATGCCATACTTGGACGCGCCTTTCATATTGTCCCACAACTTGGCAGAATAGAGTAGAGTTTTGGTAGGGATACACCCCTCATTGAGACAAACACCGCCAATAGCTTTCTTTTCAAACAAAACAGTTTGCAGCCCGTTTGCAGCCGCTCTTTCGGCTGCCGTATATCCGGCAGGGCCACCGCCAATGATAGCTATATCATATTTCATAAATCAGTAGTATTAAGTAAATTATATACTTAACAACAAAAGAGAAGAGCGCAAAGTTCTATGACAACCTATTAAGGAAAGTTACTGTTTTTCAATCACAATAGCCTACATCCTAAAATTTATCTGTACTTTTGCAGAAATTTAAGAAATACTATGGTAGCTCCCGAAATAGCAATTGCTGACTCCAACACCTTATCATGTATGGGATTGCAAAGCCTTCTGGAAGAAATTATCCCGATGGCCGTCATCCGTGTATTCAGTTCGTTCGAGGAACTGATGGACGATACTCCCGATATGTACGCGCATTATTTCGTTTCAGCACAGATATATTTTGAGCATACCGCTTTTTTCCTACCGCGCAAGCCCAAGACCATTGTATTGGCAAACGGTGACAATCAGCCTCAACTGGCAGGAATACCGACCTTGAATATTTATCAGGACGAAAAAACACTAATAAGGAACATCCTGCAACTGCATCAGTTCGGACACAAAGGCGGGCATCCTCACAGCCACCTTCACGGACATCCCCACGGTGTAACAGCACATCCGTGCGGTAATCCTCATGCCGACAGCGAACATGATCTTTCTCCCCGCGAAATAGAAGTATTGGTACTGATAACCAAAGGACTTATCAATAAAGAAATAGCCGATAAACTGAATATCAGCCTGACTACCGTCATCTCCCACCGAAAGAATATTACGGAGAAACTGGGCATTAAATCAGTGGCCGGACTGACGATTTATGCTGTAATGCACGGGTACGTTGAAGCAGACCGTATCTAAATCCTAATAAATGAGGATTGCGGAGACAGGGGAAATGCCCTTACTTTGCAACCAGAAACCTATAAATGATAATTTATCGGCGAGAGAATTGTTACGCGGAAGTATCTTAAATTCTCCTCCTCCGTCGGAGGAGGGGAATTGAGATAGTCAGAATAGCATAACTACGCCGCTAAATTATCATTTATCCTAAAAGACAAAGAATGGATAAAAGTAAATTGTTGATTTTTGCCCTGGCACTCCTACCTATAGGAAACATTGCGGCAGAAGAAGTGGATACCCTGAAAATAGTGGACGTTGAAGAGGTTCTCATCATTGCAGCACCTAAAGAAAACCGTAAGTTGCGCGAGCTACCCAATGCCGTCACCTTACTTTCGCAACAAGACATGCAAGCTGCACAAGTGAACTCCATAAAGAACCTGACAGCACTGGTCCCGAATATATTTATTCCTGATTACGGTTCGCGACTGACATCTGCCGTCTACATTCGTGGTATCGGTTCTCGCATCAATACTCCCTCCGTAGGCCTCTATGTTGACAATATACCTTATATAGATAAATCCGCATTCGATTTCAATTATTCCGACATCGAGCGTATTGATGTGCTGCGCGGTCCGCAGGGTACATTGTACGGACGAAATGCGATGGGTGGACTTATTAAAGTACATACCAAATCTCCTTTCTCTTATCAAGGTACTGACTTCCGGATAGGGGCAGGTACACACAATCAATACAATACTTCCGTCACTCACTATCACCGGATGAATGAGCGCTTTGCATTCTCGGCTGGAGGATTTTATGAATACGAAGGCGGTTTCTTCCGCAATGCAGCGCTCAACAATAAAAAGGTAGATAAAGGGCAGTCTGCCGGTGGACGTATCCGCGCCATCTACTTGCCCAGCGACAATTGGAAGCTCGACTTTAATGTAAGTTATGAATATGGTGACCAAGGCGGTTACCCGTATGGACTCTACAATAAAGAAACCGGAGATGTAGCCAAAACGGCTTACAATGATGAAAGTAGCTATTACCGCAACCTGTTGAATACCGGACTTAATGTAGAGTACCAGGCACAGAATTTCACACTCAGTGCCGTAACCGGATATCAGCATCTAAAGGATCGTATGTTTCTGGATCAGGATTTCACAGCTAAAAACACCTATACCCTCGAACAGAAGCAGCGCATCAACACCATCAGTGAAGAAATCGTAATGAAGAGCAAGGAAAGCCACCGTTGGCAATGGGCTACAGGCATTTTCGGTTTCTACCAATGGCTAAATACTACTGCACCAGTCACATTCAAAGAAGATGGTATGGCAATGATGGATCAGATGTTGGGAAACTTCATCCCCGCACTGGTTGAGGTACCGATGGGACCCGGAAGAAATATGAACATCATGCCCGCACTGAAAGTAACCAGCGCCCGCCTGCCTATCAACGGAGACTTCAAGACACCGCTTTTGAACGGAGCTCTGTTCCACCAATCCACATTCAGAGATTTATTCGGTATCGATGGAGTATCATTCACCGCTGGCCTTCGACTGGACTATGAGAAAATGAAGATGGATTATAACTCCGGTACAGCAATGGACTACACCATAGGTATTACGGGCCAGATGATGATGAACGGAGCGCCCACAGGAAAGCCCGTTTCCATGATGCCGGAAACAGCACTGACCGTCACCTCACGTTATCAAGGCTCCATCAGCAAGGATTATCTGCAACTATTGCCAAAGTTCGCCCTGCAATATGACTTCCCGAAGAACCTCGGAAATGTATACGCCACCGTCAGCAAAGGATATCGTTCGGGAGGATACAACATCCAGATGTTCTCCGACCTGTTGCAAGCGAGTCTGAAGAACGATATGATGAGGCTGACCAAAGATGAAATCATGTCCCAGGTTCCCGAAAACCTTAAAGATATGGTGAACTTTATACCCGATGCCGGCGAAAACCCGGATGCCCGGGCTGCCACCGTATATAAACCGGAACAAACCTGGAACTATGAAATAGGGACTCACCTAAACCTTTTTCAAAACCGTCTGCGTGCCGATGCCGCCCTGTTCTGGCTTGAAACGCGCGACCAGCAGATTTCCCGCTTCGCCCAGAGCGGACTTGGACGCGAGACGGTAAATGCAGGAAAGAGCCGCAGCCTGGGAGCAGAAATATCTCTGATGGGTGCAGTTACCACTAACTTTACCTTGACTGCAAGCTACGGTTATACTTATGCCACATTCAAAGATTACATAACAACCAACAGTAAATTAGAAGAAATAAGTTACAACGGCAACTATGTTCCTTTCGTTCCGAAGCACACCCTGAGCCTGGGCGGACAATACATTTTCCGCATCAACCCGGGACATTGGTTGGACCGTATTCAACTTAATGCCAACTACACCGGTGCAGGACGTATCTATTGGACCGAGCAGAATGATATCAGCCAAGCTTTCTACGGCACATTGAACGGACGCCTCAGCCTGCAAAAAGGCAACGGACAGATTGACTTCTGGGTTCGCAATGCACTGGATAAAGACTACGCTGCTTTCTACTTTGAAAGCATGGGCAACGGATTCATGCAGAAAGGCCGCCCCATACAGGCGGGAATCGAACTACGTTGCAGGTTCTGATAGAGATCATTACTTCCGTCCCCATACATCTCCCTAACCCGTTATGCAAAAGATGGCATCTTTTGTCGCAAAAGGTGGCATCTCTAACATCAAAAGATGGTATCTTTCGCAGCAAAAGATGCCATCTTTTACATTACATCTAAGCAGGAAAGAGGGGAAAAGTAAGTATCATAAGCATGAAAGGGTTAAGAGAACTTGCTACACCCTATTATTCATTGATAGCACCACAACTTGGGCAAGGCCCCTTTTCTTTTAATTTCTGTCCGCAACGCCCGCAACGATAGCGGTAAATGACAAGTGTGGCACACATTCGCTTTAGGAAAAGCCCAAGGAAAACAACAAGGAAAATATAGCCGATATAGATTTGTGTAGTCAGTATAAAGAAGAAATAACAGAAGATACAACAAGATGCCAATCCCAACAGATAAAATACGGCAGCGGCAGGAGTCAACTGACGGAACAAGTCATCGAGTACTGCCAGCAGTACAATGATAAACAACCAGATGCTCAGCAAAAAGACCGAGAGAATAAACGGCACCTTGAAAGGTGAAAGCGTAGGATTAAAATAGAAATGTTCCCACGTTTCGGGCACAAAAACTTGCATCGTCTCATACACCGTAGCACTGAATGCCATCAACAGGCAGAGCAAAAGCGGATATACACTATCAATATCATTGAAATAAACAATCTTCAACTGCTTCCGACGGAACAAACGGAACACCCAGGCACCGACAAACAAGGCGAAAATAATCACGAAGTAAGAAGCATGCGTATCACTGAACAAGTAAATGAATTGTGAGATACTGTCCGTAGGTACAAAAGCTTGCATCATTTCCCGCTCCCCGATCCAGCCTTGTATCTCCTGGGAATGAGCCAGTTTTACCCAAACACTGTCCACACTATCAGCAGAATGAATGGCAAATTCGGCCACTACTACACGGTCTCCTCTATACAGAGTATTGTAGCAATCCTTCACCGGCAGACAGGCAAGCACCACGGAATCCTGCACCACTTCCAGATTCGTATTCAACGTATAATGCCGGTCGTAAAGGTAGGTCAGAGAGTCGCGGGTTTTATCACTGATACCTTCATCATCCAGATTGGGACGGGAGTAACGGCAGGAAACCAGACTGATAATAATCGCTATCACCACAGAGTAGCACAGAGTTGCACGGAGTCTTTTCTGATATTTAAGAAACTCAGTGTTACTCTGTACCGCTCTGTGGTGATAACGAATATGTTCTCTCTTATTCCGCATATACTTTCATCTGACAATTCTTACAATCAAACTCCAAGCGGAAGCGCTTACCATCAGTTCCTTGCAAATAATAAGGCTCCCGATAAGGTGAACGTCCCTTCTGATAAGTAGGGCACCAACCCATACTATAACGCAAACAATGCTTGCAGAACATTAAAACAGCACCCGGTACAGATTGTTTCTCATAAGCCGGAGCTACGGTAGCAATGCCGTGATCGGTATAGAAAGAGGCGGCACGGGCATTCATTACATTACCGAGGTACGTTAATGAAGTAGCGGAAGCTGTTGTCTTAGAAGAAGTTCCCGACAAAGGGAAAGCATGAGTTGTAGGTTTCCAGACTGCCACTTCCTGCCGATAATTAATACGGCGAACGGTAACCAGCTTGTCTACGGCTTGACGGCGCCAATCGGCTACTACGGAAGCGGGAAGAAACCAATTATCTGAAAAGCGGATTTCTATGGCGGAATTTGTTTCAGGCGAACGATTATCCGCTAATATTCCGGCTTCAAAAGGAGTATTTCCCAATTTACTGAGTTGAGTACGCAGATTATCTGCCTGCGGGGTACGGGCAGGTTCTTTCTGATGAGGGAAAGAAAGTGTAACGCTATTATCATCCTCATCCGTGACAGTCAGAGCAAAGCCGAAGGCAGTATCTGCCAAAAGCAAGGATACGGAAATCTTTCGTTCGGAAGACTTACGTGCCAGCAACTTCTCAAACTCCTGGTCATAGTTACGGTAAAGCACAGTACGCGGACGGATACGAGGCATCTCACCTGCCGGATAGAGTTTATTTCCATCTACACGGTTGATACGGAAGCCTTGCAGGCGTCCTTGCTCATCGATATAACAAACACCGTCACCGTTGTTGAATGATTTCAATCCGGCTACTGTGAGGTAGTTTCCGCGTTGTTCCTTCATGGTGCCCATCTCTTCACCGAGGGATTTCGGAGTATCGAAAGAGAAGATTTCTTCACTGCGTCCGTGCAGGAAATAATGCGTAAATCCACGACTAAAACTTTTATCTAACTGGGGACGGAATGTATAATTACAAGTACCGGAAGAGGCCCGGGCGTATTCTTTACGGCGTGTAAAGATAGCATCCAGCTTTTGGCGGTAAGCAGCCGTAACATTCTTTACGTAAGAAACATCTTTCAGACGGCCTTCTATCTTGAGCGAAGTGGCACCTGCATCAAGTAACTCTTCCAAAATATCACTCTGATTCAAATCTTTGAGAGATAGCAAATGCTTATCACGTACAATTACTTTTCCGTCGGCATCCACCAGACTGAAAGGTAAACGGCAGAATTGTGCACATTCTCCCCGGTTGGCACTACGTCCGAAACAAGCCTGGCTGACATAACATTGCCCACTATAACTAACGCAAAGTGCTCCATGTACAAATACTTCCAACGGCACTTCCGGACAAGCTTTATGAATATGGCTGATTTCCTGAAGGGAAAGTTCACGTGCCAATACTACTTGCCGGAAACCGGCTTCTGCAAGGAAACGTACTTTCTCCGGTGTGCGGTTATCCATTTGCGTACTGGCGTGCAAGGGAATAGGCGGCAGGTTTAAGCGAGTGATTCCCATATCTTGCACAATGAGGGCATCTACTCCCGCACGATACAAATCCCAAATCATTTTCTCCGTCTCTGCCAGTTCTTCTTCTTTTAAGATGGTATTGACAGTCACATAAATCCGAGCATTATATAAATGGGCATGAGCCACCAAAGCAGCTATATCTTCCAACGAATTGCCGGCTGCTGCACGTGCGCCAAACTTAGGTGCACCGATATACACTGCATCCGCACCGTGGTTAATAGCTTCAATGCCACATTCCATGTTCTTGGCAGGGGCTAGTAACTCTATCTTCCGTTGCTTTATCATATCGTTTTAGTTACAAGTTACAGGCTACAAGCTACGAGTGATACGCTATACACCGCAAGGTCTTGTCACTCGTAGCCCGTAGCTTGTAGCTACTTTATATCGTTAATATTGTACGGAGTTTCCTGATAAACGAAATAGTTCAACCAATTAGAGAACAACAGATTGGCATGGGCACGCCAACGTACCATCACACCTCTGTCCGGATCATTATCCACATAATAATTACGAGGTATTTCAATGGGCAGACCTTTATCCACATCCCTGCGATATTCCGTATCCAGCGTGAGTGGAGAGTATTCCGAATGTCCGGTAACAAAGAACTCACGTCCACCACGTGCTACCACCAGGTGTACGCCTGCATCTTCCGATTCCGAAAGTAAAGTAAGTTCCGGCACTTTCAAGATATCTTCTTTCCGTACTTCCGTATGACGGCTATGGGGTACATAGAACATATCATCGAAACCGCGGAAAATAGCGTGTAACGGATCTAAAGGACGATGCTCGAATATGCCGAACATTTTCTTATCCAACGCATACTTGGGTACTCCATAATGATGATAAAGTCCGGCCTGTGCAGCCCAACATATATAAAGAGTGGACGTAACATGCGTACGCGCCCAATCGAATATTTCCATTATTTCATCCCAGTAAGTCACCTCTTCGAAATCCAATTGTTCTACAGGGGCACCGGTGATAATCATACCGTCGTACTTCTCGCCACGCATCTTTTCAAAGTCAGTATAGAATGTCTGCATGTGTTCTACAGGCGTATTCTTTGATGTATGACTCTTGATTTTCATGAACGAGATTTCCACTTGAAGCGGTGTATTGGAGAGCAAACGCACAAGATCTGTCTCCGTGGTAATCTTCAAAGGCATCAAGTTCAGGATAACGATGCGCAACGGACGGATGTCCTGTTGCGTGGCGCGGGAGTTGTCAATAACAAATATGTTCTCTTCTTTCAGCAACTCTATCGCCGGCAGCTTATCAGGTAAATTTAATGGCATAAGTTATCAGATTATCTTTAATTTAGAGTACAAAGGTACTGATAATTTTGAAATCTCCCGCGAAAGAATGAAAATGTAGGGACAAAAGCTATTCATTTATTCACTTCATACAAAGGAAGATAAAAATACTTTTAACAGAAACTGGTTTATTCTTTCAGATATTTAGATTATTATTTTACCTTTGTCAACCAACAGAGTTAATGAACATTGAAAAACATTAAGATGGAATAGAACTGGAATTCAAGCGTGAATTCAATTAATTAGCATCCCAAAGCCACAGACTTTCTTATACCAATTATGGTCCTTACCCACCTCAGATATTCCGATGCTTTAATTAACAGATAGAGCTACGTACTAACTAGAAATACAACAGTTGTATTTCATAAAATAGCAACAAATGAGCAAAACAACTATTAAAAGTAACAGATTGATTTCTGTTTTATTATGTTCTCTTTTTCTACCTATTTCTTCTTGTGTCAATAAGTTAGATTCAGAGACTTCTCCAGGAACTACCCCTATCACATTTTCAACAAAGATCAATAAAACGAGTACACGAGTGACAAATACAACCTTCGAGAAAGGAGATAAAGTGGGATTATACGCAATGCTATCCTCCACTTCTATTGCAGAAGAAAGGTATATCAACAATTTGCAGTTAGAATGTACAGGAAGTAGTACGCTTATCCCCCAAAAAACAGTTTTCTATCCGGTAGGAGATGCAACTCTTGACTTTATCAGTTATTCCCCTTACCTACCAACAGAGATATCTGCCAATTCTTCCATTATTCCAATCTCTATACAGTCAGATCAAAGCAATCCTATTAAACGTTCACAATCAGATTTTCTAATCGCAACACAGTCAAAAGTGGCAAGTAGTGAAAAAGCTGTTGAACTGAAGTTCTATCATAAATTAGTCAAATTCAACATAACACTTACCCCCAAAGGAGATGAAACTGTTGAAAGTTTACTAAGTGCTAATCCACGAATCATTGCTACCGGATTCTATAATAAAGCCGACTATAATTTGACCACAGGGGAATTTACAAATCATAAAGAAGAAACAGATATTATTCCTTACGGAACATGGAGTATAAAAAACGGGAAACTCATAGGAAAAGAGATTATCATTATTCCTCAAGACATAAAATCCGATATACAATCATTCGTCATGGACTGGAACGGACAACTATACACATGCCCAATGCCGGAATTAACAATAACAGAAAATACACAATGTGACCTGGACATAGCAGCCATGCAGACTACCAGTCATATATTGACAGGAATAACCGGCAACATAGAAGACTGGACATCTGTTGAAGGTAAGGAAACAGATAATAGCGGCAAAACTACAGTAATACATATTGCCGCATTATCTTTTACCCAATCAAATGTTTATAAAGTATATAGTAGCGGTAAACCTATTGTAGAAATTTGCAAAGAGTATCTTAGGTCAGATAATATTAGTTCACAAGCAATCACTATTTATCCTATCGGAGCCGATGAACAAAGCGACCTTACTAATGGAACTGTACTACAACTATTAGATGATGAAAGAGAGATCAATGGAGGAAAAATAAGTTGGAATACAGAAGATAATTCGTTTACATATACTACAGGTACTTCTGGAAAAATTGATAAATTCTACCTGAATGAATCAGGAATAATCACATTAATAAAACCCGAAAAGCCTTTGGATATAAATGTTATACGACATACGATTAGAGATATCAGGAATGGAACTTTAAAAGAATATCCTATAGTAAAAATAGGCATACAATATTGGATGCAGAAAGACTTGTGCGCAACTACATACAGAAATGGCACTCCTCTTACTAAACAAGTAGAATTAGGCAAGGGAGCGGGTTATTTTAAACCCGAAAAAGATGAAATATACTTCTATAATGGAGAAGCTATATTAGCTGGTAACTTAGCTCCAGAAGGATGGAAAATACCTAATAACGGAAATTGGGATTCACTAAGGCAGTATATCAAGAATGATATTTCTGTTTTAAAAACAGGAGATTGGATACCATTTAAGGCGGGAGATATCGTATCCCCTGCCACTAACGAGACTGGATTAAGTTTTTATCCTTACGGAGTGTATACAGAAAGTGGAAATAAAACAACTTTGATAAATGAGTCTGCCGCAGCTTTCTATTGGATAGGAGATGACGTGAATGGATTGACAGAAACCGTTATTTTCATGAAAAGTACATCAAACGATATTAACGACACTGGCAGTAATAAAGTGAAAGATAAAGATTATTATATAGCTGTTCCTATACGTTGTATAAAAGAATAGCCCAACAATAAAAGCATATCTCATTTCTTTTTCGTATTTTTGTTCCCAATGTACAAATAAGTTTTGTTCACCGAACAAAGACAACGAAAAAGAAATGAGAATTATCGACCTGATACACAGCAACGAGAAGACAGCTTTCTCTTTTGAAATACTGCCACCGCTGAAAGGCACAGGCATCGAAAAGCTGTACGACACCATAGATACTTTACGGGAATTTGACCCGAAATACATCAATATCACCACACATCGCAGCGAATATGTGTACAAAGATCTGGGAAACGGTTTGTTTCAGCGCAATCGCTTGCGCCGCCGCCCAGGGACTGTTGCCGTAGCTGCCGCTATCCAAAACAGATATAATATTACTGTAGTTCCGCATCTTCTTTGCAGTGGTTTCACCCGCGAAGAGACGGAATATGTACTGCTCGATCTGCAATTCCTGGGTATTACCGACTTACTGGTGCTACGTGGGGATAAAGCAAAACATGAGTCCGTCTTCACTCCCGAAGGCGATGGCTACCACCATGCCATTGAATTGCAAGAACAGATCAATAACTTCAATAAAGGTATTTTCGTAGATGGCTCGGAAATGAAAGTAACCAATACACCATTTTCCTATGGCGTGGCATGTTATCCCGAAAAACACGAAGAAGCTCCCAATATTGACACTGATATCTACTGGCTGAAAAAGAAAATGGAAGCCGGTGCAGAATATGCAGTCACACAGCTTTTCTATGATAACCAGAAATACTTCGACTTTGTAGAACGTGCCCGGAAAGCCGGAGTTACCATTCCCATCATTCCAGGTATCAAACCGTTCAAGAAGATATCTCAAATCACCATGATACCCAAGACATTCAAAGTGGACTTGCCCGAAGAACTGGCATACGAAGCGATGAAATGCAAAACGGATGAAGAAGCCAAACAAGTAGGCATCGAATGGTGTGTTAAGCAATGTAAGGAATTAGTGGAACATGGAGTACCTAGTATTCACTTCTACTCCATCGGTGCAGTAGACAGTATAAAAGAAGTTGCAAAGCTGGTATACTAGGGGAAGTTGAAAGTTGAGAATGGAGAGTTGAGAGTTGAAGTAATCTAATTGATAATTAGTAATTGATAATTAAATTATATATAATATCGTGTTTTTCAAAGAGGTAATAGGACAAGAAGCAGCCAAACAGCGACTCCGGCAGGAAGTGCAAGAGGGGCGTATTCCTCATGCTCAGCTCTTCTGCGGTCCATCGGGAGTGGGAAAACTTCCGTTGGCAATGGCTTATGCCCGTTACATCTGTTGCCCGAACCGTACAGATACAGATGCCTGTGGCACTTGTCCCTCCTGCGTAAAGTGGAATAAGCTGGTACATCCGGATGTACACTTCGTCTTTCCCATCGTAAAAAAAGGAAAAAAAGAAGTATGCGACGATTACATAGCTGACTGGCGCCATCTGGTGCTGAACAGTCCTTATTTCAGTCTCAACCACTGGCTGAATGAGATGGATGCTGAAAACGGACAAGCCATCATCTATGCAAAAGAGAGTGACGAGATAGTGCGCAAGCTCAGTCTGAAATCAAGCGAAGGTGGCTACAAGGTTACTATCGTCTGGCTACCGGAGAAAATGCACGTAGTTTGTGCCAATAAGTTATTGAAACTTCTGGAAGAGCCTCCCGAAAAGACAGTATTCCTATTGATATCCGAAACTCCGGACATGATACTGCCAACAATCCTGAGCCGTACGCAACGTTTCAACATCCGTAAAATAGAAGAAACGGATATTGCCAACGCCTTGCAACAGAAATACGGCGTACGTCCTAATGATAGTTTCACCTTGGCGCATCTTGCCAACGGTGACTTTATCAAAGCATTGGAAACCATCCACCTAAACGAAGAAAATGAACTGTTCTTTGAACTCTTTGTCAGCCTCATGCGTCTTTCCTATCAACGGAAGATACGTGAAATGAAGCAATGGAGTGAGCAACTGGCAGGCATGGGACGTGAACGGCAGAAGAACTTTCTGACATACGCCCAGCGTATGATACGCGAGAATTTTATCTATAACCTACATTGCAAAGAGATGAGTTACATGACTCTGCCCGAACAAAACTTTGCCACCCGCTTCGCCCCTTTTATCAACGAACGGAATGTAACGGGAATGATGGATGAATTGAGCGAAGCGCAGATACATATTGAGCAAAATGTAAATGCAAGGATGGTCTTTTTTGATTTTTCATTGAAAATGATAGTTCTACTGAAACAGTAGAAATCAGATATATAGTAGTAATCTCAATCATAAATAAAAAAATGGATTTTAAACTACATAACGGAAGCGGAAGTCTCTGCTGCAAAAGTTGCGGCAGGCAAGACAAGCAACTGAACACCTACGACTGGCTGGCCGATATTCCCGGAAACGGAGAAGAAAGCGATCTGGTAGAAGTTCAGTTCAAGAATACCCGCAAAGGATATTTCCGCAATAGCAACCATATACCTCTTGAAAAGGGCGACATCGTGGCCGTAGAAGCAACACCGGGACATGACATCGGTGTGGTGACCCTAACCGGACGCCTTGTTCCGCTACAAATGAGAAAAGCTAACATCAAGTCTGAGGCTGATATCAAGCGCATCTACCGTAAAGCCAAACAGGTAGATATGGACAAATACAATGAAGCCAAAGGACGCGAACATAACACCATGATACGCGCCCGACAGATTGCCCTCAACCTGAATCTCAACATGAAAATCGGTGATGTGGAATATCAGGGAGACGGTAACAAAGCTATTTTCTATTATATTGCCGATGAGCGTGTAGACTTCCGCCAGCTGATCAAGGTATTGGCAGATGCTTTCCATGTCCGCATTGAAATGAAGCAAATTGGCGCACGTCAGGAAGCCGGACGAATTGGTGGTATCGGCCCTTGTGGACGCGAGCTCTGCTGTGCCACCTGGATGACCTCTTTCGTGTCAGTATCCACAAGTGCCGCCCGTTATCAGGATATCTCTCTCAATCCGCAAAAACTGGCAGGACAATGTGCCAAACTGAAATGCTGTCTCAACTATGAAGTGGACTGCTATGTAGAAGCTCAGAAACGTCTTCCTTCCAGGGAGATCGAGTTGGAAACCAAAGACGGTACTTTCTATTTCTTCAAGGCAGATATTCTAAGCAATCAGATAACCTACTCTACCGACAAGAACATTCCTGCCAATCTGGTAACAATCAGTGGTAAGCGTGCATTTGAAATCATCGGTATGAACAAACGGGGTACTAAGCCAGAAAGTCTTGTAGAAGAAGCACGCCAAGTGGAACCCAAGAAGCCGATAGATTTGTTGGAACAGGAAAGCTTAACCCGCTTCGACCGTAGTCGTAAAGGTAAAAATGGCGGAGAAAATAACGGTGGCGGGAATGGAAACAGCGGTAATAACAACCGCAAGAAAAAGAAAAAAGGAAATCCGAATCAACCTGGAGATCAACAATCCAGACCACGCCCACAAGGTGAACCACGCCCACAAGGTACTCCCAGACCACAAGGCGAGCAACCAAGGCAACAGGGGAACCAACCCAGACTACAAGGCGATCAGGTCAGACGCAACAAGCAAAAAAATCGTGAACGAGGAGATGGACAACGTGTTGATAGAGGTCCCAGACCCAACAATCCACCCAGACCACAAGGAGAGAAACCAGCCGGAAATGAAAAACCAGCCCAAGAATAAAACATCTCTCCTGAAGAGTTTAATACTGCTGTTCATCGCAAGCCTCTACACAGCCTGCGATGAACAGACTGTATATCATTCTTTTCAATCCCTGCCAACGGAAGGCTGGCAGCGGAATGACACACTATTCTTCAATGTTTCGGTTGCAGACTCCGCTACACTCTACAATGTATCCGTAGAAGTAAGAAACCGGAACAATTATCCATATCAGAATTTGCCCTTACTCATCTACTACGACAGCCCGGAAGTCCCAAATATCAAGCGGGATACATTGGAGCTGCGACTTGCTGACAATGCAGGTATTTGGTTAGGAGATGGCTGGGGTGGGTTATATCAATCAACTCTCCCAGCAGGCTTCATCCGTATTGGAAAAGCCGGGGAATACCGCTTCAAAATTATACACCTTCTACCGGACGAAGTTCTTCCCGGTATCAATGATGTAGGAATCAAATTAAAACGCTGACAGTCTCTTTTTACGTCCTGCATCAATCCGCAGGAAGATGAACAGCAAGATGGTGAATCCCCAAAGCGAAGAACCGCCATAACTAAAGAATGGCAACGGAATACCAATCACAGGTGTCAATCCCAGCACCATGCCTACATTAATAAATAAGTGGAACAGGAATATACTAACGACCGAGTACCCATAGACTCGACCAAAAGTAGACGGTTGCCGCTCCGCCACAGCAATCAGACGGAGTATTAATATAAGGAATAAGAGTAGCACGGCAGTAGAACCTATAAATCCTTCTTCTTCACCTACCGTACAGAAAATAAAGTCCGTATCTTGTTCGGGTACATATTTCAGCTTAGTCTGAGTACCGTTTAGGAATCCCTTTCCTGTCAGGCCACCGGAACCGATAGCTATCTTCGACTGGTTGACATTGTATCCGGCACCAGCCAGATCTTCTTCCATGCCTAATACCACCTTGATACGTATCTGCTGGTGAGGCTCCAATACTTTATTAAAGAAGTAATCACTGGAATATAAGAAACCGATAGAACCGATAGCAAACATACCTATCAGGAAATAACTAAGATGACGCTCACTTAACGAAAGGAAAATAAGGTACCCAACTACCAGCATACACAGTCCCCATTGCACCCAAACCAAATTAAACGGAGTCACATATTCCGATATAAAATAAGCGATTAACAACACTCCAATGGTAACTAACAATATATTGCGTACCGGTTCCCATTTCTTCTTATAAACCCACACCATTCCTGCCGCAGACAGCAAGACCATCGAAAGTACTGCAAACTCCCCTATCGGCGTCGGCGTATCGGCAATAAACACCTGATCAAAACGAATACCTACCACAAAGTAAACTACCGCGCACACTCCGGAAAACAGTACCACACCTGGCATTCCCTCCCGATACAGAACCAAAAAGAAAGCAGTATATACCAACGCTGAGCCAGTCTCCCGCTGCAAGATAATAAGTATCATCGGGAACAAAATAAGGAAAACCATCATCAAGATATTCTTCCAGTTCTTCATGGTGAACGAATAGGAATTCATATACTTGGCAAGAGCCAGCGCCGTAGCAAACTTGGCGAACTCCGCCGGCTGCAAACTTACCGGCCCCATGACCAGCCACGACCTCGATCCCTTCGTATCAGGGGCTATAAAGATAGTGACCACAAGTAATATGGCAAGTGCTATATAAATCAGATAGGCAAACATATCATAAACGCTGTCTTCAAGCATCAACAACACAAATCCCAATCCGAAAGAGCAAATGATCCAAACCAGTTGCTTACCTGCACGAGTGGAGAAATCCCAGAAGTCGCGGTCACCATAATCATAGCTTGCCCCGCAAACGCTAAACCAACCGAATGCAATCAGAATCAAGTAAACACAGATCGTTACCCAATCCAGTGATTTCCATATACTATCTCTCCTCGTCACCATACATTATCACACGATTACTCATTTCTTCCGCTCTTTCCTCGCTGGCAGGCGAAAGTTTTCCATTCAAATACTGTTCCATCATTAAAGCACCATAAGGTACTCCATAGGTTGCACCCCAACCACCATTCTCGACATAAACGGCAATAGCGATCTTCGGCTTGTCCATCGGGGCAAAACCTATAAATGCAGAATGGTCATGTCCGCGATTCTGTGCCGTACCCGTCTTTCCACAGACTTCTACACCCGGCAGTATGGTTCCGGCTATACGGCAAGTAGCACTTCCGGTAACTCCCGTAACAGCCGCCCGCATACCTTCTACAATTTCTTCATAATAAGAACGATCAATAGAAGTGTAACGACGCTCCCGATAGGTACTATCCAATTCTGCATCTTGAATATCCTTCACAATATGCGGAGTCACAAAATAACCACGATTGGCAATGGTAGCCGCTAAGTTTGCCATTTGCAAAGGTGTACTTAAAACTTCACCCTGACCGATAGAAATACTGATTACCGTCAATCCATTCCATGATCCACGATAGGCCTTATCATAAACACCTGCATTAGGAATAAATCCACGTTTCTCACCCGGCAAATCCGTTCCCAGCTTATAACCAAATCCTTGAGAAACCATGTGATCTTTCCATACAGTAAGCGCATTCTGTGGTGAACCGTATTTCTTATCACCAAACATGCGATAAAGCCCCCAACAAAAATAAGCATTACACGAAGTGGCAATAGCAGGTATCAGCGGAAGAGGTGATCCATGCCCGTGGCATCCCACACGCAGACCTCCATAAATGAATCCGTGAGAACAAGGAAACGATGTGGATGGCTGTATAATACCTTCCTGTAAGAATGTCAGCGCCTGCGCTGTTTTGAAAGTAGACCCCGGAGGATAGACACCCATAATAGCACGATTCAGCAAAGGTTTCTGCTTATCTCTCTGCAGCATATTATGATTTTTACCACGTTGGCGGCCAATCATCAAGTGCGGATCAAAGTTCGGAGCAGACACCAGACAAAGGATCTCCCCCGTTTCCGGCTCAATAGCCACAATTGCACCGATTTTATTTTTCATCAGACGCTCACCTAACATCTGCAAATCAATATCCAACCCTAATTTCAGGTTCTTACCCGGTATGGATGGGCGGTCTAGTTTCCCATCCATATAGTGGCCCTGAATACGTCCGTGCGCATCACGAAGCAAAACCTCTACTCCTTTTTCGCCACGCAGGTATTTCTCGTATGACTTTTCTATACCTTGCTTACCCACATAATCACCGCGAATGTAATAGTCGTCAGCCTCAATATCTCTCATTGAAACCTCACCAATATCTCCCAAAGCATGTCCGGCAGAATTATAAGTGTATTGCCGGATAGTACGTCTCTGAATATAAAAACCCGGGAATTTAAAGAGTTTTTCCTGGAATACACCGCACTCTTCCGCCGAGAGCTGCGTCATAAACACCTGATGCGTATATCTGGAATAACCGGGATTCATCCAGCGGTTCTTCACATCTTTCATTCGCTTCAGCAGCTGTTCTTTCGTAATATTCAGTGTGCGGCAAAAATCGAGAGTATCCAGTTCCGTCACCTCTCGCGGCACGAATGTGATATCATACGCAGGTTGATTGAACACCAGTAATTTTCCATTGCGGTCATAAATAGCACCGCGCGAAGGATACTGGATTTTATTAAGGAAAGCGTTACTATCTGCATTCTTCTTGTAAGTATCAGTCATGATCTGCAACACAAAAAGACGCATGATATAAATGATAACAATCACAATTGCTACCCCACCTATCACAAATTTCCGCTTTTCGAGTGTATAATCTTTTGCCATCTTACTTCTTCTTCACTCCTTCTATAGCCATGATACAGGTTATAGTCAGCAACGCACTTGCCACAATTCTCAGCAGCAACGTTCCGATATGGGCGAACGAAAAGAATTCTATGGTAAGTAATATTGCATGATGAATAAAAACGCTAACAACCAAATACTTCAGGAAAGGTACAATTCCCATCGATTTTATCGAAGGAACTATATTCTCAAATGCATCCCGCGGCACAAACAGGCGTAGGAATGTAGGACGCAAAAAAGCCAGTGCCACCGTAGCTGCAGCATTCATACCCGGCGTATCCGAAAAGATATCCACCGTCAGTCCCAGAAAAAACGCCCACAGCATCAAAGTATTCCGTGGTGTTTCCGACTCAAATTTCAGTATGAGATAAATATATAGAAAAGGAGTGGCATATCCGGCAATATGCACATTATTCAGTATCAGTACCTGCAATAGTACCAAACCGATAAACCAACCTATTTTATGCAGATAATTGATGACCACCTCTTATTTAATTAACAATTGATAATTGACAATTGACAATTAAGGTTACCCCATTAATTGCTTATCACTAAATACTCTAACACTTATCACTCCCATCATTTCCCTTCTTCCTTCTCCAATGTCTGCTGCTCTTCTTGTCCGGTACGGGCAATCACCCGAACGTTGCTCACCTTTCCGAAATCCGTGGCCAGTTTTATCTTCAACAGATAAGAGAGACCGTCGTGAGAATCAGACATATCATCCACCGTTCCCACCATGATGCCTGCAGGAAATACTGTAGAATACCCACTTGTCACCACCGTATCACCCAGATTAAACTCTGCATGGCGAGGTAAATCTTTCAAATAAGCATAACGAGAGTCTCCATATTCCCACTTCAAATAACCGAAATATTCACTGCCCACAATCTTGCAACTGATGCTCGATTTACTGTTCAGCAATGGAATAACGGTAGAGTAATGCGGAGAAGTTTTATAGACAATGCCCACTACTCCGTTGGCATCTACCACTCCCATTTCCGGACGGATACCCGCAGAGGTTCCTTCATCAAGGGTGATATAGTTATCCACCCGGTTCAGACTATTCTTGATGACATTCGCTTTGAAAATATGGTATTCGTCCGGTTCGAGCCGTTCCAGGCTATACAACCGAACAGAGTCCATTCCTTTATTTTTCAGCGTTTTCTCCAGAAAAGCCACCCGCTGCTCCAACCACATATTACGGTCGAGCAAGTCTTCATTGACAGATTTCAGATGGAAATAAGAAGTAATAGTTCCCGAAACATCGTAAACTTTCCCCGCCACACTGTTGGCAGATGTGAAGAACACACTCTGCTGATAGTAGTTGAAACGAAACAATAAAACAAAACTGGCTGCCTCTAACAGTAGAAAGAGGAACCAGTAGTTGTATTTAATAAGAAAGTTCAGTAAATTTCGCATATGGCTTTATCATCTCATCAGGAATGAGAAACGATCCACATTCTTCAGCGCCACACCCGTACCTTTGGCAACAGCATGCAGGGGATCCTCAGCAATATGGAACGGAATGTTAATCTTATCAGTCAAACGCTTATCAAGTCCGCGGAGCAATGCACCACCACCTGCCAGATAAATACCATTGTGCACGATATCGGCATACAGTTCGGGAGGTGTATTTTCCAACGCGTTCAAGATAGCGGTTTCAATCTTCGAGATTGATTTCTCCAGACAGTGCGCTACTTCCTGATAGCATACAGGCACTTCCATAGGCAGAGCCGTGATACGGTTCGGTCCGTGAACGATATAATCTTCGGGGGCGTCTTCACCAAGTTCAGTCAGGGCGGCACCCGCATTGATCTTAATACGTTCGGCCATACGCTCACTGACCTTCACATTGTGCTGACGGCTCATATACTCCTGAATGTCCGCAGTAAAGTCATCACCCGCTATGCGGATGGAATTGTTGGCTACGATACCACCCAAGGAGATAACGGCAATTTCCGTAGAACCACCACCTATATCTACAATCATGTTTCCTTCCGGAGCTTCCACATCGATACCGATACCGATAGCGGCAGCCATAGGTTCGAAAATCAAGTAGACGTCACGTCCGCCGGCATGCTCGGCAGAGTCGCGCACGGCACGCAGCTCCACTTCAGTACTACCCGAGGGGACACCGATAACCATACGGAGCGAAGGAGAGAACAGACGGTTGCGATTATTCACCATCTTTATCAAACCGCGTATCATCTGCTCGCAAGCATAGAAATCGGCAATTACACCGTCGCGAAGCGGACGGATGGTACGTATGTTTTCATGGGTCTTTTCGTGCATCATCTTTGCCTTATCACCCACGGCAATCATCTTATCGGTGCGACGGTCGAGAGCTACCACCGAAGGCTCATCCACCACAATCTTACCATTGGTTGTAATAATGGTATTGGCGGTACCAAGGTCCATCGCTATTTCTTGTGTAAAAGAGAATAATCCCATGCGAATATTTATGATTTATGAATTATGATTTATAATTTATGGATGATAATGAGGGCGCTTACAACTCTTGCTGTTCAGCGGTCATAACTCATAAATTATAAATCATAAATCTAATTAGTGTTTGAAATGACGAATTCCTGTGGTCACCATCGCGATGCCATGTTCGTTGCAATAGTCGAACGAAAGCTGATCCTTGATGGAACCACCCGGTTGAATAACTGCGGTCACACCTTCATTTCCGGCAATCTCCACACAGTCGGGGAAGGGGAAGAAAGCGTCGGATGCCATCACGGCACCTTTCAGGTCGAAGCCGAAGTTCTTGGCTTTTTCGATGGCCTGCTTCAAAGCATCCACACGTGAAGTCTGTCCCACACCGCTTGCCAGCAATTGCTTGCCTTTAGCCAGTACAATAGCGTTGGACTTACTGTTCTTCACA
Source organism: Bacteroides sp. 14(A) (assembly GCF_000526555.1). NCBI lineage: Bacteria > Pseudomonadati > Bacteroidota > Bacteroidia > Bacteroidales > Bacteroidaceae > Bacteroides > Bacteroides sp. 14(A). The sequence goes on along the minus strand of NZ_JAGH01000002.1, from coordinate 1,825,952 downwards.
ATCTTGTTAGCAAAGAGCATGTCTTCTATTTCCTGTGCGGTAGGTGCTTTCGTGGTTGCAGTTTTCAAATCTTCAGGCTTCTCGATGTTCAGGTCGCGGTCCTGTACCAACACACCATTCAAGAGAGAACGGAACTGCTTCTTAGGCAGTGCGGCAGGCTTGCGAACCAGAATAATACGGTTTTTCTTCTGTCCCAGGATTTCCAATGCGTCTACATCGTAATCAGGAGCGATAATTACCTCAAAGAAGATTTTATTGATTTCCTCAGCCGCATCCTTATCGATCACTCCGTTTGTGATGAGCACACCACCAAAAGCGGAAACCGGGTCACCGGCCAATGCATCGTTCCATGCTTCGAGCACCGTAGGGCGTGAAGCCAGACCGCAAGCATTGTTATGCTTCAATACGGCAAACGTAGTCTCCTCAAATTCATCGATCAGGTCAACGGCTGCATTGATATCGAGCAGGTTGTTGTAAGAGATTTCCTTTCCGTGAATCTGGTCGAACATAGCTTCCAGATTTCCGTAGAAGTGACCCTTCTGATGCGGGTTCTCGCCGTAGCGCAAAGTCTTCTGATTATTGGCAGAGCAACGGAATGCGGAACCTTCTTCACCATCGAAGTAGTTGAAGATGGCTGAATCGTAATGGGAAGAAACGGAAAACGCCTCTTTGGCAAACCAACGGCGTTCTTCCAGCGAAGTGGTAGCTCCATGTTCCATCAGCATATCGCGGAACGGCTGGTATTGTGCCTGAGAAGCGATGATAACCACATCATTGTAATTCTTGGCAGCTGCACGGATCAGTGAGATACCGCCTATATCTATTTTCTCGATAATAGTCGGCTCGTCGGCACCGGAAGCTACGGTAGCTTCAAACGGATACAAATCAACGATAACGAGGTCTATTTCGGGAATTTCATATTTTTCTATCTGTTGCATATCCTGTTCCAGTCCGCGACGGCAGAGAATACCACCGAACACTTTCGGATGCAGGGTCTTCACACGTCCACCCAGGATAGAGGGATACGTGGTCAAGTCTTCCACTGCTTTACAGGGATACCCCAGTGATTCTATAAACTGACGAGTTCCGCCTGTTGACAGAAACTCAACTCCTTCTTCATGCAGTTTGGTGATGATTTCGTCCAAACCTTCCTTATGATAAACCGATACTAAAGCGGTTTTAATTCTTTTTGTTTCAGACATGGAATTGCGTATATAAGTATTTGATGCGCAAAGGTACTAAAAATGTTTATTTGCACACATACTCAAACACAATAAATTAGGTATAATTAAAAAAGGCAGCAATCCTGTTTAGGATTTACTGCCTTAGTTCATAATCTTCCGCTCTGATGAGCTTGTTAGTTTCAGGTAATGAAATAATTTATTTCCCCCGCATGAAACTATTACCAGATAGAGATGCGTTCTTCTACCGGTACATACATCGGATCTTTTTCGGTAATGCCAAATGCATCATACCATGCAGCAATGTGCGGCAACGCAGCGTCTACACGCCATTTGCCCAAAGAGTGTACATCGATCTTCGTCAATTGCAGGATGGCTTCGGGACGGGTATTGTTAGCCCAAACATTGGCATAAGCCAGGAAGAAGCGTTGTTCGGGAGTGAAACCGTCTTTTACTTCCAGCGGAGCGGCAGCGGTAGCCTTCTTGAATGCCTGATAAGATACTTGCAAACCTCCGTGGTCGGCAATGTTCTCACCCAGTGTCATACGACCGTTGGCATGTACCCCCGGTGCAACTTCGATGCTGTCAAAGAAAGCAACCATTACATCGGCACGTTTCTCGAAGTTCTTAGCATCTTCTTCCGTCCACCAGTCTTTCAGATTACCGTCTTTGTCGTACTGGCGACCTTGGTCGTCGAAGCCGTGTGTCATCTCATGACCGATTACAACACCGATTGCACCGTAATTGAAGGCATCGTCAGCATTCATATCGAAGAACGGATATTGCAGGATACCGGCAGGGAAACAGATTTCGTTCGTTGTCGGGTTGTAATAAGCGTTTACGGTCTGCGGAGTCATCAACCACTCGTCCTTGTCTACCGGTTTGCCGGCTTTGGCAACCATTTCGGCATAGTTCCACAGGTTGGCACGCTTGATATTGTTCCAATAAGAGTCGTCCTTGATCTCCAACGTAGAGTAGTCTTTCCACTTATCAGGATAACCGATCTTCACGTGGAAAGTAGCCAGTTTTTCCTGTGCTTTCAGCTTGGTTTCGTCGCTCATCCAGGCAAGGTTGTTGATGCGTTCGCCCAGGCTGGTCTGAAGATTCTTCACCAAAGATATCATACGTTCCTTAGCAGCGGCAGGGAAGTATTTCTCTACATACATTTGCCCCACGGCTTCACCCAGTGCGGAGCTCACTACAGAAACGGCAGTCTTCCAGCGGGGTTGCATTTCCTGCGTTCCAGACATGGTGCGTTCGTAGAAGTCAAAGTTCTGCTGAGCCATCTCGTCATTCAATGCGCTGGCGGCAGAGTCAATCAACTTCCATTGCAGGTAAAGGACTTGCTGATCAACAGGTAAGGTGTTAAGGATGTTAGCAGCTTCAGCTACCGAAGCAGGCTGGCCGACAATGATTTCTTTCACATCTGTCAGTCCAAGACCTGAAAGGTAAGCGTCCCAGTTGAAAGTAGGATAATTCTTCTTCACCTCTTCCATGCTCATCTTATTGTAGTTAGCATGCGGGTCACGCAGTTCGGTACGAGAACGGAAAGCTTTGGCAAGACGGGTTTCTACGTCCATAACCACTTCCATACCTTTCTTGGCAGTAGCCTCATCGAAACCTGCCAACTGATACATTTTCTGTACATGAGTACGGAAGGCATCACGGATAGCGGTAGTAGAAGGATCAGTAGCCAGATAGTAATCGCGTTCGCCCATGCTCAAGCCGCTTTGATAAAGCTGCACGGCGTTCTCGTTACTGTTCATTTCGTCGGCAGCTACATAGAGGCCGAGGTAAGCACCGATGCCCTGTTTACGCAGATCGGCGAGCAAAGCATAAACAGCTTCTTTATCTTTCAGGGAAGCAATCTGTTCCAAGTCGGCTTTGATAGGAGCAACACCTTCTTTGTTCAGCTTCACGCTGTCCATAACAATCTTGTAGAGGTCGCCTACCTTTTGCGCTACACTACCTGCTTCATGCTGAGTGGCAGCCAGTTCTTCAATCAAACCTTGTATCTGCTTACGGTTATTCTCGGCAAGTTCTGTAAAAGAACCGTACTGTGAATACTCAGGTGAAAGTGGATGGCTTTCAATCCAACCGCCACAGGCGTACTGATAGAAACTACTCCCCGGAAGGGCAGTTGTGTCAAGATTGGCAAGCTGGATACCGGCTGTCATTTCAGCTTTCTGCTTGCCCGTACCACATCCCACCATCATAAGGCAAGCTGCGGCTAAAGGTAAATAATGAGTTACTTTCATAAGATATAAAATAATGTTATAAGTTTTATTGTTCTTTCCGAACTGCTTCCAGTTCGGTAGAGACGGCATCCCACTCTTCCATCACAGAGTCGAGTTGTTGTTTCAGTTTCTGATGCTGCTCGTAAAGGGCCATATCCGAAGCTCCCTCAGGAGTTGCCATTCGGGCTTCGAGAATGGCGATGGCAGACTCGGTCTGCTCTATCTCCGATTCACAGTCAGCAACGCGACGTTCCAGTTTTTTGAGCTTCTTGTTCAGTTCCTTCTGCTCTTCATAGGAAAGCTTGGCACCGGAAGATTGAGTGGCGGTATCCGCATTCTCTTTTCCACCGGAAGGTGAGGTAGAAAGTGCGGGGGCTTTCTGTAATTCGTTCAGGCTTTCTATCTGCTTCTTTTGCAGGAAGTCGTAGATGCCACCGAGGTGTTCTTTTACAATTCCACCACCGAACTCATATACTTTAGTCGCAAGTCCGTCCAGGAAATCACGGTCGTGGCTTACTAAAATGACTGTACCGTCAAATTCGCGAATGGCATCTTTCAGTACATCCTTCGAACGCATATCGAGGTGGTTAGTCGGTTCGTCCAGTATCAGGAAATTCACAGGTTCCAGCAGGAGTTTGATCATTGCAAGGCGGGTACGTTCTCCACCAGACAGCACTTTCACCTTTTTATCAGAAGCTTCACCGCCGAACATGAAGGCACCAAGGATATCGCGTATCTTCAGGCGGATATCGCCTACGGCTACGCGGTCGATGGTATCAAATACCGTTAAACTTTCATCCAGGAGTTGTGCCTGGTTCTGAGCGAAGTAACCGATCTGTACATTATGACCGAGGGTGAGCTTACCGGTATAGTCGGTTATTTCTCCCATGATACACTTTACCAGGGTGGATTTACCTTCACCGTTCTTACCTACGAACGCCACTTTCTCACCACGGTTTATGGTCAGGTTGACATCGTGGAAGATGACATGGTCACCATAGGCCTTCCGGACATCCTCACAGATGACAGGGTAACTTCCGCTACGGCTGCTGCAAGCAAACTTCAGGCGCAATGCAGAGTTGTCTTCCTCGTCTACCTCGATACGTTCTATCTTTTCCAGTTGTTTGATGCGGCTCTGCACCTGCACAGCTTTCGTGGCTTTATAGCGGAAACGCTCGATAAAGGCTTCCGTATCTTCTATCTGTTTTTGCTGATTCTCATAGGCACGGAGTTGCTGTTCGCGACGCTCCTTCCGCAGTACGATGAATTCGTCATACTTCACTTTGTAGTCGTAAATCTGTCCGCAAGTGATTTCAATGGTGCGCGTGGTGACGTTATTGAGAAATGCACGGTCGTGACTCACCAATACCACGGCATTGGCACGTGTGGAAAGGAAGTTTTCAAGCCATTGGATACTCTCAATATCCAGGTGGTTGGTAGGTTCGTCGAGCAACAGCACATCGGGACGGCGAAGCAGGAGTTTGGCAAGTTCGATACGCATACGCCAACCACCGGAGAACTCACTGGTGGAGCGGTCGAAGTCTTCGCGGCTGAAACCTAATCCTTGCAAGGTTCGTTCTATTTCAGCACGGAAGTTGGTGCCGCCCATCATCAGGAAACGTTCGTTCTCATGAGTGAAACGGTCGATGAGTTTATGGTATTCTTCGCTGTCATAATCGGTGCGTTCGGCAAGTTGCTGGTTCATGCGTTCAATGTCTGCTTGCATTTCGAAGATGTGTTCGAAAGCCAGTTCCGCCTCTTGCATCACGGTACGCTTATCACTGAGAATCATCACCTGTGGCAGGTAACCGATAGTACATTCGCGGGGAATGGCAACGACGCCGGAAGTGGGCTGCTGTAGTCCGGCCAATATCTTGAGCATGGTAGACTTACCCGCACCATTCTTGCCCACCAGGGCGATGCGGTCTTTTTTGTTGATTACGTAAGAGACGTCTTCGAACAGAGGGGTTGCATTAAATTCTACTTTCAGTCCTTCTACTGATATCATAGTGTCAATGAATTTATCGTTCAGGGCTGCAAAGGTAACGATTTCCAGCGGGATATGACATCGTAAACCTATATTATTGTAACTCGTTGGCGGAATTCATTCATTTATGTAGGGTTATGAGTTAAATGATAAATAATCTTTTAGACGCGGATGACACGGATAACGCGGATTTAAAAGGCTGCGCTATAAACGTGGATAAAAAAAAGATCCGCGTCATCCGTGTCATCCGCGTCTAAAAAATAACATACCGAATGGCGCTAATCACTTATCACCAAACACTAATCACTAATCACTTTTGTTCTTTTCTATACCTTTTTGAGAGAAATGCTCTTTCCGTTCTTTCAGTCTTTCAGCCCTCCCCGAGCTCCCTGTTCATCGGCATTCCGGCTGAAACTTCCGACCTGAATGTTGTTTCAGGCATCTTTCAGCCGGAATGCCGATGAACAGGGAGCTCGGGAAAAACTGAAAGACTGAAAGAAGAAAAAGTTGTTTTATGACTCAGTAATGTTAAAAAATAACTTGATATAAATGGACGTTCTATTTTCCCTATTGGAGAAATATTTTTTCCCAATTAAGGAAAATGATTTCTCTAATTGGGGAAAAATAAATAGGGGATACGATCATTTATGTACCAAGTTGTTTTATGAAGAATGATCAAGTTCTTTTTCAAGAATATTTGATCTGAAAACAAGTAATGATGTGATCCGGTACAAGTAATGTTGTGGGTGATTGCATTGCTTGTTCTCATCCACAACAAGCAATGTAATTTCAGGTAATGATCGAGGCATGAAAAAAGCAAGTAATATATATGTACGAATATCTTTTTTATACAAGAAAAAAAAAAATCATCTCTGATTATCAATATATTACAAACTTCCAATTTCTTGTCGACAAGAAGTTGGGAGTTTGTCGACAGGAAGTTAACTTCTTGCCAACAAACTCCTAACTTCCTGTAAAAGGAGAAATAACCGATTCTCCGGTTTCCTTACACTGCATAAACCTCGTGATTGACAGAATGAATAGCGGATTACCTAAAACTTCCAGAGCCTGCGTTCAATTATCTGTATCGGAAAGACTGAACGCTTTTCTTTCATCCTACTCTTTTAGCATCTATATATCGGTGGTATTGGATATATAGATACTGCATGTCCGATATATAGATGCAACATGTTCGATATATAGATGCTACGCATCCGGTGTATATAGCCAATATTCAGAATATGAATTAAATTTCTATTGGTTATGAATTAATTCACCACAGAGTTTCACAGAGTTTAATCAATTTGAAATCAAAAGAATATAACTCCGTGAAACTCTGTGTTACTCTGTGGTGAAAACTCATTACTATACCATTATGCACCCACTCATTCTTCTACTTTCAGCGGCAGGATGATTGTAAAGCGTGTGCCCTTTCCGGGCGTAGACGCTACTTCGATCTTCCCCTTGAAACGTTCAGCGATTGTCCGGCAGATGGCCAGCCCCAGTCCTGTGCCTTGCTTGAAGGCATCTCCTTTGTAAAAACGGTCAAAGATATGTTCTATCACTTCTTTGGCCATGCCTGTTCCCGTATCTTCCACAAATATCTTTACACAATTGCAAGTGGCAGGCCGGTAGCCTATACAGATATTTCCTTCGGAGGTAAACTTAATCGCATTGTTCACCAGATTGTTGATAACCTGGCTCAGGCGAGTGGGATCGGTAGCAATAGTGATCTCCTGTCCAGGAAGATCCAGCAACAGTTCCACGCCTTTCTTCATATTCATTCTTTGCGCACTGCCTATCTCATTCAGTACCTGATGGAGGGAGATGTTGCAGAAGTTGAACTCCATGGTGTTCGACTCTATCTTGGAGAGGTCCAGGATGTCGGATATCAGGACCATCAACAGCTGGCTGTTCTTTTCAATCAGAGAGGTAAATTCGATGATGTCGTCCTTGGTCAGGTCTGAGTCTCCATGGGCCAGCAGGGAGGAAAAACCTACGATGGCATTGAGCGGGGTGCGTATTTCGTGGCTCATATTGGCAAGGAAGATACTTTTCAGTTCATCACTGTGCCGGGCTTTACGCAGGGCTTCGTTCAAACAGTCTTCGGTATCCTTGTATTTCTGAGTGCTCATACAGATGCCGACAATACGGTAAGGGGCTTCTTTCAGCTGCCCGACGTAGGTGGACTGGGCTTCGAACCATTCCCAACTGCCGTCGTCGCGGCGGAGGCGGTATTCTACAGGAGCTTCATATAGATTACCATCCAGCTGCAAGGTTAAGGCATCAAACACCGACTGACGGTCGTCGGGATGTATCAAATAAGCAAACTCTTCGGGGGTGAGGGTGTAGTCGCGGGTAGGGATACCCAAATATTCGAAATAGCGGGGATCGATAATCATAAGATTACGTTCCAGGTCGTACGACCACTGGAATATCTGCGTACGACTCAGGGCGATGTTTAGCAGATGTTTCCGGGTACTTTCTTCCAGCACATTGCGGTAATAGAGTACGATTCTTACCAGCCGCTCTTCTTCATACACGCCTATCAAGGCACCTTGTATCAGAAAACTGATGTGCCGCTTCTGTTCATAGATGAAACAGTTGGAAGACAAGGGGATGATGCGCTGGCAACCTTCGTGCAGTTCCTGTAAATAACGAGGCAGGACATTCTGCTTATCCTGCACTACTTCCAACAAATCGAAGACAGACTTACCGAGGATGTCCGTATCCAGTTGGAGTTCATCACTCATCTGCTTGTTCACGCGCCAGATGCGGTCTTCAAGGTCGATCATGACAATGCTGACGGGCCATACATCGAACAATTGTTCGGCAATGGCGTTCACTATCCGTACTTCTTGGGGTATATCAGGGTTCATAAAGGGTTATGTTTATCGTGTAGACGGCAAAGGTCGGGCTTAAACGGGTAGGCAACAAACAAACCGGAAGAAATTAATATTCCATTTTGGCACAGATATATTCCGTCATTCACACCTTTACATCTTTTAACGGGACGAAAAGGGACAGAGAGTCGAATTTAACGGTTATTCCTGCTGATTATAAATCAATATCATTCAATTTTGCAAGCCTAAAAGATAAGACATGAGTATAACTAAATTCAATATAAATGCCGACTTCATTGCATATCAGCAGATCACGGCAAGTGGGCTGAGCCATTTGTCGGGACGGGCTTACAAGACGGAGGGAGGCATTTTCGCTCTTTGCAGCAAGGGTTCGCTGAAGACAATTATTAATCATACCGAATATCGGATTGGGGTGAATGAGCTGATAGTTGTTCCTCCCGAGACTTTCGTCCAGCTACTGACCGCATCGGATGATGTGGAAATACATGCTGTCATGTTCTCGCAGCGACTGATCCAGAATGCCGGAATGGGCAAGAATATGATGGATAAGTTTCATATCATCGGCAAGCATTATGTTTTCTCGCTGTCGGAAATGGTTTCGCAACTTTACTCGGAGATGTTTACGTTTCTGTCGCACCTTTATAAAGAGGTTGGGGAGAAGTTGAGTGAGGCTGTGTTGCAGTCGTTCCTAAGTCTGATGTTGCAGGGGGTATCCGAACTTTGTCCGGAACAGGCGAAACTGAAAGAGACGCCAGGCAGCAGACATTTCCATCAGTACCGGATTTTTGTCCGAATGGTACATGAGGAATATGCCCGTGAGCATCAAGTGGTGTATTATGCCAAGAAGATGAATATGCAACCGTCCGCCCTTTGCCGGCTTGTCAAGAAGGAGTCGGGACATACGGCAATGGAGATTATCAACAGGACACTCATCATGGATGCCAAGACGCAACTGCGCACGGAGAATACGCAGGTGAAGGATATTGCGCTGAGTCTGGGGTTCAATAATGCCGCCTTCTTCAATAAATTCTTTAAGAAGCATACAGGGGTGACGCCGCAAATGTTTCGGAATTCGGTAAGATAACAGGATTACAGAAGAAGAAGGATTGTTTCTGCATTCCCAGCAAGTGAAGATATTTATTTCATCTTGCGCAGCTTTGCCTTACGAAGCAGACGGCGGGCAGGAATGGCTTTTATTTCACCATCAGGTGTACCCACTATCACAGTTTCGTTCCGCTGTGCTCTTTTCTCAAGCATGCGTTGCTCGGCCAGTGCCAACCCATAGTGCAATTTCTCGCTTAATTCCTTCCACTCATCGTTTGACATAACTTTCTATGGTTTTAAAGAGTTCTATTTCATACATCCGTGTCGGAAGAGTAGGACCACCTTCAACATATTCTTAGTAAGAATTTAGAGTTGCCGGCATTTTCACCGTAGCAACTGCGACAAAGATAAAGAAACTCCCCCAAATCCATGCAGCACAAGCCATAATTTTCGATTCATCCGGAGAATAATTGGTATGCGGACAACGCGAATGGAGCGGACGAACGCGTACCAATCTCCCCCCTTTCGTGAACCTTTTATGTTGCAAACGAGTTAATTAAGAAGTACTAGAGACTTTTTACGAAAAATACAACTACGTGCATTTAATAAAAATCCCTAAGTTTGCATCATGAAAAAGTTACTGCTGACTCTGCTCACTTTCCTGATAGCCGTTAATGTGGCTTATCCACAACTCGCCATCCGCCATCGTTTAGCCACTCCCCGACCTGCCGACTCGCTCGATATAGACTATTACTCCCACAAAAAGGGACTTCAGGCGGGCACCATGGTCTTCGGCATTAATATGGGAGTCTGGGCCTTCGACCGCTATATCCGTAAGGCTGACTTTGCCTACATCAACGGACGTACTATCAAGGATAACCTCAAGCATGGCTTCGTGTGGGACAATGACGCCATGGGCACCAATATGTTCATGCACCCCTACCACGGCAGTCTGTACTTCAACTCAGCCCGGTCCAACGGATACAATTTCTGGCAGTCCGGACTCTTTGCCTTCGGCGGCAGCTTCATGTGGGAGATGTTTATGGAGAACGAATATCCCTCTACCAACGACATCATTGCCACCCCTATCGGTGGTATGGCCTTGGGTGAAGTGACTTACAGGGTTTCCGACCTCATCCTCGACGATCGGAAAACCGGTTGGTCACGCTTCGGACTGGAGTTTGCCGGATTCCTGGTGTCTCCTATGCGCGGCTTGACCCGTATTATCAACGGAGATGCCTGGAAGCGGCGTTCCACTTCGGGTAAGCAATTCGGTGTACCCGATGTAAGTGTGGATGTATCTCTGGGTATACGTACCCTGGAACTGAAAGACGAGATTCTGGACAAAGGTGTGGGTATGGCCTCCGAAATCAACATCGAATACGGCGACCGCTTCGATGCGGAAGATACCAAACCCTACGACTATTTCTCCATCCAGGCAAACCTGAACTGGCAGAAAGATCAACCGGTTCTGGGACAGATAAACATTGTTGGCCGACTGGTAGCCAAAGAGTTGGTGAACAATGAAAAGCACTACCTCAGCCTTGGGCTGTACCAGCACTTCGACTACTACGATTCGGACACGATATCGGCAGTATCGGCAAAAGTACCTTATAAATTCTGTACACCCGCTTCCGTGGGCGGTGGCCTCATCTACAAAAGAAACCTCAAACGAAACTGGGGAATAGATGGTTACGCCTACCTCAACGCCATCCTTCTGGGAGGTGCCCTCAGCGACTATTATCAAGTGGACGAACGCATCTACAACCTGGCCAGCGGCTACAGTAGCAAGCTCAACTTTAACTTTACCTACAAGGACCGTCTTGCTATATCCACCATCTACGAAGTCTACCACATGTTCACTTGGAAAGGGTATCCCCAAGACATCAACTGGGACGAAGTGGAACCGAAGACACTCAATGCACAGGGCGACCGTTCGAGGGCCATTCTCCATGCAGTCGGCCTCCGGCTGGACCTGAAATTGCGGAAACAACTGTACCTCACCGGCACATTTATGAACTACACCCGCGATACCAAATACAGGTATCACGCCAATGTGTTTTCCAATACTTCGGAAGGGCGTCTGATGCTGACTTATAAATATTAGAGACTTCGGAAAGGTGACGGAGGAAACATATTTTCCCCGTAATTTGTTGCAGAAGCCACAGGCAAACCTTATCTTTACCACTATAAATCAACAAGAAAGGAGATGAGTTATGGACATGAGCCTTAAACTGGCAAGTAGCTACTTCGATATGCTGAAGTCACTGAGCGATGAAGCCAAACTACATCTGATAAAGATGCTCACCGACTCCATATTAAAGAAAGAAGCTAAGAACAGAACCGGCAACGGAAAGTTGGAAGATCTTTTTGGTGTATGGGCCGATGATCCCGAAACAGACCATATGGAAGAAAACATCCGCAAGGAAAGAACGAGCAACCGCACTCGCAAAATAGTATCCTTTGACGAATGTAATGGTGACTGAAAACGTGAAGCATCTCAATCACCTTTCCGGGAGCCCAATAAAGGAAAATTGCAGTTTGCAATCAAAGCTTCCACAACGGAAGTATCCACAGCAAAAGCCGTCCCGTGACGGATGCCACGAGGGAATGAAACCAGATCGGACACATCTTCCCAAGTCTCGCCATGATCCAGTGAACGGACTGCGCCGTAACGGTGGTCGCGGTATTTATCGAAATAAACATAGAGCGTATCACCTACAAACAAGGGGGCAGGTCCTTCAGCCCAGTAGTTTCCAGTGATAGAAGGGGAAACTTTAGTAGGGAATCCTTTCGCCAGATTTCTGGTACGGGTAATGCGGAGATTCTTCTCCGGAGGATTGGAGTTTTCATTCTTCACCACCATAATCAGCTCCTCGTTCTTCGGGTCTTTCACGATGGCAGCATCAATGACGCTGAAATCGGGGTTGAAAAACATTTTGGTCTTCGAGAAGGTCTGGAAATCTTTCGTGGTTACGTAGTACATGCGATGGTTCAAGCCTTTCTCACTCTCACTGGTTGCCACTTCTTTATGACGGCCGGGAATGGTGGTTGCCCAGAAGATATAATATGTCTGCGACGGCTCATCGTAGAAAAGTTCGGGCGCCCAGCAATTGTGGGCAGTCGGTTCGTGCATCATGACGGGGATGGCTCGCTGCTCGCTCCAATGAACCAAGTCGCGGGAAGAGGCATAGCCGATAATCCGGTCGGTCCAACTGGAAGTCCAGACCATGTGAAAGGTGCCATCGGGTGCCTGGCAGATACTCGGGTCACGCATCAGTTTATCTTTACCCACGGCAGGGGTCAGGTATGACTTGCCACCGTTCAGGGCGGTCCAGTTCAGACCATCGTAACTATAAGCCAGATGCAGTCCGTCTTTGCTGTCGTTGATGAAATAGGAAAAAAGATAAGCCGTTCCATTGGCATAAGTGGTCATCAGGGTGCCGAAACACAAAGTCAACCAGATAAGTACAGTTTTCATGGTTTATTCAAGATTAATGATTTCATTGCCTACAAAGATATAGCATCCCCGGAACATACCGAAACGGAAAAGACTGGAGAAATGAACCGATACCTGTAATATTGTGTAAAATTCAGTTGTCCAATCAGAAGAATTCCTCTACCTTTACACCGGTACATCAAATATTATAGATTATGAAAGGAGAGCGTAACGTACAGGTATATCAAGTAGGGCCTTATCTATTCGGTACTTCCTCCACCATTCCACACTGGAAAACGGAAGAGCTGATTCCCTCCCTGAAACCTTTCCTGTTATCTTTAGATACATACAAAAAGAAAGAACTCAAAATAGCATTCTCACTTGCCGTCCAGCCGGAGAGTGAAATCCAAGAAGAAGACCATGCTAAATACCGCTCACTCGTCGAGTTTGAATGGGAAGGTGCTACATGCAGGATCAGTGTGATTCCGGATACGGACTCTTATCTCATTACCATCCTCGCTCCCAACGATCCGAAAGAGTACACAGCTTATTTCTTCTACGGATTTACCAAAGGTGTCCTGTTCCTGCACGAAACAGAAGCGGATGCATTTGTGCTCAACAATATCCTGATGATGATTTATGCTTTCAATACGGCTTGTTCCGATACTGTATTAATGCACGCTTCCGTCATAAAGAAAGATGGAAAGGGATATCTCTTCCAAGGCAAAAGCGGAACGGGAAAAAGTACGCACAGCGGGTTGTGGCTGAAGCATATCCCCGGCTGTGAACTGCTGAACGATGATAATCCCATCGTGCATTTCAACTGGGAAACAGGGGAAGCCACAGTCTACGGTTCTCCCTGGAGCGGAAAGACACCCTGCTACAAGAATGACTCTGTTCCTGTAGGGGCATTTGTACGATTGGAACAGGCTCCGATGAATGAGATTCAACGAGAGAGTCCGGCACGGGCCTTCGCATCACTATTGCCATCGTGCTCTAATCTGAAGGAAGTGAGAGAATTGAATAATGGTGTCATCGAAACAGTGAAATATCTTGCGGCCCATACTCCGGTGTATTTTCTGAAATGCTTGCCGGACAGGGAGGCGGCGGAGATTTGTTTTAATACGATATGGAAAAGAACAAAAGTGATTAATGTTTAGTGATAAGTGATTAGTGCCATTCGGTATATTATTTTTTAGACGCGGATGACGCGGATAACGCGGATTTAAAAAGCTGCGCTATAAAAGTGGATAAAAAAAATCCGCGTCATCCGTGTCATCCGCGTCTAAAAGATTATTTATCATTTAACTCATAACCGAAAAAGAATGATAGATAACGGACGAAAAAGAATCATCCCCAACGAGGTACTGTTACCCGAAGTAGCACGCCTCATCAGCGAAGGACATACCGTAACCCTGACAGTCAGAGGAAATAGTATGAACCCGTTTCTTGTAGACCGTCGCGACCGTATTATTTTAGGCCCTTTTACCGATGATGATTTACAACCGGGCGTTGCCGTACTTGCCAGAGATACGAACGGACGTATTATCTTCCACCGCATCATCCACCGCAACGGCCAAGAGCTAACACTACTGGGAGACGGTAATATACGAATAACCGAACAGACCAACATAGCCAACGTCATGGGAGTAATGATTGCCGCCATCCGTAAAGAGAAAGAATATCCGTGTAATGACCGTGTCTGGCAGCGCTACTCTTTTTGGTGGATGAAACTGACCCCTGTAAGGCGATGGCTATTGGCAATATTCAGAAGAAGAAAAATTTTTCATCCGCAGATGACGCGAATAACGCAGGATTAAATACTGCGTAACAAAAAATCAGTGTCATCCGCTTCATTTGCAGATGAGAAATTATCACAATAACAACCCCTAATACATACAAACAATGAAAATTAAGAACGGATTTACTTTACATCAGATTGGTGACGAACACATCATCATGCACAACGGTACAGGAAACGTAGATTTCAGCAATATCATCAGCCTGAACCCTACGGCAACCCGCCTTTGGCAACATGTGGAAGGAACAGATTTCAATACCGACACCCTTACCGATTTCCTTACGGAAAACTACGAAGTAGACGCTGAAACTGCAAAGCGGGATGCAGAGCAACTGATAAAGAACTGGTTGGAAGCCGGAATCATAGAATAGCATATGCGTCGTACTTTCCTAACCTTGGTACGTTCCGGATTATGGAACACCCCCGTCGACCCAACCCCGTTCAGTAGCATGAACAGTGCCGACTGGGAAGAAATATACCAACTGGCACGTACCCAAGCCCTTCTCGCCATTACCTTCGACGGAGTGCTCAGTCTGCCGGCAGAACTGCGCCCACCCCGACCGCTCTACCTGCAATGGGCAGCTAAAGTAGTACACATCGAGCAGTCTAACCTCCGCCTGAATGAAGAACTCCCGGAAGTTTTTATGCCATACCGGGAAGCCGGTCTACACCCTATTCTACTGAAAGGACAAGGCATCGCCACTCACTACATAAACCCATTGCACCGTCAATGTGGCGACATCGACGTCTATATCGGAAAGGAAGGACAGCCCATAGCCAACAATATTTTGTTCCGTCACGGTGCAGAGGCAGAAGGAGAAGCATCGGACAAACACGCCAGCTATTCATTTCATGGCGTTCATATAGAAAACCATCGTATCATCCTGCGGATTAACAATCCGGCAGGTAACCGGTACTTCCAGCGTCTGATACAGGAATGGTACCCACAGCATGCTGAAACAAGAGAGATACACGAATATCCCGTCAGCCTCCCGCCTGTAACATTCAATGCGCTGTATATCTTCATGCATGCATTCGTCCATTTCCTGAACAGCGGCATCGGCCTTCGCCAAGTTTGCGACTGGACCCGTCTGTTGGCAACACGTCATGAAGATATTGACAAACTTTTGCTGGAAAAGTATTTCCGCAAAGTAGGATTGCTACGTGCCGCAAAAGCTTTCGGATATATCGCCGTGCATTATCTGGGTTTGCCGGAAGACAACCTGCCCTTCTCCGTCAAAGGTATGGAACGGGCAGGAGAAATCTTACTGGATGATATCTTTGCTACCGGAAACTTCGGTCAGCATGACGCACGCATCAAGCCACGTCCCAAAGGTTATTGGGCCGGAAAATGGCACACTTTCTGCCGGGCAACCAAACGCTGCATGAAGCTGCGAAAGTTTGCTCCCAATGAGGCGTTATGGTATCCGGTAACGCTGATAAAGGGAACAGTAACAATACAAATTAACAAGTTTGCAGCTCGTAACTAACTCATTATGAAGACAGAACAAATAAAGTACATCTGGGAAGTATCTCACGGACAACGGGGACGTATTCTCCTCTCCTGCCTCACAGGTATCATTGGGGTAGCGGTTTCTCTTGCCTTTATTTATGCTTCCAAGGTCGTCATCGACATTGCCACAGGTGCCGCCATCGGAAGCCTGACCAATGCCGCTATCCTTACTATCGCTTTGTTAATCGCCCAACTTCTGTGCGGAGCCGTCGACACCTGGCTCAGTGCCCGTATGCAAGTGGAAACTGGAAACGCACTGCGCCACCGCCTATTCTCCCGTCTATTACAAAGCCGTTGGAACGAATTGGAACGCTTCCACACCGGCGATATCGTAAACCGGGTGGAACAAGATACCGCCGCTATCGTGGGGGTACTGACCAGTACAATTCCGGCTTTCATAGTTACCATCGTTCAGTTGGTAGCCGCATTCGTATTCTTCTGCTTTCTCGATCCGTCCCTGCCTTGGGTAGTGGTAGGCATTCTACCTATTTTCCTATTGGGTAGCCACTTCTATATGAAACGAATGCGCCGCTACACCCGTGAAATCCGGCAGAGCGACAGCCGTATCCAATCCGTTATACAAGAAAGCCTGCAACACCGAACCGTCATCAAAACCCTGGAACAAAGCGACCGGCATATCGGAAAACTGGATGATCTGCAAGATGCACTCCGTAGTCAGATATTCGGTCGTACCCGCTTTTCGCTCTCTGCACGTATGCTGGTGGCATTTGCGTTTTCCGGCGGCTATCTTACAGCATTTCTTTGGGGGGCAGTACGCCTTAGCACAGGGAGTATCACCTTCGGAACAATGACCGCCTTCCTGCAATTGGTAGGAAAAGTGCAACGACCTGCCCTCGATCTTTCACGCCTGCTGCCTTCCTTTATCAATGCCCTCACCGCCGTAGAGCGACTGATGGAACTGGAAGAACTTCCCTCCGAAGCAAGTGGAACCGCACAACTGTTCCCCCAAACCCCGGACTTACAATTGAAGGATGTCACATTCAGTTATTCAACAGGAGACCGACCTATATTAAATCACTTCTCCTGCAACTTCCCCGCCGGAAGCTGCACTGTCGTATTGGGTGAAACCGGTGCCGGAAAAACTACCTTGATCCGGTTGCTTCTCGCACTCGCCACTCCGCAAGAAGGAAGCATCACCCTTTCGCCTGCAAACACAGCGCAGCCCCCACTCTCAACTCTCAACTTTCAACTCTCAACTCTCGAAGTTTCCCCTCAAACCCGTTCCAACTTCGTCTATGTCCCCCAGGGAAACACTCTTTTCAGCGGTACCATTCACGACAACCTGCTAATGGGTAACCCTCATGCCACCGAAGCCGAAATGCTCCAGGCTCTCCGTACCGCCTGTGCTGACTTCGTTCTCTCTTTACCGGACGGAATAGATACCAACCTCAACGAACAAGGTGGCGGCCTCAGCGAAGGACAAGCCCAGCGTATCGCCATCGCCCGCGCCCTCCTCCGTCCCGGACACATCCTGCTGCTGGACGAAGCTACTTCCGCCCTCGATCCCGAAACGGAACGGCAACTAATAAAAAACCTGCGCAGAGACTGCACAGGCAAAACATTCATCTTCATCACACACCATCCGGCAGTAGCCGAGGCTTGCGAAGCAACTATACAACTTTAAGCATCCATCTTGCATTCATCTCGCCTTCATCTTTAACAGCAAAAGATGCCACCTTTTGCATCACCCCTCGTAATGAACCGGATCATATCAAAGCATCAAACAGGTGATAAGACTATATGCTTCAGCCGTCCGGTCTCTATCTTCGGTCAGAAAGACGCATTGCCATGAAATTAAGAAAGGGAACCATCTCACGATGACTCCCTTTCATTCCTAATTTTAAATTTGCTTTCGCAAAGTTCTCCAGACTTAAAATAGCTTGGCAGGATATTCACCCGCATCCACTAAAGCCTGGATTTTATCTACAACACTTTGACGATCCTCAGGATAAGTCACGCCAAACCATTTGCTTGTAGTATCGAGGACCTCGCATGTAGCGACACCGTCCTGAATCAATTTATCTACCATCAACGGAATGAAGAATTCACTCTTCAGATTCTCCATATTCTTCGGATCGCTCAAGAAGCTCTTGAAGAAATCGCAGCTGTATGCGAAGTAATCGGGAGTAAAGCCCCAGAAGTTCATACTTACCGGAGTAGTTTCGGGAGTAGCCGTCCATTCGCCATTATCATCAATGTATTTCACTTCTCCGTCCATACGTTGAATCTTAGTGCGTTCTACAACAGAAGTCAGCAGATTGTTGGCATCCGTACCGCAAAGACCGCGAGATACAGTACCGCTATCGCTCAGTGTATTACCAATGCGGAAACCTACCATTGAATATACATTCTTTGAATCTTCGGGCAGTGCAGAAAGGAATTTACCCATTACCTGGAAAGAATCGCGACCATAGAAGTCGTCGCAGTTGATAACGGCAAACGGTTCCTGAATTACATCAGCACCCATCATTACGGCGTGGTTGGTTCCCCAGGGCTTCGTACGACCTTCGGGGCAAGTGAAGCCTTCGGGCAGATCGTCGATAGACTGGAACACCAATTCGCACGGGATATGACCTTCGTATTTGGAAATAATTTTATCACGGAAGTCTTTCTCAAAATCCTTACGGATTACGAAAACGAGCTTACCAAATCCGGCGTTAATGGCGTCATAAATTGAATAGTCCATAATAGTTTCGCCATTCGGACCCAGTCCGTCCAATTGCTTCAAGCCACCGTAACGGCTGCCCATTCCGGCTGCCAATAAGAATAAAGTTGGTTTCATACTTAGTTATTATTTAAAAAGGTTAGTGTATCCTTGTTTTGATTACGGGGCAAAATTACAAAAAATAAAGTCAAGAAAGGTAGACAATTGGTTCATATTTTAGCTCTATCGTACAAAACCCGCCATTAGAACGGATAACCGATAGCAAAATGCCATGCCATACCATCTTTAAACTTCGGAATATTATAATATCCCTTCTTACCTGTATCATACGGATCATGCAGTGCCACTCCCCAGTCAAAACGGAATACAAGGAAGTCCAGGTCGTAACGCAGACCGGCACCGGTACCCAAAGCAACCTGTTTCGGGAAATTCTTCAACGTCAGCTGTCCATCAGGACGGTCTTTATCCTTACGCATCAACCAGACATTACCTGCATCGAGGAAAATAGCTCCGTGCAGGTCGCCGAGAATACGGAAGCGGTATTCCACGTTTGCTTCCATACGGATATCGCCCACGTGGTTGATATAGGAATACTTTTTCTCTTTATCGGGTGGATAGCCACCGGGACCGATACTGCGGGCAGAATAGGCACGGATACTGTTGGCGCCACCAATATAGAACTGTTCGGTATAAGGCGCAGTCGTTGCATTTCCGTAGGACCAGATTACTCCTCCTGCAATACGGGAAGCAATCATCTGGTTCTTGTCTATCCTGTAGTGATAGCGGAATTCCGAATTCAGCTTCAAGAATTGTGCGAAAGGTACTCCCAGCAATTTCTTGTCTTCCTTGCTGAAAGACTGTCCGAATGCCTTATAAATCAAAGAGGTCAGATTACCGGCAGATCCGAATGTAGTCTGCCACCAGATGGGATTACGTACATTGCGAAGAGAAGCGTTATCATAGGTGTAGGTATATTCCATCTTGGGAATAAACTGATTACGGAGACTGATGTAAAGAGCCGGGTTCTGAGCCTGTATTTCTTCAAAAGCCGCAGTCGGATTGCGCAACACATTAAATGTCAGTTGGAAGGGCGTGATACTATGTTTCCGGGTAGGCACAGGCTGAAAGTCATACGTGACGTTTCCACCGAAAGCAAGCAGTTTGTAGTACTTGGCACGGTTCATCTGGTCTATGTAGACACGGAAGGTGGTGGAAGCCGGGAAGTCATATTCCTTGGTACCCATCCGGGGGAAGACGATACGTGGGAAGGTAAGTGCAGAAGATAGGCCCAACTCGTAGCTATTCATCAGCGAGCTGCTGTTCTTACCCGTCTGCCATTCATAAGAACCGTTCACTTTCACATTCCAGGTTTCACCACCACCGAAGACGTTGTTCTTCGTTACGGTGAAGGCGGCACCGGGACCGGTCTGGTTATTGCTCTTCATGGTGACATTAAAGTCCAATTCGGCATCATACGGTTTATCCAACATGGCACGGATATTCACATCCAGCGTATCGGAAACGAGTGCCGTATCGCGGGGTGTGTACTGCATCTCCAGATAACGGAAGATACCCACACTTGCCAGACGCTCCTGGATACGGGTTTGCCGGTATTGGCTATATAGCTTTTCCGGACGACGGCGCATACCTCCCTTGTCCAGTTCCTGGCGTTTCCGTTGGTAACCTTGGTAGTTCAGCCAACGGTGGAGCATATTGGGACGTATCTTCAGTTTATCGTAATAGTGTATCCAGAAAGTCTTGTAGTAAAGACTGTCATTGGGTATTTGTCCTTGCGGGCCGTGGAGGTAGAAATTAGTTTTACCTACAAAGAAAGGGCGTTCGGCGTCCTTCGGCATACCGGGAACAGGAATCATGCGCAGGCTGACGTGCCCACCGGGAACGAGAGTTGTATCGGCCTGGTAAGTCAGGTAGTCAGGGCGAAAATAATAATACCCCATATTACGCAGCAAACCGCTGATGCGGGTACGCTCACCATCAAGATCAGTAACATTGAACTGTTCACCCGGACTGATCAGGGAGCGCCGGCGGCCAAGGTTGATAATCTGCATCGTCGTACTATTGAATCCCCGATAATATACGGTATCAATGAAGTACGGGTTACGCATATCGACCGTGTATTGCAATTTAGCTTTCAGACTGTCCTTAGGATTAACGAAAGTTTGATAACTTACCGTGCCATTGAAGTACCCATAATCGTGCAGGATATTCGTCGCTACTTTCTGCCGGATGTCCGGATTAACGGAAGATATGAGTACGGGAGTGGCGGCAAAGCGATTGAATATCCACTTACCAAAACCTTTTTTGTACTTCGCAAAACCATTATACACCCACAGTCCGAATGGAAAAGGGATGCGGTATTCGGAGCTACCGAGCAGGGAGTTATTGGGAGCTTTGGCAAGGGCGGCTTCCACTTCTTCCATAGCAGTCTCGCCTACCTTGGTATCAGAGCGGTTCTCTACAATCATCGGCTTCTGACCGGTGTAGAGCACTTCGCCTTCGGGCAGGTGCTTAGTAGTGGAGCAGGCTGCTAGAAGCAGGGTTGCAAGGAGGATGTATACGAGTTTCTTCATTTTGATTCTTTAAATTGCGCTATTGTTATTTCTTTTACACTATTCGCTCACAGGTTCTACTTTCTTCTTTCTCTTGAATATGAACAGCTCACTCAGGCGGTCCATCTTACGGCGAAGCACAAGGCCGACACCTGTCTCGGTTATCTCACCATCGAGCACACTTTCATAGTTTTTGTTGTGGAACACGCGGACATAGCGTGTACCGCTATTGTCCAAACGATATTCCAAAGAAATATTATCGATGAATGATTCTACGTCATTCGTTGCATTAGCGCCACTGGATACTTTTCCACCGATTACAATCTGTATACGATCATTGAAGAAACGCTGAGAGTAGCGGAAACTATAGTCCGTCTGTTTATCACCCGTTTCAGCAGCGGTACGGTCTTCAATGCCGACACTGAGAGAAGCGTTCTTCAGATTTCCGGTCAGCGCATTAATCTGACTTTGCAGCACGCTGTTCAGTGCGGAACCCATAGTTAAGCCACCACCTTTTCCGCTGTTATAAAGATACATACCTGTGGCAAGCATGGTAATGGCTTGCTTGCTTCGTTCATCGGCACTCATTCCTGCCAGTTCGCCCTGTACGGTAGCATCATCGGGAGCACTCAGATTAAAGCTTAAATCAGGGTTCTCCAAACGGTTCTTGATGCTGATGGAAACGTCGAAGTTCACCATGCGCGAACCGCCGTCATCGCCATCGGATACAGAAGCGCGGACACGTTCCGTAGCAGTCAGGTTGAGTGAAGGGTTCATCGGATTACCCGTCCAGTCCACATAACTTCCATTGACAAACTGGAACTCTTTCAACGGGATAACGGGCAGGGCATATTTCATCATACCACCTATCAACGTATAGCGACCGGACAATGTGAGATCTCCTTGCGGAGTATATTGCAGATTCAGGTCACCTCCACCTTCCAGTTCCACACGACTACTGCGGTCGGGGCTAAGATCAGCACGCAAACGTACGGCATCATCGATGTGCACAGACATCAACATATCCATACCGCCGAGCGACATGGTGGGGACCTCAGTTGCCTGCACCGAAGTAGTATCCGTAAAGGAAGTGAACGTGACAAGTTCACCCAAACGGTCTTCTACAGTCAGAGGAGAGTCAGTCAACACATAGGTCACATCTGTGTTACCCAGCAGATTCATGTTTCCACGCATAGTCAGTCCATCCAGCGGACCACTTACAGTGGCATTTAAATCTACAAAGATTTTGCCGTAAATCATACTTTCCTTGGTACGGGGAGCATCAAGCAAAGTGTAGTTCTGTGCACGCAGGTTCAACTTCGCTGTCGGATTTTCCATATTGCGGAAGTCTACGTTCCCGTCTATCGTAAAGGGATTCCGGCTGGTGGTGTATATGGCAAACTTATTAAAGATAAGTTGATTATTCTCTATCTTCAACGGACGATTGTCAAACCAGTAACGTGCACCTGCCTGACGGGCATAGACGGACACGCTGTCCAATGAGAGGTCACCGCTCAGTTTAGGCTTCTCCATGGCACCGCTGATATAGAGTCCGCCGTCGATGTCACCGGTAAAGGCAACTACCTGGTCGGGCATGAAAGCATTGGCAAGCGAGAGTGGGAAATGCTCAAAAGTAGTGTTGACTTCAACCGAATCGCGCCCGTTCTTCTGGGTCAAGACGGCATCAGCGGTCATTACCTCCTGATCTCCCGACCGGAAATAGGCATTCAGATAGTGTGTACCTTTATCACCCGGAAGCCAAGTGGCACCCAATCCGATGTTACCTACCGGCTGGCGTTCGTAAGTCAGCTTTTCCACACCGGCCTCAGCGGAAACTTGCAGTGAGGTTGCGGTCTGTATATAGTTGGCTTCTGCCGAGAAAAGTCCCGTGATGCGGGGCATATATGGCAGAATACCGCTCAGTTTATCCAGGCGGAAACGTATGAGTTCCAAATTGATATTCTGCAAGGAAACGGTGTCGGAACGGTCGGACTGCATGCGGAAGCAAAGTCCATCGTCGCTGTCCATATCCACATTGGCATAAACGCGCATATTCTTATGCAAGTAAATCCAGTCGCTGTTATCAACAAAGCGGAACTTCTGGAAAGCAATAATAGGCTCGGCAGGTGTCAAACGGAAGGCAATACCATTACCCCTACCCCGGCCCTCTATCAAAGGACGGGCATTGATACCCAGATCGAGCCCGGTATCTCCTTTCGCATCCACATAATTCAAGGTCAGTTCGGCATCTTCATTACGGATTTCACCCGTCAGTGTACTGCGGAAGACAAACTGCGGGTTCTTTGGACCATTAATGACACCACCCTGCAACTTCATGCGTGCAGTATCTTGGCTGATAGCGAAGAAAATAGTATCCAGTTGCAGGGAGTCCATACGCAAACCATGTATAGCAGTACGCCCATTGATACCTCGTCGGGGGGTAGTGCCGAAACGCAACACAAAATCATCAAAAGAAATATCCTTAGTTGCCAGGAAATAACTGACAGGGTTCTGTTTACCGGCTTTCAGTTGCATACCGGCTGAAGGCAGTGCTTTCCGTAATTCTACATGATCGAGTTGCTTCAATTCTATCTGCTTGGTAAGAAGCGTAGAAAAGGCAGTACCTTGTTCCAGCAATTTCTTCAGTGTGCTGCGGGCACGGAACTGGAAGTCGAGGTCGCCTGCATCCATACTCATCTTGATAGAGTCATGGCGTGCTTCGGCACCGAGAGTGAAAGCGAAAGGATGCTTCAACGGCTTGGGAGAAATTCCTAACTCATGTAAACCGACATTCTCCACATTCATAGCCACCTTGCCATCCAGGTATTTACGATCAAGGCGCATATCGGCATCCGCCTGCATTTTCAGCAGGGCATTGTCGCTCGTCATGTGTACAGTGGCTAGAGCGGATTTCAATCCGGCTGTCAGGTCAATACCGGAAATATTCCAGTGTCCGTATTGTAATTCGCCGAGAGAAGCTTGTACAGCAGCCACGGTACGGTGGTTGGCGGGATCGAATCCTTTTCCTTTAGCGGCAACCTTAGCCGAAAGGGTATAGATAGAATCTTTAGGTAAGAAGTGGTGTACTTGCAAGGCGTCCACATGAAGGTCTGCCTGATAAGCTTCAGTGGCAGTGTTATAGTGCGCCAACAAGTTCAATAACCCTTCACGTTCTTTCAACTTAAGCGTAGCATCATACTTAGGTCCATCCATGCCAAGACGTGCTGCCAAATGCATACTGTCCGGCACTACTATGGAGCCATCCGGGGTAACGCCTGTCAGTCCGGTAAGGAAATTCAGATTTTGTGTCCGGATATCGAAGTCAATGCTTCCGTTGCGCGTCAGACTGTCGGTAAGATTCCAAATTTCACCACCACCATTCAAGGTAAAAGCACCCGGCAGATCGATGTTGAAGCGGGAAATCTGCATCTGCTTAAAGTTACCTTCCGTACCGGCACGGATAGTAAGGGGACGGAAAGGATATGCATCCTTGAATGTATCAGGTAAATCACCTGCAAAGAGCATCACATCCTGCTTGCCGATGCGGGCATTGAAACGAGCGGAGAGTCGTCCGGAAGTAGGAATTTCCACCAGTTCCCAATAAGTCTGGGCAGTGAAATCCATTTCACTGTGTGGGGTAAGTAATTTTAAGGAAGGCACCTGAATGACTGTGGAATCAGCATATACCCTTCCCGTCAGTGAAGTGACGCTCAAACCGGAACGCTCGTTCATGGAGAATTCCCGGATAACGGCATTGATATTCCGTCCATGATAAAGCACGGAGTCCACCCCAATACGAATATCCCGCAAGGCAATGTGCGAAGCATCAAATCCGGGAGCAGGTTTCACACCGGTGCTATCAGTAGCCGCAAGACTACCGGTATCTATCAGGCTATTAATGGCACTGAGCAACTGGCTGCCCGTGTCATAGTTCACCGTAGTACTGCTCAATTCAAATTTCTTCAGACCGTACATCTGTCCGCCCAAGTCAGCAACCGCATCATCTACCTCTGCATCACCCAGACGGGCAGCAAGACGCATGGAATCCAACGGCATTTGCAAATCAACGGAAACGTTTTTCAGTGCCAACTTGTGCAAGGCTACTTTCCAATTAAGGGCGGTAGTCGCAGTGTCCGGTTCGGCAGTGGTAGTATCATTCATCACAACGAGCATATGAGTATCGCTCAATTCCACACGATTGATGACGGCATCCTCTTTCTTCAGGTCTATGCCATGGCTTTCAAGGAAGAAACGTCCCAATACGCCACGTATGCGGATCCCCTCTATCAGATCGGCAGAGTTCAGGAAAACTCCGTTCACGGTTACCTCATCCACTTCTACTTGTCCACGTATCAACGGCCATGCCTGCACGCGCACGTTCAGGCTTTCCAGGGTTAGCAAAGTATCAGGAGTTTGTTTCACGGCAAGAGAGTCACCGGGAGCTGAGGATATTTGTTTATCTGCCTGTATAGGCTGAATGACCTGCACACCACGTACCAAAAGGTTCAGCGGAAAGCGGAGGTCAATGCGTTCAACAGATATATCCATACCCGTTGCCTCGGATGCGATGGCAGTAGCTTGCTTCCGTATCAGGTTCTGTACGGGAGGGATATAAAGCAATACCATCAATATTGCAAATAATATGATAGGGGTAAGTAGTATCCACACTACCCATTTTAACCATTTTCTTCTCATTAGGACGTCAATCGATAGTCAGTGTTTAAATCGTTACAAAGTAAACAAATTCCAACGACATTTGGTTGATGCAGAAGACAAAAAGGCTATTTATTCCACTATCCGGCACTTTATACCGCGAGGGGCGTTGCCAATATTCAACGCCCGTCTGAAAATTACTTCACTTTCTCACGTACCAACTAACGAAAGTCAGACAGTGTCATACCGTACATATGGGTGAAGGTTTTCAGGCATGATCAAGGGCATGTTCAAGATCATGAAAGAGACACTACTCACAAAATTTCCCTTTGCACATATTTTTCAATATTTATCCTTGCTGTTTATCAATAAATCCCCTACCTTTGCTTCCATCAAATAGATATGACAAGTATGTTCCGGCAATCAACAAACAGGCTCACGGTGTGGCTATTCGCCCTCTGCCTCCTCTTTCCTTTCAGCAAATTGTCTTCTGCATGGCGTAATACAGCCACGCAGGATAAGGCTTTTTCAATTTCAGCTGTATCAAAAGCATCTCCTGACAGCATAATGCCTGAACGCCTTACGTTTCCCGATTCCGTGGCACTTGCAGCACCCGAAGCTGCCGGAAGGAGCGTTTCTTCTCTTGTAGCTTACTTGAAACAGCATCTCAGCACAGACGACCAACTGGCACGCGCCATCTACACCTGGGTTTCAAGAAATATTAAATACAATGTGTACATAACCTATACTTCTCGCAACGAGGAAGCGGATGAGACGAAAGAAATACAAAAAATACTATCCGAACGCAAAGGTATTTGCCAGGATTATGCGTTACTTTTTAAAGCACTGGTGAAGGAAGCGGGAATGGATGCTTATGTTATTGATGGCTATAACCGCAGGGACGGTGCCTTACTGCCCGACCCACATGAATGGTGCGCAGCCAAAGTAAGTGGGAAATGGTATATGTTTGACCCTACATGGGGCGCCGGATTTGTGGAAAACTACCAGTTCATTCCTTCCCCGAATCATCGTTTCTGCAAGCTGTTACCGGATACATTACTGAAAACACACATGCCTTTCGATCCGATGTTCCAGTTCCGCGAACGTCCACTGAGCTATGAAGAGTTTGATACAGGAGTTGTAGATGAACAACGCTCAGTACCGGTGTTCTATTGGGCGGATACATTGGCGCTATATGCACGGCAGGATACACTGGAAAGGCTGGTAAGTGTCAGACAGCGCATGTTATCGAACGGACGAAGTAATGATTTGGTTTATTATATGCTGGAACTTACGAGTAACAACATCCGCATCGCCGGCTACCAGAAGATTCTGAATGCTTACAATATGGCAATGGATTTACAGGGAAAAGCTACGGACGCCATCAATGAATTCGTCCGTTACCGGAATAAGGCATTTGAGCCCCTGAAACCGGATGCAGAAATTCAGGCGATGGTAGATGTCCCTGAGGAATTGATAAACCGGGCAGATAGTGCGATCAATAGCATCCGCACCGCACCGGAAAGATATAGGGAACCTATCCTGAAATTACGGGATCAGATAATGGAAGTGGCAACAACCGTATATAAACATAAACTTTTTCTGAGGCAGTACTTTAAGCTACCGGCCAAGCAGAGGAAAGGGATGTTTAAGCAGACGAAATAAAAAGGAAGGCTTGTTCAAGTATATCTTCTATCAGGTTTAGAGCAGCAAGCGATTTCTCTTTTATTTTTTCATCAAAAGGTACTCCACGTGAGGCTTCAAGCTCTTTCAATAAAGTAACAAGATCATTGGCTCCCAACAGAGTAAACAAAGGAAGCATCTTATGGCCCATAGCGGCAATGCCATCTGTGTCTTCTGTTTCCAATGCCTGTCGCAAGCGGTCAACATTCAGGCGTGTTTCTGTGACGAAACTTTCCAGTATGGATTTTGCCGCATCCGGATCATCACCGGAAAAAGCGGTAAGGGCGGAAAAATTCAAGGTAGAAGAAGGGGCGGCATCAACAGTAGCAATATCTGCTTGCAGCACACCAATCTCTGCAAGCAATTCATTCACCGTAAACGGCTTATGCAGACTTCCGGCAAAACCATGTTGCAGAAACTCCTCACGCTTCATATCACTACGGGCGGTAACGGCAATCACCGGAATTGTCTTGGCTTGCGGGATATTCGAAGCACGCAGCAGCCTCAGCAAATCGAAACCATTCATGGCAGGCATTTGCACATCGGTCAGCAGCACATCGAAAGTATCAGTACGGAGGGCTTCCAAAAGTTCATCCAGTTGCAGGCAGGTTACGGAAGTAATACCACTCTGTGCAAGCATGGCGGCAGTGAGAGTAAGCTGAATGCGGTCATCATCAATCAAGAGAATATGTAATGCGGGTATCTGAGTTTGTGAGTCCTCACTTGGTTGTTCATTCAAGGCGGAAGTGTCATTATCCAATGCCACCGGATACAGAGGTACCCGTAACGTGAATGTGCTCCCCTTTCCGAGTACGCTATCCACCTCAATACGTCCCTCCAGCAGTTGCACCAGCATACGAACAATGGACAGTCCCAGTCCGAATCCCTCCTCTCCCTGTGCTCCGGGCAGACGGGTGAATTCCTGGAAAATACGCTCACGGTCACCAGGATCCATCCCCTTTCCCGTATCGATAACAGAGAGTTTCAAATGGTTACCGGGAAAAACGGAATCGCCTTTCGGCACAAAAGAGGCGGTCAGGGTAATGCCGCCCTCTGAAGTAAACTTCACTGCATTAGAGAGCAGGTTATTGACAATCTGGCGTAAGCGCAATGGATCACTGATAAAAGCTCCTTTCAGTTCCGGATCTATCTCACACTTCAAAGACAATCCTTTGGCAGAAGTCAGTGGTTCGAAACTGACATAGATTTCTTCCAGCAAGCGTGCGGGATGGAAAGTAACACGATTTATCTCAGCTTTATTCAAGTCGAGGCGATGGAAGTCGAGCAAGTCGGTAACGAGCTTCAGCAGGTGTTCCGAAGAAGTTTTCATGTTGTCGAGATAGAAGCGTTGCCTTCCGTCAACGGTAAGCCGGGAGAGCAAGTCAGCATATCCCATAATGGAACCCAAGGGAGCCTTGAAATCGTGGGTAATGGCAAGCATCAACTTTTCGCGGGAGGCAAGCAACTCTTCGGCAAAACGATTGGCTTCTTCCAATTGACGCCGATAACGGTTACTACGGGTGACATCCCGCCAGATCATGACAAGAAAGATAACGGACAGCACAACAGCCCCGGCAGCAATACCCGAAATAATCGTTGCAGAACGATGCCGAACAGCTTTCTGATACTCAGCCTCTTCGCGGGCACGCATCAGGGTTTCCTGTTCATATCCTTTCAAAAGACTGTCGATACGAGCACTCAGTGCATGATCAAGACGTTGCAAAGTTCGCTTACGACGCTGCATCACACTATTGGTAGCCCTCTTCTGTTGGGCAACAGTGCGCAGCTTCGCGTGCAGGGAATCAACCGGATTATAAGCATCGAGTACAGTATCCGTAGCAACTTCAAGGGTTGTTTGCACCTGAACAGCTGAATCTTTGCGTGGTGGGACGAAGACTTCTCCCAAACGGCGGAAGAAACTTTTCTTCTTGGGTTGTGTCACAACCGTATCGCGACGGGCAATAACCCGGCGTTGTACACGTTGTTGGGTGATAATAGTATCCTGTTCGGCAATAATCTGTTCCACTTCACGGGCTGAAATCATGCTGTCATTGGCTTCGCTCAGTGTACGCAGCAGGCGGACGGTATTAGCATCCTTCTCTCTCAAAAGCCCTATCAGACTGTCCGTACGCAGAATATCACTATTATCCGAACTCATAAGATTCTCCATTTCCCGGTGCACGAAGAACAGGGAATAAAGCAAGACTGCCAGCAGGACAGCATAACCGGCAGCTATCTTCTTCTTGGAGACATTATTCATTTATCTTTCGTTTTATAGCGGAAACGCAACCAGAGCATAATACCCGCACTAGTCAGTCCGAACGGGAAGGCCATCCATACACCGACCGTACCCCAGCCCAGCACGAAACCGCATAAGTATCCTACAGGCAAAGATATAACAAAATAAGAAATAAATGCAATGAACATCATCGGTTTTACGTCGGCAATACCACGCAGGGCATTGGCAAAGCTGATTTGCAGTCCGTCACCAAACTGATAAACCAAGAATGGAAGGAACAAAGAAGATACCATGGCAGAAACCTCCACGCTATCCGTAAACCAGCCCCCGACCTGATTGCGCAACAGAAACACGATACTCAGAAGCACCACCGCCATTGCCAAGATGAGATGATAGCCGGCATATGCCGAACGGCGGACATTCACCATATCGTTCTGCCCCTTGAAGTTACTGACGCGAACGGCAATCGCCGCCCCCATCCCATAAAACATCATAAAGGTGAACTGAGAAATAGTGAGCATAATCTGATGTGAAGCCAAAGCAATAGTTCCCAGCCAACCAACCATAATCGTGCTGAGACTGAATGAAGCCGTCTCCATGCCCATCTGCAAACCGACAGGCCACCCAAGTCCATTCAATTTCCTGAACATCTGTTTCGACCATCCCAAGCGGAAGAACCCTACTTTATATCTCAGGAACCTCCGACTACGAAAAACAATCAATGCAAAAGCAATAACCATGACGATGCGTGAGAACAGGGTACTGATACCCGCACCGAGCAATCCCCATTCCGGGAAACCGAACTTTCCGTAAATCAGCACATAATTGCCGACAATATTCAGCGCATTTCCACCAAGAAGCACCCACATAGCAGTCTGCGTTTGAGTAATGCCATCCGTAAATTGCTTAAAGCCATTGAACAGCATGACAAATACCAGGGATGCAAGTAGAACCAGAAAATAAGGTTTTATCAAGGGAATCAGTTCCGCGGGTTGTCCCATGTATTCCACACAGAAATAGACGACAGTCATAATAAGCGTCAGCAACAGTGCTACCAACACATTGGCAAGCAGACTTGAGCGCAAAGCTTGTCCAGCCTCCATGAAACGACGGTTACCGTAGAACTCACCCACCACAGGCGTCAGTCCATAAGAGAAACCGGTACTGAAAATAATGCAAAGTGTAAAAAGATTGTTGGTGAAAGAAGCGGCAGCCAACTCGGCCGTGCTATGATGTCCCACCATCAAGGTATCGGCAAATCCAAGAACAATGACTCCCATTTGACCGATAACGATGGGAAGTCCTAAGTAAAAGAGGGCTTTATAATGCCCCTTGTATGTAGCAATTAATCTATTCATTTATCTTTCCCATAATATAATACCACCGAGTTTTCCTCACGAAAAGTCTCTTGTGCAACTGTCTTCAGACGTTCTGCCGTCACTGCGCGATACCGTTCTACCTCACGGTCTATATCCTCCGCTTGCCCGGTCAGTTCGAACCATGCCAGATTTGTAGCTACATTCAGGTAATTGATATTCCCGAATATCTGGGTGGATTCAAACTTATTCTTTACTTTCTCCAATTCCTGTTCTTCTATCGCCACTTGCTGCAACTCCTGCAACTCTTTACGTACAGCGGCCTCAGCCTGTTCCAGTGAGACTCCGGCTGACGGTTTTCCACTGATATGCAGCAATCCCGCATCACGCGTTCCCGAAATATAAGCATCTATACCGGAGAACAATTTCTGTTCCTGCACCAACCGACGGTTCAAGCGACTGGAGCGTCCGTTACTAAGGATATCTGAAAGAATATCAAAAGCATAGTAATCAGGATGCTCGCGACTACACATATGAAAAGCCATAAACAGCGCATCCAAGGGAACAGGACGTTTCACTACCTGTCTGCGTTCCTGCGTCTGTACGGGTTCCTGCGGCAATTGTCGCACAGGCACATTCCTGTGGGGAATCGGGCCGAACCATTTTTCTGTCAATCGAACAGCTTCTTCCCATGATATATTTCCGGTAACGGCAAGCACGGCATTATTAGGTGCATAAAAGCGGTAAAAGAATGATTTCACTTCCTCCAGTGTAGCTTGTTCGATGTGCGATAAATCCTTCCCGATGGTAGGCCAGCGGTATGGATGCACCTCATAAGCCAACGGACGGATAAGATGTCCCACATCTCCGTAAGGCTGGTTCAGACAACGCTGTTTGAACTCCTCCATGACCACACCGCGCTGCACTTCAAGGCTTTGTTCACTGAATGCCAGTTCCAGCATACGGTCGGACTCCAGCCAGAAGCCAATCTCTACATTCGACTTGGGGACGGTGAGGTAATAGTTCGTAATGTCATTGTTCGTCCAAGCATTGTTTTCGCCACCTGCCGACTGCAAAGGAGCATCATAGTCGGGTATATTCACAGAACCGCCAAACATCAGATGTTCAAACAGATGGGCAAAGCCGGTATGTTCGGGATCTTCGTCCCGGGCACCTACATCATAGACGATGTTCAGTGCTACCATCTGAGTACTGAGATCCTGGTAATGCACCAGTCGCAGACCATTAGGGAGAATATGTTTATTGATTTTCATAAAATAGCGATGTTACTTATCGGAGAAAGGAATTTCTTTCTGTAGGGTTATGAATTAATTCACCACAGAGTAACACTGAGTTTCACAGAGTTTAATCAATTTGAAATCAAAAGAATAGAACTCCGTGAAACTCTGTGTTACTCTGTGGTGAAAACTCATTACTATACCGTTTTGAACTAATTTCACCAACAGTTAGTCCAATACTACCACCTTTTTGATCTTCACATCCTCTTCCGGGCGGTCGCTACGATCCGTTTTTACCTGTTGTATCTTATCTACTATATCCATGCCTTCGATCACTTCGCCGAACACAGTATATTCACCATCCAAGTGCGGAGTACCACCTACCGTAGTATAAGCCTTCACCTGTTCCGGTGTAAAGTGGAATTCCGGTTGTTTGGCAACTTCCGCCTCAGCCTGTGCAAACAAGCTATCCTGCAAGTTCATCAGACCATCCTGGTCATTTTCCTTACGCATCTTATAGATTTCCTTCATGTGCTTCTGTGCCAAAGCATTGAACACAGTAGTCAGACGATTCTGGTTCATCTGGTTCTCCATCCCCAACAACGTAGTATCATTATACACTTTACCCGTCACAATGTAGAACTGGCAACCCGATGATTCCTTCTTCGGATTCACATTGTCACCCTGACGCGCAGCCGACAATGCACCTTTCTTATGGAAATACTTCGGATAAACAAACTCAGCCGGAATAGTATAACCTACATCACCTGCACCCAGCATCTTGCCTTTCGGAGCATTCTTTGACTCAGGGTCGCCTGCCTGTATCATAAAATCCTTGATGACACGGTGGAACAATGTACCTTCGTATGTACCCTCTTCCGCCAGTTTGATGAAGTTATCACGATGTTGCGGTGTCTCATTATACAGTTTCACGATAATGTCACCCGCAGTTGTTTCAATCTTCAATTTAGTTTCCTGATCCATGTTTCTATCTTTCTTTTGTCCCGATTGGCAGGCTGTAACGCTGCAAATCAGTATGGTTAATAATACGGTGAAATTCCTCTTCATAACGCTTTTTATTTAAATTAAGTTTGCAAATATACGATTTTCAGACAAAACGGTTTACCTTTGTGTCTTAAAAGAGACAAAAGATAAGGCAATGAAATCCATACTCATCGTTGAAGACGACATTACTTACGGTATGATGCTGAAGACCTGGTTAGGCAAAAAAGGCTTTCAGGTAGCTTCCGTCAGCAGTATCGCCCGCGCCCAGAAACATTTGGAAACGGAGGGTGCCGACTTGATTTTGTCCGACCTGCGTCTGCCCGACAAGGACGGCATCGACCTGTTGAAGTGGTTGGGAGAGCAAGGTCTGTCCATTCCACTCATCATGATGACAAGCTATGCTGATATACAATCGGCGGTGCAAGCCATGAAATTAGGTGCCAGCGACTACGTTGCCAAGCCTGTAAATCCGGACGAGCTTCTGAAGAAAATCAGTGAGGCTGTGAGACAACCCGCTGCTTCCCCCAAACAAACCATCAGTTCCGGAAAAGGAGAAAGTACCCATCAGAAAAATGCAGGCGGTGCTCCGTCTTCCGACTATCTGGAAGGAGAAAGTGATGCTGCCAAGCAACTTTATAATTATGTAAGACTAGTTGCCCCCACCACAATGTCGGTACTGATCAATGGTGCCAGCGGAACGGGTAAAGAGTATGTAGCCCACCGCATCCATCAACTCAGCAAGCGTGCCGGACAGCCTTTCGTCGCCATCGACTGTGGCTCCATCCCTAAAGAACTTGCCGCATCGGAATTCTTCGGACACGTAAAAGGTTCATTCACCGGAGCATTGACAGACAAAACAGGGGCCTTTGTTGCAGCCAACGGAGGAACCATCTTCCTCGATGAAATAGGTAATCTCAGCTACGAAGTCCAGATACAACTGCTACGTGCCTTGCAGGAACGAAAAATACGTCCGGTAGGTTCCAATAAAGAAATCACTGTAGATGTGCGTTTGGTTTCCGCTACGAATGAAGATTTGGAACAAGCCATCGAGAAAGGAACTTTCCGTCAGGATCTATACCACCGTATCAATGAGTTCACCCTGCGCATGCCCGAACTTAAGGACCGGAGAGAAGACATCCTCCTCTTTGCCAACTTCTTCCTCGACCAAGCCAACCGGGAACTGGACAAACAGTTGATCGGGTTTGATGATGCAGCATCCAAAGCATTGCTGGAATACCATTGGCCGGGAAATCTGCGACAGATGAAGAATGCGGTACGACGCGCCACCCTATTGGCACAAGACCAACTTATTACACTGAAAGAACTAACTGAATTGCAACAAATCACTCATTCCCATGTAGGTTTACCATTGCGTAATGAAGAGACAGAAAAGCATCAGATTATCGAAGCACTGCGGCAAACGGGAAACAATAAAAGCCGGGCGGCACAACTACTGGGCATAGACCGTAAAACATTATACAATAAGCTGAAACTTTACAATATAGAGAATTAACAAACCAGCTTTTCAGCTTACAGTTCTTTCAGTCTCTCCGAATCCCGTTATTCATTGGGTTTCCGGCTGAAACTACTTTTCTCTTTTCACCACTTCATACACATTTCCGTATTCCGTATGTTTCCTTTTCAGTCCTGCCCGAATCAGTATTTGTCCGAAACGCATAGGGTTACTACCTCGCATAGCGGCAGGATTAACCGTTTGTAATTCGCTGAAAATGTCGGCGGCGGTCAAGTCAAGGCTCTTTTCATGGGGAAGCGGGGTCCGGAACCGGGAAACAAGCACCTCTTCAACAAGACTGATACGATAAAACTTTTCATTGTGTCTTTGTAATTCTTCCTCCTCTTTCTTGGTGAACCAGTTACGCCGTCCGGCAGACAGTTCAGCTTTCAGTTGGGCAAAAATCTGGTCATGCTCTATGTGGGTACAGTCGATGTTGTGTTTCACTTCCACACAAAGGAAGCGGCGGCTGCCCGTTGGGTCGGTAAGCAGATCGAAGCGATTGCTCGTACCGATGAACGACGCGACGCGGGGCAGCTGTCGGAAACTCTGTTGATAGGCCTTACGAATATTAAGGGTGGACATCTGCATCAGGTTCTTCAGCAATGGCATCTTGGTTTCGGCATATTTATCGAATTCATCCATGTTCAGCAATCCCATTTCTGCCAGGAGCCGTTCGGCTTGTCCCTGCGAGGTAAGTTTCAGATTGTCGGTATAGTAGCGCATCAGCACATCAGGCATTAGCGAGCGACAAAAGGTACTCTTCCGGCGCCCCTGCTCCCGGCTGACAAGGATAGGCGCTACGCTGTTGGCATGAAGTCCGGACAGGTTCATCCACTGCGAAGCAAGCCCCAACATCCATGTGTGAAAACCTTGTACCCACAACGGACGACAAGAAACACGTTGGGCAAGTGCGGTCAGCCGGTCGTGACCATCCCAAGCGGGCAACTCTTCCATATAGAGATGAAAAGGGTGATAGGAAGGAATATAAGAGGAATAGACGTAGCGGCTCAGGTCCTTGTCCCAACAAGGAATACCTTCGTCATGCGCTTCGATACATAAAGCGTTCAGTTCACGCTTGCCGATGGGAATAAAGGGAGCGGCACGTTGACCGGCATGGCGGAATTCGGTCTCGTCTGTTAGCAGGTTGTAGCGGAAGTCATAACGGGTTGTCAGGAATTCCTTTACATTTCGGGTCAGAAGCAAAGTCGCGTTGGCGAGGGGCTGCGATGCTTTTGGGGTTATTTTCGGTTTTGCCGTTTTCATCTTTTCCGCAAAAGTCAGTAATTGGCTTGCCTCGCGCAGGAGGCGATGTTCTTGTAATGTCATTCGATTCTTCTTCATGATGTTTCTTGTTTTCTTTAAATGGTTAATAGTATCGGTTTGTCGAGCTCGATGGCACGAAGTTAGTATGCGGGATAAGGGGTTTGCAAGCTTTTTACGACCTTTTTTATCATAAATGTGCTTGTAAAAGAAGATAGGACTCTGATACGCACAACTCACTTACTTATATGCATTTGGATACTGCCTCATAAGTGAACGACTGGAGTTGTTCGGTTGAATGACTCTAGTAGTTCAAGTGAACAACTGGAGTCATTCGATTGAACAACCGGAGTGGTTCACTTACAAATAAGCACCTTTGACACAATTACCAAGGATATTAAACACATCAAGTAATAGGATGAGCGTAAGGCGGCATGCGGACTCTATCTACCACCCATACCACGCGACACGTGGAAGTGAAGTGGCGAAAAGGAAAAAGTTGTTTCAGCCGGAATACCGATGAACAGGGGATTCCGGAAGAGGCTGAAAAAACGGAATCTTCTTATTAT
The DNA here is from genome assembly GCF_000526555.1 of Bacteroides sp. 14(A). Lineage (NCBI taxonomy): Bacteria > Pseudomonadati > Bacteroidota > Bacteroidia > Bacteroidales > Bacteroidaceae > Bacteroides > Bacteroides sp. 14(A). The sequence goes on along the minus strand of NZ_JAGH01000002.1, from coordinate 1,789,151 downwards.
TACCTCAGATACTCAAATCCAAAGCGACAATGCAAGCGATCTTTCTAAAGGACTTTCCTTGAATATCGTCATAAAGCAATTATTACAATCTTATTTCAGAGAATTTAATTCAGTAATGCTTCATATACTGACATCATTTTCTTTTTAAACACTTCAAGAGCATAATTTTCTAAAAAACGTTTTCTTGCCTTTCTCCCTAATTGTAGTGCAAGCGTCTTAGAATCCAGCAGCTTTATAATTTGCTCTGAAAGCACTTTAACATCCGGACTACGTTTTCTTTTAATACGCCTTATTGGAGACTTTAGACCGGAAACACCATCAATAACAAGTTCGCTAAGTCCACTGGTATCAGTAACAACCAATGGTAAAGCATGCATCATCATTTCAATAGCCACCAATCCGAATTCCTCATGAATAGAACAAACTACGCCAACATTAGCAATTGTATAGAGCCCATATAACTGCCTTTTATCAATTCTCCCCGTGAATGTGATTCTTGACCAACATTTTTTTGTTCCCCTAAGGCATTCATTAAAATCACCATCCCCTGCAATAATCAACCGACTTTTAGGATAATCAACCAATACACGTTCAAAAGCTTTAATAAGAAAAGGAACTCCTTTTATTTCATCAAGCCTCCCAGCAAATATAATGATTTGTTCATCATCCTCTAGATGATATTTCTGCCGCAATTTCTTATCTTTCCCTCTTTTAAGGTAACAATCCGCTATTCCATTGTTGATTACACAAGCCTTAGAAGTACCGATACAACTTAATTCTTGTAATGCTTTTAATGTATGTTGCGCAACACAAATAATCAGGTCACACCGCTTCATCATCATCCTATACTCCTTTATTTCATCTACTATTTGTTTCTCTGACTGAGTAAGTTTACTTCTCTTTTTATCCACTATACGCTTCAATAAATCAAAATCACCTAACAGACTGAAACTCCAGTTGGTATAGTGTACAGTCAATACAATATGGCATTTAAAAAGGTGCTTCAAATATTTTACAAGATTATTATCAGGCAGAAAATTCAAATGGAAAATGATTCTGGTATCGCTGTCCTCTGTTATAAGTGTTTTGAGTAAGTAAGCCACATTACGCGAATAATATTGTAAACATGCAGCAATATTACTATAAGGTGTAGGTATTGATATTTGCTGATATCCACCTTTATCTATAATTGTCGTTTCCAAGCAATCAGCATAAAGATGTATCACACAAAAATCCATTTTAGAAGACAACAAGCAATTCGTCAACTGCTTTACATAAGTTCCGATTCCATAATTCATTGCTCTACTGGCCTTCTCTAATATATATATTTTACTTTTCATGATTCTCGAATATCAATTTAAGTGCAATACCTGTATATCCATTATTGCGAATTCCTATTTCCCGAGGAATATTGAACAGCGTTTTAGGAGTATAAGTCGTTTTATCTACTATTATTTCTAATATTGTTTCCCGACCACCTATAACTTCTCCATCCCATATTTTAGACAACTTATTTACCAGCACCCCAGCTTCTTCGTCTCCTTTATTCTGCTTCAATGCACAAATCAAACTATTGATATATTCTTTGCTTATGAGTTCATGGGGATTTATTCTTTTATAATATCTACTAATTACATAATAAGCAATTCCTTTCAGTCCATCTTCCAATGAAAAATCCCTAAAACGAGTTACATCCTTCTCTAAAATTTTTAAATCAAGTTCCTCCAAGACTTCATCCCTGTCAGCCTTCACAAAATCATTTTGTATCAGATATTCAATTCCCCAAGCAATTCCACACAGTCCCTTAGCAAAACCAATTGAAGCCGATTGAGTAATCTCTTTATAAATCTCATCCAAAAGATATCCTCCTAATTCTTCATATAACTTGCTACCCGTCTGTCTCGCATAAAGATAGAAAAAGATACAGATTCCCATTTTCCCATCTAACAGTCCTAAATCTCGAATAAAACTAGCATTCAATATTAAATAATGAATAATTCGATTCAACATTTTTGTTTTTTGGCTCATAAGTTTTCTTTTAATACTTTTTTTATCGGTAAGAGAAATCTTTCTAAAAGAGACAAATCATCCGTTATTATTTCTGCTTTTCCTTCCATTTCCAATAAATATGGCAATTCCTTATTATAAGATGTAATAAGTCCTTTGGGTAATAATATTTCAACTATATATATTTTTTTCTTTTCTATTTCTGAAGGTACTAAAGAAATATTTTTTATCACTCCTTTAACAATTCCAAATTCATTATTAGGGAAATTATCAAAACTTACATTTACTGTTTGTCCTATTTTTACTTTACCGGAACGTTCTGCGGGCAGTAGTGCCTTCCCCATTAAAAGACCTTTTTCATCTGGTACAATATTGAAAATTGGCTCTCCAGAAGCAATGTTCTGATTTATACTCCAATATTGTGTAAAAGTGATTTGTCCAGATATGGGTGCTATTATAACATAACTCAATTCCCAATTTTGAATTTCAGTGATTAATTGTGTAATGTAGTTATTCACTTGGGTCTCTAGATTATTTTTCTTTTCTGAATATTGAAATTCCATGTCTGACAAAGACTCACACATCTGCAATGTTTGCAATTGCATATTGTTTAAAGTTGCATATATATTTTCTAAAGAAAGTTTTCTTTGTAGATAATTATTATAACTATTTTCTAAATTTTCTTCTGACAATAATTTCTGTACAAACAAAGTGGAATCCCTTCTATATTGTTTTTGTCCTATTTCAAATTGTTCTTCGACAAGTATCTTCTGACGCAGTATATCTTGATATGATACTTTATATTGCTCTATTTTTTCTTGTACCCATTTAATTTTTAGAAAATAATATTGTTCCCTTTTAAATCGTATATATTCTGAAAGAGTAAGATAAAACGAGGAATAAAGAGCCTGCAAATTACCAACTTCCAACCCTTTATTAGGCAATAAATTAATAGTATCCAATGAATTGATTGACAAAAGATACTTTTTCAAATGCAATACGTCATGAGGTTTTGCACTATTTTCAATAACAGCCAAATAGCTTCCCTTATCGATATACTGATTATCATTAATATATAAATGTTGTATTCTTCCAGAGGATTTCGCAACTATACTTATTGCAGGATTGGTGCTCGTTAAAACTACTGAAGATGTAATAACATCCGGATATTTAAAAAAGGCACTGCCTAATAGAATAACAACCACAATAATAGCAGTTAAAGTTATGCCACGACGCAAAATCCAGACAGGTACCTCTCCAAGAATTTCCTGTACTTCTTCACTTCTTAACTCTATATTATTAGTATCTTCGGACATTACACACCTAATTCTAATTGATTTTTTATCAAAGTATAGTAGCTCCTCTTCAAGCTGATGAGTTGTTTGTGTGTACCTTGTTCTGCTATTTTTCCCCTGTCAAGAACTATTATATGATCTGCATTTTGTACAGTACTGAGCCTATGTGCAACTACAACCACTGTCTTTCCGACATAGAAATTCATTAAATTATCAAGAATCACACGTTCATTATTGGCATCCAAAGAATTAGTAGCCTCATCAAAGAAAAGATATTCCGGATTCTTATAAACCGCACGGGCAATTAATAAACGTTGTTTTTGTCCCTGACTAATTCCATTTCCTTCCATGCCTATTTTTGTATTATATTTGAGCGGAAGTGATTCTATAAATTCTCTAATATTAGCAATTTCCACAGCTTGTAGCAGTCGCTTCTTGTCAATACTTTCTTCTCCAATTGCTATATTATTGGCAATAGTATCTGAAAAGATAAAACTATCTTGCAGAACGGCTCCCAAACGTGCACGCCAAAGATGTGGATTTATGTCATCAAGAGAAACATCTTGTATTTTTATATTTCCTTTCAGTGGCGAATAGAAGCCTAACAAAAGTTTTATTATGGTTGTTTTTCCACTACCACTAGCACCAACTATTGCCGTTACTTTGTTTTGGGGAATTTCAAGAGTCACATTATCCAACACATAATCCCTATTTGCTCCATCATATGTGAAACATACATTTTCCAGTTTTATGCTCTTATTGTCCGGTAATTGGTTTATTTTTTCGGTGATATTGAATTCCTCGTCTTCCTTATTATGCACCTCATTTAAACGCTCAAGACTTATTTTAGCATCTTGTAGAGATTGGGTAAAACCTATGACTTCGCCAATAGGAGCAGAAAGCTGACCAATAATATAACTGATTGACATCATCATTCCTAATGTGATATCTCCATCAATAACAGCTTTCGCCGCTAAAAAAGAAATAAGCAAAGAAGTTATTTGATTAAAAAAAAGTGAACCAACTTGCTGATATTGGCCTAATGCTACCCCTTTCATACTGATTCTAAATAATTTAACCTGTATCCTTTCCCATTTCCAACGCTGTTGCCTTTCACAATTATTCAGTTTTATATCTTGCATACCCGTTATCATATGATATAGATTCCCCTGTTCTGCAGCAGCTTGTGCAAAACGATTACTATCCAGAATCCTACGATAACGAAGGAAGAGCATAATCCACGCAATATAAAGTGAATTACCTAAAATAAATACACCTAATATAGGCAAATTATAGTATGCCAAAATAAATGCAAAGATAAAAAAGTTTGCAAATGAAAATAGAGTTGACAAAGTTGAACCAGTTAGGAAGGATTCAATTCTTCCGTGGTCGCCAATACGTTGCATTATATCGCCGATGTTTTTTGTATCGAAATAGCGTATGGGTAGCTTTATTAATTTAGACAAAAAATCGGATATAAGCGTTATATTAATACGAGTATTTACATGGAGAGTTATCCAACTTCGAATAAAATTTACGCCAAGTTGAGTTACAGATAGTATAAGTTGCGCTATGAGCGTCAGGGTCACAAAGCTCAAATTTGCATTTCCTATACCTTGATCTACCATTGCTTGAGTAAGAAAAGGAAATATTAGTTGAAAGAGGCTTCCGAGTAACATTCCAATTATCAATTGTGCAATCTGTGATTTATAAGGTATTAGATATTTCACATAATAATAGAGATTCTTTTTACCCTGTTGATAGTCATCTTCATGCTGATAGAATTCTGGCGAAGGAGTCAACAAAAGTGCAGTCCCGATATTTTTCCCATCCACTTTAGTACTAAGCCAATGCTTTAAAAAAACATCTTCACTGATTACCATCTTATCCCTGGCTGGATCAGAAATTTTAATTTTATATTCGCCCTTCTGAGTTTTTTTTATGCCATAACAAACCACAAAATGATTCTGATTCCAATGTAAAATGCAAGGAAGGGGAGTCTCCCTACTCAATTGTTCAAAATCAGTCTTTACCCCTAAAGTACGAAAGCCTATACTTTCCGCCGCATCACTAATTCCCAACATAGAAACACCCATACGCGTAATATAACATCTTTCACGTAAGGTCTGCAATGAATATTTACGGCCATAATACTGGGCTATCATCCGCAAACAAGAGGGTCCACAATCCATTGCATCCAATTGAGAGTAATGTGGAAAGGTTTTTCTCATTCTTACATACTAGTTTTATTCCCCTTTCAACAATGCTTCCAGAATTACATTCAAGAAGAATCCAGTCACTGAAGTTTGCACTATCTTTCCATCCTGATCTATCAGAATACCATGAGGAATACTAGCAAAAGCGTACAATTCTGCGGCTTTAGAATTAGCCGGTAATACAAACTGCCTCCATGGCATATCCACCTTATCCATTGCAATAGTCCAACTCTTATTACTATAATCCATAGATATACTTAGCACCTCCAGCCCTTTATCTTTATATTTCTCGTATACTTGTTTTATCTTAGGAATATCCGCTATGCACGGACCGCACCATGAAGCCCAGAAATCAATAAAAAGGAATTTGGAATGTCCAACGTATTCAGATAACCACTTTCGTTCTCCCTCAGGGGTTATTAATTCGATATCTATGAATTTCTCCTGCTGCATGTGTCTTCTTTGCTCTTCTTCGTCTTTCTTTTTGCCCAAGACATATCCTCAGCGGTCAACCAAGGGTTGTGCTTACACTGTTTCTCAATATAATCATAGACACTTACATTAGTTTTCCTAACTTTTTCATCACTTCTCTTTTTAAAATCAGCAATTATAAATTACATTTCAATACGCAAGTCTTTAAAGAACATCAGATCTTCTATTTTATACACATCAGGTAATTCGTAACCATTGATTAGGATGGTTGGGGTTGCCATAAGTTTTGTCTCTTTTTTCCATTCTTCATGCGTCCTAAACTCTTGTTCTACAGCAGGTACATTAATATCATATTGATATTTATTAAAAAAATCAATTGTATTATACTTCCCGCCATTAAACCATAGGTCATAAATTTCTTCAGAATTTTCTATTGTATTATTTTGGTAAGCACTTATCAGAAACTTATTGCTTTGATCCAAATCCCCACCAAACGAACTGAAAATATATTGAATACAAGCCTTGTCTTCCAATTTCTTTTGCAATTCTCGTAATCGTTTGTGCATTCTTCCACAAGGTTCACAATGAGGATTACTAAACACACTAATAAGTAAATCCGCATTAGGATTACCAAATATAATTTGCGATGTAGATTTACTTACCGGATACTTCGCTTGTTTTTTTAATAAAGTGACAAAAACTTCTTCTTGCATTTTCAAGCTTTCCAGTTCATATTTAGCCCCTCTTTCTTTATTAAAATCAGAAAAAGCAGACATAGCCAGATGGATGCATAAAAAAGGTATCGCATAAATGGCTGCAACATATACTATTTCATTCAGGCGAATTACCGGTATGAATATATATCCACAAACAACATCCACAATCAGCATTCCTATAAACAAAGCCTGCACCAACAAACAAAGAGGACACCATTGCTTCACTTTCACTTTTTGAAACCAGATACTCCAAAAGACATAAGGTACAGTACACAAATTCAACAAAACTACATATACTACATATTGAGGAGTAATAAGCAATATAAGCATATTTGAGATAAAATAACCTAAGCCAATCTCACTCCAACTGATTAGCCCCCATAGCCTTGCAGCCTTAGAGTCTAAAACATTATTACAGTCACTCTTACTAAACAGAGAACATAATTTATCAGCATACCTGCTATTAAAGTCCAATTGTTTCTTTGCAAGCAAATGTCCTATATATATTCCAACAATATTCAGCAAAAAAAGTAATTTAGTGCCTACACTATTGGATACATTCTGCCAATAAAACAAAAAACATAGCATCATGACAGAACATCCCAACACTATTTGTACCCCTGTATGCCATAAATCTTTCCTCTTATTCTCTCCATAATTAGGTTCTCCGGAAGTTTCGTCAGGTTCCGCTATCAATGCAATACCATCCCATACTTTGACAAATTCATTATAGGTCGATTTAATATCCACTCCTCTCCATATATAGAATATTTTCTCGTCTGTCTTTCCGTAAACATTTACAAAATCATGATTTATATGAGCGATATAAGGAGGCACTAATTCTTTAACAGCCTCATCCTTTGTCTGGGTACGAACACCTTTATTAGCAATTCCATAATCATTCAACATCATGGATAATCCCAACATGCTATATTTATAGGGATGTTCCTCGTAATATTTATAAGAAAAGTCTGTATATTTAAGTTTGGCATTATCTAAAAAGACAGTAAATATATTAGATTTCATATTTATTTCAAGCCTTCTTTTAACAAAAATTCCTCTAAACTTTGAGCATGGAGTCTAACTGCTATAATCGTTCCTTCTGAATCTAATAGTATACCATAAGGTATACCATATATTTGATAAGCTTTCGCTAAATCCGAATTGGTGCCATTCACTTCTATAAGCTGTTCCCAAGGCATTTTCAGTTTTTTCAACGCACTTTTCCATGCCGCTTTATTACTATCAAATGAAATTGCCAAGACATTTAATCCCTTATCCTTATACTTTTCATAGACCTCTTTAATATGAGGTATATCTGCCCGACAAGGACTACACCAAGATGCCCAAAAATCAACAAAAAGCAAACGTGATTTTCCAACATATTCGGATATAGACCTTTTCATTCCAAGTGTATCTTGTAATACAAAATCAAAGTATTGAGAATTAACTGTTCCCGCTTGTTTCTTCGTAAATGCAGCCTGTTTATCCAAGAGTTCCTTAAACCCCTTGATATCAGCCTGTGTTACCAAAGAATTATTATTTTGTAAGGCTTCTAATTTTTCATGGAGTTTAACTAGGTTTTCAAGTGGCCAAATTGCTGATTTATTATCTGCAATAAATCTTCGCCCCACTAAATTCAATCTATTTTCTATCGTTGCATTATATATGAATTTCTGATAATCGTCGTGCGCTTTGTCTCTTCCAATTGCATCTTCCTTTTCCACAAAATCATAATATAATTTATAAAGCCGATTTATTTCACTATTCAAGGAATTGTGTAGGTCATTCAGATATGTTCCGGATGCAACAAAAGCTGTATCCATATATACACATATATTTCCCTCTTCCAAAACGACCTCTACCGATTTTACATAAGGATACTTTCCAATAGTAACAATAGCAAATTCATCAACATTAGCTGTACCTTCAAAAAAGAATTCCCCCCTCTGCACCTTCGCAGAGTCAATAGAAGTGATCAATGTATCCCCTTGAAATTGGAACAACTTAACATATTTCCCATTATAATCATTATTTAAAATGCCATTTATATGATATTTTCCCTGTGAGTATACCAAGATAAATGGAAAAAGAAGCATCGTTAAAATTATTATTATTTTCATTCGTTTCCTCCCTCCTCTTTACGGGTGCGAAACATGTAAAATGGGGTTCTATATTCTCCCGCCGTTGTAAATACAGCTTCACGCACAGTAGTGGCAGTAGTGACCCATTCTATTTCATTCCAATGGTCAAACATATATTTTGCAGTAATAACTTTATCGTCCAGAATAAATATATATTTAGTAGTATCAACAACATTTTCAGAGTTATCTGCATAACATTTCACCGAAAATACGGCAAATAGTAATATAATGAATATCTGTTTCATTTTACCGACAACAAGAGCATTAAGCTAAAGGCATGCACATATTTTCGCATGCGTTACTAGATCATATGTAACTGTGCAAGTTTTCGTTACGGTCGTTAGTGTCCCATCGCTTGCATATATGAAAGCCGGAGCACATACACCACCACATGTAGGTGCAGTCTCATGGCAGGCTTTCTTAGCATTTGGATCATATTGTCCACCTATCACAAACTTCATTTCCTGTTCACTCATTTCACTGAAATTGTTCAGCTTTAATTTTCCTAATTTTTTCATGGGTTCATAAATTAATGAATAATTTTTTTTCTATATCAGCAAATATAAGTCTTACTATCAGATATTCAACACATACAATCCACAAATATGCAATTCGGTCAGTTTTTAGATACTATTCGGTTACAACCCATTCCACTTCCGGCAACTTGTAAACGAATCTCCATTTACCTTTCAGCGTATTTCTACATCTTCTTGAAACTTTGAATTCATGATCAGTAATCAGCCGTATCCAATACTCTTCTTTCCTTTTCTGCCATACAGTCAAATAATCAACATTTACAATCGTTGACTGATTGCAAATACAAAAGTTACCAGGAAGAATATCAATCATTTGTTTAATAGAAAATTGCAACAAATGACTCTTTACTTTCTCTTTAGTAACAATAACAAGATATGGTCTATCCGTATAGACACAAACAATATCCTCAAATCTAATCATTTGCATATAGGAATATCGTATAACCATTATCCCATCAGAGTTAGATTGTAGTTCTCTAAATATTTCCATAAAATTACATTTATTTTATCGTGTACATACTCCATGTTTTAAGAAGGCTAAGAGCGTATAAATAACTTTTATCCATTAAGCCTAATTGCTCTCTAATATTATAGGCCAAAACCGTAAATCCATCTGTAATTCCCAATATAGAATATATAAACTCCCTCTCTTTTTGCCAAAGATAAAATGTCGTCATATCAGATAAAAACTCGTCTACCGGGTTACTTTCCCAATAGAAGCTAATAAGCTCCATTTCTTCTTCCACATTTTCTGTACAATCCGGAACATGAAGTGAATGAAGATAATCATGGAGAGAAACAAATCGGGAAGATCTGCATAATTGAACATACAGATATAGCGCTACAGACGTACGCCCCTCTTCACTGCAATCATTCGCCAATAGACGTATAATGAGTAATGATGTTAAATTAAGGAACGCGCTATATGGAATGCAATATACTTGATATCGGGAAATCTCAAATGCATTTCTCACTACGGCATTAGCAGGATGATGCGCCCACAATTCTTTTCCATAAAAAGTAGGTACTAACTCACAGGACGGATGATTCTCCACAATCTTCTTCAAAGCCTGATAAACAGCCTCCTGCAAGATCGCTCCATGTACGGTATAAGAAGAGAATATCAACCTAATATGTTCTCCCCTCTCATACGACAAGAAAAACATATATTGATGGATGTCAGGATTGGACATCATATAAGTATGTAGCAAAGGTAAAATTCTTCCCCACTCATCCTGAGCATAAAATATGGAAAAGCAATACAAGGTTCTATTACCCTCTCGAATAAATTCTGTGTTCATAACTACTTTAAAAATATAGGATTATCGTAATCAAAGTTCTTATAGGCAATGCCTTGACCAAAGCCATTGGGATTGACAGATAGTCCGCCACACTCATATCTTTCAATTTCCCAAAAGTTTTGTGTTTCTGATAAATATACGAGTATTTCCGATTGCAAATCAACATTATCCACTCTATAGAAAGAAGACAGACAGCCTTCAATATCTTCCCACTGTCCCCCTTCCGGATTTTTGCCACCGATTATTCTATTCTTTTCATCCAGAAAATATTGATTGATATTCTCGTAATGGGACGAGCGGTTGTAGTTACAATAAATATTATCCTTCAAAATGGTTTTAGAGTAACTACCGTCTTGATATCGTAGCAATACTTGTGTCTGATACGGATTTATATAAAATAAATACATTTCTATTATATGCCTTCCCATATATTCTTGCGAAACACGCTCTTCATGAGAATGATGAATCGCTTTGCAGAATCGATTTTCTGAAATAAATTCTTGCTCTATTCCGGATTTCCATAACCGGTAATACAATTCAATATCCTCTAAACCGTATCCGGGAAGCGCCTCATTATAGCCATTAACAGACAAGAAATGTTTGCGCCATAAACAAAGACGCCCAATAACGTCTCTCTCTGAATACCTTGGAGTATAAAATACTTTTTCATCAGACACACAGAAAAGATTCAATATGTATGCGGCAAATCCTTCACCTAAATAGTTGTCAGCATCCAAATTACAAACAATATCTCCTGTTGACAGGCGGAATGCCATATTCCGGCTATGAGTTCGATGATAGCAAGTAGGGGTGATCGTTTTGTAATAGTTGAATATGCTTGTATCAAACAATTCACCCTGTTGCTTTACCCATCTCTCTAATCCATCTGTTGAATTATAATCCAAAAGATTAAATTCAACCTGCTCAGATAAGAAATTATCGTGAATATTCTGTTGCAATGTCTGTTTAATATGATGAAGGCGATTCATACAAGTAATATTGAAAGAGATTTTATGGGCATATTTCAAAGAATCGACCTCTTTTGGCACATTTCCTTCTATATCAAAAATATTCTTTCTGATACCGAAGCTCCCTCCATTAGCGATAAGTTTGCCGGCAAGAATATTAGATTGGGAAATTTTTGCATTATACTCGTCCATTTCATGCCATGTTTTGAACGATGAATGAGTAAATGCAATTCCTTCTTCTTTAGTATTCCTGATTGCTCTATTATATCTGGAATCTTTCACTTCGATACGTCTGTAACCTTTCGCCATCAATCTATTGATTAAATCTAAATCTTGATAGCCAGCAGGTGCTAAACTTTCATTATATCCTCCAATGGATAGAAAATCATTCCGCTTAATTGATATACGTCCAAATGAACCGTCAAAACCATCATCAGAACATTGGTGCAAAAACATAGGTCCATCATTCTTTATAAATTGCAAGATAACAAACCAACCACCATTACTTCCTGTATAATTATCACAATCCAGATTTACTAAAATATCATTTTGCGCCAACATATGCGCAGTATTTTTTGCTATAGAAGCATGCCAATAAAACATCTCTTCTGTATAAAAGTACTTTAGATATCCAGACCGTATTTCATGTTTAAAGTTATCAGATATCCATTTACGAAGTCCGTCCGTACTTCCGAAATCTACGAGCACAAATTCTACTATTTCTTGCAATCTGCGATTATCCTCTAGATTTTGAGGAAGAGTCTTTTTAATCTGATAAAGTCTATTCTTACAAGTAATGCAGAATGAAATTTTAGGGGGCTGAGAATTATCAATCATAATAGTTTTATAGATGTTTTATTATAAATGCAAAGTAATCAAATCCAACACAGAAAACGGTTTATTATTTATCATAAAAGGTTTGTTATCTATCATTACAGATCTATTATCCATCTTTACAGGTTTATATGCTATCATTCTCCACACCCGTACATTTCCAAAATATCAACCGATTCAGAACTCCTCTATTAAATAAATAATGGTATCCAATTTGCAACCTTGTTATAGTCTTGGTACGGAGCAGAGCCCCAGTGTGGAATTTTTCCACACCCCATTCCACACTTTCCACACAATTCCACACTGTGCCACACTTCCCCACTCACTTTTCATCATTAATTATCAACCATTTACCTAAAATTCATATCTTCTGGCACGTGCTTTGCAACTATAATTTACGTAAGCGCAAAGCTTCCTAAAGCAAAAAGGAAACCTAAACTTTCAACTATAAAATATATTTAGTATAATTCTAAAAAAGCAAATGATTATGAAAAAGTTAGTATTAGTAGCAGCCCTGTTTATGTTTGTTTGTGGTGGTTCTTTCGTGGCAAACGCTCAGGATCCGGTGAAAACTCAACAGCAACAACCGGCAACGGAAAAAACTGAAGAGCCTAAAGCCACTGAGCCTGCCAAGGAAGAACCCAAAGCAGAAGAACCGAAAGCTGAAGAGCCCAAAGCTGAAGCTCCTGCCAACGGTACTCCTGCAACGGAAACACCTGCACAGCCTGCTGAATAATAGTAAGCACACTGACAACAAAAGCCGTCCCCTACTTGTCTATTCTGGGGGATGGCTTTTGTCGTTTTCAGACACAAGAACATCATCTTATTATAATAACGAATCTAATCAACAAGCACAAAATACCTAAACATAGGTATTGTTCAAAAGGGAAATATAGCGGTACTTTGCAAGTAATAAATTATATTTCGAATTTACTATGGAATCTTTATAAAAACACACATGAAAACAAAATCATTCATCATACCCTTTTTGCTATTCCAAGCTCTTCTCTTTACAGGAAGCAATCTGCTATATGCCATCCCTGCCCGGCCGGGAGTTATCACCGTAACCCAAAGTGACGGTACCCGTCTCAAAATACGCATTTATGGAGATGAATATTACCATTACACTATATCTGAAGAAGGCTATACGCTGACTTCCGGATCTGATGGAGATTATTATTATGCAACCCTTTCACCCAACGGGCAGTTGGCCTCTACCGGTGTCAAAGCACGTCCGATGGGTAAATTAAGCAATTCCGAAAGGCAACAGTTAGGACAAGGATTCACACAAGGACTTCGCCCCCTATCTCCCACAGCCCACAAACAGCAGATGATGCGCAGTGCCCAGAATAAAAGCAACTCTTCCAACACGCGAACAATAAACGGATTCACTCCGCCGGAACGTTTTATAGATAATGGATTTGCTACCACAGGTAAGCAAAAAGGACTTGTATTATTGGCCGAATTTCCGGATGTGCCTTTTACTATAGGTAGCAAAGGACACTTCGAAGATATGCTGAACAGCAAAAATTACAGTGAGAACGGCGCAACAGGCAGTGCATGGCAATACTATTATGACAACAGTAACGGACGTTTCGACCCGGAATTTGTAGTTGTAGGTCCTTATACCCTGCCACACGAACGTAGCTACTACACCGCCAATGATGACGAACTTGCCTACGAAATGGTAGTGGACGTCTGCCGGATGGCCTACGCCAACGGCATTGACTTTGGTCCTTATTCCGAAGCAGGCGTCATGCGTGACGTATTCGTCTTTTACTCCGGTGGCGGTGAAGCGGACGGAAGCGACCCTGAAGGTATTTGGCCTCACCGCTACAGCGTAGCATATAAGGGCACTTACACTTTCGGAGGCAACCGGCTCGCTGGTTACGCCTGTGCCGGAGAACTCTCCAAGTACGAAGATGGAAACAACAAATTCACTTCCATCGGCACGTTCTGTCATGAGTTCGGACACGTTCTGGGATGGCCTGATCTTTATGATACGAATTACACCACCAACGGGCAGGCTGCCGGTCCCGGTACCTATTCGCTGATGGCCAGTGGCAGCTACAACAACGACAGCCGTACTCCACCGGCACTGAGCATTCTGGAACGTTGGATGATAGGTTGGGCAGAGCCTGAAGTTCTGAATACCTCAGGGGAATTCCGCCTGGCTCCCGTCCATCAGGATAAAGGTTATCTGATAGGAACCGATACGGACAATGATTATTTCCTGCTGGAATACCGGGGTACGGGCGACAATGTATGGGATATTCCAGATTATTACAGTTATCACGAAAGCCAGGGCACATCGGGGCTTTTAGTCTATCACATAGATTATACCACACCCTCCAAATGGCTGACGTACAATTCGGTAAATACCATAGCAGGCCACGAGTGCATGAAAGTAGTCTGTTCGTATCCCAATGCGACAAATGCTGTGTATTACTCCCGTTACAGCTTCTTTCCCGGCGTATACAAAGTGACCAGCCTTATGTCCGCTAAACAAAAAGATTTCCGCTCCTGGAAAGGGGGGAACACAAAGGTGAATATATTGGAGATCGCCACGGTTGATGACTATATCTTGCTAACTGTGGATGATACTTACTTCGGTATGTCTGACTATCATGTGCAAGCATACCAATACGATGCCCTTGTGACATGGCAAGACAACATCGGAAAGAAATGGACAGTAACCTGGAAACCGACAGGAAGTACAGAGGTTGCAAGTTCGCAAACAACTACATCAACAGAATGTCATATAAACGGTTTGCAACCCGGCAAGCAATACGAAGTCACTATCCTAAATTCCAACGAAATAGAGCATACACTCTCGGTTACTACCCAACGGAAAGGACTCTACTACCCACGCATCGAGCAGTCGATTCCAGTCAACAGTTCGGAGAATCCCATATTGTTCCATCTGGCGGACTGCGAGGATATAAAGGCCGTAAAATGGTATATAGATGGAAAGGAAAGTAAAAACTACATCAGACCCGAAACCGGAGAACATAGTATCCAGGCAGAAATCACCCGTTCGGACGGCAACAAAGAGTATATTATGCAATATATCACTATCCAATAATAGAAATACTTATGAAAACATTCAAATATATCCTGCTACTGATCAGCGTCTCTTTACTATACGCCTGCTCAAAAGATGAAAATGACCTTTACAAAGAAGAACGTAGCAGCCTGCTATCTTCCACGCAAATAGGAATCTACCAGAACGGGAAAGCATTATTGCTCTTCGACAAGCAGGCACATCAATACTATTGTAATCCCTCACAAAAGCTCTTTCGCATACAGGATGTGCAGGGGAAGCAATACACGGCTCTTCAACTGAATGCCCTTCCCTCGGGGCAAGAAAGGACAGACGGGAAAGTGGAAGGAAACATGGGTATCAAACTCGACGGGATAACACAGTTATATATTCTCCAATCAGACGAACAGTTTGTATGGCTATGGTCGGATGATACATGCATCGGATTCATTTTACCCAACATTGGCCTTTCAGGTTTATAGAAACTGTACTTTTGAAATACCTATATATTGTTATCGTTCACGTTATTTAAAGAAAATATACCGACTTTTAGCGATTGCTGATCGTGCACAGATCCAATAACTTTGCAACTCCAAAAAGTGCATAAATCAATGTCGCGTAAAGTCATATACATAATACTAAGTTACCTCTTGTTCTTCACTACCTGGTGTTCCGCACAATCATTTTACAAATTTAGCGGACAAATACTTGACGCCCAGGAGAAAGAGCCCCTTCCTTTCGCCACTATCCGCATGAAATCCGATGAAGGCAAATTCTACGGAAGTACGAGCGACGAGAACGGCAGGTTCAATATCACCCATATAGAGAGCGGACACTACCATATCACAGTCTCCTATATAGGATATGAGAAACAGGAAAGATCCATCGACCTGACTAATAACATGTCATTGATATTCTCGTTGAAACCGTCTTCCACTGCATTACGAGAAGTGGTAGTGACAGCTTCTGAGTCAAAAGGAATAACCAGCGCCTCGAAAATAGACCGCACGGCAATGGAACATCTGCAACCTACAAGTTTCTCTGACTTGCTGGCACTATTGCCGGGAGGGAAGACCAGCGATCCCAAGATGAACGGCGCCAAAAACATTACCTTGCGCGAGGTAGGCACCAGCAGTTCCAACTACAATACTTCTTCTTTAGGAACCAAGTTCATCATTGATGGTGCTCCCATCAGTACAGATGCCAATATGCAGCGGTTGCTCACTGACCCCAACACGACGTTTGACGCATATAACGCCGTGAATGCCGGCGTAGACATGCGTAACATTTCCACTGATAACATCGAAAGCGTGGAAATCATCCGCGGTATTCCTTCCGTGGAATACAACGACCTGACCAGTGGTGTAGTCATTATCAAGCAAAAGCAGAAAGCCACCCCGGTGGAGGCACGCATCAAAGCAGATCAATACGGTAAACTGTTTTCCATAGGCAAAGGTGTGGAATGGAAAGATCAAAGAACCGTTCTGTCAGCAGATGCAGGGTTTCTCGACTCGTACAATGATCCGCGGGACCGCCTCAACAATTTCAAGCGCATCAATGCATCCGTACGCCTCAACAAAAAGTGGCTGCTTGGAAATGAACATCGCTTGAACTGGACCGCCGGCATCAGTTATTCAGGTAATATAGATAATGTAAAAACCGACCCGGACATACAAACACAACAAGAAGACAATTACAAATCGAGCTATCACTCCGGCCGATGGAACAGTTCGTTAAATTGGATTGCCCCACAGGACAAAGCATTCAAAGGGGTGACACTGGATCTGTCTGCCAACATGTCGTGGGATAAGATAGAACGAAGTAAGTTCATCCAGTTGGATCGCGACCGCACCGTACCCACCCATATGGAAGAAGGTGAATATGACGCTGAAATACTGCCTTATAAATATACTGCTCACGTAACTGTAGATGGAAGGCCTCTAAATTTATATGCCAAGGTAAAAACAAAGTTCGAGTTACAAACGTGGAACGCTACACACCGAATCCAAGTAGGTGCTTCATGGACTTATGCCAAAAATCTAGGAGACGGGCAAGTGTACGACCTAAGCCGCCCACTTAACCCGGGCAGTTCTTATACACGTCCCCGCAAGTACAGTGACATTCCGGCGAGCGAGCAAATTGCACTATTCGTGGAAGATCAGATAGGTATTCCCATAGGTAAGCATCACCTGGAAGTCCAGGCCGGAATAGGTAGCAGCATGCTGCTGAACCTGAACAGCCGGTATGCCCTCAGCGGCAAGCCTTATTTTGATCCGCGCATTAATGCCCAATGGAGTTTCCCTGCAATAGGCATTGGCAATAACGACTTGAATATAAACGTTTCCGGCGGCTTCGGATGGTTGACCAAAACGCCTACGTTGGCGCAATTGTACCCCAACAAGTTGTATATGGACTTCGTACAACTGAATTATTGGAACGCCAATCCGGACTATAAGCGCATGAATCTGCGTACTTACATCGTAGATCCGGTGAACTATAACCTAAAGGCAGCACGTAACTTTAAATGGGAAGTGCGCTTGGGCATGGAATTTCACAGGAACGATTTCTCCATCACTTATTTTCGCGAACGCATGAGTTCCGGTTTCCGTTCGATGGCGAATTATTCCCCTTATTCTTATAAAAAATACGATGCCAGCGGCATAGACGGTTCAGAACTGACAGGACCTCCCTCACTGGAAGGCATGCCTTACTCAGAGGTAAGCGTACTGAACGGATACTCTTACACCGGAAACGGCAGTCTGACGCTGAAAGAAGGTATCGAGTTCCAGTTCGCCTCGGAACGTTTCAAAAAAATAAATTCTAAACTCACCATTAACGGTGCCTGGCTACGTACCAACTACGAGAATAGTCTGCCCATACAGAAATCTGTGTCGAAAGTTATCGGCAATGTCGCCTTGAGCGATATGTATATAGGTCTTTACGAATCGGACGACCGTTATTCCTACGAACAGTTCAACAGCAACTTCATAGTAGACACCTGGTTGGACAAATTGGGAATAAAACTTTCGGCTACCGTAGAGTGCACTTGGTTCTACAGCAAGCAAACTAAAGAGAGAAGCGGTGTGCCCATCTCGTACATAGATGCCACAGGAACCGTGTCGCCATACACGGATGCGGACAAGACGGATACTTATAAACAGCATCTGACACTGAGCTATAATCAGGAACAGTTCGAAAAGAGTACCGACCCGTTCTACATGTATGTCAATTTCAAGGCAACTAAAGACTTCGGCAAGAATCTGTCAATAGCCCTCTTTGCCGACCGCATTCTGGACTATGTGCCCGATTATACCAAAAAAGGATACCTCATCAGAAGAACAGCAGCCAGCCCTTACTTCGGGATGGAACTTAATATAAAACTTTAATATGATAACAAAGAAAAAGAAAATGAAAATGAAACATTACCTTTACGTAGCCTGCATGTTTATTGCAGCCTTGGCATTCACCGCCTGTAGTGACGATGATGACAACAGTGTAAAACTGGCCAATGTAACATTGCATTTCAACGCACCGTCTGAATTGCAGAGTTATAACCCTACAATCGGTATTCAGGAGCTGACCCTGAAGAATATCAATACCGGAGAAACAACTTCTGTTGTGAAACCCGGCACCCGTGCAACTACATCCAATGCCAGTATCACGGTAAGTGTACCCGAGGGCTTATATACCATCAGTATGGAAGGTTCCCTAAGTTATAAGCTGAATGATGAAATGGTATACACAAAAATGCGCGCCTACCAGGAATCTGTGACCTTCACCGAAGCTACTGGCACATCTCCCCTCGACGTAACCGGTTATGTATATAACTCCAGTGAAGAAGGAGGCAATTTCGTTATCGCCGAAATTTTCTTCACCGGTAGCGTTACTCCGGAAGAGAAACAATATACCGGTGACAAATACTTCCGTATTTACAACAACTCCGGCGACACGCTTTGCGCAGACGGATTGACAATCGCCGAATCAGCCTTCATGACTACAAGTAAATATGACTACACACCTGATATCATGAATGAGGCATTCTCCACAAAAGCCATTTATCGTATCCCGTTAGGCGGAAAGATCATGGTTCCTCCCGGCGAATCTTTGCTGTTATGCGATATAGGCATGGATCACACAGTTGCCAACAGTAACTCATTCGACTTGACAAAGGCTGACTTTGAATGGTACGATGTATCCTCAAATCCAAGTTTTGAAGACACGGACACTGAAGTTCCGAACTTGGAAAAGATATACTGTTATACAGCAACCATCTGGGGACCACATAACCGTGGCTTTACCTCGTTTGCACTGGCACGTTTGGGAGATGACGAAAACAACCAACTCAGTAAGGAGGATTATCTGAAAGACTATGCTTACACCTACGAATATAACATGATTATCGGTGGTAACGTCTATCCTATGAGCGGTGACGCCTACAAGATTCCTAACAAATGGATTCTGGATGCTGTGAATCTCAGTGTGGAAAGCGAATACGTATGGAATGTAACATCTCCTGCACTAGATAGAGGCTGGACGTATTGTGGAAAGGTAAATCAGGACAAGACGCGTTATGGCAAAAGTGTACGCCGCAAGGTACTTTCCGGTAAAACATTGCAGGATACAAACGACTCCAGCGTAGACTTCCTGCCTGAACAGCCTGCCGATCCGTATTACAAGTTTCACGAGTAATCACAATTTCTCACTAACAAGATGATCTTACGATTTATATCTTCATTCATCCTCGTTGTAGCGACCGTATCCTCCTTTGCACAAAAGGGGGACACGGTCTTGATTCAGAAACGGGCTTATGAGCGCTCAGCAGTAAGGCAAAATTTCATAATAACGCCTTATCTGAACCCTGCTCTTAACTATTACCGCTACTCCGACTCATACTCTTCACTTTCCATTTCGGGAGACTGGGACAATGAGAGCCGCGCCCTGAACGCACAGGAAGGTGACGGCTGGGGTGGATTCAAGGTAGCAGCCGACTCATATGTCCGCATGTCGGATGCCTCACGCATCTGGGGCAACGCTTACTACCACAACGGAGAGCGAAAGAACGTACAGTGGAACGAGAGTGCAGACTACGATCTCATCTACCCGTACGTAATGGCAGACACCATAGGAGGAGATATAAAATCGGAAACCTACTTCTTCGAAGGCGGATATGCTGCTTCTCACGGACGATGGACATTTGGCGGGGAATTCTCATACCGCGCCCTGCTTGAATACAGGGATGTAGACCCGCGTCCACGTAATTCCATTGCCGATTTGCAGGGAAAAGCTGGTGCTTCTTATCAATTCAATAAACGATATGCCGTGGCTTTGTCCGCTGAAGCCCATAAGTACAAACAAAATGGGGATATCACATATTATAATGAACTGGGAGTATCGAAAACGTTCCATCTCTCCGGCCTGGGAACAAGCTATACGCGTTTCGACGGTACCCGCAATACGGTGAGGTATCAGGGCCATATCTTCGGAGCAGGATTAGATTTGCTGCCAGTAAAAAGTGATGGAGGCTGGACAAGTTCGGTTTCCTACCAACACGCTTTCTATGAAAAGATTCTGCCTGGCGCAAACGATCTCACGCTGAACGAGCTGGACGAGGATCGCTATCAGGGAGAAATAGCCTGGACTTCTGCCACTACCCGGAATCATAGTTGGGGAATAAAGGCAAATGCTGAATTCCGTGACCGGAAAGGTACAGAAATTCTTTATGGAGATGCTGTGAATAGTATTTATCCGCAGATTGCAACCGCTCAACAATTCGGAAGCGAACGACTCTGGAGTAACTTATCGGCTTTTTACGAGCAGGAGCAGACTAAAGTATGGCGCTGGAGCCTGCAACCAGCCGTAGGTTATCACTACAGGAAAGATACCTATAAAAGTCCTTCTAAAAAGGTGGAATACAGTCTGTTCGATACTTCTTTAGCTTTCACTTCTACCTGGAGATGGAAACAGGATATGCTCTTTGTGCGTATTTGGGGAGCACATCAGGAAAAATTAGATGCAACCCTGGATATCGGACAAGTGACACACCCTTATGCAATGACCATCCTGCAACAGAATTTCGATATGCAAAGTTCTGGAAATACCAGTTATGGAATTTCATTACGCTGGTCCAAAAATGTATTCAAAAACATGCTGGCTCACTTAGAAGCGGGTTGGCAACAAGCCAGATATACCAACAGTGAGAAAGGAACCTCCCTTTGGGTAAATATCGGTTTATCTCTCTAAAAAAATTACTAACTAATTAATAAACATCGCAATGAAAACAAGAGTTCTTTTATTCGCAGCCATTGCTGCAACAACATTCACGTTCGTGGCCTGTGGCAACAAGCAAGCTAAAACTAATGAAACAGCCACTGTAGAACAGTCCGGCGCTATGGAAATAGACAGCCTGCTCGCCAATGCAGAAACACTGGCTGACCAAGCCGTTACCATAGAAGGTGTATGTACGCACGCCTGCAAGCATGGTGCCACAAAAATATTCCTAATGGGTAGCGACGACACGCAGATGATTCGTGTGGAAGCCGGTAAATTAGGCTCTTTCGACACCAAATGTGTTAACAGCATTGTCCGCGTAAACGGCACGCTGAAAGAACAACGCGTGGACGAAGCCTACCTGCAACAATGGGAAGCCCAACTAAAAGCTGCCAATGCGGAGAAACATGGTGAAAGCGAAGGTGGATGCAGCAGCGAGAAGAAAGCTCGTGGTGAAACCGCCAATACACCGGAAAAACGTATCGCCGACTTCCGCGCCCAGATAGCCAAAAGACAAGCAGAAAGCGGAAAACCTTATTTGTCATTCTATTATTTGGAAGCCACGGATTATGAAATTCAATAAGGCCGGAATCACTTTACGCAAGTGGAGCCGTGTCATTCATCGTGATCTTTCATTTTTCTTTTCCGGAATGGTATTGATTTATGCCATTTCCGGAATTGTCATGAATCACCGGAACACCATTAATCCGAATTATTCAGTGGAAAGGCAGGAATATGCCATTACTGAAATACTTCCGGTGCAGTCTGACTTCAAGAAGGAAGATGTACTGAAATTGCTGGTACCGCTAGGCGAAGAGGGCAATTACACCAAACATTACTTTCCACAGGAAAACCTAATGAAGGTATTTTTGAAAGGTGGGTCCAGTTTAGTGGTAGAGTTATCCACTCGGCATGCTGTTTATGAGAAGCTGACACGACGCCCACTACTGAGCGCGCTCACAAAGCTGCATTACAACCCCGGTAGTTGGTGGACTCATTTTGCCGACTTATTTGCCGCAGGACTCATTATTATCACCGTCTCCGGTATAATTATGATAAAAGGCCCGAAAGGATTATGGGGACGGGGAGGCATAGAATTAGCAGCAGGCATTATTATCCCCCTTCTTTTTCTTTTTTTATAACCATAACAACAAAAATCAATGGAGAACATCATTGAATGTAATAACCTGACGCATTATTATGGCAAACGGTTAATTTACGAGAACCTCAGTTTCACCGTACCCAAAGGACGTATTCTGGGACTGTTAGGAAAAAATGGTACAGGAAAAACCACTACCATCAATATATTGAGTGGTTATCTCAAACCACGTTCCGGCCAATGTGCCATCTTCGGTCAGGATATTCAGACTATGGCCCCCTCTCTCCGCCGGAACATAGGTCTGCTCATCGAAGGACACGTGCAATATCAGTTCATGACTATTCAGCAAATAGAAAAATTCTATTCGGCTTTTTACCCCAAACAATGGAAAAAGGAAGCTTACTACGAATTAATGAACAAACTGAAAGTGGCGCCGAAACAGCGTATTTCGAGAATGTCCTGCGGACAACGCTCGCAGGTAGCTTTAGGACTAATCCTGGCGCAGAATCCGGAACTACTGGTACTGGATGATTTTTCTCTGGGCTTAGACCCGGGATACCGCCGCCTGTTTGTGGACTACCTGCGCGACTATGCCCGTTCCGAAAACAAAACAGTATTCTTGACTTCACACATCATACAGGATATGGAACGTCTTATAGACGACTGCATCATCATGGATTATGGAAAAATACTGATTCAACAGCCCATAAAAGAATTGCTGGACAACGTACGCCGATATACATGCACGGTTCCCGAAGGATATAAATTGCCGGAAACAGACGTTTTCTACCATCCGTCCGTGATACGCAATACGCTGGAAACTTACTCATTCCTGCAACAGCCGGAAGCGGAAACTCATCTGAAATCGATGCAAACACCCTACAGCAACCTCAAATGCGAGACTGTAAATCTGGAAGACGCCTTCATCGGCCTAACTGGAAAATACTAAATTCACCTAAAAAGATATTGAAGATAAAATGAATGCTATATTTTTTAAAGAATGGATCAAGACACGCTGGTACCTGCTGCTTGCCTGCATTGTAACTCTAGGCTTTGCAGGATATTCGATGTTACGCATCAACCGGGTAGTGGAACTGAAAGGAGCTGCCCATGTCTGGGAAGTCATGCTTTCACGTGATGCTGTGTTTGTGAACCTGCTGGAATATGTGCCTCTGCTGGTCGGTATTCTTCTTGCACTAGTGCAGTTCATTCCCGAGATGTACCATAAGTGCCTGAAACTGACCCTGCATTTACCTTATCCGCAACTAAAAATGATTAACCTCATGCTTCTTTACGGTTTGCTGACATTAGTAATATGCTTTGCTACCAATTATATCCTAATGTTTGTGTATCTACAGGGTATACTCGCTCCTGAACTATATTCACGCATACTACTGACAGCTCTTCCGTGGTATATAGCCGGAATATGCGCCTATCTGCTCATTGCCTGGGTATGTCTGGAACCTACCTGGAAACGCAGAGTACTCAACCTCGTGATAAGCGTTCTGCTACTCCGGGTATTCTTCCTTTCATCCGATCCGGAAGCTTACAACGGTTTCCTTCCATGGTTGACGATTTATAGTCTGCTGACAATCAGCTTTTCTTGGCTTTCTGTTCTACGCTTCAAAGCCGGTAAGCAGGATTAAAATGATGTACATATATTAATAAAGAAAGAAAAATGAAACGTTTTAGTATAATATTCCTCTGTATTACACTAGTGTTGCTGCTCCTGTGGCAGTTACCCTGGTGTTACACCTTTTTTGCAGCTAAACCTTCACGCACGCCTTTTTCCATGTACAGTTGCGTTATAGGTGATTTCTTGTCTATGGGGTATGAAGAAAGCGTCGGACTGATACGCCGGGATCAGTCGGGCAATAATTACACTCAAGAGCAGACAGACAGCATTCTGCCCTTATTCTACGTGCGCCAGTTAATGGCCGATGAACGCTTTCCAGACAGTCTAATGGGGGTTCCCGTAAGTCCGCGTCAAGTACAAATCACGAACTTTAACTTCCGTGTTTCTGCTGCGGATATCAACGCCCCTTCCGTTCCCCTCTACCCTTTACTGGAAAGTATGTCAGGAAGAGTAGACCTGAAGATGCCGGATGACGTATTCCGCATCACCCCCCATGGAATTGAATTTATCGTAATGGAAAATAACACTATAGATCAGGAGAAAAGCAAAGTCTTCACGGAAGTTTTAAAGAAAAAAGAGTTTCGCTTTCCGGCACAGTATGTAGCAGGTAATCCTAGCACCCGCAAAGAGTATGATGAAGGGTACCTGATACTGGATGCCGAAGGAAAACTGTTTCATATGAAGCAAACCCAAGGACGTCCTTATGTACGTGCTATTCCCCTGCCTGAAGGATTAAACGCCAAATATCTATTTATTACAGAGTTTCAGGACCGCAAGACGTTAGGATATATAACGGACGTGAACAACAACTTCTACGTACTGAAGAATAAAACCTATGAAGTAATAAAGACCGGCCTTCCTTCTTATAATCCGGAAACAGATAATTTTTCCATTTTCGGTAATATGTTTGACTGGACCGTATGCGTCACTACGGATACAGCAGAAGAGTATTATGCACTGGATGCGGATGATTATTCACTCATCAAGTCTGTCAGCTTCCCTACGTCAAGCAATGGAATGTCAGGACTTCGTTTCACATCTTATAAAGATAAATTCGTAAAACCACGTTTTTTCTGATAAGAGAATAAAGTTATGAATAGAAATGCATCAAAAGGCTAAATAGTCTTTTGACGCATTTCTATTTTATGGTAAGCTCTTTCTTATATCATCTGAAAGCCTTGCCAGAGATTCGTCGGTGGTACAGGTGCCTCCACTTCAATCATTTCTTTAGATACCGGATGCACAAAACTGATATGCCGTGCATGCAGGCAAATACTTCCATCCGGATTGGAACGGGCAAAGCCATACTTCAAATCTCCCTTGATAGGACATCCCATCTTTGCCAACTGGCATCGTATCTGATGATGTCGCCCAGTCTTCAGGTCTACTTCCAGCAGAAAGTAATTATCCGACTTACCTATCAACCGATAGTGCAGGATAGCCTTTTTACTCTTCGGCACTTCTTTATCATAAGCATAACTCTTATTCTGCTTCTCATTGCGCACCAGATAGTTCACCAATTCTCCTTCCGGCTCCTTCGGGGCATTCTTTACGATAGCCCAGTAAGTCTTCCTCACCTCACTGGTTTTGAACATTTCATTGAGGCGGGACAACGCCTTGCTGGTCTTGGCAAATACAACAAGACCGCTTACGGGGCGGTCCAGCCGGTGGGTAACACCGATGAAGACATTACCGGGTTTCTGGTATTTCTCCTTCAGATACTGCTTTACGGTTTCCGAAAGCGGCGTATCCCCCGTCTTGTCTCCCTGAACGATCTCGGAAGCGGTCTTGTTGACTATAATGATATGATTGTCCTCGTATACGACAGTCATACGCTTTCTTACATATTCATACCACCATCTACCTGAATCACCTGTCCTGATACATAAGAAGACATATCAGAAGCTAGGAAGGTAGCAATGTTTGCCACGTCTTCGGGAGTACCGCCGCGACGCAAAGGAATCTTCTTTGCCCATTCAGCTCTTACCTCGTCAGACAATGCAGCAGTCATATCGGTCAGGATAAAACCCGGAGCGATAGCGTTGGCACGGATACCGCGAGAACCTAATTCCTGTGCGATAGATTTAGCCAGAGCGATCATACCAGCTTTGGAAGCTGCGTAGTTGGCTTGTCCGGCATTACCGTGAACACCTACTACAGAAGCCATATTAATAATGCTACCAGCTTTCTGGCGCATCATGATCGGAGTACAAGCATGAACGAAATTGAAAGCGGATTTCAAGTTAACGTTGATAACCATATCCCATTGTTGCTCGCTCATACGCATCATCAGACCGTCACGGGTGATACCTGCATTGTTTACCAAAATATCGATGCGGCCAAAGTCTGCATGAATAGCTTCTACCACCTTGGCAGTATCTTCAAAATTAGCAGCATTTGAAGCATAACCTTTAGCTTTCACGCCCATTGCTTCAATTTCTTTTGCCGTATTCTCTGCATTTTCATCAATCACCAGGTCAGTGAATGCGATATTTGCTCCTTCAGAAGCGAACTTTAATGCGATAGCCTTACCGATACCGCGTGCAGCACCAGTTACAATGGCTGTTTTTCCATCTAATAATCCCATACTTTTTTAATTATTGATTAAAGTTATTCTTTTCTACGCAGTGCCCCGAACACGATGTTCTCAACGTATTGTCCACGTGTTTCATCCGTCAGTTTAGCACCTATATGCCCACGTATGTAAGGCACTTCAATACCTTTCACACTATAATGCACCAATTCGGCAGTCATGTCGATATCGTCAACCTGAAACACCCCTTTCTCCACGCCTTCACGAAGCACATCCTTGAAAAGCTGTATTTCTTTGGCATCAAAACGTTTGCGCACCTTCTCTACCCGCCATATATCACGGAAAAAGGTAGCACGGAGTGTTCCGTTCCGGTACACTACCTCTTTCACGGCATCCAGGCGGGTATAAATCATTTCGATGATCTTCTGATCGGGCGAGATGTCTTTCTCTACTACCCGCTTCATTATATCCGAAAGGATGTCCAGCTCCGATTCGACAACAGCCATATAGATATCTTCCTTACTTTTAAAATAGGTATAAAGCGTTCTTCTACCTTTTTTAGAAGCAAGAGCGATATCGTTCATTGTGGTATTCTCAACCCCCATCTTTGCAAATAGCTGACGGGCTACATCCACTAATTTAGCTTTTGTCTTCGATACGGCCATATTAATAATTGCACATTGCTTAATAATTTGAGCAAAAGTAAAACATTTCTGCATACCACACAAGAAAACGCACATTTTATTAACATTTGGTCACAGGGAGAGGATAAAAAAAGTATATCTGTTATAACACTACTTATCAATAAGTTAGTCCGTTTATTACATTTTTTAGCAAAAATAATATGGCTTTTATTTGTTTGTTCAATAAAAAGCCGTACCTTTGCACCCGTTAAACATCGCGGAGTGGAGCAGTTGGTAGCTCGTTGGGCTCATAACCCAAAGGTCATTCGTTCGAGTCGGATCTCCGCAACTAAATAAAAAAGACCGTTTTTCAACGGTCTTTTTTCGTATCCTGACAATATCTATTATTATTTCACAACTACTGTTGCAGCTTCCTTCAGTTTTATATCCAATGAAGCGTCTTTAGATTGAGGCATCCAAACTACCTGACGACATTCGCCATTCTCCAAAGTACATCTTTGATCACCATGAGCATACAGATACTCCGTATCAACATGGAAAGAACTTGCGTTCACGTTCCAACTACGTATCCCGTTCAGATGCAGATGCAAATTATCCGCTTTACCGGTATTAAACAACCACGCACCATTCTGGACTGTTAAAGCTCTAAAGTTGCAGTCGTTTATGGTAGCATAATCTTGCACCACCAAAGACAATGAATCACGGGTCACACCTTCAACAGTCATTTTCTGGGCTTCAAGACTGGTCTGCAAGGACTGGACATGATCCGGCAAAGCTATAATCATCTCCTCGGAGCGTAAATTAAGCCAATACAAGTCCTGATATTTCTTTTCAAGCTTATCATTAGGAAAATCAAATACGATACGTAACGTATCTCCAGCTGAATTCATCGTCATAAATTCATCCATACCGGAAGCATAAGTGAAAGATCCTTGTCCAGCTTCACCAGAAGTAATTTTCAAAGGAAGCTCTCCAAATGCCGGCATTCTTATCCCCTTTTCTTCGCCCTCACCCGTAGCGATGATATTTCTAACCGCCACCATCTGTATAACTCTGCACTGCGGTAATTGAACAGTCTTCTTTTCTCCTTTAATATCCAGGAAAATATTATCCCAACCTGTAACTTGCGTAGAGGCGTAGAATATGCCAGCGCACACCACAACCAATCCGGTAAGCAACATTCCAAATATTATATAAGTTGTTCGTTTCATAATCTTCTTCTTTATTTTTGTTTCTTACTAAATTCCCGGTACATAGCCGACATATCTTCTGCCGAAATACCAAGGGTATACATCTGCTTGAAGAAATAATCTACTTCTTCTTTGAGAAAATACTCTTTACGCAATGAAAGGATTAACGCACGAGCACCGGAAGCGACGAAATAACCGATACCACGTTTGTTATAGATAACTTCCTGCGATTGCAGATAATCGTACGAGCGCATCACCGTATTAGCGTTCACCTCTACCACAGCTGCATATTCTCTGACGGATGGTATGCGCTCCTCTTCCCGATATTGCCCGAGAAGCACTTCGTCACAAATGCGATCTGCTATTTGAAGATAGATGGCTTTACTTTCTTTAAAATTCATACTTACCAGCGGTTAATGATTTCAGACTCTTTGAAACGGAAATAGGCAACTATCCAGTTAAAGACAGCCATTGCGAAAAAGACGGCTGTTGACAGATGCATCATAGCTTCATCCGACATCGTTTGATGTACTCCATAACCACCACGTCCTTCAAACAAGATTTTCGCTAATAGCGACCCTATTGCTACATAAACTATGATGATAACAATGACAGCTGAGAATGTCTTAACAAATGAATTTCTTGGCCAGATACTGCTACCCAATACAAATATAGACTGAGCAAAAAAGTATCCGCTTAATGCCATCAGAAGACCATCCCAAGTTTGGAGACCTGTCCAATAGTATCCGGAATTCCCCAAATAGGAAAGCGGAGCGGAAGCAATAACACCTTTCAATTCCGGGTAACTTACCATGTAGATCATCACACGTGTCCAGTCAGCCAATTTAAAAGCAATCAGGAACACAATGAGAAAACCGAAAGTAAATACCAACCAGCGAGAGAGAAACTTCTCAAACATCGTTGCAGGTGTCATCAACACTGCTATTCGGTTGGTTTTAGTCTTCATCCGTTCCATAACGAACGAAGCACTCAGTAAACCCATAATAACCATAGCCCAAAGAAAAATAGTCAATTCAAAGTACCAGATAGGATCTTGCTCCACCCCTCTGTCAATCATTCCTTGAGGATAATTGTACCGAAAATATCCGTTCCATACGAAAGCAATTGCCATTATACCGTACATCATTACGAAGCGGAGCAAATTTGCCTTCCAACTCTCCACCATTTCTTTGCGACATAAGTTCACAAAACGGGGCGCACTAAAAAAGGTATCGCGTATCATTGTTCATTCTGTTTAGAGTGAAACATTCCTTTTATCTTCTCAGGGTCCGTAAGCGCGGCACCGAACAACAATTCAAGATTGATCTCCGACTCTTCATCATCCGTATTCGGCAACATCAGGAAATTGCCCTGTATGGAAGGAAGCGTGTAAATCGCTACTTCTGCCAATTCGCGGTCATCGCTTTCAACGAAAAGAAACTTACTACAGATGTTGGCAGTGGATGCGTCAAGCAAAACATTACTGTTATCCATAATCACCACATGATCCAGTATCTTATCAATATCCCGCACCTGGTGGGTAGAGATAATAATGGTTCTGTCGTCCGACATGCCCGAAGCTATAAATTTACGGAACTGGCTCTTACCCGGAATATCAAGACCATTGGTCGGTTCGTCCATAATCAGCAGTGAGGTGTGGGTAGCTAATGCAAAGCTCATAAAAACTTTCTTCTTCTGCCCCATCGACAAGGCTCCCAGGTCAATATCCTGCTCCATTTCAAAATAATGCAGGTATTTTACCATGTCTTCCTTACTGAAACGGGGATAGAACTGACTGTTCAACTCCACGTAGCTGACTAAAGATATAGGAGGTAATTCAAATTCTTCGGGAACCAGGAACATATCCTGTAGTGTGATTGGCAACCGACGGCGTACATCGGTATCATGATACATTATTTTCCCACTCTTAGGAGTAAGCAAACCGCTCATCAGATAAAGCAGTGTAGATTTGCCGGCACCGTTCTTTCCCAGTAACCCGTATACCCTACCCCTCTCTAACGAGAGCGAAAAATCGTGCAGGACTTCTTTTTTACCCCGACGATAACTGAACGAAATGTTTTCTACCTGTAGCATACTTATATGTTTTTATAGGTGGCAAGGAAACAAGATACAAGGAGAAGGCCTTGTCAACTAGTATCTGATACCTTGTTAATTTCAATATTAGTGTATTAGTTTATTAGTACACCGCAAAGGTAGAGAATCTTTTTAATAATCCAAGCGTTTACAGAAAAAAACATAAAAAAAGGAGGAGCTAAGAATCACTCTCCACTCCTCCCGACACGACAAACAACTAAAATTGTTGCTATTTGATGCCTTCCAACGCCTTTTTGGCAGTAGCATTGGCGGGGTCTATAGCCAGAATTTTATTCCAGAACTCTTTCGAAGCAGGATAGTCGCTCTTCAACAGATAGTAGTAGCCCAGATAACTGTAGCACTCTATCAACGCAGAGTTATACTTCGGTTCATTTTTACTCAGTAGCATGTCCATTACCTTTTCGTAATAAGGTTTCGCCAGCCCGTCAGTAGTTTCGGGGTCCATGGCAGAATTGGTCCGGGCACGCCACATTTCTCCCAGATAACTGTCGGGAGCTTGTTCGGAAACAAGGGTGAACACAGAGTCAGCAGACTGCAATGCCAGTTTACGGTCGGCAGGCTGCACGGCGAGCGAATCCGAAGATGTGCCCTGTCCGTAATAAAGACGTCCTAACTGGAATAATGTTTCAGGAGTCTTCTTTTCTTTGGCTAATGCATCGTAATATTTGCGGTAAGCAGCAATAGCCTCTGCATAATTATTGTTCATTTCATGGGCATCGGATATTTCACGCCACAAGTCCACTTGTGTATCATCTTTATCCAATGCCTTGCCATATTCTATAATAGCTTTATCATATTTCTTCAATGCACTCAGTAAAGCGCCATAATAGCGGTAATCTAAATAAGAATAGTCTGCACGGTCCGAAGCATTGAAGAAAGCATCGGCAGCCTTCTCGGCATCTTCATAGCGTTTCAGGTCCGTATTGTTATACATGACAAGGCGGTTGAAAGCAGCGTGGCGTGCATTCTTCTGCAAACCTTTCTGTGCAACCTGCAATGATTTCTCGAAATCATGATTCAGGAATAGGGCAAAAGCATATTTCAGCATATCATCTTCCGTAGCAAGAGGCGTGTCGATGAATTTCGCATACATCTCGGCAGCTTTGCCAAAACGATTGCCGGAATAATATACCTCAGCCAGTTCCCTGTCAGCTTCCAGACAGTTCGGATCTACAGCTTTGAGCTGCTCCAACTTTTCAATGGCCTGTGTAGGGCTGGCAGACTTATAAGCCTGCGCATACTTCAGGTAGGCTTCCTTGCAATTCGGATCGAAATAGATGGCTTGCTCATAAAGTTGGCAAGCTTGTCCAATATTCTTTTGTGCAAGGGCAATATCACCCTCCAATACAGACACTTTGGGATCTTTGTTATTGGCTTTCTTTGCCATAGCCAGATATTCCTGAGCTTCGGTGATCTTTCCGGCGTCCAGATAAACATGGGCTACGGAAGTCACAAGATCCACATTCTTTTTATTCTTCCCTTTCAGTAACTCCCCAGCCTCCTCAGAAGCTTGCGCGGGATTGGACTGAATCAAGTTTTTTACTTTATCTACCCCAGCCTGCCATTCGGGTACAGGCGTTTGTGCGGAAAGTGTGCCGGCCAACAGCAACGCTCCCATACTAAGAACTAACATCGTTTTCATAATAGCACTCATTTTAGTTATTTATCTTTTATATTCACCACCCGTACCTGTTGGGTAGCGGGTACTAATCCCGACTTTAAAATAATCCGCTGTCCCCGGTCGGAAGCAAGGAAGGAGGCAAATCCCCACGGAAGCGCGCTCCGCGGATCGTTTAACAGGGCATAGATGCTGCGTGCCAACGGATAATCACCGTAAAACAAATATGCCTGATAGGGTTTGAAACTGTTTTCCGGCGTCGCCTTGTCGGCTGCGCTGACGGACATCACACGTACTTCTTTGCTGAAGGAGAGCCCTGTGCTGTCATTACGGTCGCTCAGCCAATTCACGCCGATAATACCGATAGCATCAGGAGTCTTTGACACAAAGTCGATGACCTCTCTGTTGGTTTTCAATGCTTTCACCTGGTCCGATAACGGAGCACCCTTACAAATGGAATCCACCGCAAACCGCACGGTACTGGAGTTTTTATTGTCAAATACCAGGCGGATATCCTTCAGCCGGGATGCCGGATAAATTTCCTTCCATTGTGTAACCTTTCCCGTCAGGATGCTGCGAATTTCGTTCACGGTGATCAACGTATCAGGATTCTCCCTGTTCGTAATCAACGCTAGCCCATCCGTAGCAATCTTTATCTCCTGCGGGAAGAACTTCCGGCTATTGAAAGAGTTCATCTCCTCCGGTGTCAGTCTGCGACTGGTTATAGCCAATCGCAGACTGTCCTTGAGCAATAGATTGACGGCTTCTACTTCCGTCACATAACGGGGCACAATTCCTGCCAGAGGAAACAGTCCTTCAAATACATCCACCTCCTCCTGTACGATAGGCTGGAAACTTTCGTCCGCAGCAATTGCTATCACACCCGAAGTGTACGTATCCGTCAGCCCGTCCTTAGGCTTACTTTGGCAGGCAGACACTGCAAGCAGCATCACTGCCAAACTCAAAAGTTGAAGTTGTTTCACCGTTTTCATGACACACACATTATTATTGTAACCTAAACACTACCGGAATTGTATACTTCACCGATACAGCTTTACCATTCTGTTTACCGGGAATCCACTTAGGCATGGACATAATCACACGGACAGCTTCTTTGTCCAGATAAGGGTCTACACCTCTCAGCACATTCACATCACGTACACGACCATCCGCACCTACTACAAACTGGCAAGTCACACGTCCCTGCGTTCCGTTTTCCTGGGCAATAGTCGGATACTTCATATTCTTGCTGATGAACTGCATCATCTCAGCCTGTCCACCAGGGAACTGAGGCATTTGTTCTACCATATCGAAAACCTTTTCAGGTTCCGGTTCAGCTTGGGTAACCACTTGTTTCAGGTCGGCAATATCCTTACCATGTTCTTCGTCGTTACCTTTCACGTCAGCGATAGAAATAGCCACTTTTGTTTCTGTCAGTTCCTGCTGGCTCTTAATCTCATCCTCATCTCTCACTTCCTCGTCTTTCTTGATGACGGGAGCCGTGAATTTGATAGAACTCTTCAGTGCAGGAGGCGGGGGAGCAACGGGCTCCACTCTTTTCATTTCTTCCTGTTTAATTTCCGGTTCTTCCAATTGAGACAAGGTAGTCACCTCAGTCATCACTTCCTTCTGCTTCGGCGTAGCCATCTTTATCAAAGTAGGGATACTGAACCCTATCAATGCAATGACAATCACCAGTATCACAGCAATATTATGACGCTTCGGAGATTTCTCTCTTAACTGATAGGCGCCGTATGCCTTATTCTTGCCACTGAATATCAGGTCACACCATTCCGAAGAACTTAAATCTACTTTAGCCATATTCTTACTTTTTTAGGTGTTACACATTATTCGGCAAGATTCTGCGACAATTCACCTTTGCTATCGTAGTTCTTTATCAAGAACTCATCGGCTTCAGCGATGTCCGTAATCACATACTTACCTATATTACATATCTGCATTTCATCGAGTGCATCAATCAGATTCTTGTACGAAGCATCATCAGTGGCTTTGATAATCACGGTCGGAGTATCCTTTCCGCTCTTAATTTCACCCAATTTCTTCGTAAACTCTTCTTCTGATATCTTAAGATTCAGTTTCTGCTGTTTCAGTTCGTTCACTTCATTTACAGCAGCTCTATTACGTTGCAAAAGCATTGCTCTCAGACCATCCGCCTTATAGGTTGTTTCCTTCAGCGAACTATAATCTTTATAGTTGGGCTCTCCATCGTAATAATACAATTTATCGTCACCTCCCAACAGCAATGTGATAGCCTGTGATGCCTTCACTTTAGACTGCTGCTCTTCAGTAACATTCTTATCATTGCTCGGCATGCTTATCTCCATAGTCTGAGGTTTGCTCAGTGAAGTACAAAGCATAAAGAAGGTAATCAGCAACATGTTCATGTCCACCATCGGTGTAAAGTCCACCCTGACGGTCATTTTCTTTTGCTTATTTTTTCCGCCTTTTTTCTTATTGCCGCTTTCTTGTATTTCAGCCATAATATTTCCTTTCTGTTAGTCTTCAGAAGTAGTCTTCAGAGAAGTAATCAGGTTATACCGGTTCTCTCTGAGGTCCTGAAGTGAGTTCATCACATTCTTGATTACGGAATAAGGAGTATTGGCATCCGCCTTGATGGCGATACGTAAATCTTTGTTCGTGGCACGGGCATTGCGCACCCAGGCTTTGAACTGATTATCGATACTGTCGGTAGGTATCCCCTCATTCTTTAACACAGCGTCTTGCTGATCCTGCGGCAAATCGAGGTACTTCTTCATACTCTTCATTGGCACCCCGAAAGTAGACGCCAATGAGAATTTCTTAGTTTCCTCCGGAGTGAAAGTCACTCCATATTCTTGCCCCATTGCTTCCAGCACCTCGCGCAAGTCAGACTGTTTGTCCAGACTCATAAATACTTTTCCCTCCGGATCGACCAATATTTGCAGGATATTCGTTTCCGGGATCTTAATCTCGGATACGGACCCCGGAGTGGTAACCTGTACCGGCTCTTTCTTCACGAACGTAGACGTCAGCATGAAGAAAGTCAGCAGCAATACAGTCACGTCACTCATCGCGGTCATGTCGATGAACGTACTTTTCTTTTTTATTTTCGCTCTACCCATAATTGTAGTATTTTAAAAGGGTTCGACCGATTTATTTATGCGTAGCTGCAAATGTCTGCACGATAGAGAAACCAACCTCATCAAGGCTGTAAGTTAACTTATCAATCTTATTGGTATAATAGTTATAAGAGATAACGGCCAATGCACCGGTTAAGATACCGAAGGCAGTATTAATCAAAGCCTCGGAAATACCTTGTGACAATGCCATAGAGTCAGCAGAACCTCCGGCAGCCAGAGCGGCAAACGAACGGATCATACCGATAACCGTACCAAGCAATCCCATCAATGTACCCAGAGTAGTGATAGTACCGATAATAGGCAGGTTCTGTTCCATCATCGGCAGCTCCAAAGCAGTAGCTTCTTCCAACTCTTTCTGGATGGCAAGCAACTTCTGGTCTTTAGCAAGAGTCGTGTCATTCTCCATTTCAGCATACTTCTTCAGAGTAGCATTTACTACATTGGCTACAGAGCCACGTTGATTGTCACAAAGTTCCTGAGCCTTCTTCATATCACCGGCAGCCAAAGCAGCTTTGATGTTAGCAACGAATTTAGCCAATGAACCTTTACCGAAAGCAGCACCAATAGCGATGTAGCGTTCAATACTCAGTGCAATAACGGTCAGCAAGAGAGTCTGAATAACCGGAACGATGAATCCACCTTTGTAGATAGTACCGAGGAAGTTCCCTGGCAGCGGATGGTTGTTCGGGTCATTGTTCATGAAGTTAGAGGGGTTTCCCAACACAAAGTGAAAAATAAGCACAGCAACGATAAAGCAAATTACGATTACCCAACCGGCGGACTTGATGCCTTTAAAAGAGGCAGATTTCTTTTGAATAGTTTCCATGATGAAAAATTTAAATGGGTTTGTATTAAAATTGATTTTTAAAAATTAGACGTATGGATATAATCCTCCCCTTCACAGCATGAACATGCCGCTAACGCCCGTATAACCCAACCCAAGCATAGGATTGTAAAAGGTCACCTACTTTCAGCCATATTTCGGGAAAGAAGTAAAGGGAAAAAAGGGGAAAACTAAATAAAAAGGAAGTTTAAATCACAATCCGCCGCAAAGTGTAGATGTAGTATTCACTACTGAAGGATGTGTAATGCGGATCTTTATCTGAATAATATAGTTTAGACTGGTCATGTACCAACAAATTGTGGTGAGAAGAAATCATCAAAAGGCCTCTCATTACAGACGCTGTTTCAACAGCTCTGCGGAAACGATAAGGATTAAAAGAATATCTTTCAGAGATAGGTTTGCTTCCAAGTTCAGCATCCGTAGTCCACATAAACTTGGAGTTTGTAAATAAGTTGCTTCTAGTATTATTAGCGACATTATCCGAAGAAGCATTCTTTAATGATGATGAAGAAGCACTCACCTCACAAGTAGATGCAGCTTTTTCAACCATCCCCGTAAAGTTGACGGCTCTGCTACCAAGACTACACGTCACCATAAGTAGCACAAATACCAAAAATGTCTTTACAGTTGTTCTCATGTCGCTTTCAATTCTATAGTAACAACAGCGAATGGCTGTTTTTTGTTTTATAAAAATCGAATTTTCTTTTAATAATAAAAATAATGTTCAGTAAATAAAGGAATTATAGTACCTTTTAATACGAAGTAAAGGTACGAATAAAGCACTAAATACGAAAGCAAAAATATGATATAATTTCCTGGTTTTAAGTAGTTTTAATCATTGGTTTATTACTTAGGGGATACTATATTACATTGATAATACAACAGTATACATTTTATCATAAATATGCAATTATAATGTAAAAAGTAGGATTACTTTAAGAGGAGAATTAAGATAGAAGAGAATAAACTGGGGAGGATATTGAACTGAAAGAAGACGTGTATCGGGAAGGGGATATAAACGTAAAAGCAAAGGGATATTATACCTATAAACACAAAAAGCCTCCATATCATTTCGATATGGAGGCTTCTCTCTAAAAAACGGCAACTACCTACTCTCCCACTTGACGCAGTACCATCGGCGTGATCAGGCTTAACTTCTCTGTTCGGAATGGGAAGAGGTGGAACCCTGATGCTATAGTCACCTAAATAAGTTAGACATGATGCAAAAAGCAAAGATTTTAAACTGAACGTATATACCTGCCATACAAGGCAAAGACCAAAAGTGAACGGGCAATTAGTAATGCTCGGCTATGATGTTACCACCTGTACACCTGCATCCTATCAACGTTGTAGTCTTCAACGACCCTAAGAAATCTAATCTTGTGGCTGGCTTCGTACTTAGATGCTTTCAGCACTTATCCAATCCCGACTTAGATACCCAGCAATGCACCTGGCGGCACAACTGGTAAACCAGAGGTCAGTCCAACACGGTCCTCTCGTACTAGTGTCAGAGCCACGCAAATTTCATACGCCCACGATAGATAGAGACCGAACTGTCTCACGACGTTCTGAACCCAGCTCGCGTGCCACTTTAATGGGCGAACAGCCCAACCCTTGGGACCTTCTCCAGCCCCAGGATGTGACGAGCCGACATCGAGGTGCCAAACCCCTCCGTCGATATGAGCTCTTGGGAGGGATCAGCCTGTTATCCCCGGAGTACCTTTTATCCTTTGAGCGATGTCCTTTCCATACAGAAACACCGGATCACTATGCTCTAGTTTCCTACCTGATCGACTTGTAAGTCTCCCAGTCAAGCGCCCTTATGCCATTACACTCTGCCGCCGGTTACCAATCGGCGTGAGGGCACCTTTAGAAGCCTCCGTTACATTTTTGGAGGCGACCACCCCAGTCAAACTACCCACCAAACAGTGTCCTCGTATCAACGAGTTAGAACTCAAATAACCAAAGGGCCGTATTTCAACAGCGGCTCCACAAATACTGGCGTACCTGCTTCAAAGCCTCCGGCCTATCCTACACATCAATTACCCAAATTCAATGTTAAGCTATAGTAAAGGTTCACGGGGTCTTTTCGTCCCATCGCGGGTAATCGGCATCTTCACCGATACTACAATTTCACTGAGCTCACGGTTGAGACAGTGTCCAGATCATTACACCATTCGTGCAGGTCGGAACTTACCCGACAAGGAATTTCGCTACCTTAGGACCGTTATAGTTACGGCCGCCGTTTACTGGGGCTTCAATTCAATGCTTCTCTTGCGATGACATCTCCTCTTAACCTTCCAGCACCGGGCAGGTGTCAGGCTATATACTTCATCTTTCAATTTGGCATAGCCCTGTGTTTTTGTTAAACAGTTGCCTGGACCGATTCTCTGCGCCCCACCTCGCAGTGGGGACCCTTTATCCCGAAGTTACAGGGTCAATTTGCCTAGTTCCTTAACCGTGAATCACTCAAGCGCCTTAGTATATTCAACCCGACTACGTGTGTCCGTTTACGGTACGGGTACCTTAAAGATTAAGTTTAGCGGATTTTCTTGGGAGTATGTTTACATGCACTATTGGATTGTTCCGAAGAACGCTCCATACTATCAGGTTCGACTCTCGGAGCGGATTTGCCTGCCCCGATCAACATCTACACCCTTCAACGAACTATTCCGTCAGTTCGCGGCACTGTCACGCCTCCGTCTCCACGTCACTCTTTAAGGTAGTACAGGAATATTAACCTGTTCTGCCATCGGCCTCACCGTTCGGCTGAGCCTTAGGACCCGACTAACCCTGATCCGATTAGCGTTGATCAGGAAACCTTAGTCTTTCGGCGAGGGGGTTTCTCACCCCCTTTATCGTTACTTATACCTACATTTGCTTTTCTACACGCTCCAGCAAAGCTTACGCTTCACCTTCGACGCTGAGTAGAATGCTCCCCTACCGATGTTTGCACATCCCATAGCTTCGGTAAATTGCTTATGCCCGATTATTATCCACGCCAAACTCCTCGACTAGTGAGCTGTTACGCACTCTTTAAATGAATGGCTGCTTCCAAGCCAACATCCTAGCTGTCTTAGCAATCTGACTTCGTTAGATCAACTTAGCAATTATTTCGGGACCTTAGCTGATGGTCCGGATTGTTCTCCTTTAGGACATGGACCTTAGCACCCATGCCCTCACTCCTGATATAGAACTAATACGCATTCGGAGTTTGTCAAGACTTGATAGGCGGCGAAGCCCTCGCATCTTATCAGTCGCTCTACCTCATATTAGTATAAATCAAGGCTGCACCTAAATGCATTTCGGGGAGTACGAGCTATCTCCAAGTTTGATTAGCCTTTCACCCCCACCCTCAGCTCATCCGGAAGCTTTTCAACGCTTATCGGTTCGGTCCTCCAGACAGTGTTACCTGTCCTTCAACCTGGCCAAGGGTAGATCACTTGGTTTCGCGTCTACTCCTTCCGACTATCCGCCCTATTAAGACTCGCTTTCGCTTCGGCTGCAGATCTCAAGATCCTTAACCTTGCCGGAAAAAGTAACTCGTAGGTTCATTATGCAAAAGGCACGCCGTCACAGTTTACACTGCTCCGACCGCTTGTAGGCGCATGGTTTCAGGGACTATTTCACTCTTCTGTTCGAAGTGCTTTTCACCTTTCCTTCACAGTACTGGTTCGCTATCGGTCTCTCGGGAGTATTTAGCCTTACCGGATGGTCCCGGCAGATTCACGCAAGATTCCTCGTGTCCCGCGCTACTCAGGATACCACTAGGGTTCAGTTAGCTTAGTATACCGGGTTATCACCGTCTATGACTGAACTTTCCAGATCATTCTACTCACTAACTTTCGTCCCACGACGTGGTCCTACAACCCCATACATGCCGTAACACATATGGTTTGGGCTATTCCCCGTTCGCTCGCCACTACTTGGGGAATCATTATTTATTTTCTATTCCTACAGGTACTAAGATGTTTCAGTTCCCTGCGTTCGCCTCCATCGTAAGATGGATAATATCTCTTCAAGATATTGGGTTGTCCCATTCGGAAATCCGCGGATCAAAGGTCATTTGCACCTACCCGCAGCTTATCGCAGCTTATCACGTCCTTCATCGCCTCCGAGAGCCAAGGCATCCGCCATGCGCCCTTACTTACTTTTAGTCTTACCTAGCCGTATGGCTCGATATATACTTTCAGCTTGTTATAACTTTACTTTTTTTTGTACATCATGTCAAAGAACGGTTGATTAACAAATTAATAATTAATAATTAAATTTGTTATCAGAGTGGAGAATAACGGATTCGAACCGTTGACCCCCTGCGTGCAAAGCAAGTGCTCTAGCCAGCTGAGCTAATCCCCCTTCATTAATTAAAAATTATAAATTATAAATTAAAATGCGATGTCGTAAATTTAATTTTTAATTTCTAATTTCTAATTTAAGAAGTAGTCCCAGGCAGAGTTGAACTGCCGACCTCTACATTATCAGTGTAGCGCTCTAACCAACTGAGCTATAGGACTGTCGAGTTCAACCTCGCCTTGCGGCTCGGCTTCTTCTTTCTCAATATATATTATATAAACAACTACGCGTAGTGCAAGAGGTTCTTATGTAGCATGTCAAAAGAACCAACTTCTAATTTGTTAGTACAGAGAGTTTTTAATTTATAATTGTTAATTATTAATTTCAAAATCTCTGATTTTGACTGAGCGTCGCTCCAGAAAGGAGGTGTTCCAGCCGCACCTTCCGGTACGGCTACCTTGTTACGACTTAGCCCCAATTACCAGTTTTACCCTAGGCCGCTCCTTGCGGTTACGGACTTCAGGTACCCCCGGCTTTCATGGCTTGACGGGCGGTGTGTACAAGGCCCGGGAACGTATTCACCGCGCCGTGGCTGATGCGCGATTACTAGCGAATCCAGCTTCATGGAGTCGGGTTGCAGACTCCAATCCGAACTGAGAGAGGCTTTTGGGATTAGCATCACATCGCTGTGTAGCTGCCTTCTGTACCCCCCATTGTAACACGTGTGTAGCCCCGGACGTAAGGGCCGTGCTGATTTGACGTCATCCCCACCTTCCTCACATCTTACGACGGCAGTCTCTCTAGAGTCCTCAGCATGACCTGTTAGTAACTAAAGATAAGGGTTGCGCTCGTTATGGCACTTAAGCCGACACCTCACGGCACGAGCTGACGACAACCATGCAGCACCTTCACATCTGCCTTGCGGCTAATCTGTTTCCAAATTATTCAGATGCAATTTAAGCCCGGGTAAGGTTCCTCGCGTATCATCGAATTAAACCACATGTTCCTCCGCTTGTGCGGGCCCCCGTCAATTCCTTTGAGTTTCACCGTTGCCGGCGTACTCCCCAGGTGGAATACTTAATGCTTTCGCTTGGCCGCTTGCCGTATATCGCAAACAGCGAGTATTC
This sequence comes from Bacteroides sp. 14(A), assembly GCF_000526555.1. NCBI lineage: Bacteria > Pseudomonadati > Bacteroidota > Bacteroidia > Bacteroidales > Bacteroidaceae > Bacteroides > Bacteroides sp. 14(A). The sequence continues at coordinate 1,747,153 of NZ_JAGH01000002.1, read as the reverse complement.
ATCGTTTACTGTGTGGACTACCAGGGTATCTAATCCTGTTTGATACCCACACTTTCGAGCATCAGCGTCAGTTACAGTCCAGTAAGCTGCCTTCGCAATCGGAGTTCTTCGTGATATCTAAGCATTTCACCGCTACACCACGAATTCCGCCTACCTCTACTGCACTCAAGACGACCAGTATCAACTGCAATTTTACGGTTGAGCCGCAAACTTTCACAGCTGACTTAATAGTCCGCCTACGCTCCCTTTAAACCCAATAAATCCGGATAACGCTCGGATCCTCCGTATTACCGCGGCTGCTGGCACGGAGTTAGCCGATCCTTATTCGTATGGTACATACAAAAAGCCACACGTGGCTCACTTTATTCCCATATAAAAGAAGTTTACAACCCATAGGGCAGTCATCCTTCACGCTACTTGGCTGGTTCAGACTCTCGTCCATTGACCAATATTCCTCACTGCTGCCTCCCGTAGGAGTTTGGACCGTGTCTCAGTTCCAATGTGGGGGACCTTCCTCTCAGAACCCCTATCCATCGATGTCTTGGTGGGCCGTTACCCCGCCAACAAACTAATGGAACGCATCCCCATCGGTTATCGAAATTCTTTAATAACAAAAAGATGCCTTCTCGTTATACTATCCGGTATTAATCTTTCTTTCGAAAGGCTATCCCGGAATAACCGGTAGGTTGGATACGTGTTACTCACCCGTGCGCCGGTCGCCATCAACCTATTGCTAGGTCATGCTGCCCCTCGACTTGCATGTGTTAAGCCTGTAGCTAGCGTTCATCCTGAGCCAGGATCAAACTCTTCATTGTAAAAGTATTGTGACTGCGCTTTTTAATAATTAATTATTAAAAAGCGACAGCGTTTTTGCTCTGTTCAGGACGCTCGGTTTATTAAAAGTCTTCAAATTACCTATATATATAAGTTACTTGACGGTTCTTTTTTATACCCAGATGCTGCGCTTTAATTATTAACTTTTAATTATTAATTTGCGAAGCACCTGCTCTTGTACTACTTGTATTGTTTATGTAAATTCTTCAAAGATCGCTTCTTTTTAAAACTGCTTTTCTTTTCAGAAAGCGGATGCAAAGGTAAGAACTTTTAAGTATATCTTCCAAATAATTTCGAAAGTTTTTTTTCTTTTTTCTTTTTCTCGTCGTCTCTCTTTGCGAAAGGGAGATAAAAGAAGAAGAAGTTCTTAGCGCCGCCTCTATCAGGGAAGCCGACTCTGTGTCAGCCTCTTCTCGGAAAGCGGGTGCAAAGGTAAGAACTTTCAAGCATATCTTCCAAATATTTCCGGAAGTTTTTTTTCTTTTTTCTTTTAGAACGCTGTATTCCTGATCGGAATAAAGGCTAAAGGAAAGAAAAACGTTGGAGTTCCTACGCCGTTTCTGTCAGAATGTCAATTTCAAGGCTGACCGTCTCTTGGTTAGCGGGTGCAAAAGTAGCCGATATATCCATTCACTCCAAACATATCTGTCTTTTTTTCGAAACTTTTTTGAAACAATTTCGTAAATGGCTGATTGATAAGGATGTTGTAGAACATAAGTTTGAAAGGGAGAATGAAAGGAGCTGGAAGGGGGTACATTATTATATATGCGTGCGCGTGTAAGGAGGTAGATTAACTCACCTACCACCTCCCCCCTACGGGGTACTCCTCCTCCCGGGAGGAGGAGAAATGGATAGAAATAGAGGGGGGGATACAAAAAAGAGACGGAGCTCCTCACGAAACTCCGTACTCACAAGATGAAAAGGATTAAAAAAACAATATATACTGGTTAGGTGAGGTATTAGTTATCAAGTTAGGTCTTTATTTCTTTTTGGAGAAGAGTAAATGCCAGAAAGAAGACCAAATATCAAATCGGCTACTGAGCGTAGACTTATAGTCTTCCGCTATTTTCTGGTGCAACGAGTTCAAACGCTCGGTAAGCTCTATCATTTTATCTAAATCAGCTTTTAGCTTAGCCTCCCACTGAACATGCAAATAATTCTCTTCCCGCAGATCATCATTCTTTTTTGCTAATCGGGAATTCTCCTGATAAATCCAGTCTAAATGCCCCCTCGGAATTCGCTCAATAGTTTCATCGTCAGGATAGGATTGCATCGATTTTAACTCAAGAGCTCTATCGAGTTCGTCAGCATCCACCAGCGGATCCGGATCTTCAAAAGGATCCCTCTTTAAAGAAGAGATTGTCAAATAATTGAGCCGAATCCATTCCCGGATTACCCCCTCAGTTACGCCGTATTTTTCGGCAGCTGCTTGTATAGAAAGCCAATTAGCCATATAGTGTTTGATTAAATAAGTTTCAAATCAACCCTATACGGCTATAATGGTTTATATTATAAAAGTACGGGGTCTTACTTCTTCCCTACCAGTAGGTATGTGGATACCTCTAAAAACAGGAAGAGTAAGCCCGTACCAAGACTGATACAGGCTACGCTCATCCGGTTTTTTAGTCAAATTTCCACATTTTACTGGTACCGGAAGAGGACATGTAAACCATGAAAGATATCACATGTCACGTGTTCAGTTGCAAAGATACGTTTTTTTTCACATTCAACAACAAAAGCATTCATTTGTTTCGAATTTCATCAAAAAAGATTCTCTAAAAACCGTTGAGCATCTATTCTTGTTTTCCTCAGTCAAACCAGCTTTTACCATATTCATAGCGAGTATCCCTACCCTTCCACACTATTGAAACGCCCGATTCATCGGGGTTAGCGGGTGGAAGGGATATTTTCGGACAAAGAAATGACCGCATAATAATTCCCATAACGGCTACGTGAGCGGGAAAATCCCAATGGCGCCAACAACTGGGCAAACGCATTCGAATTAACTCCCCGCATGGCGGCTGGATTCTGTCTTTTCAAAACCTTGAAAATGTCTGCTGCGGAAAGGCGTTGCACTATTTCATCCCGATCTTCGGCTGTGACAGGGCGGAAACAGGCATAAAGCACCTCTTCCATTATGCTGCGACGCTGAAACATCTTATTATGCTCCTTCAATTCATGTTCTTCTTCTGCCGTAAACCAATATCGGGCACCTTTCAGAAGCTCTTGCTTCAACTGGGCATAGATTTGTTTGTGCACAATGCGGGAACAATCTATCTTCCCCTTCACTTCCACACAAAGAAAACGCCGGCTCCCCGTAGGATCGGATAATAAATCGGAACGGTTGCTTGTGCCTATGAAAGAGGCGATACGCGGCAGGTTGCGATAGTTTCTCTGATAGGCTTTACAAAGGTTCAGCTCCGCCATCTGCATCAGATTCTTCAGCAACGGCATTTTAGAAGCGGGATATTTATCGAACTCGTCGAGATTCAGCAGACCCATTTCCGACATTTTACGGGTGACGTTTCCCTTTGAAGTCAACTCCACTTCATCCGAATAGTAACGTGACAGGGTTTCGGGCATTAAACTCTTGCAAAAGGTAGATTTCAAACAGCCTTGTTCCGTACTGATAAGGATAGGAGCCACACTGTTGGCATGCTTTCCCGTTATGCCCAGCCATTGTGCAGTAAGGGCAAGCAACCATATATGGAAGTGTTTTATCCACAATGGATCAGAAGAAACACGGTGCGCCAATGCTTCAAGACGATCAATGCCATCCCAGGCCGGAAGTTCGTCCAGATACAGAAGGAAAGGATGATAACCGGGTACACTGGTAGAATAAAGATAACGACTGATGTCTTTATCCCAACAGGCAATGCCCCGTGCATGCGCTTCGAGGCAGAAAGAATTCAGTTCCCGCCTGCCCACAGGTGCAAAAGGCTCTCCTCTCCCATCTGCCGGACGGTATTCGGTTTCTTCCGTCAGCAAATTATAACGAAAATCGTAGGTAGATTGCAGGAAGCGGTTTACCTGATCCGTCAGACTAACCGGCACGGTCTTTACACGTTCCGCAACAGGATGGTTTGTGGAACGCGCAACGGTAATATCCGTGTGCTCCACAATAGATTCCGGCTGATTTGCCAGCACTTTTTTTTCTTCTCTCCAACTCTCAAAAAAAGAGGTAATGAATCGCATTAATTTTGTCTTCATAATTCTGTTACTATTTTAGTGATTAATGCTACGAAGTTAGCATCATAAAAGGTCTGTTTGCAAACGTTTCAGAGAAATCCGTTCAACTAATCAGCACTAATAAAGCAGGTATATCTTGTTGTGATTTCACATATGGGATCATCGTCTTTTGCATAAGGCATCCGCAGCGTTTGATTATAGTCGGCAGGCTTACTGATTACTGTCAGCAAGCTTGTTGATTGCAATCAGCCAGCCTGCCGACTATAATCAAACGATATGAATGGTCCGTTCAAAATTTGCTCTTCCCTTATATATATGGTACATTTGCATCATCAATTGTAAAACGACAAACAATGGCAATACTTTTTGAATGGTATGAGACTCCGGTACCGAACAATGAAACGGACGAAACTGAGAAAACAACAATCCATGCACGCATCACCCTCAATGGAAAAGTAGGAACCGACGAAATCCGCCGAAAAATACAGAAACGCAGCTCGCTGACTGAAACTGATGTGTCGGCGGTGCTCGACGCGCTTTCTCATGTGATGGGCGAGGAATTATCGGAAGGGCGGCAAGTACACCTGGATGGTATCGGCTATTTCTACCCCACACTGAAAAGTGAAAAAGGAATCACGAGGGAGACGGACCGGAAAAATGAAAAGGTGAGATTGAAAGGTATCAAGTTCCGTGCCGACCGTGCGCTGAAGGACGAGGTGGGCAACGTGAAACTGAAAAACTTCAGGCACAGCGGGCACTCCGGTAAACTGTCTGATGTAGAGATAGATATGCGGCTGAAAGCGTATTTTGCAGAACACCAACTGATGACACGTGCCGATTTCCAGCGTATATGCGGCTTTATGCGGTCTAAAGCAGCGGAGCACCTGAAACGGCTGAATGCGGAAGGAAAGATAGAAAATATAGGAAGAAAGACACAACCGATATATGTGCCGGCGGCAGGATATTATGGAGTCAGCCGGGATCGGATCGTAACGAGATAAGTCCACAAAAAACACCCTTCCACACGCTATGCCCGATGAATAAAGGGACGCAGCGGTGTGGAAGGGTGCTTCAAAAAAGTGATGTGTACCAAACTTACGTTATTTGTTCACATCTGAAACGCTCACTTCCATCAGATAAAGTATTCTGCTGGAATAATCACTTTTCTTGTTTCTATCCACCAAATGATCGTAAGGAATTTCCAGACCGTTTGCCATTAAATATGCTCCACTGAATATCTGTCCTTCAAAGATTAACGGCTGATTATCAATGCGGTTCAGTTCACGGATACGATAGTTACCTTGCGGATTCAACCCCGCCATCTTCACACGCGGTAAATGTTGGTTGCGGAAATGTTCAGTCTTCCACCAATAAAAAACAGCCTTATCTTTTTCCGGAGATGTGTACATCAACGAGGCTACGCCCAACTTATCATAAGGTGATACCAGCCTATAAATATCTCCCAATTGAACTACCGGACGTATTTCCTTATACTCGGCTATGGCTTTCCTGCAAAGTTCCTTTTCTTCACCGGTCATATCCTTGGGCTGTATTTCCATTCCCAAACGTCCGCTCATAGCCACATCAATACGGAATTTCAGTGGAATAGTACGGAAAGTCTGATGATTAGGGGTAGCGCTGATATGCGAAGCCATTGCCATGGCCGGAAAGAAATAAGAAGTTCCCCACTGCATATACACACGTTGCAAAGCATCGGTATTATCGCTCACCCAGAACTCGTCAAAATAGGGTAGTACTCCATAGTTCGCCCTGCCACCGCCCTGAGCGCAGGCCTGGATGGTCAGGTCGGGATATTTGCTGCGTATACGCTTACAGATTGACTCGAAGCCCCGATGGTAGGCTATATACAGATGGCTCTGCTCTCCCTTACCCAGATAACCGGAGCCATGATTCATGATAGGCATATTCGCATCCCATTTGATGTAATCTATCTCCGGATGTTTTGTCATCAGATTATCCACTATACCAAAAATAAAATCCTGCACCTTGGGATTAGACAAGTCGAGCACCACCTGCGTTCCGCCTCGGCCTGCAACCAGTTCATACCCGGGAGCCCGGATCACCCAGTCCGGATGTTTTTCATACAGTTCACTGGTGGTATTCACCATTTCCGGTTCAATCCAGATGCCGAACTTAATGCCCTGTTTCTTAGCCTCATCAATCAATCCCCCGATACCCGAAGGCAGTTTTTCCTTATCAACGACCCAATCTCCCAAAGAAGACCGGTCTGTTCTGCGTGGATACTTGTCACCGAACCAGCCATCGTCCATCACAAACAATTCACCGCCCAAAGAGGCGATATCTGACATCATCTGACTCATTCCAGTCTCATTGATCTTGAAATAAACTCCTTCCCAACTGTTCAGGAGTATCTTGCGGAGTTTTGTCCCGTTGGCCAGTTTATGTAGTCTGGCCCAGCGGTGAAAATTACGGCTGCTCCCACTCAATCCTTCATCACTGTAAGTCAAAGCCAGTTCAGGAGTCCTGAACACTTCACCCGGTTTCAGGTGATATGTCGAATTGTCTTCATTGATACCGGCATAAAAATGATGGTATTCACTGTCGTCCGTGTCGATGCGCAATTTGTAGTTCCCACTATAACACAATGCCGCACCAATGACACGCCCGCTATTCTCAACAGGTTGTCCATCAAGCGAAAACATGACCTCGGCATGTGCCGTATGTGAATTGCGTACTCCATCTCTATTCTTTATGACTTTCATTCCCGGCTCCAAAGGCTCTTGCAACAAGCGCCCTTCATTGGCCCAGGCTCCGTAAAGATGAGACAACCATACATTTCCCCGCCGGATGGGCAGATAAGCGGAAGCAAACTGATTGAGTGTCACGTTTTTTTTCTCCTGATGGCTGAGTTCGGTCCATGTTTCTATGATATCCACATCCTGATAGGCTTTATAACAGACCTTTACATAAAAGGGGTATACTTTGTCTTTCAAGGATATGATTGTCAGGTCAGCATCTTTCTGCCGACTGGTTTCTACGTTCACTACTTCCAGCTGAAGCGCCATACTGCCATCGCTGTGCTGTACGGCCAGAGCAGTTTCAGACGGACAATTCAAGCCATAGACCGGATAAGCGGATAAATTACCTTTCTCAGCACTGTTGATTGCCCGGAAATCCGCCTCCGACAGTTTACTGCCATAATATATATATTTCAATTCCTCCCCGACCGGAGCCGAAAGTACCAAGGAGGTTTTAGTGGTAGAAATTGATATATTCTGGGCACACAGACCACTTACCACACCACACAGCGTAGTCAGGAAAATGATTTTTCTAATAACATTCATACTATATATGTTCTATTTGCACTAATACAATTACATGAACAGAAATACTCAAAAGCACTCAGGAGACGTTGCTTTTTGAGTATTTCTGTTTTATCGGTCAAGCATTTACCATGTATATCTTCTTTAGCGGTAAACTACTCTTCTATTAATATCCAGGATTCTGCAACAGAGCCGGGTTCAACTGAATCTGCGACAGAGGAATCGGATACAGATAATTTTTACGTTGCATATTGAACTGAGACTTATCGTTGATAATCAGCGCCTTTGAGCCATCTTCCAATGTTTCAAAACCATATACGGCAGCAGCCGAAGAATATAAGGTCTGAGTATTTCCACCTCCTTCATAGCTGAACGTTACCAGCTCCGTATCTGTTCCGTCAGGATTCTTCACCACAATGCCCGAGCGGTTACTGTTCAATGCTTCTTCGGCAATTCCCCAACGCAGCAAATCATAAGGGCGTAAATTCTCATTACGTAATTCTACAGCCCGCTCATTGCGAATGAGTTCAAGCACCGTCATATTTCCGGCTTTACCGGTATTGGCCAGATAGTTGGCGTTGGCCTGTGCCACGGATGCATTACTGATGCGGGCAGATCCGGCACGATCATGCAGCAGATTGATGGATTTATTCAGATCTTCATCAGAGATGGCACCATTCCCCAGCTCACATTTGGCTTCCGCATATATCAGATAAACTTCTGCCAAACGAAGTACAGGATAGTTATAACCTTCATCCTCATCTCTATAATCTTTGCGCTCCGAACACATCTTACGATTCTGAAAGCCCGTATACCCGGCATTAAGAACAATGGGATAATAAGGAGTACATGCCGAAGGGAAGTCAAAAACCGTCACATAATCGGCTTTGGCATAAGTAGTTCTATCCGCACCGTTCGATCCCATGAAATAATAGATATCTCCCGGCCTTTTGACGCATGAGGTCAGACGCGAGTCGCGGTTATCGAAAATATCCGTCAGTTTATCATATCCGTTGTAGTCCTTGGAATACAGATAGGGCAAACCATCCGTGGTGCAAGGGAACATATTCATCATCTTGATGGTGATGGCACTAGCCTGGTTATTATCACCTCCCAAAGACTTGGTGACATTTTTGGCAATGCGGTTATCATCATGGTTATAAGCAATCTGGAGAATAAACTCATGATTCTTATCTTTCTTGAAACCCATCGGATTCGTATCCTCATCCTCCAAATTGAAAAGGTAGTTATAGGCAATACTTTCATACGCCGTACCTTTGGCATTCCACAATTCATACTTTCCGGATACAATGATTTCATTGGCCAGTGAAGCCGCTTCGGTCAGCATGCTTTCCACACTTGGATAATCGGAAGGTTTGCTACTTCCGGCTCCCTCCGAAGTTCCATTCCCATCAGTGGTGACACCTACATATTTCTCCCATGTACCTTCGAACAGCAGCACCCGTGCCTTGAAAGCCTGTGCACCTTGCCGGCTCACTTTGCCGTCATAATCAGCCTCATCCGAAAGGTGAAGAATCGCATAATCCAGATCGTCCAATATCAACTTCACAACCTCATAACGCGAGTTGCGAGGGGCATACAGTTCACCGGAAGTAGATGAAAGAGATTCTGTAACGATGGGGACACCGCCAAATCGCTGAAGTAAATAGAAATACTGGTAGGCACGAAAGAAGCGGGCTATGGCAAGTGAGGCACTGATATCATCCGTACCGCTATATTCATCACCCTTTTCGATAACAACGTTACACTTACGGATTTTAGCATAGCACAATGACCAGTAAGTATCGTTTGTAGATGCAGCCTGCGTGCCGGCCGCTATGGAATGTACCCCGCTGATGATGTCGGAGTTATTATCCATGATGTCATAGAAGGTTCTGGTATATTTAGTCCCGTTGACCGTCTCCGACATATCTTTGAATCCGTAAAAGCTGTAAGTACTTTTGGCTGCCACTTCAAATTCCTTCGCACTTTTGTAGTAGTTGGCTTCAGTTTGCTGGTCTGTAGGAGTCAGATCCAGAAAATAATCCGAGCAAGAAGTCGCGCACAACACTATGGCGGTTGCAGTCATCGCAAATAATATCTTTTTCATGTTCTTTAATTTTTCAGTTAATAATTAGAAAGTTAAATCAACACCAAGCGTCCAACTACGGCTGAAAGGAAGGGTGGTTCTTGCACTAGTTCCCTTTTCCGGATCATATCCGTCCGACAGACCTGTGATTTCTGCTACGTTATCGCCCGAGAAATAAAATCTCAGTTTCTCTATCTTCCACTTACTTGTGATGGAAGAAGGAATGGTGTAACCGACAGTAATGTTTTTAAGACGGGCATACCATGCGTTCTGAATGGCAGTATCATTGTTGTCTACATTCCATTTATTCTTATCCTGCTGCAAAGAAAGACGGGCATACTCAGCATTCTGATTGTCCCAAGCCCATGTATCAAGGTGAGTGGTCAGGATATTGGTATAGTTAACATAGAAAGCACATGTGTTCATACCTGTATCACGCAGAATGTTACGTTTTCCCACTCCTTGCACAAATAAAGAAAAATCGAAGTTATTCCATCTAGCTCCCGCATTGAGACCGAAGTTGAAGTGAGGGTCCGAATCGCCATAGTGATAAACGTCTCCAGCTCCGGTATTCCCTTTTCCATTTGTCGTGTCATTGTCAGGATCAAGAATCAATACCTTCTTACGGTCGCCCGGACGCAGATGAGTGCTTGCACTGCTTTGCGCTACTTTGGCCAAGGCACTGTTTCCGGCATATTGCTTGTAGTAATCAGCAATCTCATCATACGAGGTAAAATAACCGTCAGTCTTGTAAACGAACAATGAATTTAACGGATAACCTTCGCGTACTTTCACCAGACCCGCTGTCCAAGTATCCGTTCCTGCATAATCCACCACCATGGAACGGGCGTCACTCAAAGAAGCACTTACCCAATAATCCACTTTTCCTGCACGGTCGTTCCAACCAATTACGGCTTCCCAACCTTTCACACGGAGTTTTGCATCGTTAGTGGCTGCTGGATTTGTTCCCAATACATCCGGATACGTAAGGGAAACCAGCATATTATTGTTCTTCTTCTGATACCAATCGAAGCTACCGGTCAGGCGGTTACCAAACAGGGCAAAGTCAACACCGATATTCAGATTTTGCAATTTCTCCCAGGTACGTGAGTAGTCGGTCATTTTAGAAAGATAAGCAATTTGTTCCTGACCACCATTGAAGTAGTAAGTACTCAGCGTGATGGCAGACAGATAGTCATAGTTGCCCAATTCGCTCACCGCACCACCTGTGACACCATAAGAAGCACGCAATTTCAGATTATCCAGCCATTTTACATTCTTCTTCACAAAATTCTCTTCAGAGATTCTCCATCCTACACTGGCGGCACCAAAGTTACACCAACGGTAGTCTACATGAAATTTAGAAGTACCGTCGCGACGTCCCAAAGCCTCAATCATATATTTCCCTGCATAATTGTAATTCAAACGAGTCAGATAGGATATATATCCTTGCGCATTAGAACCGCCGGTTACTGTTTGGTTGGTTGATCCTGCCGATCCGGTATTCAGGTCAAACAAACCGTCGTATAACAAATCCGTACGTTTGGCCGTCACGTTCTTGTAGGTTCTCTTCTCAGCATTGGCACCAACCATGGCAGCTACATTATGCACATTGCCGAATGTATGATTGTAATCCAGTTGCAAGGAGTAATTTTCATAGAAAGTGCGCTGGCTACGTTCCTGCGCATAGCTCTTTGTCCCTGCATTGACTACATTCAACTGCTCATTCACGTCATATCCTATCACCTCTCCATTTCCGTTCTTTTCTATATTTACGGCATAAGGCGCTCCTACATAATATGTTGTCTTATATTCAGTTTGCACATTATTATTCTTAATGAACGACATAGAACCGGTTGCTTTCAGGTCCTTGGTCAGCTGGGCTGTCAACGTATTGGAATAACGGAATGTCTCAAATTCTTGTTTTGCCCGTCCACCGGCCTGCATAGCCGATAAGGGAGAACGCCCACAAACATAGAAATCATAATAATTTCCGGAAGGAGTATAGGCCGGTGCCGCAGGCGCATCATACATACCAGAGTTGTTACCATCAAGCCCATCAAGCGGGCTGTCTTTATAACGATTGCTATAAGAAATATTCATATTGAATACCAGCCACTTAGTAATATCATAGTCCGCATTCATACGTGCATTGTATTTTTTGATACCGTCGTCTGTAGCTATAATAACAGAACGGTCATCAGCATATCCCAAAGATGCCGACCAACGTGCACGTTCGCTGGAACCCTGAATACCGATATTGTGCTGAGTGCTCCAGGTGGTACCATAAAGTAAATCCAACCAATTATTTGACTCATAATAATGTATCAGATTATTAGTATCCACGTAAGTAAACGGATCTCCAAGTGCCATTTTATCAATTACCAACAGATTGGTATCATCAAAACTGACACCGGCATGGGGTGTCTTACCACCTACTGCCAATACATTATTCCAGGTTTGCCCGTTGACGTAACGTTGTGTAATGACTTCCCCTCCATTCCCATCTGATTCTACAAAATCCTGGTAAGAAGCCTCCGCCATGGTCGAAGCAAAATCTCTCATACCTGCCAGCGGTATCATATTGGCAGGAGTATTGGCTGTAACCATCCCATTATACGAAATTCTCAGCTTGTCACCCTTCTTTCCCTTTTTCGTCGTCACCAAAATAACACCACCTGCCGCACGTGCTCCATAAATGGCTGCCGATGCATCTTTCAGTACTGATACATTCTCAATGTCATTGGGATTCAACGAACTAAATTCCGTATTGCTGATAGCAGGAACTCCATCAATAATTACCAATGGTTCCACCTTATTGGTAGAGGAAGCACCACGCAACTGAATAGTCATATCTTCATCACCCGGGCGGGCCGAAGTACGCGTAATGGTCAAGCCCGGAATCTGTCCCTGTAACCCAATAGCAGTATTGGATACCGGACGGCTCTCCAGCACATCCCCACTAACCGATGCAACCGCACCAGTCAACGTCGCTTTCTTCTGAGTACCATAACCCACAACCACCACTTCGTCCAGCAGTTCAGAATCCTCTTGCAGAATGATTTTAATATTCTTTTTACCGCTAAGGGATATTTCTTGCGTTTTATATCCCACAAAAGATACGACCAAAGTGGCATCGGGCGATGCACTCACTGTAAAATTACCGTTTATATCCGTAATTATACCGGTTCCCGTTCCCTTTATCAAGATGCTGGCACCAATTACGGGTTCACCTTTGGCATCCACTACCTGACCGGTTACAGTACCGGTTTGCATCACAGCCTGCACTTCAGTGGCATCGGCCGCAAATACTTCCAGAGGACTACCCGCCATAAGGACAGAAGTCACCACCGTAGAGAACAAGATTCTTTTCGACGAGAATTTCAAAAATTCACTCTTCATAATTTATAAATTTAAAATTAACACTATTGATATCGACATTATCTAATTAGATGCATTGTTTTATGTACTCGCGCACTTCCTTACGGCTGATAAACAGATGGTTCTCAACCGTACGCTGCGAAAGATTAAGCTCTTGTGAAATTTCCCGGACCGTCTTACCTTCAAAGCGGTTCATCGCATAAATCGTTTTACGCTGGGGCGGAAGCAAACTCAACTTATACTTCTCGCGAGACAATAAGTCATTAGCAATCACGCGGCTTTCCGCATCATCAGTACGTGCCATCGTATATTCATATATATAAGGTGTAAGGGCCTGAGTTCTATAAAAGCGACGAAAGAAATCATTCACCAGATTACTGGCAATGATAAAAATAAAGGACCTGATTGTTTCTTTACAAAGCATCTGATTATAATCCATCAAACGAAGGAATACATCTTGTGACAAGTCTTCTGCTTCCGCTTTATTATTCACTTTACGATATATATAAAGATATACCAAGTGGTGATAGGCTATGTAGGAATCGGCTATCAATCGGTCGGAAGTTATCACTGTATTTCTCATTTCCATATATTTTTGATTAACTTTATGCTGCAAATATAGAGCGCAGAAATCAAAAAAAGCCTCATCTTCACCTCCTATATATTCCACTCTATAGAGGCGGACAAAGTATGCAGATAACAGACTATCAAACAAGGAATTAGCAACACAAAAGAAAGCGTCTCAATTTATTATATGAGACGCAGGAAGAGAGAAAAACTATTTTATTTTACTTTTGAGTATCCTCCAGACTTTTGATATATTCACTCGGAGTAATGCCATTTACTTTCTTAAAATAACGGAAGAAAGAAGTTCGCGAGCTAAACCCGCACAACTCCATCAAAGCATTCAATGTGTATCTTGTGTGTTCACCCTTACTCACCAAAGATTTAAACTCGGCAATGCGGTAATCATTGATATAATCATAATAATTTCTCTTCAGGTATTGATTAAACAAATAAGACAAAGTATAAGAAGGAACTCCAATGATCGAAGCCAAATCCGCAATCTTTAGTTCAGGATTAGTATACGGCTTCTCTTCCCGCATTACTTTCTTCAGTTTTTCCGTCAGACGCTTACATTCTTCTTCGGAGAAATTACTGGTTTTGTATTTTTCCTCCATTGATAAATCAGCGTCCTCCATCCCCTTACCGGATAACCGGCGTTCTTCAGGCACACGCAAAAAACGGGCAGTTTCCTTATTCTGTAACTTCCTTTTCCACAAATAATAAGCTGATAAAGCCGCCAGTATGATTACCGCCAAAGTAATTCCATAGCCATACCAGTTTACGGATATCTGCATATGAATACGCAGGCATGTTTCGGACTTAGGATTCCCCATACGCCGAACCTTAAAAAGGTAGTTACCCGAAGACAGATCATAATAAGTGACTTCAGATTTTCCTGTCAGAACCCGCCAATCTTTATCCACTCCTTCCATCTGATATTCATAAGCCATATAAGCAGGATCGGTAAAGGTAAATCCGGAAAAGTAGATAGTTACATTATTCTGCGAAGCATCCAATGACAACTCTCTTACGCCATCTTTAACGGTCAGACCTGCCCCGGGCACTTCCTGCCCATTCACATGAACAGCAGAGATGACTGTTTTATAATCCAACTTGTTCTCTTCATTTTTCCAATCAACCGATAAGCCAATCAGTCCTCTGGCATTCCCAAACCATATCACCCCACTCTCATCTATCACCGGGTTACAGGCCAGAAATACCGGTCCCGGTATTCCATCCGCAAAACTATAAGGAATAAAAGTATCTTTCTTATCATACCGGTACAATCCGTTATTCGTTGCTATCCATAACCACCCTTCCTTATCTTCTATTATGAACATTGCATCTTTTCCTTCCAAAGGGGTATTAGCCTGCATCTTCCGGAAACGGCTCATGGATACATCTGAGATAAAGATATCTCCCTTGTACGGCAAAAAATAAAGTTGATGGTCCGAATCTTCATACATCCCACATATTTTCTCTTTATCCACAAATCCCTCAGGGAAGACACCTGTCTTCATAGAGTCGGAAAGAGGATCCCATATACAGATGCCATTTTCTGTACATATCCATCCTTTAAGGGTGGAATCAAAGTAGATCACATAGATATTCCCTTCCGGCAAATGCGAATTATCACTGGAAAAATGTTTCGATAATTTCCCGTCCTTATAACGGTAAACCCCATTGGATGTCCCTATCCATAAATTATGATCCTTGTCGGCAGTAATACAGAATATATGACCGTTCACAAAAGGCATTGGCCTTCCCGGCTCAAAATCGTCTATTTTCTTGGTTTCCCTATCAAACACATACATTCCACCGCCGTATGTACCGATGTAGACCTTACCTTGCAAAGCGTAACTACAGGATATAATACTGGAACGTAATTGCGGGGAAGAATACTTGATAGCATGACCGTTGCGTTCGTCAATGTAGAATAATCCATTGCGGGAACCAATCAGTTTCTCTTCTTTACCGATGAATATGGTGCGAACCGGAATGTCTTTCGAAGTAAAATAAGGAGTACTATAAATAGAAAAGAGTCCGCTCTGATAGACTGTATAGTCCAATCCCAACTGGCATAATCCTACCCATATCAATCCATCACGATCAACAAGAAGCGAATATACGGAATTAGAACGCAGTCCTTTTCCATTTTCAGGATTGTAATCAAACGAACGGATGATCTTATTCTGCTTTGTAGAAATGAAATGCACACCATTTCCATCAGTACCTACATATAATACGTCTTTCCCATCACAAGACAAGGACCTGATAATATTGCACCCCACATCTACATAATGCCGGAATTCGTGTGTACGGATATCAAAACTCAGAATACCATGTTCCATAGTTCCCAAATAGAGTGTGGAGTCTATACGGGTTATATTCCGATAAGAAAACAATGCTTCTTTCTCTGTCAGGTTATTTGCATAATGAACCGGTTTCCTATCTTTCAGATTCATTGAATACAACCCATTTCTGGTTATGAGCCACAACCGTTCACCTTCCAGGTGCAGTCCGACAATGAAATTGGCGGAAGAGAAGGAATTGTTTTCCAGCAATACTGTTTCTATTTTTCCATCCTTATATATATGCAACCCTGTTTCGCTACCAATATATAAGGTGTCTTTATCATCCTTCACAATGGAGCGAACTCCGTTTCTTATCACATCAGGAGCAATGCGATCCACTCTATCCTGACCTATCTGCCAAAATCCTCCATCAGTTCCTACCCATAACTGATTCCCTGATGTTTCAATAATGGCATTCACCCACTTCCATCTTTCACTGGATGCATATATCGGATAATGTTTCAAATGTACCCCATCAAAACGTTCTACCGAAGTAGCCGTCCCCATCCAGACATATCCACAGGAGTCTTTGTAAAGAGTACTGATTACCAAATCTGAAAGTCCTTCTGTACCGGACACTCCGCGGAATATATAAGATTGAGAGTAAACAGGAATACAAAACATCAACAGTAGAATGTAGTTTATTATTCTATCTCTCATGGTTCCTAACTTATGGTTACTGATTTTGGCACCGGATAATTCTCATCTCATACCTTAATCTTGCTTTCCGATTTTATCCCAAACCTGTTCGCAAATACTCTTCATTCCTTTTATGGAGGGATGTCCCCACTGTTTGTCAATATCACGCAGGTGGATATTGGTTACTCCATAATGGCGGCAGATTTCATCCATAGAGTTAATTACATCTTCCGACAGTTCGGTGTTCGTGATATTATAGATTCGGGTATCCGGATAGCGTTTAGTCAGATAGTCCATCAGTCGGCAGAAGGCAGGACGGAAGCTGTAAAGATCGGCTTTAGTCCAGTCTGCATACTGGTAACTTCCAATAGGAGCCTTCGCCCAACTGTCGTTCGTACCGCCAAAGACCAGGAGAACATCGGGATTACCCAGGTTGTCCATGCGCGTTACGAAGGAACGATCCGAATAATCCGCTTTCTCATAACCGGTGTGGCAAACGGTTGAACCGGAATAGGAATTATTACGCTCCATCTGATAACCGTGCTCATTGATAAGAAGATACCACCAGGTATCCTCCACCCGCTTCACATCATTCTCTCTCTTTTCTTCCGGTACGCCATACCAACAGAGGTTGGTGTCGGGAGTGACATAACCGTAATATGTAGAATAAGAGTCTCCAAGGATGGAGAGTTTCTTTTGAGCAAAAGAAACTGAAACAGAAGTGAAGAGAATCGCTACAAATAATAAGAAAGAGTTGCGTTTCATGATAAATATATTTTTTTGTATGCAAATGTATTGAAAATAATTCATAGGTACAGCCATACTAAACTTTCTTTCTGCACAGCACAATAAGGATTGTTGTAGTAATATCTCCCGCCGCCACAGCAAGCCAGATGCCCGTCACTCCCAACCATGCAGGAAGTACAAAGAAGAACAAGACCGGCAATATACCACGCAGCAACGTAAGCCTCATTGCTAGATTAATACGTTCAATACTGGTATAATACCCTATTGTGATTACATTTATCCCGAAAAAAATGTAATCGACAGCAAACAGAGGCAGACCAGCAACTGCATACTGCCAGGCATGACTTGTCCGGTCCGGCAAGAACAAGGAAACGATATCACCGGAGAAACAGACAAACACTCCGCTAATCAGCAAAGCAAACACAACCGCGGAAATAATGCATAAACGCAGCGCCTTATTGGACCGCAACAACTGCCCGCAACCGTAATTGTAGCTGACAATGGGCTGTGCCGACTGAACCATAGCGTTAAACACCATGAAAATAATAGGGAACAGATAGCAGACAATGCTATAAGCCGCTACCCCATCTGTTCCCAGATGGCTCATAAACACATAATTGCCGGCAATAGCCATGACGGCAATCGTTATTTCACTCAAACAGGATGAAACACCCAGTTTCAGCATATACCATGTATTCCTCAGTGTCAGGCGGATGCTCTTGATACTCATCTTCAGCTTGGCAAACCGAATCGATACGGAGGAACGAAGCAGATAACCCAAGAGTAAAAGTGTCCCCACCAATTCTCCCAAATCAGTAGCGATAGCAGCACCGAACAATCCCCACTCAAAAATAAAGATAAAGATATAATCGAGCAAGATATTGACAACAGTAGCCGCCAGCATGGCCCACATGGCAAAGTTAGGATTCGTCAGGCGTACAAAGAACGGCAATGCCACCAGCAAGACCGTGGACGGAATGGATATAGAGAACCAAAACAGATATTCCGCCGACAATTCCGTCAGATGCCCTTCGGCTCCTAATAAGGTTACTACAGTTTCGGGGAACACAGTCAATAGTATTCCCATAATGATACTGACAATCGTCAGCATGACGATTGACTGCGTGACATTGATATTGGCGACCACCAATTTGCCACGAGACAGATTAATGGAAGCAAGAATTCCTCCACCCATACCGAACATCAGTCCCAACCCGGCCGCTATCATAAAAATAGGCGCCGCAATATTCACCGCGGCAATGGCATCACTGCCTATTCCGCGTCCTACGAATATCCCGTCGACAACAGTGAACAATGCGGATGATACCATACCCAGCAACGTGGGGAAGAGTTGTTTTGTAAACAACTTACTCACACTCATGTTTTTGAAGTCCAAATTATCCCTTTGCATATCTCATTGTTTTAAAAAAAGCGGGGCAAAGGTAGGCTTCATAAATTTGCTGATACTTAACAAATGGTAATTAAAACATTTGCATTATCTTTGTCTCTCAATACATTATATAAGTAGTTGAATTATGAAAACTTCTCTCAACATTTTCCTCCTATTCCTGATCCTGTGTGCCTCATGCGGCAGCCGGAAAGCAAACGACAACAAGGAAACGGCAGTCCAGGCAGACACCGTAAAAAAATTCACGCTCCCCCTTATACCAGCCATGCTAAACACTCCCGAATTGCGTGCGGACTATCTAGTACGGCACTATTGGGACAATATGGATTTTACCGACACCACTTATATCAACCTTCCGGATGTTACGGAACAAGCATGGGTGGACTTTATAGATATCCTGAAGATAGTGCCGGACACTACTGCGATAGCTGCCATAAAGCAAATGTATAAGATGGCAGATCAGAAGAAAGTCGTATTCTTCTATTATACTGACTTAGCAGAAAAATATCTGTATGATCCGAATTCTCCGATGCGGAATGAAGAATTTTACATTCCGGTACTGGACGCCATGCTGGAAAGTAAAGTATTGAATGATACGGAGAAAATACTTCCGCAAGGACGCCGGGAACTGGCTGAACAGAATCGTATCGGAAGGCCGGCAGAAGATTTCACCTATACACTGCTGTCCGGAAAAAACGGTACGCTCTACGGAGTGAAAGCTAAATATACGCTGCTGTTTATCAACAATCCGGGATGTCATGCTTGTGAAGAAGGCATAGAAGCACTGAAACAAGCACCTGCCATCAACAAGGAATTTGCAGCAGGAAGTCTAAAAATACTGGCTATTTATCCGGATGAAGATAAGGAAGAATGGGAAAGACACCTACCGGACTTCCCCAAAGAATGGATAAACGGGTATGATAAAAAGCTTGTTATAAAGGAAAAGAATCTGTATGACCTGAAAGCGATACCTACCCTGTATCTATTGGATAAAGACAAGAAAGTACTGCTGAAAGATGCAACGGTGGCACAGATTGACCAGTACCTGCAATAAGTGATTAGTGGTGAGTGACCACTAAAAATATCCCCTCTCACCACTCCACTTCGTGAAGGATAAAAGGGGATGAAGAAACGAGAGAAGAGAGAGTATATGATTTATTCTTTATTCCCTGCCACCACCTAAGGCTTGGTAGAGATTGATAATTCCCTGTATCTCATCGAAGCGGTCGGCTATCTGCGTCAGTTGGGCAGAGAGCAACGATTGCTGGGCGGTAAGTACCTCCAGATAAGTGGAGTTGCCATGTTTCATCAACAATTGCGTGCTTCGGACTGCGGTTTCCAATGAAGTGATTTGTCCGTCGCGCAACTCTGTTTTACCGCGGGCCACCTGCACTTGGGTAAGGGCATTATTCACTTCACTTCCAGCATTCAGCAGCGCCTGCTGGAAAGAAAGTTTAGCTTCTTCCTGTTGGGCTTTGGCTATTTTCAACTGTGCCATGTTTAATCCTTTATTAAATAAAGGTTGTGTCAGTGAACCAACTGCGGAGAGTAACAGCTTGCCCGGATTGATAATCATGCTTCCGGCAGAGTTTGTCCAACCTGCCGTACCTCCCAAAGTAATGGAAGGGTAAAAGGCAGAACGAGCCGCATTGGTACTATAAAAGGCCTGTGCCAACGAAAGCTCCGCACTCTTCACGTCGGGACGACGAGAGAGCAACTGCAACGGAACACCAACGGTAAGTTCTTCCGGGAAACTTTGTCCCTGTAACTTTCCACGTTCGATGGCGTCGGGCACATCACCCAGTAAAATAGAAAGCGAATTCTCTACTTCACGGATTTGCTGTTTAAGGTCGAATAAAGAAGCTTCTACCATATAACAGTTTGCTTCGGTCTGGGCTACTCCGGCCTCATCCGTCATACCTGCTGCTTTCATGGCACGCATTGTCTTCACGCTCTCACGCCACTTGGCGGCAGTTTCGGCAGAGACGTTGTATTGTGCATCGAGCATTAATAAGGTATAATACATATTTGCCACATTGGCTATCAACGAAGTAGTGACAGCTTGTTCGTACTCCAGGCTCTGAAGATACAAAGCTTTTGCACGGCGTTTCGCATTGGTCAGTTTACCGAAAATATCAATTTCCCAACTGGCGGACGCTATGCCGCTATACGTCCAGGAACCTTTTGATTTATCAAAGCTACTGACACCTCCCTGCGGAGTCAGCATAAAAGAAGGCAGATAGGCCAGACGGGCGGATGACAGAGTAGCTTCCGCTTCTTTGATACGCCACTGAGCGGACTGCAAGTCGGTATTGCCTTGCAGTGCATGCTCAATGAGAGATTGTAGTTGCGGGTCGGTAAACAACTCGCGCCAGGAGAGAGAGGCGATAGAGGTGGTGTCTTCCACCTCTATATCCTGCCCGTAAAGTCCGTCGGTCTTGACTTCGGGACGTTCATATTTAGTATAGATGCCGCAACTACTCAACAGCAAGGCTGCGACAGCTAAAGTGATGATTTGTTTCTTCATTATTTATATTGTTTATTTCATTAGAAAATGATGAATTAGCACAACCGGAGTATCTCAATTCCCCTCCTCCGGTGGAGGAGAATGAAAATACTCCTGTATCCAGTGCCAACCTATCATTTATGTGATTCTTCTATTTCTTTCTTACTCACTTCCATCTCCTCCTCAATCTGCCAGTCTTTGGTCGGCATGGACTGAGCCGGACGAAGACGTTCCTGCAACCACTGGAAGGTGACAAACAAAGCCGGAACGATGAAAAGCAATGCCAATGTACCGATGGTCATACCACCTACTACACCCGTACCCAACGAACGGTTACCGTTAGCACCTACTCCCGTAGCTACCACCAGCGGGAACAGACCGAAGATCATGGTGAGTGCCGTCATCAGGATAGGACGAAGACGTGCTTTGGCTGCGCTGACTGCGGAAGCAATCAATCCCATGCCCGCTTTTCGGCGCTCGGCAGCATATTCCGTCAACAGAATGGCTGTCTTGGCAAGCAAACCGATCAACATAATCAAACCTGTTTGCAGATAAATGTTATTCTCCAATCCTGCTATCTTGGCAAACAAGAACGTACCCATCAAACCTACCGGAACCGCAAGAATAACTGCAAACGGAACGATGAAGCTTTCATAAAGTGCACTCAGGATAAGATAGATCATCAGAATACAAATACCGAAGATAATTACCGTCGTACCACTCTGCTGGTTCTCCTCACGTGTGATACCACCGAAGTCATAACCGTAACCTTTCGGCAGGCTGATTTCTGCTGTCTCTTTCACGGCACGGATGGCATCACCCGTACTATATCCCTCGGCAGGCATGGCATTCACGGATATGGAATTATACATATTGAAGCGACTCAATGTCTCGGCACCATAACTGCGGGTCAGCGTAACGAACTGGCTCAGCGGAGCCATCTCACCGTTTGCCATCCGCACAAAGGTGTTGTGCAATGAAGACTCATCCATGCGGTATTCCGGACCGGACTGTATCATAACCCTATATACCTTTGAGAAACGGTTGAAGTTGGATACATACTGTCCGCCATAGTAGCCCGAAAGTGTGGAGAGCACTGCATCCGGAGTAATGCCGGCACGCTTACATTTGGCAGCATCTACCTCGACTGTCCATTGCGGATAGCGCACATCGAAAGTAGAATAAGCCATGGAGATTTCGGGACGCTGGTTCAAAGCACCCAGGTATTGCTGGGTAGTCTGGAAGAAGGTGTTCACATCCGTACCCAACTTATCCTGTACATTCAGGTCGAGTGCATTACCCATACCATAACCCGGAATCATACCCGGAGCAATTGCAAAGATCGTGGCATCCTTGATATCTGCCGTGCGGGCATAAATCTGTCCGATGACAGCCTGCACCTGATCTTCTTTCTTCGTACGTTCATCCCAGGGTTTCAGTTTCATAACAATCATACCGAATGTATTTCCCTGTCCGGAAAGCAATCCGTAACCGGCTACTTTCTGAATATGCAACTTTTGCGGAATAGCTTCCAAGCGCTCTTCTATACGAAGCATAACATCATCCGTAGTCTTCAGTGAGCTACCCGGAGCCGTACTTACATTGACGAACAATACACCCTGGTCTTCATCAGGCACCAAACTGGTCTTCGTTGAATTCATCAGGAGTACTAACAATACTACCGAACAAGCCAGCAACGACCATGACAACCAACGACGCTTAATAAAAAATAGTACCGCATTCTTATACTTATTCACCACCACATCGAAAGCCGCATTGAACGAATTACGGAAACGGGCAGCAAAATTATTTTTCTGCGTACCATCTTCATTAATATAAGGTCTCAGCAACAAGGCGCAAAGAGCTGGACTCAGTGTCAAAGCGTTAATAGCTGAGATACCTACGGCAACTGCCATTGTCAAACCGAACTGCGTATAGAACGTACCGGACGTACCACTCATAAACGATACAGGAATGAACACCGCCATAAATACCAGTGAAGAGGTGATAACCGCATTACTGATACCCTTCATAGCGTCGATACTTGCCATATAAGGAGACTTATACCCGACATCGAACCTCGACTGTACTGCCTCGACGACGACTATGGCGTCGTCCACCACCGTACCGATCACAAGTACCAATGCAAACAGGGTAATCAGGTTGATACTGAATCCGGCAACGGACATAAAAGCGAAGGTACCTATCAGTGACACGATGATACCTACCAACGGAATCAATGTGGAGCGGATATCCTGCAAGAATACATATACCACCAAGATCACAAGAAGGATAGCTTCGATCAAAGTCTTTACTACCTCATGGATAGAAGCGAACAGGAAGTCATTGGAACTCATCATCTGTGTCAGCTCCACACCTTTCGGCAGGTCTTTGCGCACTTCGTCCAACAGGTTGTCAATGTTCTGATTTACTTCCGTAGCATTGGAACCGGCCGTCTGAAATACCATACAGGAAACACCATTGTGACCGTCCATACCGCCTTTGTAGGCGTAGCTGTCCTTGCCTAGTTCCACATCTGCAATGTCTTTCAACTTCAGCACTTCACCGTCTTCCGTAGAACGGATTACGATTTCACCAAATTCCTCCGGCGTAATCAGACGACCTTTATACTTCATAGTATATTGATAAGTTTCGTCCGAATTTTCACCGAACGAACCGGTAGCCGATTCAATATTCTGCTCGGCAAGTGCTGCCGTCACGTCAGACGGAATCAGTTTGTACTGTGCCATCACATCAGGCTTCATCCAGACACGCATACTGTAGTCACCACCCATAATCATCATATCGCCCACACCTGCAATACGCAGCAACTGCGGTTTCAAGTTGATACTCATATAGTTAGCAAGGAAGTTTTCATCATACGAATTATCGGGACTATGCAATGAAAACATCTGTAAGATACTGGTCTGGCGCTTCATAGTGGTCACACCTACCTGGGTTACTTCTCCCGGAAGCTGTCCGGTAGCTCTGGATACACGGTTCTGCACATTAACGGCAGCCATATCCGGATCGGTTCCCTGCTTGAAATAGACGGTAATAGATACCGAACCGGCATTGGTAGCGGTAGACGTCATATAGGTCATGTCTTCCACACCGTTGATAGCTTCTTCCAACGGAGCGATAACACTCTTCTGCAAAGTTTCCGCACTGGCACCGTAGTACGTGGTGCTTACCATAACGGTAGGCGGAGCAATATCGGGATATTGTTCGACAGGCAGGGTAAACAACCCGATGATACCCAGAATGACAATCGTTATAGAAATGACCGCCGAAAATACCGGGCGTTCAATAAATGTTCTCAGATTCATGGATTAATCCTCCTTTGTTTGTTGATTAGCGGTTTCTTGTGTTGCAGAGGATGCTGACTTAGCTTGAATAGGTGTACCTTCGCGCAATAATCCTACGCCTTCGGCCACAATTACATCACCCACATTCAAACCCTTGTCTACGATATACTCTTTTCCACCATTCACACGGGTCACCTCCACTGGGGCAGACTGTGCTTTACCATCTACTACTTTAAATACGAACACTTTATCCTGCACTTCATAAGTAGCCGCTTGCGGAACAACGATACAGTTCCGTTTTTGAACAGGAACCACTACATTGCCGGCTCCCCCACTCTGTAACAATCCTTCTTTATTCGGGAATACGGCACGCAGACTGACAGTTCCGGTAGAAGTATCGATCACCCCACTGATTGTTTCAATCTTACCTTGCGAAGGATAGGTGGATTTATCATTCAAAATCAGTTCAATAGCAGGCATTTCCTCCAATGCTTTACTCCTGGAACCGTAGCGGCGCGTCATATCCAGCAACTGGTTTTCTGTCATCGAGAAGTAAACGTACATATCGGAATTATCAGAAACCGTAGTCAACGGTTTAGGCAGGCTGGCACTAACCAAAGCGCCCACACGATAGGGCAGAGTGCCTACAACACCGTCGGCAGGACTTTTCACTTCCGTATAAGAAAGGTTATTGGCGGCACTTACACGTTGCGCTTCCGTCTGCGCCAATTGCGCTTTCGCCGTCAGCAGGTTATTATAAGATGTCTGCAAGTCGAACTCGGAAATCACGTTCTGGGCAAACAATTCTTTTTTACTGTCATACGTCAGTTGAGCCGTAGCTACACTTGCACGCGCCGCTTCCACATTGGCTTCCGCAGTCTGCAAAGCCGCACGGTAAGGCACTTGATCAATAATAAACAAGACTTGTCCTTTGCGGACCACCTGACCTTCTTCCACACAGAGTTTAGTCAGGAAACCTGATACCTGCGGGTAAATGTCAATGTCTTGTCTTCCCCGGATACTCGCTGAATAGGTCGTTTGCAATTCCTTGTCGGATGTCGTGATTCTCATCACCTCATACTCAGAACTGGTCTGCACGGTAGGAGCCTGTCCGCATGCTACCAATGTTACTCCACAAATGAATGTCATCATCTGTCTAATCAATCTCTTCTTTGTTGTCATACTACAATCTTTTTAAAAACATCTTTTGTTATGTCGGCGGCAAAGGTATGCCGTTTTTGAACAACAACTTGTTTCATTTGTCGCACTCCTTTGTTCATTTTCGGAACGCTTTGCTTAACATTCCAAAAAGAACTTCTACCTTTGTCCCAGCAAAACTTTAAAAAGATAAAGTATGAATCCATTATTAACTACGAAAGCAGAAACTTTCAGATCCGGGAGTGATAACCTGGAGTTTTACCACAACCGACTCATCAAATTAACGAATGGAGTCCTTTTATTCTGTTCCGGCGGAGAAGCGGAAATCACCATAGATCTGGAGAAGCATCACATTATACCGAATACGAACATTATGTTATTGCCCGGCTCTATTCTTTCGCTCAGATCGGCCAGCCCGGACTTCCAGATACACTATTTCGCTTATTCGGGCGAGATGATGAAAGTTGCCTGCTTCCGACTGGACCCGGCATTCATGCATTTCATGAAAGAGAATTCCTGTTATACACATACCAGACTCGAAACCATACGCCCCATCCTGAGAATGATAGAGGCAAGCGCCGCCATCTATGCCGACAAGGAAAACCAGTTTCGCGAAAGCATTGCCCAGAACCTACTTCAGATATTCTTCCTGGATACTTATGATAAGGTACAGAGATATTTCACGAAGGAACAACTGGAGGGAGGCAACCGGAAAGGACAGCTGTTCAAAAAGTTCATCCATCTGGTACATACCAATTGTACCATGCAACGGGATGTAGCCTTTTATGCCGAGCAACTTTGTATTTCTACACGCTACCTTTCCGCTATTACTAAAGAGGTAGGCCAGATTTCCGCTAAAGAAATCATCGATGAGTTTCTCACACTGGAAATCAAAGTCGCCCTACAATCCACCAATCTCTCACTAAAAGAGATAGCCGACCGGTATAATTTTCCCGACCAGTCGTTCTTCGGACGGTACTTCAAGAAGCATACGGGAATGTCACCGAAAGAATACAGAGCAAAAAGAATATAATAGATAGAAAACAATCGCATTGACGCAAATCAACAATAAATAAACGCATACTGACGCATATCAACAAACACAAACGGTTTACATTTGCAGTGAACAATTAAAAAGCGAACCGCAAATTTAATACCGTATGCTGAAAGTACTGCTATTATCCGATTTTACCAGCGCGTACAGCCGCCTTTTATTAAAAGGTTTCCTGCGATATTCCATGGAAGTGGGCAACTGGCGCTTTTATCGAATTCCATTGAGCCGTGAAGACTTCAATGACGAAAAAGCAATCGAAACAGTCATTGATATTGCCCAGCGCTGGGGAGCGGATGCCATCATGGGACAGCTGTCCGAAGTAAATACCGAACGGCTGCGCTCCATAGGCATCCCCGTCATCCTGCAAAACTACACCAATCGTGTGGACGGCATATCCAATATTACCGGTGATTACTACGGCACCGGCGAAATGGCCGCCAACTACTTCTTGCGGAAAGGTTACACTAATTTTGCTTTCTACGGCACCAGTGATACAATCTGGTCACGCGAACGTGAAGAGGGTTTCTGTACCCGCCTCGCCGAAGTAGGGCAGCATGCCTATATCTATAATGAAGAGAGCAACATCCGCTATGGCTCCACTTCCGACCAGCAGACCCTCCAAGCCTGGTTGCAGCAACTCCCCCATCCCACAGCCTTGTTTGCCTGCGACGACGTATTCGCCTTACGCATAACCGAAGTCTGCGGTATCAGCAACATTCAAGTCCCCCAGGATCTGGCTGTTTTGGGAGTGGATAATGACGAAATACTCTGCAATATGTCCGACCCTCCCCTTTCTTCCATCGTGCTGGATGTAAAGAACGGCGGATATCAGGCAGCCAAACTGCTGCACAGCATTGTGAAGGATAAGCAACTGCCACAATTCAATATCGTTATCAATCCCATCCGCATTGAACGCAGAAAGTCAACAGAAGGATACTCGGTAAGTGACAAACTGGTCCTTGGTGCCCTGAAACTTATTGAGACGGAGAACAACGGCCTTATCAGCATCACAGAAATACTGAACCGCCTTTGTGTTTCACGCCGTGTACTGGAAAAACATTTCCGTAAGGAAGTCGGCATTTCCATTTACCAATATATACTGGATTACCGCACTTCCTGTTTCGCCGAGAAACTGTTAACCTCAGACCTGCCCATCATGGATATAGCCTTTGAACTGGGTTATGAAGATTACATCAATCTTACCAAATCCTTTAAACGAATCTATCAGATGACTCCAACCCAATATAGGAATTACTATAAGTACGGGAAAACAACCACTATTATTAACCCTAATAACCAATGAGAAACAGTGAGAAATTTTATTCTTTTACCTAACTCGTCAGGAAAGAACACTTCAATGCGAAGTATCTTCCTCATTGTATGTATGTGCTGTAGCTTGATTACTCTGGCTCAAAGCAATTTCAAGGTATCCGGTATCGTTATCGGAGTAGACAAAGAACCCATTATCGGGGCTACCATTCAAGACAAAAGCAACCAGACAGGTGTCATTACCGATGTAGAAGGACGCTTTACCATCAATGCTTCTTCGCGCAACGCCGTGTTACGCGTCGGCTATATCGGAATGAAATCAGAAGAAATCAAAGTAGAAGGGCGTTCCCAAATCACCATCATTCTTCAGGAAGAAGCCGTGAAGATAGACGAAGTGGTAGTAACCGCCCTCGGCATCAAGCGTGAAGCCAAAGCTTTAGGTTACGCTGTATCTTCCGTAAACAATGACGCACTGACAGCCGGTAACGAGCAGAATGTAATGTCTGCCATCTCGGGTAAAGTAGCCGGTGTGGATATCTCTTCCACAACAGCAGGCCCTTCCGGTTCCACACGCGTCATTATCCGCGGTAATTCCCAGCTGACAGGTTCCAACCAGCCCCTATATGTCATCGACGGCATGCCGGTGGACAATACGGAACTGGAAGGTGCAGGCAAATGGGGTGGTTACGACTATGGTGACGTATTGTCCTCCCTCAACCCGGATGATATTGAAAACATTTCTATCCTGAAAGGCCCGTCCGCTTCCGCACTTTATGGCTCCAGAGCTTCCAACGGTGTTGTCCTCATCACCACTAAGTCCGCCCAGAAGAAAAAGGGTATAGGTGTGGAGTTCTCATCCAACCTGAGCATTGTTAAATTACTGACCGGCTTCGACGATTACCAGCGCGTCTACGGTCAGGGCCGCGACGGGCGTCCCTCGATGTCCGGTCAGTCGGCATCGACTACTTCGCAAGTAGCTTGGGGTGGAAAGTTAGACCCCAACATGGATGTACATATCTATAATGATGAGATACGGAAGTATGGTAATGTGAACAACAACATCCTGAGTTTCTTCGATACCGGTATCACTACCACCAATGCCGTTGCCTTCAGCAAGACCAATGACTTGTCGGCTTTCCGTGTATCCGTATCTGATATGCGCAACTGGGATATCGTGCCCGAATCGGAACTGAGCCGTACCAGTGTCTCTTTTAAAGGAAACACCCAGCTTTCCAAACGCCTGACCGTAGAAGCACAGGCCACTTACAGTTACGAATCCGTGCAGAACCGCCCCGCCTTGTCCGACAGTCCGAGTAATCTTGGTAATGCCCTGATAGGTATCGCGCCGAGTTTTGACCAGAAATGGTTATCCAGTAACTACAAGGACGAAACCGGACGTTACAATGACTGGAACGGTGACAAATACCGCATCAACCCCTACTGGGTAATCAATGAAATGAGCAATAAGTCCAAACGCGACCGCCTCATCGGACAGGGACGCCTCTACTATGCATTCACCGATTATCTGAAAGCCAGCTTCAAAGCCGGTCTGGACTCCTACACCTTCCGCTTCACCGATTTCACTCCGATGTATACCCCCGGATTTACCGATGGAATGATGAAGGAAATGACCAACAACGTGATGCAGTACAACTTCGAGATGATGCTTCGTTTCCAAAAGCGTTTCGGTGATTTCGATGTATCGGCTTTCGTCGGCGGCAATGTGATGCGCTATGAGTACGAATCTATGATCCAGACCGGACAAACGCAGGTAATTCCCGGTTTACAGGACATCACCAACTATTCCAGCATAGAAACCGAACATGCCCTGGTGCGTAAAGCCGTGCGCTCCCTGTTCGGACAGGTCAGCCTGGGCTACAAAGAGTTTGCATACCTCGATGCAACGTTCCGTAATGACGTGTCGTCCACTCTAAGCCCCAAGAACCGTTCTTATTTCTATCCTTCGGTTTCGGGAAGCTTGATATTCTCCAACCTCTTTGAGCACAAAGAATGGTTCACCTTCGGTAAGTTGCGTGCTTCATGGGCTAAAGTAGGTGGTGACACAAGCCCCTATCAGCTTCAATTGGAATACGGTCTGAAACCTTATACCAATAAAGGAACTTCTCTGGGCTACATCACTTCCGGTTCCGTGCCTAATGCCAACCTGAAACCGACCTCGACTTACTCTTTCGAAGTAGGTATGGATGTGCGTTTCCTGGATAACCGTCTGGGACTGGACTTTACTTACTACCAACAGATAACCAAAGACCAGATCCTGTCATTGCCAGTTTCACAATCTACCGGATACAGCCGTGCCATGATCAATGCCGGTGAGATTTCCAACAAAGGTATCGAAGCTTCTCTGTCACTCGTACCGGTGAAAACCAAAAACTTCACCTGGGATGCCAATATCAACTTCGCCAAGAACTATAATGAAGTAGTGAAACTGCACGAAGACGTGAAAGACTTTGAACTGGCAGCCGCCCGCTGGGCCAACGCCTTCATCTACGCAAGCGAAGGACAACCTTACGGTGTCATCGTAGGTAAGAAACTGAACCGTACAGAAGCCGGCGAAGTGATTTATGAAAACGGTCTGCCTACTTTCGACGATAAAGTATCCGTATTAGGAAACGGCAACTACGACTTCACTTTAGGTTTCCGCAATGCTTTCTCTTACAAAAACTTATCAATGAGTGTACTGGTAGATATGAAATTCGGTGCGGACGTTTATTCCATGAGTAAGATGCAGTCGCACGTAAACGGTACTTCCAAAGAAACCCTGGAAGGACGCGAAGGCTGGTACGCCTCCGAGCAAGCCCGCCTGTCGGCCAACGTAGATGCCAAAGACTGGGCGCCGACCGGAGGTTATGTAGGTAAGGGAGTAAAAGCCGTAACCGATGCCGACGGTAACGTAAGCTATGTGCCCAACGATGTGTACGTAGATCCCGCCAAATACTGGCAAGCCTTGCAGAACTCTTCCCCCGAACCGTTCATCTGCGACAACTCTTTCGTGAAACTGCGTGAAGTATCACTCTCTTACTCATGCCCCAAGAAGTGGTTCGTACATACTCCTATCGAGTCCGTCACCCTCTCGGCTTACGGTCGCAACCTGCTGCTGATCTATTCAAAAGTAGACAACATCGACCCTGAATCTTCTTACAACAACGGTAACGGACAGGGCTTCGAGTATGGCTCATTACCCTCACGCCGCACCTTCGGCTTCGGCATCAATGTCAAATTCTAAAACGCATATCAACATGAAAAATATAAAATGGAGTTCCTTATTTATCGGCCTCATCTGCCTGTGCAGCTGTGTAGACCTGACTGAACTGAACGAGAATCCAACCAAGGCAACCAGCATATCCCCGCATCTGCTGATTCCGACCATACAATTGACTCATTCGCAATATATGCAGAACACCATCCGCTACTTTATCTACCCGGGTGCATTCGTCAACCACTGGATTGGCGGCTGGAGTATGCAGGAGTACGGCGGAAAAGCCAAAAAGAACATTGCCTACATGGAACGCCTCTGGGTAGCCTATTATCCCGATATCATTAAGAATGCCGTCGCACTGGTCAGCCAGACCACCGACAACCCGGAAGAAGTCAATCTGAATGCCATCGGACGCATCCTGAAAGTAGAGGCTTTCCTTAAACTGACGGATTATTACGGTGATATTCCGTACTTTGAAGCCGGAAAGATATACAATGAAAACATCGTGAAACCCCGATACGACAAACAGGAAGATATCTACATGGATTTCCTGAGCGAACTCCGCGCCGCCTCCGCCCAACTGGACGCATCGGCTATGGCTCCGCAGAACGACCTTTACTTCAATGGCGACATCGAGAAATGGAGACGGTTTGCCAATTCCTTATGGCTGCGCATCTCCATGCGCCTGCTGAAAGTCAACCCCACACTTGCCCAGCAAGAAGCCAAAGCGGCTTATGAGGCAGGAGTGATGACCTCTAACAGCGATATCTGTTATGTGGCGCACGAATCGAGCAGACTGGACGAAGGTCCGGGCAACGGATTTGCCAACCAGATGCTGGAAGATCCTACTTACAGTAACTACCGCATGACCAACGAATTGCTGGAAGCGCTGACTTCCACCAACGACCCGCGCACTCTCTACATCGGAGGCGCCTACTATACCGACAGCAAACGCACGGATATCACGTCCATTGTTTACGAAAAAACCGGTTCGTATCAAGGAGTACCGGCACAAGATTTCATCTACAATGCCTGGGCACCGGCTCTTACCATCAATATCGATGGAAAAGATGTAAGTGTAGCACACCACTACCAAAAGATGCAACCCTCTAAACTGCTGACTGATCCAGCATCTCCTTATATGCACCTGACTTATGCCGAAACAGAATTCTACCTGGCTGAAGCCGCTGCCCGCCATTGGAATGTATCTTCCGAAAGTGCCAAGGAACACTATAAGAAAGGTCTGGTAGCCGCCATCAAGCAATGGAGCCTGTTTGGCGCCAATGTACCCGATGACGCCACACTGGAAGCCCTCGCCGAAGAACAGTCTTCACTGCTGGATGCAGGCGACACCGAGGCGCTGGAAGAGATCAACAAACAACTGTGGCTGCTCTATATCCTCGACCCGATTGAAGCCTGGTCTAACATACGGCGCAGCGGTATGCCGAGCAAGTACACCAAGTTCTACAACCTGGCTCCCACAGAAAACGAATCGGACGGCAAACGCCCCAACCGCATGATGTATCCGCTGGAAGAACAGATTAAGAACAAGGAAAATCTGGAAGAAGCACTCAGCCGCATGGGAGGAACAGACAACTGGACCAGTCGTGTATGGTGGGATAAAGAATAAGTTTACACAATTAAAAAGAACGGATAAATTATGAAAACCAAGTATATTTTTCTAATATTGTGCTTCCTGGGCATCGCCATGGGAAGTTGTAAAGACGACTCGGCAAGCAACCCGACCTTTGCCGATGATGAACTCTATATCTATACCGACATGTTGGAAAGTGTATCAGCCATAGCAGGTACCCTCACGGAATTCCCTATCCTGGTTTCTCCGGCAGACGGCAGCGTGTCCGTCAAGTGGTTGCTGGACGGTGAAGTGATCGGAACCGTCCCTACACTGAGCTACACATTCACCCAGACCGGAAGTTTCAAGCTGCGCTTTGAAGCGGTACGAAACGGAACCACTAATTTCAGAGAATTCACTTTAGTAGTAACAGCACCTTAAAAACATACGGATACCTATGAAATATCTGACTCTATGGGCACTTCTCTGCATCCTCTTCGGATGCGGAGGAACCTCCCAGGAAGAACCACCCAAGAAACCATCCAAGATTATCTTCGGATACCTGCAATATGAACAATTGCCCGAATACCAGATTCCCTGGGATCAACTGACTCACCTGAGCATCGCCTTCGGACGCGCCACAGAAGAAGGTGGCCTGGCTGATGCCGCCAACATCGAAAAGCTTTTGCCCATCTTCCGCGAAGGGCAAAAGAAAGGGGTGAAAGTTCTGTTATCCGCAGGTGGAGGCGGCAACAAGGCCATTATGGCGGGTGTACTGCTTAATGATACTTACCGCAACCGCTTCAAAAAGGAACTGTTGAAAGCTGTGGAAGACTGGGGATTCGACGGTCTTGACATCGACTACGAACACTGGGCAGGCGGTCCGGAAGGCTACGGAGAAGGCGACAAGGAAAAAGTAGCCCTCCTTGAAAACTTCTACAAAGAACTGAGGACGGAACTTCCCAAAGGCAAACTGCTGACTGCCGCCGTGAGTGCCGACTATCCGGAATGGAACGGGGGCTGGGGAAACTATAATGTATATACCAACTCGATGTTTGAATATCTGGACCTGGTCAATATCATGGTGTACGACTTCACCGGTGGTTGGAAATCATCGAAAGTAGCTCAGCACGCCAGCATGGAACACTTCCGCATGGCAGCCAAACGTTGGAGTGAAATCCGCGGAGTACCCAAAGAAAAGATTATCCTCGGAGTGCCTTTCTACGGTGTACACTTCGTATCCGCCGAAACCCCGGTAGGGGCTACACACATGCCGTACAAGGAGATTCTAACGAATTATCCCAACGAACAGGCCACGGAGAAGGACGAAATCGGACTGCTCTTCTACAACGGCAAACCAACCATGCGTGCCAAAGCCGGGTATGTAAATGACAACGGTTACGGAGGTATCATGATATGGGCTATCTCGCACGATTCTCCCAACAAAGAAGAGAGTCTGCTTCAGGTGCTCTATGACGCTTTCACCGAACATTAAGCATCCTCTTGCAGAAGCCATATTCCGAAGACCTGTTTCATTAAAGGAAAGGATATGAAGCAATAAAACATCACATGCAAAAGATGGCATCTTTTGCAACGAAAGGTGGCATCTTACGATGTTAAAGATGGCATCTTTTGCTACAAAAGATGCCACCTTTTGCAAGAGTAGAATAAAGCATCCGGGTGTTTTCATTTAATGAAGAGCATCCAAACTATTAATAATCAAAACATTCAGCACTTATGTCGGCCCCAAACAATAGATTACTTGCACTCGATGTAATAAGAGGGATTACCATAGCCGGAATGATACTGGTAAACAACCCCGGTTCCTGGCAGTCTGTCTATGCCCCGTTGCAACACGCACGATGGCATGGATTAACCCCCACAGACTTGGTTTATCCCTTTTTTATGTTTATCATGGGCGTAGCCATCCACTTTTCATTGCGCAAGTTCGATAAACTCAATACCACCGTCAGCCTGAAAATCATCCGTCGGACCGTAGCTCTCTTTGCCGTAGGAATAGCATTGGATTGTTTCTCCAAACTTTGTTACGGCACTTTCTCCTGGGAACATCTGCGTATTCTCGGCGTCATGCAACGGTTGGCATTGGCTTATGCAGGCGGAGCATTCCTGGCAATTCTTATTCCGAAGAAGTATTATCTTGTCACGGCAGGAGGAATTCTGCTGCTATATCTTGTGTTGCTGCAATGTTTCAACGGATATGTACATTCGGCAGACAACCTGATTGCGGTGATTGACGTCAAACTGCTGGGAGCGGGACATTTAATCAAAGAGGCCGCTGAGGGCGGTAGCTTTGCTTTCGAACCCGAAGGGCTGCTGAGTACGATTCCTTGTTGGGCGCATGTACTGTTCGGCACGTTCGTTGGAAGCCTGATTACGGGGATAGCGGAGAATAAGGAACGTATCCGTCAGATCGCCCTGTTCGGTACGGTT
This sequence comes from Bacteroides sp. 14(A), assembly GCF_000526555.1. Lineage (NCBI taxonomy): Bacteria > Pseudomonadati > Bacteroidota > Bacteroidia > Bacteroidales > Bacteroidaceae > Bacteroides > Bacteroides sp. 14(A). The sequence goes on along the minus strand of NZ_JAGH01000002.1, from coordinate 1,712,104 downwards.
CTGTTGTTCGCCGGTTTCCTGTTACAATATCTCGATCCGATAAACAAGAAACTGTGGACGGCTTCCTACACTTTAATCACTTCCGGAACTGCTTCCCTGCTTCTTGCTTTACTGATAGATATCATTGACGTCAGGCAGAAAAAGCGCTGGTGCCGCTTCTTCGAAGCCTTCGGAGTGAATCCGCTTTTCATGTATGTAGTTGCATGGATCATCAGCGTACTGTTCGGATTGTCATTCATCCCGTGGGGCGAAGCAACCATCAGTGTCCGGGGAATTATCTACAACCGGACGCTGCAACCCTTGCTGGGAGATTATGCAGGATCTCTGGTCTATGCCCTGTTCTTCATCGGGGTGATATGGGCATTGGGATACATTCTCTATCGCAAACGTATTTATATAAAACTGTAAAAAGGTATGTTTAAAGGTAACGTTCAACAAAAGCCTTCCTCCAATCTGCTGCCTATGCTGATGCTGGGAACGCTGTTTTTCATCTTCGGACTGGTATCCTGGGTAAACTCCATCTTGATTCCCTACTTCAAAGTGGCTTGCGAGTTAACCCACACCCAGTCTTATCTGGTAGCCCTGGCATTCTACATCGCTTACCTTGTGATGTCTATTCCCGCTGCCAAACTGATCGGTCGGATCGGCCCCAAGCGGGGTATTATCGCAGGATTGTGGCTTATGGCAGCCGGGACCGTCTTATTCGTTCCGGCAGCCTGCACCCGGGCCTATCCCGTCTTCCTGACCGGACTATTCACCATAGGTACCGGTCTGTCTATCCTGCAAACCGTAGCCAATCCTTATGTCACCATACTGGGACCCATAGAGTCGGCAGCCCGGCGTATCAGTATCATGGGGCTATGCAACAAGATAGCCGGAATCATCGCCCCCCTGCTGTTTGCCGCCGTCATCCTGAAATCAACGGATACCGAATTGTTCGAAGTGCTGAAGAGTAACAGTGTGGCAGGTGCAGAGAAAGACCTCTTGCTGGACGAACTGATACGGAGGGTTATTGTCCCCTACTCGATACTTTCCCTGTTCTTGTTCCTGTTTGGCTGCGCGATACATTTCATCCGGCTGCCCGATCTGAGTAATGAACAGGAAAAGAGTACCTACTCTTCCGGTGACCACAAGTCTATCGGCTCGTACCCATACCTTATATTAGGAGTATTCGCCATCTTCTTTCATGTGGCGGCCCAGGTGATTTCCATCGATACGATTATCAGCTATGCCGAAAGTATGGGATTCAATCTGCACGAAGCCAAGATATTCCCCAGCATCACTTTGTCCTGTGCTCTTGTAGGATATTTCATCGGTATCCTGCTGATTCCCCGGTTTGCCAGCCAGCAACGCATGTTCCGTATCTGCACCGTAGGCGGACTGATATTATCGGTCTGTGTACTGGTGATTCCCGGAGAAGTACAAATGTACGGACATGCCACTTCCCTTTCCATCTGGTGCCTGAGCCTGATGGGAGTATGCAACGCACTGATCTATGCCGGAATCTGGCCGCTTGCCATACATGACCTGGGACGCTGGACGAACCTGGGTTCCTCGTTTATGGTGATGGCACTCTGCGGCAACGCTTTCATGCCGGTCATCTATGGACTGATAGCCGATCATTACGGATTACGGATCGGATATATCGTGCTGATTCCCTGCTTCCTTTATTTGATATTTTACGCATTCTACGGATATAAAATCAATCATTGGTCTGAATTATGGAAACTGAAAAAGGACAAATAACCAGAATTTATAACGGTGAAATCATCACTCCGGAACGTAACTTCGGAGTGGGAACCGTACTCATTGCCGAAGGAAAAATTATCGGCATAGAGCCGGGAAACTATGAAGTACCCGGCAGCATAGGTCACGATGCACACGGCGGCTACATCGCCCCGGGATTCATCGACCTGCACACACACGGCGCAGGTGATTCCGATTTCATGGATTGTACGGAAGAAGACTGCCTCACCATTGCCCGCGAACACCTGCGGCACGGAACTACCTTACTTTATCCTACCACACTGGCTTCGGATAATCAGGAACTGTTTCGCTTCCTCGATATATACGACCGGGTAAAAGATCAGCGTTCGGGTGCCGCTTTCGGTGGTTTACACCTGGAAGGCCCTTACTTTGCCTATGCCTTCAGGGGAGCACAGGATCCGCGTTATCTGCGCAACCCTTCTCCCGAAGAATACATGGAGATATTGGACAGGAGCCAGGATATCGTCCGGTGGAGCATTGCTCCCGAACTTCCGGGGGCACTTGAGTTTGGTGATATACTGCACCGACGTGGCATATTACCTTCCATAGCGCATACAGATGCCATTTATGAAGATGTGGTGGAAGCCGTGAAACACGGTTTTACCCATATCACCCACTTCTACTCCTGCATGAATGGAGTAACCCGCCGGAACGCCTTCCGCTATGCAGGTTGTGTAGAAGCTGGATATTTATTGGACGAAATAACCATTGAACTGATAACGGACGGCGTACATGTTCCGGCACCGCTTATGAAACTGGCAGTAAAGAATAAGGGTGCGGAGAAGATTTCCTTAGTCACCGACTCCATGCGCGGTGCAGGTATGCCCGAAGGGAAAAGCATATTGGGCAGTCGTGCCAAAGGACGCGAAGTACTCATTGAGGACGGAGTAGCCAAGATGCCCGACCGCCAGTCCTTTGCGGGAAGCGTAGCTACGGCCGACCGCTTGGTACGGAATATGTACCGGATGGGAGAACGTCCTCTGGAAGAAGCCGTGCGCATGATGACGCTCACCCCCGCCGAAATAATGGGCATTGCGGACAGGAAAGGAAAGATTGCCAAAGGATATGATGCCGACATTGTAATATTCGACCCGGATATCCGCATCAACCGGGTATTCATTAACGGAGAAACATTATTTGAACAACCATGAACATAAAAGAAATTAAGAAAGAAGCTTTACTGGCACGGATATGCGCTACCCGCCAGATTATGGGCGAAGATGCCGCACAAGCAGCAGCCGAAAGTATCAACCAATTATTAAAAGAAAAAGAGGAAATCAATATTCTGTTTGCAGCGGCCCCCTCACAAAACGAGTTTCTGGCCGCCTTGCAGAAGTATGCTCTTCCCTGGAACCGCATCCATGCCTTGCACATGGACGAGTACATCGGTCTGCAAGCGGATGCGCCTCAACGCTTCGGGAATTATCTCAAAGAACACATATTTGCCGCACTTCCCTTCAAGTCTATACATTATTTATATATAGAAGGCGCCTCACCCGAAAACATCTGCACCCACTATGAAGAAGTTTTGCAAAAGCATCCCATCGACATTGTTTTCATGGGAATCGGTGAAAACGGGCACATCGCCTTTAATGACCCGCATGTGGCATTGTTTGATGATCCCCAGCAGGTAAAAGTGGTATTACTGGACGAGGTATGTCGCACACAACAGGTACACGACGGTTGTTTCTCCAGTCTGGAGAAAGTACCCCAACAGGCAGTCACCATTACGATACCGGTTATGATGAAAGCTACCCGTATCTTTTGCATAGTACCGGGAAAGCCAAAGGCGAATGCTGTGAAAGAAACATTATACGGCCCTGTCAGCACCACTTGCCCGGCTTCTATTTTACGTACTCATCCCCATGCGACGCTTTATTGTGACCGGGACAGTGCGTCACTTTTATCCATCTAAAAAATAAAGACCATGAATCATACCCTTCGTTCCATATACAAAAGTTTACTTTTAGTAAGCGTATTCCTGTGCCTGTGTATTCCGGTCCGTAGCGCAGCCCCTCCTTCCGACTTCAAAGTCAGGGCTTTCTATCTGGATTGCCGTACACAGGTAATGACGGTTTCGGCAATCAAGGAACTGGCGTCCGACCTTTCAAAGAAAGAGATAAATACTCTGCTGATAGAGTATGAAGCAACATTCCCTTTCCAAAAGCATGCCACTTTGTGTAATCAATTGGCATTCAGCCGCAGCGAAGTGCAGGATATTGTAAGCTATTGCACTTCGCTCGGCATTGAAGTAATCCCGTTACAGAACTGTTTCGGACATTGCGAATACATATTAAGGCACGACCGGTACGCACATTTGCGTGAAGACAGTAAGGAAGTGTCGCAAGTATGTCCCCTCAAGATAGAAGAAGCTAAAAAGGTATTCCGGGAAATCTTCCGGGAAGTGGCAGAATTGCATCCGTCACCTTATTTCCATATAGGAGCTGACGAAACTTATCTGTTGGGAAGTTGCGCACAATGTTCCCAAGTAAATAAGTCGCGCCTTTTTGTTGACTACATAAAAGCCATGTGCGAGGTGGTCAAGGAAATGGGAAAGAAACCTATCATCTGGGCGGATATTATCCTGATGCACCCCGAAGCCGTTCAAGAGTTACCCAAAGATCTCATCTACGTTGACTGGAATTACGGTTGGGAACCGGACCGCTTCGGTAAACTGGATAATCTGCTGAAGCTCGGTGTAAAGATGTGGGGAGCAGCCTCCCTGCGTTCGGCACCCGACAATACATATCTGACCCAGTGGATGAAGCATTTCAATAACCTGGCTACTTTCCTGCCCTTTGCGCGTGCTCACGGATATGAGGGAATGATAGAAACTTCCTGGTCAACCAGCGGAACTTATGGTTTCCACTATGATAACGGTTGGGAAATAATCAGTATGCAACCCATCCGGCAGGTATATCCCATGTCAGGATTCCAATTGCTGATAGACGCTTATTGCAAAGCGGTTAATTCATCAGAAGCGATTCATGCCGAAACTTTCATAAAAGAGTATGCACAGCAACGCTATGGGCTGTCGGAGGACGAAGCGCAAACCTTTCTCAACTATTTCCTGCTTCCCCAAGAGTTAGTCCGTCACGGAAAGGATGCTAAAGGAAAGCCGATAGAACAGGTGATACAGGAATGTGAAGAGTTGAAAAGCAACTTCAACAAGATCGTTCCTCGGAAACAGGGCGGTGAATTCGAACATTATCGCCTGATGCTGGACCTGCGCATCAACTATCTTCAGTACAAAGAAGTGGAGTTCACCTACGAATCTTCGAGATATGATGTATCACAGGCTTCCGGACTTGCCACGCAACTTAAAAAAATCATCAGTGAAGCCGGGAAACTGGACAAACATTTCATCAAACTCAACAAAGATTATCTGAAACCCGGACAAGCGGAAGAGATCAACGTATTGAGAAATGAGAAGATGAACGAACTCTACCGGACTTTAAGCAGACAGGCCGGTTTGTAGTTTTCTTCAGTACCGGAAGTATACTTTTGCGTCCGTTTATGTGAAAATTCGAAGATAATCACGTACATTTGCATTTGTACAATCAATTAAATACTAACACCATGAGAAAACTTAACCACGCACTTCTTGCAAGTGCTCTCGCCTTGGCATGCGCTTCGTGTACCGCGGAGAAAGAAGCTAACTACCAAGTGATACCTCTCCCCCAAGAGGTTAGTTTACCCCAAGGAAATCCGTTCAAACTGAACGAAAATGTTTTCATCGCTTATCCGGAAAACAATGCCTTATTGCAACGCAATGCTGAGTTCCTGTCGGAGTACATCCAACAAGCCACGAACTACGCACCGAAAACAAAGGCCATCGCGGCAGGAGAACAAGTGAAAAATGCAATTGTACTGGGGCTCGACCCGGGCATTGCAAACAAGGAAGGCTATGTGCTGACTACCACCCCCGAAGGAATCAGCATCAACGGACAAACCGAAAACGGAGTGTTCTATGGCATCCAGACTTTACGCAAATCCATTCCCGCCGAAGCCAAAGGAGCAACCGTCCTGATACCGGCAGGTGAAATTAAGGACGAACCGCGCTTCAGTTACCGCGGTATGCACCTCGACGTAGGACGTCACTTCTTCCCCAAAGAGTTTATAAAGAAATATATAGACTTGCTGGCACTGCACAATATGAATACTTTCCACTGGCACCTGACTGAAGACCAGGGCTGGCGTATTGAGATCAAGAAATATCCGAAACTTACGGAAATAGGTTCTCAACGCAGTCGTACGGTAATCGGAAGGAACACACAAGAGTACGACAATACGCCGTATGGTGGTTTCTATACACAGGAAGAAGCTAAAGAAATCGTGAAGTATGCGCAGGAACGTTACATCACGATAATTCCGGAAGTAGACTTGCCGGGACATATGCTTGCCGCATTAGCTGCTTATCCGGAAATGGGATGTACAGGCGGTCCATATGAAGTATGTCCTCGTTGGGGCGTATTTGAAGACGTACTCTGCATCGGTAATGATAAAACCATGCAATTCCTGGAAGACGTAATGAGTGAAATCATCGAAATATTCCCATCAGAATATGTACATATCGGTGGCGATGAAGCTCCACGTACCCGTTGGGAAAAATGTCCGAAATGCCAGGCACGTATCAAAGCGGAAGGGCTGAAAGCTGATAAAAAACATACCGCAGAAGATCGCCTGCAAAGTTATTGCATGACACGTATCGAGAAGTTCCTGAACAGCAAGGGACGCCGGATTATCGGCTGGGACGAAATTCTGGAAGGCGATGTAGCCCCCAATGCGACAGTAATGTCATGGCGCGGAGCATCCGGAGGCATAGAAGCGGCACAAATGGGACATGATGTAATTATGACGCCCAATACCTATTGTTATTTCGATTATTATCAGACGGCAGACACCAAGGATGAACCGCTGGGTATCGGTGGATATGTACCCATAGAAAAGGTGTATAGTCTGGATCCTACTTTCGATCTGAATGAAGAACAGAAAAAACATATTATTGGTGCCCAAGCCAACTTATGGACAGAGTACATAACTACCACCGAACATGTGGAATACATGGTATTACCCCGTATGGCTGCCCTTGCCGAAGTACAATGGACGCAACCCGAAAAGAAAGATTTCAAAGATTTCACTAAACGCCTGGCTCGCCTGATGAAGTTCTATCAAAGAGATGGCTTCAACTATGCCAAGCATGTATTCGATTTGAAGGTCGACTTCACACCGGATGTTGCCAAGAAAGCGGTAGTAGTCACATTGAGTACTATTGATGACGCTCCTATTTATTATACATTAGATGGGACCGAACCGACTACAGCTTCATTGAAATACACAGAGCCTGTTGCCATTACTGAAACAGCAGATTTCCAGGCAGTGGTTATCCGCCCGGAAGGAAAGAGTAAAGTGGTGAATAAAAAGATTTCTTTCAATAAGGCTACATATTGCCCTATCGAACTGACCTTCCAGCCTTCGGAAAAATATAAATTCGGAGGTGCTATCACCTTAGTAGATGGTATGAAGGGAAATGATAGCTATGCCACCGGAGCCTGGTTAGGCTTTGTAGGTGGTGATGTGGAAGCCATCATCGACCTGGGACAGGAAACAGAAATCAAACGGGTAGCTACGAACGCCATTGTCGATATGAGTGCCTGGATTATGGGAAGTACAGGGTTGGTAGTCTCTGTATCTGACGATAACAAAGAGTTCCGCGAAGTAGCCGTTAAGGATATTCCGGCAGAAACAAACATTGATAAGAAAGGTGTGGAAAACTATGAGATAACTTTCGATCCGGTGAAAGCACGGTATGTGAAAGTTGTCATCAAGCGCAGCCCTGCCCTGCCGAAAGGACATGCAGGCGAAGGAAAAGCTGCTTATATGTTCATTGACGAAATAGAGGTGGATTAGAAACCTCTCCCCAATGGAGGGAGAGGAGAAACTTTAGAACTGGAAATAAATGAAAGGCTGAATCTCCGTACTCTTCATCTGGATTACCAAGTAAATTAAAGCAAGCATCAGAACCGCCTTTCCCATAAGGGGAAGGCGGGTTACTGTTTTACAGCAAGCGTTCTCCCAACGATCAGGGCAGAAATGCAGAAAGAAACCCAATGCCATCAGTGCAAACACTTCCCAATAGCCTGCAATCAGTTGTGGGAAAAGTTGCGGACGGAAAGTGGTACAGATCTGTTTGATCATATCCAAAGAAGTGGAAAAGTCCGCATTACGGAAGAATATCCAGCAGAAACAAACAAAGTGGAATGTGATCAGTATACCGAAGAAACGGCGGATGCCGTGGCTTTCTTCTCCCTTCTTTCTTCCAGTCAACGTCATCCAGAATTTATGTGCCGCCAAAGCAATGCCATGGAACAATCCCCAAACGACAAAATTCCAGGAAGCGCCATGCCACAAACCACCCAAAAACATGGTAATGACAAGATTGGCATACTGGCGAATCTTTCCTTTCCGGTTTCCACCCAAAGATATATAGAGATAATCTTTCAGCCAACTGGAAAGCGAAATGTGCCATCGCCGCCAAAACTCCGTAATAGAAGCGGACTTATAAGGAGAGTCAAAGTTCTTATTAAAATGAAAACCTAACAACAAGGCTATTCCGATAGCCATATCACTGTATCCGGAAAAGTCGCAATAGATTTGCAAGGCATATCCATAAACACCCATCAGATTCTCTACTCCGGAATAGAGCGTAGGATTATCAAAAATACGTTCTACAAAGTTCACACTGATATAATCCGAAATAATCGCTTTCTTGAACAGACCGCTTGCAATCAGGAATATCCCCCTTCCGAACATCTCATGGGATACGAACAAAGGACGGCGTATCTGTGGGATAAAGTCACGGGCACGTACAATAGGACCTGCCACCAATTGTGGGAAGAAGGATACGTAAAAAGCATAATCCAGCAAATTAGTAAGAGGGGTTATATCTTTGCGATAAACATCGATGGTATAGCTAAGTGACTGGAAAGTAAAGAAAGAAATACCCACAGGGAGGAATATATCGTAATGATGGAACGTGCCGCCTAGCAGCGAAGCGAAGACATCTCCCAGAAAATTAGTATATTTGAAGTATGCAAGCAAACCAAGATTAATAGCAAGGCTAAGCACAACACTTGCCTTACGTTTCCAGCCTACGGAAGTACCTGCCATAAAACGAGCAATAAAGAAATCGCTTACCGTGACAAGTGCCAGCAGGAAAAAGTAAGTTCCGCTACTTTTATAATAAAAATAATAGGAGAATGCGGTAACAAACAACAAGCGTGCAGTCAGACGGCGTTGCAACAGCAGATAAACCAGTATAAATGCTGCAAACAACCACAAGAAAATACCGCTACTGAATATCATCGGCGCTTGCGGGTCATAAACGAATACGTCTCGCAGACGGTTAAAGTCAATATCCCACATAATCATTATAGGCTTTTAAAAGAGCTTGATAAAACAATTCACCTTGCAGCACATATCCTTCGGGAAGATAATGTACATGGTCCGGACGCATCAATTTTGCTTCCTGCCAGTTCAAACAAGCACGCTGTCTCCCTCCCACCGCTTCGTACATATCCCACACTGCAAGACCGTTGTCATCAGCAAAGCGACGCATGGTTTCTACGGCAATAGCAGTACGGGGATTAATGGAATAGGTGCGGCGGCGACGACTTTTCCGGAAGCTGTCGTAGGAACCGGGAGGAGTTGTCATCAGTAAGGGTACATTGGGCAGACTGTCGCGAAGCATACGCACCAGTTCATCCATTTGTCGGTAGTGTAACAGGGTGTTATAACGTCGGTTATGGCTTTCGTTCGTTCCGAAAGACAGTATAACCAGGTCAGGATGCAGGGCGGCAATATCAGAAATACGGTCGGGACGGGTAAAGGTGGTACAAAAAGCGCCATTGATACCCATATCGGTATAAGAGATAGCACCAAAAGTTTCTGTCAGCAGCGTTCCGGTGGTACGGGGCAAGATACGTCCACGGATATGGCTGTCACCGATATGTACGATACGGATGGTATCTGTAGAAAAGCCGGCATGTAACAAACGCAACTTTTCCCAAAAAGGATTGAGGATGCCAAGGCTATCCGTCAACTCATTTTCACCAAGTTGCTGAAAGCCGGAAGGAAAAGCTATTTGAGGAACAGCAACAGTATCCGTACGCTGGGAATAAGAACGGAGTGTGTCACAATTTGCTGTGACTTTATTAATTAGAGGGCAGGATGGAATAGGGTCCTGGGCATGAAGCGGAAAAAAGCATAGAAGAAAGAATATTAGTATATAAGAAAATTTTAGGCGCGGATTACGCGGATTACACGGATTCTTTTGTCTCAAGAAAGTTACATTTAGAGTATTCGTATCTACACTGTAATCCGTGTAATCCGCGTAATCCGCGCCTAAAAAATCGTTCAATAGAACCCTATTTACATTATTCCGCTTCATAAGCCCTCCTCCTGTCGTACTGTTCCTTTCCATACACAAGCGCTTCATAAAGTAGGCCTGCCAGGTGCTTACCTCCCCGGAAATTAATATGCGTATAGTCATAATTCGCCAAAGAAGGCTTGGCATGTACCAGATTCGCCATGCTTCCCTCTCCTCCCATTGCTTCGAACATATTCCAGAAAGCAATGTCGTTATCCGCCGCCAGATTTTGTTGGTAACGCACCAGATTTTTAATGCCGGGCATTGTGCGTAGAGTGCCATCTTCCGTCTTATAATCCCGGTCACCTACGCTGACTATCAAGATACCTGCTTGTGGAAATGCATCCTTCAAATGATCAATAGTAGTCTGCATACCTGCAATGTATTTGTCATAATTCCGCCCACGTTCAGTAGCAACGTTCAATCCATATTGCAAGATAATCAGATCGTAAGGACGCTGCTCATTAAATTCGTGCATCATCCACACAGGAATAGAACGCAAGGATAAGCCCGAACTGCCGCGCAAAGAGAAATTATCCAGGATAATTCCTTTTTTACCATCCATAGCCAAACCATAGAATAAGGTAGAGTCCGCCTCATCAACCGTCCAACGGACAGAACCGATGTTTCCATCCACTTGCATTTCCTGCAAATCATCTGTAGCCAGGAAAGTACGGGTTTGCTTTTCGTTCCGGTTGACATTCACAGAAAGGGTGACTTCTCCTTTACTATAAAAGAAGATAGAAGCCTGTTCACAGGTATCCAGATGGGAAGCATATTTATTCTGTCCCTTCAGTTCCACATAAGCACCGGGACGGGGAACAAAGTAATGTCCGGAAATACCTTGCTTCTTGCGATCAAAGAAAGTAGAATCCATTACAGAATGGCTTTGCCAACCACCAAACGAATGCCGCACGGTAGGGCGGAATCCGCTGGTCATAGAAGTAATGGTAACAAAACCTACTCCGCAACCACCATATTTATCCTGCAACATATTACGCAAATCCGCAGTAAGAATATCCGCTTCAATGAAGGAATCTCCGAAAACGGCAATACGTACCTGACGGGGACGCTGTGCCAATTCATCCAAAGCCCGGTAAAAAGGTGTCATGCCACGCAGAGTAGAGTCGCTGTAGTCTTCAATGCACGTCATACCCGCACGGCAGGTATCCACAAATGCAGGTTTCACCTTCGGCGGAGGCGGAAGCAAACTGTCCGGTTCTTCCGCAATATCTTTCTGAGTACGCACGTCACCCAGCAAGTCGACACGCCTCATTACGTGTTCACCTACCGTAAAAGCGGGCAGGAAGTACATCAGTAACAAGCCCGCCAATATAATCAATGCCCAAATGCAAGTATATTTCAGATAATTCTTTTCCATGTTGTCCATAAAGGATTTGCAAAGATAGAGAAAAGACATAAAAAGAGAGGGAAATCTTCACGTTTTGTAAGATTTCCCTCTATCAAGTTATTAGTGAACGCCTCCACTACCCTATGCGACGGTCTTGCACAGGCTATGCGGGCGTCTTGCGTAAACTATATAGTCTTCTCGATATTCCAGACGAATGCCCGGAGACCGAGTTGCTGCGTCTCTTCGTCCATCCGATGGAGCGCATCGAGCAACGGGTCAACTTTAGCTTCGTCTACAATAGTAATAATAGCAGAGCACATACTGGGCCATGCGTGACTGCCATAATGCGGCTCTCCCGTCTTGCTGCCACGTCCCTGCACTTGCTGCCAATAGCTGAATCCACGGCAACCCTGACGGTCGAGTAACGCCATAATGCGCTCAAAGAACGCCTGGTCGAATGTTATAAATACGGATTTCATTTGATTTATGATTTATGATTATGATCTATGAACCACAAAACGATAAAGACCGAATGGCAATTCATAAATCATAAATCCAATTATTGTTTTCTTGGTTTCGTCATCTTCTCTTTATGAACCTGATAGTAATCATTCAGTTCACGATCTTTCTTGATCTTACGACGGTTGCGTCTGATACCAATACCGGCAAACGAACAATAAAGCACGGGAACTAAAATCAGCGTCAAGATGGTAGATACCGTCAAACCACCAATTACGGCCACACCCAACGGACGCCACATCTCGGCACCTTCACCCTGACCTACAGCCATCGGAACCATACCGAGGATAGTAGTCAACGTAGTCATTAATACCGGGCGCAAACGGCTACGACCTGCCGTAACCACAGAGTGGAGTACCGCCATACCGCGCTCGCGACAGAGTGTGATGTAGTCAATCAGCACGATACCGTTCTTCACCACGATACCAATCAACATGATTCCACCCAGCAAACTCATTACGTTCAGGTTGGTGCCCGTAAAGAAGAGGGCCATCAACACACCGCTGAACGCAAACGGGATGGAGAACATGATAATAAACGGATAACTCAAAGACTCAAACTGGGCGGCCATTACTATAAATACCAGAATGATAATCAGTACAGCCAGTGTACCCAAGTCGGAGAACGAATCTTGCTGGTCCTCATACGAACCCGAAATCTGGATAGAAATACCACTCGGCAAGTCCATCTTATCGATAATGGCATTACCATCGGCAACTACATCACCCAACGGAACTCCGGAAATAACGGCGGATACCGTCACAACACGTTCACGGTCCTTACGCTCGATGGTAGGAGGAGCTGAGCGCTCAACTACTTTACCGAGATCTTTTATACGGACACCATCACCGGAAGGTGTATAGATAAGAATGTTCTCCAAATCTTCAATCTTTGTACGGAACTCGGGAGCATAACGTACACGGATGTCGTACTCATCACCATCCTCACGATAATAAGAAGCCAAGGCTCCGTTCACGCGATTACGCAGATAACCGGAAGCGGTTGACAAATTCAGTCCATGTAATGCTAATTTCTCACGATCAAAGTCTACCTGATATTCAGGTTGGTAATCTTGACGGCTGATATTTACTTCACTTACACCTTTTACATCCAGCAGTTTCTCTTTCAGCTCAGCCGAGACTTTATCCGTTGCGGTAAAATCATAACCATATACCTCGAAGTCAGCACTGGCCTGGGCACTCATACCACCGGTACTACCACCAAGGATTACCTGCGCTTTATCCAATTCAGGATAAGCCTTCAGGTCTTCACGCATTTCGTCGCAGACCGTTTCCAGCTTTACATCACGATCGCCCGGACTTACTAAACTAATATTAAAGCTGATAATATGGCTACCATTATCCTGCATTGAGGCGAAAGTATTGTCCGAATCAGCCTGTCCCACCGTATAGTTACAAACCTTCATCACACCTTCGTAACGCTTCATCCACTTTTCCGTCAGTTCCGAAGCCAATGCTTGCGCACGCTCTACACGAGCACCTATGGGAAGTTGCAAATTCACACCGATACGACTATTATCAGCCGCCGGGAAGAACTCCGTACCAATATATTTGGCACAGAACAAACTTGCCACAAAGAAAGTGGCACAACCAATCATGATAGTTATACGATGGCGTACAGCCCAATTCAGACGGTTCTGATACCACACATCGAGTGCATCGAGCGCACGCTGAATCGGTTTATAGAAAGCAATGAACCACTTACTCTGCTTCTTCTGCAAACGCAGGAGTTGCGCACACATCATCGGTGTAAATGACAAAGCCGAAATAGTAGAAACAGTCATGATCACACACATCATCCAACCCAACTGGCGGAACAATACACCGGACATACCGCTCACCATAGTCAGCGGGAAGAATACCGCAATCATGGTCAGCGTCGAGGCAATAACGGAGATGGCCACCTCATTCGTGGCATGAACCGCTGCCTGCTTCGGCTCGGACCCTCGTTCAATATGGGTCGTCACATTCTCAAGCACTACAATAGCATCGTCCACCACATTACCGATAGCAATGGAAAGACAAGAGAGCGAAATAATATTCAGCGAACCGCCATCTATAATACCCAAATAGATAAATGAAGCTACCAATGACATTGGGATAGTGATACAGATAATAACCGTAGCACGCCAACGCCCCAGGAATACAAACACTACCAAGATTACGAACAACATGGCGTACATGATAGTCTCTTCCAAACTGTCAATGGTATTCAGGATGTTATCGGAAGTATTAACAATGATACCCAGCTTCACGTCACTCGGCAACGATTTCTGCAACTGCGGCAACATATCAATTACTTTTTGTGAAATAGCCACAGAGTTGGCACCGGACTGCTTTTGTACCACAATCATAGCACCTTGCACGCCATTACTATACGTCTTCTGCGCACGTTCTTCCACAGAGTCTACCACTGTTGCCACATCGCGCAAATAAACGGAAGCTCCATTGTGCGTACCTACTACAATATTCTCCATCTCCTTGGGGTCCTTGAACTCCCCCTCTACACGAAGTGAATAGGTATTGTTTCCCACATCGAAGGTACCACCCGGTGTATTGCGGTTTTCAGCACTAATAATAGAACTGATGGTCTCCACTGAAAGATTATAAGCATCCAGTTTGTTAGGATCGCAATAAACATTCACCTCACGTTTGGGTGCACCGGAGATAGACACCGTACCCACACCCGGCACACGAGCCAGCGGATTTACGATGTTGTCGTCCAATATTTTATAAAGTGCCGGCTGACTCTCTTCCGCCTGAACGGAAAGCAGCAGGATAGGAATCATGTCCGTACTGAACTTAAAGATAATAGGTGTCTCCACTTCATCGGGAAGCTGAGAGCTTACCATATCCAGTTTATCACGCACATCATTCGTCAGCACGTCAATATCATATCCATATTCGAACTCCAATGTTATCACAGAGATATTCTCTGAAGATCTGGAAGTAATATGTTTCAGGTTGCTGACAGAATTCAGCGTATTTTCTAACGGACGGGTCACATTGTTCTCAATATCCGACGCACTGGCTCCCGCATAGGAAGTCATCACCATAATGGTGTTGGTCTCGATATCCGGGTAAAGATCCACCGGTAATTTTGACAAAGAGAACAGACCAAATATCGCTACTGCCAAAAAGCAGAGCGAGGTCATAATCGGTTTTTTAACCGCTCCTTCGTATAAACTCATGTTATTAGTGTTTAGTGATAAGTGATGAGTGATGAGCTCCTTGCAGCATTATGACACAAGAAGCAGTCACTAATCGCTAATCGTTAATCATTATTTCTCGACTTCTACTTCTACGCCATCAGCCAACTTAGACTGTCCTGCAACGACCACCTGCGAATTGTTATCCACACCGGAAATCAACTCATATTCCGTATCCATACGACGGCCCAGTTCAACTTTGTTATAAGAAACTTTTCCGTCCTTATATACATATACATAGCGGTCGCCGGAACCGGCACGTTTCACAATAGCCAAATCGGGCACAACTACGTGTTCCTGTGTTCCGAAATTCAACGTTACACGGGCAAACATACCCGGACGGACTTTCTGGTCGCGGTTAGTCAAACGCACTTCAACAGGGAAAGTACGGGTATTCGGGTCAATGGTAGGATAAACCAGATTTATCGTTCCTTCAAACTCTTCGTCACCATACACATCTACTTTGACAGCCACGGGAGCTCCCTTCTTTACTTTCGCAAAGTAGCCTTCGGAAACGTTGATCATCAGTTTCACCGGAGTGATTTGCTCTACTACCAACACCGGATCACCTCCACTGTACATATCGCCGTTATCGTAATTACGAGCTGTCACCACACCATTGATGGGGCTGAGCAACGCAGTATTTTCCAACAGATTCTTATACGTTGTCTTCTGTACGTCCAATGCCATTTTGGCCGCATCCCATTCTGATTTGGAAGTGCCGCCCACCTTATATAATTCGTCAGTACGCTTGAATTCTATTTCTTGGTTATCCAGACGGAACTTCGCCTGCTTCAGATTGGCAGCATCCATCTGTACCAATTTCTGACCTTTAGATACACGGTCGCCCACTTCCACAAATATCTGATCGATACGCACCGGAGAAGAAGGAGCAATATTGTTTTTCACTTCTGCCTGAACAGTAGCGGTATATTCTTGGATCTGATCTACAGGACGTGCGGTCACAGAGGCCAGTTTAACTCTCGGTTTTTCATCTACCTTTTCAGCTGTAGCCTTGTCTTTCTCTCCACCACTGCATGAGCTCAGCAGAGCAACTGCCACCAGGGCAATTAATTGAACACTTTTTTTCATATCGTTGTGATTTTTCTTTTTACTTATTAGTTGAATAGTCGCGACCTAAAACCTGGTCAAGATCAGCCTTAGATACCAGATAGTCGTAAATAGATTGGTTATAAGTCAGTTCAGCCTGGGTTAACGACACTTGCGAACTGTTAAGTTCCAGCACTGTACCTTTACCTACTTCATAGCGCTTCCCGGCTATTTCCACTGCCTTCTGAGCTTGCATTACGTTCTCTTTATTACTTACCACCTGCTCTGAACTTGCTGCCATATTGTTCTGGTAGCTGGTAATCTGCATGTTCAGTTTACGCTCCGTATCCGTGCGGTTTTCCTTTAACTGATTAATCTGAATTCGTGCGGTCTTCAGTTTCGTAAAGTTACTGGCTTTATAAAGAGGGATATTCAGGGTAAATACCAAAGCAGAACTTCCGCCCCAATTATAGTCGAACACATTCCAGTTATTATTATACAATGACTGGTATTGATAAGAATAGTTCATTCCCAGTGTCGGCATGAAGTTTGTTTTCAGAGATTTCAGACTCTGATTGAGCATCTTCATGTTCAGGTCGAATTGCTTCATTGTGGTATTGTTCACCAAACCTTCATTCAGTTCATTCAATTGGTTAGCAAACAAATCGGTCTCATAATTAGCCAGATTATCGGCAATCTTGAGATCGAAGTCTTCCGTTATTCCCATCAGCACTTTCAGCTGAAGTTTGGATAAGGTAACGGCATTTCCCGCTGAAATGACATTCGGCTTTACACTACGCATTTGTACTTCAGCGCTAATCTTATCAAATTCGCTGACGGCTCCCTGCTGGTATTTTGCATTGACCACGTTATAATTGTCTTCCGCCAATTTATAACTCTTCTGCAAAACCTCATAAGAGTCTTGTGCCAACATTAACTGATAATACGCTTTAGTAACCTGATTCACCAGATCCTGCTTAGAAGCACGAGATTTTTCTACTGCCAATTCTATGTCGGTTTTCGTCATAGACATTGCTTTGTAGACCGAAGGGGCAAATAACGGTAAGCTGATATTCAGAGTCCCGCTTACTGTATTCGAATCGTCCTGACCCATTTTGAAAGACTGACCGCCGAGGTTCATCTGGGCTGCCGTAATCGTATGGTTCCATGTTCCGCCAATGCTGGCCTCTGGCAATAAACTTTGCCAGGTCTCCTTGTTAGCCACCTTTTTCAGGGCTATTTCCTCTTCAGCAACCTTTATCGTAGGGTTATCACTAAGTGCGATTTCCAGTGCTTTGTCGAGGGTCAAGGTTAGGGGTTCTTTTGTTTCCTGTGCCTGTACATAGCTTATAGCCAATAAAAGGACCACAGTCAACATAATTTTCTTACTTGCCAAAAATAGTTGTCTGTCCATAAAAATAAATCTGTATGTATATTAGGATTATTTTTTATTCCGTATTGGGCTGTCGGCTCTTACGGTATTCCCGGATAAATTCTTCCAGTTTACGAGCACCTTTTTCTGTTGATATTCCCCGGAGATAAGTGAACATGATAGATTCATATACTTCCAGGAAAGAGTGCTCTTTACAGAGATCCGTATTCATCAGCAAGTCGAGCTGTTCGCGCACCAACAGGTTTACAATCGTAAAGTTAACATCATCGCGGAAGTACCCTTGCTGTATACCCAGTTTAAAGAAAGCAATCGTTTCCTCGGAATCGCGGTTGCGACGCTTCATCAATTCAGCATAGACTTTAGGGTATTTCTTGATGTCTTCAAAAAACTTTTTATTAGTATTGTGAAACTTCTCGATACTCCGCTGGTAGAGTTTTAACAAAACTTCCAATACATTCGAAGCCTTTTCATAGACATCTTTCACGTAAGCATCTCCCTCACGCTGAGCTTTCAGGAGACATTCCATCAGTAAGGTTTCTTTATCAGAAAAAACTTCATACAAAGTACGTTTGGATATACCTAATGCCGCAGCAATGTCATCCATCGTAATACTCTTGATGCCATGAGTAGCAAAAGAATTCAGAGCAGTATCGATGATACGCTCCCGCAACTCTAATCTTTGAGGGTGTTCTTTCATATTGTCGCCCGTTTTCATTTCAATTTTCTCTTTAATTTTTTAGATTTCAAGTAGAAGAATGTCCACTTTCGGAATAAAACTGGGCAAATATAGAAAGAAAACTCAATTCACCAATTGAGTTTCCTTTGAAAGATTAACTATATTAATATTTATTATGCTTCCGGCAGATTTATTGGGAAGAATGTCAATAATCGAACTTCGTCCGGTTCAGAAACGCCACTGTCTTATGAATTTCTTTGTACATGACAATGTCGTCTTTAATAAAAGGGACTTCCTTGCGATATTCGTTCAGGAAGCGTTCCAAAGCGGGAGAAGTCTTTAACGGACGACGGAATTCAATCCCCTGTGCGGCATTCATCAATTCAATGGAGAGAATGTGTTCCAAATTGTCCATGATGCGGTACAATTTGGTAGCTGCATTAGCTCCCATGCTGACATGATCTTCCTGTCCGTTGGAGGAAACAATGGAATCACTGCTGGCAGCATAGCAATACATCTTATTCTGACTAACCATGGAAGCAGCAGCATATTGTGGTATCATAAAACCGGAGTTCAAACCGGGATTGGCTACCAGAAATTCAGGCAGACCGCGCAGTCCCATGATAAGCTGTGCCACACGCCGCTCGGAAATGTTACCTAATTCGGCAAGGGCGATGCCGAGGAAGTCATAAGAAATGGCAAGTGGCTGACCGTGGAAATTTCCGCCGGAGATGATACGGTCTTCATCGGGAAAAATAGTTGGATTATCCGTTACAGAATTGATTTCAGTCAGCAGGACGGAAGAAACATAACGGATAGCATCTTTCGTTGCACCATGCACTTGGGGGATGCAGCGGAAAGAATACGGATCTTGCACATGGGCTTTGTATTGAGCAATGATTTCACTGCCTTCCAGGAGTTTACGGAAATTATCGCCTGTCTCGATTTGTCCCCGGTGCGGACGAATTTGCTGGATACAATCCATAAAAGGATCAATACGCCCATCGAAAGCTTCGAGGGAAAGAGCGGCAATAAGATCGGCTTTCTTGGAGAGTCGAAAAGCTTTCAGAATGGCAAACACACCATTGGCACTCATAAACTGCGTACCGTTGAGCAGGGCAAGCCCCTCTTTACTCATAAGTTTCACCGGTTCCCAGCCGAACTCATCGAGGACACTAATAGCTTCGCGCTTCTTACCTTTATAATAAACATCGCCCACACCGATAAGCGGCAGGAAGAGATTGGCAAGAGGAGCCAGATCACCGGATGCACCGAGCGAACCGCGGTCGTAGACAATGGGCATCACATCGTTGTTGAAGAAATCGAGGATACGCTGTACGGTAATAACTTGCACACCGCTATGCCCCAGAGAAAGGGCATGGGCTTTCAGCAACATCATTAGTTTGACGATGACGGGACGTATTTCTTCACCGACGCTGCAAGCATGACTCTTTATCAGGTTTTCCTGCAAGGTGCCCAGTTCATCGGGGGATATATTTTTGCTACACAGGGAACCGAAGCCTGTGGTGATACCGTACAAAGGTTCTTCGGACTCGGCTATCTTATGATCGAGGTAGTCGCGACATTTCTGTATCCGTTCTTTGGCTTCGGGGGCCAGTTCCAGTTTCAGATTCTCGTTGATAATTCGTTCGATGATGTCGAATGTGAGTTCACCGGATCCTACATGATAGACATTTTTCATACTCGTAATTCTTGGTTAACAACATCCAATACTTCTTTTTCGCGCTCACAAGCCAAGCGTTCCAGCACATCGGCTTCTCTTTGAAGTTCATCTGCAAAGGTTTTATCTTTGATGGAACCCAGGTTGATGCGAACGTTCAGTAAGGCACCCAGTACAGCTGTACGGGCGGACATCATGGCCACACAAGCATCAGTCACAGCATTACGGTTTCCCAAACGGGCAACGTCGGCAATTACCGACATCAGCTCGTAGGCATTACGTGCTACTTGCATGGGGACAAGAGCGGCATACTTAGTAGCTTCCTGAATGGCAGCACTGCGGGCAGCTTTTTCTTCATCGGTAGCCTTAGGCATTTTAAAGCAGGCAAATACGGCATCATAGGCTTCCGAGTCACGATCTATATCAGCTATGAATACGTCTTTCTCTCTCAGTGCGAGAGAAGCAATATGGTTCATAAGTTCCTCGTGTTCTTCGTAATTCTTCTTGCCGATGGTGAGATTAGCAACCATAGCGGCAAGTGCCGAAGCTACGGCACCGTTCAAGGCAGCAATGCTCCCGCCACCGGGAACGGGATCACTGCCCGCCACTTTATTCAAAAATTCTTTTACTGTTAAATCAACTAACATGGTATTTTTCTTTAAAGGTTTTTACAATACAGGATAAATCACTCCTTCTTTGATGGTGGTATTTACACAATTCATACCGACATAATAAGGCAGGAAATGGTAATTATCGGAATTCAGCACTACAAAATCTCCCTTCTTGCCTACTTCGATGCTGCCGATACTATCCGCCCGGTTCAAGGCAGCAGCCCCGTTCAGGGTGAGGGCAGTGATAGCTTCTTCAATAGTAAGATGCATATAGATACATGCCAGGGCAAAAGTTAAAGGAATGGAACCGGAGAAACAACTGCCCGGATTGAGATCTGTGGCAAGGGCTACGGCACAACCGGAATCAATCATTTCGCGACCGCGTGCATAAGGTTCTTTCAGGGCAAAAGCTGTAAGAGGGAGTAAAGTTGCAACGGTTCCGGCATCCCGCATAGCGCGGATACCTGTATCGGATGCATGCAACAAATGATCTGCGGAAACAGCAGAAAGCTCGGCAGCCAGTTCGGCACCCCCCAGCGGAACGATTTCATCGGCATGGAGTTTCAAGCCCAAACCATATTCCTTGACAGCTTGCAACAGACGGCGAGATTGTTCGACAGAGAAAACGCCTTGTTCGCAGAAGACATCACAAAACTCGGCCAGTTCGTTTTTGGCAACACAAGGCAGGACATCACTGATAATGAAATCAAGGTATTCATCCGTACGTCCCTTATATTCCTCGGGTACGGCATGCGCACCCAGAAAAGTGGATACAATATCTACCCGCTTATGTTCGTCATTATTCAGGCTACGCATGACTTTGAGTTGCAGAAGCTCCGTTTCCTTATCCAGTCCGTAGCCGCTCTTGCCTTCTACGGTAGTAACCCCCATATTACTCATTTGCCTCAAAAAAACTTCGGCTTTGGAGCGGAGTTGAATAAAACTACATTCGCGGGTGGCCTTTACAGTGCTTACAATGCCACCACCACGCTCCATGATAGACATATAGCTTTCTCCTTTCAATCGCCAGGAGAACTCTTCGGCACGTTCGCCACCAAATACAAAGTGAGTATGCGAATCGACGAAGCCGGGTAACAGGCATTTGCCACGAGCATTGTAGTGCCAGTAGCGTTGATAATATCCGTCACGCATCTCGCCCCGGGAAGGGCCGACATAGGAAATGATACCGTCGGTTACTTCTATTGTAGCATTATCAATGATGCATAGTTCCCCCATCTCTTTGCCACAACGGGCGGAAAAGCCGATGGGGGTTACAACACGGGCATTGAAAATTATCAGGTTCTCGGTCATATTTAAAAACTTTATTTGTGTAATTTGCGTAATTTGCGTTCTTTTATCATTCTATTATTCTTCCATAATCCTCGCCTCAAGCACTTGTTGCATAGAGAAATTCTCTAAACCAAGATAATAAGAAGCTGTATCAATGAGCGCCTCCATCGGAACAAGACCGATAATCTCACTTCCCACAATGCTGACCCCATAGCGACGTGCTTCTACACGGGTCAGTTCAAAAGCGCGGTAAAGGGCGGTACGGGTATAGTCTGTCATATTGATGGAAACCTGAGTAATGCCCCGGTCTTTCAACTCTACTCCCATTGCTTTGCAATAACGCAGGCCACCGCCAATGAAACGAATCTTCTTGGCAATATCATGTGCGATATCCAGATTAGGTGTATTCAGATTGATATTGTAGGCTACCAACGGCATGCGGGCACCGATAGCAACGGTTCCGGCAGTGGCATGGCGTTCGGCAGGACCAAAGTCGGGCTGCCATTCGGGTAGTTTTATCTTTTCTGCCATACCTTCGAACTCACCTTTACGCACGGCAGCAAGATTTTCGCGATGCGGAGCCGATGCGGATTTCTCATAGAGAAAGACAGGAAGATTATAGCGTTTGCCTACCTCCGCACCTACTTCTTTGGAAAGGGCGATAGCTTCTTCCATCGTCACATTCTTGATGGGAATGAAAGGAACTACATCTACGGCACCCATACGGGGATGTTGCCCGGTGTGGTGGTTAAGGTCAATAAGCTTTACAGCAATGCCGATAGCTTCGAGAACGGCATCACGAAGGGGTTCCGGTTCTCCTACCACGGTTACTACCAGGCGGTTGTGGTCTTCGTCGTTACTGTAATCCAAGAGTTTTACACCTTGTTTACCACGGAAAGGGGATATGATTTGATCTATTTTCTGCAAGTCACGTCCCTCGCTGAAGTTGGGGACACATTCGATGATTTTATTCATGATTCTCTTTTTATGATATGTATTTATTTACTAATTCGTCATCAGCCACGTATGGCATCGTAATATGATAACCATCAGCATGTGTCCGGTTAAACTCTTCACTCGTCTCCATAGCATGCCCATTGCGTGCCCATGAACGCCGGGCCACACCACCCATCACGTCCCACAACATAGCTGAACGAAGTATTTCATCCACCCGCTCACTACCATCGCATACCATACCGAAGCCGCCATTTATGGCTTTTCCAATACCCACACCACCACCATTGTGCAGTGCTACGAGGCTCATTCCCCGGGCACAGTTTCCGGCAAAGCATTGCACAGCCATATCCGCCATGACATTGCTTCCATCTTTTATATTAGAAGTTTCACGGAAAGGAGAGTCCGTACCGCTCACATCGTGATGATCGCGTCCCAACATAATAGGCCCTACTTCACCATTGCGTACCATTTCGTTGAACTTCAACGCTATCTTCATACGTCCTGCCGCATCCTGATAAAGAATACGTGCCTGAGTACCTACCACAAGATTATTCTTTTCCGCGTCACGTATCCAATTGTAGTTATCCAGATCCTGACCGCGACGGTTCGGGTCAATACATTCCATCGCTGCATGATCGGTCTTTATCAAATCTTCATGTTTACCACTGAGACATACCCAGCGGAAAGGTCCGTAACCGTAATCAAAAAGTTCCGGCCCCATGATATCTTCTACATAACTGGGGAATATAAATCCATTCTTATCATCTTCTTCTTTGGCAATTTCACGAACTCCGGCATCATAAACGGCTTTCATAAAGGAGTTTCCATAATCGAAGAAATAGGTACCCTGCTCTACAAGGGCTTTTATAGCCCGGAAATGGCGCACCAACGATTCATTCACCAGTCCACAGAATTTCTGCGGGTCTTCATGCAACAGACTTGTACGTTCGGCGAAAGTAATTCCCGCCGGACAGTATCCGCCTTCGTAAACGGCATGGCAGGAAGTTTGGTCAGAAAGCAGGTCTATATGTATATTTTGGTTTACAGCATATTCCAGCAAGTCAACGATATTCCCATGATAAGCAATGGATATCGGTTTCTTGCCGTCCATCGCCTCATGCGCCAGCGAAAATGCTTCGGGAATAGAATCCGTGACATGCCCTACCCAACCTTGCCGATGCCGGGTTTCAATACGTGACATATCTACCTCGGCTATAATGGAAGCTGCACCCGACATCTCGGCGGCCTTAGGCTGGGCACCGCTCATGCCGCCCAAACCGGAAGATATAAACAGGTGTCCGCGCAAATCACCATTCTGAGGAATACCGAGCTTCATACGTCCGGCATTCAGCAGAGTATTAAAGGTACCATGCACAATACCCTGAGGACCAATGTACATCCAGCCTCCGGCAGTCATCTGACCGTAGTTGGCAACTCCCATTTGCATGGCCACGTGCCAATCCTTCTGATTATCGTAAAGACCTACCATCATGGCATTCGTAATAATCACGCGTGGTGCATCGGGCTTAGAACGGAATAATCCCAGTGGATGTCCACTTTCAATAACGAGTGTCTGATCTTGAGTCAGCACTTCAAGATACTGTTTAATGAGACGATACTGCATCCAGTTTTGACAGACCTGTCCCGTTTCGCCATAAGTGACGAGTTCATAAGGATAGAGGGCAATGTCGAAGCAGAGATTATTGTCAATCATCACCTGGAAAGCCTTGCCTTCAATGCAATTTCCTTTGTAAGCATCGATAGGTTTCGCTTTGAGATCACCTTGCGGACGATATCGGTAGCCATAGATACGCCCGCGGGTACGAAGTTCTTCCATAAACTCCGGTGCGAGGGTCTCGTGTAATTCTTTGGGGATATAACGCAATGCGTTCTTTAACGCCGTGGCAGTTTGTGCGGGCGAAAGTGTGAAGCCACGGTCAGGAGCCCTCCGGATACCCTCTACAAAAGTGGGATAAGGGGGCAATGTGTTACTTAAGGTTATTTCCATAACATGCAGGATGAAAGGTTACAAAATGTCATCAGTTTACTTCTGTAAGCTGCCGCAATATAGAAATAAATCCCGATATCAACAAGTGATACCGGGATTTATTTATCATTTAGTCATTTTAAGCGTAGTAAGTATTTACCTGTAACTTCCGCACTTTCACTGCTTTCCTGTAAGAAGGCGTTCAGAAGTTCCGGCTCATTTTTTAGTAGCTGTAGCATTTTGTCTTTTCCTACGAACTCTACTTTACCCGTTTCCGGATTCAGTTCATAATAAACCCGCGCATTGACCAGCCCCGAAGCAGCAATGGCCGTACCGACATCTCCCCCCAGCTTCGTAGCGTCGGCAGGTTGTGTGGTACTTGCCGCCACAGAACCTACAGGCTGTGCGTAGAAATAAATTTTCCCCTGTATCCAAGTGGCAGGGGCATACCAACCGCCGAAACGGAAACGTTTATAACGCACTTTCTTACAGTTAACGTATAACGCCGAGTCAGCCCTCACCGCATAACAACGGGATTTCAAATATCGGCAGAGACCGGGATTGTCATCTACCGAGACGCGATAGTCAGCACCTCCCATCAGTAAAATCTGATTCTTGGAGCGCTTCTCTATCTTCAATGTGGAGAGTGTGTCGCCACGATCTTCCACCAATTCCTTCAAATTGGCATATATCACTTGCTGGGCGCTCCCATGCAAAGCAACCAATAATCCGAATATGCCTAATAACCACCACCTTTTCATACCCCAAGCTTTTCTTTCTAAAACAGTTTTATCTGAGCGAAAGTTACATTATTTATCCAAGAAGAGCAAATTATTGAAAAGAAAAATGCAATTTTGGCAGATTTATGTTCATGCATATTTATACTTGGGCTTATCTCTATACTGCATAATACGCTTCAAAGCTGCGAGTAACTGGAAAAATAAGCAATACTCATCAAAGGGATATCTAAGGCGAAAACTTACTACCTTGATGGATAAGAATAGTTTCATCACTTGGAACTGCAAGTTTCATGCCTTGAAACAAGCAGTTTCATGCTTTGAAACAAGCAGTTTCACACCGAGAAACAGACAGTTTCACACTGAGAAACAAACGCTTCTCTTAAAGGAAACATAAATATGGATGCTAAGTTCTTCATTAGAGCAAGAGAAAGCAGATGAAGCATTTGGTTATAAAGCAGGCTTATTTTACCTTTGCGGCAAAGAAACAATAGAATGAACACAATCAATGAAATAACCGCCACTTATCAGCGCATCGCTGAAGAAGGACGTTCGGAATTAAATAAAGTACAAAACAATATTTACCGCATAGGCTCACTGCGATTATTGTTATTTGTTGCAGGAATTGCGGGAATTATATATTTCTGGTCATCAGGCTGGATAGTATTAACGGGGATCATTACCGTCACACTTCTGCCTTTTATCCTATTGATAAAGTATCACAACCGGCTGTTTCACCAGAAAGATTATCTGGAAAAAAAGATAGCAATCAATGAGCAAGAACTTTCGGCGCTGAACTATGACATATCCTCTTTTGAAGACGGAGCAGAATTTATCAATCCGGCACACCTGTACAGTTATGACCTGGATGTGTTTGGTCCACATTCTCTTTTTCAGTATATAAACCGTACCTGTACGCAACTTGGAAAAAGCTTGTTAGCCAATTGGCTGGGCACGCATCTGGTAAATAAGAAAGAGATAGAATCCCGACAGGAAGCCATTCGCGAACTGACATCGGAATTGAACTTTCGACAAGAATTCCGTATTCTGGGACTGCTCTATAAAGGAAAAGCTGCTGATGAAGATGAATTAAAGGCATGGGCTAAGAGTCCCAGTGTCTTCCGGAAAAACGTTTTCTTTCGCATGCTACCGCTATTGGCGGGTGGAATAAATATCTTATGTATAGCATTGGCTATTGCAGGCATTATTCCGCTCACTGTTTTCGGTATTCTATGGTTATGCTTTGTGTTTGCCAGCTTTTGTTTCACTAGTAAAATCACTAAAATGCAAGCTGTCTACGGGAAGAAGCTACAGATATTAGCAACGTATGCCAATCTGCTCCGACTTATTGAGAACCAACCCATGAAAAGTCCGATATTGAAGGAAGTGAGAGAGTGGATCGGTGATGAAAAACAAACGGCTTCTCACTCCATCCAGCGTCTAAGTAAGCTTATGAACGAACTCGATCAGCGAAACAACGCCTACATATATGCCACCCTCAACGGATTATTCTTCTGGGAAATCCGCAAAATCATACAGATTGAAGGATGGAAAGAGCAATATGCTTCTGAACTGCCACGCTGGCTGACAGCTATCGCTCACATGGATGCTCTGTGTTCACTGGCCACATTCGCCTATAATCATCCGGATTACTCCTACCCTATTATTGCCACCCGGTCTTTCAGTCTCCGCGCCGCATCTATGGGACATCCACTGATGAACCGCGACAAATGTGTACGTAATGACATTGATATAGAAAAACGTCCTTTCTTCATTATTATCACCGGAGCAAATATGGCAGGCAAAAGTACGTATCTTCGTACGGTAGGCATCAACTATTTGCTGGCTTGCATCGGCACCCCCGTTTGCGCCCGGAGTATGGAACTGTATCCTGCTCAACTCATTACCAGTCTGCGCACCAGCGACTCCCTGAATGATAACGAATCCTATTTCTTTGCAGAACTGAAACGTCTGAAACTTATCATCGACAAACTGCAAGCCGGTGAAGAGTTTTTCATCATCCTTGATGAGATTCTAAAAGGAACCAACTCCATGGATAAGCAGAAAGGCTCGCTCGCCCTTATCAAACAATTCATGACTTTACAGGCAAATGGTATCATCGCTACTCACGACCTGATGCTCGGCACGCTTGCCGACATTTATCCTGATGACATCCATAATTACCGATTCGAAGCCGACATCACAGGTAATGAACTGACCTTTTCTTATCGTCTGCGCGAAGGAGTAGCTCAGAATATGAATGCCTGTTTCCTAATGAAAAAAATGGGGATAGCCGTTACCGACTGATCCCCATAACTTCAAAGTTAAGTCCAGAAACCCTGAGGGTTAGTTCACTTTACACTTCGCCAAGAAAGCCGATATGGTTGCTGCATCATTCCCTGTATAATAATGTACAGAGGTTACCGGAGTGTATGTATAAGGCACAAACTGGAACAGCTGAACGGCTGCAAATTTATTATCTTGAGAAAGTATAACATCCAAACGTACATTACCGCTTCCTTCACTCTTTACACCTTCTTCAATAGAAAGCTGGCCTTTTTCAATCATCTCTTTCAACTTACCCATGTGTTTCAAATCGAAGAACACACTGCGTTCCTTAGTAATACTTCCTGTCGGAATATATACCACTTCTTTAGATTTCCAGAACAAACGGAATATTCCTAAGAGGAAAAATGCCGTACCTAACACCATCAACAACATACTAAGCGTAGATGAGCGGTCAGTTACTTCAAAAGTTGATGCGAATATAAGGATACCTAACAGCAGCATTGCCACTGAAAAAATTAGTCCGGAGACACTTGTGCGTTTTGCGATATCGGGGTGTGTAGACGCAAAAATAGTTGCGTCAATTGCTTGAGTTGCCATAATTTAAATCGTTTAAAATGAATAAAAGTTTAACTGATAAAACATACCAATAATCACCTCGTACAGTCTATGACCACATAAGGCAAATAAATCTGAATTCATTCAAACGTCTAAATGATAATTCGCCTGAGCGTAAATACATAATATTCACACGCAGGGTGGCAGCGATAAGAGGTGCTGGTATCAAATAACTTCGAGCGATGCAATGACAGTACATCGTCACGATGAGCCAGCCGCTCTATCATGTCTTTTAACGAAAGGATATATTCTGTTGTATACGAACGTTGCGCACGTGAAAAGGTAAGCAACTGAGTAGTTCCAGCGGAACCTGCAAGTTCTGCATCTGACAAATATGGCAATTTCGGAGCCGGAATATAACTTCCTTGCCGAACATCATTTCTCTGCGTATCCCCCTCTTCTCCTAAACTAACTTGAGCGGCAATAACCATTTCATCTACCGTCTGTACGGTAAATGCATCACTCACACTTCCACAAAAGGCAGTAGCAAGGACCAGGAATAATATCACCTTCAGAAACTTTGCCATATCTATCTGCAAAGATAACAGTTTGTTTCATTTAATTGTTTAATAGTAGAACCTTTTAATGAATGTTTAGGAAAGATATATCTTCTTTCCTCCCAAAATATCCGAATGCAAATTAAAAAAGCCGCCCCTTTCACAAGAGACGGCTTTTATATTGAAAAGAATAGTCGATTTATTCAGCTTTAGCTTCTTCCGCTTTTGCCTCTTCAACTGCCGGTGCTTCAGCAACCGGAGCTTCTGCCGGAGCAGCAGCTTCAGTAGTAGCTTTCTTAGAACGGCGGGTACGAGTAGCTTTCTTAGCAACCTTTTCCTTAGCCATGTTTTCGTTGTAATCAACGAGTTCAATAAAGCACATTTCAGCGTTGTCACCTAGACGGTGCCCTGTCTTGATGATACGAGTATAACCACCCGGACGGTCAGCAATCTTCACAGAGATTTCCTTGAACAGTTCCGTTACAACTTGCTTGTCTTGCAGATTGCTGAATACAACACGACGAGAGTTAGTCGTGTCATCCTTTGACTTTGTAATCAAAGGCTCAACAAACTTCTTCAGAGCTTTAGCCTTTGCAACAGTCGTAGTGATTCTTTTGTGCTTAATCAAAGAACATGCCATGTTAGATAACATCGCATTTCTGTGAGAAGCAGTACGACCTAAATGATTGAATTTCTTATTATGTCTCATTTTTTATTCTTTATCTAATTTATATTTAGAAATATCGGTTCCAAACGAAAGATTCAGACTTTCCAGCAAATCATCAAGCTCAGTAAGCGATTTCTTTCCGAAGTTTCTGAATTTCAGCAAATCCGTCTTATTGAATTGTACCAAATCACCCAATGTTTCTACATCGGCAGCCTTCAAGCAGTTGAGGGCACGAACCGATAAGTCCATATCAACAAGTTTAGTCTTCAACAATTGACGCATGTGCAATACTTCTTCATCAAATTCTTCATTACCATCCACATCATTGCTTTCCAATGTAATCTTCTCATCAGAGAAGAGCATGAAGTGATAAATCAGAATCTTTGCAGCTTCTTTCAGCGCTTCCTTCGGATGAATAGAACCGTCGGTAGTAATCTCAAGTACCAATTTGTCGTAGTCCGTCTTTTGTTCAACACGGAACGGTTCAATCTGATACTTCACATTACGTATCGGTGTATAAATGGAATCGATAGGAATTACGTTAACATCCGTGCAATATTCGCGGTTTTCATCAGCCGGAACATATCCACGACCTTTGTTAATCGTAATATCGATTTGCATAGTTGCTTTAGAATCTAAATGACAAATAACTAATTCAGGATTTAACACTTCAAATCCAGTCAAATACTTACCTATGTCACCTGCTTTAAATTCACTAGAATTTTCGATTGTAATACTTACTTTCTCACTTTCGAATTCTTCAACTACTTGCTTGAATCTCACCTGTTTCAGATTCAAGATAATGTTAGTAACATCCTCTTTAACTCCCGGTACGCTAGAGAACTCATGCTCAACACCATCTATTTTGATAGTAGTGATAGCAAAACCCTCTAATGACGAAAGCAGGATGCGGCGTAGTGCATTACCAACGGTAATACCAAAACCGGGCTCCAACGGACGAAATTCGAATTTACCGAATCTAGAATCCGCTTCCAACATTAATACTTTATCAGGTTTTTGAAATGCTAATATCGCCATGAAATTAATTATTTTATTTAGAATACAATTCTACGATCAAATGCTCTTTAATGTTTTCAGGAATGTCTGCTCTTTCAGGTACATGCAACAATTTACCAACCTTAGAGTTATCATCCCATTCCAACCAAGGATATTTGCTGTGGTTAAAGCCAGCCAGTGAATTAGCAATTACTTCCAAAGACTTAGATCTTTCACGAACACCAATTACCTGACCCGGTTTTACTGCAAATGAAGGAATATTTACCACTTCACCATCCACAGTAATATGCTTGTGACCCACCAACTGACGAGCAGCTGCACGAGTAGGAGCAATACCTAAACGGAATACAATGTTATCAAGACGACCTTCGAGCAACTGAAGCAGAATTTCACCGGTAATACCTTTAGCTGTTTCTGCCTTTTCAAATAGGTTGCGGAATTGTTTCTCTAAAACTCCATAGGTGTATTTGGCCTTCTGTTTCTCACGAAGTTGAACACCATACTCAGAAGTTTTTCTTTTTCTGGAATTACCGTGTTGTCCGGGAGGATAGTTCTTCTTTGACAATACTTTATCTGCTCCGAAGATACCTTCACCGAATTTACGGGCTATTCTTGATTTTGGTCCAGTATATCTAGCCATTTCTTTTAAATTTTAATTGTTTTATTCATGAACTTAATTTGTTGCAGCCGCGATTACAGAGAGAAATTAATGTAATCCAAAAACAAAATCAAGATCATTTTTATTAAAGGTAAATCTTAAACTCTACGTCTTTTCGGAGGACGACAACCATTATGTGGAAGCGGAGTTACATCAACGATTTCAGTAACTTCGATACCTGCACCGTGAATAGTTCTAATAGCAGACTCACGTCCGTTACCTGGACCCTTCACATATGCTTTTACCTTTCTCAGGCCAAGATCAAATGCTATCTTTGCACAATCCTGGGCAGCCATCTGTGCTGCATAAGGAGTGTTCTTCTTAGAACCTCTAAATCCCATTTTACCAGCAGATGACCAAGAAATAATCTGCCCTTCACTGTTTGCAAGAGAAACAATAATATTGTTGAAAGATGAATGAACATGCAACTGTCCATTAGCGTCAACTTTCACATTTCTCTTCTTTGCTGCAACTGTTTTTTTTGCCATATCAACAATTATTATTTAGTAGCTTTTTTCTTATTTGCAACGGTTTTCTTTCTACCCTTACGAGTACGAGCATTATTCTTTGTGCTCTGTCCTCTTACAGGCAAACCGATACGATGACGTACACCACGGTAACAACCAATATCCATCAAACGTTTGATGTTCAATTGAACTTCCGAGCGAAGATCACCTTCTACTTTAAATTCTGCACCAATGATCTCACGAATCTTGGCAGCTTGATCATCCGTCCAGTCTTTTACCTTCAGGTCTTTATCTACACCAGCTTTATCTAAAATCTTTGCTGAACTACTACGACCTATTCCATAGATATAGGTCAACGCAACTTCACCTCTTTTATTTTGAGGCAAATCGACACCAACTATTCTTATAGCCATATACTAAATTATTTTTTTTGCAAAAATAATAATATTATCCTTGACGTTGTTTATACTTAGGATTTTTCTTGTTAATAACATACAAACGGCCATTGCGTCTAACGATCTTACATTCTGGCGTACGTTTCTTTAAAGATGCTCTTACTTTCATATCTTAATTTTATTTATATCTAAATACAATTCTTCCTTTCGATAAATCGTAAGGAGACATTTCGACTCTTACTTTATCCCCCGGCAGGATTTTAATGTAATGCATTCGCATCTTACCGGAAATATGTGCAGTAATCTCATGTCCGTTTTCTAATTCAACACGAAACATTGCATTAGACAATGCTTCAACAATAACTCCATCTTGTTCTATTGCAGATTGCTTAGCCATATTATTTTTTTAAATTGCTTTATCTCCTAATACTTCTTCTATGAACTCAAACGATGATAAGATATCAGCTTTGCCAGCTCCAACAGCCACTGTATGCTCAAAATGAGCTGCATACTTCCAATCTTTAGTTCTCACCGTCCAACCATCACGCTCCATTACTATTTGGCGACTCCCTTGCGTAATCATTGGTTCAATAGCAATACAAAGACCTTTCTTTAACATAGTTCCATAACCACGTTTTCCATAATTAGGGACCTGAGGGTCTTCGTGCATTTCTTTACCTATACCATGACCAACAAACTCACGCACTACACCGAATGAATTGGACTCACAATGTTCTTGTATTGCATATCCGATATCACCCAACCGTTTTCCTTGAACGGCATTTTCTATTCCGATGTATAATGCCTCTTTAGTAACCTTCAGTAATTTGCGAACTTCCTCATCTACTTCCCCTACACAAAATGTATAGGCAGAATCACCACAAAACCCATTCATATAAGTACCACAATCAACCGATACAATATCACCTTCTTTTAGTACTATATCTCCAGGAATGCCATGTACCACCTGTTCATTTATCGATGTACACAACGAAGCTGGAAATGGATCACCATATTGATTTGGAAAACCTTTGAAAGTAGGAACAGCACCATGATCTCTGATAAACTCTTCCGCTACTTTATCCAGTTCCTTTGTAGTAACTCCCGGCTTTACCAGTTTTGCAACTTCAGCCAATGTCCTCCCGACAAGCAAATTACTCTCACGGAGCAGCTCTATTTCATCTTCCGTTTTAAGAAATATCATCTTATAAAAAGATTAATATGCAGCTACATTACTACGCCCTTTAATACGACCAGATTTCAACAGACCGTCATAATGTCTCATCAACAAGTGACTTTCAATCTGCTGGAGTGTATCAAGAACCACACCTACAAGAATTAACAAAGATGTACCGCCGAAGAATTGAGCAAATTCAGCTTTCACACCAAAAATACCGGCAAACGCTGGCATAATAGCTACCAAAGCCAAGAAGAAAGAGCCAGGCAATGTTATACGAGACATAATATCATCGATATATTCGGCTGTCTTCTTTCCCGGCTTGATACCCGGAATGAAACCATTATTCCTCTTCATATCCTCAGCCATCTGAGTTGGGTTAATCGTAATTGCAGTATAAAAATACGTAAACAGTATAATCATTATTGCAAATACGAAATTATACCAGAAGCTTGTATGATCAGTAAATGCACGTACAAAACCGCTCACATGATCTACATTTGAAAAACCAATAAAGGTGATAGGGATAAACATAATTGCCTGAGCAAAGATGATAGGCATTACACCAGCTGCATTCACTTTCAAAGGAATGTATTGTCTTGCACCACCATATTGTTTGTTACCTACAATTCTTTTAGCATATTGTACAGGAATTTTTCTTGTACCTTGCACCAACAAAATTGCAGCAGCAATTACCAGCAACAGGAATACGATTTCAATTAAGAACATAACCAAACCACCTGTCTTATCAGTCATACGGGAAATTAATTCCTGGAATAAAGACTGAGGCAAACGGGCAATAATACCGATTAAGATGATAAATGAAATACCATTACCGATACCCTTATCAGTGATTCTCTCACCAAGCCACAAAATAAACATACTACCAGCTGCCAAGATAATGGTAGAGGTAATCATGAACAGAGTCCAATCTAATGAAGCATTTAAGGAAGGACCGGCCTGCATTTTAAGATTGAGCAAATAAGAAGGAGCCTGAACCAACAAAATAATAATCGTCAAATAACGAGTATACTGGTTCATTTTTCTTCTACCACTCTCACCTTCACGTTGAAGTTTCTGGAAATACGGAACCGCAATCCCCAACAACTGAATAACGATTGAAGCAGAGATATAAGGCATAATTCCTAATGCAAAAATAGATGCATTAGAGAATGCTCCTCCCGAAAACATGTTTAATAAGGCTAAGAGGCCCTCGCTTGTTTGTTGATGCAATTGTGTCAGCATAGCCGGATTAATACCAGGCAGTACGACGTACGAACCAAAACGGTAGATTGCCACAAACAATATGGTAATGAGGATCCGTTGTCTCAGATCCTCAATTTTCCATATATTCTTTAATGTTTCAATAGCTTTTCTCATCGAATTAGAGTTTTACTACACTTCCACCAGCAGCTTCAATGGCAGCAACAGCAGTCTTAGAGAATGCATGAGCTTGCACATCCAACTTTGTAGTCAAAGTTCCATTACCTAATACCTTCACCAACTGATTTGAAGAAATAAAACCAGCAGCGATAAAGTCATTAATTCCAACTGATTCCAACTTCTTAGCTTCAGCAAGTTTCTGAATTGTATCCAAGTTGATAGCCTTATATTCTACACGATTAATGTTCTTAAAACCGAATTTAGGAACACGACGTTGAAGAGGCATCTGACCACCTTCAAAACCGATCTTCTTAGAATAACCAGATCTTGATTTAGCTCCCTTATGACCTCTGGTAGAAGTACCTCCCAAGCCAGAACCTGGACCGCGTCCAATTCTTTTTCTTGTTTTAGTAGATCCTTCTGCAGGTTTTAAATTACTTAAGTTCATATTGTAATTCGTTTTATATTCAACAAATAATTACTTAACAATGGTAACCAAGTGTTTAACCTTATCCACCATTCCAAGAATTGAAGGAGTACACTCGTGTTCAACCACACGATTCAACTTACGAAGTCCCAGTGCATCGAGAGTTCTTTTCTGATCAGCCGGAGCACCAATTCTACTTTTAACTTGTTTAATCTTTATAGTCGACATATATTCCTCCTTATCCTCTAAATACTTTTTCAATACTAATTCCTCTGTTTTGAGCAACCATACGTGCGTCACGCATTTCACCCAACGCCAGGATAGTAGCCTTCACCAAGTTGTGTGGATTAGAAGATCCTTTTGACTTAGCCAAAACGTCCGTAATACCAACACTTTCAAGTACTGCACGCATTGCACCACCGGCAACTACACCTGTACCATGAGAAGCAGGCTTGATGAATACTTCCGCGCCACCAAACTTAGCGGACTGTTCGTGAGGAACAGTACCCTTCAGTACAGGTACTTTCGTCAGATTCTTCTTAGCTGATTCAACACCTTTAGCGATAGCTGCGGTAACTTCACCAGCTTTACCAAGACCCCAACCGATGATGCCTTCTTCGTTACCTACAACAACAATTGCAGAGAAACTAAAAGTTCTACCACCTTTGGTTACTTTGGTTACACGATTAATAGCAACCAAACGGTCTTTCAGTTCTATATCGTTTGTAATCTTAACTCTATTATTAATTGCCATAATGATTAAAATTTAAGTCCACCGTTACGAGCAGCATCAGCTACTTCTTTTACTCTCCCATGATACAAGTAACCATTACGGTCGAAAACAACAGTAGTAATACCTGCTTCCTGAGCTTTTTTAGCGATCAACTCTCCAACCTTTGCAGCTTGTTCTTTCTTCGGCAACTTCTCTGTTATACCCAAAGAAGAAGAAGCAGCCAAAGTCTTACCACTCAAATCATCGATAAGTTGGACGTAGATTTGCTTATTACTTCTAAATACACTCATACGCGGACGTTCAGCAGTACCTGAAATTTTATTGCGTACTCTATATTTGATTTTTATTCGTCTTTCTATTTTTGTTGTCATAACATTCTTATTTTATGTAAATTACTTAGCGCCGGCAGATTTACCAGACTTTCTACGAATTTCTTCACCAACAAACTTAACACCTTTACCTTTATACGGTTCGGGCTTACGGAAAGAACGTATCTTAGAGCAAACTTGACCCAGCAATTGTTTATCGCAAGACTCTAAAATAATAAGAGGATTCTTATTTCTTTCAGATTTTGTCTCTACCTTAACTTCAGGAGGCAGCTGTATGAAGATACTATGCGTATAACCCAAAGACAACTCAATAATATTGCCTTGATTAGAAGCACGATAACCCACACCTACAAGTTCCAATTCTTTTTTATATCCTTCAGATACACCAACAACCATGTTGTGAACTAAAGAGCGGTACAAACCATGAAATGCATGCTTTTGTTTGGAATTATCCAACATTGCATTTTCATTCTCACTCAAAGTCACATGACCATCTTCGATGGCAACATTGATAGCAGGATCTACATATTGGCTAAGTTCGCCTTTGGGTCCCTTCACGGTAACCACATTTTCTTTCAGAGTAACTGTTACTCCAGCGGGAATACTAATGGGTAATTTTCCTATTCTTGACATTGCTAATTCCTCCTATTAATATACATAACACAAAACTTCACCACCAATTTTCAGTTCAGCGGCTTCTTTGTTGGTCATTACACCTTTGGAAGTAGATATTATAGCAATACCCAAACCATTAATAACTCGCGGCATGTCCTTGTAACCGGTATACTGACGCAAACCTGGAGAAGAGATTCTTTCCAATTTCTTAATCGCGTTTACTTTGTTAACCGGATCATACTTCAAGGCAACCTTAATTGTACCTTGAGGACCATCTTCTACAAACTTATAATTAAGGATGTAGCCTTTCTCAAAAAGAATCTTAGTGATTTCTTTTTTCAAATTTGAAGCGGGAACTTCTACAACTCTGTGCTTTGCTTGAATAGCGTTCCGCAACCTCGTCAAATAATCTGCTATTGGATCAGTCATATAATAAAAAATTAAATTAATCAGGCCTACCCTGACAATATTTAAAACAAAAATTACCAGCTTGCTTTCTTAATACCGGGAATAAGACCGTTAGAAGCCATCTCACGGAATTGAATTCTAGAGATACCGAATTGACGGATATATCCTTTAGGACGACCAGTCAACTTACAACGGTTGTGCATACGAATCGGATTAGAATTTTTAGGCAGTTCCTGCAATTTCTGTGCAGCTTCAAAAGCTTCAGCAGGATCACCTGTTCTAACAATTTGCTTCAATGCAGCTCTCTTCTCGGCATATTTGGCTACTAATTTAGCACGTCTTACTTCACGTGCCTTCATTGATTCCTTTGCCATATTATCAATCTTTTTTAGCGTTTTTAAACGGTAAACCGAATTCTTTCAACAAGGCATAACCTTCTTCATCTGTTTGTGCAGAGGTTACAAAGGTAATATTCATTCCGAGAATTCTGGTAATACTATCGATATTAATTTCAGGGAAAATGATTTGTTCCTGAATACCAAGAGTATAGTTACCCTTTCCATCAAACTTACTTTCAATACCCTTGAAGTCACGGATACGGGGAAGAGCTACACGCACCAATTTCTCAAGAAATTCGTACATTCTCTCACGACGCAAAGTTACCATAACACCAATCGGCATTTTCTTACGCAACTTAAAGTTAGCGATATCTTTACGAGAAATGGTTGCAACAGCTTTCTGACCTGTGATAGCAGTCATTTCATTAATTGCCACTTCGATAATCTTCTTATCAGCAACAGCCATACCCAAACCCTGATTGATAACAATCTTCTTAAGTACGGGTACCTGCATCGAAGAAGTATACTGGAACTGTGATTTCAATGCAGGCGCAATACGCTCTACATATTCTTTCTTAAGGCTTGCAGTATTACTCATTACTTAATCTCCTCTCCTGATTTTTTAGAAACACGTACAATAGTCTTCTTACCGTTTTCACCAATAGTTACTTTACGACTGATACGCGTAGCTTTACCCGTCTTAGGATCTACGGGATTCAAGTTAGACAAATGGATAGAAGCTTCCTGCTTCACAATACCACCCTGAGGGTTCTTTGCATTAGGCTTAGTGCTCTTGGACACCATGTTGACACCTTCAACAATTGCACGATTTTTATCAACAAGAACCTTCAACACACGACCAGTTTTGCCTTTGTCTTCACCAGCATTTACGTAAACTGTATCGCCTTTTTTAATATGTAATTTACTCATTACTTAAATCTTTTACAAAATTAAAGTACTTCAGGAGCGAGTGACACAACTTTCATGTTGGTAGCACGAAGTTCACGAGCTACCGGACCGAAAATACGACTACCTCTAATCTCGCCTGCATTGTTCAACAATACGCAAGCATTATCATCAAAACGTATATAAGAACCATCGGGACGACGGATTTCTTTCTTAGTACGTACGATCAAAGCTTTAGACACTGCACCTTTTTTAATATCACTTGAAGGAATGACGCTCTTTACAGAAACAACAATCACGTCCCCCACTGAAGCATAACGACGACCCGTACCGCCCAAAACGCGAATACAGAGAGCCTCTTTTGCTCCACTGTTATCACATACTGTAATTCTGGATTCTACTTGTATCATAATTACTTAGCTCTTTCAATTATTTCTACCAATCTCCATCTTTTAGTCTTGCTCAAAGGACGAGTCTCCATAATAAGTACAGTATCACCGATATTGCACTCATTTTTTTCATCATGAGCATGGTACTTCTTAGTCTTGCTAACGAACTTACCATAT
The DNA here is from genome assembly GCF_000526555.1 of Bacteroides sp. 14(A). NCBI lineage: Bacteria > Pseudomonadati > Bacteroidota > Bacteroidia > Bacteroidales > Bacteroidaceae > Bacteroides > Bacteroides sp. 14(A). Next base: position 1,672,941 of record NZ_JAGH01000002.1, on the reverse strand, counting down.
ATGGGGTGTTTCTCTTTAAACTTAGCTGCTACTGTAATGGTCTTCTCCATTTTATTGCTCAGCACAACCCCAGTTCTTTCTTTTCTTAAATTTCTTGCTTCCATCAAGCTCATCATTTATTGTTAAGTTCTCTTTGGCGTAATTCAGTTTTCATACGCGCAATAGTCCTGCGTAATTGTTTGATCTGAGCAGGATTGTCCAAAGGAGAAATAGAATGATTTAAAACCATTTGATTATAGTTTGTCACTTCTGCCTCTACTCTTTCTACCAAATCATTGGTAGGTATTTCTTTTATTTCTGCTATTTTCATATCCCTTACGCATTTTGATTTTGAATATCATAATCACGTCTTACAACAAACTTAGTTGTAATAGGAAGCTTCTGTGCAGCTAAGCGCAAAGCTTCTTTTGCGATTTCATAAGATACCCCTTCGGCTTCGATAATAATTCTTCCCGGAGTAACAGGGGCAACAAAGCCCTCTGGAGCACCTTTACCTTTACCCATACGTACATCAGCAGGTTTTCTGGTAATAGGCTTATCCGGGAAAATACGAATCCAAATTTGTCCTTGACGTTGCATATATCTTGTCACTGCAATACGAGCAGCTTCGATCTGACGGCCTGTAATCCATTTTGTTTCCAAAGCCTTAATTCCAAAAGAACCGAAAGCCAACTGATTACCTCTCTGGGCAATACCTTTTTGACGGCCTTTTTGTTGTCTTCTGAATTTTGTCTTTTTCGGTTGTAACATAATTCCTAAAAATTCAAATTCGTTTAGCGATTATTTTTCTTTCTTTTGAAGTTCTTTCCGCCATTGTTTCCGCTATTGCTTCCACGACCGCTTTCTTTGCTTTGCGTAAAGTTTGGAGCTAATTCTCTCTTACCGAAAACTTCACCTCTACAGATCCAAACTTTAATACCGAGAAGACCAACCTTAGTCAATGCTTCTGCATGACAGTAGTCGATATCTGCTCTGAAAGTGTGCAACGGAGTTCTTCCTTCCTTATACATTTCAGAACGAGCCATTTCAGCTCCATTCAAACGTCCTGAAATCTGAATTTTGATACCTTCAGCACCCATACGCATTGTATTAGCGATAGCCATTTTTATGGCACGGCGATAGGCAATCTTTCCCTCTACCTGACGAGCGATGTTGTTTGCAACTATAACAGCATCCAACTCAGGTCTTTTCACTTCGAAGATATTGATCTGAATATCCTTATCGGTAACCTTCTTCAACTCTTCTTTCAACTTATCAACTTCTTGGCCACCTTTACCGATAATAATACCCGGACGTGCAGTACAAACGGTAATAGTCACGAGTTTCAGTGTACGTTCAATTACGATTCTTGAAACACTGGCTTTTGCAAGTCTAGCGTTCAAATATTTACGAATCTTGCTATCTTCCAGCAGAGAATCGCCGTAATTATTTCCACCATACCAATTGGAATCCCATCCTCTGATGATTCCTAAACGGTTGCTTATTGGATTAACTTTTTGTCCCATTTACCTTAATTTTGATCTTCGTTATTACTTTTAGAACCAACGAACAACGTTACGTGATTTGAACGCTTACGAATTCTGTAACCTCTACCCTGCGGAGCCGGTCTCATTCTTTTGAGTGTAGCACCACCATCAACAAAAATCTTCGTTACAAATAATTCGCCACTTTCAGCTTTACGTTCGTTTTTCTGCTCCCAGTTAGCAATTGCAGAGCGCAGTAATTTCTCAACTCTGGCAGCTGCTTCTTTTGAAGAAAACTTCAAAACGCCAAGTGCTCTATTCACTTCCATCCCGCGAATCATGTCAGCCACGAGACGCATTTTGCGAGGGGAAGTAGGAACATTCTGCAACTTTGCAAAATACATGGTCTTAAGGGCTTCTTTTCTTTTTTCAGCCGATATTTTTTTTCTTGCTCCCATTATATTTATACTTTATTATTTCAGATAAATCCTGTTATTTTTTCTTATTACCAGCGTGTCCTCTGAAAGTACGAGTTGGAGCAAATTCGCCCAACTTGTGCCCTACCATATTTTCGGTAACGTATACAGGAATAAATTTATTTCCGTTATGAACTGCAACTGTATGGCCTACGAAATCAGGCGAAATCATTGAAGCTCTGGCCCAAGTCTTAACAACAATTTTCTTGCCTGATTCATTCATAGCAAGAACTTTCTTCTCAAGCTTAACGTTAATATACGGACCTTTTTTTAATGAACGACTCATAGTTTACTCAATTAATCAGATTACTTCTTTCTTCTCTCAATAATATACTTAGACGATTGTTTCTTCGGAGCTCTAGTCTTAAGTCCCTTAGCGTACAATCCCTTACGAGATCTTGGGTGTCCTCCTGAAGCACGTCCTTCACCACCACCCATTGGATGATCAACCGGGTTCATCACAACACCACGGTTACGTGGGCGACGGCCCATCCAACGAGAACGTCCAGCTTTACCTGAACTTTCCAATCCATGATCTGAATTACCAACACTACCGATAGTAGCTTTACAAGTGCTAAGTATTTGTCTAACCTCACCTGAAGGCAACTTGATAACACAATATTTACCTTCTCTTGAAGTTAGCTGAGCAAAATTACCAGCCGAACGAACCAAAGCAGCGCCCTGACCCGGACGTAATTCAATGTTATGAATTACAGTACCAACTGGAATATTCTGAAGAGGAAGTGCATTACCAATTTCCGGAGCTGCATTTTCACCTGACATCAAAGTCGCACCTACTTGCAATCCATTGGGAGCAATTATATATCTTTTTTCTCCATCTGCATAAAACAACAAAGCAATACGAGCCGAACGATTCGGGTCATATTCTATTGTTTTAACCACTGCAGGCACACCGTCCTTATTTCTCTTGAAATCTACAATTCTGATAATCTTCTTATGACCACCACCGATGTAGCGCATAGTCATCTTACCTTCGCTGTTACGACCACCTGAAGACTTCTTGCCATAAACAAGAGATTTTTCTGGTACCCGCGCAGTAATTTCCTCAAAGGTACCAATAATTTTATGTCTTTGCCCCGGTGTTGTGGGCTTAAATTTACGTACTGCCATTTCTTTTAAATATTGCTATAAAAATCAATAGTATCTCCTTCTTTCAACGTAACGATTGCTTTTTTATAAGCACTCGTACGACCATTGATGATACCAGCTTTTGTATAACGGCTTTTATTTTTGCCTGCATACTTAACCGTATTCACATCAACTACCGTAACGTTATATAAGGCTTCAACTTCACTCTTAATTTCCAGTTTGTTAGCATCAGGACGCACAATAAAGCCGAAACGGTTGTTCGCCTTATCAGTAATTGCTGTCATTTTCTCTGTTACTAACGGTTTAATAATAATTCCCATTATTTAAGCCTCCTTTTTACATTAAGATATTGTCAATAGCCGAAAGAGCGCTTTCAGTAAACACAACAACCCCAGCATTCAATACTCTGTAAGTATTTAATCCTGAGACTGTCTGTACATTTGCACTTTCCACATTACGAGCCGACAAATATACGTTTTTATTTGCTTCTGGTAAAATTACAAGCAGCTTTTTGTCAGAAACTTTAAGATTTTTTGTCATAGCAACAAAATCTTTCGTTTTCGGAGCTTCAAAATTAAAGTCTTCTACAATAACAACTGCATTGTTCTGAGCTTTATATGCCAAAGCTGACTTACGAGCTAATGTCTTTACTTTTTTATTCAACTTGAAGTAGTAATCTCTAGGTTTAGGACCGAAAGCACGAGCACCACCAACAAGTACCGGTGAATTCATATCACCACGACGTGCACCACCACCGCCTTTCTGACGACCGATTTTACGAGTAGAACCACTTATCTCACTTCTTTCTTTTGATTTGTGTGTACCCTGACGCTGATTAGCCATAAATTGTTTTACGTCTAAATAGATAGCATGGTCGTTGGGCTCAATTCCGAAGATAGACTCGTTTAACGTAATCTTTCTCCCAGTGTCTTCACCTTTAATGTTATATACGTTAACTTCCATTATTTTTCAATTATTACGATTGAACCTTTGCAACCGGGAACAGAACCCTTAATCAAAAGGAGGTTGTGATCCGGAAGAACCTTTAATACCTGTAAGTTTTGAACAGTCACTCTGTCGCCGCCAAGTTGACCACCCATACGCATTCCTTTGAATACTTTTGCAGGGTATGAACAGGCACCGATAGAACCCGGCTTACGAGCACGGTTGTGTTGACCGTGCGTAGCCTGACCTACACCACCAAAACCATGTCTTTTAACTACACCTTGAAAACCCTTACCTTTAGAAGTTCCGATAACATCAACGAACGTTACATCATTGAACAATTCTACGGTAACAGTATCACCCAGATTTAACTCTGTTTCAAATTCTTTGAACTCAGCCAAGTGTTTCTTGGGAGTTACTCCAGCCTTCTTAAAGTGACCCATCAACGGTTTAGTCGTATGCTTCTCCTTCTTATCCTGGAAGCCCAACTGAACAGCTGCATAGCCATCTTTTTCGACACTCTTAACTTGAGTAACAACACAAGGACCTGCTTCGATAACAGTGCATGGTACATTCTTACCCTCGGCACTGAAAACGGATGTCATTCCGATTTTTTTTCCTAATAATCCTGGCATTTCACTTAAAATTTAAATACTAAACTTTGATTTCTACTTCCACACCACTCGGTAACTCCAACTTCATCAGAGCATCTACAGTCTTAGCTGTTGAGCTATAGATGTCGATCAATCTCTTATAAGAAGAGAGTTCAAATTGTTCACGTGACTTCTTATTAACGAAAGTCGAACGGTTCACGGTAAAAATACGCTTATGCGTAGGGAGAGGAATCGGACCGCTAACGATAGCACCCGTTGCCTTCACCGTTCTTACAATCTTCTCAGCTGATTTGTCAACCAAGTTGTGGTCGTAAGATTTCAATTTAATTCTAATTTTCTGACTCATTAGTTTGATTAATTATTAATATTATAATAAGATAAAATTCCGTAGGCTAAGAGTCATTCGCTAGCCTACGGACTTTAACATTTTTAGATCAAATCAACACGCCCTTTGACCTCTTCCAACACTGCCTTAGCAATAGAGTTAGAAACTTGAGCATGATGAGAATAAACCATTGATGAAGTAGCTCGACCAGAAGTGATTGTACGTAACGCTGTTACATAACCAAACATTTCTGCCAACGGAACCATTGCCTTCACGATACGAGCACCTGAACGACTGGATTCCATACCTTCAACCTGACCACGGCGCTTATTCAAGTCACCGATTACATCACCCATGTTTTCTTCCGGAGTTACAACTTCCAGTTTCATAATAGGCTCCATAAGTACAGGACCTGCCTTAGCACAGGCACTTTTATATGCCTGGATAGCACAGATTTCGAATGATAACTGATCAGAGTCAACAGGGTGGAAAGAACCATCAAGCAAAGTAACCTTCAGTGAATCCAAAGGATAACCAGCCAACACACCATTCTTCATTGCAGTAGTAAAGCCTTTCTGAACAGACGGAATAAATTCTTTAGGAATATTACCACCTTTTACTTCATCTATAAACTGCAAGCCGCCTTGAGTAAAGTCTTCATCTACAGGGCCAATATTTACGATAATATCCGCAAATTTACCACGTCCACCAGATTGTTTCTTATAAACTTCACGCAAATTAACTGTCTTCGTGATAGCCTCCTTGTAATTTACCTGAGGTTTACCCTGATTACATTCTACTTTAAACTCACGTTTTAGACGGTCAATAATGATATCCAAGTGAAGCTCACCCATACCAGAGATAACAGTCTGACCTGTTTGTTCGTCAGTCTTCACAGTAAACGTCGGATCTTCTTCAGCCAATTTAGCCAAACCGTTAGACAGTTTGTCCATATCCTTCTGAGTCTTCGGTTCTACAGCAATACCAATAACCGGTTCCGGGAAATCCATAGACTCCAATACAATCGGGGCATTTTCATCACACAATGTATCACCTGTATGAATATCCTTAAATCCAACACCTGCACCAATATCACCAGCACCGATTACTTCAACCGGATTCTGTTTGTTTGAGTGCATCTGGAACAGACGAGATACACGTTCTTTTTTACCAGAACGAGAATTATAGATATAAGAACCTGCTTCAATCTTACCAGAGTAAACACGGAAGAATGTCAAACGACCTACATACGGGTCAGTAGCAATCTTAAATGCCAATGCAGAAGTCTTTTCATCATCGCTGGGCTTACGATCTTCCTCAGCACCTGTCTCAGGATTTGTTCCAACTACATTTTCAGTATCCAATGGAGAAGGCAAGAATGCGCAAACATAGTCAAGCAGTGTCTGTACACCTTTATTCTTGAATGAAGAACCACACAACATCGGAACTACAGCCATCTGTACAGTAGCATTACGAAGAGCTCTCAGCACTTCTTCTTCTGTAATAGTAGAAGGATCATCGAAATATTTCTCCATCAAAGCATCGTCAAACTCTGCCACCTTTTCGAGCATCTTATCTCTCCATTCGTTAGCTTCGTCAACTAGATTAGCAGGGATTTCCTCTACAGTGTAGTCAGCGCCCATAGTTTCGTCATGCCAATAGATAGCTTTCATCTTGATAAGGTCAACCAGACCTTTGAAAGACTCTTCAGCACCTATAGGAATAACAATTGGGCAAGGATTAGCGCCCAAAACGGCTTTCATCTGGCGAACGACCTCAAAAAAGTCAGCACCAGAACGGTCCATTTTGTTCACATAAGCAATACGCGGCACATTGTACTTATCAGCCTGACGCCATACAGTCTCAGACTGCGGTTCAACACCACCCACTGCACAATATGCAGCAACAGCACCATCCAAAATACGCAAAGAGCGCTCTACTTCAGCAGTGAAGTCAACGTGTCCCGGAGTATCAATCAAGTTGATTTTATAAGTATCACCTGCATATTTCCAACGAGTTGTAGTAGCAGCAGAAGTAATGGTAATACCACGTTCCTGTTCCTGCGCCATCCAGTCCATTGTAGCAGCACCATCATGTACTTCTCCAATTTTGTGAGTCAAACCCGTATAAAACAGGATACGTTCAGAGGTTGTTGTTTTTCCGGCATCAATGTGAGCCATGATACCAATATTACGCGTCAAATGTAAATCTTGCTTAGCCATTTTTTAATTCCTTTTACTTTAAGTTTTTAATCTATCGGTTATTCTTATAGTATTAGAATCTGAAATGAGCAAATGCACGGTTGGCTTCAGCCATTCTGTGCATATCTTCTTTACGTTTGAAAGCACCACCTTGTTCATTATACGCATCCATAATCTCAGCGGCCAATTTATCAGCCATTGATTTTCCACCACGCTTGCGAGCAAAAAGGATCAAGTTCTTCATAGAAACTGACTCTTTACGATCCGGGCGGATTTCAGTAGGAACCTGGAATGTAGCACCACCTACACGACGAGACTTAACTTCAACCTGCGGAGTTACATTATCCAATGCCTTTTTCCAAATTTCAAGGGCAGATTTTTCTTCGTTAGGAAGTTTTGTTTTTACTGTTTCCAGAGCGGCATAGAAGATTTCATAAGAGGTATTCTTCTTTCCGTCATACATCAGATGGTTTACGAATTTTGAAACCTTTTGATCATTAAACACGGGATCCGGCAGGATAACGCGTTTTTTCGGTTTTGCTTTTCTCATTTGTTTGAAAGAATAATGTTTTTCGTTCTTGGTTGTTTACTTCTTGACTTCTTCAACTCTCCCTCCGGAGAATTTACTCAACCTTTAGCATTTCCAATAAACTAAAACGTAAGTTATTACTTTTAATTTAACTGTTTACAGTGTAAGACTACTATTTATTTTTTCTTCTTAGCCGGTGCAGCCTGTTGTCCCGGTTTCGGACGTTTAGATCCGTATTTAGAACGTCTTTGAGTACGACCTGCAACGCCCGCAGTATCCAATGTACCACGAACAATGTGATAACGTACACCCGGAAGGTCTTTTACACGACCACCACGTACTAATACAATAGAGTGTTCCTGCAAGTTATGTCCTTCTCCCGGAATGTAAGAGTTCACCTCTTTACCATTGGTCAAACGTACACGCGCAACTTTACGCATTGCAGAATTCGGTTTTTTCGGAGTGGTTGTATACACTCTCACGCAAACGCCACGTCTTTGAGGACATGAATCAAGAGCCGGTGACTTACTTTTCTCCACCAACACCTCGCGTCCTTTTCTTACTAATTGCTGAATTGTAGGCATTTTAATTGTTTTTAATTATATATTATTGTTATATTAATTTCGTAGCTATACACTTTTGGGCTGCAAAAATACGAATAATATTTGAATAATCAATGCACTACAAGTTTTTTTTTGATTTTAGGCCTCCCCTTTGAGGTTCGTCATAGGTGGAATTGATTGTTCATCCAACAATCTGATGGAGCCAAATGTACGTTCATATTTACCTATATTTTCTTCCAAAGCACGCAATAATCTCTTTGCATGTTCCGGAGCCAGTACAATACGAGACTTCACACTAGCTTTAGGCATTCCCGGCATTACACGTACAAAATCTACTATAAATTCAGAACTGGAATGTGTGATCACAGCTAAATTAGCATACGTACCTTGCGCAACATCTTCTTTCAGTTCTATTTGTAACTGATTATTCATTTCTCTGTTTTCCATTTTCGTTTTACGATTAAGCTTTTGAGTATTCAAAGGTAAGAATAATATTTTATTCCAAAAACAAAAGAGGAGACATCCTATACAAGATATCTCCTCTTTCCTATTTAATAATCAACTGACTGTATTTATTACATCTTATTCTTCAACATCCATTGAATTGTAATCCAATACTGTCTTCTTGTTAGCAAGGATACGGTCATACTCTTCTTTGGAGCCAACAATAATCTTTTCAAACTCACGTTGACCAGTACCTGCGGGTATCAAATGACCACAAATAACGTTCTCCTTCATACCTTCCAATTTATCAACCTTACCGTTGATAGCAGCCTCGTTCAAAACCTTAGTAGTCTCCTGGAATGAAGCAGCAGACATAAAGCTTGAAGTTTGCAGAGCTGCACGCGTAATACCCTGAAGAATCTGAGTAGAAGTTGCAGGGACAGCATCACGTACTTCAACAGGTTTTAAGTCGCGACGTTTCAACATACTATTTTCATCACGCAACTTACGGGCGGTTACAATCTGACCTGGTTGCAGATTCTGGGAATCACCAGCATCAACCACAACTTTCTTGCCCCAGATACGATCGTTTTCTTCCATGAACTCCAACTTGTCCACTACCTGTTGTTCCAAGAAGCGTGTATCGCCAGGCTCATCAATTTGAACTTTACGCATCATCTGACGAACAATGATCTCAAAGTGTTTATCATTAATCTTCACACCCTGCAAACGGTATACATCCTGCACTTCGTTCACGATATATTCCTGCACAGCCGTAGGCCCCTTAATAGCAAGAATATCAGCTGGAGTTATAGCACCATCAGACAACGGAGTACCGGCTCGCACATAGTCATTCTCTTGAACCAGAATCTGTTTAGATAACGGTACCAGATACTTCTTAACCTCACCTGTTTTAGAAGTCACAACAATTTCGCGGTTACCACGCTTCACCTTACCCATTGTAACCTCGCCATCGATTTCAGAAACAACAGCAGGATTAGACGGATTACGAGCTTCGAACAACTCAGTCACACGCGGAAGACCACCCGTGATATCACCGGCTTTACCAACGGCACGAGGTATCTTCACAATAACCTCACCAGCTTTCACTTTTTGTCCGTTTTCCACTACTACGTGACCACCCACAGGGAGATTATACGTACGAATCAGTTCGCCATCCTCTGTCATGATATGAGCAGTCGGAACTTTCGTCTTATCCTTGGACTCAATAATGATGATTTCACGCAAACCGGTAGACTCGTCAGACTCTACTTTATAAGTAATATTTTCAATTACGCCTTCAAACTCAATCTTACCTGTAGCTTCCGTTATAATAACAGCGTTAAACGGATCCCAACGGGCAATCATTTTACCTTTTTCTACGACTTCGCCATCAGCAGCATAAAGTGTAGAACCATAAGGCACATTATGAGTAGAAAGAACAATCCCAGTATTTACATCTACAAAACGTACTTCAGCCAAACGGCCTACCACTACTTTTGCAGGTTCACCAGCTTCATCCACAACATCTACAGTACGAAGTTCTTCGAATTCCAGACGCGCCGGATTCTTAGCCATGATACTTGCATTAGCTGCAATATTAGCAGCCGTACCACCGGCATGGAAAGTACGCAACGTCAACTGTGTACCCGGCTCACCGATAGACTGTGCAGCAATTACACCAACAGCCTCACCTCTCTGAACCATCTGACTTGTTGCAAGGTTACGTCCATAGCATTTCGCACAAACACCCTTCTTCGATTCACAAGTTAATACCGAACGTATTTCAACACTTTCTATCGGAGAATCCTGTATCTTCTTAGCTACTTCTTCTGTTATTTCTTCACCACCGGCAACCAACAATTCACCTGTTGTAGGATGAACAATATCATGTACAGATACACGACCAAGGATGCGTTCATACAGCGTAGCAATGATTTCATCATTATTTTTCAAGTCTGTACAAACCAACCCACGGAGTGTGCCGCAGTCTTCTTCATTAATAATCACATCATGAGATACGTCAACCAGACGACGAGTTAAATATCCGGCATCAGCCGTCTTCAACGCTGTATCCGCCAAACCTTTACGGGCACCATGGGTAGAGATAAAGTACTCCAACACCGAAAGCCCCTCTTTAAAGTTTGAAAGAATCGGGTTTTCAATAATCTGTCCACCTTCTGCACCTGCCTTCTGCGGTTTTGCCATCAAACCACGCATACCAGACAACTGACGGATCTGCTCTTTAGAACCACGGGCACCAGAATCCAGCATCATATATACAGCATTGAATCCTTGGTCATCACTCGAAATGGTCTTCATCAATATATTAGACAACTCAGAGTTAACATGTGTCCAAATATCAATTACCTGATTATAACGTTCATTGTTAGTAATGAAACCCATGTTATAGTTGTTGATAACTTGCTCAACTTCATCATAACCTTTCTGTACCAATGCCTCTTTTTGTTCCGGGATGATAATATCACCCAAGTTAAATGACAAACCACCCTTAAAGGCCATTTGATAACCTAAATTCTTGATGCCATCAAGGAAATCAGCTGCTTTAGCCACACCACATACCTTAATTACATCACTAATAATATCACGAAGTGATTTTTTAGAAATAATGGTATTGATATAACCAGCCTCAGGGGGAACAATTTCGTTAACAATTACACGACCTACTGAAGTGTCATGCATCATTACATCAACAACATTCCCATTCTCGTCTACATCCTTCACAACAACGCTGATCGGAGCATGAATATCAACTTTACCCTCATTGTAAGCAATCAAAGCTTCTTCCGGACCATAGAATATCAAGCCTTCGCCTTTTGCCCCCTTACGTAATTTAGTAATGTAGTACAAACCAAGAACCATATCCTGAGAAGGCACAGTAATAGGAGCACCATTTGCCGGATTCAAAATATTATGAGATTGAAGCATCAACATCTGAGCCTCCAAAACAGCTTCATTACTCAACGGCAAGTGAACAGCCATCTGGTCACCATCAAAGTCAGCATTGAAAGCCGTACATGCCAACGGGTGCAACTGAATAGCTTTTCCTTCAATCATCTTAGGCTGGAATGCCTGAATACCCAAACGGTGCAATGTCGGCGCACGATTCAACAGTACTGGATGACCTTTCATTACATGTTCCAGAATATCCCAGATAACAGCTTCTTTGCGATCTACAATCTTCTTGGCACTCTTCACGGTCTTTACAATACCACGTTCAATCAACTTACGTATAATGAACGGTTTGTACAGTTCAGCTGCCATCAATTTAGGAATACCACATTCCCCCATTTTCAGTTCCGGACCTACAACGATAACCGAACGCGCAGAATAGTCAACACGTTTACCCAACAAGTTCTGACGGAAACGTCCCTGCTTACCTTTCAAACTATCGGAAAGAGATTTCAAAGGACGGTTAGCATCCGTTTTTACTGCACTAGACTTACGTGAATTGTCGAACAACGAGTCAACCGCTTCCTGTAACATACGCTTTTCATTACGCAAAATTACTTCAGGAGCCTTTATCTCAATCAGTCTTTTCAGACGATTGTTACGAATAATTACGCGGCGATAAAGATCATTCAAGTCAGAAGTGGCAAAACGACCACCATCCAATGGAACCAACGGACGAAGTTCGGGAGGGATGACCGGTACGATACGTACAATCATCCATTCCGGCTTATTACGTCCGCGAGATGCACGGAATGATTCAACAACTTGGAGACGCTTTAAAGCCTCATTCTTACGCTGTTGAGAAGCATCGTTGCCAGCACGGTGACGCAAATCATAAGACAATGCATCCAAATCTAGACGAGCCAGCAAGTCATAAATGGCTTCGGCACCCATCCTAGCTATGAACTTATTAGGATCTGAATCTTCTAGGAATTGATTGTCTTTCGGCAACTTCTCCATCAAATCCAAATATTCTTCTTCCGAGAGCAAGTCATATTCAGCAATCTCACCAGCCATCACACCAGCCTGGATTACCACATAACGCTCATAATAAATAATAGAATCAAGTTTCTTTGTAGGCAGTCCCAGCAAATAACCAATTTTATTAGGAAGTGAACGGAAATACCAAATATGAGCTACCGGCACAACCAGCTGAATGTGTCCCATACGCTCACGACGTACTTTTTTCTCTGTCACTTCCACACCACAACGGTCGCAGACAATACCTTTATAACGGATACGTTTATATTTACCGCAATGGCATTCATAATCCTTGATAGGACCAAAAATACGTTCACAGAACAAACCGTCACGTTCAGGCTTATACGTACGATAGTTGATAGTTTCAGGCTTTAAAACTTCACCACTCGAATTCTCAAGGATTTCTTCCGGAGAAGCCAACCCAATAGAGATCTTCGAGAAATTACTCTTTATCTTGTTATCTTTTCTAAAAGCCATACTTTATTATATATAATTGAAAATTGACAATTGAATATTGAGAATTAATAGCTGGGAGCAAATAGGTCATCACTCCCAACTATTAATTTTAGATTTATTCCAGGTTGATGCTAAGGCCCAAACCTCTCAACTCATGCAACAATACATTGAGCGATTCAGGAATACCGGGTTGCGGCATCGGTTCACCCTTCACAATTGCTTCATAAGCTTTAGAACGACCTACAACGTCATCGGATTTGATAGTCAAAATTTCCTGCAGGATGTGCGCAGCACCAAATGCTTCAAGCGCCCAAACCTCCATTTCTCCAAAACGCTGGCCACCGAATTGTGCCTTACCACCCAACGGTTGTTGAGTAATCAAAGAGTACGGACCAATAGAACGTGCATGCATCTTATCTTCAACCATGTGCCCCAGCTTCAACATATAGGTAACACCAACCGTAGCATGTTGGTCAAACGGTTCACCCGTCCCCCCATCATACAACTTTGTTTTACCATAACGTGGCAAACCAGCCTTATCAGTCCACTCATTCAAGTCATCCAATGTAGCACCGTCAAAAATAGGAGTTGCAAACTTAACACCCAGATTCTTACCAGCACGACCTAATACAGCTTCGAATATCTGACCGATGTTCATACGAGAAGGCACACCCAACGGATTCAATACGATATCTACCGGAGTACCATCAGCGAGGAATGGCATATCTTCCTGACGAACAACGCGGGAAACAATACCCTTGTTACCGTGACGACCTGCCATCTTATCACCTACACCAATCTTACGTTTCTTAGCAATATAAACTTTCGCCATCTGAATAATACCGGCAGGAAGTTCATCACCAATAGTGATAGCAAACTTCTTACGTTTCAGTTCGGCATCCAGTTCTTTATATTTCTTGATGAAGTTCATCACCAAATCACGAATCATGCCGTTGATACGATCATCATTCGTCCAATTGCTCAATTGAATTGAAGTAAAATCCAAATCACCGAAATCAGAAGGAGAGAATTTGGCACCTTTTGAAATAATATCAGCACCCATATAGTCTTTCACACCCTCTGATACATGGTTTTCAGTCAACTTCAACAGTTTTCTAATTAAGACACCTCTTAAATCAGCAACCTTCGCATCAAACTCATCATCAATCTTCGGCAACAAAGCCTTATCAGCCAATTTGGAACTACGACTCTTGATTACACGTGAGAACAAACGCTTATCGATAACAACGCCTTTCAAAGAAGGAGAAGCTTTCAAAGAAGCATCTTTCACATCACCTGCCTTATCGCCGAAAATTGCACGAAGCAATTTTTCCTCCGGTGACGGATCAGACTCACCTTTCGGTGTAATCTTACCAATCAAGATATCACCTGGCTGGATGCGAGCGCCCACACGTACAATACCATTTTCGTCCAAATCTTTAGTAGCTTCTTCACTCACATTCGGAATATCGGAAGTTAATTCTTCCATACCGCGTTTCGTTTCACGAACCTCCAGCGAATATTCTTCTACATGAATTGAAGTCAATATATCTTCACGAACCACACGTTCGTTCAATACGATAGCATCCTCATAGTTGTAACCTTTCCACGGCATGTAAGCAACCAACAAGTTTTTACCCAAAGCCAACTCACCTTTTTCCGTAGAATATCCTTCTGTCAAAATCTGGCCTTTCGTTACACGCTGACCAATTTCACAAATAGGACGAAGGTCAATCGTCATATTTTGATTCGTACGACGCCACTTCGGAATACGGTATTCCTTCAATGCCGGTTCGAAGCTTACAAATTCTTCGTCCTCCGTACGATCATACAAAATACGGATAACAGTAGCGTCCACAAATTCGATTACGCCATCACCTTCAGCGGTAATCTGCGTACGAGAGTCGCGAACCAACTGACGTTCGATGCCTGTACCTACAATAGGAGCTTCACTCTTCAACAAAGGAACTGCCTGGCGCATCATGTTTGACCCCATCAACGCACGGTTAGCATCATCATGTTCCAAGAAAGGAATCAGAGATGCAGCGATTGAGGCAATCTGCTGGGGAGAAACGTCCATCAACTCTACTTCATCCGGAGTTACCACCGGATAGTCAGCATCCTGACGAGCTTTTACTTTATCGCGGATGAAAGTACCATCATCATTCAACGGTGCATTACCTTGAGCAATAATCTTAGCTTCCTCTTCTTCCGCAGTCAAATATGCCAACCCTTCATCAGAAAGGTCAACCTTACCGTTTTCAACCTTACGATATGGAGTTTCAATGAAACCAAGTACATTGATCTTAGCGAACACGCACAAAGAAGAAATCAAACCAATGTTCGGACCTTCCGGCGTTTCAATTGGACAAAGACGACCATAGTGAGTGTAGTGAACGTCACGTACCTCAAATCCGGCACGCTCACGAGACAAACCACCAGGACCGAGAGCAGACATACGACGTTTGTGCGTAATTTCAGCCAACGGATTCGTCTGGTCCATAAACTGCGACAAAGCATTCGTTCCAAAGAATGAATTGATTACGGAAGAAATAGTCTTGGCGTTGATCAAATCAATCGGAGTAAACACTTCATTATCGCGTACGTTCATACGTTCACGAATCGTACGCGACATACGAGCCAAACCAACAGCAAACTGATTAGACAATTGCTCTCCTACAGTACGTACACGACGGTTACTCAAATGGTCAATATCATCCACATCGGCCTTCGAGTTAATCAACTCGATCAAGTACTTAATGATTTCAATAATATCTTCCTTCGTAAGAACACGCACATCCATATCAGTCGTCAGATTCAACTTCTTGTTAATTCTGTAGCGACCTACATTACCCAAGTCATATCTCTTTTCAGAGAAGAACAGGTTATTGATAACCTCACGTGCACTGGCATCATCGGCAGGGTCTGCATTACGCAACTGGCGATAGATATACAATACAGCTTCCTTCTCCGAGTTACTCGGGTCTTTCTGGAGCGTGTTATATATAATAGAATAGTCAGACTGATTCGGCTCTTCCTTGTGTACAAGAATGTTCTGAACACCCGACTCTAAGATAATATCAACATGTTCCGGTTCGATCACAGTTTCACGATCGATCACAACTTCGTTACGTTCAATAGAAACTACTTCACCGGTATCTTCGTCTACAAAATCCTCAATCCATGTTTTCAAAACACGAGCCGCCAATTTACGTCCCAACACTCTCTTAAGATTAGTCTTATTGACTTTAATATCTTCGGCCAGATTGAAAATTTCAAGAATATCCTTATCATTCTCAAAACCGATAGCTCTCAACAAAGTAGTAACGGGCAACTTCTTTTTACGGTCGATGTACGCATACATGACGTTGTTAATATCAGTAGCAAACTCAATCCAAGAACCTTTGAACGGGATGATACGGGCAGAATAAAGTTTGGTACCATTAGCATGTACGCTCTGACCGAAGAATACGCCTGGAGAACGGTGAAGCTGGGATACAACAACACGTTCCGCACCGTTGATGACGAAAGTCGCCTTATCCGTCATATAAGGAATAGGACCAAGGAATACGTCCTGAATAACTGTATCAAAATCCTCATGATCGGGATCTGTACAGTATAATTTCAATTTTGCTTTCAAAGGCACACTATAAGTAAGCCCTCGCTCTATACAATCATCAATAGTATAACGCGGCGGATCAATATAGTAGTCCAAAAACTCAAGAACAAAATTGTTTCTTGTATCGGCAATGGGGAAGTTTTCAGCAAATACTTTATACAGTCCCTCGTTCTTACGCTTTTCGGGTGGGGTATCCAGTTGTAAAAAGTCTTTGAATGACTTCAATTGTACTTCCAAAAAATCCGGATATTCAAGTGGATTTTTAGTCGAAGCAAAATTAATTCTTTGGTTTACAGTATTTGAAGACATCTGTTAATGGATTTGTAGAACTTAATTTTAAATATATACACAAAAAGGTTAAGAACCCTCTTCAGAAGGGTTCTTAACCGAATTACCTGATTTACAGGCTAATGTTATTTAAGTTCAACTTCAGCTCCAGCTTCTTCCAATGTTTTCTTCAATGATTCTGCTTCGTCTTTAGCCAAACCTTCTTTTACTACGCTAGGAGCACCGTCTACCAAGTCCTTAGCTTCTTTCAAGCCAAGACCACAAGCTTCCTTCACGGCTTTAACAACCTGAAGTTTAGCTGATCCAGCGCTCTTCAATACTACATCAAAAGAAGTTTTTTCTTCAGCGGCAGCAGCACCACCAGCTGCAGGACCAGCAGCAACAGCTACAGCTGCAGCAGCAGGTTCAATACCATATTCTTCTTTAAGGATAGTTGCAAGTTCATTAACTTCTTTTACTGTCAAGTTAACTAATTGTTCTGCAAAAGCTTTCAAATCTGCCATTTTTGTATGATTTTAATTGTTTAATTACTAATTTGTTTATGAAAATTTATTCGGGACGTTACTCCCAAGGTCATGACACCTTTCCCATTTTTACGCTTCGGTACGTTCACCAAGAGTTTTGAGAACTCCGTGAAGAGTGTTTCCACCTGATTGGAGAGCAGAAATAACATTCTTGGCCGGTGATTGCAACAAAGCAACAATATCGGCAATAACTTCATTCTTACTCTTAATACTAACGAGAGCATCCAACTGGTCAGCACCAACATAGAAGCTTTCTTCTGCATATGCAGCTTTCAGTCCGGGAATACCGTCTTTAGCTTTTGCTTTAATCAACTTAGCTGGTAAGTTGGCAGTATTACAGAACATAATAGCTGTAGTACCCTTCAAGCAATTATAAAGCGGAGAATAATCTTCTTCCAGACTCTCCAATGCTTTGTGAAGCAATGTATTCTTAATCAGCATCAATTTGATGTCTGATTTGAAACATTCTCTTCTCAACGCGCTTGTAGCGGCAGCGTTCATTGCAGTGATGTCTATCAAATAGAAGTGATTATATTCCTTTACTGTAGCAGCAATCTGCTCAATAATCGTACTTTTATCTTCCTTTCTCATTATTACTCCGTTTTATTAGATTTCTTCTACTGATTTCGGGTCAATCTTGATACCTGCACTCATTGTGCTAGAAAGATAAATACTCTTAATATATGTACCCTTGGCTGCGGTCGGTTTCAATTTATTCAAAGTAGAGATGAATTCTTTCGCATTATCACGAATTTGATCAACGCTAAATGAAACTTTACCAACTGAAGTATGAACAATACCACTCTTGTCAACCTTGAAGTCGATCTTACCTTGTTTTACTTCTCTTACAGCTTTAGCAACATCCATAGTTACAGTACCACTCTTCGGGTTAGGCATCAATCCGCGAGGACCGAGCACACGACCGAGTGCACCAATTTTACCCATGATAGAAGGCATAGTGATGATTACATCCACATCTGTCCATCCACCTTTGATCTTTTCAATATATTCGTCAAGACCAACGTAGTCAGCTCCGGCTTCTTTTGCAGCAGCTTCAGCATCCGGTGTACAAAGCACCAAAACGCGCACAACTTTACCAGTACCATGAGGAAGTGATACAACACCTCTCACCATCTGGTTCGCCTTACGCGGATCAACGCCCAAACGCACGTCGATATCCAGTGAAGCATCAAACTTGGTATAAGTGATTTCCTTTACCAAAGATGCAGCTTCTTTCAGTGAGTATGCTTTCCCTGCTTCAATTTTTTCTGCAGCCAACTTTTGTTTTTTTGTCAGTTTACCCATTCTAATTGAAGTTTATTAGTTATTAACCGGGAACTCCCCTTTTACAGCGATACCCATACTTCTAGCTGTACCGGCAACCATTGTCATGGCAGCTTCTACAGTGAAACAGTTTAAGTCAACCATCTTGTCCTGAGCAATCGCACGAACTTGTTCCCAAGTAAGCTCGGCAACTTTCTTGCGGTTAGGCTCAGCAGAACCACTCTTTACCTTAGCCACTTCAAGTAATTGAATAGCAACGGGAGGAGTCTTGATTACAAAATCGAAAGACTTATCTGCGTAGTAAGTGATAATCACAGGAAGGATCTTTCCTGCTTTGTCCTGGGTTCTGGCGTTGAATTGCTTGCAAAACTCCATGATGTTAATACCCTTAGAACCCAAAGCGGGGCCTACGGGAGGTGATGGGTTTGCCGCGCCTCCTTTAATCTGTAATTTGATTAGTCCAGCAACTTCTTTAGCCATTTTCTTATTGATTTATATATAAACATTAATAAAGAATACTACAGCGTAACACCTGCATTATTCTTTTTCAACTTGCATAAAGCCTAATTCAAGCGGAGTTTTCCGTCCGAATATCTTTACCATAACCTTAAGTTTCTTCTTCTCGGTGTTCACCTCTTCAATGATACCACTAAATCCGCTGAACGGGCCGTAATTTACTTTTACAGTTTCACCGACTACATACGGGATATTCAGTTCTTCACCGGCATCCTGCAATTCGTCCACCGTACCAAGTATACGATTCACTTCCGATTGTCTCAGAGGGACAGGTTTATCCGATCCGCCCAAGAATCCAATCACATTAGGAGTATTTCTCAAGTGATGAGCAACCTCACCTACCAGAGCAGCCTCCACCAAAACGTAACCAGGGAGATAACTTCTCTCTTTCACAATTTTCTTTCCATTGCGAACCTGATAAACCTTTTCGGTAGGAATCAATACCTGAGATACGTAATCACCAAGGTCGCTGTTTTTAATATCAGCTTCAAGGTATTCCCTTACCTTAGCTTCTTTTCCGCTAATAGCACGCAGGACGTACCATTTTTTCTCAATCTCAGACATTTTCCCTCGTTTTTAATGTGGATAAATAATTTTCTCCATTACGTTCTGGAAACAGAAGTCCATCGCGAATACTACCAATGCAATAAGCAGGGAAGCATATAAAACAACTACTGCACTGTTAGTAAGTTCAGAATACGTAGGCCACGATACTTTATGTACAAGTTCGTCGTAAGTTTCTTTAAAATAAGCTACAATCTTCTTCATTTCAAAAATATTAGCACGGGAGGAGAGGCTCGAACTCCCGACACCCGGTTTTGGAGACCGGTGCTCTACCAACTGAGCTACTCCCGTGTGAATATAATCAGTTCCCGATATAAACCGGGAACTGATTAATATATTTGGTAATTAGTCAAGGATTTCAGTAATCTGACCAGAACCTACCGTACGACCACCTTCACGGATAGCAAAACGCAAACCTACGTTCAAAGCTACCGGATAGATCAATTCTACGTTAATTTCTACGTTATCACCAGGCATTACCATTTCAGTTCCTTCCGGAAGAGTGATTTCACCTGTACAGTCCATAGTACGCAGATAGAATTGAGGACGGTATTTGTTATGGAACGGAGTATGACGACCACCTTCTTCTTTCTTCAAAACATAGATAGAAGCTTTGAATTTAGAGTGAGGTTTAATCTGACCCGGTTTACAAAGAACCATACCACGTTTGATAGATTCTTTATCAATACCACGAAGCAACAAACCTACGTTATCACCAGCTTCACCCTGATCCAGCAATTTGCGGAACATTTCAACACCAGTTACAACAGATTTCTTATCTTCACCCAGACCGAGGATTTCAACTTCATCACCTACGTGGATGATACCAGCTTCGATACGACCAGTAGCAACAGTACCACGACCAGTAATAGAGAATACGTCTTCAACCGGCATCAAGAATGGTTTATCAATGTCACGCGGAGGCAACGGAATCCAATTATCAACTGCATCCATCAATTCCATAACTTTGTCTTCCCATTTTTCCACACCATTCAATGCACCAAGAGCAGAACCACGGATGATAGGAGTATTGTCACCGTCAAATTCGTATGCAGCGAGTAATTCGCGCATTTCCATCTCAACAAGTTCCAACATTTCTTCATCGTCAACCATATCACACTTGTTCATGAATACAACAAGCTTCGGTACATTTACCTGACGAGCCAACAAGATATGTTCACGAGTTTGAGGCATCGGACCATCAGTAGCAGCAACTACGATGATAGCACCATCCATCTGAGCAGCACCAGTTACCATGTTCTTTACGTAGTCGGCGTGACCCGGACAGTCTACGTGAGCATAGTGACGATTAGCGGTTTCATACTCTACGTGAGAAGTATTAATAGTGATACCTCTTTCTTTTTCTTCAGGAGCATTATCAATCTGATCGAAAGACTTAACTTCTGAAAGACCTTTCTTTGCCAACACTGTAGTGATAGCAGCAGTCAACGTGGTTTTACCGTGGTCAACGTGACCGATTGTACCGATGTTTACGTGCGGTTTTTTACGTTCGAATTTCTCTTTAGCCATAGCTTTACTTGTTATTTATTTGATTAATAATCAGCATTTACATCCTTACGAGCTGTTACCGGGATTTGAACCCGGGACCTCTTCCTTACCAAGGAAGTGCTCTACCACTGAGCTATAACAG
The DNA here is from genome assembly GCF_000526555.1 of Bacteroides sp. 14(A). NCBI lineage: Bacteria > Pseudomonadati > Bacteroidota > Bacteroidia > Bacteroidales > Bacteroidaceae > Bacteroides > Bacteroides sp. 14(A). Next base: position 1,651,415 of record NZ_JAGH01000002.1, on the reverse strand, counting down.
CAAGGAGAAAAAGAGGTGTGGGCAAAGATGGATTCGAACCACCGAAGGCGTAAGCCAGCAGATTTACAGTCTGCCCCATTTGGCCACTCTGGTATTTGCCCTTACATTTAAACAAAGAACTCTTTTTTCCTTATGTTTTTTTTTGAGCCTCTTGTCGGATTCGAACCAACGACCCCGAGATTACAAATCACGTGCTCTGGCCAGCTGAGCTAAAGAGGCAATTACTCAAAAAATGCAACCGTTACGTTCTATCGTGAGCGAAACGGCTGCAAATTTAGGCATTTATTTCTTTTCCGCAAAATTTTAGCGAATTTTTATTTGCTCCGTTGTTTTTCCTTGTGTTTAACCAGCTGTTTTTCCAAGGCCTCAACACTCAAATCAATCGCCTCTTCAAACGTATCGCAGATTTTGCTTGCATAAAATTCCCCATTGGGAATAATAACCTTTATACCTGCTTCTTTATTTTCTGCGGTCTCTGGCTTCACAACCTTTAATGACACCTCTACTTTCTTTATATCATCGTAATACTTTTCCAATTTTACTGCTTTCTTCTGAACAAAAGCCTGCAATTGCTCTGACGCATCAAAGTGAATTGACTGAATTCTTACTTCCATACTTACCTCCTTACTTTTAGGCCCGAGGATGAGCCTGGTTATACACTTTTTTAAGTTCTTCAAAAGTAGTATGCGTATAAACCTCCGTTGTCGCCAAACTCTCGTGACCGAGAAGTTCTTTTATCGCCCCGAGCTCTGCATCATGATTCAGCATCGTCGTAGCAAAAGTATGCCTGAGCACATGAGGACTACGTTTTTTCAACGTCACTACCTTCGAAAGGTTTCGTTTCACTAGATTTTCTACAATACTGTGGGAAAGTCGTTCTCCACTCTCACGAACAAAAAAAGCGTCCGTGCGAGCCTGAACAATCTCATTCCTTACATTGACATACTCTATCATTGCATTCTTCAACTCTTCGCCAAAAGGTATCAAACGTTGTTTATTTCTTTTCCCCGTTACTTTAATAAGTAAAGAAGAGAAATCTACATTTTTATCATCTAATCCTATCAATTCTGAAAGTCTCATACCTGTAGCATAAAACATTTCAATAATCATATGATCACGACACCCTTTAAATCCTTCACCGAAATCCACTTCGTCCAACAATTTATCCATCTCACTTTCCCTTAGAAAAGTAGGTAGCGGCTTCTTATTTTTAGGCCCCGTTATCTTTTGCAATGGATTCACGCACACTTCACCTTTCCTTAAAAGGAATTTATAAAATGACCTGAGCGAACTTAACTTCCGATTAATTGAAGTAGAAGTATATCCCTTGTCCATTAAAGAAACAATCCATTCACGAACAAGTTCAGCCTTTACTTCCGATAGAGCAGAATCTCCAATTTCTTCTCTTGCAAATTTCTCAAATTGACATAAATCCTCCCGATAAGACTTTATAGTCTCTTCAGAATAATTCCGTTCGTACTGGAGATAGTCAAGAAAAGAGTTTGTCAACCACATATATCGCTACATCAAAAATCATGCAACGAATGTATGAAAAGAATTCAATAATTCAAAGGAAATTACGAATTATTAATCTTCTACTTGCTGAAGTTGTTGTACGTAAACTGCACGTTCTTTCTTAAGTCTTTTAACTACAGACGGTTTATCAAACTGCTGTCTGCTTCTTAATTCCTTAACGATACCAGTTTTCTCAAATTTTCTTTTAAACTTCTTCAGCGCTTTTTCAATGTTTTCGCCTTCTTTTACAGGTACTACAATCATTTTCTTTTTATTAAAATGTTAATGGTTTAAAAATCTCACGATTAAATTGAGCGGCAAAATTACACATAGTTTCTTTATTCACAAAACTTTCTGCCGAAAATTCTGCAAAAAGAAACAAGATTTAGACCTACAGAAAAATAAATCCGGGTCAATAAAAAAGGAAACAGGTAAAGAATTAGCTGCAAAATGCCAAATTAAATCACCGCACCGTCACTTTTATCTCTTTCTCTTGTGAAAACTAAGCGCGACCATAGCAAATACTTATAAGAAAAAACTATAGAAACGCTGAAATCATTCGCTACCGTACAGTTACGAGCTACAAGTAGCTGCGCTATATCCGAAAGGCGCTTGTAGCTTGTAGCTGATTCACAACCCGCCAAAAACAAATTCTCGATACAGATAAAGTGTGACCATCCTTCGAAAAAATTCAGAGAAAGTGAGTATCTTTGAAGAGTGAATGTTACACCTTATTATATATAGTATATGAGCCAAACTATCAATGATCGGCTACAAGGCCTACGGGCATTGTTCAGCCAGGAAGGCATACAAGCCTTTATTATCCCAAGTACCGACCCTCATCTGAGCGAATATGTTGCTCCCCACTGGAAATCCCGGGAATGGATTTCCGGCTTTACTGGTTCGGCAGGAACCGTTGTTATTACTACAAGCCAAGCAGGACTATGGACTGACTCTCGCTATTTTCTCCAGGCTGCCCAGCAATTAAAAGGCACGGAAATAAAACTTTATAAGGAGATGCTTCCCGAAACACCCAGCATTTCAGCTTTTTTAAGTACACAACTAACTCCTGGCGATGCTGTCGGCATAGATGGAAAGATGTTTTCTGCAGAAGAAGTAGAAAGGATGCAAGCCGAGTTGCAAAAATGTCAGATAAAAGTAAAAAGCATTTCAGATCCCTTAGATAAATTATGGACGGATCGTCCGCCAATGCCGGAAGCTCCTGCTTTTATTTATGAAACCCAATATGCAGGAAAAAGCAGCATAGAAAAGATTGCCATTATTCGAAAAGAACTAAAAAAGTGCAATGCGAAGGCATTGTTCTTATCCGCTTTAGATGAAATCGCATGGACTCTCAATCTGCGTGGAAACGATGTACATTGCAATCCCGTGCTTGTCAGCTATCTACTTATCGAAGAGAACGAAACTCACTATTTCATTCAACCTCAAAAGATAACCGCTGAGGTTGCTACTTATATGAAAGAAACAGGAGTAAACCTGCACACCTACGAGGAAGCAGAAGCATACCTCAGCCGGATCAGTGTTGAGAGTCTGCTTCTTAATCCGGCTAAAACAAATTATGCTATGTATTCAGCAGTCAATCCTGATTGCAGGATTATTCATGGCGCTTCTCCGGTCACCTTATTGAAAGCCATCCGCAACGAACAGGAAATAGCTGGAATACATGCTGCCATGCAACGGGATGGAGTAGCTTTGGTTAAGTTTCTGAAATGGTTAGAAGCATCTGTTCCAACGGGTAAGGAAACAGAAATCAGCGTAGATAAAAAACTGCATGAATTTCGTGCGGAACAGGATTTATATATGGGAGAAAGTTTCGATACGATTGCCGGATACAAGGAACATGGAGCCATCGTGCACTATGAAGCCACTCCCGAAACAGATGTCCAGCTAAAACCGGAAGGTTTTTTGCTATTGGATTCAGGGGCACAATATCTGGATGGAACAACAGATATCACACGTACCATTGCTTTAGGAAAACTGACAGAAGAAGAAAAGACAGATTATACATTGATACTGAAGGGGCACATTGCACTGGCAATGGCTGTATTCCCTGCCGGTACACGGGGTGCGCAACTAGATGTGCTGGCACGTATGCCGATATGGCAAAGAAGAATGAACTTCCTGCATGGCACAGGGCATGGTGTAGGCCACTTTCTGAATGTACACGAAGGACCTCAGAGTATTCGTATGAATGAAAATCCGGTAACATTGCAATTGGGTATGCTGACTTCCAATGAACCGGGAGTATATAAAGCCGGAAGTCATGGGATTCGTACGGAGAATCTGGTTTTAGTAGTACCAGCCGGAGAAGGAATGTTTGGCAACTATCTACAATTTGAGACAGTAACCCTTTGCCCTATTTGTAAAAAGGGAATTATCAAAGAATTGCTCACATCAGAAGAAATCAATTGGCTTAACCAATATCATCAGACTGTATATGAGAAATTATCGCCCAGCTTGAACAAAGAAGAACAGGCATGGTTGAAAGAAGCAACGAATCAATTATAATCAAAATATTAACCACTATATAAAATGGCATTAATTAAATCAGTAAGAGGGTTTACTCCCGAGTTTGGCGAAAATTGTTTTTTAGCTGATAACGCAGCCATCATCGGAGACGTAAAAATGGGGCGCGATTGCAGCATTTGGTTCAGCACAGTATTGCGCGGAGATGTAAATTCTATCCGTATCGGGAATGGAGTCAATATACAAGACGGAAGTGTGCTGCACACATTATATGAAAAGTCTACAATTGAAATAGGTGACCACGTTTCTGTAGGACATAATGTTACTATTCACGGAGCCACCATCAAAGACTATGCATTAGTGGGAATGGGTTCTACAATCCTTGACCATGCAGTGATAGGCGAAGGAGCTATCGTTGCCGCCGGTTCATTGGTCTTAAGCAATACAGTTATTGAACCGGGAAGCATCTGGGGCGGTGTACCTGCCAAGTTCATAAAAAAAGTAGATCCGGCTCAGGCTAAAGAACTGAATCAGAAGATAGCACACAATTATCTGATGTATTCTAACTGGTATAAAGAATAAAGCCAGATGAACTTCCATATACAACAGCGGGCGAATAGAAATCTATCCGCCCGCTGTTCTCATTATTTCGTATTCCTTAGAAATTAATCATACTTAATATCTTATCCGTAGCCCCAGCATTACTAGTGACGTAGTATCCGGCATTCGTTCCGGTTTCGCGCAAGAAAACCTCATCAGCCAACATACGGTCCAACAATTCTTTCAGTTCTTCATAATTCTTGATAGAAAATGCGCCCTGGGCTTCTAAAAGTTGAATTGCTTCCATAAACTTCTGGTACTTAGGTCCGAATATTACAGGAATTCCATAAACAGCTGCTTCCAACGTATTATGAATACCGACCCCGAAGCCACCTCCAATATATGCAATTTCACCATAACGGTAAATAGAAGAAAGCAGACCGAAACAATCTATAATCAAACAATCCGCTTTCAACACATTCTTTTCATCCGCACGCGTATAACGAACATACGGGCGTTTCAACTTCCGGATAATCTCTACCAGATGATTCTCATCTATCACATGTGGAGCAATGATCAATTTCACTTCTGGATGATTATTGAAATATTCAATAAACAGATCCTCATCCGGTTGCCAGGAACTACCAGCTACGAAGGTCATGGTGTTATTCTTAAAGAGTTTCACCAAAGGCAAATCTTTCGCCTCCTCACGTATCTGCAACACCCGGTCGAAACGCGTATCGCCGACCACTGTCACACGGTTGATGCCAATCTTACTCAAATAACGTTTGGAACGTTCATTCTGTACGAATAAGTGGTCGAAATTACGAAGAACATGGCGATACGTACCACCATACCACTTAAAGAACACCTGGCCACGACGAAATATAGATGACACACTGTACACCGGAATACGACGCTTATGTAATTCATCGAGATAATTCTTCCAGAACTCATATTTAATGAAGAATGCCATGCAAGGATTGGCTATATCCAGGAATTTCTTCACATTCCGAGGCTTGTCGAACGGTAGGTAGCACACTACATCCGCCCCGCGATAATTTTTGCGTACCTCGTATCCCGAAGGAGAAAAGAATGTCAGTAATATACCATAATCGGGATATTTGGCACGAATTTTTTCAATCAGGGGACGCCCCTGTTCAAATTCGCCTAAGGAAGCGGCATGAAACCAAATATAACGTACATCTTTTTCCAATTGTTGCCTGAGAAGTTCATACACTACCCAATGCCCCTTCATCATTTTACGGGGCTTGCGGCTGAATGGAGCCGCAAGATGCACCAAAAGGTCATAGATACCTATCGCAAGGTCGTAAAGCATACTTATTGAATTAAGAAAGTACTTCAATTGCACGCTTCATACGCGCCAGTGTCTCTTCTTTGCCCAGCACCCAAGAGATGTCGAACATATGCGGGCCTTTCCCCTCACCTACCAATGTCAGGCGGAAAGCATTCATAATGTTTCCGGTATGATATCCTTTTTCGGCAATCCAATCCATTACAATCTTTTCCTGATTCTCAATGCCAAAATCTTCAATTCCTGCCAGTACTTCCATCAATTCTGTCATACACTGGGCCGAATCTTCTTTCCAGCGTTTCTTCACGGTTTTCTCATCATATTCCGTTGGAGCAACAAAGAAGAAACTGGATGCTTCCCAAAGTTCCCGTACGAAACTTACACGATTCTTCATCATGCCTACCACCGTTACTACTTTCTCGAACGGAACTTCTACTCCATGTTCTTTCAGAACCGGAACAAAAAGTTCCGCTATTTCTTCATCAGGCTTCAACAATATATACTCATGATTGAACCAGATGCCTTTTTTATAATCAAATTTAGCGCCAGACTTGCTACAATGACTCAAATCGAACAATTTGATCAACTCATCCATTGACATCAGCTCCTGATCATTACCCGGATTCCAACCCAGCAAAGCAAGGAAATTAATTACAGCCTCAGGCAAATATCCCGACTCGCGATATCCAGAAGATATTTCACCGGTTTTGGGATCATGCCATTCCAACGGGAATACAGGAAAACCAAGGCGGTCACCGTCACGTTTACTCAATTTGCCATTACCTTCCGGTTTCAACAGCAGAGGCAGATGAGCAAAAGCCGGCATTGTATCTTCCCACCCGAAAGCACGATACAACAATACATGCAGAGGTGCAGAAGGTAACCACTCCTCGCCACGAATCACATGGGAAACTTCCATCAAGTGGTCATCTACAATATTGGCAAGATGATAAGTTGGCAGTTCGTCAGCTGATTTATAAAGTACTTTATCATCCAAAATGGAAGAATTGATTATTACCTCACCACGAATCAAGTCGTTTACATGTACATCTTCATTGGGTTCTATCTTGAAACGAACTACGTACTGCTTACCCTCAGCAATCAATGCATCCACTTCTTCTTTCGAAAGTGTCAATGAATTACGCATTTGCATACGAGTAGAAGCATCATATTGGAAATTGGCTATCTCGGCACGTTTCGCATCCAGTTCTTCAGGAGTATCAAAAGCGATATAAGCCTTATCATTCTCCAATAATACCTTCACATACTTCTTGTATATTTCGCGGCGTTCGGACTGACGGTACGGACCATATTTCCCACCAAAGCTGACACCCTCATCAAACGGAATGCCCAACCACTTGAAAGACTCAAGGATATATTCTTCTGCACCAGGTACAAAACGGTTACTATCAGTATCTTCAATGCGGAAAATCATGTCTCCCCCATGCTGGCGCGCAAAGAGATAATTATATAATGCTGTACGCACACCACCAATGTGCAAAGCCCCCGTAGGACTCGGGGCAAAACGGACTCTGACTCTTCTTTCTGTCATATTTTGCATTACTTATGAGATAATTAGACGGCAAAATTAAACCTTTTTTTCCACACTAATGTTTTTTTTTGTACTTTTCGCAAAAAATTCAACCGATATGAATAAATCCAAGACTAAAAAAAGCTTTTCTTACAGAGATTTGCTATACAAAGCACTCATTTTTATCGGCACGGTAGCCATCATAGTATACTTCTTACCGCGTGACGGCAAGTTTAATTATCAGTTCGATATTGACAAACCATGGAAGTATGGGCAACTTATGGCCACATTCAATTTCCCCATATATAAAGATGATGCTGTAGTAAAACATGAACAAGACAGCATTCTTGCCAGTTTCCAACCCTACTATCAGTTGGATAAAAATGTAGAAAAAACCGTGCTTAGCAAATTAAAAACGGATTATCAAAGTCACTTACGCGACATTGTTCCGTCTTCTGACTATATGCGCTATCTGGAGAAAAGGTTATCCGAAATTTATAAAGCAGGTATACTTTCTACCGAAGAACGCAGCAAATTACAAAAAGACAGCACCGCTGTCATCATGGTGATTGATGATAAGCTGGCCAACCAGCGGGGGACCGAACAGCTTTTTTCCGTTAAAGACGCTTATGCCTACCTGCTCACTGCGGACACGGCACATTATTCTCCGTATATCCTGCGCCAGTGTTCACTCAACGAATATTTGTACCCTAATCTGACTTACGATGAGCAACGCACCGAAACAGCCAAGAAGGAAGCATTGGATAATTATGCCTGGGCCAATGGTGTTGTACAAAGTGGCCAGAAGATCATTGATCGGGGGGAAATCGTAGATAAGGAAACTTATAATATCCTTGAAAGTCTGAGAAAGGAGTCTATCCAACGTAGTGAATCCATCGGACAAAAACGTTTGATATTGACCGGACAAATCTTATTTGTCAGCATTTTCATGCTGTGTTTTATGCTGTACCTCGATTTATTCCGCAAGGATTATTACGAACGCAAGGGGAGTTTATCCCTACTATTTACACTGATTATGTTCTATTGTGTAGTGACAGCACTCATGGTGTCGAATAACATATACAATGTTTATATCATTCCGTATGCCATGCTGCCTATCATTATCCGCGTATTCCTCGATTCACGCACAGCATTCCTTACGCAGGTGGTCACTATACTGATCTGCTCCATTTGCCTACGCTACCCACACGAATTTATATTGCTGCAACTGGCTGCCGGTCTGGTCGCTATTTTCAGTTTGCGCGAATTGTCACAACGTTCGCAACTCTTCCGTACGGCATTATTAGTGATACTGACCTATGCTGCTCTTTACTTCGCTTTCGAACTGATCACCGAAAACGATTTATCGAAATTAAACGGAAGTATGTATAGTTACTTTATAGTCAATGGTATACTTCTATTGTTCACCTATCCGCTTCTGTTCTTGTTGGAGAAAACATTTGGATTTACTTCCAACGTTACTCTGGTAGAACTTTCCAATATCAACAGCCCGTTGCTGCGCCGTTTGTCAGAGACTGTTCCGGGCACTTTTCAACATTCCATGCAAGTGGCTAATCTTGCCGCAGAAGCTGCCAACCGTATTGGAGCTAAGAGCCAGTTGGTGCGTACCGGAGCTTTGTACCACGACATCGGAAAAATGGAAAATCCGGTATTCTTTACTGAAAACCAATCAGGAGGTGTCAATCCGCATAAAAATCTTAGCTACGAGCAAAGTGCACAGGTGATAATCAGTCACGTGACGGACGGACTGAAACTGGCGGAAAAAAACAATTTGCCTAAAGTGATAAAAGACTTCATCAGTACCCATCACGGTAAGGGAAAGACTAAATACTTCTATATCTCTTGGAAGAACGAGCATCCCGATGAAGAGCCGAACGAGGAATTATTCACTTACCCCGGTCCAAACCCGTTCACCCGCGAAACGGCCATTCTGATGATGGCGGATGCAGTAGAAGCTGCATCCCGTAGTCTGCCCGAATATACGGAAGAGAGCATCAACAATCTGGTGGAAAAGATTATAGACTCTCAGGTAGAAGAAGGTTTCTTCAAAGAATGTCCTATTACATTCAAGGACATTGCTATCGTGAAATCGGTATTCAAAGAGAAACTGAAAACAATTTATCATACCCGCATCAGCTATCCCGAACTTAAAAAATAAAAGATATGAAAACAATCGCACAAGACCAGAAACGTACCGAAAGCCTGCTACAACGCAGAGGTATCCGGCTACACGACATCCAAAGTTTCAGTTTCATGAAACGTTTTCATGAAGTTCCGCGCAAGAGCAACCTGAAGGTCAAAGATAAATATGGCGCGGGCATATTAACATTGCGCCTAAAACAGGGTATTCAAAGAGCTTTTTATGTCCATCCGTTTCAAAAGCCGTCATCTGTTATCCGCTATCTGATTTCACAAGATATACCTTTTGAGAACCATATCACCCGAAAACGGACAGTAGCAGAGATTCCGACCACGACCTATCAGCGCCCATCACTCTATATGTTCTACTTCTTTGTGCTTTTCATCACGTTTATGATATTGGGATATCAGGCTGTAGTATTCGGAAGTTGGTGGGCATATATTCTCGGAATCATTTCATTCGGCCTGAGTATCTACTTTATACACATGTTGATGACACGTTTCTGTTATCTGAAAGTAGATAACGAAAGCCTTAGGATATACAGCGTAGGACGTGAAATTAAGTATCCTTACGAAGATATACTCAAAGTCAATTTTGACTTTGCACGCGAACAGGCTTTTACGCATGTTATGGAGATATTGGATAAAGACTATCACTATCGCCTCTATTATATAGGAAGGGTATCGCGCCGAACCTTGAATGATATTGCCGAAGTACTACAAAGTGCAGGAGTGGATGCAACATGCAGCCTGAATGAAGACAAGAGATTCTATCAAGACACCACGCACTGACGAACCCGATTATTTCAGATGTTCCAACAGCCCGGCACAAGCATCCTCCAGCAAGTCGAGCACATATTCAAATCCTTCCGCCCCACCATAATACGGATCGGGAACGTGGTCGGCATGCGTAAAACGAGTACAGAATTCCGTCATACGGTGTATCTTCTTCCATTCTTCAGGGGAGGGCGCACGGTCTTTCAAATCTTCAATATTCCGGTCATCCATCCCTATTATCAAATCGAAGTTATAAAAGTCTTCCGTCTGTACGGGACGCGAACGATGTGTGAGTTCGTAACCTCGACGAATAGCGTGAGCACGCATCCGGCTGTCAGGCAACTCTCCTCGATGATAAGAGAGAATACCGGCAGAGTCTATCACAAACTGATCTTCCAGTCCGGCTTCTGAAACCAAATGATTCATCACACCTTCCGCAGAGGAAGAACGGCAAATATTACCCAGGCAAACAAAAAGTATTCTATGAGGCTTCATAAGCACATTTTTTAATTTAGGAACGCAAATATAGAAGTTTTTTTGCATTCTCTTAAAATATTTCTTCTTCTCAGTTGTCAGCATATACAGAGAACGTTTTCAAAGTAATATGTAAATCAATAAAATTAGAACATCATGAAAAAAAGATTTTTTATTATATCTTTGTTTTGGGTATTAGCCATTGCGGCTTTTGGAGCAATAGTCATGCTATTATGGAATTTCGTAGTGCCCGGAGTCTTAGGGCTGGCAACCATCAATTTCTGGCAAGCTTTGGCATTATTCGTACTTGCACGCATTTTCTTCGGAGGTTTCCCTGGTAGAGGAGCTTTCCCCGGCCGAAGAAGAATACCCGATGGTAAAGAGGGTAACCCGTTCCGCGCTAAATGGGAGAAGATGTCTCCGGAAGAACGCAAGGATTTCATTAATAAAAGAAAGAAGTTCGGATTCGGTGGCCCTTTCGGAAGAGACGGATTCTTCAACGAGAGAAACTTTGATAGAAACAACGGTAGCGAAACTCCCAAAGAGAATGAATAATCTGACCGGCAAAGGCAACAGTTTGGAAGAACTGATTGTGGAACATCAACCCCGCCTGAAAGCATTTATCCGCAAGCGGGTTTCCAGTAAGGAAGATGCCGAAGATATTCTGCAAGATGTGCTGTATCAATTGGTGAAAACCATTGAAAGCACTTTCAATCCCATCGAACAGGTAACAGCATGGCTATATCGCGTAGCACGAAATACGATTATCAATAAAGGCAAAAAGATGCAGGAAGAAGAACTACCCGATTCAAGCTATGATAAAGAAGACAATGTACTGAGCGAGTTTTCGGAAGTGCTGTTCAGCGATGCTCCGCCTACTCCGGAAGTAGAATACATGCGGTCACTCGTGTGGCAAGAACTTGAAACAGCTCTTGCCGAACTACCGCCCGAACAACGGGAAGCATTTGAGTTACTGGAAATGGAAGGATTGTCAGCTAAAGAAGTTGCCAGTGCTACCGGGATATCAGTCAACACTTTATTATCACGAAAACATTATGCCGTCATCCACCTTCGCGAACGGTTGAAAGGACTGTATAGCGACCTTCTAAATTACTAACCTCATTTTTAAACTCTCTGTTTTACCCACCGGGTAACAGCTATTCCCACAAAAATTATGAAAACAATAGTGTCAATTTTGACCATACTACTGTGTATGGCCAGCCCCTCCTATGCCCAACTCATTGCTAAAGATTCTACCGGAGTCATGGCTATCTCTCTGGATGAAGTTACCATCCAGGCACGGTCTATCATCGAAAAAGGCGACCGTAAAGTAATACTTCCGACCCAGAATCAACTGAAAATGTCGTCCAGCGGCATAGACTTATTAGGCAAATTACAGCTTCCCCGAATCACAGTTGATATCATGTCGGGCGAAATAACCACTTCTGGCAACGGAGAAGTACAATTACGGATCAACGGTGTTCGGGTTACTTATACAGAGATATCCTCCCTCAGCCCCGAAGATATTCTCCGCATAGAATATCACGATACTCCAGGAGTACGCTACGGAAACGCTGCTGCCGTGATAGATTATATAACCAAAAACAAAAAAGCGGGAGGTAGCGTCAGCGGCGGTGCCATCCACAGCCTCAGTAGCAACCGCACCTCTATTGACGATATGATTTCCGGAAGATATAACTACGGAAAGTCTGAAATCTCAGCCAACGTGCGGTATATACAACGTAAAGGAGACTGGACACGTGAGTATGACGAACGCTTCATTTTCCCCGACAATGAACTTCATCGCCTGGAAACCGGAGAGCCAACGCTGTTCAATAAGAAATTGTTAGCTTCCAACCTAAACTATACTCTGCAAGAAAAAGGAAAATATCTCTTTAATGCACAATTCAGATATACCTTGCAAGATAATCCTGCCGGATATGAAGACCGGAAGAGCAAACTCTACACATCTGATTCCGACATCCCGGTATCCATCTACGACCATACCCAGGAACGAAACCATTTGCCATCCCTCGATCTATACTATCAGCAGAATCTAAAGAATGACCAACGACTCATATTCAATCTTGTCGGCACGTACATCAAGAGCAGCAATACACGCATTTATCAGGAGAAACAGGAAGGCATCGCCAATACAGAGTTATATTCCGATATTGCCGGAAAGAAATATTCGCTGATAGCTGAAGGCATTTATGAGAAAAAATTAGGGCAAGGAACACTGACAGGAGGCCTTAGACATATGCAATCTTATACAGACAACCGCTATGAAGGGGAAGATGTAATGAACGTCCTCCTAAAACAAGCGGAAAGTTATGCCTACACCGAGTATAAAGGTAAAATTCAGAATTGGGGATACATAGCAAATCTATCACTCAACCGTTTCTACTACAGTCAGAGAGATAACCATAGTGAAAGATATGGCTTTCAACCTTCTCTCTTGGTATCCTACAACCCTGTGGACAATCTGCATTTCCGCTATCATATCAATCTGAAAAACAACGCCCCTTCCATAGCTTATCTGAATGATGTGGAGCAAAGAATCGACATCCTACAAACTCGTAGGGGTAACCCGGACTTAAAATCATTCCGTAGTACGATTCAAGATTTTAACGCAATATTCAGCACAGGAATTTTCAGTATTGACGCTTTGGTGAGCTATGCATACGAAAAGAATCCCATCATGGAATCTGTGATTTATGAAGAAGGTATGTTTATCCACACTTATGAAAACCAGAAGTCCTTCCAACATCTGGCAGCGGAAGTCACATTCAATATAAAGCCTTGGAAAGATCACATCAGCCTTTCTGTTACACCGGGAATTAACCGGTATATAAGTACAGGAAACAATTACCTGCACACCTATACCCTGAAAGAATTACGTATTAACCTGGATGCTTCCTATAAAAACTGGCTTCTGAGCTTTATGACCATCACTCCACCCAACCGGTATGTATACGGTGAACAATTGCTGAAAGGTGATCTGATGCATACACTCATGATAGGTTATAAACAACCGGCATGGTCTATTATGGCAGGAATACACAATCCATTTATGAAGACTTACCGCTCCGAGAATGCGAACTGGTCTGCACTGAATCCTGTAAAATCAGATATACACAGTACGAATATGTCAAATACCATTGTTGTCAAGCTCAATTTTAATCTGAACTTCGGACGACAATACAAGGGTGCCAATAAGGGAATTCAGAATATAGATACAGATTCCGGTATTCTGCAAGGAACCAAAGAGTAGCCTTTACATTGGATCTACATCATAATAGACGATTAAAGATTTAAAACGATCCTCCGCCACCATCTCCTTCTGAACCTGCACCAGCAGTTCGCGGGCGCGAGCCATCGGAGCATTATACTCTATCTTGACAATAATCTTCCGGATAAATAATGTTTGTATCCGGGCAACAGGCGGTTTATCCGGTCCCAATACACGATTACCGAAGACTGCACGCAACTTGCCTGACATGGTTTGTGCCATCAGGTCAAGCAATTGTTCATTGCGGTTTTTCAGATAGACATACACCAGACGATAGTAAGGCGGGTAGTGGAACATCTGACGTTCAGCAAGCTGTCCCGCCACCATCTGGTCAAAATCGTTATGGATGACCTGAGCTATAATAGGGTGATCGATACTTTTTGTCTGCAAAATTACACGTCCGCGTTTATTCTTCCGTCCGGCACGTCCTGCCACTTGTGCCATCAACTGAAAAGCACGCTCATACGAACGGAAATCAGGATAATTCAACATCGTATCTGCGTTCAGGATACCTACCACACTGACATGATCAAAGTCCAATCCTTTGGAAACCATCTGTGTACCTATCAATATATCCGTTTTTCCCTGCTCAAAATCTGCAATGATACGTTCATAAGCAGAGCGGGTACGAGTGGTATCCAAATCCATACGGGCAACAGCAGCTTCGGGAAATAAAATCTTGATATCATCCTCTATCTTCTCTGTACCAAACCCACGATTACGCAAGTCAGTACCCTCGCAAGCCGGGCACTTATGGGGCAGTTGATAGGTATAACCGCAGTAATGGCAAGTCAGCTGATTCAATCCTTTGTGAAATGTCAGGCTCACATCACAGTTTTTACACTTCGGCACCCACCCGCATGTATTACACTCAATCATCGGAGCAAAGCCACGCCGGTTCTGAAACAAGATGACTTGTTGTTTTTGATCCAAAGCCTCATGAATATATTGAAGCAACAACGGCGAGAATGGTCCGTTCATACGCTTCTTGCGATGCAGCTCATGGATATCCACGGGGATAATTTCCGGTAATTGAATTTCTTTATACCGCTCTTTCAGCTCCACCAGTCCATACTTCCCGGAAGAAGCATTATGCCAGGTTTCAATAGAAGGGGTAGCTGTGCCCAGCAAGGTCTTGGCACCATACATGGCTGCCAATATAATTGCTGCATTCCGGGCATGATAACGGGGAGCCGGATCCTGTTGTTTATAAGTATTCTCATGTTCTTCATCCACAATCACCAACCCGAGGTTACGAAAAGGCAGGAAAACAGAAGAACGAACTCCAAGGATAATATCATATCCCTTTTCCGTCAGCTGCTTCTGCCAGATTTCTACACGCTCGGCATCCGGAAATTTAGAATGATAAATTCCTAAACGATCTCCGAACACCCGTTGCAGACGTTCGGTAATCTGAGTGGTAAGAGCTATTTCAGGTAGCAGGTACAACACTTGTTTTCCCTGCCGGATAGTTTCTTCTATCAAATGAATATAGATTTCTGTTTTCCCGCTGGCAGTTACCCCATGGAGCAGGCACACATTCTTGGATTGGAAGCTTCGTACAACCTCATCGTATGCCATTTTTTGATGTTCATTCAAAGGATTAATGGGAAGAATTTCCCGAAGAACGGAATTCAGCCGTCCCACTTCCTGTTGGTAAACTTCAAAGATATGTTTATCTACCAAGCCATTGAACACAGCCGGCGAAGCGGATGCCCGCAGCAACAGTTCTTTCTTATTAACCTCTTTAGGAAAACTTTTCAGCCCGTCACCTCCCAAAATACCGGATAGTTCGATATATTTCATCAGTAAATCCAGTTGCTTCGGAGCACGCGCCAATTCATCAAAAAGTTCTTGCAGCCGTTTTTCATTCCGTACTTCATTCGCCAGTCGCACGCGCGTTTCGGTCTTTGGCTTATAAGTCCGGCGGAGTTCTTCTTTTACAAAGATCGCCTCCTTATCCAGCAAGGATTTAATTACGGAAAGTATATTCTTGAGGCCGCTGTCTTTTTCCAGTTTTGTCACACACTGTTCGGGCTCCGCAGAGAGCAAATCCAATATCTTCTGCTCACGCTCCGGCAAACGAACTTCCGATTCAAAATCCGGATTATACTCTACCATCGTCTCGCTCTCCAGCTTCAGGCCGGAAGGCAGAGCAGCCTTATAAACATCGCCTTGTGTACAGAGATAATAATCTGCCAGCCACTCCCAAAACTTAAATTGTTCCGGCAATAAAATCGGATGGGCATCCAATAATGCAGATACTTCTTTTACCTCATAATCCGCCGGCTCACAATAATGTACGTTACGTACAATCGCTGTATAGTACTTCTTACGCCCGAATGGAACTACTACCCGACACCCCATTTGCACCTCATCCGCCCATTCCTCAGGCAAAGAATAGGTAAAATAGCGGGGCAGAGGCAAAGGCAATATGACATCCACAAATTTCTTCATTGCGGCGACAAAGATACAATAAAAAAATAGCGTTGCCAATCAAAATCAGCAACGCTATTATATCGCAATAGATTCTATTTTCTTAGAAGAGATAAGCGGCAGAAATTTGCCAAGTCTTATTCTTTGCACCGATGGCATGACCTACCTCTTTCCATTTAAAGCTATCACCCATCGGGAACTGATAGTTTACACCCACTTGCAAGTGCTTGATCAGCTTCACACCGACTCCCAGATTAAGTCCTACCTGAGTTTTCTTCCGATCAACGTTGTCTTTCTTATCAAAATCAAAGAAAAAATCAGGACCGGCAGCAAAATAAACACCCAGCAGACTACCCAAGCCAATCGTATATTTCAGATTGATGGGAACTTCCGCTCCGATTTGCTTTACATCACCCTTACCTCTCTGCGAGAATAACAAAGCACCATCAACCCCCAGGCCTACAATAGGAATTGTAATTTCAGCCATCGGACCAATAAAGAAACCGGCAGAGTTGTCCTTGTTACCTTTATATCCGCCATCCCAGTCTATCTTTGTCAAGTTGACACCACCCTTTACACCCCATTTAATGAGTTGGGCCTGAGCAGGCATAGCCATAAACATACAGCCTACAGCTATAATGAAAGCACTAAAAATCTTCTTCATAATTCTTTTTTGTTTAAATTATCGGGACAAATATATGGATTTATTCTTAAAAAGAACAATAAAGATTCATTTTTGTTCAACGGCGTTGTCGTCGTACTGACGCCTTCGGAGCTGCTGCTTCCCGCTTAGATACCGATTGGGACTTACCTGCGGAAGATTTTGACTTTGATGAGGAAGAAGATTTACTTTTGGTTGTAACAGCATTGTCACGCCCCCTTTTCTTCGAATTAGTCTTCGTTGTTTTTATTCCCGAAGCTGTGGAAACCGAATCCGTTTCTTCTATAAGATCCCTGCCATACAATGTCTCTTCAAAATCCACCAGTTCCTTCTCAATCCGCTTCTGCTCTTTCACCATGGCGCTATCCGTCGGACAGTATTGTGACAAAGTACGATTTTGCAGATTGGTTGTTTTATAAATATCTCCTTTATACAAACGTGCCGTAAAGAAGTCATCCCAAGTACTGTTTGCTGCATTATTATAATTGCTAACGGAGACTTTTGTCTGAGTCAGATAGGGAACCAAGTCTTTATAGTTCACCCAAAACATAGGTAACTTCACTTTCTCCGAACTGAATTCTTCCGAACGATGCAACACCGGACAGATAGCCGTTATCACTGAGCCATAAGTAGAAGTACGCTGATCAAAATACCATACCTCCTTCACAAAGTAACTCAATACATCCGCTGAAGGTATATCACTATTACTGATAGACAAAACACTGTCACGGCGATTTGCCACTTTCTTCAGTTCATAATAAATTTGAAAGCGATCCAGCACATCACGGAAAGTCACCTCAGCATCTTTCTGAAAGCGTTCCGTACCATCCAGCTGATATTCATAAGCCGGAATTTTCTTTTGCGCCAGCAAACGGAACACGGTAGCGAAAAGATTCATCTTATTTCCCTGCGGTTCCACCGGATAGTATAATGCACCATTGGTATCCTTTGTCAAATCCAGCGTACGATAGATTTCGCGCATCCACACCACATCCTCCGGCAAGCCTGGCGAACCCGGATATTGCCTTTGCGCCCACCCCACTGAAAGATCCAGTGCACAGAGTGTGACAGCTATCATGAGTTTCAAGGAAAGTTTCATAGTCTTATACCTTATTATATTCGATTTCTAATTTTAATTCACAATCACTTCCAGTGTAGTAGGCAACAAACGCTCCACCCCATCCGGCCCCACCGCACGAACCCGGGAAATATAGAAACGTTTACCTCTAGATAAACGGCGGAACATATCTTTCTGACGTGTAGAGAATGAAGCCCCCGAAGACACTTCCGGCACGGCATTTCCCATATTATCAAAGAAAACAGTTTCAAATCCCAGCACCCGGAAGTTGATATTCAACAAACCATCATCAATAGCAGCTACAATGCCGGGAGTATTCATCAAAATTGCTTTAGATAATCCACGGCCTCCCCGATATCGTTTAGGTGTCCCGTCTTCCGTATATTCTATAAACGGTGAAGGATCAGGCAACTGGCGCACACGATAAGTATAATCCCCCATCGACTGCGTACGTCCGCCAACGGATGCCGTCACACGAATCACTACATCTTTACCGATAGTCGTAGGATGAGCAATATACCCGTTTCCGGCACGATTCAGAGTTCCGTTTCCATTCACAATACTTGCCTGTACTTGTCCCCCCGGCACTCCGGGAACGGAAATACTGATCGGATTATCATATCCGGCATAGAGTACATTCATCATTGTAGCTGAAACCGTAGCAGTAGGTTCAACCACCGTATATTTCTGTGAGAACTCTCTGCGAAGCACTTCGCCATTCCCTTGCGCCAACTCCAGATAACCATCCAAAAAGAACTCCCCTGTACGGTTACAAACGGTTTCGAACCATCCTTCGGCATTATCCGGTTGCTTTTCACCGGCGATGTAAATAGAAGGACGCTGAGTAGAGTCCACAGCAGCCAGAATGACACGGGCACTGTACGTACCACCGCGCACCACATTCTGAGAGGTAGGAATGACATAAGCCTGAAGTTGATTTACACGTACATCCTGCACATCAGTATTCTGCGTCAACAAATGCAATACTTCACCTTCAGCATAGCGCACATCACTTTGCAGCTTGGTTAACAGCGTGACAGCTGCGGCCACCGGAGTATTTTCAAAGATATATTCCTGCCAGTTTTTTCCTGCTGCTGACGCCTTACGCGGTACTTCAGTACCCAGATTATCACGGATGATCTTCTGTTGTATCGGATCGGTAACAAGAGTCAGAATATTTTCCCGGTATTGATTGATGCGGTTGAACAGCGCTTTGCCCTGTCCGCTACCAGGTGCAAGCATCACAAAAGAAGCAGCTTCCAAGTCTTCTTTATTGGAGATATTGGCAACATCCCCATTCTTGCCATCCGCTTCCTTCACAATGCGTAGTTTCAATTCATCCACATAGGTATAGAGCGAATCGGACATATTTTTCACACGTACCGCTTTCTCAAACCACGGTCCTATTTTCTCAGGATTACGTTCGTTGGCACCGGCAAGCCCGTCATATAGTGATTGATTCTGCACAGTAGAGTTTGCCGTTGTACGGGAAAGACTTTCATCTACCAATGAAAAACCATTCAGCACATCCGACGAAACGTTGAGTGCCAGCATCGCCATCAGGACGATATACATCAGGTTTATCATCTTCTGACGCGGAGAATCCGGGTTGGTGTTCAGAGACATGGGGTTATTTACAATTTACAATTTACAATTTGGCTGCACGATAGCTTTAACTCTCGTTCTATCGCTTCACCACTTTATCACTTAACCTGCACAGCTTGCAACATACGGGCATAGACAGCATTCAGTTCTTCTATCTGACGCGCCATCTTACGGGTTTGTTCATGCACCTGATCGATTGTATTAATCTGAGTGCTGGCACTACGAAGCTGCATTTCATAGATGGCGTTGATACCTGCCAGATTACGGTTTAAAGCGCTCATCTGCTCAGCATCATGTGAAAGAGATTCGGCCTGTGCTGTAAAGCGCGAAAGCATTTCTGTCATTTCTTTCAGTTGGGCTATGTAAGCCTGCGTAGTTTCTTCCATTTCAGGAGTAAAAGCAGGGGCCGGAGTTCCGGGTGAATATTGATTCGCTCCTACAGTCACTGATACCGGCTGATTTGAAGGGACGGATTGTGTCTTCGGCAAATCATTTGTCCATCCACCGGCACTGCCGATTGTGCCATCTCCCACCACAACGATACCGCCGGATGTAGCCGTCTCCGTCTGCCTTCTCGGCAAATCAAATGCAGAAATAAAAAACACCAGCACTTCTGTTCCCATACCAATCCACAACATCAAATTGGCACCAGGCAAGTGTGTCAGCTTGAACAATGTACCTGCAATGACAATAGCAGCACCCCAGCTATAGGCATAGTTCATAATGACCTTACCACGGTAACTCGCCATAAAATCCTGCAACTTTTGTCCAAAATCCCTCTTTTTATTTACAGTATCTTTTTCCATCATCTTACCATTTTACCATCTTATCATTTCCCCTTCTTATTATATCCCACTTGTGTACGTACGCAACGGAACCCCACATACGAACGCTGCTCATTCTGATACTCCGCCGTACGGGCATCCGAACGGATAAACGCGTTTACATCTTTCCATGAACCACCACGCACCACTTTCTTCTTCATCGCATACGGATCATCCGGCGCGGCATTATACTGAATATCCGGATTGATGTCACTTGCTTGCAGAACTCCCGACTCTGTATAAGCCGTTGAAGTCCACTCCGCCACATTACCTGCCATATCATACAATCCGTTCGAGTTGGGTGTATAAGCTCCTACACGGGTTGAAATCAGATTGCCGTCTTTGGTGTAATTTCCTTTACCCGGCTTATAGTTCGCATTGTAGCATCCACGGTCATCTTTGGTTTCCTCACTTTCTTTCCAGGGATATTTATTATCCTCCCTTCCGCGTGCGGCAAATTCCCATTCGGCCTCGGTCGGCAGGCGATAGCGCTGGATATATTTAGCCTGTCCACGCAGACCTGCAAGTAAATAATTGGTACGCCATGCACAAAACGCATTCGCCTGTTCCCAGCTGACACCCACCACCGGATGCTCGTTATAACTGGGATGGTTGAAATACAAACGCATATATTGTTCATTATTCGCATTCGGAAAGTCATTTACCCAACAGGTTGTATCGGGATAAACATTTACTATATAGCTATTTAGAAAATCCCATTCGCTGGATAACGGACGTGTAATAGTACGGTTCACAATCCGCCCTTCATCATCAATGTATGCCGTATCCTTCGTTATCATAATCACCTCTTCCGGGTTCACCTGTATATCGGTATTCTTAACACGTTCAGCGGGATTCAGGCGATTATGACGCTTGGCAGCCTCAGTATAGTCATAAATCTCATAATAATAATTCATCTGACCGGCATCCAGCATCAGCGTACCGTCGATAGGATGATGCTTATATACGCTTTCGATAGCCATCTGTTCATCCTCTGTCGCCCGCTTCCAGGGAATGGGTTTCGACCAGTTCAAATAAGGTTTGATAGGATTTCCTTCCCGGTCTTCTTCTATCTTATATAATTCATTACCGCCATAAGCAGGATCTGCCAGACGTTCACGGATAATGGAATCGCGTACCCAATTGACAAACTGTTTATATTCGGCAACCGTCACTTCCGTATCATCCATCCAGAAAGACTCGACTGAAATTTCCCGTGAAGGAACGATTGTTCCCCACAAGCTATCTTGCTTGTCGGGGCCCATTTTCACCGAACCACGTTTCACCAGCACCATACCGTAAGGCGCAGGCTCATTCCATGCCACAGCACTGGCTCCTATCACTTCGCCACCTCTCATGGAACTGTTTCCCACCGTCCCCATGCACGAAACCAGCGAACCGAACAGCAATAAAGCCGCCCCGTACCACGCATGAATTGTTTTCATTCCTTTATTCTTTCCCATTGTTCGTATATTCTCTTACAAAATCCGTACACTCTTATGCAAGTTCCGGTTTTTCTTAAATACATTCAAGTCCAATGCATACCTCACTACCAGATCGTGGCTACCACTTGCGACACCTATCTTCGAAGTAAAACACTCATAAGCATATCCTAACGTCACGCCCCGCACCGTCAATCCGAAACTGAATGTCACCGAGGTATCCGGCGAATAAGTCAATCCTCCACTAAGCACCCGGGAATGATAGGTATAAAACAATCGCCCCGTTACATCCAGCCTTGTAGAAGTAAAATCACTTTGCAACTGCATAGAAGGTTGTATGGAAATTAACGGATTACGCGTCTGAATATTGTATCCACCTGTCAAATAAAAGATAGGATGTATTTTTATTTGGCTTTTGTCTCCCAGAGAGACACGGGGAGCCGTCAGATGATGGGCAGAAAATCCTGCATAAAATTTAGGGTGCGAATAGTATCCACCCAGTCCGAGATCAACGGCCATTCCACTCTCCGCAGCAGTCGGAAAAGCTTCATCATCCGTTTCATCTCCAAGATTGATATCAGACGGATCAAACGATACGGTCAGCATCCCCACTTGAAGTCCGATACCCAACTTGCCTTTCCGGATTTTCATCTGATAGGCATATTGTCCCCAAAAACGTTGATTACGGAACAAGCCGATCCCCTCATTGAAAAAGCCAACACCCACACCATGCTGTTTATTGAACAGAGTAAAAGGCATATCAGCCCCAAAGTACATCACGCGCGGAGCATGTGTAAAACCCATCAACTGCATGCCATACGAACCATAAATATTCATTTTATTATCTGTCTGCCCCACCCAGCCGGGATGATAATATCCCTTCACCTCCCAGTATTGACTGAAGCGTGCATCAAATTGCGCCTGACCTTTTGCCGCACAAAAGAAAAGACAGATAAAAATTATATATTTCAGGATACGGCTACATTTCATCAATATAAGAACTGATAAAACGAGAAAAAATTGTGTAAAACAGAATCAAAAAGAGAAAGACTCTGGAAACAGGCCATGTATTTACCACAAACAGATAATTCGTTTCAAGGAAAAAGAGATTACTTATCACTTGACCTCATAACGGTATAGTAATGAATAAGACTCACCACAGATTACACAGATTCACACAGATTTATTAATCTAATAATCAGTAAAATAAAATCTGTGTGAATCTGTGTAATCTGTGGTGAATTAATTCATAACCGAAAAGTAATGAACTAATTCTACCAATTATTTGTATATATAAAAAAGAAAGCTATGACGCAGATAAAAATCAAACGGGTCTATGAAAACCCCGAAGCAGAAGACGGTTACCGCGTATTGGTAGATCGTCTATGGCCTCGCGGCATGAAAAAAGAATATCTGAAATATGATGTCTGGGAAAAAGACATCACGCCTTCCCCTGAACTCAGGAAATGGTTTCATGAAGATATGGCAGGACATTGGGAGGCTTTCTCAGATATGTATCGGAAAGAACTGGAAACATCTGAAGCCACACGGAACTTTCTGGCATCAATCAAACCCTATAAAACAGTTACTTTGCTATATGCCTCCAAAGAACCTGTCCGTAATCATGCCCGCATTCTGCAACAGTTTCTGGAAACCAGCCTTGGGCAATCGTGAATATTCACTATCTTTGCAACAGTCATCCCCTCAAAAGAGCCGGACGGCCTAACTATTTTCTGAAAGGACAATCATGATAGAGTTGCGAACAGTCAATCTGACCCGTTACATCACTCCTTTACGCGAAGGCGGTTCACTGCCAGCACTGGCGGAAGCTGATGACGAATTCAAATACGTCGTAAAGTTTCGTGGTGCCGGCCATGGAACAAAGGCATTAATATCCGAATTAATTGGTGGAGAGGTTGCGCATATACTTGGATTCAGAGTGCCGGAGCTGGTGTTCCTAAACCTCGATGAAGCATTCGGACGGACCGAAGGAGACGAAGAGATACAAGACTTATTGCAAGGTAGCCGCGGACTGAACCTGGGGTTACACTTCCTTTCGGGTGCTCTGACATTCGATCCTGTAGCGACCAAGGTAGATCCGGAACTTGCCTCACGTATTGTCTGGCTGGATGCCTACCTGACCAATATAGACCGTACTTTTCGCAACACCAACATGTTGATGTGGCACAAGGAACTTTGGCTGATAGACCACGGTGCTTCTCTTTACTTTCACCATTCATGGGAAAACTGGGAGAAACATGCGGTAAGTCCGTTCACCTATATCAAAAATCACGTGCTGCTACCCGAAGCATCCCGACTTGAAGAAGCCGATACCCTCCTTCGTCCCATGCTGACCGATGAAAAGATACAGCAGATCGTCGCACTTATTCCTGACGACTGGCTGCACTGGGAAGATACCCATGAAACGCCCGAAGAAATCAGAGATATCTATACCCGCTTTCTGACCGAAAGACTGGCCCATTCCGAAATATTTATAAAAGAAGCACAGAATGCAAGGAAAGCACTTATATGAATACGCAGTTATTCGCCTGGTTCCCAAAGTAGAACGTGAGGAGTTCTTCAATGTGGGAGTAATCCTTTTCTCGAAAAGGGCAGGTTACATCAAGTCCGTTTGTCAGGTAAACGAGGACAAACTGAAGCTATATGTTTCCGAAGTAGACCGGGAATTGATATTTGCCCATTTGGATGTATTTAATAAAATATGTTCGGGAGCCAAAGACGGCGGCCCCATCGCCCAACTTGATGTACCGGAACGTTTCCGCTGGCTGACTGCCGTGAGAAGTTCCTGTATTCAAACGTCCCGTCCGCATGCCGGTTTCTCCGACGATCTGGACAGGACGTTAGAAAGATTATTCAAAGAATTGGTTTTATAGTGGAGCAGCATACTTCGCCTTCAGCTCCTCTACTCCCATTCCGGTAAAGTAGTCTTCAATAAAATCCCAGCGTTTCGTATCATCCATTCCATCCGTTCCGAAGAAGAAAGAGAACAGTTCGATCTGCTCCTGAAATATCTGCTCATTATTCTCAAGTATCAGATTATGATATTCATCGGAGGACGCAATCTGCTGTAAGCTCTCAGGGTCATCGAAACACACCTGCACACAAGGCGTACCGCCACCTTCTACACTGAATGAAAGACAATCGAGCATGGAAAGGAGATTAAGCAGCATATTCAAATCAGAGAACGGAGTGCTATAGAACAATAACCGGTCACCTTTTTTACCCACAATGCGCTGGCTAAAGAGTTTCTGATAGCGCGACAGCAACAAGTCAAATCCTTTCGTCACCGTGAAAGAAAGTTCATTGGAGTCTTTTTTCTTCACACTACTGATATAGCTCACACTACGCCCTTCTTCCGTACGTGACTCCAGCAGTGAACCAATGAAACGTTTCGCTGACGGCACATCCATACCATGCTCGGCAAATATCGCACGCAATTCTTCTTCATCAAAACGCCCTTTAGTCTTCCGCAACTTATCAACAAGCAAAGTCTTCAAACTATAGAACAGTCCATCCATTCGTTGGCGAATTACGGCTGCATCTTCTTTCAGCAATACTTCATGCTTACCCACAGACACTGCACGGGAACCTTCCCACAACGTACCACCATTCAATTTCTGTTTAAATTCTCTATATCCCAACTCTGCGAAACGTTCTTCCCACAGTTTCTCCAAACGTGCCGTATACACATCTTCCGTGCCCTTCACCTTCGTTAGATAATCCTTGAACTCATGAATAAAAACATCACCAGTCTTATCCTGAATATATCCTTCCGTCAGCAGGTTTTGCGGACTCACTTCCAGCAATTTCTTTCCATAACGGTGGCTCAAATCATCTTCCAACCATAGCAGAGCAGTCTTAATCAATTGTCCAAGTTCCGCTTCATATTCCAGCTTGTTCTTCATTCTTGGCAATTTCACCACAAACTCAAAGTCGGACAAAGACACCAGCATTTCCTGTTTTTCGCCTTTCATCCGGTACACTTCCATCAGCTTCTTCAAAATCAGCGACAACTGTTCCTGTGCTATATTGCCCGCCATGTGCAGGCGCTTCATATAATAGAAATCCCTTTCATGATAATCCGTCGCCGAGATTCCATGAATATCCGTATCACGGGCTGCACGTCCGATCTCCTGTATATAGTCCACAAATGTGCTGGAAGGCGCCACATGATACACCCGGTCGATATCACTGATATCCACCCCCATGCCGAATGCCTTTGTAGCCACAATCATTCGCTTCTCGCCTTCTTTGAACTCCTGTACAATAGCTGCTTTTTGTTCTTTGTCCTTCTTACCATAGTAGGAGGCGACCAAGTGCCAATCCGTCGATTTCACCCACGTTTTCAGACGCATGTCGATACCACCTGCAAAAGGATAATAAAGAATAGTCTTATGCCCGTCGAGGAAATCCTCTACACGGTCAGCCACAACACGCTGTTTGGCTTTATCATAGGTTTCTCCTTCCTCTATCTCCATCTGCCGGATATCAAAGCCGATGTTCCGGCGTTTCACTGTACCTGCATAAAGCACACATGGCTCCATTTGCAATGAACGAATGGTTTCGAACACCATGTCATTCCCTCCTTTCGGATTCCATACAGCCGTAGCCGTCAGTGCAAAAAGTGGGAATGCATATCCAAGGCTTTTCTTCAAACCTTGCAGATAGCGCCCCAGAAACCAATAGTCCACACGAAATTCCTTGCCCCATGTAGTTACCGTATGGGCTTCGTCCACTACGACCAGACCGATACGCCGTTCACCAGCAAAGTGCTTGATATCATACGAGAGCAACAACTCCGGTGAAAGATAGAATAGATCCACCTCACTTTCACGCACCTGCCTGTACACTTCGTTCTTCTGTTCGGGCGACAAATCGGAAGAGGCATACGCCACACGCATGTACCCCAATTCCTGCAAGCCTTCCACCTGGTCTACAATCAATGCTTTCAAGGGAGATACGACAATGGTAAGCATCCCGTATTCATTACCCAGATAGATGGCAGGCAACTGGAACAACAAGGATTTTCCCGCACCGGTAGGTGCTGTAAGCAAGATGTTATCCACATCTTCTCCTCCATTCCGGGCTTTCTCTGCTTCGACAATAACACTTTCTATCAATTGTCCCTGTGAAATTTGAAGCGTGTCCTTCCCCTTGAACAAATCGTCGTACACTTCCAGATCACGAAATTGTTCGTAACCGTAAGTCTCTTTTAAAAGCGTGTATACCGCTTCCCGGCAATCTCCGGGTAAGTGCCGTTCTTTTAGTTCCGGCAGGCGGCATACCGTTTTTTCTCGTGTTTCAGTCATAAATGGAATAATATAAAAAAGAGGCAGTCCTCCTAACCTGTTATAAACAGATCTAACGGACTACCTCTTTCTATGTGTTAACTACCTTGTATTTCTCCAACCGGAGCAAGGTTCAAAAAGCATGCTAATACTCCTCTTCGTTAAAGAAGAAATCCTCTTTGCTGGGATAATCGGGCCATATATCTTCAATACTTTCATAAATATCGCCTTCATCTTCCATTTCCTGCAAATTTTCAATCACTTCGAGCGGAGCGCCCGAACGAATGGCATAATCTATTAATTCGTCCTTGGTTGCCGGCCAGGGAGCATCTTCCAGTTTAGATGCTAATTCCAATGTCCAATACATAAGTCCTAAGTATTAAAATTGTGAATATTAAGTCCTACTTTCTATTTTTCGGCAAAAGTATAATAAAATCTCTCACTTACAACTATTATCCCAAAATATTTCATCTTTTTTCTCATCCCAGTTGATTTTCCGTGACAAGACAAACAAATAATCGGACAAACGGTTCACATAAGCAAGCAATTCGGGAGCAACTTCGCATTGTTCAGCCAAGGCCAGAATACGACGTTCCGCCCTGCGGCAGACCGTGCGGCAAACATGACAAACAGATGCTCCACGACTACCGCCGGGCAATATAAACGCATGCAATGGAGGCAGCAGATTATCCAAACGATCTATCTCCCGTTCAATTCGTTCTATTTCTTCGGGGTGAATAACACTGGCACACTTCAATTCTGTCTTTTCAAGATCGGTAGCCAAATTGGAACCTACTGCGAAAAGACGGTCCTGAATATGACGGACAAGTACCTGATCCGCTTCATCCGGCAGGTAAGTGACAAGCACTCCCAAATTAGCATTCAACTCGTCCACTGTACCGTATGCTTCCAGACGAACATGGGTTTTCGGTACCCGTGTACCGCCTACTAACGAGGTAGTACCTTTATCACCGGTTTTGGTATATATCTTCATAAGTGATTGGTGTTTAGTAATTAGTGTTTAGCAGTTAGTAAGTGACGCTAATCACCAATCACTAACTGTTAATCACTATTGAAACGCCTAAAGATAATCAAAAGTTGACAATATAGTTCTGTTTTATCTTAGTTTTATCGAAGAAGAGAATTCCAAGGTCATAAAGGTCGAACGTAATGCCCACATGCTCATCTTGTTGCATACGTTTCCAAAGCGCTTTCATTTGCGAAGTATAGCGGATTCCTTCGATGACGAAAACCGACTTTCCACAGGTACGTGCTACACAGATACGGAATACTTCTTCCATAAATTCCGGGTGACGATAATCATGCAGATAAAGGAAACCTACGGGTACGCCGGCTTCCAGAAATAATTCGGAAAGTTCGGATGCCGCTGTATAGTCCGCTCCCTCCTTTCCTGCTTTCAGATAGAGAGACGAAGCGGCAAGCCTGCCGACATCCACTATCGTATCCGGCTGGATGTAATTTACCAACCGGAACAAGAGGCGTTTCACTTTCTTCGATTCATACTTCCAATAGTTGTCTTTCTGTGGGGCCAGTTTTTTCTGCTCTACTGCCAGATCTTTATATTTATAATAAGGAGTAGATTCGTAAATCACCTGCGTAATCAGATTGAAAGCAAAAGGCGAATGTACCCCATAGCCGCAACGATGGCGAAAACGGCTCAACCAGATAAAAGGGCGTTTCAGGGTCAGTGTGATACGGTTCATAACATATAAATTCTTTTATTGGGCACAAAGATAAGTAACACTCCGCTTAGTCGCATACCTTTCCTTTGATAACTTTCGGTTCCGACGAGTAGTTCTCCTTAACCGTCAACTGCACATTCTCCCCGTCAAAGCGGAAAGTAATATTGAGAGCTGTAATCCAGTTAACATAATGTGCTTTAAGTTCCAACATCGCAGCCGATGGCCAGGCATAACTGCCCGCTACATAAAACGGCCCCTCTATTCCATTAAAACTTCCTTTCGCTTCTATCGAATAGGGAGGATGGACATCGGTTGAAGTTTTTTTCCATTGCTTATAACCGAATGAGAGATTATATTTTGTACCGTCAGTCTCTGTTACGGTCATGATTACTTCCTTCTGCTTGAACTGGAGATCCAGAGATTGCCAGTCGAACTTGTTCGGTTCGAGAACTATACTTTTTCCTGCATAATCACGGGCAAGAGATGAACTCGCTTTTCCCGGTACAAAAGGCAACTGATAAGAAGATTGTTTTTTCAACAAGCGTTTATAATCCTTTCCCGGTATCAAGGTATCATCGCCGACAGCAGGCAACAGGCGATTCCACACCAAACGGCGCTGTGTAGCTCCATCTATCAAAGTACATTCAGTGATGACCACTACCATATCTTTGTCCGGTATGAGAAGCGCATATTGTCCCAGGGCACCGTCTATGCGAACAGCACCCGGATATTCACAAAGCCACATCTGATACCCATAACCGTAGCCAAAACTACCAGTATCCGACTGTTTAGTCATCATCCTGTCCACCCACTCTGCCGGAAGCAACTGCTTGCCTTCCCATACTCCACGATTCAGTAACAGCTGTCCGAACTTAGCCAACGATTCACTCTGCAAATACACACCCCAACCTCCGGTATTGATTCCTTCAGGGCTTACTTCCCAGGATATATCGGTGATATGCATCGGTTTGAACAGTTTCAGCCGCAGGTAATCCAATACTTTCATTCCCGTCACTTTCTGCACAATAGCGGAAAGAATATACGAGCTCATGGAGTCATAGTCGAAATGTTTGCCGGGAACTTTTATCGTTTTTCCCAGATACCCTCTGATCCAGTCTGTACGACCATTACGCATATTCCAGTCAGGAGTGACGCCGGAAGTCATATTCAGCAGGTTGCGGACGGTCATATCGGCAAGATTTGCAGAAATAGTATCCGGAAGTTGGTCGGGGAAAAAAGAAGCCACCCGATCTGTCAGCCGCAAACGATTTTCAGAAATAGCAAGGCCTACAGCGGCACCAACGAAGGTCTTGGAGCAAGAATATACGGTATGCCGATATTCCGGAGCGAAAGGTTCAGGATAAATCTCCGCGATTACCTTTCCATGACGTAGTACCATCACACTATGTATATCCGTTTTAGGCAAGCCCATCAGAGAGTCCATCAAAGCAATAAGTGCTCCGGAAGGAACCCCTTCCACTTCGGGTATCGAACGTTCCAGTTCGCGAATCTGTGCACTGGTCGTTGCAGGTATCAACAGGCAGAGCACAAGGAGAAATAAAGTAATTCTGTTCTTCATACTAAAGTAGATCGGCTACATCAAGAAATAGAGAAAAACAATCATTCATAATATCACTTATATTATAAACTGACCTATAAATTGTCCTATTTCAAAAATATCAGTTTTAGGAGTAAAATTAAGTTTTAAGCCTCCAACACCAGATGCCCATATTTTCAATTCTGCATTAGCATCTAACGTCCCGGCTGTTTCAATAGAAAATGCCGTTATTTTAGAAAACGGAATAAAAAGAAGCTCTTTCTTTTTTCCCGTAATTCCTTGAACATCTATAAAAATGATTCTTTTATTGGTTATCACAGCTCTATCTCTAATCCCTTTAAACGTAAAGCACACCTTCTCATCAGGCAATATAAAATTACCAAATAATTCTTTTCCATCATCTAATGCAACAGGTTCAAGAGATATCAAATTCTTTTGTACAGTTTCCATGCTCTTTTATCAATTTTATGAAGTTTATATTATTACCAAAGCTAAACAAACAAATACGTTTATATCTTAACATATCTCGCAAAAGTAAAGTATTTTAATAGGGTAAACAAATCTCAGAACAATATTTTATTCTTACCTTATGGCTTCTACTACCCTTTCTACTTACTCAAATAGCAACATACAAGTAGTCTTTTCAGGCAATGACAAAGAAATCGTTTTACCTGTGTAGTTATTACTTTGCCCGTCTATAATCGCCTTTGCCCGAATGACACCTTCCGGCATTTTCACATGAAATATTCCCGGTATAGTTGCCGTAAGTATAGCCTTCACAGCCTTTCCATCTTTCCACTCCAAATCAACGGAGATCCCGCCACGGGCCTTCATTCCATGAAAGCTACCAGTATGCCAGCTTTTCGGCAAAGCAGGAAGCAGATGAATAAAACCCTCATGACTTTGCAACAACATCTCGCCAATTCCTGCGGTTCCCCCATAATTCCCATCAATCTGGAAAGGGGGATGCGAACAGAACAAATTAGGAAACGTTCCGCTGCCATAACGCTTTGTCTGAGGATCAACAGCCGGATAAAGAAGGCTCTTGAACAGTGTCCAGGCACGATCCCCATCACCGAGGCGAGCCCAGAAATTTACCTTCCAGGCACGACTCCAACCGGTTCCTCCATCACCCCGACGGTTTAGCGTCTCACGACAGGCATTGGCAAGTTCAGGAGTAGCATCAGGAGAAATCAGATTACCCGGATGCAAACCATACAGATGGGAGACATGGCGGTGGTGTACATCTTGCTCTTTATAATCTTCCAACCATTCTTGCAGATATCCTCCTTTACTGATCTGCATAGGTGGGAACTTATCTAATGCCTCCCGCAACTTCGCGGCATAGTCAGCATCACATTCCAGTATGGAAGTTGCTTCAATTACATTGGTATATAGCTCAGTCAGTAATTGAACATCCATCGTAGGCCCCATGCATACACTGACGGGAGTCGGATCATTGCCGACAAAAAAAGCATTTTCAGGAGAAGAGGTAGGGGCTGTTACAAGCCAACCATGTTTAGGTTCCCGCACCATTGTAGAGTAAAAGAACTCAGAAGCACCTTTCAGCACAGGATAAATTCGTTTCAGAAACTCAATATCCTGAGTATATTGATAATGCTCCCAAAGATGAGCACAAAGCCAGGCACCACCGGTATTGGTAGCCCCCCAAGAGGGATGTTCACCGGGAGCGGTATAGTTCCAGATATTCGTCATCATGTGAAGCACCCAACCTTGAGCATGAGTACCGTAAAAAGTACGGGCAGTCTCTTCTCCCGAGGGGATAAGACGTTCTACAAGCGCAGTCAAAGGCTGGTAAAGTTCCGAAAGACCGGCTTGTTCAAGTGGCCAGTGATTCATCTGGATATTAATATTGGTATGATAATCGCCATTCCAAGGCGTTTCTACTCCATTTGCCCACAATCCTTGCAAATTAGGAGGCAAGCTACCCGGACGGGTGCTGCTGATAAATAGATAACGACCATAATTGTAATAGAGAGCAGCCAAAGCTGGAGACTCACGCTCCGTGAAACGAGTAATGCGCTCGTTAGTGGGTAATACATCATCTTCCGTAAACGGAAGAGTTAGAGATACACGATCATAAAAGGTACGATGGGAGGCTATGTGGGACTCTTTAATTTGCACATGTTGAGTAGCGGCATTCAGCAAACTATCACAAACTTCTTTATAACGGTTTCCTGAAAAATCAGTACCGGAAGCAGCATAAGAAGTAGTGGCAGAAAGCACCAGCCATGCTTCCCTCCCCTGAGTCAGGGTGATACCACGCTCGGCAGAAATATTCTGTTTACCACCTTTAGATATTAATCGCATGGCAACACGATACTTCATACCTTCCCGTCCGGGCTTTCCACTGTCTAAAGTACCTTCCAACAACAAAGTTACTTCTTCCTTCCCAATACCCGGAAGCACAGAGACCACACCTTGTTTGGGACGGGAAAGTTGAGCAGAGAAGGACAGGGCACGGCGACGACTGGCAGTCAGGTGTATGATCATAACGTCCTTATCGCGTGAAGTGAAATATTCACGTTGATAGTCAATACCTTCTTTCGTGAATGAGGTATAAGCAACTGCATCACGCAGATCGAGCCAACGGCGGTAATCAGTAACCGGAGCTGCATCATTTTCTGAAATAGTTTTTCTTCTATGCGGAAAACTGAAATCGATATTGAGATCGGCCAGCATCTGATAGTTACCATAAGTTCCACCGGATTCAGGCTTCTTAGGCACAAAACTGCTATACATCAGTTCTTGAGCTTCTTTATTCTTTCCTTCAAATAAAAGTTGCTGAATAGCCGGGAGACTTCGGGAAGCGTCCGGATTACCATAATCAGCTTCCATACCACTCCACAGGGAGATTTCATTCAGCACAATATGCTCACGATCAACGCCACCGTCAGGCATCATACCGAGACGACCGTTACCCAAAGGAAGTGTTTCTTCCCAAATGGTAGCAGGAGCGGTATAGTAAAGTTGGTGATTATAAACATCCGCTGGTATTGCCGGAATAGTTCCCATAACAGAATTACAGGTGACAAGTAGTAGAAAAAAAGCAAAAAGAGTTTTCATAATAGTATTAGCAATGATTTTGTACATCGATACAAAAATAATACAAAAATTAAATAAAGCTACTCCATTTAGAAGTGTTTTCCCTATCCCCTCTATTAAAAATATTTTTCAGGAGATATACATAAATGAAAACCTGAAATATATTATAGAAATGAAATCACATACTGTTGAGTTTATATCAATATCTCCTACATCCTACACCCGCCATTATTTTCATTTGATTATCAAATAGATAAATGGTGTAGAAAGTGGTGTAGGAAGATGTATGAAAGCTTCATCCTACACCAGTTGTTTCATCCTTTCAAACTCATATTTCCCTAATTAACAGACTCTTAAGATGCATTACACAAACTTTGTTTGAATTCATGCAGATATCTCTTTTTAGCCTGAACTATTCATTACTGGAGTTAAAAACGTATAATTTTGTTAGGAGCTAAACCCTATACTCTCATTATATAGGAAGCTGAACTGTAGATGTAAAACTTGATATGCTCCTTCCTTTTTCCCCTAAAGCTTTAATACTAATGTCATTATGCCTGTAGCAAAACCTCGTTTTCCAGTTGTGGACTGTATATCCCACAATTGCGGGCTACACAGCCTCCAATTGGAAACCATAGAGCCCGCAACCGTGGGACGAAGTTTTACTACAGGCAAAAGAAGAAAAACAATAAAGCAAAGCGGGGTTTTCATACGACCTTCTTCCCATCTTTCTTATTATTCCACAATAAAATGCTCAGCTGCCACTTTTATCTTTTTGCCTTATAACTGATAAGAATAAAATGCAAAATTTATTCCTGGGGAGTTTTAGAAAAGATACGGGAAATAAGTTTCAAATCAAACTTGGACCTGCGATCATAAAAGAAAATGCCGTTCTGCTCCTGCTCTACATCGGTCAATTGTGTATAACAATATCCCCAAACATATTCCTTTAAACTTAGTATAGCATCTATCTGCGATTCAAGACGTTGCAGGAATTCTTCTTGAGTTGCAGGAGGTGTACTGTAGCCCCAGGAACTATCTGTATTACTTTTATCTTTCGTCTCTACCCATTTTATACCACCTACTTCATCTATCAAATAGGGCATATCGCCCTCATATTTCGGAAAAGGATAGGGACTATCTACACCAAGCCCATTAAATCCCACATTGGCGGATGGCACTCCTTGCGGATTATTAGGTGTCTGAAAGAAAACTCCATCTTTATATAAGGCATCCTTCAAAGCAGCCGGATCTTGTTCATAGCTATGTACCGTCCATATATCTGTTTTTATATGACATCCTCCGCTGGCATCATTCACCGGCCGAGTGGGATCCAATGACTTAGTCAAATCATACAAATCTGCTGTGAAACGTGGATATTGTATGTGATCGGGCCACCACTCTTCATTCATCGGCGTCCAAATCAATAAAGACGGGTGGTTCCGGTCGCGCAAAACAAGCTCCGACCATTCTTGCAGAAAGTTACGTGCAACCTCAATGCTGTTTGCATCCATTCCCCAGCTTGGTGCTTCCCCCCAAGTGATATATCCCAGTTTGTCGGCCCAATAATAGAAACGTTCTTCAAAAGCCTTCTGATGTAGACGGGCACCGTTAAAACCGGCAGCCATCGAGATTTCTATATCTCTTTTCAGGGCCTCATCCGAAGGAGCTGTCCAAATACCGTCCGGATAAAATCCTTGATCAAGTACCAAACGCTGATAATAAGGCTTATTATTAAGATAAATCTTATTTCCCTCAATATGGACCTTCCGCATTCCCACATAAGAAGTCACCTCATCTATCACCTTTCCATTCTCATCCAACACTTGATACAGGACATCATACAGAAAAGGCGATTCCGGTGACCATAACCTGACATTCTTCAATGAAAATACAGCCACAGAACTATTTGCAGCTTTGACACATACTGTTCCGATTTTCTTGTTATTCTCTTGCAAAACAATCCGCAATGTGTTCTTATAACTGTCACGATAAAAACGGGGGTGAATAACCAACTGTTTTTGGTCAATATCCGTTAGCGCATGAACAGACTGTAACCCTGCCGATGCCACAGCCTCCAGCCATACAGTTTGCCAAATACCGGTAGTACGCGTATATTGGCATCCATGAGAGTTCAGCAAAAGACTCTGCTTACCGGCACTTTGCATCATAGATCTTAGATCACTGCTTGCACGCACCACCAGATGGTGTTCTAACCCATCCTCTACATATCCGGTAATATCGAAACCAAAAGAAGAGCTACCTCCGAAATGTCTTCCAACCAATTTTCCATCAATATAGATTTCCGAATTAAAATAGACAGCCCCAAAGTTCAGTATTACATTCTTGCCTGCCCATTCTTCCGGTCTCCGTATGATACGATGATACCAAATATGATTGATAAAATCTTTATGTTCTACCCCGGACAACTTACTTTCCGGCGGAAAAGGAACTGTTATTTTACCGCTGAAAGTTGTAGCTTTATGGAATTCCTTTTCCATCCCAATATTTGTAAAATCAAAGGCATAGTCCCATTCTCCATTTAAGTTTAGCCATGTCTTACGCTCAAACTGGGGACGTGGATATTCCTTTCGTGGTATTTCACCAGCATTTGTTTGAATCCCCCACGCAACAAATGCAAGGAAAGTTACGAATAAATTTCTCAAAATCATGTGGTTGTTTTTTTAATCAATATCCAGTACAAAGCCTCCATGAGGCAACACATCTATTTCCAGCACCTCTTTCTCACTTATCTCCGGGAAAGTTTCAATGCGTACATCATGCAATTCATTCCCTTCCTTGTCAGCATATAAGGTTATGGTATGTTGACCTTTATCCAGAAAAGACAAGGGAACCTTAATTCTACGTTTTTGTCCGCCGTTAATTCCCGCAACAAACCATTTCCCCGCTTTGCATCGAGCCACACAGAAATATTCGCCCGGAAAACCGTCTATGAAATGAATCTGGTCCCAAGCTGCCTCAATCTTTTCAAGCAAAGGACGAGCTGGAGAATTCAAATAGGCGGCCGGCCTGTCTGCCATACAAATCCATCCGGATTCAAAGGCAAATGCCAAAGCCAACTCATGAGCATACGTTGTTGTACGCGGATTCTCATCACGGATAGTAAAGGTCACGGGAGTGTAGTCCATAGATCCAACCACATTACGTGTAAAAGGTAAAGTACAATTATGGCGGCTATCAGGTGATTGGGCCCCCTTGAAGGTATAATATTCAGCTCCTCGCACTCCTTCATTAGTCATGATATTAGGGTAACGTCTGCGATGTCCCCGCGGCAAAGTCTCTCCATGAAAACTCACCATCATTTTACGTTTGGCAGCTTCAGCACAAGCTGTATCGCGGAACATCATTGCATATTTTGAATCAGAATCGATATAATCAATCTTTATTCCATCCAAGCCCATTTCTTTATATCGGTCGAAAACAAAATCACGTCCCGCCTTATTGTCCAACACCTTTATCTCATCCCATCCATATACAAGAATGTTTTTCTCCCTTGCATAAGCAGTCAATTCCGGTATCCAGGTCACATCCTCCCATTCCTTTGAAGAATGGAACGGAGTATTGATTAGTGAAACATCAAATTCCAACCACTCCCACTTCATCTCGGCTGCCAGGTCAACATACATTTTTAGAGTATCGATATAACTGTTTGCCAAATAATTCCCCCACCAAGGGAAAGCCGCAACTCCCGGCTTTATCCAATCCATATCAGAGAAATCTGTAGAAGGATTCAGATTCTCAACCAATGAGGATTCTACAATATCACCTATATTTTGGCCCATAATAAAAGTCTTCCATGAAGTCTTAAAAGAAGGTTCAGCCACAAATGCCGAATCTTCAGGTGCATACACATAATGAAATGTAGCAGATTTTGGCTCCTTTGACAAGTGCATGGCTGGCATGGAATACACTTCAGCTTCCGTCATCAACATCCACTGCTTATCCTGTAATGTAAGGACGGGAAACAGAAACTCTGTAGGTCTCGTAATAGTATCAAGTACACGTTCCGGGTAGAAATTCTCATAATCCTTAATCCAGTCCATCATCCAAGTATGGGTTTCATCCGACAAAGTACACTCTGTCAGTTCATGCCGAATGGTTACCGGCTCCTGATTGCCCAGTTCGTAACGGAATGCAACCCCGTCATCATAAGCACGGCAAACGACCTTCAATAACTGCCCGGCGGCGTTTTTATAGACGAACGTTCTTTCATTTGACTTATTCACATATTCAGAGCGTTTCCCCGTGGGCAAAGTATATGTTTCATTAATAGTCCGTCCCGTTTGATCCACATACACCAATCCACTGTCAAAACAATATTTACCATTCTCCGCAACCACCCCCATCAGCGAGCTGCGAACAATTTCATTCCCACCAGAAAAAATCTGATAATATAATGAACCGGATTCATCCAACATCAACATCAGTTTGTTCCTGCCATCGGGCGAAGTTACTTCTGTTTTCTGTTCACAAGCAGAACATAGGAACAACAATACTCCCCATATAATTGCAGTATATTTCATTTTTTCGTATTTTTAATTTATCAGATACTTTATAAATTCTACAAACTATTTCTTAAAAGAGAATTTCCAAGATACTTTTCCTCCATGCGTACTCTTCAAAACAAGTTTTACAAGATTCTCAGAATTGTTTTCCAAAGAACATGCCACTTCATTATCAGCCACAGTGCAATGCTGGGGTTGCCAACCGTTCGTTGCTATGGTAATATGCATCGATTCACCCTCCACCAGCTCAGCATAGCCGGTCAATTCCTTCGTTTCTTCATTCCAAAAAACTTCGGACAATTCCAGGAGTCCTTGCAGTAAATGTCTGTCTGTAGACAAAACTTGCGGATTACTTTCCACTTCACGAACAGCCATTTGTCTTGCCTCCCCTTTGCGCAACTCTTGTTCCAGGGTTTCATTACCACCGAAAGTTCCAATCAGTTTATCATTCCAGAAATCATAAATATAATATTGCTTGTCGGGATGTAAACCGGCTCCTCCACGTCCTTCTATCCCCGAAAGCTTAATGCTGATCTTTTGAGGATGTTCTTCATCTTCATTGAAGAATGTCAACGAACTCCATTTATCTGTAAGCTTCATGCCATAAACTCTTGGATAGTCAGTAGTGAAAGCATCCAAAGGGCGGGCACTCCTTGCAAACTGATGGAAAGGATAAATACGCGACAGCTTATATACGTGCTCAGCATCCAATGTACCGAAACTATTGGCCAAGAGCAAACGAGAAGCCGTCACATAAGACATAGTCAACAATTTATTTATTCCATCTTCCGAATCTGCCGGTTGTGCCTTCAACAGGTTCTTTGCATCCATATCATAATTTACCACAACACGGTTTTTATACCATCGTAATCCACTTCGAGCTACCATCTCCGGAGTAATGACATCTGTATCTCCCCAGGTACGCTGGGAAGCCACATACCCCAATGCAATATCAGAGCCATACTTCAAATTACGTTCGTGGATATATGCTTTGTTGCCCAACCCTTCTGAAGCCAATTTAAAAATCGTACGATAAGCACCGGCTGCTGTACTATATTTGTCATCCATCCCGCCATACACTGGCCACCCCGTATATGGATAATCAAACATCATACCGACGATACCTGCGTCGTTCAAATTGTGATATACATCACGCATGTGTGCCAAGAAACCGATGTCAGTAAAATCATAAGTCGTATAATTTTTATTCAGCCAGTCGAATGTATCAATCTCATGAAAAGATTCATTAAAAAGCATATGTTCCGGATAAGCTTCCGCATAATCTTTCGAGCGAACCGCCGTTTGAAAGTAGGTAAATGGCAAGCCGCCCAAATCCAAAATAGCTTGTGCCCATTTCCTGGAAGTATCATAAGGGGCACGGTAATGACCTGATTTCAACTTCATACTTTCTCCCTGCGGTCCGCTCCCACGTAAACGCCAGTGCTCATCATCCCACCAACCATTCTCATTGTTTTCATCATAACAATCGGGTACAAGACGAATACCCATGGTAGTATATTTTAAGAATCCACTCAGTTTTACACGTTTCATTTCTTCTACGGCTCCAACAGTATCATTTGTCCCCATGACAATATTTCCACCATAAATAGGCATCATGGCATACCACATACAAATTGTCGGAAAATAGTAGTAATTCAAATTTATTTGCTGTAAGATCCGTAAAGTCTGCGCATACTTTTCAGCAGAATAAATTGGATTGGCAGTTACAAAATCCAAGTAGAACCGGTCCTTCTCCGTCATATATCCTGACTTTGCATCCACAAGTTTACCTATAACATCTGATGCATATAAATTCAGGGTGCACCTGGTAAAATCAGCCGCAGGAATTTCAACCGTTTCAGGCTTATTCAAGCGTTCTTCCGGAAGTTTCCCTTCATAAATAAGTACTTCACTGATCACAACATTATCACCACCAGCCTGTTTCACCAATAATTGCGGTTCCAGTTCATTGGCCGCTGCCGGAATCTCAAAATAAATGATTTGGGCATTCTCTCCTTTTGCCAAAGAAGGCAGCCGACAATCTTCAATACAAGTTATCTCCTTATCACCATATTTGAGATGTACTGTCTGTTTTCGTCTGTCCGCATCATCACACCACGACAAGCCTACAATGTAGGATTTATCTTTATCCAGATTATGCAGCTTAACGCCTATTTCCCTGTCCGCCCATACTACAGTCCTTGCCTCTTTGTAGGCTATGTTTCCCTCAAACTTATAAGGAGCACCGGAAGAAAGTGTAATATACGGCTGAACAGTGTCCGTGCCAACAACCTCTTCTCCTACATCGATATAAGAAACCAACTGCAAGTCTTCTACCGGATGTTCCTTCAAGTCAGCCTTCCTTTGTTCTTTTTCTCCTATTAAGGCATACTTGGCAAACTCTCCATAAGAAGCACCTCCACCCACCAAAGTATGAAAGTCATCGTCAGTTCCGAAATGAAGTATCATGTTGTTTTGTGACAACAAAGAAGGAGTTTCACGAATATAAGTCGGGCAACCTCCACCTTCACCGTCTATAAGCTTGAAATTTTTAGAGATATCCGCTCCGTAAAACAAACGGGCGTTTGCAACCGGCGATATTTCTTTAATCTGTATACCTTCTGAGGTTCCGTTACGGATACCACCATACATTATGACAAAGGGTTCCTGATCATACAAATTAAAATTAAAAACCAAGTCCGGTTGTCCTTTCTTTACTGAAACAACCTGTATAGATTGACCTTTTCCCAACGAATCCTGAATTGCCTCTATCTGATAATAGATGGAGTCTGCATCCGTAGAAAGAAAATCATTCACGCGCCAAGAGGCATCGTAAATACAGGTTTGTCCTGTTTCCACATCAATTCCTTTATAAGTTCCCTGCTTCAAATCAAATTCCAGCTTTACAATACCATTATCTATAGCAACCATCCCCCTATTGGTACAGCTTGCGCACAAAAGTATTGTAAAAATCAATCCTAACAACAGTTTATTCATAGTTGTACTTTTTTCATTTATATCCTTCATTCTGATCTTCCGCCCCTATTCCGTCATTCATATTAATTTCATTCGTTGGAATTGGATAAAAAGCATGATATGGCTGTACATTTCCCTTCGCAAACGGATTATACTTATCAACTTGCGCAGCAAAATAATCTGCTCCACGACGTATCAAGTCCATTCTTCTCCAACCTTCCATCCCCAATTCACGCATGCGTTCCTCATAAATGAAGTCGAGCATTTCTGTATTATTTGAGGCTGTAATCGGAGTGGAAACCTTTGCACGATTACGGACACGGATAACTTGCTGCTTTGCACCAGCCAAGTCATTCTCCGCCAAAAGACATTCTGCATATAACAGGATTAGATCAGCATAGCGGATAAAATAGATATTTTTCGAGCTGGCTCCGGCATCCATTACACGATCATAATCTTCATATTTCTTGCAATGAGGAGCTATATATTCCGGATCGGCCGCCGAGGTCAGCAAATTGCCATTCTTATCATAGAACTTAGTCCGGACACTGGCATCAAACCGTTCATCCGTATCATCAAACAACCCCAAGTACCTCTCACTCGGCAGAAATATACCAAATCCACCTCCCTCTGTAAACTGGTCGAGAGCTCTGCTTCCACAAAAATATTGAAATTGATTTTGCTCATCCGGATATTCAAACTGAAACTCATAAACAGATTCCACACCATTTTCAAATTCCGGCTTAAATAAATCGGCATAAGACGGTTGCAAAGAATATACGCCTAAACCTTCTATTTCCTCAAAAAGGCGTTTTGCTTCAGAATAACTCCGTATGCCGGTAGACTCCGGTGCATACATATAAACTTTCATCAGCATAGCCTTGGCTGCACCAACCGTAGGTCGTCCTGCACGATAATCTGTCTTTAGGTGTGATTCGCAAAATTCTAAGTCCTGGATTATATATTTATAAATTTCAGCCTTATCAATCCGTGGATAATTAGGAGTGGCAGAAAGAACCGTTTCCTCAGTAATCAAGGGAACACCACCAAAGTTCTGTACCAACATAAAATAATCGAATGCACGGACAAAGCGCGCCTCAGCTTCTTTACTAAG
Organism: Bacteroides sp. 14(A); assembly: GCF_000526555.1. Lineage (NCBI taxonomy): Bacteria > Pseudomonadati > Bacteroidota > Bacteroidia > Bacteroidales > Bacteroidaceae > Bacteroides > Bacteroides sp. 14(A). The sequence continues at coordinate 1,609,026 of NZ_JAGH01000002.1, read as the reverse complement.
CCTCCATTCCTCCGTACTGCCTGTATAGTTACGTACAGCATTAATTGCTGTATTGGAACGTGATATACCGAAATAACCGGAGTCCCACAACCATTTCGTCAACCAATTGTCAGCATTCAATGACGTGTTGTAGCGGTCTATCGCTCCTTGTTCAGCCCAATAGTTAACTTCCACCGTTTTTCCTCTGGCCTCATCCGTACCGGTTATCCCAATAAACCCCTGACGTCCATTTTTAAACCACAAAGTAGACTTATAAGCTCCCTGTATTTCTGCCTCAATCAATGCCTCATCTACGTCTTCAGATTCAGCAGACATGAAATCTTCCGGTTCCTCTCTTAAAAACTCATCGCATGAAGATAAAGCTAAAACTCCAGCCAATGCATATATATATATCTTTTTCATACTTCGTATTTTTATTTGTACAACCTTAAAAACTAACATTTAATCCCAAAGTGAAAGAACGTGCGTTCGGATAAGTCTCATCATAACCCGTACCTACGGATTCCGGATCGGCTCCCTTAAACCCTGTCCATGTCAGCAAATTCTCTCCTGAAACATAAAGATTCAGATTACTCAATCCCACCTTGTTAATCCACTTCAGAGGGAACTGATAGTTCAATGTCACATTCTTCATACGCAGGTAAGAACCATCCTGCATAACTCTACTGGATATCAACATTCTATCCAGATTATTGGAATGAGCTCTCGGTATGGAACCACTTGTATTATTAACACTCCAACGATTCAGTTCATCATTGAACATGTTCAGAGTTCCATAGCCTGCACCCAGCGTATATTCATGATAAGACCTGTTGAAAACATCATTACCATACACATAATTGAATATTACATTCAAAGTCCAATTCTTATAATTCAAAGTAGTGGATATCCCTCCATACCCCTTCGGATCAGTATAACCAACAATTTCCCTGTCATTAGTTGTTATCTGTCCATCTCCGTCCAAATCGGCAATTTTGTTTTCACCAGGATAATAAGTATCACCACCTTCGCGACCATCTTTCATTTTATCCATTAGAACCCTATCATCATCCCATTGCCAAATACCTTCATATCGATAGGTATATATCGTACCCAGAGGCTTTCCTACCCACCAACCGGCATTTAATGGATTAGATGCGTCGTTCATCCTTTCCTTGATACCTCCATACAAGGACTTCAATTTATTTTTGTTAGTTGCCCAATTTACATCCAAATCCCAGGAAAAGTCCTTGGTAGCAATGATTCGTCCTCCCAAAGAAATTTCGATACCTTTGTTTTCCAATTCACCCACATTAGAATAAATGTTCAGATAACCGGTAGTCACCGGTAAAGGAGTTTGCAAAACCAAATCCTTACTGTTTTTCTTATACACATCCAGAGTAAAACGCAAACGGTTATTAAAAGCCGCTAAATCAACCCCTGCATTGATCTGTTCCTGACGTTCCCAACGCAAATCCTTATTACCCATAAACTGATCTGAATTTTGGATGGTATTTACCGAATTTCCTTGGTAATCGACTGTGATTCCGGGGGATAATTTAGTAAACGATGAATAAAGCGCTACATTACTATTACCCAGTTGTCCCCAACCAAAACGCAATTTCAGATCATCAAGCCAATGCGCCTTTTCCATAAACCTTTCTCCGGAAATACGCCAAGCACCGGCTACTGACGGGAAAAACCCCCATTTATGTCCCTCAGCATAGCGGGAATTACCATCATAACGTCCTGTAAAAGTAAAAATATAATTATCCTTATAAGCATAATTCAATCGACCGATAAAAGAAGCCAAAGCCCATCTGGTTTTACTGGAAGATTGCTTTCCCGCCGGAAATTCAGATGCCGAACTGATATTATTATATCCCATTACATTCGTAGCAAACCCATTCCCATATTGCGTATTACCAAAATAATTATTTACCTGAACAGTGTTGCCCAACATCACATTCACCCTATGTACCTCTTGGAACAACTTAGAATAGTTCAGTGAATTTTCCTGCATAACGTCAGTCCATCTGTTATTCTTTATTTGTGCTTCACCTTTCACGCTTTGCCCCTGTTTTATGTTTGAAGGAGCGAAATATCCGGAAAAATTATTCACCTGATCCAAAGACACGCTACTCTTTAAAAATAAATCTTTTGTAATATCTATCTTTAAATATGCATTCATAGAAAAACGGTTGGACTTTGCATCATTATCTATCTGTTTGGATAAGACCGGATTACTTTGTCCGGGATTCGTATAGTAAGGTAACTCCAAAGGCGCTTTACCATCTATCTCAAACGGGTACATCGGATTTGCACCTAATCCATTTCCAATATTAGCTCCTCCATAAGTAGTTGCGCCATCATAATAGCTTGAATTAACCCCTACTTTTAGCCAAGACTTTATTTGCTGTTCCAGATTTACACGAAAACTAAAACGCCTATGTCCTGTTCCCTGAATAATACCCTTCTGATCATAATAATTAGCGCTGATATAATAATTCGTTTTATTTGTACCACCAGACAATGAAACCGTATAATCCTGAACCACACCAGTTTGTGATATTTGATCATACCAGTCATACGTTTCACCGGCAAGTAAAGTTTGTCTTTCAACATCCGAAAACATAGATGTGGGTAATTCCTTGGCATACTGTTGCTTCAAGACATTAAACTCACTGCGGTATTCTTCTATGCTCATTTGTGGATTTGCCAAGAATTTTGCATCCATTTGTGAGTTTACATTCCCCTCAATACGGATTTCAGCCAATTCCTGTGCCGTTAACATTTTAGGCAAGTTGGAGGGAGACTGAAATGAGGTCCGGGCACTGAATGACACTCTTGCCTTTCCTTCTTCGCCCTTTTTTGTTGTCACAATCACTACTCCATTGGCTGCTCTTGAACCATAAATAGCTGCAGCAGATGCATCCTTCAGAATATCGATAGAGGCAATATCATTGACATTGATATTATTCAAAGTACCTTCCATAATGATACCATCAACTACATAAATCGGATCATTTGACTGATTAATAGAACCTTTTCCACGAATAAGCACACTGACACCTCCACCGGGAGAATTATCACTTAACTGCACTTGTACACCTGCACTTTTGCCTTGAAGAGCCTGATTCAGACTGACTGCCGGAGTTTCCTTCAGTTTGTCTGCCGATACAGAAGATATAGCACCTGTTATATCCTTCTTTTTCGCCGTACCGTATCCAATAACCACTACTTCATCCAAAGCCTGCTTATCTTCTTCCATAATGACAAGCAAATCATGTTCAGCTTTGTTTATAAGCACAGTTTTATTCACAAATCCCATATAAGAGAAAACCAACTTCTCTCCTACCGCTACATCAATGGTAAACCTACCATTTAATTCCGTTACAGTTCCATGAGCTCTATTGGACTGCACAAAAATACTTACACCCAATAACGGCTGCCTACCTTCATCCAAAACTGTACCAGTAACTTTCACTGTCTGTGCAGACAATCCGATTGCGAATAGCAATCCAATCAACGTCAATAAATAATTTTTCATAACACAAAACAATTATTAGATTTAAAGAAATAAATATCAGACTTATCCCAGAATGCCTTTCTACTTTTTACCACCACAAACAATAGAAATAAATCAGAATGGCAATAATGATACAAGACAAAATATTAAATAATTTTCCAGTGCGGAAAAGTGACCATCGTACCGGAGATGCAGACACATCAATTTGTGTTCGGTTTCTCAGCATAACAATCAATCCGCAGCAAAGCAAAAAGACAATCCCCATCCTGTCCATCCAAGGCAACCCCGGACAAAGGAATTTTAGTAAAAGGGAAAAGATAAAGGTTCCTAAAGCAGCTGCTAATGCTCCATTGGCTGTGGCTTTGCGATAAAAGAAACCTGCAAGGAAAATTGCTAATGCACCCGGACTGATAAAACCCGTAAATTCTTGAATATACTGAAATGCCTGATCAAGTCCGGATAACATAGGCGCTATTATAACAGCAATTACCAAAGATATAAAGCTGGTCCAGCGGCCCACATGTACCAAATCAGCCTCCCCAACTTGCGGACGAATATACGAACGATAAATATCCATTGTAAAAATAGTAGCTATACTATTCATCATAGATGCTAAAGAACTAACAATAGCCGCTGTTAGCGCTGCGAATGCAACCCCTTTTATGCCTACGGGGAGTAAATTGCTCAACAACCAAGGGTAAGCTTCATCTGATTTTTCCAATGGAGCATTCAAAGCAAAAGCCGCAATGCCCGGAATGACAACCAGCAATGGAATAAGCAACTTGATAAAACCGGCAAACAACATTCCCTTCTGGGCTTCACTCACTGATTTAGCCGCCAGGGCACGTTGAATAATATATTGGTTACACCCCCAATAATAGAGATTGGCGACCCATAAACCACCTATAATAACAGAAATACCCGGAAGATCCATATAACTAGGGTGAGACTTGTCAAGTATAAGATGGAACTTATCTTCGGTCTGTACATAAAGATTTTTAAAACCTTGTACTACTCCTTCCCCCATTCCCAGAGTATCCAGTGCAATATAAGTTGTTATTAATCCGCCACCTATTAAAAATACCACTTGAATCACATCTGTCAAGGCCACTGCTTTCAATCCGCCATAAATAGAATAGACTCCTGCAAATATGGCCAATCCCAGCACTCCCACAATCATGGGTACTCCCATAATCTTCTCAATGGTCAGCGCTCCCAGATAAAGAATGGAAGTCAGATTAATAAACACAAAAACAACCAGCCAGAAAAACGCCATTACAGACTTTACACGACTATCAAACCGTTCTTCCAGAAATTGAGGCATTGTAAATATCTTCTTCTCAAGGAAAATCGGTATGAAAAACTTTGCCACAATCAACAGCCCCAGTGCAGCAATCCATTCATAAGTTGCCATAGCCAAGCCGATAGCATAACCTGAACCGGACATCCCGACAAACTGTTCAGCCGAAATATTCGAAGCAATAATAGAAGCACCGATTGCCCACCAAGCCAGTCCTCTTCCCGCCAAAAAATATCCTTTTGCACTCTGTGTTTCTTTTTTGTTTCTACGGGAAACAAAGAGTCCTACAAATAAAATCAATAAACAGTAGGCAAAAAAGATAATCAAATCAATAACAGAGATATGCATAATTTTTCAATTAATCAGTTATAAATGGGTAATGATTCTCGCCTGGAACAACTTTAGGTACATCGACAACGAAAACACTGCCACTCAAAGGATATTCTCTACGTTCCATATCAGAAAGCCCGTCTAAAGCTGTCGTTATGAACAACCTGCTATCCCCGATTCCGCCAAAAGTGCAAGAAGCGACATTAGGGGCAGGCACATCTACCTTGTCTACTAACTTTCCAGTATCGGGATCCCATATATACACCCCAAATCCTCCCCAATGTGCTACCCATAAAAGTCCATCAGCGTCGATAGTCATTCCATCCGGGACTCCGTATTCCGGTGGAACTTGTACAACTGTACGTCGCCAGGTTATTTTAGCTGAACAACTATATCCATATTCTTCGATACAGCCACGACCTGAATCAATGTAATACATCCGGTCACCAGCCTTATTCCAGACCATTCCATTTGGAATATATTGCTCAGTCAGAACTGACACCCAAGACAAATCATTATTAATACAGTACAAGCTTCCGGTACGGGTATGTTCCATCAAATGCATTACTCCACACCAAATACGACCCTCCGGAGACGCTTTACAATCATTAGTGCGCAACTGTGAATGCAGACCTGTCAATTCTAAAAGCACCTGATACTCTCTTTCTACAAGATGATAAACAACCAGACGATTCTTCATTGCCAAAATGATTTCATGCTCATGCCCTTTCCAGGGAATGACAGCAGTTATCATTTCGGGAAATTGGTGTTCTTCCATCTTCTGGCTCTCCAGATTATACTGATGCAGGATACCACTGTCAATATCAACCCACAACAAAGTTTTCATATCCGGAAGCCAAGTAACAGCCTCTCCAATCGTGTCATAACAACGATATAGTAGATTCGCTTTCATGTTGATTCTTTCATTATTAAAAATCCTGCATCAATGCCGAACGGCCTCCATCCATCAGTACAGTGGTTCCACTAATAAAACAAGCTATCGGGGAAGCCAGATAGACACATAAAGCACCAACCTCTTCTGCCGTACCAAGTTTCTTTACCGGATGATGATCAACCGTACGCTGACGTTCGGCATTTGCATCAGGAAAAGAATTGAACCAAGTGTCATTTCCTGCCGTATCGATAAACCCCGGTGCTACACCCACTGTCCGTATCTCAGGTCCCCATTCTATAGCCAAGCTGTGTACTAAGCCCGTTATAGCCGTCTTCGTGACATTGTAAGGAAAACATCCAGGAATTGTACAAAACGCATGGTTTGAAGTCATTAGCAAAATAACCCCCTCTTTCGTTTGTTTCAAATAGGGCCTGCAAAGTTTTGCCAAGCGCCAATGTGAAGCCAGATTCAAATCAAGATTATATCTCCAATGCTCTTCATCACAATGTTCTGCGCCCTCAAAAACATTCATCCCGGCATTGGACACAAGAATATCCAGCCTGCCAAATGTATCAATCACCTTTCTAACCAACTGTTCCAAATCCTGCTCTTTTGTAACATCTGCCTGCACATAAAGCCCCCGACTCCCCTCACTTTCTACAGCCTCCACATAAGTAACTATACTTTCATCATTTGCCGCCTTACGTGAACAACCCGCCACATCAGCACCCGCACGAGCAAATTCGCGTGCAACACCTAAACCAATGCCAGAAGATACACCGGTAACCAGTACGACTTTTTCTTTTAAGTCAATAGTAAATGCCATATCTTATCAAATATAAAAATTATCAGGAGCATCGGCTACGATACCGGTATGTTTCTCCAATTCATCTTCAACCAAATCTACTCCCAAACCGGGTCTGTCAGACAGATGCAGATACCCGTCATACACCATTTCCGAAATGGGATGATCAATAACTGTATCCCTCCAAGCCACATCATTAAACATAAATTCCTGCCTGAAAAAATTAGGAATGGCGGCACAAACATGCGACGAAGCCAATGTAGACAATGGCCCATTAGGATTATGTGGAGCGATCAATACATTATAAGCCTCAGCCATGGTAGCCATCCGCTTCATTTCAGAAGGACCACCACAACGGGTTATGTCCGGCATAATAATATCACAGACATGTTTCTCAAGTAACGAACGGATACCAAATCGCGTATAGTGCCGTTCGCCCACACAAATAGTCACATCTGAGGGAATACGCTCACGCATAGCCCGCAAAGTTTGTGAACTCTCAGGACCTGCCGGTTCTTCATACCAAGTGATATCCAACTTAGCCAAACGTTCCGCCATTTTCACGGCAATACGGTAGTTCAACATGGCATGTGTCTCTATCATAATATCCATCTCAGGACCCACAGCCTCCCGCACAGCTTTAGATACATTGAATGCCAAATCTTGTTGTGCAGGGGTCAATGTCAGATTAGAAGCCAAATCCTCACCATAAAAATAGTTTGTATGCGCAAACGGATCAAACTTCAAACCGGTAAAACCAGCCTCTTTTACGATCCGTGCCTGGGCAGCATAGTCCTCCTCATTATGTTTACCTTTTGTAAACCAATAATTTGCATACAGAAGAATATCTTTACGATATGCTCCTCCCAGCAATTCATAGCAGGGAGCATTCAATACCTTACCCTTCAAATCCAACAAAGCCATATCAATACCACTAATAGCACACATACTCGCACCATACGGGCCTATCCAATTCAAGTCACGATACAGTTTCGTCCAAATAAAATCCGTTCTCATCGGATCTAGACCTATTATACGCTGTCCAACATGCTTAACAGCTTCATAAACGACAGGGCTACCCGGCCAGTTGGTAGCTTCACCTACTCCCGTATAACCAGCATCCGTATAAATCTTTAATAATGTCCAATTGTATTTGATGCCTTGCACCAACCACACCTTTACATCAGTTATCTTCATCTTCAAACTCAAATTAAATCTACATTATACCAAACTTGTCAAAAGCATCACGTGCCCGCATACCTTCCTGTATTTTCTTCAATACTATCCGTTCACCACGTGCCTTCTCCAATGCACGGGTAAAAACCTCTTCTTCTATCCGACGAGGAACCACACATACACCGTCAATATCCCCAATCAGCATATCACCATCATTGACCAAAACCCCGTCTACCTCAATGGGAACGCGGTAATCAATAACTTTTCCACGAGGAGCCTGATCCTGCGCATAAGGACCATACGAGAAACAAGGAAAGTCTAAAGCTAAAATACCTTTGGTATCGCGTGAGTATCCATTTACAACAGCTCCTGCGGCTTTGCATTGCATAGCGCGAGCACTCATCAATTCTCCCCACAAAGCATATTCCGGAGAAGAACCGGAGCAGATATACACTTCATCTTCCTTCAAATCATCCAATGCCTCCAACATCAAGCCGAAGGAACGCTGTAACAGAGGATTATTTCCCCCCGATGCAGAATTGTCATGTACGTCGGCTTCCAAAACAGTCATAGCCCGTCCGGCTATCAACATATCATCACGAAGCGGACGAATATGAGGGGGAGAAACTGATGGAGATATCCCATCTTATCCATAATATCTCCGATAACTGCCGTGTAGAGTTCGGCTTTTATCAAGGTTATCAGAGTCTTATCATCTTTCCATTCTTTCATTTTTCATTCTTTTTTATAAAGTTATACTCTTTGTTCCGGTAAGAGCAAAGTTAGTTCACTTAACGAAAAGAATGGATAAATCAAGATTGTAAGACGTGTCCGAAAAGGCTCATATAAAAAGAAATAATGTACAAAACGGAAATACTATCTGGTTACTTCACGTGGAGATATCCCAGTTCGCTGTTTGAAGATGCGTGAAAAGTATTGTGGTGACTGGAATCCACATTGGAAACTGACCTCTTTTACAGATAATTCTGTATTTCGAAGCAGCTCAATAGATTTATTAATACGTATTTGATTCAGATAATCTAAAGGAGAAAAATTCAAGTATTGCAAAAATAAGCTTCTGAGGTAACGTTCACTAATGCCGGCATGCGCAGCTACATCATTAATACTAATGTCCTGATGAAAATTGAAACGAATAAAGGATATAGCTTTTTTTAAAGCATCATTTTGGCAAACAGGCAAATAGTTTTCATCCATATAACGATAAATAAGAACCATCAACTCTGCATAAAACATCACAACCAAATATTGATAATAGGAATTCTTCCCTTCCAATTCGTTTACAATGCGTTGTACTACACGCATAATACCTATATTATTCACTATTTTAATCAGCTTGTTCTCTTCCGAGAAAAGAGAGATGGAATTTGGTGACGTACCATCTATACAATTCGGAAAGTTTAAATCAAAACCGGAAAATATCTCAGGAAGAAATTCAAGCTGCATTAAAGTAGTTCCACCAGAGCCTGCCTCAAACGTATGATTGACATTCGAGAGAATGATCATGGTATCACCCTCAACAAAATTGATGCTCTCATTGTCCAAATACAGAATGCAATTGCCCTTTTTAACATGGTTAATCTCAATACGCAAATGTTTGTGAGGTCCATAGGTCTCAAAAGGATAAAAAGAAATAAAACGGAATACATCCGCTAATCTCTGACTTTTCAGATTATTGGTTATATTGTCTAAAAATGTCCAAAGGGTGGAAAGTTCCGTAGAATTATTCATCTTCGATGTTGTATTCCTTATAACTGAATACCTTTTTATTTGTTATTAACTTCGTAAATTAACTACTAATGTTCACTTCATTCTAAGAAAGAAACGAAATATCCTCTAAAAGTAAAGGTCTATTAAGCAAACCTCTATGAGTTGAACTACCACACAATGAGCTATTTACTTCGTCAAGCAGTAAGAAGTTTGCATACGGACGTACCACATTTGTAGTTGGACAGTAAGCTCCCATACCTGTGACGTCCGCATACAAAAGTAGTAAGCCTTCTCAATAAAAACAATAGAAATACCTAAGAAAATAGATAAAGATTTGCAAAACATCCACAACAGTAGACATACTGTGACAGATGAATCCGTAAGTTTATGAAACAAGTTGCCTGATAAACTTATTGATTTTACAGAAAAATAAAAAGTAATTTCTAACTGTAGGTTCGATAGATATTATCGAAAAAAAGCCCTGCAAAGGGCTTATATAAAGGGGAATATAATAAATGGAGAAGAAATGCGAAAACACTCCACACCCCTTCCCCATTCAGCAATCACTATCTTATTTCAACTCGAACGGAATCGTTCCACGAATATCCGCAGAAGAGGCTCCGATATAAGCCTTAAACTTACCCGGTTCTGCCGTCCATCCGCCAACAGTTTCATCATAGAACTTCAAATCATCCGGAGTGATGGTGAAAGTTACTTTTTTTTCTTCACCCGGTGCCAAAGTTATCTTTTGGAATGCCTTTAACTCTTTCACAGGACGCAGAACACTACATTTTTCATCTCCTACATACAGTTGTACGACTTCCTTTCCGGCAACACTACCCGTATTCTTTACAGGAATGGTCACAGTCAGAGAATTGTCAGCAGTTATTGTTTTAGCAGAAGCTACCGGTTTGCCATAGGTAAAAGTCGTATAACTCAAACCATACCCGAAAGGGAATAAGGCGGGAATCTTCTTGGTATCATGCCAGCGATAACCTACCAGAATATCTTCTTTGTAGACCTGCTTGATACTATCACCCGGATAACTCAATTCGTCAAATGCATGTGCACCGCAATCCGTCAATTTCACAGGAAAGGAGAAAGGAAGTTTTCCGCTGGGATTCACTGCACCACTCAGTACATCGGCAAGTGAATTACCACCCATAGATCCCAGATACCAGCCTTGCAGGACGGCCGGAACTTTATTCAGCCAAGGCATTTCCACGGCATTACCACTCAACAATACCAATACCATATTTTTATTGACTCCCAACAGAGATTCAATCAGTTCATTTTGTCCGAATGGCAAACCGTATGTCACACGGTCACCGGCTTCACAATCCTGGAAATGATTCTTATTCAATCCACCGAACAAAATCACAAGATCGGCTTCTTTGGCAAGTTCAGTTGCTGCTGTGCGCAAGGAATCCATCACCGACTGGGGAATTTCTTCTGCACGCCCATACATCGGACGTCCGGCAGCGTAACCTTTCGTATAAACTACCTTGTCACCATAAAGAGCGCGCATACCATCGAGTGGAGATACCATATCTTTTACCTTCAGTTCAGAAGAACCGCCTCCTTCGTTCAACAAGCGGACAGCATTGTCACCTACTACCAGTATACGTTGATATTTAGAGTCATCAAGCGGCAGCAAAGGGGTACCTTTTTTCTGGACAGGTGTGTTTTTCAGAAGCACAATACCCTCATTACCAATCTCACGGGCAGCCTGATAATGCTCTTCACTTGTCAGCGAACCATAAGGTTTCTGACGATTCATCGCCGTGCGGAATATCAAGCGAAGAATACGGGAGGCTTTATCATCCACTGTGCTCATAGGCACCTTACCTTCCTTCAACATCCGGAGATAAGGCTTAGCCAGATAATAATCGTCGAAGGTAAATGCACTTTCTGAGGTCAGACCGTTGGTATAGGATCCCATCTCGATGTCCAAGCCATTCATGGCTGCTTCGTAAGTATCATGGGCACCACCCCAATCGGTTACGACTACACCGTCAAAACCCCAGTCATTCTTCAATATCTTATTCAGCAAAAGATCATTGTGGCAGGCATGCTGACCACGCACCTTGTTATAGGCTCCCATCACGGTCCAGGCACCACCTTTCTGCACAGCAGCCTTGAAAGCGGGGAGGTAGATTTCGTGTAAGGCACGGTTGCTTAGTTGCACATCAATGTGTCCACGCCATAACTCCTGATTGTTCAAAGCATAGTGTTTCACACTTACGGCAACCCCGTTTTTCTGTATCTCCCGAATATAAGGTACACACATCACGCCTGCCAGATAAGGATCTTCCCCCATGTATTCAAAGTTACGACCATTCAGAGGAGTACGATAGATATTAACGCCAGGCCCCAAAAGAACATCTTTTTCCCGATAACGAGCTTCTTCACCAATAGCCTTGCCGTAGATGGCGGACATTTCCGGATTCCAGGTAGCGGCAAGACAAGTCAAGGCAGGAAAAGCAGTAATACTGTCATTAGTCCATTTGGCATATCCCCAATCGTTCCAGTTGATTTCTGCACGAACACCGTGAGGTCCATCACTCATCCAAAGTTCGGGGATACCAAGACGGGGCACACCGGGACTGCTGAATTTGCTCTGCGCATGGCAAAGGGCTACTTTCTCTTCCAGTGTCATACGGTTGAGAGCATCTTTTATACGTGCTTCAATGGGTTGCGTATCATCTAAATATACAGGAGTTTGCGCTGTCAAAGTAGTCAATGAACAGGCAAACAGGAGAGTTGAAAAGAATTGTTTCTTCATTATTATTACATTAAAGATATTACTTTTAGTCGTTGGCGGAATTCATTCATTTCTTTTCGGTTATGAATTAATTCACCACAGATTACACAGATTGACACAGATTCTATTTTACTGATTATTAGATTAATAAATCTGTGTGATTCTGTGTAATCTGTGGTGAGTCTTATTCATTCCTTTCCCGTTATGAATGAATTCTGCTAACAAGTTACTTTTATTTTGCTTTAATAACGGTCACTGCCGTTTTCAATCCTTCGGATGTAGCCGTCAGTTTGATGCCTCCGGATTTTCCGTCACTTTGAACAACCACCAGGCACTTCCCATAGAAAGCCTTGCGATGATCAGCTTTGAATTTCTCCATTGAAACAGGACTACCATTGTCTACACCGGCAATAAATCCCGCACCTTGCACATCGAACATGATCTGATTATCGGCATTCGGACAAAGATTACCATCTTTATCCAGCACCTCCACTGTTACAAAACTAAGATCTCTGCCATCTGATTTGATTTCATTCCGATCAGCCGTCAAGCGTATCTGTGCTGGTTCTCCGGCTGTATGGATCTCCTTCTCCAATACCGTTTTTCCATCCTTGCGGGAAACGACTTTTACCACACCCGGTTCATACTTCACACGCCATACGACATGAAAATCATCCTTACCTTTTGTACGCACACCCTGCGACCCGCCATTTACAAAAAGCTCGACCTCATCCGCATTATTATAATAAGCCCACATATCTATATCCTGCCCCGGCGCCCAGTTCCAATGCGGAAAAAGGTGCAATACCTTTTTCTCCGGATGCCATTCCGACTGATAGAGATAATACACATCTTTCGGAAAACCGGCCAGATCGACAATGCCGAAATAAGAGCTACGGGCAGGCCAACCGTAAGGAGTCGGTTCACCTAAATAGTCAAACCCGGTCCAGACATACTGTCCGCTGATAAAATCATTATTTTTCACGTGGCGCATCGTGCCCTCATGACTGTTCCCCCAAGGTACATGACAGTTATCATACGAAGAACAGGAGAAACTATCATCAAAATAAGGTTTATCCCAACGTTCAGGACAAATAACAGTTTCGTCACTCGGCATCCGGTAGTAGCCACGCGTCATCAGTGCTGATACACTTTCCGCCACAATGAACGGTTTACCGGGAAATTTCTCGGGTACACCGGCAAACCAATCATCATGATAATTAAAGCCGATGAGATCTAATGCTCCCGAACGGAACAAGTGATTATTCGGGTTCGGTTCATTACAGCCAGCCGTAACGGGACGGGTAGAATCGAGAGCTTTTACCATATCTGCCAGTTTCTTCGTCAGTAAAGAGTTCACACTCATCTCACCTTCTTTCGCCAGCATACTCTGATCATGACCAAAATTCAGAATCAAGTTCGCTTGTTCCAAGGTCAACGTATCCGCTTTTGCATCCGACCATTGCTCCAGCACTTCGTTGCCAATGCTCCAAATGAAAACAGAAGGATGGTTACGGTCGCGAAGTATCAAATCCGTCAGATCGCGTTCATGCCACTCGTTGAAGTAACGGGAATAATCATGAGCCGTTTTTCTTTTGCGCCACATATCGAACGTCTCATCCATTACAATAAATCCCATACGGTCACAAAGATCGAGCAGTTCAGGTGAGGGAGGGTTATGAGAACAGCGAATTCCATTACAGCCCATTTCTTGCAGTATCTCCAACTGGCGCTCGATAGCGCGGATATTGACAGCCGCCCCAAGACACCCCAGATCATGATGCATACATACACCATTAATCTTCAGCCGTTCTCCATTCAGAATAAACCCTTTCTGTACATCAAAACGGAAGGTACGGATACCGGTATTCGTACAGTAGTTATCCAATACTTTACCGGTTGTCTTATCAATAAGGATACTGTTCACCTTATATATATAAGGAGTGTTCACGCTCCAAAGATTAGGGTTCTTCACTACAATTTCCTGTTCTACCTCGTTCGGACAGGCAGGTATCACTTGCAGTTCCGATGCAACCTCACCCACAACATTCCCTTCTGCATCCATTAGCCGTGACTGCAACACAACATCTGCCAAGGAAACAATTTCCGAATCAAAAACAACATACGTACCATCCGCCTGCTTCACGGAATCTTGCAGTTGAGCGGCCGCATCATACTGTATTTTAGTACGTATGTTTAGTCGTGCACTGTTCTTCGACACATCTTGCGCCGTGATAAAAGTACCCCATTGCGCTATATGCACGGGGGTAAGCTTCGTAAGCCATACATTACGGTAGATGCCACATCCCGAATACCAGCGGGAATTAGGTTGTTCCGCGTTGTCCACACGTACGGCAACTACATTCTTTCCGCCCCACTTGATATGGGGAGTCAGATCGTAACTGAACGAGACATATCCATAAGGACGTACACCAAGGGAATGACCATTGATAAAGACTTCCGAATTCATATATACACCGTCAAAATCAATATACAGGCGCTTGCCTTCATCCGCTTTGTCAACAGTAAACGTTTTGCGATACCAACCGATACCACCGGGTAATGCCCCTCCTCCTGTTCCGGAAGGATTATCCTTACTGAACTCTCCCTCGATAGCCCAGTCATGTGGAAGATGGAGGATCCGCCATGCCGTGTCGTCATAATCGGGACGGGATGCCGCAGAGTCATCTCCCAGATGGAAAGTCCAGTCAGCGGTGAAGTCCTGTCGACGGTTATCAGTAACCCGTTCAGCGGAGGTGCAACCTCCCAATACCAAGAAGAGGAGCAAACAGGATATTGGTATTATTAATAGTTGTTTCATGATATTGATACACTCTGCTGCTTCCCATCATACTTCACCGTCACCCCCTTAGCCTTCGCGTCAAAAGGTTGCGGCTTATCCTTACTTACCTTTACAACGTTGAATGTACGTTCTTTCAGCATACCGGGAAATTCTCCTGCACGGTCACCAATAGTCAGAGTGCCTTCCGCATCATTGTAAGTAAACGGGATGGTGGCATACTGCCCTTTTTCGTAGTTATAATTCACACCTTCATCCTCGTACAAAGTGAACTCACCATCTTTACCCGCATATACATATAGTGTGATTTCTTCCGCAGGCTTCTCATCACTATACTGCATTTCCGGTCCGTAAGGCACAATAGCCCCTTCGCGTACATAGAGCGGCATGCGTTCATAGGGAGCGTCCACTTTCAACTGTTGCCCACCGGCCATGTACTTACCGGTATAGAAATCATACCAACCGCAAGTTGCCGGGAAATAGACCTCCCGAGTGCGTGCACCATACTCATACACCGGAGCCGCCATCAACGCCGGACCGAACATAAACTGGTCACTGATATTATTCACCTTTGTATCTGCCGTAAAGTCCATTACCAGCGGACGCATAATCGTATAATCATCAAAATAAGTCATCCCGGCCAATGAATAAATATAAGGCATCATCGTATAGCGCAACTTCGTATAATACACTATAGAACTATAAGCCGGATGTCCTTCGGGAGCTATATTCCACACCTCACGGAACGGATACTGTCCATGTGCACGGAACAACGGGCAGAATGCGCCAAACTGATACCAACGTGTATTCAATTCACGCCATTCCTTATAGTCCGCATTCTCTTTTCCGGTCTTATTGAATTCCTTTTGTCCGTCTTCATAGCGTTTTTCTACGCAGAATCCGCCAATGTCCATCGTCCAGTAAGGAATACCGCTGACTGCAAAATTCAGTCCGGCAGAAATCTGCGCCTTCATATCTTCCCAACGGGTAGCGATATCGCCACTCCATGTTGCGGTAGAATAACGTTGCAATCCGGCAAATCCCGAACGAGTCAGCAAGAATACACGTTTGTCATTGTCTACGGCACGTTGTCCGTCATAAATAGCCTCAGCATTCATCAACGCATACGCATTGAAATATTGGTCGGACGGACCGAGAGCAGTCGGACCACACAAAGCTTTCCGATAAGCCAAATCCGTACAGTCGCGTACATTCGGTTCACTGGCATCCATCCACCAGGCATCAATTCCGAGGGGATAAAGATGATCTTCCATCTGTTTCCAGAACAGCTTCCGTGCGCCCTCAGCATAAGCATCATAGAAAGAACCGATGTAGCCGGGACCAATCCAGTCACGAATGCTGTCTTTAACGGCCTGCTGATACATCCAGCCTTTTTCATCAAACTCTTTATAATGTTCCGTAGTCATATAGAATTTCGGCCAAACGGAAATCATCATCTTGGCATTCAGAGCATGAATAGAATCTACCATTCCTTTCGGATCAGGGAAACGAGCTTTGTCGAACTCATGACTACCCCAGGCATTTTCCGGCCAGTAGCTCCAGTCGAGCACAATATTATCAATGGGAATCTGACGTTTACGGAATTCCTTCAAAGCATCCAGTATTTCTTCCTGCGTCTTATAACGTTCGCGGCTCTGCCAGTATCCCATCGCCCACTTCGGCATGATTTGTGATTTTCCGGTCAGAGCACGGTATCCACTGATTACCTCGTCCATATCCTCGCCATAAACAAAATAATAATCGATTTCATTCTGCATTTCTCCCCACCACGACTGTTTGTTCTGTTCTTCAGCAGATACAGGAGACAATGCACGCAAACCGCAATAGGATACATATCCATCAGGAATCCATTCAATTTTCAATGGAACACGTTTACCGGCTTTCAAATCTACGGCAAACTTATAACTGTTCGGATTCCAAGCCGTACGCCAACGTTCGGGAACCACCAGTTCACCATCAATGTATACCTTCATATATCCTGCATAATAGAGGATAAAACGGAACCTACCACTCTCCATCGGCTCAATTTCTCCTTCATACGTCACCTGCGAACCCATGAAAGGAAATCCTTCTGGTAAGTTCACGACTTTCGACAAATCTTCCGATTTCAGATGTTCAAAATAAACAGAATCTTCCCGGCGTACCAGTGTCTCCGCTGTTGATTTCTGAGAGGGTACGTATGTTCCTGTCAAAGCACCTTCCTTACCCTCCTTATCATAGAGTTTGAAAACTGTGCTTAACTGTGCATAATCACGTGGATCGCCGAAACGGCAAAGCGAATAACTATCCCACAGAATACCGTAATTCTTATTGGAAACGATAAAAGGTACGGAAACCTTTGTATTATACTGGAAAAGTTCCTCGTTCTTACCTTTATAGTTGAATTCATCAGCCTGGTGTTGTCCCAGTCCGTAGAATGCCTCATCATCGGGTGACTGGAATACCTGACGTACCGTATACGCCTTTGTTCCCTGCACTTCGATAGGCTGGAAACTCCTGCCTTTCTCATCTTCCGCCAAAATCAGGTTACCGGAAGCATCGGTAAAGCGTACTTCACCCGTGGCTTTGGATACAATGGCGCACACCTCTGAGGTTTTTACCGAAACGGCATCTTCACTTTCTTCCACGCTGAAGTCCGTCTTATCTTTTTGGGGAACTATAATCAGGCTTTCCGCCTTTGAAAAGTTTTTTTCGGGAGTGGCTGACACATGAATCAACTTCTCTCCCATTACTTCAACCTTCACCTTTCGCACATCCGTCGGTTGCTGTTGTTCGACATTTACAATAATGCCGTTACTCGTCTTCTCATACCCGCCTCCGGAGCATGCCATCAGCATCCATCCTGCGAGCAAACAAACTGAAGTGTTTTTCAATTTCATATCTTTGTTTTTAAAGTTATTTTCTCCGAGTGTAAAAGTAGGAAATCATACAGTAAACAAGCCCTCCCGATGTTGAAAGGAAAGGGCTTATTTGATTTATAGAAATATCAGATGTTTCAACAATGGGTACTTTTTGTTATTTACCCTCCTTTTCCTGATATACAGAGGGTAAAACGCCGAATTCATCCTTGAAATACTTACTGAAATATTTGGGGTTATTGAAGCCCACCTGATAGGCAACCTCCGACACATTCTGCTGGCTCTCGCGCAGAAGTTGTGCCGCACGTTTCAGTCGGATAATACGAATAAATTCTATCGGAGTTTTACCGGTAATCTGCAACAGCTTTTTATAGAGATGCACCCGGCTCATGCCCAGTTCATGGCTCAATTCTTCCACAGATAAATCGGGACGGGCAATATGCGTCTCCACATACTTTATCGCATTCTCAATCAGCTTTTCGTCCATCGAAGTGATAACAATTTCACTCGGTTCGGGATCAATACGGGTGCGAAGTTTATTTTTGCTGCTCAAATCTATCAGTTTACGCATGCGCAAAATCAGTACCTCCATATTGAAAGGTTTCGTCACATAGTCATCCGCACCAATCGTCAGACCTTCCACTTTATTCTCTACGGATTGCTTGGCCGTAAGCAACACAAAAGGAATATTACTTGTACGCTTGTCAGCCTTCACCCAACGGCACAGTTCGTTCCCGTCCATTTCAGGCATCATCACATCACAAACGATGATATCCGGCATTAGTTCCGGTATCATCTGCCAGGCTATCTTTCCGTTTCCGGCAGATTCTATACGGAAATACAGACTCAACGTATAACGCATGAAAGAAACAAAATCTTCATTATCATCCACAATCAGTGCAAGTGGCTTCTTCCGTTCTTCCTCATTCAATTCTTCCACTGAAGCAAGTGCCACCGCATCCTCTTCTGCAGCTTCTTCCGAGAGTGGAGTCGCTACGTTCACCACCGAATGTTTCACCGGAATATCTACCACAAATACACTGCCCGTACCCACATTGTCGAACACGCGCACCACACCGCCATGCAGCGTAACGTAATCACGTACCAGGCTCAAACCGATACCACTCCCCGTACTGGGGTTACTATCACCTATACGCTCCGATTGATAGAAACGTTCGAATATACGTTCTTTATCAAGGTCGCTGATACCTACCCCCGTATCGGATACTTTGATTTCCAATGTTTCCGTAGTTCCTTTTATCAGTTCAAGAGAAACATCCACCCGCCCTCCATCCGGAGTAAACTTAAACGCATTAGAGAGCAGATTCATCACTATCTTACCTATTTTATCCTCATCGAACGACATATTCAACGATTCGATTGCCGAGAAAAAAGTGAGATGCACGTTTTTCTTTTCCGAAAGCATCAGGAATGAGTTGCATATAGAGTGAACATACGATACAACCTCCCCCTCCGAAAGATTCAAATGCAACCCTGCCACCTCATTTTTACGGAAATCAAGTAATTGGTTCACAAGATTCAGTAACCGCAATGCATTACGATGCATCAGTTTCAATTGCTCCTGCTTCCGTTCATCATGGGTTTCTTTCATCATTCCTTCCAACGGAGAAATGATCAACGTCAGCGGTGTACGCAGTTCATGGCTCACATTGGTAAAGAAACGGAATTTCATCTGATTGACTTCTTCATTCCGCTCTGCTTCACGTTCCATCTGTTGTATCCTGAACTTATTGCGTTCACGGCGCAGCACAGCATTGCGAGCCAGCAGCAATGTGCCTATCAATAACATAGCATACAGAACATACGCCCAGGGGGTCATCCAGAAAGGCGGTAGGATTACTATTTTAAGGCTTGACTCTTCTGTTCCGGCAAATCCATCACTATTGATTGCCTTCACTTTCAGCGTATAAGTACCGGGTGCCAAATTCGTATAAGTAACGCGGTGCATATCAGCCGCACCTGCCATCCAATCCTCATTAAATCCCTCCAGTTTATACAGATACTGGGTTTTCTCAGGCAAGACGTAATTATCCGATGCAAACAATACAGTGAAGACATTCTGTTTATAATCAAGTTTCACCTCTCTGGCTTTATTCAGCGACTCACGCAGCAAAACACGTCCACCATACTCCTTTCCAACCTCCACTTCTTCATTGAAAAGCTGGAAGCCGGTAAACATCACCTTGGGCAACGTCCGGTTATATTTGATATTCTCCGGTCTGAAAGTATTCAATCCATACATACCTCCCATTGCAATCTCACCCGAGGAAAGACGTTTAATGGAACGTTGATTGAACTCACAGCCCTGCAAACCGTCCTTATCATCATACCTGTAATAGTTGAAAGTATAATCTCCGTTTTTTGTATCGATAGAAGGAATTACATTCACTACACCATTGGCCGTAGTCACCCACATATTTTTATTATCATCTTCTACGATACCGGTAATAAATACCCTAGAATCGTTCTGCGAAAGAGGAACTACCTGTAAATGGTCGTTCTTCGGGTTATAGAGATTCAGTCCTTCACGTGTTCCCACCCATATCAATCCCCGGCTATCCTCATAGACCTGGTTAATGCTCTGATTGGAAAAGCGGATACTTCCCGACTGGTTGCCTACCAGATTCGTTATTTTCCGGGTAGTCAGATCCATTATGGATACCCCCGTAGAAGAAGTACCGATTATCAGACGATTATCACGACTCATACATAAAGAGGCTATATGATTGGAAATAATTCCGGAGTTACTTATCTTATAAGTGGTGAACTCACCTGTCCCCGGATTCAGACATTGTAAACCGCCTCCCAAGGTTCCAATCCAGATATTTCCGTTCTTATCTTCTGCCAATGACCAGACATTGTTATTAGCCAGCGAATTATCATCTCCCGGTCTGTTCCGGTAATGCACGAAGCGATTGCCGTCGAAACAATCCAATCCTTCCCAAAATGTCCCTATCCAGAGTTTGCCGTCCTTAGCTTGCAACAAACTTACAATGACATTCGAAGCAATAGAGTTTCCTCCCGGTGAGTATGCATACAGTTTCTTTTCATCCGTCTTCGGATTCCAACGTATCAACCCGGCGTCATTGGTACCCAACCACAACGAACCGTCATTACTTTCTTCCAGACAGTTAATATCCCCCAAGTGGTTGATGCCGAACTTAAAAATGCCCTCATCATAATAAGCCACACTTTTCTTATAAGTACCTATCCACATCACACCGCCTTCATCTTCATAAAGCACATTGATGGTATTATTGGGCAAACCTCGTTCGTCATCCACATCATACGTAAGCGAGACAGTTTCACCAGTCGCCTTATTCCAGATATCGATGCCATCCTGGTCCTTTCCAAACCAAATACGTCCCTGCTTATCCTGAGCTACTGCTACGATATGAGCCTGACCTCTATCGCTGAAATTCCATTGTGAATGCCACTTCCTGTCAGACAAATCGTAAGCCCATACACCCGGGGCACCATATATCCATAAATCTTCATCCTTATCCACATACAGGAAGAAGATATCAGTACGCGTTCCCATGTGCTCTGCAATATCTGTCAAAATCCATTTTACACGTACCGTCTCACGGTCGATACAGATTACGCGCCCGTTATCATATACCAACAGAATGCCATCCTTACATTCAGCCATGTCTATAATGACACCTTCGGGTATTCCTTTCTCACCGAAAGGCAGGGATACAGCATTCTTTTCACCGGGACGATAACAGTAGCACCCTTTCCCATCTATGGCAAACCAGGTATTCTTTTGCTTGTCGACAAATACATAGCGGGGTGTTCCGTCTATCCCTATATCCCACATCCGGGAACGAACATCACAGACAAAGCTCTCCGTATCCCAGTTATAAATGACATATCCGTTTTCTCCCGTCCGTATCCATAAACGTCCTTCACTGTCTTCCACTATCTTCTCAATATAGTTGTCAGGTAAAGACGCAGAACCATTGTCAGTGCTCCGGAATACCTTGAAACGATATCCGTCATAACGTGCCAGTCCGGCAGCGGTGCCGAACCACATAAAACCTCTTGAATCTTTATAAATGGCATTGATTTGGTTGCTGGGCATTCCGTCCTTAACCTCCAGATGTTTGAACATAAAGTCGTGTGAAAAGGCAGAAAAACATGCCACAACGACTGAAACGATAAGTAAAATCAATCTCTTCATAGTAGTAGATATAGGAATATCGTTAACATATTGCAAATGAAACAAAAAGGAATCGTAAAAACAAGGTTTTCAATGTGTTTTTTTATCATTTCATACCCCATCATTTGTTTCCCGGACAGAAAAGAAGGAAGTAACTTCCCTCACAGAAGCTACTTCCCAAAACCAATCAAAAAAAAACCTGTATTAACAACAATCCCTGTATACACGAGGGGTATTTATGAAAACCTATTGCGGTGCATTGTCATAGACGGATTGCAATGTATAAAATGCATCTTCTGTAAAGATGGCCTTTTTCATTACTTCTACTATTTCCGCTGCATTATTCAGATAATCACCGGTAGCATGATTAAACAAACCTGATTCTTCCTTTCCACTACCTGTACCGCCATTATCCCAATAAACAGGAGCCAATCCGTATTCTTTCGCTGCTTTACATATATATTCCAGATAGTACTTGCGGAAAGATTCCGCACGGTCAGTCGTCCGGCTTACACATCCCATTTCACCAATATATACCGGAATGCCCTTATCTATATACGTTGTCTTCAAACTATTGAATACATCTTTCACATTGTCTTCGTCTCCCCAGTTAGCTTTCTTATCGGCAGCGCCGGTATGCCCCCACTCCGAATACTTTGCATCCAGTGTATATTCATTCGGATCATAGAAATGAACAGATACCATCAGACGATTCTGAACTTTATCAGTCGGCAGTTTGAAGTTGCTCACCGTAAGTGCCACATTGGTACAATACCCCGGCACACCCAGGAAACGATTGCTATTACCACCACCTACAGCACGTACCGCATCTACAAACACCTGATTCCAGTCGTTCAATATTGAATATTGTTTTCCACCATCATTACGGTTGTCGCCCCAGCCCCAACCGCCATCATGAATTTCATTCATCGACTCGAATGCCAGGAAGTTGCCCTTATCCCTAAAACGTTCGGCTATCTGTGTCCATACAGCTTTCAATTCTGTTTTAATTGCGGTATTTTTAGTTTCATCCAGAGCAGCATCTTTAATGCTAAGCCAGTATTCACTATCAGCTCCATCGTGATGAATATTGACAATAGCATTCAGTCCGGCATTTTCTGCATATCCTACTACCTCGGCAACACGATCCATCCAGGCTTTCTCTATTTCATAACCGGGGGCGTCTCCAATATGTCCCATCCATGTAACAGGAATACGTACGGTAGTAATACCCGCAGCAGCCAATTTATCAAATAAAGCCTGTGTCGTCTTTTGATTCCCCCAGGCCGTTTCATTGGCCACACCACTATTATACGCATCCAACTGATTACCCAGATTCCAACCCAATCCCAGACTTTTAGCTACAGTCCAGGGATCTTCACCTGCTATTTCATTCGAGCTTATCTCACCTCCCGCCAACTGCTTCACGGTCACAGTTGTTGCCGGCAAGTCACCCAAAATAAAAGTAATGGTACCGGTACGTTCTTTTCCGGTATTGGCAGCGATGATAAAAGTCTTCGTTTTATCCACCATAGCGCGTGTTTCTGTTTTCTCGGTAATCCAGCTATCATTAATAGTTATAGTTGGTTCACCGTTAGTCATCACTTTCACAGTGATAGTACCACCCGCTGCCGATATGTCTTCAAACAAGACAGTCTCCAGATCCAGACCTTCGGTAGCTGTTTGAATGACATTGAATGTCTCTGTCAGGTTACCACCTTTCACAGTAATAACAGATGTACGATTATCGGTAGTTGAATTGGATTTTACATCTATCGTATATTTAAAGACCGTAGCAGAAGCTGAAACTGCCGGAGTCACTACGCACCAATCCTGGTTACTGGTAACTTCCAACGTCACATTCGATTTCACAGAGAGTGTGTTTGTACCTCCGGCTTTGGAAAAACTCATTCCATTCGCCAGAATGTTTTCGGAAATTGTTATTTCCGGTGTTACAGGATCATTGTCATCACTGGAACATGCGGCAGCGAAAGCAGAGAGAGCAATCGTCAACAGCAACAGATAAGCTTTAATTTTATTCATGAGCATTATGTTTTTCGTTCTCAAATATTAGGTTATGGATAGAAATCCGTGTTGGCAAAGATAGGGCAAAGCAGCCACACAAAGCGTTTAGGATGTTATATGGAAGGGTATAATTTGTTATTACCCCTGGACGAAAGGTTTCCAATAGGCGACATATCATTTATCGCCTTTCCCCCGGGTTCCTGCTACAAAACGGGTAGACTTGTGATATACCACCACTTATTCCATCCAAGCGTAGGACCAACACTCTGTGTAAAATGTTTCCAAAAATAAGAAGTATGCAATAAATGCATATTATTCAGGGGGATTGTGCGTTATTGAGTATTTCATAGTTATTTAATTTAAGTAACGTCGAACTATTACTCAAATGCACTGAGAAACATAAATACTGCTTAAAAGAAGTAGAATTCATTGGGATATTCTTTCAACTATTTCAGATGCGATCTTCGATAAGTTTGCTTCTGAGTTATATCCGCGTTTTCTGTCTATTATAACTACAGGAATATCAAAGATTTGATCACCTTTATCTTCCCACATGAAATTGTTGTATGCGGATATTCCTGCAAATACAATTATTTTAGGTTTAATATTATCTCTAACCAAGGTTCTTACAGGCTTTACGATATCTTTCCATTCGTTTATTCCCAATTCTTTTTTAAGTCGTGAGAGTTGATTCAAGTTATCAGTAGCCAACGGGCATACATTCATAAACATTATTTCTTTCCCGAATGTATCATACCATTCTGGCTTTTCGCCTTTCACAAATTCACCTTTACCTAAACCGAAGGCAACCTTACAAATGATTTTAAGCATATTTTCAACGAAACCATTCCCCCGCTTTATTTTCAGCTCATACCATGAACTTCCTTCGCAATAATTACTTTTGGTAAACCAGTCCAGTGCAATCGTTTTACCATCCGAACGATAAACAAGTCTACTTAAAGGATATGCACTCTCATCCCGGTAGAGATTACTATCCCCTGTCAATATCCGAAATGGAACCTTATTATCATTGTTCCGATAATTAGTTTCATTATAAAGCCCTGGTCCCGGATTTATTCCCATAAACAATATTTCCGGTTGATAGATAACAGGACCGTTTACGGTAATAACCCCTTTCCAATCTGCAAATCTACCGTTCTGATGCCCTTCCTTTAACTTTTCTATTATTGAACTAAATTGGTTTTGGTATTCGATAAAGCTACTCACTGTTGCATCCAAACTATTTTCCATAATATGTATATTATTGGGGTTAATGGAACAAAGATATGGAATAGTTGTCCCCTATTATAATTTTATCTGATTTATTTTCATACCCAAACTTCCATAACCGATTTTTCACAGTTGACTATCAAAGTATTACAAATAATCAATTTGCTGTTTACAAGAAGTTAAGAGTTTGTCGACAGGAAGTTAACCTCTTGTTGACAAACTCTTAACTTCTTGCAGACATGAAACAAGAGATTTCTCTATTACTTTACAAAGAGCACTTTGTATAAAATACAAAGAGGTTGTTTCTTGAATATATCATTTTATTCAGCAAACCAAACAATATATAAACTTTTGTCTTAATTTTCTTTCTTTTCGCTAACATACAGGTCGCATAAAAAAAGCGAAACAGCCTCCTTTGAGCATAAATGAGTTAATATTCATGCAACATTTTACACGTTTATGGAAGCAAAGTGCATCGGAGAACTGCACGATATTAATACCGGACGTGAAGGATATATACATCGGACACGAAGGATATTAAGCTCCTTCACGCAGGAAGTTAATGTCGTGCGCGAAGGACATATATATCGTTCGTGCAGGAAGTGGAATTCTGCCATAGTCAAGCGCGAATTGATGGAAGGAAACGGGTAAAACCGGAAGAAAACAGTCTATTTCAACTGTTGCGAATTTTATATAGTTCTGTTAATTAACAGCATACAAGTTTTTGTTCGCTTGTTTTCTTGGTAGTTGTCAGTTGGTTACAAATACGGAATTCTAAGCGTAGTTTAAAATACAAAATGATATGCTAAATAACAGCATCTTTAATAATAGTACTCTTTGAAATGAATAGGGAGCGGGAAAAGCATCTTCGCCTTCCCCACTCCCTATTCATATATATTCCCAACTCTGGAATGTATTACATCCTCTCCTCTATTACCATTGAGGAACAGCAAAAAGCTTATGGAACGTAAATTTCACTTCCATAGAAGTGCTGAAACCAAGCTCCTTGATTACATCTCCATCAGGTGTACCGAAAGCACAACCCGCATTCTTTGTTGCCCCATAACAGTTCCAAAGTTCCAAACGATACTTGGAGCCATCATTGGTATCAAGCACTTTTGTCGCATCAAACGTTACCTCTGAACCATCAAGATAGAGATTATCCAACACAGCATGCGTACCAGGGAAGAAACCGTAAAGATCTGCCACTTCAATGAAAGTCATAATGGAACCAGCTGCACAACCAGTACCTTCATACTTGATGTCGAACTGCGGGGTAACAAGACTATACCGGAAGTTTTCATATTTCACTTCTAATGTACCTCCGGCATTATACCCCCATGTACCTGCACCATCCCAATTAGGAATAGTAACCAGATTAGGTGTATACGTGCCTGCACCATTGCCATCAATAAAAACTGTATAAGTAATCGCCAGACTATTGTTGAAGTGGGGTGCCGATTCGGAACCCATATTCTGGGAATTGCTGAAAGCACTGTTCAACACTTTGCCATCCGCCGCACCTACACCATAAATATTGAATAACTCGACACGATAGGTTCCTTTACCCTCAATATCTCCATAGAAGAAATTATTGGCATTGAACTGAATAGCATTGCCGTCGCACTTCATCTCGTCAATACGAACGAAAGCATTAGGATATCTGGTCAGCAAGTCCGGAAAATCGAGGGTAAACACCACAACATCGTCAGATGAGCCTTCGTAAGTGAATGTGTGCTGACCTGCCAACGCATCCGGAGACAGATGCGCGACCTCAGTTCCCCAAGTACCACCCCAACTGGAATCTACACAAATTAATGATACCGGAATCTTGGCATCGGCTTCTGCCTTACGCTGACTGTAATAGTTGACAGAGTAAGCATATTCATCGGTATTGGGAAGAGCAATCTGCAAACCGTCACTCGTCAAGGACAGGATATTCAGCTTACCACTCTTTACCGCTACCCAAGTATTGGCACAAAGTACATTGATATCAATGTCAATCACTTTGTTCGCCTCATCAATAGTATATTTACCTGTTTCATCAGTAGCTACACCGTCATCAGTCAAACGATGGATATTGACAGTTCCGTCTTCGAAAAACTCCATGTAACCATAATCAACTCCATAAGTATAACCAATCCAGCCATTCTCAGTACCCATTTCCCAATGAATTTCTTTTCCGATATTGGGCTGTCCGTTAGATACTATAGCCCAGTCGTACGTTTTGCCCCACTGCGTGAACGGACCTTCGAATACATGTTGTTCACCATCCTGACCATTGTCAATATACCATTTACTATAAAGCAATGAGCGGTCAAACGGAACATTCTTGGCGGTAGAAACGGCACGAATAGCCAAAGCTTGATAGACAGGAGTGGTGGCACGAGTAGCAAGAGCACTATTGAAGTGATAGCTCATGGCAAACTGAGTATCAGAAACATTGATGGAACCGGAAAGATAGCAGCCTTCCACACCAACACCGGTAGTAGTGCCTTGTGTGCGCGAACCTGCGGCAGGCATAAAGATAGAGTTTCCGTTAGGACCGGTGAACTTATAGCCGGCAACACCTTCCACTTCCACCCACTCTCTGGTACAGAGTGCAAAGAGTTCTTCAAACTCAGCAATGGTAGGCATGGTCACTTTACCTTCAAATGCTTTATAGGCAAGGTCATTAGCTGTTTTGTAGATATCGGCAGAAGCATAACTTGCAGGATCGATACTGGTATTAAAACCTGTCTTATCACCGAAACCGAACAGACCACCAATTTCCGTTTCTGAGGTAGCACCTAAATTGTACTTTGCCCATTTAGTAGAAAGCCCAAGGTCAACAAGGTCATTATCAAGATCAAACGTATGCCCAGTTGTAGTGAATGACTTTTCTTCACCATAGACCATACCTGCACCGAGATCAAGATAAGCCACATAATAATAAGTAGTATTGGCCAACAAGCCTTCTACATCTACCGTATAGCTTTCCTTAGGAACAGTAGCAATACGTACACCGGCACGCACATTTTCCGTACCTTCTATACCGGACACAATGATACCACCTTCCGCATCCGCAGGAAAGCCAATAAGCGAACCAGACAAAGTAACCTTGTTAGCACCTATCTGGGTAGCATCGCCGGTAGTAGCACGAGCATTAGTCAGTACAAGGCTCTTTACTTCACCTTTATAAGTTACTTTGCCTTGTAAAGTGACATAAGCCTGATAATAAATAGTTTGATTCAAGCTGCCATTTACCGTGGCAGTGAATGTTTCACCGCCCGTAGCAATAATCCTTTCGGTGAGTGCATCGGCCGCAGCACCGTAATTAAAACCAATGACATAAGCACTTGAAGCCTGGCTTTCAAGCCCAGATACGGTACCATGTAATGTTGCTGATGTGGCAGTCACATCTGCCGAACCTGTTACCACAGAGTTATCAGTAAGCAATGGCTGTTGGTTTATGGCATAATCGTCATCGCTGCATCCCGTCGCCCAAATACCCATGACGAGAGCCATTATTCCGAATAATATTTTGTTCTTCATTATACTAATTCATTTAAGTGATTACTCAATAGTCATGGAAACAATTTCAACCTGTACATTCGGGCTTCCATCTTCCAAGGTTTCCACTGTAGCAAGTCCCTTGTTCTGGATTCCGATGATAAGACAGCAATTGGTTTCAAAAGTTTGCGTAGCACCTGTAGTGTTTGGCAATGATACTGTCTGGATTGCTCCCGCAGTTGTATCGAATTTCGAAGCATACTCCAAAGCGTAACAACCATCTTCAAACGAATCTCCGATTCTGTTTTCCATAATCACTGTTTTAGGAGCTGCCCCCTCGTTCCAGGTTATACCACTCAGCACCTTGTACTGAATCTTCAAAGTCTGGTTCTTTTTTAGCTTAACTTTCGTTATGTCGATACATTCATTCTTACCACCCCATGAGTTATAAAGCTGGATACGCAAACGATCAGGATTTCCATCACCAAAGATGATTTCCAACTTACTGTTGTCCACTTTGATTTCGGTGGGTCCTTCCGTCCCGCCGCTAATCTTCTTATAGAGCAGATTAGCTACAAGATAAGAATTCACCACGCCATTCTCATCTTTTGATTCGGGAACACCAATGACCAGTGTCTCACCAGCCTCCATGGCAAGTACCGTAAAATCTTTGCTTGTAACAGCAACCGTACGCTGATCGCTGGAAGCGGTAAGAAGGGTGATTTCGCTATCGAAGGTTATTACGCCCTTTGCAACGCTTACCTTACCACTGGCTTCACCGAATTCATAATTATAAGAGCCATCGGAAGCCTTACTTAGGATAAGTTCAAAATCTTCCACCTCATCACCGGCAGCAGGAGCCCATGAGTCGTTGTACACACCTCCCGTTACACTTTCCCATTTCTGTACGTTAGGAGAACCGTTCCACCACAACCAATCGTAGGGTACTTCGGTATCAAGGTTAAATGTCATCTGGTTACCGACATAAGTCACACCGTTGATTTCGGTCGTGAAGAGGTCATCAAGAAGATTATCGAATGTGGGAAGCACGGGGGCTACTTTCTCAATCTCTCCACTATCTTCTTTGGGAATGCATTCACCCTTGGTTTCAATCACTTCTTCAGAAACAAAGTTCCATACAATATACCAGTTACCTTCGGAATTGGTACGTTTAGTTACTAATTGCAATATATACGGAGTAAGTTCTATTATCTGTATATCTTGCGTGTAGTTAGCACACATATCATCGGCATTCACGTTGTGCATGGAGTAGCAATCGGTGAACGAGATGGTAGGTTTAGTCTTTTCAGTAAGGTTCATATTGAACTTGCCTTTCATGTTTGCACCTGTGCTTGAACCTTTTTCTCCGGATTCACCACGGTACATAGTAGCCACACAGCCGTTGACAGCATCCATGCTGAAAGTCATATATGAGTCCATGTAAGGATCTGTTGCAGGGATAAGCCAGCTTTGAAAACCCGGATCCCAGTTGGGTTTCCAATTTCCGGTGCCGAAGACGATGTCTTTGTAGACTCCGTTATCCACATCATCCTGAGTATAGCCAGCACCGTCACCATCAGGATCGTAAGGAGACAAATACATCACAGGCCCCGAACACTGACCGATACCATAGTTCGCATCGCAAGGATACCATTTCTTACTAACCCCTTCAGCCAATGTCTCAGCATCAGGCAGAGCATTACCCGACTTAAAGTTCTTATCGGACAGCAGGAACCATTTCTCATCTTCCAGCAATGAGAAATCGTTTTGTGCTAAACTGAAAGTATAGGGTTCGCCATACACGACACCGCCGGGCGTCTCTACGCCGAAAGTCACCTCATACGAACCTGCAAAAGGTAATTCAATGGCAAGTTCACTTTCTTGCGAACGTCCCTGAGGAGTAACCCACAGCGGAGTACAACCGGTGATATTTGATTTGAGGCGTACTTGATTTCCTGCGATAGTCACAGTGTAGGCAATACCTTCCGCCAAGTCATCGGATACATAGGTCTTCTTACCCATATCATACTCATCGGGTGAACAGGCCGACAACATCAGCACCAAGCCTGCAATGAGCGAATATATATAATGATTCAATTTCATATCTTATTATTTTTAATGTTTTTCCTTGATAAACCTAAGCCTTCATGGATTTACCAACCGGCATTTTGAGTAAGCACATTACCCGAAAGGGTGATTTGTGTATTAGGAATCTGCATCAAACCTTTCTTCGAAGTGAAGTTACTTTCGGAGAACGAAGTGGTTGCCTCATTTCCGCCATTTGTCACCTTGGCACCATTTTGTGCAGCAGTAATAATACGTGCAGCGTATGCACCATCCTTCTCATAACGCATCAGGTCCCAATAGTGAACACCCTCGAAAGCCAGTTCAATAGCACGTTCTTTACGGATGTTTTCAATACTGTAAGCCAGTGTTTCACCGGGATATACACGCTGGTGAACCTGATTCAATCCATCGGCATTGCCATTGAGTTCGGAATGCATCAGCAATACATCAGCATAGCGCATGATAGTGTAATCCTGATAGTAAGTAACATTCTGATGCTGTTCACCCAACTTAAATCCTACTTCCTGACGTGTACCATCGGCAAAACACATCGGCGCATACTTGCGGGTATAATAACCGGTATATTCATACGAATCGGTAATGTCAGCATCAAAACCGGCCTCACTACAACTCCATACACAAGTGCTGAAACGGGGATCATTCTTATATTGCTCCACGAAAGTGGGAGTCACCGGACAAGCACCCCAGCCGCTGGCAATGCATACGCTCGTAGCATTCCTGTTACGTGGTCCCAAATAGACCGAGAACGTATTACCATCACCATTACCGTTATAGTCATGAGTAGTATTCATCTTCAGGTTGAGCACTATTTCCCTTGAGAGTTTGCCTTGTCCGGCTTTCCAAGCGGAGCCGTCATACCACTTGCCGGCGTATGTCGTATTCCAGGCATAAGTGTCGCCACTCGAAGCATCAGTAGTACAAGCAGGCATCCAGAAGTCGGCATAGTTTTTCTCCAGTTCATATTTTCCATTCTGCACCACATCGTTAATAGCAGCCACTGCCTCAGCCTTGGTGCATGAAGGATGTTCGGCACCGTAGTAACCGGTATGGTAAAGATAGGCACGAGCCATCAATGCCTCTGCCGCATATTTGGTGATGCGACCATCGTTAGTATCGTTATTATCCAAGGGATAAGCATCGGCAGGAATATGTTCGATGGCATATTTAAAGTCTTCGAAAATGAGCTGATAAACATCACTTGCCGGAGAACGGGGAATATTCTCTTCGGAAGGAGCGGTAAGCAAAGGAACATCTCCAAACATACGTACAAGATCGAAGTAAAGAATACCGCGAATGGCATGTGCTTCTCCCATCACTCGTCCTTGTGCCTTGATGTCCCCTGCCCAGTCGATATTTTCTTCCTGAACAATGAGCTGATTACAACGAAATATAGCTTTATAATAGTTCTGCCAATCCACATTAAAGATATCATTGTATGAAGGAGCGATCCCCAGATTGAACTGGTCAATCACATTGTTGTTTTTAGCATCAGAAAGGCCAAGACCTGCAAAAGCCTGTTCGGAAGCAAACTCCGCCAGCAAATACATACCTACTCCTTCATCTGAAATAGTACGTTGCCATCCATCATAACAACCCACTAAAGCCATTTCTGCGGATTCCAAATTACTGTAAGCCGTTTCAGTGTTCAAATCCTTTTTTGATGAAGTGTCAAAGAAGTCTTCACACGACGTGAAAGCTAAAGCTGACACAACGAGCGCGCTCGTTAATAATATATGTTTTGTATTCATATTACTTTTCTTTTTCATGATTTAAAACGCAAGATTAATACCCACAATGAAGGTGCGGGGGTGTGGATAGTAACCCATATCTACTCCCGACACCCATGTCTGGTTGGTCGTACCGTCTGAATTCTGTTTGTTACCGTCTGTACCGTTGTATGAACCGATTTCAGGATCCATACCATCATACTTAGTCAGTGTGAAGAGATTCTGAGCCTGCACATAGAGGCGCAATTTAGACAGCCCCTTCCAAGAGATGAGACGTTTGAAGTCATAACCCAGAGTAATATTCTGCAAACGGATGTAGTCACCATCCTGCAAATAGAGATCAGAGAATTGCCAGTTACCTACATCACCATAGGTTACACGGGGAATCCGATTACTGGTACCTTCACCCGTCCAGCGATTCAGTATCTGACGACTGTAATTGGACTGTGAGGAGTTTGGGTCACGATAAGATTGAGCTATCTGGAAACCGGCGGCACCGGTAGCGTTCAGACTAAGATCGAAACCTTTATAACCCAAGTTAATATTGAAACCGAATGTGTATTTAGGAAGTCCGTTACCCAAGTCTACTTTATCCTTGGCGTCGATGACACCATCATGATTCACATCTACATACTTCACATCACCGGGTTGTACACTGCTTTGATACACACCGTTTCCGGCAGCGATCCAATCATTAATCTCCTGTTTGTTCTGAAAAATACCGGCTGTTTTGAAGCCCCAGAAGTAACCTATAGCATGACCATTCTCAGCACGGTAGAACTCTTCCGCATTACTATAGATTTGATTGGTAGCACCATGAATAATACCATCTTCGGTAGGGATACTTCCCACTTCGTTGTGGTTGTATGCTAAGTTGGCACCTACGCTATAAGTGAAATCCTTCCCTATTTGGTCATTCCAGGAGAGCCCCAGTTCAACACCTTGGTTTTTCACATCACCACCGTTGATAATAGGGCCACTGGTACCTGCCGTTGCCAATACGGGAGCTTGTACCAACCAGTCCTTGGTATTCTTGATATAACCGTCGGCAGTAAGTGCGAGACGCCCATTCAGGAAACGGGCATCGATACCCACATTATATTGTTCAGAGGTCTCCCATTTCACTTTTTCATTGGCCAGACGGCTGGTATAAGAACCCGTAACCCAGGCATCTTGACCTCCACCGGAACCAAAGTTATAATTGGTATTCGTGGTGGACACAGGAGCAAGATATTGATAGCAGTTGATATTGGCATTACCTACCTGCCCCCAGCTGACACGTATCTTTAAGAAATCGAACCAGGATTTCACCGATTCCATGAACTTCTCTTCGGAGATAGTCCATCCGGCAGATACTGAAGGAAAATATCCCCAGCGGTTACCTTTGGCAAACTTCGATGAGCCATCGGCACGCATGGTGGCATTCACCATATAACGTTCTTTCCATGTCCAACCCAAACGAGCGAAATATGACATACCACGGGTAGAGTCGTAAGGAGAACCTTTCACTGTCTTATTTTCCGTACCGTTGGTATTTACCAGATAAGCATGATCCCAATCATCGAATCCGGGGATAAGACCAGTATTGGAGCCTTCGGTATTACTACCATCATAGGTAGACAATTCACTACCTATCAAGGCATTGATATGATGTTCAGTAGCAATATTGAAATCGTAAGAGAGAGTATTGGTCCACACCATCGACAGACCGTGACCATGACTTTGATTCACTTTGCTCACGGTGTTGGCCGTTTGCGGGGTAAACTGATACTTCGGTGTATAGGCACGGTATTCGGAAGCGCCGTAGCTGATACCGTAGACCGTTTTAAATCTCAAGTTTTTGATGGGTTCAATCTGCACATATACGTTAGCATCGAGCGAACCATTCTTGCTGTTGTTATAGCGATTCACCATCATGTTTCCATAAGGATTACCATCGTTTACATTCCAGTCGGAGTTTACCGTAGAATTGTAGTTGCCATCAGCATCATAAACGGGAATAATAGGAGATGCGGAGAAAGCACTGCGCAGGTTGTTATTCCAGATGTTTCCCGTACCCATGCCTCGTGTGTCTTTCCAGACAAAACCCACATGTTCGCCCACAGTCACCAGTCCGTTCCACATCTTATGTTCAGAGTTGACGCGGAAGTTATATCTTTTATAATAAGAAACATCTGAGCCACCAATCAGGCCATCCTGACCAGTGTAGCCACCTGAAATAGCATAAGTAGAAGTTTTGGAACCACCTGTGAACGAGAGGTTATGGCTGGTAGTTAATCCGCCATCTTCAATAGCCTGGTCAATCCAATCAGTATCATATATATTCCCCCTGGCATCATGTATGGAGCTAAGCGAAGCCCAATCCACCGGCGACATGCCTGAGTTGAGACGAGCTTCATCCATAATACTCATATACTCTGAAGCATTGAGCATACTGTATTTACGACCTATCGTCTGCCAACCGGCAAAACCATCATAGCTGATTCTGCAAGTACCTTCCTTACCACTTTTAGTAGTAACCAACACTACACCATTGGCAGCCTGCGCACCATAAATAGCAGCCGAAGCTGCATCTTTCAATACATCGATACTTTCAATATCAGCAGGATTCAAAGTAGAAATGTCGCCACCCACACCATCGATAAGATAGAGAGGCTGAGAATTACCCACCGTACCCAATCCACGAATGGTTACACTCATGCTGGCACCCGGCTGTCCGGAAGTAGAGATAATGTTCACACCGGGTGTTTGTCCCTGCAAAGCAGAGAGAGGGTTCGTCGTGTTCAGTTTAGCAATGTTTTCACCCTTCACCTGAACTGTAGCACCGGTTACCAGCTTCTTCTTCTGAACGCCATAACCTACCACGACTACTTCATCCAGCATTTCGGTATCTTCTTTTAATGAAACATTGATAACCGAAGAATCACCTACTTTAAATTCCTGAGATTTGTAGCCGATATAAGAGAATACCAGCGTTTGCCCGGTTTGGGCTGTTACGGAATATTTACCGTCCATATCGGTTATTCCACCGGTGGAAGTCTCTTTCACCTGGACGCTGACACCAATCAACGGCTCATTGTCCGTGGCAGATGTCACAACTCCCGAAATGGTTTTGCTTTGAGAAGGGATAGCCTGAAG
Source organism: Bacteroides sp. 14(A) (assembly GCF_000526555.1). Taxonomy (NCBI): domain Bacteria; kingdom Pseudomonadati; phylum Bacteroidota; class Bacteroidia; order Bacteroidales; family Bacteroidaceae; genus Bacteroides; species Bacteroides sp. 14(A). The sequence goes on along the minus strand of NZ_JAGH01000002.1, from coordinate 1,572,955 downwards.
ACTACTGATTGCAGGTACCAGAAGTAGCAGTACCAATGCAACACGGCATAAATGCAAATTTATGCACTTTTCAAAGAATGTCTTTCTCATTGTACATTGTTTAATGGTTAATATCAAAGATTTTATTGTGTTCTTTTTCGTTTACAAAAGAAACCACGACAAATGTATGGAATGAAGTTGAAAGACTTTGAAAAGAATGTTATGAAGAGGAGACAGATTGGTTAATCCTTGCTCCTGAAATGTTACTAATAAAGGTACAATTTGTTTTTATCCCCCTCACAGAGGTACTGTGAAGGGGATAATGACTTACTGATTCACCACGAAATTACGTATCTGACACCCGGTTCTCTCACCTTTGGCTATACGCAAACGCAAGGTATGCCGACCGGAAACCAGTTCTGTTTCCAGCATATACACCCATGGAATATATAAGTTCCGGCTCCAATCAGTAAATGTATCCAGCTTCTTGAACGGAGCGCCATCCACACTGTATTCCAGCACACAGGCTTGCGGACCGGCTGCGCAGAAGATACCTACAGCGCGTCCTTCAAAAGAGAATGAAAGACTGGCTCCGGCACGGTCAGCCACCAACATAGGAACATGTACGAAACCTTTACGGGTATTCCCTTTCACTGTAGGCGTCCAGTCATCCACCACTTTCCAACCATTCAGTTGCTTGGCAGAACGGATATCCGCAAATACACCTTTATCATAAGAATAGGAATCTATCGGTTTTTCCGGCACCTCATGTGCCCGGACGGTTTTCTTTACCACGTCGCCACTCCATTCAAGGTCGAAGAGACGGTTAATAGCGGCAGCATAATATGTATGACCATTCCAAGCAGGATGTGTGCCACCAAATTCTTTCCAATCAAACTCACCATCGCGCATACGCTGCGCCACTTCTTCCGCCAGATTGATAGAGGAAACATAATAATGATTGGCTACACTTTCATGATTCATAATAACCTGGGGTTGTATACCCTTGTCCAACAAAGGTATGAATGGATCGTAAATAAAGTGAAGCATGACAATATCCATTTCCGGACTGACAGTACGGGCATGACGAATAATACCCTCCATACCGCGCGTCTGCCGGATATAATCGAATCCGTTTGTATCATCATTTACCGCTGCCTCAACAAATAATAGATCAGGCATTCCTTTCTGCAACACATCATTTTCAAAACGGAAAGCATGAGGAGTGCTTCCGGTAGAAGGTATTCCGGCATCAATGAACGTAAATTCAGTTTCCGGGAAACGCTGTTTCAAATCTTCCTGTATCATATTCCGCCAACCACGCATTTCGGTAATGGAACCACCCAGAAAAGCGACACAACCTTTTTTCTCTTTTGCAAACTTCAGATAAGAGTTAGTAAGGCTACCACGTTGATGGATCACTTGTTTCTTCTGATAATCCGGTTGGTTACGGATTATAAAATCAACAACCGGTTCAGCATTATCCAAACTATGGGGATGATGATCGCAACCGGGTTTCAATATGATTTCGACATTACCTCCCAAAGCACGATAACGTTCAGCAGCAATCTTCATGTGCTTTTCATACGGCACAATCTTGTCACTATCACCACAAACGCCCATCACTGGAATACCGGCAGCCGCTAATGGAGCCAGGTTATCAATCGGATTTCCTTTGAAGTCTTTGGCATTTTCTTCAGTCAATCCCCATTCTGCAAGGAAGCCTTTCCAGAAATCACGTTCCCAGTTCTCGGAGAAATAGAGCATATCGCATACAGGAGCGTCCACATAGATACAGGCCACTTTATCAGGATTATTTGCCGCCCAGTTAAATGCGAATAATCCGCCACGACTGAAGCCTTCTAACGTCACTTTGGGAGAAAGACGATAATATCTGCACATGACTTCATAGAAATCAGTGCCCAAGCGTTGCGCACGCGGACTTCCATAAAGATGAGTCAAATCATAATACGCCACATGAAAACCTTTTTCCAACAAAGCCTTATCTACCGAAGGGAAAGCTCCGAAAAATGCAGGACGCCATATCCAGGGACGCCCTTCCGCTACCTTGCGGGGAGCAACAACGATAGCGCGGCGTGTATTACAAATAAAATCATAACGATCGAACCCTTCCCATTGCGACTTCTTACCGGGGAAAGGTTGATCGGTAACAATTGCAGGCGCCTCATTACCGGTCAGTGTACGATAAAGTTCACCGGCAATCAATGCAGCTCCTTGTTCATTGGGGTGGATACCATCCGTATAGTAATCAGGATATGGCTTCAGCAGTGCATAAAGATCCACAACGGGCAGATGACGTTTCTTCGCTACACTGCGTATTACAGGAATAATACCGTTTGTAATTACGCTATCGTTAATACCAAAATTCCGTTTTACGGCAGGAACAGGCAAACAAAGATATATCTTAGGTTTGGAAGGCAATTCCTGAAGAATATCCAGCATTTCCGTCAAATCCTTCTTAAAATCTTTTCCATAACGCCAATTCCAGGGTTTGCTGTCATTCGTTCCCAATTTAATGGTAACGATATCCGGCTGAAATGCCAAAAGATCACGAAACTTCTGTTCGTGCATATAAGGATGATCTCCCTTATTCAGCAATACACGGGCACTAATTCCGAAATTGCGGACATCGTACCCTTCACCCAAAAGCTGGGAAAGCAACCCCGGATAACTGTTCTGAAACTGATTTTTAATTCCTGAGCCATAAGTGATACTGTTTCCAACACAGGCAATCTTTACAGGTCTCTTTTCTTGTGCCACTGCCCACAGACTGAACAAGCACAAAAAAAGTAAAAGAGTGTTTTTCTTTTTCATAATATCTATATTAAATATACTCCATAGCATTTTTGACCGACACAAAGATACATTTTATTTTAAAACCAAAGTCTAATGATTAGTCACTTAAAGGTTATCAACACTCTCGTATACGTATTTAGTTTGGATAAAATCTCCATCCTCGCTCCATAAATAGATAATATCTTCAAAGAAAGTCCCAGCCCAATACCATGACCTGAATATTCCCTTGTATTGGTTGCACGATAGAATGCCTGGAAAATAAGCTGTATTTCATCTTCAGGAATGCCAATACCTTTGTCTTCTATTTCCAAAATAGTGTTCCCTTCCTTAGGATACAGCCGCACGGCTACAGGTTGTTTACCGGAATATTTACAGGCATTGTTCAGTATATTACGGATTGCTATTTTCAGCAAATGCAGATTAGCCCTTACCACTGGCAGGCTCTCTTTCTGAAATGTATTACTGAACTGCATCCGCTCATTCTCGGCACACAGTATGATCAGAAGTTCTGCCAGGTCCACATCTTCCATATTATTCTTCAGAAGTTCTTCATCCTGATGCGAAAGGAAAAGGAGGGATTTTATCAACAAGCTGATTCTTTTGCTTTCATCCGAAATACGGTTCAAAGCCTTGATATATTCTTGTGGCGAACGTTCTTTCAGCAAGCTGATTTCACACTCTCCCTGAATGGCCGTCAGCGGATTATTAAGTTCATGGGAAGCACTGCTTACGAAAGATTTCTCGGACTTGAAAGCCGCGTCTATGCGGTCGAGCATACCATTGATAGAAGTGATCAGATCGTCCAGTTCGTCATGGTTACCGGCTGTCTTAATCCTGATATTCAGATTATTCCCCCGGATGCGCCGCAGCTCTTTCAAAATACGCTTCACCGGTGCCAACATTCGATTGGCATAAAACCTTCCAATGAAATAAACCGATATGGAACTGAAAATGAACAAAAGAAGTATCAGGATAAGCACATGATTCTGTATCTCCGTTCCATAGTTGTTCCGGGCAAGTATCAGAACTATAAAATTACCTTCATTATCCGGATAATACAATGCCGCACCCACCTCTTTTTTATAACGGAATGAAACCGGCTCTTCCATGAATAGTCGCTTCTGCTGCTCTTTGTTCAGATACTTATCAAGTGTATCTTTCACAGTCTCCATGCTATCGGTATTCAGTAAAATTTCCTTAGCCTGGGGAAGAAGCCCTTCGTATTCCTGACGGATAATTTCATAACTACTCTCGTCTACTTCATCCTTTTCCCAATGTTTCTGGGCAGTAAGATAGGCTTTATCTGCCAGGTAAGAATCGTACAGCCTATTGATATAGTTATAAATGAAAAAATAGAAAACAACCATGATACAGGTAAGCATACATATCGTGATACCCGTATAGAACAACGCTATTTTACTTCCTATCTTCACTACGATTCTCCGTTTAATGAGATTCCATAATATAGCCCAAACCTACCACCGTATGGATAAGTTTGTTTTCATAATCTTTATCAATCTTAGTACGCAGGTAGTTCACATACACATCTACTACATTGGTATTCGTATCAAAATTCTTATCCCATACATGTTTCAGGAGATTCACCCGAGAGAGCACAACACCCTGGTTATTCATGAAGTGCTCTAAAAGTCGGTATTCTTTTACCGTCAGTTCCATTTCACGGTCACCACGACGGGCACGCCTGGTATTGCAATCGAGGATAAGGTCACCACAAACAAGCTCCGAAGTTCTTTTCTCCTTGCTCCTGCGCAGCAAAGCGGTGATACGCGCTTCCAACTCCTGAAAGCTGAAAGGCTTCACCAAATAATCATCGGCACCTGCGTAGAGTCCTTTTACAATATCATCTGTTGTACCCAAGGCCGTAAGCATAATGACGGGGGAATCGTATCCATAGAGTTGGCGGTACTGCCTGCATAGGTCCAGTCCATTCATCTTGGGCATGATTATATCCAGAACAAGTAAGTCAAAAGGTTCGTCCTGAGCCAGCTGCCAACCATCCGCACCATTATAAGCTACAGAAACCGTATGCCCGAATTCCTGCAATCCCCGTTCTATGAAAGAGGCTATATTGACTTCATCTTCTACCAACAGTATCTTTGCCATAGTTTTTAAAACTTAAAGAAAGCACAAATATACGTTTTATAGTTTTTTCTGCTTCAATCTACCGTCTTTATCATATAACATTTTACCATAAACGATCTCGACAATCAACGGAAAAACAAACAAAGCGAAGAAAGTAGCCCCGATCAGACCTCCGATAATAACAATGGCCAACGGTCGCTGCGATTCGGAACCGATTCCATGACTCAGCGCCGCAGGCATCAGGCCGATAGCCGCCATTGCAGCCGTCATCAGCACAGGCCGAACCCTGGAACGCACACTGTTTTTTACAGCATCAGGTAACGCCAACCTCGCCTGCAAATTGTGTTTGATATCGGATATCATAATCACTCCATTTTGGATACAGATACCAAAAAGAGCAATGAACCCGATACCGGCAGAGATCGAAAAATTAAAGCGGGTTATGAGCAAGGCAGCAATACCACCCACAGCGGCAAAAGGTACATTCAGCAATACCAAACCTGCATCCCGTGCATTGGAAAACAGGATGAAAAGAATAATAAAGATGATGATAATGCTGACAGGAACCACCTGCGCCAAACGTTGAGTAGCACGTTGCTGGTTTTCAAAATCTCCAGTCCACTTCAAAGTATATCCTTCGGGCAAATGCACTGCGGCATTCACTTTCTTCTGAGCCTCAGCAACGGCAGTTCCCATATCTCTACCCCGGACCGAGAATTTCACGGCACAGAAACGGGCATGATTATCACGAAAGATAAGTAAGGGGCCGGTGATAGTCTTTATCTCCGACAGTTCCTTAATCGGCACCATCGTACCATCCATAGCGGGTACCAGTATTTTTCCTATCTCATCTTCGTTGCATCTGAATTCCTCTTTATAACGCACCATGATATTGAACTTCTTCTCATCTTCGTAAAGCAAGGAAGCCGACTTACCTCCAATCGCCATTTCGATAATGGACTGTACATCTTCCTTAGCCACTCCATAGCGTGCGAGCTTATTCTCATCCAGTTCTATGCGCAATTCCGGCTGTCCGATATTTCGTATTACCCCCAAATCTTCGATGCCATCCACGGTTCCCAATATTTTATAAATCTCTACGGCTTTTTTCTCGGACTCATACAGATCTTTACCGAAGACTTTCACAGCTATAGAACCCTTTACACCGGAAGCCGCTTCTTCCACATTATCCGTAATCGGCTGGGAGAAGTTAAAGTCTATACCCGGGTAAATCTCCAGTTCATGTTGCATTTTGTCAATCAATTCCAGTTTGGTAAAGCCGCTTTCCCAGTCCTTTTCCGGATAAATATCTACGTGAAACTCGATATTATAAAATCCGGTGGCATCGGTTCCGTCATTGGGGCGTCCGGTCTGAGACATCACCTGTTTCACTTCAGGAAAGCTTCTTAACTTCGCCCGCATCTTGTTTGCCAGATTGACGGACTCATCCAAAGCTATACTTTGCGGTAAAGTGGCACGGATATAAATAGAGCCTTCATTCAACTGGGGAAGGAATTCCGTTCCGAGGAAAGAAAATGCATACAACCCCACCACTGCCACAAGCGTAGCAATCGTAATCGTCACCTTGCGATAAGCATAGCAGACATCAAACAAGGCGGATGATTTCTCATTAACAAAGCGGAGGAACCTGTTATTCTTTTCGCGCACATTCTTCTTTAACAGCATGGCCGAAAGTACGGGTACCAGAGTCAAGGTGAACACCAATGCCCCCAACAAAGCAAAGCCCAGCGTAAAAGCAAGCGGTGAAAACATCTTCCCCTCTACTTTCTGGAAAGAGAAAATAGGAATCAGCGCCGTAATGATAATCAGTTTGGAGAAAAAAACCGCTTTCGCCTTATCTTTGGCAGCATTACGGATCAATCCCATCTTTGACATGACATTGAATGCCGGCATTCCCACTTCACGCGCTTTCTTGTCAAGAACTACAAAGATACCCTCGACCATCACCACCGCACCGTCTATAATAATACCGAAATCAATGGCTCCCATGGACAACAAATTGGCGGACATACCCATTATACGCAGGCAAATGAAAGCAAATAATAATGCTAATGGAATGACCACTGCCACCACCACGGTAGTCCGCCAATCCGCCATAAATATCAACACAATGAAAGTCACAAACAGGATGCCTTCTATCAGGTTGCGTGTCACTGTGCTCACAGCCAGATCTACCAAGTTCTCACGATCATAGAAAGGTACGATCTGTACATCCGATGGCAGCACTTCTTTATTGATATAGGCTATTTTTTCTTTCAGGGCTTTAATCACTTCACCGGGATTCTCCCCCTTACGCATCACGACAATGCCTTGCACGACATCATCTTCATCCATTCGGCCTACTTGTCCGAGGCGGGGTAAACAGGACTCGTGCACATCTGCCAGGTGTTTCACCAGAATAGGAGTACCTTTCACATTTTTCACAACGATATTTCCAATTTCCTCCACATCGTTAATCAGTCCGATACCCCGGACAACATAGGCTTGGGAACTTTTTGTGATCACATCACCACCGACATTGATATTACTTTTCTCTATGGCTTCAAACAACTCCAGAGAGGAAATATTGTAATTCCTCAATTGGTTGGGATTCACACTGACCTCAAAGGTTTTCACCTCTCCACCGAAACTTACAATATCGGCCACACCGGATACGGAACGTAAATTCCGCTCAATCACCCAGTCCTGAATGGTCTTCAATTCACGAACCGATTTCTTCTCACTTCTCAACGTATAGCGGAAGATTTCTCCCGTAGGACCATACAAAGGCTGTACTTCCGGAGTAACGCCTTCCGGCAAATCAGCATCATTCAATAGATTATAGACCTGTTGACGGGCTGTAAAATCGTCTACATGATCTTCAAACATTACATTCACCACCGATAGTCCGAACAAGGTGGTAGAGCGTATGTCCGTCTTCTTTTGTACGGAGTTCATTGCTATTTCAATAGGGATAGTAATGAACTTCTCCATCTCCTCGGCGCTCCGCCCGGGCCATTGGGTAATAATAGTTACTTTGGTGTTGGTTACATCCGGAAAGGCATCTATCGGAGTATGCTTGAAAGAGACAATTCCTGCAATAACCGCAAGTACCGTAAAAAAGAATATGAAGAATTTATTCTTCAAAGAGAAAGCTATGATGTTGTCTATGAACTTATGCATATCAAATTCTTTATCTGTTATTCAGCATTCAATGCGTTATATACCAGCAATGTGTTTCTATTCAAGATACGGTCGCCCTCCTGCAAGCCGGATTGTATATAGCATCGGTTCCTTAACTGCTTATACACTTCCACTTCCTTTACTTGCAGCTTGCCGTCTTCGTTTGCCGTCACTACATAATTCTTTCCATTCTCAAAGATCAGGGCATGTAAATCAATGCAGGGCATCGTATCATCCGTTGATTCGCATTGTACATATATATTGGTAAACATGCCGGGTTTCAACAGATAATCTTCATTACGAAGTTTAATTCTCACGCTCATGGTTTTACTTTCTTCATCGAGGATGTGGTAGACCTTATCAATACTCCCTACAAACTCTCTGCCGGGATAGGCCAATGCCGTGATACGGACAGGAGCACCTTCTTTTACTTTGCGGATATCACTCTCATATACATCGCCCATAATCCAGACATTATCCAGACCGGATACCGTGAATAGTTCTTCACCCTGGTCGGAGCGTATCTGCATATCTTTATTCACATGCTTCTCCGCCACAAAGCCCGTTATCGGTGATTTAATCTCATATCTGGATTCATCGGACAGATTATAGATGGAATAGACTTCCTTCAGGCGTCTTTCCTCCGTCACGGCACTCACCAATTCCTGACGGGCCTGCAATGTGTCGCGGGCCGAAGCCATGCCGGCATCGTACATATCTTGCGCAACATCCCAGTTACGGCGGGTTACGGCCACTTGTTGTTCCGCATCCTTCAGCTGCTTCTCATATTCCGCCACTTCACCGCTCTTGACCACAGCAAGCACTTCCCCTTTATGTACGTAGTCTCCCACCTCGGCATTCACAGCAATCACCCGTCCACCGAACATTGGAAAAACCTGTACCACTTGCTCCTGATTAAACGTCACACGACCGTTCAGTGTCAACTCGTCGATTAAAATACGTGTATGTACGGTATCTATACTGACAACTTGCATCAAACTATCTGTCAGACACATCTCCGGAGATACTGAAGTTTCATTATTATCTTTTGTCGAGCAACTGCTCAAGAATAGTACTGCACCTATAAAAACCTGTAAAATCCTGCTCATATCCATTGCTTAGTAATTAAATATATTTCGTCCTACTACCGTATTCAAGTTCTCCATGGCCAGAAAAACATCTTTCCGGGTCTCATACAATTGCAAACTCGTTTCCTTATAACTCTCGTAATAATCGACAAATTCCAACATACTGATATTACGCTTACGGAAATTCTCGTTCACCCCTTCAATCAACCGGTTGAAGTTCTTTTCCAAGTCATCGTCTGCTGATTGATAAAGTTCCATAGCCTTTTCCAGACGGGAATACGCCACATACAGTTCCGAGTTTGCCCTGTTCTCTGTGTATTCTTTCTCTTTCAGGCTCTTTTCTATTTCCAGTTTGGCTGACTTGATATTACCCTGATTCCGATTGAAAATAGGAACGGAGAAGCTAAGACCTACTGCAAAATAATTGTTGATGAAGTTTCCTGCACGGTCGTAAATCCCCTGAATAGCAAACTCCGGAGCGGCCAATGAACGCTGTAACTTCAAATTCGCCTTGGAAGCCTCAAGCATGGAGAAGGCCAACCGTTGGTCGGGGCGGGAAGGTAACAAGGAATCCAGATCGGCAAGTGACAGACTAAACAATTCCAACCGGCTCAGCATCGTTTCATCCAGAAGTATTTCTATCTCCTGAGTGACCGGCAAGTTTAATAACATCTTCAGATTCCCCCTCTTCGATACCAATTCATTTACTGCATCATTCTTCTCCTTTTTCAGTGATAACAGTAATGCCTGCATACGGGATAATTCCAACAATGAAATATTCCCTTTCTCTGCCATATTCTTGTAGAATAGCAGCAGTTCCTCTAAAGAAGTGATCTCTTTATCATAAATCTGCACGGACTTGGTCAGGAAATACATTTCGACACAAGTTTCCTTCAACTCACTGTTTAAGGTGCGTGCTACTTCCTCAAATTGCAATAAAGCGGATTGGTGATTAATCTTTTCCAGACGTATTCGTTTGTTGCGTTGTCCGGCCAGATTGATGGCTTGTTCTATCTGCACTCCGGACTCTCCTTCTTTCCCAAAATCAAAATATTTACCGTTCAGGCGGTTATAAATATTCTGCTCCAATGTGATAACGGGGTTATCAAATAGTTTAGCCTGCACCACTTGTGCCTGTGCCATGTCTACATTGTAATATTCGGCAACCAGTAAAAGATTGTGGGTACGGAAAAGTTCCTCCGCCTCCTTCATCGTCAACTTTAACGGATTCGATTGCGCCCACAGGCTGCATGAGAAAATAAGAAAAAGAGTAAATGTAATCTGTCTCATCATTGTTTTATCAATTTTGAGGCAAAAGTACAACTCCTTAAAAATTAAGGCTTCCGGAACGGATTATAATAAACTTATACGAGATTAGAAAATGATTAGAAACCACTTATGGAAGGATGGAACGGTGTGCACCCATCTTTTCATAAGGCAGCGTAAACCAGAAAGTAGAACCTTTCCCCAACTCAGACAGTACTCCGATCTCGCCTTTGAGTTCCTTCACGATATTCTGTGAAATAGCCAGTCCAAGTCCGGTTCCTTGTTTGAAGGAATCGAGCTTTACAAAACGGTTGAATATATCCGCCACTTTTTCAGGAGGGATACCGGTACCGGTATCTGTCACAAAGAAGCGTATATAACCATCTTTGGGTTCTTCATACCCAAACGTGATACTCCCTGTATTTGTAAACTTCATGGCATTGCTGATGAAATTATTCAGTACCTGAGTAATTCTACGCTGGTCAGTATATAAAAGAAGATCCGGCATAGGCATCACTGCACATATAGCGACATTCGCATTCGGTTGTCTCATTCTGGCAGCCTGCTCTATTTCAGATAACATCTTATTCACGTCTATATTTGCATAGACATATTCCAGTGTACCGGCTTCTATCTTTGATAAATCCAAGATGTCATTGATCAGTTGCAATAATATATCATTGTTCTTACTAATGATACTGAGGTATTCTATCCGTTCTTCTTCCGATACATCTTCAGCCAGTATACTCGAGAAGCCAACTATTGCATTGAGCGGAGTACGTATTTCATGGCTCATATTAGCCAGAAAAGCTGATTTTATACGATTGGACTCTTCAGCCTCTTCCTTAGCCAGACGCAGTTTACGTTCCAGAATCTTCTGGTCTGTAATATCCCAAGCCGTATAGAGAATCCATTTACGTCCATCAGAGAATGAAACTATATTATTATTCTGGAAGGTAAACCGTTCCTCATTCTTATTCGTAAAGAAACGCCTGGTACCGGATTGGGCAATTCCCGTTCTTACCAATTCTTCATCTTCTTTCCTGATCATCGTTGCAGCCTCAGGCATTATATCGAAATCAGTTCTTCCAATCGCCTCCTTAGCCGGATATTCAAAGAGTTCTTCAGCCTTTTTATTTATAAAAGTATAGCGCATATCATTATCGACATCTTTCACCTTGGCTGCAATAGGAAGGTTATCGAGAATATTTTCAAGCAAATGCAGATGTTCTTGCCACTCCGTTTCTCTCACTTTCTTGATACGCTTGTGCATAAAGTAAAATAGCAGCAGGACAATAGCAGTACCCAATACAATTACAACATAAATAATATTCTTCTGGATAAAACTGGGCGGAACATCACAATAAACCGCATTTTTAGGAAAGTTATCTAATGGAACTCCCTTGTCAAGCAATGTCTGGTAATTAAGATAGGTATTGGGCGTACCGGCAACAACCGTTTTCGCCCCGTATGTACCATCCTTTTTCAGTGCACCTCTAATTTCACCGATAACGGTACTTTCCACATCGGAACTGCCTATATAATGCCCACCGGCAAATAAAGCATGAACCCTTGTGAACTGGTCAGACAACGAGAATACCGGCTTTTTAACTATACCGGAAATATAAGAATGCATCCTCTCATCAGGATAATATTTCTCAGACAGATTCTGACTGGCTACATTCACCCATGAACAGTAAATAATGCCTGTTTCTCTACCAGATTCGCTAATCTTGTGAAGCATCGTTTCTGTATTTGTCTGAGGATAAGTAATAAATTCCATATCCAAATCAGAAAAGTACTGCTGATGTATGCCTTCTGCTTTTTTCCGAATTAGAGAACAGATAAATCTGTCATCCGATAACAAGACAACCTTTTTCATTTCAGGAGTAATCTCCTTCATCAATTCTATGGTTTCTTTAATGCAGACAGGAATATTTATGGCAGTCACATTATACCGTTCCAGCATTTCCGGTGTAGCGATAATCTGATCTTCAGGTATATATTCACCATTATAATACTTATTTATATCAGCCGACGTATGCGGCATCGAGTGGCAAATAATTGTAGGTACCCCTTTCCAGATAGTATCAAAAAGCGGTTTGCAAACGTACCATCCCGGATCGCCTACAAATATGACGGCTTGGGGAGGAACAGAATATTTATCCTTTAGATAATCAACCTTCTGATTTATTTCCTGTTGATTATTGAAATGCCATGTTGTGAGAGTCTCCGAATATACCTTCACCGAATTTTCGTCATTGAATGCCTTTTCTACAGTTTCAAGCAGATCATAAGCCCATTTCTCACGAAAAGTGGAAGAACTGATAAGAACAATATACTCTTGATCTTTCGTATCAGCCATCGCCTTGGGCGCCAGAAATAAACAAGCGAAAATAGCAACCGCAAGTATTCGAAATGTCAAAGGGAGATACAGAAGTGTATTCTGATTTGGCATATTGGGTAAATATTAAAATATAAAATGGCAAAAGCTTCTCAACTATCCTTTGCAAAGTTAGGAAAAAATAAATGCCTAAGAAATATCCAATGACAAATTTGCATATTACGTTCATCTTTTTGCTATTTATATTCTTCTTAAGTAGTAATTTACAGTATAGATAGGATTACAGAACCGATATAATTAACTCAGAAAAAACAAATAACAACTATAATTCTATTGGAATTTCCACAACACGATATGGAAATCTTTCACGTATCACTTTTGCTTCATCCCATTCAAGATTCTCATAGATTCGCTGATAAACTTCAAACGAATAATTATTCCTTAATTCGTGAATTACTTGCATTATAGTACTTACAATAAAAATATATTCCGCATAGGTTGAATTACCATGAATATGATATTTAATGCAATAATCAGGCATAACCAGAATCTTGTGCAGGATAAAATCTTTAAAATCATCAAATTGTACTTTGGTACCATTAAAAAATATCTCACCGGTAGCAGTAGTATACAAATCATGAACATGTTTTGGTATATTTGATGTTTTTTGCAATTTCTGCCATCCCTCTGCTTCAGCGAAATAGCGACTGGTTACCAACGGAAATACCAAATACGTATAATACTTATCATCATACTCTCGTACGGACGGTAACACTGCATATTGTATTCGATAAGCTTGCAATTCTGCAAGACACTTTTTAATTCTGTTTACATAGTTCATTTTTATATCCCGATGAATATAAAGAATACAAGGCTCAGACTTTGTATCTTCCAATGTATTTTGATCCCATCTACGAAAATATTCCTTCAAGCTATCAAATGAAATTTGCTCGCCATTATAAGTCCCACACCTCCCAAAATGTTTAACAAAAACAACAGGGCCCGCATCGACAAGCTTATTCTTATTTTCAGCAATCCATAAAGTAGCCCTACGCCGATTTTCGCTATTCATCCGTTCGAAACATACTGCTTCAGGAAGTTGTAAGAGATGAGTATAGTTTATATTTCTACTGAGGATTATCTCATTTATACATTTATAATCAATCAGATTTATTCGAGACAGCCCTAAAGAGAAAACAGACAGGAATATTGCAGATACTAACATCCACCTGAAACTTATTCCATTAAACAAGCGCCTAATAGTAAGCCAGGTATGTAGGAAAAGTACAAAAATAACAAGAAGCAAAACATACTTATAATCCGAAAAAGTACGTATAACATAAATTCCTCCGCCCATCGTCCCCCCAATAAGTAATGCAAACACATATGCCAAACGCGAAAACCAACTAAGGAAATAAGAATTCATGCTACGTTGATCATTAATAACTGCCCGCATTTGCGATGCATATTTCCCCAGCTTTCGAAGAGGAATCTCAAACCAACAGACAAAACAAAGGGATTGCCCCAATACAGTAGCAATATATGCCAAAATAAAGTTACAGAAATGCACAGTGGCATTCGATAGTACCAAGACATCGTAATCTTCTGTCATGAAAAAAAGGATACGTAAAGCTTCACGACATACATATAGAAAAGCATAGAAACAACAGGCAAACAATAATCCGACAAAAATGCCCATTAAAAGCCTGCCACGCGATATGGCAGGTAAAAAAGAATAAGCATGCAGATATTTGTTCCTCAATGTCATATCACATAAATAACAATCACTATATTCTTTGGTTAGAAATATATGTTCATGACCAAAAAATTAGTAACTTTACAAAGTTAATGATTATCAATCATAATATCAGGATATTGCACTAAAATATTCACTTATAAAAGAAAACACATAAAACGTATCGAGAGATTATTATTCCTTTAGAGTACGATACTAATTCTTACTTAACCTATTTTCAGGAACCAGGGCTTGCTATTTTAATGAAGAATGCCCACAATGTGGTAAAACATATTCAGAACAAACCATCTCATGAGTTTTGATCACTATTTGCCCTATATCATCTATTACGAGGAACCTGTATCTATCATCTTGAACGTCGATCCAGTCGTTGATAAACATTTCGACATTTTGTTGTTCGCCATTCTCTGCAAGTATAGTTATTTGTGTAGGCAATTGTTCAGAATTAAGCAGCCGCTTTGCCTATCTGCTTCGATGGCCTTGCGCACAGCTTCTTTGTCCGAACAGTCTATTATTTGTTGCGTCCTTACCCAAGACGGGTATGTAAACCCTTAATGCCTGCCAACTCGAAACGTTTGATCCAATTGTTGACACTTTGGGCGGTCATGTCTGTCTGTTCCCCTACTACAACAGAACTCAAACTCTCTGATTTGAGTAATATTACACGGCAGCGCATTCGAAAACAATGGCTTTCACCAGTACGGAAGCACAGCAGTTGTTCGCCCTGTTCGGATTCGGTCAATTTGATCTACATTCGCTTCCACTTTTTGTCTAACGCGAAGATAACGCAATATAATTATATGTGAAATAATTATAAATATCTACTTATAACATGGCAATAGCTTCTCAACTATCCTTTGCAAAGTTAGGAAAAAAAATCTGACCACCTCTCCTAAATGTACGGAGCAAGCGCGGTTCAGATACGGCTTATGTCATAGCATAGCTATCCGAAACAAATACTATATCAGTTCTATTATTCGAACATACAACTTAAAATACCAATTTATTTAATCAACTTATGTTTGTCCGGTTCATCAGAGTAGATTATAGCCTCCCCAAAATGAACTTCTGCATCCTGACGTGGGTTTAACCATTTGAAACTGATTTGATGAAATCCCTTCGGTAATTGATATCTATGAAATAAATCGGGACGACGTGCATTGAAGGATACAGGAAGATAAGCCTTCTCCATCATTTTACCATCCAAATACATTTCTACCTGAGCTACATAATTCACATCCTGGCAGCTTACATAACCTCTTTGTACAAATCCGACACCTTCAAACTGAAATGAAATAGGATCTTTCAGCACTGTATTGATTACTTTCTTCTCAACAGGAAAATGGTTTTCAAAGGATTTCTCATACCGTACAGCTACCGGATTTTGTGTCCGGATAATCACTACATCCTGCTCTATTTTACCTCCTTCCTGCTCTATTATTTTCAGAGCATGTTTTAGGCTCAAATCACACAATTTATTTAAAGAAACATCCGTGTATGCAAAAGGACGGTTTACTACCTCATAAAGGCTTTCACGCCAGATTTCAGGGATGTTGGAATATCCAATCATTGTACCCAAAACTCCTGCCGCAGTCGATGCATTACAATCAGCATCCTGTCCACAACGCGAAGCAATATCAATTGTCTGAAAAAAATCCTTTTTTCCATATAGTAAACCAATCGTTACATAGGCGCTATTAACTTTTGCATCAATATTGAACGGTGTGAACACCCCATCCGGACATCCAACTTCTGAAGTCCATTTCTTTTCACATTCAAACCATGTTTGTTTCCAGTCATCAGGATATTTTTTATGCCATTCTATCACATCCTTTATACATTGGTAAAAATCACTTTTAACAGGAACTGTTTTCAATGCTTTTTCCACGATTTGTTCTATATCATCTGAGACGAAAGCCATGGCAAAGAGAGCACCTACATAAACTCCGCCATACCATCCATCACCATAAGTAAAGATGTGACCTATCTTATCAGAAAATGCCGACGCACTATTAGGCATTCCGGGAGACATTAATCCAGCAAAATCAGCTTCAATCTGATAGTCAATATCATCAGCATGCGGATTATTGATCCAATGTCCTGACATAGGAGGCATAATACCTTGCTGAATATTATAACGGGCAACCTGATTGGCATGCCATAGCGGAAATTCCGCGTTAGCTAAAGTCACAGCAAAGGAATCAGCTGGTGCTTCAAAGCCCAATTGTTCCAAAACTTCTACAAACACGATATCCATATACAAATCATCATATAATCCGGGAAAATTGTCATAGTACCACTTCACCCGGTCCTTTGACCAAAGAATGGGAGTATAATCCTGAATCATTGTACCATTAAATAAGAATTCTATAGGACCTCCATAAGTACAACCAATAGTTTTACCAGCCCAACCACCTTTTATCTTATCTGCTAACTGTTCTTTAGCCAAACTAACTTGTTCAGCACCTCCTTTTTGAGCTTTCGCATAAGTAACAAGAGGCAGAGTTAGCGCAAAAGCAAAAAGTGAGAAGTAACATATTGCTACAATATTTTTCATAATATTAATTTATTATATTCTGAAATGTGAAAATCATCCCCATCTAATCTTTCAATTCTCTAATGAAGGAGGAGAATTTCTCAAAGATGCTCCCCAATTCCTATTAGCTTTTTCTCCCATAACTAAAATCAGTTTTGCACCATTAATGATATCGTTATGGTGAAACCATGGCTTGTTCCATTCTATTCCATTCAAGGATGCAGACTGAATATATTTATTCTTTTCTGAGAAATTCCGGACATCAATTTCAAAGATATTCCCATTGCTCAGTTTCATTTTTATATTTTCAAATAACGGACTTCCTATATTATAAACAGGCAATCCTGGAGTAACCGGATAAAAGCCCATGGCAGAAAAGACAACAAAAGCAGACATTCCGCCTCCATCTTCATCACCTGGCATCCCCATCAAGTCATTTCTGAACCACTGCCTCAGCAATTCACGTATCCTCTTCTGAGTTTTCCATGGTTGACCAGCATAATTATACAAATAAGGAATATGCAAAGCCGGTTCGTTAGCCATAGAAAACTGTCCGACATTACCCGTCTGATCGGGGAGCTGAGAATAAAAAGCATACTTGCTTTTACCCAAAGGTTCACGAAATGTCTGATCCAAATTAGCGACAAATCGATCTGCTCCTCCCATCAATGAAATTAAATCTGCCGGATTATGGGGGACATCCCATCTATAAATCCATGCATTATTCTCATCATAAAACTCTCTTGCTCCCAATCCCCCGGAAAAAGTATAATCAAAAGGATAGATAAAATTTCCATTTATATCTTTAGGATGGAAAAACATTGTCTCAGGATTATACAGATTCCGATAATTATAGGACTGCTTCAAGAAATAAGAATAATCCGCATCTTTTCCTAACTCTTTAGCAATCTGCGACAAGCACCAATCATCAAAACAAGTCCCTAAAGTTACTGCCACAGATTGCCGTTTTTCCCAAGAATCAACTTCTTCCACATATTCTTTTTCTCCGTGGCGCAATGCCGGATAATATCCATTAGTACGATAGAAGAGATCCAGTTCAGTATTAGGCGTCCTCTTCCAAGGTAACAATGATTTTTCCGTCAAAGCCTTTTTGCAAGCGTCATAAGCAACTTCAAGATCAAAACCACATAATCCTTTACAATAAGCATCCCACACAGAAGCAACGATATGATTACCATTCATCCGATGACTGTCTCCCGTTACCTCCGGAAAAGTCGGCATCCACCCTTCTTTAGTCTGTTGGGCCATACGCATATAGGATTGGATCATTTCTATTTCCATATCAGACTCTATCAATACACGCAACGGATGTGTTGCACGATAAGTATCCCACGCCCAATCATCGGTATAAAAAGAAATTCCTTGATCAGCATGAACCGTATTATCCATGGCACTATAATAAAATCCATCCTCCGAAATATTAATCATTCGCTCATAAGTTCTGTATAAAGAGGTATAAAAAAGAATTTTATTATCTTCATCAGGGCTATTTACTTCTATTTTACCTAAAACTTCATTCCATTTGCTTCTCCCAATCTCAGCTATTACATTCACATCATAAGTATCAATCTCTCTTCTAAGATTCCGTTTGGCCTGTTCAGTACTGATAAACGAGACTCCATATCTAAGATTCATTTGTCCGGTTGCAAACTCCAGAACCAAAGCTTGATCGATACCTTCCACCGAGTTTTTACTATAATCCACAGTCCTATCAATCAAAGCACCCAAACTTTTTACAGGAGACTGCGATTCCAAATAAAGATATACTTTAACTTCACTTTCACCAATACATTGATAACCCGATATCGTACTTTCGTCTACTTGTTCCAGTTTTCCTTTCCGGGTGTTCACCACTATATAATTCAGTTCATCATTAGCAGATGTCAAATTATAGATCCCGGACTGATGAGATAAAGAGTAATCAACATTTACATCCTCTTCATCCAGGAATACAGAATAACGATAAGGAGTAATACTTTCATTATCATAAGTATATTTTTTCACAGGAACTGATACTGGAGACTTCCCATTCACCGGACTAATATTAAAAGCTGAATTGCCTCTATGACTGGTTACAATTACAGGTAATCCTTCTATCTGATCCGATGTAAAATCATCTCGTTCCGGATATATCCGAAGCATACTGTTGGGTAAATGTACTGTCGGATACGTAGGTACCAGTATATGACTGATATTGCCCAAATACGGATTTACATAATCAACCGGAGTTTTACCAACATCGCTTTTTGTACAAGAGAAGCAAGATAATATGGTGCATAATATCAAACTTATAGTTATATGTAATTTCATGATAGTGCAGATTATTATTTAACAAAAAATTCTACTCCCGATCAGTCATCTCAAAAACTAACATTCCACCATTCATTATCTGCTGATAAGTGATAAAATTTTCATTTACTTCTTTATCATTGAACTTAATGGATTTTACGTACTTATTTTTATCAGATAACTTATCTGCCCGTACTGTAAAAGTCTTATCATCGGACAATTTTATATTGATTTCCAGAACCTGGGGCGCCCCCAAAATATATTCACCACTAACAGGATTTACAGGATAGAAGCCCATAGCACTGAAAATATACCACGCAGACATTTGTCCACAATCATCATTTCCACATAAACCGTCCGGATAAGGTTGATAAAAGCGCTCGAAGACATCTCTCACTAAAGCCTCTGTAGATCCTTTTTTACCAGCAAGCCGATATAAATACATGATGTGGTGGCTGGGTTCATTTCCCTGCGAATATTGTCCGATGAGTCCTGTTACATCTCCAACAAATCCTTTAACCTCGGCTGTGTGATCAAGGAAAAATAAAGAATCCAGTTTAGTCACGAAAGCTTCATTGCCTCCCACCCTATTGATAAGTTCTTCGACGTCATGCTGTACGTGCCAGGTATATTGCCAAGCATTTCCTTCAGTATAGTCTCCTCCTGCCGTACCAGCATGTGATAAGGCGAACCTATCAAAAGGAGTTCTCCATCGACCGTCAGAATCTTTTCCTCTCACCAACTTGTTTTCTTCATCAAAAAGATTTTTCCAATATCCGGAGCGTTTAATAAAAAAATTATAGTCTTCTGTCTTGCCTAATTTGGCAGCCAATTGTGCAGCACAATAATCATCGTAGCAATTTTCCAGAGTTCTCGATACCGATTCTTCGGATATTATATCAAACGGAAAATATCCATACTTATCATAGATATTCCACTCAGACTTATGGTGTGGTATTAATAATGATTTTTTCACTTCTGCATAAGCTTGTTCCTGATCAATACCTGGAAACCCTTTCAGACATGCCTCTACAACAGGAGGAATCCCATGATTACCAATCATACAGTGGTTTTCTTTTCCCCACAGAGCCCATATCGGCAAAAATCCATGAGCATTAGCATGCAATAACATTGTATTAACCATATCACTCACCAATTCCGGAGTCAAGATTGTATAAAGAGGATGGGCAGCCCGATAAGTATCCCAAAGAGAAAAAGTAGAATAGTATTTGCCAAAGGGAGAAATCGAAACACTATCCTCAGAATTTCTATATTGTCCGTCAACATCTGCTATGTTATTCGGTTGAATCATCAAATGATACATAGAGGTATAAAAACTAACTTTCTGATCAGTAGTTCCCTTGATCTGTACACGTGACAAATAATTCTCCCATTTCTTTCCTGCTTCCAACTTTACCTGATCAAAGTTCCAATGATCCAGTTCTGAACGAAGATTTTCCTCTGCTCCCTCGATACTAACTGTAGAGATACCCACTTTCACCAATAATTGACTTTGCTTTTTTCCGTTAGTTTCAAAACGATAAACACACGAAGGTGCCCTATGAGACTCTTTCACCAACTTCCGTTCTTCAGAAATAAAAGGCTTATCAAATTTGATTACGAAAAACAAACGGCGTTCCACCCAGTGTCTAACCTGCATTTCTCCTGTAATCGTATAATGATCCGGTGTTTTAATATCCGCATAAATAACTCTGTTGTCATATTGCTGTTCAGAACTGACACAACCACTCTGAAAGTCAATATATAGCCCGGGATTTTCTTCATTGAATAAGTAACGATGCATTGCTACATGAGGAGTACAGGTCAATTCTACTTTCACCTGATTATCGACCAGATCTACAGCATAATACCCAGGATAAGCCACTTCTGTTTTCTTATCAAAAAAACTTTTATAATTCTCTCTGCATTGTCCGGCAAAAGGCATCATCAATATATCACCGGAATCCGGTATTCCCGTACCATTCAGACGTGTTTGAGAAAATCCCCACATCAGAGAATCTTCATAATTATACCCACTGCAATACTCCCAGGCAAAATTTCCGGTCTGTGGCCCCGGTTGTACCATTCCAAAAGGACAGGTTGCATTGGGAAATGTGTGTCCGGTATATGCCGTACCAATAAAAGGATTTACATACTGTAAATATTCAAATGGATCATCTTCATTTTTACAAGAAAAAATAACCACAACAAGCCCAATAAGAGGTAATAAAAAACTAAAACTATTTCTTTTCATTTGACTGGTTCTATTTTAAATGAATAACTAATTTTTTCATCTTCAGGAATCATGTACTGCTCCAAAGGCATAGGACCGCAAGTAGCATTTCCAAGCCCCTGTTGCATACAATCTATGTTGAGATAAACTTCCGGCTTCCGAACTAATGGCAACCTAAAGTCATGAGTTGCCATCCACAATGTTTGATCCGTGAAATGAAGTGCGCTAAAACTCATTTTATCCAAAGAAATGACCTTTATACCTACCTTTTTCTCATTGGTTATCGTAACCCAACGAACATCTTCTCTGTTTCCCATACTTTGAGAACGTACATAATGCTCTTCCATACCGGTAACTGTGTTCTGATATATTCCGATGTAAGCAGAAGTTTTCCTATCTATATAATTTTCATGAGGCCCCCTGCCATACCATTGTACATATTCCATATCTTCCGGAAGAACCATTTGTAAACCAAGCCGCCGTATAATTTCTCCATCTTTGGGTTTTATAAACGTAGCCTGTACTCCTATTTTTCCATCTGCATAAATCGTGTAATCTATTTGGTAAGGAACTGAAATCTCTTTTTTAGTGGTATGAAGTAGAATTTCATGTCGGCTATGGACGAGAACACAGTTTCTCTTTTTATCAACATCAAATGAAAAAGATAACAACTTATGATCCGGTTCATAATAGTTTTGATCTGTAAACTTATCATTACTAACACTGCGATACCAATTAAAAGTCAGTCCTTGCCCTTTATCTATCAACTCCCGATCCTGATACAGCCAAGAGATCAAGAAACCTTGTTTCATATCAAATGTAACCTGAAAGTTCTGACCTTTTATTGATAAATCTCTCTCACTACTAACAACCAATTCCGATGTATTTGAAAAAAGAGGCAACTGTTCATTAGGACATACATTCAATACAAATTGCTCAGAAGCTACTCTTTCCCCCTTTTCCGACCAGAGTGTCGCCTTCGATCGTTCAGCATAGATATTTAGAAAGTATTCATATCGAGCATCTATCTGAGTTTTAAACGGTATTCTTATCTGTATAGTCTCATCCGGAAGCAAATCCATTGACGCTATTTCTCCTACCTCTACGACCTGCCCCTCTCTCAAGACTTCCCAAGTAATATCAAATTCATTCAGATTTGTAAAGTCATACCCATTAGAAATTCTTATCTCTCCGGTTTCCGGATTATCGGAAATAAAATGAATATATTGGTAAACCTTTTTTGTCTCTAACAATTTTGGGGTGATCCCCCGATCCGGAGTAACCAAGCCATTACATGAAAAATCGGCATCATTGGGTTTATCCCCAAAATCTCCACCATAAAAATAATGATCCGAGGGATAACCGTGTTTATTAATGCCCTGATCTACCCAATCCCAAATGCAGCCACCAATCATTCGTTCCGAATGATTTTCAATATAATCCCAGTATTCAATTAGATTTCCGGGAGCATTGCCCATCGCATGTGCATATTCACATAAAAAATAAGGTCTATCCGATTTATTCCGGTCATGCGCTTTCATCTTCTCAACATCCGGATACATATGAGAATCAATATCGGCATAGGTATTATTTCCTTCATAATGTACGGGGCGGGTTGTATCCAACTCTTTTGCCTTTTGATACATTGCATAAAAATTCTCGCCACTCCCTCCCTCATTACCAAGAGACCAAAAAATCACAGAAGGATGGTTTCTGTCTCGCTGTATTAACCTTTCCAAACGATCCACAAAAGCAGGTTCCCAATCTTTATTTTCACTGAGTCCTTGATTCCCATGATTTTCCATATCAGCCTCATCCATTACATACAACCCATAATAATCATACATTGCATACATTTTAGAGCTATTAGGATAATGACTGGTTCTGACAGTATTAATATTATGCCGCTTCATTAATACAATATCCAAAAGCATCGTTTCCAACGGAACAGCTTTACCATATTGGGGATGAATATCATGGCGATTTACGCCTTTAAAAAAGACTTGCTTATTATTTATGTAAACACGTTTATTACGTACCTCTACCTTGCGAAAACCAAATTTAGTGGACATGGCTTCAGTTACTCTTCCATCTTTATTCCTCAAAGCTATAATTGCTGTGTACAAATCAGGCTTCTCCGCACTCCATAACAGAGGATTTGTAACGCTACTATTCAGATCAATAACAACTTCTTCTCCAGGTTTCAACGGTTTCAATTCTTGAGACATACAAGTAGTTACATTTCCAAATTTATCTAACAATTGAATTTCAAGAATTTGTTTACCAGATTTCCTCCTGTCATAATTCCTGATCATAGCTTTCATCTGAAATTCAGAAGAAGTTAACTCTTCATTCAAAAAACGACATGATAAATGATAATCCCGAACATGTAATCGGGGAGTAGCATACAGATACACATCACGGTGAATGCCACTTAACCGAAACATATCTTGATCTTCCAAATAACTGCCATCTGTCCAACGATAAACTTCAACCGCCAAAACATTTTCTCCGGTACGTATATAGGGGGTGATATTAAACTCTGCATCATTATTAGCACCCTGACTGTATCCCACTTTCTCTCCATTTACCCATATATAAATACCACTATAAGCTCCATCAAAATGAAGAAATATTTCTTTATCTTTCCAATCCACAGGAACCACAAAATTTCTGCGATACGATCCAACCGGATTAACCTCTACTTCATTGGTAAATCCTTTTTGAGGACGGATTACTGAAGGTAAATTCCGAAATGGATAATTCACGTTAGTATATATGGGAGTACCATATCCATACATCTCCCAATTAGACGGAACCGGTAATTCATTCCAATGAGAAACATCATAGTCCACTTTATAAAATTCCAAAGGTCTTTCGGAAGGTTCCTTCACCCAATAAAATTTCCACATTCCATTCAACGACTGATAAAGATCGGAACTTGGTGTTTCCCATGGAAAATCAAATGATTTATCACCCTTCAAACTCTCGATAGAGGAAAATGGTATATATGTTACGTGACCTTTCTCTTTATTCACTGCAAATATCCGTTCATTTTCCCATTCAGATTCTCCCCGCAAATTCTCAGGAGGCACTTCTACATTAGTAACTTCCAGCTTCCATATAGTTGGATTGTTCGATACAACAGATACCGGTGAATCTTCATTTTCTCCCTCACACACTGTTACACATCGCTGAGTAGTACTATGACGAATATAAAAACCACCTTCTGTCGCTGCCATTTGCCAGTGCTGATTACTATTCTTACGATTAAAATCCCATAATTTCAGAAAATTCTTTCCCGGAATAGAATTATAAATATCCAGACTTTTATTGCAGAAAGGACTATAAATCAGAAAACAATTTTCATCAAATGCTACTATCCTCCAAAGCTGTCCTTCACTGCCATTATCGGCAGAAAGTACCACCTGGACGTCATTTTCCAAACTTTCTTTGTTGTCTAACAGTAAACCGGAGGGAGAAATGATTTTATATAAAACATCTCCTCTAATTTCCTGCCCATAGACAGCAATTATGCACCAAAGAAAAGCAATACTGAGTTTAATTCTTTTCATCATAGATGGTATATCAAAGCAATATTACTATTTATGTGTCAATTCCTTAATTTCCCTCTTAAGTGGTAGGACAGTATGACATCTTTCTACAAGAATATCATCTACCAGTTTAAATGTGGCTTTCTTTCTTATATCTAAGGAAGATGCTCCCATCTGAATAGTATACTTACCCTTCTCTGCAATCCATGAAGAAAGTGATGCATCATAAGAAGCCAAAGAAGAAGAATCTAATTCGAACTCCAAAACCTGTGATTCCCCCGATTGCAGGAGTTTTGTTTTAGCAAAACCTTTCAGTTCATTTACAGGTTTCTCAAGTCGGATAGCTGGTGCCTTTAAATAAAGCTGCACCACCTCTTTACCAGGATATTCTCCTTTATTTGTAATAGTAATTTGCACCTTCATTTTTTTATGAAATATATCTGAACTTATTTTCAGATCTGAATAAGCAAAATGAGAATATGATAGTCCATATCCAAATTCATATGCCGGTCTAATACCAAATGTGTTGTAATAACGGTATCCTAAATAAATCCCTTCTTCGTATAAAGAATATTCCGGATTAGAAGCATCCTTAGGAGTTCCAGGAAAGTTATTATATGACGGGACATCTCTATAAGTCATTGGAAAAGATGCTGTCAGTTTTCCTGAAGGATTAACGGCACCACATAAAATATCAGTTATTGAATTTCCCCCTTCTTGTCCCCCTTGCCATGCCAGTAATATAGCATCTGCATAGTTACGCCACGATGCTACCTCCATTACATTAGAAATATTCATCACAATGATTACTTTCTTTTTCATCGCATGAAACTCTCTGCTAACGTTCTCTATAAGTTTAGCTTCTTCAGGTATAAGACCAAAAGCTTTCTCTGAAAGGTCAGATCCTTCGCCAGAATTCCTTCCAATTGTGATAACAGCTACATCCATTTGCTTCGCTAACAGCTTAATCCACGATTCGCTGACTTCCATTTCTGGTATAGAAGGTGATATTTCCATCGGATTATCTATCTTCCATATTTTATTTTGTTCTTTCACATACTCATCATAGACCTTTACAAGTTTAGAATCAACTTCAAACCCCGCAGAAGTAAGCCCTTGGTTTAAAGAAATATTATATGCCTTATGTACTCCTCCACTACCAAAACCACCAGCCATATTATCATAGGATGTACATCCGAATAATGCTATTTTCTGATTCTTATCTAAAGGTAATGTCGACTTCTCATTCTTAAGTAACACCATACTCTCAGCCGCAGCTCTCCTCACAATCTTTCCATTAGCCTCAAAAGGTGGTTGATCTGAATATGCATATTTCTTTAAAGAAGGTGATTTAGCTATTACAGAAAGAATCCGTTCAATATTACGATCCAATATTTTTTCATCCAACCGCCCTTCATTGACTGCATCATAAATAGCTTTCGTAAGCTCCCAATTTCCCGGCATTATCAAGTCATTGCCAGCTTTCATTTGTTCCACAGAATTGAGTCCAGCTCCCCAATCGCTCACAACACAACTACCATACCCCCATTCATTCCGCAAAATAGTAGTTAACAGTTCACTACTTTCCGAAGCAAAAATTCCATTAATCAAATTATAGGAACTCATTACAAGCCATGGATTGGATTCTTTGATGGCTATTTCAAAACCACGCAAATAGATTTCCCGTAAAGTTCTTTCCGTCAATTCACTACTATGTCTCAAGCGATTAGTCTCTTCACTATTAACAGCCAAATGTTTGATAGTAGCTCCTACTCCCTCACTTTGGATTCCATTGACCATAGCAGCAGCAATATGACCGGACAGATATGGATCTTCCGAATAATACTCAAAATTCCGTCCTCCGAGAGGATTCCGCTGAATATTCATTCCCGGTGCAAGTATAACATCAACCCCATATTCCAGAATTTCTTTCCCAAAGGCTGTTCCTACTTCTTTCACCAACTCTTTATCCCATGAAGAAGCTAACAAAGTCGCAACCGGGAAAGCTGTTGCATAATATTTCTTCTCACTGTTCTGCCGATGCGGATCGATACGTACTCCAGCCGGGCCATCGGATAGTATAATTGCGGGAATTCCCAAACGAGGAATAGGATAAGTCGTAGCTGCGGCTCCCGGTACCCCATACATCCTGATACCTGATACCTCTTGCGGAGCATCTCCCAATCTCCCCATTCCACCTACCAAATTAACTTTTTCAGCCAAAGTCATTGCCTCTATCACTTCTTTGACCGGATCCTTTCCCAGTTGAGGCAAATTCTTTAAGACCTGAGCCTGGAGACTTCCCCATGACAATGTCAATATAAAGATTTTAAATAATCCCGTTGTAATACACTTCATTCCTGATTTCATAATATTTATTATTAATATAACAGACTTGTACTTCTCATCCAGTCGGTAAAAAGACATCATAAATAACCCGAACAAGTTCTGTATTCCAATCTTCCCACTCTTAATCTAACAAACCAACAAAATTGGGAAGGGCCCCGAAATACAAGAGAATTTTTGCTAGGCAGAACAGATTCCCACCCAACCCACATATAATATCAATATGATAAATTTCCGTTTCAATTTATTCGCTCTATAAATAGTTATTGTTTTATTACTTTCAAAGTCACTTGTTCTTTGCCATCATTAACACACAGCATATATATTCCGGCATTCAAATCCGAGATATTCATTTGAGTCTCCAAACCATAAGTTACCTTTCGCTGTAAAATCCGGCCATTAAGATCATTAATCGTAATAGTGCGATTCCCCTCGTGTCCCCAATTAACAATCAATAAGCCAGTTGAAGGATTTGGATATAGTTTTATTCCCGCTTTACCAACAGGAGATGTTATCCCAACCACCTCTTCTTTTACAACCAGATACTGAGGTAAAATACTAAGATTCAATACAAGATACCCATTATCAACAGTCAATGGCATTTCACATCCTTGCCAGTCTATTAATCGCAATTTATCCACATCCGTCGGAGCCTTCACACGTATTGTAGTCCCCTCTGCTTTTGTTGTCCAGGCTGTATAGAAAGTAGTCTCCCCATCTTGACCAAAAGCAAGAACTTTATTGACTCCATCAAGGAGTGTCTCTTGAAAAGTATAATTTTTCAATAAGGACGCCACAACAGCTGCTGCCTGATAAGATGGCTTAGGCGAAAAGTCCGAACGAAGCAAACCAAAATTATGCTCTATATTGTCCGGTGTGTCTCCATCATTCTGAAAATCATACCAAAATACTCCGGGAGACATATAATGTCTGCGAGACAACAAATAAGTGCGAGCCAGATATGCCGCCTGTTCTATATCTAAATTAGTAGTACTGTTCCAACCGATTTCCGTAACCCACACCGATAATTCCTTTTTATCCGAACGTAGATTCTCTTCTGATATCTTCTTTAAATAAGGCCATACAGTTGGAATATTCACAGCCGGAATAGGCCCCCCGGTTCCTGCATATCCAAAATCAGGGGTATTAGGGGCCATATAAGGATGAATGCTATATCCATCTTGAAAGTCAACTCCCCCTGCATCCAAAACCGGTATGATAAAAGCTCCTCCAGGACCACCACCTGCTCCGGAACCACCACCGGAAATTAAAGTAATATCAGGATTAACCTTCTTTACAGTCGGATACACGACCTTTAATAATGGCAAATAGTCTTTTACCGGATCGGCATAATTGGGCTCATTCCATAACTCCCATTCAGTAACACGGTTTCCCATTTCTTTTACTGCATAAGCAAGTGCATTGGCACACCCTAACCGAGACTCCTCAGTTGTAGGAAAAGGAATAGTCGGAAAGCCATTCGGATAAGCAATTGCATTAGCATAACCGAAAACAATCAAAGGTTTAATACCTTCCTTCTCTGAAGCACTTACAAACTGATACATATGTTCCGGCATAACATACTTTCCTTTGGCCGGCTCCACATGTTCCCATGCCAAATCCGTACGGATACGCGTAAATCCTGCCATTCTTATCAGCCTGAATGTCTTAGAGTAATCGTTATCTTTAGGAGGATGAACACAAACGCCCATATCCAAAGGACGCTCCTCATCTATTATCTCAGGAACTACAGCATAATTCACTACAGTTGTCTGAATAATATTCTCATTATCAGCTAAAGTGAGTTCCAAAGTATAATACCCCAGTTCCGTCACATCAATAACAAGTTCTTTTCCGGCATTGGCAACTCCTGAAAAAGTCAGATTATCACCATAGCGCACCAGTTTACCTGTCAATCGCATATTGCCTTCTCCCAGATTCTTCGCAACATTCTTCTTGCCAATATCAGTCGAAACCAACACAGGATTCAATTGAATTTTCCCTGTATTCTCAAAGTCTGTCGGAGCAGCTGACCGGACTTGTGCCATATCAGCGCCCAATAAAAGAAAGCTTATCATTATTATTTTAAAAATACCTTTACCCATAATTCTCTTTTTAAAAGATGATTCAATAATACTATTTATGCGCTTTTGTAGCAGGAGGAGGACTGGAGAAATCTTTCAATTCCTTTTCTGCATATACTCTGATATAGTCTATATACATATCTGAGCCATTACCATAGCGTTCCAGATCTACAGGAAAAGGATTTCCCCCTATTGCCAGATTTGCAAGAAAAATATGTGGATTATTGCGGGTATCGTCAGTAGTCGGATGACGGAAAACCTCAATATTATCAAAATAATAGATTGTTTCTTTATAACCAGCATAAACAGCGTAGGTATGGAAGGTAGTTGACCAATAAGATTTCCCTCCTAAGCCCATAATTGGCACACGAGTTCTGTCTCCGTTTTTCCCTTTTCCATTCTCATCCACCTGTCCCCAATAATGACTAAAAACAGAATATCCTTCATGGTTAGGTCTTCCCTTTCCTCTGCCTCCATATGCCTCTATTATATCCAGTTCATCCCCTCCGGGTACTCCCCAGTCAAGCTGATTCACTGTCCAGAAAGCAGGCCATGTTCCTGGTGCCGACTGAGCAATAAAACGACACTCCATATAAAATGGAACCTTTGCCCAAAAGCCCTCACCATCCATATTAACGGAAGCAATGAGTCCTGTACTGCCCTTTTTCCCTTCCTGTTTGCGAGCCTTTATTCTTAGATATCCATCATACTGTTCAAAAGGATTATCTTCTCCATCTACATCAGCAAAAGCCCAACTGCCAAAATCGCCAAATCGAGGTTTATGTGCGCAATAACGTGCATTCCGTCCATCATTGGAAATAGACATGGCTCCATCAAAATCATCTGCAAATACAAGTTTCAGACCTTTGGCACCAGGAGGATTATTAAGTGGAATGCCCTGCTTCCATTTCACTCCTCCCTTATTATACAATTGCAGTTCAAACTCATCCTTTTGTCCTTTGCCATCACTGGCGCAAATACGTACGGTCATTGGACCCGCAGGAAATTTTTCCGCATCAAATTTAAAACTTCCTGAACCATCTTTTCCCAATTTTATTCCTTTCGGAGTCAAGTTCACATCATGTCCCCAATGACTTGGATTAGCTTGATCCGGCACTCCCCAACAATAAGCTTCTGCATGAAACATTCCAGGAGCTATAAATTTTACATTAACCACCCCTTTGATATTACTACGGCATGCAGGTTCAATTATCCGGATAGCATCTATCCATTCTTCTCCCTTATCTATTCCCCATAAGAAATAGTCATCATCATTATTATTCTGAGCTTGGCATAAGGTATTTCCACCTAAACTCATTAAAAACAAAGCACTTAAGACATATATTGTTTTGTTGTTTTTCATGGCTAACGGATTTTAATTAATATTGTGTTCTTACTTTCCAAGTATCCGTACGGAATGGAGAAGCAGGAAGTCCAACACTATTATACAAATTAGCGTCAATCGGATTATCAGCCCATGCATAACGAACAGCTACAGGATTTTCGATTTCATCACTGCTTACTACGATTGTATTTCCTTTTATAGCAGCCTGAGCATACACAAATTTCTGATCAGCTCCAGCTATAGTAAATCCCTTTAGATATCCATACTTATCTTTTGCAACCAGTCCCTGTGCTATATGGTTAAAAGTGAGAATTATTCTATTCCCATCTATTTTCATACTTTGATATTCAGGTCCTGAAAATTCTACCTCTTTACCGTAAGTTTTGGCCAAAGCATTGAGGGCCAATCTATGGCCGACATCCTGTTTATTACGAGGATGAATATCTTCAGTTTCACCTATGTCAATAGCCAAAGCTTCACCTGTATATGGCAATTCCAAAGTAAGATGTTGCGATTCGCGTAATTCTGCCCAATCGCTCTGCCCCGGTTCTTCTGCCGGTTTCATAAAGTTAGCTAGTTGTACCCAGTAAAAAGGCATCTCAGCATATTTCCACTGCTTACGCCAATCCCTGATCATATTTGGAAATAAAGAACGATAACGATAAGCATCACCCGAATTTGATTCCCCCTGATACCATATGGTTCCCTTTATAGGGAATTTGGTAAGAGGTGCCAGCATGGCATTGTATAGTAATGAAGGATAACTGTTAGGTCCTAAGGTCTCTGTAGTTTCAATAATCTGCGAGACCCTATATTTCCAGTCACCGGCAAGAGGAATACGCTCATTGGCAGTCAGGCAATACATTTGCTTCATTTCACCGGTGAAACCTCCATCACCCGTATGATTGACAGCTTTTACGACTAAAACATTTCTACCAACTTTTAACCGTTCAGGAGAAACTATATATTCACGAGGGGTATTATAAGAATCCATCTTACCGATTTCTTGCCCATTAAGATAAGTAACATCCCAATCGTCAATAGCACCAAGGGATATGACTATCGGCTCTTTGGCCTGTTCAGCCGTTAAATCAAATTCTTTACGAAACCAGATCACTCCATCGCCATAAATTCTCATTCCGCCCCACATACCCGGAAGATGTGTTTCCTTCCATTTAGTTATATTCGTTTCAGGCAGATACCATTTTTCAGATAATCCTTTATCCGATTCTAAAACCTGATAAATATCCGGTTGATCTTTCTTCTCAAACTTATGAAAAAAACCGGGATCACACATCATTTTTACCCTTTCTGCATAACCGGGGATTTTCCCCATCTCTTCCATACTTGTCCATGTTTCTACAACAGTACCTCCCCATGAACTACTAATCAAGCCAATAGGCACATCTATCTCTTTTTGCAATTCACGGGCAAAGAAATATCCTACAGCAGTAAAACGAGGCACTGTCTGCGAAGTACATTCCATCCAACCAGATGTATCCACATCAAGCTCCGGCTTATTGGACATAGCACGATTAATATGCAAAAGTCTTATTGTCGGACAGTTGGCATTTTTGATTTCATAATCTGCATTTCTGACATCCTGCATAAGCCATTCCATATTAGATTGTCCTCCACAAACCCATATATCTCCAATTAAAATGTTTTTCAATACGATAGTATTAGTGTTACCTTGAACAGTCATTTCATAGGGCCCCCCATATGGCATTGCCGGTAATTGCACCTCCCATATTTTATCTTTTCCGGCTTTAGTTTTCATTGTTTGTCCATTCAAGGAGACTGTTACGCGCTCTCCGGAATCAGCCCATCCCCAAACCGATACCGGTTTATCCCTCTGAATCATCATGTTGTCAGAAATAGTATTTGGCAGCTTCACTTTAGCAAAAGCTGTTACTACAAACAACATCAACAGAGTAGAAATATAAATTCTCTTCATTTATCCAATGGTATTAATAGATTAAAATATCAATTACTTCTTCACAAATTCCATACTATAGCATCCTGAAGGTAGATAATAAACATTATCCGCTTTTTTCAACAGTTCAACTGTAGTTTCTCCAGAACCCAATATGACCTTACGTATTTTAAAACCAGTTGGTAAAGACAAAGCCGCAGTTGTATTAGCAGGTACTATAGCCTGATAATGAATTCTTTGTTTATCCCTTTTCCATTTTGAGACAATTGTACCATAACGTGATTGATAAGAAGCAGAAGCATGAGACAAGCCGGAAATAAAACAAGGCTGAAGCAAAATATTCTTATAACCCGGCAAAACGGGGTCCGGTTTAATCCCGCCTAATGCTTTGTAAAACCAGGCACTGATTTCACCAAACATAATATGATTTCGTGACATATCCTCTTTCAGATTCCAGTTTTCATACAAAGTAGTAGCTCCATTTTCAATCCACCATCCCCAAGAAGGAAAAGTTTTCTGACTAGCAACTTCATAAGCTAAATCCGCATATCCATTATCACTTAATGCATTCAAAAGAGCCTTAGCACCAAAGATTCCAACATCAATATGTTTACCATCCTTTATTACTCTTTCAGCCAAATGAGCCGCTGCTTTACTTTTCAGTTCTTCCGGAATCAATCCCCAATACAGAGGCATAGCCTGTTCAGCTTGTCTTCCTTCACCATATAGTCCATTTGCTCTGTTTAAATATCGTTCATTAAATGCTTCCTTTATTTTATTACTTAATGCCACATATTTTTTCTCATCCTCAATCTTACCTAACAAAGCTGCAGCTTTAGATAAAATTACAGCATCAATATAATAATAAACAGATGCAACAAATTCTGTAGGAATCTTTGATTTATAAACTGCCCAGTCACCTAATCCCCAAGAAGTTAGTCCTGATGGAGTAATATCTGTCACATGATCTACATATCGTTTAATACTTTCATAACAATCAGCAAGTAACCGGCTGTCTCCATAAAACATATATATATTCCACGGAATAATGGCTATTGTAGAAGTACAATCCAGCCCATTTGCCCACTCAAATCCCCAGCCACTGTCAGGAATAATACAAGGTAACACCCCATTCGGCTGCTGAGCATCCCGATGATCAGCCAACCATTTTTCATAAACGGTAATGCCATCGAAATTAAATAATCCAGTTTCTATTGCAATATTAGCATCATTCGTCCAACCATTTTTCTCTCGCTGAGGACAGTCAGTTGCATATCCAAATAAATTGGATAAGTAAGCTGTATTTGTAGCTTCCCAAATTTTATTAATCAAAGGATTTGATGTTTCAATATGTCCAGTTACAGGTACATCATTGTGCATAAACCAAGCCGTCAGGTTATCGACTGTCAAAGTAATTGGCCTATCGGCAGTAACCTCCGCATACTGAAATCCCTTGTAATTGAACAAAGGCATAAATGTTTCCACTTCATCTCCCTTCAATGTATAAATATCCGTTTGAAACGGATCTTTATCATCTTTAGGACGATAGTGAGCTTCTATTTGCCTCATATCCAACCTACCATCTTCGCCAAGCATTTCGCCATGCTTCACACGGATCTCCATTCCTTTCTGTCCCTCTATCTTCAATTCTGTTACACCGGCAATATTCTTTCCAAAATCAAACAGATAAGTCATATCATTAATTTTAGTGACCCGCTTAGGAACTATCCGTTCAACATTACGGATAGGATGCAACTGCTGTGAAACAATATTTTGTGAAGGTGCATCCCGAAAAAGTACATTTTTCCATTTGCTATCGGAAAAATGAATGGTATTCCATCCTGGCTGTTCATAGCGTGCATCGTAATGCTCCGCTGTATATATACTATTGAAAACAATAGGTCCAAAAGAAGTCTTCCAATCTTTTCCTGTACTAATTGTCTCTTTTGATCCATCAGCATAAGTAATGCGCATATCCATACAGAAAGCCGGTCTGTCCCGCCAAGGCGCCCGATCAAAAAACCACACAGCCATTGATTGGTGGTTATACCATCCATTACCTAAAACTACCCCAATAGCGTTATCCCCACTTTGCAAATAAGAAGTCACGTCATAGGTAACATATAAATTACGCCTGTCAAAGCGGGTAAACATTGGATCAAGCCGGTGATCACTGACTTTCTTTCCATTGATATATAATTCATATAATCCAGCCACAGCTATATAAGCACGCGCCTCATCCACAGGCTTAGATAGATTGAAAACTTTGCGAAAATAAGGAGCTTGTTTCACATGTTTACTATGTCCATCGAGTCCATGTCCATCACTAATCCACGCGCCTTTCCAATTTCCAAGACTCATCATCCCAGTCTCAAAAGTTGCCACATCAGAATGAAGTTCTTTATTATTCTTATCCCATACATAAACCTGCCAATAATATTTGGTAAAAGGTTTCAAAGCCTTCCCATTATACACAATCAGCATATCTTCCGAAGGTACTCTGCCTGTATCCCAAATATCAATCTGTCCGGATTTCAATTTTTCTTGCTCCGTAGATATTAAAATACGATATGCAAGCTGCTTTGCTCCATACTCAGTATCATCCAACAACCAAGTTAACCGGGGAAACGGGGTATCAATCCCTAAAGGGTCAGATAAATACTCACAACGTAAATTAGTGGGATGAGAAAATGAAGACAAATTAACTCCCCACAGAAGTAGCATTAGACAAATATATTTTATAAAATTCATCATTTATTATTTTTCATTTTACAATCAGCCGGAAACAAGAAGTGGATATACCCAATAAAAGCACTCTATTTCCGGCTGTTTTACCTTGAAAACCTAATTCTTTTTCAATTCAAACTTATTATATTGGGTTTCTTGAGAAGGTTCTATGTTGGCAACAAGCCCTACCGACACAATACTTGTTTCCTTCAGTTCAAATTCACATTGTAGAACAGTACCTTCGGGAATACCAGGAACCACTTCCTGATAGGAAAGAGCGAAGCGTTCAACATCTTCGATATTATTTACCTCTATTCCCTTAGATACTACCACGTATTCTTTATTAATTGAAGCAGAAAGCCTTCCAACCGTTGCTTCAAAAGTATAAATTCCGGGATTCAAGGAAAGTATCTGGTAAATTTTCGCATTATACAAGCCTTGTACCGGACTATAGTCAGGCCATGACCAAATAGTCATTGCATTATTGAAATTCCGGTCAACATTTCCATTCACCCTTCCTGCTTCATTAGTATTCCATCCCTTAGCAACTCCAAAACGGTCATTCCACCAACCTTGATCCGTAATCTCAAACGGTGCTTGGGCATTGGTTAATTCCGAGGGGAACTCAACAATCCCTTGCTCCTTTGCTGCATAAAATTCATCTATCGCTTCTTTGACAGGCTTATATCTCGTCACATAAGTAAAAGGAGTTGCAACATCACAGTCATCCAAAAGAATCTGATTTATAGAATCAGGCATGAACACTTTTTTTATACTACCTTTGGAATCTGTATACTCTAAGTCAACTCCCACTTCCATTTGTTCAGATTCATACCAATTTATTAAAAGGCCTTCCGGTGTCACCGTTTTTGTCCGGATAACCCTGTTAAAAAGAGAACTTTCATAATTCTTTCCATAGGCTGATCCTTCCGCCTCAACAGTTATAGATGAATTTCCATAGTCATCGTGAGTTATAAGCTTAAATCGATAGCTTGTTTCTTCCAGATCATCTATAATAACTCTAATAGTATCCCTATCATGCGAAGTTAGGTCAATAGGCAAATTGAAAAGCTTCTCAATCCCACCTTGTTCATAATAGATATCACAGGAAGTTACCCTAGGATCGACCATAAGCCATTCAACCTGCACCCTTTCTCTACCAGGAAGAATTCTTACTGAATCAGCCTTTTGAGGGTATATAATCTCTCCACCCGCCAGATATTTTTTGTAATCATCAGAATCTACGCAACTTATGCATATGCCGCAGAAAAAGATGACAAATAAAAATCCGAATATATTCTTTTTCATATTTTCAACATTTTATAATTACTCTATTCTTCTTCAGCTCCCCAGAAAGACAATTCCATAAGATACCATGATCCTCTTGCCCCACTCCACGTTTCCATCACTTTCAATCTCAGGTAACGGATAGCCGGTACTTCTAATGGAAAAGAAAACTCTTCACCATCATTCAATAATTGAGTATCTTCTGAAGATAGTTCACCTAAAGGAAGTCCGGAAGGCTTAACAGAAGTCGCAGTGGTCAGATATACCCAGGAATCATCCCATGATCCATCTGGATTAGGCGCTGTACTGCCCCATATCTCCATCTTCTTCACATTTCTATCCGCAAATCCATATCCCCATGTTTGACGTTGCCAATATCTAAATCGACTCAGTTTGATTTTTTCAGCTCCCAAGTCAATCGTTATCCATTGCGGCCACGTTGTTCCATCTGTGTGGAATCCACTTCCATCAGCCGTACTTCCATCCCACAACATAGGAACCGTCCACCCATAAGCAGATGGTTCATCTGTAGGCAAGTTATATTGTCTGAAAAGAGTCTTATCAAGCTCATGTTCATACATCGGAGTTAATTCACTAACAAGCGTGTCCGTCATGTTATTCCAACGATCTCGAATATACACCCCGAACGTTGTAGGAATAGTATCCATATTACGTATAGATACGGAACCTTCCAACCGCTTTGTATAGAGAGTTTCCCCCGACGACCAATATCCCAAAGAATCAATATACATTAGAGTGATTGCCAAATCTGCTTCCATTGGATTCTCAAATGTCACCGTTGCACCTCCAAAATCTTTCATCAAAGACAAGGTTTTATATACATCTTGGAAAGGTGGGTTCAAAGGTTTGGCACTCAAGGTCACAGGTGAAGGATTAACTACTTCACTGCGATTCACTGAATACAAATTTATCTGATAAGAACAAGTATCCGGAAAGCCCTGTATTATCAGATTATTATTATATGCAGAGGCCTTGACTTCGCGTTTTATACCATTCATCACACATTCTGCCTTCACATAAGCCAATGCCTGGTCATTAGGCAAATCATATTTCAGTTTAATCGCTCCGGGCAAACGCTCAACCTGTACATTAGACACATTACCCGGTATTGTGGAGTCTGAAACCACCGGGCCACGCTCTTCGTCACTGCATGCTGCAAACAAAGAGGTGCAGATTACAGCTATCCATATTATATACTTATATATTTTCATACGATGTTCAAGTATTAAATAGTTTTTAATAAACTTTTACCAACCAGGGTTCTGATCTAAATTCGGATTAACAGACAAATCATATTCCTTTATTGGCCAGAAATAGTTTTTAGTTGTGAACTGTGGAGTAAATATGGTCTTCACACGATAATAGGGTTCCGCCTCCGACTGTTCAATATCCCATCCCAATATAGGACGGTTATGCCACATTTCCTTAGCCTTTTTCCAACGACGAATTTCCCAATACCGATGACCTTCATTTGCTAATTCAATCAATCTTTCCCTTTGTATGATCTCGCGTAAACCATCCTGAGTATCAGGTTTAGATTTACGGGAAGGAATCGCATATTTCTTCCATGAATTTTGTACATCTTCCAAGCCAGCACGTTCACGTACAAGATCAATCCACTTATAAACTTCAGAAGAAGGACCATACGCTTCATTCAAAGTTTCAGAGTAAAGTAAGTACAAATCTGCCAATCTTATTACTGGCCATGGATAATCTACAATGATATACCCGGCAGCATTTCCCTCCAGAAGATTATTCTGATAATTAGCCAGTTTTTTACAAAAATATCCAGTAGCAGAATAAAGCGACATTCCTCTCTTCCCGGCAGGTTCACCTACCCTAGCACGGATCACCCATTGGTCTTCCATATCATATTTTCCAATGCCATACCACAAATTTCTGTCAAACGAAAGATTTGCATAAAACCGAACTTCCCTATCAAAATTAAGCGTAGCAGTTTGCTCACCT
Source organism: Bacteroides sp. 14(A) (assembly GCF_000526555.1). Lineage (NCBI taxonomy): Bacteria > Pseudomonadati > Bacteroidota > Bacteroidia > Bacteroidales > Bacteroidaceae > Bacteroides > Bacteroides sp. 14(A). Next base: position 1,534,072 of record NZ_JAGH01000002.1, on the reverse strand, counting down.
TCTTTAATATTATATTTATATTCAGAAGTCGCTGTTTTTAATCTATACCTATTGGTATACTTACCCATACTTACCCATACTTACCCATTCTTCATCCTCTTCAATGGGTACTCCATGAGAACTATAAAACATTTCTGCAACATTCAGAGGCGGAGCAAGTACAAGCCTATGACCTTCATTAGAAGTAAACTTTGCATCCAGCGTTGGTGTACTAAGCATCTGAATATGACCAGATAAATTATTTGTATTTGCCCAGATAACTTCTTTATTCAAATTAAAATTATTCTCTGCCACACTGTTACGAATACTCATCTGAACAGTCAGTTCATCATTAATCCGATCATTTGAGTTCGGAGAATATTTGTAGAGTTTAAAACCCGCCGAATCGCACATTGCAATAGCTGTTTTACAAGCAGTAGCAGCCTTTTCCCATTTTGCCAAATCTTTCGTAGGATTAAAATAAGGAATCCCATCATTATCTTTAAAGTTCAAATAATCTTCATTTCCATTAAATAATGGACTGGCAGCTTCTACCAATACTTTTGCTTTAACAGAAAGTGCAATAGGCTGAGTTGCACGTCCCATTTCAGTAGTCAATTTAGGAAGCTTAACCGGCAGATCCGCACATGCCTCATCAAGAAGACTCACAATATAATCAAAACAGTCATCCACTGGTTGTCTTTTCACTTGCACTTCCTCAACAGAAGCTGAAACTGGCAAATTAACTTTTATCAAAGGAATGGGACCATACATGCGCAGTAACCAATAATGATAATATGCTTTAAGAAACTTTACTTCTGCAATCCATCTCTTCTTTTCAGACACATCTAAAGCTGGTACATTATCTACTTTCTCAAGAAAAATATTGCAATCACGCAAAGCCTGAAACATAGCTTTCCCTCCTTTGGCTCCATCCCAATAATTTAGAGAAGGATCAACCACATTCTGATTTCCTCTACCTATTATTTCATAAGGATCATTATAAAAGGTATTAGTAGCTTGAGGGTAAGGAACCATAAATTCATCTGCTATAGTAAAAGCCTGTTCATACACACTGGCATGAGAGGGCATATAGGAATAGCAAGTAAAAAGAAATTTTTCTGCCGTATTCCGACTTGTAAAAGCATTGTCTATAGTTGCTATATTATCTGGAACAACTTCCAGATAATCAGTACAAGAAGCGCTAAAAGCCAATGCCAATACAGCTAATATAATTCTATATTTCTTCATAATATTTACAATTAAAATGATACTGTGAGACCCAAATTATAAGACTTCTGAATAGGATAACCTAAACCATTTCCACCCATTTCCACATCCCAAAGCTTAAATTTACTAAAACATAGCAGGTTCGTTCCATTCACATATATGCGAGCATTACTAAGCCTCATTTTCTTCAATAGGGAAGCTGGTAAAGTATATCCTACTTCAACTGATTTAAGTCTCAGAAAGTTACCATTACGCATAAACCATGTACTCATCTGCGAATTGTTCTTATTTACAGTAGGACTAAGACGGGGCCACAATGCATACAAGTCACGATTATCTTCTGACCAATGACTATCTGCATACGCCTTCAAAAGTTGAGTTTCATTATTGAAAGGCGAAGTATTTTCTGCATCAATCCAGAAACTGGAACGTGCAGATCCCTGAAAGAAACAGGAAAAATCAAAATTCTTATAACCGCTCGAAACTCCAAAACCATAAATAATCTCTGGATCGGTGGGATAGCCAATAGGAACCATATCTTCTTCCGTTATTTTGCCATCTCTGTTGACATCACGATATTTTATATCTCCAGCCTTATATTCACCAAAAGACTGAACTGGAGAGTTTGCCACATCTGCATCGTCTATAAACAGCCGTTCAGCAATCAGTCCCCATTGTTGTGATAATGGATGTCCCACATGTTTTCTATAAGAATCTGCATAATTAGGCTCTTCATATACTAAAAACTCACTGGTGGCAAAAGTGAAGTTAGCACGTGCTTTCAGCCAAACAGACTTTCCAAACGTAGTATTATACACAATTGACCCATCTACTCCCTGCGAACGTGCTTCACCAACATTCGCGCGTTCAGTAGCAGTCAATCCCATAGTAGTGGGAATGGAAGTGCGGTCCATAAGAATATTCGTACGATGCTCGCGGAAATAATCAGCTTCCATCACAAACGCATCATCAAACAATCCTAATTCGAAACCAATATTAGTTTTATAAGCTATTTCCCAAGTGATATCTTCGTTGGCATTACGAGTAACAAGAACTCCATCACGATAATAATAGCTTCCAGGAATACCAAATTGAGCTCCCCTATCCGCACTATTCATATTTACATTAGACAGATAGAAGAAGCGATCATAATCACTACCAATAGCATCGTTACCAACCAAGCCATATGTACCTCTCAACTTCAATTTAGAAATAAAAGGCACCTTCCAGAAACTTTCATTGGAGAGTGTCCAAGCAAGACCTGCTGAAGGGAAAAAGCCAAAACGGCGACTCTTATGGAAACGTTCACTCCCATTATATCCAAAATTAAATTCTGCAAAATACCTGCTCTTGTACGAATAAGTACCACGACCTGATAAACCCAAGTTTCTATGTGGCAAAGATAATTGCAAATCACCTGCATTACCGGTCAATGAATTGCGCATCGTATACACAAGCATACCACTAACCGTATGATCTTTCTTAAAAGTGCGATTATAGTTAGCCATAATCTCTACATACACTGAAGAAATCACATCTTTCTGTCCTTCACTATAACCCAAATATTCGGTACCGGAGGTCTCATTTAGCGACTGTAATCGATATTTATTCGTTGATTTATTATAAGAATCTATCTTGTAATAGAAAGGATTAAAGAAGCGTGATACATCAAAAAATGAATAACGAGATGTGTTGAATAATCCCCTAACAGACAACCCCTCTGTCAGAAAAGAAAGATCTTGTTCCAACTCAAACTGAGCATCTATTTTGCTTTTTGAATAATCCTTATATCCTTTTACCATTTCTGCATACGGATTGATATAAGTAGGACTTCCTTCTCCTGCATTTCCAAATAAAATGTGACTGGTTGCTATATTCGCATCATCCGGTTCATAATAGGGTGGAAAAAGTACAGGATTAGCATGCATTACCTGATTATAGACCTCTGTTCCACCATTTATTGGTCCAGTATAATCATCAAATGTAGCATTGATACGTAAAGCCGCCTTTGTTGTTTTCGTAAGATTAAAATTCAGGTTACTACGGAATGAATAAGTACGCAATCTTATATTATTTATAAAATTATTACGTTTATCCACTTTCAAATTTCCATTATCTTGTACGAAAGACGCAGCGAGATAATAACGAGCAACTTTTCCACCTCCATTAGCATTCAAATTCACTCGATACACAGAGGCATTATCCTTAAACATCTCATTGTACCAATCCGTAGCCGGATATACGTATTTATTTGTACCCGCAATCGTATTGTCTATCTTAGATTGTGAATAAGGAGTTGCTCCATCAGGCCTGCGCGTCAATACAGCCTCATTGCCTAATCTCATATAAGTAATTGGGTCTGCCAACTCTACATTTCGGGTAGACTGTGTTATTGCAGTTTCTACACGAGCAGAAATATTTAACTTCCCTTCAGTACCTTCTTTTGTCGTCACGGCAATTACACCATTTGCACCACGGGCACCATATACGGCAGTGGAAGTAGCATCTTTCATTATTGAGAAATTTGCAATATCATCCGGTTGCAGACGAGCTAAGTCCGTAGCAGTCACTTCAATGCCATCCACTAATATCAGTGGATCTTTTTTATATCCGAAAGTGGTCACACCTCGAATAAAGAAATCTGCATTATCGGCACCAGGCTCTCCACTCCGTTGATAAGAAATCATACCGGCTATATTTCCAGCCATCATAGTTGTTATGTTGCTTGAAGAAACTTTCTTCAATTCTCCCATATTCAGAGATACGACAGAACCGATAACATCGACTTTCTTCTGTTTTCCAAATCCAACAATAACGACTTCATCCAATCCTTCTACATCTTCCGAAAGAGTAACCGGAATTATCCGACGCTTACCAACTACCACCTCTTCGGTTTTATATCCAATAAAACTAAATCGCAGTGTACATGTGTCCGAAGGCACTGTAATAGAATACTCACCGTCAGGATTAGTTATTACTCCCTGAGAAGTTCCTCTAATGCTGATAGTAACTCCCGGCATCACCTCACCATAACTATCAGTGACAAGTCCGGTTACAGTTCTTTTATTCTGTTGCTGAATCCCAGATGTACCGGCATACATTTCCACATAGGCACCTGCAATAAGAAATATGCAGATACAAATAAAAGTCAGTGGATATAAGCTGCTTTTTTGTACTGTTTTAAAGTTTTTGTTCTCCATGTATTTTAGTATTTAATGTTTCAGTATGTTTTCAAGATACCATACATAACTCAGGTAATATGTGTCTATTTTCGCAAAGCTGTGTTTCATAAATTAAATATTTAAAGTTAATGAATAAAAGGGATGCGTGCACTCATCCCGTTTTTGTTTTCGAAATTACGGAAAGGGGATTAATTCTATATTAACAGGATATTAATCAAATCTTTTTGCGAGTATCATTCATTACTAAAACAGTGATAATCAATGAGAAAAAAAATATTATTTTCTTTCATTAATTATCACTGCTATAAAGCAAGTCAATCAGCATTCATACAAAATATGAGGAATAAGTCTCCATATTCTATATATTCTGATAGATCACCTATCGTAAATAAACTTCAAGTTTAATGAATGATATCCTGATATTCAAAAGCCGGTTTTTCATTTAACATATTCATATAAGCCACACTGAATCTTTCAAAAGCTTGTTTTGAAAGTCCCTTTTGTCCTTGCTGATATAAAATACGGCATTTCACTTTAATTGCTTCCTCATTAGTAGTATCGTGCAATAAAATAGCATCTGCTATACATAGAAGTAATTTCTGATCATTCTCTGTATCTTTCAAACTCAACATAGTAGTCAGCAAATCAATCAGATTATCAGAAAAATCAGCTTTATATGCATCCGCCCATTCTACATTCATATTGGGAAGCAAAGAACCGCTGGAAACAATATTAAGTAAACGTTCCAGCATCACCAAACTAAAACCTTTCTCCTTTTTTATGTAGTTTATAGTATTTATTGCATCATAATAATCACATGTGATTTCTTTTCCTATATCCAAATGCCAGTAGCTATTTTCATTAACAAGAGTGATATCCCCTATTTCCTTAAGAATAAGCCTCAGCTTCCGGATATTTACACTTCTATTATTTGTAGCGCTCGCTTTGTCCATTCCAAACCAAAAGACCTCATCTATTTTCTGTGAAGTCGTACCCTTGCCATCTTTTATGGAATGCAATAGTAAGAAAACAAAAAGTTGTCTGGTTATCAGACTGAAGCTACCTGTTATATCTTCTCCTGTGCGATTGAAAACCTGAAAGCCTCCCAACAAACGAATACATGAGATAGGTTTTTCTTTTATAATTTCAGGTATTTCCTCTACTACTGAATTTACCGAAGAAGAATCTGCCGATACTTGCACATCTACAACTTTTCGCTTCTTCTTATAGCCCCACATGCCTATTGCCCCTATTACACTAACCAGTAAAATCAATGATACCCCAAAAAGAAAGTGGTTATCAGACAACACCTCCTTTTGCATAATCTCTGAAATCTTCAAAGGAGGATAGCGTAATGAATAGATATTTATTTTATATTGCTGATTTATTCCTGCATTCAGAACTACCGCATACAACTTTTGTTGTTTCGGATATAAAAAAAGATCAGCGAATGACTCCGTATCCAGAAACCGGTATGGAATCGGCTCGCCTAAAATATCCTGCTGAAATGTATTCATATCCAAAGAAAGCAACCTGATATCCGAATCAAATCTCTCCTTACAAAAAGTTAGTGCGTATATTTTCCCACTTTCTTTATCAATAACCAGAGAATTTCCCAAAGTACGATGTTCTTTCTCTAAAGTAATATCCGCAAGTTTTCTGACCTTTCCCGTTTTATAATCAACCTCATACAAATCATCAAAATTTCTGGGAGATTCTTCCTGCTTACCTGACAAACTTCCAAATCCTCCCATAACAAGAAACTTTCCATTTCCCAGATAACCAGCTGCACTCAGAAAACGAGGAGCAACTTCAGGTGCCAGAGAATGAATATTCCAATCTCCACCCGACAAAGAATGACAAGCTAAATTAGCTTTAAATGCATGATTACCATATCCCCCAAAAACAACCAGCGTATTCGTTTCAGAGTCTATAAATCGATTATGGTGTTGTATAGGAGCAAGCCCTTCAACACCAGGATAAGAAGACCATGAATTCCCCTCCAGATCATAAGTTATCAACTGAGGAAAAAGTACACTATAGGACACGAGCCGATCCATCACAGGATCATAAATAGTCTGACTGCCTCCACTCGCAAAGGGCGCTCCCCCTTGCGTTTTTACACACTGCAGTTCATTGTTTTCAGTATGATAAATATATAAAGAGTCCGAAGTAGCCACAAATATACGGCCATGTTCAGTATCCGTTGCAATTTGCGGATTCCTCTCATTAACAGATATTTCTATTTTCTTTTCCCAGCTTACATATTCCTCAATATTCCATATACCATTTGATACTTGTGCTTTTATATTATCAATTTCGTCATATACGTGATCCTTTCTATGTTTATCCAAAGTCCACCGGGCAACCGGTTCCTTTTTATTATCAAATAACTTCAAATTACGAATACTCATAGGAGGTACATCAGTTGTAACAAAGGCCGGATGCTCATTACAGCCCATAAAAATCTTAATATGATCCATGTTTTGGAAACCATGAGGCATATGCACAGTCTCGTTGCCCACACTGCATATTATTTCCTGGGGAAAAAAAGAAATATTAATATTCATCCAAGTATCTCCAAGAACGATATCTTCCCCTTGCAACTCCTGATTTGAAATAATCCCATCAGAACCACATAATATAAAATTCATCTTGGCAATATTCAGATTGGCTACCAAATCCAATGTTTCCACATCATTAGAGACAATACGACACACATAACCATAAGTAAGATTAGCTTTCTGAAGTGAGAGTTCAAAGTTAAAAGAAAAACCGTGTCTAAAATTGAATCCCTGCTCGGAAGCTAAAATCATACCTGTGCGTTCATCCTGATTTACTTCGTGAGAGTGAAAAGACAACCCATAATGGTCTGTCAGTTCTTTACTTGTAGCAATTGCAATACCATATATTAGTACGATAACAAGTATTGCATACCTCTTCAGCACCATAAACTCTTAATATATTCTGTGTAACTAATTGTGAACTTAAGCACATTACTTACACGCAATATTCGCAAAAATAAAAGAGACAACCAAACATTTAACAAGAAAATTAGAAAGAAATCTAATTCTATTTAAAAGATGAAATAATTATTTTATACGATTCCATATAATGGATACCGCCACAGATATTCATAAGTAAATCTTCTGATTTTTACGATAAGTTCAAATTAAAGTTCCTTGAAAGATCCTTGAAAATCAGCGCATTACAAGAAGAGAAAAGAAAAGCGGAGAGAGTTTTTCAACTTTCTCCGCTTCAGTACCCAGACCCGGGGTCGAACCGGGATGGAAGTGAATCCACTGGTGTTTGAGACCAGCGCGTCTACCGATTCCGCCATCTGGGCATGCTTGATTTCTCAATTGCGGTGCAAAGATACGTTTTTTTTCTAAACCTGCAATACTTTTCCTAAAAAAAGGAGAAAAAAGTCATAAAACATTCTACAAACATTCCGTGTTTCCAAAATATAGTGTACTTTAGCAGAAACTTTTAAAACAAACGATATGACAACAAATAAGGATAATTTCTGTGTTATCATGGGTGGAGGTATCGGCAGTCGCTTCTGGCCGTTTAGTCGAAAAACGCTCCCTAAACAGTTTCTGGACTTCTTTGGCACAGGCAGGTCATTACTGCAACAAACCTTCGACCGCTTCAATAAAGTTATTCCCACAGAGAACATACTTATCGTTACAAACGATTTATACGCAGATCTTGTAAAGGAGCAACTGCCTGAATTGAATCCCGAACAAATCTTGCTGGAACCTACACGCAGAAATACTGCTCCGTGTATCGCATGGGCAGCTTATCACATTCGCGCATTAAACCCGAATGCCAATATCGTGGTAGCCCCATCCGATCATTTGATTCTGAAGGAAGGAGAGTTCCTTGATGCCATCGAAAAAGGCTTGACGTTCGTATCTCAATCAGAAAAGTTATTGACTCTCGGTATCAAACCGAACCGTCCCGAAACAGGTTATGGTTACATTCAGATAGCTGAACAAGCAGGAGATAATTTCTATAAGGTGAAGACCTTTACCGAAAAACCGGAACTGGAGTTAGCCAAAGTTTTCGTAGAAAGCGGAGAATTTTATTGGAACTCCGGCCTCTTCATGTGGAATGTAAACTCTGTCATCAAGGCCGTGGAAGCACTGCTTCCCGAACTGGCAAGCAAACTGATTCCTGGTAAAGATTTATACGGTACTCCTGCCGAAAAAGCATTCATCGACGAAAATTTCCCTGCATGCCCCAATGTGTCCGTCGATTTCGGCATCATGGAGAAAGCAGACAATGTATATGTTTCATTAGGAGATTTCGGTTGGTCCGATTTAGGTACATGGGGGTCATTGTACGACTTGTCCCCAAAGGACAAAGAAGGAAATGTAACCTTGAAGTGTGAGTCTCTAATGTACAACAGTAAAGACAACATCGTGGTGCTCCCACAAAACAAACTCGCCGTTATTGATGGACTGGAAGGCTATCTCATCGCCGAATCGGACAATGTATTGCTGATTTGCAAGAAGGATGAAGAACATTCTATCCGTAAATACGTAAACGACGCACAAATAAAATTAGGGGAAGATTACATCTAACCGGATATCGGAATTTGAAAGCATAAACTTTCAAACCAGAATAAAGGAAACGGGGACTGAATCCATTTCAGCCCCCGTTCTTATTATAAAAGGAAGGAGTTTTATTTTTAGAATGCAGCGCGAATCGCTTCGGCAACTGCTTTAAATTCTTCATCAGAAAGTTTCAGTTTTGGATTAGAGAACAGCATGTCCGACTCTTTCTGCATAGGAATAAGATGAACGTGCGCATGAGGTACTTCCAGACCAATCACTGCTTCACCTACTTTCTTGCAAGGGAAAGCCTTCTCAATGGCACGAGCCACCTTCTTGGCGAAAACATGCATTGCTGCCAGATCTTCATCATCCAGATCAAAGATATAATCCACTTCCTGCTTGGGAACGACCAGCGTGTGCCCTTTCACCAGCGGATTGATGTCCAGAAATGCAAAGAACTTATCATCCTCCGCCACCTTATAGCTTGGTATTTCACCTGCGATAATTCTACTGAATATTGTTGCCATAACTTTTATGATATATAAATTAAGGCAAGCCCGCATGCGGACCTGCCTTTACTTTAAAATGATATGTTCACTACTTCAAGATTAACCATGCCCTGCGGCACTTTGATTTCAGCTACATCACCCACTTTCTTACCAAGCAAACCTTGTGCAATGGGAGTGTTAACAGAAATCTTTCCTTCTTTCAGATTAGCTTCGCTTTCCGAAACAATGGTATAAATCATCTTCATGCCATTCTTTATGTTCTTCAGTTCCACCTTGTTCAAAATCTGCACGGAATCCGTTTTCAGCTTGGACTCATCAATAATCTTGGCATCTGCTATAATCGTCTTCAATTTATTGATTTTCATCTCAAGCATGCCCTGTGCCTCTTTGGCGGCATCATACTCTGCATTCTCCGACAGGTCACCTTTGTCACGTGCTTCGGCGATAGCAGCCGAAATCTTAGGACGTTCTACCGTCTCCAATTCTTTCAGTTCGGCCATCAATTTCTTGTAGCCTTCTTCTGACATATAAGCCATACTTTTTTCCTCCTTTTTAGTTTCTAAATGGTATTATATAACAAAAAAGAATTCCAACATGGTCAGCATGCTGGAACCCTCTTCCGATTTTTCTTTTGCAAAGATAGCCTTTTAATTAATGCGTGTCAAGCAAAAATTGCTGCTATGTAACATATTTAAATAAAAACTTCTAATTTATAACAAGTTACAACAGTGCTTTCACCGCAGCATCCAAGTCTTTTATAGTCTCTCCACGAGCGCTCAACTCACTATTCCGATTAATCAGGAACAGAGAAGGAACCTCCTTTACGTTGTACATAGCGGCCACATTTGAGTAAATTCCATTTGCATCTCTTACAGAAATCCAAGGCAGATTATCAGCCGTTGTTTTCCAGAAATGCTCGTCAGCATCCAGTGAAACCTGATAGATCACCAGTCCCTGATCTTTATATTTAGTATAAAGGTCATTCAGCAAGAAGTTATGGGGAGCAGAAGCTGCACTTTGGTAAATAGTAAAGTCCAACAAGACTACTTTACCTTTCAGATCGCTCAACTTATGGGTATTCCCCTTCATATCACGAAGGCTGATATCGATGATACCGGTTTCGGAAATAACTTCTTCCGGCAACTCCAGAACTTTCTGTTGCGGTGTACGGGTATTCTTCATTCCCTTAATCACAATATTATAGAGATTCTTGGAGCGATCCGCATGCGGATAATAATTATTCAGACTGGTGGCAACGGCTGCAAAGCACTTAATATCATCCTTGCTATTCAAAGGATCGAAGATAAGGTAATTATTCAGTTTCTGGAACAGAGCAAAATAAGCGGCAGCCGTATTGGGAGCTGCAAAAATATATTTAGTTTTCACCTCATCCTTATAATCTTTCATCAAGGCAGCCAGTTTTTCTTCAAAAACATCGGCACCTATCTGATGAGCCTGCATCTTCTTCACCAACTCATTCACCTCATTCTGCAACTGCACTTGCTTCAACGTCAATTCCTTTATCTTAGTGCTGTTTGCCGAACCTTCTACCGTATAAGCCGTAGCAAAATCAGTATACGGCGCTTTCAGTCCGATAGTTTCCGTAGAATCCACAGAGAAATTGATAACCTTGTCGTCCACACGAAGGCGGTAGAACTCCGGAGATACCGGACGTGTTTGTTTGAAACTGAAAGAACCGTCACCCTTCAACTTTACAGAATCCAAGGGCACGATGCCCTCCAAAGCAGCCGCTTCCAGGTACAGCATTTTGCCGTCGGCACCTGAAACTTCACCTTCAACTTTGAATTTCGGTTCAGAATTACATGCACTTAAAACCAAAGCGGCAAGTGCAACAAAACAGATCTTTTTCATATTTAGCTTCTTAATTTCTATTAGAAAGAACGTGCAAATATAGTTCTTTTCAAGTTTAGTCAAAGCATTTTCATTGCTTCTTCCACATGGAAACCTAAAAAAATAGTCAATTATAAACTTTTTTATCTCATTCCCACCTGATTACATGAATTAATATGTATCTTTGCACGAATTTTGAAAGAAAATATAGATAAAACATTTTTTATGATTAACCCAATTGTTAAGACGATCGAGCTCCCTGATGGCAGAACCATCACACTCGAAACGGGAAAGCTGGCAAAACAGGCAGACGGTTCTGTAATGCTTCGTATGGGTAACACCATGCTTCTTGCTACTGTTTGTGCCGCTAAGGACGCAGTTCCCGGAACAGATTTCATGCCGTTACAGGTAGAGTACAAAGAAAAATTCTCCGCATCTGGACGTTTTCCCGGCGGTTTCACCAAGCGTGAAGGACGCGCTTCAGATTATGAAATCCTGACCTGCCGCCTTGTTGACCGTGCTCTCCGCCCCTTATTCCCCGATAATTATCACGCAGAGGTATATGTAAACATCATCCTCTATTCCGCCGACGGTATTGATATACCGGACGCACTGGCAGGGCTTGCCGCTTCTGCCGCCCTCGCAGTTTCAGATATTCCTTTCAACGGACCTATTTCCGAAGTACGCGTAGCACGCATCGACGGACAGTTCGTTATCAACCCTACTTTCGATCAACTGGAAAAAGCTGACATGGACCTCATGGTGGGTGCTACTTACGAAAACATCATGATGGTAGAAGGTGAAATGAGTGAAGTTTCCGAACTTGACTTGCTGAACGCCATGAAAGCAGCCCACGAAGCAATCAAAGTGCAATGCTTGGCTCAGAAAGAACTGGCAGAGGCTGTTGGTTCTACCGTAAAACGCGAATATTGCCACGAAGTAAACGATGAAGAACTGCGTAAAGCCGTTCACGAAGCTTGCTACGCAAAGGCTTATGCCATCGCCGCTTCCGGCAACAAAAATAAACATGAACGCATGGACGCTTTCGATGCTATCCGTGAAGAGTTCAAAGCACAGTTCAGCGAAGAAGAACTGGCAGAAAAAGCAGCACTGATCGACCGTTACTACCACGATGTAGAAAAAGAGGCTATGCGCCGCAGCATCCTGGACGAAGGTAAACGCCTTGACGGACGTAAGACTGACGAGATCCGTCCTATCTGGAGTGAAATCAACTGCCTGCCCGGACCTCATGGCTCTGCTATCTTCACTCGCGGTGAAACTCAATCCTTGTCTACCGTTACCCTCGGTACAAAACTGGATGAGAAGATTATCGACAACGTACTGGAACATGGCAAAGAACGTTTCCTGTTGCACTATAACTTCCCTCCGTTCTCTACCGGAGAAGCCAAGGCACAACGTGGCGTAGGCCGTCGTGAAGTCGGTCACGGACACTTAGCTTGGCGTGCACTGAAAGGACAAATTCCTGCTGACTACCCGTATGTAGTGCGCGTAGTATCCGATATTCTTGAATCTAACGGTTCTTCTTCTATGGCTACCGTATGTGCCGGAACACTGGCATTGATGGATGCAGGTGTGAAGATCAAACAACCGGTATCAGGTATCGCTATGGGATTGATCAAGAATCCGGGCGAAGATAAATATGCTGTATTGTCCGACATCCTTGGTGATGAAGACCACCTGGGCGACATGGACTTCAAAGTAACAGGAACCAAGAATGGTATCACAGCTACTCAGATGGATATCAAGGTAGACGGTCTGTCATTCGAAATTCTGGAACGCGCTTTGAACCAGGCTAAAGAAGGACGTATGCACATTCTTGGCAAGATTCTGGAAACTATCCAAGAACCACGCGAAGAACTGAAACCTCATGCTCCGCGCATCGAAACGATGACTATACCTAAAGAGTTTATCGGTGCAGTAATCGGCCCTGGTGGTAAGATCATCCAAGGTATGCAGGAAGAAACCGGTGCTACAATCACTATCGAAGAAGTAGACAACATCGGAAGAATAGAAATCTCCGGAACTAACAAGAAGAGCATTGATGACGCTATGCGTCTTATCAAGGGCATCGTTGCCGTACCGGAAGTTGGTGAAGTATACAAAGGTAAAGTACGTTCTGTAATGCCTTATGGTGCTTTTGTTGAGTTCCTGCCGGGTAAAGACGGTTTGTTGCACATCTCTGAAATCGACTGGAAACGTCTGGAAACAGTAGAAGAGGCCGGTATCAAGGAAGGTGATGAAATCGAAGTGAAACTGCTTGATATTGATCCGAAGACCGGTAAGTTCAAACTTTCCCGCAAAGTATTGCTTCCGAGACCGGAAAGACAAGAAAGACCTGAAAAGAAATAAGAAACACCTTATTATTCAGTATATAAAGCCCGACGGAAATCCGCCGGGCTTTCTTTTTGTAAAAAAAGGAAGAAAAAACTTTTAAGACTTTTGCGTATTCCAAAAAGATTATGTTACTTTACCCTATAAACCTTAAATAAGAGAGAGAATATTTAAAAATGCCTTTAGCCGGAAACCTACATACTATGGATTTATTTTCTCGTTTCTTTCGAGAGAATCAGGAAAAGTTTCTTGCCTTTGCCTATTCCTACATCAGAAGCTGGGCAGAAGCTGAAGATATTCTTATGGAATCTATGATTTCTTTGTGGGAATGTCGCGACCGCTGGGAAGAAGATAAAGGTCTGCACGCATTGCTCCTTACCATTATCAAGAATAAGGCACTCAATTACCTGGAACACGAACAAACTCGCCTGCGTATTGAGGAAGATTTAAATTCGCACCGTCAGCGCGAGTTAGACTTGCGTATTGCCACGTTGAAAGATTGTGAGCCCGACAAGATTTTCAGTACAGAGATACAGCATATCGTAAACAAAGCCTTGGACAAGATGCCACCACAAAGTCGCGAAATCTTTATGCTCAGCCGTTATAGCAACCTGCCAAACAAGAAAATAGCCGAACAACTGAATATCTCTCTCAAAACAGTAGAATTCCATATCACCAAAGCCCTACGTATTCTGCGTGTGGAACTGAAAGATTATCTCGCCTCTATCCTACTTTAGTAAAACTCTCCTGCTTTTCTTTGATAATATAAATAAAAGATATATGTTTGCAAAATCAGTAATATTGCTGGCTATTAAACATGGTAGTTATGAGATATATTGTAATAATATACTACGTGCTTATCGAGGGAGAACAAGTTTTCGAGACCCTGAATGTCAACAAGAATATTGAAGCAAACTCTCCGGAGGAAGCCATAGGCATTGCTTACAATCTATTTAAAGCCGAAGCTCCGGATGAATGTTACATTGTATCCATAATTCCCAATCCGGCAAGTTAATACCGGCAATTAATTAATTTCCTGTCACATTCCATAAAGTCCTGATGTGCCTCCGGTGCATCACACGGATATTCTATGCGTTTACGTTTGGAGTATCCGAAAAACAGAACAAAGCGATCCGCTCTATACCCGGTTCCTATCTTCTTCGTACCCTCCTCGTACCTGCTTCGCTATTCTCATCCTCCTATAGAAGCGAAGCAGGAACGAACCGGATACGGTTCAGAAGAGTTCCTGACCAAAATTACACATCTCATTCCGCCTGCTTCCAGAGCATCACTTCCCGACAATTTCTCTGTTTCCAACTCATTTCGAAGAAAAAACAAAAAAAGTTTCATTTTCCGTTAGGGTAGTTCCAAGTTCACCTGTATTAATTATAGAGGGACAGAAAAAAACACCCTTATTCAACAAACAAATTAAGTACCTTATGAACCAAGAACTATTATATAAGTATTTTAAAGGAACCACCACCATTGAAGAAGAAAAGCGCATCCTTGACTGGGTGGAAGCCTCGGAAGAAAATCGGGAAGCTTTCTTGAAAGAACGTATGATGTTTGATGTCGCCTTATTCTCCGACAGACAAAGTGCCGGAAAAAAGACCTTCCGTCTGACTCCGATACTAAAATGGGGAATACGCGTAGCAGCCGTTATCATCGTAGGCGTATGCGGTTATTTCATGACTAATGATTATCTATATAACCAGGCATCCCTGCCACAAACAGTAACCGTCCCCGCCGGACAACGTGCACAAATCACTCTTGCCGACGGCACACGGGTATGGCTGAATGCACAGTCCACATTGACCTATGCTTCCAACTTTGGGCGTGGCGAAAGAAACGTAGAACTGGATGGTGAAGCCTACTTTGAAGTGGCAAAAAACAAAGATATCCCCTTCTACGTGCACACAGAGATGAATAAGGTGAAAGTTGTAGGTACCAGCTTTAATGTTTGTGCTTATGCAGGAAGCAAAGAATTTGAAACTACCCTTGTAGAAGGTATTGTGGATATTTATCCTGCCAACAGTAATAAGGTTATCACCCGCTTACAGAAAGAGGAATTCTTTGGCAACTATGACGGGAAATGCAAAAAGGTAATACTCCCTTCTTATGAATATCTGCGATGGAAAGAAGGATTGTACTGCTTTGATGATGTGCCGTTCAGCTGCATCCTCACTAAACTTGAAATGTACTATAATGTAAAAATAACCGTTTCCGATCCTAAATTGCTGAACTATGACAGTTGTACCGGAAAATTCCGCGAACAGGATGGTATAGAGCATATTCTCCGAACCATTTCAAAAGACCATCCTTTTGAATTCAGCATCAACGAAGAAAAAGATTCGATTTTCATTTACGAGAAATAATTTGATATCAAAGATAAAACCTTAAAATTTAGTACTAACCCCTTAAACTGAAAAGCATTATGAAATAAAAGAAACAGTCTGCTAATTACCCCTACAAAAAAGATCGGAAAGTACCCCCATACTTTCCGATCCGAAACAGTCAAAAATCGACCTTAATCAATTTATTAACTTAACACATTACAAAGATATGAGAAAAATTTCTTTGAATGGGCTTTTTTGCCCAAAAAGTTTAGTATTTAAGCAAATATTACGAACTATGAAGATCACACTATTCCTTCTTTTGTTTGTAACGTTCCAGGCGTACAGCCACGCTACCTACTCTCAGAGTACAAGAATCAGCATCCCCCGTTCTGAGTTACGAGTAGGCGAAATCCTCGATAAAATCGAGGCTCAGACCGAGTATTTGTTTGTCTACAATAAGAAAAGTGTGGACGTGCGCCGCACCGTAAATGTAGATGCAGACAATCAACCGGTGTCCGAAGTTTTGGACGAAATCTTTAATGGTACCGACATCAGATATGTAATGGAAGGCAAGAATATTGTGTTGACCAAACAAAATGAAAAGGCCAGTGAAATCATTGCTACCGTACAACAAGAAAATATCTCTGTAAAAGGTGTTGTTACCGATACAAAAGGTGAACCCATTATCGGTGCCAATGTCGTGGAAAAAGGAACTACAAACGGTTGCATTACCAATATAGACGGTGAGTTTACACTAAATACACCGACTAATGCAACGCTGGTTATCAGCTTTATCGGATACCAGCCTGTAACGATTGCTCTCAACGGGCAGAAAACTCTCAATGTACAGATGCAGGAAGAAGCCCTGTCACTGGAAACGGTTGTGGTAACGGCTATGGGTATCAAGAAAAAAGCAGCTTCATTGACTTATTCAACCCAACAAGTGGGTGGCGATGAACTGACACGCGCCAAAGATCCGAATATGATAACCGCATTAGCAGGTAAATCAGCCGGTGTACAAATCAATAAGAGCGCATCCGGCCTTGGTGGCTCAGCCAAAGTTTCTATCCGTGGTACACGTTCCGCTTACGAAGGAGGCAATAACCAACCGTTATATGTCATCGATGGTGTCCCTATGCTAAATACGACTACCGAATCTACTTCCACCGTTATGGGTGGAGAAAATGACGGTGTGAATCGTGACGCCGGTGATGGTATCTCCAACCTGAATCCCGAAGACATTGAAAGTATGAGCATTCTGAAAGGTGCTTCTGCCGCCGCTCTTTACGGATCACAAGCAGCCAACGGTGTTATCTTAATAACTACCAAGAAAGGTAAAGCAGGTATGCAAAGAGTTACTTTCTCTTCAAATCTGACCATCGATCATGCCATCAGTCTGCCGGAATTCCAGAATTCGTATGGCCCCAGCGGAACTGACAGTTGGGGAGAAAAAAAGTCATTAACCGACTACGATAATGTTGGCAAATTCCTCGGTAACGGTGTAACCGCTATTAACTCTATATCCGTACAAAGCGGAAACGAGAAGATGCAGACTTACTTCTCTTATGCCAACACTACAGCCAAAGGTATCATTGATTCCAACAAATTGCAAAAGCACAACCTTACGTTCCGCGAAACAGCGAGTTTCTTCAATGACCGTCTGAAACTCGATGGAAATGCTACCCTGATGACACAAAAGATTAAGAATAGCACTGCATCCGGAGGTATATACCTGAATCCATTGGTCGACCTGTACAGTTTCCCACGTGGAATGGACATGTCTGAATATGCTACTAATTTTGAAGTAGCCGACCCGACAAGAAATGGTATGCCTGTACAAAACTGGTATACAGACGTTTCCGAATGGTCACAAAATCCTTACTGGATTAAGAATCGTGTTACCAACACCAATAAGCGTTACCGCGCTATGGCATCCCTAAGTGCCAGCCTGAAAATAAACGATTGGTTAACCCTGCAAGCCCGTGGTAATGCAGACTATGTAAGCGACAAGTTCGATCAGAAAATGTATGCATCTACAGCTCCCAATATTACAGGTACCTATAACGAAAAGAGTAACGGACGTTATGTTTGGTCGGAAAGCGAACAATTCCAGATTTATGCCGACGTGATGGCCATGTTCAATAAAACATGGAACAAATGGTCATTGAATGCCGCTGTCGGTACCAGTATCAACAAGAATAAAGTCAACTCACTGATGCTCGACTCTAAAATCGCCTCACTTTACAAACCTAACTTATTTACGGTTGCCAATATCGTTATGGGCTCTAATGCCTCCATCAATCAGGAGATTGATCAGAGACGTACCATTCAGTCTGTATTCGGAACAGCACAAATCGGCTTTGACGAAGCCCTGTATCTTGACATTACAGCACGTAATGACTGGTCTTCCACATTGGCTCATACGGAAAGTATGAATTCAGGCTTCTTCTACCCTTCCGTTGGTTTATCCTGGATCATTAATAACTCATTAAAACTACCGGAATGGATTTCCTTTGGTAAAGTACGTGGTTCATGGGCACAAGTAGGTAACGACCTGCCTATCGGTATCACTAACCTTGTAGATATTATTCAGGCCGGTGGTGTATTGCAAGCAGCCGACACATACAATAAGGGCGATCTGAAACCGGAAATCAGTAGTTCTATCGAATTTGGTACGGAATGGAGATTCTTCCAAAGCCGCTTAGGAATTGACTTTACCTGGTATCAGACTGATACAAAGAATCAATTGTTGAGAATGCCCACCGCCGCAGGAGACAAATATGCATATCGCTATATCAATGCCGGGAAGATCCGTAATAAAGGTATAGAATTAACAGTAGATGCAACTCCGGTTATGAATGATAATTTCCGTTGGAAAACTGCCGTCAACTTCTCAACAAACAGCAATGAAGTCATTTCTCTTCACCCGGATTATACTTCATTCATTTATGGTAGTTCCGGACTTTCTATGGCTTACCTGATGCGCATCAAAGAAGGTGGTTCCCTGGGCGATATCTACGGAAATGCATTCGTGCGTGAGAATGGAAAAATAAAGCTCAATGAAGATGGAAGTCCTCTTGTAAAGACTGGTAACAACGACTATCTGGGTAATGCAAATCCCGACTGCTTATTGGGTTGGAGTAATACATTTACCTATAAAGGATTCAGTCTCTATTTCCTGATCGATGCCCGCGTAGGTGGTGATGTCATGTCCTTGACACAAGCAGTCCTTGACCAAAATGGCGTGACCAAAGCAACAGCACAGGCCCGTGATAGAGGTTACATAGAATACGAAGGAACTCGCTTCGACGAGAATCATATTAAACCATTCTTTAAATCAGTAGGTGGTCGTAATGGTATATCCGAATATTATATGTATGATGCTACCAATATCCGTATGCGTGAATTGTCAATCGGCTATTCTTTCCCGCAATCACTGCTGGAAAAGACGAAGGCATTCAAGGGTATCGATGTATCGCTGGTAGCACGCAACCTGTTCTTTTTCTACAAAGATGCACCGTTCGACCCGGATGCAACCTTATCTGTTGGCAACTCACTTCAAGGTGTAGATGTATTCGGCATGCCTTCTACCAGAAACATTGGTTTCAATATCAAATTCACATTCTAACTTAAAGCATTTACGATTATGAAATATAATAAATTCCTAACCATACTTTTTGCAAGCGGATTGCTGGGTATCGCAGTCGCATGTACCGACAATTTTGAAGCAGATAACAGAAACAATACAGGGTTTGACTCCGAATTGCAGGAATATGATTTCCAAAAATATCTGTTGAAGTTTGAAATAATCCAGAGTGGTATCTACTTTAACTACGACTGGGGCGAAGGTAAAAACTGGACTTTCCAAATCGCACAAAATTTGGGGCAAGACATGTTCTCAGGCTATTTCCATGATTTCAATCAAGGTTTCAATGATAAGAACAGCGTATATGCACTGAACGATGGATGGACTTCTACTCACTGGACATACAATTACTCGTACATTATGCCCGAAGTACAGAAGTGCGAACAAATCAACGTAGAGCAGCCTGCACTGTTAGCTGTAACCCAAATATTGAAGGTTGAATTGATGCACCGTGTAGCAGATTGCTACGGACCATTGGTATATAGTAAATTCGGACAAGAAGGTGACAATGTAGATGATCTGAAGACAGCCTACAAACAATTCTTCACCGATCTGGAAAAAGGGATCACTTCTTTACAAAGTTTTATCAAGGACAATCCCGGCGTAGAGCCGTATAAAGACGCCGACATGCTGACTCCTAACAAGACTTTGGCAGAATGGGTTAAATTTGGCAATTCATTGCGTTTGCGTCTAGCCATGCGTGTTGCTAACGTAGACAAAGCTCTTGCCACCGAGCAAGCACAGAAATCATTCACCCTCGGGCAATTCCTGGAAGCACCAAATGAGATTATTTCCGTATCGACTGCCGGCGGCTACAATAATCCGCTGGGTGAAATCAACAAGTCATGGGGGGAAGTCTTCATGGGGGCCACCATGGAATCTGTACTGACCGGATATGATGATCCACGCATGTCCAAATATTATGATCCAGCAAATGGTGCAGTTATCACATGGAAAGAGAACGATGTAGTGAAAGAACTTCCGCAGCTCTTTGAGTACGCTGGAAGCTACAAAGGCGTACCACAGGGAACCGGCTTGCTTTCTGCCGACAATCGCTATAAAGAATGTTCAAAGAGCACAGTCAGTCAAAAAACGAACCCTATTTTAATGACTGCTGCCGAGGTATGGTTCCTTCGTGCAGAAGCTGCTTTACGAGGCATCTCTACAGAAGATCCCAAAATATGCTATGAGACAGGTGTAAAAACATCCTTTGAGCAATGGGGAGTAGGTGGAGTTGATGCTTACCTGCAAAGTGACAAGACACCAGCTGATTACAAAGATCCGTTCGATACCCAATTCGATATGAATGCACGCATCACTACTACTCCCAATTGGGCGGATGCCAACGGTACAGAAGAACAATTTGAGAAAATCATGACACAGAAATGGCTTGCCATATATCCCGAAGGTAATGAAGCATGGACAGAGCAACGTCGTACCGGTTATCCGAAATTATTTAAAGTCAAAGTGAATAATAGCGGTGGTGCCATTAACACAGATGAGATGATCCGTCGTCTCCCATATCCGGAAGGTCTGAAAACATCTAATCCTACTCAGTACAGTTCATTAACAAGAGCACTGGGTGGTGCCGACACAGGTGGTACTCGTCTCTGGTGGGATGCCGGAAAGAATAATTTCTAAATTCCAATAAGACCAAGGTATAGAATTTTGATTAGTGGTGTTTTTCTCCGTATTAGTTACGAGGAAAAGAAGATTGGGAGGAGTAAAGTCATTTGGGGGACTTTACTCCTTTTTTTGTCTATATTTTCAGATACACTAAAGACTGGTATATGTCAGTTTATCATCCATTATTAATAACCAGGATTCTGTTGTTGCTTCTTTTCCTCGGAAGTCAACGCATGACCATCCTTTTGGATAGCATCCAGATAAGTTTGAGGGATAGGACGCAAACAATGATGTTCATCAATATTAGGAGCAGCATCCGAATTAAAAGCTTTGGTACGTGCCACCAATGTTTTCGTTCTTGATAAGTCTTCCCAACGATAAAACTCACCGCAAAGTTCACGGGAACGCTCATTCAGCAAAAGGCACATCATACGATCATAATCAGAGCTATATTTCAGTTTTGAAATGACAGCCTCATCTTCAGCCGGAAGACTATGTATATCTGTTATTTCAAGATCAGTGGGAAGTGTAGTCTTATCAATATCATTGGACTCATAATAAGAATTTCCGGTGTAATAAGAGTTTATGCCGTCAATCTGCCATCCTAAGGCATTTTCATTATATGATGCACCACCGTCACAATATGCCGAACGATCTTCCCCGTTCTTGTAGGCAGCACGCTTGCGGAGTTCATTAATGTAATGCAGAGCATCACCATATTCGCCTTGGCGAATCAGAACTTCAGCAGCGATCAGATAAGTTTCACCAAGACGGGCCAGAATACCATCCCGATTGCCTCCCATGTCACTGACCGTTTCACGCGAACCATCAATATACTTATTAAGAGCTACAAAACGACTTACATCATCATATAATGCCACATCGTCCCTACCGTTACGATCTTTCGGATAAGTCACAAATGTAGTAGGAATGGCTTTGCCGGTCTTTTCATCAATCACCTTTCCGCTGAGTTGCACTCCATCGAACCGGGTATCACCCGGACGATTGACAACATACATCACGCCCAAATCTCCCACTTCGTAACCGGAACCCGCTTTCGGGTTATTAACAGCATACTTAGTCTTAAAGCTTTTCCAGAAACGGGAATCATTAATCATATCATAGATATTATACATATAATATGTGGTTCTTAAACGTTGGTACTCGCGACCGCCAGCCAAGTCACGTTTCATCTGAGGCAAGTTATTGTAAACAGACAAGAAGAAGAGATGGCATCTGTTAGTACCGGCACTTCTGGAAGATTTGTCAGAAGAGAACTGTGCCGAAAGAATAATCTCATCTAATTTTTCACTCGCTCCGTCAGGTTCCGTATAATGCCACAGATCAGAAAAATTGGGGGCTAACTGATGACGTGAAATTACTTCTTTGGCCAGTTTCAAGGCTTCTTTCAGGTCAGATTCTTTAGTCGTACTGTTCCATCCATCATTAATTTCACTGGCACGGAACAAGTAAGCCTTAGCTAAAAAATGAGCCGCAGCATCCCTGCTAATCTTCCCCACCATGCTTACCGTCGCCGGCAACAGATCATAAGCATTCTTCAAATCACCAATCGCCTGCTCTACCGTGGCTTCTGCCGTAGCACGGGTGAACTCACGGACAGGTACAAAGCTCGACTCTAATTTCAAGGGTACACCTCCATACTGGGAAACCAACTTCAGATAATTAAAGCCACGCAGGAAATAGGCTTCGCCCATATACGTCTTCTTATTCGTACCGGTATAACTATCAGGAGTTATTTTACTTAACAACAGGTTCGCATTGTTGATTCCGATATACATGGCATCCCAAAGGCTTTCGGCCATCGTAGTATTTGAATTAGCGGCTACAATCTGTGACTGGAAACTACCATCATAATTATTCCACACTTTATTGGAACCATCACCACCCACAGTAAACTCATCCGTACCGTAATTAGTGGTAGTATAGGCATTCTCCTTGAAGAAATGGAAACGCAGGTTATTGTAAATGCCCACAGCCAGCTGATCAATACCTTCCGGTGTATCAAAGAAATCGGTAGTCTGTTGAGTGGTAAGCTTTTCATCCAGAAAATCACTACAGGAAGCCACCACGCCTCCCAAGGTCAAGGCTAATAAGCCGAATGTAATATTCTTATATAATTTCATAATTGTTTGCTTTTTAGTTTAAAATCCTACATTCAATCCTATTGTGAAACCACGGTTCCAGGTAGATGTTAAATTCTGCGAAGCGTCCAGTTCCAGAAAATCTATATTAGAAAAGATACGCCCCGGATTCTTAGCCTGCACATATACTTTCAGATTAGATAGATTCCATTTGCTCACCATGTTCTTCGGGAAAACGTAACCTAATGAAACATTACGCACTTTCAGGAACGAACCGTTCTTATATCCCAGAATCCGGTAGTAGGGATCACCGCCTCCATCATCATGGATAGGTTTCTGATATTCAGCATTCTTATTATTCTCATTATAATAATTTATCTTACGCTGAGTGTAGCGGCCTCCCTGCCACTCACCACCTGTATCAACCATATAGTCAAAACGGCCGTACAACATGAAGGAAAGCTCAAAATTCTTATAAGAGAAAGTATTGGTCATACCCAAAGTCCAGCGTGGACGTGTATGTCCCACTACTATACGGTCATCATTCGGATCAATCTTATGGTCACCATTCTGGTCTACCGGTCGTGCCATACCTACCTGAAACGAATGTCCTTTCTTATTAAATTCAGCCATTTCAGCCGCATCTTCTTCTTGCCAGATTCCGGCAGATTCATAGCCATAGATCACTCCCAATGACTTTCCGATGAACCAATTATTATTAATATCATCTTCTTTACCATTTGCCAACTCCTCTATTTTATCTTTCTGCCAGGCGACATTTAGACTGGTAGACCACTCAAAGTCCCGGGTCCGGATATTCACAGTATTCAATGTGATATCCACACCTATATTGGAAGTTTCCCCCACATTGGCATAAGTTTGGGTATAACCATTTAATGAAGGAATTCCCATCTGCATCAATAAGTCTGTTGTACGCGAAGTATAAAAATCCAGAACTCCCGAAATTCTTCCGTTCAGTACAGAGTAATCAACGCCAATATTATATTGGGTGGTCTTTTCCCAAGTTAAGTCTTTATTTGCCATAGCAACCGTACCACCCGTAGCTACAGGATCGGAAGCTACGAAGCCTGAAGTGGAACTGTCACCATAAGGATAATAGATAGGAACAACGGCCCCCTTTGTTTGGTAAGGATCAATAGCGGAGTTACCAGTAACCCCGACTCCCACACGTAGTTTCAACTGATTGAGCCAACTTACATCCTGCAAAAATCCTTCCTGATCAAGACGCCAGCCCAACGCCGCACTAGGGAAAAATGCCCATTTATTACCTTTGGCAAGCTGCGAAGCGCCATCCCAACGACCGGAAACCGTGAGGAGGTATCTGCTGTTATAATCATAATTTAAACGGAACATATACGAGAGTAACTGCTTCTCTACTAAATCACTCCCCCAGTCATCCAGTGCAGAAATATTTGCTTTACTCAACGCATTCCATTTGGCACTGGCCAGGGGAATATTTAAAGCAGCCATAGAGGATTCTTCATAACGATATTTAGTGGCACTTTGCAGTAAAGTCACTCCCAAAGAGTGTTTTCCTATTTCCTTATCATAGTAGATAAGATTATCAAGTGTCCATGAAAAATCAGATTGATTCGTTAAACTGGCACGATTGGTTCCCTCGCGACTGACAGAGTTCGCATCTGCAAAACTTCCATTACGGTAACTACGAAAGTCGGGACCAAAATTAAAGCGATATCTGAGCCCTTTCAGAGGAGAGAAGATCTCACCCAAGTTCAACTGGGCATACAGACTACCGATAGCACGGAACATACGACGTTCATTCTCACTATAATTCCATTCGTTGACTATCGTTTTCACTTTATCATCTCCACCCGGATAATCAATGCGGTTCCCCTCATCATCAAAGGGCACGGCATACGGATACAAACTGGTAGAAGCTGCATACAGATTGGATGGCCGGTCACTGATCATCTGTCCTACAGCCTTAGCCGAAGAACCATATTGCTGTTCACTGAAAGTACCGTTAACATTCAAGCCCATCTTGAACCATTTGGTCGGATCAAGATTCAAGCTGACTTTGGCTGTATAACGAGTGTAAGACTGACCTTTCACGGTACCCTCATTATCCAGATAGCCGATAGAAGCATAACCTTGTACTTTATCCGTACCACCACTGGCGCTCAACGTATGTTCATGGGTAACACCGGTTTGTGTAACCATATCAGCCCAATCCGTTGTAGGAACCGCAGATGCATTCCAGCTACCACCAGCCCAACCTTTTTCAATATTCCTCCAGGCATAAGGATCTTTTGCTCCGTTAAAAATCAGATAATCACTATCCTTATCAGGCTCGTCACCCCTCGGATATTTATTCGGTTCTTTATAGTAATAAGCCCAACGACGCCACTCAATGTATTCGGCAGAATTCATCATTTCAGAGTAATCCTGCAAATTTTCAATGGTCATCGTACCCGAATAGTTCAATGACATCTTGCCCGCCTTACCCTGTTTAGTAGTAACCAAAATGACACCGTTGGCACCACGTGAACCATAAATAGCAGTAGCAGAGGCATCCTTCAGGACATCAATGGATTCTATATCCTGCGGATTCAAAGTCTCAATGCCACTTGTCGACATTAAAGGAATACCATCCACTACATAAAGCGGAGTATTGCTGGCACTCAACGAACGTACACCGCGTACATTAATAGTTCCTATTTCACCCGGACGTTCATTGCTAACAATATCCACACCTGCCGCTTTACCTTGCATAGCTTCGAAAGCATTGGCTACCGGTCGGGAATTCAGTTCGTCCGAATTTACACGAATCATAGCACCGGTAACGTCCGATTTCTTCTGAACACCATACCCCACCACTACCACTTCGTCTAACGTTTCCGTATCTTCCTGCAGAATGATTTTCAGTTCTCTTTTATTCTCCACTTTGATTTCCTGCGGAATATAGCCAA
Source organism: Bacteroides sp. 14(A) (assembly GCF_000526555.1). Lineage (NCBI taxonomy): Bacteria > Pseudomonadati > Bacteroidota > Bacteroidia > Bacteroidales > Bacteroidaceae > Bacteroides > Bacteroides sp. 14(A). The sequence goes on along the minus strand of NZ_JAGH01000002.1, from coordinate 1,507,746 downwards.
TGTATGTAATTCGTAGAATTGCATTAGCCGGGGCATTGATAATAAAACGCCCATCTATATCTGTAATTGTACCTATTGATTGTCCCTTTATCGTAACATTAGCACCAATGATCGGTTCACCGGCCATATCTTTTATAGATCCTGTCACCTTATTATCATCAGCTTGTTTTTCAGAAGCTTTCTCTTTTGCTTTATTCATCAGCATGATATTCTTGCCTTCCATAGCATAATAAATATCAGTCCCTTCAAAGACCTCGTTCAAGACCTCTGCCACCGGTTTATCTTGTGCATGAACTTTGACGTTACGTTTCAGATTAACCTCATTCATATCATACACAAACAGATAATCAGTCTGCTTTTCTATCTCGTTGATAACTTTGCCTGTTGATATACGGTCCGAAACAACTGTAACTTTCATGGTCTGTGAATAAGATTTCGTGGCAAAAGCTGTTCCGACAAATAAAAACAAGGCCAGAGCTGTGATTTTCATAACCCGAAATAAATGTTTAATTTCTACAATAGATTCTTGGTACAAAATATTTTTCATATATTTGTATTACTAATTTTAGGTTTTAACTTAAGATTATTAGAAGAAAATGTCAATGTATCATTGACTTCCATGGGATAGTGTTGCAGCACTGTCCCATTTTTATAAAATATGATGTGTGTTATTCCATAGGCAGAATATTTTAAAGGGTTAATTAATAGTTATCACATTATTTTCGTCATCTTTTGTATAAGTAAATCTATTATTCAATCTCAGTACTTTCAGCACATGCTCCACTCCATCTTTGGTTCTGAACTTGCCTGTATAGCGATTCTTGAATATACTGGTATTGTTTACCACAATATCCACTCCATAATAAAGTTTCAATTTTTCAATCATATCCCTGACGGATATATCATTAAAACAAAGCAAACCTTCACGCCATAAAAAATAGTCTGATTCTTTAATACGTCCTTTCACCAGCCTGGTACCTTTCAGGCTTGCCATTGTGTTTGGCTCCAACTTCAACACTCCTGCGGATGGATCCGATAGCTGAATTTCTACCGCTCCTTTCAGCAAAGAAGTTTCCCAGACACTATCTTCCGCATAAGCCAATACGTTGAATTCCGTACCTAACACCTTTACATTGCATTTACTCGTTTCCACTATAAAAGGCCTCTCTTTGTTCTTAGCTACTACAAAATAGCCCTCACCATCTAATTTTACTTTCCGGTTATTGTCTTTAAACTTTTCCGGGAAAGTCAATGTACTCCGAGAATTCAACCACACCTTTGTACCATCTGCCAACATTATTTCTGTCCGTTGTCCGGCAGGCGCATAAATAGATTGAAGTGTACTGCTTTCCGCAGTCTGATGTTTATTATCCCAATAGTGTGTACCTAATAAGACGATTGCAACCACTGCCGCTGCTTTAGCCATTTCCACCCAGAGTGTATGCACAGAAAATATTTTTCCTGCTTTTTTCTTTTCTACCACTGCCGGCAGTGTACGCCACAAAGCGATATCATACAATTTGCGTTGCGCCATGTATTCACGCATATTCTCAGGCTTTTCCTGCATCCACTCGGTTATGTGCCGCTTCTCTGCTTCCGTGGCATTACCGGATATATATTTCTGTAATAACTCTGTATCCATATTCTATGCTATTCTATATAGTTAACGACTAAAGTGGAAACATCCCTAAAAGAAAAACTAAAAAAATGAAGTAGTACTTTATTCAGTAGAAGAAATGATAAGAAATGCGCTTATCAGACGGCTAATTGAAAAGAGGCAAAAAGATAGATTTCCGATTAAATCTCATTTATGTTCTCTATCTTAAGAACAACGTATAATTTAGAATTTAATATAAAAATAGAAGTAAAAGAGGGGCAGATAATCCTTCAAGGATACCCGTAGTACCTTCAATGCCTTTGAAATATGGTATTCCACTCCCTTAATGGAAATTTTCATTTCTTCGGCAATTTCTTTATTCGACTTATTCCCAAAACGGCTTAAAAGAAATATCCGGCGTGTCTGCTCCGGCAGAAGGTCTAAAGTCTCACGAACAATAGATTCCACTTCTTCCGAAAAGATCTCATTGGGGTTACAGGCTTCCAGAGTGGAAATTCGAGTGGAAAGTTCAAAATGATGCCAGTCAGTCATAAATTCAAAAGCTGTGCGTTTCACCTCCTCATGTTTCAGATAATCCAGAGCTTTATTCTTCAGGATAGTAAGTAGAAGGGGTTCCACATAATCTATCGCTTCTATTTTCAGCTTCTCCCACAGCCTTATCAATGACTCGGAAGCGATGTCTTCAGCTGCCAAATCATCGTGAACATAAGACTTTGCAAAGAAAAAAGATTTCTTATAATAAAAGGCATAGATATCACTGAAAGTATTTCCTATTTTATCATTCATCAGTCACACTCTATTATGTTTTTCATTCATTGCACTAAATATCATATAGCAAAGTTAGCAATAAACATTTAATAACCCGTTGGGAGAATTATCTTTTTGATCGGAGGGAAACGAACATATGCTTACTACTTTTCTATCAACACATTACATTTACCTACTATTTACCCTAGGATGTAAAAGCATTTACCGCAGGATGTAACGACCTTTACCCCATATTGTAACGCTCTTTACCTCGGCATGTAACGACCTTTGCCTCAGTATGTAAATGAAGTTACCATTTGGCATAAACATAATTTTCATGGAATGAAACAACCGTCGGGCTTATATCCCACCAATCATCACTTATAGACTTGTATCGGCAACTCCCCGCGCAATGCTCCCAAAACGTTAACAGCAAGCGCTTCCAACTCATCTTCTCCAGGGTACACATACACTGGAGCAAGAAAAGATACACGCTCTTTCAGACGGGAAATAACATACTCTGAATGTGCAATACCGCCTGTCAGCAAGATTGCATCTATTTTACCAAAAAGCGCAACGGCGGCAGCTCCAATGCTTTTGGCAACCTGATAGATCATGGCATTCAACACCAATTCGGCTTTTTCATCTCCGTCTTCAATAGACTTTATGATGGCAGGTATATCCGTAGTGCCAAGGTGCGCTGCCAGACCGGCATGGCCGGAAATGCGTTTCTTCAGTTCATCCTTTCTAAAACGATGGGAATAACAAAGATCAATCAACTGCCCGGCAGGCAATGTTCCCGCACGTTCGGGAGAGAAAGGACCTTCACCGTCAAGCGCATTATTCACATCAATGGCACGCCCGTTATGGTGAGCCCCAACAGAAATGCCACCACCCAAATGACAGATAATCAGATTCAAGTCTTCATAGCGCACCGGATGATCGGGAGAAGCGGCTGTTAACTCGGCAGCATAACGGCGGGCAATGGCACGCTGGTTCAAAGCATGCCAGATGGTAATACGTGGCATCAGTGGAGAACCCGTGATACGGGCTATCTCATCCAGTTCGTCCACGACACCGGGGTCAGCAATAAAAGCACGGCAATCGGGAAGCAATGCTGCCAATTCGGAAGCTATAAGGCACCCCAGATTACACGCATGGCTTCTCATGGCATGGGTTATATCATCCAGCATGGCGTCGTTCACCTCGTACACTCCGCCCGGAATGGGTTTCAGTAATCCTCCACGCCCTACGATGGCATCAAATTCAAAAGGAATACCATTCTCTTTTAAGGCCTCTATTACCAGATTCTTGCGGAATTCAAACTGGTCGATGACGCGAGGGAAATGGGAAAGTTCTCCTACCGAATGGCGAATGTTACGCACCAAAAGCGGAGTTGTGTCTTCGTATACTGCAATTTTCGTTGAAGTAGAACCGGGATTGATAGCAAGAATTCTCATAATTTAAGATTTGACGATTTACAATTTACGATTAGGATCACCTACTTTATCACCCTGCCACTTAGTCACAGGCACAAGTGAGACATGCCATAGCAATACTATAATATTTAGAGAGACCGGAATCACTACGTGAGGGCAACACCACCGGACATACAGGACCTTGCAACAGACCTGCCATATCAGCATGGGCAAACAAGGATACAGCCTTATAAAAAGCATTTCCCGATTCGATATTAGGGAAGATCAGCACATCCGCTTCTCCATTGATAGGAGATGCAATCCCTTTGATATCACCGCTTGTCTTCTCACAGGAAGTCTTTACATCCAACGGACCATCGATTATTACATTTCCGAATTCTCCGGCCTCCGCCAACTCCACGATATTGACATAATCTAACGAATGGGGGAACTTGGCACTTACCTTCTCCGTACAATGAATAAGTGAAATGCGAGGTTGTTCGATGCCAAAGTGGCGACAAGTATGGATGGCATACCAGATCATCTCTATGCGTTGCTGCAAAGTGGGTCGCGGAATTACGGCGGCATCCGAGAAGAACAGCAACTTATCATACGTAGGAATCTGCATTACAGCCAGATGGGTCAGGATTTTACCCTTAGGCAACAGGCCTTTTTCTTTGTCAAGGATAGCATGCAACAAATTATCTGTATTGATAATACCTTTCATCAAAATATCCGCTCCACCCTCACGAACAATACGTACAGCCTCACGCGCCGCCTCATCGGGATCCTCTATATGCACCGTACGGACGTACTGGGGATATTTCTTCAATGTAGGATATTTTTCAAGAATCGCAGAGTCGCCAATCATCAGGAACTCCGCAATCCCTTCTTCCAGAGAACGGGCAATGGCGTATTCCGTATTGGGGTCATTAGCACAAACTACTGCAATACGTTTCCTTTTGTTCAAGGATTTCAAGTGTGAGGTTAGTTGATCAAAGCTTCGAATAGGTTCCATAACGTTAGATTTTTAGCAAATATCTGAAAAAATGTCGAGAAATGCAGCATAACACTCCAGGAAATTTCGCAAGCCTTATTTCATTTTGATAGTTTACACCACAGATTACACAGATTAACGCAGATTATTACTTTTCACCATGATTAGAATAAATCTGTGTTAATCTGTGTAATCTGTGGTGTAAACTAAATTTCGTTTTGAGTTATTTTATGTACTTTTGTCCCCATACGCAAAATATTGAATTATGAACAGCCTTATTTTTCCGTCATACGTACAAAAAGGTGATCGTGTCATCATCCTTTCTCCTTCCAGCAAGATAGACAAGTCTTTTTTGAAAGGAGCCAAAAAGCGTTTGAAATCCTGGGGACTGGAAGTGGTAATGGCTAAACATGCCGGAAGCTCACACGGAACGTATGGAGGCAGCATCAAACAGCGCGTAGAAGATTTACAGAATGCGCTGGATGATGAAAAGGCTAAAGTTATTCTATGCAGCCGTGGCGGATACGGAGCAGTGCACCTGTTAGGGAAGCTCGATTTTACCCGTTTTCGTGAACATCCTAAATGGCTGATTGGTTTCAGTGACATTACCGCATTACATAATATGCTCCAGAAAGAAGGTTTTGCATCACTCCACGCCCTGATGGCACGCCATTTGACGGTAGAATCCGAAGATGATTTCTGCACATTGGCACTCAAAGATATCCTCTTTGGACATTTTAATCCGGAGACAGCAGAATCTGTAGAAATCTCAGAAAATGGTTTCAGCTATATTTGCCCCGGACACAAATTAAACCATAAAGGAACCGCCAGCGGCATTTTACGAGGTGGCAACCTGTCCGTATTTTATGGGCTGCGCGGCACTCCTTACGATATTCCCGCTGAAGGAACCATTCTCTTTATAGAAGATGTAGGCGAACGTCCGCATGCAGTAGAGCGCATGATCTACAATCTGAAACTGGGCGGTATATTAGAAAAACTATCCGGCCTTATTATCGGACAGTTTACGGAATACGAGGAAAACAAGTCTTTGGGGAAAGAGTTATACGGTGCAATTGCCGACCTCGTGAAAGAATACGATTACCCCGTCTGTTTTAATTTTCCGGTAGGACATGTCAGCATGAACCTGCCTATGATAAACGGAGCGGAAGTAACGCTGGAGACCGGAAGAAAAGAAGTGAAACTAAGTTTTAATTTAGATAAAGAATGAAACGGAATTATACTCTCATCCCTTTATGCTTGGTGTTGCTTGCATTCATAGCATGCAGCAACAATACCAAGAAGGCAAGCGACGACACTGAAACAACAACCAAAAGCGTCGTCAATGTTCCACAGTTCAACGCAGACAGTGCTTACCAGTATGTGAAAGCACAGGTTGACTTCGGTCCACGCGTTCCTAATACGAAAGCACATGTGGATTGTGGCAATTATCTGGCTGATAAACTGACAGAATTCGGTGCAAAGGTTACTAGCCAATATGTAGACTTACCTGCCTATACCGGCACATTACTAAAGGCCCGGAATATCATCGGTTCCTACAAACCGGATACAAAAAAGCGTATTGCACTTTTTTCTCATTGGGACAGCCGTCCGTGGGCAGACGCTGACCCGGACGCTAAAAAGCATTACACCCCCATTTTAGGTGCCAATGACGGTGCCAGCGGTGTAGGCGTATTATTGGAAATAGCACGTCATTTGCAGAAACAGTTGCCGGAAATGGGTATCGATATTGTTTTTGTAGATGCTGAAGATTATGGAACACATCAGGCTTACAACGGCCCGCATAAAGAAGAATACTGGGGACTTGGCTCACAGTATTGGGCGCGCAACCCGCACGTACAGGGATATAATGCACGCTTCGGTATATTGTTGGACATGGTAGGTGGCAAAAATGCAGAATTCCGTTATGAAAGCCTGTCTCATGAAGTAGCTCCCAATGTCAATGAGAAAGTCTGGAAAACAGCCAACGCTTTAGGCTTCGGGCGTTATTTTGTACAGAAAAAAGGCGGTTTCGTTACCGATGACCATACGTTCATCAACAAGTATGCGAAAATCCCGACAATCGATATCGTCCCTTACTATCCGGAAGGAGATTTCTTTGAGCATTGGCACACCGTGAAAGATGATATGGATGCCATTGATAAAGCTACATTGCAAGCAGTAGGACAAACTGTAATGCAAGTAATCTACAGCGAAAAATAAATCATAAATTATAAATCATAAATCTGCAACATGAGTATCAATGAATTACAAGACGAAGTGATCACCGAATTCAGCGACTTTGACGACTGGATGGATCGCTATCAACTCCTCATAGACTTAGGAAACGAGCAGGAACCGCTCGACGAAAAATATAAGACGGAACAGAATCTGATTGAAGGTTGCCAAAGCCGTGTATGGCTGCAAGCTGACGAAGAGGATGGAAAAATTATCTTCAAAGCAGAAAGCGACGCTTTGATTGTAAAAGGTATCATTTCGTTGTTGATGAAAGTCCTTTCCGGGCATACACCGGACGAAATTCTAAATGCCGATCTTTATTTTATTGATAAGATAGGATTGAAAGAACATCTTTCTCCTACCCGTAGCAATGGTTTGCTGTCTATGGTGAAGCAGATGCGGATGTATGCGCTGGCTTTCAAGGCGAAAGATAGTAGTAAATAAATAGAATGATAAGATGGTGGGATGGTAAGATGAATAAAAAACATGACTGATTCATCTTACCATCCCATCATCTCTCTATTCTTCTCCTTCCTGAAATTCCAAAATATCTCCCGGCTGACAGTCCAGCACTTTGCAAATAGCCTCCAGTGTAGAGAAACGGATAGCTTTTGCCTTTCCCGTTTTCAAAATAGATAAATTGGCAGGTGTAATATCCACCTTTTCAGCCAGCTCTCCTAAAGATATCTTTCGTCGAGCCATCATTATATCAAGGTTTACTATAATCATATAAATCACTTTTATCAAGGTTAGGATTAAATAGTCAGATCCTGTTCTTCCTTCATTTTCACACCTACGGCAAATATCTCGGTAAAGAGAACAATGACCACCAATGATACCCAATCTTCGGACATGCTGAAACCCTTTATTTCATACCCGGGCAGACTCACTTGTTTCACCACTTCAATATAATTCAGCCATTCCATCAACGCATTCAAGATGCTAAAAGCTAATAAAGAATAAGTGAATACGCGCATTCTTACCACATTGTCATGAGTAAACACATTACGCTTCGATATGGAAATTAAAACCCGTATCAGGCAGTAAATTCCGGCAAGAATAGCCAAAACAGCAAATGCACCAAAGCAAAACACAATACTACTCCAGGTCGACGGAACAATAGCCACACTTACTTTATCTATTTTGTAAGGAAGGTTTTCATTCATTTTACTATTACGCAATGAATCCAATATTGTTGTTTCCAGAGGTCGTACCTCCACAGGGATACCTTCAGGCGTGTATAAGGCTGGCGTTTCCGCACGGGCACTTTTACTTCCCGCCAGAAAACTGTCACGTTCTTCTTGCCAACCGGCAGTAAAAGAAATGGCAAAATCTCCTACAATCACCAGTATCGCTAATATCCCCAATATTCTAAATTTCTTCATAATCGTATCATTTCTTTAAATTGTCAATTCCTGTTCTTCTTTCATTTTCAGTCCGATAGCGAAAACTTCTGCTACAATCAGGGCTGAAATCCCCAATACCAGAGAAGTAATATGCACCATATCCGCCATACTCAATGAATAACCTGTCACTGAAAAGACTTTTTCCACGTTATGAAAACTCAGAAACGCAAGAAGGAAGGTACATACAAAACCAATAATAAGCAGTACTCCTAAACGTCTGAGACGCCGGACATTCTTCCAATTGAATATATCGGATTTATTGATCGACACAATAAGACGGATAAAAAGTACTACAGCCCAGACAATGGCAACATAGTTTAAAATAAGAATCAGGAGAGAAACAATCCGTGATAAAACACTGGGTTGTGTATTCACACTGACTATCATTTGCCCGTAAGCAGCAGGTACATATTCACCGGTTTTTTCATTATAAACAGAATCAATCAAGATATCTCCGCCTAAATCTTTTGGTACCAGTTGCACTACTTGCACATTGCTGATCTCTTCTTTAGCCTTTGCATCAATCTTAGAGTCAAAACCTTTCTCGATCCCGGCCTTAATTCCCAAACCGACATAATAAGTAGTTTCTAAAACCGAATAACCCAGCACGAGCAATACGATCACGCAAAGAATATTCAATCTCCTTTTCATATTTCAGTAGTTGTATTAGATAATTTATAGGTATTCATCATTCTCCAGGACAATATAAACAAAAGGAAAGCAATTACGAGACCTGTCAGATAAGCTTTTTCTCCAATTAATTCACTGCTATATTCCACATCCGGGAATTTAAGAGCAAGATAGACAGAAAGGCTGTTGTTCATGATGTGAATCAGAATACAAGGTATCAGACTATGTGTCTTATAATAGATCCATGCAAGAATAAAACCGATCAGCGTAGCTCCTACCATTTGCGCCGGATTCATATGAAAGATACCGAATATCAGACCGGATATTAAGATAGCTACTAGCGGATTATACTTCTTCAGAAGAACTTTAGTGATTGCTCCACGAAACAGTAGCTCCTCCAAAATGGGTCCCAATATAGCTACACAAATAATCCCTAACCAACCGGATTGCAATAAATCAAAAGTATCGCTCAGCCAGTCAGGCAAAAATGTGAGATGGGACATTAAAAAATCAATCAGATAAATCATGGAAATTCCCATCATAGCACTCCAAGATAAATAAGATACAGACACTGGAGAGTATAACCTCTTATCTCCTGTCAAATAGCCTTTTTGCCACAAATAAATCAGCATAAAAACAAATCCTGCCAGCAGAGTGGGAGCCAAGGCAAATTCGCTTGCTCTGTCTACAGTACCGTATTTTACATACGCATAGATCATAGTGAATGGCCCCACTGCCAATGCCCCGAGAATTTGCATCGCCAAGTAAATAAGAGCCAGTTTTATTGCAGTTTTCATCGTTGTCGTCCTTTAGAGTTTACAAAGATATATTTTCTCTATCAAATCATCAAACGGTAGCTCCTATACCGCAAAGAACAGCCATCAACATGGAGAGGGAAATCACTAATAAAGAAATACTCATAAATGCCTTTTTCATAATCGTCAACCTTTATATGTTTTGTTATTCAATAATAATTTATCGTTTTTCGATATGCAAATAAAAAGGTATTTTTTGAGACTAACAAGTAAAACAGAAAATATTTATCGAAAAACAATAAAAAAAGTACGTTTTTCGATAATCATACAAGAAATATAAACAGAAAAGGAGATATTAAAGATAACGGGAAGCTATTTCTTTATCTTTATGAAGCTGGGCAATCAGTTCATCTATGGAATCAAATTTCAACTCAGGACGAAGATAGCGGACAAAAGAAAGGCAGATATATTGCTCGTAAATATCTGAATGGAAATTAAATATATTCACTTCAATACTACGATCCGTACCGTTAGCCATTGTAGGACGATAGCCAATACTGAGCATACCACCATAACTCTGACCTGCTACGGTAACGCGCACTGCATATACCCCATCAGAAGGAACCAACTTATCCGGATCATCCACCCGAAGATTTGCAGTAGGAAAACCTATTTTACGACCGACACGATAACCACTTACTACTATGCCATTCAAGAAATAATCATATCCCAGGCAAGAAGCAGCTTCCGAGACGTTACCTTCCGACAGCAATTGCCGGATAACAGAAGAGCTTACTGCAACATCCTTATCTATATATGCATGTGCAAGAATAACTTCTATCCCCAACTCCTGCCCATAGCGTACATAGTCATCAAAACCTTCACTACGGTTATGACCAAAACGATGATCATATCCTATAACAAGGGCACGTATATTATAATGATTGTAGAGGAACAACATAAACTCCTTTGCTGAAAGAATGGCAACTTCAGGAGTAAAGTCAAGCATCATGCAATAGTCCAGACCGGTTTCAGCGAGCAAAGCAACCTTTTCTTCATAAGTGGTCAGTAATTCAGGGTGATACTCCGGCTGTACCACCTTGCGCGGGTGCACAGGAAAAGTCACCACCCCCGAAGCAAAACCATGTGCAGCAGCTACTTCGCGCACCTGTTCAATCAGGTACCGATGTCCTCGATGTACTCCGTCGAAAAAGCCTATGGTAGCAACACAAGGCTGAGGAAGCACCTCCGGTATGTTACGAAGCAACTGCACTACTTTAATTTTTAATGGTTACTTAAACAGATGACTCCAGTCTTCACATGCTTTCGGCGTATAGGTAGAAATACCCAATGTTTCCGCCACACGACAATTCTCAGTAGAATCATCTATAAAGAAAGTTTCTTTCGGATCTATGCCTGTTTCCTCCAACAGCTTCTCAAAAATGGCAACGTCCGGTTTCACCATCTTCATTTCATAAGAAAGGAAAATTCTCTCAAAATAATCTTCTACCCGGAAAGCCTTGTAGTGAAAAGCATGCTTGCAGGACCATTTCCAGTGAATTTCATTGGTGTTGCTCAATAGATAGACTACATATTTCTCACGCAGTTTCAACAACAAATCCAACTTATAGGTAGGAATACTTCCCAAAAAACTATTCCAGGCAGCATCTATACGGGCATCGGTCACTACCTTCCCTATTTGCTCACGAATCGCATTCCGAAACTCCGCACTGGTAATCAGTCCTTTTTCATGCTGCAAGAAGAAACCCTGCTGATGACAGACATCAAGCATAGCCTCTACATTGGGCATGCCTAACTTTGCAAAATTCTCAATACAACGCTGGCGGTCCAAGTCAATCAATACGCCACCAAAATCGATAATAAGGTTTTTAATTCCTTTTTCTTTCATTTTATTTCTGAGTTAAACGTCGGATGAAACGTATCGCCTCACCCACCCATAATACCAGTGAAGTGGAAGCAATAATAATCACCCAAGTGACTAAATCAAGCGGCACAGTACGGAATACGGCACCACCGAACTGTACTATAAGGAACTGTCCTACTAAAATAGCAAGTACTATCAGTTCCATACCATACGATTTGGAAATCCCTTTGAAAGCGGAGTCTGTAGTACCAAACACACGTGCATTGAAAAGGTTCCAGAATTGCAGCATCACGAAGAATGTGAAGAATATGGTCAAACGTTCCGGTGTCATACCGCCCTCGGCATGATTAAACCAGTACAACATTCCCATTAGTATAATCAGGAAAGCACCACCTACACCTAAAATATAGGAGCGCATGGCTTTCGAAATAATAAAGTCACTGCTACTGCGCGGTTTCTCTTGCATAACACTCTCGCTGGGCGGAATAGAAGCCAGAGCCAAAGCAGCAAAAGTATCCATAATAAGATTTACCCACAACATTTGAGTTACAGTCAGCGGTAATTCCGTACCTATCAACGAACCAAGCAAAACGATAAGCAAAGCCACAAAATTGATAGTCAACTGGAAGACAATGAAGCGCTGGATATTCTTGTATAGCGAGCGTCCCCACATCACGGCAGTACCGATACTATTGAAAGAATCGTCAAGCAAGGTTATGTCACTGGCTTCCTTAGCCACAGACGTTCCCGTACCCATAGAAAGACCTACCTGTGCATGATTCAGTGCAGGAGCATCATTCGTACCGTCTCCCGTTACGGCTACCACTGCACCTTTTTGTTGTAACAACTGCACCAGACGTTGCTTGTCTGTAGGACGCGCACGCGACATTATTTTCAGATCCATCACACGGTCGAGTGCTTCTTCATCCGTCAGATCAGCAAAAGCAGCCCCTGTTATCCGGTTGCGTTCCGTATCTTCCGGTTTCCACAAACCAATCTGACGTGCTATTTCCGTAGCCGTACCCGGTGTATCTCCCGTAACAATCTTGATATCGATACCGGCCGACTGACATTTCAAGACTGCCCCAGGCACATCCTGACGGATAGGATCACTGATAGCAACCACACCCAGGAATGACAAATCATGATCGGCAACCAATTCCACACAATCCCTTGTATCCGTATCTTCCACGATCTTGAAAGCAAAACCAAGAGTACGCATCGCCATATTCTGATAACCCAGCAATTGTTTTTCTACCGTAGAGCGATACTCTACCGCATCTACCCGTTTGCCGTCCAGAATAACATCCTTACATTTGCCTAAAACAATTTCAGGAGCACCTTTCACGTACAATACCTTCTTACCCATCAAAGGAGACTTCACCAAAGTCGCCATGAATTTACGTTCGGTAGAGAAAGTCAACTGATCCACAACCGGAGCATTCTCACGTAATTCCAGATAATCCCGATTCCTGCTATTCAACCATAAAAGCAAGGCTACCTCTGTCGGGTTTCCGACTCCTTTCGGTTTTTCACCTTCGGCTATCTCTTCCAGAAAAGCAGTAGAATTGGTACTGATACCTTCTATCACCAGTTTGCTGATATCATCTTCACCGACTTCTCCACCATTTTTCAAACCATAGAAGCTCGGTTCATAAACTTGCATCAGATTCTGAGTCAATGTACCCGTCTTATCCGTACAAATCACTGTAATTGCCCCCATCGTCTCGCAAGCATGCATTTTGCGAACCAGATTATTGGTAGAAAGCATACGGCGCATATTCAATGCCAGACTGAGCGTCACACTCATCGGCAACCCTTCGGGCACTGCAACCACAATCAGGGTTACTGCCATCATAAAGTATTGCAGGGTAGCTTTCAATGCCGGAAGCCAGTCTGCAAAAGTGTGGAAGGTTGAAAAAGGATATACCAGTATTACATCTTTAATAAAGAAAATGGCAAATGCCAGTCCGGCCACCGAGAAGCCGATCTTACCAATCAGATTGGCAAGTTTGGTAAGCTGTATGTTCAGGGGAGTAGGTTCCGTACTCTGTTCCGTACTTTGTCGGGCCACTTTTCCGATTTCCGTATCATCGCCCACACTGAGCACTCGCATTGTCCCATGACCGTCCACAACGGTAGTACCACGCAGCACACGATTGGAAGCATACGTAGCTTCTTCATCAAAATCCGCTTCGACAGTCGTTTTATTTATAACGGGTTCACCGGTCAGATTTGATTCATTCACCTGCAAAGATATGGCTTCCAGCAGTTCACCGTCAGCCGGTATTTCTTCTCCTGTTTCCAGGACAATAATATCTCCTACCACCACATCTTTCCGAGGTATTTCCTGCACACGACCATTACGGACAACTTTCACCAAAGTTTCCTCATTTACTGCATTCAGCAGATCAAATTTTTTATTGGCGTCATATTCAAAGAAGAAACCGATTCCCGTAGCCAGCAATATAGCGGCAATAATACCGATTGTCTCGGCATATTCATTCTCTACGATCGAGATGATCAAAGAAAATAGTGCAGCCACCAAAAGCACCCTGACAACAGGATCCTCAAACTTTTCAAGATATAACTTCCACAGGGAGGGACGCTTGGGGGGCGTTAACAGATTGACTCCGTACTTTTCGCGGCTTTTTCTTACTTCGTCGTCAGTAAGTCCGCCATGATAAAAATCATCCTTCATTGCAGTCATGCAAATTGTTAGCTTTAATTAAGAGCCGCAAAAATACAATATTAATTTGGGATAGCGAATGTTATTAAATCTTTTTATAAGTTAGTCTTGCCATCAATCTCCGTGCCTTGTTCCTTAATCTGGCGTCCATTAATCGGGAGGGTAAACCAGAATGTAGATCCCTTACCGTATTCAGACTCCACACCAATCTTTCCACCCAACTTACGAATTATCATTTCGCAGATAGCCAGCCCCAGACCGGTACCTTTCTTATTCTGCTCTACCCGGACAAAGCGTTCAAAAATATGATTTACCTTATCTTCCGGAATACCGCTTCCGGTATCTTTCACATAAAAATAAAGACCTTCAGCACAACGATTATAGCCAAAAGTAATGCTACCCTCATCTGTAAACTTCACAGCATTAGTCATAAAATTGGAAACCACTTGTTGCAAACGATTTCTATCGGTATACATAACACATTCATCAGGAGGTGTTTCCCTGATAATCTGAATAACGGCAGATTTATCTTCCAGTCTCATACGGAACAATTGTTCTATATCAAACATCAACTGATTGACATCTACCTCCGAGAATGTAAATTCCAATGTACCTGCCTCTATTTTTGAAAGGTCAAGAATATCAGCAATCAACTGCTGCAACAACTCGTTGTTAGAATGCACTATTTCCAGAAATTGCGTCTTCTCCTCTTCCGTACTGGCAGAAGCCAGCAATTCGGAGAAACCGACAATGGCATTCAACGGTGTGCGTATCTCATGACTCATATTGGCAAGAAAAGCTGATTTGGAGCGATCTGCATTTTCCGCTTTTTCACGGGCTCTGTTCAATTCCGCTTCCGCTTTCTTCAGTCGGGTAATATCATGTACAGTAATTACCATACCCTCCTTATCGTCTATTTCCATGTATTCACCGGAAACATACGTATCACATTCGGCTACTTCGCCCCTCCTATCCTGTATATCGAGTATAGCTTCTAAATCCGTGAAGCTACTTTTAGCACGAAATGTTTCCTCAATCTTCTTTCGGATAGGACAATTGCCGCAAAGTTCATGTGTTCCACAACCACCTTCGGCAGACAATGCATTGTTACAACGCAATAAATCTCCCACACGAACCAGTCTGCCTTCCGGCTTACGGGCTTTGGTGATATCATAGTAATTCGTCCGGGTTACTACAAAATCCCTATCTATCAAAAGAATAAAAGCATGGACATTTTGCATAATAGAACGAAACAGTTCTTCGGAACCGCGTAATGCTTTCCTGGCATTTCCTGCTTTAAGCAGCAGGCGTCTACTTCTACCAAGTTCAAATACATATAATAACAGTACTCCTACAAGCACCGCCATACCGACCAGAATTAGTATCGTCATAAAGAGTTCATTTACAATAAATACGAAACAAATATATCTCTTTCAAAGCAAAACCGGAAACAAAAAGGCGGGATTTATTGTTATTTATACAGAAAACCTAAAAAATAGTTTTATGGACAAGTACATTTGCACCGTTTGTGACTACGTTTACGACCCTGAGCTGGGCGATCCGGAAAATGGCATTGAGCCGGGAACATCGTTTGAAGATCTTCCTGAAGATTGGGTTTGCCCGCTATGCGGAGTTGGAAAAGAAGAATTTGAGAAAGCGTCCTAAGACGCTTTCTTTTCTTTTACATCACTACTAGCCTCTACTACATTCACCACATAATCACCCAATTTCTCACATTCGGCGATAATGTCCATATAGTAAACGCCCATCTGATAATCATATTCCTTGTTATTCACATCCAGAATATTCTGATTCTTCAGCTGATTGCGATAGTTATTAATTTCATTCTCAATATTGAATGACTTATTCACGTCGATGCTTTGATGCTCGGAACGCTCTACAACGACAATCATTTGTGCCAACGCATCATCCGTCAGTTTCATCATAAAGTGAATATGGTCATATTGCTTTTCCGTGAAATCCTGATTAGTCTGACGCTTGCGATTGATAGTACGCGCAAGATTATAACAGCTATCACCTATACTCTCAATTTCAGTTACTTCACGAAGCATTGCGCGAATCTGAAGCTTACTCTCCGAACTCAAACGCCCGTCAGACACCTGGTTCAGATAATTGGCTATCTCCAACTCCATATTATCACTGATATTCTCATATTTTTCGATACGGCTAAACAGCTTATTATAATCATCGTCCTTATCCGTATGCAACAAGTCCTGTACCATATTAAACATACGGTGAGTACGTTCCGCAAACAGATGAATTTCCTTGCGTGCCTGCAAAATAGAAAGCTCCGCTGTAGAAAGCATGCCACCGGAAATGAAGCGGAGACGATATTCCTCATCAGCTTCTTTCTGCGGAATGATGGCACAAACCGTACGCTCTATCAGTTTTACAAACCAGATCAGCAGCAATACATTGCAGATATTAAAGCAAGTATGAAAAGCCGATAACTTAAATGAAACAGCTACGGCAGGATCTTTCGTTCCCATCACGTTTTCCACAAACCAAGATACGGCACTCGTAAACGGAGTGAAAAGGCAAAGTACCCAGATAACGCCGAAGACATTGAACACCAAATGAGCCAATGCAGCCCTCCTCGCCTGCGTATTACCGGTCAATGCGGCAAGATTGGCAGTAATGGTGGTACCGATATTCTCTCCCAATACCAATGCAGCCCCCAATTCAAAGCTAATCCATCCATTAGCACACATGATAAGCGTAATTGCCATCGTTGCTGCCGATGCCTGTACAACCATAGTCAGAATAGTACCGATAAACACAAACAACAGAATAGAAATATATCCCATATCGGTATAGCTTTGCACAAAGGCCAACATTTCCGGATTTGCTTTCAAATCCGGCGCATTGGATTGCAGCATGGAAAGTCCCATAAAGAGGAAAGAGAAACCGAAAATAAATTCACCGATAGACTTACGATGACTTTTTTGAGAGAAGAGAAGAGGAATACCGAAGGCCAGTAGAGGAAGTGCGAAAGCGGCTATATCAACTTTGAAACCTAACGCCGAAATAATCCATGCTGTAACGGTAGTACCGATATTGGCTCCCATTATTACGCCGATGGATTGGGATAAAGTTAACAGCCCGGCGTTTACAAAACTCACTACCATAACAGTAGTTGCGGAAGAGGATTGAATCAGTGCCGTGATCAGCACACCCGTCAGTACACCGGTTACCCGGTTGGTAGTCATTGCCGTTAGAATTTTCCGGAGCCTGTCACCGGCAAACTTTTGAAGTCCTTCACTCATTATCTTCATTCCGTACAGGAATAATGCCAGCGAGCCAAGCAGCTTTAAAAAATCATAAAAAGAATATTCCATCTTTAATTAATTAGAAGGTTTTATGCCACATCTGTTATTATATCTATATTTAACGTATTAATCACCTAAAAAGGAGACGTCATGAAACACATGTTACAAATTTGTTGCAAAAATAATAATATTTCTAAAGAATTCCCCATCGGGAGTTCACTTTTGGATATTTATTACGGTTTTAATCTTAATTTCCCCTATCAGGTTGTCAGTGCAAAAGTTAATAACCGATCCGAAGGGCTGAACTTCCGGGTATACAATAATAAAGATGTAGAATTCCTCGATATACGTGACTCTTCCGGTTTGCGGACGTATGTGCGCAGTCTTTGCTTTGTGCTGTACAAAGCTGTCAACGAATTGTTTCCGGACGGCAAACTATTTGTAGAACACCCTGTATCCAAAGGCTACTTCTGCAACTTGCGCATTGGGCGCACAATTACGCTGGAAGATGTATCCGCCATTAAAAAGCGCATGCAGGAAATCATAGACAAAAACATCACCTACCGCCGCACGGAATGTCACACAACCGAAGCTGTGCGCATCTTTAATGAACGGGGGATGACAGACAAAGTAAAGTTGCTGGAAACTTCCGGCTCTATCTATACCTATTATTATTCATTAGAAGATACGATTGATTATTATTATGGTAATCTACTGCCCAGCACCGGCTTTATCTGGCTGTTCGACATTGTGAAATATTACGATGGGCTGTTGCTTCGCATTCCCAACAGGCAAAATCCTAATGTATTGGAAGAAGTCGTCAAGCAGGAAAAAATGCTGGATGTATTTAAGGAACATCTGCGTTGGAATTATATCATGGGATTAAGCAATGTCGGTGACTTTAACCTCGCCTGTGAAGAAGGACATGCCACTGATTTAATCAACGTAGCAGAAGCACTGCAAGAGAAAAAGATAGCTCAGATTGCCGATGATATCTATAATCGGGGTGAAAATGGCAACCGCGTAAAACTGGTACTTATCTCCGGCCCGTCCTCTTCAGGTAAGACCACCTTCAGCAAGCGTCTTTCCGTACAACTTATGACAAATGGTCTTCGCCCATACCCCATCGCCCTGGACAATTATTTTGTGAACCGCGAAGACACTCCGAGAGACGCTAACGGAGATTATGACTACGAATCGTTGTATGCACTCGATCTCAAAAAGTTCGAGGAAGACCTGAAAGCTTTGTTACGAGGCGAAGAAATTGATCTACCGAGTTTCAACTTCTCTACCGGACAACGGGAATACAAAGGGGACAAGTTACGGATTGACGAACATACCATCCTCATCCTGGAAGGTATTCATGCATTGAACCCGGAACTCACTCCGCAGATACCGGCAGAAAACAAATATAAGATCTATGTATCTGCCCTGACTACCATTTCTCTGGACGACCACAACTGGATACCCACAACGGATAACCGCCTGTTGCGCCGTATCATCCGCGACTTCAACTATCGGGGATATTCGGCACGCGAAACCATCTCCCGCTGGCCCAGCGTGCGTGCCGGAGAAGACAAATGGATCTTCCCTTACCAGGAGAACGCCGATGTGATGTTCAACTCCGCACTACTGTTTGAATTTGCCGTATTGCGTTGCCACGCTGAACCGATACTGACCAGCGTCCCACGCAATTGTCCGGAGTATGCCGAAGCATACCGGTTGCTGAAATTCATCAAATACTTTACTCCGGTACAAGATAAGGAAATCCCGCCAACATCACTTCTGCGTGAGTTCCTGGGAGGGAGCAGTTTCAAATACTAATCCTTGCCATCTATCCTACCCGAGCCGTACCTGCACCGTACCCGCTCCGTAGTTGCTCCGTACTCTATAGATACGAAGGAGGTACGGAGCGAGTACGGAGAAGATATGGAGATAACACGGAAAAGATACGGAGATCATACGGAACAGTATATAATTACATATACCCTAATCATCAGAAAAATGAGATAAGTCAAGTTTTTAAGCGCTTTTCTTGTACAACCTACAGAAGAATGTCTTAACTTTGTAAGCAAATAAAATGAATCATATATGAGAAAGATAATTACCCTACTCTTCTTAGCCGCTTTCTGCATTTGCAGCCAAGCCTATTCACAGAACCGTGCCGATGAACTAATGAAACAAGCACAGGAAAGTCTCGCAAAAAAAGAATATATCAAAGCCCGCTATCTTTTCCTCCAGGCTTACAATGCTTTTTCCTCTCAGGCAAAGTATGATAAAGCAGTAGAATGTGGTGTCAACGCCAGTGCTCTCTACCATCGGGAAAACTATTATAAAGAAGCTTTTGAACTGTTGCGCGGTGCCGAACTATTGGTTACAGACGGTGAGCAGAAAAGTGGCAAGACGATGCCCGACCTGCGTTTCCGTATCAATAAGGAACGCCTGCAAATGTATATCAACCTCAAGAATCCTGCCCGTGCCAAAGAACAACTGGTCAAATTGGAAGAGACAGCCAAAGCAGCCAAAAATGATTCACTCAACAATGATTTGCTTTACACCCAAGCCAATTACTACTATACCTTTGGGATGAACTCACAAGGAGATGCTTATATCAACCGTCTGATCAGTCAATATAAGGAACAGAAGAATTATGCAAAGGTAGACGAGTCATACAAAACCTTGATCGATATTGCCCGCAAGGCAAACAATGCCGGACTGGTAGCCCGTACGTACGACAAATACATTCTTTGGAGCGACTCGGTAAAAGCCCTTACCGCCCAAGATGAACTAAACGTGCTGAAACGTAAATATGACGATAGCCTGAAAACTATTGAGGAAAAAGACAGTTCACTATCCGCCAAGCAGTACATTATCATCGGACTTTGCATCCTTGCCGGACTACTGGCCACCGCACTGGTATTAGCCGGTATCGTATTGCTTCGTTTTGTCCTTCTTACCCGGAAACAAAAGAAAGCCATACAGATAGCCAATGAGCACAATGAACTGAAAACTAAGTTTATCCAGAATATCTCCTCACAAATGGAGCCGACACTGAATACTCTAGATACTACCTTACCGGGCGTCCGTGCACTGAAAGGCTTTGCTGAGCACATTCAAGAGTTGTCCGATTTAGAAAGCACGCTCTCTGAAGCATACGAAATGCGTGAAATCAATATCAACACTTTCTGTGAAAGTGTTATGGATAAGATAAAAAGCGGCCTGAAGCCAGACATAGCCACTGCCGTGAATGCTCCGAAACTCAGTGTCAAGACCAATCCGGAGCAACTTGAACGTATTCTTCTCCATTTGCTGAATAATGCAGCCGAGTTTACCCCTGAAGGTGGTAAAATCTGGTTAGACTTTAAAAAGCGCGGAGCACACACCCACCAATTCATTGTCAGTGATACGGGAAGTGGTATTGCCGAGGAGGAACAAGCAGACTTGTTCAAACCTTTCACTAAAGTGAAAGACCTTACAGAAGGGGATGGTTTAGGATTGCCCATTTGCTCTCTGATTGCCACAAAAATGAATGGTAGCCTGACATTGGACAGTAGCTATACCAAGGGCTGTCGCTTCGTTCTGGAGTTACATACCTGACAAAAAAACATACTTTAATTCAATACCCCCCTATTTATGAACTCAAATTCATAAATAGGGGGGTACTTATTTTACAGACTGACATTACATTGTTTTATCATTAGAAACGGGTACTTTTGCAGGCTGCAACAAAAAATGATAAATCAATGAAAGTCACTACCTTAGCTGCACTATTACTCGCATATTGCATATTAGTGGCTTGTACTCGTACCAGTCCGAACGCCCAACTTGTACAAGCAGATTCCCTCATGCAAAAATCTCCCGACAGTGCCTTACATTTTTTAGAAAAAATCTATCCGGAGAAATTAAAATCATTAGAAGACCAGGCGTACTATGCTTTGTTAGTGACACAAGCACAAGATAAGAACTACATTTTCCAAGAGAATGACTCCCTTATACGTGTAGCAGTGCAGTATTATGATTCCATTAAAAGTACATCTATGCAGGCAAAAGCCCATTATTACTGGGGATGCATTTGGAGGAACAGAGAAATTTACCCGCAAGCCTTAAGCAGATTTTTCACTGCCATATCCTATGCTCAAAAAACTTCTGACCATAAGTTAACCGGATATATATACAATAATATAGCCAACCTATACTTTCTACAGAAATTATATGAACAGGCTGATTCAATCTATCAAATTACAGAGAAAATAGCTATTCAAGAAAAAGATTCCGGTCTTTGGGCAGATGCTTTATCACAACGGGGTATGATTGCTATTGACAGAGGAAAGGAATACTACCATGAAGCAGAACAGGAAATACTTCACGCATTCAAAATATCACGCCATATTGCTCAAAAAAAGATGGTAGCTAAAACAGCTTATTCATTAAGTCTACTGTATGGACGCATGAATATGGGAGAAAAAGCTGTAGAATTTGCCAAGTTAAACCTCAACAATCAAGAAACTTCAAACACCTTAGATAGGGCTTATTTAGTTTTAGGTGATGCCTACTACAAAATAGCCTTATATGATTCTGCATCCATTTTTCTAAATAAAAGCCTTTGCAGTGAAGATGAATATACAAAGGCTGGTGCTTACATGCGTTTAGCTGATATAGCAAAAAAGCAAGGGAAATTAGAAACAGCACTCGAAATGGAAAGAAAATATTCTTTCTATCTGAATCGTGTTCAACAAAAGCAACAGAATGTAGCAATTGTCACAACCGAGAAAAATATCATAATACAACGTAAACAATTAGAATACAAAGCTAATTTAAACCAATTCTATTATTATATGATTATCGGAATAGCGATTTTCCTATCGTTATTCTTCATTTTATGGAAAAAACATAGAAAGGAAAAAAGCAATTTCGAGCAAAAGGAAATAGAACTAAATAAGAAATTAGAAGATTTACTCCAACAGAAGAACGAACAAATCAATCTTTTGCAAGAAGAAATAGCGCGGCACAACAACAATCAAGCAGAAAGAGACAGTTTAAAAGAAGAACTGCATAGACTGAAAACAGAACGCCAAGCCTTGCTCAACGAATCTTATGAACATTCTGAGGTTCACGTAAAGATGAAACGAATTATTCAAGCATATAAAAAGACAGATAAATCAAGCGAACATTTCAATGAAGAAGACTGGAAACAACTAATAGCAGAAACTGATGTACGTTGGAATAACATTACCATCCGCTTAGCTGCAAAGTATCCCTTATCTCAGGATGAGATATGTCTTTGTTGCCTGCATTTAACAGATATACCCACCAGTCATTTCAGATATCTAATGGAATGTAGTAGAGATGCCATATATAAAAAAGGCAAAAGAATACTGGAACAAAAGATGAAATGCACTGATAAATCAATTTCACTCCGGGATTTCTTAGAACAATTTCTATAAAAATAAGGGAAAATGCTCCAATAGCAAGACGTTTCCCTACATTTCTACACTTTTTATACACTTTTATTGGATAAATTCTCTCTAAATTTGCCACCGTCATAACAAATTAAAAGTATATCTTATGAAAAAGTTATTATCTGTATTTTTCGTATTAGTAGTAGTTATGGGTAGCACATCTTTGCACGCCCAGAATTTTTTTCTGACCGATGATGATGAAAGAGAAATTCCTCTGAATCCGGCAGGTCCCAAAGAAGGGGGTCCTGTAGCCAGGAGCATCATTATTCAACCCGCCAGTGCCTATATTAATAATGATATAGTCACTGTAGTTTTCAACTGTGATGCACCTACTGCAAGTATTACAATCACAGATGCTTCCGGAGTAAATGTTTATTCCGGAACAAGTATTAATCCTACGCTAATCACTATTGAATTAAACGCAACAGAGCCGGGAGAATACTATCTGGAAATTGAACTGGGAGAAGCCCTGTTGAGCGGATACTTTACACTTTAACAAAGAACCTAACCTAAACTTTAACTATAAATCAAGACTATGCTGGGAGTTGACAATGCCACCAGTGAAGTAGTCCATCACTTTTTACGGTCACTGACCGTAAAAGTGAGCAGGACTACCGTATGCCGTTTGCTCGACAGTCCGTTGGGCAACACGATGCAAGGTATCAGCGATGCCTTAAACGCACTTCATGTAAATAACGTAGTTTACCAACTTCAACCGAAGTATCTGGAGAAGTTACACGGTCCGTTTATCACCCAATTGGAAACAAGCCATTCCACATTCTGCCTTGTCGAAAAGATAGAACGGGACCGGCTCATCATCACGACTGCCGAAGTTAGCCACATGCCCATAAGCAGAAAGCTATTTGCGCACCAGTGGACAGGAACTGTCCTGTTTGGTGAAACAACTTCGAAAACAGTCTGTGAATCTCACTGCTTGCTCAGCAATATTCATTATATGTGCCGGCAACATAGGATACTGATTGCGGGAATTATATCCGTCCTCTTAGTTTTTTCTTCAATCTGGAGTAGAAACTACCCCACAGGATTACCACTTTATCTTTCCGCGCTGGTCTGTGGTATTCTCATTTCTACTATCATTCTATACAGAGAAATGGTGGATAATCACTTTCTACACCGCTTCTGCCACATAGGGAAGGTTATAGATTGCAATGAGGTACTCAAATCCAAAGGCGCAAATATTGCAGGAATAGGTATTGGAGAATTATCGTGGATGTATTTCACAACCATGTTCTTTTTCACTGCTGTCTGCCCAAAGGAATTCCATCTTCTGGCAGCCCTGTCTGTTTTCATTGCAATTGCATTCACCTTGTACTCCGTCATATATCAGATATTCTTTATTCGTAAAGCGTGCCTGTTTTGTATGCTCACCACCTTCTCGGTCTGGCTGACTGCCGTAGCACTTTATATCATAAGGAATAATTTCGAATGGAGGTTTTCAATCCGAATTCTTTTCTCAATGATTGCAGTCAGCACTATCTGCGTGATTTTCTGGATACAGGCTAAAGCACTTGTTTCTTCGGACAAAGAGAAACACTTTCTAAAAAACAAGCTATCCGGTCTGCTCAATCCGATCACTTTTCAGAAACTCCTGGCTTTGAAACCTAAAGTCAGAACGATGATTCACCCGGATATAGCTCTGCATAACTCTGCCGATAGCACAAAAGACAGGTTAATGGTAGTGGTAAACCCCAATTGTAAAGCATGCGCCAAAGTACATCGCCATATCCGGGAAATATCAGCAGACATATCCATCTCACTGGTTATCTATACAAACGACCGCCTGAGCGCACATATAGCACAAACCATTCTCAGCGCTTACCTCTCAGAAGGCTGGGACAAAGCTACTTACTTGCTGGAAGTATGGTTTGAAGTTCAGGAAATACCTGATGTAGAGAGATACAATATTAACGATGTTGCACAACTGCTTTGGAGACAACAGCAAGAGTACTGCGAACGGAATAACATCAGTCATACTCCGTCAGTTGTCATCAACGGACATTATATGCCAAGCGTTTATCAATTGGAAGAGTTGAAATACTTGCTGACGCCTACCACCGATAAATAAAGGGAACAGGTCCTATAAATTTAGCTGCCGTATCAGATAGCGGCGGCTAAATTTACACCTATAAAGGAAGACAGCTTTCAAATACACAAAAGACAAAACATCGATCATTTTACGTTCAGAACGACAGCATATTCACATTTTAAGTAACACACATCAGTTTCTAAATTTACATTCCAAAGTATTCTACGAATAAATAAAGCATAAAGATACTCCATTATTGCATATATTTGCAGATTAGAAAGCTCTTTATGCAGAAAAGGGTTACTACTTACGGTCAATAAGGTTACTACTTATAGGCAAAAGGGTTACTACTTACGGGTAAAAGGGTTACTACTTATAGGTAGCGGACCTATTTGTATCATAACTTTCACCTATTAGTGTACTTTTTAAGGTACTTTGAGTTCTATAATAAATGTAAGCATTTCGATATCACACTATCAACCTGACATTTGCTTATTTTCACTTCCATATTTCCGCCACAATGAGCAACCGTACAGGAATAAAGTATTCTCAGCTAATTAAAAATACAAAATGACAAAATGCAATTATTTCAATAGTATTCTCAAATAGGTACAATTAAATTAGTCATATTTCTAAAAAAAAGATACTTTTGCATTTAACCAACCTTACAACGACCAAAATGAAACGAACATTCTATATCATAATATGGCTGCTAGGATTTCTTTCATCCACTTCATGTACTCAACGCCACCAATCTTACGCCTTGTTGGTACAAGCAGATTCAGTGATGGAAGAGTACCCGGACAGTGCCCTGCACATACTGGAAAGTATAGAACCGCAACAACTAAACATGCAAGCGGACCGAGCCTATTATGCTTTATTGCTAACGCAAGCAAGGGATAAAAATTATATCGTGCAAACTGATGATTCACTGATACGGATCGCTGTGCAATATTACGACTCTATTGGGGATATACCAATGCAGGCTAAAGCTCATTACCATTGGGGAGGTGTGCTAAGAGATCAGAATAACTATTTCCATGCATTACCCCTATACATAAATGCTGCCAATTATGCCAAGCGCAGCGAAAGGTCAAAGCTATTATCATTGATATATAACAACATAGGCAACATTTACTATCAAGAAAACCATTATAACAAGGCCGATTCTATGTATCAATTGCTACAACAGCAAGCAGCCTTGCAAAAAGATACACTCAACTTGGTTGAAGCTTTATCCAAACGCGGAAGTATAAATATAGAAAAAGGAAAAGCATATTACCAGCACGCTGAATCATTACTATTACAAGCCTTAGAATTTACAAAACACTTTCCCTACAATATGTTGAAAGCTGACATTGCATCTTCCTTAAGTGTTTTGTATAGTAGAATGCAGAAGGGTAAAGAAGCTATAGAATACGCCAAAGAAAACTTTACCCTCTTAACTGACACTACATTATATACCAAAGGATACCTCTTGTTAGGAGACGCCTACTACAAAGCACAACTATATGATTCTGCCCGGTTCTATTTCAATAAAGCCTTGCATACCCAAGAATACGTCACCAAAGCCAATGCTTATATGCGCCTTGCCGATATTGCAAAAAAATCAAATAAATTAGAAGAATCACTTAAACTGGAGAGGCTTTACTCTGCCTATCAAGATAGTGCACACAATCAAAATCTCTATATATTGTCGGCAAGCACGTTTTATTCTCCTACCCCACCCCAATATAGATCTGATTTCCCCGTAAAAAGATGGATATTATATATCAGTATATGCATACTTATAATAGGGAGCTATCTATTTATAAGACAATATAAATATAAGAAAGTATCATCTGAGAAAAATAGTATAAAGACAATGGGAATAGATATAGAAAAAGTAAAAGGCCAATTACAGGAAACTGCCTTCTATAAGAAAGCACAAAGCATATTGAATCATCAAAATGACATTAATGCTAAGTCTACAGAAAAACCAGAATTAACAAACGATGACCAAAAGTCATTAATAAGGGAGATTAATTGTTTGATTCCCGAATATACGTCACACCTGAGAAAGAACTTTCCATTACTGACTGATAAAGACATTTTCTTTTGTTGCATCCACTTGTCAGGCTTTTCCATACAGGAACTTGGAGTCATTTTGAGCAGAACCCCTAATAGCATATATAAAAGACGGAGCAGCATTCTTGAAAAGAAAATGCAACTTGACAAAAATGATAATTTCATCAAAGCTATCACTTCTATCCGAAAAGAGACCTCACATTAAACAGAAACTACATCTGAGAAAGCAAAACTACACAAAAGCTACACACCTCCAGAGTTGTTTTTATGAATAACAATCTCTTAATTTGCACACATAACATAATCAAAAAAATAATTTTATGAAAACACTTTTAATCATATTAATCACCGCATTTACTATTGTTTGCTCCATCCAAGCACAGGAAAATGGAAGTATGGTGGAATATAACAATACAGAAAGAGAAATTCCACTAAAGGATTTTAAACCGAACAAACCTATAAATAGAAGTAGTATCCCACAAGTTGCACATGCTTACTTATATAATAAAGTAGTATCCGTATCATTTGAGGAAGCCATGCAGACTGTTACTATCAAAATTATTAGAGAATCTACAGGTGAAACTGTTTCTTCACAAGAATATATAAGCCCAACAACAGTCTTTGTTAATCTAACCTTACAAAATTCAAGTATATATTATATAGAAATCTCTTCAGATGATACTTGCTTACAAGGTAAATTTATTCTTTAAACATCATTTCCAATAAAACTGAATATATACGATATTTACCTTTATAATACTATACAACCATTTAAACACAATATATCATGAAAAAATTAAAGAATCTAGCAGTCAACTATCGCCTATTAGCATTAGTTTGCTTATTTGGAGTTATGTATTGTATTTCCTCATGTAATAAAGAGGAATTAACTACAAGTCCTACAATAGAGGTGAAAGCTACAGTATCTAAAGATCAGCTAAAAAAACAGTTTGGATATGCTTTTGCCAAAATTCTATCAGAGAATAAAGATATCAGAGATATTGTTAAAGAAGAAGCCCTTAAAAAAATTAATTATGATTACGACGTACTATACCAAATTATAAAAGAACGTAAAGATCGCAATGGAAATACTATTGAAGAAAGTCTTTTGAAATATATCTCAGAAGATTCTTTATCCATCATTATAAACTCATTGCCAACGCTTACTATATATGTACCGGAGTTACCCGAAGAGACTTTTTCTGCGGAAATATGGGATACCAATGATATGATTCCTAAGGTAGCTATTCGTTTATCCTCCTCTAATGAAGTACCCATAGTTGACGAATTTGAAAATGAAAGAATACTTGCACCAAATGAAATCCCACTATTTCCAGTAGTCGTCATTAAAGAAAATGAACGTATTGTTGCCAATAACTCTCCATTAACAAAGCAAATTGCAGGAAATGAATTGAATGCTAAACTAATGTTTGTAAATGATGCTTTCAATAATACAATGCAAACGAAATCTAACCGGACAGGGGGAAATGGAGGATCTTCTACACGGCCTGGAGAAGGACAATATATCCCCCAGATGGATCCTAGATTTAAAATACTAAAAGAGGCATATAAGAAAAGTGCTAATGGCTGGCAAAGAGATTACGTCTATTATGGAATTTATTCATCAAATCCTAACGGTCCTTTTAATAACC
This sequence comes from Bacteroides sp. 14(A), assembly GCF_000526555.1. Lineage (NCBI taxonomy): Bacteria > Pseudomonadati > Bacteroidota > Bacteroidia > Bacteroidales > Bacteroidaceae > Bacteroides > Bacteroides sp. 14(A). Next base: position 1,478,851 of record NZ_JAGH01000002.1, on the reverse strand, counting down.
AATATAGAGAATACATTTGGGGATTCGAAATGCTCGGTGATCCAGATGGCATAATAAAAAAAATTAGTGAGCAATCAGATGACCCTCAATTCAAAGGCGGACATTGGACTGATGGAGAGTTTGAATTTCAGGTTAAAACCTATGTTGGCTCCAAAACAGCTGTTGGCAATGAACTCATAACTTATTTTAGAGTTAAAGCCACTGATCTATTCGGCATTACAGGTGGAAGAAAAACAGAAGGAGGAAGAGGAGAAAGTGTTAGAGATGATGTTTACACGATTTCTTCTATGACACTCAAAAGAGTTTTATTTACAGATCCAATACCTTTGTTCCCTTGGAATCTTGAAGACTATAGTAGTAGTATAAAAATATCAATAGAAGAAGTTGATGCAGTTCAAGTAATTCGTCAACTTACTTCTACAGATACTGAGTTTGCGGCTAATTTTGATTATGACATGGGGAAAAAAGAATCCCTCAAAATAGGACCCAAATTCGGGGCTAGTGGGAGAGTCAGTCGAAATGTTACTTATGAAGTTACAACAACTGTAGGAAATGATGAGCTAGGACAAGTTATTGTTAATTTTGGAGATCCTATCCTAAAAGATACAACTGCTATGAAACGGCCACCTAGTAGAAAGAGAGAGCCTCCCTACTTCTTAAATATGTCTCCCCAGTATACAACTGGATGGTATAGAATTTATATTGCACCTGGACCAATATTTTAAATGACATGAATGCTAACAAATATTCCATAATAGTACTGTTATTAATTCCATTATTGTGTAGTTGCCATAATAATGAAGAAGAAAATGGAATTCTAAACGAGAGAATGTTGGATGTTGTCGTAAAATATGAAACTAAAGATGGGATTTTTATAGATACAAATGCCCATATTTATGTGTATTACGACATATATACCACCGATATAACTCCATTTCAATATAAAGCTGATGGTATTCTAATCCATAACGAGCAGGAAATTAATCCTGATTTGAAAATGTTTCTAGATAATCAAGAAGCTGCCACTATAATATTGGATAGCACTAAGAAAGTTACTGTATTAGTCGAAAGCTCATATTTTCCGAATAAGGTGTCGGCTAATAGTTTCTCTTCCGGTAATATGCCAATAAAAGCAACTTTCATATTTAAAAAATAGACTCTACTTTAATTATTTTAGACAATAAAATGACAGACATTTTTTAGAATTTTAGACATTCATGCACTTACTACAGTAAACCATGGAGCTTTAAAGAAGAGCTCTCTAGTATAGCAAATGAACGGAGCGTAACTGCGTATTTACTCAGTCCGCTCCGCTATCTGTGGGAGAAATATCTATAATAACCCAGCATTATGATATGGAAAGGAATAAGAGTCAATATATCGGACATGCCACATCTATATATCGGACGTGTTGCATCTATATATCGAACGTGCAGTATCTATATATCCAACACCACCGATATATAGACGTTAAAAGTCACGGAATCGGACTTGCCTGAAATTACATTGCTTGTTGTGGATGAGAACAAGCAATGTAATCATTCTCAACATTACTTGTTCCGGATCACATCATTACTTGTTTTCAGATACTATTCAATACATTTAAGTGTTCTTTTTCCTCTTTCAGCCTTCAGTTTCCCCCCGGTCCCCCTGTTCATCGGTGTTTCAGCTGAAAGATACCTGAAGCAACTATAAGGTTGGAAGTTTCAGCCGTAATGCCGATGAACAGGGAATTCAGAGAGATCTGAAAGAACGGAAAGAACATTTTCTCAAAAATAGCGGGTGTAAAATGATACTTTATTTCAACCAAGTCGCCCGCTTCCACAAATATTCCAGCGGCCCGTGCGCATGACGGCTCATCCACCACCGGCAGAAAGCGAGCTGCACGATGAAGAGCACTACTCCTACCAGGAAGCTGGCTGTTATACCCAACTGAGAGTGAAGCGCAAGTCCCCAATTATAGAACAACAACGAACCAATGATACTCTGGGTAATATAATTTGTAAGGCTCATCTTACCGTAAGGAGTAATCTTCATCAACCAGTCGTGCAGGTTTGTCCGATAGAAAGCAAAGATAACACCCGACACCAATATCAGCATAAATGCAAACTTGGACAGGGAAGTTATGATAAGTAACAAGGGGGTGAGAATAGACTTATTAGCAATGAAGTCCGGTAACATATTGCCCAATCCATACAGAGGGAAAAAAGCGATAAGAGCACCACAAAGTACCTTATTCCAGAACTTCAGATTCTCCTTCAGGAAAAGTCCCCGACGTCCTATCAACAAGCCGAACAGGAAAAGAGCAGCAGTCTGAAACACACGTCCATGGTCCCAAGCCCATGCAAGACTGGCAATCTGCCCTTCCCACAAATTCACACGCAGGGTTTCAAGAAATGTACCGTGACTCTGCACCTGGAAAGCCGCTCCCCAGTAACTACCTGTCGGAATAGAAGGAGTCACAAAAGAAGGGTCTACACAGGCATGTATCACATAATAAAGTGGCAATGGCTGTATCAGAAGCACACATGCCAGAATAAACAGCCATTTATCTTTCAGTCGGCAGGTAAGTGGTAAAATGAATCCGACTAAAGAATAGAGTACCAATACTTCAGCCGTGAAAAAGGCCGCATTTATATTACCAAGAATAAATAATAATATCAATCGCCAGCAGAAACGCAAACGAAAATCATTGCCACGCATACGCTGGTTATTATCCTGAATAAAGAAACTAAACCCAAAAAGCAGGGCAAACACAGCATAAGCCTTTCCTCCGAACATGAAAAAGAGTCCGTCCCAAATGGCTTTATCTGAAAAGTTAAGCCACGCGCTCTGAGTGCTCGTATCGGGAAATGAATAGAAATTAAAGTGTTCAATGGAATGTAATACAATGATGCCCATAACGGCGAGTCCGCGCAGCACATCGGCTACGTCAATACGGGTGCGTTTTTCCAATTCCTGTACCATATTAGTATAAGTTCATTAGTAATCTGCTCTTTTTAATGTTAAAATCGCAAATATAGAATTTATTATCCACTTTTGGAGTCAAATTCCCAATTTCTTCCAGAATTGCCCGCCATCTTTGCAATACAATCAGCAATAGTCAAAGAAAACAATAATATTAGTAAACTCTAAAAAAACAAGTAACTATGAAACTGAAAATGTATCTAGCTCTATTGGCGATGGGCATGTTAAGCCTGCAAAGTTGCAACGATGATGATGACGATCTTCCAAACTCTAAAGTTCCTGAAGCCGTACGCAATGCATTCGACAGCTGTTTCTCCAACACCGCTAATCTGAGTTGGGAAACAAAAACTGTCTCACAAGGGCAATACTACAAAGCGGAATTCAACAACAAAAGCGACAACGGGTATAAAACGGAAGTCTGGTATACGGCAGATGGTTCATGGTACATGACTGAAACAGAAATGCCATATAGCGATATTCCGCAAGCAATAAAGACCTCTTTTGAAAGCAGCGAATACGCCTCCTGGAAGAGAGATAACGAAGTGGAGCGTATTGAACGTGCCGGAACTGAGAAAGAGATCATCTACATCATAGAAGTGGAATCGGCACAGGATGTAGATATGGATCTGCATTATTCAGCAGACGGCATCCTCATTAAAGCCGTGAATGATGACGGTGATGGCAATAACGAATCATTGCTACCGGATGCCCCGTCGAGTACGGTTACTGCCGTAACGGAATTCATACAGAAGAATTATCCCAATGCCCGCATTATTGAGATTGAACAGGAAAAAGGTATGATCGAAGTGGACATCGTACATGAAAACCAAAGCAAAGAAGTATTGTTCAACACAAGCTATGAATGGATTTCAACCTCATGGGATGTATATGTACTCCCGATTAAAGTGACAGAGGCCATTAATGCCTCACAATATAGCGGTTATGTAGTGGATGATGCCGAATATGTTGAAACTCCTACCGGAAACTACTACTGGATAGAATTGGAGCAAGGCGAAAAGGAAGTGAAAGTAAAGATCAACGAAAACGGGGAGTTTATTTAATCGGTGATAATCAGATACAGCTTGAATCATAACTTCAGGCTCTATGAACATAGCGATAATCGTTCAAAAGTTATAATTTGCTATTATAAACTTAAAATTTTTATCGCTATGTTTATTATTCAATCGAATAAATATAATGCTCATATCGAGCCCAAGCTATCAATAGGAAGAAAAATTAAAAGGCTTCTAAAGCGGACGGCGCAATGATAAAATAAGCAAATATATTCCTATCAATGTCACAACTAAGCCAACAGCGACAGGTACGACAATGTTTTCCTCCGCAATGAAACCGAGAACTGTAATAAGCACACCGGACAGTCCGAGACCAATGCCCAACACTTTCTGTGTAAACCTGTCAGTCCGTTTAGACTCTTCAGTATCGCCTGCGTTTTCCTGACGCATCCTTACATTCCGTCCTGAAATATAGGCCATATATTCCGGAGCGATGAATTCTTTTGCCTTCAGCACCACCTCAATTCCGGCAAGCAGTATCACAGGAACCGCGGTACCGACTATCATTTCCCATGTCCTATCGAGAGCCAAGCCGAAATGCGGAGTCACAAATTTGAATATCAAGTTAATGGCAAGGCTTATAAATGTCGCTGAAAGTATCGTACGCGCAGTTTGCCGTTTTGAGAACAAAGACCATATTACAGGAAGGTAAACCGGAACTCCCGTCAATGCCGCCACGCTGATTACAACGTTTACAATACCTCCCATAGAGCGTATCAGAAGCGCTACAATAATAGCCATTATTCCGAATCCCCATGTGGAAATCCTCGCCACGTTCATTAATGTCTTTTCAGAAGCATCAGGACGCATTCTCTTGAATATGTCGTTGGTAACCACACCTGCCGATATATTCAGAGTGGCATTGAGAGAGCTCGCCGTTGCGAAAATCATTCCTCCGAGCATTAAACCAAGCAATCCGTCGGGCATGGCTTCCTTGCACATCAGAAGATATGCCCCTTCGTTTTCAAGACCCGACAATGACGGATTATAAACTCGGTAAATCATGGGTATCAACATCCACAGAATCGGACTGATTGTGTAGAGCACCCCGAAAAGCCAACCTGTTTTCCGTGAATCCCTTTCCGTTTTTACTGAAGTATACCTCTGAACATAAGCCCAGTTGCCTCCGAGGAAAAACATATTATAGATAGCAAAGGCTATCACGAACCCGGGAGTGTACTCACCTTCAAAGAGTTCGAAAAATCCTTCCGGAACCTTTTCGAAAAATGTACCGACTCCACCAATCTTGTCGAAAGCAAGCGGAACAGCTATCACTACTGCCGCAAAAAGAATTACAAACTGAAGGACATCAGTCACAACCACTCCTCGCAAACCTCCGAGAGCAACATAAACCATGCTGAATGCCCCTAAAGCGAAGATAGCTGTGGTCAGAGGAATACCCGTAGTAACTTCGACTATTTTAGCTACGGGATAAAGAAACGACCCCGTAGTAAAAACCGACACGGCCAAAAAAATATAGGTATATGTCTTCTGCGTCTTGACACCAAGACGGCCCGTTATGTATTCGGCAGCCGTGAGACTGTGAGTACGATGCCATCGGGGAGCAATCCATGTGCCTACGGCATACCCGGCAACAGCCATTGTAAGCTGGATAATGATTGATACCATTCCATACGAATAGGCTATCGACCCCCACACGACGAAAGTTCCTGCCGAGAAAAATCCCATGAACAATGAAAGTCCACTCATTCCCCACGGTACGTTGCCGCCACCTGAGAAAAAACTTTTCATATCCTTTCCCGTCTTGGAAAAAGACACTCCTGTAATCAACACTCCTATCGAAAATAGGATAATGGTTATGTAATCAAGTATATTCATTTCAGTTTATTTATTATCAGTGTTATCTTAACACACATACACTCCCATAAGCCCCGGGCAGACATCACCGCAAGGACGGACAAAGTTGACATAAATGGCGTCGGTCGTCACCGGCTGATCAAGTTCAAGCACATTGAGTGTCTGATGATTGCCAGTAATATGATAAAGTTCCTTACCCTCTGAATCCCGGATTATGTACTCCCTGTAACAAGTCGGGACACAAGCATCGAAATGCCCCATCTGGACGGTCTCCATTGCCTGATCCGTATCGGTATCGAAGTACAAGATAATGGTTTTAATTTGTTTCCTCCCATTCCACTTGAAACATACTTCAGGTCTTGCATCATCGAAAGCTGCTACCCAGGCATTAGTACCTATATACGGACGGTAATAAGAATTCCTCAAATTTTCCGAGTTGAAAGACGCAAGAGGCGGGGCAAACGACATCGCTATATTCTTGCTCTCCGGACGACGTTTCGGACACCAGAATTCAAATTCCTCCACCCCTATTCCTTCAGGTGGAACCTGCTTTCCGAAATTCGACACGGCAGGGTTTATGTAGTTATATACGGCAGTCAATCCTGTGACTAACCGCCCGCTCATCGGTACTGAAATCTCAGGATTTTTCATCAGGCAGATAAAAGCATAACGCGGAGTCGCGTATGAATAGGAAAAGTCTGCAACAATCTCATTCTCATCTTTTTTCAAATCGAATTCTAGAACTGCATCAATAGTATCCGGAGTGTAGTTCTCACTCTTGGATGAACTTCTCAACTCCATAACAAGCCTTGTTGCATTATCTGCCTTTACATTCATCCTAACCACCGGCACTTTACCATTCACCGGTATGAGTTGAGCTATAGGATAATCTAATCCAAACCAGGTACCATCGGCTGGCAAATCGTCAAGTTCAAGCACAGATGACACCGATATTTCCGCAGAGTCGGCAAGATTGTCCTCAACCGCCACAGCAATACCCGGTATAAAGTTCCCGTTTTTAACAAGAAGTGATTGCAACAAACCTATCCTGTCCCTATCAACAAGGTCTATTGGCTTATATCCTTTTGAAAGACAAATTGACGCGGCACGCCCAATGACTTCTCCACCGAGAGCCGACGTACACATGACACGAGTAGTACCGTTTGCCACGTGGCTTGAGGAAATGATGCGTCCACCCACGAAAAGGTTATCAAGGTCCGGAGTTACATAGCAACGGTAAGGAATCTGATAGACACCTTTGCTGTGCCACTGATGACAGCCATTTCCTCCAGCATACACACCATCCGCAGGATGAAGATCAATTGCCCATCCACCATATGCCACCGCATCATAGTGGGTTGACTGGTTGATAACATCCTGCTGCGTCAGAGTATAAAGACCGTTGAACCTGCGACTTTCACGTTTACCCGGGAAAAGCCCCACCCATTCAAGTGTCAGGGTCTTTGCCTGAGGAAATTTTCCTGAATTCTTTATATAATCCCAGACACCATAGACAACTTTCCATAATTCATATTTGATTTCCTCCGTGTCCAGAATAGTATCGAGGCGTCCACCATACTCAAGCCACCAATATTTACAACCCAATTGATTTACATTGAAATAATTTGGATTCTGTAACTTCGGTATCAATGTTTCGACATCCTTTAACGCAAAGTTTGGAGCGGTATATTCCACCGGCTTGCCAATGTCCTTGATATAGAACAATATGCTGTGCCCGAGCAATTCTCCATACTCTTGCTTGTCTGGTGCAAATTCTTCACCATACACAGTTCTGTCTTCCGCCCCCATTCTGAATGATGCTCCGGCAAGATAACCTAACGTACCATCTCCGGTACAGTCTGCAAACATCTGTCCTGAAATAGAGTATTCTGTCCCGTTCTGCGAATTTATAGCTGTGACAGAAGATATGTTCCGATCATTGCTCTTATCAACCTTATATAAGGTTGTGTTAAGAAGCAAGGTGATATTCTTTTCTGTCAATACCTTATCCATCAGCACCATGTCAAAAAGCACAGGATTCCCCTCCTTATTGCGGTATACATTTTCTACAAGGATTTCGTCGATGATACCTCCTTCACGTGACCACCGGTTGTTGTTACCCATGTGTGAAGTGGCACCTAGTGCCCAAAGGCGAACTTCACTGGAAGCATTGCCTCCAAGTACGGGACGATCCTGTATAAGGACAACCCTAAGTCCTTCACGGGCGGCGGCAATTGCACTGCACACCCCCGTAAGTCCACCTCCAGCTACCACATAGTCCGCATTCAATACTACATTTGTAAAAGTTCTGTTTTTCGCTATATTCTTTATTATCATAATCGTTTTCGTATTATCGGACCCTGATTAGAAACTTTGTTATCCTCAAAGGTCGTCCGCATCGGAAAAATATCCTCAAAGTTTGTCATCGATGACAAGGTAACTATCTTTATTAACATTGGTTTCCAATCTTTTGTCTACCTCATTGTATCTGTTGTTATGAATCAGAACACCAGACGTATTAGTGGCATTTCCACCCAACAATATGGCATTCTTTGCGATATCAAACGAGTTGTCTTCGATTATAACGTCCGTTACTGCATCCGGATTGGCTCCCGGGGAAGTACGGATATAACTATATTCACTAAGCACATTCCTCCTGATAACAGTGCCTATGCTCATACCAGTTCCTCCGCTGCCGATTAGATTTATACTTTGGTGACCGGAATGCCCTCTGTCATCAATACCGAACCAATGACTGTAATTACCCTCCTTAAGACGGCAATTGACGATATCGATATACCACTCAGGCTGTTTCCCCCGATACAACAGCGATCCTCTGCCTACAATTCCGTTACACCGTGTCATCGTCATACCGGAAATCACACAATTCTGTACAGAGCCATACAACTGATAAGCTCCTACATCGACTGCCTCATTATTGATGAAATACAAATGATGCCTTACGGTGGTAACACTTATTTCAGATGTGGCATCCGGTTGTACAAGAAACGGCTGATCCAACTCAATTTTTGTCAGAGTATGGCTGCGGATACGTCTGAACTGCCCGGCTCCCGTCCCGTTAATAATATAGACTCCTCCGCCATTCCAGTGGTTTTCAGTCCATTGATTAGTTTCCGCATCTTCTGGGATAGTAATTATATTACCCTCGACGGATTTTATAGGTCCGTAATATCCGCCACTACCACCATCAAGAGTCATACACTCGCGGTCATTGGTATAATCGAACGGAATATAATTGCGCGCTTCATAAAGGTTCCTGCTTTCGTCAATACTTGAAGCATACCCAAAACCGTCCCCCTGCTTATAACAATCTTCGAATATCAACCCTTTGGGATGTACCAGCATATATGGTTGGTTAGTACCTGTGGTATGTCTCTCGAAACGGCAATTTTGGACAAATCCTCCCGCTGCATAGAAAGTGTACATGCCGGCTGAATTGAAGACGCAATTCCTTACTTTAAGATTCTTGCCACGAAGAATTATCCCTGTTTTGCTCCATCTGCTGTGAAACTCCGCTTCGACTTGATCCCTATTCGACTTCACCTGATATATCATACCGCTGAGCTGCCCTGTCTGACGCACAATCAGATTCTCGAGCAATATCGTTCCTTGTTCTTCCACGGGCCCCGTAGACATGATGACTCCCCATGCACGTGAAGACCACATTACTAAGTTTCTCAAACCGAAATGATGAGTTCCGCTAATAAGGCTGTTAGGCAACTCATACAAATCCCAATTAAGAGGATTCCAGAAAATATGAGTCAGTTCCTTTGATTCTCCCTCAATCAATGTGTTTGGAGAAAGAATGAGCTCACCTGTAAGCATATATCTGCCTCTCGGCACATATACCTTACCGCCACCATTTTGTCCGGCAGCATGAAGAGCTGCACGGAAAGCTGCGGTTTCATTATGGACGCCATCGCCCACGGCACCGTAGTCCATCACATTAAATACTTTCACCCCCCACCAGTCAGGAGATTTGGACACCACATCTATCCGCAAAGGTTCACTCCATGCTGTCTTTCCCCCCATTCCGTTATGGTAATACAAATAATATGTGCCTAATGGCGTGTTGTCCGGAATATCAACACTTACGGAAAAGTCATCAAAAAAATCCGTAACCTTGCATCTTACATTTTTTCCGCCTTTTAGCGGAACAAGTACAACATGCGCCTTGTCCTTATCCCGTAAAAGATTCTTTCCCTGAACCCTGAGATAATCTCCGGCAACCGCACATTCACCATCCTCGCTCAAAGCCCAACGGACAATCGGAACGTTCAGATAAAAATAAGCCTTTTCATTATTGACATCTGTCATTTCCACACTGAAAACCCCGTTCTTCAAATCCTCGGGTACAATAAACTTAAGAGACTGCTCCTTTTGCTGCAGCAAGTCCACCGCTTTAGCCTTATAGGACGCCAACGGCCCGGTACGAAGGTTGGTACCATTTACATCGGGCAGCCTGTCCTCTACAGGGAGCGGAACATACGCGGGCTCGGCATTGCCGACATTTCCATTGTCGAGAGTAAAAACTTTTATCGACTTTATCTTGTCAAGATATTCACCCCTGATAAGTACTGCATCATTAGGCCTTGTCTCTGCAGTTGTTACCTGAAACAACTTAGGTTCGAATTTACCATCTTGCCTATCGACAGAATAGCCGTTGCCGGAACAAACCCATAAAAAGGTCAATCCAGATAAAAATATTTTATTTAGTTCCATTATTTCAAATATTGTTTAATAATATAATCAGGGATTTTCGTGTCGTAATAATCCAACAAATAGTTATCAAGATTTCCATTGATTTCATCTTTTATCTCAGTCACTTCTATACGGTATAAGTTTATATCACAGTCCGTGAATTTCAAACCTATATTCCCATAGGTTATAGGTTCTTTGGTATCTGAGCCTTTTATGACGCTTTCGCCATCCCACAAGACTTCGTAATCCTTATCCATTACACGAATCCTAAGTTCGTGCATGCTTCCGTCGTTATACGAATCTACTTTCACCTTTTGGAGCGGCTCTATAGTATTCCCACCCGACTTGTATTTATTCAGAATGATTTCATTACCGTTCTTCAGGCTTACCCCGTAATATTTCAGCATTTTTGAATACATTGCTATATTCTGGTAACGCATCTGCACTGAAAATTCAGAAGTACTCATAGCCGGCTCCGGAAAAGAGAGCCGGACGGCAACTTCATAATCAGCCCATTTCTTGTCGCCTAAATAGTATATACCATCGCCACGTTTTCTCCAATATCTGCTGCCGTCTTCTGCATAAGGCAATTCTGCAAATTTGATACCGTTCCAGACCGGATTCACAACACTTGCAGGTACATTAGATAAACTACCATCTGCAAAATTCTCTCTCAAAAGAGTATTCGGCGCAATCGGCTCCTTGTCGACAAAATTATTTTCCGCAGGGATAAAATTATCGCTGTTTTCAATAGTCCAATCCCTGAATGTCACCTGCATTTTACGAGAAGAATCCACATCGTAGCCTATTTGATTGTCATTTCCGGAGCAGGCATAAAAACCGGACAAATGCGTTTCTCCAAGATCGACAAAAACAGCAGGGCCTTTAATCCACTCATCAGCGGCATTTTTATAATGACTCAAAAAAGAATTCCCTTGTCTCGTAAGCCTTATCTCAACAGGAAAACCGATATACCCCACTCGTCTGTAAGAGGTACTACCTCCTTCCTGCTGCCTAAAAAAAACGAATAAATCTCCGGTAGCAGTCGCTTCAAGATGTACATTCGCCGAACTTTGACTATCAGTGGATCTCATCATAATACCGGCAGAACCTTTCTTAATATCGTCAATTTTCACCGTTATCACAGACTTTGAACAATCGTCATGCAAAAACGGCTGTTCCTTATATGCAAAACTGTATTCATCAGATTCAAAGAAGGCATTTTTTGTGTTCTCTGTCTTAATTGTCAGAGTGTTGGAATCCATAGTAACAGATCCCTTAGCAGCTTTTCCATAGCTTGCGAATCGCCATTCATCCTGTCCGGTCTTATCCGCTGCATGCAGAGTTCCGACAAAGATTAAGACTGTGAGCAAAACAAGCAGTTTCCATGTAATTCTAATCAACGTCATTTTGGGGTTTAATTATTAATGGTTGGTTATATATTATGTCTTTCGCACTCACTGAGCACGTACAAATATATGTTCATAAGTATCAACACACAAGCATTTTATAGTATAAATCATCGCAAACGTTCCCGGGAACGTTTTAACACGTGAAGAACAGAAATATGTTGATTTACAAATAAGCGGAATCCAGTCGTGTCCGACTAGATTCCGCTTGCATTCAACGTGGAACATTTTTTAGTGGTTCAATATGAATTTAATAATAGGAGCTGGTGCGTCAAGACTGTGAGGATGATGATCGCAACCTTCTTTGATGATTACCTCAATCTCTCCCCGAAGTTTTTTATAACGTGCCGCCAAAATTTCAAGATTCTCATCATAAGGCACAGTTTTATCGCTGTCCCCTGCTACAGCTATAATCGGAATCTTCGCTTTTGCCAAAGGTTTCAGATTGTCGATAGGATTACCCTTGAAATTTTTCATATCCTCTTCCTTGATATTCCACTCCTGCAGAAATTCCTGCCATAAGTCAGTCCTTTCACGACTGGGCCAGCTCGTAATATCGCACACCGGAGCATCAAGATAGATACACGATACTTTCTCCGGATTTGCTGCTGCCCAATCGACTGCAAAGAGTCCGCCTCTACTAAATCCTTCAAGGACAACTTTTTCCGAAAAGCCGTAATACTTAATCATGGCATTGTAAAACAGTGTTCCGAGTTCCTGAGATCTCGGGCTTCCATAAAGGAATGCCAAGTCATAATGCACTACATGGTAACCCAATGCTAGCATTGCGATATCTACAGCAGGAAAAGCCCCGAAAAAAGCAGGCCTCCAAATCCAAGGCTTACCGGGAAGAGGCTTGGCAGGGGCTACTATATTAGCCTTTCTCCCGTTGAACTCGAAATCATATTTATCATAACCCCTCCATTTAGTCTTGACCCCGGGGAAATCTTGAAGCTGGAATTCTTTGGAATTTCCGGTCATCGCCCTATACGCACATTTTGCCATCTCCAAAGATGCCACCCTGTCCGGATGCAGTTTATCAGGGAAATGTTCTCGCATTCCGGAAGTCGCGGCATGCATGTCGACTATTTCAAGACGGTTTTTCTCTGCAACCTCCCTAATGCGAGGGATTACACCATGAACTATAACGCTATCTTTAATCGAACCTTTTTCAATATAGCATGTAGCCGGGAGACACAAATAAATTTTAGGTTTAGAATCCATACCCGAGAACACGTCAATCATAGCCTGCATGTCTCCTTTAAATTCATCCTTATGCTTCCAATTACCACCCTTTGAATCATTGGTACCGAATTTAATAAATATTATATCTGGTTGAAAATCAAACACTTGTTTATACACACGAGTATTTATATAGGGACTGTCTCCGGAAGAAAGCACAGTGGTGCCACTAACTCCGAAGTTTCTCACGTCATAACCGGAACCGAGCATCTGCCCAAGCACCGCAGGATAGCTGTCCCTTGCCTGATTGGATAAACCTGCACCGAAAGTGATGCTGTTGCCAATACAGGCAACCTTGATTTTTTCTTTTTCCACAGCAAGGCTGGCAGGAGCAAGCATAAACATAAGCCAAACTGCCAATAACAGAGTTCTAATCATATTATAAAATTTAGTTGTTCTGTTCTGCAATCCACCTCAGAACAGTAGTTTTGAATTCATTGAAATAAGGGAAAGGAGCCCCCTCGATAAAACCCCAACCATGTCTGCCTTTCGGATAGACATGCATTTCAGCAGGAACAGCATTCCTCAGTAATGCCTGATAGAACACGATGGAATTTTCCGGTTTTACCGCCGGATCATCTGAACAGTGAAAAAGAATGGTCGCAGGGGTATCCTCAGCAACTTGCTCTTCCGTAGAGAATTTAATTACAGTATCTTCAGATGGACTTTTCCCCATAAGATTAAATCTTGAGAACTGGTGGGTAATATTCTTTTTCATAGATATTACCGGATAAACCAAAATACCGAAATCTGGCTTCAATTCACCCTTCAACGTCACAAGCCCCGTTGCCGCAAGATGCCCCCCTGCAGAAAATCCCATCAGACCGATTCTACAAGAATCAAGATTCCATTTATCCGCATTGGCCATCACGATTTCAAAAGCCCTTGTCAAATCTTCGACAGGCACCTCTTGCCTTCCCGCTGGCATCCTGTATTTGACGACAAAGGCTGCAATGCCGTTCTGATTTAGCCATTTTGCCACAGAGACTCCCTCCGAGCCGAAAGAGAGTCCCTTGTATCCACCACCGGGACAAACCACGACTGCTTGACTACTCGGTTTATCCGTAAGGTACACATGCAATTCAGGCATTTCATCATCAAGGGAAGCAATCTTCTCAAATTCAGCCTTACCATATAGTGGTAGAACTAAGTTCTGTGCATTGACAAGCACAGAACCCAGCGTTATTAAAATGATTAAAAATAAATTTCGCATATTATTTGATTTCAACACTAACTACATATTTGATATCATCAGAAGCAGCTGCTATACTTATGTCATATCTACCCTTTTCCAAATTCCATCCACCCAACTGTTCATCCCAAAATGCCCAGTCATCAACAGGAAGTTCCACTTCAACCACTTTGGACTCACCTGATTTCAAAGAAGTGCGTGCAAACCCTTTAAGTTCTTTTACAGGCCGTTCGGAAGACGGGTTGATTTGAGAAACATAAACCTGAGATATTTCGTCACCGTCACGTGTTCCCGTGTTCTTCACACTGAACGACACCTTTACCTTGTCACCAGGACTGTAGACGAAGCTATCGGTCCCTGCATCCGAATATTCATAGGAAGTATAGCTCAAACCATGTCCGAAAGCATACATAGGGGTAATATTCTTAGAATCGAACCATCTGTATCCGACATAGATATCTTCTGAATATGTCACGGTTTCATTAACTCCCGGATATGTTTCGGGTCCAAACGCATGAGCTCCGCAATCTTCAAGGGTTGCAGGAAATGAGATAGGTAGTTTGCCTGACGGATTGACATCTCCGGACAACACGGAAGCTATAGCATGTCCAGACTCGGAACCGCAGTACCATGCCTGCACAATGGATGGGACATCTTCAGCAAAACGCAAATCCACGGCATTTCCGGAAACAAGAACCAGTACGACATTGCTGTTCACTTCGAGGATTCTACGTATGAGTTCCGGCTGTCCATAAGGAAGGTTGTACGATTCTCTGTCATATCCTTCGCTGTCCTGCCTCCAGTTATGATTAAGACCTCCCACAAATATCACAAGATCACTTTCCCTAGCAAGTTTTACCGCTTCTACCGCCAACTGCATATTGTCATAAGCCGGAGAAGCGATCCTTCCGTCTATCATTGGAGTATAAGCACTATATCCCCTTGCAAAAGACACTTCCACTTCTTTTCCAAAACGCGATTCGATACCCGCAAGCGGAGTAATTTCATATCTTGGTTTAAGAGCAGCAGCACCTCCATTACTGGCATGAGTTCTGACAGCATTTTCCCCTATTACAGCTATTTTCCTGCATTTTTTAGTATCTACCGGAAGAATATTATCGCGATTTTTCAACAATACTATCCCTTGCTCTGCGATATGGCGTGCCAAGTCAGTATGCTCTTTCGTATTAAAACTTCCCCAAGGGCGATTGCGGTTCATTGCCGTTCTTAGATTAAGTTTAAGAACACGTCTGACCTTATCGTCAAGTTTTTCCATAGGTACTTTGCCATTACGAACAAAATACAGGAGAGAATCAGCCATATAATACTCATTATATGGTTTTAATGTTCCCATTTCTATATCAAGTCCGTTCATTGCAGCCTCATACGCATTCTTTGTTCCGCTCCAGTCCGAGATGACTGCTCCGTCAAATTTCCACTCCCCTTTAAGAATATCATTGATGAGATAGTTATTGTGGCAGCAGTATTGTCCTCTGAATTTATTATATGCCCCCATTACAGACCATGCCCCAGCCTCTGTTACAGCAGCTTTAAAGGCAGGAAGATAAATCTCTCGCAGTGCCCTTTCAGACACCTCTACATTAACGGTATCTCTCTGATACTCCTGATTATTAAGTGCAAAGTGCTTTACACATACAGCAATACCGTTATCTTGAATGGCTTTGATATACGGAACAGCAATTTTCGAAACTAAAAAAGGATCTTCACCCATATACTCGAAGTTTCTTCCGTTAAGAGGTGTCCTTGCGATATTTACTCCCGGAGCAAGCTGAACGTCTTTCTCCCGATAGTTCGCCTCTTCACTGAGAGCTTGACCGTATTGAGACGCAAGTTCCATATTCCAGCTGGATGCAAGAACCGTAAGAGCCGGAAATGCCGTACAGGAATCATTGGTAGTTTCCGCTTTTGTCCAACTGTTGTAAAGGACTTCGCTTCTTACACCGAACGGTCCGTCATTCATCCACAACTCAGGAATGCCGAGTCGTTGCACTCCGGGAGAACTGAATTTGGACTGAGCATGACATAATGCCACCTTTTCTTCCAGCGTAAGACGTGGAATAATATCTTCTACTCTCTCGTCTATCGTTTTGGATTCATCAAGATAAACGGGCAATTGTCTGTTAGTTCCTGTTTTGGATCCTGATGTACACGCGGATATCAAAATAAGGACAGACAATACAGTCATCGTAATTCTACTCATAACTAATTTAATTTTAAATTTCATTTACAATATTCAACCACCGGAAGCGTCGTCATTCTTATCCTTGTACATCCGGACGGTACCATTTCTATCTCTTCACATTCTGACGAAACCTGAATTTTCTCTTCAGGTAGCCCAGGGGTCGTATCACCCAAAAGTCGCCATTCAGGAATTTCAAATGCAGTTACTTTAAGCTTGACAGGTGTTGAATCTGGTGTCCACGGGAATCCTTTCTTCCCTGTGTTCACCACTGTTATTTTAGGGTTTTCAGGCAGACCGAAATTCCACTTAGAAGCAGGGGTCACGTTATATGCAGGAAAAGCTACAGATGTTTTGAACTGGTCCTTTATGATCTCAACATTCTCATCAATATCTACAGAATACAGCAATGGCCCCATATATACATTAATTCCGGCATCAGTTCTTTTCTCTGCCCTCGGCTTCATATCGATGTCCAACTCTACGACATCCCCATCCTTAAATCGTCTTTCTATCGTACTGAACCCTCCTGCATGATATTCTTTCGGCTGTTCTGCATTGACTGTCAACTTTGCATTCTCTACCCATGATGGAATCCTCATGGTAAACGGTATTCTGACAGGAGCACCATCGAGAGCAAACCTGAATGTTATTTTCCCGGAGAAAGGATAAGAAGTATCTTCCGTTATACATACTTTTGTGCCATTAATTTCTGTCCTATATTCCGACGGACCGTACAAAGCGGCAACTATCTCATGCTCGTCACCATTCATCCACATCCTTGAAATATAATTCGGAAACATCCTGTGGACATTGCCGGAACAACATTCAACATCAAAACCCGGTCTGTAAGCCTGACGTGACAAGCCCTCTTCACCATACGGAGCCATGGAACTTTTTTCAGTTGCCAATAACTGATTCGGAGATGAGAAGTACTGCAAAGCCTTGAAATCTTTATTAATAGCTCCCAAGGCTGCATTATACACAGCTGATTCCATCTTATCCGCCCACTTAACATCTCCGGTTGCCATCAGCATGTAACCGTAACTCCATATAAAGTCACTGATATCACAGGTCTCATGCAGCGCTTCCGCATGCTTAGGAAACAAGCTTTCATATGAAGCCGGTATCCCATCTGGAAGTTCGTTTTCCCGTTCCACGGAAGAATAGAAACCAAGCGCGGCATCGAGATATTCCTGCCTACCGGTATAAAGATACAGAATCAACGGCTGTTTGGAAACTTCAGCAGCCGTCACACCATGTACGTCAATCGGCTTTGAAGAGACCATATCCTCATGGATGAACACTTCATTGTCTTTTGTTCCCCCGTTCATACTGAACAGATCCCAAATATGCCCGGCTTTCTGCAAGATTTCCTTGTCGCCCGTATATGAATACATTTTGCACATACTTTCTATGATACAAGTCTGCCTGTTGGTCAAAGTATCATTCAAGGCAGAAAAATGTTTTTTCAGCAGAACCGGAATCCTGTCGTCTTCGGTATAGTCGTAATATGCAAGCAACGTCCGTGCGAATACAGAAAATGCCCACTGGTTCTCACCAAGGGTTTCCGGACCTAGCATTCCGTTCGCCCGGGGATGGGATAAGACATATCCGACATTGTCGGAACCGAGCTGCATAAGTACGCTGTCTCTCAGGAATATTCCACACCTATACAGACCGTCAATCATATATCCCGACTGTTCATAAGGCCACCAACCTTTCGCTATCGGATTACCTCCCTCCGGGATTATTCCATTCCACAGACATGTGTTATAAGGATAACCAGACTCCTTGCGATTAAGCCCGAGGCCGTCTCTCTGTCTCTGTAATATTTCTCTTAACCACGAAGACGGTCTTATATTTTCTATATTCGCTTCCTTATATACTCCATAATATTCAGGAGTGTCAGTCACATCAGCACATGAGCCAACCCCCAAGACAAGACCGACCGCAATAAACAATCTAATCAACTTCTTTTTCATGATTATCGGTTTTCAATATTTTATTTTTTCTCATCCATTCTACCAGTTCGACAGTCCAGTCATGTCCATAACCATCGACAGTAATTTCAAAAGCTCCGTGTCCCCCATCATCAACAGTCTTCCAATCCAATGGAACTCCGGCCTCCAAGAGTTTTTCCTTGACACTAAGTGCAAAACCGTAACCGCTGTCATTAGTCGCATGACGCATAAAAAAAGGAGGAGTCTCAGCATCAAATCTGAACGGCCATTTCTGTTTCCCGTAATACCAACTCGTTAATGGAATCACATAGTCAGGGCGCGAAAAGGCGTCTGGGCAATCGGCTGAAGCCAGCCTCAATACAATCAGCGCACCTGCCGACTGTCCTGCTACTCCGATTGCATTTTCATCTATATTCCACTCGGAGGCTTTCTCTCTGACTGTCCTTACGGCTTGTCTTGCATCTTCCAAAGCCACGTCAAGTCCACGTTTCACCCTGTATTTTACACCGATTACCGCTACTCCATATGGCCTCAACAGCTCTGCCGCCTCACGCGCATTTCTGATAAAGCCGGTATAGCTCAATCCTCCTCCCGGGAAAAAGATTACCACCGGAGACTTCTCTGACTGACGGGGAAGGAAAACTTCCAATTCCGGTTCGGAAATCCTGTCGATACGCGCTATTGAATTGATATATTCCGGCCCGGAATATTCATAATCGGGAATTTCGCCCTGCCATACAGGCAGCCTTTCAATACCTCTATTTCCTTCTGCCATACCGGTCCACCATTGAGACACGGCATCTGCGATATATGATATACACCGCTTCCAGTCATAACTTTTCTGATTGGAACAAAAGCCCTCATAATCAGCAAAATCACAATTACAGGAAACAATTTGAGCCGTATCGGATGTCATCCATAATATGTCGGTATTTTGCCTAGCAGCCATCAAGCGGATTTTACAGAAAGTATTCTCATTAGTATTCAAATCTCTGCATTGTATGACAAATACTCTATATCTTCCTGTCTTTTCCGTAGATATGATCTCCGCGGCTTCCTTTATTCCCCTTACACAGCGGTATGTTACTTCCGGGCTGTCTGTCAAATCCAGTATTTTCAGCCCAGAAGCAATTTGGTTTTCAATATAGGTGGCACTTTCTTCAGGGAAATCCACTCCAAGAAACAGCACGGACGGAACATCCGGGAGTTTTCCGGCACTAGGCCACACCGGACAGAAAGTCATCGCAAACAAAATAACAAAGAAAAAAAGCTTCATCTCAAAATGGAATCAATAATTCGGAACACTCTATTTAATCTTCAATTTAACCCCCCAAACCAAATCGCAAGGAGGATTCTTTCTGACAGACTCCGGTATGATTATTTCTATTCCGTCTCCAGTTTTTTTCCATTTGAGGGGACGATTATGCCCCATCAGAAATACCGATTTGGCAGAAACCGGAACGAATGATCTGATTTTCACCACAGACGGCATATATTCATCCTTGGCATTCAAGTAAAAGGCATATACGTTGTTATCTTTTGAAGTAAACGCTATTCTGTCCTCTTTGTAAGGAGCAATTGCTTTCGTTCCATGGATACCCTCTGAGTTAACCTGCATCCAGTCACCGATTTCCTTAAGTCGCTGATATGCCTCCGGAGCAAGTTCTCCGTCAGGACCCGGTCCGACATTCAGTAGAAAGTTTCCTCCACGTGAAACTATCTGTACAAGGGTAGTCAGAATGTCATGCGTGGATTTGTAACTATCATCTGGTTTGTATGACCATTGAGTAGCCATAGTCATACAAGCCTCCCAAGGATAGTCCAAGGCACGATCCGGTATTTTCTGTTCCGGAGTCCTGTAATTTTCATAGATGGTATTCGTATGTCTTGCCACCATCATGATTCCAGGCTGATTGGTTCTTACCGTCTTTGCGAATCTTTCCCACTGCGGATGCCTGTCAGGAGAAGCATCGCACAAGTCGAACCACAGCATGCCGAGGTTACCGTACTTTCCTCCGGTCAGTTCATTCAACTGATTGTTGATAAAGTCATTTAAGCGCTGCCATTTTTCCGGGAACATTTCAGGAGGATAATTTATATTCCTGTCTTTGGGAGGGAAATAATCCCACCAATAGTCATTATTGTTCCAATCTGCTATGGAATAATAAGCACCTGCCATCATACCTTTGCCACGAAATGCATCGAAAATTCTCTTTGCAATGTCAGCATTCGCATCTGTGTGGAACGGACATTCGACATCGGTTATTTTATAGTCGCTGTACTGAGTATCGTACATATTGAATCCGTCATGATGCTTAGTTGTGAAGACCACATATTTCATTCCAGCATACTCCGCCGCTCCAGCCCATTTTTCAGGATTGAATTTTACAGGATTGAATGTCTTTTTCAAATCTTCATACTTCCGGACATAGTCAAAATAGTTCATTCCTTCCGGCCTCACCATACAGAATTTATATGCTTCCGGACAAATGGACCAGGACTCTACTATACCCCATTGGCTGTATGTTCCCCAATGGATAAACATACCGAATTTCATATCCTGCCACTTTTCTATATTTTCCCTTACAATGCTTTCCTCCGGATAGATATAAGGAGGTTTACTGTCAGTATTCTTTTTGTCCACCATCGGATCCTGTGCAAATACTGCAATTCCTCCGATAAACATGGTAAAAAGCGATGCTATTACTTTTTTCTTCATTTTCCTCATTTTATTTAGAATCAATACTTCTTGCTTCGTAAATCTGGCGGGCTATAGTCTCCCCGATAAGATTATATGCGTATTGGCTGTAATGGATGTCATCCGTCATCATATTCATCTGTGGAAAAAGCCAAGGATCCGCAGCTACAAGATGAACTCCATGCATTTTTTCAGACAGTCTGCGTTGTGCCGCACGAACCTGATGATAGCCCTCTTGCGGACGGTCGACATATTGTCCTGTGAGGACTATATAGAAAGGAAGGTCGGCATCATGAAGATGCTTTCTGAACCGGAGTATAAGATTGCGAAGCGCCGCCTCATAATCCTCACCGTCCATTTTCCCATCATTGATAGCATTTGCGTCACGTTCTCCTTGAAGCCAGATCACCCCACTGAATTTCAATCCTGTAACGGCAATCGCAGAATTACATTTAGCCATCGCTGCATCGAACAAAGGCAAGACACCCTTTTCCGCCCAAGTACCGTAGATTGTCTCTCCTGTAGTGGAGCATGCACTTCCTCCCCTCGCCGCAGATACCACTACAACCGAATCACCTGTCATTTTATTAAGGTTCCACGCGAACGAAGGACTGATGCTGCCGCTGTTCGCCTTGCCGAAATACTTGCCGTTCTCACCTACTGGGTCCTGCAGTATTTTCAACGAATCTCCGGATTGTACATAGTCGAAACACTCTTTGCTATAGTATTTCATCGAAGTTCTTCTATCACCCATTCCGGAAGCATTACTCTGTCCAGCTATGAGCCACATACTCTTTTGGGCAACTCCCGAAACGGACAGCCCCGCTAAAATCAACAATATAAAAAATCGTTCCATAAAATCGTTTATAGTGAAATTTCAATGACATTCATACCCCATGGAGCAAAATCAAGATTGATCTGCCCTTTCTTTCCCGCCGATCTAATAATTTTACCCTGAAGAGCCTTAGCAGAACGGAAACCTGTCTTATTCGCAACTAACTGCGACAAATCCAGAGTTACAGTGCATGACTGACTGTCATTAGACTGACACATTGCAATCAAGTATAACTTCGTGCCGTTCTCTGACAAAGCGGTAAGGAATTCAATCTCCGGATTATCGCAACCGACCATATCCGGTCTGAACAGAAGATCCGCTTTCTTACCGTAAATATTACCGGGTGCAAATCCATATGTGACATGTGGGCCAACCTTAGGAGTCATGTAGCCATATGGAAACGAAATATTACTGTCCGAACGCAAACCAGCCTCCGCAATCAGATAATCCACAATCCAGCCAATCTGCCAGTACGCATGCCACGGGAACATTGTAGAATATTTTTTCAACTCATTCATTCCGTGCCAGTAATAGACTGCGCATCCGCTTTTCTGATCGACAAAAGCATTTCTTCCGATTGACGCAGCTCTTGCCATAGTAAGGAAAACCGGTTCCTCCGTCCATTCATACATTTTCACGAACAAACCTGCATAACTTGATATCAAAATCGGTCCGTTTACTGCCGTACCTCGTATATGCTCCACACCAAGACCAGTCTGATTCAGCTCCCAATCTTTATATGCTTGCTCGCCGATGTATTTCGTTTCATCAGTCATTACCGGATTGGTGAATATAGACGTCGCGTAAATCATGGCGGCATCTATAGACGCCTGTTTATATGCCTTGTTACCCGTTATTTCATACAAGTCCATATAGGCACGAGATGTCTGTGCCGTACAGAAATCCCAGATATTGCGTCCATCACCGCATACTCCGAGATAATATCCTTTATCCACTCCGTTTTCCTGCTGCCAGTCTGCACCTTTGCAGGCTGCGTCAAGGTATTTCTTGTCTTTCAAGTGCTTATATGCGATGTACAATCCATACCAGGTTGGTCTGTAATCCTTAAGATCCGGGAAAGACGGTTTCATAGAAAATCTGTCATAGCCGACCTCAAAACTTCCATCATCTTTCTG
Organism: Bacteroides sp. 14(A); assembly: GCF_000526555.1. Lineage (NCBI taxonomy): Bacteria > Pseudomonadati > Bacteroidota > Bacteroidia > Bacteroidales > Bacteroidaceae > Bacteroides > Bacteroides sp. 14(A). The sequence goes on along the minus strand of NZ_JAGH01000002.1, from coordinate 1,455,595 downwards.
CCATGCAAGCAATCTGTCACCTGCCATCCTCAACCTTTCAAGCAATTCCTTGTCATCAGGATTGAATAGAAGCATATTTCCGAAATCGACCATAGTATAATAGGTCGTATGCAAAGGTTCTATCCAATTGCCCCTTTCCGACTCCACACCGTCTATATCCGCATATTCTCCGAGAGCGGCACCGCAGAAATATCCCGGTTCTGTCTGCTGCTGAATCATTTTATAATTCCTCACATAGTGAAGACGGCTGCTCATTACGGAATCCTGCCCGTTTCGTGCAATCATAAACATGGTACCAGCGTCAGCAATCTTGGAGCCATTAGCACCTATTGTCTCACCTCTGCTCTGCCATGTTTTCCAGCTCGACTCTTTATCTTTACGCAGGAATTTCTGAAGCCGGCTCACGCGCTCGGACAAAGACACCTTGTTGGTAAGCAAATCCAAGGATGATGGTAAGGCGAAAACATCGTTCACTGCATGCTGGAATACATCGAACCAGCCCGAGTTCTTCAAGGTATAACGGAATCCAAATACCACTTCATCTCCGGCTTTGTGCTTAGCTCCCACCTGTCCGAGTACCGGATGATAAACCACGGGAGTAAGTTCATTATGCCTGTTCGCTAAACTCAATCCCAAGGAATTAGGACTCTTATCCGGAGCTTTGCCAGCTATCGGGTCGGTTTCCGTCCCCGGATCTGGAATAACAGCTAAGGTATAGCCATCCTTCGACGAATACAGCGGACACAGAGTCATCGTATTACGTTCTTGGGCAAGCATCGGAACACAAGGAATGCCCATGCTGTAAGTTTTTGCCATATTCAGATTATACTGGATTTCATTGCCATACCAATTACCCGGAATCATCGCCCATGATATATTGTTCTCTTCGAAGACGGTAATCGTAGGGGTGGCGATGGATACGGAACCGTTCGTCGACAGTCTGACCTTCATATCGACCTTTATATCAGACGGAAATAATGGATCTACCTTCCATATTGCTTCAACGTCTCCGAAACGGAGACTGTGAGAAAATTTCAGAGTACCATCGGGAAGCATTTCTGCTTTTGACGGATAGAACGTAAAATCCTTTCCCTCAAGATCCTGATCGACCAAATCCTTTGCCGGATTACGATCTATATACAAAACCGTGTAATATCCCTTGGGGGCAGGAATCTGCTTCCCGTCGATTTTAATACACGAGATATGCCAGCCATCCTCCTCCTGTTGCCATTCAAAATCAATACTGCCCGTATTAAGATTCAGTTTGGGCTGAGCGGACATCAAGACACTCACACAAGCAATGAGTAACGTAGAAAACAAATATTTCATAAATGTATTTTTCAGAAAATTATTTTTCAACTATTTCTATTTCTATATTTTGCACAGATTCTTCAGTTCCAAAAGCGGTAGCATTACGCGACACTACGGTCACCGTAAACTTACCCGGTTTGTAATATGTGTAATCATAGAACCCCGGAACAACCTCGCTGTATGACTTAATAAGCGTACCATAATCAGGAATCACCTGGCTCGGATCGACAGGAGAAGTAATTACCCAGCTTTCAAAATCCTCCTTACCGTCAGGCATGCCTGCACAAGTAAGCGATGTTCCAAGTGTCCACTGATAAGCGGGGAAAATAGCACCGGTCTGATCTTCCTGCAGTTTATTCGTAGTTGTACCACATTTTGCAAAAGAAGCATTTGTCCATATTGTATAAGGAAGAGCATCCGTTTCAACTGTATTATTAAGATTGAATGAAGAGATTGTATATCCTTCCTGTTTCTGTCCCTTTTTCGCAGTATAACGGAAAGCAAGATAGATATCCCGTCCGTTCCATTCTGACAAATCTATTGCTCCGGAATTAACATTAACACCTTTTTTAGTCCCCTCAACAGGCCATTTCGCTTTTTCAGAAATATCCAGCCAAGTGGCACGTTTTATTCCCTCCATGGTGATGTCACCGTCAAAGTCAGTAGAAAGAAGAAGCTTGATTTCGGCATACTCCTCCAAGTTATCTCCATCTTTTTTACAATTGAAAGACAGGACTGGAGAACCATTCTCCCTTCCGCGATTTCTATAGATATAACGCGACCCTTTTATCGTTCCTCCCATCGTTCCGCCATTATAATTATCAACTCCGGTAAAAATCGTCACGAAATCAGCTTCTCCTGAGAAGTGGAAGCGAACATTCTCTCCAACTTCGTATACATTCTTTTCAAGCCTAGTCACAACAGTTGATTCGGTCACGGTGTCAACTTGGCAGGACACAACGACTAAAGCGGCGACTAAAGCGGGAAACAGGTTTCTAATTATATTTCTTTTCATTGTCTCATACTTTTAATAATGTTAAATATACAATTACCAGCCTTCATTCTGTTTCAATTCAGGATTAAGCATTATTTCTCCGGAAGGGATCGGAAGGTAATAATGAACATCGGACACATTGTTGCCAGGAGTCATGATATAATCAAGTTGCGCTCCATTGACTCCTTTTGCATTCCTGCCATCATCCCTCGTAGCCTGAAGCACCTCCACAAGATTGTGCCAACGTTTGAGGTCTAAACGTCTCCAGCCTTCAAAGCATAGCTCCCTTGCTCTTTCATCCATAATAGTCTGAAGGAATGCCTCCTTTGAGTCTGTAGCTTCAGCAGGCAATTCATAAGACGGACTCTCATCCTTCATCACTGCGATTGCCGTAGCACCGCTACCCTTAGGACCTTTCCCGCCCTCGAGTGACCTGATCACCACCTTCGGAGTTTCACTATAGGCATGTCCCCTGTCGAGCAATACTATTGACTCAATAGGTCTGGTGGCTTTAGTGTCCGGTTTCCCGTCAGAACCAAGAATCTCAGGCAACTTGGCAGTAGCAATTGTAAGAGGACCTTTAACGTCTCCGACACGATATGCCTTGGGAGATTTGTTCTCTTCCGTTGTGCATGTGACAGATGCAGTATTGTCGGTAACATCTACAATTTCCACACAAACTTCATCAATGGTATAATTTTCTCCCGGATTGGTAAGTTCAATATGATCAATAAACTTGCGACCGTCCATCTGTCCGTATGCCCTTTTTCTCACCGCGTTGACATAGCCTATAGCCTCAGGTGTCGAACCATTATTTATCTGACACAATGCTTCGGCTGCCATAAGCAATACATCGGAATAGCGTACTATACAGAGGTTGGTTCCTGTATTACTCTGATATGCAGGCCAAATCTTTGCATACTGACGGTTGAACTTGTTGACCTGACGATCATAAACCAATCTGTCATTATCAGGATCCTTATGCGAACCGAAATAAGTAAGAACAAGACGATCGGCACCATCAAGCTTCGTAGGGGCATTGGTAAACGGAGCGATAGCCCAGTTACGTCTTTCATCATAAGAGCCTAACAATGCCTCAGTATCCTGCTCATAATATGAAAACATTCTTTTGGTGATCTTCATTGTATTATTAACCATAAAGGACACATTTGCTACAGCTTTGCTGCAATTGGTACCAAGCGAGGTCGACAATGAAGGAAAATATTCTTTCAGTCCGTCAGACGTACTTTTACAATACGCTTCTATCTCCCATAGATTTTCACGTATATCATACTTGTCCTGAATAAGCGGAATGAATGCTTCTGCAAAATTAGGAATCAAGCTGTGAGCAGGATCGTCGATGACCATCTTTGCCCATTTGTATGCATCTTTGTACCTTTCAGTGTTGTAGCAAGGGAATCCGGCATTGAAAAGGCAGACCCTTGCCAGCACTCCCCTGACAGCAGACTTGTTGATTCTTCCTCCAAAGTTAAATTTGGTAATCGGAAAGACCTTACTCTCTGCCTCTTCCATCTCGCGAATTACAAAATCGTATATATCAGCCTCCTCTGCCTGCTTTGCAGAAGTACTATTAACATCCGAAGATGCCTCCGTTACAAGAGGAACCCTTCCATAATTTTGTACAAGATTGAAATAACAGAATGCCCTTATAAATTGCACTTCACCTTCCATGGCGAGCTTTGTTTCTGTTGTCATCTTGGCATCAGGAAGATAATGAAGGAACTGACAGCAACGCTGAATCGCCGCATAAAGATTCTTGTACATAGTAGCATTAGGAGCATATCCGGAAGTATAGCTATACACCTTAGGACCTGTTCCGGCTGCTGCATTATACATTTCATCCGTCACATTCCAGATGACGAACTGAGAGTTCATGCTTCCATCAAAAAGTCCTCCTCCCGGTACGCTAAGAGCGTCATAACAACCCACTAAAACCTTTGCGCATGCCGCACTATCTTTGAAAAATGTATTCGGAGTGTCCGAATCTATCGGATGCAAATCCAAATTAGACAAACAGCCTGTAAGAGAAAAAAATGCAATTCCGAACAATATACTTTTAATAAACTTATTCATATCCATATAAATTATTATATCACATTAAAACGAAATTTGTGCACCAAATATGAATGTACGTGGTACAGGGTATGCCGAATAGTCATAACCTGGAGTTCTTGCATTCGACATCGTGCTGACGGTAGGGTCCTGTCCCGAATATCCCGTCACCGTAAACAAATTCTGGGCAGAGAAATAAATCCTCATGTTGCTAACAAAAAACCTCTGGCTCACCTGAACAGGCAGAGTATATCCTATATTCAAATTTTTCAGTCTCAAATATGAGCCGTCCTCTACATAACGGTCACTGCCCCAAGCCGTATTGTTTGCAGATCTTGCACGCGGAAGTTTTCCGTTAGGATTGTCCACGGTCCATCTGTCAGCATACGAAGCAAACTGATTGGAACTCAATGATCTGCCTTCTTCTAAATAATAACGGTTCATATTAAGGATATCATTGCCGTAGCTGAATGTAAAGAACAATGACATATCAAAATTATAGAATCTGAAAGTATTTGTTATACCGCCCGTAAAATCAGGATTCGGATTACCTATAATCGTCAAGTCTTCTTGAGTAATCTGAAGATCGCCATTCAAATCCTTGAATTTCTGATATCCGGGAAAGACTCCCTTTCTGTTTGCATGAGTTGACTGTGAAACTACATCATCTCTCAATATCCAGCTGCCATCGCTTCCCTTACGGAAATCTTCATATTGATAAAGACCGTCTGTAAGGGCTCCGTACATCATACCGATAGGCTGGCCCACCTTCGCAATATACAATGCAGCCCCATTCGGAATCTTCAGATTATCAGCAGGAAGCACACTCTGGTTATTGGCAAGTGCAAGCACTTTGTTCCTGTTGAATGAAATATTGAAATCGGTAGTCCAGTTAAAATGCCTTCTCTTCATATTAACAGTGTTTAGAGACAGTTCGAAACCTTTGTTCTCCACCCGGCCTATATTCCTATATGCTGAACCATAACCGATATGGGCAGGCAAAGTGGCATTGATCAGAAGATCTTTAGTATCTTTCTTATAATACTCGGCGGTCAAGTATATTCTATTGTCGAAGAAGCCCAAATCCATTCTAGCATTAAAGGTATATGTGGTCTCCCATTTCAATTTAGAATTACCTATCGATGAGACAATCGCTCCCGTTGTAGGATATTCATCATTGAATGAATAGTCATAATATGTCCCTCCGGAAGAAAATCCCATCTGCGGAAGATAAGCGTATTCTCCGATACCATTATTACCGGTAGACCCATAGCTCAAGTTAAGCGATCCTTCGCTAAACCATGATCCGATATTGTTCTTGACAAAATTCTCATCTGAGAATCTCCACCGAACGGCTCCTGAATAGAACTTGCCCCACCTATTGTCACGTGCAAATTTTGAAGAACCGTCCGCACGCATCGTAAACGTCAGATAGTATTTTCTGTCATAGTTGTAATTCGACCTAAAAATAAAAGATTGTATTGCCCATTCTGTCAACTTCTTGGACATGATTTTCTGAGACAGCCCTTCATCAAGTGCCTCTATTCCTCTCCATTCTGATGTAATAGGAATCTGTGTAGCTTTTGCTTCGAAGATATCCGAAACATTTTTCTGCTGAGTACAACCGACAGTTACGGCAAGGTCATGAATATTATCGAACTTTTTGTTGAAGTTCAAAGTGTTCTCATTCAAGACATTGTTAGTTCTTGTTACTCTTCTCGAACCGTTAATTCCGTCATTTCTTCCTGGAAGTGTACTTCCGGCTTCTGTCTTGGAATTATTGAATATATCAGTCTGGGATTCAGTACTCGTATAAGAAATCGAAGTAGTAAATTTCAGACATTTGAGAATATTCCAATTGAACATGGCACTGGTTCTCAACTGTCTTGTGATATATTTCTGATCAGTATTTTGCGTCTGGAGCAATGGGTTGAACATCGGCACTCCACTTTCCGGCCTTTCAGGATCTTCAAGTTCATGGGTCAAGTCCACACCGTTTGTGGAAATAGGCCTGTATGACCACACTTTATACATATAAGCAGAAGATCCCTGTCCATAGTTAACTTGCATACCAGTTCTTTCCTTCTCCGCATAATTCGCTCTCATGACAAGCTGCATACGATTGCCTATCTTCTGGGTGATGTTCATGCTGCCAACATAGTTCTTCATACCGGTATTGAGAATGATACCCTTTTGATTGGCATAATTGAATGAAGCCATATATGTGGTCTTCTCAGTACCGCCAGATGCGCTTACGCTGTATTCGTGCATCTGTCCGAGCTGACTGATCTCATCTTGCCAGTCAATAGGTCTCACATTCTTATAGTCATCGAGTGTCCATGGAGTTCCATCCGGATGAGGATCCCTACCATCGAGATACATAGAGCCATAAGCCGCATCAAGTTCATTCTGAAGTCTGACAAATTCATAAGGTGACATCATTTCATACCTATTATAGTCTTTCGACAAGCTATAACGGTACTCGAAATTAATTTTCGGAGCGCCCTTTGAACCGGAATCGGTAGTAATAACAATCACACCATTAGCACCGCGTGCACCATATATGGCTGTCGCCGATGCATCTTTAAGTATCTCGATACTTTTAATATTCTGAGTAGGAATTGACGAGTTATCGGGAGACTCTAGTGGAATACCGTCTACCACATAAAGAGGAGCATTGCTCTGGGTTACAGAATTGCTACCCCTAATCAGAATGTCCGGAAGACCTCCAGGCTGTCCATCCCCGACATTGACCTGTACACCGGCGACCTTGCCGGCAATAGCATTTTCAAACGTCACTGCCTGAAGCGCCTTCATATCCTCAACGTTGACAGAAACAACGGAACCGGTAAGATCCTTTCTTGCTACCGGACCTCCGTATGGAACCACCACCACTTCCTCGAGCATTTTCGCATCAGGTTCAAGAGAGATTCTCAATTTCTCTCCCCCTTTTGTAACCCGCACCTGATAATCTTTGTAACCAATGAAAGAGACAGTGACAGTCTGTCCGACAGGTACTCCTGTAAAAATGAAATTCCCATCTACATTTGTGGATACACCTTTGGTACTGCCTTTGATATAGACGTTAGCTCCTATGACAGGAGTATCGGTTTCATCAACGACAGTTCCTTCAACGGTAACCATCTTAGTTTTTTCCTGTGATCGGACTGGCATGATGCCTGCAAATGAAACCAGCAAGCACATCAGAAAAAAAACAATTTGTTTTCCTGATCTTGATTGAATACGATTTAATGTTAACATACTTTGGCATTATAAAAATGATTAGAATTAATATATTGAGAAATGTTTCGATCTGGGCTATTATAATAGCTTTTAACGCAAGCAAATTTATATAAGTACAATCAATTTTAATAGCATAATGCCTCAAAAATCAACGGAAACGTTCCCGGGAACGTTTGGATTTTGCAGAATGTCTAAAAAGTTGTAAGTTTGCAGACAAACCTACAATCATTCATGTTATGGAAAAGCCAATTACAATAAAAGACATAGCAAAAAAACTCGGGTTATCCACCTCCACAGTTTCCAGAGCTTTATCGGACAGTTGGGAAATAAAGAAAGAAACCAAGGAGCTGGTTATCAAGACTGCTGCAGAACTGAACTATCATCCGAACACGCAGGCAAAAGGGTTGGTCACAAAGAAAAGTTATACTATCGGAATCGTTGTGCCTGAATTGGTCACATCTTTTTTTCCTATGATTATATCCGGAATACAAAAAATACTAATGCACGAGGGCTATCAGATCCTCATTACTCAATCCAACGAATCCGCTGAAACAGAGCGTACCAATCTGAGTCTTTTAGAACAACACATGGTAGACGGTATAATAATATCCACGACATCTGACAGTTTCGTCAACTCTGATATGTATCAAAGCCTACAGGATAATGGGATTCCACTTGTGTTTTTCAACAGGGTGCCTTCCAACATTGATACTACAAAAATTATTATTGACGATAAGAAAATGGCCTATTCGGCAGTGGCTCATCTTATAGGTGAGGGATACCGGAAAATATTTCATTTTGCGGGTCCAGAAAAATTGGATATAACGAAAGATCGTATGAACGGATATATAGAGGCCATGCAGGATGCCAATCTCCCTATTTCAGACTCTACCATCATTCATTCCGGTATTTTTATTCGTGATGGAGAACAGACTATGGAAGATATACTGTCCGGAAACGGTGAAAAACCGGATGCTATATTTGCATTTAACGATCCTGTTGCTATCGGAGCGATGAAAGCCTTGAAACGGCACGGATTGAGGATACCGTATGATGTCGCTTTTGTCGGCTTTTCAGAATCGGATATGGCCACTGTCGTCGAACCTTATTTGACGTCTATAGAACAGCCGCGTGTCGAAATCGGAGAGATTGCAGCAAGCTGCATGCTGGACAAGATTCGTACAAATAGATTGCTCAATAAAAAAATTGTACTGGATGCCAAATTGAATATCAGGGAATCATCGCATAAAAAACACAATTATGATAAAGACACTATTCTAACATAGGAGGGGTAGTGATTGACCTTAATCTGTAAGTAAGCCCTCGTAATGTTCACTTCTTCCTCCTTTACTTGGTTGAACGTGAGGAACACAGGCAAAGTGAATTTCAGAAATTCGGTATACCATTCATCACCAAGATCAAAAACAATATGAGAAACTCCCTGATAAGTATACCCGCCATTGATGTCAACCTTATCAATGACGGGCAACTTGAAATCTTTTAGAACTGACGTTAGTATATGATCAATCAGCGGAAGAATTTAATGCTTTCAATAACTCACCTTTCACCGTATCCGTTCCCGGAAAACCTACTGACCGGTACGTTTGTTTCCCTGCACGGTCGAGCACCAGATAAGTAGGTACGCCACGGACTTCGAATTTATCACAAATAGCTGCCCACTGAGCATTGGTCAACCGGTAATGCTCACCATGAATATCGGGTATCATATTGTTCCATGTTGTCTCCGGAGAATTTTCACCGGCAATAAAGACATACACGATATCTTTATCTATCAGCTCCTCCTTCATGGGTTTCATCATCTTCATAGCCATCTTACAAGGTCCGCACCAGGTGGCCCAGAAATCAACAAGCACTACTTTACCCTTGAACGGATCGACAATGACTTCAAAAAGGGCATCGTTCTTCACATCTTCGGGCAGAGTACGAACCATAAAACTGCGCTTCTTCTTATTTTCTTCTATCTTCTGAAGCAGCTCCGTATTCATTGCAGTCAATTGGTTCAGGAAATAGGGATTCTCAATCGTGCGTAATGTAGCAAAATCGTCTTCAGACAAAGGCATAAAATCTTCCAGTTTTGAAGCACATTGCATTGCTGTCTGCACATCATGATAAATACCTTTACCTCCTATTAGCTCTCCAACCGCCTTCTGATTAGCTTCCAAAGCCACTTTGCCACACTCCTGAAAGAGGTTGTCATACTTATCTCTCAGCACCCTCATTATAGAAGCATCCTGCGACGAAGGATTATCACGGTATTTCTTCATTGCTTCCTTATCCTCCGGACTTACCTTGGATGAGTCAAGCAGGTAATCAAAAATACCGACGGTCTTAACAGACGGCAAATGGATGTATGCAGTATTTCTTACCATACCGGAATAATTGAAGCAATACACAGACTTGGGTGAATTGATGTAATCCAGTTTACTTAAAAAGTCAAAATAGCCATCTGACGTTTTTTTTGAGAGATACTCCTTACCGGCATCACGCAACGACAGTCCTTTTTGCTGAGCATAAGCCTGCAATAGCTGATAATCATATCCACATAACAGCCCATACAATGCATCTTTATTCAGCACAGTCAACAATTCCGCATAAGCTGCACTTATTTTCTTATTGGCACGGATCACATTGTCCGCTTCTTCATATTTCCGCATGCAATATGCTTTATACTGATCCGGAGTCATGTCATATAAGTCTTTCAACTCAACAGAACAAAGAGGAATTTCCAGTCCGGAATTCATTTCCGTATTCAATCCTGCATTCAGTCCTTCAAAATAAACCTTCTTCCCTTCAGCCTTCGTGTCTTTCTGTAAACGACTGGAAGCACGCGTCATTTCACGAAGATTTACGGTAACCTTGGTTTCTCCACCCGGAGACAACAAAAAAGAAACAACAGATCCACCCACACTTAAATAGGCGACAGAAGGGTGTGAGACTGATATTTCCGTATGGAAATTTCCCACTTCATCCAACTCTAACTCTGTATTCTTTTGTCCATAGGGAGATAAGAAATCAGCAGAATGTAATTCAGCTTTCATCCGGAATGAAGGCTTATAATCCAAAATACGACCACTAATGATAGCTGTTCCCTCTTTGATTTCAGGAGTCGGCAAAGCTACAGCAGTCATTTTTCCTGCCTTCTCTAGACCTTTAAGCAATTGGAGCTTAGGCAACTTTCCAGTCAGGCTGATACCGAAAAGATTAAAATCTCTCTCACCTTCCCCTTCCACAAAATCGAATGATTTTACAGATGGTGGCAAAGGTGGAAATATCAAAGAGAAAGTGGCCTCTCCGGATTCTGGCATCCAAAATTCCTGTCCCAACTCAAGACCTACTCCCTGCCGCACCTGATAACGTTCACCATTATCTGCCACCAGACAAGTAGCAGGGGCAATACGTATCCAGTACTTTGGAGTAAATTTTGCATCCACATCAATCACGGTAGCTGTATCCGATAAATGAACGGCAGCTATCTCAATGGTTTCCGTTGCCTTTGCTATAAACGGAGGGCGATTAATCGTCTTCTGTGCATTCAATGCACTCCAAGACAAAAGACACAATAAGAATAGTAGTTTTTTCATTAGACTCATTCTTAAATTGATACTATCGCAAAGCTTCCACTTCTTCCGGAGTCAATGGTATCTTCTTGCCTAAGCGGCGGGCACCGGTTTCTGTAATAAGATAATCTTCTTCATTGCGAATACCACCGAAGTCACGATATTCTTCCAATTTGTCATAATTGATAAAGTCTGTGAATTTCTTACCTTCTTTCCACATGTCAATCAATTCGGGAATGAAGTAGATACCCGGTTCAACGGTATGTACAAAGCCCGGTTCTAAAGGAATGGCAAGACGTTGAGACTTACGTCCGAACTGTGTGCTCTTGGGTTGACCGTTATAGCCTACCCACACTTCGCCCAGATTTTCCATATCATGCACATCCAGTCCCATCATGTGTCCCAGACCGTGGGGATAGAACAATGCATGAGCACCTTCGCGCACTGCATCATCCGCATTTCCTTTCATCAGACCCAGTCCTTTCAAACCTTCTACCATTACGCGGGCAGATAAGTCGTACACTTCCATATAAGGAATACCCGGACGGAGAGCCTTTACAGATTCCAGATGCATAGCATTCTGAATTTCGTAAACGGCACGTTGCTTCGAAGTAAACGTTTTATCGGCAGGTACAGTAGACGACATATCACCACAATAGCCCGATGGAAGTTCCGCACCGGCATCGATCAGAAACAAGTCACCCGATTTAATTTTATTACCATGATAATGATTATGCAAAGTCTGTCCGTTGATTGTGGCAATTGTAGGGAAAGAAAGTTCACAATTATTCATTTCGGCTACACGGTTCATCTCTGCCACAACTTCATATTCGTACATACCCGGACGAATCACTTCCATCGCCTTGATATGCATGTCGGCAGTCACATCACATGCTTTTTCTATTTCTGCAATTTCTTCGGCAGATTTATAATTACGCTGTGCCACCACCGCACGGATAAACGGTACGGAACCTTCCTGGCGTGCAGGCGGAATACCCAGCCAATCCATGAGTTTCAGCTTATGTTCGGGACGGTAAGGCGGAAGATAATGCACTGTCTGACCTTTTTGTACGGCTTTGTGCAGATAGCTGATAATCGCGACGGAAGGAAGCGTCTCCCGAATGCCTACCCGTTCACTCTTCTCTTTCAGAGTCGGCTGCGTACCCATCCATACAATATGATCGATAGTCAGTTCGTCTCCGAAAATGATTTCTTTGTCCTCATCGATGTCAATGATAGCGGAAAGTCCGGCAAACGACAAGCCGAAATAGTAGAGGAAAGTAGAATCCTGACGATAACGGAAAGCATTATCTTCATAATTCAGTCCTTGTTCGTCATTTCCCAAGAATAGTAACACTCCGGAGCCAATATTTTTTTTCAGCAGGGCTCTGCGCTGCACATAAGTTTCTTTATCAAACATAACGTTGCAATTTTTTAAGTTGATACGCACAAAGATAATGCAAACCGAAAGCAGCACAAAATAAGCTTGCCTATTTTTATTGCTGATGTACAGCTTATCTTCACTTTTAGCAAAGATAATGTAAATTAGGCGCCAATCTTTCATGCTTGCATGAAAAACTTATGCCGAGAACATTTCGCGTTCCCGAACTATTCACTATTTTTGCAAAAAGTGTGAAGATAAGTTGCGCCTCGGCATAAAAAATGAACGAGTTCATTTTATTCTGTCTCGTTTGCATTATCTTTGCGGCGAGTAAAAGAAAAGAATAAGTATGGCACAAGGTTCCAGACAAGTACAAACTCAAGCGCAGCAACAGGTACAGACACTGTCGCCCCAGCAGATTCTGGTAGTGAAGCTATTGGAATTGCCCGCTGTAGAACTGGAAGACCGTATACATGCGGAACTTCTGGAAAATCCGGCTCTGGAAGAAGGAAAGGAAGATACGGCAAGTGACGACTTTTCTGAAAATTCCGATACGGAAGGTTCCGCAGAAGACAGCGGAGCCAATGAATATGATTCATTAAGCGACTATTTGAGCGAAGACGATATCCCCGACTACAAATTGCAGGAAAACAACCGTAGCAAAGGTGAACAGGCCGAAGAAATACCTTTCTCCGACGCCACTTCTTTTTACGAAACCCTAAAGGAGCAACTAAGCGAACGTGACCTGACCGAGCATCAGCGTGAACTGGCGGAATATCTGATCGGATCATTAGATGACGACGGCCTGTTACGTAAGTCTCTGGATAGCATCTGTGATGAACTCGCCATCTACGCCGGCATCGAATGCACCCAGGAAGAATTGGAAGAGGCACTGAAGATCATCCAGGACTTTGATCCCGCCGGACTCGGTGCACGCAACCTGCAAGAATGCCTGCTCATTCAGATTCATCGCAAGATAGAGCAACAGCACTTCACCCCGAACCCTCTACTTTATATAGAAGAAGCGATCATCTCCGAATGTTACGAAGAATTTACCCGTAAGCATTGGGACAAGATACAGCAGAAGCTCGGACTGGAAGAAGATGCTTTTGAACAGGCTATCAAAGAGATCTGCAAACTCAATCCGCGTCCGGGTGCCTCTCTGGGTGAAGCCATCGGCCGGAACATGCAACAGATCATCCCCGACTTCATTGTAGATACATACGATGACGGTACCATCAATCTGGCTCTGAACAACCGGAACGTTCCGGAACTGCGTATGAGCCGTGATTTCACCGAGATGGTGGAAGAGCATACCAAAAACAGGGCTAACCAGTCGAAAGAGTCGAAAGAAGCCATGATGTTCCTGAAGCAGAAGATGGATGCAGCACAAGGCTTTATTGATGCCGTGAAGCAACGCCAGAATACATTAATGACTACCATGCAAGCCATTATCGACCTGCAACGCCCGTTCTTCCTCGAAGGAGACGAATCATTGTTGCGCCCTATGATATTGAAGGATGTTGCCGAACGTACCGGATTAGACATTTCAACCATCTCCCGCGTCAGCAACAGCAAATATGTGCAAACCAACTATGGCATCTATTCACTGAAATTCTTCTTCAGTGATGGATACGTCACCGAAGACGGTGAGGAAATGTCTGTACGTGAGATTCGTAAGATATTGAAAGAATGCATTGACAATGAAGATAAAAAGAAACCTTATACAGATGATGAACTGACGGATATACTGAAAGAAAAAGGATATCCTATAGCACGCCGCACGGTAGCCAAGTACAGGCAACAGTTGAACATACCGGTGGCAAGACTGAGGAAGTAATTATTAATTTGAGAACTCTATTCATGGAAGAACAACATATTGTAGCAGACAGGACCTTAATCCGGACAGCCCGGGTGATATCGGCTATATTCACGCCGTTTTCCATTCCATTCCTGGCGTTTCTGATTCTGTTCCTTTTCTCGTACCTGCGCATCATGCCTATACAGTATAAGCTGATTGTGCTTGGAGTAGTGTACTGCTTCACTATTCTTATGCCTACGCTCACCATCTTCCTGTTCCGTAAAATCAATGGTTTCAGTCCCGAAGACTTGGGTGAACGTAAGCGGCGCTTTATGCCATTCTTGCTTACTATTACTTCATACGTATTCTGCCTGGTGATGATGCACCGCCTGAATATCCCTTGGTACATGACGGGGATTATTCTTGCTGCATTGATCATGATGGTTATCTGCATTGTTGTCAATCTGAAATGGAAGTTAAGCGAGCACATGGCAGGTGTAGGGGCTATTGTAGGAGGGCTGGTATCTTTCAGTGCCTTGTTCGGATACAATCCGGTATGGTGGCTATGCCTGTTCATCCTGATTGCAGGTGTCCTGGGCACAGCACGTATTATTTTACAGCATCATACATTGGGAGAGGTACTGGTAGGTTTTGCCGTAGGATTAATTTGCTCTTTATTAGTGCTTCATCCACTGAGTAATATCCTGTTCCGTATTTTCCTCTTTTAAGAGAAGTAAAAAGGGCTCACATTGTAATTTATAATTAGTAATTTGTAATTATATAAGTATTAACCTTTAAAAATAATGATCATGAATTTCCCAGAAAATGTAAAGTACACCAAAGAACACGAGTGGATACGCCTTGAAGGCGATGTAGCTTATGTAGGTATCACCGATTACGCCCAGGCACAATTGGGCGATATCGTATTCGTAGATATCCAAGCAGAGGGTGAAACATTGGCAGCCGACGAAGTATTCGGGACCATTGAAGTAGTGAAAACCATTTCTGATCTTTTCTTGCCCGTAGGCGGAGAAATCCTGGAACAAAACGAGGCTCTTGCTGACCAACCGGAACTGGTTAACAAAGATCCGTACGGTGAAGGCTGGCTCATCAAAATGAAACCGGATGCTGATGCAGATTTCGATTCATTACTGGATGCTGCTGCCTACAAAGCGTTGATTAACGATTAACTATTAGTGGTTAGTGATTAGCATTGATATTGAGAAGTTTGCTAATCACTAATCACTAAACACTAATAACTAAATAATTATGTCTCCATTAGTAAGCATCATCATGGGCAGCACCTCCGACCTTCCTGTTATGGAAAAGGCCGCTCAACTGCTGAATGATTTACATGTACCGTTCGAAATGAACGCTCTTTCTGCACACCGCACTCCGGAAGCTGTAGAGGATTTTGCAAAGAACGCCCGCGGACGCGGCGTTAAAGTGATAATCGCAGCCGCCGGCATGGCTGCCGCTCTGCCCGGAGTCATCGCTGCTAACACTACACTACCTGTCATCGGAGTTCCCGTTAAAGGTTCTGTGCTGGATGGCGTAGATGCTCTCTACTCTATCATTCAGATGCCTCCCGGAATCCCTGTAGCCACAGTTGCCATCAATGGCGCCATGAACGCTGCCATTCTTGCTATACAAATGCTAGCTTTAAGCGATGCCGATCTCGCTGAAACTTTTGCAGCCTACAAAGAAGGGCTGAAAAAGAAAATCGTAAAGGCGAACGAGGAGCTGAAAGAAGTAAAGTACGAGTATAAAACGAATTAAAAAGGAGTAATTAGTGGATTTATTCAACTATTCCCGTCGGGAAACATCAGAAGTAAATATTGGAGCCACCCCTATGGGCGGCTCCAATCCTATACGCATACAGAGTATGACAAACACCGCCACACAGGATACAGAAGCCAGCGTGGCACAGGCTAAACGTATTGTAGATGCCGGAGGTGAATATGTACGTCTGACAGCACAAGGCATTAAAGAAGCGGAAAACCTGATGAACATCAATGCCGGTTTGCGCCGGGACGGATATATGGTTCCACTGGTTGCCGACATCCACTTCAACCCAAAGGTAGCAGATGTAGCAGCACAGTATGTCGAGAAAGTGCGTATCAATCCGGGAAACTATGTAGATGCCGCACGCACCTTCAAGCATCTGGAATATACAGACGAAGAGTATGCACAAGAGTTGCAGAAGATACATGACCGATTCGTTCCTTTCCTGAATATCTGCAAGGAGAATCATACAGCTATCCGCATCGGTGTAAATCATGGCTCACTGTCCGACCGCATTATGTCTCGCTACGGCGATACACCGGAAGGTATGGTGGAATCATGCATGGAGTTCCTGCGCATCTGTGTAAAAGAAGACTTTACAGATGTTGTTATCTCCATCAAAGCCTCCAATACAGTAGTAATGGTAAAAACGGTTCGCTTGTTAGCTGCTGTAATGGAAAAGGAAGGAATGCAATTCCCGTTGCACCTTGGCGTTACAGAAGCCGGGGATGGTGAGGACGGACGTATCAAGTCTGCATTGGGCATCGGTGCATTGCTAGCCGACGGCCTGGGTGATACCATCCGCGTTTCTTTGAGCGAAGCTCCGGAAGCAGAAATACCTGTAGCACGAAAGTTGGTGGATTACATCATGCAGCACCAGGATCACCCTTACATACCCGGAGTGGAAGCAGAAGGTTTCAACTATCTTTCTCCGGTACGACGTGAGACAACTGCCGTACGCAACATAGGTGGGAATCACCTGCCTGTAGTCATTGCCGAACGCATGGACGGAAAATTTGATACGAACCCGCAATTCATTCCGGATTATATCTACGCCGGACGTGCCTTACCGGAAACTCGTGAAGAAGGAGTGGAATACATCCTGGATGCGGATGTATGGGAAGAAGAGCCTGGAACCTATCCGGCTTTCAATTACCAGCAGATGCCACTTATGGGCAATTGCCAAGCCGATTTGAAATTCATGTTTATGCCTTACATGGCACAAACGGAAGAAGTGATTGCTTGTCTGAAATATCATCCTGAAGTAGTCATTATATCACAGAGCAACCATCCTAACCGACTTGGGGAACATCGTGCTTTAGTTCACCAGTTGATGCAGGAAGGACTGAAAAATCCGGTTGTATTCTTCCAGCACTATGCTGAAAATGAAGCAGAGGACTTGCAGATAAAATCTGCTGCCGACATGGGAGCACTTATCTTCGACGGTCTTTGCGATGGTATTTTCCTGTTCAACCAGGGAAATCTCACTCATGCCGTAGTAGATGCCACAGCCTTTGGTATTCTGCAAGCAGGACGTATACGCACCAGCAAAACGGAATATATCTCCTGCCCCGGATGCGGACGTACCCTGTTCGACCTTCAAAGCACCATAGCACGTGTAAAAGCCGCTACTTCACACCTGAAAGGATTGAAAATAGGTATTATGGGCTGCATCGTCAATGGTCCCGGAGAAATGGCTGATGCTGACTATGGCTACGTAGGTGCCGGACGTGGGAAAATCAGTCTGTATAAGAAGAAAGAATGCATTGAAAAGAATATTCCCGAAGAAGAAGCTGTAGAAAAGCTGATTGAGCTGATTAAAGCTAACGGGGATTATGAAGAAAAATAGTTTAAAGAAAAATGGCAAGCAGGATAAATCTACTTGCCATTTTTCTTTAAACTATTTCTTCTGACTGAACAGCCAACTCATAAAGTCGGGATAATTGAAAGCCGGATTCCAGCTACCATGATTACATCCCGGAAACTCAATGTATTCCACATCAGCACCTTCCTTCTTCAAAGTCCTGTATGCCGCACGCGAACCTTCAGGTGTAACCACATTGTCAGCATCACCGTGGAAAATACGAAACTTTACAGACTTGACAGCTTTCAGGCGCGCCACATTTACTGTACCGCAAATAGGCACAGCAGCAGCAAATATCTCCGGGAAACGGACAACCATGTCAAAGGTTCCCATTCCTCCCATAGAAAGTCCAATGATATAAATACGCGATTTATCAACCTGAGGCATTGCCAGATAAGTATCCAGCAAATCCTTCACTGTCTGAAAAATCGGAGTTATCGGTTCGTTCAACGGCATCTCATTCGGCAAAAATGATTCAGGACGTGCCGAGTATGCCCAATAGCCCGTTTCGGGACACTGTGGTGCGAGCACGAATGCCGGGTATTTCTCCCGGTTCACCGGATTCAAAAACATCTGTCCACCATGGGTCAATTGCCTCTCATTATCATTACCACGCTCCCCTGCACCATGCAGAAAGAGCACCAAAGGATACTTCTCACTCTTTTTCATGTTCTCCGGTTGCAGCAAGCGATACTGCAAGGTATCTCCCCGGGAGGAGATAAAGGTTTCTTTCTGGTAGGTTTCCTGAGCAGACAAAGGTAACAGGAAGAAAAGAACACAAATTGCACTGATTAATCGTTTCATAGCATTGTTATTTTACATGTTTCACTTCTGAACGTAAAGATACACCATTCTCATTAAATGCTTCCACACAGAAGTAATAATCCTGATCGGTGGTAAGAGATTTCATAAGTAATTCATTATTTCCATATACCATCCAAGAGCTATAAAGTTTATCGGGAGCAATACCCCATAACACATTATATCCCTGTGCACCTTTGACCGGTTCCCAACTGATAGTAATATCACGACGGTCCGCGTGGCGATCAAGGGTTAATTTCTTCGGCTGTTGCGGTGTTTTCCCCATATCCAATCCAAATACCCGAAGTTCAGAAATTGCCAAGTTCGGGGTCGGTACATCTATGTTCTTATAGCGGATATAACGCGCAGATTGGGATTGTCCGAGTTCAACATAATCATTCGGGGTATCTTTATAACTTTCTTTGCGGTCAACCAATATTTCCCAATTCTGTCCATCCAGTGAACCCTCAATCACATAGCGGTGGCGAAGCCCTTCATAACGACCATACATATCACTTTGGTAATCATGATAGTTGATCTGAATAGCAGATACAGCAGCCGGTTTTTCCAGATCAATCATTACCCATTGGCGTTCATCGTTAGCCTCAGCCAACCAGAATGTCTTAGTCAGTTCATCAGTCAATGCAGAAGGTTGGAACTCTCCTTTTACAGTAGAGGCGGTAACCGGCTTGCCGTAAGAGAGCAACATCCACCCTCGGAACTGTCCTGCCTTACCCGGCACGGCAGGAGCATAACGGGGATAATCTCCAAAACGGGTATCCACATACATAACACCATCTTTATCGAATCCGGCAGGAAACATACAGAGACGACGTTCCCAGTTCACATTGATGGAAAGAGACATCGAAGCAAAATGCCAATACCGTCCGCCGGGACCAAGCACAGTGCTTCCATGCCCGGCACCATTCATATAACCACCCGGTTTATAAGATACCGGATTATGTTTCTGATAGGTATAAGGTCCCATCGGATGATTTGCTATGTATACTCCGTCTGCATAAACATTGAATTCCGTACCCGGCGCACCATATTGCATATAGTATTTACCATTATATTTTGTCAACCAGGGTCCTTCAATGTAACCGCCCAATACTGTATCCGTATGATTCTCACCAAAACGCTCCCAACCATGTTTAGTCATATCCAGATTGAAAAGTTCTTTCGTCTCCCCTTTCTTTGTGAAACGGTGATTTTTATCCAATTCCATACCCCGGATAGGGTAAACATTGGAAGATCCCCAGAACATATAAGCTTTCCCATCGTCATCAATAAACAAATCAGGATCTTGCAGATTATGCAGAATGGCAGGCGTAGCTTCCCAATCACCGGAAGCAGGATCATCGGTATAAAGGATGCTCATAGAACCTGAAGGATCGCCTGCAACATAAAGCACAGAGTCCTTATAATTGTGTGCAGCCGGAGCATTGCATCCTTGAGGATACCAATTCTTACCGGGACTTACAAACTCCCAGTTCAATAAATCCCTGGAACGCCAATAGCCGTGCGAGCGCGTTACGAACATATAATATTCCCCGCGAAATTCCACTACTGCCGGATCGGCCCCCGAACGGTAAGAAATATCCCGGTCGGAATTATAAATCATATAGGTATAATCTATATTCAAGGGATTACAATATGTATCCTGACGCATATCCTGCGCCGGAAGAGTAGTCCACGCAATCAGGCAGACTATAGTCAATAACAGATGTTTCATTCTTTCGTTCTTTATATTACTTGCACAAATTCTGAGGAACTTCATATTGTTTTTGTAAACGTGCAAGTTCTGCCATTAGTTCAGCAGTTACTTTCTCCATTCCTTGCTTTCCGTACAGATTGTGCATTTCTGTCGGATCAGTTTTCAGATCATACAGTTCCCATTTGTCTTCCACATAGAAGTGCATTAATTTGTAGCGTTCCATCTTTACACCATAATGGGCACGGACACTATGAAATCCGGGAAATTCATAATAATGATAATAGAGCGATTTACGCCAATCACGCGGTTTCTTTCCCGTCTCTACCAACTTCCGGAACGATACGCCCTGCATATCCCGTGGCACTTCGATACCGCACATATCCAGAAAAGTAGGAGCAAAGTCTATGTTCTGCGTCAGTCCTGTTACCTGAGTTTCCGGCTTGATATGTCCGGGCCAGCGCATAACCATCGGCATGCCGAAAGATTCTTCGTACATGAAACGCTTATCAAACCAACCATGTTCTCCCAAGTAGAAGCCTTGATCAGTAGTATAGACTACAATCGTATTTTTATCCAGTCCGGTACGTTTCAGATAATCGAGAATTTCTCCCACACTTTCGTCTACACTCGCTACAACTCCCATATAATCTTGCAGGTAACGCTGATATTTCCATTCCGCGATTTCTTTGAATGAACGTTTTCTGGAGTGGAATTCATTATTTCTATCACGGTATGCATCAAGAAAGCGACGGCGTTCATCCGGTTCCATTGTCCCCAGAAAAGCATGCGGCCAAGGGTCGAACAGTAAACTGTCACTATCCATACCGGTAACCATCTTCAGATCGTGTCCTTCGTACATGTCACAATAGATATTCATCTTTTGCATCTGTGCCGCATAACGGCCCTCATAAACATCAAAATAATTATCAGGAAGTGGAAAAGTAGTATGCTCATACAGATGGTAATGTCTTTCTGCAGGTACCCAGTTTCTATGAACAGCTTTGTGATGCATCATCAGAAAGAAAGGTTTGTTCTTGTCTTTCCGTCCGTCGAGCCATTCTTCCGTGAATTTAGTAATCAAATCCGTCACATACCCCAAATGACGTGTGGTATCATTTTCAGTAATAAAATGCGGATTACAATATTCTCCCTGATCATCCAGAATCATCCAATGATCGAAACCTGTAGGCTTAGAAATAAGATGCCACTTACCAATAACAGCTGTCTCGTAACCATTTGCCTGCAATATCTTCGGAAGGGTTTGTTGCGTACCGTCAAAACCTTTCGCCCAGTTCTTCATGAAACCATTTTTATGGCTATGTTTACCCGTAAGTATGGCAGCACGGCTCGGCCCGGAAATAGAATTGCAACAATAGTTATTCTGGAAAACCGCTCCTTCATGCCCGATACGGTCAATATTCGGAGTCGGTGCCACTTTCCCTATAGGATGACCATAAATACTCATAGCCTGACGGGCATGGTCATCACTCATAATAAAAATGATATTGGGGCGTTCGTTACGGACTTCCTGCCCTTGACCTTGCACAATGGAGGAAGGCACAAAAGGTAAGGCGAAAAGCCCCAAGGATAATTTAGAAGTCATGGCACTATCGAATTGTCAGATTAGCCAGAATAGGTGCATGGTCGGATAAATAGCCATTGTCCAGCTTGTCTGCTATCACTCTGAATTTATTGGCTACCACCTGTCCATTGACAAAAATAAAGTCGATCAACTGGCGTTCTTCAACCGGGATGCGCCCAAAATTATGGAAACTCCACGCAGGACCATAAACTACGTCAGATGTGGAATAAGTATTCTGCATCCCCCCTTCCGTAAGAACAGAAATCGGGTCTGAATCAACAGTACCATTAAAATCTCCCATAATAACTACCGGTAAATCCGAAGCTATCTCACGTATCTTTGCAAGCAACAAAACTGCACTTTCACGACGGGCAACCTTACCAATATGGTCGAAATGTGTATTAAAAGCAGCCAATTCTTTACCACTGACTTTATCTTTAAGAACAGCCCACGTCACAATCCGTTCGCAAGCAGCATCCCAGCCTTTTATTCCAATAGAATCGGGTGTTTCACTCAAACCGAAATTTCCACTCTTCACAAGATCGAAACGATCGGTCTTATAGAACAGGGAACAGTATTCCCCTTTTTCTTTTCCATTGGCACGCCCCACACCTAAAGCCGTATATTGTGGAAGACGGTTCTTCAGGTCGTCCAACTGGTTCTTTAATACTTCCTGCATACCTACTACATCCGGAGCATAATAAGTGATCATTTGTGCCGCAGCATCTTTACGATACTTCCAGTTGTTCAAACTATCCGCTACATGGTCCAGACGAATATTGAATGACATCACATCAACCTTAGCTTCCGGCTGCTTGCTGCACGAAGCAACAAGCAGAACGAAAGCAACTAATACACTATTAAAAAACATGTTTTTCATAATTATGTAACCTTTTTAATTTAAGTATGGTGTTTTAAATCCTAACTTCTTCAATCCTTTTTGTACATCCGGATGACTCATAAACAATTTCCATATTAAACCTGTACGATAATTTTCTATCATAACAATAATAGGTCCCTGATCTATAGCCAGATAAGATGGCGCAAACCAGTCAGCAGTCAGGTTAAATGCATCCTTGAAACCATATTCTCCCCAAAGCTTATCGCCAAGCTCTTCATAGAAATAGCGCATGGCTTGCAACGAATATTCCGGTGCATAAGGAATAGACGACAAGGCAGCTGTTGGGGTAATAACACCGCGGTCATTACCAGGACAATGCGCAGAGTAACCTTTATCACCATCACTGGCTGTCAGTCCCCAGCACTGTTCTCCATACCCTTTATACCCCTTCGGATTATCTATGCAATAAGCACGATTAATCAGGGTATGTGCTTTCATCTGTTCTTCATAATCAGCATAATAATCTTTCAAACCACGCGGATCAAGTCCCATATAAGAATAATGGGTAAAGAACAAAGGTCCGCCATAATCACTTCCCAATGGCAAGGTTATGTCGTAATACTTCTTACCATTCTTGAAAACGATAGAATTAGCCCACCCTTTATGATATACCGACTCTGCAATGGGATAAGTGGGTGAAGAAGCAGCAAGTATATACGTAATATGACACTCATTATGCCCTTTTATCTGATGGTTCATCGACCAACCGTTATTGGGTGACCAATGCCAATAGAGTACATCCTCACCACCTTTAGTAAACCAATTCCATTCAGCCTGACGCCACAGGTCATTAATAAGAGCACGGATACGTCTTTCCACCTGATTATCTTTGTTGAAATACTGATGTGCAGCCAGCAACCCTTCGAACATGAAAGCAGACTCTACCAGATCGGCACCATCATCTTTCCGGCTGAAAGAAATGGTTTCTCCATTCTGCCCATTTATCCAGTGCGCCCAAATGCCATGGTAACTGTCCGTATTCTTATCATTCAGAAAGCTGACTATTTTCAGCATACGCTCTGCCGCTTGTTCACGCGTTACAAATCCACGTTCTGCACCGACAATAATAGCCATTACCCCAAAACCGGAACCACCAATGGTAACAATATCGTCATTACCGTTACTACGTTCGCGTGCCAAGCCCGAAACCGGATGTCCATAATCCCAGAAATAACGGAAAGTCTGTTTCTGCACGAGGGTCATCAGTTCTTCATCAGACAAGTTCTTCTCCTTCTTAGCACCAGAAGCTGCCGGCAGCAGGCTAAACGGGTAAAGCAGAAGCATCACATATATTATAAGTCTCATCATATATTCTATTTATCAGTTTAGTGCAGGGCTTTCAAAGCCTAACTTTTTCATTCCCTGCTGAATTTCCGGAATAGCCATGAATAAATTCCAAAGCATTCCTGTCCTATAATTTTCTATCATACAAATGATTGGTCCCTGGTCGATAGCTATACACTGGTTATCATACCAATTAGCTGTCAGGTTGAAAGCATCTACGAAACCATAATCTCTCCAGAGTTTATCACCCATCTTATAATAGTAGAAGTGCAATGCAGACATCGACTCTTCCGGAGTATAAGGAAATGCAGACAATGCAGCCGTAGGAGCAATCACTCCTTTATCATTTGTAGGTGAATGTGCCGAATAACCATTATCACCATCACTAGCTGTCAGCCCCCAACAAGAGGCTCCATAACCAGCATATCCCTTAGGATTCTCCTTACAATAATTATAATTGATCAGAGTATGGTTTTGATTCTGTTCCCAATAATCAGCATATTGATCTTTCAGTCCTTTCGGATTAATGCCCAAGAAGGAATATTGAGATAAAAATAACGGTCCACCCTTATCAGCTCCCAGCGGAAGCTTGTATCCATAGTAGGTATTACCATTCTTCAAACCGCCATTCCTTGCCCATCCAGCTTCATAAACCGCCTTATCGATAGGATGAGTAGGAGAAGAAGCTGCAAGCACATAAGTTATCAGGCACTCATTCCAACCTCTGATCGGAAGATTCTTCTCAAATCCATAGTTCGGGCTCCAATGCCAATACAGAACAGACTCTCCACTTTTCTGAAACCAAGTCCATTCAATAGCTTCCCACAGGCGGGTTATATCAGAACACAATTTACTCTCAGCTTCCGAACCGTCCTTGAAGTATGCACGTGCTGCAAGTAGTCCCTGGAAAAGTAAAGAGGTTTCTACCAGATCCGCACCATCATCTTTATCACCAAATGGCTTTGTCTCACCAGTTGCACCGTTAATCCAGTGTGCATAGGCTCCATGATAACTCGTACACTCTTTATCCAGGAAAGTTACAATCTTCTGCACTCTTTCAAGAGCTTCCTGTCGGGTTACAAATCCTCTTTCAGCCGCTACCAGCATCGCCATCACTCCAAATCCTGTTCCTCCGGTAGTAACAACATCACCGGAAGTTGTTCTTTCGCATGCCATACCGGAATGTGCATGACCGAAGTTCCAGAAATACTTAAAAGTTTGTTTCTGCACCAAAGTTAATAAATCCTCGTCAGGAATGCGATCAAACTTATCCGAATCATCCATCCCTGTACGGATTTCATAGACTTTGCCATTGGTAAGAGATACTCCGGAAGTGGATTTCACCCCCGGATTGATCACCAGTTTATATGAGGAAAAACTTTTAAAGCCACCTGTTGGAGTCAATGAGAGTTTATCCTTTCCCTGTAGTTTTGAATCATACGCCACCGCCTGATCATTCAGTTTCAATATGATATTACTCTGAATCGTAGCTTCATCCACTGCATCTGTGAATGTAAGCACAATACTGGCATTGGGAGCTACATTTTCAAAGGAACTCTGATCCTGTTTCTCACCAATGGATATACTTTGCAGTTCAAATTTTCCGGGTGCTTCCGAAGCATCATCTTTACTGCAAGAAATCAGCAATAAGGACAGTATGAAATAAACAGCTCTCATATTCACTCTATTTCTAACGGTCATCATTCTTTACCTGAATAAAGTTGCTTGATATCAGAAGCAGATATAGCTCTGTCATAGAAACGGAACTGGTCTAACTGTCCCGGAAAATTGGATGCCCAACTCTGTGCTCCTGCACCTTCTGTCAAACTGGGTTTTGTGCTAAACTGAAATGCTCCGATAGCAAATGTACCCAAATCTTTAAATTTAAGCTTTCCATAACCGGGCAGCTCTTTTGTAAATGCACTTTCACCATTCCGGTAAACTGTTACTGTCGAATTACTACCATCATAAACAAATGCCATATGAACCCATTCGGTACCAAAAACATTGTCTATCTTAGCTTCTACCCATCTCTCATCATTGTCCTTCACGGATGTACAGTTATACAGATGCATCTTGAAGAAAGCCTGGGTCTCACTACTTGTATTTTCCAGATAGATATCAAAGTTACCCCAGAAAGTCTTGGTATTAGGAATACTGAAGACACCATATGCGGAAGTATTTCTCGTTGTTTTCATCCAGAAAGCCACCGTACAACTTCCTAAATCGGGTATAGAATCGGTCAGATAAGAAGGAACACGGGCTAACAGATACGTATCTTTTGTACCTTGATAAGCTTGTCCGTTGATTCCATCAGTATAAGTAATATCCCCTCCGGCACTCATGAGGAAGGTGTAATTACCCTTATCACGCATATCATTCTCAAAAGGCAAGAACAATTTCATTGGTGAGAACACTTTGGGAGCAGAACTATCCGGATAATCAAAAGCCGGATGATCCATATCCTGAAAACAAGATTGCAAAGTGAGTGCTGACACACAAAATGCCAACAATAAATTAATATATCTTTTCATGGTCATTACTATATGAATTAATAATTAGGGTTTTGAACTAACACGCCATTTGATTTGTCAATTTCGTCCTGAGGCAAAGGCAACAATGCATGCTTATCCTGGTAACCGGTCTTTCCGGCTGCATGCAGTACTTCCTTCGCTATTCCCCAACGTACAAGATCATAGAAGCGATCGAATTCCATACCCAACTCAACACGGCGTTCATGACGAATAGCTTCCCGCAATTCACTCTGATTATCAGTGGTAACCTCCGGCAAGATATTAGCATTCGTACCACGGGCACGGGCACGTACCATCTCAAGATATCTTCTTGCACTTGTATTATCACCCAGTTCGCAAGCAGCTTCCGCAGCCATCAGTACGACATCCGAATAACGGATCAGACGAATATTCACCCAATACCCACTCTTCGTATACTTTTCACGCAAAGCCGGATCTGTATACACTTTCTTATTAAAGTACTTTGCTATCACATCGGCATTGGCAACCGGTTTTTCTCCATAAGGCTTATTTGCAGGAATGGTCGAAGGATCTTCTCCTGTTCTAATAAAATACAATAAAGTCTCATCCTTTCTCGGGTCACCTTCTTCGAATGCATCAGCCAATAATTGAGTAGGAGTATGTTGGCCCCAACCTAAATTCCATTCACCGGCCCCACGGCAGCCCTGTACCTGAGCATACTGGCTACCAATTTCGTTGGATCCCGGAAGAGCAGCAGTAGCAGTACATTGAAGTTCCAAAACAGACTCACCACAGTTTTCACCTTTCTCACGGAAAATATCTTCATAAGGTGTATTCAAATTATATAAACCGGAAGAAATAACGTCCTCTGCTGCCGCACGCATATTGTTCCAATCATTACGCATCATATAAGTACGGGCATGTAAGGCACGAGCCGCTCCCCAGCTAAGACGACCGACATATTGTGCTTCCCAAGTCCTCGGCAAGTAAGATTCTGCATTTGTCAGATCTTCATCAATCAAAGTATATATCTGATCTACAGAAGATTTGGGAATATTGGCATCTGCTACACTCCCTACTTTAAAATCAATCAAGGGCACTTCGCCAAAAGCACGTACCAAATTGAAATAACAGAAAGCACGCATCAATAAAGCCTCTCCCTTATTAACTAAGTCACCGCCTGTCAATGAAGGATTCGACTTCATCTCCTCCAATACATCATTTGCTTTATGAATCAAGGTATAATTAGCATTCCAGTAACTTTTTATCATGCCGTCACTTGCAGCATATTCAAAATCATCAAACATTTTTCCTGTTGCAGATCCGTCAGATAGTGTACTACCCTTTTCCGCATCTTCCGAACGCATACCATGAATAGCCAACGCCGTATTTCCGGAAACAATATGATAACCACGAAGCAAGGCATACATGTTAAAAATCTGTGTTTCATAAGTACCACCAGTCAGGTCATCTTCAGTCAATACTCCTTGCGGTTTCTGATCTAACAGGTCACTGCATGACATCTGGGAACATCCCAGTGCCAAAGCCATCACATAATAAAATATCTTTTTCATACTGATCGTTTTTCTTTTATTAGATTTCATGTTTAGAATGATAAGTTAAAGCCTAATGTATAAACTACAGGCATCGGATAACCTCCACCATCTACACCAAACGCTGTTGCACTACCACCAACTTCAGGAGTATATCCGGTATTGCGGCTCCATGTTTTAGGATTCTGCACATTACCATAGATACGTAAAGATTGCAGTTTAATGCGGTTCAACAAACGGGGATCAAAGGTATATCCCAACTCTATGTTACGGATACGGAAGAAACTTCCGTCTTCTACATAGTAAGAAGAAGCCTCCAGATTTACAGAACGGGATGGATCAAGAATCGGATCCCAGTTGGATGTTCCTTCACCATGCCAACGGTTCAAATGCCCTGTACGATAGTTGAATTGTGCATAAGCACTACTATCCCAGTTACGATAAACCTCATTTCCATAAACACCCATCATATCTACACTCAAATCAAAATTCTTGTAACCCAGATTTACGCTAAAACCATAAGTAAAATCCGGAGTAGGATTACCAATCATAGTACGGTCTTTCTCTGAGATAATACCGTCACCATTTACATCGGCAAACTTCAAATCGCCCGGCTTCACAGAAGCTACCTGGTTAGGTGCTGAAGTTTCGATATCGGTTTCATTCTGATAAACACCTGCCACTTTGTATCCATAGAAGTAGCCGATAGGATATC
This sequence comes from Bacteroides sp. 14(A), assembly GCF_000526555.1. Taxonomy (NCBI): domain Bacteria; kingdom Pseudomonadati; phylum Bacteroidota; class Bacteroidia; order Bacteroidales; family Bacteroidaceae; genus Bacteroides; species Bacteroides sp. 14(A). Next base: position 1,426,517 of record NZ_JAGH01000002.1, on the reverse strand, counting down.
CTTCAGATACACGGGAAACGCCATTAATTATTGAATAATCCTTGCTTATCAATGATACGACCTCATTATCAATAGTCGTTAGATTGGCTGAAACACCATAACGCCAGTTTTCACCGATTTTATCGCTCCAGGATGCTGCCAACTCAAAACCACGGTTACGAATCTCTCCTGTATTCTGCAATGCAGGAACCGTACCTGAAAGACCGGGAACACTTGTCAGCAAGTCTTTGGTTGTCTTATTGTAATAAACAGGAGAAATCTGCATGCGACCATCCAACAGATGCATATCAAAACCAACTTCCCATGAATAGTTACGCTCCCAACCCAATGTCTGTGAAATCAGTTTATCCGGTCCCTTACCTGCAATAACATTATCACCAAAGACAGCAGAACCCGAACTTGTTATATTAGGGTAGGCCGGATAGTGGGAACCTCCTGTATTCTGGCTTCCCAAAACACCCCATGAACCTTTCAGCTTCAGATAATCGATTACATTCTGTTTCTTCATGAATGCCTCTTCACTCATAACCCAACCGGCACCGAATGAATAGAAATTATCCCATGTATTTCCTGTTCTCTTAAATACGGAAGAACCGTCACGACGATAAGAAGCATTCAGCAAATAACGATTTTTATAGTTATACAATGCACGGAACAGATAAGACATTGTAAAACGTTTGTATTGGGATCCACCATTAGTAGCTGATGTAGCATCATCAATCATAGTAATCCACCACTTATCTATATCTTCGCCAATGGAAACACCATAACCCGGCAATTGACTGCGGCCACCCGATAAATCGGAATATTCATTATAATTCGTAGTAAGACCGGCAGTCAGAGTTAAACCATGATCACCAAACTGATTAATATAAGTCAATACATAATCGGACTGTGCTGCCATTGATGTAGACTTCGACTGACTGATACTTTCTTTATCCGTCAATCTTTCTTTACCACCTTCTACATCCGGGTTATACACATAAATAAGCGGAGAATAAGAACGTGACTGGCTGGAAGCATAATCCAGGGAGAAAGTAGCCTTAAAGGTTAGATTCTTCATCAAATCAAGTTCTCCGTAGATATTTCCTGCCATACGATAATTTGCAGATTTATTATGAGCACCTCTCAACACGGGCTCAATCATAGGATTCCAAACCTGAGCACGCTGAAAATCAGGAAGAGTATGTAGAAGACCGCTTTCCGTATCATAAACAGGAGCAATCGGAGCTGCTTTCAAAGCAGAGCCTACACCTTTTGCATCAGGATATAATGCACGTACACCGTTCACCTGGAAACCAAAACGTAAGAAGTCGGTCACTTTATGTTCACTATGCAAATTCACAGTAAACTTATTCAGCTTTTCACTCTTGATGGAACCTTCTTCCATTACATATCCCAAGCCCAGATAAAACTTACTTCTATCTCCCGAAGCTGTAATGCTAACCGTATTGTTAGTAAGGAAACCTGTTTGGAACATCTCATCCTGCCAGTCAGTATCTGCATTCCATACGGTATAATCGTACGGATCGCCACCCTGATTCATGCGTTGTTCATTATAAAGCATTTTGAACTGCTCTGCATTAGTCAGGCTAACGCGGTCTGTAACCTTTTTCCAACCCACCGAACCATTAATACTGACCTGAGTCTTACCTTCTTTCGCCTTCTTAGTAGTAATGATAATAACACCATTAGCACCACGCACACCAAAAATAGCCAAGGAAGAAGGGTCTTTCAGGATTTCCATAGATTCAATATCCGCTGTATTCAGATAGTTGATGTTATCCGTAAACAGTCCGTCCACTACATATAAAGGAGTATAACCATTGATAGAGTTTGTACCGCGAACACGAATTTCCGGATCCTGCCCGGCACGTCCTGTATTGATAACCTGCACACCAGCGACCTTACCTTGAATAGAAGCCAAAGGATTGGTAGATGGTTTTGAAGCAATCTCGGCAGCTTTCACCGTTACAATAGAACCGGTCAAATCACGCTTCTTGGCGCTACCATAACCTACTACTACAACTTCTTCAATGAGCTGACTATCCTCTTCCATCATAAGATTCACTGTAGAACGCCCATTAAGCGCCACTTCCTGTTCCTTCATACCAATATAGCTGAATATTAAAGTGGCATTCGCCGGTACGCCAGGAATCTGGTATTTTCCGTCGATATCCGTAATAGTTCCCATATTCTCCTGTCCTTTTACCCGAACAGAAGCACCTATAACAGTTTCGCCTGTCTTATCTGTAACGACACCCGAAACTGTAATCTTGTTCTGCGCCATCGAAACGACAGCAAACAGTAACATCACACATGTAATTAATAGATTTCTTTTCATTTTGTATTGATTTAAAATTACTCTGCAAACGTATAGCAATAATTGATTTAAGTCAAAAAACAGACTACCACAAGAGTACCACGCCTAAACATGGTACTACTTTATAACTACTACATACTCGCAGAACTAATTAGTTATCAGACATTTATTTTTAATAAAGTTTCTGTATTCGTTCTTTATCTATCTACTACCAAGCAGATACTTATTGAAGCGAAAATAGGGCCTTATTCACATCACGGCTATCACCACCTATCATTACTTCAAAGTCGCCCGGTTCGCACACAAAATCCAGATTGTAATTGTAGAACTTCAACATATCAGCTGTTAACTTGAAAGACACTTGTTTGGATTCACCGGCTTTCAGGAAGATTTTTTCAAAGCCTTTCAGTTCTTTCACCGGACGTGTTACACTGCCTATAAGATCGCGGATATATAGCTGCACTACTTCCGAACCGTCATACTTACCTGTATTGGTTACCGTTACAGTTGCCGTAATCTCTCCATTGATATTCATGGACGATTTATCCAATGTAATATCGCTATAAGAGAAAGTAGTATAGCTCAAGCCATATCCAAACGGATAAAGCGGTTCGTTATCTACATCCAGATAATTGCTACGGAACTTCTGGAACCAAGCTCCTTGAGGCAAAGGACGACCGGTATTCTTATGATTATAGAACAAAGGAATCTGTCCTACACTCTTCGGGAAAGTAGCAGTAAGTTTACCACTCGGATTTACATTTCCAAACAGTACATCACCAATGGCAAGAGCAGCTTCACTACCACCAAACCACACATTCAGAATAGCAGGTACATTTTCCTGCTCCCAATTCAATACTAACGGACGACCGGTAAACAACACCAATACCACCGGTTTGCCGGTTTTCAACAATTCCTGCAAAAGTGCACGTTGCGTATCCGGCATTTCGAGATCTGTACGACAACTACTTTCACCGCTCATCTCGGAAGACTCACCCAAAGCAGCAACAATCACGTCAGACTTGGCAGCTACAGCAAGCGCCTCATCCAGCAGTTCCTTATCTGTACGATTGTCACGATGCAGGGTACGGCCAAACATAGTAGCACGTTCTTCGTATTCGGCATCACTCATCAGATTACTCCCTTTAGCCGTAAGAATTTTAGCCTTGCCTCCCACTACTTCTTTCAGACCTTCAATCAAAGAAGGATATTTGTTCATCACAGCAGCCACACTCCACGTGCCCGGCATATTGCTACGGCTATCAGCCAAAGGACCTACTACAGCAATGGTACCTTTCTTTGCCAGAGGGAGTACACTATTCTCATTCTTCAAGAGAACAAAGCTTTCCGAAGCTGTCTTACGGGCTATAGCACGGTGTTCTTTCGTAAAGATTTGTTTTTTAGGACGGGTTATATCACAATATTTATAGGGATTATCAAAAAGACCCAGCTTATACTTAGCTTCCAGAATACGGCGACAAGCAGCATCAACAGCCTTTACTGAAACTTTTCCTTCTTCCAAAGATTTCTTAAGTGTGCTTGTAAAAGCATCGCTTACCATATCCATATCAACACCTGCATTCAGAGCCAAGGCTGCAACTGTTTGTGTATCCCCCATACCATGATCGGTCATTTCAGTGATACCGGTATAGTCTGTCACAACAAACCCATCAAAGTTCCACTGCTTACGAAGTACATCGGTCATCAGCCACTTATTTCCGGTAGCCGGTACACCATCCACTTCATTGAATGAAGCCATCACACTACCCACACCTTCTTCCACGGCTGCTTGATAAGGTAACATATATTCGTTGAACATACGTTGATGACTCATATCCACTGTATTATAGTCGCGTCCTGCTTCTGATGCCCCATATAAAGCAAAGTGCTTTACGCAAGCCATAATCTCATCATTACTACTCATATCCTTCCCTTGATAACCACGTACCATAGCACGCGCAATCTCCGCTCCCAAGAAAGGATCTTCACCATTCCCTTCGGAAACTCGTCCCCAACGGGGATCACGGGAAACATCCACCATCGGACTGAATGTCCAGCAAATACCATCAGCACTGGCTTCGATAGCAGCAATACGTGCAGATTCTTCAATAGCTTTCATGTTCCAGGTACAGGATAATCCCAGAGGAATAGGGAATACAGTTTCGTATCCATGAATTACATCCATACCAAATAAAAGAGGAATACCCAGACGACTTTCTTCTACTGCCTGTTTCTGAACGTCACGAATACGCTCCACGCCTTTCAAGTTAAAGAGTCCGCCCACTTCACCGGCACGGATACGCTTAGCCACATTACTACTCTTGGCTTGCCCGGTGGTTATTTCACCCGTAACAGGTAAGTTCAACTGGCCGATTTTCTCTTCCAGCGTCATTCTCTTCATCAGATCATCAATAAAGCGATCCATATCGACAGGAGATTTTTGTGCTTGCACATTGGCAGATACCAGCACCAATAAAATTAAAAACGATTGTACCTTAAGGATTAATTGTCTCATGCTTTTCATTCTTTATTATTTTTGGAGAAAAATGATTTCGCTGCAAATAAAGAGAAAGCACCTTAAACTGCCACAATACAGAGCTACAACAAAAGTACCTTTAGTGCAAAACACAAAAAAAGGAGGTACTATTTTAGTACTTCCTTTCACATTATAACGTTAATAATCAACTATTTAAAATTAATCATAAAATCCGTCAGACTATCTTCCTGAGATAGATTAAATTTCTTACGCAAGCGATATCTTGCCGCATCTACGCCCCTCACCGATATATTCAGCAGCTTGGCAATTTCTTTTGTCGGCATATTCAAGCGGAGTAAAGCACAGAAACGTAAATCACCCGCCGTCAGATCCGGGTACTGTTGTTTCAGGTTTCGGAAGAAGTTCTCATGTATCCGGTCAAAATTCGCCTGGAACATATTCCAGTTTTCCTCATCCGAAACGATACTTTGATTAATCAATACCAAGAGCTTATCCAGATTCTTCCGCGTATACTGCCCTGATAACTTCTGTTGTTGTATTTCTTCTTTCAACGAATTCAAAAACTCCTGATGGGCAATATTGGTCATCACAACTCCGGACAGTTCTTTACTCTTAAAACGTAAATCAGCTTCCAGTTGCTCTTTCTCCAATTCGATAATCTTCTTTTCCTGTATTTCTATCTCAGCTTGATGGGTAATGCGTTGCTGTTCAATCACCCTGTCTTTCTTCTTCTTCACAGACTGATAAACGATGTATTGCAACAACAATAACAACAACAGCCCAATCAGAACATAACCGGTGATAGCCCAATATGATAGAAACCAAGGTCTCAAGACTTCAAAAGGTAGCGTTACCAATGCCAATACTTCATTCTCATTATAAATCTCAGCTTTAAAAACATACGACCCAAATGGCAAACGGGTATATTTCTTCTGCAGACTGCGGTCACCTTCCACCCACTGATCGGACAGTCCTTCCAATTTATACCTTACCTTGTAAGTATAGTCATTATAAACCGGATAGCATAAAGAGAAGCATACGGTATTCAAATCTGCATCAATCTTATTCTCTTTTTGCACCGACAATCTTTTTATTTTTCCCGTCCACTCCGACTCAGTCGTTATAGCCGATATCCACAAAGAGCGCCTAATAGAGGACTTGTACAAAAGAGAACTATCTGAATCAATCCGGGCAACAGCATTATTCAAACAGAGATAAGAACTGCCACTCGCCTTGTCATAAACCATCGCTGCTCTCTCCTCTATAGACAAACCATCAAACAAAGAAAACGGAATTCTATGTTCAATCCGGAAAACATTCATTTCACATTTCACCAAATATGCCATCTTGCTGTTTACAAACCAGTACAAATTGCCTTTTGCATGACTCACACTATGTATTCCTTTCAAATCCGCCAATTGCTCATTCATCGATTCATAAGGAATAATAGAATCATTCATATCTTCGTAAGTGTAAAACATTTCCCCATTTGAAAAAACAACCCGTCCATTGATCTTAAACAAAGAGAAGTCCCCATCTTTCACATCACCCAGTTCCATATAGGTTCTGACATCTTCTACCCGTTTCAGATCCGGATTAATCCGAAAACGGAATAATCCTTTCCGTAAATGCTTCACCCAGATATTCCCCTGGGGATCCATCTCGATCTCCCGCACCATGTGGGTAAACCCGCCTAACGACCGCAGAAACCTCCAGATGCCCGAAGACTCCTCATTGTATAAATTCAGAAACGTATAGGTACCTTGCAATAGGAACGAACGTCCTTCCAGATTGACTTCTTTCATGCACATCGCTCCTCTCACATCCGAAATCAGCGATGCCTGCGAACCCGATATCTGAAAAGTTCCTTTATTATGTCCACATAAAATCTGTTTTCCCCATTCACCAACAAACCATGCCTGCTCTTCCAGTCCCGGAACAAGTTCGGGGACTCTGTTCCTAATCCGGTAAAGTCCTTGATTGGAAGCGATATAAGCCTCATCCTCTTTCACCAGCACATCATAGACCATTCCTATTTTCCGGTAAGGAGGCTCATAATAATATACCAAGGAGTTATTTTGTATATAGGCTATACCTTCATCCAAAGCTGCCCAAACATTGTTATCGGCATCACAATACAGTCCTAATACGGTATTATTCTGTAAGCGACTGTCCGTATTCTCCTTCCAAAGTAAACGTCCTTCTTTATCTATTGCATAAATCCCATTAGAAAGCGTACCGATAATATAGCAACTGTCTTTGGTCATTACAGCCCGGTTCACAGAGTATTTTTCAAGCTCGGCATCACATTCTGTATGCCACTTCAGTATCTTTCCGCTTTGATAAACAAAACCGCCACTCTTTTGTGTCAGGAATAAAACGCCATCATTATACGGAAGTCCTGCCACCACATCACTGTTGCCCAATGATTTTCGTTCAATCAGATTTTCCAGCCCATTCTTTGCAAGAACAAAAAGCCCTCCGTTTATCTGTTGAGAATAAACCGTATCACCTACCTGAAATAAATTCAAAGGAAGAGTTTTTGTACGAATCCCCTTCACAGTATGCCCGTCATAAAAGAACAGAGAACCGAAAGATTGAAATACAATCTCCCCATGTGCCGACGTAATCGTCCAGATTTCATCATTATGGAACCGGAAATCTTTCGCTTCATCTTTTAAAGAGTGGTACACAAGGCTATCCAATGAATTACGTTCGAAATATCCGAACTCTTCGAAAGAGCCCACAAATATCTTGCCGTCTTTACCGATATATACAGAGCGTACTATGTTCCTGGAAGGTAATTCATGAAGTTCCCAGCTATTTCCATCAAACTCCAACAGACCTTTGTTATTTCCAATATACATAACTCCCCTATCATCTTGAGCGATAGACCAATTCTGAATACCTGCATTATAATCTGATACGGAATAGCTCCTCACGATGGGAGAAAAAGGAATAGAGGAACCACGTGATAAGCTACTAAAAAGAGAAAATATACAAAATAGCAACAGAGATACTCTCATATATATTGATTTACAAGTAACCTGCCAGCAAAGGTAATTGTTTTCCACCAAAAAACCGGATAACTTTATGGATTATCTTTTCCGGAAAGGTAAAGATAGGCCGTAAAATTATCCGGTTACTTATTTTAAGAAGCTACAAACTATAACCTACACTACATAGTCAAAAATCATCAGACTGCTTTTTCGGTATGAATTAAAATTCACCAAGCTTGTTTCTTTCCCCTTCTCTTTTATGACCGTAGTTTCCGGTACGCTCAGCATTTTCTTATACTCCTCCGAGTTACCCAGCACTTTCACGGCTTCATTTAAATCATCATCATCTTTCAACTGCTGTATGATACCACCACGTTGGAAATAATAACGCTTAATGATATCCTGAGCAATCATATTCTTGATATCTTTTGCAAAGTAATCCAAGTCACGGTCCAGATTATGACTAAGTTTCTGCTCAAGAGCCTTGAATTCTTCGGAAGCATCTTTCATATAACCTTCAAATTCTGCCATTTCTTTCAAATTCTTCAGAATCTTCTCGCTCTGCTGGTCATATTTAAAATCTGCCTTCTTCACCATTTCCTTAAACTCTGCATAATCAGCATCCGTCACTTCGAAATTCTCGGGAGAAGCAATTGTCGGGTGCTTCAGGCAATATTGAGTAGCATAATTAAAGATCAGATTATCATTTACCAGATAAAACAAAATATTAGGTAACTTTTCTTGTTCCACTGCAACGTCCGGCGTCACACCACCGCCATCACGCACTTCACGTCCGACAGCTGTATGGAATACTGTAGTCAAACTATCAGGAATACGCCCTACACTACCATCCGGGTTACGATGTTTGTAATCTATTGCCTGTACGCAACGACCACTGGGAATATAATATTTGGAAGTAGTCACCTTCATCGTACCGCCATAAGGCAATGTACGCGGCACCTGCACCAAACCTTTCCCAAACGTGCGGTTACCTACAATCACTGCACGGTCATAATCCTGCAATGCACCCGCCAGGATTTCCGAAGCGGAAGCAGTACCGCTATTTACCAATACAGCAATAGGAATATCTGTATCCAACGGTTCGCGCAAGGTCTTATACGTATTACTTGCTTGTTTTATCTTGCCTTTCGTTGTTACAATCGTCTTACCACGGGGCAGAAAGTAGTTGGCTATCTCTACAGCCTCTTCCAGCAACCCACCGCCATTGTTGCGCAAATCAATTACCAATGAAGTGATGCCCTGCTTCTTCAAATCAAGAAAAGCCTTCTTAAACTCTTTGGAAGGATTTCCTGAGAAAGTACTCAGGTTGATGTAACCGATATTGTTATCCAACTTACTGTAATAAGGAATAAACGGCAACTGGATGTTTTTACGGACAATTGTAAAATCCAATGGCTTTGCCTCACCGGGACGCTCAACCTTCAGTTGGAAACTTGTCCCTACCTGTCCACGAAGTATTTTGCTCACATCCGTATTTCCGGTCAAATCTTTTCCATCTATTTCAAGCAAGATATCACCTGCTTTCAATCCCACTTCGGCAGCAGGCATATTTTCGTAAGGCTCCACAATTACTGTACGCTTCAATTTAGGCTCATATCGGATGATGGAACCTATACCTCCATAAGAAGCCTTAAGCATTTGTTCCAACTCACTCCGATCCTCTTCCGGATAAAATTCCGTATAAGGGTCCAGAGAATACAACATCGCATCGATACCCTCTCGTATTGTCTTATTCGGGTCCAATGTATCTACATAGAACATATCCAATTCCTTCACGATGGAATTGAATATATCCAGGTTCTTTGCAATCTGGAAACTGCGGCTATCACCACTCTTGAAACTAAAAAAGACAACTACACCTACTACTAACAGTAAGGTAGTTATCCAGCGTACTTTCAGTATTTTCTTCATATCCTATTTATTATAGTTCACTGATTCTCGTTTTAATATCTTCCCACCACTCGGCAGGCATTTCTGCACCAATCACCCGGATGATGCTTCCTGAAAGGATAGAACCTATCTTGCCACATTTCTCCAATGAATATCCACAAGTCAGTCCATACAAAAAACCGGCTGCAAAATAATCACCCGCACCGGTCGTATCTATCACTCTATCCACAGTGACAGCATGAACATGCACTTCCTCTGTCCCTTTACGAATGAGCGATCCTCTGGCACCCAACTTCACAATAGCGATGCTGCACATTTTAGCAATCACATCCAATGCTTCTTCCGGTTCTTTACCCGTAAATGCTTTTGCTTCCTCCTCATTGGCAAACACAATATCCACATACTTGTTTATCAATAAAGAGAAGAAATCGTGATCTTGCTCCACAATATTATAGCTTGCCATATCCAGGCAGATTTGTAATCCGGCTTCTTTTGCCAGTTCAATGGCACGAAGTATCATATCATGATCCTGCACCAGATAACCTTCTATGAACAAATAAGTATACCCCTTAAACATCTCCCGCGAAAGATCTTCAGCCTTTAATGTAGCGGCGGCACCCAAATAAGTACCAAAAGTACGTTCCCCGTCAGGTGATATAAAAGTAGAAGCTACCCCCGAAGGTAACTCAGAAGAAACTAATAAATTTGCTTCCGTTCCCCGTTCCAACAAACTTTGCCGATAAAATTTTCCATAAGCATCATTACCAACCTTACCAATGAATCCTGTTCCCGCACCAAGGCATGCCATACCACGAATTGCATTTCCGGCAGAGCCTCCAGTAGCCAATTCTGTTTCCATTTCACTGAAACATTCATTGATTATCAGCAGTTTCATTTCATCAATCAGGGTCATGCTTCCCTTGGGCAATTCCATTTCAGTAAGAATATGGTCGTCGTTGAGAGTAGCAAGAACGTCAACAAGGGCATTGCCCATTCCAATTATTTTGTCCATTTCGATATTTTTTTTGCAAAGATATTGCATATTTCAAAATATCCTATTACTTTTGCAGCGCATTTGAGAAAAAACAACATTCTTCCTTAGCTCAGTCGGTTAGAGCATCTGACTGTTAATCAGAGGGTCCTTGGTTCAAGTCCAAGAGGAAGAGCGAAAAACTTAAATGCAAATTCTTCCTTAGCTCAGTCGGTTAGAGCATCTGACTGTTAATCAGAGGGTCCTTGGTTCAAGTCCAAGAGGAAGAGCAAAAAGGTTCGTCATTATGGCGAACCTTTTTTGTTTTCATTATTTAGTTATCTTCATCAAGCTTCCGCAACCGCCAATGTCAATACACTGATACGTATCCCTCCTATCTCACGAAATACATCAGCACAGGCAGTAGTTGTAGCTCCTGTAGTCAAAACATCATCCACAATCAGAATATGCTTCCCTACTAATCGTTCCGGATGGCGGAGTTTAAAAATACCTTCCACATTCTCCCATCTCTCATAAATCGATTTACGGGTCTGTGTATTGGTATGTTTCTCGCGGATCACGGAAGAAGTATCTACAGGTATCCCTGTCACTTGAAACACGCCACGGGCAATCCACTCACTTTGATTATATCCACGAGCTCTCTGTTTACGGGGATGCAAAGGTACGGGAATGACAACATCTACATCTTCAAAAAAGCCGGTCGGCAGTAATTCCGCCGCCATGCAACGTCCCATCACCGCTCCCAGTTCTTTCCTTCCACCATACTTCAATTGATGCAGAATCCTGCGGAAATCACTTCCTTTCCGATAAAAGAAATAAGAGGTGGCACGTTCCAGAGGAAACTTTCCCCAAAACATACGCTCTACAGGATTATCCTTCATTTTATGGTAATTCGTACGCGGCATATCTATATTGCAACGAGTACAAATAGTATCCTCACCCTCTATAAGTGATGCTCCGCAAACTGCGCAGCAGCGTGGAAAAAAAAGATGGAACAAAGGACCGAACCAATATTTCACAGTATTTTTCATCAGGCTGTTTCTTTATGTCACATCCCCAACGGAGGGACTTCTTGTATCAGTTGTTGCAATATAGGATGCAGATATCCATTCGTGGCAATAATATGATGCCCTTCTATAAAATTCTCATTCCCATAAAAGTCAGTCACCCGGCCGCCGGCTTCCAGCACCAGCAATGCGGCAGCCGAATAATCCCATTTGCCGATGAAAGCTTCCGCCCAGGCATCAAAACGTCCGGCGGCTACATAGCATATTGCCAAAGCTGCAGAACCAGTCATACGGATACCACCAACCTTACCATACAAATTATGTATCAGATGTTCTCCCGTACGGGCATATTGACATGAGTTATAAGGCAATTCAACTACCAGAAAAGCATCTTCCATCTGCTGCACATTGGAAACCTGTATCCGCTGGCCATCCACATACGCACCTCCACCTTTCCAGCCATAGAAACACTCATCCCTACAGGGATCATACACTACTCCGATCAAGAGTTCCTCTTTAGACCGAAGAGCTATACATACACAATAAGGCGCGTTGTCATGGATATAATTTGTAGTCCCGTCCAACGGATCCACTACCCAACAATAAGGTTCATCCTGATACACTGCCGAACCTTCTTCCGTAATAAAACCGGCTTCCGGCAACAAAACGGAAAGTTCAGCAACAATCTGTTTTTCCGACTCTTTATCTACATAAGACACATAGTCATGCGCATGTTTCTTCTCCACGCTTTCACTGCGGAAAGTTTTTCTCTCTTCTTTCAAGAAACTTCCTGCATCCATAGCAATGCGGCAAACTTTTGCGGTAAGTGATGCTAAATCCATATTCGTATTCTTTTTCTTTGTTATTCTATTATTTCCCGGGCAATCCAGGCGCAGGCCTCAGCGTCGGCTAATGCATGGTGATGCTGCTCCAACTCATAACCAAAGTAGGCAGCTACCGTATGCAGCTGATAGTTGGGCAAACCTTTGATCCGTCTTCGTGCCGTACTCAAGGTACAATGAAATTCATAATCGGGATAATCTAGGCTATAAGTTCTGAAAACGGCTTTCAGACAACTCTCATCAAAACCTTTATTATGGGCTATGAGCGGTAATCCTTCAATAAGTGGCGCTATCTCCTGCCATACGGTGGGAAATATCGGAGCTTTTGCCGTATCCGCCAGTGTCAATCCATGCACACGCGTGTTCCAATAGGTATAATATTCCGGTTCGGGACGGATCAGACTATAATAAGTATCTACAATCTCTCCTTCCCGCACAATTACTATGCCGACACTGCACACGCTGGTACGCTGTTCGTTGGCTGTTTCAAAGTCTATGGCAGCAAAGTTTTCCATAATTCAGAAATTCCAAAGGTCCTATTACGGTTCCTCCACCTGCTGATAAATCAGATTTCCCCGTTGACTAATAGTCCATTTATCGTTCTCCAGACGGACATTCTTCGTATCATCATCCTCTACATTCCATGCGTATCCCCCCGAAGGTAAAGAGCGGCGATCCAGTATTTCGCTCGGGCGGTCGTCAGAAAAGAAGAGTTCTACTTGCAGCGAATCGGGCGAAAAAACAATATAGGCGGCTTTTTCTTTATCTGCCACATCGGCTACACGTACTCCTTTCTCCCAAAGACGGATGCAGTCTTTCAGAACCTCACTCCAGGTATACCCTGCGGAAGCTATACAACCGTGAGCATCCTTATCATCACCCACCTTATTCTCTTCACCCTTTTTACTCTGAGAGTTTCCACAACTTGTAAACAGGAGGCTTACACACATCAATAGCAAAAAACAAGCATTTCCAGTTTTCATAAGAATCATCTATTTATATTTTGCACCCCAAAAGTACGAATAAATATGAAGCGGGGAAAGTTATCACATTTATTTCATGCGGGGAAAAGAAGTTCAGCTTCAATAAAGTATTCCAATAAGTTGTCAGCACTCCAGCATTGATAACGTTCATCCTTCTGCCAGTCACAGTTTAACGGCAGTATATAACAGGTGAGAAATTAAAAGAAATTTCATTGGGATGTGGTTACCCTGTAACCAAACAGAAATATTTTCCGAAAACATAAAAAAAAGATAAGTTGCCCAAATAGAGGATAAACATAGAAAAGTAGAAACTAAATGGAAATATAAGATATTTTAGTATAACAATTCATTCCTTTTGCCTCCCAAATACCCACTCAAAGAATTTGTTTCTTTAAATATATTTTATAATATTTGTAGCAAAATCATTCAAAATGGGAGCGAAAACGGCAGACCTGAATGATTAATTAATAAGCATATACAACATTTTACTTCAACATCATAAATTAAATGGCTTATGAAAAAAATTACTACTCTATTAACGGCCATTATCGGAATGGCGCTCATGAACCAAGTATCAGCAACCCATGTCACAGTAGAAGTACCTACTGCCGGGCAACTGAATTCTTTAATACAAGATGCAAACTGTGACAGTATCACCATTTCGGGAAACCTGAATGGAAACGATTTTAGATTTATCCAGAACAATATGCCCAACTTAATATACCTAAACATAGCAAAAGTAATCATACCGGACAATAAAATTCCAAGTTCGGGACTTCAGAGCAAAACAACTTTACAGCAAATCATTCTTCCGGATAACGTAGAAACCATAGGGGAATATGCTTTTGACCGATGTTCGAATCTGAAAAAGGTCACTTTTCCAAAAACATTGACAACAATACTAACACAGGCATTTTCAGAATGTGCCCTTTCGGGAGAGCTAAAGTTGCCAACCATAACTACCCATATAGGTGAGTTAGCATTCGATTATAATCAGATTACCAAAGCCGTCTTACCAGACAGTTTAAAAACAATCGGCTCCGAAGCATTCAGGGGATGCCAATTGTTGCAGGAAGTCGTATTCCCAGAAAAACTGACCACCATCGGCCAATACGCCTTTTACGACTGTATCCGTCTGCATACCGGTACGTTAAAAAGCAAAACCCCTCCGGAAATATTCAACCAGACATTCAACTATACGAAAACATTTTATGTGCCGGAAGGTAGCGGAGATGTTTACTCCAAAAGCCCTAATTGGTCAAATTTAATAGTAATCAATGGGAATACTCCGAGAAAAGTAACTGTAACCTTGACCGCAGCCGGAACTTTAGGAGAAGAAATCCTTAAACAGGTGGATTATGTAACCGATGTAAACGAATTAGTGATAAACGGCCCACTAAATGACGACGACTTTTATCAAATAAAACAACGAACCACCCATTTGATTTCTATTGACATGACGGGAGCCACCATAGAATCATTGCCCGAGAGTTTCTTCTACGAGAGAGCCGCATTACTTGACATAAAACTCCCTGCTACTCTAAAAAGTATCGGAAGATATGCTTTTTACCGATGCTACGGATTGACTCAAATAACTATACCAGAAGGGGTCACGAGTATTAAAGATCATTCTTTTGAGCAATGCCTCTCGCTGAAAGAAATTAAATTGCCGACAAGTCTGACGGAAATTCAGGAGTATGCTTTCCAGGATTGTAAAAGTCTGGAAAATATTGAATTTCCCGCTAATGTAACCAATATCTCCCCCGGAACTTTTTACAATTGCACCGCACTGCAACGAGTAAAATTCCCGGCCAATCTGAATAACATCTCACACTATGCATTTTATCAATGTTCAGTATTAGAGAAGGCAAACTTATCCGAAGGACTCATAAATATAGATTACAATGCGTTCTATCAATGTACTGCATTAAAAGAAGTATCTTTTCCCTCAACTCTGGCAACATTAAAAGATCAAGCCTTTCGTCGTTGCACAAGTCTGACAGAAATCACTTTGCCCGCTTCACTGACTTATTGCTATCATCCATTTTATGAATGTCACAATATCAAGAAAGTTACCTGCCTGGCATCCGTACCGCCTACATTAGAAAACGACTATGATATTCTCTATGGTGTAGATAAATCCAATACAGAACTCTTGGTGCCTTTCTGGTCCGTAAACAGCTATAAACTGGCCCCAGGTTGGGATGCATTTCCTACAATCAATCCGCTGAATTATGAAACAGACCTCATCAACGTGCCCGGCGAACTGGTTATAGCGGCAGACATCCGCTTCAAAAACAATCCAACTGTATCGGTATTTGATAACGGCCAACTGACCGTCAGAGGCACCGATGCACTCTCCATGAAGAAGTACACCCAAAGCCACACTCTTAGTGGATATGACGACAATAATTGGTCCTACCGCAACCCCGTTTATACGAACTTGCTCAGCGAGTCCGGAGCCATGCGTGCCGACAGTGTCATCTACAAGTTGAATCTGAAAAGAGAGTACTGGCAGTTTATCACGCTTCCTTTCGATGTGAACAGGGCAGATATGCAAGTGGACAACGATGCCCTCTTTGTCATCCGCTACTATGACGGTAAAGCACGAGCCAACGGTGAAACCGGCAACTGGAAAGACGTACCCGCTGACGGAACGTTACAAGCTGGAACCGGCTATATCATCCAAGCCAACAAACAAACCCAACTCACTCTGAAAGCCATCAACAATGACAACAAGAACCGGCTCTTCTCTGGCAATGCCTTAAAACGAACACTGAATGAGTACGCCTCCGAGTTCGCTCACAATGCCAGCTGGAACTTCATAGGCAACCCCTATCCATGCTTCTATGACATTTATTACATGGACTACACCTCTCCCATTACAATATGGGACACCCGTAACCGGACTTACACCGCTGTCTCAACCGAAGACGATAACTACATACTCAGTCCGATGCAGGCATTCTTCATTCAGAAGCCGGTGGAAATGAAAGAAATCAGTTTCTCTGCCGAAGGCCGCCAACTGAATGCCACTGTACGCCAACGCACCACGACCCGTTCCACCGTTTCGCCGAACCGTACCGTCTTCAATTTCACTTTGAACGATGACACTTATACCGACCGTACCCGTGTAGTTATCAATCCCGAAGCAAGCATGGATTATGAAATGTCCCGCGACGCCGCCAAATTCATGAGCGACGACAAAGACGTGCCACAACTCTTCACATTGGACGCTACTGGCAGATATTACGCCATCAACGAACGACCGTTGAGCAACGGAACTGTCTCCGTAGGCATTTACGCAGGAAAAGCCGGCACATATACCCTGAGTCTGGCAGACGCCACGGTTACAGCCGACGAAGTGATATTAACAGATAAGCTGACAGGAAGCAAAACGCGTCTCGACCTCGACAGCTATACCTTTACGACAGAAGCCGGCTTCTGCACCGACCGCTTCGAACTGCGTCTGACTACCCGTACCATTACCGGAGTAGAAGAAACTCAGGACACGAATACCGCCCAAGTGACGGCAGGAGCCGGACAAATCTTAATATCTGCGCAACCGGGAGATGAAATGAGGGTCTGCAATGTCACCGGACAAGTCATTGAGCATCGGATATTGACACAGTCATCAATCTCCCTCCCCGTCGCACCGGGCTTCTACATCGTAACCATCGGTAAAGAGACATTTAAAATTATGGTAACCAAATAAAAACAGAACATCCATGAAATATATACTCAGCCTATTCATTGCTCTCTGGAGCATCGCGGCGTGGGGACAAGAAGGAGGGGATGGGTTCAACCCCTCCAACCCCGGCGAACCGGGCCAGAGATACAATTTGACGGTCAACGTCACCCCCGACGAGGCAGGCAGTACCTCACCTTCGGGGAAGCAGCAATACGCTTTGGGAGAATCTGTTTATCTCAGCGCCAATGCCAACAACTATTACCAGTTTGTCGGTTGGATACAGGACGGAGATACAATTTCCCGCAACCGCTCTTTCAATTATACCATGCCGGCAAAGAATACGGCCATAACCGCTGTGTTCAAAGCTACAGATAGCTTCAACCCCGACAATCCCGACGATCCGTCGCAGGAAGTCATCAAATACAAACTGGTGCTGACGGCCTCTCCGGCCGAAGGAGGAAGTTTCAATATCACTTCAGGAGAACGTTTCAGTGAAGGAGCTTCGATTTCAGTCTATGCCTATCCGAACAGCAACTATCAGTTTGAGGGGTGGAAACAGGGAGATAAATTACTGTCTACGGAAGGAGTATATTCGTTCGTAATGGGGAAAGAAGACGTTTCCATCACCGGTTTATTCCACTTTAATCCGGCAAACCCGGGAAATCCGGGAGCCAATCACTGGGATGCGGAAACAGGCGAACTGATTATTGACGACTTCACTCCGGGAAGCATCATGAATGCCGTAGACCAAGTAACCGGTGGTTCAAACAACTATGGCAAAGTTTCGATGGTCATTATCAGCGGTCAGATGAATAGTCATGACTTCGGCATCGTAGATAGGTTGAACAACTGTACATTGATTGACCTAAGCCGAACAGGCGGATATACGGAAATTCCCCCATATGCATTCGACAATACTAATTTATCAACGGCTATCCTACCTGCCTGTACAGAAAAAATAGGCTACCATGCTTTCGGAAATTGCAAAAATCTGACAGACATCAGTTGTTACGCCATCACCCCGCCGATAGCGGATGAACGTGCCTTTGAAGGAATTGCCGAAAATGCCGTCATTCGTGTTCTGTCCTCTTCCATTCCACTCTATGCAGAGGCTGCGGTTTGGAAAGACTTTACCATTCTACCACTGACTGAAGATGTCAGAACGTTGGAGGTGAACCTCCCTGTCGGAAGTGAGAGCACTTACAAGAACATGACTATAGAATTACAAAACTTGCAGAACGGCCAGAAACAACGCTACGTTGTATCCGACCGCATCACTTACACTTTCAACGGACTACTGAAAAACTGCACTTATAATGTTTATCTGAAAACTCCTGCAGATGTAGTGTTGGGACAAATAGAGAAGATTGAAATAAAAGAGGAGAACCAGTCCGTTACTTTCAGTTCACTGCTAACCCTGCTCGACGTAAACTTGAAAGTGCAAACGCCAGATGGAACAGATGTTACCGATCAGACACAAGTCACATGGTTGAATGACCAACAGACATATTTATCACAAGGCAGTTCGCTGAAAGCACAAACAGCAGGGACGAAGTTGAACTACCGAATCGTATTAAATCAGAATTTAGGGATGCAATACGTAACACCGGAGAATCAAACTTATAGTGTAAAAGAAGAAGAGAACCAGCTGGTTTACACTCTAATTCCCATCGAAATGCTGACTGTTTCGGGACTTGTCAAAAATGCCAATAGTGATGCATTATCGGGAGCTGTTATCTCCATCTCCCAAAAGTTAAACGGCAAGTACTCAAAATCTTTTATAACACAAACCGATACCAAAGGGAAGTTCGAACTGGATGTCTTTAATGATGAAAGTACGATTTCGGTTTCTGCTACTGACTATATCAGCCAGACACTGACGAAAGCAAACTTCAACGCGGGAGCAGATTTGGGAACGGTTGAACTGAAAGCCATATCCGGCACAACAATCAACCTGAACCTCACCTATACCCCCAGCGTAGCAACTGATGAGGAAGCCAGAACAGAGAATTGGTATTCCGATTATGCCAATATAGCTTATACTATATATAATGAGACACAAGAAAAAGAAATCACCAATTTCTCAGTACAATATCCTTCCATTGTGCTTTTGGAAGAAGTGGCAGCGGGTGACCGGCTCCGCATCATCGCTAGCAGTAAAAACGGAGCTTTCCGTTCCGTAACAGCCACCGCAACAGTGGACGAGAATGCAGAGAAAGCAAACGTTTTGCTCAACATTATAGCATTGGGCGGTATTAGCGCTTCCTACACCGATACTGACAATACCGATATAGTAGGGATCCTCTACGACAGTAAAGGAGAATTACTAAAGAAATATACTTACTTCAATCAATGCCTTTCCATCAGCAATCTCTCTGACGGGAAATATACCCTGGTCAGTATGGTCAACAGCGCTTTCTTCAATTCTATTTTGAAGATATCCCAACTGGCCGCATCCGGACTGACGGAAGGAACAGATTATGTACAAAACACCGTAACCGTAAAAAGCGGCATTCTCTCTTCCATTACTAACAGTCATATTCCAATGCTGGATGAAAGTAAGCTTTATTACACGGGAGATAATACGTCATTTACTGCCAACAAAGCCTCCATCGTAGCCGGTAATTATCTGACGTTAAAAGGGAAAATTGATTTTAAAGAAGAGTACACCGCTTCGGTCAGCAACGTACAGCTGATAGTTGACCTACCTGAAACGTCTTTATATGTGGAAAACTCAGCCATGACAGGCAGCAACATAGCGAGTTATACTTTGGACAATAATCGACTAACAATTCCATTACACAACTACACCGAGTTGGTTCGTTTCTGTGTAATCCCAACTGCCTCCGGTGAGTACATCCCCAATGCTTTTGTACAGTTTACGCTGAACGGGAAAGAAATATTGCAACCTATTGGAGCCGCCACCTGTACAATAAAGGACTTGTCCATCTCCATACCATCAACTGTAGCTAAGAAAACTTTTTCAATCAATGGCACAGCTATTGGAAAATCAGAAGTCGAGATTTACGATAACGGCATATTAATAGGCCAAACAACCTCATTAGCTAATGGACTATGGTACACCACATGCGAACTTTATAACGCAAAGAATCTATCTTCGCACGATATCTACGCTAAGATTAGAACCAAAGACGGAGCAGAGTTACAAACAGAAACTTGTCCTGTGCTCTATAATGAGAACGCAATAGAGGTATCTAAAGTAACGATGATTAATATTGCCCACGGAGCCTCTTCGCTGGATCTATTAGAATATGTGACGACTTTTGACTTCATTAATCCGATAACCTCTGCCCAAACATATTGGTATTGGCCTAATTATCCGGATTTTACCTTCAAGATTGATTTCACCAATAATAGTCCGGAAATAATAACAAATGTTGCACTTCATGTGAAAACCTCTTCCAATAATATCGTCCGCATACCCGCAAGCTATAATCAGACTAAGGATATTTGGGTTGCAACTCATCCATTCCAGTCAGAAGCATTGCCTGTAAACCTGAGCGTAACCTACGATTACATCGATTATAGTATGTGCGACTCATTGGCTTACATCAACACGTTAGAAAAGAATATAGGGATTCCTGTAATAGAAGATTATGACGATACAGACGACATATTTACCTACTCTATGAAGTCAAAATCCAGCGACATCGCCCTTAAATGCTTTTTTATTAAAACGGATATAAAGAATAAAGAGGCAATAACAAAGAAAATAGCAAATTCAACATTCAAATTATGCATAGAAAAAGGTCCGTTCAAGTATTATGTGAATGATACAGATGCTTATCAGATAACAAGAGAAACAAGCGACAGCCTGTTCGTTTATGCATATTTCGGCTATGATGATGTCCAATCATACAAGGATTATGTGACTCTATTCGGAAAGAATATAAACACCACAACAAGGATAGCCGGCTTTGATCCCGGAAGTGATCGGATTGCTCCCTCAACGGACCGGTTAAACCAATGGCGGGATCATATCATTCAAGGGGCAATAGACGAAGCTAACAGAAAATTGAAATGCGCAGACGATATCACAAACATAAATCTGCACTCAGATATCATGCATTTAAGGCAATGCGTAGGTTTCTCTTTAGGTAGTTTCTTAGCACATTCAGCAAATCTCATCAGTTCATCAAGCGGACGTCCTGAGAATGTTATTGATGCAGGAAATACCCTTTGGGGTGCCGCCGACGCTGCAAGTAGTTTTGGGGATGGAATGCAGGATTTAACAAGGGCAGGACATGCCTACCTACAACGGATTCATGATGCCCCCGATTGTCCAGATGACAACGGTGGAAAAGGAAGCGATTCCGGAGAATCAGGCAACCCAAATCCCAATTACGTAATGGACCCATCCGGCTATGTCTACGAAGCTGTTGCCAGTAACCGCCTGCAAGGCGTAACCGCCACTTGTTACTACAAAGAAATGGTGGAAGACATGTATGGCGACCTGCACGAGAATATTGTACTTTGGGATGCTGCCGAGTATGCTCAGGAGAATCCACTATTCACAGACGAAAACGGTATGTATGCCTGGGACGTCCCCCAAGGTCTCTGGCAAGTGAAATTTGAAAAAGAAGGCTACCAGACAACTTACAGTGAATGGCTCCCCGTTCCTCCCCCGCAGTTGGAAGTGAACATTGGCATGGTACAAACCGCACAGCCTACCGTAACAGCCATACGTGGTTATGAGACAGGCATAGAAATTGATTTTAGCAAGTTCATGCTGCCCGAAACCATGACTGCCGAGTTCATCACCCTTACTCGCAACGGAGAAGCGGTAGCAGGAGAAGTGACTTTCAAGAACGCCGAAGCAAACCCACAAAACAAGAATGAGCAATTCGTTTCGAAAGTGCGCTTTGTCCCTGCCGATGCTCTGGCTACCACCGACAAAGTGATACTGACTGTCAGCAAACGTGTGAAGAGCTATGCCGGCATACAAATGGAAAGTGATTATAGCCAAGAGATAGCCATTGAAAAAGAGCCCAAGGCAGTGGTCGCTTCCGAGATTGAAGTGGTGTACAATGAAACGGCTGAAATTACAGTAACCGTAGAACCGGCAGAAGCCTCAACAGGCAAGAAAGTGACCGCAACTTCCGTTTCCTCCACCATTGCTGCCATAGAACCGGCAGAAGCCACATTGAATAAAGAAGGCAAAGCCACCTTCACTATATCAGGCGAGCTCCCGGGACAAACTATGATACAGTTTGCCGTCGAAGGTATGGACATGAAACCGGAAGTAAAAGTGAGTGTTGTGGAAGCCGGAGAAAAAGAAATCACTCGCAACTACACCCTCTCTATGGGCTGGAACTGGTTCTCTATCAACGTGCAGGATCAGAATCTAAACGATATACCAGCTCTACTCGCTCCCATCAAAGAATCCGTCCTCATCCTAAAAGGACAAAACGGAGAACTGACGAACAAAAATGAAAATGATTGGGAAGGTTCATTGAACAGTCTGAGCACTACTCAAGCTTACAAGATAAAGATGAAGAAAGAGGCAACTCTTGAACTGACCGGAAAGGGGGCAGATCCGACAAGCAACACCATTACCCTAAACCAGGGCTGGAACTGGATAGGTTATATTCCTACCGTCACTTTACCATTGGAGCAAGCCTTGCAAAATCTGCAAGCTGAAGAGAATGACCTTATCAAAGGCTTGGACAGCTTTGCCATATACGATGGAAGTACATGGACAGGCAGCCTACCCCACCTGCTTCCCGGTGAAGGTTATATGTACTATTCTCAATCAGTGAAGTCTTTCAACTATACTGCGAATGGTACAGAATCAGAACCATCCACTCCATCAGCACAATGGAGTTATGACATTCACCAGTCCGAAGACAACATGATTGCCATAGCCGAGCTTTACAACGGAGAGCAAAAAGCTGAAATAGGGAAATTCCTTGTCGGTGTATTTGTGGGCGATGAATGTAGAGGTATAGCCGTTGAAAAAGACGGTTATCTATTTATCACTGCACATGGAGAGCAAACCGATGGCAAACTGACCCTACGTGCCTTCGACACCGCCGACCAGCAGGAATACAACGTCAAGGAAGAAATAGAATGGAGCGGTACACTGACGGGCAGTTTAACCACTCCTGTCAGCCTGCATATAGGCGAAGCAACCGGAATTACTCCTATTTCGGAAGGACTGTTGGTTTATCCAAGTCCCGTACGCCACCGCTTATATATTCGGGGAGATATTGGCAACATTGAAGAAGTACGCATCTCTGATACTGCGGGGCAAACACTGATATTGGACAAACAGGTGATTCCCAACGAAGGAATCAATGTTTCTTCACTGAGTAAAGGGATTTACTTCATAATCATAAAAACCGGTAATGAGGTTATACAACAGAAATTTATGAAGATAGATTAAGCCTGTCTCTCTTTATTACACTTCTCTTAAAAGTCTCCCTCCGATACATAATCCGAAGGGAGACTTTTTTGTACCGACCTTTAAAAGTCATAAACCGGCAAGCATATGTTACATAGATTCTAATGATAAACAAATCAGCGGGAGTGGTCATTAAATGACAGTTTATTTATATACAAAGAGTTTATACACGCTTTTACTTGCACGCTTACACTATCCGCCATAAACGACTGATAAACAGCCCAAAATCAGTGGTGGCAGCAACTTTTATTTAAGTGCAGGCAATTTTGCTTGCACTACGCACGTCGTCCTGACACGATACTCTCACCGCAATCGCATTACAGTCACCAATATCTTAACCTACATAATTCATACGCAGGAGTTAGAGGAGTTAAAGAAATTATCAGCCAACAAGTTGGCTTAGGAGTTAAAGCCAATAGTATTGACATCGGTAAAAAGAACTATCGGCTTTAACTCCTACTATGAACGAATCATATTAAATCTTTTCTTGATTCAAAATAATAATTTGAACATGACAGTAACCTGCTATCATGAAATGAGATAAGATAAAAAATAAGGATTTTACTTTTTCAGATGAACTCCGGGTTTATGAAAAAGCATCACAATCATAGATATAATCATAACCACAACTCCTATCAAAGAACCTGCATAATTAAATTCCGTTTCTCCAAAAGACAATTTCAATAACATCCCGTCATCACGAATATCCAAAACACAAAGAGTAAAACCCAAGAGAGCAAATACGAGCAATATAATCTTAGTAAATAAGTTATTGTTGTATTCACTCTTTATTCCTAATTCATTTACTTCAGGTGGCTGACCCTCAGAAATAAATACACTTTTCTTCTTTTTCTTTTTAAAAATTCGCATTGCCTGTCAAGCCTTTCAATTCTCTCTGTCTCATAAGTTTTACAGAATTCAATTGCTTTACGGTCGCAGTTTTTTGAGCAGAAGAAAAAGCCTTAGATATTCTCGTATCAATGCGGACAGTTGCCTCATGCGACAAAGATGTTACAGCACCCTTCTTTTCCTGCGCCGCAACATAAGTTGAATAAGTACTTTTTAATCTTGCCATTTAGTATGTTCTCCTTTCAAATTGCGGTCAAAGGTATAAAAAATATCTTTGTTTCCCATAAATTGCTTGTATATTTTTCTGTGATACTGACTATTATCTACTGTTCTAACAATTATTCTGTCTGAAAGTTTAGCCATAATGAAGTAATTCAACGATGCATTTCCTTCTGTCGCATCAAAAAGCATAATGTTACTCACAGGAGTTCTCTTGGGGTCTTTTATCACCGTATCTTCAGTGTCTATCATTTCGCATACCCATACAAAACGAGGCATTGCCATGCAGACGAAATGCTCCCGTGAATCTTTATTGTTGGCTTGCGTAATATATTCCTTATAGGAACGGGAAGTAGTTAGAAAACATCGATAAATATATTTAGTGTCTTCCTTTTTTATTTTCAAACCAGGGATTCCCTCTTCCAGACTTTTTATGACTTCGTCTATTTGAATCATTTCAGCATCCAAATATATTTTTTCATATAATGGTACAATGAAAGAAGTTATTTCTTCATTATAACCAATAAGTTTATATGGTCTTTCATTATCGTTTATTGTTACCAATTTAACATTATCTTCACCAATCTTATTTTCTTTCCCGATAACAAGATAAGTATGATCACTGGTACAAGTTATAATAGGGAAACCTGATTCTATGTATATATACAATAACCTTTTAAATTCATCGTTACTGTAAACCTCATAGTCTGCATCTTCTTTTTGACGTGTATAAGTGCGTATGCCAAAACCTATTTTTCTCAGAACAAATGAAATCATGTCGGATGGTAGTCCTCGTGATGGAAGCTGCCTCTCATTGCTGTATCTTGACAAAATTTTAATTATTTGAGATGGAAGGAGTTGACTGTATTTATTGTACTTATGAGAAAAATAATCCATCATCATCATTAAAGAAATTTCCGCACATGACACAGCTTCACCGTCCTGACCACAAAACGGGAATCCGGTAACAGACAACTTTCGCCCATAGACAGAAACATCTTTCTTGCATAAGCAACAAACAAATTCACGCTCCTCAAAAAGAGCAGGAGATAAAAACGTATAACCTACAACGCGACGTACAGTCGGTCTCAAAACCATATATCCATAAAATTTATCGGAAAGATTCAGATCGTAAAAGTTGTGTTCGTTTACATCATCCGAAAAGAATGATATTCTGAAACAATAGCGACTATAATCACAGTGCTTTTTAGAATAAAAAGAGTAATAAGTATCTCTATAGTAAACATCAATGTACGGATATTCAATGCAGCAAATGATATCTTGCCGCATATCTTTAATCATCCTTCTTATACCTATGCCAACCTTATCGTCAGGAACTTTTAATTCATCAGAAACCAACGAAATAAAAGCTTCATCCTGTAGATAATTTATATTGCAAAATGAGAATGTTATATTTTCTGTTGACAAAGGCTGTTCTTCAACAACGCTTTCGTCATACATTTCAAGTTTGCAGCCATGTCTGTTTTTCATAAAATGCATTATAGTAGCTTTCGCTTTTTGAAAAAGATTCATATAAGAGATACGTTTAACAAATTACAAATTTAATTATTTTCTTATTTATCGACTATTATTTATTCAAAAATATTGTAAGATTTCTTGTTTCAGTTTTTTCATCCATTATTAGAATACCCTGTTTATCAGCTTTTAGGCTAAAGACAGCAAAAAACACTATATATGGGTACCATTGGATATATAGATACAACGCGTCCGATATATAGACGCAACATGCCCATAGTTAACAAACAAGAACAATGACACTAATATCCCTATTTCACAAGCATAAAGATGTCATTATGCGAATTCCGCTAACACACGCTTGAATTAAAAAGACTCTTCCAGCACAATGAATCCTCATTTTCCTTGAAATAGACCATCTGTTTGCCTAAAACTAATGATGTAATTGGGCAAAACTAACCATGTAATTGGATAAAACTAATAATGTAATGGAGTAAAACTAACGATGTAATTTACAAGATGGCTACACCATTCGGTGCAAAAGGTGTAGTCATCTTGCTAAAAGGGTGACACCATCCGGGGAAAAGGGTGTAGCCCTCCTCCAAAGCCGATTTATTCTGTCTATTTGAATACGAAGCCGGATCATTCGGCATCTTCCTTTTTGCTGCAATTACATCAAAGATGAAGATTATTTGGAATAAAATAGAGCATAAGAAGAACATTGCGACTCCTTTTCTTTACAGACAATACTCATCGTGCACTTTCACCAAACGTTATCCTTGCGTTTTTTCTTCTTTCCCTCCGGTAGGGCTTGAAAGAAAACATTCTCACGCATTAGGATTATCACTTTGTCAATCTGTCAGATTGATAAAGTATGGCATCACTGAGTGATTTTTGGATGATTCAGCTCATACACCGGAAGTTTCAGCCGTAAAGCCGTCAAATGAGGCGATTCGGGAAAATCTGAAAGAACTGTAAGAAGAAAAGTAGATTTATAGAAAGACAAATCAAAGCGCAGATTCAGAGGGACAGTCGCCATACCCGGACATTACCGAATACGGTTTCATAGACAAACAGCATTATATCCATACTAAGTGGTCGATATAACAGATTATACAGAAAAAATACAGCAGACATTAACAGAAGTTCCACTATTTATAATAAAAAATTATCCAAAGGGAGTTCTTTATTAAGAAAATTTATCCTACATTTGTACCAAGTCTTGCTGCTTATAGAGATAGGTGACGCATAAGACTATAAAATGTGAGTTTACGAACGCAAGAAGCGAAAGTTATTGTTCCACCCTTAGAATCTGGAAAATTCAACCTCGGAGCAATAGCAACAGTTTCTTCACGTCTACGTTATATTATATAACATAGGCGTGAGGGCTGTTGTTCATCCGGGGTAAGGTATTCCAGAACCTTAAGGGTAGATGAACAGAAACGGTCCTCACGCTTTTTTATATAGTAACCTCCGCCGGAGAGGATAGACGGAAGAAACAGAAAAACACGCTATGACAAACAGGAAAGTCACAAAATGGTTGTCGATAAAATTACTTTTAGTGATAAGTTTGTTCTTCGCTGCAACTGCTACGGAAGCACAAAACAAAATCCAGGTGACTTCATTCAACCGGATGGAAACAGATGTCACCGCCCGGATCACCGCTCCTCAACGAGATCAGAACGGAGAAGTATGTGCACTAATCCGTATCGTTACAATCGAAAAAGACCTAATGTTCGAACCGGATGCACTCGGAATCGTTTCCCGTGAAAACAAGCCCGGAGAAATCTGGCTGTACATTCCTCGCGGAGCACGACGTATTTCCATTATGCACGATAAGTTCGGTGTACTCCGCAATTACTTCTATCCTGACATTATTGAGAAAGCCACTGTCTATGAAATGGAAATACAAGTAGGAGACGGAACGCAGCAAACACCCGCAAACACGAATACCCAACTAATTGTGATGCGTCCCGATCCGGCAACTGCCGATATTTATATCGATGACGAAAAAGTACCGACCGAAAACGGACTGTTCACCGCTACCATGAAAAAAGGCACCCATACCTACAGGGTAGAATCACCCATGTACGCTCCCGAAGCCGGTATTATCGATCTGGGTAGCGAGCAGAAGATCATGAGCGTAACACTGAAACCCCGTTTCGGATATCTGGAAATCTTCTCCCTACCTGAACAGGACGCCAAAGTTTATATAAACAATGAGCTTGCCGGACAGACACCCTACAAGAGTGACCGAATGCCATTACAAGAGTACCGGATACGCATCGAAAAAGATTTTTTCTTCCCGATGGACAGTACTGTCACCATTTTCGCTGGCAAGACGAGCAGCCTTACCTTTAAAATGAAGTCCACCATCAAGCCTAAAGAGCCACGACGCACGCTGGTAATGGCGGAAGTCGGCTATCATCCTTCACAGATTTCTTTTGGCGCCATGGTCGGCATTGTCAGTAAGAACGGAGCATATCTACGCTTCCGCAGCGACTTCGGTTCGGCATCCACCGAACTGGAATGCGATGATACAGGGGCATTGGCCAATGGCACGGGTACACCTTATTATAAAGAAGGTGTCACTAACAAAGCACGCATGTCTATCACCGCAGGCTATTTACGTCAAATCATCAAACCGCTATACGCCTACATTGGCGCAGGATACGGCAACCGGGTTCTGGCATGGGAAACGATAGACGGTGAACTAGTAAAGAACACCGACCACTCCGCCACAGGCGTAGCCGCTGAACTTGGCGCCATCGGACGACTGGGACAATTTGCGGTATCCGTGGGATTCCAAACCGTCAACTTCAAATACCACGAACTCAGCGCAGGCATTGGCTTCTTCTTCTAATTCTTAATTTAACATCCATTTAAACGATGAAAAGATTACAATGTATCATTTGGTGCAGCCTGTTGCTATTCGTGGCAAGCTGTGAAAAAGACACTGAACCTACAAGTTTCGCACCCGCCGTGACGACCGGAAGTGCAGAAGACTTGGACAAACCTGGCATAGATATAACCCTTTCAGGAGAAGTGATAGCCAACCCTAAAAGTACAACCCAAAATGAAGTAGGATTCCTAATCGCTACTTCTGAGGAAATCATTACTTCCGGTAGCGAAAAGGTCATTAAAAAAGCTTCCTCCTCGAATACAGGCAACAAATACCTCTGCGATTTAAAAGAGATGTCACCGGGAACCTATTATTTCTGCATTTACGCCTCCAGCGGATATAACGTAAAACGGGGAGAAATTATATCATTCAGCATCACAGAAAAAACGCCACGTTTAAGCATGGGCAGTATCACAGACAAAGACCTGACCGCCACCAGCGTGAAAGTATCTGCAACCATCACCGACAAACGAGGGTTCGACATCCTCGGACGGGGATTTTGCTGGAGTGCGGAAACCACCGAACCTTCCGTAAACGGAAACAAAGTAGAAATAAAAAAAACAACGGATGCTTTCGACGCTCTTATAGAAGAATTGGAACCGGAAAAGAAATATTATATTCGCGCGTATGCTCTCAATGAAAAAGGAATCGGCTACAGCAATACCATAGAGTGTACTACCCCTGTCAAGCAAACCGTCTCTCTTTCAGTACCGGATTATAGTGACTTGGATGTATCATCCGTACATATTAAATCTATCATCACGGCAGCTGCCGATTTCAATATAATCGAAAAAGGGGCTTGTTACAGCAAAACGGTTACTTCACCGACAATTAATGACGCATCGGTAAAAGATAAATCAGAAGGTAACGCCGTAGATTTCACAGTAACAGGACTTGAAGAAGGTGCAACTTATTATATTAGCGCTTACGCACGTACCCGCGATGGTATGTTCTACAGCACCAGTATTACAGTGAAAACTCAACAAACCTTTAAGCCAACACTCGGCAATCTTCAGGAAATGCAGGTAAATGATGACAATGCGGTCATAAAAGCATCCGTCACAGACGATGGTGGTCTTGCCATCACTAAAAAAGGATTCTGCTGGAGTACAAGTAATTCCGAACCGACCATAGATAATGACTCTGTCATCTCGCCCTCTACCGGCAATAATTTTGAAGCTGTATTGACTAAACTGAAGTATAATACGGAATATTATGTACGAGCTTATGCCATAAACTCAAAAGGAGTAGGATACAGCAGCGCGTTTATTAAGATAAAGACGGGAAGTTCAACCATTGCAACATTAAAAGACATGTCGGCCAATAACCCTACCCCATCTACCCTCGACGTATCCGCAACTGTTTCTACTGACGGAGGAGCAGATATCACAGAACGTGGCTTTGTATATAGTTCCGAAGGAACGCCAAGCGTAGAAGAGTGCGAGAAGAAAATTGTGATAGAAGGAACTATCGGAGAAATGAGCACTACGCTTTCTGGACTGATGGGATATACCAATTATTATATCCGGGCTTACGCCATTAATAAAAATGGAATAGCTTATAGCAGTACGGCTACAGCCAAAACAAAAAAAACAGATCCGAGCATTGACGATCCGGCATTCCCGGGAACAAGAACGATAAAAAAGAAATAAAATATTAACTACTAAATTGAAGATTATGAAGAAGGTATTATTTTCGTTAGTTATGGTTTGTGTTGCGATAAGCAGCGCAAAGGCACAGGATGTCCTTTTGGCGACATTACAGAAAGGAGAAACTACACAGTATTTCTACGGATCGGATGCTTTTAAAGAAGCAATGGAAGTAGCTGAAAATGGGAACACCATTACATTAGGAGCGGGTACATATAATGCTACAGACATCACAAAGGCGGTATCTATCTATGGCAATGGATATGAGATGAGAGCGGATACTACATCGCAGAAAGAAGGAAATATGGCATTTCCAACCCAAATAGCGGGAGAATTTGCAATAGCACTTGAAGCTGTAAATGACACACCGGCTAAAGGGTTATATATAGAAGGTATTTATTCAGCAGACCGTGTCAGAATAATCAAACATTTATCTGCGGCATCATTCGTGAAATGCAGATTTCAGAATCTAACTTTTTGGGATACAGAAAATAAAAATATGACAACATCAGATGGGGTATCCATTATGCATTGCCGCATAGCCGCTTGGTTGGAACCGGGAGATTCACAGAATATGGTGGTTAGTAACAGTATCATTAATTACTTAGGTAGCAATACTACAACATCTTCTATATTGTTGCAGAATAATGTTATTATTCACCCAACAGATGGATTAATTGGAATATTTAAGAATAATATAATGCTTGATGGAATTAGCTATAATGGTTTTGAGTTTAGTAATCATACTCAATCTTCATTAAAAGCAGAATGTAATGCATATAACAACATATGTAGAGACACTTATCTCCTCAAATCTGTTATTGCGCAAAGCTCTAATTATCAAGTAATATTGGAAGGTACACCTTTTCGGGAATATAGCGATGAGTCCAAATATCTCCTTCCCAACGATTGGCTCACCAAATACGTCGGCACAGACGGCACTCAAGTCGGAATATATGGTGGTAGCAGCCCTTTCAATACCATCCTCACCATCCCCACCATTGTATCAAAGAACATTGCCCCTAAAACAGAGAATGGAAAACTGAAAGTCAGTATTACTGTAAAAGTAGGAGATAATACACTGTAAAAGACATGAGAAGAATAACTTATATACTATCCTTACTCCTTTTGTCAACACTGACAAAAGGACAAAATCTGGTAGGATATGAGTACTGGTTCGATACAGACTATCCATCGAAAGTGTATACTGCCCATATTCAAGAACAGATATCCTTCGAAGCAGATGTATCCACATTCAGTCAAGGCTTGCACTATATCACCTTCCGTGCAAAAGACAGCGAAGGGAAGTGGAGTCCTCCCTTGACACAGTATTTCTATCGCACCAGCACAGACAACGGAGGAGACAATGCCCTGAATAGTTATGAATACTGGATCGATAAAGACATTACGAATAAAAAAACAACAGAAAGTACCAACGGAACAATCATACTTGATTTAGATGTCACTACTCTAACACAAGGAGTACACTATCTGAATTTCAGAGCGAAAGATAAACCCGGGCACTGGAGCAATCTGTTAACGCAATACTTTTATCGCACCAGCACGGATAACGGAGCAGATAATGCCCTGAATAGTTATGAATACTGGATCGATAAAGACATTACGAATAAAAAAACAACAGAAAGTACCAACGGAACAATCATACTTGATTTAGATGTCACTACTCTAACACAAGGAGTACACTATCTGAATTTCAGAGCGAAAGATAAACTCGGGCACTGGAGCAATCTGTTAACGCAATACTTTTATCGCACCAGCACAGATAACGGAGCAGATAATGCCCTGAGCAGTTATGAATACTGGATTGATAAAGATGTGACCAATAAGAAAACATCAGAAAGTACCAATGGAACAATCATATTCGATTTAGACGTTTCTTCTTTGGAGCGAGGTGTACACTACCTGAACTTCAGAGCAAAAGACAAACTCGGAAATTGGAGTAGCCTGTTGACACAATACTTTGTATGCCCATTAGAAAACATAACAAAAGGCAAGATCAGCAACTATGCTTATTGGCTAAACGATGACTTGAATACGTTGCAGACCGGAAACTTCACACCAACAGAAGTCCTCCAATGGGATGGCTTCCTCCTTGACATACCAGAAGCCATCATCCCGAAAACGATGCCGGAAAGCATTCAACTGACAAGCACAAGCAAAGAGGACGGAACAGCAACATTCTCTTGGACAAACGATGTGCAATTAAATCTTCAGTTTAAGGATGAAGCGGAACGATGGAGTGTAGCTTCTATCGACACCTTTGCACATACCAGTAAACAAACAATTGATGCAAAATTGTTGACTTTAAATAAAGGAAATAGCTTTCAAAAGCCTGTAAGCCGGGCATTAGAAACCATTAGCATTGATATCAACAAAGAAGACTCTGTCTACTGGAAAGCGGATCAACCCTGCATTCTTTCTGTCTTTAACCCGAAAAACGAGCTGGTATACACTCTCAGTGGTAGCGACATATTAACAGGTAAAAAAATTAAAACCGAAGAAAAAGGCACGTACTATGCTTTGTTGCACGATGCAACCCATGACGAGACTTACAATAAGGATGCCATCACCATTGTCTGTATCGGGCAAAACACCTCCGACACCATCCATGTGGAACCCGCCGGAACTTTACCCGAATTAGCAGGCGATCCGGAAGCCATCGTCAACCTGACACTAACCGGTTACCTCAACGGAACAGATATCAAATTCATCCGTAGTTTGAAGAACCTGCAACGACTCGACATCAGCGGAGCACGCATCGTGGAAGGTGGAGATAAATATTATCAGAATTATCTGACTGCCAATGATATTACCGGAGATTATATGTTCTGCAATCTGCCCAACCTGACACGCCTTGTACTCTCCAACCATACAACGAAGATTGCAACCGCAGCTTTAAGCAATTGTACCGGATTGACAGAAATAGAAATCCCCGCCAGCGTGACTTCCATAGAGAAAGCCGTATTCAACGGTTGCAATCAGCTATTACTGATAAACTGGAATGCACAAGCCGCCATCACCGCCGAAAGCTTTGATACGCCTGCCAAGATGGGGAATTTGTTGATCTTCGCTCCTGAAGGAACCGGATGTACTTATGAAGGCAACGTGGTAATTAACGGCATGGCAGAAAAGATTTCTTTGACTCATGGCAAAGGCTTCCGTTCTCCACAGGCATTCAAAGCAAAAGACATTACCTACAAACGTAACTTCAGCATGAAGTCCGGTAACAAAATCAATGCCGCCGGATGGGAAGCAATCGTACTGCCATTTGATGTACAAAGTTTCAGCAACGAGAAGCAAGGAGAACTGGCACCTTTCAACAGCGGAAAGAAAGGAGCCAAACCTTTCTGGCTGGCTCAGATGACAACCGATGGCTTTGAACATACCACTGCCATGAAAGCAAACAAGCCCTACATCATCTCACTGCCAAACAGCGAGTCGTATGAAGACGAATTCAACATCAGCGGAGAAGTACAGTTCCATGCCGAAGATGCCGACGGCGTAGAGGTTAAAGCTACTTCTTACAAAGAACTTGCCCGCATAGAAGGAAGTAATCGAATAATGGTTCCTGCTTATGAAACAGTATTCAAACACGATACGATATATGCCATTAACCCGGCTACGTATGAGAATATCGCCCCGGGTGGCGCATTCGTCCGTAACTTGCGCGATGTGCAACCCTTCGAAGCTTATCTGATTAGTAAAGAGGCGGCAGTCAATGCACCGAAACTTTACAGTATCGGAGGAATAGGAGGAGAAATCACCGGCATAGAAGAACTACCTTCCGACGCATTGGACGGCATAGAAATCTATGTCCGATATGGTGTTCTTTACATCAAGAGCGACCGCGAACGTACGCTTTCCATTTACGACACAGCCGGACACATGGTACGTCAGGTTGAAGTACAGGAAGGCACCACTGCTGTCACCGGATTGGGAAAAGGCATCTATCTGCTGGCAAGAAAAAAGATTCTGGTTCAATAAGTAAATTGTTTGTTAATTTAGAGAAAGGTCCTACACCATGATGAATGAGTGATAGGACCTTTATTATCGAATATACTCGATAATAACATATTCATTTTATCGAATATATTCGATAACTATTCGTATATTTGCCTGTCATCAATTACAAAAAGAGATATGGACAAAGACACCATCAAACGTTTAATCATTGAATATCAGCAATTTGTTGCT
This sequence comes from Bacteroides sp. 14(A), assembly GCF_000526555.1. Classification (NCBI taxonomy): domain Bacteria; kingdom Pseudomonadati; phylum Bacteroidota; class Bacteroidia; order Bacteroidales; family Bacteroidaceae; genus Bacteroides; species Bacteroides sp. 14(A). Next base: position 1,391,539 of record NZ_JAGH01000002.1, on the reverse strand, counting down.
AATATTACATTAATAGAGCGTGAAATTCATCTATCTCATCAGTTGAACTATGTCTTCGTGGGACTCCGACGAGCCGGGAAATCCTATCTGATGTACCAACAAATACAAAGCTTGTTGAATGATGGACATCAACCGGAAGAAATTCTCTATTTCAACTTTGAAGACGATCGCCTGGTCAATTTGACTGTAGAAGATTTGGACCTTATCAAAGTTTCTTACGAAGAACTTTATCCGCATAAACCTATCTTTTTTCTGGATGAAATACAGATTGTGGAGCATTGGGAGAAATTTGCACGCCGTCTGGCCGACCAACAGTATCGCGTTTATATTACCGGCAGCAATGCCAAAATGCTGAGTGCCGAAATTGCTACTACACTGGGAGGGCGATATATAGTACAAAATGTATATCCTTTCTCCTTTTCTGAATTTCTGAAAGCTTCTAAAATTGAGATTGGACCAACATGGTATTACAAAAACCGTACAGAGATAGTCCGGACATTCTCCGACTATTTCAGTTATGGAGGTCTACCCGAATTAATGCTCATAGAAACAATAGAAAAACGGCAATGGCTCAGTAATCTATTCAATAAGATTTTCTTCGGTGACCTGATAACCCGTTATTCCATTCGCAATGACCTCGCTATGAAAGTCTTGATTCGTAAACTGGCTGAAAGTGTGAAACAACCTTCTTCTTTCAACCGTCTGACCAATATCGTTTCAACAACAGGCGCCAAAGTTTCAACGGACACCATTATCGATTACCTTAATTTCTTGCAAGCCACATGGCTATTCTTCTCACTTGAAAACTATGCCAGCAAATTAGTAGAGAAAATATCGAACCGGAAATATTATTTCATCGACAATGGGCTGCTGAACTTATTCCTAATAGACCCGGTGACCTCGTTATTGGAAAATATAGTTGCCATCTCATTAAAAAAGAAATATGAAGAGGAACTCTATTTTTATCAACAAAATATAGAAGTAGACTTTTACATCCCTACTGCAAAATTGGCCGTACAAGTATCCTATAGCCTAAAAGAAGAATCCACCCGTAAAAGAGAAACAGACGCTTTATTGAAAATAGCAGAAACACAAGCGGTAGAGACGTTACTCGTCATCACCTACGATGAAGAGGAGACTATTCAAAAAAACGGCATGGAGATAAAAGTTATCCCCATCTGGAAATGGCTGCTGGATACATAATTTTAAAACCTAATATTCAACCATTTATGGAACATCCTTTTTCCCAATTCAAATACTGCCCCAAGTGTGGCTCCGTGCATTTTGAAATCAACAATGAAAAGTCCAAACGTTGTGCCGACTGTGAATTCGTCTATTACTTCAACCCGTCTGCCGCCACCGTGGCACTGATAATGAATGAACGGAACGAATTATTAGTATGCCGCCGTGCCAAGGATCCGGCTAAAGGAACTCTGGATTTGCCGGGTGGCTTTATCGACATGGCGGAAACCGGAGAAGAGGGAGTCAGCCGCGAAGTAAAAGAAGAAACCGGAATGGAAGTGAAAAAGGCGGAATATTTATTCTCTTTGCCCAATATATATGTGTATTCCGGTTTCACCGTCCATACTCTGGATTTATTCTTCCGCTGTACAGTAACTGACACCTTGCATTACCAAGCAATGGATGATGCTGCAGACGTCTTCTTTCTGCCACTGAAAGATATACATACAGAAGATTTCGGACTGAGTTCCATCCGCAAAGGGGTAGGAATATTTCTGAAAGAAATGGGCGAATAATGATTCGCACAGACCACGGTATATCCTAAAAAAGCCAAACAAGTGTAACAAATTCGACTTAAAACCCGTACTTTTGTAAAAACGCGTTGCATTATGAAGAATAAACTCTCCCGAATACTATGCACGGCACTCTGCTGTGCACCTTTGCTCGCTACGGCACAGACCAGCGAGAATATCACTTCCCCTCAACGACTTTACCAGGAAGGACAGTCACTGTTCCAACAAAAAGCGTATGCAGCTGCCATCCCACCGTTGCAAGCATTCGTGCGCCAGATAGATGCAGAAGGCAAGCCCCTGCCTGTCGCAGGCGAACGGATGGAAGCCGAGTATATGCTGGTATGTGCTGCCTACGAACTAAAAGACCTTAAAAGTTTAGACAAATTGCAGGCCTATCTGGATGAATATCCTGATACACCCTATGCCAATCGCATTTATGCACTTATGGCATCCGTGTATTTCTTCGAAGGAAAATATGATGAAGCCATGGCTATGTTCAATTCTGCCCGTCTCGATCTGTTGGGAAATGAAGAACGCGACGATATGACGTACCGTCTGGCAACCTGCTATTTGAAAACAGGTAATGTGAAAGAAGCTGCCATATGGTTCGAAACTCTCCGTAGCACCAGTAAAAAGTATGCAGCCGATTGCACATACTACATTTCTTATATCCGCTACACCCAGCAACGTTATGACGAAGCAATGACCGGCTTCCTGTCTTTACAGGATAACGCCAAATACAAAGCGCTTGCGCCTTATTATATCGCAGAGATTTACCTGATTAAAAAGAATTATGATAAAGCGGAAATAGTAGCGCAGAATTATCTGTCCGCCTACCCGAATAATGAATATACAGCTGAAATGTACCGTGTTCTCGGTGATGCCGACTATCACTTCGGAAAGTATCACGAAGCCATGGAAGCATTTGAAAAGTATCTGGAAAACAATAAAGAGGCTGCCCCCTGTCGGGATGCACTCTATATGCTGGGACTTTCGTACTACAACTGCGGTGTATATTCCAAAGCGGCCAATACCCTCGGCGAAGTAACCGCTGAAAATGACGCACTGGTACAAAATGCCTATCTGCACATGGGGTTGGCTTATCTGCAAATGTCAGATAAGAACAAGGCACGCATGGCATTTGAACAAGCTGCTGCCTCCAATGCAGATATGCAAGTCAAAGAGCAGGCTGCTTACAATTACGCCCTTTGTATTCACGAGACCTCCTATTCCGCTTTCGGTGAATCTGTTACTGTTTTCGAGAAATTCCTTAATGAATTCCCGAATTCCCAATATGTAGACAAAGTCAGCAGTTATCTGGTAGAGGTATACATGAATACCCGCAGTTACGAAGCCGCCTTGAAATCCATCGAACGAATCGCTCACCCGGGCACTGCAATTCTGGAGGCGAAACAGAAAATCTTGTTCCATCTCGGTACACAGTCTTTTGCCAATGCACAATTCCAGGAAGCTATCGGTTACTTTAACCAGTCTGTAGCCTTGGGACAATATAATCTGCAAAACAAGGCGGATGCTATTTATTGGAGAGGAGAAGCTTATTATCGTCTGAACCGGATGCAGGAAGCAGCAAGTAACTTCAGTGAATATCTGAATCTTACTCCGGACAGAAATACAGAAACTTATGCACTGGCATACTATAATCTGGCCTACATAGCTTTTCATGAGAAAGATTACACACTTGCCCAGAACCGTTTCCTGAAATTCACACAACTGGAAAAAGGAGAAAATCCCACTGCACTCGCAGATGCTTACAATCGCATAGGCGACTGTTATCTGCACGCACGCCGTTTCGATGAAGCCAAGCAATATTATACCAAAGCAGAAAACATGGGAACTCCTGCAGGTGATTATTCTTTCTATCAGTTGGCTTTGGTTGCCGGCTTGCAGAAAGATTATGATGGTAAGGTTGCATTGCTCAACCGCATGGCAAACAAATATCCGTCTTCACCCTATACCATAAATGCTCTTTACGAAAAAGGCCGTTCGTATGTACAGACAAGCAACAGTCGCCAGGCTATCGCAGCATTTAAAGAATTGCTGGATAAATATCCCGAAAGCCCGGTCAGCCGTAAAGCCGCTGCTGAAATCGGCCTGCTTTATTACCAAAACGATGAATATGATCGCGCGATAGATGCTTACAAGCATGTAGTAACCCAGTATCCGGGTAGTGAAGAAGCACGTCTCGCCATGCGTGACCTGAAATCAATCTATGTAGATGCTAACCGCGTAGATGAATTTGCCGCCCTGGCAGCCAAGATGCCGGGAGAAATCCGCTTTGATGCCAGCGAGCAGGATTCTCTGACTTATATCGCCGCAGAAAAGGTATATATGAAGAGAGAGATCGCTCCTGCCAAATCAAGCTTTACCCGTTACCTGCAAAGCTTCCCCAACGGCGCATTCAGTCTGAACGCCCATTACTATCTTTGTGTGATTGGCAAAGAACAGAAAGATGAAGCCGCCGTATTGGAACATGCCGGCAAACTGCTGGAGTATCCGGATAATCCTTATTCACAGGAAGCACTCATTGCACGTGCGGAAATTCTGTTCAACCGTAAGCAGTTCGACCAGGCATTGAATGACTACAGACAGTTGAAAGCAAAAGCTACCACTCCCGAACGCCGCCAGCTTGCAGAAACAGGAATGCTGCGCAGTGCCGCCCTGATGCAGGATGACGTGGAAACAATCGCTGCTGCCACCGACCTGCTTGCCGAAACCAAATTGACACCGGAGCTACGCAACGAAGCCCTGTATTTCCGTGCCAAGGCCTATCTGAACCAACGCGCCGACAAGAAAGCCATGAACGACCTTCAGACACTGGCTAAGGATACACGCACACTTTATGGGGCCGAAGCCAAATACCTGGTTGCTCAACAACTGTATAAGGCAGGTGAATACACTGCTGCTGAAAAGGAAATACTCAACTTCATTGATCAGAGCACACCACACGCTTACTGGCTGGCAAGAAGTTTCGTTCTGCTGTCGGATGTATATGTAGCAATGGATAAAAAACTGGATGCACGCCAATACTTGCTGAGCCTGCAACAGAATTACCATGCCGACGATGACATCGAACAGATGATTAATGAAAGATTAGAAAAACTGAAGTAAAAAACCTAGTCAATTATAAATATGAAAAAGGTACAATATATATTCGGGGCATTGGCACTTATAACCATACCGAACTGGGTGCAAGCCCAAACGCAAGCTAAAGATACTACCCTGAGCCGCACGGTCGTGGTAGAACAAGAATACAATCCGGACATCATAGATGCTTCCAAAGTAAACGTACTGCCCAAGGTAATGCCGCCAACAGTCAGCAAAAAGACTGTGGAATATGATGCCACACTCGCACCTGCGGGAAATATCCCTGCAACTACCATGGAGGCGTATACAGGAGCTGAAAGCCAGGATAAGGCAAAACGCGGCTACGCCCGTCTGGGATATGGCAATTACGGCAACCTGGACGCTCGTGCCAACTATCTGTTCATCCTGCCTAACAGTGACAAACTGAACCTGAATTTCCACATGAACGGCATGGATGGCAAGTTAGATCTGCCTGATTCCAAGGATAAATGGGATGCACGTTATTACCGTACACATGCGGGCATGGATTATGTACATGCTTTCCGGAAAATGGACTTAAATGTAGCCGGAAACTTCGGGCTAAGCAACTTCAACTTCATGCCCGGCAGCACAAATAATAAGCAGAAATTCCTGTCGGGTGATGTACATTTCGGAATAAAATCAACCAGCGAAGAATTACCGCTTCAATTTCATGCCGAAACCAACCTGATGTTCTACGAACGCCAACACGATATACAATATCAGGATGCACAGGAAGTTATGGTACGGACAAAAGCCGGTGCAATGGGAACGATCTCCGAAGAGCAGTTTGTTGGAGTAGATCTCTCCATGGACAATACGTTCTACAAGAACAATCTTTTTGAAGATTATACCTCTGTGGAATTAAATCCCTATTATCTGTATCAGAGCGAAGACTGGAAAATCCGTCTCGGCGCTCACGTGGATTTTGCATTCGGATTTGGCAAGAAATTCCGGGTAGCACCGGACGTGACAGCCCAATATATCTTCTCTGACAGTTACATTCTCTACGCCCAGGCTACAGGCGGACGACAGACCAATGATTTCCGCAAGCTAGAAATGGTTTCACCTTATGGCCAAAGTAGTACACAACTGGATGCCACCTACGAACAGCTGAATGCCGCTCTCGGCTTCAAAACCAGTCCGGTAACAGGTTTATGGTTTAATATTTATGGTGGATATCAGGATTTAAAGAATAACCTTGCTTCTGCAGCAATTGCGAACTATAGCGGTTCATACCTTCAATTGCTCCAAGGAAATATGCATAACATATATGCAGGCGCCGAAGCCAGCTACAGCTATAAGGATATTATTTCCTTCACCGCTTCGGGCATTTACCGTGACTGGAAAACTGCTAAGACAGAAAATAACAGCGGAGACCAGCTACTCTATTACATGCCTTCTTTCGAAGCAAACTTCAAGGTAGACATTCGTCCGGTTTCTTCTGTCCTGATCAACCTCGGTTATCAGCATATCACTCGTGAGAAGATAGGCAACGAGCGTGTAGATCCGGTTGGGAATCTATACCTTGGCGGTAGCTACGAAGTCTTTGAAGGCATATCAATCTATGTCCGTGCAAACAATTTATTGAACAAAGACTACCAATATTACCCGGGATATCCCACAGAAGGTATCAATTTCATGGGTGGAGTGAGTTTTCGTTTTTAACAAATTGCGTGGCAAAAAAAGTCATTTTTGCTAAAAAAGAATATATTCTCCACATATTATAAGGTGGAAACAATTGTTTTTTTCTACTTTTGCGGGCAAATTCAGTGGCAGGAGCCACTATAAAACAGAAATTTATGCCAAAAAACCTTGTCATTGTCGAGTCACCGGCAAAAGCAAAAACAATTGAAAAGTTCCTGGGAAAAGATTTTAAAGTTCTTTCCAGCTATGGTCATATACGCGACTTGAAGAAGAAAGAATTCAGCATTGACGTTGAAAAAAACTTTGAACCGGACTATGAAATTCCGGAAGATAAGAAAGCACTGGTTAAGACACTGAAAGCTGAAGCTAAAGATGCTGATACCGTATGGTTGGCTTCCGATGAGGACCGCGAGGGAGAAGCCATCGCCTGGCACTTGTATGAAGTACTAAAACTGGAACCGGAACATACCAAACGTATCGTATTCCATGAAATTACCAAAACCGCTATACTGAAAGCTATCGAGCAACCACGCAATATTGATATCAATCTTGTCAATGCCCAGCAGGCACGCCGCATTCTTGACCGTATTGTAGGTTTTGAACTTTCTCCCGTATTATGGAAAAAAGTGAAACCCGCACTCTCTGCCGGACGTGTACAATCTGTAGCCGTACGGCTCATTGTAGAGCGTGAACGTGAAATACATGCTTTCCAAAGTGAAGCATCTTATAAAGTCACTGCTGTTTTCCTTGTTCCCGACACTGACGGAAAACTCGTTGAGATGAAGGCGGAACTTGCACACCGCCTTAAGACCAAAGCTGAGGCGCAGAAGCTCCTGGAAAGCTGCCAATCGGCAATATTTACCATTGAAGATATTACAACACGTCCGGTAAAGAAGAGCCCGGCTGCACCGTTCACGACTTCTACTTTGCAACAGGAAGCCGCACGCAAACTCGGCTTCACTGTAGCACAAACGATGATGGTAGCTCAACGGTTGTATGAATCAGGACGTATTACTTATATGCGTACCGACTCCGTAAACTTATCGGAACTCGCCATCAACGGCAGCAAAGAAGCCATTGCCAATATGATGGGAGACAAATATGTACATCCACGCCACTTCAGCACCAAGACCAAAGGAGCACAAGAAGCGCATGAGGCTATCCGTCCCACATATATGGAGAATGCACAGATAGAAGGTAGTGCACAAGAAAAGAAACTATACGATCTGATCTGGAAACGTACCATTGCTTCTCAAATGGCAGATGCCGAACTGGAAAAGACAACAGCGACCATCAGTATAAGCAATACATCCGAGGCTTTCAGTGCCACGGGAGAAGTTGTGAAATTCGACGGTTTCCTGCGTGTATACAGAGAATCTTATGATGACGATGTGGAACAGGAAGATGAAACTCATCTGCTGCCACCGTTAAAGAAAGGTCAGAAGTTAGAGTATCAGAACATTACTGCCACTGAACGCTTTACACAACATCCACCCCGCTATACAGAAGCAAGCTTGGTGCGCAAACTGGAGGAATTAGGGATAGGTCGTCCTTCTACTTATGCGCCTACGATCTCTACCGTTCAACAACGTGAGTACGTAGAAAAAGGAGATAAAACAGGTGAGGAACGTTCATACAATGTAATTACTCTGAAGAAAGACAAAATCACAGATGCCACCCGTACTGAGATCACCGGAGCAGAAAAAGCAAAACTGCTACCTACAGATACAGGTACAGTAGTGACTGACTTCCTGACACAGTACTTCCCCAGCATCATGGATTACAACTTCACAGCCAGTGTAGAAAAGCAATTTGATGAGATTGCCGAGGGAGATACAAAATGGACGACTATCATGAAGACGTTCTATAAAACCTTCCATCCATCCGTGGAAAGTACTCTCGCTGCCAAAAATGCACACAAGACTGGAGAACGCATATTGGGAGATGATCCTGTTAGCGGCAAGCCTGTAAGCGTCAAAATCGGACGTTTTGGCCCTGTAGTACAAATTGGAAGTGCTGAAGATGAAGAAAAACCCCGCTTCTCTCCTTTAAAGAAAGGTCAATCCATCGAAACAATCACTTTAGAGGAAGCAATGGAGCTGTTTAAGTTACCTCGTACCCTTGGTGAGCATGAAGGCAAAACGGTTACTGTCAATGCCGGACGTTTCGGGCCGTACATTTATTACAGCGGAACTTATACTTCACTTCCCAAAGGCGTAGATCCGATGGAAATAGAATTGGAAGAGGCTTTGGAATTAATAAAAGAAAAAGCGGAAGCAGAAGCAAAGAAGCACCTCAAGAAGTTCGACGAAGAACCTGAGCTGGAAATCATGAACGGAAGATATGGCCCTTACATTGCTTATAAAGGCAGTAATTACAAAATCCCAAAGGATATCGTTCCGGAAGATTTAAACTTGGACGCCTGCATGGAAATCATCAAATTGCAGAGCGAGAAAGCTGCATCAGCTCCAGCTAAACCGAAACGAGGAAAATATACCAAGAAGAAAGCATAAAAGGATTATAAAGCAATCAGCCCCGGCATGACCAATACATTCCGGGGCTGATTATTTTTATAGATAGCTATTTTTACATTCTATCCGGCACTTCAATACCCAGCAAGCCCATGCTGATACGAACTACCTTCGCTACGTTTTCCGACAAAGCGAGACGGAAAACTTTCACAGCCTCATTCTCTTCACGCAGAATACTAAAATCATGATAGAACTGATTGTATTCTTTCACCAGGTCATAAGTATAGTTGGCAATAATAGAGGGACTGTAATCCGTACCTGCCTGCTTCACTACAGCAGCAAAGTCGGCTACCATCTGAATAAGGCCTTCTTCTTTCTCACTCAACTCAATACCAACAGGAATTTCAGCCGGAATTACAATACCGGCTTCAGCAGCCTTACGCATTACAGATTGAATACGCGCATACGTATATTGAATGAACGGACCTGTATTTCCATTAAAGTCAATTGACTCTTTCGGATTGAACGTCATATTCTTACGGGCATCTACCTTGAGGATGAAATATTTCAAGGCGCCCAAACCAACAATACGAGCGATATTGTCAGCTTCTTCCTGAGACAAGCCATCCAGCTTGCCCAATTCATTAGAAGTTTCTTTGGCAGTACTAATCATTTCTTCCATCAAATCATCAGCATCTACCACTGTGCCTTCGCGGCTTTTCATCTTACCTTCGGGCAATTCTACCATACCATAAGAGAAATGTACGAGACTCTTTCCCCACTCAAATCCAAGCTTGTCAAGCAGAATGGAAAGCACCTGGAAATGATAGTTCTGTTCGTTGCCTACTACATAAATCATCTTGTCAATAGGATAATCAGCAAAACGTAATTTAGCTGTACCTATATCCTGAGTCATATAAACAGAAGTCCCGTCAGCACGTAGTAACAACTTATGATCCAAACCTTCAGCAGTAAGGTCAGCCCATACGGAACCATCTTCTTTTTTATAGAAGAACCCCTTTTCAAGACCTTCCATCACCTTCTCTTTCCCTTCAAGATAGGTATTTGACTCATAATATATTTTGTCAAAACTCACACCCATTTTACGGTAAGTTTCATCAAAACCTTCATACACCCAGTTGTTCATTTTAGCCCAAAGCGCACGCACTTCCGGATCATTAGCTTCCCACTTCACCAGCATTTCGCGGGCTTCATTCATTAGAGGAGAAGCGGCTTCAGCCTTTGCTTTAGCTTCTTCTTCCGTCGCACCTTCAGACTGAAATTTAGCCATCAATTCCTTCACTTCAGCTTTATAGTGCTTATCAAAAGCTACGTAATAATCGCCTACCAAGTGGTCCCCCTTCTTTCCGGATGATTCGGGTGTTTCACCGTTACCATATTTGGACCAGGCCAGCATGGACTTACAAATATGAATACCACGATCGTTGACAATATTTGTTTTTACCACTTTATTGCCATTTGCCATCACAATGTTGGCTAAAGCATTACCCAGAAGATTATTACGTACATGTCCCAGGTGAAGTGGTTTGTTGGTATTGGGTGAAGAGTATTCGATCATCACCAACGGAGAATTATCCGTGGCAGCAACAATACCGTATTGCTTATCAACATGAATGTCATTCAACAATTCAATCCAGGCGGAAGAAGCGATAGTCAGGTTCAGGAAACCTTTGATCACATTGAATGCAGCTATCGAAGGCTCGTTAGCTTTCAGGTATTCGCCAATCTCCTGTGCTGTCTGCTCCGGTCCTTTCTTCGACATGCGCAGGAAAGGAAAAACTACCAGCGTGAGGTGTCCCTCAAATTCTTTCTTGGTTTTTTGCAGTTGCACCTGTGCGGCAGGCACGTCCTGTCCATACAGCGCTTTCAGTCCGTTGATGACGGACGCTACCAGTTTATCTTCTATATTCATGATTTAAAAGTATTTTCCGGGTGCAAAGATACTATATTTTGGCGAATTACGCGTTGCATCTGTACGGATAATAAAAAAGGAGACACCTCATAGCGCCTCCTTTTCTATTTTTCATTCATAGCCTTCCTTTATTCGATGGCCAAAGTCAACTCCATACCAGGTTTAAACTTAGCAACTCTCTTTGCAGGAATCGTAATGCTCTGTTTGGTAGAAGGATTAATGCCCAGACGTGCTGCTCTCTCTGCTACAACGAACGTACCGAAGCCAACCAATGATACTTTGTCACCAGCCTTTAGGGCTTTCGTGATTGCTGCCATGAAAGCATCTAATGCTTTCTTAGAATCCGTTTTTGTCAAACCGGACTCTGCCGCCATAGCGTTGATAAGTTCTGACTTATTCATAATACTAAAATTAAATAATTAATATGTTACACAAAAGATATCCGCATTAGTCATTCACAAACCTCTACAAAAATAGAGCAATATTTCTGAATATCAAATAAAAACATTAAAAAAAGATTGGATTTTGGCGAAAAATAAAGAATAGAAAGGCCTTTTTCTGTTATAGAACAGAATTTATTCGTATTTTTGCGACTCATTGAACGAAATAACAGATTATGAATGCTATACCAACAGTTACTAAGAACCTATTAATCATTAATGTACTGGTCTTTCTTGCGACCATTGTTGCTCAAAGTTATCATCTTGATTTAGCCCGTTATCTGGGACTTCATTTCTTTCTTGCCGATGACTTTAACGTAGCGCAACTTATCACATACATGTTCATGCATGGAGGTTTCACACATCTTTTCTTTAACATGTTTGCCGTGTGGATGTTTGGTCGCATACTCGAACAAGTATGGGGACCCAAACGTTTTTTATCTTACTATATGATATGTGGTATAGGTGCAGGCTTAATCAGCATGCTGGTAACCTACATACGCATTCAGGCTGCAAAGACCGGAATGAGTCCGGAAATGATTAACACCGTATATCAGGAAGGCGCTCAAATCATACGGGATAATATGAATTACACCTATCCGCCCATGGCAAATCTGAATGCTCTCTTAAACGGAGTTACCGTAGGAGCTTCAGGAGCCGTGTATGCCATTTTGCTGGGCTTCGGAATGCTGTTCCCCAACCAGCCGCTATTCATATTTCCGTTGCCGTTTCCGATAAAAGCCAAATACTTTGTTATCGGATATGCACTGATTGAACTGTACGCTGGTTTTGCCAACAATCCTAACGACAATGTAGCGCACTTCGCACACTTGGGTGGTATGATATTCGGTTTTATACTGATAATGTACTGGAGAAAAAAAGATAGAGGAAATGGGTACTATTATAACTGACCTTAAAGAAGCTTTTCGCAGAGGGAATATTTATATCCAGCTGATTTATATCAACGTAGCTGTTTTTGTAGTCACTACGCTGACGGAGGTAATTCTGCAATTATTCAATCGCAGCCTCGGCGGTGTGTTTGAATGGTTGGAATTGCCTGCTTCACTCACACAGTTCATCATACAGCCATGGTCACTGTTCACATATATGTTTATGCATGCAGGATTTTTACATATCCTGTTCAACATGTTGTGGCTATACTGGTTCGGAGCACTATTCCTAATGTTCTTCTCGGCCAAACATCTGCGCGGGGCGTATATCTTAGGAGGTATTTGCGGTGGATTATTGTACATGGCAGCCTTTAATATCTTCCCGTATTTCCGCCCGATGGTCGATTATTCATTCATGTTGGGGGCATCCGCTTCCGTGCTTGCTATCGTAGCTGCTACAGCGTACCGCGAACCTAACTACCCCATCCGGCTGTTCCTCTTTGGTACGATACGGTTGAAATATCTGGCACTGATTGTCATCGGTACGGATTTACTGTTCATTACATCCAGCAATGCGGGCGGACATATTGCCCACCTGGGTGGTGCATTGGCCGGACTCTGGTTTGCTGCCGGACTCAGTAAAGGAAAAGATATCACTGCCTGGATTAACAAAATTCTAGATGCTATCGTTTCACTGTTCAGCTTCAAGCCCCGCAAACCGAAGATGAAAGTTCACTATGGTAACAGCCGTCAGAAAGACTATGACTACAACGCCCGCAAGAAATCTCAATCCGAAGAAATAGACCGTATCCTCGATAAACTGAAAAAATCAGGATATGAAAGCCTGACCACAGAAGAAAAGAAAAGTCTTTTCGATGCGAGCAAACGATAGTACAGAAAAATGGGAATAAAGCATATTGGTAAATTCGTAGCCTATCTGATTTTAGCGGTTAATATTTTCTTTATAAGCTTGCTGCTTCTCACCGCTTACAGCCCGCACATCAAGCCGGTTGCTCACCCCGTAGAGTCCTGCTTCGGGCTGACATTTCCTATTTTCCTGGTGATAAACATCTGCTTTTTCATTTTTTGGCTTATTATCCAAAAGTATAAGTTTGCACTTTTTCCACTGGTAGCATTTCTTTTATGCTATTCACAAATACGAACTTATTTCCCGCTCAATTTCCACACAAGCAAATTACCTGAAAACAGTTTCAAGGTTTTGTCATATAACATCATGGGCTTCGACGGAGCCGTCAAAAAAGATGGCGAGAATCTCATTCTGAATTATCTGAAGAACAGCGGAGCAGATATCTTATGCCTGCAAGAATACCAAACGATAGAATCTCCCCGGTATCTCAGCCAGAAAGATGTGGAAAAGGCTTTAAAAGATTATCCCTATCATAACATCCAGATAGTGGGAAGAGGAAGCGGAAAAGGCCACACCAACCGGATAGCCTGCTACTCTAAATTCCCTATTCTTTCATCCCGTACACTGGACTATGCCAGTGAATACAATGGTTCAGTGGTTTATGAACTGAAAATGGGAGAAGATACCGTAATGCTCATCAACAATCATCTGGAATCTAACAAGCTGACTAAAGAAGACAAAGTAGTCTACGAAAGTATGCTCAAATCTCCTGAAACGGAAAAAGTTAAAAGCGGTGCACGCCTGCTCATCCGCAAGCTGGCAGAAGCATCCGCCATTCGTGCCCCACAAGCGGACAGTATCGCTCAGGAAATCGCAGCGTCACGATACCCTTATATCATTGTCTGCGGCGACTTTAACGATACTCCCATTTCTTATGCACACCGGGTCATTGAAAAAGGATTAAATGATGCTTTTACCAAGTCCGGCCGCGGGCTGGGTATCTCTTATAATCAAAATAAATTCTATTTCCGGATAGACAATATTCTGGCAAGCAAAAACCTTAAACCTTATAACTGTACGGTGGACCGTTCTATAAAAGAATCCGACCATTATCCAATCTGGTGTTATCTGAAGAAAAAAGATTGAAAACGAATCAATAATTAATACTTTATACCTAATACTTAAAACTTATGTTTAAGAAGTGTATTTTTATTTTAGCTACAAGTTGTATGATGTACTCCTGTACCACACAGACGGAAACTAATCCGTTCCTGACTGAGTTCCAAACCGAACATGGCGTACCGCCTTTCGATAAAATCAAACTGGAACATTATGAACCTGCCTTTCTGAAAGGCATTGAAGAGCAAAATGCAAATATCGATGCAATAGTGAACAACTCCGAAGCGCCAACCTTTGAAAATGTAATTGTTGCTCTTGACAATAGTTCCCCGATACTGGACCGGGTTAGCGCCATCTTTTATAACATGACGGAAGCAGAAACAACAGATGATCTGAAAGAATTATCTATTAAACTCGCCCCGACATTGTCCGAACATAGTGATAATATCTCACTGAATCAGGATCTTTTCAAGAAGGTTGATGCTGTATACCAACAGAAAGATGCATTGGGACTGACTACCGAACAACAACGCCTGCTGGAAGAAACCTACAAAGGTTTTGTCCGTTCCGGTGCAAACTTATCCCCTGAGAAACAGGCACGCTTGCGCGAAGTCAACAAAGAACTGTCTACATTAGGTATCAAATTCAGTGATAACGTGCTGAATGAGAACAACGCTTTCAAACTTTATATAGACAAGGAAGAAGATCTAGCCGGACTGCCCGACTGGTTCCGTCAAAGCGCCGCTGAAAAAGCAAAAGAAGACGGACAAGAAGGCAAATGGCTGTTCACATTGGGTAATGCCAGTCGTCTTCCATTCCTGCAATACTCTGAAAATCGTCCGTTACGCGAACAAATGTACAAGGCCTACATCAACCGCGGCAACAACAATGATAAAAACGACAACAAGAAGAATATTACAGACATCGTAAAACTGCGTCTGGAAAAAGCACAATTACTGGGCTTCGACTGTTATTCTAATTTTGTTTTGGATAATACGATGGCTAAAAATTCCACAGCTGTTATGGACTTCTTAAACAACCTGTGGAGCTATTCATTGCCAAAAGCAAAAGCCGAAGCTGTTGAATTGCAGAAAATAATGGATAAAGAAGGCAAAGGTGAAAAACTGGAAGCGTGGGACTGGTGGTTCTATACAGAAAAACTCCGCAAAGAGAAATACAATCTGGAAGAAGACGAAATCAAACCTTACTTTAAGTTAGAAAATGTACGCGAAGGCGCTTTCGCTGTAGCTAATAAGCTTTATGGGATCACTTTAACGAAATTGGAAGGTATCCCCGTATACCACCCTGATGTAGAAGTTTTCGAAGTGAAAGATGCAGATGGCTCACACTTGGGTGTTTTCTACGTAGATTATTTCCCCCGTCCGGGTAAGAGCGGCGGTGCATGGATGAGCAACTATCGCGAACAACAAGGTGCCATCCGCCCGTTGGTATGCAATGTATGCAGCTTCACACAGCCCGTAGGCGATATGCCTTCATTGCTGACTATTGACGAAGTGGAAACACTGTTCCATGAATTTGGTCATGCCCTGCACGGATTGCTGACAAAATGCAACTATAAAGGTATTTCCGGCACAAACGTAGCACGCGACTTCGTTGAGTTACCTTCGCAAATCAATGAGCATTGGGCTACCGAACCTGAAGTATTGAAAATGTATGCCAAACATTATCAAACCGGTGAAACTATCCCCGACAGCCTTATTGAAAAGATTCTGAATCAGAAAACCTTCAACCAAGGTTTCATGACCACCGAATTACTGGCTGCTGCCATTCTGGATATGAATCTGCATAATCTGACAGATACCCAGAACCTGGACGTATTGGCATATGAGAAAGAGGCCATGGACAAACTGGGGCTTATTCCGGAGATAGCTCCACGCTATCGTACCACCTACTTCAACCATATCATTGGCGGTTATGCTGCCGGCTATTACAGCTATTTGTGGGCAAATGTATTGGACAACGATGCTTTCGAAGCTTTCAAGGAACACGGCATCTTTGACAAAAAGACAGCCGACCTCTTCCGGAATAACGTTTTGGAAAAGGGCAACAGCGAAGATCCGATGACTCTTTACAAGAACTTCCGCGGAACGGAGCCACAACTGGAACCGATGTTAAAAAATCGCGGAATGAAGTAAAAACATTCCTATACGGAGGGAGTTAATTCTTTATCATGTGCAAATATTTGAGTTCCTTTTACTTCCGAATGTGAAAAAAAAACTATATTTGCAGCCTTGTACGCAACAGAAATTAATTAAAAAAGTAATCATAATAAACTAAAAGTAACATGCAAAACAAAGGATTTGTAAAGGTTTTTGCGGTATTGCTCACACTGGTGTGTGTGTTCTATCTCTCCTTTTCTTTTGTGACTCGCCATTATACCAATAAGGCTAAAGAGTTTGCAAAAGGCGATGTGAAAGTAGAGCAGGACTACCTGGATTCTCTGGCTAATGAGAAAGTATTCTTCGGCAATTGGACACTGAAACAGTGCCGAGAGATGGAAATCAGTTTAGGTTTGGACTTAAAGGGTGGTATGAACGTCATCCTCGAAGTTTCCGTTCCCGATGTAATCAAAGCATTGGCGGACAACAAACCCGACGAAGCATTCAATCAAGCATTGGCTAATGCTGCCAAACAGGCTATTAGCAGCCAGGACGACGTCATTACGTTGTTTGTGAGAGAGTATCACAAAATTGCTCCGGACGCACGTCTTTCCGAGCTTTTCGCCACTCAACAGTTAAAAGACAAAGTTAATCAAAAGACCTCCGACGCGGAAGTAGAAAAAGTACTGCGCACGGAAGTAAAAGCCGCCGTTGACAACTCATACAACGTACTCCGTACTCGTATCGACCGTTTTGGTGTGGTTCAGCCCAACATCCAAAGTCTGGAAGACAAGATGGGACGTATCATGGTGGAGCTTCCGGGTATCAAGGAACCGGAACGTGTAAGAAAATTACTTCAAGGTTCCGCTAATCTGGAGTTTTGGGAAACATACAATGCAAAGGATGTTGCACCTTATCTGCAAGCTGCTGATAACAAACTGCGTAGCATTCTAGCCAATGAAGCACCTGCTGACAGTGCAGCTGTTGACAGCACCGCTGCTCCGGTTGTAGCACAAGCTACCAGCACCGCCGACAGTCTTGCCGCTGCATTGAAAGGTGAAAACAAAGCACAATCCGTCGATCTTGCACAAATCAAGAAAGAACATCCGTTGCTGGCTGTACTGCAGGTTAATTCCAGCGGACAAGGTCCTGTTGTAGCTTATGCTAATTACAAGGATACTGCCGACATCAACAAATATCTTTCCATGAAAGAAATTCAAGCCGAACTCCCGAAAGACCTTCGTCTGAAATGGGGTGTTTCCGCTTACGAATATGATCCGAAAGGACAAACTTTCGAACTTTACGCTATCCGCTCAACCGAACGTAACGGACGCGCTCCGCTGGAAGGTGATGTTGTTGTAAGCGCTAAAGATGAATACGATCAGTTCGGTAAACCTGCCGTAAGTATGTCAATGAATACAGACGGTTCACGCCGCTGGGCACAGTTGACTAAACAAAACATTGGTAAGAGCATCGCTATCGTATTGGACGGCTATGTATATTCTGCACCGAATGTAAATACTGAAATTACAGGTGGTAACTCACAAATCACGGGTCACTTTACTCCCGAACAGGCAAAGGACTTAGCAAACGTACTGAAATCCGGTAAGATGCCGGCTCCCGCACGTATCGTTCAGGAAGATATCGTAGGTCCGTCTTTGGGACAGGCTTCTATCAACGCCGGTGTATTCTCATTCATCGTAGCATTGATACTATTGATGATTTATATGTGCTCCATGTACGGTTTCATTCCGGGTATGGTTGCCAACGGCGCATTGGTACTGAACATGTTCTTTACAATGGGGATCCTTTCATCCTTCCAGGCGGCCCTGACAATGTCCGGTATTGCCGGTATGGTGTTAGCTCTGGGTATGGCTGTGGATGCGAACGTGTTGATCTATGAACGTACAAAAGAAGAGTTACGCGCAGGTAAGGGTGTGAAAAAAGCCCTCGCAGACGGTTATTCTAATGCATTCTCCGCTATCTTCGACTCAAACTTAACGTCTATCATCACGGGTGTTATCCTGTTTAACTTCGGTACAGGTCCTATCCGTGGTTTTGCCACGACCTTGATTATAGGTATCTTGATTTCATTCTTTACCGCTGTGTTCATGACACGTCTGGTATATGAATACTTCATGAATAAAGATAAATGGCTGAACCTGACTTTCTCTTCCAAGATCTCTAAGAACCTGATGACGAATGTACATTTCGACTTCATGGGTAGAAATAAGCAATGGTTTACAATTACAGGCATTATCCTTGTTATCTGTATCGGTTCACTGTTCGTACGTGGCTTGAGCCAGAGTATCGACTTCACCGGTGGACGCAACTTCAAGGTACAGTTTGAAAACGCCGTAGAACCGGAACAAGTACGTGAGTTAATCGCCAGCAAGTTCGGTGATTCTAATGTAAGTGTAATTGCTATCGGTACCGATAAGAAGACTGTACGTATCAGTACAAACTACCGTATCGAAGAAGAAGGTAACAATGTCGATTCAGAAATCGAAGCATATCTGTATGAAACGCTGAAACCGGTATTGACGCAGAACATCACGCTGGAGACATTCATCGACCGTGAAAATCACACAGGTGGCAGTATCGTCAGCTCACAGAAAGTAGGTCCGAGTATCGCAGATGATATCAAGACTTCGGCCATGTGGTCTGTAGTTCTCGCTCTTATCGCCATCGGTCTCTACATCTTGATCCGTTTCCGCAACATTGCATATAGTGTGGGTTCCGTAGTTGCACTGACCAGTGATACATTAATGATTCTTGGCGCTTATTCATTGTGTTGGGGTTGGATGCCGTTCTCTCTTGAAATTGACCAGACATTTATCGGTGCTATCCTTACGGCTATCGGTTACTCTATCAATGACAAAGTGGTAATCTTCGACCGTGTACGTGAATTCTTCGGCTTGTATCCGAAACGTGACAGAAAGCAATTATTCAATGATTCGTTGAATACGACTCTGGCACGTACAATAAATACTTCATTGAGTACATTAATCGTGCTGCTGTGTATCTTCATCCTTGGTGGTGACTCTATTCGCAGTTTCGCATTTGCAATGATTCTCGGTGTTGTAATCGGTACATTATCTTCTCTGTTCGTTGCATCTCCTATCGCATATATGATGATGAAGAACAAAAAGATTGTTGAGCCTGCTGTTGAAGTAGCAAAATAAGAACTATATAGTAACAAAACAAAAAGGGAAGCCGAATAAATGGCTTCCCTTTTTTGTTTTGTAGTCCCGAGGGGAATCGAACCCCTATCTAAAGTTTAGGAAACTTCTATTCTATCCGTTGAACTACAGGACCAAAAACATTTGCGGTTGCAAAGATAAAGCATTCTCCCGATTTAACAAAGGCGAACGAATCTTTTATCGAGAAGTTAAAGAAATACAGTCTACACAAGATTTTATCAAAGTGTCAACCTAAATCAGCTACAAACAGTAGTATATTGGTGATCCAATCTTACATTTAGTCAACAGTTAGGCAACTAAAAATAAATGATAATATGCAACTTTTATTCGTTCAAGTCAGACACATAGTCAGAGTTTTGTTCACTCCAAATATCAAAAAACACTCATTTATCAATTCTTTTAGTACACAATCACAGATTAATTCGAAAAGATTTTGCCAAGTCGCATAACTTTCCGACATTTGCAAACGCATCTTTAAAAGCGTAGTACTTTTTGTAAGTACCCCAACCAACATAAGAACAGATTTTAAGTGATCCTATAAATTAATCATAGTAATACGAAATTATGGCAAACGACATGATGGTAAAAGAACTGGATCAAGTGGTAGTCCGCTTTTCCGGAGACTCCGGCGATGGTATGCAGCTCGCCGGCAACATCTTTTCAACAGTATCGGCTACGGTGGGAAATGACATCAGTACTTTCCCCGACTATCCCGCAGATATCCGCGCCCCGCAAGGTTCTCTGACCGGCGTATCAGGTTTCCAGGTACACATCGGCGCCAGCAAAGTATTCACCCCGGGTGATAAATGCGACGTATTGGTAGCTATGAACGCTGCCGCATTGAAAACACAGTATAAGTTTGCTAAGTCTACTGCTTGTATCATCATCGACACAGACTGTTTCCAGGCTTCCGATCTACAGAAAGCCGCTTTCAAGACTGACAATCCTATCGAAGAAATGGGTATCAAGCAAGACGTGATTGCTGCTCCTATCTCTCAAATGGTGAAAGATTGCCTGGCAGAAACAGGTATGGACAACAAAGCAATGCTGAAATGCCGCAACATGTTCGCTCTCGGTTTGGTATGCTGGTTGTTCAATCGTGACCTGAAGATTGCAGAAGATTTCCTTAGAGAGAAATTTGCAAAAAAGCCGGAAATAGCAGAAGCCAACATCAAGGTGATTCACGCCGGCTACGACTATGGTCACAATACACATGCTTCTGTAGCGCATACTTATAAGATAGAAAGTAAGATAAAAACACCCGGAATATACATGGATATCATGGGTAACAAAGCTACAGCCTACGGTTTCATTGCTGCTGCTGAAAAAGCAGGTCTGAAGTTGTTCCTGGGTTCTTATCCCATCACTCCTGCTACGGACGTATTACATGAACTTTCCAAACATAAATCTTTAGGTGTCATTACCGTTCAATGCGAAGATGAGATTTCCGGCTGTGCTACAGCTATCGGTGCATCTTTTGCAGGTGCATTGGCTGTAACTACCACTTCCGGTCCGGGTGTCTGCCTGAAATCAGAGGCTATGAACCTGGCAGTGATTACAGAACTTCCTCTGGTTGTTCTGAACGTACAGCGCGGTGGCCCTTCCACAGGTTTGCCGACTAAATCGGAACAAACTGACTTATTGCAGGCTTTGTTTGGCCGTAACGGCGAAAGCCCGATGCCGGTTATTGCCGCCACCTCACCGACAAACTGCTTCGATGCAGCCTATGCAGCTTGTAAAATGGCTTTGGAGCACATGACTCCGGTGGTTCTGTTGACAGACGGTTTCGTAGCCAACGGTTCCGGTTCATGGAAACTGCCGAATCTGGATACATATCCTGAAATCAAACCTCAGTATGTTACTCCTGAGATGAAGGATAACTATACTCCTTATAAACGCAACCCTGAGAACCAGGTACGTTACTGGGCCATTCCGGGACAAGAAGGCTATACTCATATCCTCGGTGGTCTGGAAAAAGACAGCAACACTGGTGCGATTTCTACCGATCCTGAAAACCACAATCTGATGTGCCACCTGCGTGCAGAAAAAGTTGCAAAGATTGCTGTGCCCGATGTAGAAGTACAAGGCTGTGCAGATGATGCAGACCTGCTGATTGTAGGTTTTGGCGGTACTTACGGACACTTGTATTCTGCTATGGAAGAGATGAACAAAGCCGGACAAAAAGTAGCCTTAGCTCACTTCTCTTATATCAACCCACTGCCTAAAAATACGGCTGAGGTATTGAAGAAATATAAGAAAGTGGTAGTTGCCGAACAAAATCTGGGACAATTTGCCGGTTATCTCCGCATGAAGGTAGATAATTTCACTCCGTATCAATTTAATGAAGTCAAGGGACAGCCGTTCGTAGTAAGCGAATTGGTGGCTGCCTTCACCGAGATACTGAAGAAGTGACAAGCTACAGGCTACGAGTAACAAGTACTGCCCTGAACAGACTTGTAGCTTGTAGCTCGTAACTCGTAGCTACTAAAAAACTTATCAACTTAAAACTTAAGAACATCATGAGCGAATATACAGCTAAAGATTTCAAAAAAGGACAACCTCGTTGGTGTCCGGGTTGCGGTGACCACTTCTTCTTGAACTCACTGCACAAAGCGTTGGCAGAAATCGGTGTTAAGCCTTGGGAAACTGCCGTTATTTCGGGTATCGGTTGCTCTAGCCGTCTACCTTATTATATGAATACGTATGCGATGCAGACTATCCACGGACGTGCTGCCGCCATCTCTACCGGATGTAAAGTAACCAATCCTAACCTGAGCGTTTGGCAGGTTTCAGGTGACGGTGACGGTCTGGCTATCGGTGGTAACCACTTTATCCATGCTATCCGTCGCAATATAGATATCAACATTCTGTTGCTGAACAACCGCATCTACGGTTTGACAAAAGGACAATATTCTCCGACGTCTCCCCGTGGCTTCGTCAGCAAATCCTCTCCTTATGGTACGGTAGAAGATCCGTTCCACCCAGCTGAACTCTGCTTCGGTGCCCGTGGACGTTTCTTTGCACGCTGTGTAGCTACAGATGGTCCTGGCACAGGAGAAGTTCTGAAGGCTGCCGCTAACCATAAAGGAGCCGCTGTGTGTGAGATTCTGCAACACTGCGTTATCTTCAATGACGGCACCTACGACTCTGTATACAACAAGGACGGACGTGCCAAGAATGCTATCTATCTGGAACACGGTAAGCCGATGCTTTTCGGTGAGAACAAAGAGTTTGGATTGATGCAGGAAGGCTTCGGACTGAAAGTTGTGAAGTTGGGCGAGAACGGTATCACAGAAAAGGATATCCTCGTTCATGATGCACACTGCATGGATAATACATTGCAACTGAAATTGGCTCTGATGGAAGGTCCTGACTTCCCGGTTGCTCTCGGTGTGATCCGCGATGTAGAAGCTCCGACTTATGACGATGCTGTAATGGAACAGATTGAAGAAGTATCAGCAAAGAAGAAGTATCACAACTTCAAAGAACTGCTGATGACAAATGATATTTGGGAAGTGAAGTAAGCAAATACAATATTCTTTTTCAGTAAAAGCCTCATTACCGCTGCTATTATATAGTACGGTAATGAGGCTTTTTGCGAAGGACGAATCTGCTTATTAGAGGGATTAATTCATTACTATAAGGTTATGAATATAATTTTAGGCGCGGATTACGCGGATTCTTTTCCTGTAATATAGTGTGATAGCGCAGCCATTAATCCGTGTAATCCGCGTAATCCGCGCCTAAATCATTATCAGCATTTAGTTCATTACTGTACCATTCTTAATTAATCCCGCCAACAGGTAATCCCAAATATCATATATAATTTTGGGATTATAATCCTAAATATCATATATAATTTTGGGATTTAAGTATTAAAAGCCTATATTTGCCTTGAAATAAAGTAAGATGAAAGAGATGATACAAAGAAGACTTCAGCCGGTAATTGAGAGTAAGCTATTCAAAGGAAAGGCGATTATCCTGATCGGTGCAAGACAAGTAGGAAAAAGTACACTATTTAATCAAATCACTCAAGGACGAAAAGAAGCAGTACTGACATTGAACTGCGACGAACCGGAAGTGAAAGAGATGTTAGCCAACATCAATACCTCCGAACTGAAAATGCTGATCGGCAACAACAGAATTATCGTAATAGACGAGGCACAACGTGTATCAGAAATAGGTTTAACCCTAAAACGCATTACAGACAATTTCACCAACGTGCAGCTTCTCGTCACCGGTTCTTCATCGTTTGAATTACAAAGTAATCTGAACGAACCTCTCACAGGACGAAAATATGAATATCACCTCTATCCCATCTCTACGGCAGAATTATATGACAGCCAAGGTTTATTGCCAGTCAAACAAATGTTTGAATCCCGGCTTATATACGGTTCTTATCCGGACATTATCAATCATACTGATGAGGCTAAAGAATTATTAATGAACATAGCCAACAGCTACCTGTATAAAGACCTGTTGGCAATGAACGAGATACGCCGCCCCATACTGCTGGAAAAGTTACTTATCGCCCTTGCCCTGCAAGTAGGCAGTGAAGTATCCTATAACGAAGTAGCGCAAACCATCGGGACCGACAACAAAACCGTAGAAAAATACATCGACTTATTAGAGAAATGCTATGTCATTTTCCGCCTGAATGCTTTCAACCGTAACTTACGAACAGAACTCAAAAAGAGCAAGAAAATATACTTTTATGATAATGGCATCCGCAATGCCGTCATCCAGAATTTTGCACCGCTATCTCTCCGCCAAGACACAGGCGCTTTATGGGAGAACTTCTTCATCAGCGAACGCATCAAAGCAAATCATTACAACGGGAATTATGCAAAAAGCTTCTTCTGGAGAACCACTCAACAACAAGAAATAGACTATATAGAAGAAGCAGACGGCAACTTCACCGCTTTTGAAATGAAGTGGAATCCTAATAAACGTCCAATCACCTTTCCATCTCCTTTCTTGAATAATTATCCGGTCAAAGAGACTGTAGTCATTACGCCAGAGAATTATCTGGAATGGGTTATGTAAGTACAGAGTCATTACCTTGAATAAAATAAGGGAAAAGAGGTATAGTAGACACCTCTTCAGTTATAGAACAAAAAGATAAGTCAATACAGCACAGTTCCATTAAAGGGAACGAGCGTTTCCACAAGAGGAAAACGGAGTTCCCATTAGGAGAAAACAAGAAACAACAGAACTGACTGACATTATCGGAACTTCAATTTGATCCCTGCAATTCCAGAAGGAGTATTAGAATAACTGTGCTTTCTAAGTTTTCCTGTCCTTTCCCTTTGATAATAAAAGAATTAATGTATATCTGCATCAGGCATACATTAACCTTTAGCATCACTGTTCTATGGGTAGAAGATTAATCTTTGACCGGTTTTCCCAGCAAGCTCTCCAGACCTTGCACCGGTATCGTGCCGTAATGTTCAGTCCCACCTGTAGAATAACAATTTAAAAGAACGTGATCCGGCTTGTCTGTAAAAAAATAGACAGGCCCGGTCACGCTCATATACGACAAGAGAATATCAATCCTCCGGATTAGCCTCTTCGTTCTCCGCCGGCAACGGCAAAGAAACAGTAAATTCGCTATATTTCCCTTCTATACTCTCCACACTGACATACCCTCCATGCTCCCGGGCTACATTCATCACATAGTTCAGTCCCAAACCGAAACCAGATACTTTCTTCTTCTCATCCTCATTCCGGGTAATGACGCGTTCAAACTTATCAAATACAATCCGTTGAGCCGCAAGCGGGATACCGATTCCATTATCCCGCACCCTGATCTGAATATACTGTCCGGAAAGGCAGGAAGTAATCTGTATATCTATTGTATCCTTAGAATACTTCACAGCATTATCTACCAGGTTACTTAAAGCCTCTTTCAGATACTCCTCATCAGCATAAGCTCCCTCTGCCTGCAAATCAACCTGAAATGTGATAGACTTTTCTGCCTTAGCCGTGAACGTGTGTACCAACTCATCCACCATAGGACGGAGTTGAATCCAATTCTTATCCAACAGTAATTGTCCATGTTCCAGTTTAGAGATAGTCAGTACTTTATTGGCCAGTGCAAGCAAATGTTGAGCTTCCGCCTCCAGTATATCGAAGTGTTTTTCTTTCTTCTCAGGCTTACTATCTACCTTTCCACTACGAAGCACTTTAAGCCCAATCAGGATGGAACTGATCGGATTCTTCATGTCGTGAACCATAGCAGAAGAGAAATCTTCACGCATTCGTGCCAACTCATCCTGCCGGCGGATAATATCCACCTGCTTACGTATGGCAAATAATAGAAGTCCCAAAGCCACTATCGTTCCGAAGAACATATAAAGCAGTTTGCCGATGAACCCGGCACGAAGATTCTGGATATAAGCATGTACTCCCTGAGCGTCATTCACAGGACATACAAAGGTATAGTGTTGCTCCAACAGTTTCCGATAATCAGAAAAATATCGTAAATCCTGTTTCAATACGATAGAATCACCGTATAAAGGTACCGTATCCAGGCGAAACTTGATCCGCTTCAAATCCACTTCATCCAGTTCATTACGGAAAAAAGCAGCCAGATCCTTAGTTTGTCCGGCTTCAAATGCATCCGTCGCACGGCCGTAAGCTTCGTGGATATTACGTATCACTTGCTGCCGGTTCAGTCCGAAACTTCGTCCTACCCAATTTCCAAGCAAGTACAGGACAGCTGCTGTTGCAGTTATTGTAAGAAGTATATAATACGACTTTTTCATCAAGCATTCTATATTTCAGGCAAATATAGATAAACTTTTCTTTCCACCTTAACATAAAGATAACATTCTGATAACCTAAATTAATTTCATACTCTTGTTATCTTTGCAGCGTAGAAATCAGTAAAAAGGAATTATGGAAAAGAAAGAAGCAAATAAGGAACCATTCAACCGCCCGGATGGAGTGGAAGTGAAACTCACAGCAAAGTCTATCAACATAAGAGGATTTCTGTTTTTCTTCATTCTGTTCCTGATAGGTAGCTATCTGTTTGTTTATGTATGGGATGAACCTTCATCCTATAGTGCCGGTCGTTTATTGGGTACCTCTGTAAAAGGAATCAGTAGTCCCCAAGTTATGCTTTGCATATTTTTACTCCTCGTGTTTTATATACTAATCCAGGCAGGGATTCTTTACTGGTTTAGCGGAAAGGATAAAAAGCTCCTACACTGGCATTTTGACTGGACTGGAGTAGGATTTTCTCTGACTCGTCCTATTCCATTGAAGTTCTATCGGGTATCCTTATTATTACCGGGCATCTTATTGGGAGTGATGCCTACAATCCATGGATTCTGTACAGGAGAGGCCAATATATTCTTCCTGGGACTATTCGGTATTCTGGGTGGTACGGGAGATTTTCTTTTTTGGTACAGCCTTCGTGCCTTTGATGACGAAGACCTGCTACTGGCCGGTAAAAAAGCCTTTCAGGCCACTATTATAAAGCGCAATTACGGAAAGAATGACTAAAGATTCCAAATCACCATTGTAATAAAAATCATCTCCATACCTTCTGCAACCAAACCATTAGGAAGCATTCCTAAACAAACAGGCAATCATCTGTCTTTACCCTAGATCTTTTTGCATTCCACACTAAGCCTTATTGGGTATTAACCTTGATCAAGCGGCCGGTTAACCTTGGTTGACGAGCCTATTAATCAAGGTTAATCGGCCGGTTAACCAAGGTCAACACCTGATTATTCCTAAGCTAAATGAGATATTTCACTGATTATAAACAGAATAACAGCTGATGTAAAACAAATGAATGCCCCATTCCGTTAAGGGCTGATTATAGACCAAAACCAGGACGAAACACACAGTGAGAGTAACCCACTTACCCTCACACAGGATTTTTTACTACCACCACACTTAACATCCTAATTATTATTGATCTATCCCCAAAGTGAGGGTAGTGAGGGTAGATTGGGGAAACTTTTTATTGGTATCTATTCCTTTTCGCCGAATGCCAAATCTCCTGCATCTCCCAGTCCCGGAACAATATACGAATGCTCATTTATCTCCGGATCAATGGCTGCACACCAGATTGTAGTCTTGTCTTCGGGGAGTGTTTCAGCAATGTGTTCCACAGCCTGACGGCTGGCAATGATAGAAGCGACATGTATCTCCGCCGGATGCCCCTTCGTCAGCATAGCCTGGTAACTCAACTCCATACTGCTACCAGTTGCTAACATTGGGTCTGTAATAATCAGCGTCTTTCCGTCGATGCGCGGTGAAGCAATATATTCAATATGAATATCAAACTTCAGCGTATCCTTATATTTCCGGTAAGCGGAAACGAAAGCATTTTCCGCACCGTCAAAGTAGCTCAGAAAGCCCTGATGGAAAGGCAACCCGGCACGCAAAATGGTGCTTAATACCAATTGATTATCCGGAGTTTGCACGGGTGCTATCCCCAGCGGAGTCTGGATATTCTTCTGAGAATAAGCAAAGTCCTTACTCATTTCATAGGCCATAATTTCCCCGATGCGTTCAATGTTTCGGCGGAAGCGAAGGCGGTCGCTTTGTACTTGTACATCCCGGATCTCGGCAATATACTGGTTCAGGATGGAGTTTGTCTCGGCAAAATTGATAATTTTCATGATGTGATTTGAATTAATATGCGCAAAGTAAACGATTTCTTGTGCAATTTGCAACATTCAGTTTGCAGATATTGTTATGGAGTTATAAAAGACTTCTCATTAAAGAAAAATTTCTCTAATCAGGTGATTGTTTCGAAAGAAAATACTACTTTTGTACGCGAAAAACAAGGGACTGTTCGGAATATGGCTTAATTCATACCGGTTTCCTTCCCCCTTGAGATAGATAAAGGTAAAAAGAATTAGCAAGAGATAAATAAACCAAATACCAAAATTTTAAATCATTAAAAGAAATGGCAAATTTAGATTTAAGCAAGTACGGTATCAAAGACGTGAAGGAAATCATCCACAACCCGTCTTATGATGTACTGTTCGCAGAAGAAACCAAACCAAGTTTGGAAGGTTTTGAAAAAGGTCAGGTAACTGAACTGGGTGCTGTAAACGTAATGACAGGTATCTATACCGGTCGTTCTCCTAAAGATAAATTCTTCGTTATGAATGAAGCCAGCAAAGATTCTGTATGGTGGACTTCAGACGAATACAAAAACGACAACAAACCTTGCTCTGAAGAAGCTTGGGCTGACCTGAAGGCTAAAGCTGTAAAAGAATTGAGCGGCAAACGTCTGTTCGTTGTTGATACATTCTGTGGTGCTAACGAAAGTACTCGTATGAAAGTACGTTTCATCATGGAAGTAGCATGGCAGGCTCACTTCGTAACTAACATGTTCATCCGCCCGACTGCTGAAGAACTCGCTAACTACGGAGAACCCGATTTCGTATCTTTCAACGCTTCTAAAGCAAAAGTTGACAACTACAAGGAACTGGGTCTGAACTCTGAAACAGCTACTGTATTCAACTTGAAGACTAACGAACAAGTTATCTTGAATACTTGGTACGGTGGTGAAATGAAGAAGGGTATGTTCTCTATCATGAACTACAAGAACCCGCTTCGTGGCATCGCTTCTATGCACTGTTCAGCCAACACCAACATGGAAGGTACTGACTCTGCTATCTTCTTTGGTCTGTCTGGTACAGGTAAAACTACCTTGTCTACTGACCCGAAACGTCTGCTGATCGGTGATGACGAACACGGATGGGATGACGAAGGTGTATTCAACTACGAAGGTGGTTGCTATGCTAAGGTTATCAACTTGGACAAAGACAGCGAACCCGATATCTACAACGCTATCAAACGTGACGCTTTGTTGGAAAACGTAACTGTTGCTGCTGATGGTAAGATTGACTTCACTGACAAGAGCGTTACAGAAAACACTCGTGTTTCTTATCCTATCTATCACATCAATAACATCGTTAAACCGGTATCTAAAGGTCCTCACGCTCACCAGGTAATCTTCCTGTCAGCTGATGCCTTCGGTGTATTGCCTCCGGTATCTATCCTGAACCCGGAACAAGCTCAGTACTACTTCCTGTCTGGTTTCACCGCTAAGTTGGCTGGTACAGAACGTGGTATCACTGAACCGACTCCGACATTCTCTGCTTGCTTCGGCGCTGCTTTCTTGTCATTGCACCCGACTAAATATGCAGAAGAACTGGTTAAGAAGATGAATAAGGTAGGTGCTAAGGCATACTTGGTAAACACTGGCTGGAACGGTAGCGGCAAGCGTATCTCTATCAAAGATACTCGTGGTATCATCGACGCTATCCTTGACGGTTCTATCGACAAGGCTCCTACTAAGGTTATTCCTTTCTTTGACTTCGTTGTTCCGACTGAATTGCCGAACGTTGATCCGAAGATCCTTGATCCTCGCGACACTTACGAATGTGCTTGCAAGTGGGAAGAAAAAGCAAAAGACCTGGCTGGCCGTTTCATCAAGAACTTTGCTAAGTTCACTGGTAACGAAGCTGGTAAAGCACTGGTTGCTGCTGGTCCGAAGCTCTAATCTGAATAAAACCAGTTTAGATATATATGCGAAAGCGGCTCTTGATATCAAGAGCCGCTTTCCTTGTTTTTATCTGTTTCGTTTGTTCTTCCTAATTATTTTCCTACTTTTGCGCTATACGTAATACCTAAGAATATGACTTATCTGGATACGGACAAGCAAACGCAGGCAGATTTGAGCATTACAGAAGGAATATATGACGAATATCCCCTCTACTCTTTATTCTCCGGAACGGAGACTAAAAACGGAAAACGCATGATGCTCGATTGGATTACCTCTCCCCTGAACGATATATCTGCCATACGAAAAAGACAAGAAGCGATAGCCTGGAAAGAGTTACCCGAACTTCCTTTGGATGAAGAAGAGCTCGACTTTATCGAATATTATCTGGAATATCGTGATCAGATCAGAAGACCTAATATTTTAGTGTCGCTGACTTCAGCGTTCGACCGTTTATTAAGACACGACGCTCAACGCTATATCATCAGACGAGGTGTAACCTTAATTATCCTGTTATTGAACCGATTGGATACATTGCGAAAAAACACCCTGGAAAATGCTCCTTTACTATTGAAAGAATTAGCACAAAGCATTCAGGACACTATACATGGCAGCGAACTGAAAGAAGTTATCGGCCTCTATAAAGATAAAGAGAAATCTCCCTCCAACTATACCACCGACAAATACGATTACCTGTTTCGTTGTATCCATTTTGAACTGATCAGAGGGTTACTTTCTCAAATTTATATGCTGGACGTATGCCGCACAGCACAGCATGTAGCAATCAACAGAGGTTTCTGTTGCTGTCCGGAAATGACAGATACGATGGATTTATCTATTACTGGCTTTGTACACCCGTTCACCAAAGAGGGACGAAGTAACGACTGGAAGATGTCAAACGGCAATATATGCATTCTTACAGGCTCCAATATGGCCGGTAAATCAACAACCCTCAAAGCCATCACAATCGCTGTATGGCTGGCACACTGCGGATTACCGGTTCCAGCCCGTTCAATGATCTGTCCTGTTTTTGATGGAATCTATACTTCAATCAACCTCCCGGACTCCCTGCGCGATGGCAGAAGTCATTTTATGGCAGAAATTCTACGAATCAAAGAAGTTCTTCAAAAAGCGACATCCGGTAAGCGATGTCTGATAATACTGGATGAAATGTTTCGCGGAACAAACGCACAGGATGCCTTTGAAGCTTCTGTCGCAGTAAACGAATTACTCAAAAAGTATTTGCATTGCTCATTCCTTATATCGACCCACATTCTGGAATATGCCAAACATTTTGAGAAAGACAGTGCATGTTCTTTCTATTATATGGATTCAAGAATTCAGAACGATCAATTTATATGTCCTTATCAACTGATTGAAGGCATATCCGAAGCACAGGTTGGATACTGGTTGGTAAGAAAAGAATTGGAATCACTTCATTACTAAATCTTTTTTGTTAGCTTTGCGAAAACCAATATTAAACAAAGCAATATGAAAAGTATCAAATTGATGTTAGCAGGTGCCTGCCTGTTGCTGTGCTGCGGATGCGGCATGCAAGTAAAAGAGAGTACAACTGTGACTGAGAAAGCAAGCAATGAAAATGCAGTAATTGAGAATATGATGTCACGCCGCAGTATTCGTAAATACAAGCCGCAAGCAGTGAACCGCGATACTATGCAGATTATACTGAACTGCGGTATCAATGCCCCCAACGGTCAGAACAAGCAGTCCTGGGCAATCCGAGTAGTGGATAATCCGGATTTTATCAATGGTATCACCGAAGTTTACAAGAAACAGAATCCGAAAGCTGCCGAAGATCCTAACTTCAAGAATATGTTCCGCAATGCTCCTACAATAGTATTTATCGCCAATGACAAGTCTTATGATCTGTCACAGATAGACTGTGGTTTATTGGGTGAGAACATGATTCTCTCAGCTTGGTCTATGGGTATAGGTTCCTGTTGTTTAGGAGGACCGACACGATTTATAAACTCCACACCGGATGCAGCAGAATATTTGAAGAGACTCGATATTCCGGAAGGATATGAGTTGCTCTATTGCATCGCATTCGGTTATCCGGATGAAACTCCGGCAGCTAAACCGAGAAATGCGGAGAAGATTAAATTCATAGATTAAAGATTTTTTAAAGATTCTGCATTGTCATCTCCATTTGCATAAGATTATTTACTACATTTGTAGGATAATCACTTGAAATGTATGAAAATAGCAGATACACATAGCTTATTTATAGCTCTTATCTGGATGATATTATTCTCATCGTGCTCTGATGAGAATAATACTCCTGATATCAATGGAAAAGAAATCTGGATAGGCCTACAAATCGGGCCTTCTCTGGAATATGATTCACAACCTTTAAGCAGAGCTACAGTTCAGGAAGCCGGAATTTATGCAGTGAATGTTTTCTGGAAAAAGGGTTCTACCTTTCAGCCTTATGCAACCGGACTTTTTGAAGATATTTCAGATATAAGCATCGGACTGATTGAAGGATATATTTATCGGTTCGACTGCACCTTTCTGAAAAAGAATGAACTTCCTTATAACAACAATGGATATTTCGGACTCCCATTTTCTATCACAACAGATAAACGGGTAGATGCCGCTGTCACCAATAAGCTGGTTATTTCCATCAATCCTCTAAACGAAAACCAGAATTTCCACCAACACATTTATAAAGGAGCGATGCACTTGGAAGCCAATGAGATCAGTGAACGTCCTACGGACACACATCGCTTTTATGGCAGCGCAACACTTGACTTGATCAATGCCGATCCCGTAACCGAAGGTAATCGTCCGGCAAAGTTTGTTTCTATTGAACTGAAAAGAGCATATTATACTCTGCGATTTGCAGCTGAGAACTTATCTATAGGAGATTCCATCAAAGTAGAAACCAGCAATGCCAAAGCATTTCTCATAGAATGTACCGATGCCACTACTTCCCTTTCCATGTCGGAAGAGAGGCTATTTTCTCTACAAAATGTCGCCAACATCGGAAACGGCAATATCAACGCCACAGAAAATCTGCCTATCAACGTCTATTACCGCCCAAAGAACGCTGAAGAATGGACCAGTATCATCTCAAACCAATCCATTACTATTCAACGAAATAAAAAGAATCTGATAAAGATTATAAATATAGATAAGCATTACGATGCAAATACTTCTATCTCATTTGAAGGAGATAACACCGATTTGGACCCCACAGAAGAAGAACATCAAAACATTGGATAATCAAACAAACAGATATATGAAAACAAAACATTTAATTTTAGCGGGATTAGTCGTCCTGAGTCAGATTCTGCAATCTTGCCTTAAAGGAGAAGATGTTTATAAAGAGAAAGAGCCTACTTACACTGAGCTGGACCTTAATATAGGTGGCGAGTGTTCCCTCACAGAAAAACCAATGAGCCGTGCCGATGCTTCGAAAGAGATTTTCGGTATAAATGTAGCCATGCTCATACAGAGTCCCAACGGGTCAGTCACTCAAAAGCCTTATGCTTATGGCATCTTTGACAATATCAAAGCCGGGAATCTGAAGTTGAATGTCCTCGACGGATATCAATACCGCATCTCGTGTACGATGATAAAAGAAGGAAAGGACTCTTTATTGACTAAAGATGGGACACTTTATCCACTGACACTCAGCAAAGGAAACGATCCAAAGTTAGGTACAATCACGAATAAATTCATTACAGCCGAACGACCGGATGGCACACAAGAATATCTTTTCGATCTTGAAAACTCCAAAATAGGAACCAAGGGACAGAGCAATTATACCCGTCCTTTTATTCAAAGATACCATGGTATCATCGACAAATTGACCGTAGCACCCGACCAGACAAATACACTGGAAGTTTATCGCCGGTACTTCGGTGTACAATTCAAACAGAACGGATTACAAGCTGATTGCAAACTGGAAATCCAAATAGATGGTGCACCGACTGTATGGTTGACTCCTGATAAGAAAGAATCACCCGAGCTTATGGTTTCCATGAGAACCTTGACGACTCTTGTTGAAACAGGAAAGATTCTGACCGATAATGCCCGTGTTAAAGTCACCGTGCACCGGACAAGAAAAGAAGCCGAGGATATCTTGAACTATAACATCAGCTTCAAGAGAAATTATATGCATACGATTGTCATTTCCGATATCGATCATTTTGGTACAGGAAGCAATGTCAGCATCCATGTAGAAGAAACCGAACTGGAAAACAGTGCCCAGGAAGATTTACCCTGGCAAGGAGGAAACTAAAATAAAAAAGTAAAGGTGGGCTTTCAAATCGAATGCCCACCTTTACTTTTTTCGTTAGATTTGATGAGTTTAACTCATCTCCACTATTCTTTAATTCTTATTTGCACGTTTACGTTCTATCTCGTCCAGAATCACTTTACGCATACGCATTGCCTTCGGTGTAACCTCTACGTACTCATCTTCCTTGATATATTCCAAAGCCTCTTCCAAAGAGAACTGTACAGGCGGAATCAGACGAACTTTATCATCCGAACCGGAAGCACGCATATTCGTCAACTTCTTGGATTTCGTAACATTAATCACGAGGTCGTTATCATGAGAGTGTTCACCTACCACCTGTCCGGCATACACGTCCTCCTGTGGGAAAATAAAGAACTTACCACGATCCTGCAATTTATCAATGGCATAAGCAAAAGCTGTTCCCGTCTCCATGGCAATCATAGAGCCGTTGGTACGACGTTCGATTTCACCTTTGTGCGGTTGGTATTCTTTGAAACGGTGTGCCATGATAGCTTCACCGGCAGAAGCAGTCAGTACATTCGTACGCAAACCGATGATACCACGCGAAGGCATATTAAATTCCAGGTTTACACGTTCGCCTGCACTCTCCATCTTCACCATCTCACCCTTACGACGGGTTACCATATCAATAATCTTACTGGAATATTCTTCGGGAACATTTACTGTCAGTTCTTCAATCGGCTCACACTTCACACCGTCAATCTCCTTGAAGATAACCTGTGGCTGACCAACCTGAAGCTCATAACCTTCGCGACGCATGGTTTCAATCAATACAGAAAGATGAAGTACACCACGACCGGAAACTACCCATTTACCATCTTCTTCACTTTTACGTACGCGTAAGGCAAGGTTCTTATCCAATTCCTTCATCAAACGGTCATGGATATGACGAGAAGTCACAAACTTACCATCACGACCGAAGAAAGGAGAATCATTAATGGCGAACAACATACTCATAGTCGGTTCGTCAATAGCGATAGGCGGCAATGCTTCCGGATTTTCAAAGTCACAGATCGTATCACCGATTTCAAAGCCTTCGATACCTACCAACGCACAGATGTCACCGGAAGAAACTTCCGATACCTTCGCGCGTCCCATACCTTCAAATGTATGCAGTTCCTTGATTTTTGATTTCACAAAACTTCCGTCGCGCTTAGCCAAAGATACATTCATCCCCTCTCTAAGAGTACCACGATGTACACGACCTACGGCAATACGTCCGGTATAAGAAGAATAATCCAAAGAAGTCACCAACATCTGCGGAGTACCTTCCAACTGCGTGGGAGCCGGTATATTCTCTACAATACAGTCCAGTAATGCGAAGATATTATCAGTAGGAGTCTTCCAGTCCGTACTCATCCAGTTGTTCTTCGCAGAACCATAAATAACGGGGAAGTCCAACTGATCTTCCGTAGCTTCAAGGCTGAACATCAGGTCGAACACCATTTCATATACTTCTTCCGGACGACAGTTCGGTTTGTCTACCTTGTTCACCACAACGATGGGTTTCAGACCAATCTGCAGAGCTTTCTGCAACACGAAACGCGTCTGGGGCATCGGACCTTCGAAAGCATCCACCAACAGGATACATCCGTCTGCCATGTTCAATACACGCTCCACTTCACCTCCGAAGTCACTGTGTCCCGGAGTATCAATGATATTGATTTTAGTTCCTTTGTAATTGATAGAAACGTTTTTAGAAAGGATCGTTATCCCTCGTTCACGTTCCAAGTCGTTGTTATCCAGCATTAATTCACCTGTGCTCTGGTTGCTGCGGAACAGATTTCCCGCCAAGAGCATCTTATCGACAAGCGTCGTTTTCCCATGGTCAACATGGGCAATGATTGCAATGTTTCTAATATTTTGCATACAATACCTATATATTTGGGTGCAAAGGTACGAATTTTGCATTAGATATAGTTGCAGCAAGAGAAAAATTTCATTGAATATCATTGCAGTATAAAAGATTATCTCTATCTTTGCAGCCTCGTAAGAGAAAATTTATATATCAATTTAATTAAAAGTTATGTATTTAGACGCTGCTAAAAAGCAAGAAATCTTTGGCAAGTACGGAAAGTCTAACACTGATACTGGCTCAGCTGAGGCCCAGATAGCTTTGTTTTCATACCGTATTTCCCACCTGACTGAGCACCTTAAGCTCAACAGAAAAGATTATAGTACTGAAAGAGCCTTGACAATGTTGGTAGGAAAACGCCGTGCGTTGCTGAACTACCTGAAGGATCGCGACATCACCAGATATCGTGCCATCATTAAAGAGCTCGGTCTGCGTAAGTAATCCGTTACTTGCAGCAAAAGCATTAAAAAAGGGAAGCCGTTAAAAAGCTTCCCTTTTTTGTTTCCTTCTATCCACCATTTATTGCTATATTTGTTTCCTGAAGATTTCAATGTATAAACAACAAAGTCAGCACTATGAGAAATACACTGTTTTGTTTATTAATGGTTGGTTACATTTCGACATTCGCTCAAAACGGGACCACGTTCAAAGTTGAAAACCTCTCAAAGCCTGAGAAGTTGCTTTTCATAAAATCTTATGAAGATATTTATAAAGGTCTTATACTGTCCGACCTTAAAATATACCCTTACGAAATAAAAGAAAAGAATATAAATGTTCCTTTCAATATTATCGCCAAAAGCGAAGCGCCTGACAGTTTGGTAAACTACAACTATAATTCTTTCTTCTACGGTATGTATCAGGCCTATGCCAATCACCGACCGTTTGTTTTATCTCCCGACATGATCTGGCTGTTAATCAACCAGGGATTTGCACGACACGTAAATGCAAACCAAGAATCTATGAGAGATCTTTTTGTCGACTTTTCCGGAAAGCAATCTTTAATCGTCAAAGCAAATAAGAAACTGGAAGACCCCACCCTTTCATGGGAAGAGATTTTTCCCCAATTTACCAACCAGATAAGTAACCATACAGGAAGCAACTTAGTTGAAACACTTACCTGCAATTTTTCTACAACCACTTCTCTGGAAAAGGTAGCTTCCGAAATAACAATCATGGAAGCTATGAAACCCTATTTTGAATTTATCGTGATGTATATCGTTTGCGGAATCCCAGAAATAACACTTGAAGGGACCCCGGAAGATTGGGAAAAGGTTTTAGACAAAGCCCGGAGATTGAAGGAATATAAACTTGAATGGTGGATTTCAGAACTGGAACCTCTTTTGGAGGAGTTCGTAAAAGCATCAAAAGGTGAAGTAAACAAAGACTTCTGGCGTAATATGTTCAAGTATCACTCACAAAAGAAATACGGAGCCCCCGACATCATTGACGGATGGATCGTAAAATTCTTCCCATACGACAAAAATGGAAGAAGAAATAATCTGAAGCAGCTTGAAGGCGGTAACAGCCTGCCCGATGAGATTGTGAAAGTTGACTTGAAATATCTGGAAGTACGCAATGATACGATTATAGAAACGCCATTAGAACTATGGTCCGGCTTCATTGGCTTGCAACAGAACAAAGATAACTTTGCCCTAAGACCTCAGATCAGCTGGATGATTAGAAAAAAAGATATTGGAAATAAAGGACTGTTAAGCAAATTAAGAGTAGAAGCCCAAGAGGAAGGCATTGGCAGTGGTATATCAATCAAAGTAAAAGAATTCCCTCCCGTTCTGTTGGAACTGAAAGAGATTAAGAGCTTGAAGATAGAATTCACGAATGAGATTGATATCCCCTATGAACTCTCAGAAGTGAAAATCGGGAAATTAGAATTATCCGGAAAGATTGCAGGAAAAGGAATAGAGCGCATAAAAGAGTTATTTCCTAATACTGAAATTAAAATAAACGGAGCGCGGATAAGTAAATGATAAATCGGGCAAAAGTAACCGTTGCCATAATCATAGATATACGGGAACTTTATCACCAAAATGATTCTATATTCGTCATTTCTACAACATACACCTTTTTAAAAAGTCACAATCCAGAATGTTTTATGGATAGATAAAGAATAAAAATACGCTATATTTGCATATTCTTTCACTTATCTATGCTTCTTATGCAGAAAAGGGTTACTACTTAGAGGTGATATCATTACTACTTAGAGACAAAAGGGTTACTACTTATGGAGAAAAGGGTTACTATTTACAGAGAATACACTTATTTATGTCAGGTTCCGTACCTATTAGTACACTTTTAAGGAAGATTTCAATCTAAATAAAATGTAAATATTTCGATACCACGCTAATAGTCTATCCCTTGCAGATTTTAATTTGAATACTTTTGTATTTATGAGTGTCCGGACGAATATAACGCATCCTCAGCAGATAAAAAATACAAAATGTCAAAAAGACAATAAGGTAAAGCATCGCCAAATTTTCCGTTGAAGCGAGTCATACTTACAAAAAAATCTTTCAATGTATGTATTCCAGGCGAATCCGCAAATAGAAGGTAGTCTTGTTAATAGAATCGTAAACTGATAAAATCAATAAAAGCTTCTTTTTTTCCGCACGGATTGTTGCACCAAGTAAAAGTTTGTTTTATTTTTGTGCCTTAACAATACAATTTATAACCTAATAGGCGAAAAACATTATCAATTATGGATACAAGCAAGATTGTCGGAGAAAAGATAAAGTCACTCCGTGAAAGCCAGTCAATCAGCATTGAGCAATTGGCTGAACGTTCCGGTTTAGCCGTAGAACAGATTGAACGCATTGAAAATAACATTGACTTGCCATCACTGGCTCCACTTATCAAAATAGCACGTGTTCTGGGTGTACGCCTGGGAACTTTCCTTGACGATCAGGATGAAACGGGTCCGGCCATCTGCCGCAAGACGGAAGCCAAAGACAGCATCAGCTTCTCCAATAATGCAATCCAGAGCCGTAAGCACATGGAATATCATTCCCTGTCCAAGTCGAAAGCGGACCGCCACATGGAGCCGTTTATTATCGATGTAGCTGCTACGGAAGACAGTGATTTCGTACTCTCCTCTCACGAAGGTGAAGAGTTTATAATGGTCATGGAAGGTATCATGGAAATAAGTTACGGCAAAAATACATATCTGCTTGAAGAAGGAGATAGCATCTATTACGACTCCATCGTTCCCCACCACGTGCATGCTTACGAAGGACAGGCAGCCAAAATTCTTGCAGTAATCTATACACCCATTTAGTGATAAATGATCAGTGGTTAGTGACAAGCATTGTGCCTATCACTAACCTGACACTAATTATCCCAGTACTAATCATTATATCACTAAACACCTAATCACTATTTTCATGTTATACGAAAGAACGCTCGGCCAATGGCTGGAGCACTGGGCAGAAACCACGCCCGACAAAGAATATATCGTTTATTCCGACCGTAACCTGCGCTTCACCTGGAGCCAGTTCAACCGCCGGGTAGACGACATGGCAAAAGGACTAATTTCTATCGGAGTGGAACGCGGCACCCATGTGGGTATATGGGCCGCTAATGTACCCGACTGGCTTACTCTTTTGTATGCCTGCGCCAAAATAGGTGCCGTTTATGTCACCGTAAACACCAACTATAAACAGGCAGAACTGGAATACTTGTGCGAAAACTCAGATATGCACACCCTTTGCATTGTGAATGGTGAAAAAGACAGCGACTTCGTGCAAATGACTTACACCATGCTGCCGGAACTGAAAACCTGCGAACGCGGACATCTGAAGAGCCAACGTTTCCCGCACATGCGCAACGTTGTTTATGTAGGCCAGGAGAAACATCGCGGTATGTACAATACAGCCGAAATCCTCTTATTGGGTAACAATGTGGAAGACGAATGTCTGAATAATCTAAAAAGTCAGGTAACCTGTCATGATGTAGTGAATATGCAATACACATCCGGCACCACCGGATTCCCGAAAGGTGTTATGCTCACCCACTATAACATAGCTAACAACGGCTATCTGACAGGAGAACACATGAAGTTCACCAGCGACGATAAGTTATGCGTTTGTGTCCCCCTCTTCCACTGCTTCGGTGTAGTACTTGCCACCATGAACTGTCTGACACATGGCTGTACGGAAGTAATGGTGGAACGCTTCAACCCACTGGTAGTTCTCGCCTCCATACATAAGGAACG
The DNA here is from genome assembly GCF_000526555.1 of Bacteroides sp. 14(A). Taxonomy (NCBI): domain Bacteria; kingdom Pseudomonadati; phylum Bacteroidota; class Bacteroidia; order Bacteroidales; family Bacteroidaceae; genus Bacteroides; species Bacteroides sp. 14(A). The sequence goes on along the minus strand of NZ_JAGH01000002.1, from coordinate 1,351,063 downwards.
TTGCACGGCTCTGTACGGTGTACCCACGATGTTCATTGCCGAGTTACACCATCCGATGTTCGATATGTTCGACATGTCCAGCCTGCGCACCGGCATCATGGCCGGCTCACTCTGTCCGGTGGAATTGATGAAGCAGGTGGAAGAAAAGATGTATATGAAAGTTACGAGTGTGTATGGTCTGACAGAAACATCGCCGGGCATGACAGCTTCACGCATTGACGACCCGTTTGATGTTCGTTGCAATACCGTAGGACACGATTTCGAACACACAGAAGTCATGGTGATTGATCCCGAAACCGGAGAAGAATGTCCGGTGGGCGTGCAAGGCGAAATGTGCAACCGGGGCTATAACAACATGAAGGGTTACTATAAAAATCCGCAAGCCACAGCCGAAGTAATCGACAAGAACGGTTTCCTTCACTCCGGTGACCTTGGCGTGAAAGATGAAGACGGCAATTACCGCATCACCGGACGTATCAAAGATATGATTATCCGTGGTGGCGAAAATATCTATCCGCGAGAGATTGAAGAGTTCCTCTACAAACTGGAAGGTGTGAAGGATGTGCAAGTGGCAGGCATTCCATCGAAGAAATATGGCGAAGAAGTAGGTGCTTTCATTATATTGAAGGAAGGAGCGGATATACACGAATCAGATGTACGTGACTTCTGTACCGGTAAAATTTCACGTTACAAGATACCGAAATATGTATTCTTTATTGACGAATTCCCTATGACGGGCAGCGGTAAAATACAGAAATTCAAACTGAAAGATGTAGGGCTACAGCTTTGTAAGGAACAGGGGATAGAGATCATCTGATCTTAATCTCTGGCAGCCCTTCAAAGAACAAAGAACCTGCTCTCTAAAGTATGCAAGAGAGCAGGTTCTTTGGTTCATAATATCTTTAAGTCATCGGCAGCGTAAAGTAGAACGTCGTCCCTATTCCTTCTCCTGAACGTACCCAAATACGTCCACCCATCCGTTCCACCAGCATACGAGAAACAGTCAGTCCCAGTCCGGTCCCTTGCGCAAAGTTATTAATCTTACCGAAACGTTCAAATATCTTAGCCACCCGATTGGCCGGAATACCGATACCCGTATCTTTGACATAGAATTGTACGACATTCCCCCGAAGCTGATAACCGAAATGAATCTCTCCGGACGGAGTAAATTTAGCTGCATTACTTAACAGGTTCATCAGCACCTGCATGATTCGCATCCTATCTCCGATAACATACAGATTCTTGTCAACATCATCCAACGCCATTTTCACACCCTTATTAACTTTCATTCGGTGCCTTTCATATTCTTCAAGACAGGCTGCATACACATTTACTTTCTCCTTAACAAACCCCAAAGAACCCGCCTCCATAGCAGACAAGTCCAGAATATCATTAAACAGACACAACAGCAATTCCGAATTCTGCTCGATAATGTTGCAGTAATCATCCTTGTCTCCATCATGCCCCGGATCAATAACCAATCTTGAAAATCCTACAATCGCATTCAGAGGCGTGCGGATCTCATGACTCATATTTGCAAGGAATGCCGATTTCAAGCGGTCGGATTCTTCAGCTTTTACACGGGCAGCAGCTAACTCACGCTGTGCATTTTCCCGGCTCGTCACGTCCCGGCACATACACAACAAGTATTTATCTCCCAGTGGACATACCAGATTCTCGTAATGATGCATCTCACCTTCAAACTGTAACGAATGCTCTCCTATACTGGGGAAACCGGTACGCACCACCTTTTCCATATTAGCACGAATCTTACGATATTCTGATTCCGGCACTATATCCTTCAAGTTAGGATGCGACTTATCTTTACCGGACAGACCTTCCACGTGATTCGTATCAGGAGAAGAAAGTAGCTCTATGTAGTCCAGGTTACGATCAAAAACCGTCAACATATCAGGGATAGCCTCCAGTATTTCCTTGCCATATTTCTCACGGAAGCGTTCTGGCTCTTCATCCGGACAAGGATCGGTCGGCAGGGAGCGGCTTGCCAGCTGTTCTTCCAGTTCCCGGATTATCTCCAGCAGTTCTTCTTTCGTTTTATCTTTATAATCCCTCATTTCAAGGCAGATATGTTGTAGAGTGTCATTTTCGGGGAGCAAATATAGCATATCTTTTCAATTATATCAACACATATTGCAGGCTTTTATTTAAAAAAAACCAATAGCTTTTGTCCTACTAATCAGAATGTTCTATCTTTGCATCACTTTTTATTTTAAATCATTGATAGATATGTCTAAAGAATTATTCTCTACTCTGCCCTACAAGGTGGCAGACATTACGCTTGCCGACTTCGGTCGCAAGGAAATCGATCTGGCAGAACAAGAAATGCCCGGCCTTATGGCTCTTCGCGAAAAGTATGGAGAAACAAAACCGTTGAAAGGCGCTCGTATCATGGGTTCTCTGCACATGACCATCCAGACAGCGGTACTGATTGAAACCCTCGTGGCACTGGGTGCCGAAGTACGCTGGTGCTCATGCAACATATATTCGACTCAAGACCATGCCGCAGCTGCTATTGCCGCAAGTGGAGTACCTGTATTTGCCTGGAAAGGCGAAACGTTGGCCGACTACTGGTGGTGTACGCTTCAGGCACTGAACTTCCCCGGCGGTAAAGGTCCTACGGTAATCGTTGACGATGGCGGTGACGCTACCATGATGATACATGTGGGATATGAAGCCGAAAGCAATGCTTCTATCCTGGACAAAGAAGTCCATGCAGAAGATGAAATAGAACTGAATACAATTCTGAAGTGCGTACTGGCTGCAGATCCTACTCGCTGGCAACGTGTAGCAGCCGAAGTACGTGGTGTTTCTGAAGAAACGACTACAGGCGTACATCGTCTGTATCAGATGCAGGAAGAAGGTAAATTGCTGTTCCCGGCATTCAATGTAAACGACTCTGTAACGAAATCCAAATTCGATAACCTTTACGGCTGCCGCGAATCTTTAGCCGATGGTATCAAGCGTGCTACGGATGTAATGATTGCCGGTAAGGTAGTGGTAGTCTGCGGATATGGTGATGTAGGTAAGGGGTGTTCACATTCCATGCGTTCATACGGTGCCCGAGTACTGGTTACGGAAGTAGACCCGATTTGTGCTCTGCAAGCCGCTATGGAAGGCTTTGAGGTAGTAACCATGGAAGAAGCCTGCACACAAGGCAATATCTTTGTTACCACAACAGGCAACATCGACATTATCCGTATCGACCACATGACGCAGATGAAGGACCAAGCTATTGTCTGCAACATCGGTCACTTCGACAATGAAATCCAGGTGGATGCGCTTAAACATTATCCTGGTATCAAATGCGTTAACATCAAGCCACAAGTAGACCGCTATTATTTCCCTGACGGACACAGCATTATTCTGTTAGCTGATGGTCGTCTGGTAAACTTGGGTTGTGCCACCGGACATCCGTCATTCGTTATGAGTAACTCATTCACCAACCAGACATTGGCTCAGATCGAGTTGTTCAACAAGAAATACGAAACCGGTGTTTACCGCCTGCCTAAGCACCTCGATGAAGAAGTAGCACGCCTGCACCTTGAGAAAATCGGCGTAAAGCTAACAAAGCTTACTCCCGAACAAGCTGCCTATATAGGTGTGAATGTAGACGGACCGTATAAGGCCGAACACTATCGTTATTAACGAAGTTGAGAGTTGAGAGTTGAGAGTTACTATGCAGCATTATAGTGCAGTAAACTCTCAACTCTCAACTCTCAACTTCATAAAAACTCCGTTTTTATGAAAAAGCTCCTCCCTGACCTCCTGGTCATCTTTATGTTTGCAGTACTTTCATTCGCCTATTTCTTCCCGGCGGATATAGAAAACCGCATTCTTTTTCAACATGACACGGCTGCCGGTGCAGGTGCCGGACAAGAAGCGACTCAATATCGCGAAGAAACTGGTGAGTATACACGCTGGACTAACTCTCTGTTCGGTGGTATGCCGACTTATCAGATAGCCCCCAGCTACGAGTCAACCCAACCGTTGACCTGGGTACAGAAGGTCTACCAACTATTTTTGCCTACGTATGTCAACCTGACATTTATCCTGATGCTGGGTTTTTTCATCTTATTGCGTGCATTCGGTATACCTACATGGTTGGCAGGATTAGGTGGATTAATGTGGGCATTCTCATCCTACTTCTTCATTCTGATATCTGCCGGACACATCTGGAAGTTTATCACGCTGGCTTATATACCACCTACAATAGCAGGTATCGTACTGGCTTACCGGGGTAAATATCTGGCAGGAGGCATTATTACAGCACTGTTCATTGCCCTGCAAATTCTGTCGAACCATGTACAGATGAGTTATTACTTCCTATTTGTCATCCTCTTCATTGTAGGAGCCTACTTTGAAGATGCATGGCGCAACAAGACCTTACCGCAATTCTTCAAGGCAAGCGGTGTGCTTGTTGTAGCTGCGCTGATTGGTATATCCGTCAATCTGTCGAACCTGTATCACACTTATGAATACAGCAAAGAAACCATGCGCGGCAAAAGCGAGCTCGTCGAAACCGGTGACGCCGCCAAACAGACCAGTAGCGGACTGGACCGTGACTATATCACCCAATGGAGTTATGGTATCGGCGAAACCTGGACCTTATTAGTACCCAACTTTAAAGGTGGTGCTTCCGTTCCCCTCGCCCTGAATGAAACAGCCATGGAAAAAGCCAATCCGACCTATGCCGGACTCTACCAGCAACTGTCCCAATACTTTGGTAACCAGCCTATGACGTCAGGTCCTGTATATGTAGGTGCTTTTGTACTATTCCTTTTCATTCTAGGCTGCTTCATCGTCAAAGGTCCATTGAAATGGGCATTAATCGGAGCCACATTCTTCTCCATTGTTCTTTCATGGGGTAAGAACTTCATGCCACTGACAGATTTCTTCATTGATTATATACCCATGTATAGTAAATTCCGTGCAGTATCATCTATCCTAGTTATTGCTGAATTTACAATTCCACTACTGGCTATCTTTGCTCTGAAAAAGATTCTGGACGAACCGGAGGTATTGAAAAAGAAGATAAAGTTCGTTGGTATCAGTCTGGCACTGACTGCCGGTGTAGCTTTGATATTAGCCGTGATTCCAGGAGCTTTCAGTTCAACTTTCGTCCCCGCACAGGAAGCGCAGATGTTGCAGAATGCAGTCAATCAGCAAATGATTCCTGCAAACGAGCTATCCGGTATCCTTTCCAATCTGGCAGAAATGCGTGCTGCAATGGTAAGCGCCGACGCACTGCGTAGCTTCATTATCATTGTAATTGGCTGTGTGTTGCTGTGGCTTTACTATAACGGAAAACTAAGAAAGTCATTCGTAATTGCCGGCATCGCTATTCTCTGTGTAGTAGATATGTGGAGTGTCAACAAGCGTTATCTGCACGATGATCAATTCGTTCCCCGTTCTGCCCAGGTTGACACCTTTAAGAAAACGCAAGCTGATGAAATCATCCTCCAAGACACTGACCTGAATTACCGCGTATTAAGCTTTTCCGGAGATGCATTCAGCGAGAATAAAACTTCTTACTGGCACAAGAGCGTAGGTGGATATCATGCAGCCAAACTGAGACGTTATCAGGAAATGATAGATCGTCATATTTCCCCCGAAATGCAGGCCGCCTATCGGGCTATCGCTACCGCAGGTGGTGAGATGGACAGTGTGGATGCTTCCAAGTTCCGCGTTCTGAATATGCTGAACACGAAGTATTTCATCCTCCCTGCTGGACAAGGACAGACAGTTCCTATCGAGAATCCATACGCTTACGGCAATGCCTGGTTCGTCAACAATGTGGAGTATGTGGACAATGCCAACCAGGAAATTGATGCCCTGAACACCATATTGCCAACAGAGACTGCCGTAGTAGATGCTCGTTTCAAAGATATTCTGAAAGGCATTACCACTGCCCATAAAGACAGTCTTTCCAGCGTGCGTCTGACAAGCTACGAACCGAACCGTCTGATTTATGAAACGAATAACTCTAAAGACGGCGTCATCGTATTCTCCGAAATCTATTACCCGGATGGCTGGATAGCCACCATTGACGAAGAGCCTGCCGACATTGCCCGCGCAGACTATATCTTACGTTCTATGTACGTCCCTGCCGGAAAGCATACCATCGAAATGCGCTTTGATCCGAAGAGCTTGCATGTAACGGAAGGCATCGCTTATGCAGCACTGGCTCTGATGGTGATAGGTATTATGATAATGGTGATTGTATATAGAAAGAAGCTGAGTTCACGCTAACTGTCCATAAAAAGGGCACAAGGTTATATCAGAAATCACCACAGATTACACAGATTCACACAGATTAAGGGAAAATGTTTTTCATATAGATAATCTATGCGAATCCGTGTAATCCGTAGTGAAAAATCAGTATTGAGAACTCAAGAAATCAAATCCAATCATAGCTTAACCGATTTCTTCTTCCCACCATATGAAACCGATTTCGTAAATTTCGTCGACTGAATACTCCCTGTTCCATTCTCCTTATCCACTACAACTATATTGAACTTACGTGATTTCAACATACCGGGAAAAGTACCTTCCCGATCTGCGATATTCAACGTCCGGTTTGCATCATCCCAAGTAAACTTAATGGTTGAATAAGCACCTTTTTCATAGTCATAATTATCGTTTTCATCTTCATACAGCACAAATTCGCCATCAGCTCCGGGATAAATGCGTATCTCCAGATTATTCCATTTCTTCTCCGTAGAATACTGTACTTTCGGCCCAAAAGGAACAATGGAACCCGCACGTACATACAATGGAATAATATCGATAGGAACCTCTTTGGTAACCACCTGTCCACCATTCAATGCTTCTCCCGTCCAGAAGTCAAACCATTTGGTTCCCTTCGGAAGATAAACATCCTGTGTTCCTGTCTTGCTAAAATCTTCATACGGATCTTTCCACTGTTCCTTATCAGAGAATACATACATATTCCTAGTTACAGGAGTCACAAGAAATGCCTTTCCGAACATATACTGATTACTGATAGTGTGTACTTTCTGATCTTCGTTGAAGTCCATGAACAAGGCGCGAAGGAAAGAACCTGCATTATCAGTCACCTGCCATCCTGTTGAATACAGATACGGCAGCAATGCATAGCGCAGATTTATGTATTTCTCTTCCGAATCATACACCCAGTCACCCTTTTTGCCCAGATTGTAGATTTCCTTTTTCACACCACTTCCATGCGAACGCTGCATGGGCAGGAATGTACCATACTGAAACCAACGGGTATACAGTTCATGATAGGCTTTATTTTCAGCTCCACCATGATAAGGCCAGGCAAAGAATCCACCTATATCCGTATTCCAGTAAGGTATTCCCGATAGAGAGAAGTTCAAACCTGTAGGAATCTGCTTACGGAATGTTTCCCAATTACACATTACATCACCCGACCAGGTATTCGCCGCATAACGCTGTTGTCCGGCAAATGCACAACGAGTCAGCAGATACACGCGTTTATTAGAGGTTACGGCACGCTGATGCTCATAAACTCCCTTATTACTCATCAACGGGAAAGCATTTACTACGCTACGATAAGTTCCCATCGCTGTCGGAATATCGAAATCTCTCTCCTGAACATCCAGATGGTCAGGTTCCGTTGAATCTGTCCACCAGGCATCAATTCCTTTACTGAACAGTCCTTTATTCAAGTGCTCCCAATAAATATCACGTGCTTTTTCATTATAAGCATCATAAGCTTTCACTCCCCCGTCCGCAGGCCATGTCTTGAAATTGAATAGAGCATTGATTTTCTCCAAGTCCTTGTACGGATTCGTATCCGGCCCGAATGAAGCCCATATGGAGATCATAATCTTCGCATTTTTCTTCTTCACATGATCAATCATCTTCTGAGGATCAGGGAACTCCGGATTATCGAAATTCATAGAGTTCCAGTTAGAGTTCGGTCCCCAATATTGCCAGTCCTGAACAATTCCATCCAAAGGAATTCCCAGTTCACGGTATTTATCTACAACTTCCATTGTTTCCTGTTGTGATTTGTAACGCTCACGCGATTGCCAGAAACCGAATGTCCACAACGGATACATAGGCGCTTGTCCTGTTAAGTCACGTATCTGCGCTATCACACCATCGGCGTTACCGCCATACATGAAGTAATAGTCCATACATTCTCCCACTTCCGAATCAAAGGACATCTCCTGCGGATTATCTGTATAAGTGGTCGGAGAATAATTATCCCAGAACATTCCATACCCCTTCGTCGACTGAATGATTGGAACACTGGCATGCAATGCACGCTGACGCATGAAATGTTTATGATTGCGCTGATTCAGATCATCAACCTGTTGCTGTCCCAGACCATAGATAGCCTCATCCTTATCCAGCAAAAAGGCCTGACGCACACTAAAAGTCTGATTCCCCGCATCATTGAACGGAGTAAACTGAGCACCATAATCTTTCTCGGTAAACAATGCCTTTCCTTGCTTGTCAAAAAAAGAAATCCGCCCGGTCTCCACATTGAAATCAACGCGTACAGCATTGCTTTTCAGGGAAACGGTTTCTCCTTTCTTCTCGGTCGTTACAGACATGCTTTCAGGACTCTTAACCACAGAAAGGCTTTTCTTTGTAAAGCTACGTCCTTCGGGTGCCTTCACCACACGTACAATTCCAAGGCTGATAAATTGGATCTCAATATCCATTCCCTGCGTAGTACCCGTTATTCCCTGCTTGGTTTGCCGGAAAATCTGTGCCTCGACAGGTAAGATCGACAAGAAAGCCGCAGCCACCAGCATACTACTGATTTTTGAATAAAACTTCATGTTCATGGTTTCTTTTTTACTTGTTTATATTATGAATTACCTAATGAAAATAATCTATCTCAGTTGAGTGACCTCGGAAAATATATAATCATTTCCTTGCCGTGCCTTAACCCCGACTCTTGCATATAAAAATTTAGCAGCATCAGTCACTCCATTATCACTCAGGTCGAAAGTGAATTCATGCTCACCCGGAGTCAGATTGGTGAATGACTTCTCCGCTATCTTCGCAACATTATCCACCAGCTTCGTTTTGGATATATAGATCACCGCCCTGTCAATGGAAGCTGTCTCAACCACCTGGTTTATCTTGCATTTCACTTTTACCACCTTATTCTGAAAATCAATCTCAGTATCCTTGATAAGGAAATAAGGAGTAACCTCAACATCCAATATCTGATTACCTTTGATGTTTACTTCAATCGTATCCTTCCGGGGAATCCAAGGGCCTCTATCCTGCCTCAACACAATCTTATAGAAGCCATTATACATCAAAGAATTAAATTCTCCATCAGAGTTAACAAACAAATTGATGGCTCCCCGATCTTCATACTCAGGTCCTTCCTGATAGGCATACATCATGCAATCATTGTCATAGGCAGTCCCTCTTAATTGTAGTGCTTCACCTTCATAGACAAACCTACCCTTAAACTCACTTTTAGGCTCATCGAAGTTATCCAGCTCGCAACCGGTTACCAGAAACAAGCCAAGGATTAATATAAGGCTATTGATATTCTTCATTTTATTTAATCTAATCGTTAGTTACTATATTACTGTAATGGGTTCTTAACCAGCTTCGGATTCTTGTTAATCCAGCCATCATCAATCGAACCGTAATAACACCGCATGGTGAAGTTCCTTGCATTCGGCGCCATGTAAGATCTGCTTTTCTCGAAAGCCCACTTACCATCATATGGCGAACCGGGTGCATACACCTTATAGGGGAAAAGGGAATACATCTGCGCAGTCGGACTGTCAATGACTCCATTCCATAGAGTATGGGCAAGCCTCCAACGTCTCAAGTCCCACCAACGATGATCTTCAAAAGCAAACTCAACCCTATACTCATTCACTATGTGCTCAAAAGTGATCGTGGATTCCGTCAATTCTTTAATTCCACCACGAGCACGAACTCTGTTTATATATTCGACGGCCTTCACCTTGTTTGTTCCCCCTAATTCATAAGCTGCTTCCGCTGCAATCAGTAAAGCCTCTGCGAAGCGGAAACGGGGATACCACATCTCACTATTCTGCGTATCCGATCCTGCATTGGCGGCTTCATCCAGGAATTTGCGTACCAAGAAACCGGTCTTATTAAACCTGTCGCCTGCCGTTGCCAATGGTCCGTCCAGTGCAGTGATTAGCTGCCCGTCTTCAGTGGTTGCACCTAAAGAGCTGATCTTTGTTTTCCATTGACTCGGATTCTCTGTATCTTTAATCAACAAACCAGCTTGTAGAGCCACCGGCTCACTTCTGTAAAGTGCATTAGGCCATATCACAGTTCCCCACAATCGGGCATCTTTCATTTCGAAAGGCTCTCCCGGATTATCATAGAACACAAAGTTACCATTAGCATCATGCGTCTTTATCTCGGCGTTGCTTCCATCCCTGTTTTCAAAAGATTCCACTAAATTGAGAAGTGCTCCCAGGGCATTTCCCTGTATTCCATCTTTCAAAGAGAAAGGCATACACCAGGCTGTGAAGTTAGTCGTCACCTTATCCGTCACAGATCTGTCCAAAGCCCAAATAACTTCTTTATTATTCGATTTCTGGCATACAGCCTTATAAAAGCTCAATCCTAAATCCTGAGGATCGGAAATCTGCAATTCATAAGGACTGTTTTCTATAACTTCCTCAGCAGCAGCCAATGCAGTCTCATAGTATTTAGTAGCCAAATCAGCCGGAATACCGACTTCTCCATTGTCTGTCTTCAGAGTCGGAGTAATCTTATTACCATAATTTGCAATGGATCCTGCATACACGGCAGCACGTGCCTTCAACATTAAAGCCGCCCATTTATTGGCCCGGGCAGAATTTATAGTCGTTTGTTCGGTCAGCTGGCGGGCAATTTCATCACATTCGCTGATTACATAATCATAGATTCCCGCCTCTGTGGAACGTGGCACCTGATAGGTTTCCACATCTATTCCCGATTCATAATTAAACACCTGGTCTCCAACAAGCGGCATACCGCCCAAAGTACGGGCCATATGGAAATAATGCCAGGCACGCAGGAAACGAGCCTCTCCTTCAAAAGCCTTTTTTTCACTTTCCTGAAGTGCACTACTGCCCCTGACACCCTGTAAAAACAAGTTTACTCGGCGGACAAAGTCATAATCACGGACTCTCCATGAGTTCCGGTCATACTCCGTAAATATCACCCACGGACTTCCATAGCATTTATTAGCTTCGTCCAACTGGTCGTAACTCCCAAAATCCCCATTATTCTGTCCCCAGTTTACTTTGCCATACAAATTTGAAAGTACAGATAATACAAGCTCCTTATCTTCATAAATCATACTCTCAGGTATCACATTTTCAGGTTCCTGATCCAAAAAGGATTCCGAACAACCGGCAGCCCCCATTAAGAAAAGGGCGGATATGATTATCAATTTTATTTTTGTCATCTTGATGCGTATAAAGGTAATTAAAAATCAACGGAAAAACCAAAGTTCACTACTTTCATATTCGGATAGGCCATACCGTTCTCCGCCGTAATTTCAGGATCGATATCAATATCAATATTCTTCAGAGCGAACAGGTTTTGCCCTGAAACATAGAAACGGCAACGGGAAATCCCGACTTTTGAAGTCCACTTTTGAGGTAGAGTATAACCTATCTCCACATTTCTCATCTTCAGATAAGTCATATTGGTATACCAGAAATCACTGGGCCAATGTGTGCAGTCACTATTATTCCGGGTACGTAGAGCCAACGGGTATTTGCCGATATTAAAACCACTGTCAGCATCCCAGATATCCACAAGTCTGGTTGAGTTATCCCAAAGGTATTGAGAGAGATTCTTATTAGGATCGAAATATCTCAGGAATCCCTGTTGAACATATGTATAGGCTGTTGCTCCTACAAAATCTGCACGGAAATCAATTCCCTTCCAATCCAGAGCCAGATTAAATGCAAAGTTCACCCACGGTGTTCCTCCTTTACGATAGCCTATCGGACGCCAGTCGGCATCATTAATCAAACCGTCACCATTCATATCCTTATATTTGGCATCACCCGGTTTCAACGTAATATTTCCCTGATGGTCCTGGTCAACAGGATGGTTTGCAATCTCCTCCCAACTCTGGAATTGTCCATCCGAAACGAGTGAGAACTCCACATCCGTATAACGTCCCTTTATATTTCCTGCCTGATAACGGAACTTTTGCCATTCACTGGAGAATCTAGGCTTGTATCGGTCTCCCACATACCAGCGTGAATAAGTAACGTTACCTCCTACCGTATAATTCACATCTCCGATTCGGTCCCTCCAATTCACAGAGGCGTCGAATCCCCTGGCATAATTAGAGTTCAGGTTTTCCTGAGGCAGTGAGAATCCCACTTCTTCCGGAATCTGCACATCATAACGGCTTGCCAGCAATCCGGTCTGATCTCTGTTGAAATAGTCAAAAGAAGCATTCAGGCGATTATCCAGGAACCCCAGGTCAATGCCGATATTCAGTATCTTAGATTTACCCCATGTAATATTATCGGTAGCCAATCCTGTAACAGTACTGCCTGTAACCAGTCCTCCATCGATCACAGCACCACCGCTATTATAATTATAGCCTACAATATGACTTAAGGCCGTACCCAATTCTTCACCTAACACACCATACGAAGCACGGATTTTCAGATTGGTGATATTGTCTTTCAGGAAATCGACATCCTGCCAGAACTTCTCTTCCGTAACCCGGTAACCGATAGAAGCCGACGGGAAGAATCCCCAACGTTTACCCCGTTTATAACGATAAGAGCCATCATATCTGCCGGATAATTCTATGATGTACTTATTTGCGTAGTCGTAGTTCAGGCGACCTATATATCCCATACGTGTCTGCGGGTTACCAATGCCATCGGTAAAATTAGACAGACTGGTTTTATCGATATAAGGGATTCCGTTTGCCGGAGGATTTCCCAATGCATACATTCTTGGATAAGTGCCTTTCTTTGCCTCAAAGCCCACAACGGCATTTACATGATGGAGTGCAAACGTATTTTCATACGACAGCTGAATATTGGAAGTCAGTTCTTCTTTCATCTCCATACTTCTTTCTGTATAACGTGCCGTACCTGTTTCCACTACATTGTAGACATCACTCTCTTTATCATACTCATAGAATTTATAGGAGTATTCCCGGTTCGACTGTCTTCTGTTTGCCAGCCAATAGCTGAACAGTCCTCTTGCCTTCAGGCCTTTCAGTATTTCATATTCGGCAGTACCGTTAATCTGAATAACCTTCCACTGATCCTTATAACTTCCTGCATGTTCGTAATTCATCCATCCGAAACTGTCTTGTGCCCAAGGTGCCGATATAGCCGGATACTTAGGATTATTATTGGCATAAGGCTTTTTAGTCGGCAAGTTATTATAAGCTCCATAGATAGGCAGATTGTAGTCGTCACCCGGCAACCCCGGATTATCGGTAGTCTCTATGCGTCCGTTGATTGCTACACCGACTTTGAACCTGTTCGTAATATCAATGTCGATATTAGACTGCATATTGGTTCTGTTGAAGCCCTTAAAACCTCTGATATTCCCTTCCTGATCGATATGTCCCAAGCTCAGATAATATCTGACTTTCTCCGTGCCACCGGATACATTTGCATTTACATAAGACTGCGGCGCACTCACCCAAATGTACTTATACCAGTCGAAAGAAGTATGGTCTTCGTCAACCTTATCCACCCATTTCTGGTACTCTTCTTTCGTAACGGTTCTCGGAGTTCCATTTATAGTTTCAGTCTGTATGATAGCCGCCAGATAATCTTCTGCCGAAGCGGGTTTTGGATAGTTGGAAGGTAACTGCCATCCATAATACCCATTCACATTGACCTTTAACTTTTGATTCTTCTGTCCTCTTTTGGTAGTAATTACCACTACACCATTAGCGGCCTGCATACCATAAATAGCCGCCGAAGCATCTTTCAGTACGGAAACAGATTCGATATCATTGAAGTCCAGGTTATTCAGGTTACCGGAATCTTTCTGCACACCGTCAATAATGATTAAGGGTGTTCCCATGTTTCTGATCTGGATATTGGGAGCGGCACCCGGACGTCCGTTATCCTGACGGAAGTTTACACCGGGGAGCTTACCTACCAGTGCACCTGTAGCCGTTACCGACTTTGCATGTGCCAATTCCTGTGCACCCACAGAAGAAATTGCACCCGTAACGGAAGCCCTCTTCTGGGCAAGTCCAAAACCGGTGACTACCACTTCATCCAGCAACATACTATTTTCTTTCAGCGTCACAACAATATTGTTTTTGCCGGACACCGGAACTGTTTGGGTGATATATCCTATAAAAGAGATAGTCAGGACATCATTAGAACGAACCGACAGTTTAAAATTACCTTCCACATCGGTTATTGTACCATTCTTACTTTTCTGAGCAACTACACTGGCTCCTATCACAGCTTCCCCCTGATCATCCACAACAGTTCCGCTGATATTTATATTATTCTGTGCAGCCACATGAACAAAACTCAGAAGGACAATCAGTGAAAGTATCAGCTTCTTAAGATTCGATTCCGGTAAACGATACCGGTAGTTTGGTGTTAAAAACAGATTATGATTTTTCATGCATTAAATGATTCATAAAACGGTTAATTAATTGAAGTTAGAAATAAAGGTAAAAAACATGATACGACTTTTAAGGTGCATTTTCCATGGCAATTGATTTATGGGTTAATACTCGGTTATTTCAATTGCAAAGTACCGGGAAGACGACTCTGAGTAGGGGTCAGCTCGTTGCTTTTTAAGGTACATTTCGTTGTTTTCAAAGGAAAAATGCACAGTAGGCAAGGTTTTTACCTGAATCTTGCCACCATGATGGCAAGGGTTTGCCAACTAACTGGCAAAAACCGGCATGCAATAAGATACGACTAATTACACTAATTGGGATGGAAATGAATCAACTCTCCCCAGTCATATTAGTCTTATATTGGGAAGGCGTTACACCAAACGCCTGTTTGAAGTACTTTGTGAAATATTTAGGAGTATTGAAACCAACCATATCAGCCACTTCACCTACCTGATATCCCTTATTCAGTAATTGAGCAGCATGCTTCAAACGAATGGAACGGATAAAATCAGAAGGAGTCTGGCCGACAATTGCATTCAATTTACGATATAGTACCGTACGCTCCATCCCAACATCAGCACTCAGCTTCTCTACCGAATATTCGGGATTATCTATATTCTTTTGAATCAATGCGCAGACCTTCTCTATAAACTGCTCATCAATAGAAGTGATGGTAACCTCTCCCGGATTAATATTTATTCCCTGTGAAAAAGATTTCTGACGGGCTTTCTCTTCGTTTATCAGTTTCTGTATTCTCAATAGCAGAATATCCAAATTAAACGGCTTGGATATATACTCATCCGCACCTGATTCGTACCCGAACAATTTACTTTCGTCCGTAGAACGGGCAGTCAGTAATATGACAGGGATATGCGACACCTGTATATTGGACTTGATGCGTTTACATAACTCAAGTCCATCCACTTTCGGCATCATAATATCACTGATTATCAAATCGGGAAACTTTGTTGTGGCAATCCGTTCTCCTTCTTCCCCATCACCAGCTTCCAATACATTGTATTTTTTGGAAAGCAGTTCAAACATATAATGCCGGAATTCTTTGTTATCTTCCACCAGAAGTATAGTGTACTCTTTATCTGTTTGCAAGTCCTGATCACTTTCCGCATCAGGGTTCAATTCATCCCCGATGAAAGTATCTTCCACTTCCGGTAACTCCGTATCCACTTCTACATCAGTACGCACAGGTAGATATACAGTGAACAAACTGCCCTTATTTACTTCACTCTCCACTTCTATCTTTCCGGAATGCAACTCTACATACTCTTTCACCAGATGAAGACCAATTCCACTGCCTATTTTATCTTCTTCCTCTTTCACCTGATAGAAACGCTCAAAAATATGGGAAAGATTCTTTCGTGGAATCCCTGTTCCGGTATCTTTCACGCAAAGACGGAAATACTGTACCCCGTCCGATTCCTTACAAGTATCGAAAGTTATCGTCACCCTGCCTCCTGCAGGTGTGAACTTGAATGCATTAGACAATAGATTATTCAGTACCTTTTGTATCTTCTCACGGTCGAAACTTATATATAAATCTTCTGTAATCTTATCATCTATCTCAAAAGAAATCTCCTTTTCCTGAGCCAGATAATCAAAAGAGGACTTTATCGAAGACACAAACTCCGCTATATTCCCCTTAACAAGAAACAGCTTCTCGCCATGAACTTCCAAACGTCTGAAGTCCAGCAATTGATTGACGAGGTTCAGCAGTTCTTTGGAATTACGGTAAATGGATTGTAATCTCTTCTTCAAGGCCATGTCGCCGACTTCCTTAATAAGAGATTCCAATGGGGTTATGATCAGAGTCAGCGGTGTGCGGAATTCATGGCTTATATTGGTAAAGAAGCGGAATTTCATTTGATTCAGTTCTTCTTCCTGAGCTTTTTGCAACTTCCTCTTATTCATTCGCAAATAACTGGAAAGGGCCCAATATATGGAAAGGGCAATCAACAGGCAATAAATGAAATAAGCCAAAGGAGTTTTCCAATACGGGTCCTTTACAATGATTTGTATAGTTGCACAACTGCTTCCCCACTGCTTACTGTTGTTTGCCGCATATACTTCCAGATCATACGTACCCGGAGGAAGATTGGCATAAGAGGCAGTTCCTGTCCCTGTGGGAGAAACTATTTCATGCCACTCCTTATCCAACCCCTTCAGCCGGTAACGATAGTGAGTCTGTGATCTATTGATATAATTCAGTGCAGAGAAATCAAACGATACAAAGTTCTGGTCATAATTCAAGATAATCTTTTGAGTTGCGCTTACAGGCTCGCTCAATAGTATATTGCCATCATAAGCCTTATCCATCTCCACCTTTTTCCCGAAAAGATGAAAGCTCACGAAGAGAGGCTTCATATCCTGTTTTACCGGAGGCAGTTTATTAATTCGGAATTCGTTGAAACCATCAATTCCTCCCATCAGAATCACATCATCCTTCGTTACATATACGGATCTTTCCAGGAATTCCCGTTCTATCACTCCATCACTATGGTTAAAGTTGGAAAAAGAGTATTCTGTTCTTCCTCCTTCCTGAACTACATTCACACAAGATATTCCATAAGAAGTGGTAATCCACATCACGTGGTGACGATCTTCGGATATTGCCTGTATACTATTGTTTACCAGACCATTCTCCATATAAAACATCCTGATCTCTTCATTCTTTGGATTCCAGACTATCAGGCCATCCTGTGTGGCAAGCCAAATCAGGTTACGGCTATCTACGTACAAATCAGAATAACGATGGATATCATAGAAATCTTGCCAAGCCTTTTTATCTTTAAACACCGGTGCAGTCAGAACCTGATTTTTATAATCATAGGTAAACAGTCCTAAATTGCAGATTCCTATCAGCATACCCTCTTTATAATTCCTGATCTGCGAAACGGAGTTGATTTGTCGTCCTTCACTTTCTGCTATCTTCTTAAGTTCTCCGGTATCAGGATTCAAAAGACACAGGCCATCTATATATGAACAGATATACAGGTTCTTATCCGGTGCTTCAAATACCTTCGCCACATCACGTACAGGATAACTTCTGCTCTTTCCATTCTGAATACAGAATAATGCCTCAACCGATGAAAGCCATATCCGCTGCCGGCTATCTTTAGTTAACCCATTGCATCGTAAATTGCGGGGTAATCCTGCCTCAACAGACAATTTGCTCTCAGATAAAGAGTACCGTAAAAGTCCCTGGCGGGTACCTACCAAGATTTCGCCATGAGTATCTTCTACAAAACACGACACACTAACTTCCCCATTCTGATCAATATTAGGGAAGAACACTTTACCTATATTTTTGAATTTAAAGCGGTTAGGATGGTAATAACATATTCCCCTGTCCAAAGTCCCGATCCAAGTTCCTCCCTGATTATCATTAAAGACTGTGCTGACTTCCGTTTTTATCTCTTTACCATCTACAAATTCCAGCGTAGGGATAAATTGTTTGTTTTGCAGCTTTTCATCACATACCCACAGGCCAGCCTGACTGGTGATCCATATATCGTGTTCTTTACCTACAGAAAGCACATTCAGCCTATATTCAGTCTCTAATATCACTTCCCACTTACGCAGTTCAATATCAAACCGTAAAGCTTCAGTCTTTCGCCCATTCATCAAATAGTACAAGTACTTCCCCCGAGGGACAACCAACAGGGTAGCAGACCTATCCTGCTTTTCAACCAGTGCATATTCCCGGTATAATTCTCTGGATGTTTCCAGATCATAACAGACCATGAGGCTTGAATTGTAGAACAAGAAAACTTGCCGGTTTATTACCGCAATATCCAGAAGCCTGTCACGTACATCTCCGTTCGTTGAAACATCCTTCAGAAACTCAACTGTCTTTCCCCCGGCATAATCCCTGTACAAGAGTACATCATCATCCGTCAGCATCCAATAATTACCTGACTCATCTACAAAGAAGTTCACTAGCGTCCCCTTTACACCATAAGACTTAAACAGATCGTCCAAATGCTGTTCAAAGCATTCTTCATTGATGTTGATGGCCATTAGTTTATACCAGTCTTTGATATAAATATAGTCCTCATTCACATAAATGCGATGATGCCCAACATAGTCATTAAGAGGAATTATGTTACTTTTATTATAATGAAAATATTGAAAAGAAGTTCCATCGTAGATGCTAACGATCTCATTGGCATTGATTGCAATGCGCCCATCCCGCAATTGAATGATATTGCGGACTCTGTTACCCGAAAGTCCGTCACTGCAATCAATGGGAGTAAACGCATAGTGATCTTGTGCATGAAGCGAGGAGCTGAGCAGTAATATGATAAACAGCAAATACTTCCCTATTCTTATTTCACAGTTTTTGTTTTTCATATTATTAATGTCGGTAGATTCAATACAAAAGTAGAGAAAAATCTTATAGCACTACTAAAATGATGCAAAAGAAAACCGCCTTATCCCTCAGTGGAATAAAACGGTTTCCTCTACCAACAGCTACATGAAAGTAGCTTTAAACAAACTAATACCTAAATCTATTTACCGGTTAGGAGTATTCCAAGCCTTTGTTTCATCACAATACACCGTCAAAACCTGATCACCGACCTGTACTTTAAAACTTCCCTCTTCCAGTCTCCATTTCCCATCCAGATCTACAAATGCCAGATCTTCTGCTTTTACTTCCATTGTCACGGTTTTCTTTTCTCCCGGAGCCAGTTCCACTTTATGGAATGCCCGCAAACGACGTACATCGGGAGTCAGGGAAGCTATTTCGTCACTGGTAAAAAGCAATATGGACTCTTTACCCCTACGCTCTCCATCATTAGTTATATCAACAGAGAAAGACAATACATCAGCAGGTTTAAAATGACTCTTGTCTACTTTCAGATTGGAGTAAGTAAAAGTTGTGTAGCTCAGCCCGTAACCAAATGCCCATTGCACAGACATTACTGCATTATAATTATAAGCTCCTTCCATAGTATCCATACTTTCACAAGGTTTGTGGTCATAATTAGCCAGTGAGTGTACATAACGAGGATATGTATAAGGCAGCTTACCACTCGGACTTACATCTCCATACAGCACCTTGGCTAAAGCATCCCCTCCATAGTTGCCCGGCAGATAAAGATGTACAACTGCTTTCGCCAAAGGTTCTATCTCTGAAATGATACGGGGACGGCCTTCATTCAAAACCAGTATAACAGGTTTTCCGGTAGCAGTCAAAGCCTTTGCCAACTGCAACTGATTGCGGGAAAGAGTCAGATCCGAAAGATTTCCGGGAGTTTCAGCATACGAGTTTTCACCAATACACAGCAAGATATAATCAACTTTCCGGGCAGCTGCGACCGCCTTCTCTATTTCCGGCTTATTCTCTTCCCAATAAAGGATATCAATAGTGGGCGGATCAGCAGTCTTATAAGTTACTCCCGGTTCATAAGATATCCGGGCATGACCAGCTCGTTGAATCACCGCTTCCAAGATCGTATTGTATTCTCCGGCATATACGTCAGCCTTCTCCCCTTGCCAGGAGAGGGTCCACCCTCCATTAAGTGTACGCATCGAATTAGCATTAGGACCGACTACCAGTACCTTAGCTCCCGTTTGGAGAGGCAAGATACCACCTTCGTTCTTCAGCAAAGTAATGGACTCTTCCGCAGCCTTTCTGGCAACAAGAGCATGTTTGTCACTTCCGAAATCAGGATATTCCGAAGGACTCCAATAAGGACGCTCAAACAAATTCAGCCGAAACTTCATCCGCAGGATACGGCGAACTGCATCGTCAATACGTTCCATAGATACTTCTCCTTCCTCTACCAAATTTTTCAGATCAATGCAAAAGCTCCATTCGTAAGGAGTCATTGCCATATCGATTCCTGCATTGATTGCCAACTTAATAGCCTCTTTAGCCGAACCACAGATTTTATCGCGCTGATAAAGATTATTAATATCCGCCCAGTCAGTAACAATTACTCCGTCCCAATTTAAGTCTTCTTTGAGCCATTCGGTCAGTAAAGTGTAGTTAGCATGAAAAGGAAGACCGTTGTTTAAAGCCGAGTTCACCATAACAGATAACGCACCCGATTGAATCGCATTCAGGAATGGTTGGAAATGCCGTTCGCGTAAATCCTGTTCGGATATACTGGAAGGAGTCCGGTCTTTACCGGAAACCGGAACCCCATATCCCATAAAATGTTTAAGGCACGAGGCTACCTGACTATCCCCTATCTGATTCGGATTATCTCCCTGATATCCCTTTATACATGCCATTCCCATCTGAGATGCCAGATACACATCTTCTCCATACGTCTCATAGATTCTCGACCAGCGGGCATCACGTCCCAGGTCCAATACCGGAGAGAAATTCCAGGGGGCATTCCCCGCCTTGGTTTCGTAGGCTGCTATCTGAGCCCCTTCATACACTAGTTGGGGATTAAAAGTTGCCGCCATACCAATCTCATGCGGAAACATTGTGCCGCCTATTGTGAAAGTGGTACCATGCATCTGATCGATACCGTAAACCAAAGGGATACCGGTTTCCTCAATGGCAACTTTCTGTAACCCCGAGATAATAGACGCCCACTTGTCTACAGTTTGAGGAACGTTGGAAGCAGTATTCAGGATGGAACCCACTTTATATTTCCTCAACACCGTATCTACTACAACCGGATCCAGTTCCAACGGGAAAGTAGTATGATAGACATTATCCCCTTTGGTCACCACGTCAAGTGTCAACTGTGTCATCTGGCCGATTTTCTCTTCCAGCGACAAACTCTTCAGAAGACTGTCCACCTTAGCCTCCAGCTGCTTATCTACCGGAATAGCCGGAGTTGCGTTGTTTTCCGGATGCTTGCAGGAAGTAAATAATAAAGTGGTCAGGGTACAGACTATCAAAGTTGGTCTCAAATATCCTCTCATAACTATTTCACAGTTAAGTTTTCAACAAATTCATTGATTTCCAAATCTTCCCTAACCATCTTCTCACCATTGATTATAACATTTTCAATAGTAACATCCCTGGTCAAACGCTCGCTGTCAAACCCTTTTACAAGCGATTTTCCCACTTTATTGCGCCCGGGATATTCGGGGTTATAGAATATATTACGGATAGTCACATCTTCAATGGTCCTTCCCGGTACCAGATTGTCTTCACCCGTATTCTGCTGTACGGCGAAGTAGAAGAGCTTGCCTTCCTCTATATTTTCCACTCGGAAGTCTTCAAACAACAATTTCCTGACAGTATTATTGTCGCCACACGTCACAGCAAAGCATCCCTGATAAATAGGAGATAATTCATGATGATCCAGGACATCAATATTTGTAAAAGTCAGATTCTCTATTGTATCACCACCGGGGCGTGTAGCATCTCCATGAGTACCGATATTAATAGGATGCGCATTATCGGCCCAAAGAACAGAATTCCGCACACTGATATTACGGCTGTCTCCCAAAGAGCCCTGACGACTGGCATAAATGGCAATGCAATCATCACTATTCCGCATATAGAGATTATCAATAGTGATATCACTGCTGCTGCGCATATTGATACCGTCCCCCCAGATGATACTTGAAAAGCTTTTCAGATTCCTGATAGTAACATCGGTAGTCTGCCCAACCAGAATACTGGCACCATTAGGGTCTACGATGGTGATTCCGTCAATCTCAACATGTTTTGAGTTCTCAACGATGATGGCATGATTCTTCGGCTGCCTGATTTGCCCACGGCCTATGACACGTACATTTTCCACATTGGCAATTTTAAGACTATAAGTCAGGATGGCATCCTTGTCTAAATAGACAGTAGTGTTACCGGGTATCCAGACAATATCATCGTTGGAATTACCATGTTCACCGGGACCCAAATACATGACTCCTTCAGTATCCGGAAAGACTTGTTCCTCCGCTGCCTTGTCCGCAAAAAGTTGCAGGTTACCAAATCGGTCGTCATTGAATTCAATGCTCAGGTAAGCAGGATTATCCAGATTGAAATAAATACTGTTTCCTTCCTGAGTATATGCTATATTCTTATCGGTCGGCCGGATGTTTACTTTCCGTATAGACTTTTCTCCATAAGTCACCATCACTTCCATTGCGGAGGTCATATCGAACTGTACAAAGTAACTGGTACGTACATTATGCTTATCCACGGTGGCGGTTTTGACTTGGAGCGCCTGCCATTCCTGACTGTTTCCTACTTTTCTGACTTTCACTGTATACTTCTCCTGAGAGGGCTGTGGGGACAGCGTCCCAGGGATATCCGGATCGGTGCAAGCGGCACAAGCGGTCAGGATAAATACAAAGGAAAGTACTATAATGGTACTGAATAATTTCATTGGATTATTTAAGTTATAAATTAAAAACTACATGATGTATAAGGAATCATCACAGATTTATTATTTCCAGAACGGATTCTGCACCAAATTAGGATTGATATCCATTTCCGACTGCGGCACCGGGAACCAATAGTTCTTTTTCTGGAACGAACGGGTCTGGTATCTGGTACGCACAAAATAAGCATCCGGATCATTCTTGTCATCGCTCAACTTGGAACCGAAATAATTCATTCCGTAGAAGTCTCTGTTAAGTATTTCTTCACCTATTTTCAAGCGACGGATATCCATATAACGGATACTGGATTCACAACACAATTCCACACGACGTTCCTTATAAATGGACTGACGCACTTCTTCCTGTCCCTGGGGTTCGGTTATCATACCGGCTCCAGTACCATATTCCGGAATACCGGCACGCACACGGATAAGATTGACGTATTTCATTATATCCGGATTGCCGGGATCACATTCGTTCAAAGCCTCAGCATAATTCAGATAGGCTTCCGCCAAACGATAATTTACAGCTGGACGATAAGGAAACGTAACGTTCACATTATCCCTGTCCGGATGCGCCAATTTATTCTGCAAATAGCCATTTCTTGGTGCATCCATAGAGATACCTCCATCCTGTTCTCCCTTCAGGAACATGGTCTGACGACCTCCTTCGGCCGTCTTACTGAACCAGGCACGATTATAAAGAACGGCAATATAGAAACGTGCTTCCCTGTGACAATACATATTGTAAGCACCCGCCATGGTGACCTGCCCCGGATTTACATTTCCCTGACACTCCTGCCACCCGGTATTCCTTACTTCAGGCTCTGTTGAGAATCCGGTTTCAGTATAGCCGGATGCCGGGTTAATGATCGGTTTTGAATAGTCATTATTTTCATAACCCAGGATAGGCGACAATCCGTTTTCCATGAAAAAGGCATCCACCAAGGATTGTGTTACTCCGTAAGAACCTGCACCGGGTACACTGCGAGGAATACTCCAACGGTCGATGGCTCCGTAATCGCCCGGATTGGGGTTTGCAAAAAGTATTTCCGTATTTCCTGCCGATTCCTTTGTCATCAGAATACCCCGGCATGAGAGGAAAGGATCTACCGTTCCGTCCGGATTGTAGACCGTATACAACTTCTTACCGGCGGCATGGGCAGCATCAATCAATTCCTTAGCCGCATTGGCTGCACGTTGCCAACGATTGACATCATATTCAGAATAAAAGAGTTCTTCACCATTGGGATTTTTATGATTCATGTAGTCCTTGTTTCCATTCAGTAAGGGAGACGCAGACAACAAGAGAAGGCGTGAACGCACTGCCAGACACATCAGTGAGGTAGCTCTGCCATACAGAGTAGGATTTGTATAACTTGCCGGCAAACCTTTCGACACTTCCAGTAACTCGTTATCTACCCAGTCTATAACCTGGTGTACAGGTACCTGCTGCATCATAAGTACATCATACGGAGCATCCAGATCAATCGGTTCGGCTGTAAACGGTACGGCTCCATAGAACTCTACCAACAATGCATAATAATAGGCAATCAGGAATCTTGCTTCCAATTTCATACGCTCCGCTTCCTCGACTGTCAGATTCTGGTTCTCAATAGGTTTCACGTTCTGTATAAAGATCTGTGCCTGACGTATTTTCTTAGGTAGTACTCTCCAATAATCATTATTATCTTCCGAACTTGGGTTCCAGTTACCCATTTGCTTACC
The DNA here is from genome assembly GCF_000526555.1 of Bacteroides sp. 14(A). Classification (NCBI taxonomy): domain Bacteria; kingdom Pseudomonadati; phylum Bacteroidota; class Bacteroidia; order Bacteroidales; family Bacteroidaceae; genus Bacteroides; species Bacteroides sp. 14(A). The sequence goes on along the minus strand of NZ_JAGH01000002.1, from coordinate 1,326,397 downwards.
CACGATGTCATAAGCGAACCAGCCTGTCCACTCGGCATGCGGTGCCATATCATCGCTCAGAGGTCCTTCCTGATGGTAATTGATAAACGTATTCGGGACACTTGAATAGATTGCAGAAAGCCATTCCAACGTATTCTGTCTATTATTGAACACCTTTTCCAACGTCAGCATATCATCCGGTTCCTTATCAAGGAAATCCGTACAGGAACTGAACGTCAACATAGCGATAAATAAAAATGTGATGTATTTCATATTCTTTTTCTGTTTTAATTGTTTTATAATCCAAACTCCAGGTCTTCTTTAGAAAGACAGATTAAATCCGAAAGATACGACTCTCGGGATTGGATATTTAGCTCCCGTACTGGTATCAAGCTCTGGGTCCCACATTTTGAACTTAGAGAATTCAAACGGATTGGAACAGGCTACAAAAAGACGGGCATTACTGATGAAGTGTGGCAAAAGGGACTTCTTGGAAAAACTATAGCCTAATTCAATGCTCTTCACCCTCAGCATACTCATGTTGCGTACCCACCAGGTTGACGGTTGGGTATTATTTTCATTGATAGTACTGGACAAACGTGGCCAAAATACATTTTGACTCGGGTTTTCAGGTGTCCAACGGTCTTGATAGTTGCTATAGATATTTCCCTCCTTAGTATTGGCACCCGTACCGGGGATAAAGGTTTTCACACCCGAACCGATGATGCGGTAAGTCTTGCCATTACCTTGCAGGAAGAAACCAAAATCAATATTCTTATATCTCATATTCAATCCGAAACCGTAAACCAGCATTGGATCCCAGGTACCACCGATGGGCGACTGATCCAGAGCATTGATGATACCATCATTGTTGACATCCTTATATTTAATATCACCCGGACGGATATTATTTGAGAACTGCGGAACCGGAATACCTTCTTTCAGGATGCCATTTGCCACATCTGCAAAATCATCCTCCGTGAACAGACCTTCGTCTATGTAACCGTATATCTGTCCGATGGGGCGTCCTGTTCTTGCACGATTTGTACCAATGACGGTAACAGGTTCGTCTATCTCATCAATCCGGCTTTTAGCATAAGTCATAGTAGCCTGCGCCATTACTTCAAAATCCTTGCTAAAACGCTTGTTCATTTCAAGAGACAGCTCCACACCCTTATTCGTAGTCTTACCATAATTGGCATACGGATTATTGGTGAAACCGGTTGACGAAGGCACATTGACGCGTTGCATAAAGATGTCATAACGTTTATCCTGGAAGAAATCCACCGTCAAATTTATCGTATTCAAAATGCCTACCTCGACTCCGATATTCAGTTTCTTCACCTTTTCCCAAGTCAGATCAGGAGAACCGGCCAAGCCTTCCTGCATACCGCCAATGTATACATTGCCATCCATACCAAAAGTATATCCCGACACTTCATCGATAGTAGTGATATAAGGAAAACGGACAGCTCCACGGGTTGCACCGATACAATCGTTACCAACCAGACCATAAGACCCACGCAATTTTAATTTACTCAATACATTACGTACCGGTTCCATGAATTTTTCTTCGGATACAATCCATCCCAGAGCCACCGACGGAAAGAAACCGTAGCGCTTGCCCTTAGCGAAATTCTCCGAGCCATTGTAACCGAAATTAAATTCAGTCACATAACGGTTATCAAATGTATACGAGAAACGTCCTGCAATACCCATGAAGCGGAAAGGTTGCTTGTCACCAGTGTCGAGGTTACGCATATCGTACATAAACATACCCTGCACACCATGCTTACCAAACGTATTGGCATAGTTTGCCGAAAACTCTGTATAGGTGCTGTTTGTACCGTATTCTCCATACGAAGAATAATCCAGGTACTCATCTCCATTACCCAGCATATGCAAGTTCAATGTTCCATCCGGATTCCTGCCGTTGGCTGGCTGGTAATATGTCGGATTTTTCGATCTGCGCACACCACTTGCCGAATAACGGTCGAAAGAGAAGAGCCCTTTTATTTTCAGTCCTTTAACCAGCATACTCAGATCTTGCTCTATGGAGAACAGCGTCTCAAGGCTACTCTCCTTTCTTGTCTGATATCCGGTCTGTGTCAGCCATGCCCAGGGATTAGCCCGGTTGGCAACCACAGGAATTTCGCCAGTGGAATAGCGTGTAGGGTGAGCAATAGGCGATGTGGTAAAAGCTGTCTGGAAGATTTCATCGAGCGAAGCATAATTACCATCCGTTGACTTCTTACCTGCGGACAAGGTATGATCCTGCAAGAATCCACCGATATTGACGCGCAGTAAAGTAGTAGGCGTAATATTGACATCCACGTTGGAACGCAGGCTGAAGCGGTTCAACCGATCCGAGTTGTCCCATTCATAACTCTTGTCACGATCCATAATACCTCTTGTGTTGTAGTATGATCCAACAAGACTATATCTCAGAATATCACTACCTCCTGTTACATCCAGATTCACTCTTGAATTTGTTCCGAATTTCTTTGTAATAGCGTCAATCCAGTTCACATCCGGATACAGGTCAGGATCTGAACCCGTACGATATTTTTCCAGATCCTCCTGCGAGTAAGGAATCTGGTTTCCCTCTTCCTTCGCAATGGCGTTCACAAGACTTGCATAATCATAAGCACCGATATAGTCGGGTGTCTTACCAAGAAATGTGATACCCTGTTCAAAACGGATATCGACAGATGGTTTTCCAATCTTTCCTCTTTTGGTATTGATAAGAATCACACCGTTAGCCCCCCTCACACCATATACCGCACTCGCCGCAGCATCTTTCAAGATAGAGAATGATTCTATTTCTGCCGGATCGATATTATCCAGACTTCTTTCCACACCATCTACCAATATCAGAGGATTGTTGTTGCCATTGAATGTAGAGATACCTCGAATAAAAAATGAAGCTCCATCATATCCCGGCTCACCTGAACGTTGGCTTCCGATAACACCCGAGAGTTGCCCTATCAGATTGTTACTGAGCGAACGCGAAGTACCTTTCTGCAAACTCGCCGGTCTGATGGTTGAGATAGATCCCACTACCGACTCTTTCTTCTGTGTACCGAATCCTACCACTACCACTTCTTCCAACAGGTTTTCATCTTCCTGCATGATAACATTGATAATCTGGCGCGAGCCTACCCTTTGTTCCTGAGTAGCCATTCCCATGTATATAAATTCCAGTGACACATTCTTCGACGGTACCTGTATGGTATAGTCTCCATTAAGATCTGATACGGTAGCCACACTGTTGTCTCCTTTCAGTATAACATGTACACCCGCCAGCGGTTCCGACTTAGTATCCATGATATTTCCACGGATAGTGATCCTTTGTTGCTGTTGTTGCAGATTTACTCCCATCGTTCCGGTGGTTCCGCCACTTGTCATAGCATGTTCCGGATCAGATGCATAGCCTGCATTCGTGCTTCCTAAGAGGCAAACCAGCAAAACGGAAAAAACTCCTTTTCTTTTCCAGAAATTGTGATCTTTCATCATAAGTGCATTAATTAAAAGGTTATTATTAAATTATTTATTTTAAAAGGATTGTTCATTAACTCCTAATATAAACATTATTGATAAATTCTGGCGGCAAATCCTCCACCGGGTGCCATCCGAACCTTCAGTTTCCTGTCAGCCGGAATCTCGATAAGCTCTTTCTTATAGTCACGGGCATACCGGTAGGCATTCACTCCGTCACGGAATATTTCAGCTTTAAAGTCTCCCGCACCCAGAAAAGAAAGATCGATTTCGATGGTACATTCCTCCCAGTTAGTCATAGCACCGACATACCATATATTTCCCTTCTGACGGGCTGTCGCTATATATTCCGAGACTTTCCCGCAAAGGACGGTTGTATGATCCCACACAGTGGGTATACCGGCAATAAAACTTGTACATTCATGTTCACGTTCATAACTCGAAGGACTGTCACAAAGCATATTCAGCGGTGAATCGAAAACAATATACTCCGCCAGTTGACGACAGCGTGTACCTTGACTCATCGGTTCGTCATGAATGGCCCTGAAGTTCTCCCGCGAAGCATTATGCATAGCTCCTTGCGTATAATCGACCGGACCGGCCATCATGCGGATAAAGGGCATCGTCACATCATACGTCACCTGATCAACAAATGCAGTCGGAAACTTCATCTGTTCCAATCCGTGTACCCCCTCTATATTTACCACATTAGGGTAAGTACACTGTAATCCGGTAGGCTTATATGTTCCATGAAGATCAAGCAGCAGTTTATATTTTGCGGCAACTTCAGCAGCTCTATGATGAAAGTCCACCATCAGTTGGTCATCCCTTTCCATATAATCCACCTTAAAACCTTTGATTCCCATTTCAGAATAATACTTGCATACACTTTCCATATCCCGATCGAAAGGATAGTAGCCTGCCCAAAGAATAAGTCCCACATTCCGTTCTTTTCCATATCTGACAAGTTCCGGCAGATCAAGTTCTGGAACAACCTTAAACAAATCCGCCTCATTTTTAGGAGACCAGCCATCGTCCAGAAGGATATACTCTACACCATACCGGGATGCGAAATCAATGTAGCATTTGTAAGTCTCATTATTAATACCTGTTTTAAAATCAACTCCCAGCAGGTTCCATGCATGCCACCACTCCCATGCCGCTTTTCCGGGTTTCACCCATGAAAAGTCACCCTGCGGTCGGGTAGCCAGTTTAAACACCATATCATTATCCGCCAGTTCCTTATCATTTTCAGAAACGACCATGATACGCCAGGGAAATGAGGTTACACCGCTGACTTTCGCTATATATGGCTCACGAGACTTCACTAATCCCTGCAAATTCAAATAGCCGCCTTGCTCTATCTCCTTAGGATAAGGTGCAAAAACACTCTTCAACGTGTTACTCCCGTCACCATTATACAGATACATACCCGGATAATTTAATAAATCAGCCTCCAGGATGCAGAGTTTCTTTCCATTTCTCCCCTCAACCAGCAACGGAAGAAATGCTATACGTGATGTATCCCATTGAGACATATTCTCATATTTATAAATGTTCTCAAAAGGATTACCGAACTGGCTTTCCAGTGTAGCAACATTATCCCTTACATAAGGTATATATGCTTTAGCATCATGAAGGAAGTTAAACTCCGACAATTCATTTTCAACAATGATATCCCCCTTAATATCCGATTCAAAACGATATGCTATACCTTCATTGTATGCTCTGAAAACAATCCGGTAATTCCCTTTAAATTTCAGTGTCAACTCATTGAAGTTATCCCTTACTTCTTTCTTCTTATATATATCCGCATTCAATATCCGGTCTACAGTCTTAGTCTTTGTTCCGGACAGTTTCGGATTTATGCCGAAAGCCCGTCCCTTATCCAGACTCATATGGATGCGCGAGAAATCGAGCATCAGATCACCATCGTGCTTGATATTATATTTAATATCCGTCGTGCTTATTTTTATTTCCGATTGAAATTTCTCATCGGGCGAACATAGCACAAATGTTTTTTGTGAAAAAGCCGGCGCCGTACAAGTTGCCATTAACAAGGCGAAAGCTATCCGAGTTACATGTTTCATTCTATCCATTGTTTTACTATATATATTACACATTACTTTTTAGTCTGTATCAAAGAGAAAACCTGCTTATTCAGTCTACGATTTCTCGTTTTCCCCGAGACAAATATATAGGGATAATGCATCACGCATTTTATCTATTCGTTTAGAAATGGTGCATTGTAGATTAGGTAAAAATGTAAATGGAAGAAATGAATATATGTATATAGGTTCTGAACAAATATGCACAATTATTCCCTTGCAAAAAGTGCATATTTGTCTTACCAACATATATAATACGTTGAAGAGGAATGAAATCGAGTTCGTTTTTACAACGTTCTTAATTACTGTTTACGGAATTTACCCGGCGTAGTATTATAGTATTCTTTAAACTGACGACTGAAATGATTGGAGTTGCAATAGCCTAACTGATCCGCAATTTCGGAAGAGGTCATACTGGTAGTCAATAACATCTTTTTAGCCTGAGACATTTTTATATTAAGGATGAAGTTTGAAGGAGTTTGGTCCGTGATTCGCTTAACATTCATGTATAGCAGGGTACGGCTGATATTAAAATGTTTAGTGATGAGGTTGACCGACATTTCAGGATCACTCAAGTGCTGGAGAACAAAATCTGTCAGATTCTTCAGAAAGACTTCATCCGCATTGTTCATATTCTGCTCCGTAACGTTTGCCTGATCGAAATTAGAATAGTAAGACCGAAGTGCATTTTTATTCTTCAACATATTATTCATACGAAGAAGCAATTCCTGTATATGGATCGGTTTCTGCATAAACGCATCGGTTCCCGCCTGGAATGCCGCAATTTTACTTTCGGGCGATAAATCCGAAGAAATCAGTAATACAAGTATGCGATTGGTCTTTTCATTATCTTTAATGGTCTTGCACAACCCCAGTCCATCGACCTGAGGAGCCGTATTACTGATCACCATATCCACATTCTGAGATTTCAGTACCAATAAAGCCTCATCAGAATCTGAAGCTAACAACACATGGAAGTTCTTCTGTAACTTCTTCTTCAATATTTTCTTCGTATCCGCATCGTCCTCCACAATCAACACCTGGAAGAGATTCCTTTCATCCATATCTTCATTTGAAGACTGAGCCTGCTCTTCCACATAGATGGTATTATCAATAATCTGATTGACAACCTTAATCCGGGGACTGATGAGTTCAAGATTGTCATCTTTATGCAACGGCATCTCTATTCTGAAAATATTCCCTTCGTTTTCGACGGATATAACAGACAGGTGTATATTCAACAATTTAACAATACTGTTGGCAATGGACAGTCCGATTCCCCCGTTAGAACGCATATCAGCTATTTGTATACTGTTATAAGGCTGAAAAATGGCAGTCTTCTGTTCCTCAGTCAGGCACGGGCCACTATTGAAAACATCCACCGTCACCACTTCTTCCTTATGAGCTATCTTCAAATAACACTTTCCTCCCTGTCGTGTATGCTTAAACGCATTGCTTAGTAAATTACCAATCAATATTTCCAGTTTATCGGAATCAAACAGAATAGGCAGAGAGGTCGTATCAGATATAAACTCGTGGGATATCTCCTTGTGCCTGAACAATGGGGTAAAGGCTTCATAGATATCATTCAAGAAACAGACAATGTCATATTTATCCATTTTGACCTTCGCATGCTGCGACTCGATATTTCTGAAATCCATCAACTGGTCGATAAGATATTGCAAACGTTTCACGTTACGCTTAAAAATATTAGTCTCGCTATCCTGCTCACTGTCATCAGGTAGCAGATCATTCTGCAAAGTAGATATAATGGCAAGAGGCCGCTGGAACTCATGGGACAGACTCGTGAAGAAATCCAGTTTCAGAGTATTCAATTTTTCCATTTCAGCCTGTTCCCTCTTAGATTGCGCCACCAGTTCTTTAGCTCTCCGCTGTTTCACGATAAAGGAACGTATGGCATAAATTACAATTCCAAGCAACAGAATATACAGCACTATCATATAAGGACTCAGCCAAAGCGGCGGGAGTACTTTTATTTCTATCTTTTTATCGGCAAGCACATCTCCATTATCAGCTTTCAGTTGGATATGCAATACGTAATTGCCGGTAGAAAGTCCCGTAAATGATATCTCATTCGAAGCTGCATTCACATCATACCAATGATTATCATAATTTTCCAGTTGATAGACAATCTTATAGGGAGAGAGCGGTTGATCTGAATTATAATCTATACTTACCACTGCAAAAGAAACAAAGTTCTGGTCATTGTCAAGTACTATACGGTCGGTGTTGTCTATATGATTTTTCAGAATGGACGATCCGGATTCAACAGGTACATTAAACAATTTGAGTGCCGATATATACAGCACAGGCTGTATATGCTTTCGCTCTACCATTCGTTGCGGATCAAACTTCAGAAGTTTTTCGGTAGCACCAAAATAGATACACCCTTCTTTATCGGTATAGCTGGAACGCACATTAAATTCTTTCCCATCCAGCCCCCAGTCCAGATTAAACTGTCTGACTTCTTTTTGAGGCGTCACACGAAACAAGTTATTTCCGGATGAAAGCCATAAGTTTCCTTCTGCATCCCCTTCTATTCCGGCAATCGTATTGATTGCCTTATGTTTGATATAGAGTTGGAACTCTCCGTTCTCAAACGAAAATAATTCGCCCCTTCTGGTACCCAACCATAGGTGACCGTTCTTATCGGCATATCCACATTGAAAAGCAGTAGTAGGATCATCCGCCAACACATATTCTTTTATTTCCTTGGTCAGACGGTCGTAACCAAAAAGGGACATTGAGTTTATCAGATATACCTTATCATGACAAACCATACAATCAAAAAAGTTATAGTCGCTTCTGCCCTGGCTTGTCAGGATCCTTGAGAAAGTCCCCACTTTATGCAAATAAATATCAATTCCTTTATTGGTAGCCACCAACAAACTGTCTTCATTGAGAGCACACAAAGTCTGTACAAAACTTCCGGAAAGAGAAGTCGTATCAACGGATGAAGGCATATAATGGGTGATACGTTCGTCCGGCGCTATCTTATATAATCCCGAAGACAGACCTCCCGCCCAGACATTTCCGTCCAGCCCCATCTCCAGGCAAATAATATTATTGCTGATGACTGAATTCGTATGATCCAGCCGCTTGATGAATTTTCCATTCTCATCCAATATGCTCACTCCCCGACAATTAGTAGCAACCCAAAGCCTCGACAGCCGATCTCTCACGATACCATTGGAAGTGACGCCTCCTATATTATCTTTAGCATCGGTAAGAGTATAGAATTTCTTTGTAGAGTTCAGTTCTTTTATATAGAACAGTCCGGAGAAATAAGAACCGATAACCATGTTATGGGATTTAGTCCGATATATACTGGTTATAGCTACATTTTGCAGACTGTTATGGTTCGTCTCAAAGGCATAATTCCTAAACAAATGATCATTATAATCATATATCGCCAAACCATAATTATATCCAATCCATAGCCGGTTATACTCATCTTCTGCGATACTTGCAATATCTTCCAGATCGTTGACCCTGTATTCCGAAACAATGGTTTCTTTATGAAAATCATCATAAGTCCGGTTATACTTGAACAGTCCGTCTTTGATGGTTCCTATCCATATAATACTCCGTGAATCAGCATAAATACACAATCCTTTTGCAGGAGAGCGGTCCGCACCTTTCAGATTATATGTTTTCAGGATTTCAAAAGTCTTATCCACCTTATATACCTTGTCACCATTCAGTCCCCACAATACGCCATATTTATCACAAACAAGCCTCAGGAATGGTACACTGCTCTTAATGAGAGTCACTTCTTTATCTTTATACTTATATATATTACCATTACTCAATATGATAACATCGTTCTCGTAACGAAAGATAGAGACTGCATACATAAGTTCATTGCCATTGTACGTTATGCGGGAAAACCGACCGGCTTCATAGTCGTATACCTCCAAAAACATTTCCGCAGCTACAAACATCTCCTTTCCCGTATCGAACAAAGAGTTTATCGGCATACCGGAAAACCTGTCGATATGCGTCAGTTTCTTACTGTCATAAACATCCAGCCCATTGAAAGTACCGATCCAGATTGCTCCATAGCAATCATCATGAATAGTCGATATATTATTATGGGATATGCCTTCTTTTTTACTGATATGTATATAATTCTCTATTATGTTACTCTGACTCCACATCGGAAGCATAAAAAGCAGAAATAATATATGGCAGAATAGTGCTTTCATCATATTACGCAGTGTTTTTCGAAAAGACAAATATATTTATATTATTTCAATATCGAAGTGCTTTCATACTTAATTTCATGATAAGGATGGATGATCCTATTAAAAAGAAAACCGTTCCCTCCCCTCACGGGGGTGGAACGGTACAGTCAATAATACATGAAAAAACGCTATTTAGAGAGAGTCTCTACAGATTTGGTTTGTGAGGATGATCCTGTGGATGAGCTGGTTCTTGTGGCTGGCACATTTCCTGCCACTTTGCATATTGTTCCGCCGTCAGGATTTTCTTGATTTTCTTTTCCTTTTTGGCAGCAGCTTTCTGCATCTTCTCCACATTGTCCTTTTCCATTACAGGACGTTCGCCTGGAGCTCCCATTGGCGGACGACCGCCTCCCATACCGGGTCCCATTCCACCTTCCATCGGCGGACGACCACCACCCCTTTCGGGACGACTTCCCATCAAAGGACGCTGACCATTTCCTCTTTCAGTCATAGTCGCAAAATGTTCTTGTTGTTCTTTCAGGTTCAGTTTATATAGTTTATCGTACTGCTTGTCTGTCAGTTGCAGTTCTTCTTTCATCCGGTCCGTCATTTTCCGGGCAGCTTTCTCCGGTGAAGGAACTTCACGGGGCAATTGTTTCTTCTCCTGCTCCTGTGCTTGTGTACAAACCAGCCCACACAACAGACATACAGCTAATAACCATAATCTTCCGGTACTTTTCATTTTGCGTCAGTTTTTTATTACGATGCAAATGTAAGGGAGAGAAAGAAGAGCTGAAAATAAAATCTACGAAAGGGAAGGTTTTGTCGACGGAATAGCCAAATAAGGGATACTCATCCTCCATTTTGCACCTCCACAGTAAGCATTATTAGGCGTTGACCTTGGTTAACAAGCCTGTCGACCAAGGTTAATCGGCTCGTTAACCAAGGTTGATAAGCCTGTTAACCAAGGTCAACACCCGACGATTCCTAAGGCTGAATAGATATATCCCTCGTTCTCAACAGGATAACACCTGATACGAGATAAATAAATGCCTCATCCGGATATGGGTTGAGTGCGAAAGTGAGAGTAACCCACTTACCCTCACACCGGATTTTTTACTACCACCACATTTAATACCCTAACTATCAACGATTCACACTAAAAGTGAGGGTAGTGAGAGTAACTTGATCCAACTTTTTATTGAACAGGCAGGTGAGTTCCGTTTAAAACCCACATTTCACTCCGGCAGAAAAGTAAACCGTCGGATTGAAATACGGATCATCTTTATCACTGAACATATTGTCTACAAACCCTTTAAGCGTACGTTTAGTCAGATCGCCGGACCGGAGCCAATTGCCTCCTATCCCCAAATACAGGCATGACTTCTTACCTATTTTATATTCCGGACAGAGATAGGATCGCATCATAACTGAAGCATAGATCATCGACTTTTCCTCTACATCCATCACGGAAGATATTCCATCCATTTCCATTGCCACGAGCCTCAACTTAAACCGATCTCCCAAACGTACTGCCCCGGACACTTCAACACCGGAAGAGAGATTCACATTAACCTCATAATTACCGGAAAGTTGCCAGTTAAGAAAGAACATCGGCATGGCAATAGGTACTCCAAATGAATTCGTCAATCCAGCCCCAACACCTATATCCAGATTTTTCCTACATTTATACACAAAAATCACTCCCCCATTCACCAATACACTCTGCCAGGTAATTGCATCCGGTGCCGAATAAATACCTGCTCCCAAACTGGCTATCATGTACCACTTTTTCGACAAGGGCCGTACATGCGTCAGATTGAGACTGCCACTTAACACCTCATCCGGATGTATATCCAAGACCATATGTCGATTATTAAGTATCGCGTAAGTTCCTCTTGCCGATGCCGACCACATGATAGGCTGTCCCGATGCATTCTGCTTCAGCGAAAAGGGTAGCGTGTATGCTCCGGTGAATTTCAATAAATCACCCGAACCCAATTTATTCCCCGCTTCATCTCTGAAAGAAGAGGCAGGCATATACTCCGTTTTAATAACTCCTTGTGCAAAACCATCGATTGCTGCCACCAAGAGCAACAGAAATAAAAGATAAGAGAATCTTCTCATTGCTAATAAATTAGATTATTTTATTGCAAAGAAAAGAGATTAGCTTGTCCGGTATAAGTCTTTTCCGACGAACTGCACGAAAGACCTGTTGAATTTCATTATCCCAAAGATGGAACAAAAGGAAAAAAGAAGATTATTCGAGGAAAGGTACTCTCACTACAAATTCTGTAGTACTTTCCACGATATCAATTGCTTTATCATACAAGGCGTATTGTTTTTCCAGGTTCCCTAATCCTACACCACCTCTATCTACTGAACTCCGCAATTGCAGATTATTGGAAACCATAATCCCCTCATCGGTAAAGCCTATCCGAATAATAAGCGGATTCTTTAAAGTAGCTATATTATGCTTAATCGCATTTTCTACCAGCAGTTGCAAGCTAACGGGAATAATCAATCTGGTTCCATACAAATCATATTCGTCTATCTCGATGAACAATGTATCTTCAAAGCGAATCTTCTCCAGAAATACATAACTTTCCAGAAAAGCCAATTCTTCCTTCAAAGTAACCATCGGACGATTGTTTGTCAACAACAGATAACGGTAGACACCTGACAGCTTTTTAGCAAACAGATTGGTCTTTTCCGCATCACTATAGGCCAGTGAGGATAGCACATTCAGACTATTGAACAGGAAATGTGGATTTATCTGGGCTTTCAAGGTTTCATACTGATACTGAATCTTCTCTTTCTCTATAATAGCCAGTTTCTTCTCTGCTTCCATTTGGCTTTGCTGATAAAAGAATATCTCAATCAGAAGAACAATCATGCTATTCCAAAGTACTACCGGCAGAGACATTTTCAGCAGAGCATAATCTTCCGGCCAAGGTTCCTCCAGAATAATGGACAGGATATAATTTGCCGCTATACCGAAGCAACTCACCCATACGGATGCCAGCAATAAATCGATAAAGATTCTCATTGTATTGTTAATGTTGTCCAGCCTCTTATGGACAATAACAATGATGAGAAAATCAACAATCCCCACAAAAATGCAGGCAGGTAAATTGAGCAGATACTGTGTTTCCAAACTTAAGCTCCGGGGAGCGTCAGAAAGAAGCTCCGCCACATACTGGAATGCAAACAAAGAAATTGCAATGAGCACTATAAAAAGCAGGATATACCATTTATTCTTCATCCCCAAATGTATTTTAAAGCACACCATCCACCCACTTCAGAAAATCAGGAACCCGCACACGACTGATTAAAACCTCGTGCGGGCATTCAGGCTGGAAGCTCAACTTCAACCGACTGTTGAAGTACTTGGATATCTTACGGATAGAGTTGATATTAGCAATGCAATTGCGGGAAACACGGAAGAAAGTCCTTTCATCCAGCAGTTGCTCTATCTGTTCCAAAGTATAGTCCACAATATAGCGTTTATCTGAAAAGGTGTGCAGAAAGACTACTTTTTCTTCACTGTAGAAGAAAGCGATATCTGAAGTCTCCACATAATGATACGCATCCCCTTTCTGGATAAGGAAACGGTTCTTTTTACAATTACTCATCAATGCTTCTTCCAGTTTCCTGTAATCGGTAACGGGAGGTTGCACAACCCTGAACTGTTCAAATTTTCTCAATGCCGCCAGCAAATCATCTTCCTCCACAGGCTTCAGCAGATAGTCCACACTATTCACCTTGAATGCCTGTATGGCATGCTCATCATAGGCAGTAGTAAAAATAACAGGTGTCGTGACCTGTATCTGCTCAAAAATGTCGAAACTGTTTCCATCCGTCAACCGGATATCCAGCAACATCAGATCTACCGGGTGGTGTTTCAGAAATTGTACGGTCTGCTCCACAGTGGCTGTCCATGCCTCCAACTGATAATCGGGGCGTAACTTCTCCATCATCCGCTTCATCTCTTCGTAAGCGAAACGTTCGTCTTCTACTAACAGGTATTTCATCATCCGGCACTCAATTTATAGGAATCTGCCGTAAAATTACAGATTATCATCCATATCCGGTTACGAAATGATGTATTTCCGATGAAGTGCAGAAATTGAAGGATGAAGTGCAAGTGCAATTACCTGCCTTCATCCATCACCACCGAGAATCTATAAGTACCTGACTGCAATGCAAGTGATAGAGCATTCCTTTTTTGTGAATACAGGCTGACTCCTTCCGCCTCTTTCCATGCAGTTTCTCCTTCCTTTAAAGTAGCAGGATGAATGCCGGATAATTTCAGGACAGCAGTAGTATTAGCCGGTATGGTGATTTCCATTTTCAGCACACCGGCTTCCAACGTCCAGTCAGAGACTATTTTCCCATACAGCGAGTTGTAGTATGAACGTACTTGCTTTGGACCGCCTTTTGTAATCCAAGGCTCAATGGAAAACTCCTTATAACCAGCCTCCGGACGGCGGATACCTCCTAAAGCCTCAATAAACCAACTACCGATATACAAATAGGAACTATGCAAACCCGAACCACGACATTGCCAATCTTCAAAGAACGTACCGTTGCCATGCTTCAACATATCTCCCCAGCCGGGAAAATCTTCTTTCATAGCCATCTCAAAAATCAAATCATTACGATGATTATCTAATAAAGTATGCAACAGGAACGAACCGGCAGTAATGCCTCCCCAGAAATGCCCTTTACGCTTTACCAGCACTTCCTGCTCAAGACGTTTCCAGACTTTTGCCTGCAAATGCTTCGGAGGTAAATCAACCATCAGTGCAATAGCAAGATAAGAAGGATAGCCATTCACGTAGCTATTATCGTTCGAATTGAAGAAAGTAGCATGCACCGCCTTACGTACTTTGGATGCCCGGTTCCGATAAGCGGAAGCTGCTGCTCTATTTCCCAACACATCGGCAATCTGTGCAGCAGTTTCAAGACTGTAAATCCAGTGACAATTATTAAAGAATAAAGTTTCCCGAGTATCTCCAAGTGCTTTTCCCTGTTTCTCCATAGCCGACCTTTCCGACCATGCATCCGGCCAAAGCCAGTCACCCAGGAAACTCCATTTACCTCCCCAACGTACCAGCATGTCATCCTGCGACTTCGTTTCTACAAAAGAAAGCCAGCGCTGAATAGTGGGAAAACTTTCCGAAAGAATACGTACATCTCCATACTGACGATAAAGCTCCCAAGGCAAGGTAATGCAGAAACCACTCCAGGATGGTCCACCCCCGCCAATGCGGGTAGGAGCGGTATAGGGAACATTCCCTTCGGGATCTTGCACATCACGCCAATCTTCCATCCATTTGCTATAGAAAGCCCCCAATTGATAGTTTCCCAAAGCTGTGCGCGTAGTGGCCAATGCATCTCCCCCGTATCCACAACGTTCACGATGAGGACAATCGACCACATAGTTACCCAGACTGAGATTTTCAAACGTCCACAAGGTAGTACGATAAATGTCATTCAACAAAGGAAGATCACATTCAAATCCACCGCTCCGGCGATAATCCGGACGAATCATCCAACCACGTATCTGGTCTAATTCCGGTTTATACCGAAGGCCGGTAATTTGTACCCAGCGTCCGGTCATATAATTAAAACGGTTACAAAAGACTCCTTTCCGTTTGGAGCCAACTTTATAAATGCTATGTATACCATAGCTGCAAGCATCCTTTTCCCTTTCAGAAAATTGGAATACAATTGAATCACCGGGTTGGCCTTGGAGCTGCATCTCAAACCAACCGGCATAATTGATTCCCATATCAACTCTATAGACTCCGGGACTAACTTCCTGAACAGAAAGTGGTTTAATTTCACCAAGTAACCGATTAGGTTCTGTACGGTCAGATGATACTATAACGTCAGTAGAATAAACCTTTGCCATAGCCCAACCGGAATCATCAAAATCCGGAGTATTCCACCCATCTTTTTCCAAAGCTGCATCATAACATTCTCCTTCAAAGTGATGTGCCTCCCAGTAACCTAACAAGGTATTGGGACTTGCATGGGTCTTCCAGGTATTATCCGAAACAATTCGTAATTTCTTTCCGGAAGATAATGCGATCTCAGCCTGAACCAATGCCATCGGAATAGCCGGTCTATTCTTCTGCTGATAGGCCGGAAAAACAGCCCAGGAAGTACCCAGCCACAAAGCTATAACATTAGTACCTGTTTTCAGATAGCCCTTGATATCATATGTCATGTAACGGGCACGTGATTTATGATCCGTAACCGAAGGTGAAAGGACAGCATCCCCCACTTTCCGCCCATTGACATACAGTTCATGATAACCTATGGAAGCTACATAAATAACAGCATCCTGTGGAATATCCGACATATTAAATGTTTTACGGAACCAGGGATCTGCCATTACATTATTAACCTTCTTACCTCCCACACTCTGAGATTCCATTTCTGCACTGCCTATCCATTGTGCCGCCCAATCAGCAGCAAACAGCCCCATACGCCAATTTGCAGGATTACTCCATGCTGACCAACGATTATGCTCATCGGAGAAACGGACTTTCCAGAAACATCTTTGTCCGGCAGACAAAGGTACTCCTCCATAAACAATATTCACCGACTCTGCAGAGTTAACACGCCCGCTATCCCAAAGATCTCCACGGTCTGCATCAAGTAAATCTCGGGAGCTTGCTACAAGAATCTGATAAGCAGTCTGCTTCCGTCCGCGTGCCGAGGTAGTAGCTCCCATTTTCCAACTCAAACGAGGTTGCAGTATGTCAACACCTAAAGGATTACTAAGATATTCACATTGCAAATCAAAAGGTTGGAGAGTGGCAATATTCGTGAAAGCCGTACTGCCAATCAGTTCACCCTCCGGAAAAGCAATCTGCACTTCTCTATCATTAAGAGTCAGACAAACCTCCCTCTGACTATAAAGCGGATCTGCAACCCAGATATCGTAACCTGTTCCCTTCTGCTCAAGATAGACAATCACTTGTTTATCAGTAGCCAGTGTAAGTCCCTCCCCTAAATCAATTGTTCCCGGATGATAAAAAACAATAGCATACTGCTGATTCAACTTAACAGCCTGCACCACAGAACTATTTTGAATAATCTTATAATTCTGGGTAGCCGTAAATGTCCGGAACTCCTCTAAAGATTTGTCAGGAACAACCATATATGCATATTTCCCTTCCTTAGCCTTTACACCATGACTAATCCAGAGATTAAAGATGTCAGCAGAAATCTTTTTTCCACTCCCACTGATATTAATATCCTTCCAAGCTCCGGTTTGTTTCGGATTGCTAACAATTACATCTCCTCCTGAAGGAAATAAATAACCAACTTTATCATGATATACCCAAGCCGGATTCTTTACAGATACATTTTCTCTGTAAACAGATGTAGTTCCTTCCTCTTCGCCAACTACCATTTCGCCTTTAAAAAGGCACTGATTAACAGTTGTAACTACTTCCTCGGGAGCATCTGATGCAATATCTGTCCCTAAGCACAAAAGTACATCATTCATAAAAAAGTAAGACTTCCTGGCCTTTACTCCCTTATAGCAATGCTCATAAGCAATGACCCCATTCTTGCCGTTACTTACCCCACCTCCAAACCGATTTTTTCCGAACAGATATCCTTCAAGACGAGTAGAGTCCTGATGTTGAACAGCCGTAGTCCCCGGTATTTTATTCCAGTTCCATACAGGGAAGATACCTTCATATTCTTTCCCGGAAGTAAGGATATTCGTAGCACCAAGCGGCAGGTTATAACCTTTGAGGTTCTCATTATTAAGCATTTCGGTTCCATTAGTCCGTGTAGAAATCACCTTAGCAGAGAGATAATAGCCGGTACCATGCTGAACCATAATGTCCGATTTCCAGAAATACTTATTACCGGGAGCAGGAAAGGGAGCACCGGAAAGATGTTTCTTCCAAGCCGAGTAATCAGCAGCACGATCAGAATCATTCTGCTCCATGTATTCCAGCGTGACAGGAGAAATATTGCTAAGTCCTTCGGGACGTGATATATTACGACCGATTGCACCAAAATCAAACGTTTCCCGATAGCCCAACAACCGATGACCACCCATCAGAAGATTGATAAATATATCTTTTTTCTCTTGTGTAAAATAAGACTCAAAGGCAGTTCCTTTCACCAATTGCAAATAATATGCAATATCATCTACATACGATAAACCATACCCGCCGGAATATAATTGCGGACGATGCTGATGGAAACTACCATCCACCTTAATACCTTCGTCACCTTGTTCCGGAACAATCTTAATAGTAGAGGCTATGGACTTGATTCCGATTCGTATCAGCTCAATATTATTTTCAATACATCCTTTATGAATGGTAACGGCAGATACCCATGTACGGTTTTTGCCTTTATGACCTTTATTCCCAGTCAAATCTTGTAGATAAGAAGAATAATGCAATAACTTCTTATCACTAATTTTACCTTTCAGCAGAATCAACGGAACCATGTAGTCTTGGGGAGCACCAATATCACCGAACCACCAGTTTCCGGATTTAGGACGTACTCTATACCAATAATCGATACCTGCAACTATTTGTTTCAACAGTCTTCCTGAATTATAATACTTATTTCCAGGTTTCCGATATGCAATAGCCATTAATTTCAAGCGTTTCAAATGAGAGCCGGCCGGATAAGACGAACCTTCATGCACAGTTACATAATCCAGGTCCGGAAAACTTCCATCCGAACGTAACGCACTCGCATAACCCGCTATTATGTCCTCATCTACTTTCGCTTCCAAATAGGAAGCGACCAGTCGTCCGGTCATTTCGTCCACTTCCTTTTGCGCATCTACTTGCACCTCTTTAGCCTCAGCCAAAGAGCAACAAAGATAAAGCAAACAGAATATTAGTTTCAAGCATTTCATAAACATACTCCTATTTATCCAGGTACTTACCATCAGCTACTATCCCTGAGCTATGCACTGTACGAATAAATTTCGCATCAGCAGGAGCGGCACCTTTACATTGATTCAGTTCTGCCCCGACAACATCATCCAAAAAGAATAACGGACGTACATCGGGCTTCATCGCATCAAAACGTACATTATTAAATCTCACATTTCTGGCATGACGTACATAGAAACCGGCGGCCGGTAATGTATTACCAAACATTCGATTCTCAGGATAGCTTTTAGTCATTTCCGGAACAGGTTTACTAACCATGTCCGAGGTTCCGCCCCCCGGATAGCTGATTTGCACGTTATTGATCGAAACATTTTCTACATAGCTTGTCTCCACACCAGTTATTGAACAGGCTATCAGGCTTTCTGCGGTTGCTACAATGTTGCTGATATTTATATTCTTCAATACACCACCCTCTTTCCGGTAAGTGCGGTGTCTGTCTCCCAAACGGATGAATATGGGAGTCTGGACATCGCGCATAGAAATATTGGAAACGGTGATGCCATCAATAATGCCTCCATCAACCATTTCTATGGCAACACCCGAAATAACGGTAACATCGGCCGAAATATGTTCAAGCTGTTTACTCCAATGACGAATATTATCTTCCGCTGCCCGGCGAACGACACAATTGGAAACCGCAATATTCCGGTATCCTCCATGAGAAGCTGTACCGAATTTGATTGCATTACAATTACTTGCTGTGACACAATTCGTAACCGTTATGTTCTCGCAAAATTCCGGATGGTCACTCTTGAAACAAATGGCGTCATCTTCCACATCAATGTAGCAATCAGATATAGTCGCATTCTTGGCATCAATATCAAGCCCGTCATTATTATAATTACAATGGCTGAATACCTTTAAACCACGGATAGTGACATCTTCACATTTTTCATAATGCTGCACCCAATAGGCAGAATTACGGAGAGTGACATCGGTCACAACGATGCCCTTGCACTCTACAAAATAAATTATCTTAGGACGTTTCGGTCCTCCGTCCGCATCATTGCCAAATTGAAAAGTTTTATTTCCACCTTGTCCGTCAATCGTTCCGAATCCGGTAATCGAAATATTCTTTTGTCCACGTGCAAACAAAAGTCCGGAAGACTGATTCATACTACCATCCTTGAAGGGAAAGGCATTATCATAATCCGACAAACGTGTACTTCCCAACAATAAAGTGCCAAAATCCAGATGAAGGTTCACATTTGATTTCAGTTCAATGGGACGTATCAAATAAGATCCGGATGGTATCAAAACGGTTCCGCCTCCTTTCTTCGAACATTCATCTACGGCTTTCTGTATAATGATTGTATTATCCGTTACCCCATCTCCTTTAGCTCCACGCTTAGTCACATCAATTGTTCCGGCTATAAGGGAAGAGGAAAATAGCAAAGATATTGCAAACAAGACTATATTACATCTATTCATCATGGCATCATTAATTTTAGGGTTTATCATTTAAGGATTTGTATCGGCACAACGCCTCTACATAGTAATAATCAGCATAGGTCAAAGGCATATCTACTTCTGTACCGGAAGGAATATTACCTACCGAATGTTTCAGAATGAATCCTCCGTTAGTACCTTCCTCTGCCGTATATGCCGGTGAGGATAATGTCTGGAGCATTTTCTCGGCTGCCTTATAATATTTCTTAGCCCGTTCTTCGGATACATACTGAGATAGTTCCAATAATCCCGAACAGTTGATAGCTGCTGCAGAAGCATCACGCAAAGCATCCGGTATACCGGGAGCATTATAGTCCCAGTAAGGAATCAGGTCTTTCGGCATATTAGGATGATTCAGCGTAAATTCTGCTATCTTTATGGCTTGCTCAAGGTATTTCCGCTCTTTCGTAAAACGGTACATCAGTGTATAGCCATATAATCCCCAGGCTTGTCCACGAGCCCAAGCTGACTTTTCGGAAAAGCCCTGTCCACCTTGGTAGTGCTTTATTTCACCGGTTTCCGGGTTATAATTCAGTCCATGATAAAGACTATTGTCTGCCCGGAAATGATTCTTCAAAGTTGTATCGGCATGTTTCACAGCAATATCATAGAATGTGCTGTCTCCTGTGGCCTGAGTAGCCCAAAAAAGCAATTCCAGATTCATCATATTATCAATAATAACAACATAATCATCCGGTTTGCGATTATGGGATTTAATGCAGCCTACCACCGGGCTGAAACGGGAAATCAACGAACGGGCACTGTTCACCATAATATCTTTATACTCAGGTTTCGGAGCAATGCGGTTTGCATTGCCATAACTGCAATACATCATAAAACCGACATCATGCGTATTCACGTTGTATTGTTCCGGTTCCAGCAGCTTCAACATACGCACTCCTTCAGCATATAGCTCCTTGTCTCCTGTATCCTCGTACAGATAGAATAAAGTTCCGGGATAAAAGCCGCTGCACCACCATTCCGAGTTGCTGGTTTTCAGGCGTTGCATATGTTTGTCATACGTTTTAGGAAACTGGTTACTTCCTTGCAATTCACTCCTCATATAGAGATACTGACGAGCAGCATGCTCTAACGCTTTATCAACTTTTACCTTACCCTTGGCGAATAAGTCACCGAAGGGAAAAAAACTAATTAGAATAGTAACAAACAATAATGTACTCTTTTTCATGGTTATATCTTAAATTTATATTCTATTGTTCCACTGCATCCGAAAAAGAAACGACCTGTAGCCTTTCGGCAAACTGCAACGAAGGTAGTTCAGTAGTCACTTTAACCGTAACCGTTTCACCAGGCAAAATATCCATATAATTGTCGGATATGAAATTGTCAATATCCCCTTGGAGCGACAAGAAAACGCCTCTTGCAAACACATCACAAGACAGAGTTACCTCATACCCTCCTTCAGTCGGTACAAAGTCTTTATTAATCCGAGCTGCCGCATAATGCATATCTTTTTGCTTCGCCAAAAAATAATTATTAGTATACTTTTTTCCTGTCTTATCCTCATAAAGAACGTGTACGACGACGTCTTCTTTTTTCTCTCCATTCAATAACCCATCCACAGCTTCCTTCCATACAACTGTACTTGTATTAGCCGGAACAGTTATCTGTTTCTTGAATTCTTTCACCACTCCGTTACCATCCAATCTGAGCACACAGACTGTTAATTTACCAGAAGTACTCTTTAGCCTGTCTGATACCATATATATCTGCAACGTGTTCTCCTTTTCTATTGGCGATACCAGTAAATCAGCGAAAGACTTTACCGTAAAATAATGCTGCGCCTTCCAACGTCCGTAATAGTCGCGACTAGACCAAGATGCCACCGGCCAGCAGTCATTATGCTGCCATACCAACGATCCCATACAATAGGGCATATCCCTCCGATGTGCCTCCATAGCCATTTTCATAGCATCAGCCTGCAAAAGCTGGCTCATATAGGTAAACGAACGGAAATCTTTAGGCTGACGATATTCCGACAAAAGGAAATCATTGATACGCTTATTAGCCGCTGTTCCCCCTCGCTGATGCGACATCATTACCTCCGAAGTCAGATTCCAATCCTCTGATAAAGGTGCATACCGTTTGATCGACTCGAATTCCGGGAATGACTGAAAACCATACTCACTGAAAAAACGGCTTCGCTCATGATTAAATTCGGAAAGGGGTTTCAGCCCTTGCCAAACTGCCCAGTAGTGCATATCGCCCACCGTATGATTGCGCATCCCTTTGTCATCAGAATAAGGAGATGATTTACGGTAACAAGCACCCGGATGGAATTCTTCTACCACAGCCGGCAACGTCACAAAATACTGATTCTTGAACTGTTTCCATATAATATCCGAATAAGCAGGATTCTGTTTGTCATATGTCTTTTTCCAATTCCAGTTGAACCAAGCATCCAAACATTCATTATTCCCACACCAAAGGGCTATACAACTATGGTTACGCAAGCGTCGTACATTATCAATGGCTTCCCTGCGAATGTTTTCCAGCAATTCGCCTTCAGCAGGAAATACGCTGCACGCAAACATAAAGTCCTGCCAGATTAAAATGCCGTATTTATCACACAAATCATAAAAGATATCTTTCTCATAAACTCCACCACCCCACACTCGTAGCATATTCATATTTGCACTGACTGCATCCCGGATCGTTTTTTCATAAATGGAGTCGGTAACACGAGTCAGAAAGTTATCACAAGGAATATAATTCGCACCTTTGGCAAACAAGGGTTTTCCATTTAGTTCAAAATAAAAGCTTTCACCATATTCGTCAGGAGCCGTTACCACTTTCAATGAACGGATACCCAGTTTTTTCTCTGTTACATCTACTTGCTTACCATTCAGTTCCAGTGTTGCTACAAAGTCGTATAAAAAAGGTTCGCCCAAACCATTAGTCCACCATAACCGTGGCTTCTTCATGGTAAAAGATACCGGAATTTTATTCAAACCTTTATTCAAACGAATCAATTTCCGGCACTCGGTACGCTTATCCGTACGATTAATCACAGCTACCTTTGCTTCTGTCTCCTTATCTGCCAATACTTCCACCGTGACATTCACTGTGGCCCGTTGGGCTGTCACCGACTGCTGGTTATAAAAAACATCATTTATACGAGCCTCATCCCATGCTTCCAGACTAACGGTCCTCCAGATACCCGAAGTAACCAAACGAGGTCCCCAGTCCCAACCAAAATGATAACCCGCTTTACGAACAAACACTCCGATCTTGCGGTTGAGCAAACCTCCATTCTCAGACTGGTCATTCGAACTGCGATACTGGAAAGGAACAGCTTCCCATTTCGGCATAGCTATCTTAATAGGAGAATGCAAATAAACCTGCAATTCATTACCATGCTCTTTTAAGAGAGAACGGACATCCACCTGCCATTCACAAAACATATTATCAGCAGAAAGAATCTTCTTTCCGTTCAATGTTACATCAGCATAAGTATCCAATCCCTCAAAATGCAGCACAATATTCTTCTTTGCCAGCAACTCAGGGGTTACATCAAACGTCGTCCGGTAAATCCAGTCTTCTTTATCCACCCACTGCACACCGCGCTCATTGAGCCTGTAAAAAGGATCATCTATCAGTTTGTTATCCATCAAGTCTGTATGAACTGTTCCAGGAACAGTGGCTTCATACCAGTTAGTACCCCTCGCCTGCCGAAAATTCCATCCTTCATGCAAGTGCTGACGAACAGGCTGCGCATTGATTGCTGTAAACAGAAAGAGCAGATTCAATAAGGCTATCCAAGTTCTTGTCTTTACTTTTGTATTCATTTGTTTATTTGTTTACGGTCTACATTCCATCCTTTCACCACTATCACCGGTTTTTCAATTATCTTTTCTGCATTCGTTTCGATAACTACAAATTTACTCTCACCCGGCATCAAAGAAAAGAAATTATCTGTATAAAAAGAAGGGCGAATAGGTTTCAAATCCTGATTGAGGAATTGCAACTGGTTGAAAAAGGCGATAGAACCGGACACATTTTTCACTGTAACATCCACGAAATACTTACCTTCGCTCTTTCTTATCTTATAAGTAGTCTTCAATTTGGCTTTTTTCAATTGAGACAATGTTTCAAAACCTGAAGAAGTAGGTCCGGTCAGCGTTTCCTTACCTTCATACTTATCATTGGAACGCCAGTAAAAATTGGATGAGACTTCCTTGCCTTTCTCATCTTTCAATCTCAACTTAATAAAATGTACCTGTGAAATATCTTCTGGAAAGCGAATAGTCAATACATCATTTGCCACACCATCCAAGGGAAGGTCAACCTTTACTGACTTTTCGAATACCTTTTTACTATTGATATCATAAACCTGCGCCACAACCGTATAACCTTCAAATTCCTGATAATAATCATTCACCACCGATACCGTATTCTTCAGATAATCAAATTGTGCATGCAAAGGTTCCAAAGCATTAGCTGTATGATAAAGTGAAGCCGTTGGTTCCAACGACCAATCCCACATACGGGCACAGACCTGACGAACCGGGCAATTATGATACCAGAAAAGTAAACCGGAACAGAAACGGTCACCATAATCAAGTTTATTATAATTCCATACTTCCCAAATACTTTTTGAGTTCATGGCACCCACAAACTGCCCCTTCTGTGCAAACTCATCAATAGAAGAAGATTGCCCATAATTATTAACCAAGTCAGCATACATGGTA
Organism: Bacteroides sp. 14(A); assembly: GCF_000526555.1. Taxonomy (NCBI): domain Bacteria; kingdom Pseudomonadati; phylum Bacteroidota; class Bacteroidia; order Bacteroidales; family Bacteroidaceae; genus Bacteroides; species Bacteroides sp. 14(A). The sequence continues at coordinate 1,301,489 of NZ_JAGH01000002.1, read as the reverse complement.
GACATCAGATGGAATCCATTCCCATCCAGATAATCCCAAACCTCTTTATTAATAGGCCACAAATCTTTTTCGTCCATCATTTCCCGGAGAATTTCTACCGTAGGAAGTGTCGGAGCACCATATTCGGGATTAAAACCATCCACACGGCTACCTCTCGCAGAAGCCGTGTTTTCATAATGTTGCATCGGATTCACCTGTTTATATGGACTTCCATCATGTACACCTGCACATTCCGATTGCATCTGATAGCCACGTGTCCCATCAAGTAGTTTCAGCAGTTCAGGCGTACCGCTAACTTCAGAACTCTCATTCGACGCTACATAATAAGCCAGAGCCGGATGATTGCGGATACGTTTCACAGTAGAAGCCACGTTGTTTAGGTACACACTCTTATCCTGTGGATGGCGTGTATCTCCCGTCATCCAGAATTCTTGCCAAATCAATAACCCCAGTTCGTCACAAAGCTGGTAAAAGTAATCAGATTCAGCTATACCGCCTCCCCAAAGGCGGATTAAGTTGATACCTGCCTGCCGGGTGTATCTCAACTCAGCATAGGTACGTTCATCCGAAGTTCGTAACATTCCCTCAGGAATCCAGTTTGTACCACGGATAAAAATACGTTTACCGTTCACATAGAATACACGTGATTTATCGGGAGTATTTGTATCAGAAGTTATATCACGAATACCAAACCGGGTTTTAACAGAGTCACAGACAGCGCCTTTTACGCTTACTGTCAGTTTCAGTTCATACAAGTTCTGAGGACCTTTATTGATCGGCCACCACAAGCGTGGATTACGGATAGTAAGTTGAGGGAATTCTTCCGGAGTGAAAGTCACATTTTTTTCCTCACCACGTAATATGCTGAAAGGCTTTTCTACAACAATATTTTCTCCCACTATTTCTCCTCTGACCACTCCGCTAATCGTATCCATCGAATGAAACGGATCAATAACTTCAACGGATATGGTTTCACGAGCGACATCATACCCCGGCTTCTGTAGTTCTGACTTCACAAATGGATGACGCAATGCCAATATCCCTGTGCTATATATAGATATACTTTTCCAAATACCCGTATTGCGGTCACGAATACCATCCATAAAGGTAAAATCCCATCCAATACTCATAAGCATAGTAGTATTCAAACCGATGTTTCCATTACCCCCATTATGATATTCACCTACAGCTCCCCAAGACTTTGGCATAGTAGTCCCCGGCACATCTACCGGATAGACTTTGACAGCAAGAACATTCTTATTGCCTACTTTTACAAAATCTGTTATATTAATGTAGTCATTAACAAACATTCCATTGATCGTACTCAATAAATTACCATTCACCCATACTTCAGCCCGATAGTTGATGCCATCAGGCTGCAACCATATATTTTTTCCTGAGAAAGAAGCCGGAACCTCAAATTCCGTACGGAACCAATAAGTATAAAACTCACGACCTACTTTTGATATATCCGGTATTTTATTGGACTCTATTTTATTGTTCAGTCCATAATAGGGTTCAGGATACTTCTTATTATATACAAGAGAATTAAGCACAGTTCCCGGAACAATAGCTGACAACCAGTCACTCGTATTATATCCAAGCGACGAAACTTCCTCAGCAGATGCTTTCACGTCACTTACTTTCATCATCTTCCAGCTATATTCTCCCTGATGCATTTCATTCGAGTCCAACCAAATTCTATCGGTTGTTCTTGCATAGTTTGTATTACTGCTCTGTACGGAATATGCGACAGATAAAAATAGAAGCAAAAAAATGGATAACTTATTCATGAACGTCCTTATTAATGTTTTTCTGTAATATGTTTTATTACTGAACTACCGGAATAATCACCAGAAGGGAATACTATATTTATTTGTTCTCCATTCATACTTAATTGGAGAGACTGCTCTTTATATAGAGGATCGGCTACAGCTATTTCATATTGTTTGTCTTTCTTCTCAATGTATATTATAACTTTCTTATTGACTGCTACCACTAAATCCTCTGCAAACCGTATTTCACCCGGCTCATAAAAGACGGCAGCATACTGTCTCTTATTCTCATTGGAAATCGCTTGTATCTGTTCAGAGTTAACTATAATCTTAATTTCATTCTCAAACTTCTTATCTGTAAAATAAGAAAGAGGTTTATCAGGCATTATAATATAACAGTAATCCTCATGCTGCGGAGTAGTACCATGCGAAACCCATAAGCTAAAAATCTCTTTTGTTACTGGTTTATCACTTGCTGTTACTTCAAGTTCTCTCCAAGCACCGGTTTGCTTGGCTTTTCTCAACGTTACACTCTCATTTTGCGGGAAAATATACCCTACATTATCATGGTAAGCCCAATCAATATTTTTGTCGGACAAGTTATTCGTTAACCGGTATGTATGTCCTGATAAGCCATATGTAACTTCACCATTTGCCAAACATTGATTTACTGAAGTACGAACTTCCTGAGTACGAGCCGCCTTAATGCCACTTCCCATGCATACCATAGCATCTCCCATAAAAAAGTAAGCTTTCCGAGCTTCCACACCTTGATAAGCATGTTCATAAGCCATTACACCATTATGAGCATTGCTAACACCTCCACCAAATTGATTCGAACCAAACAAATACCAACGGAGATCGGCAGTCGACTGATTAGCAACCGCCGTTGTTCCCGGTACCCGTGTCCAATCCCAAACAACAAAGGCATCATCATATTCATGACCGGTAGTCATTATGTTAGTTGCTCCTAATGGTAGATAATAACCTTTCAAATTCTGCCCGTTCAGCATTTCCGTACCATTTGTTCGTACGGATATGACTTTGGCAGACATATAATAATCAGAACCATGATGGGTCATAATGTTTGATTTCCAAAAATGTGTATTTCCTGGTACCGGAAAGGCTTCGCCACCAATATGCCGCTTCCATGCCTCATAATTTTCCGCATGAACGGGATCAACTTCTTTCATTAAATCTAATGTATGCGTGGACATATTGCTCAAGCAATTCGGGCGACATATCCCCCGCCCAATCGTTCCAAAATCATATGCCATTCTATATCCGAACATCTGTGTCCCTTTCAGAAAAACATCTGATACCAACTTAATCTTATCCGAAGTGAAGAACTTCATAAAAGATGTTTTATTAGCTAAAGTAATATACTCTGCCAAGTCGGACAGTAGTGACATTCCATATCCACCCGAATAAAGTTGAGGACGGTGCTGATGAATACTATTATCTCTTTTCATTCCTTCATCATCTTTCTCTTCTACATATATGGTAGAAGCAATGGAAGAAAATCCTTTGGCAATTAACTCATAATCATCTTCTATACAGCCTTTATGTATCAAGACTGCAGATACCCATGTTCTATTCTTTCCTTTATGGGCCATATTATCTGTCTTATCAACCAGATAAGAAGAAAGTCTCGTCACATCTTCTCTTTTCAACTCTTTCTTCAGCAAAAGAAGAGGAATCATATATTGGGAAGGAGCACCGATGTCCCGGTACCACCAATTTCCAGAATCTGGATTAGCTATCCGGAAATAATCTAACCCAAGAATTATTTTCTTTCGCAATTCCTGCTCATGAAATAATTTATTTCCGGGTTTACTATAAGCCAATGCCATGTTCTTTAATCTCTTGAGATGACGCTCTGCATCGAAATAGAAAGTCACTGTCTTATAATCAATATCTTTCCAGCTACCATCAGTTTGCATAACAGCCAAATCCTTTTCTGCTTGAGAAACGTCTACCGAATCCGACAAATATTCTTCCAACAATCTATTATATAAAATCTCTATATCTTTCTGTTTCTCTACAGCATAGCCGTATTCTCCCCAAAAGCATAGCACCAGACATATAAGTAGTAACCTTTTCATAATCATTCTTTATCTATAATCATCACCGCTGCGCTCATTGCCGGAACGGAGACTTTAACATATTCATTTTGTGGTTGATATTTCTCTCTCATATTTAGTTGAAAACTTCCATCAGCTTCTACTTCGGCATCGGCAAAACGTATTCCAGATGAAGAAATCGGAGACGGTGCTGTAAGTCTAAGCAACTGAACCGAAGCAGGGGTGTCATTCAGCCGAACTGTGAAGGAAATATCATCTTCACTTTTATTTAAAAGTGTAACTTTCAATGTTTTGCCATTGACACAAGCATATACGCTGCTGTTAGGAACAGAAGGTGAAATCACAGAAGGAACAATATTACCACCTTCACTTCCATATTTAAAAGCAAGCATTGCATAATAGATAGGACGAGGAGTAGGAATTCCTTTCTCATCCACTACAATAGGTGCATACTTACTAACACTACCACCATGAAAATTTACTCCCACCCCATTATTCAAAGCCACACTCCACATATAGTCTAACGCCCATAAAGCAGAAGCAAAAACATTGCTCACTCCTATTTTTCCACCTTGAGAGACTGTATTACATTCTGCCATACGATAAGTAATTCCGTGTTTTTGACATAAAAAATTCAATACTTGCAAATAACCTGATAAATGATTATCCGGTTCCAATATAGTTTTCCAATTTACTGTAGCATTCTTACCTGGTGAATTGTAATGATGTCCGGTCATCAAACTTATTCTGGAAGAGTAACTGTTCAAGAAAGACTCAAACCAACGGATATCCCCAGCAACTGCTGGCCCTGCTATAGTAATGTCAGGTAATCTCTCTTTTATCTTCGTATAATGTAGAAACCATTCTTTTTCATAATCGCTTATTGCATAATTTACAGGACGCAGATGTTTGTAATATAAATCAGGTTCATTACCTATCTGAAGAGCATAAAGAGCATTCTTTAATCGTTTTGCTACATATACAGCTTCATCCGAGTTTTTCTCAGGATTATTCTCTCCCAGATTCAGTCCCCAGATAACCTTCCATCCAGTTAAATCTACAAATTTTGAAAAAGTATCTACATCTGTAGTAGTTAAAGAATCCTTCCTCATATAATCAATGCGTGGCATACCTGTCCATGAAATCTTATCACTGCTATTTCCTCCTAATCGTAAGACGCCATTTCCTAAATTCTTCATCATTTGAATCAATACAAGATTATCAGGATGCAGATAACGGGAGTTATCGGTCAACTGAGACATTTCATAGCTAAATCCCAAAAAGTCAGAAGGTATGATGGTATGTAACCGATAATCGGAAAGTACAGTAACAGTAACAGGTACTTCTTTTTCACCTTTTATATCCAGCCCCAATACAACAGGTGTTCGGATAAAAAGTAGTACAACTATAATGAAGTGCAACTTCTTCATATATCTATAATTTTATTATTTTTCGGTAAAAACATCTACAACACTACTTCCTACGTAATCGCCCACAGGCAAAGTAAAAATAATATTGCTACCTTGTTCTGTTATAGTAACCCCGCTCTTCTCTATCATCTTTTTATTTAGAGTTAACGTTACATTTGCTTGTGTATATGTAGGATCTGACACAGCAATAGTATAAGTGTTACCTTTTTTTTCAATAAAGACAATAGAAGGCTTATCAGATGATATCACTAAACCATCGTCCATCTTTGTACTGGCGCTTTTATAAAAAACAAATCCATACTTATTGCCTTCACGTATAGCCTGAACCGAACCATCATTTTGTGCAATATAAAAATCTATCTGCTCAGCTAAATCCCGAAATGCATTTATAGACTTATCCGGTACAACAATATATTGATAACTGGCATTCTCCGGATTAAGTCCGTGATTTATCCAGACACTAAAAACATTCTTATCTATAAGCCCCGATTCTCCTGTAGCATTGATATCTTTCCAAGAACCTGCTTGAGACATATTTTGTATAGTAACATTATCTGTTCCTCTAAAAATATACCCTGTGTTATTATGATATACCCATTTCAATTGCTTCAATTGCATATTACTGTTTGATGACAGTTGCTTTTCTTGCCCATCATTATAAATAACCTCACCATTCAATAAATTCTGTTCTACAGAAGTCAAAACATTATCATTCTGAACATAGGAAATATCACTGCCTATACAGAACATCATATTATCAAAGAAAAAATATGCTTTATTAGCTTGCAATTCATTGTATTTACCCTTATAAGCAATAATTCCATTTACACCATCACTAACGCCTCCACCAAACTCGTTATTACCAATCTGATAACCTTCTAAAGACGTCTTATCCTGATTACCAATAGCAGTTGTACCAGGAATACGAGTCCAATCCCAGACCGGATATATATTATCATACTCCTTACCTGTTGTCATTATATTCGTAGCTCCTAAAGGAAGATTATACCCCTTTATGTTTTCATTATTCAAGGATTCTGTTCCATAAGTACGCTTTGATATTATTTTTGCGGACATATAGAAATTCTCACCATGTTGTGTCATCATATCTGATTTCCAGAAATGTTTGTTCACATTTGCTTTAGGAAAAGCGGTTCCACTATTTATATGATTTATCCATGCTCTATAAATCCCGGCATTGGCAGGATCGCCAACGACCGCCCTTTCCAAGACATCCACAGGAACTGTAGTATACTCAGACGTAGGACGTGATATATTTCGCCCTCTAGTTCCAAAATCGATAGAGTTTCGGAAACTAAGTAAAAGATGTCCCTCTAAAAGTAGTTTCTGAAATATTTCTTTCTTTTCAAGAGTAAATTCATTTGCAAACTGAGTATCAACAGACATTTCCATAAATTTTGAAACGTCATCGGTCAGCGACATTCCATATCCTCCCGAATAAATCTGGGCATGATGTTGATGGAAACTGCCATCTATTTTAATCCCCTCTTTCCCTTGTTCTGAAACAATTGACAATGTGGAAGCAATCGCCTTAAAAGCATGTTGTACTGTTGAATAATTATCCTCAGCACACCCTTTGTGCATTGCGATTTCAGCAATCCACGATAAATTCTTACCACCTCCTATATAACTTTCAATCTTATCTTTCAAATATGCTGCTGCCACAAGCATATTTTCATGTGAAATATGTCCCTTCAACAACAGAAGTGGTATCATATAAGCTTGAGGGGCACCGATATCATTATACCACCAATTATCCGAACAGGAAGGTGCCTTTTTCTTAAAACATAACAACCCCTTTTCTATTTGTTGTAACAATGTAGCATTATTGAAAAATTTGCTTTCAGGATGCTTGTAGTTTAATGCCATAGCTTTTAATCTGTTAAGATGGCCATTCGGTTTCCAGCCATCAGCAGATATTTGATCATTATAGTCAATATCCGTCCATGAACCATCTGCCTGCATTGACTTTGAGAAGCTTTCAATATTCTTATCATCTGGTATATCACTCAAGTAACTAGCAATCAATCGCTCTGTAATTGTATCAAGAGCTTTTTGTTCCTCAGGTGTATTGGTATACTCTATATTATCCTCATTGTAAATTTCGATCTCGGATATTCTATACCCGCCAGTATAGCCTAATCTCCCACGTAAGACCAATTCCACGTAGCGAGCTTCTTCCTTAAAACCCTCAAATGTACTAACTGCTTTTTCTTCTACATCATTCCTGGATATAACACTTACTATTTTATCTTTTTCTTTTCCAAAATTGAGGCTATACGCATTACATCCACGTTCATCAATCCAATGCACTACTATTTTTGATACTTCTTGTACGCTCCCTAAATCAATTAGAATAGAATGTTTATATGAGTCCGCAGATTCCCAATATGTTGTTAAATCACCATCAGTCATTAAATTAGCTTTTTCAGTATTAGAGCCTGAGCCAGTTATGCTATTAATTCTGGTTTCGACGGTCTTTCCTAAAGCCAAATTGATAGATTCTTCCGTATCAGGGTCCTGATTATCTTCTTCTTTTTCAATCACATCATTATCATGACAGGAAATAACAAAAGAGGAAAACAATAAAAGAATTGCACTTCCTTTCAAAAATTTAGTCAAGTTCACGGCATTAAATGTTAGTTTTTTAATTTTCAAAAATAAAAATCTCTTTAATAAGAAGTTAGTTCAATAATGAACTAACTCCTTACATTGCATAACTATTTAGTTATAATTAGAAATATCCAGGATTCTGTTCTTCCTCATCAGAACCACGAGGATTCAGTCGGTCAATATGCTTTTGAGGAATTGGACGCAATTTGTGATACTCTTGAATATTCTTCATTGCATCAGGATTCCATTTTTTTACATACTCAATTAATTTCTCACAACGCACCAGATCCTCCCATCTTGTATATTCACCTAAAAGCTCACGCCCTCTTTCATCCAACATAAAATCTACAAAATTCATCTTCAGGTCATCTGCCGTCACTTTTATATTTTCATAAGTAGATTCTGTATTTTCCATCTCACCACCTTCTTCTAGCCAATATTGAGGTACCTTTTTCTCGCCAGCTTTCCAGGAAGCACGTTCACGAATAATATTAATCAAATCAGCAGCTAAATTATAGTCCCCCTTACGACCTGCCGCTTCCGCAGCAATCAAATAAGTCTCGCCAAGACGCATACGTACCCATTCACGTACACCTTTTTGTTCATTTGCTGTTTCTCTTAATGGATCCTCGTATTTCAGCAAAATAGGATAATATCTGTTATTTTTACTTGGATCATTCTTATTCCATTGAAAATATTTATACTTATATGTTCTATTTTTGGGAGCATTTAAGCTATAATAGATTGCAGTATCTCCTATAGCCAAGGAAGAAGTCGCTTTATTACAATAATAGGTCCATTTAAAACTCTTATAAAAACGGGAATCATTTTTGCGGTCAAACAACTCAAACATCGTTTTATTGGTAGCACGATGAAAACGATAAGGACGACCATTAGCTATATCACGCATCATACCAGGTTGATCTTCATACCATGACCCCCAATATAAGTGAGATTTGTTCCCATCTCCATTATATATCGGATCAAGAGTAAACTGAATAGAAAAGATAACCTCACTATTCCCCATATTGTTAACATCCCACAAATCTGAATAGTTATTTAACAGAGTATATTTAGAACTGTCTATCACTCTTCTAGCATAGTAATAAGCACTATCCATATCAGTTGACAATTGCCCACGCTGATCAGTTATCGCACTACCACGTGTAAGATAAACTTTAGATAATAAATGAGCAGCGGCATATTTAGTAGCCTTACTTTGATCCGTACCTGTAGCTGATTCCCTGAGATGTTCTGCTGCATATCTTAAATCGCTAACAATTAGCTTATAAACATCTGCAACAGAAGAACGTTTAAAGTCTGTCTGAGGTTCTTGTATTGCTTCAGTGACCAAAGGGATCTTACCAAATTGCTGAACTAAATCGAAATAAAAGTATGCACGAAAGAAATTCATTTCAGCACCATAGCTCTCTTTCTCAGCCTCCGATATACTTGCTTCCGGCAGTGCGTCTAAGACAAGATTTGTCACTCCGATAGCTTTATAATGATTTTCCCACAAACTATACAATTTCGATTCTGTTGGTGACAAAGTTGCACTATATAAGTTATACGGATAACTTAATGCTCCCTCTGCACCTGTTATCAGGTCAGTACCTAACTCTGTAAGAACATTAGAGAACTCCCCACCAACTCCAAAACGCATATAAGCATATGTAGCATCAACAGCAGCCAGTATGCCTTGTTCTGTTTTATAAAAATCACTTGTGATACGGGGAACTTCTTTCTCAGAGAGAAAATCATCACAACCAGTATTTGTTAGGGAGGTAAACCCGCAAGCTATCGTAAGAATTATGCCGATACTTTTTCTATATTTTACAGCTTTCATTTTATTCTTATTTTATTAGTTTAAAAAGAAACATTCACACCAAATATCCAACTGCTTACACTCGGTGAAGCATAGGTTGCTGCTCCTTCCGGATCGACTCCTGTATAGTTTGTAAATACAAGAGGATTCTGGGCAGTAACATATAATCGGCAATTAGATAAAGTTGCTTTATTAACTAGATTCTTAGGCAATGTATACCCTAATGTTATCGTTTTTACACGTAAAAAATCCGATTTTTCATAATACAATGAGGACTCATACTCTATATTATCATACAGTCTGTTAGGGCGAGGATAAGCATTAGTCGGATTGTTTGGAGTCCAATAATCAAATTTCACACTATTATTACGATAGGACTGATGATTCACGCGAACTGCATTTTTCAACATTCCGCCTAAGGTTCCATAAAGAACAATATTCAGATCAAAGCCTTTATAAACAAATGTATTGCTAAGATTAAAAATATGTTTGGGACGTTTTTGTCCAAGGATCATACGATCATTGTCCGCGGTAATTTTATGATCTCCATCGATATCCAACAATTTAATCATTCCTGGTGCAAATTTGTGACCATTCTTATTATATTTTTCAATTTCAGCAAGATCTTCCGGAGAATCCTGCCAGATGCCTATTTTCTTATAATCATAATATACTCCAAGCGCTTCACCTATAAACCAGCTATTACCTATATCATCTACTTTTCCATTATACAATTCTACAATTTCTTCCTTATTAGTTGAATACATAAAATCTGTAGACCATGTGAAATCTTTATTTTGTATATTTACCGTAGACAAACTAACCTCAATACCTTTATTTCTTGTTTTACCAACATTAGTAAGTACACTCGTATAGCCAGAGATAGCAGGTAACTGACGGTCAAGCAGCAAATCATGTGTATTTTGCAGATAAGCATCAACTGTTCCACTCAAACGTCCACGGAAAAAACTGAAATCAACCCCTACATTCCATTGCCCGGTAGTTTCCCAAGTCAATGTTTTATCCGGTAAACTAGAGGAAGTGTAACCAATAACCATATTTTCTCCATAATTATAGTACTTCTTTGATAACAATCCTTTTGTTTGATAAGGATTAATAGAAGTGTTGGCAGTTACACCATATCCAAAACGCAATTTCAAATTATCAAGTTTATCAAAATTCTTAAGAAAGTTTTCCTCATTTACTCTCCATGCTAACGAAAAAGCAGGGAAAGAAACCCATTTGTGTCCATCAGCTAGACGCGAAGAGCCATCATAACGCATTGAGAATGTAGCATAATACCTGCTTTTATAATTATAATTCAAGCGTCCCATGAAAGAAGCAAGGCTCCATACTTGATTATTACTATCATACCCTGTTATATCCAATGCTGATGCAATATCATTAAAAAGCAGATCATCCGAAGGTAAATCCTGAACAGTAGCACTTAAACTTTCGGTTCTATTACGCTGAATAGATTGCAATAAAGTAACTCCGATAGAGTGTTTTCCAAACTGCTTATCGTAAAATAACAGATTTTCAAAGGTATAAGCATAAGTTTGTTGAGTAGCATTTTTTGCCTGATTAGGATTGCCCTGTCTTGCATTTGAAGATAAGAAGGAATAATCCTGACGAGAATGAAAATCAATTCCAATATTTGCACGATACTTAAGCCCATCTAATGGAAGCTTGATTTCCCCATAATAGCTACCTAAGAAACGGTTAATTTTCAAAGGATTAACCACTGCGTTAGGTTCTAAGTATTGAAGAGGATTCCACCATTGAGAATCACCTCCTGAAGTCATCAATGTAGGAACTCCATCATCATCATACAATCGTCCAAGTGGATTCACACGCCAACAATCCTGGAAGTTAGAACCTCTATTCTGTAATGAATGACTGAAGTGCGACTGTCCGCCTATCTTCAACCAATTAGTCACTTCTGCATCAACACTCAACTTTACTGTATAGCGTGAGTAATCTTGATTCTTATAAATACCTTCATTCTTGAAGTATGTAGTATTAAAAGCAAACTGCATTTTATCACCTCCTCCTCTAATGCCGAGTTGGTGATCAGTCACTATACCTGTACGTTCTACTTCGTTCCACCACAAAGCACCGGAACGTACTTTGCTGGAATCATAATTACCGTTTTCATCATAAGCCATTGCAATAGATTGCCAAGTATAATCATCACCAGTAAACGAGGGTAATGTTTTATCCAGTTCCATATTAGGCAGTGCTGAATCGTATTGTCCAGCTGCTCTATAAGCTTCACGCACATACTCCGCATATTCTGCTCCATCCATTAATTCCAACTTGTTTTGAATGGTCTGAATACCATAATAGCCATTATAGTCAACCTGCACTTTCCCTTTCTTACCTTTCTTCGTTGAGATTATGATAACTCCATTAGCACCTCTGGATCCATAAATAGCAGTAGCTGAGGCATCCTTAAGCACCTCTATTGATTCTATATCACCAGGTGCAAACAAATTAGGAGCTGTTGAAATAGGAATACCATCCACAACATACAACGGATCATTGCCTGCTTTGATAGAACGTGTACCACGAATAAGAATAGACGGAGTAGCTCCCGGAGTCCAACTTGTGTTCTGTATCAATACACCCGGAACTTTACCCTGAATAGCCTCCGCTGCAGATAATGCCGGACTCTGCAAGAGTTTTTCAGAATCAACAGAAGTAACAGAGCCTGTCAAATCACGTTTTTTTACAGTTCCATAGCCTACAACTACAACTTCATCCAATTCTGAGGCAGCCTCAGTTAAAACAACATTCATCACCGTTTGCGTACCAATCTTTTTCTCAAGAACATTGTAACCAATATAGCTAAACTTTAAAGTCGAATTTGATGAAACATTTATTTCAAACTTTCCATCTACATCTGTTATTGTACCATTAGAAGTACCAACTTCCACTACACTGACTCCTATTAACGGTTCATTCTTCTCATCAGTGACTAATCCTTTAATATTTTTCTTTCCCTGACCATAAACAGTAAACAGAGATAAACACAACAATAGTAGGATTACAGAAAACCTTTTTCCTCCTATTTTTCGTTCACTTTTGTTTGTTAGCATAAAAATGTTTTTCATATTAATATATTTTAAATTGGTTCTATTTTTAAAAGGCATTTATTAAAAAGATAAATACCATTAAAGTATCAGTATACATAATTCACCAAAACTCAAATTATCAAAAAGTATTCTAATGATATTTTTTTAGCAATACCTCCAAAAATTAAAGAGTGTTTTTCCATATTCATCGTTATTTTTAGAAATTAATAATATAGTATCTTTTCTCAATACCCATAAAAAAAAACTAATACACTATTGAAAACGTTTAATGTTGTTTCTACATGCAAAATTAGCGCATAAGCGATACGCATATATACAAGATCTCGCCAATATCATGCTTATATCCGCAATGCGCAAAGAGAATACATTTATGGCGAAATCGAATACAACTGCCTTTTAACGGGAGTTATCCCCTCAATCATAAAACTTAAGTTTTAACTAAATCTCATCTTATTAAAATAGAAATTCAACCAAATAGAATTTGGGAAAACTCGATCAGAGCACTATCTTTGTTGACCAGTTAAAGTTATTAATGCCAAGAAGACTACTACTCATGAAATATTATATTCAAATATCTTTGTTGCTACTATTTTGTTCTATACAAAATATCAGTTCACATAACCTTAGGCAAATTAGTAATCGTGACGGTCTATCAAACAGTTCCGTAACTTGCTTATTTCAAGATGAGAAACGATTCCTATGGATTGGTACTTATGATGGACTCAACATGTATGATAGTCAAAAAATATATGTCTATAAGCCAGATATCAATAATCAAAATAGCCTTTCAAGCAATGTCATCAGAAAAATCATAGAAACAGATAACTACCTATGGATTAGCACTAAATGGGGATTAAACAAACTATCGCAAAAAAGTAATGCAATAGAGGAATATTATAATGAATTTGGTGAAAATTCATATATTGCCAAAGACAATCAAGACTATTTATATGTATTCAATAGACCAAATACATTATCTCTATATTCGAACTTAGACAATAAATTTATAAACTTCCCTATCTATAAAGAGAAAGAATTAGACAATGTATCAAGTTTTATTGTTGATTCTCAAGATACGATATGGATTAATCATAAAGGTATAATGGAAAGGTATACCATATCCGGGAAAAAAACAAATAATCCTCAAATTGTCAGACATCCGGACTTTACACATCCCCACCTTATAAAATATGCCTTTTACAGTGACGAGAAAATAATTATGGTGGATTCTGAAGGAAACATATTTTACAAAGAAAAAGGAAAACTACATTTTATCAGAAAGCTAAAGCAATTGATTCAGGAAAGTGGTAAAATTGGAGCCATTATTTTTGATGACAACGATGTTCTTATCGGATTTGAGACAAATGGTCTTATACGACTTATGGCTGAACAAAATTACCAAGCAGAGAAGTTCAACATTAATTGTGGTATATTCTCTTTATGGAAAGATAAACAACAAGATATTATTTGGATTGGTACAGATGGGCAGGGGGTATATGCCTGGACAAAAGACGAATATACATTTACTAATATATTGCTCAATGAACTTCCGATCAGCAAGAAAAGGCCGATCCGCGCTGTTTACACTGATAAATATAATACTCTATGGTTAGGAACCAAAGACAATGGTATAATAAAGATCAACCATTATGATACTTCAAAAGAGTATTCAAATGATAATGTCATACACCTTACAACACAAGAAGGACTTACGAATAATGAAGTTTTTGCATTTGCACCAAGTAATGTATATCCAATTTTATGGATCGGTTCAAATGGACCTGGATTAAATTACTACTCTTTTTCAGACAATAAAATTCACTCATTAGCTAACAATACTAATCAAAATATCTCCCATGTACATTCCATGTGTGAAACAAACGACTCACTATTGTGGGTAGGTGCAGGAAATACTTTATTAAAAATAAACATTCAACAACAGAAACAAGGCCTTGAAGCTAAAAAGATTCAAGCATTCAATTTTGATGTTCCTCATAAACAGAAAAACAATCAAATATATTCTATATATCCAGAAAATGACTCCATTATTTGTATTGGAATGCGTGGTAATGGGGTCATCAGATTAAATTCTCGCACTGAAAATTATTCTTTCATTTCTTTTGATAGAAATGGTATAGCCCCCATGAGTGATATATTATGCATATATCAAGACCAACATGAAGATATATGGTTAGGTACAAGTTATGGATTAACCAAACTGAAAATCTCATCTAATGGTAATTATGACTATAAGAATTTTAATGAGAATGAAGGTTTACCCAATAATACAATACACGGAATTATTGAAGACAAAGAAGGACATCTATGGTTAAGCAGCAATACCGGCATTATATTATTTGATTCCCAAAAGAATACGTTCAGGAACTTTAATCATAGAACGGGCTTAGATATAACAGAATTTAGTGATAATGCATATTTTCAAGACAAAATAAACAACAGATACTTTTTTGGAGGAGTAAATGGCGTAGTCTGGATAAAAAAAGAGAAAAAAAAGAAAAACAACTTTGTGCCTGATATTCACTTTACAAAAGTAAGAATATTCAATAAGGAATATAACATTCATGAGTTTGAAAAAAAAGATAGTAATTCTCAAAATATCGTGTTGAACCATAATCAGAATTTCTTTGCAGTTTCTTTTGTAGCCACAGACTTTATTAATGGCGAGAACTGCAGATATTCTTATAAACTTGAAAATTTCAATAATGTATGGATGGATACACGCTCTAATGAAGCGCAATTTACAAATATCCCTCCCGGAGATTATACATTGAAAGTAAAATACAATGATGGAGGAAATAGCAATGACAATTTAATCAAAAGTATCCGTATCATCATTCTTCCCCCTTGGTATCAGAGTATTACAGCCCAGATAATATATGTATTATTGATTATTGGGGTAGGATTGGGATTTTGGCATTATATCCGGCGGAAATACGAACGAAGAAAAGCCGCCATGTCCAAAAAGTTAAATGAAAAATATAAGGAAGAAATGTATGAAGGTAAACTACGTTTCTTTACCAACATCACACATGAATTCTGTACACCACTTACCCTGATTTATGGTCCATGCGAAAGAATTCTGCAGCATGAGAACAGTGATGTTTTCATTAAAAAATATGCCCAGATTATAAAATCAAATACAGAGCGTCTCAATAGCCTGATACAAGAAGTAATAGACTTCCGTCGCATGGAAACCGGCAATCAAATATGCCATATACAAGAACTGAATATCAGCAAATTAGCAAAAGACATTATAGATTCATTTGGTGAGTTGGCAGAACAAAATCAAATCCATCTGGAAACAGATATCAGTCCAGATATTATATGGAAGAGTGATTATAGCGGATTTACTAAGATTCTAAATAATCTTATTTCGAATGCATTTAAATATAGCCCCGAAAATGGAACAATACGTATATCCATAAAAATAGAGGTAGATAAACTAAATATTCAAGTCTATAATACAGGAAAAGGAATTTGTAAAGAGAATATTCCACTTATATTTAACCGGTACAGTGTACTTGATAACATTCAGGAGAATAGCATTAAAGGACTTTCTTCCAGAAATGGTTTAGGACTTGCCATTTGTCAAAGTATGGTAGAACTACTGCAAGGTACTATTGAAGTAAAAAGCGAAATAGACCAATATGCTCAGTTCATAGTGAACCTACCACAGCTTGAAGTAACAGAAGAAGCCGAACATGTATTGAATGAAATTCCTAAATCCGAACCTCTAAGCAACAATACGAATATTGAAACAACTGAAAGAGGTGATTACGAAAAGGAATTCAACCAACCAGAAACAACCATTCTGATGATAGATGACAACAAAGAGTTACTGTGGATGCTAAAAGATATACTATCCGATGAATATTCCATTTTAACGGCAGAAAATGGTGAAGAAGGGCTTGTTTTATTAAAACAAAAGACACCGGATCTTATCATTACAGACATTATGATGCCCAAAATAGATGGAATCACCTTAATCAAACAACTCAAAAGCAACAAACATACAATGCATATTCCATTAATTATCCTCTCTGCAAAAAATACAACCGATGAAAAAATTGAGGGTATAGAATCTGGAGCAGACGCTTACATCCCCAAACCATTCAATACTCAATATCTTAGGAGTATCATCAAACAACTATTAAAAAAGCAGGAAGAATTAAAGCAATACTACAACTCTTCAGCAAGTGCCTTTGAATTTAGTGGTGGACAGTTGTTACAACAGGAAGACAAAAAATTCATGGAAACTGCTGTTGAACTAATCAATGAAAATATGGACAACACTGAATTTGGTCCGGAGGAACTTGCAGAAGCCATGCAAACCAGCAGCAGAAATTTATATCGCAAGTTTAAGAATCTGGATCAACTCCCCCCTAAAGATTTCATCAAAGAACAAAGAATAAATTATGCTGCCAAATTACTATTAACTACAACATTGACTATACAGGAAATCATGTATCGGACAGCTTTCACAAATCGGTCACATTTCTATAAAGAGTTTGGCAAACGATACAATCAAACTCCCAAGGAATACAGAGAGAGCAATAAATATAAAGACGATTCTCTCAACTAAAAAGAGCCTGTATATACACCAAAAACTTAAGGCAGGAATGAAAATAATATTCATTCTTGCCTCAAATTTATATTCAGTGAGCACCTCATATATTCAGACTCTCTATTTTCCCAACTGTTAAGGTGACTGGTCCTAATAAACCAGATTCAACAAGAGGTGAAGTCTTATCATAATGTTTCCAAGTTGTAAATGCAATTCTACCTCCTGCAGGCTTTGGTTTACCCTGTAGATACCATTCAGGAAATTTCTTGATACCACCGTTGCGCAATGTAGAATATTTATTTGGAATATCCTGATAATTATAAACATTCTCTTCAGGCAGATACTCATCACCAATCAATCGGTTAACCCATAAATTTGTTACACGAATTTCTATCAGATTATCTCCTTCGTGCAATAGCTGCTGTATATCAATGGCATAAGGAGGTGCCCAACAAATACTAGCACGTTTTCCATTCACCAACACTTCAGCAAGTACTTCTACTCGACCTAGATCCAAGCGCAAACAAATATCGTCCTGCAAATAGATATTATTTATAGATAACGAATAGAGATAAGTCATCGTTCCCGAAAAATGACGAACCCCAAAATCCTCTTCTAAATGTAATGAATGCAATCTGGCTAAAGTTATTTCCTCAGATGCTCCCATATTTTGAGGGAATCGAACAGTCCAAGGGCCTTTTAACGGAATACATGTAGGAAGAGTATCAACATGCTTACGGATACTTGTACGTTCTGCAATAAACTCATAAACACCAGCCTGCCATGCAACAAACCGATGACTGGGTAACCATGAAAGTACCTGCTCACTTGGATGAAACGGAGCAGGTATCCCTTTTTGATAAAGGTTTGTTATTTCTGTTTTGTCAATACTGGAAGGATGGATACACAGATTGCAGAGTCCTCCTTCATAAGCATCCGCTTTACACAACAAATCCGAATGAGATGTTTCAAGATGCACGATTGTGTCTGAAGTTGTTCCTGCTCCGGCATATACTCCATTTATCCAAAGATGCGGTGTGTTATCCTGATAAACTAAAGCAAAATGGGTCCATCCCGATAATGGTCTGGGATTTCGGTATACAGCTTTATTATGTATAGTCCGTTCATAGACAACGACTCCATTCCGACCTACTGACAACCCAAGGGAACTATGTCCTTTTCCATGCCGTCGCTCTCCTTCCAAAGGATAAATAGCAAAAAAACGGGCACGCATATCACCGAGTTCCTGTTCTTCCGTCATGGCTATATCCACCTCAGGCTTTATCCAACAAGTAATACCAAAATTTGCAGACAAAGAATCCTGTTTCACTACATTTCCAATAGTCGGAAACAAAGAAACACCATTGTATTTCACATCTGTGTACTTCCGTTGTTTCTCAACTTTACGAAAAACAACAAACATGGATCCTGCAGGAGTTAGATTAAGAGGTATTTCTACGCCCTCGTTATCAGTGCGATAGACCGGGCACTGTAGAATTTCAGTTGTATAAGGATCCCATAACTCCGGAATATAACCTTTTATCCGGAAATGAGCCGTTCCTTTCTCGTGCGCTCGCTTACGATTTGCAACGAAGTATATCTCGGCTCCTTCTTGTTGATAATGGATAGCATGAACAGATGAATTTCCTGCTTCAGAATGATAAACAAAGTCGGGAGACACACCTAACCGATTAAAAATGGTTTGCAAATCTTTTCCTTCATGCACGTTCGGGTGCTGCCAAACTCTTTGCACCAGTGCAGCAAACTCATTCTCTTTCTCTCCATCACATAAACCTAAGGTATGCAGTGGCCTTTGCCCAACCAATACCATTCCCTCACCTACCAATCGGGCCAGTATCCGCAACGTATGTAATGACATTGTTTCCGATTTAAGCAACACTAAGAGCTTATAGCCATCAAAACGTGTAGCGGGAAAAAGAATCTTTCCATCCTTGATATGTGCTTTGTCCAGCATTTCAGTATTTACCATATCATAATCATATCCTTCCGGAGGGGCCAGTAGGGTTTGTTCCGGTTCAATAGTGCTACCAAAACTATCATCACCATTATGATAAAGAATATCACCATAGAAAGTTGAACTCTGGAAAATGTACTGGCAACGGTTCAAATACTCAATCCATGCTTTTCCCGGTTTCCACCATGTATTGGTACGGTCAAAGTGTAGCCCCCACGCCCCCATCGTCATTCCCGGAGCAGCAGTAGGGTGTGGTTGGTGGGCAAATCTATGAAAATAAATTCTACTAAGCCCTCGGGTAAACATATAATCACCTAATGACTTTAGAGCATATGGATACTGCAACCATTTATCCGCATCCGGTTCAGAAGTAAAAGCCTCGGCACCAACTACCTTTCCACCAAGCGTATGTGCTATTGAAGCTACTTGTTTGACGGTACGATTATACTTATAATTTGCCCAAAGTACAGTCTGACCACACCAGAATTCCCCCATATTAATGTCAAGCTGTTGTGCCACCTGTAATTCTTCCATCATATTGCCTCCATAAGGCTCAGTATAAGTTATTATACCCTTCTCTTTACATCGCTTTTGAAAATGACCATAGTAACGTTCAGCAAACATATCAGCTCTAACTCGACGAAAGTCAAACAGGAAACGCTTTGTACTTTCCTCGCTCTCAACTATTTTATTGGCTAATACGGGTAAAAATGGATACAGTTCATACCCATGACTTTGTTCAAAATAGGCAGGCATGTCGGAAGTCCAATCCTGGTCACCCGTTTCATAACTATCTATTAGCAAACCGATCTTAGAATGTTTGGCTATTTTCTCCATTGCAGGCATCAGCCTTTTAAACATACAATTCAAATGATAATCCAGTGCTTCTGTACTGAATTTGTCACAATCTAATCCGGTTGATTTAGAGGGGGCTGACTTATTCTTCTGATCTTTGGCTGTTTGTCCAAAACGCATAATCAGCCACTCACCAGTAGGAACATCCCAAGTTAAAACACCATCCTTATCAAGCCTATTTGATAATTCAAGAATTGACAACCTAGGTATTACTTTCATATTTGCCGGAATAGCCAAACAATATGTATCTATGTAATAATCAAACATATGTTTGGGAGTGGGTAACTGAATCCTGACTTGTTTTCCACCCGTTATTTTAGTTTCGCTCCACGTTATTATTTGCATAGCTTTATCTGGAGTGATCCACGGACCACCACTGGATGACCAACCGGGGCAGTTGTGCATTGCAAACTCCAAACCCAACCTTTCTGATTCTTTGAGCGTATGCAGAATAAGATCTACCCATTCATCACTAAGCGATTCTACCGGACCAATAGGGATGCCACTTCCTGCTTCAAACAATTGATACCCCGCAATACCATTTGCCTTCATGGCTTCAAGATCACGGGTTATACCATCTTTAGTTATATTACCATTCATCCAATGCCACCATGTATAAACTCCGGAAGAGAAAGGCGGATTACGAAAAGCTGATTCGAGAAGAGCTGAAGAAGATTTAGACACCTTGTTTTTACAAACTTCCATAGCAAAAGTCGGACTAACCAAGCTAACGATACCTGCTGATGACAAAATTTTAAGAAAGGTGCGTCGTTCCATAAATAAAAAGATTTTTAGGTGAATTCTATTAATCATTGCATTTCTTTGCAGCAAAGAGAACAAAACCTTTTAATTCCCTTTGCCACATTCCATATTGAAAACAATTCTCAAATTGTCTCTACATGCAAATATAGGAACTCAACAACAGATACATATATGTGTTCTTGCCAGAATGATATCTAAACCCACAAAATACAAAATGAATACACTAATGGCTAGATTGAGTACAAAACCAGTGGTTCGACACTTGCGTCAACAGACATTATTTCTTCAGTAACCGCCGCGTCAAATAGTGCACCGGATACCACACCGAAAGGAATCCGACAGTAATCACCGTAATAAATATCAGTACTACATCCGTTACATGCACACTAACAGGATAAGCATCCACAATAAAGCTGCCATTACCACCACCTAAGGAAATAATGCCGAAACGCTGCTGGATATAGCAAAGCAACAGACCAAGAACAATACCGGAAAGTGCACCGAACAGGGAAATAAGCCGACCTTCAAACAAAAATATACGGGCTATCAAGCGGTCATCAGCTCCAAGATTACGCAGAGTCTCCACGTCTTCGCGTTTATCCAGGATCAACATGGAAAGAGAACCAATCACATTGAAACAGGCTATCGCAAGAATAAATGTGAGAAAAAGATAAGATATGAATTTCTCTATCTCCATAATACGGAACACATCAGCCTGCTGCTCATAACGGTCTAGTACTACAAATTCATCACCTAGGATACGAGCAATCTTTCTCTGCACAGCCGTAACATCCGTCCCCGGCTTCAACTTCAATTCAACAGCCGACACCTCCGTGTCATAATTAAAAAGATTACGAGCAAAGCTAAGAGAAGTAAGAATGTAGCGTGCATCATACTTCTGCTGATTGACAACAAACACTACACCGGGAGAAAATAGGTAATCACGATTGAAAGAAGCGGAAGGATTAGCCATATTCACGCGTACATTCCGTTTGGGAGCATACACCTGAAGGGGATCAACAAACTGAAGTCCTGTTCCCAACTCAGATATCA
Organism: Bacteroides sp. 14(A); assembly: GCF_000526555.1. Classification (NCBI taxonomy): domain Bacteria; kingdom Pseudomonadati; phylum Bacteroidota; class Bacteroidia; order Bacteroidales; family Bacteroidaceae; genus Bacteroides; species Bacteroides sp. 14(A). Next base: position 1,279,413 of record NZ_JAGH01000002.1, on the reverse strand, counting down.
ATTCCACACCCAATACGCCATAATCTACGATAGAGTCATGCAGGATAAACTCACCTGCACCGTACAGCAAACTATCAATAGACGTAAGCTCCTCGAAGTTATCTTCCACCCCTTTAATAATAGCCATAGCCTGACGGTCCTTATATTGCACCATGGCATTCTCCTCCAGCGTCTCTGTCCAGACAGCAATTTCTGGCAAAGAGCGCACTTCCTGAAATGCTGCCCCCTGCGGTTCAAAGACTTTTCCCTCACGAATCGTAATTTTCAATTCCGGATCAAAGGCTGTAAAGAACCCTGCTACCATATCCTGAAAACCATTGAATACGGACAGTGTACAGACCAGCGCCAACGTAGCCAATGCCACTCCGCACACCGAAATGCCGGAAATGATATTGATAGCATTGTGTTTCTTCTTGGAGAAGAGATAACGCCGGGCTATGTAGAAGGGAAGGTTCACTTCAACAATTCATCTATTTTTTCAAGATAATCCAGTGAATCATCCACAAAGAACTTCAGTTCCGGAATGATGCGAAGCTGATGACGCACACGGGTCCCCAACTCATAACGGATAGACTTCATATTATCATTGACATTCTTTATTATCTCTTCCGCCTTTTCCGAAGGGAAGATACTCAGATAAGCACGTGCGACACTCAAGTCCGGGCTGATACGCACAGCACTGACAGAGATCAGTACTCCCGGCATGGATTTAGTTTGCAACAGGAAAATGTCACTCAATTCCTTCTGAAGCAAACGGGCTATTTTATTCTGACGAGTTGTTTCCATAAATCAATTATCTATATTTAAAGGCAAAGTTACGCAAATATCTCGTTAGACTCATGATTTATACTTTTTTTAGCACCAAAACGTAGCTTTTCATTAATTAAAAACTACATTTGCAACAACATCACAAAATAGCTTACTTTATGAAAGTACACGTTTGGATAATACTACTATTTTTCTCATCCATTGCCTATGCAGAAGAGGATATCCGCTGGAAAGATGCAGATGAAAAAATGCAGGAACAGCAGTATGAAGAAGCTGCAAAATTGTATAAAGAATTAAGTCATAAATCAGATACCGTTTATGAGGAGATCAATTCCCGTGGAGTAAAGGATATGCGGAAAATCTACTCAATCGATGAGCTGGAACTTGCCAACAGCCAGCAACAGAACCGTTTGCTCTCATTAGCTCTCATCATCCTTCCGTTTTTTATTGCCATTGCCATAGGCTGCGTTGTATATTTAAGAAAACAACGTAGAAAGCTAATACAATCGCAACTGAAGCTTCAGCAGGCACAAGAGGAAGTAGAGAAATCCACGCGAAATAAAAGCCTGTTCATTTCGAACATGAGTCATGAAATCCGCACCCCCTTAAATGCCTTGTCCGGTTTCTCTGAAGTACTGACCACCCCCGGTATTGATGAAGATACCCGGAAACAATGTTATGAAATCATTCAGTTAAATTCCCGCCTACTGATCAATCTGCTCAACGATGTAGTGGATATTTCCTGCCTGGACGTAAAGAACATGAAGTTCGACCTAAAGGTATGCGACGCTGTTCCTCTTTGCGAAGGAATCATTCAAACCGTAGAAGGGATTAAACAAACACAGGCTGCATTATCTTTCGAAACAACACTGCCTTCTTTGGAAATAGAAACAGACATATTCCGCCTACCCCAGGTACTGATCAACATTTTAGTCAACGCCACCAAATTCACCAAAGAAGGCAGTATTATCCTGCGGTTAGAGCAAAATGAAGAGGGTATGGCGCAATTCTCAGTTACAGACACCGGTTGTGGCATTCCATTGGAAAAACAGCCTACAATATTCAACCGCTTCGAACGGGTAGACGAGAAATCCCAGGGAACAGGTATCGGTTTATCTATCTGCCAGTTTATTATTGACCAACTTGGTGGAAATATCTGGATAGACCCGGAATATACGAACGGTTCACGTTTCATCTTCACTCACCCATTAAAACAAGCAGGCAAAGCATGAAAAAAATAATTCTCTTTATTCTGCTTCTGGCAGACATACCCTTCCTGACAGAAACACATGCATCTACGAAGCAGCAAGCGCGCGACAGCATATTCCAGACAGCCGCTACCATACCCAATGATTCCATCCGCTGCATATTTCTGAGAAATGCATTCCAGCAATACATTGGTCAGGAATCGGCTACCGAATATCTGGATTCTGCAATTGTGCTTGCCCGCCGGAAGCAAATACACGGAGAAGAGTTATGGGCACTTTTTGACTATTGCCGCCAATATGAATATCTTGCAGATATTTTCAATCAGCAAAAAAGGCTTTTAATACTGAAAGAGGCCAGCTACCAGTATAAGGATTATGCATTTTACTATACCATGTGGCTTTCCGTACTTCAGGCACGATGTGCGCTGGGAGATACCGAATATGCCATTATGCAAACCCAAGAGATGAGAGATGAGTCCACCCGCCTCAATTATAAAAAAGGCAACTTCATCGCGGCTCTTGCATTGGCACAAGCCTATGATTTTGCCGGACGGTATGACGAAGCCATCGAAATATACAAACAGGCTTTGGAGAATAATCCTACGGCCAATGAAAATGGACTATTAATAATACACGGAAATCTGGCTAAACTTTATAAAAAACAGGAAAAATATCCGCAAGCCCTCAGTGAATATCAGAAGCAACTGGATGTTCTCACAAAAGTGTCCAAAGGACTTCCCCTATCAGACACATTCAAAACAATATTTCTGGAAATAGAAACATCGTTTTGCAAAATCTATATGATTACTAAAGACCAGGAAAAACTAATCCAGCACCTGAAAAAGGCAGAAGAATATTATAGTGATAATGTGTATCTCGGTGCCTATATAAACTACCATAGCCTATGGGGATTTTATTATAAGCTCACTAAAGAGTGGGACAAATGCTTCCGGGAGCTTGACCTGGCATTGGCCGCCTGTAGGGGAACGGATCCTTTCAACGAAAACGACTTACTCAAATCAAAAGCAGACGCCTTGCTGGAAACCGGACGTTATAAAGATGCTGCCAACCTGTATAAAATGGTAGCCATAAAAGGGGATTCTCTCAATCAGGACATGCTACAACGGCACAAAGAAGCCCATCAAGCCAACTATAAAATCCGAAGAGCTTTACTTGAAAAAGAAGAACTGACCAAACGATATCGTTATATACAGGTAGGTGCAGGTACAATTATATTACTAATATTAGTTTTTGTCATTATACGTGCCTATCATATTCGCTGTCAGTTACGGCATGCAGAGAAGGAAACCCGAAAAGCCTTCGAAAGAATGGAAGCCGCTGACAAGATGAAAGAATGCTTCCTCCATAACATCACCTATGAGATACGTATACCCTTGAACACTGTAGTCGGTTTTTCTGAATTACTATCTTCAGAAAATGACTTAACGGATGAAGAAATAGAAGAGTATTCAATTGCTGTAAAAAGCAACTCAACGAAACTACTAAAACTCATAAACAATATCCTCGACTTATCACGCCTTGAAGCAGGAATGATGCGCTTCACCGTTCAAGAATGCGATGCCGTTCAACTATGTCGGGAAACCAGAATGATTGTGGATATGGAGACTCCCGGCATTGTGAAATCAACCTTCAATACAGAATTGGAAATGTTGCAGATAAAGGCTGACAGTAAATGGTTCCTGAAATTACTTACTTCACTCTTATCAGTCCCTCAAGAATATAAGGGAGAGAAACGCGAAGTGGAATATACTTTAAGCCAGGAAGACAAATACCTGAAAATAATCATCCTGCGAAGTCCTCTTTATCAGTGTTGGGAGGACGAACAGGAACAACATATCCTGCATAATATCAACCGCCTCTATGTGGAAACGTTCAAGGGGAGTTATCAAGTAGAAGAAAAGAGAGAGGAAAAGATTGTCTCTATCACATATCCGATATCCTGAATTACTTCTTATGGATAATTGTTAATCCGTCCCGCAGGGGAAGGATTACTTTTTCTACGCGTGTATCATGTGCTACATGTTCATTGAAAGCCTTGATGCCAATGGTTTGCAAGTCATTATTGCGGGGGTGTTCTTCCAGCACATGGTTATCCCACAAGGTATTATCGGCGATAATATAACCTCCGTCAGAAAGATTGGAAAGCACCATCTCGTAATAATCAACGTATTTCCGCTTATCTCCATCGATAAAAGCCAAATCGAACGTTATGCCCAACTGCGGCACTAATTGCAACGCATCACCAATGTAGAGTTTTATTTTATTCGCATACTCAGAACCTTCCAACCACGGACGGGTAAAGTCTTCCTGCTCATCATTGATCTCAAACGTGTACAACATGCCGTCTTCCGGTAAGCCTTCGGCAAGACAAAGAGCAGAATAACCGCTATATGTCCCTATCTCCAGAATACGATGAGGACGTATCATTTTAACAAACATCTTTAGCATCCGCCCCTGTAAATGGCCCGATGCCATACGCGGATAAAGCAATTTAAGGTGTGTGTCCCGATAAAGAGCCTTCAGATAATCTCCTTCATCGTCAATATGCTGCAAGATATATTCGTCTATGGTCATAGAAATGAAGAATGAAGAATGAAGAATCAGGCTATACTGCACAAAAATTCTTCATTCTTCATTTTTAATTTATTATTTATTAAAGGTATCTGTTTTTATTGGGTAATACACTTTCTTCCGCATACTTCAGAGCATCTCCCACTACATTAATTTCGAGGAAAGAAGTATGTGTTCCGGCTTTACCGCTACTCAGATAACCCACCATATCAGATTCTGATAAACGGCCTTCTTTCAGCAGACGACGCAGAGCTGCGAAATAGTATTCCTGACCGTTAGCAAGTTCCGGCATGTAAATAGCTTCCACACCGTAAGAAAGTGCCAGATGGCGCATTGTCTTTTCCTTATAGCAGATGGCCAGCACCGGATATTTACCACGGAATGCAGCAAGGTTGCGGGCAGTACGTCCACTGTAACTATCAGTGATGATCGCACGTATCTTCAACTTCGAAGTAGCCTTTACAGCTTGTTTCGCCAGGAAGGCAGTCACATCGTTGCTGTTCTCATCCAGTGGAATACGGATATCGTTATCAGCCAATTTATCTTTTTCTGCCTGTGCAGCCACCTTTGTCATAGTCTTCACGGCATCCAACGGATATTTACCATACGCCGTTTCACCGCTCAGCATCAAAGCATCCGTACGGTAATAAATAGCATTCGCAATATCTGTTACCTCTGCACGGGTAGGACGCGGATTGGTAATCATTGTATGAAGCATCTGCGTAGCCACAATTACCGGTTTCTTTGCCAGGATACATTTACGAATCAGCAAACGCTGAATACCCGGAATACGCTCTTGGGGGACTTCGATACCAAGGTCACCACGAGCCACCATCACACCGTCAGCCACTTCCAGGATTTCATCAATGTTATCAACGCCTTCCTGATTCTCTATCTTGGCCACGATACGGATATCACTGTTATGAGCATCCAGAATTTCCTTTATATCCAGAACATCCTGTTTATTACGCACAAAAGAATGAGCAATAAAGTCGATGTCTTTCTCAATGGCATAAAGAATATTGGTACGGTCCTTTTCCGTCAGAGAAGGAAGATTGATACGTACTCCCGGCACATTTACGCTCTTACGACTTCCCAAAGTAGCATCATTCTGTATCTCACATACCAAATAATCTTCCGTTTTATCCACAACAATCATTTCCAGATCACCATCATCAATAAGGATGTGTATGCCAATGGCAACATCGTGCACAAAGTTAGGGTAGGAAACGGAAATACATTCACGGGTAGTTTCCAGATCTGGATCACCTACGACTTTCACTCTGTCACCGACTTTGTAAGCGATAGGATCGGCACAGATGGTAGTACGCACCTCCGGACCTTTAGTATCCATCAGGATAGCTATACGGTTGGACACCGCACGCACATTATTTATCAGCATCTCCGAACCTTCGCGGCCGAGATGTGCCGTGTTCATACGCACCACATTCATACCGGCTTCAAACAAGCCTTTTATAAAATCAACATCGCAACGCTTATCAGAAATGGTTGCAACGATTTTTGTCTGTTTCAATAACATAATCTTATACCTATTTTTGTTTAATTACAAATCATGAATTACGAATTACTCGTCGCCGGTCAAGGCTTCGAGCGCCAGGCGGTAAGAGTTCAATCCGAAACCGCAGATAACGCCTTTGCAGGCGCAAGCTATCATAGATACATGACGGAAAGCCTCACGAGCATGCACATTAGAAATATGTACCTCGATAACCGGAGAAGTCACTGAACGGATAGCATCCTGCAAAGCAATGGAAGTATGGGTGTAAGCACCTGCATTCAGGATAATTCCGTCTACATCAAAACCGGTTTGCTGAATCTTGTCTATCAGCTCTCCCTCGATGTTCGACTGGAAATAGTCTATTTGTATATCAGTATACTTCTTACGAAGTTCGACAAGGTAATCTTCAAAAGTAACACTGCCGTAAATGGAAGGTTCACGTTTGCCCAGCAGATTGATATTCGGGCCATTAATAATTTGTATCCTCATAACACAATTTTTTATACCTTTGTTCCGGAACTATAGCTCCGCAGCAACTCCGTAAGAAGTCCGTACCTGCTCCGTAGTAAGTCCGTAGCAGCTCCGTATCAGGTCCGTAGTAAGTCCAAGCCTATAGACACGGAGCAGATACGGGGCAGATACGGATCGGATACGTTCCGGAAAACATTCAAATTCAGGGAACAAAGGTAGAAAAAAGAAATGAAATTAGACGAAAAAACAATAAATAAGGAGAAAGAAGCACTGATTATCAGGAAGTATCAGCAGTATCTAAAGTTAGAAAAAGCACTTTCTGCCAATACGCTTGATGCCTATCTGACCGATCTTGATAAATTGCTGCGTTTTTTGAAAGCAGAGAATATTGATATGCTGTCAGTCACTCTGGACGACTTGCAACGTTTCGCTGCCGGCTTGCATGACATCGGCATTCATCCCCGCTCCCAGGCACGCATCATGTCCGGAATAAAATCATTCTTCCACTTCCTGATTATGGCAGACTATCGGGAAGATGATCCCAGTGAATTGCTCGAAGGTCCTAAAATAGGTTTTAAACTACCGGAAGTACTAACCGTAGAAGAAATAGACACCATCATAGCTACTGTAGACATGAGTAAAAAGGAAGGCCAGCGCAACCGGGCCATTCTGGAAACTCTATACAGCTGCGGACTGCGCGTCTCGGAACTTTGTAATCTGAAGCTGTCCGAGCTCTATTTCGATGAAGGTTTTATTAAGGTGGAAGGAAAAGGCAGCAAACAACGATTAGTCCCTATTTCCCCACGTGCCATCAAAGAAATAAAATACTGGTTGCTCGACCGTAATGTTGGTAAAATAAAGAAAGGATTTGAAGATTATGTATTCCTTGCCCGCTGGGGAAACAGTATCTCCCGCATCATGGTTTTTCACCTAATAAAGGAGTTGGCGGAGAAAGCCGGTATCACCAAAAATATCAGCCCGCACACCTTCCGTCATTCCTTCGCTACCCACTTGCTGGAAGGAGGCGCGAACCTGCGTGCCATACAATGTATGCTGGGACACGAGTCCATCGCAACAACCGAAATTTATACCCATATCGACCGGAATATGTTGCGGAGTGAGATCATTGAACACCATCCAAGGAACATCAAGTACAGAAAAGAGACAGGATTTCATTAAATTATAATAAAATTGGCTATTCCTTTCAGATTGTGCCGGGAGATTTAATATCTTTGCGAGGCTATTATCATGTGGTAATAGGCACTAAGAGAAACCAATAGACTAATTTCAATTACAAACAATTAATTTATACCTAAAATGACTAAGAGATTGTATCTGCCTTTGTTAATGGCACTGGTTGTTGCACTTTCATCTTGTAGCAGCAAAATGGGTGAATTATCTTCTGATTATTTCACCGTGACCCCTCAGGTTCTTGAAGCTGTTGGTGGCAAAGTTCCCGCCACTATCAACGGAAAATTCCCTGAAAAGTATTTTAACAAGAAAGCTGTAGTAGAAGTAACTCCGGTTCTGAAATGGAACGGTGGAGAAGCTAAAGGACAGTCAGCCGTATTCCAAGGAGAAAAAGTAGAAGGTAACGACCAGACCATCTCATACAAGATGGGTGGTAACTACACTATGAAGACTTCTTTCGATTATGTTCCCGAAATGGCAAAATCAGAGTTATATCTGGAATTTAAAGCCACAATCGGTAACAAAACAGTAACTATTCCTGCTGTGAAAGTAGCTGATGGTGTGATTTCTACCTCTGAAATGGTTGAGCAGACGCTGAGCAGCGCTACTCCTGCCAACGGTGACGACGCTTTCCAACGTATCATCAAGGAGAAACACGATGCTAACATCATGTTCTTGATTCAGCAAGCTAACGTCCGTGCCGGTGAATTGAAGACCGCTAAGGAATTCAACGAAGAAGTGAAGAACGTAGACGGTGCTGTTAACAAGAAGATCAGCAACATCGAAGTTTCTGCTTATGCATCTCCTGATGGCGGTGTAAGCTTGAACACTAAGTTGGCCGAAAACCGTCAGGACAACACTGCAAAGGTTATCAACCAGAACTTGAAGAAAGCAAAAATTGACGCTGCAATCGATACAAAATATACTGCTCAGGACTGGGAAGGTTTCCAGGAATTGGTATCTAAATCTAATATCCAAGATAAAGAACTGATCCTTCGCGTTCTGTCTATGTATTCTGATCCTGAACAAAGAGAGCAGGAAATCAAGAACATTTCTTCTGTTTACAAGAACTTAGCTGACGAAATCTTGCCGCAATTGCGTCGTTCTCGTCTGACTTTGAATTATGAAATCATTGGTAAGTCTGATGATGAAATCGCTAATCTGGCTAACACAGATGCTAAGCAGCTGAGTCTGGAAGAATTGCTGTACGCAGCTACTCTGACTAATGATCCGGCTAAACAAGAAGTAATCTTCACTAAAGCTACTCAGATTTATCCGAACGACTATCGTGCTTACAATAACTTAGGTAAACTGGCTTACCAGTCAGGTAACCTTGACAAGGCTGAAAGCTACTTCAAGAAAGCTGCTTCTATCAAGGATGCTCCTGAAGTTAACATGAACCTTGGTTTGATCGCTTTGACGAAAGGTGATAAAGCCGCTGCTGAAACTTACCTGAGCAAAGCTTCCGGTGCAAAAGAACTGAACGAAGCTCTGGGTAACCTGTACATCGCTCAAGGTCAATATGACAGAGCTGTAAGCGCATTCGGCAACACGAAATCTAACAGTGCCGCTTTGGCTCAGATCCTGGCTAAGGACTACAACAAAGCTAAAAATACTTTGGCAAGTGTAGAAAAGCCAGACGCTTATACTGAGTACCTGATGGCTGTATTAGGTGCAAGAACTAACAATTCTTCTATGGTTACCAGCAGCTTGAAGAGCGCTGTAGCTAAAGATTCTTCATTAGCTAAGAAAGCAGCTTCTGATCTGGAATTTGCTAAGTACTTCACGAATGCAGATTTCATGAGCATCATTCAGTAAGAAGCTCTTCACTAATTACGATTAGTGATTTTAAGTAGTAAATAAATAAATATCTGTAGAATGCCCGGCGTTGAGAAATGTCGGGCATTTCTTTTTTATTATCTGCAAAAGCCGTACTTTCGCAAAAAAGTATTTAGAGATGAAGAACGTCTGTCTATTATATCTTCTATTAATCGGCCTCTCTGCCTGTGGTGGAAAGAAGACCGATAGTATCAGCCTCAGTGGAGAAATCAAAGGATTGGGGAATGATACCATCTATTTATATGGTGCGGACAGAATGCATGACCGCATGGATACACTGATTGCCGAAAAAGATAAATTCTCCGCGACACTTTCTGCTGATACGTTAGTCACCACAATCTTATTATTCAGTGATGGAACGGAGTACCCGCTTTTCCTGAATAAAGGAGATAAAATACAAATAAAAGGCTCCATGGCCGAACTATCCTCTTTACAAATCAGCGGCAATGCCCCTAATAAAGAATTAACAGACTTCAACCAGGACCTGAAAGGCTTGGGTACCCCGTCCGGAAAAGCTTTGGAAGAAAAAGCAGAGAATTTCATTACTGAACATCCTGCTTCATTAGTCAGTATCTATCTGCTTGATAAATACTTTGTGCAAAACCCTCAACCCGATTTGACACAAATCCAGAAACTGGCCGACCGGATGACCGGAGAACTGAAGGACCGTCCCTTTATGGATGCATTGCTGAAGCGGATTGAAGAAGAAGAAAAGGTAGCTGTAGGGAAATCGGCGCCCTACTTCCGACTACGCAATGCGGAAGAAAAAGATATAAGTCGCTCCAACTTTAAAGATCAGTACCTGCTCATACAGTTCTGGGCTTCGTGGGATACGGTCAGCCGTGCAAACAATGCCATGTTCCGCCGTATTTATAAGAAAGAGCAGAAGAATAAGAACTTCGCGTTGCTGGGCGTTTCTCTCGATCTTGATAAAAAGAAATGGCAGGAAACCATCAAAGCAGATACGCTGAAATGGGAACAAGTCTGTGATTTCTCCGGCTGGAGCGGAGAGATTATCAAACAATTTGCCATACAGACGCTTCCTACCAATATACTTCTCAGTCCTACGGGAAGAATAGAAGGTAAAAATCTGGATGAAAAAGCAATTGAGAACAAGCTAAAAGAGATTGCTGAAAAAGAAAAGGAGAAATCACTCACCACTAATCACTAATAAACACGTGCTAATCAAAGTTTTCGGAGCGGCTGTGCAAGGCATCGACGCAACTCTCATCGCCATCGAAGTAAATAGTTCAAGAGGTTGTATGTTCTATCTTGTCGGACTACCGGATTCGGCCGTCAAAGAAAGCCACCAACGTATCATTTCCGCGCTACAAGTGAATGGATACCGGATACCTACCAGCAATATCATCATCAATATGGCACCGGCTGATATCCGCAAAGAAGGTTCCGCCTATGACCTCCCACTTGCCATTGGTATGCTTGCCGCCGGAGAAGTAATCCAACCGGATAAGCTGAACCGCTACCTGATGATGGGCGAACTGAGCCTTGACGGTAGCCTGCAACCCATCAAGGGAGCTCTGCCCATTGCCATCAAAGCACGTGAATTAGGATTCGAGGGAATCATAGTACCCAGACAGAACGCTCTTGAAGCGGCTGTAGTCAATCAGATTCAAGTATATGGAGTTGAAAACATCAAAGAGGTAATAGAATTCTTCAATGGGAAGCAGGAACTCACTCCTACCATCGTCAACACCCGCGAAGAGTTTTATGCACAACAAAGTAGCTTTGATCTGGACTTCGCAGATGTAAAAGGACAGGAAAACGTAAAACGTGCACTGGAAGTGGCAGCGGCAGGGGGACATAATATTATTCTGATTGGTGCCCCGGGAAGCGGAAAATCCATGCTTGCCAAAAGATTACCATCCATTCTTCCCCCGCTGTCCCTGGGAGAGAGCCTTGAAACTACAAAAATACATTCTGTGGCAGGAAAACTGCAAAACAATACGGGGCTTATTTCAAAACGCCCGTTCCGCGATCCGCATCACACCATCTCCACAGTAGCCATGACTGGTGGAGGCAGTTACCCACAACCGGGAGAAATCAGCCTTGCCCATAATGGTATTTTATTTCTGGACGAATTGCCGGAATTCAATCGCAGCGTACTGGAAGTCCTCCGCCAACCGCTGGAAGACCGAAAGATCACCATTTCCCGTGTGAAAAGCAATGTGGAATACCCTGCCAGTTTTATGCTGGTAGCCTCTATGAACCCATGTCCTTGCGGATATTACAATCATCCGACAAAAGCTTGTGTATGCAGTCCGGGACAAGTACAAAAATACCTGAATCGTATCTCTGGTCCTCTACTTGACCGCATCGACCTACAAATTGAAGTAGTTCCTGTACCTTTTGAGAAAATGTCCGATGCACATCCGGGAGAAGCAAGTTCCATCATACGGGAGCGTGTAATCTCCGCCCGACAAATTCAGGAAAACAGATATGCAGATATTCCGGGCGTTTACTGTAATGCACAAATGAGCAGCAAACTACTTTCCCTATATGCTCGTCCGGATGACAAAGGTCTTACCTTACTAAAAAATGCGATGAACAGGCTTAATCTTTCCGCCCGTGCCTATGACCGTATACTAAAAGTGGCACGTACCATTGCCGACCTTGAAAACAGTGACCTGATACAGCCCTCACATTTGGCAGAAGCCATCGGATACAGGAATCTGGATAGAGAAGACTGGGCGGGATAATCCAGAAAAAAACAATAGTTCACTATTTTCCCCCTAATTTGCATCATTTTCTCCCTAACTATAACTTCATTGGCTTAGATTTGCAGTAATCAAAATCTAAAATACTATGGAGGCAAAGACATTATCCCGTTTTTTCCCAAAGTTGTCACTTATAATAAAGGACAACATGGAACGACCGCCTTTATTCTTTACATTACATCTATCCAAAGATAGTAATATAAAGCAAATATCCTTTTGTCTTCCATTCATCTCAACTAATTGTATATCAAAATGTTACAATAATCTTGTAATACACTTGAAATATATCTGTAATAAGTACAGCCTACTTTTGCAGCCAGAATAATATTTATAAATATACAGAAGAAGAGAACATAATTTATAACTAAAACTTTATTTTATGCTGAATGTACAATTAAAAAGAAAAAGGACATTTGCGCAAAGCGTGCTCTTTGTAGTGTTCTTGCTAAGTAGTACCTTAGCATTTGCCCAGAACAAGGTTACCGGTACTGTTACAGACAAATCCGGTGAGCCATTGGCAGGCGTCAATGTATTAGAAAAAGGCACCACCAATGGTTGTATCACCGATCTTGACGGTAAATACTCTATAGAAGTGAAAAGAGGGCAAACCCTCATATTTACTTTCATTGGCTTTACTAAAAAAGAGGTTCAAGTGAACCAAAGCGCTATTAATGTAATAATGGAGGAAGATTCCCAAACATTAGATGAAGTAGTAGTAGTGGGATATGGTAGCATGACGCGTAAGGATGTTACCAGCTCTATCACAACAGTGAAAGCAGATGATTTGAACGTAGGTGTCTACACTAATCCGGCGCAACTGCTACAAGGAAAAGTTCCGGGATTGACCATTGCCAATACCAGTGACCCTAATGGCTCGGCATCTATCTCTCTGCGTGGTACATCTTCTTTACGCGAGGGTGCAGCCATGGAACCATACTACGTAATCGATGGCGTCCCGGGCGTCAGCCTGTCGCTTATTGCTCCGGAAGACATTGAAAGCATCGATGTTCTTCGTGATGCCAGTGCCACAGCCATCTATGGTTCAAAAGCCGCTAATGGTGTAATCATTGTCACCACCAAGAAAGGTAGCAAGAATGGTAAAACCAATGTAAACTACAGTGGTTATGTAGCTATAGATAATACTTTGAAAACTCTGGACATGATGAATGCCAGCGAACTTCTGGCCTATGCCAACGCAAATAATGTCGACCTTTCCCCCTACTACGATGTAAACAACCCGGCCGACACCAATTGGCAGGATGAAGTATTGCGTTCCGGTTTCAGCCACAATCATAATATCTCCATCAACGGTGGCAATGAAAAAACCACCTATAGTGCATCTCTCAACTACATCGACCGAGAAGGTGTTGTGAGAGGAACTTCAATGGATCGCATCACAGCCCGTTCTTTCTTGCAAACCAAAACTCTGAAAGATCATCTGGATTTGTCGGTTAGTGTAAATGCAAGCATAACCAACAAACAAACGGCCTCAACCGAAAATCAGGGACGGAGTGTACTGGATGCCATGTACTATTACAATCCGCTGGTTCCTGTAAAGAATGCAGACGGTTCCTGGTACGCTAATACAAGTATCTCACAAAGTTATAACCCGCTGTCAATGGTCTATGAAGATCAGTACAAAACAAAAGAGAAAATGTTGCAAGGTATTGCCAAAGCAACCCTTCACATCATTGACGGACTAGATTGGAATCTGAATCTTTCTTATCAAAACGAACAGTATATTTACAGTAACTACAATACTACACAGTCACAACTTCCCAACATCTCTTCCCGCCACGGTCAGGCTTCACGCAGCACCAAGGAAAACATCAAGAAGCAGATGGAAACTTACGTCAATTATGACCATGTATTTGCCGACAAACACAAACTGGGTTTGATGGCCGGTTACTCTTGGGAGCAGAACGATGATAATGATGGCTTCGGCTTAACTGTATACAACTTTTACGACGATTACCTGAAATATTACAATATGGGATTGGCCAACAATATGGATATTGACGGTATTAATAGCGACAACAAACTTTCAACCCTGCGCATGATTTCATTCTATGGCCGCGTAAACTACAGTTTTAACAGCAAGTACCTGTTCCAAGCTACCATACGACGCGATGGTTCTTCCGCTTTCGGCAAGAACAACCGCTGGGGTACATTCCCTTCCGTATCATTGGCATGGCGCATTACAGAAGAAAATTTCATGAAGAATCAGAAAGTGTTTGATGACCTGAAATTCCGCATAGGCTATGGTGTAAGCGGTAACTCACTGGGATTTGACGCCTATACCGCACAGCAAACTTACGGTGCATCGGGTTGGTTCACTTACGTGGATCCCGTCACAGGATCATCCTCCAGCTACCGTACACTGGCCGCTACCAAAAATGCTAATCCAGACCTGAAATGGGAGCGTACAGGCATGTTCAACGTCGGTATTGACTTCGGATTCTTCAACAACCGACTGACCGGTACCATCGAATACTACGACAAGCGCACAAAAGATCTGATCTTTGATTATACAGTTTCTACCAACCGTTATCCTTACGGCACAATGACTGCGAACGTAGGTGAGATTAGCAACAAAGGTATCGAACTGACTATCAACGCCACCCCTGTAGTAACAAGAAACTTTACCTGGAGCACTACTTTGAACATTTCACACAACAAAAATAACGTGGAATCGCTGTCTAATGATACTTACTCAGTAAATTACAAAGACTATGGTAACCCGGATTTGGGAGGTTATGCCACCACTAACGTGCAACGCCTGATGCCTGGTAGTCCTGTAGGACAGTTCTACCTTTGGGAATGGGCAGGATACAACGAGGCAGGCGGTTCCGTCTTCAACGACTATGACGAAGACGGCAATCTGGTAGGCACCACCGATTCTCCTAACGACGGCGACCGTCGCAAGGCAGGTTCCGCACAACCCAAAGTAACCTTCGGGTGGAACAATACTCTCAACTATAAGAATTGGTCACTGACCGCCTTCTTCCAGGGCATTGCAGGAAACAAGATTTTCAATGCCACACGCGCTTTCTACAATAACGTAACTCTGCTCAATACAGGTAAGAATATCTTAAGCGAAGTGGCTACCATGCAAAAGGCTACCGATACACGTGCACAAGCTCCTTCCGACCGTTATATCGAGAATGGATCTTATCTGCGTCTAGCCTCTTTATCATTGGGCTACGATTTCGGTAAACTGGGCGACTGGGTAAACAGCCTGAAAATTTATGCTACCTGCAACAATGTGTTTACATTGACCGGCTACAAGGGCGTCGATCCAGAAATCAATCTTGGCGGTTTACAGCCGGGTATCGACTGGCGTAATACCACTTACCCCCGTACCCGCACCTTTATGTTTGGTGTAAATATTAACTTCTAATCTCTTAAAAGAAGACATAAATATGAAAACAAGATACATTATTTCCAGTGCCCTGATGGCACTTGCAACCGTCGGTTGCACTGACCTGGACGTGGACATCAAATCGGTCTATACGGAATATCCCACTGATTCGGAAATTGCTATAGAAGCTAGAATCAGTAATGCTTATTTCGCCTTCCGCGATGCCATTGGCCGTCGCTACGATGAAGGTATCTCATGCAACTCTGATGAATATACAGCAGTCAGCTTTGGTGGTGACTACTTAAATGACCGCGACATGGCAAACTTCTCACTTCACAGTGTAGATCAGGATGCCTGCAAAAACCAATTAAACGTTTATAGCGAAATTCAAGGTGGTATAACTAAATGTAACCAAATTCTCATGGATTTGGGAGACGAAAATGTATCGGTTTCCGCCCCTGTACGTGCAGCGCGTGCTTTCTATACTTTTTTGCTGATGGACAATTGGGGTGACACCCCCATCATTGACTATCGATTACTGGGAGCAGATGGAATAGTAGACCGTTCTCCACGTGCCGATGTAGCCCGTTGGATTGAGACCGAACTGCTGGAAGTGCGCGATGACTGCCCTACGGAAGTATCTTCCGAAACCTACGGCACACCCACCCGTTGGATGGTAGACGCTCTTCTTGCCAAGCTATACATCAATTGGAATGTCTATACGCAAGATGTCACCAGTGCCAGTTGGTCATCTACCGCTACCAATGAAAAGCTGAATGATTGTGTTGCAGCGTGTGATGATGTAATTAAATCCGGTTTGTTTGATTTGAGCGACGATTACAAAAAGAAGTTCATGTATGACAACGGCCCACATATCAAAGATTTCATCTATGCAATGCCATTCGATGCTATTACCCAGACAGGCATGACGTACGCCCGTTTCCGCACTTGGCGTCAAGGACAGAAAGATAACGGCTTTTACTCTGTTCCATTGGCTTCTTCCGTAGGTGGCAACATGGCACTAACTCCAGAATATGCAGAATTATTCTGTCTGCCGGGCGACCGCCGCAACGATGTAATTGCCGGTGATGCGAATGCAGAGACATTTGATGTTTATCAGTACGACGCCACAACTGGTGAAAAGACGAATGTACGCAACACTTATCAGGGCACTCCTGTCGTTTTCACCAAAAAGATTACACTGGCTACACAAGATGGAGACCTCAATACAGGTAAAAATCTAACCGGATGGGTTCAAGGGTATAAATCCATCAAATTCTTCCCCAACGTAGAAGAAGTGAATGCCCATAGCCGCAACCAGAGTAACGACATACCTATCTTCCGCTATGCAGATATTTTATTGATGAAGTGCGAAGCCATCGTTCGTGGTGCATCCGCCACCAACGGAGACACCCCTCAAAGCTTGTTTAATCAGATTCGTTCGTATGTAAATGCTCCCACGATATCTTCCACCCCATCATTGCAGGATATCCTCGATGAACGTGGACGTGAATTCCTGGATGAACACTGGCGTCGCAACGACCTGATTCGTTTCGGTGACTTCGAACGCGAATGGGGCTTCAAGTATTTGAACCCGAATGCCAATGCTTTGACCAACCGCTTGTTACCGTTAAGTCGTGACATTTTGAATGTCAACACCAATTGGAAACAAAATAACGGATATTAAGTAATTGTTTTCTTTTAGAGTTTCTAAAACCTAAAGCCCCGCATTGCAACTGATACACCCAAATTAGTCAGTTGCAGTGCCTGGCTTTTTCATTCAAACAAAAACTTCTACCAATGAAAACCAAACTAATCACACTATCCTTCCTATTGTTATTCTCAACAAATACTTTTGCACAAGATACCGGACTTACCAATTACGTCGATCCGCGTATCGGTTCCGAGGGACTGGGCCGTGTCTTCATCGGTCCTTCCTGCCCCTACGGAATGGTGAAACCCTCACCGGACTGTACCCCACGTCCCAACAGCGGCTGGTTGCCCATGCCCGAACAGGTGGACGGCTTCTCCCAAGTACACGTTAGCGGAACAGGTGGCGGCCCCAAATACGGAAACATCCTTGTAATGCCTTTCTGCAACGGAATGGACCGCATCAATCACATCGACCATCGCAAGGACGAAACAATAAAATTAGGATATTACTCCACCCAATTCCAGTCTTCCGGCATACAAACAGAAATTACCACCGCTCCCAAAGCATCGTTCTATCGGTTCACCTACCCCAAAGACTCCCTGAAATCACTGGCCATCGATGCCGGATTCTTCTTAGGTGAAAGCCCCGTACCCGATGCCCGCGAAGCTCAGCAATTCGTAGGTTCCGAAATACAAATCGTCTCCGACCATGAAGTCATCGGCTACACCCGTATTCGCGGCGGATGGAACAATGGCCGTGCCTATACAGTCTACTTTTACGCAGAAACCGACAAGCCTTTCGTAAATACAGCTACCTGGAAAAGCGATAAGATCACAGATGAGAAGTTCCAATACGACTCACATCAAAAGACCGGAGCCCTGTTGCGCTTCAACTCTTCTGAAGACGTTATACAACTGAAAGTAGGTATCTCTTTCCTCAGCTCACTGAAAGCACGTCAGAATGCCCATACTGACATTCCTCACTGGTCATTCGAAACTGTACACAAACAGTTACTGGCCCAATGGGAAGATTTACTCCAAAGAATTGAAATCTCTCCCCGCACCCCCGAAGCACAGAAACGTATGTTCTACACCGGCCTCTATCATACCATGATTATGCCTGTAGACCGCAGTGGAGAAAATCCTCTCTGGGCAGATGACGAACCTTATTACGATGACTTCTACGCCATCTGGGACACTTACCGCACTTCTACTCCACTCATCACCCTGATAGACCCGAAACGTGAAACAGACATCGTCCGTTCACTTATCAACATCTACAAACGAGACGGCTACATGCCCGACGCCCGTAGCGGTAACAGCAATGGTCGTACCCAAGGCGGTTCGAATGCTGAAATCGTAATAGCCGATGCTTTCGTAAAAGGTCTGGAAGGAATAGACTACGAACTCGGTCTGCAAGCCATGCTGAAAGATGCAACCGTCTGCCCCGGCGACCGCCATGAAGCGGAAGGGCGTGGCGGACTGATCCCCTATCTGGAACTCGGCTATATCCCCTACGGCATCCCCCGCGCCGGAAACCGCACCGTAGAATATTCTTATTGTGACTATGCCATCGCCCTAGTTGCCAAAGGTCTGGGAAAAGAGGATCTTTACCAACACTACCTGAAACAATCCGGAAATTGGAAGAATCTCTGGCGTGACGATTATGAACATGCCGGTGCCAAAGGCTTTATCCTGCCCCGTGATGAAAAGGGCAATTGGCTGGATGAAATCACTTTCGGAAAATCCAAGATACAAAAACCGACTTTTACCTATACCCCCGTCACCTTTGAAGGCCCCTGGTACACTCCCTGGTGGGACATGTTCTTCTATGAAGCTTCTTCGTGGGAGTATTCTCTGAGTATTCCGCACGATGTTCCCGGACTGATTGAGAGATGCGGCGGTGCAGAGAAGTTTGAAACACGTCTGGATATTTTCTTCGACAAGGGCTTCTTCAATGTAAACAATGAACCGTCTTTCCTCTCCCCCTGTCTTTATCATTGGCTGGGAAAGCCCTACCGGAGCAGCGACCGTATCCGTGAAATCATCTCCAAGAACTACAACGATGGTCCTGTCGGACTACCGGGAAATGACGACTCGGGTGCCATGTCGTCCTGGCTTGCTTTCCACATGATGGGATTATATCCCAATGCCGGACAAGATTATTATCTTATCAACACTCCTTTATTGGAAGAAACAATCTTCCGGCTGGATAACGGAAGGACTTTCCGGATTTCCACCCAGGGGCTTTCGGACAAGAACAGATACATACAATCCGTCACACTGAACGGAGCAGCTTACCCTTACTCAGCTATACGGCATAAAGACATCATTGCCGGTGGTGAACTAATCCTGAAGATGGGAAAGAAACCAAGTGAATGGGGGCAGCAATTATTGTTGAACGAAGAAAACAAGAAATGATGAAGAAACACATAATTCTATCCGTCTTATTGTGCCTGGGCTTCACCGGAAGCCTGTTGGCACAGAGCATTGTACCCGATACGCTGCTATTTGTATTCAAACTGCACGGACAGACACGGAAGTACGAAATGTCTTTCCGCGAAAAGCAGGATTCAATCTGTCTGTATTGGGGAATAGAACGCAACCTGAAATGGCAATCGGGAAGTTATACCATGGGACCTAAGTCCACAGAGCAGGCCGTACAGCTCAGTTTCCTGCAACCGGAAGACGGTAAGCACGTACAGCTCTCTCCGGAGGAAACGGTTTACTTCCTTTCCCGCTCCGCCTATAAACAGCTGAAGGAACAGAATACACTTGTATACAATCAGACAACATACTCCGTTCTGGATAGCAATGAGAGAGCTTTGGGTTATCCACTCATTCATGTAAAAGATGCTGTGGAAGGATGCGAAATGTGGATACTGGATAATCCAAAACTTTCGTTAGTATGGAGAATGCGCAACAACCCGTTAGGGATTAACTGGGAAATAAGTACTCCTAAATTACCTTCCCTATAAAAGACTTTATTTATCACATAATCCCCTCATATAGAAGGTGGCATCTTTCGTTACAAAAGATGCCACCTTCTATCAACAAGCTTTCAGAATTCGTCATCCACTCCATCCAGTCAGCTACGTGAAAGGTTCTGTATATAAATATCCAGACTATCTGTAGCAGATAAAGCCAATTTAATCTTAATACGTTGTTTAGCCTTCAACACAGATCGGGGAGTTATATTAAAAAGGATCGAAATTGTTTTATTGCCCAATCGGGCACGAACTAAATAGCACAATTTCAACTCCCGAATATTCAATTGATAAGAAACCAAGTCTTCTGACAAACACCTGCACTCCATTCTCTATATGAAACACCTGTTCTTCCTCTCCTCTAGTCAGACAATGCAGATGAAACAACGCCCCTTTCGGCATATTATCTTGTTACATCCATTATTCTCCAACTTAGTAATGACTAAAAAATAACTTGGTACAGATTATGCTGGTTTTATTAGGTAACACTTAAAAAACAACTTGGGACGGATGAACTCGGGACTATAAAGTTATTCAAGAGTTTCGCAAGTAGCCTGAAAGGTTACATGCGAAACTTGAGTAAAGTTACTTTCTTACTTTGTCAGGACATACTTTTATTTTCATTTTTATCTTTCAGTTCTTCAGCCTATTCCCGAATCGCCTCATTTATAAGCTTTACGGCTGAAACCTCCGCTGAATGAGCTGAACCATCCCGGAATCACTCAGTGATGCGACCGATATGTCAATATGTCAAATTGACAAATTGATAATTCTAACGTGCGAGAATGCTTTCTTTCAGTACTGTCGGAGGGGAAGAAGTGAAAAGCGCAAGGAGAACGTTTAGCAAAAACGTACAATGATTACTGTCTGCAAGAAAAAGAATCACTATGATCTTTTTATCTACCGATCCGCTTTAAATAGTCTTTATAATTAACAGTATTACTGCAAAATGAAACTTGCCGGATGGTTGGGGCTCGTGTTCAGATAGAACAGAATAAACCGGTTTTGGAGAAGGCTACACCCTTTCCTCCGGATGGTGTCACCCTTTTTGCAGGATAACTACACCCTTTTGGGCAAAAGGTGTAGCCATTTTGCAAATTACATAGTTAGTTGTGCTCAATTACATTATTAGTTATACCTTATTACATGGTTAGTTATGCTCAATTACATGGTTAGTTCGAGGCAAACAGATGGTCTGTTTCAAGGAAAATGAGGATTCATTGAGCCAGAAGAGTCTGTTTGCATCAAGCACATGTTAGCGGAATGCACATAATAATATCTTTATGCTTGCATAATGAGAATATTAGCATCATTATTATTATTCTATTAAGTCCGTTCGTTGCACACTTGCGAAACTCTTAAGTCGTTCATCAACAATAGGCGTGACCCACCTATATATCGGACCTGTTGGATCTATAGATCGGACGTGTCGCATCTATAGATCCAACGTGCCGCATCTATAGATCCAATGGCACCCATATATAGATACTAGAAGAACCGGCTGAAAGACTGAAACTAAAAATCCTGTAATTATAGTTTGCCAGTATATCCGTTTGACGGAATTCAGCCATTTGATGTTGACACAAATCTAAAAACTGATGACAAACAAAGACCCATTGATGAATCTCTATCATCAAAACAAATTTCCCATTCAACCGGATCAGAATCCGGGTTGAATGGGAAATATATTCTTTAGATTTCGTTTCCTATTCTATCACAAGAAGAGTAGCAGAATTACTGATTACTCCCACCAATTGATATTGCCGTTTTCCACTGCTGCCTGGAAATTCGGATACTTGATTTCAATGTTCTGCCGTTCATCAGTCCACTCACAGGTAGTCGGGCAGCACAGTTTCCCTGGAGCTTTCCCCACTTCTGCCGGCAATATCACATCATTCACGCGAACGGGTATATCTTTTATATCGTTATATCTGTTCTTTAGTCGGAATATTACCGGAGCTTTTGCCTGCTTGTCATAAGTATTCACCATTGTGGATTGAGAAACGCCAAACAGTTCGTGTACTTCATTGTCTTCAATATACAAAGGCATTGTACCACCGGCTGCCTGTAAGGTCACCACAGTTGCACCATTCACGGTTACGGCATCAAATACAACATCATTGAAATCGAAATCTCCACCAGATATTGTAAGATCTTCCGCCATGATTCTTTGGGCTTTTATATATTTAGCCGGAACAATTCGTACGATCCAATCGCTATAATCTCCATCCGGTGGAGTGTTTTGATTCATATAGCACTCAAAATCAAGTCCAACATAATAATCTCCTTCATAGAATATTATTATATGTTCATCATATCTGGTGCCTCCTTCGCCCTTATAGCTGAATGAACTTGTACCGCTGTCATACATAAACATGATACTTCCGGCTGATTTATTGAAATTGTAAACTTCATCCGGAGTCCCATTCTTCTCCTTATGTACAGCCAATTGATTCATATTGTCCTTATTTCCATAGTAGACATGCTGAACAAAGAAATCCGACCAATTCACACTCTCTATAACAGTGGCCTTTGAAGGATCTTTGAAAAGCTCTACAATTTTGTTTATTTTCTCAGAAGTAAGATCATCACTTGAGGGAACTTCCACGAAGTCCTTCCATTGATTGCTATTAGGATTGGAACTACGTGTTGTTGCCCCTCCAAATCCCCAATTCTGATTAGAAGCAATTGCTCCATACTTTCCTACAAAAGCTGCTTCATACTGAGCAAGCTTTACATCTCCTGCTTTGTCCGGATCGTATAGACTATCGGAACTACAAGAATACAAGGCGCCTACAATGACACTTAAAAGTCCCAACTTAAGAATTCTATTCATACGCTTCCTGTTTTTTATGTTAAACGATTCTTTTATTGCCTGTTACTTTAAAGTAAAAGCATATTCTCTGATACAAAGATATATATATTTTGCACAAGTTGTATTTATTTTAGGATAAAAAATACAACTTTTAGTCAAAACAGGAGTTGATTGCTCTATAAACGCTGAGATTGGGTGGTAATCCTTTATATATTCTTACTTTACGGCTATTCTTTTCCTATTATCTCCGCCAGGAAAGTTTCAACCTCTTTCCATGAATAATAAGGAACCATTTTGCTCTTCAGCGGCAGTGTCACTTCACACTCGTTCAACAGAAATTTCACCAGTATATCATTCTTCTTATCGCGATAGAAAATCAGTTGAAGATTAGCTCCCATAGGAGAAACCCGGTAATCTTGCCAGGCAAGATGAAACTTCTCCATATCCACCTCCTGATTACTACATCCTTCTATCTGCATCAAAGCAAGCAGACGAATGAGATGAGTATCATGCCCGAAACGGAGATCGGCCGCAGGGGTTCCTTTCTCTATGGCGGCATCCGCACTTTCCAGGATATTACGCAGCAAAGGTACGGCACAACGAGGCATCAGGCCGCCATTGAGCGGAGCAGCAGCATTGCAAACATACATGCGGGCATTCACTGTCTTCCAAACTCCTACTAATTCCTCATATTCAAAGATATCATAGAAAGACAAATCCAACTCAACATTCTGCATATCAGCGGCAATCCAATAAAGGCTGCGCATCATGGCGTCTTGATCCGTTATCGCTTCAGGCTTCACAAACAGGGAGGCCATCAGACGTTCGGGACGGACGTTCTTTTTTTCAAACTCTCTGAAGCTACGCCTCCACGGAGCCTTCTCAGAAGCAAATTTCTCACCTTCGGGGGATGTATAGGCGATATAATCCATATACCGATGGTAAGCTCTACGGTTTACTTGCAGGCCAGGATTCAGTTCTTTCAGGCGTTCGGTGAAATAACTCATACTCATGGCACAACGCAGGGAAGTGGATGAGCGGGCGTCAATGAAAGCATCCCCCCGAAATACTTGCGGAAAGTTATGATACATCCGTTCGGCTATCTCACGGTGCTGGCGCTCGCCAAGTGGGGTGATACTTCCACTACATCCGCGGGCATCTTCCCAAACCTTATGCAGACGTTCGCGGACATCCACGCCAAGGGGGGTCAGTTCGGAACATTGATAAAGGGAATCAAAGACGCAGATAACTTCCGTATAACGCTCATCCGCCGTCATCCAGCGGGAACCGTGACGACCGTAGTGACTGATGTAGAAAGGCTCATAACCAGCAGGAGCAGGAGTATAGGTGGATGAAGGAACAGGATAAGCATAATAAATACTTCCTGTCTGCTCCGGAGTTAATGCAGACTGGGAACGAGCTGTGAAAGTACACAGCAAATACAAGATAAAAATTATGCTTTGTCTCATCTTCGTGACGAATTTAAGTTATTAATATGAATCAGTAGCTTGTAGCTTATCACTTTTATTTCTTTATTTTCAGATTACGAACATCCCTCTGCCCAATGCCTTCTGCTGCCTGATCGGGACGGATATCTCCCCAAGTAACGGTGCAATCATCTATCAGAATATCAGATGCCGTATCGATATAAAAACCATACGTCTTATCATGGATAAACCCTTCGCCCACACACGGACGTTTATCATAGATACCACCCTCATAAG
Source organism: Bacteroides sp. 14(A) (assembly GCF_000526555.1). NCBI lineage: Bacteria > Pseudomonadati > Bacteroidota > Bacteroidia > Bacteroidales > Bacteroidaceae > Bacteroides > Bacteroides sp. 14(A). Next base: position 1,254,550 of record NZ_JAGH01000002.1, on the reverse strand, counting down.
CCGTACGCTTTTGCAATAGCAGGTCTACGTCTTCAAAGTAGATATGATTCACTTTGTCTTGTGTATCCCCACCTACAAAGATGCCGTTCTCGCTGGTGCATTTGATATTTGTGAAGTAAATACGGCTCACCTCTCCGCAACGTCCTTCGGTAGCTCCCTTCGGGAAACGCCAGCCGGCATCTTTATGATTGCCTACGGCACGCGGATAGGAAGTCACGTAAATAGGTTCCGCCTTTCCCCACCAGACATCGGAGAAGAACATGCAATCCACAATCATATTAGAGAAAATCACATTGGTAACCGTTCCTTCATCCCGGTTCTGAATACCGATGCCACGGTTACTGTTCTTGATGATACAGTTATTGAACAGTACATTATTAATCTTATCCATATTTTCCGAACCTATCTTGATGGCACAGGAACGGGAAACCATAGTACAGTTGGTTACAACTATGTCTTCGCACGAACCGTATTCTTCAAACTCACGACGATTCTTCAGACAGATGCAGTCATCACCCGATTCGATATGGCAATTGGCTATACGTACATTCTTGGAATGGTCTACATCGATGCCGTCACCGTTGCGTATCTTCAAGTTATTCAGGATAGAGATGCCATCGATGGAGACATCGTTGCAACCGATGAGATGAACCGTCCAATAGGCACTGTTGCGGATTGTCACATCACGGATCACTGTTTTCTCTATATTGATAAGCGTCAGTACATGCGGACGGGGATCAAAGTCGGTCACCGGTTTCAGTTCATAAGAGTCTTCCAGTTCCTTACCCATAAAGGAGACACCGTTTCCATCTATGGCTCCTGTTCCGGTGATGGATACCTCTTTCAGATCTTGACCATGAATCCACATCATGCCTTCACCACGATTATCACGGAAAGCGCTCAGTGTATAGGCAGCCTCATCAGGATTGGCAAGCAGACAGGAATTAGGTTCCAGATGCAGTTCCACAAATGAGGCCAGATGGAAAGGGCTGCACATGAAAGTACGCCCTGCCGGAACCAGTACCGTTCCGCCACCCGACTTGGAACACTGATCGATAGCAGCTTGTATGGCCGCGGCGTCATCGGTGACACCATCACCTTTGGCTCCGTATTCCATAATGTTATAAATAGTCCCTCCGGTCTTCGGAGTGCCGCATGCCCCTAACAGCAAGATGCTGCACAGGACAAACAAAAATGCTTTTGCTCTCATATAAGTTATCTTTCTTAAAATTAGTAAGCTACGGGCTACGAGCTGCAAGTTACGAGCTACAAGCTACGAGTGCTGCGCTATATAGTCCTATAAGCTATCAACTATTATTTTACACTAACATACCGGAAGGCACTTGTAGCTCGTAGCATGTAGCTCATCACTCAATCACCGTCGGCGGACAGTCTTCCGCTGCTGCTCCCCACTCTTTATTCGGTTTATCCCCCATCACAAACTCCATCACACCACCGTTCACTATATCCTGATGGGTAATGTAATTACGCGTATAAGGTTTTCCGTTCAGCGTTGCCGACTGAATATAGATATTCCTCTGCGATGCGTTACGGGCTTTCACCGTGAACTTCTTTCCACTCTCAAGATTCAGCGTGAAGCTGGGGAATGAGGGGCTGGCAAGTATATAATACGGAGTACCGGGACACACCGGATAGAATCCCATAGCGGCAAACATGTACCAGGCCGACATCTGTCCGGCATCGTCATTGCCGGAAAGTCCACCCGGTTCATTCAGATATTCCGTTTCCATAACGTGGCGGACAGCACGCTGAGTCTTCCAGGGTTCACCTGCATAATTGAACATATAAGCAACCTGATGACAAGGCTCGTTTCCATGCCAGTAACGTTGTTCACTGAACATGGAATCCAACTTGGTTACATACTTATCTTTCCCTCCCATACTTGCCATCAGTCCGTATGGATCTTGCGGCACGTACCAGGTATAGTGACAGGGGGCACCTTCAGTAATAAAACGGGCAAAATTAAAAGCATTGGCATCATTCAGAAAAGTACCATCGGCATGGCGCCCCTGGGCATATCCCGTACGGGGATCTATCACATTGCGATAATTGGCAGCACGCCGTATCAATACCTGGTAATCATCCGTCTTACCCAAAGCTTTTGCCATCTGTGCAAGGGCAAAGTCATCATAAGCATATTCCAAGGTACGTGATACCTGTTCCTTTGTATGAAAAGCATCAGGTACACCGTCTTCAAGAGGAATATATCCGTACTCCAGATAAGAGGTCAGAGCTCGACGCCCCATACCATTTTTATATTCATCAAGGTTAGAAGGAGTTTCAAAGGCATTCTTACGCATTCCTTCATAAGCCTTGTCCACATCGAAATTACGAATCCCCTTACAGTATGCATCGCTGATGGCGGAGATACAATGATCACCTATCATAGCGGCAGTATAGCTATTCCAACAAGGAAAGATAGGCAACCAACCACCTTGTTCATATTTATGCACCAAAGATTGCATCATATCTCCCCCCTTTGTCGGAAAAAGCAGATTGATCATCGGGTGCAGGGCACGGTAGGTATCCCACATACTATAATCCTCATAATACGTTTCTCCTTCAGGAAGTTGGCATATCGGAGTGCCATTCGCAAAAGAGGGATAACGGCCATCTATATCATTGAATGTATGCGGCAGAAAAGAAGCACGATAGAAAGCACCGTAAAACATTTCCTTGTCTGCAAGTCGTTCGGTCTCTACATCAATAGCAGAGAGATGTTTCTCCCACATCTGTCTTAGCTCTGTGCAAGTCTGTCCAAAGTCCCAATGAGGAATTTCAGCTTTCAGGTTCTTCAAAGCACCATCCCGGTCGGTAAAAGAGGAGGCAGCTTTCACCAATACCTCTTCACCTTCGGTCACATCAAACTCCACATAGGCACCTATCTGCGCCGCATCTCCTATCTGAATGACGCCGGGAGACAAAGAATCTCCCCTGAACACACCGTAATCCGTCAGCTTCTTTTGGAACTGAATGATAAAATATCCGCTATACCCTGCCGATTTTCCCCAACCCTGATAAATGCGGTGAACAGGATTATATCCGTAAATCTGATTGTTAAGGGTGTCGATGCAGATATATCCCTGACCTTCATCACTGTTAGGGTTTACCACCAGATAACCTTTTCCCGCTTTGCTGTATGTGAAACGGAAAATTGCGGAACGCGAACGCCCCGTCATTTCGGCATAGATATTCTCATCCGGCAGGGAAACCGTATAATAAGCCGGTGTTGCCGTTTCTTTCTCATGGGAGAAACGGGTGGAACGTGCTTCCGGCTGGCAACGCAATTTACCGAAGAGCGGCATCAACGTCATAGAACCGTAGTCCTGCGTACATCCGCCCACAATCCAGTGGGAGTTACGAAAGCCTTGCAGCAGAGTATCTGCGTAATAATAGGGTGCTATGCATTTCTCCTCCGTGTCCCGCGTCTGCGCAGTCCAGAAGTTCATTCCGTTGGGTTCGAGTACCGCCGGGAGGGTTTGCCCGTATTCTTCCGTATCCCTGCCAAACAACCCCGCTGTATGGGTCGCACTGGGGGCGGTACCTACACGAGTATCGATATAGGATAATCGCGACTCGTCAACAGTCCCACAACGACTGGTACACGAAGTAGTACCCGGCAGCAACACAGTTGCCAGTAACAGAGAATAGCATGTATAGATTGTTCGTCTCATCATTATTATATTTTTATATAGATTTTCTTTTTATACAATGGATAGCCGCACGCTCCCATCAGCAGTGTAAAGGCAAGGGCGTAAACGGCAGATGCCAGATAAGGATCAGTTATCAGAAAATGTACCCCTTCGTAAATCGCCGGCTTACTTCCGGTGGCGCCAATGACAATAGCCGCTACCTCGCTGAGTACGTAGAGAAACAAAGGGTTAACGCCGAATATTTCAAAGAAACGACACCAGTTCTTCTTTTCCTTCATATCAATGAAATAAATCAGCACAGACTGAAGCATGGCTGCCAATCCACATGTTACTAACACAAATGTAGGCGACCAGATACGCTTATTCAACGGTAGGGCTTCTGTCAGCACAAAACCGCATGCCATCAGAATAAAACCTGCAACAAACAATTTCAGTGTTTTCTGTTCCAAAGCTTCCTTAGCCAGAATGATTTTCCCACAACAGAAGCCGATCAATGTATGAGCGATAGCAGAAAGGGTACTGGTAAGTCCTTCCGGATCTATCGGGCTTTTATGATAAAGGTGGTCTGCACCTAATACATTCCGGTCTATGATAGCCAGAAGGTTTGTATCATCCGGTGCATATCCGTTGCCTATACAAAGCAATACGGCATATCCGGCAATAAGGCAACCAATGATCCAGCCGATATATTTATGATTGACATACAAGGCTACAAAGGAAACTACACAATAGCACAAGGCTATACGCGGCAGCACTCCCGTAAGCCGAAGATGGGCAAAAGGAAAGAAATCTCCATCACAAATAAAGTGAAACCAGTGAATAGCCCAGCCGATGCATAAAATAACAAGAGTACGTTTCAGTACCTTACGGACCACTGAACCAGATGCTTGAAAATGGAACTTGCTCAAAGCAATATAAGTGGAAACTCCCATGATGAACAAAAAGAACGGAAAGACCAGATCACAAAGAGTCAGCCCATTCCATGCAGAATGTTGCAAAGAATCATAAGATAACTTCCCACCGGAATTATTGACGAGGATCATACCGACGACAGTAATTCCGCGCAGCACATCAAGAGACAAAAGTCGCTTCTTCTGTGGGGAAGTGGAAATTGGGGGGTGAGAGTTTTCCATATACTTTCTAAATATCAATATGCACAGTTGGTTGTATCTCAGTTATACTATCTCATTGCCTTCTCAAACACTTCTTTCGCCACATCCACACAGCTTCCTTCAGGAACCGAACTATACGGATTCTTTGCCAATGTCCAGGGTTCTTCCATCGCATAATAATCCAGCTTAACTTCGGGTTTACCATCCAGTTGATCCTGAAGAGTTTGCCAATAGGCTGCCCAACGTTTATAATAGAAATCGCGCAGAATACCGTTCCATTCCTTATGTGCATAGTCACGCAGACCACCGTCATCAGCGCAAACACGATTGCCCCAAGTGGTTATCTGCACGCGGGCATTCCACTCGTACAGGTCTTTTTCTTCGGGAGTAGTCCCCAAATTGCGTGCCTGCTCTATCCAACGGCCTACACGGAATTCACTACGTGTACCCAGCAATTTATCCTGCAACAGCAATATATCCAGGAATTTCCGGGAGTCACGGGCAAAACTGCGTTTATCAAAGCTTTTGAAGTCAGCAATGGTCCGGTTATAAACAATACGTCCTTTATCGGAAAGAGACTGTCGTACGATGTCTACCAAGTCATATTCAAAGTTATTATTACCACGATATTTATCGGCTACTTCCACCATCAGCCGTGCTGCTTCTTCCGTAACGGTAGGATCATAATAGTTCTTCATCTTCGACCAGCTCGATGCCTGGAAGTTATTCAGCGAAGGACGTCCGCAGAAAATAGACTCATGAGGACCTTGTTGGTTATTTCCGAAAGGACAGTTATAAATGGTATTGGCAAGCAAAGTCCATGCTTTTTCTATCTTCTCGTCTCTTACACCATAACGGGCAAAGAGATAATCTTTCAGCCATTCTTCTTTCGTGAATTTCTCCGGTCGCCAGGGAAGTTCGCACATCAGTTCAAACATCATGGGGTTATTCTCTGCACCTTCCATGGTCAGACCTATTCCTTTCAGGTGAACAGCTAACGGATTATTCTTAGTCAGGTAGAAATTATCGAGTAACTGGTCCATACGACCGTGAAGTCCCACATTGCCACCGAAATTGAGCAACATACAGAACAGCCAATTGTGCTGTTCATACCCCTTGTCACGCTTCCAGATGGAAGGGATTCCCCACATAGGACGACATTCACTGAACAGGTCCAGTATCAGCAGATCTCCATTCTGCATATTCTTTATCATCTCGGGACGAGGATTCTCTGTCCAGCCCTGCACTACCCAGGTGGCTTTCGGATTCACTTTTTTCATAGCCGCCATAATAGCTTTCCCGGCCGCATCGAAATCTACTGAAGCGGCATTCTCAGCTTCATGAAAAGGGTCCATAGAATAATAATCGACCTTGCCGAAAAGCTTCTCCTGTTCCTGATAATATAAATCGGCAATCTCGGCAAAGCGGACATCGGTAGGTTGCAGGAAAGCAGGACGGGTAAAGCCGTTCCATAAATCAGACTTGGTCAGGTTCAGTCCCAACTTCTCATCAGCATCGTGGGGAACCATACCTGAATATCCCGGAAATACAGGTTTAATGCCATATTCGCGCATACGCTTCAAAATTTTCTTCTGCAAAGTTTCCTGCTGTACATACCAGGAATCCGGATTAGGTCCGCCCCATCCTTCCAGATTATTCATTGCCCACCAGGCAAGAAAAGCAGGGCCGGCAATGAATCGGTTAATTTCATCTTTAGAATATCCCAGTTTTTGAAGCATATTGAACCAGATACATTCCTGGCCTACGGCTGCCAAAGGGAGATTGATACCATGTAGAGCCATCCAGTCTATTTCTTTCTCCCAGCGTTCCCAATCCCAAAAGGCCATGGTGTAGGAATAGGTACAATAGTTGAAATCGTAACGGAGTGAGAGAGATGTTTCGTGACGCTCTTTTCGGGGGACAGGAGGAAGTACCTGCGGCAATTTCGCCTGCATACCATTCCATGACAGTTGGATACCGGCATAATATTTCAGATACCAGTTGATACCTGTCGCTATATTCACATAGTTATTACCCCGGACTACGACTTTAGTTCCTTTCTGGTCCAGTTCGAAAAAATCATCCGCACCTTTCTTGAATTCGATAACAAATTTCTTCGATGCTCCCTTATCAATTCTTTCGAGCAAACCGTTTATAGGGTTGGCTGATAACTGAACGGATAAGCCTACTATTAACAAAATGAGTAAACAGAATTTGGTTTTCATGGTATTCATTCTTCTGAGTGATGTGCAAAAGTAAGCGTTTATTTTTTTATGTAAGGAGAAAATAGAAAAGTTTGGGACGAATATAGTAAAGAATGACACACCTTCTTACCCCTTCTTCCCCAACTTCGAGCTCGGCAAATATCCGAAGAACTCTTTGAAACACTTCGTAAAATATTTAGGATCGTTGAATCCTACAGCATAGGCTATTTCGGAAACATTCACATCTCCCGATCCTTCCTGTATCATCCGTTGCGCCACGTTCAGACGGTAGTTCTTCATAAACTGTCCGATGGGCTGTCCCGTCAGGTCCTGCATTTTCTTGTTGACCAATGTCTTGCTGTAGCCCATGTCGCGTACAAAGCGTTCCAGGTTATATTCCGCATCGGCATAGTGTTCCTTCATCAGGTTGACCGCATTCGTAATGAATGTCTTGTCTCGCGATTCTTCCTTTACATGCAGCTCTTCCACATTACTGCTGGATGAGAACATCTTCTTATATTTCCTTCGCAGACTCAGTATATTACGGATACGAAGCCGGAGCACTTCTTCATCAAAAGGTTTGCAAAGATACTCGTCCACACCTATTTCAAAGCTTCTTTTCTCTTGTACGTCCGAGCGAAGCGCCGTAAGCATTAGGAAAGGAATGTGCGAAGTCGCCAGATTCTCCTTGATACGGCGGGACAACTCCATACCATCCATCACAGGCATCATCAAATCACTGACTATTAAGTCGACGGTATGTTTCTGAACGATTTCAAGGGCCTCCTGCCCGTCACCTGCCTCAAACAAACGATAATCCCCCACAAGCAGTGTGCGGATATACGAACGCATATCTTTATTATCTTCCACAATCAGGATAGTCTCTTTCTTCTGGGTATCCTCCGGTTGCAAAGTATCCGGTAGATATACACTATCAGGCTGTACCCACTCCCCATTCGTCTCTACCCGTTCTCCGGGAATCAGCGGCATCAACATACGGAATGAAGCCCCCTGCCTGTGATTATTGCGGGCAAAGATTTCTCCGCCATGCAAATATACAATCCGCTTGCACAGGAAAAGACCGATGCCTGTACCGCTCTGCCCGTAAACCGGATATTTGGTACTCTTCTTAGACTGGTAAAAGCGGTCGAAAATCTTTTCCAGATCTTCTACCACAAGGCCATGTCCCGTATCGCATACATTCATATAGAATAGTTTCTCCCCGTTCTTTCCTTTAACAGATGCCACAAATATGTCAATACGACCGCTATCCGGTGTAAACTTAATAGCATTCGAAACCAGATTCACCAACACCTTGCGCATATATCCTGTATCGATCATCAGAAAGGGATTCTCCAAACGGAAATAAGTACATATGTCGATATGCCTTTCCTTGGCAAAGACTCTGAAAGGTATCAGCAACTCAGACAAAAACTCGATAAAATTCGAGGAACGCTTATCCAGCACCACCTTGTCTATGTCCAGTTTCCGGAAGTCCATCAGTTCATTGACTAGAGAAAGCAAATACCGTGAATTTCGCTCGGCTATCTGCAACTGTGCCTTTACAGCCTCATCCTGCGTCTCCTTTAAAGCATGTTCAATGGGGCCATGAATCAGTGTAACCGGAGTACGGAATTCATGAGTAATGTTCGTAAAGAAAGCAATCTTCTCTTCCGTAATCTCTTTTACGTGTTGAGCCATGGTTTCCAACTGTTTGTTCTGGACAGCCAGTTCCTGCGTGCGCAGTTCCACTTCTTTTTCCAATCGCGCTTTCTGTTCACGATAACTCCGCATCTTCCGCTTATAGAATAAATAAATAGCAAGGCAAATAACTACGACAAGAAGCAGATAGAATCCAATGGATTTATAAAAATAAGGAGTAATCCCCACTTCTATGTCAGTTATTTCATCCGACCAACGCCCCAACTCATCCGTCGCACGCACTTGCAGGGTGTAGTTCCCCGGCGGGACAGCTGCATATCTTGCCATACAATCACCCGGTTGAGTTTCATTCCACTCTTCCTCGTATCCCTCCAGACGATAGGCAAAACGAATACGGCTGCTGTTTCCATAATTCTGTGTGGTAAATCCTACGGAGAAACGATTCTCCCTTTCATGCAGGAAAATACCGGAGGCAAGGGTGATATCCTTTTGCAGATAATCACCACTGGAAGGATAGATAATATTTCCTCCAATCGCCAGTGAAGAGAGTTTCACATGCGAATCCGCAGACGGCGAAGTTTCATTATCAGAATGAATAATGACCAGTCCGTCTATAGTAGCCATATAGATAAAGTCGTGCTTTGACGAATAATGGATGCCATTCCAGTAGAACTGAATAGCAGGCAGGCCATCAGCCTGCGTGTAGTTACTGAATGTCATCGACTGGATATTCAGACGGGACACTCCATCATTCGTAGTCAACCACAAGTTTCCCTTCCCATCTTCAGCCATACCGATAATTGTATTATTAGGCAACCCGTGACGTGTGGTATAGTTTTTAAAGACAAAATGATTATTCTTGTCACTCGTCAACTGATACAGTCCGCTTCCATTGCCACCCAGCCAGATAGTACCATTCTTGTCTTCCAAAATGCTATTAATCTTTTCCAGTTGTGTTGACTGTGGATTATCCAGTTTATACCGAAGATATTTATAATCAAAGCGCTTGTTCGACTTAGCAAAAGAAGCAAGGTCTACAATGAAGACACCTTGCGTGGTTCCCACCCACAAACGTTTATTTCTATCAATCAACAGGGCGTGAACCGCTTCGAACTCATTATCCGACTGATCGAATAATACACGGATGAAAGTATCTTTCCGCTTATCGTAGAAATGCACTCCACGTGTAGAGCCGAACCATATTCCGTGATTGATCACATCTTCACAGGCACTATTAATAAAGTCACCTTCCAATTCGGGAATATTCTCACGGGTATAGCGCTTAAAGGTACGGTTATTGGGAATATTCAGGTTCAGTTCGTTAATGCCCACACCCCAGGTATATGCCCACAAACGATTATCGGAGTCAATCAGCAGTCCGGTAATAGTGTTATTACTGATGGAAGTAATATCGTTAGGAGAAAAAAGATGATGGGCACAAGTCTTTTCCTCCTGATTCCATTTCATCAGTCCACGTTCTACTAATCCAATCCAAAGATTGCCGTCTTTATCTTCACCTACAGCATTAACAGGTGTAGGAGTATCTGTTTCTGTGACAGAAGTGCCGCATGTCCATAATTCTGTTTGCAAACGCTTCGGGGAAAGCAGGTTAATGCCTCCGGTTTCAGTACCCAGCCAGATGGTCTCTCCATCGGTGAACAGGCAGTTGATGGCATTACAGTTAATGGTTACTCCACCCCGGTCACTGGTCTGACGGATGAATGAAAAAGTATCCGTATCTTTGTTATACACATTCAGTCCATTCAGGGTAGATACGATCAGGTGCCCCCGTTCCGTCTGTTTGATATCCGTTATATAGGCTTGGCTCAACATTCCGGGACGATGAGTGGAATAACGATACCTCTTCAGGCTTCGTTCGGCATGATTATATCTGAATAGACCACGGTTAGAGCCAATCCACAAAGCATCCCCATCCGCCTGCATACAGGAAATCCGCCAATCTTCACTGAAAGAAACCAAACTATCGGACAAGATATCTGCCTTTAAGAGATGATCCGGTTGCTTCTCAACACGATATACCTGGTTGTCAATACCTGCACAAACTGTCCAGCCTATATCAAGAATGGCATGTACGGGAGATTCGCATTCGCTCTTCAGACGATACCAGGTCTTTATATCTCCCTGATCGTCCAAATCAATACACCACAGTTCTTTATTGCCGGAAATCCATAAATCTCCCTGTCTGTCTTTATAAATGGTACTAACGTTTTCATTCAATAACTTTTGCAGCGGACTATCCGGTGGAACAGGGAGTTTTACCAAAGCATAAGTATCCAGGTCGAGGATATCTATCCCACCTTCGGATGCAATCCACAATCGCCGGAAGTTATCTTCACAAATCTTATGGACAAAGTCATTCTTTAAGCGTATCGGTTCCGTTTGTGTACCATAATTCAAGAACTGATAACCATCATATCTGCCTATACCATAATGTGTGGCAACCCAGACGTACCCTCCGGAATCTTTAAAGATATCACTTACAAAGCTATAAGGCAGCCCTGCATTTTCAGTGATAAACTTAAAGTTGTACTGGCTGAAAAAGCGATCCGCACTTTTCGGAAAAAGCGCCAAAACATGTATCAGACAGATGAGAAAAAGGAAAATACGTTGTTTCATTTCTTTTCGATTCGGATACGCGCGTCTACTGCAATCACATATTTTTCCGTTGCCAGTAGTGGGTTGATATCCATTTCCTTGATCTCCGTTGCAAAACGCAACAAAGTAGAAAGGCGTACGATAATCTCGGCGAATTTATCTTCATTCACCCCCTTTTGTCCGCGTGTTCCCTTGATAATTTTGTAAGCACGAAGGGAATGAATCATGGAGTAAGCCTCTTCATACGAAAGCGGTGCCAGACCGGAAGAAACGTCCTTAAGCACTTCCACAAAGATACCACCCAAACCACACAGCACTACATGCCCGAATTTCTCTTCATACTTGGCGCCTACGAAAAGTTCCGTACCCGTCAGCATCGGTTGTATCAGGATACCTGTCACTTCGGGAATCTGCATCATACGTTCAAATTCAAACGCCAGATGCTCTTCTCCCTTGATATTAAGCACCACACCGCCTACGTCGGATTTATGAACAGGTCCCACCACCTTTGCCACTACAGGGAAACCTGTGCGACGAACAAAAGCCAGCACCTCGTCTTTATTGGCCGACACAAATTCCTCAACTATGGGGATGCCGGCAGCATGCAGCAATGCCTGTACATAATGGGGCTGAATATATCCATCTTCGGGGATAGAGTCTATAATACGACGAATACGCGGCACATCCACACCAAAGAGTTCGATCTCATTGGCGGCAGGCCGGGAAGCATTCATAATGCGAGACAATGCGGTACCCAATGTCACTTCGTCAGCAAAGTTCACATGCCCTTTAGCAAGGAAAGCGGCAACTTCCGCTCCGGCAGTATTGATGGAGGGAAGAATGGGAAAGATCGGTTTACTGCATGTCTGCATCTTCTCATGCAACACGTCATACATCTCGAACATGGTAACCAGTCCCGGTGTCCCGAAGATAGCCAGAACAGCATCAATATTATCAAATTTCTCTTCACAATATTCCAGGCAAAGACGCAAATGGTCGGGAGTTCCCGTAGCCAGGATATCAATCGGATTTCCTACAGCTGCACCGGGGAAGAGTTTACTTTTCAATTCGTCCACAACCGGGCCTTCCAGCTTGGGCACATTCAGTCCGCCTTTACTCAGCGCATCAGTCAGCATAACGCCCGGACCTCCGGCATGGGTAATGATGGCAAAATTCTTTCCTTTTAGTTCCGGTAGAGTGAAAATACAACCTACCGTCGTCAGTTCCTCGCGCGAATAACAACGTACAATACCTGCCTTACGGAACAAAGCTTCCACTGCCGAGTCCGAACTGGCAATGGCACCTGTATGCGAAGATGCCGCACGACTACCACTTTCACTGCTACCTGCCTTGATGGCAGCAATCTTACAGCCTTTCTTTATCAGAGAGGATGCATGGAACAACAGACGGTCCGGGTCACCGATACTTTCAATATAGAGCAGTTTTATTTTAGAATCTTTATCTGCCTGGAAATTCTCGTCCATATATTGCAGCACATCTTCCACACCTATCTGCTTGGCATTCCCCACAGACCAGACAGAATTAAACTGCAAACCTTTTGTTACGGCACTTTCCAAAATGAAAACAGCAGTCGCACCGGAGCTGGATATCAAATCGACTCCTTGAGGATGCAATTGCGGAATGGGTTGACTGAACACACTATGATGCCAGGTATTCATCAGTCCGATGCAGTTCGGCCCTATCAGGGAGGCACCGTACTTATTTACCGTTTCCAGAATACGGTCTTCCAGCAGAGCGCCCTCATGTGTCTCTTCACCGAATCCGGCGGAGAGAATAATAAACGCCCGTACCTGCTTCTCAGCTGCAAGCACTTCCACGGCATCAGGACACATCTGTGCGGGAATAGCGAGTATCGCAAGTTCCGTATCGGGAATGTCCTTCACATCAGCATAAGCTGTTACACCTTGTACTTCTGTCTCTTTCGGATTCACGGCACGAAGTTCACCGGTATAACCACCATTAATAAGGTTACGCAGGATAGCGCCTCCCGGCTTGTGCACATTATTGGATGCTCCCACCACTACAATACTGGCAGGACGAAGCAATTGGTTTGTTATCATAGTCTGTTCACTTTAAGTTCAGGATACAATGTGACAAATATACGTCTTTTATGCAATCCTGCAATCGGAAAAGAAAAGAAAAATAGAAGTGTAATCGGGAAAGGGGGTTTCAAGTAAGCAGTCTTTTTGGATGGCAGAATAAGAGATATTGCAACAATTCAAAATAATTGTCAGTATTCCGTATAAAGATTTCATATATTTGAAGCCTCATTCTAAAAATGGGGACATAACGAAACAGAATTATGGACATCAGAAACAGAATACAACAACTATTAACCGCCATCAACCAAGGGGTTTATGAGAAGGATACGGAATTAGGCTTATCATTATTGGCTGCACTGGCAGGCGAAAGTGTTCTTTTGCTGGGGCCTCCGGGGGTTGCCAAATCCATGGTGGCACGCCGACTGAAGGCTGCCTTCAAGGGAGCAAAGGCTTTCGAATATCTGATGTCACGTTTTTCTACTCCCGACGAGATATTCGGCCCTATCAGTATCAACCGGCTCAAGGAATTCGATAAATACGAACGTGCCATTGAAGGATATCTCCCTACGGCAAGTGTAGTATTCCTGGATGAGATATGGAAAGCAGGGCCTGCCATACAGAATTCATTACTCACCGCCATCAATGAGAAAATTTACCGGAACGGAGACAGAGAAATCAAACTACCGCTTAAACTTCTGATTGCCGCCAGTAACGAGTTGCCCGCGCACGGCGAAGGACTCGAAGCATTGTGGGACCGATTTCTGTTACGCATCATCTGCACCTGTGTGAAAGATGAAGCGACCTTCTACAACATGCTGCTCGATGATAATGATAAAGAAATAAACATACCCACAGATCTGCAAATCAGTGAAGAAGAATATGCAGACTGGCGCAGAAAGATAAACCAGGTTTCACTATCCACCGAAATACTACATTATATTACGAATATCCGCCATCAATTGAAACGTCTTCCGCTGGATGATGAAGACACAGTTCGAAACGTATACATAAGTGACCGACGCTGGAAGAACATCGTGCAACTATTGAAAGCCTCAGCCTTCATCAACGGACGCACAGCCGTGAATTCGGCAGATTTGCCGCCTCTATACCATTGCCTATGGAACGAGATAGACGAGTGCGAGCCCATTCATCAATTAGTTCTCCGTGAACTGTTCACTTCCTGCCTTGAAAAAATGGAAGAAATCACCGAAGCGATTAAGAGTGATATACGAATCAGCCGGGTGCGCCAGGCGCTGGAAGATTTTAAAAACAATTGCTCGCCCAAGAATGACCTTGAAATTACGGATTACTTCTACTATCATGTAGCAGAACATGGCACAGGTCATACCTATATCTTCGCCGTAGACTATCTGGCACTGAAAGAGCAGAAGAGAGAGAATGCTCCGAGACAAGCCGTCATCTATCCCGATCCGTTGAATCCGGGACGCTCAATTATCCGTTGTTATCCGGGTGGAGCACCCTCAGGCGCAGTTCAACAACGGGTGAACCTGTACAGAGAGGGAACAGAATACCTGTTAATAGATGGTGTGCGATATCCAATGACGCAAAGGAAGAAAGGAGAAAAAATGACTAAAGCATCTCACCAGTCCGAACAAACTTCCCAAAACCTGTTCGACAAACTGCCCCAGATCACCTCCCGCAATTACCGGGATGAACTGAACCGGCTCTTTCAGCATCTTCTCACCCTTACCAACTCCTTATGCACGAACAATCTGTTCGTCAGCCCCGCTGACAAAGAGTTAATCACCCATTACTCGGACGAAGTGCTGAAAAAACTGCGGAACGTAGAAATCGAAGAGGAAAAGTTACAATTCAACTTGCAGCAATATGGCAGGGCTGAGCAAAAGGAAGTATGATATCCAGTTCTATGTAAAAGTAGTCGAGAAGTTCGTACAAACGGGAGAATGTGCCAAGACGCTATACGGTGAAACGGAAGATCCCCTGCTTCTCTATCTGCTGGCCATCATGAACGATCCGTCCATCAGGGTTCTGGTGCTAGGCGATGAGGTCCGTGCACGCATATTCTACGATATCACCACGCAATTTGTCTGGCAGTTTCTGGAACAAGAGAAATTTCAGATGCAAAGAGCGCAATCCGAACTTGGAGAAATGGAAAGTGCCCTGAATTGGATTAAAGAGAAACGGGATGGATGGCAGGCTCTACTGAGAAAAATCAAAGATGACTATAAAGAGAATGCCTTCGATGAACCATTCTACGAACATATGTTCGGGGACAAAGACAAGCAACATGATTCCACCGTTTGGGAGAAGATGCTGAAAGACTGGGAAGATTCTTTTCAGCAGAAGCAGCAGGAACAGAAAGAGAAAAATCTGGATGCCAAGAAAGACTTTCTGGAAAAGAAACTGAAAACCAGCCTGAACAAGATACCGGAATACCTGGAAGAGCACCAAGTGGACAAGGAGGAATTCTATCAGGCATGGAGCATGATGAACGGATTGTGGAATACCATCGATTTTGAGAATATCCGGAAGATTGTAAAACTGCAAAAGGAATACCCCGAACTGCTGAAGGTAGCCAACCGTATGGGAAGAATAGCCGACGATGAAGGCAGCAAACAGGTATATGTAACGGAAGGCAGTGTCTACAAACTGGCTCATTCCCAAAAGAGCGATATTCTGGGTGTCACCATCGGTAACGACCTGAACGCCCTGCTTCCTTCGGAATTGCTATATTATGCAGACAGCGAACTGCAAGATGTCTTCATACTGAAATACTTCACGCAGAAGCTACAGACCTTCCGTTATAAATCGGAAATCATGCAGCCTTCCAGACGTCTGGAAGCAAAACCGGCAGTTCTGAAAGGGCCTATGATCGTATGCCTCGACACTTCGGGCAGCATGACGGGGAAACCGGAGCGAATGGCCAATTCCTTGCTGATAAAACTGATTGAAATAGCTGAACTTCAAAACAGGGAATGTTTCCTCATCACATTCTCCGTATCCACCAAAACCATTGACATACGCCGCGACCGGCTGAAACTGATGGAATTCTTCAGCCACCCCTTCACCGGTGATACGGATGCCACCCAAATGCTGAAAGACACTTTCAGAATGCTCGACGAGAACCGCTATATGAATGCTGATGTCTTACTTATCAGCGATTACCGCATCCCCAAATGCAAACCTGAGCTATTAAAACAAATGAGCGTACACCGGGAAAAGGGTACTCTCTTCTATGGTCTACAGATTGGCATTGCTCCGAATGAATGGACAGAGCATTTCGATCACATCTACAGGATAGAGTATCATGTAGATCGCAAATATTAAAGCCAATCTATCAGTTCCGCAATAGCCATATTCCCATAAAACGGTCATAAACCATATATCCACCGGTCGATTTATAGACAAGTTCTTTCTCTACCAACGACTTCAAAGCGGCATTGACACTGCTCGGAGTTTTCAGCCCATGCCCCAAAATGAAATCTCCACTGTTGGGTGCCGTCACTTTCCCTTCATGCGCAATGGCTTTCATCAGTGCCAACTGATTGTCCGTCAACATAATAATCAGGTTCTGATAGACAGGTGTATTCTCTTCAAGAAGCCCCATCAGCACTTGCTCTGCCTGAGTGATATCTACAACCGACTCATTTCGCTCATACAACCGATTCAACATTGCCTGCATATACCAGGTATGTCCCTCAAAACGGGTATATATCCAATGAAATACAGATTTGTCCAACTCTTGCCCCCGCAACTCAAAAAAGTTCCTTGCAAACCAATAATAAGATTCTTCATCAATCTCACGCAGCACCATCAATTGCGTACTCTGATAGAAAGGACGCTTGGCGGAAACAAACATTTCCTGCATCAAATGCTGACTGCTACCTGCAAAGATGAAACGGACATTCGGGATAAACTGGATATAAGAGCGAAGCAAAGCCTCTGTACCTTCTTTAGGATAAGAAGTGATCTGCTGAAACTCATCAATAGCCAGATAGCAATTCCTGCCGGAAGCAGTCATATAGTCAAAGATTTCCTTCAATGTCTGTTCAGACTTGTCGACAACAAAGTCTAAGGTTACTGTAGGAACTCCCGTCAACTCATCTGCACTAATCACCGGTCGGCAAGAGCGAAAAAAAGAAGTCAGCTTATGCAAAGCACTTTCGCTGAGCGTATCAAGCTGCCCTAGTACGGTTTTTGCCAGCAGGCGAACGAAAGAAGCTAAATCGCGCGTTGCAAAAATATCCATATAGAAACTGACAACTTCCGGTTTCTCCTCTTGCAGGGTATAGAAGACATTTTTTATCAATCCCGTCTTACCCATACGCCGAGGCGCTATCAATGTCAGATTCCGTTCATTCTCCAAAGCCGACAACATCTGTTGTGTTTCAGCTTCACGGTCACAAAAATAACGAGGGTTCGCATAACCATACACTAAAAAAGGATTCCGGGGTTGCATCTTCTGAGGTTTCATAAGCAACATTACATATTTTACGTTACACTTTTTATGTAACACAAAATACGGAATAAATATCGGATAAAGCAAATAGATGCGAATATTTAACCTGCATCATTAAAGCCAGTCCATCAGTTCCACCAGACTTTTCATCTGTTTCAATCTGGGATGAGCGAATGTATCCACCACCTCATGCTGCCACATCACCTCAAAAGGAATGTGTACCCCATATCCTCCAATAGCCAGTACCGGTTGAATATCGGATTTCAAGGAATTACCAATCATCATGAATTCTTCCGGAGCGACTTGAAGGATTTGTAGCAGACGGGTATATTCTTTCTCCGTCTTATCAGACATTATTTCAATATGATCAAAATAAGAGGTCAGCCCGGAGCGGTGCAATTTACGTTCCTGATCCAACAAGTCGCCTTTCGTAGCCACTACCAGACGATAACGGCCTTGTTCCTTCAGAACTTTCAAGGTTTCTTCCACACCGGACAGCAACTCAATCGGCATCTGAAGTAGAGATTTACCTAAAAGAATAATCTGTTGCATCTTATCTGCTGACACCTTCCGTTCACTCACCCGCAAAGCAGTCTCAACCATTGAAATAGTAAACGCTTTGGCACCATAGCCCAAACATTCCAGATTTTCCATTTCTGTTTTAAACAGTTCTACCGAAATCTCCTTTGCGTTACCATATTCACTTAATAGCTCCGTATACTTTCGTTCCACCTCCTGAAAAAAAGGTTCATTGCTCCAAAGAGTATCGTCTGCATCGAAAGCAATGACTTTAATAGTATGTTTCATTTCCTGAGTCTCCATCCGGTTCATTACATATTTTACATTACATCATTTATGCAATGCAAAGTTCCAAAGAAATTACAGATAAAGCAAAGGAGTATGGACTTTTAACGTCTTTATACTCTGAAATAAGAACAGATCAAAAGACTATCCAGCATAACCTGAGCCGTACTTGCTCCGTACCAACTCCGTAGTTTCTCCATATAGAGGTACCTCTGACCGAAGAAGGTACGGAGCAGGTACGGCCCAGATACGGTTCGGGTACGATTCGGATATGACTCACATCGAGTTTACACAAGACTTATATATATTTTAAAATATAGTTACATTATCATAAAGAAGTTTTATTATCCTGTTTTTTATAAAAAGCTACCTATTTTTGTATGTATTAAAGCATTAACAACAAAAACAAACGAATACATGAAACTAATCAAGCAATCACTTATCATTACCTTTTCACTATCGCGACTCCACTCATGTGAACGTATATAAAACTCAAACTATGGAACACAGAATTAAAGAACTGGACTATCTGAAAAGCATCTTTATCCTCCTAATGATCGTTTTCCATCTGGTATACATTGGCGATAAGTATCCTTATATAAAGCAAATCGTATATACATTCCATATGTCCGCTTTCTTAATCATATCCGGTTATCTAGATAATGTTCAGAAAGACATCAGAAGTTTTGTAAGGAAACTATTCTGGATTTTTGTTCCATACATGTGCATGGAGGCAGGCTACGTAATTATGTCACATATCTTACCGGTCAGGGAAAGTATACCAGAAGTTACTCCAATTATATTATTACACAAGATATTTATAAAACCATTAGGTCCCTACTGGTATCTTCACACCTTGATTATTTGCAGTCTCCTACATTATCTGGCCTTCCGTTATACTCACATGAAAACAATATCACAGTTGATATTGCTTGGCCTTGGTTTATTTGCTACCGCATACTGGGGTGGACTCATAGTATTTGCCAATGCCATTTATTTCCTTGCAGGAATCATTATCAAACAAAGTAAATTACCATTCACTCAAATCTTTCAGCCCTCTTTTTTAGCCCTTATTCCTATTATGTTACTATGCTACTTCCCTAACAATCTGGACAGAGGTACATTAGCAGGCATTGCAATTACTTATCTGGTCATCATTATATCATTATATGCGCACAACTATCTGCCTAAAGATATCAAAGAATACTCTTATTTTATAGGCAGGAACACTCTTGTCATATTCCTGTTCTCCCCCATTTTTACAATTTTATGCAAGCTTTTCCTACCCTTCCTATTCTTTGATTCCACCGGAATGCTTTTCATGGTGATATCTGTCATTGTTACCATAAATGGATGCATAGCGATAGCATGGAGCATGGATAAACTGCACTTTTCCCGTTTCTTTTTTGGACAAGACAACATATTAAATTAACAGTCGCATAAACCCGATAGAATCTAAAAAACAAACTTAATATAAATATCATGCAAGAACGACAGAAAAACAGAAGATTGTATTTTGAGGAACTTTCCATAACAAGCAGGAAATATTACATTCCATATATATCAAAATACAAAAAGATTAAAAAGGGAATGAATATTTTAGAAATAGGGTGCGGAGATGGAGGTAATTTATTACCTTTCACCGAACTGGGATGCAACACGACAGGAGTCGACTTATCAGCAGGAAGAATAAAAGATGCCATCCTGTTTTTTGAAGAAAGACAAATAAAAGGGAATTTCATTGCCTCGGATATTTTCAAATTGAAAGGACTTGAACATAAATTCGACTTAATCATTTGTCACGATGTTATAGAACATATAAAGGACAAAGCGACATTCTTATCAAATCTTCCCAAATACATTAATCCTAAAGGGATTATCTTTATGTCGTTTCCCGCGTGGCAAATGCCTTTTGGAGGACATCAGCAGATATGCAAAAGCAAAATAATTTCCCACTTCCCTTTCATTCATTTACTGCCAGCACCTATATATAAAGGCATTTTGAAATTTAGCGGTGAGAGCACCGGTTGTATTGAAGAACTTCTTTCTATAAAGGAAACTAAAACCTCAATAGAATTATTTGAAAAATTAGTGCATGAGAAACACATTACAATTATAGATAGGCAACTGTTCTTCATAAATCCTCATTATGAAATAAAATTCCGATTAAAACCCCGAAAACTGTATGCCATAATTGCCGGCATTCCATATCTGAGAAACTTCTTTACTACCTCATGCTTCTATACTCTAAAATGAAATTCTCCGTATTACTCATTCAAAGTAAACTGCCAGGCGCAACAGCAGCTATTATCGGTAATATCCGGATAGCAGCTAAGACATTCGCAAGTAATGCGTTCATCTATTGTTTTAGCAAAACCGCTATATTCAATTATACCTACCGATTTACAAGGATGATACTCCATCTGTTTTCGTTTGCGGGCTGTTTGCACATGACATTCAAGCGTGCGATACACCAAAGTTTCATTGTCTTTCCCCAGAATAATCTCATCATTATTTATATTCGCATAAAAACGTAGCTGCAAGGCTTTTGCCAAGCCCTCCAGTCCTGCATGTTCCGGCAATCCGAGGAATTGTTTTATTCTTCTCGCCTCTGTTATCGTGAAAGACTTCCATGCTTCCCTATCGTGATGCATGGCTTCATCCATTCCAAATTTCCGTTCTATTGATTGAAACCACACGCCATCCATAGCCAACCAATTTTTGGAATAGGCTTCGATGAGTTTTATCAGTTCTTCTTTAGTGAGGGAACTTAAAAAGTTGTTTTGTTTCATTGCAAAAAAAGATTCGTACAAATAACCATACAAAATGGTTGAATAACAATACTGAATTATCAGACCAAGCATGCAAATGTATAAAATTAATCTAAAAATTAAAGAGAAATGCAGAGCAAATACATGATAAATTTCGACAAATATAATTACAAGAAAAATATACAAACTTATATTCAATCACCCTTCTTAGACAAACTCAGAATTCAGGAAAATTTTGAGCTCAGAAATAAGCCATAAATCTAGGCTTTATACAAATTAATTTTATACATTTGCATGATACTTTATTAATTATGAAGTAAACGTCAATCTATACAAACTTTATAAACACACTAATTATGATGAAACTATCGCATTTCTTTTTCCTGATATTAATACCGGTTCTGTATTCTTGCTCATCCGATGAACATTATCTTGATTTCACCATTGAAAAACAAGATATAAAAATAGCAAAAGCATTTTGGGGAAGAATAAAAATAATAAGCGGTAATATGGATTATAGTATAAATAACTTGAACTCTGATATAGCTGAAGCATATATCTATGAAGACGGGGAATATGGCAACATAGTCATAAAACCGATTCAGAAAGGTAAAGCAACTATTGAAATAACAGATAACATTTGCCACACCAGTATTATTATAAAAGCAGAAGTTGTAGACAATGAAATCGGAACCATCATACGTGAAAGCAATCACCCTTTATTGAAAGAAGGCGGCTTTTTATGGTTCAAAGAGGATGAAAAGCGCTCATTTCGCATAACCGTTCAAGATGTGGACATTGCAAAAGGGCTATATTCAATATACAAATCCGAGAAGAAATACTACCTCTCACTCGCCTATAAGAACGATGATGGCAATGAGGCTACGGAAGTTTATGATATAGGAGAAAGCGACTATGTAGCGTTGTATATGTTGAACACTGTTTTAAACTTAGGTTTATTCGAAACAACAAGATCGGCTCCTCCTCCTAAGGCTCACTGGCTAAGAATGAAAGGGATTAACAACGAATATAACATCAATTGCATAGCTTCTACCGATGAAGGATATGACATAGAAGGGGAAACTCGATGAAGCACCCAATTTATCGCTTTTTATCACTGTCAATATAAAAATTAAAATATGAGACTGAACTACACTTTATTTGGGGTACTGTTACTGCTTTGGAGTGGATGTGATTTTTCGGAACCGGAACCGGAACCAGAAATCGAACCGCCGACTGTAGTAGAGAAAGATCCTGTTGATATAAAAGTATTTATAGAAACAGTAACGAACGATAAAACCTATGATTACATAGACTTATTGGGCAGAGGATTTGACTGTAAAAAGAGTACCATAAAGGGATATATAAATGTAAAAGGCAAAGTTATTGATGTAGAACGTCTGTTAGCAGGTGACGGATATGATTATGTAAAGCAGGAACCAATTAAACTATACCCTTATTCTACAGTAGAAATATTTTTGCTTTACAATGGGGGAGGTTGGGTTATAAGTGAAAATCGAGACTTGAATAAATATATAGATAATATCTATTTAAATAGCCAAGTGGAAACAAAGATAGGGGATGATGTTCTTAGGCTATTTACCGAAGATATAGGAAATATAGAGGAAAACTTGCAAGGCAACTATTTTCACAAAGCGGAATGTTTTCACCCTACCAGCAGATATACCCTTCCCCATGTTTGGCCACATTATTTGTGTTTTTTCTTGTCTAAAGAGTTCCTGAATGATTTAGAGAAGAGTAACGGGGATGAGATAGTGAAAAAATATGGTACCCATGTTCTTACCGATGTACTCTTGGGGGGATATACCTCTCTTTCTTATGTTGCTCAGTATAGCTATATGCTATCTGATGTGGATTTTAGGAAGCGGGTTCAAGCTTACACCAACTATTTTAATGCATCTCGTTATCCTCTGGATGTAAACCCAATTTTTGAGGAATGCAGTAAAGTAAATATTCATTTTAAAGCAAATGGAGGAAACCCGTCACATTTTGTTGCCGAAGGCGATAAAATCATGGGCTTTGACAAGTGGATTAAAGAAATTAATAATCAGGTGGGAACTTTAATCGGAATCGGACAATCTACCACTCATATATTTTTAATAAGTGATTTTGTGAAAGATGAAAAGAAGAAAACCGAAATAGAAAAAGCGATTCTACGGTATTGCAATCAATAACCGATACACAATTTCTGAATCTTTTTGAATACATCATTGGACATTTCATTGTCTTCTCTTTTTCTTTGAGTGGAAAACCGTTATCTTTGCACACCAAAATGCGCTCATAACAAAAGAGATACATATATCACAATGGAAAAGAAATTCAAACGCACTACCGTTACGTCGGCATTGCCCTACGCTAACGGACCCGTTCATATCGGACACTTGGCAGGAGTTTATGTACCCGCTGATATCTACGTCCGCTATCTGAGACTGAAAAAAGAAGATGTAATCTTTATCGGAGGTTCGGACGAACACGGAGTACCCATCACAATACGCGCCAAGAAAGAAGGCGTAACACCGCAAGATATAGTAGACCGTTATCATACGCTTATCAAAGAGTCTTTTAAAGAGTTCGGCATCTCATTTGATGTATACAGCCGCACAAGTTCAAAAACTCATCACGACACCGCTTCGGAATTCTTCCGTAAGCTGTACGATAAAGGCGATTTTATCGAAAAAACAAGTATGCAGTATTACGACGAGGAAGCCAAGACTTTCCTTGCCGACCGCTATATCACAGGCGAATGTCCCCACTGCCATGCAGAAGGTGCCTACGGTGACCAATGCGAAAAGTGCGGTACAAGCCTCAGCCCCACAGACCTGATTAATCCGAAAAGCGCCATCAGCGGAAGTAAGCCCGTAATGCGCGAAACGAAGCATTGGTATTTGCCGCTTGACCAACATGAAAGCTGGTTGCGCCAATGGATTCTGGAAGATCATAAAGAATGGCGTCCCAATGTATACGGTCAGTGCAAAAGCTGGCTTGACATGGGCCTGCAACCCCGTGCGGTAAGCCGTGACCTTGATTGGGGTATTCCTGTACCCGTAGAAGGAGCAGAAGGAAAGGTGCTGTATGTATGGTTTGATGCCCCTATCGGCTACATCAGCAACACAAAAGAGTTGCTGCCTGACACTTGGGAAACCTGGTGGAAAGATCCCGAAACCCGTCTGATTCACTTCATCGGTAAAGATAATATCGTATTCCACTGCATCGTATTCCCTGCCATGCTGAAAGCAGAAGGAAGCTTTATTCTACCTGATAACGTACCGAGCAATGAATTCCTGAACCTGGAAGGCGACAAGATTTCGACTTCACGCAATTGGGCCGTATGGTTGCACGAATACCTGGTAGACTTCCCCGGCAAGCAGGATGTGCTTCGCTATGTACTGACAGCCAATGCACCTGAAACTAAAGACAATGATTTCACCTGGAAAGATTTCCAGGCACGCAATAACAATGAATTGGTAGCCGTTTACGGTAATTTCGTGAACCGTGCCCTGCAACTCACCAAGAAGTATTTCGATGGTGTAGTACCCGCTGCCGGTGAATTGACAGAGTACGACCGCGAAACACTGAAAGAATTCTCTGATGTAAAAGCAGAAGTAGAAAAGTTACTGGATGTATTCAAGTTCCGTGATGCACAGAAGGAAGCCATGAACCTGGCCCGCATCGGAAACAAATATCTGGCAGATACCGAACCGTGGAAGATTGCCAAAACGGATATGGATCGTGTAGCCACTATCCTGAACATCTCCCTGCAACTGGTTGCCAATCTTGCCATTGCATTCGAACCATTCCTACCGTTCAGCAGCGAAAAACTACGCAATATGCTGAACATGGACAGCTTCGACTGGGCTACTTTGGGCAGCACTAATTTATTGCCGGCCGGACACCAGTTGGCTACTCCTGAATTGCTTTTCGAAAAGATAGAAGACAGCGTTATTGAAGCACAGGTACAGAAGTTGCTCGATACGAAAAAGGCTAATGAGGAAGCCAACTACAAAGCCAATCCTATCCGCCCGAATATCGAATTCGACGACTTCATGAAGCTGGATATTCGCGTGGGCACCGTATTGGAATGTCAGAAAGTTCCCAAAGCCGATAAATTACTGCAATTCAAGATTGCCGACGGACTGGAAAACCGTACTATCGTCAGTGGTATCGCACAGCACTACAATCCGGAAGAATTGGTAGGCAAACAAGTATGTTTCATTGCCAATCTTGCTCCGCGTAAGTTGAAAGGCATCGTCAGCGAAGGTATGATCCTCTCTGCCGAGAACTTTGACGGTTCACTCTCCGTAGTTACAACCATGAAGGAGGTGAAGCCGGGTAGCGAAGTGAAGTAAAAATAATCTTAATGCCGAATGACAACTCAAGAACTCATATCTGCACGTAGCAACGAAGCCAATCTTGGCCAAGAAGAATTTGCGTGGTTGTTATTCGGCATTCATGATAAGACTCACGCTGTTTTAGGCAGCTCATATAAACCGACACGTCCCTCGCTTGACGCCCTAAAAAGAGAAATAGCCGAAGGGACCAACTGTGGCATTACTTTTACGGAAATACATGAAATCATGTATCAAGGGAAAAGAGTTATCATGTTTCAAATTCCGGCAGCTCCTAAAGGAATCCCGACTTCTTATAAAGGATACTATTATGGACGCGATGGCGAATCATTATCAAAAGCTTATTGAAGGAAGAAAGCCGAACCTATTTATAGCAAAACCGGTTGCTCAGCAATTAGATCAGAAAACAGCCTATTCCAACAATAAAGGATTTGAGGACAGTTATTATTGTGATTTAATTTTAAAAGCACTCACTGAACACGGTACGCTTACAAAAAAGGAAATAACAGAATTACTTTGGAATAAGTTGCCAGATGTATTGAGCGAAAGCCAAAAACACTCAAAAGTCAGAAACCTACTTACCAAACTGAGGAAGCAGGATAAGATTAGAAATGTATCCAAAGGCATACACTCGGATTGGTTTCTTAATGCGGATAATTTAAACGCAATTAAATGATATCTTAATCATAAATCGAACAAGGAATGACAGAAGCATCACTCAAAGAGAAAACAGCAAAAGGATTATTCTGGGGCGGAATAGGCAACGGCGCCATGCAACTGCTAAACCTCGTCTTCGGCATATTCCTTGCTCGGTTGTTATCCACAACAGACTATGGCATGGTGGCCGTATTGACCATCTTCTCCGCCATGGCCGGAATTTTCTCGGAGAGTGGCTTCATCCTGGCACTTGTCAATAAGAAAGAGGTAAAGCATGAGGAATATAATTCCGTATTCTGGTTCAACATCAGTATCGGCGCATCACTTTACCTCATACTTTTTCTTTGTGCTCCTTTCATCGCCGATTTCTACCATACACCCGAGCTTACCCGGCTGGCCCGTTTCCAATTTCTGAGTTTCTTCATCGGAAGTTTCGGTACTGCCCCTACAGCCTATTTTTTCCGTAATCTCATGGTGAAAGAGCGTAGTCAGATACAGATAGCCGCCATCCTCATTTCTGGTATTACAGGTGTCAGTTGTGCCTACCATGGCTGGGGATACTGGGGAATTGCCGTACAGACCGTTGTGTATGTCAGCACCAACACTATCCTGCTTTGGATATTCTCTCCCTGGCGGCCTACTTTTTCGTTCCGCTTTCACCCATTACTGGAATTATTACCTTTCAGCAGTAAATTACTCTTTACCTCGCTCTTCACTCATATCAATAACAACATCTTCTCCGCATTGCTGGGACGTTTCTACACCATCCAGCAAGCCGGTTACTACTCACAGGGAAGCAAGTGGACGACGATGGGATATTCCACCATTTTCGGAATGATAAACAGTGTAGGGCAACCTGTGTTCAGGGAAGCCTCGGAGGACAGGCAACGATTGCAAAACATATTCCGTAAGCTGATGCGCTTCACCGCCTTTGTCAGTTTCCCCGCTATGTTGGGGCTCGCCATTGTTTCTCAGGAACTGATCGTAATAAGCATTACAGAGAAATGGCTACCCTGTGTACCCGTCATGCAGATACTGTGCGTATGGGGAGCCTTCATGCCTATTTCAACTCTTTACTCCAACCTGATGAATAGCATCGGCCGGCCGAACGTATATATGTGGAACACCATCGCACTGGGCATCTTCCAGCTATTATGCGTGTGGGGTAGTTACCCGTACGGTCTGAATATCATGCTGATAGTCTATACAGCAGCCAATATCTTCTGGCTACTCATCTGGCATTATTTTGCTCATAAACATATCGGAATTTCCCTGCTTAATACACTGAAGGATATAGCTCCCTATCTCATTATATCTGTGGCCGTAATGACTTTTACTTACTGGGTAGCAGGTTATGTGAAGAACATCTATCTTTCCTTACTGGCGAAAATCGCTTTAGCTGCCTCACTCTACATATTCCTGATGTGGAGCCTGAAGTCGACTGTATTTAGGGAAAGTCTTCAATATCTATTTAAAAAGAAAACCATACAATAATGACACTGCAAAATGTAACTGTAATCATCCCTGCGCACAACCGTCCCGAGCGCTTGCGCAGATTGCTCGACTACTATAGCCGCACAGATATCAAGATTCTTGTTCCCGACTCATCCGACCATCCGTTTGCCGATGCGGAGAAGTACCCGGACATCACTTATCTGCACCGTCCTAAACTACATTTCCTGTTGAAGCTGAAAGAAGTGCTTCCGATGATTAGTACACCCTATGTGCTTTATTGCGCTGATGATGATTTCGCTGTTCCCTCCGGCATTGCGCAGATGACCGCCTTTCTAGACGAACACCCAGATTACAGCACTGCACAGGGACATTACCTGACCTTCACTCCCCATAAAGGGAAAATATCATTCTACCCTCGCTATATCCGCTACTTCGATAAACAAGTAACGGGCGATACTCCCCGGGAAAGACTTTTGCAAGAGAAGAATATGTATGCCTCATTGCTCTACTCCGTCATCCGGACACAAGCTTTTCAGAGGATGTATGCAGCTTGTTTCAACCCGGACGGAAGCCTGCGTTTCCGCAATCTTTTCCTGGCTGAAGAGTTCTTTAACCATGCTGCACTTATCTTCGGCAAATATGCTACACTACCCTATTTCTACAGTGCCCGCGAGCGTATCAGAGGTTCCGCCACGGAAACCACCGTACCTGTTTCAGTTATCAAAACCTCTCATAAATATCGGGAGGAATATCAAGGTTTCCTTCTGGCGTTATCAGAATTACTGGCAGCCCAGGAAGGTGATACGCTTGAAGATGCTTTCTCCTTTATTTGCAGCATCAGCGATATGCCTAAAGACACTGCCGAAATCTCTGGCAAAAGGAAAATTATGGAATTCACTCATAAGCATCCCCTGTTACGTTGGGTAAACAGGCTGGCTGACTGGAGATATACTCAGAAAGGATTGAAAGCGGTACAAGGTATGCAAAGCTACCCCTGTACATTCTCCACACCGGAAAAAGAAGAAATTATCAAAGCTATTGAACAATCTTAAAGACACGCAAAAATGACAAATAAAACTGTTTCCATTGTAACAGGTACTTATACGACACCTACCTCTTTCCGGGAAATCAAGGTCTACAAAGTAGGGAAAAAACCTCAGGATAGAAACTGCTGAAGCACTCCTTCAAGCATCCCATTATCAGAAAGCAGTTTCTCCACAAACTCACGAAAGGCACCAAAGCCCCCATGCTGTGCGGTGACGTAATCGACCTCACGTTTCACATAATCCGGTGTATTACTGGGGGAAGCGCTGAATCCAACCTTACGGAGCAGAGCCAAGTCGTTCACATCATCACCGATGAAGGCAACATCCTGCAACGTAATGCCCAACTCACGACATAATTCTTCCGCCTGTGCCACTTTATCTTTCACCCCCAGGTAGCAGTAATCTATCTTCAGTTTATCAGCACGCTTCTGAACAATCTGCGTATTCTCACCCGTCATAATGGCTACAGGTATATTCAGCTTGCGAAGGAAAATAACTCCCCAGCCGTCTTTCACGGAGAAGCGTTTCATCACATCGCCCTGTTCGGTATAGTACATTCCACCATCAGTCCACACACCATCAATATCAGTAATCACTAACTTTGGTAACATAGTTTTTTCTTTTTATTCAGATGATACAATCATTTATTTCCACTTCCCACTCTTTCCCCTCAGCCCATCGCGATAGCCACACAACAATGCCCACAACTTACTGAACTTCTGCCGCTCATACAGTATGATAAAAACCACACGCTTATAAAAATGATAGCGCAAATGCGACTTCAAATTCAATGCCTCTGGATACAGACGATGCAGAAGAATACCATTGCGCACATTATAGTAGGAACGGGCCGGACCGTATTCATTAGGAAATACTTCTTTTCCCAGCAAACGCCTTTTCTTCTTCTGATAACCCAAATCGTGTGTCAGCAGAATATTCTTGAAGCATAAAACGGGAATATCTTTCCTTTTAGCCCTCCAACAAAACTCACAATCCACTCCCCAGACAAAGAGGGATTCCATAAAGTCGCCCAAAGTATCGAACAGGCTAACCGGATATATACTTCCCGAAGTCATTGCCGAATACACTTCATCCACAGAGTCCGTTGGCGGATACATGGTGGTTTGCTGGGATTTAATGAAATAATTGGTAGAGAAAATGGCAGCCTTGTCCTCACCATAGTTACGGATTGCCCGAAGGTAGCTTTCGAAGTTCCGCCCACCGAAACAGCTATCCTGATCCAAGGTCAGCAGATGCGTAAATCCATTTGCACGGGCATACGCCACCGCCTTATTCAGCGCAGAACCAATGCCCAGATTTTCACCGCAACCATCCAGAATGATTTTCCCTCTCCCGTCTCCCAAAGAATCCAAATCCAGATCCCTGCGATCTGTTGCCGGAGTATTATCCCACAACATCAATTCATCCAGTTGAGCAAGATAGGTAGCGATATTCTTTACTACCGAATCATCCGGATAATATAAGATGACTATGCCTAAGAGTTTCATAAATTATCGGATGACATCCGGATAGATAATCTCATTCCGGGGAATTTCTTTCAGTACTTTATGCCCTACCACTTTCGCACGCTCCACCCACTTAAAGCCGTCACCGGGACTCAACAGATGGATATCTTGTTCGGTAATGATATCTCCGGGATGCAGCGTCTTATTCGTTGCAATGGAACGCTCCAGTTTCACCTTTGCCGAGGCAACGGAAGAGTCGATATACAGTTCTTCTTTTCCCAGCCAACGTTCGGCAATACGGATATCACGTATCATGCGGTTCACACCGTCGGGGCCAAGAGAACCTTGCTGATCGGTTCCCTTCATACGGCGGTCGATGGTGACATGCTTCTCTATGATTTCCGCACCCATACCCACGGCAACGATAGGAGCGGCAATACCGATGGTATGGTCGGAGAAGCCGATGCAATACTGCCCGTAGTGCTGTTTCAGATAGGTGATAGTCTTCAGATTCAGATTATCAGGCTGGGTAGGATACTGGGATACACAATGCAAGATAGATATGTTGTTATGATAACGGGTAATCACCTCCAAAGCATCATCCAGTTCTTTTCCGCCTGCCATGCCGGTAGACAGAATAATGGGTATCTTGGTTTCAGCCATCACTTCCAGCAACGGCAGGTTGGTAAGATCGCGGCTTGCCACTTTCAGACGGTCGGGCGTGAAGAGTTTCAGCAAAGAGAGGCAGCCTTTGGAGCAAAGTGTTTCCACGAAATCAAGCCCTAAAGACTTGGCGTGCCTATACACTTCGAAGTGTTCCTCGTCCGTCAGCTCCAGAAAAGCACGATGTTCGCCATAGGTACGTCCGAAAGAATGGGGAGAATCATACGGACGGTTCATCTGTGAGTCCGTCAGTTCTTCATTCAAATCCCGTTTAGTCAATTTCACCGCATCCATCGGACGAAGTTCTATATTGAACACTTCTTCACGAACAGGGCGGGACACCAGGTCTACGATCAGTTTGGCTATATCGACGGAACCGTTATGGTTCTGTCCGATTTCTCCTATTATATAAGTACTATTCATTTACGAATTATAAATTACGAATTACACTTGGCTGCACGACGGTAGAAGGTATACATGAGCTATTTTTCATTTCTTGCAATATTCTCCAACATTCTGGCACGATAGTCGGGATGCGATTGCACCAGTTGCAACAGGGCATGCACACTACGGTCGGTCTTCTCATGGAAGGTGGCATAAAGTTCCTGTAGCAAGGTGAAGTCTTCCATCGTATCGAGAGTGAAACGAAGATCGAAACGCCCTTCCAACTCAGCCGGCAACGGAAGCAGACGCACCTTGAATTTTTCGGGATGCGTATAGAGATAGATAGTGACATGCTCGATGTAAAGTTTCTCTTGCGTAGAAACGGCGGCACGACGCAGAGCGTCAATCGTTGTCAACTCGGAATATAAGCCCAAATGGGATTTGATGGTAGGACGCCCATCGGCAAAGCCATAGGCGATATAATCTGCCGGACAGAAATTGTGTTCGGCAAAGAAGGTATTGAAAGTTTCGGGACGAAGGAACGGATTATCCGAACAAACACGGATAAAGCGGTTGATACCGAAAACTTCGGCAGCACGGATAAAGCGGTCGAGTACATTGTCCTCGTCGCCACGAAAACTGAGGATACCCGCCTGACGGGCGGTTTCGGCAAGCACGTCGTCCTGCGGGCGATTGGTGGTGGCAAGTACAATACATTTGTCCGGACAAGCCTGTTTGATATTGGCTATCAGAATGTCGATGATGCGCTGTTCGCCATAGAAGGGGAGCAGAATCTTGTTGTGCAGCCGGGTAGAACCGGTGCGTGCCTGAATGATTATTCCATCTTTCATAATTTCATCCGTTTAAAAGCGTCGATATAAGAGCCGGGAGTGACATTGACAATTTCCTTACCCAGCCGGCGTGCGTAGGCTTCGAGTATAAAATAGGACTTGAAGGCTACGTGCATGTGATAGAGAATAATGTGAAGCCGGGCACTGTTCAAGTTTTCCTGTTTCACGGTTTCGGCCTGCGATTTATTCTGGTCGTAGAAGTGCTTTTGGTGCATCAGTACTACGTTGTCGTCCGTTACGGTGATCTCCGGCAACCAGGAATGGTCAGCACCTGCCAAATAGATTTTCTTGAAAGGCAGGCGCAATCCCATAGCGATAGAAGGTATCAGCACATTATGCGGACGGGGAACGCCCCAGCCTTTGCGGAATATCCAGTTGCAGAAACCCTGGAAGCCTTCGATAGGCGTTGTATTATAAACATAGAGCTTGATGTGGGGATTACCCGCCAGTAAGGGTTGCCATTCTTTATTCTTCAGGGCACGGGCAGGGACAAAGAAGTTCATGTCCCAGGTAGTCTTCTCGGCCATTGTCTTGAAAAGCTGTATACGCTTCTCGGGAACGATCCAGAACAGCGGGTCTGCAATCAGATAAAGTTCGGGGCGGAGACGCTCGAACATAGGAGAACTTACACAGAAGTTCACTGCCAACAAGGTTTTTCCCTTGATGAAATCCGTCGAATCTTCTACCGTGCGGTTCAGCGAAGGGCCGTTAGCCAATATCAGCAATTCATCCGGATTACTGAAAGAAGACGGCAAGCGCGTGCGCCACTTGGACTGCAACAGGATTTTCACTATACTGAGGAAGCACTGCCAAAGCTGTTCCAACCATTTCAAACCTTTTTCTCCCATATTGTTATAAAAGTTACGAGCTATAGTTTATGAACTACAAATACCAAGTACTTTCAGACTACCTGCGAACAATTATTCGCCCTACCATGTGGCATCATTTAAACGGCAGATTCACAACGCTTATTCGGTTCATTTGCAACACTTGCAAAACATTTACGTAACACCTGCAATACATTTCCACAACACTTGCACGGTACAAATCAAACACTTGTGTCCCGTAATCATCCTCTTGAACACTTATAAACAGAATCTTTCCCCTCCAATCACAACGCAGCCACTCGTAGCTCGTAGCCTGTAACTTGTAGCTAATTTATTCTCCTGCAAAGATAGATACTTTAGCGGTTACTGGCTAAAAAAACCGCGAATTTGTGGATAGAAAGCGGTAAAAGCTGTACTTTTGCCAAAACATTCCGCAACATGAGAGTACTTATAATCAATACGTCCGAGAAAACAGGCGGAGCCGCCATTGCCGCCAGACGCCTGATGGAATCGCTCCATACAGCGGGAACAGACGTGAAGATGCTCGTCCTGCACAAGGAAAGCCAATCGGAACAGGTGATCCCTGTAGGCAAAGACTGGCAAAAGAAATGCACTTTCCTCTGGGAAAGACTGGTTATCTGGACGAATAATCTCTTCAGCCGGAAGAATCTCTTTACCGTCTCCATAGCCAATACAGGCTTCAACGTCACCAAACTGCCTGCCTTCCGGGAAGCCGACATCATACACCTCCACTGGATAAACCAGGGAATGCTTTCACTGAACAATATACAGGAAATCTTCGAATCGGGCAAGCCCGTTGTCTGGACCCTGCACGATATGTGGGAATGTACCGCCATCTGCCACCATGCCCATACCTGCACCCTCTTCAAAAGCGAATGCAGAAACTGCCGCTTCCTGCGCTTCCCAGGCAACAACGATCTGGCGCACCGGGTATTCAAGAAGAAACAAAAACTATTCAGTCATGCCAGCCCCCTGAATATCGTCGCAGTCAGCACATGGCTTTCCTCACAAATACAGCAAAGCACCCTACTTAAAGAGAAACCTGTATCTGTGATCCCTAATACACTCTCGCCTACCGACTTCCGAATGATGGACAAAGAACTGTCCCGAAAGGAACTGTCCCTGCCCGATAAACATATCATTCTGTTCGGAGCCGCCCGCATCGACGATCCGATCAAGGGAGTGGAATATCTGCTCCAGGCCATCCGGTTATTGATTGAAAAGAAGCAATTCCCGCAGGAAAAACTTCACCTGGCACTGTTCGGCAAGATCAAATATCCGGAGAAACTTCTCAACTCCATCCCCGTCAGCTACACCTATCTGGGACGAATAGGCGATACAAACAAACTCTCGCAACTATATTCCGCCGCAGACGTCACCGTATCCGCCTCTTTCTATGAGACATTCGGTCAGACTCTGATCGAGGCCCAAGCCTGTGGTTGCATTCCGGTTTCTTTCGGCAACAGCGGACAGGCCGACATTATCCGCCACAAAGAGAACGGCTTCCTGGCCGACTACCTCTCTGCCGACAGCCTGGCAGAAGGCATCCGATGGGGAATATCCGAAGCCCGGACAGCCATCTCCAAAGAAAATATGCGAAGCGAAGTATTCAGGAAATACTCCGGTGAAGTCGTTGCAAAGCAATATCTCAATCTCTACCAAAACTTAATCAGAAGAAAGGTAACACAATGAGAATACTACTTATCAATACAACAGAAAAGATAGGCGGCCCCGCCGTAGCCGCAAGCCGCCTCATGGAAGCCCTCAAGAATAACGGCATCAAAGCCAAGCTATTGGTGCGCGACAAACAGACCGAACAGATCACCGTAGTGGAGTTGCCCCACAACCTGCGCATGGTATGGAAGTTCGTATGGGAGCGAATCGTTATCTGGAAAGCCAACCATTTCAACAGAAACCACCTCTTCGCCGTAGACATTGCCAACGCCGGCACGGACATCACCAACTTGCCGGAGTTTCAGCAAGCGGACATCATACATCTCCACTGGATCAACCAGGGGATGCTTTCTTTAAAGAACATCGAGAAAATTCTGGCTTCGGGCAAGCCCGTAGTCTGGACCATGCACGATATGTGGCCCTGTACCGGCATCTGCCACTACTCCGGCGGATGTACGCATTACGAAGAGGAGTGTCATCATTGCCCCTTCATCCACAACGGAAGCCGGAAGAAAGACCTCTCCCACCGCATCTTCCTCAAAAAGCAAAAGTTATATGAGGGCCGTCATATAAACTTTGTAGCCTGTAGCCACTGGCTGGAAGAACGCGCTCGGAAGAGTGCCCTTTTCAGCGGACATGCCATTACCAGTATCCCCAATCCTATCAACACCAATCTCTTCAAGCCGCACAGCAAAAAAGCCGCACGGGAGAAATGCAGGCTTCCGCAGGACAGCAAACTGGTTCTGTTCGGTTCAGTGAAGATAATGGATACCCGGAAGGGAGTGGAATATATGATTAAAGCCTGCAAACTCTTGGCAGAGAAGCATCCGGAACTGAAAGACCAACTGGGTGTAGTGGCCTTTGGCAACCAGTCGCAACAGTTACAGAATATGTTGCCTTTTAAGGTTTATCCGCTCGACTTCGTCAGCAATGAACATCAGTTGGTAGATATCTACAACGCCGTCGACCTCTTCGTCACCTCATCGCTGGAAGAGAACCTGCCAAACACCATTATGGAAGCCATGTCCTGCGGTATCCCTTGCGTAGGATTCAACGTAGGCGGCATACCGGAGATGATAGACCATCTGCACAACGGCTACGTGGCACAATACAAATCAGCCGAGGATTTTGCCAACGGCATCTACTGGATACTGACCGAGCCCGAATATACCACCCTCTCCGAGCAAGCCTGCCGGAAAGCCGTTTCCAATTATTCGGAAAGTGCCATTGCCAAGAGATACATCGACGTTTATAACAAAATAACCGGAAGACATGCATAACCGTCCCACACCCACGTTCAGCATCATCACCGTGACCTACAATGCCGAGGCCGTATTGGAAGACACGATACAGAGCGTTATCTCACAAACCTACCACCACGTAGAGTACATCATCATAGACGGTGCATCCAAAGACCGCACCCTCGCCATTGCCGAAAGGTATCGCGACCGTATCACCCTGCTTGTCAGCGAACCGGACAAAGGATTGTATGATGCCATGAACAAAGGCATCCACCTGGCAACGGGCGACTACCTCTGTTTCCTGAATGCCGGAGACAGTTTCCATGAAGACGACACCCTGCAACAAATGGTGCATACTTTAGGAATCGGCGAACTGCCGGACGTACTATATGGCGAAACCGCTTTAGTAGATAAAGAAAGGCATTTCCTACGTATGCGCCGCCTCTCCGCCCCCGAAGTGCTGACATGGAAGAGTTTCAGGCAAGGTATGCTCGTTTGCCATCAGGCATTCTTCGCCAAACGGAGCCTGGCGGTACCATACGATATGCAATACCGCTTCTCCGCCGACTTCGACTGGTGCATCCGCATCATGAAAAAAGCGCGGACGCTGCATAACACGCATCTCACGCTTATCGATTATCTGGAAGAAGGTATGACGACGCAGAACCAAAAGGCTTCCCTGCGGGAACGCTTCCGCATCATGGCGAAGCACTATGGACTGATAAGTACCGTGGCGCACCATGCATGGTTTGTATTCCGTCTGCTGCTGAAGAAATAGTACCTGGCTTTCAACACCTTACGGCAAGTAATCCGCAACCCCGCATTCAAGTCTTAGTTTCATGCCGTGAAACTCACAGTTTCAAGGCATGAAACTGTTGGTTTCACCTATTGAAACAGGAAGTTTCACGGCATGAAACTAACAGTTCCAAATGGAGAAACTGATAGCATCAAACAGACAATAGTTTCTTCAGCTCCTTCACTCCTTCCGAAGCACCCTTCTGAATGATATGTATCTGCCTCATTGAGTGCGTATCCACCGGTTTCGGATCAATCAGATATACTTCTGCCGTTCGAGGCACATAGTTCAGCAGTCCCGCTGCCGGATATACATTCATCGAAGTACCTATAATCACAAAGATATCCGCTTTCTCTACATAGTCGACAGCCGTTTCTATCTCCGGCACCGCCTCACCAAACCAAACAATAAACGGACGCAACTGCGAACCGTCGCCCGCCTTGTCACCCATCTTCACCTCATATTCTTCCGGTTTCAATTCCTTTACGTAGCGAGGATTGTAAGGGTCACGACTGGAACACACCTTCGTCAGTTCACCATGCAGATGAATGATGCGCGTGCTCCCGGCGCGCTCGTGCAGATTATCCACATTCTGCGTAACCACCGTCACGTTGAAGTCCTTCTCCAGCTCGGCAAGTCCGATGTGCCCTGCATTGGGCTCCACATCAAGCAACTGCTTACGGCGCTCGTTATAAAAGTTTATCACCAGCTCCGGATCGCGCACATATCCTTCGGCACTGGCTACCTGCATCACCGGATATTTGTCCCACAATCCGCCTGCGTCCCGAAACGTACTGATACCACTCTCGGCACTCATACCGGCACCGGATAAAATCACTAAATTCTTCTTCATACCAAAATCTCCTTTCTATTATAGCAGTTTCTTTTCTACAAAAATACAGAAGATTGCCGAAGTTGCCACAGATATAAGAAAATTTAAAACCTAAAAGCATAAATCATTCAAATAAAACACTTACTTTTGCGACTTGTAATTTTGCAACTGATTGAAAGAGATAATACTTTCAGTCTCAACCCCAAAGATATATGGATAAATTCAGTTACGCTATCGGCCTCGGAATAGGTCAAAATTTATTAAGTATGGGTGCAAAAGGCATCGAAGTAGATGACTTTGCACAAGCTATCAAAGACATACTGGAAGGAAACAAAACCGCCATCTCACACGCAGAGGCACGCGATATAGTAAACAAATACTTCGCAGAACTGGAAGAGAAAATGAATGCAGCCAGCATAGAGCAAGGCGTACAGTTCCTGGAAGAAAACAAGAAACGCCCTAATGTGGTTACTTTGCCAAGCGGCCTGCAATACGAAGTCATCAACGAAGGCAAGGTAGGCACTTATGCAAAAGCCACCGACCAAGTGAAATGCCACTACGAAGGCACACTGATTGACGGAACCCTGTTCGACAGTTCTATCAAACGCGGACAACCCGCCGTATTCGGTGTGAACCAGGTTATCCCCGGCTGGGTGGAAGCGCTTCAGTTGATGCCCGAAGGTGCCAAGTGGAAACTTTATATTCCTTCCGATCTTGCCTATGGCGCACAAGGTGCGGGCGAAATGATACCGCCTCACAGCACATTGATTTTTGAAGTAGAATTACTCGAAATATTATCCCAAAAATAAAAATAAACAGTAAAAGCAAAATGAAAAAAGTAACATTTATCATGGCTCTTGCAGTAGGCGCAGGTTTAGCTTCCTGTACTGCACAAAGCCCGAAAGCAAATCTGAAAACAGATGTTGACTCATTGTCTTATGCCATCGGTATGGCTCGTACAGAAGGTCTGACTCAGTACCTGATGCAACAAGGCGTTGACACTACTCAGATGGCTGAATTCATCAAAGGTTTCAACGAAGGCGCTGCTAAAACCAGCAAGAAAGACGTTGCTTACATGACCGGTATGCAAATTGGTCAGATGGTAGGCAAACAATGGGTAGAAGGCTTCAACCAACAAATCTTCGGTGGCGACTCTACTCAGACTATCAGCCGTGAAAACCTGTTGGCAGGTTTCATCGCAGGTATCACAGACAAGAGCAACGTTATGACTAAAGAAGCTGCTACAGCTTACATGCGCGACGGTATGGAAGCCATCAAGGAAAAAGCTTTAGCTGTCAAATACGCTGACAACAAAGCTGCCGGTGAAAAATACCTCGCTGAAAACAAAGGTAAAGAAGGTGTTGTAACTACTCCGAGCGGTCTACAATACAAAATCATCACCAAGGGTACAGGCGCAATCCCTGCTGACACCAGCAAAGTGAAAGTAAACTACAAGGGTACTTTGATTGACGGTACTGAATTCGACAGTTCTTACAAGCGCAACGAACCTGCTACTTTCCGTGCCAACCAAGTTATCAAAGGCTGGACAGAAGCCCTCACAATGATGCCTGTAGGTTCTAAGTGGGAACTTTATATTCCGCAGGAACTGGGTTACGGTGGCAGAGAAACCGGCGGTCAGATCAAACCGTTCTCTACCTTGATCTTTGAAGTAGAGCTCGTCGGCATCGAAAAATAAGTATCAGCCGAAGATTTTTTCTTCAACGGTACAGACTTAGCGGGCGAAACGGATGTAAACAAAAACATCTG
Source organism: Bacteroides sp. 14(A) (assembly GCF_000526555.1). Taxonomy (NCBI): domain Bacteria; kingdom Pseudomonadati; phylum Bacteroidota; class Bacteroidia; order Bacteroidales; family Bacteroidaceae; genus Bacteroides; species Bacteroides sp. 14(A). Next base: position 1,215,156 of record NZ_JAGH01000002.1, on the reverse strand, counting down.
CTTCGCCCGCTTCTTTTTTACTCTTTCCCTATTTTTTCCTCCTTTTATATAGAGAAATTAAAATAAAGTCCTATATTTGCTTACTATTTGATAAAAACAAGAACTTACACAAATTGTATTATGGAAAAAATAGACAATCTTGACCGGCAGATTCTGGAAATCATCTCTCAGAATGCCCGCATTCCTTTCAAAGATGTAGCTGCTGAGTGTGGCGTATCACGTGCTGCCATTCATCAACGTGTGCAACGTTTGATAGATTTAGGCGTCATTGTCGGCTCCGGTTATCATGTGAACCCAAAATCTCTGGGCTACAGAACCTGCACGTATGTAGGTATCAAGTTAGAGAAGGGTTCCATGTACAAATCAGTGGTTGCCGAAATGGAGAAAATACCGGAAATCGTGGAATGCCACTTCACTACGGGTCCTTACACGATGCTGACGAAAGTATATGCACGCGATAACGAGCATCTGATGGACTTGCTGAATAACAAAATGCAAGAAATTCCGGGTGTAACCGCTACCGAAACGTTGATTTCACTGGAGCAAAGTATCAAGAAGGAAATTCCTATTTGCCCGGAGAAATAACAGATAATTTATGGAATTCTTAAACGAATATCATCTTTCGGGACTGTTCATCGGCATTTGTACATTTCTTATCATTGGATTGTTTCATCCTGTGGTAGTGAAAGCCGAGTATTATTGGGGTACCAAGTGCTGGTGGATTTTTCTTGTATTGGGCATCGGGGGCGTTGTGGCCTCGCTTTGCGTAGAGAATATCTTGATTGCGTCCCTCTTGGGCGTATTTGCTTTCTCTTCGTTCTGGACCATCAAGGAGGTCTTTGAACAAGAAGACCGCGTAAAGAAAGGTTGGTTCCCCAAGAACCCCAAACGTACGTATAAGTTCTAAAAACAAAGCAACAAACAGTATATTTTGCCCGAAAGGTTTGCATATTTCAACTGAATATACTATTTTTGTGCCCGCTATCCGATAGGATAACACCGGACTTGTAGCTCAGTTGGTTAGAGCAACAGACTCATAATCTGGAGGTCCCTGGTTCAAGCCCAGGCTGGTCCACGAAGAAAAAGGCTGATTCCTAAGGGAATACAGCCTTTTTTTTGTAATACCCCTCCAGTTATAAGTCCGTTGTTTTAGTAGTTTTAGTCTCAAGTTAGGCAATTGTTGACCTATTGTTGCCCCCAAACCAAGCAATTTAGAATTTACTCCTAAAAAGTATAATAAGAGAAAAAACTCATTTTATGAGTTGCTTATCATTCTAAACTTATTATATTTGCTCCCATAATCTAAAAAATGAAAGGTGATACTAGAGAAACAACATATTGATTTTGAACAGATTTATCTTTCTTATTTCTCGAAAATGAAACGTTTTGCCCGAGAATATGTCTTATCGGATGAAGATGCAGAGAATATAGTACAAGATGTTTTCCTCGATTTTTGGGAAAAGAAAGAACTATTGCCACTACCTATCAATATTCTGGCCTATTTATTCACTTCTATAAAAAACCGTTGCATTGACTTTCTACGGCACAAAATAGTGCAGAAAGAAGTAGAAAATAAAATGCAGGAAGAATATAGATTGACCTTACAAATGAAATATTATTCTTTAGGAGAATTAGATGAAGGGATTTTTGAAAAAGATGATGTAGAACAATTGCTCTCTAAAGTAATAGATTCGCTGCCTGAAAGATGTAGAGAGATATTTTTGAAAAGTAAGATAGAGGGCAAAAAGCAAAAGGAAATAGCAGAAGAGATGAACATTTCAATTAATACGGTTGAAACTCAGATGGGAATTGCCTATAAAAAGCTACGAAACGAACTAAAAGACTATTTTCCTCTTTTTATCTTTCTGTATTATTTGTAACCTGAACAAAAAAAGTGATTTGCTTTTAGCGGATTCTTTTTCTACATTCGTCTATACTATGAATTAAGTCATAAAAAGATGGATGAACGTATATTAAAATATTTCCAAAACAGCCTAGCACCCAATGAGAGGTTGCTACTTCTTCGTGAAATAGAGAAAAATGAGGAGCTAAAAAAGCAGTTTGCCGAGTATCAGAATATCCAGGCATTACTGAACTTATCCTCACACACAGAAGATAAGAAAGAGGGAGAAACAAGCTATCAGCATTTCCAAAAACGGATAAAAAGCAAAAAAATGCGTATTTGGCTGGTGAAAACAATGAAATATGCAGCTGCAATACTCATTTTAATGATAAGCACATATCAGCTATCTATTTGGCAGATGTCACATAAGCTACAAGATGACTTCCAAGTGCAAACCAATACTTTATATGTACCAGCCGGGCAACGTGCTTGTATATCTTTGCAAGATGGTACCGTGGTCTGGTTAAATGCTCAATCGACCTTGACCTACCCCTCGCATTTTTATGGAAAGGAAAGAACTGTTTCCATTATAGGCGAAGCCTTTTTTGAAGTAGCTAAAGACAAAAACAGACCTTTCATCGTAGCGGCTCAAGATGCGAAAATACAAGTATTAGGAACAAAATTCAATGTATATAGCTATCCGGATAGCAAACAAATCAGGACAAGTCTGATTGAAGGTGCCGTTCAAGTGTTCTACAAGAGTAAGCAAGTTATATTAAGGCCCAATGAAGAAAGCATTGCACAAGACGGGAAATTGACAGTCAGCAATATAAAAAATCCTGATATGCTATTATGGCGAAATGGCATCTACAGCTTTAATAATGAACGCTTAGCTGACATTGTTAACAAATTGGAGCTATATTATGATGTCACAATCAATATTGCAAATCCCAAATTGAAAGATATAAATTATACATGTAAATTCCGTCAAAGAGATGGAATAGAGAAAATACTACATACCATTCAAAAGATACATCATTTCAAAATTGAAATAGACAAAGAAAATAACGTGATCACCTTAAAGTAATACAATTGTTTAACCCTTAATACATTATCCACATGAAAACATAGAATTATAATCAAGAAGGCGACAAGTGCACCACCACCTGTCGCCTGTAGAAAGTAAACACCGGAAAAAATTTTAGTATTCACTCTAAATACAAAGATATGAAAATAAATCCTTTGTTATCACTCTTTATTGTCCAAAATCAAAGCTTTAAAGATTATTTTAGAATTATGAAAATCTCTTTATTCTTGCTATTTGCTTGTGCCCTCCAATTACTGGCAATAAATACAGAAGCACAAAACGCAGTCATAACCTTTCCTTCTAATTCTATATCTGTAGGTCAGTTAATAGAAGAGATAGAAAAGCAGACAGATTACTTAGTTGTATATAGCAATCGCGAAATAGATACCAACCGGCAGGTCATTATACAAAATAAATCTGCTAAGGTATCTTCATATTTGAAAGAGACATTGGCGAAAGTAGGTATTGGCTATAAATTCGAAAACGATTATATTATTTTATCGAAAAATACCAGCTTATTAGATCAGATACAACAAGAAAAAATAACAGGAATAGTGACTGATGTAAAAGGAGAGCCGATTATAGGTGCAAATGTCAGTGTTATAGGTAAATCAATAGGTACAATTACAGATATAGATGGCAAGTTTACCATCCAAGCTTCACTAGGAAATACCCTTCAAGTTTCATTCATTGGCTACAAAACTCAAACCACCAAAGTTGCAAACAAACATATCACAATTGTTTTACAAGAAGATATGGAAATGCTTGATGAAGTGGTTGTAATTGGCTATGGAACTGTGAAGAAGTCAGACTTGACAGGTTCAGTTTCTTCCATTTCACAGAAAAATATAAAGGACCAGCCAATGACTCGACTGGATCAAGCTTTAAGCGGAAGAATTCCCGGCGTCGTTGTTATAACAAACTCCGGTGCACCAGAGCAGAGTACCCAAATTCGTATACGTGGTGCAAATTCTATTTATGGTGGAAATTCACCACTTTATATTGTAGATGGGGTACCTAACACCGATTTATTTAACAATCTGGCTCCTAATGACATACAATCGATAGAGGTCCTGAAAGACGCTTCGGCAACTGCTATTTATGGTTCTCGCGGTGCAAACGGAGTAATACTGGTCACTACCAAAAGAGGGGCTGAAGGTAAGACAAATATTCACTTGGAAACAGAACAATCAATATCTACCATTGCCAAAAAGCTAGATCTATTAAGTGCAAGTGAATATGCAGAATTCTATAATGAGTATCGTCGGGAAAAGGGGGCTAATCAAGATTTCTTTTCTCCGGATGAAATCACTCAGTGGAAAAAAAATGGAGGTACAGACTGGCAAGATCTAATGTTCAGAACAGCTCATACTCAAAATTATAAACTCTCTATTTCAGGAGGTATTCCGAAACTTCAATATTTGGTATCTATGAATATGATGGACATAGAAGGCATTTTGAAGGAATCGAAAAGTCAGAAATTCAGTTTACGGTCTAATATAACTGCTGATGTAACTAATTGGTTGAAAATGAACTTAGACGTAAATGCAGTAAGACGAAAAACAAATAAAAATGGTCCCCGTGGAGGAGTCGGAACTATTATAGCAGATGCAATTACCTATAGTCCTACCTTGAAATTAAAAGATGAAGAAGGAAACTGGTTGAGAGATAATATCAATTCAACAAAAGATAACCCTTATGGCCGATTAACTCAAGATTTGGATGAAAGTTACACTAATTATCTAGCAGCAAATTTACAGTTTATGGTACAATTACCAGTAAAAGGGTTGAGTTTGAATTTCCAAGGTGCTGCCCATTATAAAGATTACAAGAATCGTTGGATGAAGTCGAATGCAAAGGATTTACGAGCTCAAAACAATTCTGCAAATAATAATCAAAACGATAGTTTTGACTGGTATAATGTAAATCAAATAAATTATGCAAGAGAATGGAAAGAACATAAGTTGAATCTTATGGGAGCCATAGAATTATCACAATCAACAACTACAGGATTGTCTAATGAAGTAGCTAACCTGAGAACAGAATCTGTTGATTTTTGGAATTTGAGTTTGGGAGATATGAATCTGTTTAGCAATTCATTTTCACGCTCTTCGTTAGTTTCACTTATGGGACGTGCAATGTATCAATTCAAAGATAGATACTTACTTACTGCGACTATTAGACGAGATGGTTCTTCCAAATTCCAAGGTAAGAATAAATGGGGAAATTTTCCATCAGTTGCCGTTGCCTGGAGAATGTCAGAAGAATCTTTTATAAAGAATCTCAATATTTTTGATGTCTTAAAGTTAAGAATGAGTTGGGGCAATACAGGTAACCAAGCCATTGGAGCCTATTCAACCTTAGGGCTTCTAGCTGAGTCGAAGTATGGTTGGGGAGGTACAAGTGATTATCCCGGATACGGAGTTTCCGGACCTGCCACTCCTAATCTGACATGGGAAAAAACTACTCAATATGATTTAGGCTTAGATATGGCATTTGCAAATAATAGAATTCTGGCAAATATCGATCTATATCAAAAGAATACAACCGGGTTGTTACTAAAGAAACCTATACCATACTATGATGGCGGAGGAACCACTTGGGTAAATCTTGGTGAAGTGAAAAACAGAGGTATTGAATTCTCTTTAACCGGAATTCCTATTCAAAACAAAAATTTAATATGGGAAAGCACATTTAATGTATCCTACTCAAAAAATGAAGTTGTCAGTTTAGGAGATGAAACAAGATTACATCCGGGAACAAAATTAGACCAAGCTTCTCTCAATACGGCCGTATTGCAAGTAGGAAAACCATTAGGTAGTATCTATGGATATATTTGGGAAGGTTTATGGCGTACTGACGAGGCCGAAGAGGCAGCCAAATGGGGGCAAAAGCCAGGAGATAACAAATTTAAGGAGAAAAATGTGAATTACAAATTGGAATCTGATGACGCAGATATTATCGGACAAGCATTTCCTGATGTAATATTAGGATGGAATAATACCATCAAATGGAAGAATTTAGATTTCAATTTATTCTTTCAAGGTTCACTGGGAGCTGACCGTTTGAATTTATCACGCTATCTCACCAATGAATGTGTCAGTGATTCACGTTTTATCACCTCTAAAGAAGGTTATTATAACAGATGGACACCCGAAAATCAAAATACTAAAATACCAAACCCGTTCAGTTCGACAATCAATTCCAGATTTGAAACTGCTCAATATTTGGAAAAAGCTGATTATCTAAGATTAAAGAATATAAGTATTGCATATACAATCCCCAGAGCAAAAACAAAATTTGCAGATATCAGAATCTCCCTGAGTGCTCAAAACCTGTTTACGATCACGTCTTACACAGGATATGATCCGGAAGGAACTATGGATATCACAAGCAATGGCGGCAATAGTGACATTAACGCAGGCGTTGATGGCGGTTCATACCCATTACCAAGAACATTTACTTTGGGGCTTGGATTCTCATTTTAGTTTAACCAATAAAATAGATGCAAAATGAAAAAAATATTGATTTATAGCATATTATTATTTGCTTTATGTTCTTGTGACAATTTCCTGGAAGAAGACCCTCGTGGCAAACTTACCCCTTCCTCTTTCTTCTCAAGTCCGGAAGACTTGGATATGGCTATAACTGGGATGTACAACAAATATTACCAGACTAATGCTCGCGTCTTCAGAGCCATTTATGTGTGGTGTGCAGATGATGTAACAGCCCATAGTGGTGGTAATAAGTCACGTTTTTCGGAATATGACCGGTTTAATTTCAACTCGGGAAATACAGATATTCTTGAAATGTATCAACTCTATTATCAGACAATCAAAGCTTGCAATTATGTAATTAATAATGCAGAAAGAACACCGGTTGAGAAATCTTTCCTGGAGCCGAGACTGGGACAAGCCTACTTTTTAAGAGCATTAAACTATTTTATGCTTGTACGCATTTGGGGACGTATACCTCTAGTCACAGAGAATGAGATAAATTACAATACCCCAAAAGCAGAGGTGAATAAAATATATGAATTAATAGAATCGGATGCATTAACAGCAGAAAGAATGCTGCCGGATAATCATAAGATAGCCCCCTATTTTCAGAACGGAATTAATGTAGCTCCTAACAAAGGCGCTGCAAAAGCTTTACTAGCCTCTGTTTACATGACGGAAGCAGGCTGGCCTTTGAAAAAAGGAGCGGAATATTATGATAAGGCGGCTGCAAAGTATAAAGAAATCATTGAAAACGAAGATACGTATGGTTATATATTAGAACCGGACATACGTACATTGACTAAAGAACCTGAAGCTAATTACTCCAAGGAAATAGTATTTGGAGAGTTCCATAACAAAACGAAAAACTATTTCTCTGGACCCAAAAGCGAATTACCAGAGGAGTCCGGCGGATGGTGTGACTATATGGTTGAATTGGAATTCTTTAAAAGTATGCCGGAAGGAATACGCAAGGATGCTTGGTTCCTGACCAAGGTGACGATGACCGGGCAGGAGCGTAACCCAGAAACGGGACGCTATCCATTACTAAATTGGGATGATCCCGCAACCAATCAGAAACATCCTTATTGGAAGAAAAATATAGAAAGTTCAGACTGGGTATTTAATTATGATGACGGGTATTATGAAACCAAAGGAATTTCAAGCGCAAGCGGGAAAACCAGAATGATATTTAGATATGCTGATATCTTACTATTGTACGCAGAAGCAGTTGCTTATGGAACTAAGAGTATTGATGATTTAGCATTTGACTGCATGTGGAGAGTACAAGAAAGAGCTGGAGTACCACTTATTTCAAAGGATGTCACTAAAGAATATTTCCAAAAAGCTGTTCTGGATGAGAGACGGTGGGAAACCGCAGGTATGGAACATAGCTGTATGGGGCGTTTCTTTACTATGCAAAGACATGAGATTCTTCATTTGCAAAAGAATTATAGAGATGCAGCCGAGCTTTCTTTAAATCCCAATTTAACATTAAGCGAAGAATTCTATTATTTTCCGATACCAGACAATGAACTCTTGATAGTTCCTGGATTAAAAGATTAATTCTACTTTTCTAAAATGAGGGTTTTAAGAGTTCGCGTTTCTTTTGAAACCCTCTTTCATTTATAAAACATTTAATATGAGATACTTTAGTATAATATTTGTATTATGCTTGGCCCTTTCTATGGTTCAAGCTCAGCAAACCTCTTTTGTAAATCCTTTCATTGGTACTTCCGATGATCATGGACAAACCGATCCATCCGCAACCATTCCGTTCGGGATGATTAAACCGGGGCCAGAAACTATACCTCGCGGAAACGGAGGTTATGATTATCAATCACAACAGCTGAAAGGATTCTCACAGACCAGAATGTCTGGAGTAGGCTGTATAGGCGTCGGAGGAAACCTGCTGATAACACCTTTTGTCGGAACAGCATGCAAGACTTTAAAAATGGATAAGGCGTCAGAAACTGCAATTCCCGGATATTATAGCGTAACTTTAGATAATCAACTTAAAGTTGAAATAACCACAGGTAGGACTGCAGCTATCTATCGTTTTACCTATCCTGCTACAGAGACCGCCGGCATAAAAATAAATTTCAAACATTCTTATGGTAAGCATATTGCCGAAGAACATAGCATTATAGGAGACAATGCAGTAAAAGGATTTGTGCGTTCTGCTTGCACTTGTGATTTAGGCAGTTACAGATTTTATTATTATATTGAAAAAGATAAATCTACTTATAAACCAGAAGATAACGATTCAGAATTACTATGGAAGTTTCAAACAGAGCCTAATGAACAAATTATACTGAAAATAGGATTATCCTCTGTCAGTGCAGAAGAAGCTGAGGCGAATCTCAAAAAAGAGTGCTCGAATCAGTCTTTCGAACAGATACGCACCAATGCACGTATTGCCTGGGAAAATCTATTGGGACAAATACAAGTAGAAACTTCTGATGAAGATTTAAAAACATCATTTTATACGCGGCTCTATCATGCCTGCCAGATCCCTTTCACAATCAATGATTATTCCGGTAGTTATAAGGGAAGTGACGGAAAAGTATATAAAAGCCAGCAGTTACCCTATTATCATGGTTGGTCTATTTGGGATACCTACCGAACAAAATATCCTCTGTTATCTATTGTTTGTCCCACGGAATACAAGCACATGATCTCCTCACTTGCGGAATTATACAAACAAGGCAAGCCTCGTTCTGCAACAAAGACAGAACCATTTCTGACAACACGTACTGAACACTCTATTATCACGATTTTAGATGCATTACAAAAAGGAATGTTTGATGGTTCTCTCGACGAGCTACTTCCACTGATGCTAAAAGAGGCAGAAGATATCTCCAATGACTCACCGGACAAAGCATTGGAACGAGGATATGATTTCTGGGGAGTTTCTGAACTCGCAGGGAAAATGGGTAATAAAGAGTTAAAAAAAGAGTTCTCTTTACGCTCAAAAGAATACAGACCAATATGGTTACAAAAATTTAAGGACATTGGTCCAACTTCAGATATAATGCATGGTGACGGTTTGTACGAAGGTACTATATGGCAATATCGTTGGTTCGTACCTCATGACTTCGACTGGGTTATTGCGACTTTGGGTAGCAAGAAAAAGGTTTTGAGTGAATTAGATTATTTCTTTGAGAACAATTTATTCAATATGGGAAACCAACCTGATATACATGTTCCATTTTTATATTATTACCTTGGAGCGCCATGGAAAACGCAAAAGTTAGTCCGCCAAATATTACTTGAACCGACCACTAATTATTATGGGACACATGAAAAGTGGGAAAAACCTTATATCGGCAAAATCTTCAATACCACTCCACAAGGGTACTTGAAAGAAATGGATGATGATGCCGGAACCATGTCCTCTTGGTTTGTGCTCTCTTCCATAGGATTATTTCCTGTCTGCCCGGGTATACCCTATTATTGGATAAATGCTCCGGTCTTTGATACGGTTACATTACACCCAACGTCTCAACAAGAATTTAAAATCCATGTAAATCGCCCTGATGCAGAGTGTATCTATATTCAAAAAGCAATTTTAAACGGTAAAGTTTTAAATAGAAGTTGGTTAAGCTATGACGAAATCATGCAAGGCGGAGATTTGACCCTAGAGTTAGGAAAGCTTCCTAATAAACATTGGGGACATAATACTGATTTTATAAAGTCACTATTAAAAAAATAAATTAAATGAAAAGAAAGGAATGTTTTTGGTGGGTATTTGCGATAATTGGAGTATGCTTTCTGAGCATAAGATGTAGTAATGTAAAAGAGGATTATTGCTGTTATGTAAATCCCTTTATTGGTAATGCAGATAATGGCCACACATTTCCAGGAGCTTGCGTACCATTTGGAATGATACAAGTAAGTCCGGAAAGTGGAAATGGTTCGTGGAGATATTGCTCTGGCTTTAATATTGAGGATGACTCTATCATGGGATTTTCCCAAAATCATTTGAACGGTACGGGATGTCCCGACTTAGGAGATATATTGATTCTACCATTTTGTGGTGATATACAAAATGAAAAATATAAAAGTAGATATGAGAAAGAACATCAAAAAGCTCATCCAGGATACTATTCAGTAGTTTTATCTGATTTTGGAGTGGAGGTAGAATTGACTGCGACACAACGCACGGCCATGCATCGTTATACTTTCAGAAAAGCAGAACCGGCACATATTCTGGTAGACCTTCAAAGTGGAATCGTAAGTAAGAATGAGCAGCTACGAACTCATGTAATAAATGCAGAAATGCAGCTGTTAGACCAATATAGTATCGTCGGAAAGAACAAGGTGAAAATGTGGGTAGAAAGAGAGTTCTTCTATGTTATCAAATTCGACAAACCCTATATAGCTATTGAAGAACTTCAACCTCAAGAAGGAGAAAAAGCCAAACGCCTTCTTCTTTCATTTGATTTAAAACCAGGAGAAAATGTTCAAGTAAAAGTCGGTCTGTCTACTGTCAGCATAGAAGGTGCACAGGAAGCATTAGAAAAAGAAAATCCAGATTGGAACTTTGAAAAAGTAAAGGCTCAATCTGCCGAAGCCTGGAACAATCTGTTGTCACGGATAGACGTATCAGGCACAGAAGAACAAAAAGTAAACTTCTACACTTCCATTTACCATTTATGTATCCAACCTAATAATATAACTGATGTGGATGGAAGATACAGAGGTCCTAATGACAGCATCCTCTACTCTCCCATAGGAGAATACTATTCTACCCTATCCTTGTGGGATACTTATCGTGCAGCTCATCCATTATATACTCTTTTAGTACCGGAGAAAATTAACGGATTTGTCAATTCAATGTTATCTCACTGTGATACACAGGGTTATTTACCCATATGGGCTTTATGGGGTAAAGAAAATCATTGTATGATCGGTAACCATGCCATCCCCGTTATTGTAGATGCATATCTGAAAGGATATAAAGGTTTTGATCCTGAGAGAGCTTATGAAGCAATCAGAAAATCATCATTAGAATCTCACCCGAAGTCTGATTGGGAAACCTACAATCAATATGGATACTATCCTTTCGATCTTATTCCTGAAGAATCAGTTTCCAGAACTTTAGAGAGTTGCTATGATGACTATTGTGTGGCACAAATGGCAAAAGCATTAGGAAAGAAAGAAGATTATAATTTCTTTTCCAAAAGAGCCCGTGCATATACATCCCTGTTTGATCCGGTAACCAAACTAATGCGCGGGAAGGACTCACAGGGCAAATGGAGAGAACCTTTTGATCCTTTCAGACTATCACATGCCGGAACTTCCGGAGGGGATTATACTGAAGGAAATGCATGGCAATATGTATGGCATGTGCAACACGATGTAGATTCTTTAATTGAGATGATGGGAGGAAATAAAGCATTTACAGCAAAACTCGATTCACTCTTCTGGCTTGAGAACAATACTGTAAATACAGGTTTTGTATCTGATGTGACCGGACTCATAGGACAATATGCCCATGGGAATGAACCTAGTCATCATGTAGCTTACCTATACAACTATGCAGGGGAATTCTGGAAAACCCAAAAACTTATCCGAGAAATCTTTGATCACTTTTATCTGCCCGTTTCCGACGGTTTGTGCGGAAATGACGATTGTGGGCAGATGTCCGCATGGTATTTGTTCTCAGCTATGGGATTTTATCCTGTAGATCCTATCAGTAAAGAGTATATTATTGGTGCTCCTCAACTGAAGGAGATGATATTACGTCTGGAGGGTGGAAAGAATTTCATCATTCGTGCCGAAGGCTTATCAGAAGAAAATAAATATGTAAAGGCAGTCTTTTTGAATGGAAAAGAATTAAAACGGTTTAGAATCTTTCATCATGAAATCACAGACGGAGGTATTTTAGAATTTATCATGACGGATAATCCGTCAAAATCATTTAATTAATTATGAAAGTATACATATTATCAATCCTTTTCTCCCTGTCTTTTTCGTTAGTGTGGAGTAAAGAGTATAATGCATCTTTTTTTGGCATAAAGTCTGATGGAGTAACATTGAACACCAACTCTATCCAGACTGGTATTAATTATATTCACAAAGAAGGGGGAGGCGTTTTAGTTTTTAATGTCGGCCGTTATTTAACAGGTAGCATTGAACTCAAATCGAACGTAGCGATACAATTAAAGGAAGGAGCAGTGCTGGTAGGTTCCCTAAACCCTTATGACTATAATATGGAAGGTCCTTGCTATAGTATGATTCGAGCTATAAACCAAAAAAATATAGCCATTTATGGAAAAGGAATAATTGATGCACAAGGGCGTCAAGTATCATACAACATAATCGACCAAGTACATAAAGGTTTTATCAAAGACCCTTTGGAAAACGACAGACCGCGTAGACCGCGAGGAATTCATTTTAAGCAATGCCGAGGCATAACTATAGAAGGGATTACTATAAAAAACACCTGTGATTGGACACAGGAATATGAAGAATGCGATTCGCTATGGGTCAGGGGTATTACAGTCGACAATAAAGCATATTGGAATAATGATGGTATTGATATCGTCGATTGCCAGAATGTTTTGATAGAGAATTCTTTCTTTGACTCTTCGGATGATGCAGTTTGCCTGAAATCCCATAAAACTGAAACTGCATGCCGGAATGTAGTAATTCGTAATTGTACTATGCGTTCGAGTGCCAACGGGATAAAATTAGGTACTATGACAGTTGGAGGATATGAAAATATCCGGATCATAAACAATAAGATTTATGATACTTATCGTTCGGCATTAACAATAGCTACTCCCGATGGAGGATACGCCCGAAACATAGTAGTGGATAGTCTGCAAGCCTATAATACAGGAAATGCTATATTTCTTCGAATAGGCAACCGTACGCATTCGAATAAAATCGGAACAATGGACTCTATCCTTATTTCTAATTTGTATGTAGAAATTCCCGAAGGAAAACCGGATGCAGGCTATGAATATGAAGGCCCCATAGAACATATGCCTAGAAATATATCTCCGGCAAGTATCATTGGGCTAAAAGGGCATCCCATAACACACGTGACACTGAAAAATGTGGTAATCAATCATCCGGGTGCAGGAAAACCGGAAATAGCAAAAGTTGGTATGACTCCGGAAGAATTAGATAGAGTTCCTGAATTGGCTGATTCATATCCTGAATTTTCATGTTTCAAGGAACTTCCAGCGTGGGGCCTCTATCTTCGACATGTTGAGCGAATTGTTTTAGAGAATGTTACATTTATTGCCCGAAAAAAAGATTATAGACCAGCTATAGTACTGGACGATGCACATCATGTCAGCATGAGTAAAATGAAAATCCAGGAACCGGGGAAAAAGAAGCAACAGATACATATATATCAATCTACTAATATCACTAAATAGAAATTACAATGAAACAATTACTAACAACTTTACTATTATTTTGGAGTATCAATATTTTTGCACAGCAAACATATGATATTGTTATAGTGGGAGGAACACCCGGCGGATTGACCACAGCACTCGCAGCTGCTAAACTTGGGAAAACTTCTGTTATTTTAGAACGAACACAGCATATAGGAGGTCTGCCCTCCAATGGACTGGGAGCAACGGATATTGTAACCCGGGCAGCAACAACAGGATTATTCAGAGAGTTCACCTGCCGCATCAAAGACTATTACAAAAAAAAATATGGTGTAACTTCTATACAATATCAGAGATGTGATGATGGTTTCCGTTTCGAACCTTCAGTGGCAGAACAAGTATTCACAGACTGGTTAGGAGAATATAAAGATCTAATCACAGTTTTGACAATGCGGCAATTCGATTCCAGTCCTCATAATATAAAAAAAGTAGATGATAAAATTGTGAAAATCAACGTTCTGAATCGTGATAATAATACTCAAGAAGAGTATCAAGGCAAGATTTTCATTGATGCCACTTACGAGGGAGATCTGGCAGCAGCAGCCGGTGTCCCCTTTAGAGTAGGGCGCGAAGGTAAAAATGAGTTTGGAGAACCCGGAGCAGGAAGTGTTTACAAATACTGGCATGGCCCGGAAATGGATGCTTCCACTTTTATTGGAGATAATGCTGTCCAGGCATACAACTACCGATTGTGCCTGACCAAAAATCCGGATAATAAAGTACCTATAACAAAGCCCAAAAATTATGACCGTAATGAATATGCATCTATTATCGATGATGTCTGGACGGGACGTCATACCCAAGCAGAAATGGTGAATGTTACTTTGGAAATGTTAGAAGCTAATAAGAAACATATAGCTAAGGGCAATCCGACTATGATTCCTGGTGACAAATGGGGGCTTGGTAAAGTAGTAAACCTGGTTGAAATTCCAAATGAAAAAACAGATGCTAACAACCAGCATGCTGCTTTTGTCTCATCAGATCTGCCTGAAGAGAACTGGGCATGGCCTACAGCCGGTTGGGCATGGCGTGACAAGTTTGCTACAAGACTGAGAGAATATACAGAAGGACTGCTTTGGTTTGCCCAAAACGATAAAGAATTACCGGTTCATTTTCGGAAAGCAGCTCGCGAATGGGGGTATGCAAAAGATGAATATACTGATAATGGGCATTTTCCCAGACAAGTATATGTACGTGAAGGACGTCGGTTCGAAGGACTTCATTTTTTCATAGCAAGTGATGCGATGCCTGTAAAAGGCAGTGGAAGACCTCCTGTGTATTCATCAAGCATCACAGCCAGCCATTATGGATTTGATTCACATGCCACCCATAAACGGGAACCCGGTATGGTGCACCTGAATGGATTTCTGGGTTATCCAACATCACCTTACACTGTCCCTTATGGAGTGATTGTTCCTAAGGAGATAGATAATTTATTATTTCCAGTTCCCATTTCCGGCTCTCATATCGGTTTCTCTACACTTAGAATGGAACCATGCTGGATGGCTATGGGGCAAGCTGCCGGTGTAGCATCTTCAATTGCAATAGAAGAAAAGGTAAAAGTCAGGAATATCAATATAGCTATGATGCAAGATGTCTTGCTTAAACAAGGCACTACTCTGATTTATTATAAAGATATTTCATTAGATGACGAAGATTTCTTAATGGTACAATACATGGGACTTCGGGGCTTTTTGCCCGAATGGGAAGCAAAATTAGATGAAGCGATAGAGGAACAGACTTTAAGTAACTGGAAGCGTTTGTCTAAATTGAATATAAAAATTCAACCGGGAATTTCTACCCGAAGGGAAATTTTGAATGAGTTATATGCAAAGATGAAAAAATAATATCTTGATACAATGCTGAAAAGAAAATTACTATATACTTTGTTGACTCTATTCCTCTATTGGACTGGTGTCCAAGGAAAAGATTACTCTATAATGGATTTTGGGGCAAAACCTGATGGGGTAACTTTAAACACGCATACCATCCAATATGCAATTGATTATGTTCATACAGCAGGAGGGGGAAAACTCATTTTTGATGCCGGAAACTATTTGACCGGCACCATATATTTAAAATCCAATGTTACTTTACACTTAGCGCAAGGGGCTGTCTTATTAGGTTCGTATAATGCCTTAGACTATAAGAAAGATGAGTATATACAACGAACAGCTTTACTTTTTGCCGTACGGCAAGATAATATCGGAATAACAGGTGAAGGTACAATTAACGGTAGGGGATTCATAGTAGCCAACAATCTGATATCATACATTCAGAGAGGATTGATAGATGACCCATTGCATATGGATAGGCCTGATGAAATAAACCGTCCCCACAATATTTATTTTAGAGAATGTCGAAATGTAAGAGTTGAAGGAGTACGGATGCACGATCCGGCAAGTTGGAATCAAGCCTACGACCAGTGTCGGCAAGTCATTATAGATAATATAAATGTTGATTGTAAATCTTACTGGAATAATGACGGTATAGATATCGTAGATTGTGATAGTGTCAGAATCAGCAATTCTTTTTTCGATGCTGCCGATGATGGAATCTGTTTCAAATCGCATGAGCCATCGCAAATCTGCCAAAATGTAGTAGTTGATAATTGCATCATACGTTCAAGTGCCAGTGGCTTAAAATTCGGAACAGCATCAAAAGGTGGTTTTCGTGATTTTATCATCAAGAATCTCACGATTTATAACACTTACCGTTCCGCCGTGACATTCGCCACTGTGGATGGAGGCATTATCGAAAATATACTTGTTGATAGTGTACGTGCCGTGAATGTAGGAAATGCATTCTATCTACGAATAGGAGACCGCTGGAATTCCGGACGAAGACCGCTTATGAAGAATGTTACCCTTTCCAACTTCAACGTGAAGCTGGCAAGCTCTAAGCCTGATGCAGGTTATTCATACGAAGGCCCGGTAGAACATCTACCTCGCAACATCTCTCCTGCAAGTATTATCGGTTTACCTGAAGATAGAATTCAAGGAATTATTCTCAAGAATATAGATATAGAATCTCCAGGAGGAGGTAATCCTTTCTATGCCAAATGCGGAGTGACCGCAAAAGAACTGGAAGGAATACCTGAGATGAGAACAACCTATCCGGAGTTTTCACAATTTAAGGAGCTTCCTGCGTGGGGAATCTTCATACGTCATGCAGATGACATCCGGTTGGATAATGTGAAATTAAAAGTTCACACCTTTGATTACAGACCTGCTATTGTAACATCGGACGTAAAAGGAGTTATTTTAGAAAAAGTAGATGTACAATCAACCCTTAATGATAAAAAAGAACAGCTTTTTATGTATAAAACATTTAATGTCATCCAATAGATATGCTGAAAAAAATATTAGCCCTGGTTATTATATGTTGGACTGTAACACTTGTCCACTCTCAGGAAGTATTATCTGAATGGGAGAATCCTGAAATAAATAGTGTAAATGCAGAACCAGCTCATGCCTCTTATATACCTTATCGATCTGTTGCAGAGGTAGAACGAGGAGAGTCTTCCATGGTACATTCTCTGAATGGAAAATGGAAATTTAAGTATATTTCCGGTATAGAAGCCTCCCCTACTGCTTTTTATAGCGTAGATTACGATGATAGTTCATGGAATTATATTAATGTTCCTGGTAATTGGCAACTACAAGGAGAATATGATCCGCCTATTTTTACAAATGTGAAATACCCCTTTGAACCTAATCCTCCCTATGTTCCCAAAGATTCCAATCCAATAGGACTATACCGTCGAAACTTTGTTGTTCCGACTGACTGGAAAGATGAAGAAATCTTTTTGCACTTTGCCGGAGTACAATCCGCCATGTATGTTTGGTTGAATGGGGAAAAAGTGGGATACCATGAAGATGGAATGTTACCGGCAGAGTTTAATATCAGCAAATATTTGCAGAAAGGTGAGAATCAGTTGACTGTCCAAGTCCTAAATTGGTCTGACGGCAGTTACTTAGAGGATTTGGACTATTGGAGATTAAGTGGTATATACCGTGATGTCTTTTTATTTGCACTTCCTAAAGTCCATATCAGAGATTTCTCCATTTTCTCTAACTTGGATACGGAGTATAAGGATGCAGAATTAAATGCAATCGTTTCTATAAAGAACGAGACAAGCGAATTTGTCAAAGATGGTTGTTTGCGTATTTCTTTAAAAGAAACATCCGGCAAATTAATATGGACAAGAAAGTTTTTGTTCAGTGTAGCTTCGGGTGAAGAGCAAGAAATCTCATTCTCAGAGAAAGTTTCTTCTCCTTTAAAGTGGACAGCAGAAACACCTGAATTATATCGCTTGGATATAGAATTATCCCCAAAGCATGGCAGCGTACAACAAGTTATTCACCAAAAGGTAGGATTTAGAAAGGTAGAAATAAAAGATGGACATCTGTTGCTTAATGGACAACCTGTAAAAATAAAAGGAGTTAACAGACATGAATTCGATCCTTATACCGGGCGATATATTACCCGTGAAACGATGGAACGTGACATCAAATTGATGAAATTATTTAATATCAATGCGGTGAGAACTTCCCATTACCCCAATCACCCGGATTGGTATGACTTGTGTGACGAGTATGGACTATATGTAATGGATGAAGCTAATGTAGAGAGTCATGGTTTGTGGGCAAAAGGATTCTATGTAGGAGAAAGAGATGAGTGGGAAAGTGCTATTGTCGAAAGGAATGTGAACATGGTAAAAAGAGATAAGAATCATCCTTCTATCATCTTCTGGTCTATGGGGAATGAATCTGGTTGGGGAAAGAACTTTGACAAGGCTTATGAAGAAATAAAAAGATGTGACCCAGAGAAACGTCCGGTTCATTATGAGGCAAAAAATCCTGCTTATGCAAAAGTACTTTCAAGGTATGATTTCATTTCAAATATGTATAATCCTCTTAATGAAATTATCAAGCAGTATAATGAAGATCAGTCACGCCCTATGTTGATATGTGAATATGCTCACTCTATGGGAAATGGTTTAGGCAATTTCAGAAAGTTCTGGAATTTATTCTATAAATATCCCCGTATACATGGAGGGTTTACTTGGGATTGGGTAGACCAGGGACTACGTTTGAAAGATAAAAATGGCAAAGAATATTGGGAAGTAATAAATTATAGTGACGGTGCAAATTCAAATGATGGTTTAGTAAATCCTGATCGGGAAGTTCAACCGGAGTTATATGAATTGAAGAAAGTTTTTCAAAATTTCAATGTAGAAAATATAGATATAAATGAAGGACTTGTTTCTATATCAAATGCGAACTATTTCACTGATACAAAAGGAATTATTTTATGTTGGACATTATTAGAGAATGGTCTTCCTATAGATCATGATACGATTACGGCCTTGAATATAGCTCCCCAAAGCAAGCAATTGATAGAATTGGACTTACCCAGGCAAAGCTTAAAAGCTGGAAATGAATACCATGTAAACTTTAGTTTTTATGATACTGAACAACGGAATTATTCTGACGGTAGTATTGAGATCGCTTCAGAGCAATTAGCTCTAGATATACTTCCCGAACCGTTCATAGAGAAAGAAGTTCAAACAACCTCTCCTCTTCGGGTAGAAAGAAAAAATGGACTAACAGTTATAGGGAAAAGTTTTCATATACAATTTGACAGACTCACCGGAGCGATATCACAGTTCAGTTATAAAGGAAACAATTTGCTGGAATCTCCTCTATTACCATGTTTCTGGCGGGTTCCGACCGATAACGATGAAGGACGTAATAATTCTTATGCAAGTTCATGGTGCAAAGTAGGATTGGATGATTATAAAATAAAAACCAAACAATTGGATTTCGTGATTTTACCTACCGGAGATGTGCAAGTTTATGTTAATAGCCTATTAGAATTCAAAGAAGGTAATATCCTGCAAAAAGCAAATTATACAATCTCACATGAAGGTGAAGTTCTCATTGATGCCATCTTTTATATAAATATAGATGTGCTGTCATTGGCAAGAGTCGGAATGAAGTGTGCATTACCTGTTGAGTGGAAAAATCTCACTTGGTTTGGAAGAGGCCCTCACGAAAGCTATGATGATAGAAAAGAATCAGCTTATGTTGGTATTTATAATGGAATTGTCAGTGAACAGTCTTTTCCACATATTATGCCTCAAGAAAATGGAAATAAAACGGATAACCGCTGGTTGGAGATATATGATGATTTCGGAAGCGGAATACGTATAACAGGAAAACCATTTTTCAATTTTAATATTCAAAATTACTCCGATAAAGATTTGAACCGCAGTAAAAAAGCGCATACATTAATTCGTGGTGAAAAGAATTGGTTACATATTGATTATAAGCAGATGGGGCTTGGAGGAGATGACAGTTGGTCACCTAGAGTTCATAAAGAGTTCTTATTAAAGAACAAAGTATATCACTATACGTATGCCATAGAACCTCTTTGATTATGGGACTCACATTATGACTAGTCGAGGCTGTAATTAAAACTGTGTCAGCAAAGCAAACAAAAAAAGTATTAACTTTGCTAACACAGTTTTTTTATGAGTGAAGAATTTGATTTTGAAAGGATCAAGAACAAGGCAATCGAGCAGCTCAAGGCTGGCAAGCCCTTGTTGGGTAAGGACGGAGCTTTTGCCCCGTTATTGGAGAGCATTTTAAATGCAGCCTTAGAAGGTGAGATGGATGCCCATCTTTCCGAGGATGAACGCATGAGTGGCAACCGTCGTAATGGCAAGATGCAGAAGCAGGTGCAAACTTCTATGGGTGAGGTGACCGTTTCTACACCCCCGTGATCGTAATTCCAGCTTCGATCCTCAGTTTATAAAGAAGCGGGAGACCATTCTTGCGGAAGGTGTTGCTGACCGCATAATCGGCCTTTATGCCCTTGGTAATAGTACACGTGAAATAAGCGACTGGATGGAAGAGAATCTTGGTAACCGTGTGTCTGCCGAAACAATCAGTTCCATCACTGACCGGGTACTTCCGGAAATAAAAGCGTGGCGTTCGCGTAGCCTGGACTATATTTATCCGATAGTTTGGATGGATGCCATTCATTATAAAGTCATGGATGAGAGAGGCTGTGCCATTACCCGTGCAATCTACAACGTATTGGCTATAGATAAGGACGGTCGTAAAGATTTGCTTGGGATGTACATCTCTAAGAATGAGGGGGCAAACTTCTGGTTGAATGTGCTGACCGATTTACAGAACCGTGGTGTACACGACATTCTCATAGCTTGTGTCGATGGTCTGAAGGGCTTCCCGGATGCCATCCAAAGCGTATTCCCTGATACCATAGTGCAACTTTGTATCGTCCATCAGATACGTAACTCCATCAAATATGTCGGCAGTAAACACCAGAAGGAGTTTCTTAAAGATCTGAAACGGGTTTACGGTGCAGTCAGCAAGGATGCCGCTGAAACGGAGCTTCTTGATTTAGATCAGAAATGGGGAGAGAAATATCCTATCGTCATCAAGTCGTGGCAGGACAACTGGGAAAAGCTCACTGAATACTTCCAGTTCACATCCGATATACGTCGTATGATTTATACGACGAATACCGTTGAAGGCTACCACCGGCAAATACGGAAAGTTACAAAAAACAAGGGCGTGTTCCCTAATGACACCGCCCTTGAGAAGCTTGTCTACCTCGCTTATCGCAACATACGCAAGAAATGGACTATGCCACTGGCTAATTGGGGCACCATTGCCCAACAACTGGCGATAAAGTTTGGAGATAGATTTAAGTTGTTGTAATTTTACGCTCGTCGGGAGTGCTGGTGCACCCCCTTGGCGCTGGCCGATCCCCGACCGATGAGCTTGAAAGAAAAACAGCGCATGACACAGTTTACTTTACGCCACCGACTAGTCCAATAAACCCTTTAATGGGGTTATTTAGGACTAGTCATATTTCAAGTATATTCATAATATCCCACAACGTTGTAATCATAAGTACTTCTTAACCCAGTACATACGACACAACACACCAATTACAATATAATTCAAAATCAGACGTAATTCTTCAACAACTTCTCCTGATATTTTGAATGTGTGCGATTTATTCTAGTCCCAAATTGGGGATCGAATCTGGAAGTCATCATACAACTACCATTCAATACTGTTTTCTCCTGGTACGAGAGAACGATCAACTCCGATAAACAAATTTATTACTGTCACCTATTGGGGCAATTTTTTCCCATACTATTTCATAATGAATCAGTTTCCTATCAACTCTTATTTTAAAGGTAAACTAATCTCCAATTTGGAGTCCTTGCCCGTATAGCAATTTCCAACTATTATTTTTCCTTCTTTCGGCAACTGCAAACGTATAGTTTTGTTGGCAGGCAAATTATATTGGAAATTATTTATCAAAAGGATATAATTCAAATCGGAAGTATTACATAGTTCCGTATAGCCACTATTGTTTTCTATCATCCTGAGATGTACAGATGCTAAGAAAAGTCTTCTAAGAATATCCTCTTTCCCCGCTAACACGCCATTGAATAATATAGCTGTACGTCTAGCAAACAAAGCTTCCTTTACTCCTTCTTCAGATCGTTCAGAAGAAAAAACCAATGTTATGGGACGTGCTAATTTTTCTCCACCATAAGTTTCAGTAACTAAATTATGAATATCAGAATTACCCATATAAGCCAAATTATATTTATTAGCATAATCAAATGCAATGGGATAATACTCTAGAAAATTGAAGCATTCAACTCCATCTATAACTTTATCTTTCAAAAGTTGTTCATGAATTGAATATAAAGTACTCTTATCATCGGGCCATCCCGGATGATTCCACATAATGAATGCCCCTTGCTTTTTAGCTTCACGCAAAGCATCCACAGGATCTTCTTGATCAAGTTTATTAGCATCATTTATGAATAAAGCATTAAGATGTCCTATGGGTTTTTCTCGTGTAACCTCTGCACCTTTGATAACAATGAACCCCAAATAATCAGCATGAGCCTTAGCTATTTTATAACTTTCATTCAAATCACCTATAACCATATCTTTAAAAGGACGATATTCAATATGGTCTGTAATAGCTATAGCATCCAACCCTTGTTGCCACGCCTCATTGACTCGCATGTCCGGCCATACTCTCCCATCAGAAAAAACCGTATGAATGTGAAAGTCACATTTCAACACTTCATATCCATCGAAGCCTGGAATATTAATATTTTCACGAATATTTTCTTTCCCCATTTCAGGTAACTTATAAACATCAGCATTTCTTAATTGTCCGAAAACTAATATTGGAAACACTAGCAGTAAACTAAAACAAAACTTTTTCATACTCTATCTTAATTTATTATTAAACATTCTTTCTAAAAAATCGTGTAGTCCCACGAATATATTTCATAATCCGGGTGAGGATTATCGATTATCATTTTTACCTTATATTTTCCATATGGCAAGTCATACTTCCAAAAAAAATCATGCTTACGAAGCTTATAGGAAGTAGGAAGAACACAGCGCTCTACTTCTTTATCATTTATACAAAATGTTACATTAAAGACATAGTCATTTAAATCTTTGTTTATTTTCGTAGCTTCACCACGCCAAGCAAACCCAGTACCTTCAAATTCAAAAGAAACTTCTTTATCAACAAGCCTCCAGAATGATTCTTTCTTTTTAGGAATCAGATTGGGGTAACTTTGTTCAAAGCGTACTTCCTTAAGATTTTGGAGTAAGATTTCAACACTATCTTCCTTTATAATTCCACCATTACGTTCAATCATCAACAAAGCATGTTTAAAACTAATTTCATAAGTCTTTTCTAAAGACATATTCGTATATTTAAAGTTTAATTGTTCCGCCTGAGAAAGGCTACTCTTCCAATATGTAGGAATTTTATCATATCCTATCATTGTTGCCAATACTCCGCCGGCCGTCGATGGATTACAATCTGAATCTTGCCCTGCCCGGGTACTTATTTCAAGCGTTCGAGTGAAATCTCCATTACCATATAATAAGCCCATAACCACATAAGCAGCATTTAATTTTGCATCAATATTGAAAGGTACAAATACACCTTCCGGACAAGCCTTATCTTCCGACCACTTCTTTTGTATCTCAAACCAAGTCTGATGCCAATCTTCCGGATATTCTTTATGCCATCTTATAACATCAGCTATACACTGGTAAAAAGTACTTTGCTGAGGTATAGTTTTCAAAGCTTCCGTTACAATCTCATAAATATTATCATAAACAAAAGCCAAACTATACATTGCCCCTACATATACACCACCATACCAACCATCACCATAACACATTATATGTCCTATTTTGTCACTAATATCAGAAGCTACATTAGGCATTGCAGGAGACATTAACCCCGCAAAATCCGCTTCGATTTGATAGTCAATATCATCGGCATGGGGATTATTCTTCCAATATCCAGATTTAGGAGGAAGTACTCCATTTAGTATATTATAACGAGCCGCTTGGTTAGCATGCCATAACATATAGTCAGCATTAGCGAAAGCATAAGCAAATGAGTCAACTGGTGCATCAAAACCTAGACGCTCAAATACTTCCACAAATGTAAGATCCATATAAAGATCATCATATAAGTCAGGCCATGAAAGCATTGTATTCTTTATTTGATTATCATTCCAAGGCAACGGCTGATAATCTTGAATAAAAGTGCCATTGAATTTGAATTCAGTTACTCCTCCAAAAGTTACTCCAATTGTTTGACCTGCCCAGCCACCCTTAATCTTATTCTCTAAATCAGCCTTACTTAAATGCAAATATTTCCTTTCTACATCAGAAGAAGTAGAATTACACGAACAAAATATTACGAGCAACAAAATAAATTCCAAATATAATCGTATCATCTTCATTATTAGTCTTTCTCTTTTTCAAAAATAAGATAATCAATTTTCACTATAGTATTATCCATCTTCTTTTTTCGTACGGTCAGAGTTTTAACCTGTTCGGATATTTCAATTTCTCCAGCAAAAGAAGTCGACTGAAGGTCCTTATTGCTTACAATCCATTCTGAAACCTGATTTGTCCGTTGCCATATAGAGAAGGGCTTATTTTCTTCTAAACCTGTATGAACAACATATACTTTATATTTACCATTATCCATTCCTGTAAGATCGAATTGTACCATAGGTACAGCCTCAAAATCAATATTGGTAGTCCAATGTTCTTCTCGTTTTGATGAAATAATCATTGAACTTCCATCAAATGAAGCCTGAGTGAACCAATAAAGCCGCATAGTCATATCTTGAGCCAAAAGAATATCTCTACGTTGCACTTCGTCAGTAACATCAAATAGATGCTTGTTCTCAAACTGTGGGCTATCTGAATAGAACAACCCAACAGAAGTATAATCCACATTCAATTTATTACCCTCAGGACCATGTTCGATAGTTAACACATAGGATGAATCGAAATTAACCTTATCTGATAAATAAAAACGATATCCACCCGTACGTGCCGTTTTCAAATCATATAATAAAGCCCCATGTATAGGCAAACTTACTCCTCTGTCCCAACGATCCATCACAGCGTACCAGCCACCATTAAAATAATCCTCAGAGCCTGTTCCATGTATGCGCATTTCTCCATCAATCAGAGAACAATCATCACTTTCCCAGTATTCAGTCATTCCTTCATTCAACCCTTGAGCAATAAGAATTGTACCTATGTAATGACCTTTTCCAAGCACATTGGCAATTGTAAAGGGAGAACCTACCGGAGGCAAATATTCCCTACGCGCCTGAGCATACAGTTTCCCTTCCCTTTTCCTATCACGCTTTTCTTCTATAAAATAAACTCTCCCTGAAATCGTAATTTCCCCTCCGGTACCATTATCTTTATATTCTACAGACAACTTCGCCTTGTTATCAAATGGCATCGGTAAATAAGAATAACACATAGATAAAGTTGATCCAAGCAAAATAGAACTCATGGATGGCTTTCCTGACACATATCCAAAAAAGCTATTGAAAGGTACATCTATTGCAGCCCTTACTTCATCATCCCAATTGGCTTTCAATAGCAGTTTTTCACTTTTTCTTTGCAAATCATATCCACCATCTAATTCTATTCCTACTATCCTACCACCATTTTGAAGTTCAAAGATTTCCCCTTCCTCTCCTTCTTTAATCGTTACATTTATTTGCTGTATGCTTACTTTATCACCATATACAGAAAGAGGGAGACAATTCCAAATTTTATCTATTTCAGGTAATAGCAACGTATTATCAAAATAGCTCCATGAAAAGCTTTTGACCTTTTCTTTACCAGACAATTCTCTGTATTGTATTTGGTGAAACTTCAAATCATTCCCTTTATATACAATTTTAATTGATTTTGCATAGGGTATAGGCATATAACAATAATATCCTCCTATTTCATTTCCACATAATGGGGCAATAAAAGGATAAACATTTCCGGAAAAAAGATCTATAAAAGGAATATTTATCCTCGGTTGTTGTTCTCCATCAAAATAAAACTGAATAGTATCTTTAGTAGGAGTAGGAGTCCATATCCGGTTAATAACCCCTGCCCCTTTGATGTCAGCCACCACTAAATCATTCCCTTCTTTACGAATGTAAGAGTACCTGCCAGAAAACCCATCATCATTGCCACCAGTACGATCATAACTGGATAATTGATATATGTTGCCTGTACGATATTCAGGCAATCGAGAAATATCTGAGAGATTCTGCAATTCCCATTTATAAAAATCAATTTGAGAAAAAACTTGGATATCAAATAACAACAAGATAGCAAGTAATTTGATTCTTTTCATAATATATTTAATTAATGATATATGTTTTTAGTTGAAGGATACATCTTCAAAAGAAAACTGATGCTCTTTATCCAATTTATACTCACGTAAATAAGGAGAATATGTTTTCACATCTATCTGTTTTTCCTTTACATTAATATCTATAATACGTAAAAAACCGTTTTTCCCCCTAATAGCTCCTTCCACACCATCTTGATAATTAGCTAACATTTGATATACCTTATTACCATGTATTCCAGTGCTAACTAAGGTACCAGTTCCATCATTTAAAACATGACCACTAAATACGAATAAAATATTAGGACACTTTTTTATTAGCTTATCCCATATCTGCTCTCCATTGTTCACTGTATTTTCTCCCGTATCTTTCCCAATTCCATATTCTTGGGGTAGCCAACAATCATTAGTTCCCATACGAGTATCATCTGAATACATATAAGCATGGGTATTTATAATTACTTTATAAGTAGGGTGAGAGTCTATAACCTTTCCCGCCCAATCTAAAACCATGTTACGAGGACCAAATTCCAAACAAAGAACTAACCATTCTAATCCACCTGCTTTAAATGAATACCATACATTATCCATTTTCCCTTCCTCGAATGCTCCACCAAAATGCCTCATCTGACTATGTTTTATATACGGAAAGTATTCATTAAACAATTTAGAATCTCTTTTATCAGAATTGTTTCCTAAATCATGATTGCCCATTACAAAGGCATATGGTACTTGATTGTCCAATATGTTCATTCCAGATGCTGCAACTTTCCACTGTTCATCAATATTATTTTCAGTCATATCTCCTTGTTGCAAGACAAATGTAATACTATCTGCATGTTCTTTAATCCATCTAGTTTGGCATTCTAAGATCTCAGGATAAAGTCGCGTATAGGTCTGTATATCCGGCATTAAAACAAATCTTATGTTTTTTTGCCCAGTACAACCGGTCACTATAATTATAGTGACTAGCAGAATTATTGAGTTTGTCAGGTATTTCATATGTTTTAATAGTCCTTTGTTATGTATTAGGCTTTTCATTCACCTCATTTCCCCACAATTTTGATCCATTTCCTGAATTCTTTCTCCATTCATGTCTCCAACGGTGCATATCCTGATCCCGAATAAATTCCTTAGGAGTTCTGTCAGCTTTAGGTGGGGCAGGAGGAAGAATACCAGCTTCAGACTGATACCAATAAGCAACACTACTTATATCCAACGTTAGATTGTTATTATGCCCATGTTCAATAGTTCCCTTCAGTGATTTTTCAAAATATATGGGATCGGAGATAAAGAAACGATATACATGGGTTCTTCCCAACCAACCATTATCATTATTTACTCTTGCATAACCGTAATAAGGATGAGTAAAGATAGTTTTAGGGCACCATGAAGTATTAAAAAAGTCTTCTGTCCCTGTTCCTAATAATGATGCTTTTTCTTCACCATCTATAAATATCATGTCATCACCTTCACCATACCACATGGGTGAAGGAGAATGGACATAATAGTTAATTCCAACAAACTGTCCTTCACCTTTAATATCTGCAAACAAATAGTTATCAGCACCATCTACATTATTAGTTTGTGGTCCCACCAACCCCCATTCAGTTTCACCTTCTGGTAATGCATCTGTTAATTCATGGTTATACCATGCATGAAAACGCCCTAAATCATTCGGCAGTTTTTTCATTTCCACATAATCTATATAAAAATAAAGGCGAGAAATTGTTTCATCACTTTGATTCTCTATTTCCAAACGAGCACCATTGGCAAAAGGCATCTGGAAATAAGAAACAAGCCCCGTTCCTCCTTGAGGACCTACAGCCAATGGAAGAGAAGCAAACTCATAATATTCATCCCAACCATTACCGAAAAAGGCAGCTAGAGGTGCTTCTACAGAAGGATATGATTTACCATCCCAATAAATTCTAAATACAAGATTATTTCTCATGATATTCATTGGAGAAATAGTAAACCAAATATGATTAATAATGCCTGTACCTGAGATTGCCACACTCCATTTCTCACCAGGCTTTATTGAATCTATCCAATCACCATTATTACTATTTTTATCAGTGCTACTTATTCTACGATTACGAAACCCTTTTTTAATTGCAGCTAGATTCCCAAGTTCTCCTCCAACTTTTTGAGCCTGACAATCAATATTCGTCAACAATAGTCCAATAAAAACCGATATGACTAAAAATAGTTTTTTCATAATATATATGTTAAGGATTTAAACTGTTTGTTTCATTATCTAACCCATCTTTCCAAATAAACGGAGCTATTTTTAACCCGTATGTTCCATCGAACCATCCGGCGCTACTGATGTAGTAGTTCCCTTTTTTATCTTTGATTAATTCAGATGCCCGACAATCATTTATTTCCGCTATCAAGTTAGCCTGTTCAAACTGTAGCGGATCATTACTAATATATACATCCGTATGCCCTCCATCACACAAAAACATATAATATTTATCACCACGTCTCACAACGAAAGGAGACTCGGTAGGTCCTCCGAAAGTTCCTTTTCGGGAATGGACAAAAACTATTTTCCTATCTGACCAATGAAATAAATCTTTACTAACATAAGCTGCAATGACATGATTTCCCCCCATTGGTGTAGAGTTTGCAGTATAGTACATTATCCATTGGTTACCATCCCTAATAATCATCGGATCACGTGCATCAAATCCATCCACAAATAACGGATTTTGCTTATATCTTTCCCAGTTCTTCAAATTTTTGGATATATAAAGATTCATTTGGTATGAATCATGAACATGTGCACCACCTTGCGATCCGGCACACACATACATGTAATATTTCCCCTTATGATGTACACAATAAGGAGCCCAAAGAACCGATTCCTTATATTTCTTAAAATCAGCAGTCAGTGCATGAGGATGAATCTCCCACGGAGTTTGAAATAGGCTATCTGCCGAAATATGAAGTAGATTGAGCCCAGGATCTTTTATATAATCCATTTTTCGGGCATGTGTTATACCGATCACATGCCATTTTTTCTTTTTTTTATCGTAAATGAAAGTATGGTCATTGATACACCATGGATCATCAGTCACCCCCCATGCAGGATTATGTACTTCTTTGAAGTTTCCAACTTCAAAATACTTGTTGGAAGTTTGTAAAGTCTGTGCACACAACATGGTGGTAGCAGAGAATAAAAACACAGCTAATAGTTTCTTTTTCATAACTTTATTGTTTTACTTATTATCATTCAATAGAATAAATGGTTGCCCTAGGAAGGATTTAAACTCTTCCTCTCCGGCATCACCTTGTGTAGGTACACAATATACACCTCCACCATTTCCCCAAAATACAGCATAAGAAAGATATTCGTACATATCAGAAATGGTTTCTAATAAATATTCCATTCGTTTAATGTCTACTTTTTGCGGATTATCCTTTTTAATAAAATATCCCACTTCAGTCAATGCACAAGGTTTCTTCTTCTCATTTGCCAAGGCTCCGACAATACGAATCCTCTTCCGAGCCTCATTCGTCCTTTTTTTATCATATTTGAAGTCTTCATAATCATCAAAACCTAATATATCAACATAATCATCGCCAGGATAACGCAATAGATAGTCCTCACGAGAATCAAATTTTATATCAGGAGAAAAAGCATAAAGCATATTATGGACATTCAGAATATCTCTCAGATAGTGTACTGTAAATCTCCACAAATCCTTGAATTCTTCCGGTTCATTGTAGGCTGCTCCCCACCAAAACCATTCCCCGTCAAATTCATGAAAAGGACGAAATATAAAAGGAATTAATTTACCGTCATCATCACGAAGAGATGATGAAAATTCTGCTACTTTCCGCAAATCCTTTTTATAACGTTCATGATTTTGACCGCCCGGAAGTATTGACTTAAATGACATCATTTTAAGTTCCTCAATCGGCAATTCTTTTGTATAAAATGTTTTTTGTGTATATGGATCATTATAATGCCAGCACATAGTTATAAAGAGACCTTCACGATTTGCAGCAATAATCCTTTCGCGTATTTCATGTTCTCTTATTCTAAACCAAGAGCCTTCTGTATTGTTTACATTGGTTATAAACATAAAATCATAACTTGCAATAGCTGGTAACCTACCAGATAATTTATGAATATGTCCTGTTATCTTTTTTCCTTCCTCCATCCACACACCATCGTGTTGGCCAAGCATTGTTCCTTTGCCCTGTATTTGGTGTATATTATATAACAGAGCAGCCGTTTCATCAGTCATTTGTGTATCAACGGCCTTTTTCTTTACATTTTTAATAGTCCCTCCTGCAAACATAGAAACGCCTACAAAAAGCACTACCATAAAAGAAAATAGTCTTTTTAAAATTATATCCATACTTGTACTATTTTACGATTAACGAATTTGGCATTTTATAAAACCAGAATATAAATATCATTGAAATATCTCCGCCCCATATCTATCTAAAATGCGATTAAAAGCTTCGGAAGCTGCGCCATTTCCCCAATCATAAATAGTAAACTCTCCCATACCTTCTCCAGTAAGTGAAGTGCGTCCTCCGTGCCCATAGTTTTCCATTGTAAAGCCATAATCCTTTTCATTAAAAAATGGCCACACTTTTTCCCATTGTTGCTTTGCTTTTAGATTTTGAGGGCAATACATCATTTCAAAGGATGTTTTCAAAGCACATATTCCTCTCTCTTTATATTCAGGAATATCCAATAGCTTTCCATATTGTAAGATAACTTCAGCAAATAAGCTTCCTCTTGAATCATTCCATTCACCATCAGTATTCATGACTCCAAACCCTCCTAGACCATTTACATATATATACGACGGTTGCCAAGATGCCTGTGTCATTAACATTTCATCTAATACCCTTTGCCCTAGTTTCAAGTAATCAAAACAACCAGTTATACGATAACACTCCAACAAGGCTTCCGCTGTCCAAAACATGGAAAAATTACATTGCTTATACATATTATTTCTCGTTACTTTTTTGCCAACCCATTGAGGAGTACCTATTCTACAACAGGACCAATAAGTCTCAAAATCTTCCCAACGTCCTTCTGTAATAGCTTCTTTAACAGCTTCTATACCTTTTAGAGCTGCAATTTTATATTTTTCTTTCCCTGTCATCTCATACAGTTTGAGTAAGAATGTAACCGATAGAGACGTTTCCGGAGAATCATTCAAATACTCCATAGGTTGCAATTTTTCCAGATCCAACCAGCCTGGAAAATATCCATTCTCATATTGTACCCCCAACAATGCACGTGCATAAGTCTCAGCATAAGCCAACAGGCGTGCATCCTTCTCCAATTCTTCATACCAACGAAGCATCAGCAGTGCAGTCCAACTCATATCCAAAATGTGGAAAGGTGATTGTCTGGCATCCCACGTAAACGGATTCCGATTGGAATTACCCCAAAAATAATGGTCCCAGCCCTTGGAACGATTGCATTTTTTTCCATCCATCTCTACCTCACACATATCGGTACCGATAAGACCGTAGAAAAATCCATCTTTCATCGGAAATGACAATGCCAATTCTTTAGTCAGATTCGCTTTTTCCAACAGCGTTCTGTCAGCAGTCCGTCTAGCATATCTGAACAATCCACTTGCCGAACGCAAAGAACTAAACCAAGCCTGATTCCAAATGGACCTAAACTCCCGTTCATTCACTTCACCCGGATAATTGGGGCTCTGGGTCGTATTTACAATAAATACAGGTGCACCCACTTTCTTTCCATTCAGTGTAAATTCCTGCCAAACACTTTTTTCCCAAGTATTAAACGCCCAGTTATAGGTATATTTTACATAAGGCTCAAAATCTTCAGAAGACAATTTCACCAATCGATCGTGTCCCCATTTGTTCCACATAAACTGCAATGGTAGACGAAATGGATTTGCCAACTCTTGCTTTTCCGTATATTTGATTATATAAAATCCATATTCCACAATACCACCCTCATAAACTGCTCCAGGCTGACGTTCATATAATACATGGTCAGATACCTTGCTTGCAGACATACCCAACGAAAGGATATTATTCTCCGCATCCATATCCATATACCACCTATTTTTACCAGACCTAGACAGTATATCCAAATCAGGTATGATTACGATACCCCGTTGTTGGTCTGTTGCAATAAGCGCAGGCGAACGAAAAACATGCTGGTCAATAATATTATTAACTGTAGGAGTCAAATGAGGTGCCCAGTTGAATTCAGGTTTGAAAGCCGGCTTTATCTGCACCTGCCAATCATCCTGTTTGACTGTATCCTTAAGGTCGAAACGGATATGTACTTTTACTATATTTTCATCCACTTGTGTAACTTCCGATGAGAACTCTGCATCTCCCAACCTATCTATCTCTATCGACTTTATCAATGAGTCACAATCAATGGGAAATTCTTTCAACTTCAAGCCATATTGCTCACGGACACTCGACGATGAACATCCGTATAAAAGGAACAATAGTAAAAATATATAAACTGAATATCTCATAACATTTCACTTTTCAATTTACTTCAAGTTCCTCCCAAGAAACCATTTCCGGGAACTTATTATGGGGCTCTGCTTGATACCAAAATGCAACAGATGCGATGTCTGACTTTTGAGGCAAATAACGACCACCTGCACGCCAGCCCAAATCCTGTATAGTAACTTTCAAATCTTTTTCAAATCGAATAGGATCTGTAATATGCCAGCGATACAATCCAAAACGTTGCTGGGAATTGTAAGTACCGTCCGGTCTGATCACCTGATGCAGACCGGCATAAGGAGTACAGAACTCTTTGTATTGACCTCCCCGGTCAAAATTGTACGAGCCACAGAAATAATCCTCTGTACCCGTGCCACATATTGTAGGGAACTTCTTATCACCATCCATAAAGAACTTGATTTCTCCTTCTCCCCACCATCCATTGTTGTTTACCCCCCATGCAAGGTAAGTACCGACAAAGTGTCCTTTTCCCTTAATGTTGTCAACAATTGTATAGTCTGATGTATGATTGGGATTCGTTCTTCTCCATTGAGCATGGAAGTAGGCCGCATCTTCAGGTACATCCGTCAATGTATAATCAACCTGATAATATAAATTCATTGCTTTCTCTTCATCTATATTCTCAATTGTAATCTTACATTTCTTTCTGAAAGGCATTGTCCAATAGCAGTTGAAAGCACTGCCGGGATTGATACAGACTGCCAAAGAAGAAAGTGGAGCATATATTCCCCAGCCCATACAAAAGAAATCACCGACAGGACATTCCACAGAAGGTTCCTTTTCATCGTCCCAATAAATGCGGATGATGGAGAAGCGCCAGTTTCCGGTAGGGGTCATCCAGATGTGCTGAATGGCACCCGGTCCTTCCATTTCAGCAATGGTAATGGTCTCTTTGGGATTTATGATAATATACGGATTCACTTTCCAGCCTTCACCAAGGTCTCTTGCCGCATATGCCGCATTGGCAATGTTCCGTTTCCCGCGGTCACAGACTTGAGCCATACCGCCTTTACCTTTCTCACCAGTAAAATTTTCGGGACAGATGGAGCGGGTCTTGGCATCAGACAGCCGGAACAGATTGCCCATGTGCACGTCCAGTCCGTCGAACGATTTATTTTGTGCCGATACTCCCCATATAGAGAGGCAACAGATAAGAGTTAAAATGATTCTTTTCATATTCTTTGGTCTATCTCTATTGATTATTTTAATAACAAAACGTTAAAAACAGCAACAGAGATAAAAGATATTCACCTCTGTTGCCACTTTATAATCATTATTTCATATTCTTTTCTTTTTTACAGATTCGACATGAATAAATGTTGCAACGATTAATCTTCAGGAAGCGGATCCATACGGAAGTTGTCAAGGCTGATTCCGGCTGGAAGAGAAGGACCAATCAGACCACTTAATGCCCACTGTCCCATAGGATGTCCAGTATCAAAATCTCCACCTATACCTAAGTCTTTGACTTTGCACTTAACGGTTATCCATTTCCCGTCGGTTGATTCGGGGAAGAAGTTACCAATCCAACACCATGTCCATCCCAAATCGAAGTGACCAGCCCATAAAGAAGCACCAAACGTACCTTCGTCAATTCTCACGTCAAGCTTAATCTCATACTCATTCATTTTTAAATCACCATCAGGACGGTTTCCATGCACATGACAAATAAATAAATCGCCACTGCCTGTATCTTCTGCCGTATAAATATAGGTATTGTTCCAAAAGAAATCATCCTCTGATTGTTCCTCATGAACAGCCACAAATCCGCTTGCCTTTATATCACTTACGCCGTTTGCAGGGTCTTCATGTTCGAAATCAGTAATCATGAAAGTTTCATCCGTAATCGGGTCGCACAATGCGAACGGATTTTGCCAAGGTATCACGATGTCAATTTTTTCATCCAAGTCCATTGTCTCACCATTCTTGAAAATGAGCTGTAGTGACACTACATCTCCTTTCTCGAAATTGTCAGGAATTATAAATTTGATATCATCGTTCGATTTACGTAGCAAATGCTTGTTATCTACCATACGCTTTTCTCCATTAACCATAAAAGCTACGGCATCGACAAACAATAGATCTTTACCTAAAATCGACATCTTAGTATTGATGGCAGCACCTTTCTTGTCGGTGAACAGAAAAGAATTAAACGCCGGTTTGGCGCGACGTATGGTTTGACGGCTGGAAACTTCCTCGCCCTCTCCTCTCACAATCAAGGGTGCTGCTTCTTCCGATACTCCGGCGGGTACAGTAACTTCAAACGAATATTCATCCTTTACGGTAATATCGGTAGCTATAACGCCACTGGGAAAAACCACCTCTTTTACCGATTTTACGTCTGTACCAACCACAGTCAGATTAATCCCTTCCATCACGATTGAGGGATAGAAGTCCACCACAGACAATCTCGCATTCTGCTCTTCGTCGTCATTCGAGCAAGCACAACAGGATACCAATGCCAAAAAGAGAATAGCCAATTTATTTATAATCTGCTTCATAATCTATGCTTTATTTTTATTAGTTCCAACCCGGGTTCTGTCCCAAATACTTGTTCTTGTTATACTCACTAAAAGGAATCGGAAAGAGATAATACTTATCTTCCCAACGTCTTTGCTCCTGCTTGCGTGTCAGGATAATGTCACCTGAAGCGTTCTTCTGCAATTCGGCAATGGAGATTTCACTCAGTTCCGAACCACACTTCCAACGACGTACGTCCCAAAAGCGTTGGTCCTCAAATGCCATCTCCACCATACGCTCGCGTTTGTAGCGTTCGAACCAGTTGGCAGGAGTTCCGTTCCAGTGAGGCATCATCACATCGGCACGATCGCGCAACAGGTTGATAGCATCATTAGCAGAGAAGCCGCC
Organism: Bacteroides sp. 14(A); assembly: GCF_000526555.1. Lineage (NCBI taxonomy): Bacteria > Pseudomonadati > Bacteroidota > Bacteroidia > Bacteroidales > Bacteroidaceae > Bacteroides > Bacteroides sp. 14(A). Next base: position 1,179,162 of record NZ_JAGH01000002.1, on the reverse strand, counting down.
TTCGCCCTTTGCTTCAGCATCGCCATAGTATTGGAACATTGCCTCCGCATAGTTCAGGTAAAACTCACCCAAACGCATCACTACCCAAGCATGAGGAGAAGTGGTGGGGTTGTTCGTTGCCAGACTCACGTTGGGATCGCAATACTTCCGTAGATAGTAGCCTGTCGGAGTGGAGTTATGAATCGGCGCAGCGTTCAATCCACCTATAAAGGTCTCGATAGGATTAGGATTGTAATTCGGCCAAATATCACCGTTCTTCACTACCGTCATAAAAAAGCGGGGATCCAAACCAACGTAGGGGTCTTCTTGTGTGAGGTTAATCACTGTGTTGGAATGACGCTCGCCAAAGGTCTGGTTGCTGCCATCGTTATACTCATAGTTGTCGACCAAAGTTTGGGTAGGACACATACCACCGTTGGCGTTCTCCACACCGATGGGGTAGTTGTACGATTCCCAATAGTTACTGGTACCACGCTTAATGGCCCAAATCATCTCGATGCCGTCACCGTTGCGAGGTCCCCAAATCTTAGAGTACCTGTCCAAACCAATGCCCCACTCTTGCGCACGGAGTAAAACCTCACCATTAGCTCTGACGGCATCCAGCCACCACTCTTTATTATTCTCATTGTTAAACAACGGAGAAGCCTTATAAAGCAATGTACGGGCTTTCAGCGCCAAACACATCATACGGTTTGCACGACCTGTTTCCGGGCTCAACTCATCGGTGAAAGAGATAGGCAGATATTCAACGATGGCATCCAACTCTTCTGCAATCCAATCCATGATGGCAATGGCTGAAGTACGTTCGATTCTATTCGCTTCTTCCACTGTTAACGTTTTCAGCGTGAAAGGCACGTCACCGTAGGCACGGACCAGTTCAAAATAGAAATAAGCACGCAAGAAACGGACCTCATACTCAAACAGCTCGAACTTCTTTTTCATAGCTTCGAAGTCCAGGTTGTTCTTATACTCGTCCAAATTGATTTTATCGCGCTTCTCATGGAAGGTGTTCGCTTCGGCGATAGCCGCATACGAATTGCTCCACGTAAATGAGAAGGGATTGTTAGGATTCCATCCACCGTTGTAGAAACGGTGAACTGAAGAGTAAGACAATGCGCACTCTGCCTCATCGGTGGCAGCCGCCAGCGTAGCCCCTCTACCGCCCTCGTAGTTTTTCTCAAAACCATTGGGTACACGTGCATAAATGTTGTACACCAATTTCTGGATACCATACATAGGGCTTTTATATATCCACTCCTCATCGGCTGTAGTCACCTCAGTATAGTCCAAATTGACACAGCTCACTGTAAATGCGGAGAGTATTACTGCACAAAATATATTTTTAATTCGATTCATATCTGTTTTTTCTTTATCCGTTAAAACTTTACAGAAACTCCTAAGTTAACTCCCATCAAAGTCGGAAAATTGGTACCGATGTTCTCGGGATCCATCGCCTTCAGGTTAGACAAGGTCATCAGGTTCTCTCCTTTGACAAACACTTTGCATTGTGACATCTTCACTTTAGAAATCCAATTTTCGGGCAACATGTAATATACCTCGCAGTTTCTCAGTTTAAAGAAGTTCACATTTTTGTACCAAACATCGTTACCACGGTAGTTGTTAAGGTTGGTGCGTGAAGTCAGACGCGGATAAACCGGGGTCTCGCTTCTATCCCAGCAGTTGTTATAATACTCTTTAGAAAGGTTGGCACCGTCGATAATCGGAGTCCATACACCCACCGTACCTAAGTATGCGGTATACATACCTGCACCCTGAAACATGGCGTTCATACCAAAGTTCTTGTAGCGGAAACCCAGATTCAATGAAAAGTTCAGTTCCGGCACGCTGGTATCGTACCCCATTTTCACCACGTCGTTTTCATCGATGACGTTATCGCCGTTCTGATCCTTATACTTGAAGTCACCCGGACGGCAATTATCGAAGTTCTGTTGCGGTGAAGCGGTGATATCTGCTTCATCCTTGAAAAAACCGACTACTTCCAGCCCCCACGCCTGGCTTACACGTCCACCGATAGCTGACAAATAGTCATAAGCCACGTTCTCAATGTTACGTTTCTGCTTATTACGTCCCCAAGTCAGATTAGAACCCAAGTTAAAAGAGAGATCTTTGTTCATCTGCTTAACCCAATTCACACCCAGTTCAACACCGTAGCTAGCTACGCGTCCCCAGTTTACGTAAGCGGAAGGCCTACCGAATACAGCTGAATTCAAACCGTCACCCGACAATAGGATATCGTCACGCAATTGATAATAAACATCAAAGTTCACATCCACCTGTTTGAACAAGCGCAGGTCAGCCCCCCAATTGAATTTATAGGCCGTTTCCAAGTTAAAGCGTTTGGTAGGCTGGTAACCGAGAAACGTACCCCACTGCCATGAACCGTCACCTAGGCCTGTCAGATAACTACCTGCACTTCCATTGTAGTTCTCTAGCCACAATCCCTGAATAGGCACATAGTCGGTGTGCTGAATACCGGCTGAGAAACGCAATTTACCGAAGTTTAATATTCGGTTGTCCTCCTTGTTGGCAAATACATAACCCAAAGACAAAGTGGGAGAAAACGACCACTTCTCCGGATAGGAGCGGTTAGAACCATTCATCGCCAATACCAAGTCGGCTACATACTTCTGCTGCAAATCGTAGTGCAGGTAAGCCATCACATTCATCCGGTTGAAAGTCATATACTGGTCGTTATAGGTGGAGTTCTTTTGGTGCCATATCAATGAGGCAGAGAAATTATCATCGTCACGGAACGAAGTATGATAGTCAGTCGAAACTTCCAAGAAAGAAGAACGGTTGTGCTGGTTGGTCCAATGATCGAAGGTCAAGTTGTTGGTTTTGTCACCGGCAGAGTAGTTTATTAGCTCGGTCGGATGCCCGGCCTCGTCGAAGCGATAACGCTCGTAACCATACATAAAACCCAACGCGTTGGTCTCATAAATCTGAGAGAAGTTATTGTAACCCAAACGTGCCGACACACTCAGTCCCTTCGTGATGAAGTCCAGGTTCTGAATAAGCGAGAAGTCACCTTGGAAAGAACGGGAGTGGCTCTTCGTAAAGCCGGAAGCCCGAACCTGTGCGACCACGTTGTTAGCGCCATAGGTAGTGTTACCACCCCAAATCCCTGCCAATTTACCTTCCGGGTCGTTCATTACCGGAAATGCGGAAGCCGGAGTACGATAAAGCAGGTCGGTCAAACCGTTTTCGGTCACACCGTAAGGACGTTTGGTCTCTACGAAACTACCCACCGCATTCAAAACGAACTTGGTTGTCGGAGTAAACTGCACGTCCAAGTTGGTACGGATATTGGCTTTAGAGAATCTCATCTGTGAAGAGTATTGCTCTTGATCTGTTTTATCCAACAAACCACGGCTATCAGTATAATCCAACATAGAGAAATATTTCAACTTCTGGTTACCGCCCTTCATGGATAGGTTGAATTGGTCTTCCGAACCGTAGTTTTTGAATACCTCTTTCTTCCAGTCAACGTTCGGATAGTAGTAGGGATGAGTACCGTCAGCAAAAGCCTGCAACTCATAATCGTTGTACATCGGTGCCAAACCGTCGTTGACACGCGCTTGGTTCAAAGCATTAGCGTAGGTAGGAGCATCTACAAAATTAGCCACTTTTGGATTGAACGTGAACTTATGATCGTAAGATACAGAAATCTGACGTCCCTCCACACCACGCTTGGTCTTCACCAAGATAGCACCGTTCACGCCCTGATAGCCTAAAAGAGCCACAGCGGCAGCATCCTTCAATACCGTAACCGATTCTACCTCGTCAACAGTCAAATATTCGATAGAACGCTCGATGCCGTCTACCAGCACCAATACACCATTCTCCGTCGTAGTCTGCTGACCACGAATGTTGAATACTGCTCCGGAGCTGTAGTCACTGACCGTTCCGCCTGGACGCAACACCGTAAGTCCCAACAATTTTCCATAAAGAGCCTCTTTCAAAGAAATAGCGGCCGTTTTTTGCAACTCATCGCCACTAACCACCTCCACGGAAGCGGTAGTCAACATCTGACTCTGCTCAACACCCATTCCTAAATCAACCTTATCGGACTGGTAGTCTATAAGCGAACTTTGCGCCGACAAGTTTAAAGTGAGCATAGACGATACCAAAGCTATGCCCCACTTTAGTGTTTTATGTTTTCTATTCATTGTTTGCTATTTTAGAATTAAGATTTTAATACCATCCCGGGTTTTGTGTCAAACCATAGTTCTTATTAATTTCATCAGGTGGCAGCGGAACGAGCAACCACTTATTGGACCAGCGTTCGGGGTGTTCCCAAACAAAACGTGGGTTTGCAGTCATTCCCGTAGGTGATTCTATCTTTGACTCCTTTCCATCTTTTATTATAGTATAACCTACAGCTGTAGCATCTCCTTCATTCAGGTCATATGGCACATATAAGAATTTAGTCGGGAAAGGATCGCCGCTATCTTTCGTCCATTTCTCCAATACCAAATCATTATCATCATCCAAACGATAGATGTGGATTCCATGCAGATGTTTCTTAAAGTCTTTTTCCATGACACGACGATTCATGTCGTGTAAACGGGTTTCATACTCAAATCCTAATTCACAAGCACGTTCACGCATGATTTCTTTTATTAAGTTCTCCTTATTGGTAGTCAAGCTCAATTCGGGGTTCATTACTTCGAGTTTACCTAAACCTACACGGGCTCTTACCTTGTTGATTTGCTCCAATGCCTTTACGTTGTTACCAGTCTCTGCCAATGCCTCAGCGTAAATCAGATAGAGCTCGGCCAAACGAATATAAGAGGTTTGGAAAGGCTCTTTATCAATAGTACCTTTACCACCTTGAATAGCATCACCCAAATCCAATACAAATTTATAAGTAGGTAATCCCCAAGGCTTACAATTATATCTTCCACCGGAAGTCAAGAACTCACCACCTTCCCACAACTGTATGGGGTTATCCTCACCATAAATCTGATGTTTATAGTCACGCTTTTGTACGACGATAGATTCATACAAACGGGGGTCACGTTTTTCGAAGATATCCTTCTGCGCGGGTCTTTGATTGTAATATTTCTGTCCATCGTAGTTCTTACCATCAGCCCACGGGAACATTTCCATCCACTCCAAGGTAGGAGCGATACCACCATCATGCCAGAAACCGCCAGGTTGGTTATCCCACTCCAACATATATACACGGTCATGTACTTCAAGCAGAGACTCTCTGTTACCACGGGCACGGTATGCCTTGCGGAAAGCAGCACGATAGCCAGCTTCATCGGGAGTAGTTGCCTCTTCCAACTGGTAATAGTTACCGTTGGCGGAGTTCATCCGGAAGAACTCTTCACACGCATCTACCACAGCTTCCCAACGCTTCACGTCGTAATTACCATACCACACCTGAAGGGCGTTAACAGCCTCCTGGGGCTCTTCAACACAATACGGAGTATCGCTATTGAAGATGGGACTTGCCACATAGTTCAACAATTTTGCCTTAATACCCAATGCCGAAGCTTTGGTAACACGTCCTGCCCAAGTAGCCAATTCTGAAGTGGGAATGTTCCACGGCAATTCAGGTTCGGCAATGGCTTCATCCAGCAAACGAACAACAAATGTTACGGTTTCCTCAATGGTAGAGCGCGGTTTCTCCAAGACTTCGTCTGCGGCGAGTGCATGATCAACGATAGGCAGACCACCAAAATTGTGAATACCGTCAAAATATTTACTTGCCATAATCACTTTCGCCTCGGCTTTGTAACGTGCCTTTTCCGCATCGGTCATATCGGGCACGCGGTCGACATTATCCAACAGCAAGCAACAGTCGCGTATGCCGGTCCAAATGCAACGAAAAGCTGTATTACTCATATTCTCCATCCCCCCCGATGTAATGTAAGCCGCACGGGCAACCAACCAGCCCGGGTTAGCGTTAGAGGCAGACAAAACACCTGTATAATGGAAACGCCCCATAGAGTCCCATCCCTCTTCAGAGTGCATGATATCGGACAAGGTTTCAAATTGTCCATTACCTGCATAACAATTCTTAAACGGAGTAAAAAGTCCCTCGTAGCACTGCCATAACAAATAATCGGTATATACCTTCTTGGAGAAAATAACATCTTCGTTCACGTCTTCTCCCGGAGCCTTCTCCAGAAACGCATTTCCGAACTTAATCTCGTCCACACAAGCTACACCCACGAAAGAGATGATCGTCAGCAGCAGTATGGATTTTATTGAATTTCTTTTTTTCATATACAATTATTTAGAAGTTAACTTTCAAGCCTAAATTAACAACACGCATCAGCGGGTATCTAAATCCAGAACCACCACCTGTATTTTCAGGGTCGTTGGCATCAAACGGAGTAAAAGTCAGCAAATTGGTACCGTTTAGGTAGAAACGCATATTCGTGGTTTTCGGCAACCAAGACTTGTTTCTCAGCGTATAGCCAATCTCCAAGTTCTTCAGACGGATATAACGGGCATCCTGATACCAAAGGTCGGAGTTAGCACGGTTCTGCTTCTCATTGGTAAAGGTAAGACGTGGCAGATGTCCACTGGGGTTATCCTCTGACCAAGAGTTATCATACACCCACTGCATCAAAGCGGAACGATGAGATTCACCGAAGGGATTACGGTAAGGACCTTGTAGGATACGGTTCACCTGGCCAGCTCCCGTCCACAACATAGTAAAGTCGAAATTCTTATAACGGAAATCGAAGTTCAAAGAGAATACATATTTTGGGTTATCCGTAATTTCAGAGTAAATCTGGTCGTACTCTTCCAAAATCAAACCGTCACCGTCCAAGTCAACATAAACAGCATCACCGTTCTTCAAATCAGGAACCAGCTGCTGAGGAATATCCGTTCCATAAGCGTTGCGGTAAGCCTCTTCAGTTACACCTTCCTCGTAAAGGCCGAAGAAAACATATCCACGACGGGCACCAATGGCATGACCGGTTGAATAGGTCCAGTCCGGAGAAACCACTCGGTCTTCGGTCAAACCTAATTTACGACCCATATAACTATCGGCTTTCACCAACTTGTCTTTACGCTTCAACTCAGAATATTCAAGAACCTTATTCTTGGCATAAGATACTGAGGGAGAGATAGTGAAAGAAAAGTCCTCGCCAATTTTGTCGGAGTAAGACAAAGTCACCTCATAACCGTGGTTTTTTACGCGACCATAGTTGATGTAAGAAGGACGGACAGCTGTAGGTGACTGAATCATATTCACGTTAGAAATCAGGATGTCCTTACGGTTCTCCTTAAACAGGTCAACATTCAAGCCGATTTTGTCTTTACAGAACTTCGCATCGAAACCTATGTTATACTTTACTGCGGTTTCCCAAGTTACATCAGGTGAAGAAGAAGACATCTCACGTGCCACGTTCAAAAAAGTATTGTTCGTGGTACCGAAGTTATAACCTTGGTAATCTTGCATGCTGGAGAAATATCCGTTCCAAATGCCCCATGCAGAAGGCAGGTAAAGGAAACGACGGCCTTGGCAGTTGTCGTTACCTACGGTACCGACAGATGCACGTATCTTCAAGTAAGAGATCACTGACTTGATGGGTTCCCAAAATTTCTCTTCAGAAATGCCCCAACCAACAGATACAGAGGGGAAGAAGCCGAAACGCTTGCCTTCGGCAAAGTTCTCAGAACCGTTATAACCCATGTTAGCATCGATCATATAGCGGTGCTTATAGTCGTAAGTGGCACGTGCAACCAAACCTACATAACCGTAGGGGATAGAAGTATAAGAACCGGGGTAGTAGGTCTTAGACTGGTTGTACAGCAACAAAGCGCCTACGTTATGGTAGCCAAACGTGCGGTTGTAGTTGAAGCTTGCCTCAGCATACCAGTCACGGTTAGACCATGCAGACTCACTATAACCCGGATTCCAGTAGTCACCGGAACGTTGATAAACGACTTCGCCATTCTCTGTGAGATAAGGACGGAAAGAAGCAGGCTTACCACATGTACGGTTCTTTGTTTGCCCATAAGAAGAGTTGTAAGAAGCCTTTACACGGAAATCCAATCCCTTGGTCAGGAAATCCATGTTCAATTTGTAGATGATATCGGCATTCAACACGTTAGTAGAGGAAAAAGTATAACCCTGACCATAGAACGTGTCCAAACCGTCAATACCACTCACGATATTTTCAAGACCCGTCGGGTCGATAAGATCTCTATTAGCGAGTACCCATCTGCCATCTACAATACCGGCACCGGAGAAAGGTTGCGCATCCATCAAATAGACAAAGATACGTTCCTCCGAACTGCTAAGACTGTGCTTGTTCTCAACACGACCACCAAGGTTGATGGAGAGTTCGTGATATTTACCTAAAGAAAGGTCCAAGTTAGCACGGTAGTTGTAACGTTTGTATGAGAAGTTGGTGTTAGGATCCTTGTCGAAAGTACGGAACAAACCATCTTGGTCGAGGAAACCAGCTGACACGAAATAGCGTGCCACCTGGTTACCACCCGATACGGATATGTTGTGCTGGCTCTGCAAAGCACGGTCTTTCATCACATAGTCTATCCAATCGATGTCCGGATAGAGAAGCGGATTATCGTGATTCTTAAAGTGATCGATAATAGCAGGCTGGAAAGCCGGTTGATTACCGTCCGAAATACGGGCGTTGTTATAAGCGGTAGCATAGGTATAGGAGTTCGCCATATCAATAAAGTTGGTCACACTCTGTACACCCCATGAGGTAGATGCGGATACTTTAGTTCTACCGACTTCACCACGCTTGGTGGTTACCAAAATAACACCGTTAGCACCACGCACACCATACACAGCGGTAGCGGATGCATCCTTCAACACGGTGATGTCGGCAACCTCATTCGGGTCAATCTGCGTGAACGAACGTTCTACACCGTCCACCAAAATCAAAGGCGATGAACCATTGAATGAAGATTGACCTCGAATCAAAATCACAGGATCATCAGCACCGGGAAGACCTGAATACTGTACCGTAGAAAGCCCCGGCAACTTACCGGAAATGGCGTTACCCAAAGATGCTGACGGTGACTTCAGCAATGCTTCGTTATTAATACTTGACATAGAACCTGTAACCGAGACTTTCTTCTGTTGTCCGTAAGCTACGACAACGACTTCGTCCAGATTTTGAGCCTCTGGCTCCATCTCTATGTTCAGTTTTTTAGCTCCGTTTATGGAGATTTCTTGACTTTTATATCCGATATAAGAAATCGACAAAACACTATTCTTCGGAACAGAAAGCGAGAAATTACCGTTTACATCGGTAACTACTCCGGTTGATGTTCCTTTAACCAATACTGATACACCTATCATTGTTTCTCCTGTTTCATCGGTAATGATACCATGTACATTAATGTTCTGTGCGGAAACCGCTTGGATTATCAAGCCTAAGAAAAGAATGATAAGCCACTTTTGTAGCATATTCCTGTTTTTCATCAGCGTTAAGATTAAATGTAACTACTCAGATATCCACGATACCTTAATTCATTGATTATCAATATAATTTATTAAAGATTCTAATAAATTGAGTCTAATAAGACTCAAAACGAAGCATATTACTAATTATACCACATTAAATGATAGCAAGTCTGTATAACTGAGTAGTTACGATTAAATATTATAACATTAAATTTAGATAAAAAATATAGTTTTCATAATACTCGTTTAATTCACTTTACTTTCTTTCATTACCCCACAATTTAGAGCCATTGCCGAAGTTCTTTCTCCACTCATGTCTCCAACGATGCATATCTTGGTCACGGATGAATGGTTTCGGTGCTCTGTCGGCCTTAGTCGGAGCGGCAGGTAACTCATGAGCCTCGGACTGATACCAGTAAGCGACACTGCTGAGATCTAGAGTCAAGTTGTTATTATGTCCATGCTCGATAGAACCTTTGAGAGAGGTGTTGAAGTAGATGGGGTCGGCAATAAAAAAACGGTAAGCGTGCGTTCTTCCTAACCAACCGTTGTCACGGTTCACACGGGCATAGCCGTAGTAAGGATGCGTAAAGATGCTTGCCGGACACCAAGAAGTGTTAAAGAAGTCTTCCGTTCCCGTACCTCTCAAGGCTTTCTTCGGTTCACCATCGATGATAATTAGGTCATCGCCTTCGCCATACCACATAGGCGACGGACAGTGGATATAGTAGTTGATACCTACAAAGTGTCCTTTACCTTTAATATCAGCAAACAGATAGTTGTTGGCACCATCTACATTGCAACCCGGAGTGCCAACCAACCCCCACTCGGTTTCGCCTTCGGGGAGAGCGTCGGTTGTCTCGTGGTTGAACCAAGCGTGAAAACGTCCTGAATTGGCAGGTAACTTATCCATCTCGGTGTAGTCCACATAGTAGTAGAGGTGAGTCAAGGGCTCATCACTCTGGTTCTCAATCTCCAGACGTGCGCCCTTCTCGAAAGGCATCTGGAAATAGCAGGCAAGCCCCGTACCATCTCTTGGACCAACTGCCAATGGCAGAGAGATGAACTCATATTTCTCGTCCCAACCGTTTCCGAAGAAGGCAGCGATAGGAGCTTCTACAGAGGGATACTTGTTTCCATCCCAATAAATACGGAATATAAGATCGTTTCTCATGATGCTTGTCGGAGCGATGGTAAACCAAATGTGGTTGATGACACCTGTTCCGGGAATTTCCACGCTCCATTTTTCTCCCGGCTTAAACTGCCCTACGCAGTCACCGTTATTACCGGTTTTATCGGCACTGCTTATCCGACGGCTACGTAATCCGTCTTTGACTGTGGTCAGACTTCCTAATTCTCCTCTATCAATCTGAGCCGAACCATCAATAGTCAGAGCGGACAAGCTTATTAAAGTTGTTAAGAATAAAAATACTTTTTTCATGATATTTTGTTTTTAAATTATAAGTTTTCTACATACAATCCCCACTTTCCTGTTTTCTAGCAATGAAGAAACCATAATAGGCAATCACTGCAAAAGCGATGGCCGGTACAACATATGCAGCCATAATACTACCCGTCTGGTCGGAAACAATACCCTGGATTTGAGTCAGAACAGCAGCACCGGCAATAGCCATTACCATGAATGAACCACCGATTTTAGTGTCATTACCCAAACCTGTAAGACCGAATCCGTAAATGGTCGGGAACATCAATGACATACAGCCGGAAATACCCATCAGGCAATAAACTCCGAAACTTCCCTTACCGAACATGGCGCCCAAACAGCACATTACAGCAAGAAGGGCAAGACCTATCAAAAGTTTATAGGCTTTCACATACTTCATCATTGCAGTACATACAAATCTCATGATCACAAAAAGAATGAGTGACATGATATAGTAAGTGGCCGCAGCCTGTTCCGCCGTACGCGGCAGTAAGTCATCCAATCCGAGCCATTCGCATCCGTTATAGAATGCGGCGGCCACCGGTTCCACACCGCGCAATGCGTTGACAACGGCCTCCGCAGAGGCTGAGTCACCTAAAGAAGCCAATACACCATCAAAATTAAGTTGTTGCATAGCATAACGGATGACGAAAGACCATACGGCTATCTGTGCACCAATATTGAAGAACTGTGCAACCACCCCCCATACATAATTCCTGTTCTTTATCAGGCGACGGAGAGTAGCAGTAAATTCCACCTTTTCCCCTTTCTCACTGAGGTTCGGCATCTTGGTAAACCGGATAGCAAGCAGAAGCACCAACATCACCAGACCAAGTACCACATAAGCCGTAGTGACAGCACTCAGCTCCTGTCCCTGGATGGCAGCTAACTCCTCAGCCGGAAGTTGAGCACGCTCTGTCGCCGTCATTCCATTCAATTGTGAGAGGATGAAAATCTGACTGATTACTACTCCCGTAATTGCCCCGAACGGATTGAAAGCCTGCGACAGATTCAGACGGCGTGTTGCAGTACTTTCAGGACCGATTGCCAATACATAGGAATTGGTAGATGTCTCCAGGATTGAAAGCCCGGCAAAGAGAACAAAGATTGCAAGCAGATACATAAAGAAGCTGAAATCAACATTCACTCCCGAACTGAGCATGGCAGGATAGAACAGCAAGGCCCCAAAAGCATACAGCCCAAGTCCCAGCATTACACCTGATTTATAAGTATACTTCTTGATGAACAAGGCACCGGGAACAGCACAGCATCCATATCCTAACAGATAGCACACCACTTGTATCCAGGCCGTCTTCGAATCACTCATACTCATGATGCGCTTGAAAGCCGCAAGCATGGTATCCGTAAGATTGTTCGGCACAGCCCAGGCAAAAAAAAGTGTGGTGAGCAGGATGAACGAGAAGAGGATCCCTTTCGGTATTATCTTATTCGATTCCATACGAATTCTCCTATTTTTTATATAATTACCCTATTGAAACTTTGTCTTGATTACATTCAAATCCGCTCCGAACAATTTTTGCACGATGGGAGCCAGTTGCTCATCCTTCCCCTGTATATGGATTACTTTCTGTGTATGGACCAACGATGCGCCGGGAGCCAATTCTGCGCCGGGTGAGGAAGTCTCGATTTCATAGAAAGGCCCCATGATAGAGCCGTCTTCTACCGGACCGTCATTATAAGAATTGATTACATCACCAGCAAACGGATCTTCCTGAGGCCCCCATTGACCGTTTACATAAATTGAAGGGGTTTCGGGAAGACTGCACCACAATATGGTGAGCACGCCCTTCGATGAATCATAGCTTCCGCATAAATCCGTTGCGCGTGAAGCCGGCAATCCCAGTTTGGAGCGATAGAGCCCGTCAATCTTGAAATAGATGATGCCGTTTTCCTTTATCAGCCTATCTGCAGGAATCTTGCCAAAATATTCGTCATTTACGATAACCCCTTCAGCATTCTCCTTATAAGGAATGAATACAGTAGTGGTCGGCGTAGGATTAAAACAACCGAGCATCCATACAGATACCAGTCCGCCTTCTTTTGTCCACGCATTGTCCCCCGTATTGGTAATCTTATTCTCGCTCTTGTAAGCCACCATCTTCATGTCGTCTGCAAGTTCGATGTCAAAGTCCGCAGCCACTTCACCGGCATCCATCAACGATACAGTACGGTCAATATTCATATCAAAAGCAGTACCGGAAGCATTTGTCAAACGAGTATCTTTCACAAAACGGATGCTGCTGTTGTCTTGTGACTTAATGTCAAAAGCTTCAGTATCAAGTACCGGAGGAACTATCCAATTATCATAAACCTGCTCTTGTCCTTCCTTGAAATAGAGCGAGAACGGCCCACCTTCGGGACCAAGCCAAAAACGTTCTTCACCTCCTACCGGATTAAACTGAGAACTAACTTTGCCTTCATTTATGAAACGATAATTAATCCAGCCGTAGCTATCACCTTCATCGCCAGAAGCAGAAGTAGTCATTACACGGCCTTGCCATGCAGGAATAACCATCACTTTAGAATTTCCATCAGCAGATACTAATTCAGTATATTCAACGCCATGGTCCTTTAAGAACTGGGCATCATAAGCATAACTTCCCATCTTGATTTCTTTTTGTCCGCCGCACGATACAAGTATTGTAGTTGCACCTACCAGCAGAGTGTTTTTCAGTTTGGTTGATTTCAACATAACGCTTGTTTCTTTTATTTATAGAGAGGTCCATAATTCTTGCAAGCTCTATAATCACTGCCTTCCATATCTTCACCAAAAGCAGTCCATGCGCTGGGACGGAAAATATCTTCCTCAGAGACATTGTGCATGCATACTGGGATACGAAGCATGGAAGCCAAAGTTATCAAGTCAGCACCGATATGACCATAACTGATAGCACCATGATTAGCCCCCCAGTTATTCATAACAGTATATACATCACGGAAATATCCCTTACCTGTCAGGCGCGGAGCGAAGAAAGTAGAAGGCCACGTACGGTCAGTACGTTCATTGATAGCCTTGAAAACATCCTTATCCAAGTTTACTGTCCAGCCTTCGGCAATCTGCAATACTGGACCTTGACCTTTTACAAGATTCAAACGACACATTGTTACTGGCATCTCACCACGAGTCAAGAACTGAGAAGAATAACCACCACCACGCATATATTCGCGACTGGCCGGATACCATTTAGTTACTGAAAGACAAGCTTCCACTTCTTCTTCCGTAATTTCCCAGAAAGGCTTCATTACCGGTTTATTGTCACGTGTCTGACAACCTGTTCCATCAAGCGTACAAGAACCGGAGTTGATGAGGTGAATGAAACCGTTTGCCGCCTTACCTTCCAATTTCTTACCCGTTACCCGTTCTATAGCATTCGGACTCCAATAAGTACGCACATCTGCAAATATCTGTGCAGTATTAGTCAATAGATGATTGAAGAGCATTGAAGTACAATTCAGCGTATCATTTTCCGTAGCAAAAGTAAATGCTTCACGGATACCGTTCCAATCAAAAGAAGTGTTCAGAATAGCTTCTGAAAAATCACCGTCAGGCTTATAATCCGTCCACTGGCGCTGTCCTTGGAAACCTGCAGCAATCGCATTATGCCCCATTGACTCTTCCTTGAACCCCATTTCAGCTAATTTGGGATTACCAATCATCATATCACGGAAAATAAGGGTCATTTTTACCACGTATTCCCAACGGGCATCTTTCTCTTCACGGGAATATACCAGATGTTCCGGATTAAAATCTGTCCCTTCATTACTCTTGCAATACCTTTCTGTCCATGCCATGGCACGTTCAAACTCTTCATGGTCATAAATGCTCAACTGAACACGACGTTCTATTTCACTGGCATCTACATACTCATTACGCATGCCCAAATACTCCTGGAAGAAATCAGGATTAGGAATAGAGCCTGCAATACCCATAGATACACTACCGATTGAAAGATAGGATTTCCCCTTCATTGTAGCCACAGCTATACCTGCACGGGCAAAGCGCAACAGTTTTTCCTTTACGTCTCCCGGTATCTCCATATTGGTTACTTCCTGTACATCACGTCCATAAATGCCAAAAGTAGGTAATCCTTTCTGTGTATGACCAGCCAATGCAGAAGCCAAATAAACTGCCCCCGGACGCTCTGTACCATTAAATCCCCAAATAGCTTTTGGCATTTCTCCATCCATATCAATAGTCTCAAATCCATAACACCAGCAAGGTGTTACAGAGAGCACTACACCTACTCCATTATTACGGAACTTCTCAGCTGCCATAGCAGCTTCTGCAACTCCGCCAATAGTAGTATCAGCAATGATACACTCCACAGGAGTACCATCACTATGATACAACTCCGAAGAATAAAGTTCTGCTACTTTGCGAGCCATAGTCATAGTCATATCTTCCAATGACTCACGAATACCTCCACGACGACCATCAATTATAGGTCGTATACCAATTTTCGGTTTTCCACCAATTAATCTTGAATTTTTCATGGTTCAACTAATTTAGTTCAATATACATAAATGGTTAAATCGTTTAAGCAACCATATAAAAAAAAAGACTCTCCTAAGGAGCCATTTCTATAAACTCTCCCTCTGCAAGAACAGACTGTACTGTATTACCATTAGAGATATTATCCACTAATATACCAAGTGCCTTTTGCACCAAAACATCTATTGGTTGCCGAATGTAAGATATAGGTGAATAAAAAAAGTCAAATACAGGATTGCCATCAAATCCCACTAAACCGATTTTACTAATAACCTCTTGTCCCATATCCTTAATCGTATATAAACAAGCCAACGAAATCATATTAGTTCCAAAAAGGAATGCATCCGCTCCAGACTCAACCATCTTAGGGAGCAAACGGTCTGCAGATTTTTTAGGAGAGTCCTGCTTCAGAAAGACTACATTTATCATTTTTTTCTTACCTGCATCACTCATAGCCTTCTTATACCCACGTACGCGTTCCTTCATATGAATAAGATTAACATCATAAGCTACCATACATGGAGCATTATATCCAGAATCCAACAGATATTTTGTTGAGACATAAGCAGCATTAAAATTATTCAAAGCTACATAACTAACATTTATTTCAGGGAAATACCTATCAAATAAGACCACAGGTATATTGTCATTAACAAGTGAAGCTATAAATTTCTCTGAGTTTTCACAGGGAACGATCATCAGTCCATCAACACCTTTATTAAGAAGACTACCTACGATATGATTCATTTTACTCGCATCTTCATCGGAACTGCCAAAAAGTACAGTATACCCTTGTTTGGTGGCTTCATCTTCCAACACACGCGTTAATTGAGAAAAGAAAGGATTCGAAATATCAGAGACTACTAACCCAATTGTCTTGGTTTTACCACTACGAAGGCTTTTGGCCGCAAGATTGGGCTGATAATTCATTTCATTCGCAATTTTCAATATGCGCTGAGCAGTCTCTTCACCTACACGATACTCTTTTTTCTTCCCATTCAACACAAATGAAACCAATGCCGTTGAAACTCCTGCAGCTTCAGCAATATCTTTTAGCGATATTTTTTTTAATGATGACATATATTTATATATAACGTTTTTGCAAATAACGATATGATAATTTGAGATTATTATCTTGTAATCATACTATTTACCATATTAGTACGATGCAAATATAGACATTATATTTAAATTAGCAAACTATTTTTGCTAATTCGTTATAATATATTATATTTGCATTATGATTTCACAGTAAAAGCGCCATTATCACATTATAGCTTGAGATCAACCATAATAAATCATAGTATATAAAAGGCGTTATTCGGCCAATTAATCCAAGTAATTATTGAAATTTTAAATAAATGTTTCACTTAAACTAATAAAAGATGGATATACATAAAAAACATGTCATTATTTCCTGCACATTATTATTCTTAGGGATTATCTTTCCGTTTACAATATCAGCACAGAAATCTTTTAAGAACTCCTTTCAAGATTTAGATCCTATTCAAGCTCCTCTTATACCAGCACCATCAGATACCACTCAATGGAAGCATTTTAAAAAGTCTCTTCTAAAATGGAGAGAACAAATTCATGAGAAAGTCAACTATAATGCATCTCTTTATGACAGAGAAGACTTCCAATGGATAAGATCATCATTCAACTGCTGTTTTTTAATGATGTACGATCAAAGATTCTATGACCGGAACAATAATTGTTATACAATAGACAAGATACTGGTTGAAGGGCAAAAAAGATTTGGAGGGTATGATATTGTTGTATTGTGGCATGCCTACCCTCGTATTGGTCTTGACCCAAGAAATCAATTTGATTTCTATCGAGATATGCCGGGTGGATTGAATGCTTTAAAGGAAGTAGCAAATAAACTACATGAAAAAGGAGTAAAAGTATATATCAATTATAACCCATGGGATACAGGGACACGCAGAGAAAGCATAGGAGATATTGATGCATTGGCAATGATCATTAAGGCTATAGGGGCCGATGGCATCTTCTTAGATACCATGGACCGTGGTTCAGAGGAATTCCGCCAAAAGCTGGATATGTCTCGAAAAGGGGTGGTTCTTGAAAGTGAATTAGCCCTTCCTGTCGAAGATATATCAAGGCATCACATGTCTTGGGCACAATGGTTTTATGATTCTCCCGTGCCTGGAATATTACGTAACAAATGGATTGAGCCTCGCCATATGCAACATGGCATTAGTCGTTGGACAGAAGATAAATCAAAAGAGCTACAGACAGCATGGATGAATGGCAGTGGCATAATGATCTGGGAAAATGTTTTTGGCCAATGGGTTGGCTGGTCTCCCCGTGATTCTTATATACTTAAAACAATGTATGGAATCCAGCACTACTTCTCAGAAATGTTCACATCGGATCAGTGGGAACCTTTAGTTAATAATACATTAGCAACAGATGTCTACGCCAGTCTTTGGTATGATGACAATTGCCAGTTATGGACATTAGTAAATCGATCATATATACAAAAAGACGGTCCTCTATTACAAATAACACTAAATAAGGACTGGGCTTATTATGATTTAGTAAAAGGAGAAGAGGTGTTTCCTGACAAATCAGGTGTGATTGAAGGACAAATTATACCACGTGGTATTGGTTGTATAGTTGCATTCCCCAAAGACAAAACACCTAAAGATTTTGACAAACTCCTCTCATCTCAATCTCTTATAGCACAAGAGAAAACATATAATACTAAGTCTGTCCAGATTAAAGCCTCCTTAAAGCCTGTTTCTCCAACCAAACTATATAAGAGCATACCTCAGGATATGGTTGAAATAGACAATTATGAAGGAGAAATTCCTGTTGTTTTTAACTGTAGAGAAATTGGCTATTACCAGTCTTTAGAACATGATTTTATAAATAGAGGTCCCGCTGTCCCCCATCAGAAAATAACTTTTTCGCGCCACATTAAAGTGAATCATGTTGCAATAGATGCAACGCCTGTCACTAACGCCCAGTACAAAGAATTCCTTGAGGCCACAGGTTACAAGCCTCGTTTTCCCGAGAATTTCTTAAAACATTGGAAGAATGGAGAAATACCAGTAGGTTCAGAGCAACACCCTGTTGTATATGTTGATCTGGATGACGCAAGAGCCTATGCTAAATGGGCCGGCAAGCGCCTACCTCGCGAAGAGGAGTGGCAATTAGCCGCTGCTGGAAAAGAGATGTATAAGTATCCTTGGGGAAATAATATACAAGCCGGACACTGCAACGAACATACAAATGGTATAACCACTCCTGTAAAAGCGTATCCTTTGGGCAGAGCTACATGTGGAGCATGGGACATGTGTTCCAATACATGGGAAATGACTGAAAGTGAATATAATGATGGACGTAATCGTTTTTGTATTCTTAAAGGTGGCAGCAGTTATAAAGCAGAAGGATCTGATTGGTATTTTGACGGAGGTATTCAAACAACAGATTTCGCCGCAAAGCAATTATTACTATATCCTGGCATTGATCGTTGTAGCACAGTAGGCTTTCGCTGCGTTATAGACCTTAAAAAATAAAAAACACAAAGTGCATCGTAAAAGTTCTTATTCAACTTTCGTGATGCACTTTATACTCCCAAAAACAGTTTCTACCTTTAATAGAGAGCTACTCCAGATAAAGCGGCTCCACCTCCGTCACATTATCATGGAACCACTCGTCGAGCTTTGCCTCTACCTTATCCTTTATCTGCGGTGTGATATATTTCTTCACTTTTTTATAAGCATAAACAGCAGCAAATCCTTTACCTACCATAAAAATCTGTCCCAGAACATCCTCTATACTGGTAGGAAACACAATGGCCACCAAAGCAAGCATTATATTGGTCCGCTCATTATCGGGAGTCGTATCGGCAGTCATTACATAATAAGCCGTAAGTACGGGGCGACCGGTAGCACGACCTGCCTTTTTAATATACTCTTCTACTTTCGTACGGATATCATCCATGGATAAATTTACTTTCATAGTTCTTATTATTATTTATTCATTTACTTATTAGACGCAAGAAGATAAAGTTTGGTTGCAGAATATTGCTGTTTTTTTATCAAATAGTTCTATTTCATCATCCGAATTCACCGATTCATACCCGGAACTCATCGGCTTTTCTACCGGAAATCAGCCGGAAAGGCTATATGGAGAGGAATAATTCGCTTACCTTTGAGCCATCAACCCATGACAATGGAATATGAATCAATAACAATAGAAACAATGGAAAAGAAACAAAACTTCCCGTCTCATGCAGGCTTATCAGGTAAGGCACTGATAGCTTCGCTCTTCATCATCTCCGGAATATTACTATTTGCCCGTAACGTAGGGTGGATTACGTATGACCTATTCAATGTAGTGGTATCCTGGCATAGTCTTCTTATTATATTAGGTATTTATACGATGACACGCCGCCATTATCTGAGCGGAGCCACCCTAACCTTAATAGGTGTTTATTTCCTGATCGGAGGATTATCATGGCTACCGGAAAATTCACAGACCATCGTCTGGCCTGTTGCACTGATTGTAGCGGGTATCCTATTTTTTGTAAAGGCTCGTCGCAGAGAACGCTGGATGAAAAGCCACATGAACGGCCATTACCGGGATTGGGCCAAAAGAGGAGGCGGACACATGCACATGAATATGGAAAACAATGAGCAACAATGCGAATCGGAAAACGGGTATCTGCGCTCCGACAATGCTTTTGGCTCTGTACGCCATGTCGTTCTGGACGAATTATTTAAAGGCGCCAGCATCCGGGCTTCATTCGGAGGAACTGTCATTGACCTGCGCCACACGCATCTTGCACCGGGAGAAACCTACATCGATATCGACTGCACCTGTAGTGGAATAGAACTGTACATTCCTTCAGACTGGAACGTTCTACCCCAATGCAATGCTTTTGCCGGCGGATGCGAGGATAAGCGTTGGCAGGGAGCGAATATTAATAAAGAAAGTACATTAATAATCCGTGGAAACATTTCCTTCGGCGGATTAGAAATAAAAGACTAATCCTATGAGAGCACATCCAATCATAGATTACCCTTACCGTTGGTTTCCGATGCTTGTGCTGGCATTGGTTCTGGCAATCATCCAGGCGACTTTGTCGTGGGGATATGCCGGAGTTGACTGGTTGCCGGCCATCATAGACGGAATCACGACCATCGGATGGTTTGCAGCACTAGCATACCTGGCCTGGTTTGTGGTGGGCTACGTATCCATACTCCAGACAAAGGTCATCACGGTCGCAGCAGGAATATTACTCTGGATTGCGGGCAGCTTCATGATTTGTGACATTATGGTAAGAATAGCGGGAATACCTTATATATCTTTTGCTTCTACCATACCTTTCCGCTTGTTGTTTGGCGTACCAACCTGGATCGCTATCATTTTGTGGTATCAACTGATAGTAGTGAAAGATCCCGTACAGGAAGAAGAATTCATAGCACCGCAAGCAGCAGCAGAAGAAGAAAAGCCGGAAGCACAAGAGGAAATCATCGACCGTATTACAGTAAAGGACGGTTCACGTATACACATAATCAAAGTGGACGAACTACTCTACATCCAGGCATGCGGAGATTACGCAACCCTGGTTACCCCAACAGGCGAATACATCAAGGAACAAACCATGAAGTATTTCGAAGGGCATCTGCCGACAAACAATTTTGTACGTATCCACCGTTCCACTATTGTAAACGTGACACAAATATCCCGGGTTGAATTATTCGGGAAAGAGACTTATCAAGTATTATTAAAGAACGGGACCAAGCTGCGAGTCAGTCTGACGGGCTACCGTTTATTGAAAGAACGACTAGGAATATAAAAACCTGAACTATTTTATAAGCAAAAGCGAAGAATTCCTCCCCTGTTTCAAGGGGAAATGAATTCTTCGCTTCTTTTTTAAATGACAGAGAAAGTTATCTGATTATTTCTTCTTTTCGTCTTTCTTCGGTTCTTCATTCTTGGTTTCCTGCTTGTCTTCCTTTCCTTCCGGATGGAGGATTCCCTTCACAGTCTCACCAATAGGCAACTTATCCAATACACCCAAACTTGGAGCAACCGTCTTCACCAATGAACTCAAAAAGTTACTCGTCCCTCCGTTTCCACCATCGAATACAGTGATGTTTCCTAAGTTCATGTGTTCGAATGCCTTCACCTGTTCTCCGGCAATTTCCTTCCACTGATCTACCATCTTGTACTGGATGGCGATAGCCGGATTGGATTCCGCTGCACGTACCATGGCCTCAAAACCTTCAGCCTCGGCAAGCAATGACTTCTTCTTACCTTCAGCTTCGGCCTCCAGTTTCATCTGAATAGCTCTTGCTTCAGCTTCAGCCTGCGCCAGAGTAGCCTTTGCACGAGCTTCCGCCTCACGGGTAATCTTTTCGGCAACAGCATCAGCCTGAAGAATGGCCTCCTGTTTTGCAATCTCAGCAGGCACAATCTTTTCTGCCTTCAAAGAAGACTCCACCTTGCGTGCTTTAGCTTCTTCCACTTCCTTCTGTGCTATTTCACGGGCAGTCTGCACGGCAGCTTCCGAACGTGCTTCAGCTTCACCGGCCTGCTTGTCAGCATTGGCGCGAGTCACAGCCAGTTCAGCGTCAGACTGTGCCACAGCTTTCTGAGCTTCATTTCGTCCGATAGCAGCTTTCTTTCCGGCTTCTGCCTGTTTGATTTCCATGTCGGAGTTCAATTCGGCAATGCGGCTTTCCTTCTCGGTGTTGGCCTGTTCAATTTTGATATTCTTTTCGGCTTCCGCCTTTGCCACCTGTGATTCTTTTTCAGCATTGGCAATGGCTACCTGTGAGATTCTATCCTTATCCGCATTAGCCACAGAGATTTCCTGCAACTTCTTCGTTTCAGCAATAGCGATATCCTGGTCTTTACGTGTTTCGGCAACTTTCGTTTCACGCTCCTTTATCTGGTTGGCAATCTTGATGGCACCCAGTTTCTCCTGTTCTTCTATATTTGCCTGAGCCTCATTCAACGCCTTACTTTCAGCTTCCTTACCCAAGTTGACAATATAATTGGCAGCATCACGAATATCACTGATATTGATGTTCATCAGATACAAACCGAATTTACGGAGTTCCGTATCGATGTTGTCCTTTACTTTGGAAAGGAATTTGTCACGGTCAGAGTTCAACTCTTCAATCGTCATATCGGCAATAACCAGACGCATCTGGCCGTATACAACATCCGTAATCAGATTCTGCTTATCATCTATTGATAGCCCCAACATACGTTCGGCGGCATTCTGCATGACGTCGTGATCGGTACTGATAGCTACAGTAATAGTAGTCGGCACATCCACACGGATATTTTGAGCAGACAAAGCTCCGGTTAGTTTACAGTCTATCTGCATCGGCTTCATGGACAGGAATTCGTAACCCTGAATAATCGGCCATACAAACGCGGCACCACCATGATACAACTTGGCAGACTTCTTATCACCGCCCGTTTTACCATATACTACCAGTACTTCGTCACTTTTACATTTCCGGTAACGGGAAAGGATACCAATGAAGGTAAGCAAAATAACCGCCACGAGTATGGCGGCCATAATCATCATTTCTTGTGTCATAAATCTATGTTTTTGAGTTTCGTTTTTATTGAATATACAGTGTTCCTTCCTTGTAAGTCATGATAATGGTTTTGTCGCCCGTCTGATAAGACTTACTTGCTTCTGATATTACATCTATCTCTCGCATGGCTCCATCGCGGCTCACCTGTACAGTATATCTGCCATCCCCCTGTTTAAAGTAGATGGTACATTCTCGCCCTACAAGCTGTTCCGTCTTTTCCGTCTTATTCACCTGCTGCAACTGATAGGCTTTCTTATAGAGAAACCACACGGCAAATACGAAAAACAGACCAATCAGAATGGCAATGACATAACTCTGAATGTCAGTATTTCCAATCAGATACATGTACCAGCCGAAACCGATACCGAAATGTGTCAGTCCCTTAAAAGACACCATGCTGCTGATGTCGGCATCCACGTCTACATCCGCATCAATGTCTCCGAAGAAGATGGAAAGGATAAACTGTATCACAAAAATACCTGTTGTGACTACAGCGATAATCAGAAATATGTTACTGCTCATAGGAATTTGAGTTATTGTGGTTTACGATATATTTAGATATATTATTCCAAATATACACATTTGCAGAACATGTGCAAAGAAACCGTTCTCTATTTAACAAAATTTTCTTGAAGGGGAACACAACATTACACAAAGATATTTGTTATGTTTGCGGACGCTATGATGAAACATCTACACTATATATTCTTGTTTATGTGCCTCGCATTAGGAATGTCCGCCATTCTGCAAGAGGAACAGCCGGCACTTCGGATGCTTACCGAAGCCTCGGCAGATGCTTCTGTCACTCCTGCCCCAACGGGATGTTTCATTTCAATGTCAACCGATTACTTCTCGACCATTGCCCACCGCCCCTTCTTCAACGATGAAAATAATGAGCGTAAAATCAATGGTGTCCTTTTCCAGGAGAATTTCTACAATCAGGCCAGTGCTCCCTCAAAGCTGCTGAAACTAAAGATCCATCCATCTGTAGAACAGATGCAACGTATATTTTCCACCCATTTACCGGTGGAACAGAATGCCAGTCTTTCTTTCACTCCCAGCGCTATCCGTTATTCTTACGGGTATTACGTCTACGAGCTGAAACATATTCTGATTTAAACCGCCACCTTACTTATTACCAATCATCTTTCCGGAGGCATGCCATTGGCGTGTCTTTGGTCAGTCTATTGTTTATTCACTTCTAAATTAATGCAATAACTATGCTCGATTTATTAATAGCCACCCTCGAAATGATGGGGCTTACATTCGTAATCGGCTTCTTCGTGGCCTTCATCATCAAAATGATTGCCTTTGCCGCCGACTCATTCGACTTCTACAGCTCACACCAGAAAGAGCTGCTTCGCCTGCGACGTCTGCGCAAACTGCGCCAGAAGGTAGAACTCATGATACGGGACATCCCCATGGAAGATAACGGACTTCTCGATGACAAACGCGAAGAGTTCAGCCGGGGAGTAAACCGGGAACTCACCGACTATCACGGATATTACCACGGAGTAAGCACCGGAGTTTCCAAGACCAACCTGGTAGATTACTACTACCCCGAAGATACACACATGATGTACCTGAATCAACAAGAAGAGATGCTATATCAAAAAAACAAGAAACACTCCGGCAAATCAGCCGATAAAACCAAATAAGAAACAATATGGAAAATATAGATTTCGCAACCCTGTTCCAAGGTTTTGGAACGATGATGGAAAGTGGCTACCTGCTCGCGTCAGCCCGTGTATTTTTAATCCTTTTAGGTTTGCTACTTATATATCTGGGCTGGAAGGGAGTGCTCGAACCTATGGTAATGATTCCGATGGGACTGGGTATGGTCGCCATCAATTGTGGAACACTTTTTATGCCGGACGGCACATTGGGCAACCTCTTTCTCGACCCGATGCTTTCGGACACGGACGACCTGATGAATACGATGCAGATAGACTTTCTGCAACCTGTCTATACGCTCACCTTCAGCAACGGATTGATAGCCTGCTTTGTGTTTATGGGTATAGGCACATTGCTGGATGTAGGCTTTCTGTTACAGAAACCTTTCGTCAGTCTTTTCCTGGCTTTATGCGCCGAACTGGGTACTTTCCTGACTATCCCCGTAGCTTCGGCTCTGGGACTGACCTTGCAGGAAAGTGCTTCCGTAGCCATGGTAGGCGGTGCAGACGGCCCTATGGTTCTGTTCACGTCACTGGCTCTTGCCAAACATTTGTTTGTACCTATCACCGTAGTGGCTTACCTGTATCTCGGACTGACTTATGGCGGTTACCCATATCTGGTGAAACTCCTGGTTCCGAAACGCCTGCGTGCCATCAAGATGACTTCAAAGAAAGCTCCCAAGAATTATGATGCCAAAGTGAAACTGGCATTTTCGGCTGTACTGTGTGCGGTGCTGTGTTTCCTGTTCCCGGTAGCTTCACCGCTGTTCTTCTCCCTCTTCCTGGGAGTGGCTGTACGTGAATCGGGTATGAAGCATATCTATGATTTCGTCAGTGGTCCGCTGCTTTATGGTTCTACATTTATGCTGGGCGTATTGCTGGGTGTGCTTTGTGACGCGCACTTGTTACTTGATCCGAAGATTCTGAAACTGCTGGTATTGGGTATAGTGGCATTATTGCTTTCCGGTATCGGCGGCATCATGGGTGGATACATCATGTACTTTATCAAGAAGGGAAATTATAATCCGGTGATCGGAATTGCCGCCGTCAGTTGTGTACCCACTACGGCTAAAGTGGCTCAGAAGTTGGTGAGCAAAGATAATCCGGACTCGTTTATCCTGGGAGATGCCTTGGGAGCGAATATTTCCGGGGTTATCACTTCGGCCATTATTACGGGTATTTATATTACGATTATCCCACATCTTTAAATGAATTCATTCACCACAGAGTAACACAGAGTTTCACGGAGTTCTATTCTTTTGATTTCAAGTTGATTAAACTCCGTGAAACTCTGTGTTACTCTGTGGTGAAAACTCACTTCCATCCCAAAAGGAATTTATTCCACCAATAAGTTTATCAGCTTTTAACCTGTGCGAGTCTGTAGTGATTGGTAAATACCCGTATATCCCAGCAGAATCCTCCTCTTCAAAATAGTATCATTAAACAGCAAAATCTAATCATATCGGAAAAGGCATGTTCTGTACATTTGCACACAGAATAATAAAACCTTTAAACGTACATACCGATATGTTCAGACACATCCTTTATTATGTAACTTCAGTCTTCCTTTTACTTCATCCGTACGTCTGTTATTCCACTGATTACAAACCGGATAAGGAGACAGAAAAGCGTATCGAGGCACTCCTCGGAAAGATGACACTGGAAGAGAAGATAGGGCAAATGAACCAATTGCACTGTGAGAACTTCCCATACCTTAAAACTGAAACACGCAAGGGCAGAGTAGGCTCCGTGATGAGCATAACCGACCCAAACATCTTCAATGAAGTACAACGCATTGCCGTAGAAGACTCCCGCCTCGGTATTCCGCTTATCAACGCCAGAGACGTGATACACGGATTCAAAACCATCTTCCCTATACCTTTGGGGCAAGCCGCCAGTTTCAATCCGGAGATTGCGGAAACCGGTGCCCGGATTGCCGCGACCGAAGCTTCCGCTGCAGGAATAAGATGGACATTCGCCCCCATGATAGATATCACTCATGATCCTCGCTGGGGACGTATAGCCGAAGGATTCGGAGAAGACCCGCTTCTCGTCTCTCAAATGGGCGTTGCAGCGATAAAAGGTTTTCAGGGGAGTAGCCTAAACCACCCGACCTCCATTGCTGCCTGCGCCAAACACTTTGCCGGATATGGTGCTTCGGAAGGAGGCAGAGATTACAACTCTACCTACATCACCGAACGCCAATTCCGCAACCTTTATCTCCGCCCTTTTGAAGCAGCCGTCAATGCCGGAGCAGCCACCCTGATGACGGCATTCAACGATAATGATGGTATCCCCTCTTCAGCCAATCCTTTCCTGTTGAAGGATGTGCTCCGCAATGAGTGGAATTACCGGGGCACGGTAGTATCGGACTGGGCATCCGTCTCCGAAATGATCCGCCACGGATTCTGCGAGGACGAGAAGGAAGCGGCACTGAAAGCTACAAATGCAGGGACCGATATAGAGATGGTGAGCGAAACCTATATCAAGTATCTCCCTCAATTGATAAAAGAGGGAAAAGTTTCCATGGAAACCATCGACAATGCGGTAAGAAACATTTTGCGATTGAAGTTCCGGTTGGGATTATTCGAACATCCATACATTGCCGACCAAAGAAAAGAGACATTCTATCGCCCCGATTTCCTGGAAGCGGCGCAGACAGCGGCCGAACAATCGGCTGTTTTATTAAAGAACGAAAGGGGAACTTTACCCATTCAGAGCAACATAAAGACAATTCTCGTTACCGGACCATTGGCGGACGCACCCCATGAGCAATTAGGTACCTGGGTGTTTGACGGTGATGCCTCATACTCGCAAACGCCTCTACAAGCATTGCGCCGGATAAGTGGCGACAGCATCAAAGTGCTATATGCCCCGGGATTGAACTATTCACGCGATACGGCCACCAGCCAATTCAATAAAGTAGTGGAATTAGCCCGGGAAGCGGATCTTATTCTTGCTTTCGTAGGCGAAGAAGCCATACTTTCCGGTGAGGCGCATTGCCTTGCCAACCTGAATTTGCAAGGGGCGCAATCCAGGTTACTGCACCGTTTGTCCGAAACGGGAAAACCGCTGGTTACAGTAGTCATGGCAGGGCGACCGCTTACCATCGGACGGGAAGTGAATATCTCGGATACACTGCTCTATGCTTTCCATCCCGGAACAATGGGCGGTCCCGCATTGGCAAACCTTCTTTTCGGCAAGGTTGTGCCTTCCGGCAAATTACCCGTAACCTTCCCAAAGGAAACCGGACAAATCCCCATTTACTACAACCACACCAGTACCGGACGCCCGGCAAGCGGAAGTGAAAAGAATATCTTCACCATCCCTGTGGGTGCCGAACAAACTTCTTTGGGGAACACCTCTTTCTACCTGGATGCAGGCAAAGATCCCCTATTCCCATTCGGATATGGCTTATCCTATACAACATTTGCATACAGTAATCTGCAATTATCCTCCACTCAATATACCCGGAATGAAGTAATTATCATTACCTTTGACCTAACTAATACCGGCAGAACGGACGGTACCGAAATAGCGCAACTCTATTTCCGCGACCTGGCAGCATCCGTGACCCGGCCGGTAAAGGAACTGGCTGCTTTTGAGCGTATTCATCTGAAAGCCGGAGAGACACGGCACATACGGATGGAGCTACCGGTAAAGCAGTTATCCTTCTGGAACTATGCGATGGACTATTGTGTAGAGCCCGGAAAGTTTGATTTGTGGATAGGAGGCAACAGCCGGGAAGGATTAAAAGCGACATTCAACATAACTCAATAACTAACAGTCATGAAAAAACCGAATTTGAACATGAAGCGAGCGTCACTACTGACCTCATCACTCTTGTGCAGCGCCCTGCTAATAGCCGTTCCTCTCCGGAAAGAGTTGAACGAAGGCTGGCAATTCAAACAAGCCCGGCTAAGCAACTGGTATCCCGCCACCGTTCCCGGAGTGGTGCACACCGACTTAATAAACAACAAGATCATCGAAGATCCCTTCTTCCGCCTCAACGAACGCGGTATGCAGTGGATAGATAAGGAAGACTGGATCTACCAGACCTCCTTCCAACTGACTCCCGAAATAATGGAGAGGCAGAATATAGACCTCGTATTCAAAGGACTCGACACTTATGCA
Organism: Bacteroides sp. 14(A); assembly: GCF_000526555.1. Lineage (NCBI taxonomy): Bacteria > Pseudomonadati > Bacteroidota > Bacteroidia > Bacteroidales > Bacteroidaceae > Bacteroides > Bacteroides sp. 14(A). The sequence goes on along the minus strand of NZ_JAGH01000002.1, from coordinate 1,150,367 downwards.
GACGTATATCTGAACGAAAAGAAAATACTGGAGACCAACAACATGTTCCGTGAATGGAAAACAAACATAAAGGCGGAACTGAAACCCGGAGAAAATATCCTGAAAATCTATTTCCATTCTCCCATCAAGGTGGACATCCCCAAATGGGATGCACTGCCCTACCATTACGAAGCCAGTAACGACCAGTCCGAAAACGGTGGATTATTCGACAAGAAAGTCAGCGTATTTGCCCGCAAAGCCGGTTATCACTACGGCTGGGACTGGGGACCTCGCTTAGTGACCTCCGGCATTTGGCGTCCTGTATACATTGAAGCATGGGACGACGCCCGACTCAGCGATGTCTTCATCCGTCAACAGGAAGTCAGTAAAAGCCGTGCATCCATCGTGGGAGAAATAGAAGTTCAATCGGACAAGGAAATAGACGAAGCCACCCTTACGGTGACTGATGCCGCTTCCGGCAGAGTAATGGCAGGCAAAACCGTTTCCCTCCACAAAGGAAACAATAAGATTTCCCTTCCGTTTATCATCCGGAATCCCCGATTGTGGTGGAGTAACGGACTGGGTGAGCAGCATTTATATGACTTCCGTACTGCGCTTACCATCAATAACGAAACATCCGACATTCAGAGCACAAAAGTGGGTATCCGCTCGCTGAAGATCATCAACCGCCCGGACAAGGATGGAAAGACTTTCTATGTGGAACTGAACGGCGTCCCCGTCTTTGCCAAAGGTGCCAACTACATTCCGCAAGACAACTTCCTGCCACGCGTCACACCGGAACTGTACGAAAAGACAATCCTTGACGCCGCCAATGTCAACATGAACATGCTTCGCATCTGGGGCGGCGGCATTTATGAGAATGACCTGTTCTATGAACTCTGCGACCGCTACGGCATCCTTGTCTGGCAAGATTTCATGTTTGCATGCAGCCTCTACCCCGCTGAAGGGGAATTACTGGAGAATATCCGCCAGGAAGCCATCGACAATGTGAAACGTCTGCGAAACCATGCCTGTATCGCCCTCTGGTGCGGAAATAACGAATGTAATGACGCCTGGTTCAACTGGGGTTGGCAGAAACGATACAAGGCGCAGAATCCGGAATATGAAAAGAAGATCTGGAAACAGTTCACCGATCAGTATTACGTCACCCTTCCCGAAGTTGTGAAGGAATACGCACCCGAGAGCTTCTATTGGCCTTCTTCCCCTTTCGCCCGTGAAGACGGCGGCAGCGATGACCACAACGGCGACCGCCACTACTGGGATGTGTGGCATGGCAAAAAGCCCATCGAGACGTACAACAAAGAACGAAGCCGTTTTTTCAGCGAATATGGCTTCCAATCCTTCCCCGAATTTGAATCCGTGAAGCGCTACGCTCCCTGTGAAGAGGACTGGGATATCTATTCGGAAGTCATGATGTCCCATCAGCGCGGAGGCATGCACGCCAACCAACTGATTGAGACTTATCTGCTGAACGAATATCGCAAACCCAAAAACTTCGAAGCCTTCCTCTACATGAACCACGTGCTGCAAGGAGATGCCATCAAAACAGCCATCGAGGCACATCGCCGGGATATGCCCTACTGCATGGGAACGCTCTTCTGGCAACACAACGACTGCTGGCCCGTGGCTTCCTGGGCAAGCCGCGACTACTACGGTCGCTGGAAAGCGCAGCATTACTTTGCCCGCAAGGTTTACCGTGACATCCTCGTTTCTCCCATCACCGACGAAGGCGAAGTATTGAACATCCAGGTGGTTTCCGACCGCCTCAAATCCTGCAACGGCACGCTCCAGGTAGAAGTTATGAAACTGACAGGAGAGAAAGTGAACAGTTACAAACGAAATATAAAGATAGACGCCAACAGTAGCCAGACGGTATTCTCGGTTCCTTTGGGTGAAGCCTTAAAAAACACACCTAAAGAAGATGTATTCGTTCATGCCGTCCTGCTGACCGACAAAGGGAAAAACAGTTATGCCAATAACTACTTCCTCGTGAAACAGAAAGAAGTGAACTATCCCAAAGCTGCTATCACTTCGAGCATAGAGCCCATCGAAGGCGGTTTCGAACTGACCCTCAACAGCGACAACTTTGCCCGTGCCGTATTCATAACCATCGGCGATGTGGACAGTTCATTCAGCGACAATTACTTCGATATATTGCCCGGCGGTTCTGTGAAAGTGAATGTCTATACCGATTTACCGCAGCCTGCATTTAAAAAACAATTAAAAGTTATTTCCCTGAGCGACGAATACTAATCCATTCGTACTTTTCCATTCGCATATTCCGCATCGCTTAGTTCTCCCTGGCTTCCCAATCGCCATCACCCGTATTCAGGTGATGATGATTGGGAAGCTTTTTTATTGTAAGGAATTAAGAACGCGGTATTCGCTCATTGATACAAGCATTGAAAGAAGATCGATTGGCTACTTTATATTTTTTTCTACCTAATCTTACTTGTTATTATTGCCTAATAGAAATTCGGTTTACTATAGTATATTTTTTGAATAACTATAGTAAACCGAAAAGTAACAAACGAATCATATCCTAATAGGAGGAAACTTATTTCACCTCCACATTCTCAGGCATCTGATACATGTCCGGCAGATCGCTACTGAAGAAAGTAAGCTCATTAGCATGGAATTTAATGAAATCCGCCTCAGAAGCATGTCCCTTGAATACAGAGAAATAATGCATATCCGATTCATTGCCTCCGACAAACTTATTGCGCCACATCACAATCATGCTGACTTTGCGCCCAGTTGCAGGAGTAAGTATCTGCTTACTCCAATAATCCTTATCAGTAAATCCTTCGACACCGGTTTCCGTCACTCCGCAAGGCTTCTTCTTTTTCTTCGATAATTCGGAAATAGTCTTTAGATTGGAAGAGAAAGTGGCAGGATTCAGACCGTGGTAGCAATCCATACCTATAAAATCGACATACTCATCACCCGGCCAACGGAAAAGGAAGTCCTCTTCACGCTTCACGGAATCCATCTGCGGGGAAATGGCATAGACAAACTGGTGTATACCTTTTGTATCACGGAGATAATTGACTGTAAACTTCCAGAGACCGATAAACTCCGCCTCCGTAGTGCAACTTTTTCCCCACCATGACCAAGTCTGTGTATGCTCATGGAAAGGACGGAAAATAACAGGGATCGGCTTCCCCTGATCATCTTTCAATTCACCGGCAAATGTAGCAAGACGGTCAAGCCAGGTCTTAAACTTAGCCTGTACGGCACTTCCGTCTTCCAAAATCCCACGTACGACTTCGGCACTTGAATTATCCCACGAATCACCTCCGGTCAAAGGATTATTCAGGTGGCAGCATGCAATAATTACCTCCCCACGGCGACGTGCCTCAAGAATACAGCGTTTGCGAATAGCGTTAGCCTCATTCCCTTCGCAGCGATCATCCATAATCTCCGCAAAATCTACACTGAATACAGCCGGATAATCTCCGCATACCTCCTTCGTATCGGAATTGCCCGGAACATCATACCATTTACGGCCATAAAACAAATCATCATGGTGTCCGAACATGAACCCGGTTTGCTGTATATCCCATAGACGGGCATACAAAGCCTTAGTTTCGGCTGTTGCACTTTTATCTACCATGCTCAGTTCGACAGTTTCGGTACCCGGCGGTTCGGGTGCAGAATCATCATTATCTTTAGAGCAGGACGAACAGCCCAACAAGGCGATAAAGATTGCCATATATACTTTTTTCATAACTATCTTATTATTGAATATCAGTTAATAACTGGAACGTCTGTGCCTTCAAGGTCGTTTTATACGTTCCTTTCAAATGAAATCCCGTTTCCTGGGGAACAGGAAATCCATCGGCATCCTTGGGTTGAAGATTTTCCTCATATTTATAAAGGGAGGCATTCTCCATCGGACGGGGTAAAGTGAGCTGCACAGATTTATCTTTCTCTCCCACATTCACCATAGCCACCGTCAATTTGCCCTGGTAAGTACCTGCCACCACATAGACATCTTTATCTTCCGAAGCTACAGCAGTATGCAATATATCCGTTCCGGCAGGAAAATAACGGCACATCAGCGACCAGGTATAGAACCAGGGCCGTATCTGTTCTTCATCGGGTTTATTAAATACTTCCTCTCCCAGAATATTCCACATACCCCATATCTTAACATCTTCCGTCTTTCCGGAATCTCCGCTGCTATGCATTGCATCATCCAGCATCCACACAGTCATACCCGAATATCCTCCGTTCATCACTTCCATGGCAAGCAACGGCATATCGAGGCCATAGAAATAGTCGTAACAGAGCATATTGCAGTCACTCCCTTTAGTGAAAGGATGCCCTTCGACCCGGCGGTTATATTCTGCCATCAACAAAGAATCAGCATCACGCCAATACTTATAACCGGCCTCACCCAAAACAATCTTTTTCCCCTCGGGAACATGACGTTTATAGCGGGAAAGAATTTCAGGATATTGTCCGGTACGCACTTCATTCTGACCCGGATAAGCATGGACATCGTACAATCCGATAATGGAGTCAGCATCCAGTGCCGTTTGTTTCACCCACCCCTCGGCATCATAGGCAGAAGCCTCATTCTTGTAATCGGCTACTACATCCGGCCCTGCAAGCATCACCTTTTCCGTCAGCCCGGGATACTCTTTCATTTTCCGGTGAAAACGGAAAAGCATTTGTTTCCACATTTCATAATCACCATTGGTAGATGCCCAGTTTCCATCAGGCTCGTTGAAGATTACAAAATACTTGATGCAGGAGAAACCAAGGTCATTCACCAGATAATTAAGATAGTCGACGGACATATCCACCCATTTCTGATCCTGCTTCATATCCCAGGCAGGCGGATTGTATTCACCGTACATGACGGTTATCCCCCGCTCGGTACAATACCTCAAGAGTCGGGAAATGGAAGCTATATTCCGCGTTTTATCATACGTGCCTGTTGCGGAATCATAATAGCGATAGGGGCTGTTTATCATGCAACGTATATACTGCGGCTTCATAAAGTCGAGTCGTTTGCAGAGTGTTTCCCAGTCTTTATCAGAGATAGAAGCACCCCAAGCTTCAGCCTCATCATAGGGATCCCACTCGGCACCATTGCCGATATATCCGGCATTCGTCACTTCCGGTGAGACCGTAATATCCACCACTTCTTGCGAGGTGCAAGCTGATACGAGCCATAACAGCATGCAACTTAAAATCATATTTATCTTCATCATAATCTTATTATGAACGGTTATCAATTAATAATCGAAATTCGTATATACCACCAGAGACTCTCCGGGCATTTGGAATGCCTCGCCTTTGGCCGGGCGCAATGTCACCCCCTGGCGATGGGGTAATAATCGGCAATCACCTTCTTTCTGCAACCGGCCTTCGGCATACAAGTACTGTTTCACACCTTTCAATACGGGGAGAGAAGTACTTTTAAGCAATACAGATTTCTCTTCCCTGGAAACATTGACCACGGCAATCATATATTTACCGTCTTTTTCCACAGCAATCGCCTTAAGAGACTTGTCTCCTTCCACCTCAACCTTATAAGCACGCGAACCGGCAGGCATATAGCGCGTCAGCAACGACCAGGCATAAAACCAGGGACGCACTTCCTCTTCTTCCGTACCGAAATACTCTTCGCCAAAGATATTCCAAAATCCCCATACCTTCAGTTTATCAGGTGCTTCTTTCGCATGCATGGCATCATCGAGCATCCACACCACCGAACCGGAATATCCGGCGTTTACTGTCTGGAAAAGAGCATCTGCCATGTCGGTACCATACATGAAATCATAAACAAACATTTGAGAATCATCCATCGAAGCATAAGGCTTTGCCGCTGCCCTACGAAGGTTTTCACGCTGATAAACAGAATCGGCAGGTTCCACAAACTTAAATCCGATCTCACCCATCACGATTTTCCGACCTGCCGGAACAGCTTGTTTGTAGGCACGGATAATGTCAGTATACTCCCCGCTGTTCACCGTTATTTTGGAAGGATAGGTATGGATATCATAAAGACCAATCTCATCTTTCAGATGCGTAACACAACTATCCACCCACCAGGCCTCATCAGCCGTCCAGATTGCAGCATCAGGCCCCACAACCGAAAGTTTACCTGCAAGTTTGTTCTTTTGCAATTCTCCATAGAAGAAGCGGATGGCACGTGCCCAAAGGGAGTATTTTCCGTCCGTTGAAGACCAGTAGCCATTCGGCTCATTCACCAGATTGTAGTATTTAATACAGGAATACCCTTTTTCCTCTATCAGAAAACGAACATATTCGGCAGCAGCGGAAAGATTCTTTTCACGGATCACCTCTTTCCGGGCATCTACCATTCCCCCACCCCAGTCACCGAACATTACTGTCACATCACGCGATTGGCAGTAATCCAATATATGAGACAAATGCTCCAAGCCACGTTCGGGATAAAGAACTCCATCCTGCATTACCGATGTAGTGTTGGTCATGACACGTATAAACTGAGGGCACATAAAGTCCAGACGGTCATACATCTTCTTCCAGTCGGCTTCGGAAATGTCCAAACGTCCTTTTCCGTAATCCAATTGATAAGGGTCCCACTGAGCACCGTTGCCGATGTAACCTTCATTGATAATCTGTTTCGCATCTACAGAAACAACAGTCTGTGAAGCGGCATAGCCGCCCCACAGAAAGAAAACAGAGAGTATAACAAACCGTTTCATAGGATATATCAACGTTTGGAGACAGAGATCCAGTAACGGCGCACTTTCTTGACAAACTTGTCATAGTCACTGTAAATATTCGTCCAGTCATCCGTACCACTCAGGTTGAAGGCAAAGGCATTCCGCTCGATAGTCATGCTCAGTCCGTTACCCAGGTCTTCTGTTCCGGCAGCCACTAAAGAACCCGTAGTCTTCCGGCCCTCTTTATCTGTAAAAGTAATCGTATTCGCTGCATAATCACGTACCCATGTACTTTCACCTTCAGGAATCTGGCGATAGAACTTCTTCAAGTCAATATCTACACCGGGATTCTCTTTGTTACCGTCACCCAGGAAGATGAAATCAGCATATTTTCCATCATCTCCCGCATCATTGATACAGATACCGCTTGTATTGCCCTCATCCGTCACTCCGGTCATTGTAAAAGTAAGCACATTGTCGCACTCAGCCTGCGGGCCATACGTTTCCGACCAGCACCAGGGCTTGTCCGTCAATTGCATCACGGCACCTCCACCATATTCCGGCCCGGTACCACCATAAATAGTCAATTTCTTTACATCCCAGGTACCTACAAGAGTTTCCGTAAATTCGGATACGGTAATCGTATAATTACGTGTTTCTCCGGTAGCGGAAGTAACAGTGATTGACGCACTCCTCGAACCATTCTCGAAATTCAAGGCATCTCCTACCTCTAAGGAAGCTTCCGCCTGATAGGAGAGTTGTAGCTTTTTCAGCCTGATGTTCGACAAATCGGGTACGGCATCAACATTAATAGCCAGGTTTATATCTCCCGTAGCAGCATCCACAGTCTCAATAAGGGCGGTTCCTATCTGATTTTCAAATTGTATATCCAGTATGGTACGTTCATGATTCCAGCCACCATCATTGATGTCGTCCTGCAAATCTTTCACACATGCCTGCTGGGTCAACACAATGCAGGCAAGCAAAATGTATTTCGTTAGTTTCACCATAATCTTACTTCTTTTTTAAGGTCTGAGACTTCCATTCAAATTTATTTCAGCCTGCGGTATCGGATAGAAAGTCACCTGATCTTCCGAAAGCCCGGCTGCCTCGGGAACATCTGTCGTAATCCGGTTCCATCGGCGCAAATCATATACATGATCGCCTTCAAAGGCAAGTTCAAAAGTTCTCTCTTTCAGTATTTCCCTGCGGAATTCATCTTTCCCCAGATTCGGCTTCATATCTCCCAAACCGGCACGGCTACGAATGAAGTTTACCAGTTCATAGGCCTTAGCCGTAGGACCTGCCGCCTCTGCATAAATAAGCGCCACATCAGAGAAACGGAGCAGGAAAGGCCGGGTACTGGTCTTGTCACCTTCAAACTTCGGATCTATATATTTGCGACAGAACGGATAAGGAATCTTTCCGGGATATTCTCCCAGCAGCGTACCATCTGCCTTGTAGACTTTATCAACAATAAGTTCTGTTTTGCGCTTATCACTTGCATCAAAAGTATTGTAAAAAGCAACCGTGGTCTGATATTCGCCCCAACCGTCATGAGTGGGGATATACTCATCCTTATCCCCCTGTTTCAGATACAGAGTGGCTCCGTCTATATAAGGAATAAACATCTTGGATATTTTAGAGTATTGCCCTTCGGAAGAACCGCTCCGGTCCATCGCCATGATAAAGATATGCTCTTTGCCGCGTGCTTTCTCAACGTCATAAATATCAAGCAGCGAGTTCTCGAAGCCATATACTGACTGCTTTTCAATCACTTCACCTGCAAAATATGCAGCACTGTCGTACATGACTGTTGCATCGCGGTGCATATCACGATAGAGTTTCACCCCATGTTCTTTAGCCGACGCCACATACAAGTATGCCTTTGCAGCCAGGGCCTGCGCAGCCACCCGGTCGGCACGCCCTATCTTAGGAGTTTCATAAACAGGCAGTAACTCTGCAGCCCGGCGACAATCCGAAAGAATCAGGTCGTACATGGCATCCATATCAGGCGCAAGCGCGGTTGAAGTCTGATCCACCGTTTCCACTACTGATTTATGCAAAGGAACAAGGCCGAAGTTACGCACCAGGTTAAAGTAATTCCAGGCGCGGAGGAAATAAGCCTCACCCAGAAAAAGGTCTTTTTGCTCTTGGCTGAAGCCTGCATCCGGCACTTTTTTAATGACGGCATTGGCACGGTTCACACCGATGAAGGCATACTTGAAGAAATTCTCCAACGAACCGTTTGTTTTAAAGTTACCCACTTTCCAGTTATTCAGGTCCTGATTGTCGGCACTTGCATCCGACTTGGTCGTCATGGTCTCACTTGCCATATCACCCAAAAAGAAAATGGTTCTGGAATATTCCAGGTAGTTCAGCGTGCCGTACGCATACATAACTGCGGCCTCTGCATCGGCTGCCGTCTTGAAGAAATTATCTTCAGAATAGAACCCGTAAGGAGTCTCATCCAGATTGCATGCTCCCAATGCCAGGGTTCCGGCAAGCAGTGATATTACAATTCTATTTTTCATATTGTATCAGTTATTTAGAAGGTTAAGTCAAGTCCGAAAGTCCATTTACGCAAACGGGGATATCCGCCGCTATAAACTCCATCCAACCCTACTTCGGGGTCGTATCCCTTGAACTTGGTGAAAGTGTATAAGTTAGAAGCATTCATATAGATACGCGCTTTAGAAAGGAATGACTTTTTCGGTAAGTCAAACGTATAACCTATATTCAGATTCTGAACACGCAGGAACGATCCGTCCTCTATCCACCAATCAGAAATCTTCACCTGACGACCGTCGCGTAAGCTCGGATACTTATTTGTCGGATTATCGGGTGTCCAGCGTAATGGAGAGTTACTGGGCTCACCGAATGCTTTCGTATTCAACACGTCCTGGCCAAATACCCCGTTAAGGAATACGCTCACATCAAACTTCTTCCAAGACAGGTTCAACGCCAAACTGGCTGTAAAGTCCGGATTAGGATCACCTATAATGGTCTTATCCGCTTCCGATATTTCGCTGTCTCCATTCAGATTCATGTATTTGAACTCTCCGGGGTTAGCATAATCGCCGGACAAACCGGCATCGATTCCTTCATTCAGGGTCTGGACAATACCATCCACTTTATATCCATAGAACACATTTACCGGTTGACCGATAGCCAGTATATTGGTATAGTCGCGATATTGCTCAAGACTATTGCCCGAATACTCAAAGAGCATCCCCGTCATCGGGTCGGTAACCAAACCGGATTCCAAAGTGTTACCCAAGTCTTTCACTTTATTGCGGTTGCGCGAGTAAATCAGGGTTCCGCTCAACTGCCAGTCTTTCGTTTGCAGGATATCGGCATCTACCGTTACTTCAAAACCACGGTTCTGGATTTTACCATCATTCACCCACATCTTGTCATATCCCGAAGACAGAGCCAGATTACGTTCACGAAGCAAGTCGCTGGTCTGTTTATCATAATAGTCAAAAGAAACTCTCAGACGACGGTTGAGAAATGCCATGTCGATACCAAAGTCGGCTTGTGCAGTTGTTTCCCACTTCAAATCAGGGTTCGGAATGCCACTCCATACCCGGTAAATCCATCCCGGACCTGTCCAGCCGGAAACATATCCCGGACCGATGGTAGTAGCCCAACTGCCATCATTATAATACTTATCCGTACCGTAACGGCTTAAAGTCTGATAAGGACTGATTCCCTGATTACCGGAAATACCATAGCTGAAACGGAATTTCAACTCATCAAATACATTCAGATTCTTAATGAACGATTCTTCATGCGCTTTCCAGCTAACAGCTCCTGAAGGGAACATAGCCCACTTGTTATTCTTACCGAATTTAGAGGAACCATCGGCACGAGCCGTCAAGGTCAGCAGATACTTATTATCGTATACATAGTTCAGACGGAACATTCCTGAAACGAGTTTATTATCCGAATATCCATTCCATATTTCATTCTTCTCCGGATTTCCGGCACCCATATTCTCATTGCCCAATGCTTCGTTCACAAAATCCTTACCTGTCAGGCCGGAACTTCTGGACATATAGTATTCATAAGAATAACCCACCATGGCACCAATGTCATGCTTGTCGAATTTCTTCTGGAAGTTGGCGAAAGTTTCAGAAACCAGATTGTGTCCCTCCCAGTTCTCTATCTCTGCCTGACCGTTGCTGAATTCTCCGGCTTCGGTATATTTCTTCGGATAGTATCTGTCGGATACGGACTTGCCAAACTTATAGTTCAATTGGGAAGTCAGTTTCAGGAAAGGGAAGAGTTGCCATTCCAACGCTACGGAAGAAATGACATCCAAAGACTTAGTTTCATTCTTCTGCAAGTCTGTAATCGCCATCGGATGGCTGAAGTCACTTGCATTGGTCAGATAATAGTCCCCGTTTTCGTCATAAACCGGATAAATAGGGTTTCTCCAGTACGACAAGCCACCATTGGCATTGCGCACACCGCGGGAAAGGATATTGGAAAAGCGTACTTTGAAGTTATCATATATATTATGATCTACACTCAAATTGTATCCACCTTTTGTGTAGTCATCTTTTATATACATACCATTATCTGTATAGAAATTAGCGCTAAGATTGAAAACAGTCCGGTCATTGGAACTGGAAATCGTAGCAGTGGTATTATTGGAAACCGGAGTGTCACGGAATACCAGATCATCCCAACGGGTATTGGTAGTCCAGGTAGTTTGCAGTTCTTCTACCGATGGATAGTAAACACCGGTGGAACTTACTTTTCCCACATAAAGCGGATCAAGCCCTCCATTGATGCGCGACTCGTTGTTTAAGGAAGCCATCAATACGGGGTCGCGCCACAAATCAAGTTTCGTATCAAACTGCGAAAGGGTAATCTGCTGGCGAACCGTTATGTTGGTAGTTCCTGTCTTCGCACGCTTTGTTGTAATCATAATAACGCCGTTCGCACCGCGGGAGCCATAAATAGCAGAGGCTGAAGCATCTTTCAGGATTTCCATATTCACGATATCCGACGGATTGATCTGCTTCAGATCTCCGGCATCTCCCAACGGAAAGCCATCTACTACCACCAGTGGAGCATTGGAACCACGCAACGAACTACCACCACGGATACGCACCGTAGCGCCGGCTCCCGGGTCCTGTGAAGAATTGATGACCTGCAGACCGGCTGCACGTCCCTGTAACAATCCTTCCACCGAATTGGCGGGGATTTCTTTCAAGGCTTCCGTCTTGACGGACGTAACCGAACCTGTAACGTCGCTCTTCTTCACACTACCGTAGCCTATCACCACTACCTGCTCCAGTTGAAGTGCATCGTCAAGCAGAGTTACATTGATCGTACTCTTTCCATTGACGGGCACTTCCTTATTTTGCATACCTACATAAGAAAACACCAATGTTGCCGTACGCGGCACATCTTTCAATATATAATTACCATCGATATCGGTAATCGTTCCGCCGGATATTCCTTTGACTTGCACAGTAGCGCCAATCAGGAAGTCTCCTGCTGCATCCTTTACACAACCGGCAACTGTTATTTTATCCGGTGACTGTGCATAAGAAACGGGAATGTTACTAAAGAACATGCATAATGCCATTATCTGCCAAGACAAAAATACATGCCACCAACTTTTTGATTCATTTTTCATACTTATCAAGAATTAAAGAACACACACATTTTACATTCATAGAATTCTATTTTTCATTAGCTATATCATGATAGGACAAAAGTAGGAGGATTATGAATGACAGCATTTATATTACTTGTTCAATGATTGTACTTTTTTGAACGTTTTTCCGGCTATAATCCACACCCCGCTACCGTTTTATTTCCAAGAGGTATCAATTATCGCATTTACATGGGATAACTATAAGAGATCAATAACAAAAGGGGATTTAGTGCAATCTACAGCTATCGGAAAGTAGATAATCAAGTAATTCATCAACGGCGCAAGTAGCTACACAGACATATTTATCGGCACTGCCATAGTATACGAAGAGTTCGCCGTCCACAATTACATTTCCTGTAGGAAATACACAACCATTATACAGACCGGACGTTTCAAAATCCAGTTCCGGTTCAAGTATAGGTTGAGGAGTTTTAGCCAGAATGTGCAGCGGATTTTCCAGATCAAGCAGCAGAGCGCCAACACGATAGTATCCCCGTCCGCCATGCTCCACACCATGATACAGCACCAGCCAACCCTTTTCCGTTTTAAGCGGAGGAGTACTTCCGCCCAACTTTTCCTCCCATGAGTTCTCGGTTCCGGTAATCAGCAAATGGCTTTCCTTATCCTCCCAATTCAACAGATCATCCGAGAACTTCATCCAGATGGATGGATAATCCACGCCATACTCACCGCCTATGTATTCTTTAGGACGATGCAGCATCACATACTTTCCCTGAACTTTTTCCGGGAAAAGAATAACATCCCTGTCGTCCAATACCGGAGAGGTCAGACGTCCCAGTCTCTTAAACTCACGGAAATCAGTAGTAACAGCCAACCCCGTATTACCCAGATTTTTACGGAGAGCCATAGGAGCATCACTACCGCAATCCGGCAACAACACTTCATCATGGCTGAAGTTCCAATATTGCCCCGGTGCATACGGACGATAGGCATAAGTGATGTAATACTCCGTATCATACTTCACAATGCGGGGATCTTCCACACAACCCGAATCAGGACCATCCTCACTGGGACCGAACACCGGAACATCGGATACACGCTCAAAGTGGAATCCGTCTTTACTGGTGGCCAATCCTAAACGGATCACATGTTCGGCATCATTTCCTGCAGCTCTGTACAGCATATAGAACGTACCATTGTCATAAACCACTCCGGGATTGCAGGTTACCAACGATTCCCAATCATTCGAATCCAACGGGGAAAGTATCGGATTTCCCTCAAACTTCTTTAATTTCATCTTCTTATTTCTTTATAATTATATAACAATCAACTGAATATAATCCATATCAATACACTCAACACCAACAGGACAATCGCCCATGAATGATAATTCTTGTACCACACCAGAGCACGGTTCGCCCGGAACTCCGCTTTCAGTTCACTCATGGAGAAGGTGGTATCCACAAGCTTCTCGGCAACCGGTTTCGAATAGCACATACTGACCAGATAAATAACGATCCCGCTCACCGCCAACAAGAAAGGAACAATCAACAGGAAGTGCATATCGCCAAATATTTCATTCTTATAGAAAAGCATCACAACCGCTATAGCCAAACCACTGAGCAGTCCGGCAAAAGCACCATTTCCATTCACACGCTTATTAAACACACCTAGCAGAAATGCCGCAACAACAGGTGGAGCAATGTAAGAAAGCATCTCCTGATAATACTTCAGCAACGAACCGAACTTCCCGATCTGAGGTGCCCATAAGGCGGCCGCAACAATAATGACGCAAGAGGTTATCTTTCCGATAATCACGAGTTTCTGGGAACTGGCATTCTTATTATATTGCGCATAGAAGTCCATTGTGAACAGTGTAGACGTAGAGTTAAGAATAGCGCTCAAAGTAGAAGTCAAAGCAGACAAAAGCGCTGCCAGCATGATACCCAACAATCCCACCGGTATCAGTTGAAGCACCATATTGGGATATACCATATCCGGCTTTTCAAGCCCCGGAAACAAATGGCGGGCAATCACACCCGGTATGGCAATGATAAAAAGAGTCAGCATGGTAAGGAAACCCGTAAACAATACACCCTTACGTCCCTCATCCACTGACTTTGAGCTCAATACACGCTGCACCAACGTCTGGTTATTTGCCCAGAAATAGATGCCCAGAACCGGCATACCGACTATCAGCCCCAGCCAGGGAGTGGCCGTATCCGTCAACGGACGAATCAGCTTCACCGATATATCGCCACTGGCAAACAACTGACAGAAATAATCCCCGCCTTGCTGGAAACAGTAGAAAGTCAGCAAGATAGATCCTAATATAAGAATGACAGCCTGTATCAATTCCGCATTAATGGCAGAAGACAAACCACCCGGGATAGTATAAGATGCAGCAATAATCGCAAACACAATAATGATCAGTTGCAAATCAGCATCGGGAAGTATCAGCTTAATAATCAGCGCAGCAGCATACAAAGCCCCAGCTGCGTCCAGGAAAATGTTTCCTATGATGCAAATGGCAGAGAAGTAATAGCGCGAACGGCGGTCAAAACGCTTCTCCAGAAATTCCGGTATCGTGAATATACCCGACTTAATATAAAGAGGTAGCAGGAAAACTGCAAAGAACACCATTACCACAATACCCGTCAGGTTATAATTAAACACAGCGATACCCGTGTGATAAGCATCACCGGACTGACCTATCAAAGTGGTACTTGAAATACTGGCAGCAAACAGCGACAACCCCACTACCCACCAAGGCATTGAGCGTCCCGCCAGAAAATAGGATTGGGAGTCTGAGCTCTTACCATTCTTCAGCCCCCACCAGATGATAAAGGCCAAATAAACAAGGACTATTACAAGATCTAAATTGCTTATTGAAAATGTCTCCATAGCATAGAAATTAATTGTTTTGAATTCATGCTGCAAAAATAGAGGGGATTCTGATAATTCGCTTATAATATTCTGTCTATTGATTATACTTTTTTGAATACCTGACTGTATTTTCATTAGAATTCGTAGCTTTGCAAGAAAGAAACAACTACGACCATGAAAGACATACAAAAAGAAATCACTCCCATTGCCGCAGATGACCTGTTCATTGTACTCAATCATCCGAACGCCAAGTTCGACTATCCGGTACACTATCATCCGGACTATGAAATCAATTTGGTTATGGACACCTACGGAAGCCGCATCGTTGGAGATTCGGTAGAGGCTTTCGAAGCCCTGGACCTCATCATGATAGGTCCCAACCTTCCACACGCCTGGAAAGGAGAAGTAGTAGAAGGAAACCATGTGATTACCATCCAGTTCTCGGACAAGCTACTGAACTTTCCGATATTGGAAAAACGCTTATTCAACCCCATCAAGCAACTGCTGCTTGAATCACAACGGGGCATTGGCTTTTCCAGACAAACCCAACTGGTGATGAAAGATAAGATTATCAAGTTGACCCGGATGCAGGGATTTCATACGGTATTGGAATTTTTCTCTATCCTGCATGAGCTTTCTATTGCCGACCGCCATATCTTAGTCAGCAACCAATATGATACCAAAGACACCGTACGCACTTCCAAAAGCCGACGGATAGCCAAAGTCTGCGACTATATCGAGAAAAACTTTGAAGAGCCGATTAAGCTGGGCGACGTGGCGCAACTGGTAAACATGTCCGAATCTGCATTCAGCCATTTCTTCAAAAAAAAGACGAATTGCACATTCATTGATTATATCACGAACCTGCGGATAGCCCGCGCTTGCCAGCTATTGGCAGAAACAACCCACACAGTAGCCGAGATCTGCTACACTTGCGGCTTCAATAACTTATCTAATTTTATAAGGATATTCAAGAAGAAGAAAGGGAGTACACCGCAAGAATACCGTATGTTCTTGCAACAGATGCTTATTAAGTATTAACCTCAAGGTTATACCATACCATATCCATCTCTTATCCCGGATATGCAAAAGATGCCATCTTTCGTTGCAAAAGGTGGCATCTTTCACTGTAAAAGATGGCATCTTTTGATGTAATAGATGCCATCTTTTGCATATAAGGTCTTAGTGTTGTTCAGGACATCCCTTAACTATCGGGTTGCTTTCAATGCTTCATCCAGATCAATACCTAAAGCTTTGGCTACGCCTGTACCGTAGGCCGGATCAGCTTTGTAGCAGTTGCGCACATGGCGTTGCTTAATGAAGAGTTCGGCATCACCCATGGCACGGGCTGTATTTTCGCACGTCAGTTGCTGATCTTCAGCAGACATCAGTCGGAAAAGATCACCCGGCTGGCTGTAGTAATCATCATCGTACTCACGCTCATTGTAGTTATAAACGTCGCCATGAACTTTCAAAGGCGGTTCTTTCTTCTCGGGAGAGTCCTGCCATTCACCGTAGCTGTTGGGCTCGTAGCTCTTGGCACTGCCGTAATTACCGTCTACACGCATGGCACCGTCACGATGGTAAGCATGGAACGGGCAACGGGGCTTGTTTACCGGAATCTGTTCCGCATTCACTCCCAAGCGGTAACGCTGTGCATCACCATAAGAGAAAAGGCGTCCCTGCAACATTTTGTCGGGAGAGAAACCGATACCTTCCACTATATTCTGCGGATTGAAAGCAGCTTGTTCTACTTCGGCAAAGTAGTTTTCCGGGTTACGGTTCAGTTCCAGGATACCTACATCCTGAAGCGGGAAATCTTTGTGCGACCATACCTTTGTAAGGTCGAACGGATTGATGCGGTATTCGTCCGCCTGCTCTTCCGTCATCAGCTGTATCTGGAATTGCCACTTCGGGAAGTCACCCTTTTCGATGCTCTCGTACAAGTCGCGTTGGTGCGATTCACGATCCTTGGCAATGATAGCCTCGGCCTCCTGGTCGGTCAGATTCTTGATGCCTTGCAGGGTGCGCAGATGGAACTTCACCCAAATACGTTCGTTGGCGGCATTGAAAAAGCTATAAGTATGACTACCGAAACCATGCATATGGCGATAGGAATAAGGAATACCACGGGGACTCATCGTGATGGTCACCTGATGCAAAGCTTCGGGCAGCAGGGTCCAGAAATCCCAGTTATTGTTCGGACTGCGCATATTGGTGCGCGGGTCACGTTTTACGGCATGGTTCAAATCGGGAAATTTCAACGGATCGCGCAGGAAGAATACAGGAGTATTATTTCCCACTAAATCCCAGTTGCCTTCTTCTGTATAGAACTTCATGGCAAAACCACGGATATCACGTTCAGCATCAGCAGCTCCCCGTTCACCGGCTACGGTGGAGAAACGCACGAAGCACTCCGTCTTCTTACCAACTTCGCTGAAGATGGCAGCACGGGTGTACTTTGTGATGTCATGTGTTACGGTAAACGTACCGTATGCGCCGGAACCTTTGGCATGCATACGTCTTTCGGGAATCACTTCACGGTCGAAGTGTGCAAGTTTTTCCAGAAACCAAGGGTCTTGCATCATGATAGGACCACGTTGTCCTGCGGTCTGAGTGTTTTGATTGTCGGCGATCAGGCGCCCGTTGGCAGAAGTGAGTTTTTTCTTTTCCATGGTATTTTTGTTTAGATAATTAATATATGAAACAAATGTAAGGATTCGTAAGTTCATTACAAACTGATAAATTCTATGAGGAAATAGACAAAATCTATGTATTCGCACGGAATGGCTAATCCGGTGGGAATTCGTACCTTTGCAGGCAAAGAAAAAAAAGGCATGAAGTATATATATTATTTTCTACTTGTTCTCTGGTTTATCCCCGCATCCGCACAAAAAAGTGAAACGGCAAGATATCTGGAAAGCATCGGACTGGTGAATATTGCCGAAGCGGACAGTAGCATCATCGTAGACCTGATGTATACCCGGGCGGATAATTTCACGGGAAAGGTGCTATACGAAGATCTGCATGAGGCGTACCTGCATCCCGATGCCATGAAAGGACTGCTACTGGCGCAACAGGAACTGAAAAAGCGATACCCCGGCCGTCGCCTCATCGTGTATGATGCCGCCCGCCCGATGAGTGTGCAGCAGAAAATGTGGAATGTAGTGAAAGGCACCTCCAAGTATATCTATGTTTCCAATCCCGCACGTGGTGGCGGACTGCACAACTACGGTCTGGCAGTAGACATCAGCATACAGGATGAAGCGGGAAATCCCCTGCCGATGGGTACGGAAGTAGACCACCTCGGTCCCGAAGCTCACATCACGAATGAAGCCGCACTGGTGCAAAGCGGAAAAATGACAAAGCAGGAACAGGCGAACCGGCAACTGCTGCGGAGCGTCATGCGTACCGCAGGTTTTCGCGCATTGCCCAGCGAGTGGTGGCATTTTAACTGGTGCAGCCGACAGGAAGCTAAACAAAAATACAAGGTTATACCATAAAGTTCCTTATATTCCTTTATATTTGTGCAGACAAACCGGGTAAGAACTCCATACCATGCAACTATGAAACAAGCTCTCAAACTTATACTTTCCACCCTGTTCGGTGCATGCATCGGCTTCGGTGCAGTGGTGCTTTGCATTACATTCTTTACGGAAACCACATTAAGTGAATTCTTCGGGAATATGGGAAACATACAGTTAAGCAGACTCTTGCTTTCCTGTATCTTATCATTGACTTGTCTCATCCTTGCCGTTTTTGTACAAATCATTCTCCACGAAGGCGGGCATCTGATCTTCGGACTTGCCACCGGTTACCGGTTCGTTTCTTTTCGGGTAGGTAGCCTTACACTGATAAAAGAAAAAGGAAAGTTCCGTTTCAAACGCTTCTCCATCTCCGGCACGGGCGGACAATGCCTGCTCTCTCCACCGGATAAGCCTTACGAACAGTTGCCTTATTTCTGGTATAATGCAGGCGGAGTACTGATGAATCTGCTGACGGCAATCCTTGCACTTGTTCTTTGGGTTGCCTATCCCGAGATACCGCTACCTTTACATTTATTCCTTCTATTCTCCTTTATCTGCGGCTTCTTCCTAGCACTGATGAACGGTATTCCATTGAAGATGTCGGGCATCACGAATGATGCCTACAACCTGATATTGATGCACCGGGACCTGAATACCCGGAAGTATCTGGCACTACAGTTAGCCGTCAACGCTGAAGTTCAGAAAGGCGTAAGACTGAAAGACATGCCGGACGAATGGTTTCCGAACGATGAAGTGACAGATTACAGGAATATCATGCAGGTTGCCGTTAAACTGCTCTATATTTCGCGCTATGTAGACCGGAAAGAATTTGAAACCGCACACGTCCTGTTTAGCAAAATAGAGCGGCATAAAGAGGAAATTGTCGGACTATACGTAAAAGAAATCGAGTGTGAACTCCTGTTCCTCGAACTGATAGGTAAACGGAGAAAAGAAGAAGTAGAGCGGCTTTATACAGATAAGATAAAGAGATACATCCAACGGTATAAGATTATGATGTCTTCCAAACAACGCTTGCTGTGTGCTCTTGCCTTGTATTGGGAGAATCAACCGGAACGGGCGAAAGAGATTTATGAAAAAGTAGCGCGCAAGCGGGATAAGTATTTGCTGCAAGGCGAGGTTAACTCTGATCTGGATATTATGGAGACGATGCTCCGGGAGGCACAAGTACAGGTCTAAGTGAAGCCACCATTATTTTCTTTGCATTATTACTTTATAATAATTATCTTTGCATAATCATCATAAAGTAAAGAAGCCATGCTAATCATCCGAAACCCTTTCATTATAAACGGATACATATCCCCCGCCTATTTCTGTGACAGGAAAGCGGAGAGTGAGATGCTTATCCGGCAAATTACCAATGGTAATAATATCGCGTTAATCTCAACGCGAAGAATGGGTAAGACAGGATTGATACGTCATTGTTTCCAGAGTAAAGAAATTCAAAAGACATATTACACATTCTTTATTGATATATATGCGACCAAATCTCTGCGTGAATTTGTGTTTGCTCTCAGCAAAGAAATTATCGAGTCATTGAAGTCCTCGGGCAAGAAAACGATACAGACTTTCTGGGAAACGATGAAGTCACTGCAAGCCAGTCTGACATTCGACTTCAATGGTAACCCTTCATTCAATTTAGGCTTGGGAGACATCCAATCTCCGGACGCTACGCTGGATGAAATATTCCATTATCTGGAACAGGCGAACAAGCCCTGTATCGTAGCCATCGACGAATTCCAGCAAATCACAAATTATGCGGAAGACAATGTGGAAGCTATCCTGCGCACTTACGTGCAACATTGCAACAATGCCCATTTCATCTTTGCCGGAAGCCAGAGGCACATTATGGGCAATATATTTCTGACAGCCTCACGCCCTTTCTATCAGAGTGTATCGATGATGCATCTGGAAAGTATTCCTTTAGAGGAATACATCAAATTTGCTCAGAAACACTTCAAAGAAGCAGAGAAGAACATATCCAAAGAAGCTATCGAACAGATATACCAATATTTCGAAGGCATCACCTGGTATATGCAGAAAGTATTGCATACCCTGTATGACATGACGCCTGTTCATGAGGTTGCAGATGTTTCAATGGTTGAGGAAGCCATCTGTCAAATCATAGGCTCATTCCAATATACCTACTCCGAAACCCTTTTCCGGATGCCCGAGAAACAAAAAGAACTGCTCATTGCCATTACCAAAGAAGGGAAAGCAAGTGCCATCACTTCCGGTGCATTTATCAAGAAATATAGATTGCCATCTTCCAGCTCTGTACAATCGGCATTAAAAGGACTGTTGGAGAAGGATTTTGTCACACAAGAGGCGGGAGCTTATCAGATTTACGACCGTTTCTTCGGATTATGGCTTCAAAGAAACTACTAAACGACAAGGTTTATGGAATTGAATGGCGAAACCCTTCGTTTTATACGTGAACATTGCAAGGATGATGTACGCAGCCTGGCACTGCAAGCACCGAAATATCCCGGTGTGGATATGCCTGTTGCACTGACGCAGATAGCGGGCAGACAGGCGGCAGCTGAGAAAATACCGTCCTGGCATGAGGAAGAAGGCGTTCTATATCCCCGTCACCTATCGTTAGAGCAATGTTCTTCGGAAGCTACGGCACGATACAAAGCATCTATCATTCCGGAGTCTTCCTCCGGCACACTGACCGACTTAACCGGAGGCTTCGGCATAGACTGTGCTTTTCTTTCTCCGAAATTCCATCATGTCACCTATGTGGAACGGCAGGAAGTTCTTTGCGAGATTGCATCGCACAACTTCCCATTACTAGGTCTGAATCATATCCAGATAGAAAACAAAGACGGCATCCGGCATCTGCAAGAGATGTCTTCCGTCGACTGGATATTCATTGATCCTGCCCGTCGTGACGGGCATGGCGGTAAGACTGTTGCCATTGCCGACTGTGAACCGAATGTAGCAGAACTGGAATCCCTGCTACTCGAAAAGGCGCAGCACGTAATGGTGAAGCTCTCCCCTATGCTCGACCTGTCTTTGGCTATTCAGGATTTAAAGTACGTACAGGAAGCACATATTGTTTCTGTAAACAATGAATGCAAGGAACTCTTGCTTATCCTGGGACACAACACTGTTGCCGCAGAGAATATTCCTATCCATTGCATCAATCTGCAAACGAAGGATGGGAGAAATACAAAGACAACCGGACAGTTCTTCACCTTCACCCGCGAACAGGAACAATCAAGCCCGAGTGAATATACCGGTACTTTAGATAAATATCTGTACGAACCCAACGCGTCCATCCTCAAAGCAGGGGCTTTCCGCAATGTAGCCTGTATATATAAGGTAAAGAAGCTGCATCCTAACAGCCACCTCTATACTTCCGGTGAACCGATAAAGAACTTTCCCGGAAGAAGTTTCCGGATAACGGGGGTATGTACATTAAATAAGAAAGAGCTAAAAGGCGTATTAGGAGATCTGAAGAAAGCCAATATCACGGTTCGTAACTTTCCAAGTTCAGTAGCGGAACTCCGTAAACGTATCAAACTGAGCGAAGGCGGAGAAGTTTATCTGTTCGCTACGACCTTAAATAATGAACAGAAGGTTCTGATCCGATGTGAGAAAGCAGAAGGAAGGAACTAATATGATTTGTTGGCGCAATTGATTCCTTCTTGTAGGGTTATGAATTAATTCACCACAGAGTAACACAGAGTTTCACGGAGTTCTATTCTTTTTGATTTCAAATTGATTAAACTCTGTGAAACTCTGTGTTACTCTGTGGTGAAAACTCATTACTATACCGGAAAGAAACAAATCCCGCCAACAGGTTAACACAACAAATTACAATATCCCCCTCCGGAATATAGCCTGTAACAGGCATTTTTCTCTTTAATGTAACCTCAGCAAAACAAGATGTAACATCCGGAGGAAATCTGTAACATAGACTCAACTTTCTGAAATACGATTCTTCTTCCAAATCCTCTTTTCTGCCTATTTTTGTAATCGTCATCCACAATGACAAAACAGAAGTCTATTAATAACAATAAAAACGCACTAATACCATGAAAAGAAAACTTCAGTTGCTCACCGGAATCGGATGCCTGTGTCTGTGCTTCCTTTCCTGTTCACAACCTCCCTACAAGAACCCGGCTCTAAGCCCGGAAGAACGCGCCAATGATCTGGTAGGCCGACTTACATTGGAAGAGAAAGCCGCATTGATGCAAAACACATCTCCTGCCATCCCCCGACTGGGTATAAAAGCCTATGACTGGTGGAACGAAGCGCTGCACGGCGTAGGACGTGCCGGACTGGCCACTGTATTTCCGCAAGCCATCGGTATGGGAGCTTCTTTCAACAACGAACTGCTTTACGATGTATTCACCGCAGTTTCGGATGAAGCACGTGCCAAGAATACCGAATTCAGCAAAGAAGGCGGATTAAAACGTTATCAGGGGCTCACCATGTGGACACCCAATATCAACATCTTCCGTGATCCGCGCTGGGGACGGGGACAGGAAACTTACGGAGAAGATCCTTACCTCACAGGGCAGATGGGTATGGCAGTGGTACGCGGCCTGCAAGGACCTGAAGGAGAGAAGTATGATAAGCTGCATGCCTGTGCCAAGCACTATGCCGTACATTCCGGTCCGGAGTGGAACCGCCATAGTTTCAATGCCGAGAACATCGACCCGCGTGATTTATGGGAAACTTATCTGCCCGCTTTTAAAGACCTGGTTCAAAAAGCGCACGTAAAAGAAGTGATGTGTGCCTACAACCGCTTTGAAGGTGAACCCTGCTGCGGAAGTAACCGCCTGCTTATGCAAATTCTGCGTGATGAATGGGGATATAAAGAAATCGTAGTATCGGATTGCTGGGCAATCAGCGACTTCTACAACAAAGGTGCCCATGAAACTGATCCCGACAAACAACACGCTTCCGCCAAAGCCGTACTCTCCGGAACAGATGTGGAATGTGGCGACAGCTATGCTTCACTGCCCGAAGCCGTAAAGGAAGGATTGATTGACGAGAAACAGATAGACATCTCTCTGAAGCGCCTGATGAAAGCCCGCTTTGAGTTGGGTGAGATGGACGAACCTTCACAAGTGTCCTGGGCACAAATTCCTTACAGCGTAGTAGATAGTAAAGAACATCGTGAACTGGCACTCCGTATGGCACGTGAGAGCCTTGTATTGCTGCAAAACAATCAAAGTTTACTGCCTTTAAACAAGAACCTGAAAGTGGCCGTGGTAGGACCTAATGCCAATGACTCCGTAATGCAATGGGGCAACTACAATGGTTTTCCCTCACATACCATCACTCTATTGGAGGGTATCCGCGAATATCTGCCCGAATCACAGATCATCTACGAACCCGGATGCGACCTGACCTCCGACGTCACTTTGCAAAGTGTATTCCAGCAATGCAGCATGGATGGCAAGCAAGGTTTCAGTGCCAAATACTGGAATAATACGAAACAGGAAGGGATACCGGATGTAACCAATCACATCAGCACACCCTTCCACTTCATCACCACCGGTGCCACGACCTTTGCTGCCGGCATCAACCTACAAGATTTCTCCGCCAGTTACGAATCCGTATTCCGTCCCGCCAAGAGTGAAGATATCGCCTTCCGTTTCCAGACCCAAGGGATAACCAAACTCTCAATTGACGGCAAGGAAGTTGCCGCAGGCATGAATTTCAAAAACAAGTCCAAAGTCTACACCCTCCAGGCAGAAGCCGGAAAAGAATATCGTATCAAGATTGATTTTGCTTTCCGCAACCGTGATGCCGCACTCGATTTTGACATGGGACGCGAAGTTCCCGTTGACCTGAAACAAACCGTAGACAAAGTAAAAGAGGCAGATGTTATCATCTTTGCCGGAGGTATATCCCCGGCAGTGGAAGGTGAGGAAATGCATGTCAACATTCCCGGCTTCAAGGGAGGTGACCGCGAAACCATCGAACTTCCGTCTATCCAAAGCCGTCTGCTTGCCGAATTGAAGAAAGCCGGAAAGAAGATCGTATTCGTCAACTTCTCCGGTTCCGCTATCGCCCTGACTCCCGAATCGAAAACATGCGATGCTATCCTGCAAGCATGGTATCCCGGTCAGGCAGGTGGTACAGCCATTGCAAACGTTCTATTCGGAGATTATAATCCGGCAGGACGTCTTCCGGTGACTTTCTATAAGAGCACCAAGCAATTGCCGGACTTCGAGGACTACTCCATGAAAGGACGTACTTACCGCTATATGACGGAAAACCCGCTCTTCCCCTTTGGTCATGGGTTGAGTTACACGACTTTCCAATATGGAAACGCTTCTTTGAATACATCTGAAATCAAAGATGGGGAACAAGTTACTTTGACTATTCCTGTTAGCAACACGGGTAAATACGATGGTGAAGAAGTGGTACAGGTATATCTGCGCCATCCGGGCGATAAAGAGGGACCTTCACATGCACTCCGTGCCTTTAAACGTGTAGCGATAGCTAAAGGGGCAACAAATAATGTCACCATACCTTTGAGCAAAGAAAATTTTGAATGGTTTGATACAAGTACCAACACTATGCGTCCGATAGAAGGTGATTATGAAATTCTGTATGGCGGTACATCGGAACTGAAACAACTGAAATCAATTCCTGTCACTATTAAATAGCTCGCTTAACTCCTTTAAATTCACTAAAAACATTCCTTTATGAAGAATTTATTCTATCTCCTCCTCTGTCTCATCGCCGGAGCATCGTGCAGTCAGGCAGACCCGACAAAGCCCTGGGATAAAGGTGCCTTTGAGACACAGAAATACCGGAATCTCTTTGCCGAGATGGGTTATAAACAGGCAGACATTGACGCCAAACTCAAATCCGTCTTCGACGGTGTGTTCTACGGCCCTGACAAAGTATATTTCGAAGTAGGCGATTCTATGGCATATATCAGCGACGTCAAAAATCATGACGTCCGCACCGAAGGTATGTCCTACGGATTAATGATTGCCGTCCAGTTCGACCGTCAGGATATCTTCGACCGTCTCTGGCGATGGGGCACAAAGTACATGCAGCACCAGGATGGTCCACTGAAAGGTTACTTTGCCTGGAGTTGTGCAACGGACGGTACCCGTAACTCCCAAGGCCCCGCCTCCGACGGAGAGCTTTACTATGTAACCGCCCTCATCTTCGCTTCCAACCGTTGGGGAAATGACACCGGCATCAACTACCTTGCCGAAGCCCAGAATATCCTGAACTGGTCCATGGAGAAAGACGGCACAAACCGTGTAATGCCTTTCATCAATGTGGAGCATAAGCTCATCACTTTCGTTCCGGACATACATGGCGGACGTTTTACCGACCCGTCTTACCATGTACCCGCTTTTTACGAAGTATGGGCACGCTGGGCCAATGACGGCAGAGCTGACTTCTGGCGTGAATGCGCCGAACGCAGCCGCGAATATCTGCATAAAAGTATCCACCCCGTAACCGGACTAAACCCCGATTATAACAACTATGACGGCAGTTTGCTGGGCAACAACCGCATCATCGGCGATGCTTTCCGCTTTGACTCCTGGCGCGTACCTAT
The DNA here is from genome assembly GCF_000526555.1 of Bacteroides sp. 14(A). NCBI lineage: Bacteria > Pseudomonadati > Bacteroidota > Bacteroidia > Bacteroidales > Bacteroidaceae > Bacteroides > Bacteroides sp. 14(A). Next base: position 1,124,078 of record NZ_JAGH01000002.1, on the reverse strand, counting down.
GAACATCGCCTTAGATTACTCCTGGGCATGTGCCGACAAAGAGTGGCAACAGGAATACGGCAATAAAATCCAGAACTTCCTTTACAGCCAGGGTATTGATACCTTCGTAGATCAGTATAACGTAGACGGCACGCAAGTAAAAGACACCCTCCGGGCCGGAGAGCATAAGGCATTAAGACATTCTTTAGGTCTGGTTGCCACTTCTGCCGCCGCCTCACTGATGTGTACCCACGAGAAAAGCCGCGAGTTTGTAGATAAGTTATGGAACGCAAAACATGAGCCGTATGAAGACGGATATTTCGATGCTTACTATGACGGATTGCTCCGCCTCTTCGCTTTCATGCATCTGAGCGGAAATTATAGAATCATATTCCCGGAAAAGTAAAGAATAAGTAACAAACAATTGCAATATACTTGTAGGGGTAACATTGCCCCTACAAGTATAATATAAACACAACATTACTACAGAAAGTGTTAAAAACTACCGAAAGCACCCCTTACCACTACCATAGATCTCAAGAATGAACAAATAGTTTTATTTTTTGGTGCTATACTACTACGATTTCAAAACAATCTTCACTACGTTTGTAATAAGTAAAAGTTACGCATAATGCAACTACTTATCACAATGCCACAGTCACTTTAATTAAAACTATATGAATAAACTGATTCTTTTGGTATGCACAGTTCTGATGGCTGGATGTACCGCAACTACAAAAGAAGAACTGACCGAATCCGGATTGAAGCGAAGCGATTTCCAGACAGAAGTCAATGGTGAGAAAACGGACTTGTTCGTTCTGAAGAACAAGAACAAGATGGAAGTGTGTGTCACTAATTTCGGAGGCCGCATCGTATCGGTCATGGTTCCCGACAAGGATGGAAACATGAAGGATGTGGTACTGGGCTTTGATTCCATACAGGACTACATCAAATATCCGTCTGATTTCGGAGCAAGTATCGGACGATATGCCAATCGTATTAACCAGGGACGCTTCACACTGGATGGTGTGGAATATCAATTACCGCAGAATAACTACGGTCATTGCTTGCATGGCGGTCCGAAAGGTTTCCAGTATCGTGTGTACAAAGGGGTACAGAAGAGCGACCAGGAATTGCAACTGACTTATCTGGCAAAGGACGGAGAAGAAGGATTCCCCGGCAATCTGCAATGCACCGTTATCATGAAACTGACAGATGACAATGCCATCGATATACAATATGAAGCAGAAACGGATAAACCTACCATCGTCAACATGACCAACCATTCTTACTTCAACCTGGATGGTGATCCGTCTACGGATAACTCCGCTTACCTGCTGACACTGAATGCCGATAGTTATACTCCGGTAGACAGTACTTTCATGACAACCGGCGAAATAGTAACAGTAGAAGGAACTCCCATGGATTTCAGAAAGCCCACCGCTATCGGTGCCAATATCAACCAGGACTTTGAACAGTTGAAGAATGGCAACGGAATCGATCATAACTGGGTTTTGAATACTCAAGGAGATGTAAACAAGGTGTGTGCCACCCTTGAATCACCGACTACCGGCATCATTCTGGATGTTTATACCAATGAACCCGGTATACAGGTATATTGCGGCAACTTCCTGGATGGAACTTTGACGGGCAAGAAGGGAATCGTTTATAACTTCCGTGCATCTGTCTGCTTGGAAACACAGAAGTATCCTGATACACCAAATAAGCCGGAATGGGCATCGGCGGTATTAAGACCGGGAGAAAAGTATCATAGCGAGTGTATTTATAAGTTCTCGGTACGTAAATAAAATCTGCCCTTTTTGACAAAAAAGAAAACAATATATTGCAAGAAATAATATATAGATTATTCTAACAATATCCCATGATATAAACAAGCCGCAGGCCAATGACACAAAGTCTCGCCTGCGGCTTTACTATCTACCTCAACTTAATAAAGGGAAACGATTTTATTGATCCTTCAAGGTTTTATCGATTTTATCCACATAAAAATCTATTCCATCCTATCACAGCCCGCATTTTAACAGAAAAGCATCGATATATTCCACAATAAACGCTTTTAAGTCCTACCCAATCCATCCATTAATCCGTATCTTTGCAATGTACAATAGAAACAAAATTAATACCTATGAGAACCAAAATATTACTAGCTTCTTTAGCGCTTTCGATAGGAACACTATCTGCGCAGAACTATCAGGTACCGATATCGGAAAAAAATGAATCCATGATGCAAGGCAAATTCCAACCCACATGGAACTCACTGGAAAACTATCAAGTTCCCGAATGGTTCAGAAATGCGAAATTCGGTATCTGGGCGCATTGGGGGCCGCAATGTGTGGAAGGTTCGGGTGATTGGATGGCACGCTCCATGTATCTGGAAGGGTCATCGGAATATAAACATCACGTCGAGCACTATGGTCACCCCTCTGAAGTAGGCTTCAAAGATATTATCCCTTTATTCAAAGCTGAAAAATGGGATCCAGACAAATTAGTTGAATTCTATAAAAAAATAGGTGCACAGTATTTTTTCGCCTTAGGCAATCACCATGACAACTTCGACCTTTGGGATAGCAAATACCAGCCATGGAATTCAAAGAATATGGGACCGAAACGTGATATCCTGGCAGAATGGGAGAAAGCCGCACGCAAGTACGAACTTCCATTCGGCATCAGTTTCCATGCTGACCATGCCTGGACTTGGTATGAACCCGCTCAACGTTATGACAGGAAGGGACCCAAAGCCGGTATTCCTTATGATGGTACATTGACAAAAGCTGATGGCAAAGGCAAATGGTGGGAAGGGTACGACCCGCAGGATTTGTATGCACAAAACCATCCGATGAGTGAAAAAAGTTGGGCTGACGGTATGATTCACAGCCAATGGGCTTGGGGAAACGGAGCATGTTTACCTACACAAGAATATTGCACAAACTTCTATGACCGTACAGTAGACGCTATCAACCGCTACAACCCTGATCTTATTTATTTTGACGTAACAGTAGCTCCATTTTATCCGGTCAGCGATGCCGGACTGAAAATCGCAGCTCCTTCTATAACCATAACATAGCAACTCACAAAGGGAAACTCGAGGCCGTTATGTTAAGTAAGATATTAGATGAAAACCAACGTAAGGCCATAGTTTGGGATGTAGAACGCGGTGCCCCCAATCAAATTATGGAGCAACCATGGCAATCTTGCTCATGCATCGGAGGATGGCATTATAATACAGCTATCTACGAGAACAATTGGTATAAATCCGCAGCAGATGTTGTAAAACTGTTAGTTGATATCGTTAGCAAAAACGGTAATCTACTGCTCAGTGTCCCATTACGGGCTGATGGTACTTTTGATGAAAAGGAAGAGAAGATATTGAATGAGTTTGGAGAGTGGATAAATATTAATAAAGAAGCAATTTTCGATACACGCCCCTGGGAAGTATTCGGCGAAGGACCGATAGCCGAAGCTGATATCAAGATTAATGCACAGGGATTCAACGAAGGAGCATATAGTAAGGCTACAGCACAGGAAATCCGTTTCACTCAGACAAAGAAGGCCTTGTACGCAACAGTGCTGGCTTGGCCAGAGGATGGAAAAGTTGTTATAAAATCATTATCAGCCAACCAAAAGTTATATTCCGGAAGAATTAAGAAAGTAGAATTGCTGGGATATGGGAATTTGGATTTCATCAGAACTTCGGAAGGCCTCCAGATAAACCTCCCTGAGAAAAAGCTCAATAATATCGCTCCGGTTCTTAAAATAAGGAAATAAGAAAGAACGTTGATGGAGTAGATTCAAAATCGGTATGAAAGATCTTAATTTTGCTAGCTGGTATAAAACAACTATCGCACCATGAAAACACCCCAAATAGTATTCGCTTTATTTTTATTGATAATTTTAGTATCGACAGGCAGTCATGCACAATCGGTATACTATGTATCCCATTCTACTTCATTGAAAGAGGATGGAAGCCAGGCATATCCTTACCACTCGATTCATAGAGCAATCGAAAAGGCCAAGGAGGATAAGAATAGTGTGACAATTTACTTAAGAGAAGGAAAATACATTCTGGATAAGCCAATAGTATTAACTCCGGAAAACAGCTGTGATTCGAAAACTCTAACCATAAAAGCATACCCCGAAGAAAACGTTGTTTTGTCAAGTGGCATTTCATTGAACCTGAAGTGGGAGAAGTACAAAAAAGGCATCATGCGGGCAAGCGTTTCGGGAAATCCAATTATGGATATGCTCATTGTAAATGGAAATATAAGACATATGGCCCGTTTCCCCAACTATGATAAGGAGGCGGTTCGATTTAATGGCACATCCGCTTTAGCTACAGACCCGGCGAGAGTAAAAAAATGGAAAGATCCGGAAGGGGGTTATCTACATGCCATGCACAAGCATGACTGGGGGGATTTTCATTATCGCATTATAGGCAAAACCCCAAAAGGTGAACTACAGTTGGAAGGTGGTTGGCAAAACAATCGTCCAATGGGAATCCATAAAGAGAATAGGATGGTGGAAAACATCTTTGAAGAACTGGATGCTCCCGGAGAATGGTATTATAACCAAGATGAAGGTTGGTTGTATTATTATCCTTTACCAGAGGAGAACATTAATGAGGCGACCTTTGAAACTCCGCAACTTAAACATTTGATTGAAATCGTAGGAAAAGAATCCGCACCGGTGAAAAATGTAACCATTGAAGGGATAGAACTCACGCAAACCGTTAGAACGTTTATGGAAGATTATGAACCGCTTCTTCGTTCGGACTGGACAATATATCGAGGTGGTGCCGTTATATTCAGAAGAACAGAAAATTGCATTTTACATGATTGTTATATCCATAACGTAGGAGGCAATGGCATATTCTTTGATAAATATAATCGTCATTCGGCAATAACCGGTTCTTTCCTGACTTCCATCGGAGCTAGTGCCATCTGTTTTGTCGGAGATCCGGCAGGACTACGGTCTCCGAGTTTTAGGTACGAAGAGTTTGTCACCCTGGATAAAATGGATCGTGCTAAAGGTCCTCTAAATGAGAATCACCCAGCCTATTGTGAGGTATATAACAATTTGATATGTAATATCGGTTTGTTTGAAAAGCAAATAACCGGAGTAGAACTGTCCATGTGTCGCAATATTACGATTAGCCATAACAGCATTTACGACACACCACGTGCCGGAATAAATATTAGCGAAGGCACATGGGGAGGACATATTATTGAACACAATGACATCTTTAACACCGTAAAAGAGACAGGAGATCATGGTTCTATTAATTCTTGGGGACGTGATCGTTTCTGGCATCCGGATTATAATGTCATGGCACAAATCGTTTGTGAACACCCGGCATTAATTCTGGCAGATATAGTTAACCCCATCATAATTCGCCACAATCGTTTACGTTGTGACAGAGGATGGGATATAGATTTGGATGATGGTTCCAGCAATTACCAGATTTATGATAACCTGTGCTTGAATGGAGGAATTAAATTGAGAGAAGGATTTTATCGAACTGTTGCAAACAATATTTTAATCAATAATACACTCCATCCGCATTTATGGTTTAAAAATAATGGAGATGTTTTTTCACATAATATTGTAATGACTGAATATAAGCCTATTAATCTTAATGGGTGGGGAAAAATGGTAGATTATAACATTTTTACCGACAGTGCGGCATATATTGCAGCTCGCAGATGGGATAATGACATTCATTCCATAGTAACAACAGTGCAATTTGTGGATGCCGCAAAAGGTAACTTTAATGTAGCTGATGATTCTGAAGCCATAACCAAAGGAGGATTCCATAATTTTTCAATGAATGACTTCGGGGTATTATCACCTCATCTAAAACAAAAGGCGAAAACACCTTTGATGCCGGTACCACTTATGGCAAATAATGCCATGGATAGCTCCATCATGACTTGGAAGGGGATTACACTCAAAAGCTTGAATACATTAGGAGAACGTTCAGCTACAGGTATGGATGTGGAACGCGGGGTTTATGTGATTTCTGTCGACGCTTTAGGAAGTCCTGTTAGAGATTTTATCGCTCCCAATGATGTTATACTAGGCATAAAAGGAATTCCTGTGAACAATTTGGAAGACTTGAAGGAAGCATTGAAACATATTGTTGCGAAAGAAAAAGCTGAAATCACTATTTTCAGATCACAGAAGGAGCAAAAAGTTATTATAACCTTTTAATACTGTACAGAACTTCTAATGGAGCAATTACCAACCTTAATGGGCATTTTCCAATTGTTGCCCCCCAAACGTACGACTCCGATAACTTTCATCGGGTATCAACCTATGAAAATAGGTTCTCAGAGTATTCATATTAGGATTACCCACGCACTGAGCTGAATAAATCTTTCAGCATGTGATCGATTTCACAGAGAGTCATTGGCACTAATAAAGATATAAAATTGAAACAGGATAAGGATTGATGATTATTAGGAAATAACTTAAAACATATAAAATGAAAGAAAAGGGATATCGGATAAACGAATATGGTTGCCCTGTAAAAAGGTATTGTCAGACATTAAGCCTTAAAAAAGATCCGGAACTTATTGCAGAATATCGCAATATTCATAGTCGGGAAAAAGCTTGGCCTGAAATTAGACAAGGAATTCGCTCCATAGGGATACTAGAGATGGAAATATACATATTGGGCACATATTTATTCATGATTATAGAAACACCTCTTGATTTTGATTGGGAAACAGCCATGGATAGGTTGTCACGCTTACCCAAGCAAGCGGAATGGGAGAACTATGTAGCTAAGTTTCAGGAATGTTCTCCTAACAGCAGTTCTTCAGAAAAATGGAAGTTAATGGAACGAATATTCCATCTATATGAATAGTAGCTCAAAAAATATAAGCGTTTTTACCTTGGCAAGCTAGAATATTAAATGTTATTGTTAGTCGGCTTTATTAAATACATTGAAATATGGGAAAGTACATTTATCTTATGTTGACTTTGGCTTTATGCGCCTCCTGTCAATCTACAAGCAAGAAGTCTTATAACATAGACTCAGTTGCTTCGCCTAAAGGCACAGAAATTTTCCAGCCCAATTGGGAAAACATAGCAAAGAACTATCAGTTCCCCGAGTGGTTTGTCGATGCTAAATTTGGCATATTCATTCATTGGGGAGTTTATGCTGTCCCGGCCTACAACAGCGAATGGTATTCACGAGATATGTATCAGAAAGGACACCATTCTTATAAACATCACATTGAAACATGGGGGCCGCAGGATAAGTTTGGTTACAAAGACTTCATACCTTTATTCAAAGCCGAAAAATTCAATGCCGAAGAATGGGTAGAGTTATTTAAGAAAGCTGGAGCTAAATATGTTGTTCCTGTTGCAGAACATCATGATGGTTTTTCCATGTATGACAGCGACTTGAATGAATGGAATGCCGTAAAGATGGGACCGAAAAAGGACATCATAGGATTATTGAAGAAAGCCATAGAGAAAGAGGGACTTGTTTTCGGACTATCCACTCACAGAGCCGAAAATGCCTGGTTCTTCAATGGTGGAATGAATTTCCCCTCTGATGTGCAGGATACAACCATCACCTTGTATGGCAGAAGATATGACAACGAAAAATATACTGAAGATGTGGCCCGTGAATGGCTTACCCATACCTATGAACTAGTGGATAAATACCAGCCCAAGCTCATCTGGTTCGACTGGTCAGTTAACAATCCGGTATTGATGCCATACTTTAATAAATTCATGGCTTACTATTACAACAGTGCATTAGATTGGGGTGAGAATGTAGTGGTAAATACCAAACAAGGGTATCCGACTGATGTTCAAGTATGGGACGTAGAACGGGGCAAGTCCGGAAAGATGATGCAATTCCCTTGGCAAACGGACACTTCCGTAGGTAAAAGATCATGGTCGTACATCGATGGAGAAGAAAATAAGACTCCGGAACAAATTGTACACGACTTAATTGATATCGTCAGTAAAAACGGAAATCTACTGCTGAATATAGGTCCACGTGCAGATGGAACCATCACTGATGAGCAAAAAGAAGTACTGCTTTCTATTGGCAAGTGGCTGGAAGTAAATGGAGAAGCTATTTACGGCACACGATGTTGGAAAAAGTTTGGAGAAGGTGACACTGAACCAGCAAAAGGTTCTTTCTCTGATAATGCAGCAACGGCTTACACAGCCCAAGATATTCGCTTTACAACAAAAGGTAATGACTTCTATGCTATTGTTTTGAATTGGGGCAACGATGGTGTTTTAGTGAAATCCTTGAATAAAGAAGCCATAAATGATGCCAAAATACTAGGCATAAATCTTTTAGGTTCTGATGAAAAAATCAATTGGGAACAAACTGATGAAGGCTTAAAAATAGCTTTCCCCGAAAGGAAACCCTGCGATTATGCTTACTCATTTAAAATATCTTTCGACAAGAAAGTTGGAGAACATCTTAAATCGGAAGCAATCAATGAGGTGATGAAGCATGGCTCTTAATCTGGCTTATGCAAAGTATTTGGTCCTATGGTCAATCCAATTGGACCTTACTCCCGGCACAAAAGTTCCCCAGTCAAAGTCTCACACCGGACCAGCCTTCAGCTTATCCCCCTGTCCTTATTACCTTCCCATCCTTGTAAGCCGCCTGCAATGTGGCAGCGGCTTCCTGCAGTCCTTTCACGGATTCCTGCAAACATAAGAAAAGCCTCGACACGATGATAAAAGGGAAGATACTTTTATTCTCGACCGCCGTAACAGAATCGTAATCAATTTGTCACTCTCTCTTCAGCGATTCGTAAGGCAAGCGTAATCATAATCCTCTACTTTTGCGGCAAATTCATTAACGTATCATAACAAGTATGAAACACATTTTTAGAGTATTTACGCTCTTATTCTTATTTACAGCGGTCAGCAATCTGACAAAAGCTGATGAGAAAACAAACGTAGTAAAACAAGGCACTGTACGCGGTCGTATCATCGACACTTCAAAGCAAACCCTTCCGGGTGCCTCCGTTTACATTGAAAAGCTACATGCCGGCGTAACGAGTGACGTCAACGGCTTCTACACTTTCCCTAATCTGGAACCGGGAACTTACACCGTAAAAGTAAGTTATGTAGGCTACTCACCTGTGGAATTAAAAATAACGATTCCCGAAGGACGTACCCTGGAGAAAGATGTCATACTGAACGAAGGACTCGAACTCCAGGAAGTGGTAGTAGGTGGAGCTTTCCAGGGACAACGCCGCGCTATTAATTCACAGAAAAACAGCCTCGGTATCAAGAATGTGGTTTCTGCCGACCAAGTAGGCAAGTTTCCGGATTCTAACATTGGAGATGCTTTGAAACGTATTTCAGGTATCAACGTACAGTATGACCAAGGCGAAGCCCGTTTCGGACAAGTACGTGGAACAAGTGCGGATATGAGTTCCGTCACCATCAACGGCAACCGAGTTCCTTCTGCTGAAGGCGATACACGTAATGTACAGCTCGACCTAATCCCTGCGGATATGATACAGACGATCGAAGTGAATAAAGTCGTTACTCCGGATATGGATGCCGACGCCATCGGTGGCTCCATTAATTTAGTGACCAAGAACTCTCCTTATAAGCGTTTCATCAGTGCCACTGCCGGAACCGGTTACAACTGGATTAGCGACAAAGCACAATTAAATTTAGGATTTACTTATGGTGACCGTTTCTTCAACGACAAATTGGGAGTCATGCTTTCCGCTTCTTACCAGAACTCGCCTTCCGGTTCGGACGATGTTGAATTTGTATGGGACAAAGATGTAGAAACCGGAGAACTCTGCATCACCGACTACCAGGTTCGTCAATACTACGTCACCCGAGAGCGTCAAAGTTATTCCGCCGCCCTCGACTGGGATATTAACGAAAACCACAAACTCACCTTTAAAGGTATCTTCAATAATCGCAATGATTGGGAAAACCGTTACCGCCTCACCGTGAAAGGTATCAACCTGGAAGAGGATGACAATGGCAACGAATACTGTTCTATTAACAACAAAGGTACCATGCGTGTACAGACCAAAGGCGGCACGCCCGATAACCGCAACGCCCGTCTGGAACGTCAACGCACCATGGACTTTACCCTCGGCGGTGAGCATCTCTTCGGCAAACTGGATACAAGATGGAGTGTTAACTACGCCAAAGCCAGCGAAGAACGTCCCAACGAACGTTACATCGACTATCAGCTGAAAAAACAGAAATTCAATATGGATCTGAGTGACGAACGTAAACCACTGCTTACTCCGCAAGAAGGTTCAACCATGTATCTGAACGATGATTTCAGCCTGAAAGAAGTGACCGAACAACAAGAAGACATTCAGGAAAAAGACTTTAAGTTCAAACTCGACTTCAGCCTGCCGCTTACGAAAGGAGAATTCGGAAACCACCTGCGCTTCGGTGCCAAAGTAGTACATAAGACTAAGGACAAGGAAATTGACTTCTACGAATATACCCCGCTGGATGAAGAAGGTTTCGACAAAGCCAGTCTGGCTGCTGCCGTCGACCAGAATCGTGACGGATACATTCCGGGAGATCAATACAAAGTAGGCAGTTTCGTAAGCAAAGAATATTTGGGATCTCTCGACCTGAATAATGCAAGCCTGTTCGAAAAAGAGCAAGTGCAAGAAGAACTCGCCACCAATTTCAAGGCAAAAGAAACTGTCGCAGCCGGTTATCTGCGTTTCGACCAGAAACTCGGCAAGAAGTGGGATCTGATGTTCGGATTACGTCTGGAAAATACACATGTGAAATATTCCGGTAGCCAATTCGATGCAGATGAAGAGAAAACAACCCGCACGCCCTACGAATCGGATAGTTACCTAAATGTACTTCCCTCCGTCCTGGTGAAATATGATGTAAACGATGACTTCAAGGTACGCGCTTCGTTCACCAACACCATTGCACGCCCCAAGTACTCCGCCTTGGCGCCCAACATCACAATTAAGCGCAGCGACAACGAGATTTCCCTCGGTAATCCGGGATTGAAGCCGACACTCTCCTATAACTTCGATCTGAGTGGTGAATATTATTTCAAAAGTATCGGTCTCGTCAGTGCCGGCATCTTCTACAAGAAGATTAACGACTTCATTGTAGACCAGACATTGCGCAACTATAGCTACAACGGAACCACCTATACTAAATTCAGCCAGCCGCGCAACTCCGGCAATGCTGATCTGCTGGGTGTGGAAGTAGCCTATCAACGCGACTTCAGTTTCATTGCCCCGTCCTTGAAGTGCATCGGTTTCTACGGAACTTACACCTATTCTTACTCCCGGGTAGATAACTTCAACTTCGAAGGACGCGAGAATGAAAGCAGCCTGCGCCTCCCGGGATCTCCGGAGCACACAGCCAATGCTTCACTCTTCTTCGAGAAGTCAGGATTAAGTATCCGCCTCTCTTATAACTATGCATCTGCATTCATCGATGAAATGGGTTCGGAAAAGTTCTATGACCGTTACTACGATGCTGTGAATTATATGGATGCCAATGCCAGCTATACTTTCGGCAAGAAGTTAAAAACGACCTTCTATGCTGAAGCTAACAACCTGCTGAACCAGCCTTTACGCTACTATCAAGGTACAAAGGATCGCACGATGCAAAGCGAACACTACGGTATAAAGGTAAATGCAGGTGTGAAAATCAATTTCTAACCACTTAAGTAACAATCAAAAAATATCATAATGAAAAAAGTATTCTCTCTCCTTTTAGTTATTCTCCTCAGTAATTGGGCTGTCGCACAGATAACGGACTATTCCATATTCGACAAGAAATTCAATTTTTATGTAGCCAACGATCTCGGCCGCAACGGCTACTACGACCAGAAGCCCATAGCCGAGCTGATGGGAACCATGGCCGAAGAAATAGGCCCCGAATTTGTAGTTGCCACCGGAGATATACATCATTTCGAAGGCGTACGCAGCGTGAATGATCCGTTGTGGATGACAAACTATGAGCTCATCTACTCTCATCCGGAACTGATGATCGACTGGTTCCCCGTGCTCGGCAATCATGAGTACCGTGGCAACACACAGGCGGTATTGGACTACACCAGCATCAGTCGCCGCTGGACCATGCCCGCCCGCTACTATACAAAGGCATTTGAAGACAAAGGTACCACTATCCGCATCGTCTGGATAGACACCGCCCCTATGATGGACAAATACCGCAATGACTCCGCCACCTATCCCGACGCGTGCAAACAGGATTTACAAAAACAACTCTCTTGGATCGACTCTGTACTGACCAGTGCCAAAGAAGACTGGATCATCGTAGCCGGACACCATCCCATCTATGCAGAAACTTCGAAAGATGACAGCGAACGTCTGGATATGCAGAAACGTCTCGATCCGATACTCCGCAAGCACAAGGTAGACATGTACATCTGCGGACATATCCACAACTTCCAGCATATTCGCAGGCCGGGAAGTGATATCGACTACATTGTCAACTCAGCCGGTTCCCTTGCCCGCAAAGTGAAACCCACAGAAGGAACCGTCTTTTGTAATCCGGAACCGGGCTTCTCTGTAGTATCTGCGGACAAAAAAGAACTGACATTGCGGATGATTGATAAAAAAGGCAACATACTGCATACCATAAGCCGAAAAAAATGAGAAAGGCCTGTTGGCGAAATTAATTCCATTGACGATAGTCATGAAAACGAATTCATTCGCCAACAGGTTAAAAAAAAGAGATACAGCTTTATATGTCAAAGGAAAGCAATATATTTGTGCCTATCAAATATACAAACGCTATGAAGAAGTTATCTCTCTATCTACTACTCTGTCTACTAATTGCCGCATGCGTTAAAAACGACGACAAAGACGAACCCATCCTGGTAACCGACATTGTAATGCCTGCTCAGACCAGTTTTAACCCTGGTGATAAAGTCACGATTAAAGCACAAGGTATCCAACCCGGTGACGATATTATGTTCGAAATCTATTGGCCGCTCCCCGACCAACCCGCCCTAAACTATCAGGGATATGCTCTTGGAGTATCGCCTGTCATGATTGAACAGACCACTACAAGTATCACCTTCCTGGCACCGGGACATTATCCTGCCTCAACCACCAAGGTACGTCTGCGTCGCTCCGGTGAGATCATGACGCTTGGTGAGATTTCGGTAACCAACGGCGAAGCACCCAAAGAGTTCCAACTCTACGGCATTGTAAATTCTCATTCCGACACGAGTTATGATAACTGCATTGAGCACGTAAACCTCACAGATGGCAGCCCTAAGAACATAGTAAAATTGGCAGAAGACCAGAAAGATTTCTCCTGTGTAGTCAATGTCCCGGAAAGTCAGAACCTCTGCGGAATACAGACGATAGATGGAGTGCGCAAAGTATTCAGCTACGATCTTTCCATGCATTTCTGGCAAGATATGGGACTTGAAAACATATTGACCCTTTGCAACGGCCAAAGCTCTATAATAGCCGTAAGGCAAATATCCACCGATGAAGTGATATTGGCAACCACCGGCTCCTGGCCCTACACCCGAAACATGGATCAAGCTCTAACACGCCAATATAAACTGCCTGCCAATATAAAGCTCGAATCCTTGACACGCTATCCCGGTGTACAAGGCGGCGGCAGCCAACTGCTACTCTCGGCCGCTAACGGAAACAACAGCTTCATCCCCGTTGTACTGGATCTGCAACAAAATAGCGGGAAAATATACATTGGCGATCCGATACAGGCTACCGCACTCATTCCCTTCTGGACAATAATCAGCGGAAAAGATACCGGAACTACTAAATATGTGCGTACCGGTGGATATGCCGTAGTAAGAGCCGATAATGGCCAGACAGAACTGTGTCTTTGGAATCAGACAACAATGAGCTTGGATGAGCCTTTTGCCACATTCCCCAATTCGGCACGTTCAGTAACCATGCTCGCCCAAGATACAGAGACGATGAAAATCTATGTATTGTTCGAAGGTTATCGGAACGGCAGACTGATTTATGCCTACGACTTAGTGAAAAAGGACTGGCAGCAGGTTACAGACAACTATCCTTATTCGGAAATTGTAGCCGCACAATAAAGACACTTCATTTTCTTTATCATCCGCAGCCCTGTCGGACGACTTTAGCAACATTACAAACGGATAACTATCTGTGCGATAAAGCACTTAGTGTTCCACTACATTCACTCGTAGTGGAACACCCGTTCACCCCTATTGGGAAGTACCTTCACTCATAGTGGGAGATGCCTTCTCTCGTAGTGGGAATCAGTTTCAATCCTACCGGGAGGATCGCTCATTCCCGCACCGGAAAAGGCTTACTTTTTCGGTCGCAGATCATCCTTAGGTATCGTCGTCGCACTCCCGTCGCGTGTAGCAATATAATGTGGAGACATAATTTCTATACCCTCTTCATTAAATCTATCCTGGATATTCTGGTGCAAATCGGAATAAACCTGTGCCAACTGGTTAGCATCTTTAATATATGCATTCACCTGATAGACCGGGTAATAATCCTGAAGAGACGTTTCCAATATAAACGGACGCGGATCATCTACCACTCCGGGAGTATTCAGAGCAGCCTCAACCAGAAGTTGATGTGTCTTCCGCCAGGGAATATCATACCCCACACTCACTTCCGAATGGATAATCAGCCCGTAGTCACGTGCCGACTGACTAAAGTTTACCGTATGCGAAGACATGATGAAAGAGTTCGGAATCGTCACCACCTCATTCTTCGGTGTACGGATGCGCGTCACCAACGGAGTCTTCTCTATTACATTTCCCGTAGTATCATTCAGCTTGATGCGGTCGCCCAACTTAAAGGGACGCATATAGGTGATTACCAATCCCGCAATAATATTCCCGATCACCGTACTCGAACCCAACGAAACAATCAAGCCGACAAAGACCGATATCCCCTGGAAAACGCCCGACTTGGAACCCGGCAGATAGGGATAAATCATAGCAATCATAAATGCATAAAGCAGGAAACGCACAATGTGAAACGTTGGCATAGCCCAATCGGCATAGAAGCCACTTATCTTCAGCCGCTCCGATTGAATTTCACTGGCAAGATAATGCACCAACCTCACCAGATACTTCACGGCAAGCCATATCACAAAGATGGTAAACAGGTTGGGAACATATTCTACTATACCCAGGAAGATGCTCTTTATAGGGTCCCATATATACGAGAATAACTTATAAGCAAGGTCTTTCGTTTGGGGAAATATGGAGAAAAGCAACGGCACCGTCAATATCAACTGGAGCAGCATTACGGCATATCGCAACAGATTTGCCAGGAAGACAAGCAGATTCACCTGCTTCTGCGTATCCAGCAATTCATATTCCTGAATGGAGATAGGTTTCAGTTTGGTATCCTTCAATCGTTGAATACGTACTTTCAGCTTATTGAACAACCAGGTGGTGAGTTTAAACAGCAGATACTGACCTATGATTACAAGAATGAAATAGAGAATACGTTTGCCAAGCTGCCACAGACTATGTTCGTCCTTCATTACCTTCAGCTTGTCTACGATCACTTTACGTTTGGCAGCCGCCAACTGGTCGCGCGAGCAACCTTCCCACAGGCCATCCTGATCCGTAAAAGAAGAAAGAACCTTATTACCGTACATCAGATCGGTAACAATATCACTGCTCTCTAAGTAAACCGAATCCGGTTGCAGATTAAATCGCTTGCCCAGTTCCGTTATTGCCGCTGCATTCATTTCGGCACGTTGCTGCGGAGTATGACCACCACGCTTGGCAAACAGGTAATATAGCGTATCGCCTTCCACCACCACCGGCACGCCTGTTGTCATCCGCCTGAGCGAATCAATACGCAATCGCTGCTTTGCCAGCTTCAGGGAGTCCGCCGCATCATACTTCAGCCTCATTTGCTCTATCTCCATCCTGAGATTAGCCTCATTCAACCTTGCAACCTCCAAATCCTCTTTCATCTTCAGCAGATGAATCGAGTCTGTATCTGCCCTTTGAGCAACAACAGTCCCCAAAGTATCGTCATTAAAGACATCTAATACCTTCTCTACCAACTGGGCAGATGCAACGCCCGCAGGCAACAGCAAGAACCAAAGACACAACGCACGTATTCCCTTCATATAAAAGCCCTTAATCATGTTATTTAGAAACAACAAATTAATTAACGTGCCAAACATACGGAATGTTTTTCGCTTTTCATGAAAGGAATTAATTATATTTGCACAAAAAACAGAATTCTCATGGATATTCTTTCTCTTCTCGGAGGTCTTCTCCTCATCCTTTTAGGTGCCAACGGACTCACAGACGGAGCCGCATCCATCGCCAAGCGCTTCCGCATCCCTTCCATTGTTATCGGCCTCACCATCGTAGCTTTCGGAACTTCCGCTCCCGAACTGACGGTCAGCGTCTCTTCGGCTCTGAAAGGCAGTGCGGACATCGCCATCGGAAACGTTGTAGGCAGCAATATCTTCAATACACTGATGATTGTAGGCTGTACGGCACTCTTCGCTCCAATTGTTATTTCCAGAAATACACTGCGCAAGGAAATCCCGCTCTGTATCCTATCCTCCATAGTATTGCTGATTTGCGCGAATGATGTCTTTCTGGATCATAGTTCTGAAAATATAATCAGCACTACAGACGGACTGTTGCTGCTCTGTTTTTTCATCATTTTCCTCGGATATACCTTTGCCATCGCTTTTCAAGGGAAGAAAGAGGGAGAGACAGAAGAGGAAATCAAACAACTTCCCATGTGGCGATCCATACTATATATAATAGGTGGGCTGGTGGCACTGATTGCCGGCGGTAATTTCTTCGTAGATGGCGCCAGCGGCATTGCACGCAATCTGGGAGTAAGTGAATCCGTCATCGGACTGACTCTGGTAGCAGGCGGCACCTCTCTGCCCGAACTTGCAACCTCCATTGTCGCCGCCTTAAAGAAGAATCCGGAAATTGCTATCGGAAACGTGATTGGCAGTAACCTGTTCAACATCTTCTTCGTACTGGGATGCAGCGCTTCCATCACACCGTTGCACCTGACGGGCATCACGAATATGGATCTATTGGTACTGGTAGGCTCCAGCATACTGCTATGGATATTCGGATTGTTCTTCGCCAAACGCACCATTACCCGCATAGAGGGCAGCATACTGATACTTTGTTATATAGCATACACCACCGTACTCATTTACAACGTTTAATGGAAGGCATCAATATATCATACTTCATGAATGGAGCTGCATTCATGTTTTTCGGATATGTCAGTTTTCGTTTGCTTACACATAGGCCACGCTCACGCATTCAGAGAATACTGGGGCTAACTCTTGCTTTCTGGGCATTACTGGAACTCAAAGATATATTACTCTATTTCCCTTCACTGAAAACCGAACGTTTGGTCAACTCCCTGCTATTCATTGACGGATGGGCAGTTGCCGCCTGCTCCTTCTATCTTCTGGAATTAACAGCGCCCGGATGGCTCAACTGGAAGAAAGTATTTTCACTTCTCAGTCCCTATCTTGCATTTACAATTGCCTATTTGTGCACCTTTTATGCCCCTATATTTCCTTTTTATTTCGGATTTATACTGATCTATAGTGCAATTATTGTACTTATAGTAACTTTTGCCGCTCGCCGATATCAACGCTATATACGCAATAATTACTCTTATTCGGAACATATCGATGTGGCATGGTTGAAAAAAGCCACATTTATTCTCGCCATCTGCTTGGTGACATGGGTATATACCAGCATAAATATTACAGGTTGGGGAGATACTATTTATTACATATCCTCAGTTCTCTTATGGTCTGTCATTGTCCACTATTCAGCTTATCAGATCAGCATCTCCATGCCAAACAACCTGAAAGGCAACCTGCTGTCTAAAAAAAACATAGAAGAGAAAGAAGAGGTTGAAGAAGAACAAGAAAACGGTTCTTATTACGCCTTTCAGGAAATACTGCACAAAGTAATGGAAGAGCAACAACTCTACCTTAACCCCAAGCTTACTATCAGTGACGTAGCCAATGCCATCGGAACAAACCGCACCTACTTATCCTCCTATTTCAACAATAAGCTGAATATCACTTTCTACGACTATATAAACAATCTCCGCATTGAGAAAACCGGCAAGCAATTACTGGCTACCTATCCTTACACCATGAATATAGACGAAATAGCCGAACGTTCCGGATTTAACTCCACTTCCACATTCCGACGTGCTTTCTTCAAAAATACGGGTATGACACCTTTACAGTATCGGAAAAGCATACAGAAATAGATTAGTTTTTATCTCTGCCACGTGGTATTTTAAAGATTATCATGTATCTTTGCCACTTCATTAGACATAAAATTATGGCAATAACAATCAAAAAAGTTTCCACAATGAAAGAATTGAAACGGTTCATCCGCTTCAATTACCGGCTATACAAAGGCAACCCCTACTCCGTTCCCGATCTCTACGACGACATGCTCAACACTTTCAATAAAAAGAAGAATGCGGCGTTTGAATTCTGTGAAGCAGAGTATTTCCTGGCTTACCAAGACAATAAAATAGTGGGCCGCGTAGCTGCCATAATCAACCACAAGGCTAATAAAACCTGGGATAAAAAGAATGTCCGTTTCGGCTGGATTGATTTCATTGATAACCCGGAAGTATCCGATGCCTTGATCCACACGGTAGAAGAATGGGGAAAAGAACGTGGAATGACTCACATACAAGGCCCGTTGGGCTTCACAGACTTCGATGCGGAAGGCATGCTGATCGAAGGCTTCGATCAACTCAGCACCATGGCAACCATTTACAACTATCCTTACTATCCGCAACACATGGAGCGTATGGGATTTGAGAAGGAAGCTGACTGGGTGGAATATCAGATCTACATTCCGGATGCCATACCGGACAAGCACAAACGCATCTCCGATCTTATCCAGCGTAAATATAATCTCAAGATTAAAAAATATACATCTGCAAAGAAGATTGCCCGCGACTATGGACAGGCCATCTTTGAGTTGATGAACGAAGCTTATAAGCCCCTGTTCGGTTATTCCGCTCTGTCCCAACGGCAGATTGACCAGTACGTGAAAATGTATCTCCCCATCGTAGACCTCCGCATGGTGACGCTTATCACAGATGCCGACGACCAGCTTATTTGCGTAGGCATATCCATGCCATCCCTGTCCGAAGCTCTACAGAAAGCTCATGGACGGTTATTACCCTTCGGATGGTACTATCTGCTGAAAGCACTGTTCATGAAACGGCGTGCCAAAATGTTGGATTTATTGCTTGTTGCCGTGAAGCCGGAGTACCAGAACAAAGGTGTTAACGCATTGTTATTTTCCGATTTAATTCCGGTTTATCAGAAATTAGGTTTTATATTTGCAGAAAGCAACCCTGAACTTGAAATGAATGGCAAAGTACAAGCCCAATGGGAATACTTTGAAACCAAACAACATAAACGGCGCAGGGCGTTTATTAAAGAAATTAAATAAAAAGGGGACAAGGAGACAAGTTAACAAGGAAACAAGGGGTTGCACTATATTTGCACTATTATAAAGCAGACTCTTTCCCTCGTCAACTTGTCAACTGCAGACCTCGTCAACTAAATAAGAGTTTATGGAAGAAATCAACGGACTGATGCCCGAAGGCAATGTAGAATATACGGAAGACAACATTCGTCATTTGGACGACATGGAGCACATCCGTGTCCGTTCGGGTATGTATATCGGTCGTTTGGGCGACGGTACGCAGAACGACGACGGTATCTATGTATTGCTAAAAGAGGTAATGGACAACAGCATCGATGAGTTCAAAATGGGTGCTGGTAGACGGATCGAGATTAACATTGAGGATAATCTCCGTGTCAGTGTGCGCGACTATGGTCGTGGTATTCCGCAAGGAAAGCTGATTGAAGCGGTGAGTAAACTCAATACCGGCGGTAAGTACGACAGTAAAGCTTTCAAGAAAAGTGTCGGACTGAACGGCGTAGGTATCAAAGCTGTGAATGCACTTAGCAGCCGCTTTGAAGTACGTAGTTATCGCGAAGGTAAAGTCCGTATCGCCATCTTTGAAAAGGGTAATCTCCAGAGTGATGTAACGGAAAGCTGTAACGAGGAAAGCGGAACTTATATCTTCTTTGAACCGGACAGCACGTTATTCCTGAACTATTCCTTCCAGGCTAATTTCGTGGAAACGCTGTTGCGTAACTACACGTACCTGAATACAGGACTTTCCATTATATACAACGGCCAGCGCATTATTTCACGCCATGGACTGGAAGATTTGCTGAACGACAATATGACCGCACAGGGCCTTTACAATATCATCCATCTGAAAGGAGAAGATATTGAAATAGCCTTTACGCATACGAATCAATACGGCGAGGAATACTATTCCTTTGTCAACGGCCAGCATACCACACAGGGTGGAACACACCAAAGTGCACTTAAAGAACATATTGCCCGCACCATCAAGGAGTTCTACAACAAAAACCAGGAATATGCCGACATCCGCAACGGTATTGTTGCCGCCATTGCCATCAATGTGGAAGAACCCCAGTTTGAAGGACAGACCAAGACCAAACTCGGTTCCCCCTCCATGTCTCCCGGCGGTGTAAGCGTGAATAAGTATGTAGGCGACTTCATCAAAACAGAGGTAGATAACTATCTCCACAAGAATCCGTTGGTTGCGGAAGTCATGCTGCAAAAGATACAAGACTCCGAAAAGGAACGTAAAGCCATTGCCGGTGTTACCAAACTGGCACGTGAGCGCGCAAAGAAAGCCAACCTGCACAACCGCAAGTTGCGCGATTGCCGTTACCACCTCAATGACGGCAAAGGAAAGGAACAAGAATCCGAGTCCTGCATCTTTATCACTGAGGGTGATTCTGCCAGCGGCTCCATCACAAAGAGCCGTGACGTAAATACGCAGGCTGTATTCAGTCTTCGTGGTAAACCGTTGAACTCATTCGGGCTGACAAAGAAAGTGGTATACGAAAACGAAGAATTCAATCTGCTACAAGCTGCCCTGAATATAGAAGACGGCATTGAAGGATTGCGTTACAACAAGGTGATTGCCGCTACCGATGCTGATGTGGACGGTATGCACATCCGGTTGTTGCTCATCACATTCTTCCTGCAATTCTTCCCCGATCTGATAAAGAAAGGGCACGTCTATATCCTGCAAACTCCGTTGTTCCGCGTGCGCAACAAGAAAAAGACAATTTACTGCTACACGGAAGAGGAACGGCAAAAAGCCATTGCCGAACTGAGTCCCAATCCTGAGATTACGCGTTTTAAAGGTCTGGGAGAGATCTCCCCTGATGAATTCCGGCATTTCATCGGCAAAGATATGCGTCTGGAACAAGTTACTTTACGCAAAACGGACCTCGTAAAAGAATTATTGGAATTCTACATGGGTAAAAATACCATGGAACGGCAAAACTTTATTATTAACAATCTGGTTATAGAAGAAGATCTGGCATCATGAGAAGAGCAATCTTTCCGGGAACATTCGATCCTTTCACTATCGGACATTCATCGGTAGTGACCCGCGCACTGACTTTTATGGATGAAGTCATTATTGGAATTGGTATCAACGAGAATAAAAACACCTACTTCCCTATTGAGAAGCGCGTGGAGATAATACAGAAATTCTACCGGAACGAGCCACGAATCAAGGTCTACTCCTATGATTGCCTGACGATTGATTTTGCCCGGCAGGTAGACGCGCAGTTTATTGTTCGCGGTATCCGTACCGTGAAAGATTTCGAGTATGAAGAGACCATTGCCGATATCAACCGCAAACTGGCAGGTATTGAAACCATCTTGCTCTTTACCGAACCCGAACTGACATGTATCAGTTCGACTACTGTCCGCGAGCTTCTACAGTTCGGCAAAGATATCAGC
Source organism: Bacteroides sp. 14(A) (assembly GCF_000526555.1). Classification (NCBI taxonomy): domain Bacteria; kingdom Pseudomonadati; phylum Bacteroidota; class Bacteroidia; order Bacteroidales; family Bacteroidaceae; genus Bacteroides; species Bacteroides sp. 14(A). Next base: position 1,102,192 of record NZ_JAGH01000002.1, on the reverse strand, counting down.
CAGTTTATCCCCGAAGGAATGGATATTTAATGATTAGTGAATTAGTGAAAAGTGATAAGCAAAAAAGAATGATGAAGAAACTTCTTATCTTTATAATATGTATATGCGGTGCCATGGCTTCCATGCAGGCGCAGAATATGGGCAACTTGGCTGCCCGCAAGTTACAAATGGCAGAATTTGCCATCGCCAATCTGTATGTAGACTCGGTAGACGAAAATAAACTGGTGGAAGAAGCTATTATCCGTATGCTCGCCCAGCTCGATCCGCACTCCACGTACAATGATGCTGAGGAAGTGAAGAAAATGAACGAGCCGTTGCAAGGTAACTTCGAAGGTATCGGTGTGCAGTTCCAGATGATAGAAGATACATTACTTATTATACAGCCCGTCAGCAACGGACCATCTGAAAAGGTTGGTATTCTGGCAGGTGACCGTATCGTGGCAGTGAACGACAGCGCTATTGCCGGCGTAAAAATGTCCACAGAAGATATAATGACACGCCTGCGCGGCCCGAAAGACTCAGAAGTAAAACTAACCATTGTCCGTCGCGGAGTGAACGATCCCTTATACTTCACTGTAAAACGGGATAAAATACCCATTCTAAGTTTGGACGCTTCGTATATGATACAGCCCAAGACCGGTTATATTCGTATCAACCGCTTTGGTGCCACTACCGCCGAAGAATTTACCGCCGCCCTCAAAGAACTACAGAAGCAAGGAATGAAAGACCTGATACTTGACCTGCAAGGCAACGGTGGCGGCTATTTGAATGCAGCAATTGATCTTGCCAACGAGTTCCTGCAACAAAAAGAGCTGATTGTATATACCGAAGGAAGAACCTCTCAGCGTAGTAATTTCTATGCCAAAGGCACAGGTAACTTCAAAAACGGACGCCTCATTGTGTTGGTAGACGAATACTCCGCTTCAGCAAGTGAAATCGTAACCGGTGCCATACAGGACTGGGACAGAGGCGTAGTTGTAGGGCGCCGTACTTTTGGTAAAGGGCTGGTACAACGTCCCATCGAATTGCCCGATGGCTCTATGATCCGCTTGACTATCGCCCGTTATTACACCCCATCCGGACGTTGCATCCAGAAACCGTACGACCATACAGCCAATCTGGACGGCAGAGGCCTTAGTAAAGATGACGGCCAGGAGAAATACAATATGGAACTGGTAGATCGCTTCAACCGTGGAGAAATGATGCATGCCGACAGTATCCATTTTCCTGACTCATTGAAGAACTCCACTAAGAAGTTGAAACGTACCGTATATGGTGGCGGTGGCATCATGCCCGACTATTTCGTGCCTATCGATACAACCCAATATACCGATTATCACCGTAATCTGGTTGCCAAAGGCGTTGTCATCAAAGCAACAACCAAGTATATCGAGAAAAATCGGAAAGAACTCCAAGAGAAATATAAGAAGTTCGATACCTTCAACAATAAATTTGAGATAGACGAACAGATGCTTGCAGACATATGCGCTGCCGCCGATAAAGAAAAGATTGAGTTCAACGAGGAGCAGTACAACAAATCATTGCCTCTGATAAAGACGCAGTTGAAAGCCTTGATAGCCCGTGACCTGTGGGATATGAACGAATACTTTCAGGTGATAAACACCACGAACAACAGCGTGCAACAAGCCCTTGAGTTATTGAACGAAAAGATTTACGAGAAGAAACTACCACTTTAATAAACCATTTGCAGCGTCTATATGTCCAACATCTTGGATATATAGATGCAACGCATTGGATATATAGATGCAACACGTCCGATATATAGATGCAATACGCAGAATATATAGATCCGATACAGTGCAATTCTTAATTGCCGAACAACCACTTATTCAGCCAACGGTTCACATAGATATTTACTACAGCACATCCGGCTCCGATAGCTGCACCCGCCAGCACATCGGATGGATAGTGTACGCCCTCATTCATACGGGATACCCCGACAGAACATGCCCATAAGGCAGATGGAGCGATTACATACCATTTCGGATACTTCACACAAAGTGAAGTTGCCAATGCAAAAGCAGTTGCCGTATGTCCGGAAGGAAAAGAAGGACTGGTTTCATGACTATAAGCATGAACCCGGTCGGGATAGCGGTCGAACGGGCGTTCACGATCTATAAGATACTTCATGCCATAAGTCACAACAAAAGCACCGGCAACACTGGTACCTACATACACAGCATCCTTCAATAATTCGCGGTCTTTTTTCACCCAAGCAGCCAATGCCATCGCCACGGGAACCCCCACGGCAATATAAGGTTCAGTACGAGAAATTATTTTATTATAATTACGAATGAACTTACCATCCCAACTATTTATTTTATGCAAAGTATTAATGTCCCAGTTCTGGGCAGAAATATTGAATACAAGTAATGATGCAAAAAATACAAAAAAAATAGTCCGTTTCATGTAGTCTTTCTTATAGTTTGCTGCAAAGATAGGCGATTTTGTTAGAGTATTCACAAAAAAATTCTATCTTTGTTGCCATAATTTTAGTAATTCGTCTTATATTTCATGACAAAAGACACTCTTTGCACACGGCAAGTAGATTGTACTCTATGCCCAAAAATCTCAGACGGGACATTGGTATACCGCCAATATCCCCAGGGGCAGCATTTCTCAGCGGAGAAGTGTACCCAGAACTGCATGATCTTTATGTTAAAGGGAGAATTGTTGATAAATAGTAACGAATACCCGGGCACTACGCTCCAGAGCAGACAATGTGTACTGCAAGCCATCGGTTCAAAAATGGAGTTGTTAGCACTGACCGAGGTGGAATATATCGCCTATTGGTTTACGGAACTTCCACTTATATGTGAAGACCGTTACAAGGAAATCCTCGAACGTTCTGAGGCTCCGCTGACCTACACGCCGCTGATAGCCAATACCAAACTGGAGCGATTGCTTCATGATATCGCCGACTATTTTAAAGAACAGCCTTCCGCATGCGGGAAATATCTCGACATCAAGCGTCAGGAACTGGTTTACATACTAACCTGCTATTATCCCCTGCGCCAGATAAGTACGTTCTTCTATCCTATCAGTACTTATACGGAAAGTTTCCATTATTTCATTATGCAGAACTACGACAAGGTGAAGAATGTGGAAGAATTCGCCCATTTAGGTGGATATACAACCACTACATTCCGTCGTTTGTTTAAAAATATGTATAATGTTCCGGTGTACGAATGGATACTGGACAAGAAGCGTGAAGGTATTCTGAACGATCTGCAATTCACCAAGCAACGTATCTCCGTGATCAGTTCACGTTATGGTTTCGACTCCCTGTCGCACTTCGCTCATTTCTGCAAGGACTCCTTTGGAGACACCCCTCGCTCCTTGCGAAAACGTGCTGCCAGCGGAGAGAAAATCACCATTATAAAAGAAAAAAATGACGACCCAGCCAGGGAACAGGGTGACGAGTAAGAGTAATCTTCCCTTGTCAACCTGTTCCCTGACTCACTTGTCAACTTCTATCTATTCCCTGAATTACGGAATTATTTCTTTAATTCCTTGTTTAATCAATGTATTTCTTCTATTTTTGCGGGAAATTAGTGTAAGACCCTAAGTAAAAGCAAATTTTCTAACTATTAAATAATTTAAATTCAATCATTTATGTGGTTAAGTAATTCATCTGTAGGAAGGAAAGTGGTGATGAGCATTACCGGTATCGCCCTTGTCCTGTTTCTGACGTTTCACATGGCGATGAACCTGGTTGCATTAATCTCGGCAGAGGGATACAACATGGTTTGTGAGTTCCTGGGGGCAAACTGGTATGCCTTGGTGGCTACGGTAGGTTTGGCCGCCCTTTTCATTATTCACATCATCTACGCTTTCTGGCTGACAATGCAGAACCGCAAAGCACGCGGTACTGAACGTTATGCCGTAGTTGATAAACCCAAAACTGTAGAATGGGCTTCTCAGAACATGCTCGTATTGGGTCTTATCGTAATCGTAGGTCTGGGTCTGCACCTGGTAAACTTCTGGGCAAAAATGCAGCTTCCTGAGTTGATGCACAACATGGGTATGCATGCTGACACGCTTACACTGGCTTATGCCGCTAACGGTGTTTATCACATTCAGAACACATTCAGCAATCCGGTATACGTAGTGCTTTATCTCATTTGGCTCGGCGCACTGTGGTTCCACCTGACCCACGGTTTCTGGAGTTCTATGCAATCCCTGGGTTGGAACAACAAGGTATGGATTAACCGTTGGAAATGCATCTCCAACATTTACTCTACTATCGTCGTTGTATGTTTCGCCTTGGTAGTTGTCGTATTCTTCGCAAAATCATTGTGCGGCGGTGCTTGCTAATTTGTAAATTGTAAACGATTAAAATGTAATAGCATTATGACTAAGATAGATTCAAAAATTCCGGAAGGACCGGTGGCTGAGAAATGGACCAACTATAAAGCTCACCAGAAATTAGTTAACCCTGCTAACAAGCGTCGCTTGGATATCATCGTAGTAGGTACGGGCTTGGCAGGTGCTTCTGCTGCCGCTTCACTCGGTGAAATGGGTTTCAGAGTATTCAACTTCTGTATTCAAGACTCTCCGCGCCGTGCACACTCCATCGCAGCACAGGGCGGTATCAACGCTGCAAAGAATTACCAAAACGACGGTGACTCTGTTTACCGTTTGTTCTACGATACAGTAAAGGGCGGTGACTACCGTGCCCGCGAAGCTAACGTTTACCGTTTGGCTGAGGTTTCCAACAGCATTATCGACCAATGTGTGGCACAAGGTGTTCCCTTCGCTCGCGAATACGGCGGTTTGCTGGATAACCGTTCTTTCGGTGGTGCTCAGGTATCACGTACGTTCTATGCCCGCGGCCAAACCGGACAGCAGTTGTTGCTGGGTGCTTACTCTGCACTGAGCCGCCAGGTAAACGTAGGTACCGTAAAATTATACACTCGTTACGAAATGCAGGACGTTGTCCTCATTGACGGACGTGCCCGCGGTATCATCGCTAAAAACCTCGTAACCGGTAAACTGGAACGTTTTGCTGCACACGCAGTAGTAATCGCTACCGGTGGCTACGGAAACGCATACTTCCTGTCTACCAATGCAATGACTTGTAACTGTACAGCCGCCGTTTCTTGCTATCGCAAGGGTGCCTGGATGGCCAATCCGGCTATGGTACAGATTCACCCCACTTGTATTCCCGTTCACGGTGACAAGCAGTCTAAGCTGACTTTGATGTCAGAGTCTCTGCGTAATGACGGTCGCATCTGGGTTCCGAAGAAGAAAGAAGACGCAGTGAAGCTCCAGAAGGGTGAAATCAAGGGAAGTGATATTCCTGAAGAAGACCGCGACTACTACTTGGAACGCCGCTATCCGGCATTCGGTAACCTGGTTCCGCGTGACGTTGCCAGCCGTGCTGCAAAAGAACGTTGCGATGCAGGTTTCGGTGTGAACAATACAGGCCTGGCAGTATTCCTCGACTTCTCTGAGGCTATCAGCCGTTTAGGTATCGATATCGTTCTTCAACGCTATGGTAACCTCTTCGATATGTACGAGGAAATCACTGACGTTAATCCAGGTGAACTGGCAAAAGAAATTGCCGGTGTGAAATATTATAATCCGATGATGATCTATCCGGCTATCCACTATACAATGGGCGGTATCTGGGTTGACTACGAACTGATGACTTCTATCAAGGGTCTGTTCGCTATCGGTGAATGTAACTTCTCTGACCACGGTGCAAACCGCCTCGGTGCTTCCGCATTGATGCAGGGTCTGGCTGACGGTTACTTTGTATTGCCTTACACTATTCAGAACTATCTGGCCGACCAGATTACAGTTCCCCGCTTCTCTACCGACCTGCCTGAATTTGCAGCAGCCGAGAAAGCTATCCAGGACAAGATTGACTGGATGATGAATATCAAGGGTAAGAAGTCTGTAGATTCTATCCACAAGGAACTGGGTCACGTAATGTGGGAATATGTAGGTATGGGCCGTACAGCAGAAGGTCTGAAGACCGGTATTGCCAAACTGAAAGAAATCCGTAAGGAATTCGAAAAAGATCTGTTCATCCCGGGAGATAAGGAAGGCATGAACGTAGAGTTGGATAAAGCTATCCGTCTGTACGACTTCATTATCATGGGCGAATTGGTTGCTTACGATGCTCTGAACCGTAACGAAAGCTGCGGTGGTCACTTCCGTGAAGAATACCAGACTGAAGAAGGCGAAGCAAAACGTGACGATGAAAACTTCTTCTACGTTGCTTGCTGGGAATATCAAGGTTCCGATGAAAAAGCTCCTGAGTTGCTGAAAGAACCGCTGGTTTACGAAGCAATCAAGGTACAGACTCGTAACTATAAATCATAATTAGTTAACCAGGGGACGAGTTAACAAGGGAACAAGGCATGAGAAATCATAAAGATTTAATTGTTTGGCAAAAGAGTATGAAACTTGTTAAGGACTTATATCAAATAACTCAAGTATTTCCTAAAGAGGAAATCTACGGCATTACTTCGCAAATGCGCAGAGCTGCTGTTTCTATACCTTCGAATATAGCAGAAGGATATGGAAGAGGGCATGATAAAGAGCTTATTCAGTTTTTATATATATCTTTAGGTTCAGCTTCTGAGTTAGAGAGCCAACTCATTATTTGTAATGACATACATTACTTATCTACTCAAAGCTTTGAAGAACTTAACAGCTTAAACAATGAAATCATACGTATGTTGTCATCACTTATTAATAAGCGGAACATTCTCCCTTGTTAACTGAAGCCTTGTCAACTCGTCAACTTAAAAATCAAAGACAATGGATAAAAATATAAGTTTCACACTGAAAGTATGGCGCCAGAAAGGCCCAAAGGCAAAAGGCGCTTTTGAAACATACCAAATGAAAGATATCCCCGGTGACACTTCATTCCTCGAAATGCTGGATATCTTGAATGAACAACTGATTTCTGAAGGTAAAGAACCGGTTGTATTCGATCATGACTGCCGCGAAGGTATCTGCGGTATGTGTTCGCTCTACATCAACGGACATCCTCACGGTCCTGCAACAGGTGCTACTACCTGTCAGATCTATATGCGTCGTTTCAACGATGGTGACACTATCACTGTTGAACCTTGGCGTTCTGCCGGTTTCCCGGTCATCAAGGACTTGATGGTAGACCGTACGGCTTACGACAAGATTATGCAAGCCGGTGGTTACGTTAGTGTACGCACAGGCTCTCCTCAGGATGCCAATGCTATCCTGATTCCGAAGCAAATCGCTGACGAAGCTATGGATGCAGCAGCTTGTATCGGTTGCGGTGCTTGTGTAGCTGCTTGTAAGAATGGTTCTGCCATGTTGTTCGTTTCCGCAAAAGTTAGCCAGTTGAACTTGCTGCCGCAGGGTAAACCGGAAGCATTGCGTCGCGCAAAAGCTATGTTGAGCAAGATGGATGAACTCGGATTTGGTAACTGTACCAATACTCGTGCTTGCGAAGCCGAATGTCCGAAGAACATCTCTATCAGCAACATCGCCCGTTTGAACCGCGATTTTATCATCGCAAAACTGAAAGACTAATCAGCCCTTTCTACATTTGATTAATATCACAAGAACTCCTCTACCGGGAAACCGGCAGGGGAGTTCTTCTTATGTAAGTCTGGGAAGTAACTTTCACTTCAATGATATAATTGTCTTCTTCACCTCTTTCGAATTAGTCCCTATCATTATCTCAAATTTACCAGGCTCCGTGATATATTTCAAGTTCCTGTTCATGAAACTAAGATCTGCCGATGAAAGAATAAACGTCACCTCTTTTTCTTCACCCGGATTTAATTCTATTTGCTGAAATCCCTTTAGTTCCTTAACAGGACGTGTTACGGAGGCAACCAAGTCACGGATATAAAGCTGTACTGTCTCCTTACCTCTATATACCCCGGTATTTTTCAACTTCGCAGACACCCGGATCGTATCCTCCATTGTATATACATTGGCGGAAGTCTTAGGCTCCGACAACTGAAATGTAGTGTAACTCAACCCGTAGCCAAACGGATAAGCAGGTTCAAAATCAATATCCTGATACCGGCAAGAATAGGCAACTGTTTTACTTTCCGGCCTTCCGGTACTTTTATAATTATAATAGACAGGAATCTGCCCCACATGTGCAGGAAAAGTCATAGGCAGTTTACCGGAAGGATTATAATCACCCGAGATGATATCAGCTATGGCGTTCCCGCTTTCGGTCCCCAACCACCAGGTCAGAAGAATTGCATCAGCATGAGGCTCCATATCATTAAAAATCATTGGCCTACCGCCCATCAGTAAAACAATAACCGTCTTACCCGTCTTCTTCAACTCCTTCACCAGCAATTGCTGATTGGCATTGACGGTAATATCAGCTCTCGACTTTGCTTCTCCACTCTGATTAAATCTTTCGCCAACAACCACTACTATAACATCGGCGCGATTGGCAGCCGCACGGGCCTCAGAAAGCCGTAAATCATTTGTTTCCAAATCATATCCATCGGCATAATTGACCGTTACATTGGGAAAACGTCTTTTCAAGCCCTCATACACGGTCACGACTTCTTTCTCTACACCTTCATTCGCCCAAAAGCCCATCATATCCTTTTGAGAATTGGCCAAAGCTCCTATCAATGCAATTCTTCTACACGACGGAGATAAAGGAAGTGCTTGCTTCTCATTCTTCAATAGGACAACGGACTTTCTTCCAGATTCCCGGGACAAATCCCTGAGACGGGTGCTCAATACGATTTTCTTTTCCCGCTCTTCGTCACAATAACGGTACGGATCATCAAAAAGTCCGAGTTGAAACTTTTTCAGCAAAATACGCTTTACGGCTTCATCAACATATTTAATGTCCACAACACCCTCTTCCACCAACTCTTTCAAGTGCTTATGATAAGCTCTCGACTCCATATCCATATCACATCCGGCATGAATAGCAATCTCAGCCGATGCCTTCAGATCGGATGCATATCCATGGGCAACCATTTCTTTGACCGATCCCCAATCGGAAACAATAAACCCGCTGAAAGCCCATCCTTCTTTAAGGATATCGCGCTGTATATATGCATTTCCCGTAGCCGGAATACCGTTTATGTCATTAAAGCTATTCATAAAAGTAGCCACACCGGCATTTGCCGCCGCCCGGAAAGGAGGCAGATAAGTATCGTGTAGCGTCAGGTCAGAAATGTCTACTGTATTGTAGTCCTTACCTGCAATGGCCGCTCCGTAAGCCGCAAAATGCTTGGCACAAGCCATTACCGTATGAGTATCCGCCAAATCATCTCCCTGAAAACCCCTTACCCGTGCTTCGGCCACTCTGCTACCATACCAGGTATCTTCGCCCGCTCCTTCCATAACACGCCCCCAGCGTGCATCACGGGTTATATCTACCATCGGAGCAAAAGTCCAGTGAATACCTTGTGCAGAAGCTTCCTCCGCAGCACCGGCTGCTGTTCTTTCCATCAAATCCAGATCAAAACTTGCCGCTTCACCTAAAGGAATGGGATAGATGGTACGCAGACCATGAATCACATCCTGCCCGAATAATAATGGAATGCGAAGGCGGGACTGCATCGCATAATTCTGCATCTCACGCGTATATTTCACCCCTTTGATATTGAGCATAGCTCCGACTCTACCCGCCTTGATCTGCTCTATTTTAGTAGAATCCTCCACCACCGGTCCTGTTGCCTGCCAATTACCGGTATATTGATTTAACTGTCCGATTTTCTCATCCAGTGTCATCAGGCTGAGTACAGAATCGACCTTCGAACTATAGTCGTACATAGAGTTATTTCCCGACTGGGCACTACATGCCAACCAACACATCATTAATACAAAGAATACTCCTGTATTTCTGTATAAGCAAACGCTTTTATTCGTAATAAACACCATAGATAAAAATGATTTATTGAATAGAACCGTTTCAACTTTAACTTGTCCTAAAGCCGAAACGGTTCTTATATGAATACCTATCAAAATCCAACTATTTACTTCTGCGAATCAAAGTAACGAGTGAGTGTGTAAGCCTGCTTGTTTACTTTCTCCATTCGCCGCAATAAAGGTAACCAGGGAGAATATTCGCTGTCTACAATTCCTTTGTTGGAATCCCTGTTGGAAGGGTCTGTTGTCAAATCCTCCGGATCATTATCCTGATACCTGAACCAGTGCCACCCTACCGAGTATGGATTGCGGAGCAACTGTAAACAGAAGTTTTCGTAAAAAATTCCCCGGTCATCCTGAGTCGGCACATTCCATCCCGCACCGGTTGCATTGGGCAAACCGGAATCTTCTCCTTTCACATACCATTCGGTAATCAGAAAAGGTTTACCCGACCATTCTCCCCAGTTATTCATCCGCTCCTGTTCCGGCTGCCACTGGCGGTAATGATTTATAGAAATAATATCCATATACTTACCTGCTACCTTAAAGATAGCCGGATTGGTAAGTTCCTGATTCTTATCCTGATTAAACCGGCAGCCGAGATACATGTGATTAGGATCTATACGACGCAACACCGAAGTCACTTTCTGCATATACGTCTCGAAGAAGAAGGCGGAAAATGCAAGACGGTCTTCCTCGGTAATATCCGCCACGGTTGCTTCCTTGCCTTTTCGTTCAGCCAACCATTTCCGTGCTGCTAGGTATCCCGGTTCATCTTTAGCCAGAAAGTTAAGATGGCGGTCCAAAGCATCAGTATACCAAGGCAATTCATTGTCTGTAAAATAGCCTAACAGGCAAGGATCATCTTTATACCGTGCCAACGGAGCAAGAGCCTGCTCTACATATTTGTCAAATTCATCATCGAATACCATAGGCAGATTGAATCGATACCCCTGCCAGCCGGCCACCTTATAGGTACCTCCATATTTCTTCACATGTTCATGCTTATAGTTCCCCATAGGGTTGACAATCAGTGTATAGACCAATGGAGCTTGACTGGTACGGATATCTTCCACTGCCGACCAGGCTCCGGCACCATTAAATCCATACGAACGCAACATTTCCGTCTCTGCCTTCACCCACTGGGCACGCGTTCCGAATTTCTCCTGAAATGCAGACTGTTGCTTCTTCGAGGTTCCAGGCCCAAATGCTACTACTGCCCGGTGATGGAACGGATACCCTTCGGGATCAATAATCCACCATCGCCCATTGATCTTCTCTGTACGGAAAAAGCCGGTTGCTTCCTGGCGGTTCGTCTTATACCCTCCGAACACAGACAGAGCTGGCTCCTTTTTCTTTTTGAATCCTTTCAGGTTATCCACAGTATGCGCCTCGTAAGGTGTCCAGTTCTCCACAGTGCTGTTGGCACGTGTCTGTACCTGGACTGTTTTACCAGACTGGGCAAACAGCACTGAAGAAGCAAAAAGAGATAACAAGAGTGTGGTTACTATTTTCATACTCATTTAATATTGCGGATTCTGTGGGAAAGTTCCCATTGCATCTATTTGTGCCTGCGGGATCGGCCAACGCACCATATAATCTTTCATTGTGGTACCCTGAATACTACTGGTTGTACTACCGAAGCGATGGTATTTATTCACCTGTTCCACCAACTTACCGATACGCTTGAGGAAGAACCAACGTTTGCCTTCAAAGCACAACTCACGCGCATATTCATCCATGATAGCCTGAAGATCAATAGTAGTAGCCTCTTCAAGTCCGGCACGCAAACGTATAGCATTGAGATATTCCAGTGCCTTTTCCGTATTTCCTTTTCTCCAATGTGCTTCGGCACCCAAAATATAAGTATCCGCCAGACGATAAGCTATAAACGGCTTGTAAGACAAGGCGCGTTTGGCCGGTTTACTCAGATCCCGATACTTCATCAAGCTCCATGTATACTGGCGCAGCTGAGTAGAATACGGGGGATCACCCGGTAATTTCTTTTCATAATAGGCAGAAGCAGGATTGTTCCCGTACAGCGTATCCGGATAGAAATAGAATTGTAAACGCTTATCTTTATCCTTGTCATACAATGAACGGAGATACTCATTCGGATACGTCCACCCGTAAGCATTTCCTCCATAGTTAGCTTCCTCAATGATAGGCGCTACAGGATCTCCCGGAATGGTGATCTCATAGAAACGGGCTTGGAAACAAGCTCCCAACACATGACCATCACCTCCAGCCAGTGTATGGCTACCTCCAGATACCTCATCGAACTGCCACGCCATCAGACTCTCGCTATGGTTTACATTATTACCGAATATTTCGCTGATACCTACCAGTTTATGGTGCCCGCCTGTAATTATCGCATCAGCCTGCGCTGCTGCCGTAGTGTAATCTTCCTGCCACATAGCCGACTCAGCACGCAACTGACGGGCCAAGCCCAACCCGATAATTCCCGGATCTACTTTATATTGCAAGTGTTTGATGGCATAATCGAGATCGCGGTCAATAAAGGCATATACATCTTTCTGGCTAGCCGGTTTATACTCTACTTCGTCAAACGCATTGTCCGGAGTTGTCGGTATGCTATCCAACAAGATATTGTCGTAAGTAGAAATCAGCCTGAGGTACGCCCAAGCACGAATTACACGGGCTTCCGAAACGATTCGCTCACGGGTTTCAGTTTGCATACTAATACCGGGTGCGGCATCAATAATGGCGGAAGCACGATCAATCATCTGATAGGGACGGTTCCACATCTCAGCCGGCATGGCATTTGCACGCATATTGGAACGATACATTTCCGCTTCATTCCACGTACGCACCATAGCCAGGTCGGTAGCACAATAAAACCAGTAAGCTCCGCGTGCATCCGAATCATTAAAACGGAAAAAGCGGCGAGAGAGGCCATATAGTCCATTCAGACCGATTTCCAATCCTTCTTCACTCTCATAGAGCGTTGAACTATTAATCTTGTCGAACTGTGTTTCTTCCAGCCAGGAATCACAAGAGGTATTGACTACCAGTAATCCGATGATAAGAAATAATATATAATTTTTCATTATGGTTATATCATTAAAATGTTGAATGTATGAAATTATATCTCTTGACTGCCTTCCGATCAGAAACCAAGCTGCAAGCCGAAAGTCAACGTACGGGCTTCGGGATACTTGTCAGCGGGCTGTTCGGGACTGTACGACTCATAATCTGTCAATGTTAACAGGTTTTGTCCGGTAAAGTAGAACCTGACATTGCTCAAGTGTACTTTTGCAAGCCATGTCTTCGGCAAGGTATATCCTATCGTTATATTCTGTAAACGCACATAAGAGGCATCCTGACGGGCTATACTTCCCATTTCGAGGGCTCCATTGGTTGTGGGCCGCGGGAAGTTACCGGTAGGATTTTCCGGTGTCCAGTAATTCACCTTCACACCGTTGAACACTGCACGCATATTACCACCATAATTATAATCTGCCAGGAACGGATTGTATTTGGTTATTCCCTGTACAGTATAAATATCCATGGAGAAGTCAACATTCTTATATCTTACCGATGCATTGAAAGAACCATTCCACTTAGGGAATTGTGAAACCAGTATTTTGTCATCATCGTCCAGCTTGCCATCGCCCGTACGGTCTACAATTTTAATATCTCCGGGTTGAGCATTGGGTTGTGCTGAATTAGGAATCTCATCAATCTCATCTTCCTGCCAGATACCGGCTACTTCGTATATTTTGGATACATTGATAGGCTGCCCGATATACCAATTATTAATAGGATAATCATCTTCTTTGCCGTCACCATCCAAGTCACCGAACAGTTTTATAATTTTATTGCGATTGCGTGCAAAAGTCATTCCCAATTGTACATCCCAATCCTGACTCTTTACCACAACACCTTCCAACTGTATTTCAAGACCTCTGTTCTGAATCTCTCCGATATTGTCCTTGATGGTAGAATATCCGGTAACCGAACTGATAGACCGGTCTATCAGCAAATCCTTCGTACGAGTATTATACCATTCCACAGTACCGGACAAACGATTATTGAAGAATCCAAAGTCCACAGCCAAATTCAAGGTTGTAGAAGTCTCCCACTTCAACTTAGGATTCGAAAGAACAGCTCCCGGCGTATATCCTGTCAGTTTCTTCGTGGTGTAATAATCCCACTGGTCGGCAGATGCAATACTACCATAAGGCTGTATAGCTTCATTTCCTACACTACCATAGCTACCACGTAACTTCAAGTTCGTAAGTTGCTCAAAGTTTTGCATAAACTCTTCCTGATACACATTCCATCCCAATGCCATGGCAGGAAAAACAGCCCATTTGTTTTTAGCACCGAACACAGATGAACCGTCACGACGTCCGCTTATGGTTACATAGTATTTCGAAGCAAAATCATATTGCATACGCAGAGCGGTAGACACAAGACGGCGTTGAGACGCACTTAAAGTAGGTATTACTTTCCCGGCCGCTTCAATGCCATAGACACCCAATAAGTCATTCGGAATCAGCGATCCATCCATCTGATTGGAATGTTGGTTACGCTCATTCCAGCTCTGAATCAACGTACCGGATACGTGATGTTTGCCAAACTGATTATCATACGAAAGGATGTTATCAAGCGTCCATTCATTCTCATCCTGATTTTTAATAGTACCACTTCCCATACCTGTGTAACTTCCTGCCTTCGAATTGGCTGTACTATAGGTTTCTACCTTTGCATTCCAGCTACGACGGCTCACATTCAATCGATAGGTCAGTCCTTTAAAAATCTTGAAGTCAAAGAAAAGATTCACCAAGTCATTACGGCTCTTAGTGGTCGATGTTTTTTCCTGCAAGTCAATCAGCGGATTCCAATTCTCCTGCAATCCGGTGGGATGCATATTAAGGTTACCTTCAGCATCATAAACCGAGCCTAAAGGTGAACAAGTTACAGCATCACGCAACAGGCCGGCTACCCCCGGATCATTCTTGGTCGAAATGCTCAGGCTGGTATTTAAACCGACTTTAAGCCAACGGGTAATCTCCTGATCGAGATTAAAGCGAAGCTGCCCCTTTATAAAATCCGTAGCAGGCACCACACCGGTTTGCTTCATAAAGTTACCACTCACAAATACCTTTGTTTTCTCACCTCCTCCGGTCACCGTGAGGTCATGATTCTGAATAGTACCGGTACGCATCAACTCTTTCTGCCAGTCAATGAACTGTCCATTCTGAATAGATTCGAGTTCTAATTGGCTGAATACATCAGAATCGGCACCATACTGGTTATTATTGGTGGTGCGGTAAGCCTCACGTTTATACTGTATAAATTCTTCAGGCGTGTAAACATCAAAGTTACGGTCGACGTTTTGGATACCATAATACCCCTGATAACTTACACGCGCTTTTCCCGCTTCTCCTCTTTTGGTGGTAAGTAATATGACACCATTTGCTGCACGTGCACCATAGATAGCCTGAGCGGCAGCATCCTTCAGAATTTCCACAGATGCAATATCGTTCGGATTCACATCATTAATGGAACCGATCACCACTCCGTCAGCTACAACAATAGGAGTAGTTCCTCCCGAAATAGAGTTTGTACCACGTATCTGTATATTCGAACTACCACCGGGGCCGGCATTTTCTGAGGTTGTAATTTTCAAGCCGGCAGCTCGTCCGCGAAGCATTTCACCAATATCCAGGGTGGCGGCTTTCGTCATTTTATCTGTCTTTATCGTGGTTACAGAGCTGATCACATCACTCTTTTTCATCACTCCATATCCCACAACCACCACATCATCAAGAGTATTTGAATCTTCCTGCAACTTTACAGTGAAATGATTCTTTCCGTTTATCGCAATCTCTTGTGCATGAAAGCCGATGTAAGAAATCTGTAAGGTTCCTTGCAAAGGTGCATTCAATGAGAATTTACCGTCAAGATCCGTAATCACACCTATAGACGAGGATCCTTTCAGTACTACATTCGCGCCAATCAGTGGTTCGCCTTTATCGTCGGTCACCAAACCGGTGATCTGCTGGTTGGCTGTTCCGGATGAAATGTTCTGTGCAGAGAGTGGCATCGCAACGATGACCAACACGGCACACATAAGAAGATGAACATAAGTTCTCTTCACAAATGTAAAAAGTGTATTCATAATTAATTGTGTATTAATCAAATTTTCAGTATTAGTTTCTCTACTCATAAACTCAAACGAGCTCTTTTAATCAGTTTCATTGTTTCTCATGGTTATAAATTTAAGATAAATAATGGGATTAATTTATTGTATTGAACGTTCATTATACAGTTTCAGGGTTGCATCATTTCAAACTTTCCTTTCAGTCGGATATCTTCGGAACTGCTACCAATCAGGACCTCAAACTCACCGGGTTCTACGATCCAGTGCATATCTTTGTCAAGCATTTCCAGATCCTCGGGAAGAAGAGTGAAATGAATACGCCTGGTTTCCCCCGGTTGCAAGGTGACCCGTTGGAAACCTCTCAACTGAGAATCATAGGTAATCACGGAACTTAACTTATCACGCACATACAACTGCACTACTTCATCACCCGCCCGCTGTCCGGTATTTGTCAGATCCATAGATATTTCTATCTTCCCCTGCACTCCCTGTTTGTCAGGGGTAATATGCAAATTCTTATATTCGAAAGTGGTATAACTCAATCCATATCCGAAAGGATAAAGAGAACCTACTACCGCTGTTTTACCATAGCCATTGGGACCGTCACCCGGTTGTCCGGCATGTGAACCCGGCTTGAAGGGAAAGTTCAACTCAATCTGTCCCAAAGTCTTAGGAAACGTTACCGGCAACTTTCCTCCGGGATTATATTCTCCGAAAAGAGTTTCCGCTATCGTCTGCCCACCGATGGAATTTGGGAACCAGGCTTCAAGAATAGCAGGTATGTAGCGATTCTCCCAATTAATGGTAAGCGGCTGTCCGTTGATAAGCACCAGAACAATAGGTTTCCCGGTTTCGTACAAAGCCTGCAAGAGTTGCAGCTGGCGTCCGGGCAAAGCCAATCCTGTACGCGATTTACTTTCACCTACCCGGTGTTCGTCCTCACCCAATACGGCAATTACCACATCACTCCGGCGAGCTTTCTCCACAGCTTCCTGAATTTCCAAGCGTTCTTCCTCCGTCAAAGGAGTCGGAATGATTTCACTTTCCGGCCAAGTGGCATCCACTACTTCGCATCCTTTGGCATAATGCACAGTTGCCGCCTGTCCGACGTAATCTCTGACACCCTGCAACACGTGGGTTACCTGCAAATTCTGCGGCCCATAGCGACTAACGTAAGCGGTAGTATCCGTAGCTAAAGGACCCGTAACCAAAATATTCCGAAGATTACTCAATTGGAGAGGCAAGAGATTGGCTTCATTTTTCAATAGCACCAGTGATTCTCTGCCCATCTGTTTCTCAAACTCCCTGGTATCAGACGAAGCGACAATCTTGTCAGCTGCTTTTGTATCCGTGACATACGGACTGTCAAAAAGCCCTAAGCGGAATTTAACCCGCAGTACATCTGCTACATTCCGATCCAGTGTCTGCATGGATACACTTCCTTCTGCAACCAGTTCACGCAAGGGCAATACGAAATCGGAAGGTTGCGTAAAATTCGTTTTCACGTTGAGTCCTGCTTCTACCACCTGCTTCACTGCTCCTTTCATATCCTGAGCCACACGATGCTTGCTATAGACAAACTCAACTGCTTCACTGTCGGAAACTACATAACCGTCGAAACCATATTTTTCTCTCAGCAACTCAGTCAGGAAATAATAACTGCCGGATACGGGAATACCGTCCCAATCATTATAACTGCTCATCACTCCCATCGGATGAACCTCACGTATAATCTTCCTATAAGGATAAAGATGCAACTGGTGCATTTCGCGGGGAGCGACATGCGGGTCGGTACGTGCATGTCCATCACGTCCACCTTTGGGGACACTGTACACAGCAAAATGCTTCAACGTTGCAGCAACTCCCTGCGACTGGATACCTGCCACCATTTCCTTGCCCAATGTGGTTACATGAAAAGGTTCTTCACCGTAACATTCAAGTACGCGCCCCCAGCGCGGATCGCGTGCCAAGTCCAGAATAGGGGCATATACATTGGTGTAACCCAAAGCTTTAGCTTCACGGCCTACAATCTCTCCCGCCTGTCTGACAAGAGCAGCATTCCAGGTGGAACCGATGGCAATAGGAGCAGGAAGCGGAGTCGCGCGGTCGTGATTGAGTCCATGAATCCCCTCGTTGCTGAAATCAACAGGAATGCCAAGGCGTGTTTCTTCAATAAACCAACGTTGCACTGTATTAATGGCTTCAGCATGTTTACTGAAAGGGTACGAATATTGAGTCTTTACAAGCCCATTGAGATGTTCGTCGATATTGGCAATACCATCTTTCCATAACTCCTGTTTCCAGGCAGGAGTGGGCAATTCGTCTTTAGCGACTCTCTTATATCCATATAAGGTAGCTAATTGACAGGTTTTCTCCTCAACGGTCATCTGCGAAAGCAAATCGGCAATGCGAGCTTCGATAGGAGCTGTCGGAGTTTCGTAGATGTCTTTCTTCCCGTTTTTATTCAGATCTATCCAGTCTTTATGATAGATCGTTTTAGACTTTTGCGCCAGTACCGGTTGAGATACAAAGGCACTTAGAAAACAAGCGATACTTATTATAATCAGTTTTTCAGTAGGTGTTCTCATAGACTTATTTATTGTTTTTATTTTCGGCAAAGATATGGGGGAGAGGGACTTGCTACTCCCCCAATTCATCTAAAAAGGTGCACTATTCATCATTTTATGGTAAACAACTCCCTTTGCAGGTCAATATCACGGGAAGAATTCCCAATCATAACCTCGAACTCACCTTTTTCCACACCATAGTTCATATCGATATCGTAAAAACTAAGTTCTTTGGCGGTGATATTAAAAGTGACTGTCTGGCTTTCTCCGGGTTGCAAAGTAATTTTATGAAAGCCTTTGAGCTCTTTCAATGGACGTAC
This sequence comes from Bacteroides sp. 14(A), assembly GCF_000526555.1. Classification (NCBI taxonomy): domain Bacteria; kingdom Pseudomonadati; phylum Bacteroidota; class Bacteroidia; order Bacteroidales; family Bacteroidaceae; genus Bacteroides; species Bacteroides sp. 14(A). Next base: position 1,083,290 of record NZ_JAGH01000002.1, on the reverse strand, counting down.
TACCGAACTGTAGCAATCGCGTATATACATCTGTACCACTTCCGTTCCGGCTCTTTCACCTATATTCCGGACTTCAACAGAAGCACGCAAGGTATCCTGTTCATTCATCGACCTGGCAGATAACTTCACAGGGCTGAATTCAAAAGAAGCATAATTCAATCCATATCCAAACTCAAACAGATTAGTACTTTTTCCCGTACCGTACGGGAACCATTTGCTCGTTTGCTTGTGGTTATAATAAGTCTGAACCTGACCGGCAGAACGGGGAATAGTGATGGGAAGCTTTGCTTCAGGGTTCACTTTCCCGTATAAAATTTCCGCAACAGCCTGTCCGCCAAATGAACCGGGCTCCCAGGCCTCAACCAATGCAGGAATATTTTCAGCAATCCACTCAGTGCCTAACGGACGACCGTTGACCAATACGACAATAGTGGGAACTCCCGTAGCATAAATCTCCTCTACCAACTGTTGTTGCAAACCTACCAATGACAATTCATAACGGTCCACATTCTCACCGCAAGTTTTGTCTTTCCACATATAACGCATGGAGTTCTCACCCACCACTACAATAGCCAGATCGGCTTTTCGGGCTCTGTCTTTCGCTTGCAACACACGAGACATTTCCATAGTGCGCAAATTGGTGGCAAAAGGGAAGAAATCAAAGTCAGTCTGGGGAGAAACCATTCGCAATCCCTCAATGACTGTAGTCACGCAGGAGTCCGGCTGTTCAAAAGCCCAGTCACCCAAAATAGTCTGGTTGTCAGCATTGGGGCCGGTTACAAAAACCTTTTTATAACGGTCGCTATCCAAAGGAAGCAGATTATTATCATTCTTCAGAAGCACAATACTTTTTCTCGCCATTTCGAGTGCTGTTTCACGATGTTCGGCACTGAACAGAACTTGGGAAACTTTCTTTTCATCTATATAAGGATTCTCAAACAAGCCCAGTTTGAATTTGGCAGTCAGTATCTTGCTGACAGCATCATCTACGCGGCTCATGGGGAGTTCCTTTTCATTAACCAGTTCTATAATGGCATCCGCAAACTCAGGACCATGCATGTGCATATCCATTCCATTCTTTACGCTTTGCAGATACGCGTCTTTCAGTGTAGCGGCAGTGCAATGCTTTTCGTGCACTTGCTCAATATCCATCCAGTCGCTCACTATAAACCCGTTGAATTTCCAGGCATCTCTCAGGATATCCTTCATCAGGTATTTACTGGTATGGCAGGGCACTCCGTTAAGTTCATTATGTGCCATCATGAAAGTATATGTGCCCGCATCCAGACAATCTTTAAAAGGAGGCATGAAAACCTCGTGCAATGTACGGTCGGAGATATCGCAAGGAGCACCATTGATACCATTGACAGGTTGGCTTCCACCGATAAAATGTTTGGTACAGGCCAGTACTTTATCCTGTCCGGTAAAATCACTTGTCTGAAGTCCTCTGACGGTAGCTGCTCCCATCTGTCCTACAAGAAAAGGGTCTTCACCAAAGGTCTCTCCCACCCGTCCCCAACGGGCATCACGAGCCACTTCTACATTGGGAGTAAATGCCCAATGGGTACCGGTGGCACGCATTTCAAGAGCAGTCTGGCGAGAAGCTTTTTCAGCCAGTTCCGGTTCGAAGGTTGCAGCCTGTCCGATGGGAGTAGGATAAATGGTAGCTCCTCTGTAGAGTCCGGTACCATGAATGGCATCAATGCCGATAAGTAAAGGGATTTTAAGGCGCGATTGCATGGCATATGATTGTAATCGATTGGCTTCTTCACTGGTAATTACATGCAGAAAAGATCCGATAAGCCCTTGTTTGGTCATTTCAATCAGTTCGGTAGAATGCAGATCAGGATAAAATCCTTTGGCATGGCTTTTCTTCATTTCCTCCACCGTCATGTCTTTTTCGGCAGCTTTCATGTGTTCTATACCAACGTATTGTGACATCTGTGCTACTTTCTCCTGCAATGTCATACGATTCATCAAATCATTCACCCTTTTCTCCACAGGTTGGGAAGCATCCAGATAAAGCGGATCTTTATCCTTATCAGAGCACCCTGAAAAGAAAATCGGAAGCATCATAACTAATAAATAAATTCTCATATATAATAAAGGTATTAAATTTATCCGGCCTTACATAAAACCATTCGATTTACAGCTGCAAATGTAGCGGGAAGGGAAAAAAAAGAGGTACATTATACGTCATTCCAGGTGCACAGATGTTCATATATTGCCTTCTACAAGGCTTATATGACACAAAAAGCGGTGTAACCATTAAAATCACACCGCATTTTTATTTCTTTTATTCAGTAGCGTTACTTATTCTCTTTTTGCCAGATACTCTTTGGGAGATACACCATAAAATTCCTTGAAAATACGACTAAAGTATTTCGGATTGTCAATTCCCACCTTAAAAGCAACATCCGTCACCGAGTACTCTCCCGAAAGGAGAAGCGCAGCCGCCTGCTTGAGCCGGAAAATCCGGATAAATTCAGTGGGAGACTTACCGGTCAGTTGGGTAATCTTATTATATAGCAACGTACGGCTCATGGCGAGTTCACTGCACATCATCTGAATATTTAATTCCGGATTATCTATATTAGTCTCTATCAACTTCAAAAGCTTTTCCATAAATTCATTGTCCGCCTTGTTCGACAATTCCACGGCATTGTTGTTTTTCAGTTCTTCCAGACATTGCCTTTGGGCGGCTTGCCGCAATTCAAAGATATTGGCTATTTTGCTTCGCAATACTTCTTTGTCGAAGGGCTTGGCAATATAGTCGATAGCTCCCAGACGCATACCTTCCAATATGCTTTTCTTATCCGTAACTCCCGTAAGCAGCAGGAATGGAATATGAGAAGTCTTTATATTACCTTTCACCTTCTGGCAGAACTCAAACCCCGTCATTCCCGGCATCAACACATCCGAAATAATAAGTTGAGGTGAGAAAGCATCTATACCATCCAAAGCTTCAACGGCATTATTGAAGGTCTTTACATGATAGACATCACTCAACGACATCTCAATGTAACGGGACATTTCGGGATCGTCTTCCACCACCATAACGCGATTTACGTGAGGATCGCTAACAGAGACGTCATGACCAAGTGGAACATTCTCACTATTTTCCGAATGATCCACTGCATTCTCGTATGTCAAAGGAAAGGACAAAAAGAATTCCGTACCTTCATCCACTTTGCTTCGGAAAGAGATTTTGCCCTGATGCAGTTTAACAAGCGCTCCTACCAACTTCAATCCGATACCACTGCCTATTTCACCGGAATTTATTGCATTATCCGCTCTGAAGATATGTTTGAAGATATGCCTCTGTTCGCGGGCGGAGATTCCGATACCGGTATCCTTGATGCGCAAATACCACTTATGCTCGTCTACCGATGCTTCAATACTAATCTTTCCTCCATAAGGAGTATATTTGATTGCATTGGATAGAAGATTATCCAATATACGCGTTATCTTCTCCTTATCGAACCAGATTTCCTGCCGGGTAGAATCTTCCAGTTTGTTTTCTATATGAATATACTTGTTTCCTGCTACTAATTTAAAGGAATCCAGTCGATGACGCAGGAAAACCTCAAGCATTTGTTTGGAAACGACCAATCGGCTTGCATTCAGTGATACACGCTGAAAGTCCAGTAGTTTCTCCACATAATGCGCCAACTTGGATGAATTATTCAAGGCCATTTGCAACAACTGAGCGCCTTGTCCCGAAGGCGGAATCTCATTCTCCAAGTCCTTCAATGGAGCCTGTATCAGGTTGAGCGGTGTCAACAGATCATGAGCCGTGGTGACAAAGAAATCTATTTTGACTTCTGTATTCCTCTTCTCCTGCTTCTGTTTGATCATCCTGTAAATATAGAAAAGAAACAGGGAAAACAAAGCCAGATAGACCAGGCGTGCCCAAATCGTATTCCACCACGGTTCAGCCACCGTAACATAAATTATCCGCTCCTTCTGATCCATTCCATCTATCACCGATTTTACATGGAAGACGTAACTGCCCGGTGCCACCTTAGAATACGTAGCCACATGAGTCGAAGCCGGAAGCGACCACGAAATATCATGCCCTTCCAGATAATAAGAATACTGTGTCTTTTGCGGTGTCTGATAATTAGGTGTAACAAAATGGAAAGAGAAGAAATTCCTGTTGTAAGGCAATTCTATCCGGTCTGTCTTATAGATCGGTTCACGCAACAGATTTGATGCATCCGTACAATATACCGGTTCGTTGAACACATCAAACTGATAAACGATTGTCTCGTAATCTGTGGGAAGCTTCGTCTTTCTTATCTCATCCGGCTTGAACAAAATAGCCCCGTCGGTACTTCCCAACAGTATATCTCCGTTACGGCAAACCCAACAAGCCGACTTATTGAACTGATTGGATGGTAAACCGTCCTGTTTGTCGAATACTTCGATAACACCCGTATCAGGAGACAGTTTATTCAGACCATTTTCCGTGGCAATCCACAAATGACCTTCCGCATCGGGAGCTATCCCATAAATATAGTTAGATGAAAGATGGTCGTCCACTGTGTACTGGCGTATGGAATCGTTTTCCATATCATAATAATACAGTCCATAGTTTCTTGTTCCCACCCAGTAGGCTCCATCCCTGATCCGATAGATAGTTGTTACTTCTTTGGTGATAGCTGTTGATTTTATCTCACTGGTTTCTTTGTTGAGAATAAAAAGTCCGCTATACAATCCCATCACCAGCAGTCGGTCCGACTGTCTTTCAAACTGATTCACCTTACTTATATTATACTTATTTACCAGCCCGGTCTTTATATTCAGTGAAGTGATATCTCCCATAATTCCTCCAAACCACAACAGATCACCATCCGGATAAATGGAGTAAATATAATTGGTGGAGATAATAGGATTCCGGTCCTCAACGTGATATCTTTTCACATCTCCCCTTTTCCAGTCGATGCAGGCAACACCGAAAGAGTATCCTCCCGCCCATATACGTCCTTGCGAATCTTCGGCAATGGTGAGTATCGCGTTTCCTTTTTCACCGGAAATATTCCTGTTAAAGTAATGCGTCCAGGTGTGCGTGTGCACTGAGAGCATACTGACACCACTGTTTGTTCCAAACCAGAAATTACCTGAAGAATCTTCCAGCACTGCATTCACCACATCATTTCCGATGCTTTGCGAATCACCTGTCCGATGCTGGAAATAGTCAAAATTCAATTTGTAAGAGTCTTGAAAAGAGATTCCCCCGTGATAAGTTGCCACCCACAGATTGAACTGATTATCGACAAAAAGTCCCCGCACATTATTCGTAAAGATAGAAGTGGAAGACGTTTCATTGTAGGCATATTGTTTATCTATTGTCAGGTTAGCCTTATCTATGACAAAGACACCTTCCAAATCCACTCCTACGGCAATTTTATCCGGTGTATAGGAAACAATGGAGCGTATGGGCTTCGTAATTGGCAGAGGCAATTTCTGTAAGTCCTCCATTTCTAAGGAACGGCTATACAGACCTGCATCCAGGGTACCGATCAGTATTCTGCGATTTTCCATATCCACATAGGTCGATAATACATTTTTCCCTTCCAGACAACGGAAGCGTACTTCCATAGGACCGGTTTTGGGGAAGATGCTTATATAAAGTCCGTCACGGGTAGAAATATAATATCGGTCATCATTCTTGTTCACTTGATTTACAGACAACTCTTCGGTTCCGGGAAGCAGTAAAGCCATTCTGTCCGGCAAGTTCAACTTCAAAACCCCTTTGGAGGTTGACAAGAAAGCTGTTTCAGGGGAATCGAACATAACATCATTCAGAATAATAGAATGATTATTGAAGAAGTCACGTACAGCATATATCAGTTCAAACTCATCCTTCCGTTCGTCATATTGAAAAAGAAGCCCTGCTTCGCTAAATACCCAGAGTGTACTATCCGGTGAACAACGCAGATAATTTACCCCTATCCGGTTATACCCCTGGTCGGGAAATAGATTCAAAGGATAATGCCTGAAATTTTTCCCATCAAACCGGTCTACCCCCAGTTTGGTAGAAATCCACATAAAGCCATGCTTATCTTGCTGGACAGAGAAACACCTTCTATTACTCAGACCGTCATCTTCTGCTATCCGGTGGAAAAAATCAGAAGAAAAAACGGAGGTAATGCAGGATAGGAGTAGAATAAGTAGAATGAATCGTTGCGTTCTGATTTTGTATGTTCTCATATTTAAAGATTAATGCCACAAATATACAATACCCTGAGAGCGATATCAAATGTTTCGGCTATTATTTTAAAGAACCCGTCAGAAGTCTTATACCTCATCCGCCAAAGATAGAACAACCGTAAAACGACTTCCTTTTCCTACTTCAGACCGTACCTCTATACGTCCGCAAAGCTTCTCAATAATGACTTTACAGATAGAAAGTCCAAGCCCGCTTCCTTGTTCAAACTCGTCAGTCTTATAAAAACGGTCAAAGATCATCATGAGTTCTTTCTCATCAATACCTTTCCCGGTATCCTGTACATACACACTGACCTTCCGGTCTTTTTTATCCACTTTGCATCCTAATGTAATAGAACCACTCCGGGTAAACTTATCCGCATTGCCCAGGAAATTGGAAATGACCTGAATAAAACGCATACGATCTATATTGACAGGCAAAGAGAGATTTTCATCCAAAGCCAGATGAAACTGCAACGAGGGCTTGATTAATGCCTGATAAGCCATATAAATCTCTTTCACAACCGTTGCCATATCCCATTCTTTTATTTCAAGATCCATGTTGCCGGAATCCAGACGTGATATTTCCACCACATCATTGACCAATTTCAAGAGTAATTCGTTGTTACGGTTAATGATCTCAAGCATGGCCTTCTTCTCATCCGGTTCAATCTCATCGCCACCCTCGCCAACCAACAAATTGGTGAAACCGACAATGGCATTCAGCGGAGTACGGATTTCATGGCTCATATTATTCAGGAAAGATTGTTTCAACTCAGCATTTTCAGCCATCTGCTTAGCCTGAATAAGCTGTTCTTCATGCTCTACCTGTATCTGAATATCCTGCATAATGCCCGCCAGCATTATCCTTCCCTTTGCATCTTTCAGACTGCGACACCGAAGTTCATACCAACGATAATCTTCTTCACTGAAAGAGAAACGTACACGCCGAACCTGCATATCCGTAGATTGATGCAGCGTTTCGTACAATGAATTCAGAAGAGGTACATCATCAGGATATGCATACTTCAAGAAATCGGTTCGTACAAATGTTCTCTGTTCCATTCCCACCAAACGCGTATAATTCTCATCAAACTCGATATTCTCTCCCTGTATATCCCAAAGTGAAATCCGCCCTCCATCTGTAGAAAGCATCAACCGCCTATGAGTTTCCTCAAGCATCTCCATATTCTTACGTTCCACACGCGAACGTCGGCGCATACGTAGCAGACTGATCAATACCAGAATAAAAGTAAGTATAAACAATCCGGTCAGGAAATAAAGCTCCTTCCGATACCGGTCATAGAAGGAGTAATTGATAATACGGACATCTTCAGGTACATTTTTCACATCAAAGTCCGTATAGGATGAAAAATAGGTCCAATCCAGTACATACTCCTTTTCCATATCCCTGATTTTCGGCATACCAATTTTCTCCTTATTCATCAGACGAACAGAAAAATCAGCCGCAGTACGCGCAGAAATCTCATCAGTAGCCATGTAGCCGCCCACAATCTTGGCATCCTCCCCAAATCCCTGGCGGATGCAACTAAAAGAGGGAATATTTAAAGCTTTAGTGATCGGAAGCGACATCTGATCAAACTTATCCAACAGAAAAAACTCTCTCCTCTGTCCGCTTTTTGATTTTTCCATGTCTACAAACAAAGAAGTCCCTTTGGTATAACGGAAAGGGCAAAGACTAATGGTTAACTCATCCTTTTCAATATGACTGTTTACCTTGGCAGGCATCAGATTATAATGCTCAACCATTTCCTGCAATTTTCTGTATTCAGATTCCACAGAAAAGGCAGACTCATAGCCTAAAAGCCTGATTTCCTTTCTATCAGCAAACCGGGTTAACAAATCAAACGATTTATATCCAAGAGGAGTCAGATCAATATTATAAATGACATCTATCCCTACATGTGGTTGTAAAGCCCTTATAAAATCAATGTTACGCTTAAAATCCGGTGCATCACGCAGCACATATACCTTTCTACGCTCATATTCTTTTATAAGTTTCTCATCGGGAAAATGTACGTTGCAAGCTACTACAGGAATGGAAGAAAGTAGCCGATGGCGGGTAGAAAACAAAGCAGACGCAGCTTGATCGCCCACAGTGAGCATCAGTGCTATCGGTTTATCTCTAATTACCTCAAGATATACCTCCATATTTTTTATCCCATCTTCCGGCGTAACCGTATTGAAATCCAGATAGAATTTTTCAAATATCGGTTCTATGCCTTGTTTTCTGAACTCCTTCACCAAGAGTTCTTCAAAGTTTCCGTAACAATCATACTGGGGAGAGGAAGAATAAACAAGAGAAATCATTTTTTCTATCCGGTGGTTAATAGTGTACCACCGTTTAAAATTGACTCCGCACCAAAAAGCACACAGCAAAAAGATAAAGGCTAAAACATATTTTAGTTTGTCGGTTTTCATTGTATCACTTATATTGAGCAAAAGTAGCATAATATCTATAAAAAAAGAAGATTTTATGACGAAAACTCTCTAATTTTGTGACTGCCATAAAAAGACAGACATGAACGTGCACAAAATCTGGTTACTATTGCTATTCTTACTGATTCCGACTATTCTATTCGCCCAAAAAACAAGGACAGTCAAAGGACTGGTGTGCACTACATCAGAGACAAAAAAAGGAGAAGAACCTCTTCCCTATGCAAGTCTTGTTATCCTGGAAGGCAAAGATTCCACCTTTGTAAAAGGAGTTGCAAGCGATGCGGACGGTCGTTTCAATCTCCAGTTCACTCCTCAAAAAGGAACGCAATATTTACTGAAAGCCTCTTATACGGGAATGCAGTCTGTCTTCCGCAAACTGGACAGCAACGCTTCAACAATCAACCTGGGCAGCATTTTACTGGAAGAAGGTATCGAATTGGACGAAGTGACAGTAAACGCCCGGATGCGCGACGTAGACCAGGTGGGAGATACCACCGTCATCAATGCAGCAGCTTACAAAACACCGGAAGGTTCGTATCTGGAGACACTTGTCAAACGTATTCCCGGAATGGAATACGACAGCGAAACCAAAACACTGAAATACAACGGACTGCCTATTAACGAAATCAACGTAAACGGTGAAGCTTTCTTCTCAGGTGACAACAAGATGGCGCTGGAAAATCTTCCTGTGGAGTTAATTAGCAAGATAAAAGTGTACGATAAGAAAAGCAAGCTGGAAAAGCTGACGGGTGTCAGCACGGGGAAAGAGAACTATGTGCTCGACCTGCAAACCAAAGAAGAATTCAATGGTACCCTTCTTGCATCGGGAAAAGCCGGATACGGCAATAACAACAAAAAGGATTTCAACCTGCAAGGCAACTACTTCAAAAATAACGGAAACAATTTCTCAGTCATCGCCAATTCCGGTAACCTCCATATGCGGACCAGCTACAAGGACAACATACAGGAGAACGTTGCCATAAATTTCACCCAAAAGTACAATCAGAAACTAACACTCAACGGAAATGTATCCTATCACCACAACGAGCAGGGCAATATTTCGACATCCTACAACGAGCAATATCTGACAAGTGGCAATAAGTACCAGTATTCTTCCGGCAACAATACGAACCGCAATCGCAATATGAATTCATCATTGGGCTTAAACTGGCAGGTCGATACCCTGACTTTTGTCAATTTCTTCGGTAATTTCAGCTTTGTCCGGAATAATAATGCCAATAATAACCGCCAGGCCACATTCAATGAAAATCCTCATCTGGATATCCTCGATCCTTTCAGTCATATCAACAATGTACCCGATGAGCTGAGAATCAATGACATCGCCATGGGATCACTAATGCAAGGAGAGCAACACCGATATTCCTTCCATGCAAATATCATGCGCCGGATCAATAAAAAAGGAAGTTCTATCGGCCTGACTGCACAATACAATGATAGCAAGAATGACAACAATAACTTCTCTATCTCATCAACCACATATTATCAACTGAAAAACAGTGCAGGAAACGACTCCATACTCTACCGTAACCAATACTCGTCGAACCTGTCCCCCAATCGTCAACAGGGCATCGGGCTGATGTTCAGCCATCCTTTTTCCAAAAAGTTGCACGCACAGATTTCATATAACCTCAACTACAGTAAGCAGAAGAATGATCGTAATACCTACGACCTGTCCGGCTTTATGGAAGAAACGGCAGTACAACCCGGCTATCTGCCCGAAAGATATGAGACGAGCTACATCGACAGTCTGAGTAACCGGAGCCATAGCAGTACCCTGCAACACGGAATCAACCTGCACTTTAATTATTCCGACACCATTTGGAACATCAATGCCGGAGTATCCGTACAACCCGAGCGGCGCAGCCTGAACCAGAAAACAGGTCTGCATAGAGCTGATACCACCCTCCACTCAGTCGGCTTCCAGCCTATGCTCTTCATCTCATGGCAGAAAAAGAAAAATAGGATAACCCTGAATTATTATGGAAATACCTGGCAACCATCATTATACGATCTGATCTCACCAACCAACAACAGTGATCCGCTCAACATCACGCGGAGCAATCCTAATCTGAAGCCTACTTACAATCAGTCTGTACGATTGGAAGCACAAAATACGAAGGAAGGACTTTTTGCCACACTAAACTGGAACAACAGAATCAATAGTCAGACCCGTGCAGTGATCTACAACCAGCAAACCGGTGGACGTGAAACTTATCCGGTAAATATTAACGGCAACTGGAACATAAGCGGTGTGTTCCGGTATCAGAAGCGCATCAAGGACTTTAATCTGAGTGCAAATGCCGGAGGCTCCTTTGCACAGGATGTCAACCTCATCAACGAAAACCAAAGCGAGCAACCTGAACGCAGTGCCACGCATAACACCGGCCTCAACAGTGACCTGCGCCTATCCTACCAACCTAAATGGGGTAATCTGGACTTAAACGGTAGGTGGAACTTCCAACATTCTTCCAACTCACTTTTAGAGACGGATACATACACACGCAATTATACCTTCGGATTGAACGGTTTTGCCGATTTGCCGGGAGGTATACAACTAAGAACAGATGCAAATTATTCCTTCCGAAACGGTACGAACATAAAAAAGGGAGAAGATGACCAAATTGTCTGGAACGCAAGTATCACATGGCGATTCCTGAAAAAGAAACAAGCTGAGATATCAGCCAACTGGGTGGATATACTCAGCCAACAAAAGAATTATTTCCGAGGCACAATGGCCGACGGACTTTATGAAAACCATACGCAACAGATAGGCAGCTACTTCATTGTCTCAGTGAAGTATCGCTTCAACCAGCCTCTTCACAAATAGTTTGCGTTTCTTGTGGAGGAACAGACTGCACTGAACGTAGGCCACGGGGTGAAGTCCCGAAATTCTTCTTGCAGAAGTTAGAGAAGTGAGGTAAAGACTCGAAACCATATTTATAACAGATCTCAGAAATAGTGGCATCCGTATAGCGGAGTTCGTAAACAATGTTCTCTTTACGTTTCTCCATCATCCATTCATAAACAGGTTTATGGAATACAGAATTGAAGATACGCCGGAAGGTAACAACAGTGTATCCGCCTAATTGGGCTAATTCTTCTACCGTCTTCACTTTCAGATGATTTTGCAGGACAAAATACTCAAAGCTGGACGTATAACGGGAAAGAGTATGTACCAGTATCGAGAGATCATAATCGGAGTAATATTCTCCTAAAAGAAAGGCAAGTTCTTTTCGCTTGAACGAAAGCAGTTCCCGGCAAATCTTCTCTTTCGCCAGATAGGATTTGGAAGCGTCCAGAAAGAAACGCAATTCCGGAATAATCTTTAATGGGGTGAATATCAGCGGTGGAGTTATTTCTTTCATAATGTATTTATAACGTTCCTCACAGAAAAACTCCGGCTGATTAAAACGATAACAAACACATTCCACATCCGTCAGAGCAAGGATCTCATATTTTGAACCAATGGCTTGAAGAATAAATTCCCCCGCACGCAGTATGGTTCCGGCATACTCCTGGCTATTGACAAGTACTTCTCCTTCCAATAAAAAAATCATTATATTTTCTTCGCATTTTTGAGCTGGAAGGTGGAAGCCTCTTGAATGAGAGGCATAAATGATAGCATTACCCACAGCCTTAGGGCACTGCTGGCACGATATAGCCGCACCACATGCAGAGTAAGTTTGCATTGCAGATTGAATGTTTTTTTGTTTGTTTTGTGCAGCAAAAGTAAGAATATTCCGGGAAGAAACAAAAAAATCCCCGAAGACTTTGTGGGAAGAAAGTCCTCGGGGAGGGAGATTATAGGATAATGAAAGATTTATTCAACAGAAGCAGGAGTAACAGGGGTATTAGGAGTCACTTCATTACCAGTATCTTCAGTATTCCAATTATTGACATCAGTATCGAGATCAATAGCCTCTCCACCTACAGGCAAAGTCAGCTTATAACGAATATTTTGTCCAATTTTCCATGCTTCCGTCCCTGCAGGGAGAGTAACAGCCTTTGTACCAGTAAAGAAAGTATGATCTCCCGATTTTGTCGTATAAGTTACTTCTATAGTTATACCAGCAACAGCTTGAGGCAATAACATAAGTGAACCGTCTGTATCATCTAATTTATAATAGCCACCCTCTAGTGTAGACGAAGAAGCAATAGAATAAGAATAACTTTTATCTTTCGTAGCATTGGTAGTATCCCATACTCCATCACTTTCATTAAAAGTATATTTAGCAGTTCCACCTAAAAGTCCCTTAATTTCTATTTTGGATATAGTATAAGTATAATCAGTACTTTCGGGTTTATAAGAGAAATTTACACGAGTTAAAATATGCTTAAATTTAAGTGTATATGCCCCATTATCTACAGGTTTAGTTACATCAGAATGGTGGGCCACAACTAAATCAAGCTGACTTGCAGGCGAATCATTTACAGCAAAAGAAAAAGTAGGATAATTAGTCCCTTCAGTCGCAAAATCTGTTATCGAAGAGGGATAAGCAAAAAACTGCATTTTTTCATCTATAGGCCAATAATAAGCCTTCGCTGCCACCCATGTTCCTTTTTCACCCGTGTATTCAACTCCATCCATATAAGCACTGCCCAATCCTCCGGTTGAAATAGTTGCTGCATCAACAATATAAGCATTTACTTTAAAAGCCTTAAAGTTGTCGTTTTCTGTCACAGCTGCTCTTGTAGTCTTGCTAACTACTGTCCCAAAGTTAATCTCCGCCTTTTCACCAGCCTTCTCAATCTCTTCATTCTGTGAGCAACCTACGATTGCCAACGCAGCAACTGCTGCCAATAAAATCTTCTTCATAATCGTTTGTTTTATAAGTTAATATTTTGTTCGTTTTGCTTTTCAATTTACAGGTAACTCAACATTCGTTTCGTCGTCCCAGTCTCCTACATCACCGCCAATACCTCCGCCTCCACCGGGAGGAACTTCCACATCCTCCACTTCAATTTCCTCTTCAATCGGTATCTCGATATCCGTTACCGGATCTTCTTCTTCCTCGGGTGGGGGAGGAACTACAGCCGCCGTGATGTCAACCTTGGTTTCTTGAACCGTATTATCCACCTTAACTAGCAATAGCTTCATTACCACCCCTCCGGTAAAACGTGTATTCGCAGACTCCGATACAGAAAAAGCAGAGAAACTACCACGTATCACATCCTCTCCTTTATGAGCCTCCACATAGATAGGAGCAATGCTTGCCGTACATGAGCCATTACTTACGCAATATGCCCCATTCATTCCATCCACATTACAAACAATGCTTGCCACGTTCTTCAATCCTTTCACCTTTATTTCAAAAGAATAGTTCTTGACTACCAGCTTCGGTTGAAACTCCATCAAAAGCACATCTTCACTCTTTTCTATCCTCATATCATTCATACTTACTACATATAGAGGGTCCGGTGACCACACCATCTTCTCACTTGTTTCAAGCCCTTTGCAATAATCAGTATAAGCCTCAATCGTCTCATACGCATCATCATTGCGAATCAACACACTCTCCGTATTGTAATTGTAGATCACCATGTCATAACGTCCGGGCGGCACTTTCACCTCTCCCCCTTCCACCGAGAGATAACTCTCCACCTTTCTACCTTCTTCACTCTTCGGGTAGAAAATCACCCTCATCCCTTCGGGCAACTTATCCACTCCCTTCCAGTTAAACTTTATCTTTACTCCGCTGACGGGATAATCATCCAGTATGTCTCTGAAATCACATCCTGCTAACAGCACCGACAGCACGAACAGAAGTAAAAGAAACACATATTGCGTACACCTCATAGCTATCGCCTCCTTCCCTTAATGAGCCACACCAAAGAGATTTTGGCTTTTGTAGGCCCCATAAAATGATAGCGTCCGCTGCTCGTCCATATCAAATCGCCTTCGTAAGTGGTGTATTTGCGGTATTCTGTTGCCAGATAACCAATGCCCAAACTAAATTCAAGAGCCAGATGCCGTGCCAGCTGATGACTATATCCATACGTCAGACCGGAAGCTGCATAGTAGTTTCCCCGATATCCTTTGTCTTTGTCAAATTGAAAATCGTACACTCCCCCTTCGGCATATATTCCCAGAAAATGTCCTGTCAGCCGCTCACGATTCTTACGTTTTCCAAGCCAGCAACGTGCCTCAACGCCTCCCGAAAGAAGCTGGTAACAAAAGCCATGCTTGCTATTCGACCACCAGGGACATTTATATTCCATATTCAAAGACCACCGCTGCCCTACGGGCAATTCCACCTCCACATTCGGAGCCAAAGCTAAATCATAAAGTATATTGTTCTTCAATGCAAGCACTGTTCTGTGCGGGGTTTCCCGCTTACTTTCCACTTCAAGCCAAGGAGCGAAAGCCATAGTTTCCAATTGCTCCTCCGGCAAAGTATTCGCAGGCAATGTTAATGCAGCTACCGGCAAACTGTCCTTCATCTTCCCTGTCCGTTCTATCTTCCGGAACTGATGTTCCGATAAATAAGCGTAAGATCTGCCACCATCCAAATAGCGTAACAGCTTTCTCAGCTTTTCAAAGTTCCCGAAGTGATACCGGATCAACATCAACACATCTTCTTTATCCGGCACTTGCGGGTCGTCCATCACCCATTGGTAAATTTTGCTCCAGGTTTCCGGCTGATTCATCCGGTCCGATACTCTACAAGTATCTCCTTTCGCCGCATATCTTCCAGCCCGCGCCTCTTCTTTGCCTGATATCAAAAGAAAGAGTATCAAAAGTATATATAAACCGACGCGAACCTTCATAACTTTGCTTTGTATGGAGGCAAATATATATTATTATAATTGAAGAAATTACACGTTTTACAACTCTTTTCGGGGGATGAAAGGTTCTGTGAAACGAATGAAACAGATTTGCAACTTTTCCCTTTCCTTCATACCCTTCCACACTCCCGTATTTCCTTATCCATCAGCCTTAGCGGGTGGAAGGGTATATCCACATATTTTCTGCAACATTGCCAACGGATATTTTTCAATCACGGGTCATTAGCTATTCAACTAATCTAGAATACATTATATTATTTTGCATAGGACATCCATAGCGTTTGATTACTGTCAGTAAGTTTACTGACAGTAATCAGCATGCTTGCTGACAATAGTCAAACGACTTACCGACAGTAATCAACATGCGATTATCCATATAGCAAAATAAACGTATCTTATACATGTATGTCACCTATGTACTATGGTTATTCCCCTTTCCGCCCGATAATCATTTAGCCACTATCCATCCCTATATTATCTCAAAAAGACAGTTCGTGTGCGAAAACAGTGAATATCCGTGAAAGAATTATAAAAGGAATGTCAAACACTAACAGATATTTGGAGGGAATAGGATGAACCCCTATATTTGTCATGTGATTTTTTTCATAGTATTAGATTTAAGGTTAACAAAGGTTGGAGTACAGCGGTACTCCTTTTTTTATGCCCATACCTTAACCGTAGTCATTTGAAAACTATATAAGAGTCTTATCAGTGTGTTTCTGACAAGCAAGGACAGCAAAAAACAAACAAATAGATTATTTCATTTTTGTACACTTTTACTACAAACAGGCTCTATTAATCAGCATCTTACAAAGGAAAAGTGTACAAAAAATAAAGCTGTATAAAATAGCATTTAGATACCAAGCCATACGGTTACAAGCCACCAACAAATCAAAAAGAAATCCCGCTATTCGGTAATTCCGGAAATTATTAATAATATTGCAACCTGTTACGTAAGCACAAGGCATACCTTTGAAGCCTAAATCAATAATATATGATTGCAAACGAAAATAGAAGTGAATTGCTACAATCACTGAAGGAGGGTTCTTTTTCTGCATTCGAGAAGTTATACAATCTGTATAGCGGCAAACTCTATAACTTTATGATGCGTCTCTCTTCCGGCAATCAGTATATGGCCGAAGAAGTAGTGCAGCAGACATTTATCCGCCTGTGGGAAGTGCGTGAGAAAGTGGATCCTACCGAAAATTTCGTTTCTTACCTCTGCACCATAGCCCGTAATCTGTCGATGAATATGTACCAGCATCAGACAGTGGAATACATCTATACCGAATACCTGCTGAAAAGCAATCCCGACCGGGATCATCAGACAGAAGAAAGCACAGACCTGCGCTTCCTGAACGACTATATCGATTCGCTGGCCGAAGAACTGCCCCCTTCGCGCAAGAAAATCTTTCTGCTCAGCAAACGTCAGGGCTATACCAATAAAGAAATAGCTGAGAAGATGGGTATTTCAGAAAGTACAGTCGCCACGCAACTGTCACTTGCCGTGAAATTCATGCGCGAGCAATTTGCAAAGCATTATGATAAGCTGATTCTTGTCTTATGGGCCTTTTTTGTTAACGAAATGCAATAATGCCCGATACGTTTGGATACGAAAACAAGGATAACTGTATACTATATAAATAAGTAAGAAGATGGAGAAAGAATATTATAAGAACTTAGCCGAGAAATATTTCGCAGGAGACATCACAGAAGCGGAAATCAGCGAACTGGCCGGATGGATACGCAACAACGTACAACTGTCCGACTGGTGGGAAGAGGAATTTGAGAAATCCGACATTGACATCCCTCTCGCCCTGCGCGACAAGATGTTCGCACGGATCAAGGCGGAAGTCCTCAATGAAACTGTCCGTATCCCTGATACGAAACCTGCCGGACGTCCTCCGCGAAAAGCTCTCGTTCCCGCTTGGGCAAGATGGGCAGCTATGATCTGCATCCCCATTTTCATCGCTTTCTTTACTTACAACATCCTGAGTATTTCGGACACCAATATCCAATCACCCTTTATTGTGAAAGCCGATAAAGGAGACAAAGCCACAGTGGTATTGCCTGATGGAACGGACGTTATCCTCAACTCCGCTTCCCAGCTCAGCTATCTGAGAGATTTCGGCAAAAACGAACGCCGGGTGCAACTGGACGGTGAAGGCTACTTTAAAGTAGCACACGATACCCGTCATACTTTTATTGTCCAAGTGGGCGAACTGGAAGTAAAGGTCCTGGGCACCGTATTCAACGTCTGCGCTTATCAAGATGAACAGGATGTAACCGTGGTGTTGCTGGAAGGAAAAGTCGGTGTGCATACTCCTTCTTCCTCCCTGATCATGAAACCCGGAGAGAAAATGAACTATAATAAATCCACCCACAAATTCACTACCGAGAAAGTCTATCCCGAAGATTACGTGACATGGACCAAAGGCAGCCTGTATTTCCAGAATGAATCTCTGGACAATATCATGAAAGCCCTTTCACGCGTTTATGACGTCACGATACACATCGACTCTCCGCGAATTGCAAAAGAGCGGTTTACCGGAACAATACCCGGTGGTGGTATACAGAATGCTTTGAATATTATAATGTTAACCTCTCCGTTCCGTTACGAAGTAAAGGACTCTGTCATTGTATTAAAAGAGAAATAAGCTCCTCTTTGTTAATGTGAGTTAAAAACAGAGAGTCGCTTGGACAGCAGCATGAGAGAACCTGTATACCTATCAAACCCTTTTAATTTATTTGATATGAAAGACAGGAAAACCAAAAATCTAAGAACTATGCGGGCTCTCTGCCTCTCTTTGTTCTTGAGTGTATCACTGAGCCTTTTCTCGCAGATCACCGTCACCGTGGAAAATACTCCGCTGCGTGCCGCACTGAAAAAGATCGAGCAGGTCAGTGATTACAAATTCTTCTACAATGAAAAACTGGCAGGACTGGATCAGGCAGTCACTTTCAGCGTAAGTAATGCCACCATCGCCCAGACCATGCAAAAAGTGCTGGCGGGAAAAGAACTGACTTACAAGATGGAGAGTGACAATGTAGTGGTATTGCTGCACAAAGAGGCTGTCAGCCAGAAGACCAAAACCATTACCGGAACAATAGTCGATTCGTCCGGGGAACCGGTTATCGGTGCCAGCATTGTAGTGAAAGGAACCACCAACGGCACTATCACCGATGTAGACGGAAACTACTCATTGTCAAACGTCCCGGAGAACTCTACCGTCAGCATCTCTTATATAGGTTATCAACCGTTGAGCTATCCGGCATCCAGCAAGGAACTTTCCAGAGTAATATTAAAGGAAGATGCCGAAATGCTGGATGAAGTAATCGTTGTCGGATACGGTACCACCAAAAAGGCAAATCTCTCGGGTGCCGTAGACCAAATTTCCTCTAAAGAAATAGAACACCGTGTCAGCGGCAATGCGGGACAAGTGCTGCAAGGTATGATCCCCAACCTAAATGTTTCGTTCAGCGACGGCTCTATCAATTCAAAAGCTTCTTTCGATGTACGCGGTGTAGGCTCTATCAATGGTGGCAGCCCTCTGGTACTTATCGACGGAGTGGAAGGAGATATGAATTATATCAATCCTAAAGATATCGAATCCATTTCTGTTCTGAAAGATGCCTCTTCCGCTGCCATCTATGGTGCCCGTGCAGCTTTCGGTGTAGTGCTGATTACAACAAAGAACCCGAATGCAGGGAAGATACAGGTGAACTACTCCAATCACTTCGGCTGGAGCAACCCTACCATCAACACGGATAACTTCATTACCGACGGTCTGGAATGGGCGCGTCTGAGCGATAAACTGAGTCTTTTGGAAAACACCAGTACTTATTTGGGATATACTGAAGAAGACTATGCCTATATGGAAGCCCGCAAGAAAGATCCCTCACTCCCTTCGACCCTGATAAAGACCGTTGACGGCGTGGAACGCTATGTACACTATGGGAATACGGACTGGTGGCACTACATCTTCCAGGATAACCAGCCGTCTATGGAGCACAACCTGAATATCTCCGGCGGTAGTGAGAAAGTACGTTTCTACCTCTCTGGAAGGTTCTATTCAAGAGAGGGAATTTACCGCATCAACCCGGACAAGTTGAAGAGTTACACTTTACGCAGTAAGATTGACTTTCAGTTGACTTCCGCCATCAAGATAACCAACTCTACCAACATCTATTTCAGTGATTACGACTATCCGGCAACCAACAACCGTAATGTAGGAGGTAGCGACAACAGTGAGGACTGGAGAAAATATACTTTCCACGCTTCCCCGGTATTCCATCCACGCAATCCGGACGGAACCATCCTGATTAACGGTGCTTACACTCCCGGTCGTGACATAGCAGACGGTACGTTTGCCGACCTGACATACGGAAAGAGTAAAGGTGTGGATCAGGAACATGATGTTTCAAATACCATCTCACTACAGGTGACTCCTATTAAAGATGTGATACTGAATGCTGACTACAGTTTCCGGAAAGGCAGCCCCGTATCCAAACTGCTGCTAGTTTCCACTCCACACACCAACCAGCCGAACGGTGAAGGAACAAGCCGCTACATGCCCAATAAATCACTGTATAAGGAAATGCATTGGTCAACCCTCTATCAGGCATTCAATGCTTTCGGTACCTACAGCCATCTGTTTGCCAAAAAACATGACTTAAAAGCTATGATCGGTTTCAACCAGGAATGGAGGCATTGGGAACGTACCGTTTCAAGACGCAGTTCGCCTGCATCCGAAGAACTGGGTTCCTTCAACCTGGCAACCGGAGAGAATGTACAAGTACAGGGAAATGCGGACGAATGGGCCATCCGTGCAGCTTTCTATCGTCTGAACTATGACTATCTGGGACGCTACCTGCTGGAATTCAACGGTCGTTTCGACCTCTCTTCCAAGTTCCCGCACGATAACCGTCTGGGTATCTTCCCATCGGGCTCTTTCGCATGGCGTGTAAGTGAGGAGCCTTTCTTCAAGCCTTTGAAGTCTGCCATAGACAATCTGAAACTGCGCGTATCTTATGGTACATTGGGTAACCAGAATGTAGGTCCCTACGACTATATAGCTAAAATGAAAGTTACACAGGGAGATTATCTGGTAGACGGCTCGTACCTGAGTTATCTGACTGCTCCTGATGCCATTTCCTCAAATTTCACCTGGGAGAAGTCACAGACCATTGATTTCGGAATTGACTTCTCTCTGTTCAACGGACGTTTCTCTACCTCTTTCGACTGGTATCAACGTGATACGAAAGACATGCTGACACAAGGCAAAAAACTTCCGTCCGTATTCGGAACTTCCGAACCACAGGAGAATGCCGCCAACCTGCGCACACGGGGCTTTGAACTCTCTGTGAAATGGCAAGACAAATTCCTGTTGGCACACAGGCCATTCGAATACAGGGTAGGGTTCACTCTTGCCGACAACATCACTGAGATTACCAAATTCGATAACCCCGACGGCCAGATAGACCAGTTCTATAAAGGCAAACGCCTGGGCGAAATCTGGGGATATACAGTTGAGGGCTTCTTCCAGACAGATACGGAATACCTGGATCATGCAGACCAGACGAAAGTAAACAGAAGAATCCAGCGCAACTATCTGATTAATCACCCGGTAGCGGGAGATATCAAATTCAAAGACTTGGATGGAAATGAAGAAATATCTCCGGGCGACAAGACCTTGTCCAATCCCGGCGACTTACGCATCATCGGTAACACATCTCCCAGATACTCCTGTTCTCTGAACCTGGGATTCAATTACAGTGGTTTCGATTTTTCCGCCTTCTTCCAGGGAATAATGAAAAGAGACTGGTGGCCGGGAAAAGACAACAGTTTCTTCTGGGGACCGTTTACCCGTCAGTATGAGAATTTTTATCCGAAGAGCATCGAACAGAACTCCTGGACACCGGAGAATCCGAATGCATATTTCCCTCGCCTGGCCGTGTATGCAGCCAACGAAGGCGGTGACTACGAAGGAGCCCAGCTAAGGGTTTATTCGGATAAATATCTGCAAAACGCGGCTTACGTTCGTTTGAAAGATATCACTTTAGGCTATACGTTGCCTAAAACACTTTGCAGCAAGATCGGTTTCTCCAGCATCCGGGTTTATGTTTCAGGCACTAATCTCCTGACATTCTCCCCGTTGTACAAGCATAATGAGGATCGCACCGTAGATCCTGAACAATTGGGCGATGGCAACGCCTATCCGTTCAGCAAGACATTTGCCTTTGGTTTTGATTTTAAATTTTAAAGAGGAAACAGCTATGAATACATTCAATATATTAAAAGTTTGTGTGGTGTGTGCGATAGGCATAAGTGCCGCTTCATGCAACAACTCGTTCATGGATCGATATCCCATTGCGGAAATATCACCTGAAAACTCCTTCAAGTCTGCACAAGACCTTGAATTGTACACAAATGGTTTCTATGAGAACCTGCCTAAAATCAATGATATCGTCAGAGGAGACAATATCTCGGACAACGTACTCTACAGCAATGTACCTATGGAACAACGGAGTCCGGAAAGAGATATTCCATCGGAAGCCGGCAGTAGCGGTTGGAGTTGGAGTACTCTCCGGAAAATAAATATCTTCTTCGACAACTATACACGCTGCGAAGACAAAGTAGCCGCACTGAAGTACGAAGGCGTGGCACGTTTCTTCAGAGCCTGGTTCTATTTCGATAAGGTAAAGAGTTTCGGTGGTGTACCCTGGTATGATACGGAGATTCAGACCGATGATGAAGATCTGCTATACAAGCCCAGAGATTCACGCGAATTTATAATGGACAAAGTGATTGAAGACCTTGAGATTGCAGTAGACCGTTTAGGCACTACCCGCAAACCCGACCAGATTTCCAAATGGACTGCGCTGGCCTTCCTCTCACGTGTATGCCTCTATGAAGGTACCTACCGCAAATATCACACGGAACTGAATCTGCCTGATGCCGGTAAACTATTGGAGAAAGCATATAAGGCGGCAGAAAGAGTCATGAACGAATCGGGATACACTTTATATTCCACGGGTAACTCCGATATTGATTACAGGGATTTGTTTGCTTCCGATGATCTGAAGGAAACAGAAGTTATCCTGGGCAGGCGTTATTCACTGACATTGAACAAAATGCATAATACGAACTACTATTTCCTCTCAAAAACCCAACAGGATGTAGGTTTGACAAAAGACTTTGTAAACTCCTACCTGCTAAACAACGGCACGGCATTCACCTCGCAAACAGGGTATGCAACCATGATGTTCAGCGATGAAATGAAGAACAGGGACAAACGTCTGGCGCAAACCATCCGTTCCGTCGGCTATACCCGGATTGACAGCGACAAGCCGTTGCTACCTGATCTCGAAGCCTCCATGACAGGTTACCAGATTGCCAAATTCATCTCCAAGGAAGCACAGGACGGAGACGGAGCTTCTTATCAGGATGTAGCCATTATACGTTATGCAGAAGTCCTGCTCAACTATGCGGAAGCCAAAGCGGAACTGGACATATTGACTCAGGACGATATAGACAAATCCATCAGGCCGATACGTACAAGAGCCGGAATGCCTAACCTGAATCAGAACATAGCCAACTCTAACCCCGACAAGATACTGGCAAGTGAATATCCCAATGTAAGTGGAAACAATAAAGGGGTAATTCTGGAAATCAGACGCGAACGCCGTGTAGAACTGGCACTGGAAGGATTCCGCTATGACGACCTGATGCGCTGGAAAATGGGAAAACTACTTGAGCCCCACTTCACCGGTATGTATTTCCCCTCATTGGGCGAATTCGATCTGGACGGAGATGGAACAATCGATCTTTTGCTCTATGATGATAAAGCTCCGGAAAGCAAAGCCAAACAAAAGATTAAGATTGGCGGTGTTATCCAGCTCACAGAGGGAGATCATGGTTATCTGGTCGGCTTTCTGAATATCACAAAGAAATTTGATGAGACGCGTGATTACCTGTACCCGATACCTTCGGGCGACATCATGCTGAATAAGAATCTGGAACAGAATCCGAATTGGAAATGATTAAAGCGGAACGAATCATGAAAATAGACAAAGTCTGCATAATCGGAATATTCTTTTCTCTGTTTCTGCTCACAGGATGTGGCAGCGACGAAAGTGAACCTTCTACTCCGCCCGGACCTCAACCTTCAGAGGTTGAGTATCCGGAAGTCAGCGAAGATCAGCGGGTTTCCATCACCACTTCATTGCAGAGCAAGGATCATGTACAAATATGCGCCCACCGGGGATATTGGAAAGATGCACCGGAGAACTCCGTCAAAGCCGTCACATTGGCTATCGAAAACCAGATAGACATGATAGAGCTGGACGTCAGAACATCGAAAGACGGAGAAATGGTACTCATGCACGATGCCACAATCGAACGCACCACCAATGGTACCGGTAAAGTATCAGAACTGAACTACAAGGAGTTGCTTTCATATAACCTTTACCATGACGGAGCACTGACAGAAGAAAAAATACCGCTCTTCAAGGATATATTGTTAGCTGCCAGAGGCAAAATCTATATAGATATAGACGTGAAGATCTCCGACTATAAAGCCGTATACAATCTGGTGAAGCGCTATGGAATGCTCTCTCAGGTACTGTTCACGGTCTATGATGTGTCTACAGCCAGAAAAGTGATCAATCTTGACAGGAATGCCATTCTGCTGCCGGTGATTTATGAAATGCAGGATATGGAGAATTACCTGGCAGTCTGCAAACCACTTCCGGTGGCGCAGTTCAATAGTGCAGCCTTTACAGAGGATATACTGGCTAAGGCATCCGGAAACGGAGTCTCCCTGTTCAAGAATATCTATATAAATACGAGTATCACCCCTACCTCGGACAATTACAAACAGGTAAAGGCATTTCTTGCCAAACAGGGAAGTATCATACAAACCGATTACCCGGTGGAATTGAAAGAGTATTTGAAAAACAATTAAAAAGATACACAGATGAAAAATACAATCATAATAATGCTGACCGCCCTTTTATGGATATCGTGCAGCGATGACGAGAAAGTAAATATAAAGCCGGTGGCTGCTTTCAAGACGAGTGAAGTCACAATAGAAGAAGGACAACATGTAGCCTTTACAGACTTGTCTTTTGATGAAGACGGACAGGTGACCAAATGGGCCTGGGACTTTGGCAACGGAGTCTCTTCTGAAGAACAATCACCCACTGTGGAGTATACCACAGCCGGAGAATATACAGTGAATTTATCCGTCTGGGATAACCTGGGAGTTCAGAATGCAAATACTTTCAGCAAAACAATCACTGTAAAAGAGAAATCAACGGCTGACATGGCACCTGAAATAGTATGGGAGTTCCAGACACCATGCGGTTTTCAGGATGTTTCTCCGGCCATTGATGACAATGGAAATGTTTTCGTCGGCTGTGATGCGAACAATGCCCGAGGCGGACAAAATATCTGGGTGATTAACGGGGGGATAGAGGTCTGGCATTACTCTTCCGGTGATGTAATCCGTTCTTCGGCGGCAATAGCTGATAATGGTACCGCCTATATAGGCAGTTACGACAAGAACTTGTATGCATTCGCCGCTCATTCCTCCGATCCGTTGGGTAAGTTCGACCTGGGTGCAACGGCCAAGTTCAGTTGTCCGGCTATAGACAAAGACGGTACAGTATACTTCTCTGCCAATAGAAAGTTATTTGCCATCCATGCCGCACCCGGCATGACTGAAAAATGGAATGTCGACTGTGAAGGTGTTACACAATCTACTCCCGTGATTGGCAGCGACGCGGTATATATGTGTTCCAACAGTGGCAAGTTATACGCTCTTGCTAAAAATGACGGAGCGAAAAAGTGGACTCTTGAATATGGAAAAACTTGCACTTCCGTTCCCGCTATCGGAGAAGACGGCACCATCCATTTATGCGGTGAAACGGCCGACGGTGGAATAGTAATGGCTGTAAATCCGGATGGTACCGTGAGATGGCAACAAAAGTCGGCTGCCACTTTCCCAAATTCCGGTATCTCATTGAGTATAGACGGACAATTGTATGTGGGTAACTCTGACGGCGATATGCTCTGCTACTCTCAGGAAAGCGGTGATTTGATCTGGAAGTTCAGGACTCAGGGACAAATTCGTTCGGTACCCGCCATCGACAATGACGGAAACATATACTTCGGTGACGGTAAAGGCTATTTCTACGTGCTGAGTTCAAAAGGTAAACTGAGTTATAAGGAAATTCAGTTAGGAGCAAATATCTGGTCTTCTCCGGTCATTGATAAGAATGGTATAATCTACATCTGTGCAGATGTTACAAAGTCCTCGGAACCGGGCAAAGTATACGCTTTGAGAACTCATGCAACCGGAGCACAACAAGGCTGGTCTATGCGCAGCGGAGATTACCGGAGAAGCGCACGCAAACAATAACAACGAATCATTTAAACTTCAAAAAGAAAAGATAAGATGAAAAGAATAATATCACTTTCAATACTGCTGACCGTCTTTCTGGCAGCATTTGCACAAGGGCGCTTCAAAGAAATAGAAAAGTGCTTCAATGAACCTGCAAGCCGGTCAATACTCATTGTTTCCCATCGTGCCGACTGGCGCAATGCACCCGAGAACTCTTTGCAAGCCATTCAGAACTGCATCGATATGGGCGCAGACATGGTAGAAATCGACTTAAAAAAGACAAAAGACGGGCATCTGGTTTTAATGCATGACAAGACCATAAACCGCACCATGACCGGTACAGGAAGTCCGGATGAGTATACTTTGGCTGAACTGAAAGCCATGAGATTAAGAAACGGTGCCGGGATTAAAACCCGGCATCAGATACCGACTTTTGAAGAAGTCATGAATCTGTGCAAAGGCAAAATCATGGTGAATGTAGACAAAGGCTATGATTACTTCAAGGATGCGTACGAGGTACTCAAAAAGACAGGTACGGTAGACCAATGTATCATGAAAGCCAGCCTGCCCTACGAACGGGTGAAAGCCGAAAACGGAGAAGTGCTGGATAAGATGATCTTCATGCCCGTGGTCCAACTGCATAAAGAAAGTGCGGAAGCTACCATCGACGGATACTTGGAACACATGAAACCGCAGGCTTTTGAACTGGTATTCAACAATGACAGTCCCGAGGTACAACGACTGATAAAAAAAGTACGTGACAGCGGTGCAAAGATTTTCATCAACTCCCTCTGGCCCGAACTCTGTGGCGGACACGATGATGACCGTGCCGTAGAACTGCATCAACCGGATGAAAGTTGGGGATGGATCATTGACCAGGGAGCAAAGCTGATTCAGACGGATCGTCCCGCCCTACTGCTTCAATACCTGAAAGAAAAGAAACTACACGAATAAGAGGAAAAGCATGTTGAAACATATCATTGATTTTTACAAGGTGTCGGCTCCGGCACCTTGTAACGGGGATTCTTTGCCCGAACAGAAGCAACGGTTAAAACGATTGCAATGGTCTACCTTTCTGGCAGCAACCCTTGGATACAGCATGTACTATGTATGCCGGCTGAGCCTGAACGTCGTCAAAAAGCCGATTGTAGACGAAGGTATTTTCTCTGAAACGGAATTAGGTATTATAGGCTCTGTACTATTCTTCACGTATGCCATAGGCAAGTTCTCCAACGGTTTCCTTGCGGACAGGAGCAACATCAACCGGTTTATGTCAACAGGTTTGTTAGTGACGGCATTGATAAATCTTTGCCTGGGTTTTACTAATTCATTCATATTATTTGCCATCTTATGGGGTATCAGCGGTTGGTTTCAATCTATGGGAGCAGCATCCTGTGTAGTAGGGTTATCGCGCTGGTTTACGGATAAAGACCGAGGCTCGTTCTATGGTTTCTGGAGTGCCAGTCATAACATCGGAGAAGCGATGACATTTATCATTATCGCTTCCGTTGTGAGTGCATTGGGCTGGCGGTACGGATTTCTGGGTGCAGGGTTAGTGGGGTTGCTGGGTACATTGATAATCTGGCGTTTCTTTCACGACACACCACAGAGCAAAGGGCTTCCTCCGGTCAATGCCCCGAAAGAAAAGAAAGTGATGAGTGCATTGGAAACAACGGAGTTCAACCGTGCCCAAAAAGCTGTACTGAGAAGCCCTGCCATCTGGATATTAGCATTGAGCAGTGCATTTATGTATATCAGTCGTTATGCGGTAAATAGCTGGGGGATTTTTTATCTGGAAGCACAGAAAGGTTACTCTACGCTGGATGCCAGTTTCATTATCTCTATCAGTTCGGTATGCGGCATTGTAGGAACCATGCTTTCCGGGGTGGTATCCGACAGGTTATTCAAAGGGCGCCGAAATGTTCCCGCACTGATATTCGGATTGACAAATACACTGGCTCTCTGCCTTTTTTTGTTGGTTCCCGGTGTTCACTTCTGGCTGGATGCTCTGGCAATGGTACTTTTCGGTATTGGCATCGGAGTACTGATTTGCTTTCTGGGTGGACTGATGGCTGTTGATATTGCTCCGCGAAATGCTTCGGGTGCAGCTTTGGGTGTGGTAGGAATTGCAAGTTACATCGGTGCGGGGTTACAGGATGTGATGAGCGGTGTATTGATAGAAGGGCAAAAGACTGTAGTAAACGGAACGGATGTGTATGATTTCACATATATCAATTGGTTCTGGATTGGAGCTGCACTGCTATCTACTTTGCTTGCGTTACTGGTGTGGAACGCGAAAGCGGATACTGCTACAACAAATTAGGAAAGTAAGCCTTTAAAACATTTCAGCAACATACTCCTTTATCTCTAAAAGTGGAAATAGAAAAATCCTGCATATACAGCGGCATGTATATGCAGGATTCCCGTATAATATACTTCATTTATGCAATTGCTTGATGAAAAAAGTCTGTTCCTTGTTCGCAAGAAGTTAACTTTAAATGACATAACCCAATTTACTCAATCGTTTCAAACTACTGAAAGCGGTACTCGAAGACTCAATTCCCTGATTCCTGAGAAAAGACAAACTGGTAGGAGAACCAAGATTCATATTTAAACCTATCAGCACTTTTTTGTCCGTGCGGTTAAAAGTTGCCCACAATCTTCAGTTTGTTTTTTCAATGAGTTCCTTTAGATCTGGCTATCTCACCTTTCTTCCTCTTCTTCCCCGCCATCGGATATTCCTTCTTCACCTCAAACGAATAGCTACCGGGAAGAAGCTTCAAGACTACCTGCCCGCTTCCTTCACCAATATATTCTATTCCCTTGCATTTTCGGATAAGTTTCTCCCCTTCGCGGACATCTCTCAACGATGCAGCCGGCAAATACAGCGTAGCCGTAGTATTTCCAGGCACCGTAAAAGCGTAATGGATCATGCTTCTTTCCTCTCTCCAACTACTCTCAATACGTCCGTACATCGAGTCATAATAT
Organism: Bacteroides sp. 14(A); assembly: GCF_000526555.1. NCBI lineage: Bacteria > Pseudomonadati > Bacteroidota > Bacteroidia > Bacteroidales > Bacteroidaceae > Bacteroides > Bacteroides sp. 14(A). The sequence goes on along the minus strand of NZ_JAGH01000002.1, from coordinate 1,054,416 downwards.
CCCCGGGCATACTTCATCTTTCCGGTCGGATCGGGCATCGGTTTCAGAATGAACTGTTTGAAACCGGGATAAGCCTCATCACGTTGTATTCCTAAAGAATAATTGTACATCCAGGCACCCACGGCACCAAAAGAATAATGATTGAAAGAGTTCATGCGATTGTTACCACCGAAACCATCCGTGTGAGTGTAAGAGTTCAGACGTTCCCAAATGGTAGTCGCGCCCTGTTCCACGGAGTAAAGCCACGAAGGATAATCTGTCTGTTGAAGCAGTCTGTAAGCCAGATCGTTCAGCCCGTAATCGGATAAAGCCTTACTGATCCATGCCGTACCGATGAAACCGGTCATAAGAGAGTAAGAAGGACACAGGCGGCCTCTATCAGTGGTATTCTCCCGTCTGACTGTCTCCGCAAGATTAGCAATCACCTTATTACGGTTCTCTTCATTAATAATGCCGAAAGCCAATGGAAGCACATACGAAGTCTGTATATCGACAGGTTGCCCCTTCTTGTCAGGGATGAAAGCGGAGAATATCGTTTTCCCGCTTTCCGGCTCTATATAGGTCTTATTGAAGAAATCCCTTCGGGCGGCATGCAAGTCGCGGAACCATGCGGCATCGGATGTCTTACCCAAAGCCGCCGCCATCTTCGTCATCAATTCCAGGTCGTGGATGAAATAGGCTTCCCATACCAGGGACTTATCATTCTTCTCATCCTCCAATCCCAGCCAGTCGCACAGGTCACCCCATGAACGGGTCTGCACGATCAGGTTAGTTTCCGTCTCAATCGTTTGGTCAATGATATATTGAATATAACGCTTCATGGCTGTGTAGTGCTCGCTCAGCAGTGCGGTATCTCCGTATTGCTGGTAGCACTCCCAGGGAACCGTAATTCCGGCACTGCCCCACAGCATACCACCGAAACCACCACCCAGCGGGGCGATATCCGGAAAGCGCCCGTCCGTCCGCTGCACATCGCGCATGGCACGCATGTGACGGCGCAGGAACTGCGGTACATCCGCCAGATAAGTGGCGGTACGGGAGAAGACAGAGATATCCCCACTCCATCCCAAGCGCTCATTGCGTTGCGGACAGTCCGTAGGAATGGAAAGGAAATTGCCGTAAGAAGACCAGGTGATATTCTTCCACAGCTGGTTCACCCGTGCATTGGAAGTTTCGTAGTGAGAAGCCAGTTCGTGTATAGAGCTTAGCACTATCCCTTTCACGGATTCCACAGGCAAGGGTTTGTCAATACCCGTTATCTCTATAAAGCGGTAGCCATGATAGGTGAAACGGGGAGAGATGGTTTCCTGCCCGCCTTTAGCGATATAAATATCCTGAGCCATAGCGGCACGGATATTCTCCAGCATAATCATGCCGATATTCCCCTCGTATTCCGGCAAATCGGGATATTTCACTTCCGCAAAGCGCAGAGTGATTTCCGTTCCGGGCTGCATGCCCGACAAACTGATACGGGGGACTCCTACCATATTCTGCCCCATGTCGTACACAAACACGCCGGGGCGGACTTCTTCTACTGAAAGAGCCGTCAGTTCATTGATTTGTTTCACCGTCTGGCCGAATTGCCCGATAAGTTCAAAACCTGAATAATCGTTCACCCACGGCATATTCGGGTTTCCCGCCTTACTGATATGTCCTTCCAAAGCAACCTCATGAGCCGGTTTCCAGGCAGATGCATCATAAGATGCCGTGCTCCATCCTTCCACTGCCGGTTCTCTTAAAGCATCATACACTTCGCCCTGAAAGAAACTTCCGTAAGCGACGGGGCCTTTGCCGAAATACTGCCAGGACAAAGGATCGGTCACCACAACATTGGTCCGACCGTCCGCATACGTGATAACCAGCTTTGCCAATAAAGACTGGCGGTCACCGAAGAAGTTCCAGTTATCTCCCGTAAAAGTAGCGCCACCGCTCCACCAGCCTTCTGCCAGCAAAGCACCCAGGGCATTTCTGCCGGAATGGACGTACTTTGTCACATCAAACGTCTGGTACAGATGAGTTTTGTTATACTGGGTAACTCCGGGATTAAAATAATCATCCCCTACACGCTTACCATTGAGATAGACCTCATAAATGCCACGTGAAGTAACATACAGGCGGGCTTTTACAATCTCCGCATCGGGAGAAGAGAAGACCGTACGAAGCATCGGTGCGGAGTTTCCTTCGGGAGTGAATATAGTAAGAACACCGGAAGTGCCGCCGGCTATCCGGCTATTTCCTTCCCGGCAAGTAGCAATCACGTTCGAAGGGCTTCTGAAGTTGGCAATCTCCATTTCCGGGAAAGTAGCGGATTGCCCGGCGGGAACATCAAAGCCGATGTCGCCCACTACCGGGAAAGCGATGAAATCACCTCCCTGCCCCAGCGGATTCAGATTTATCCAACCAAGTTCTTCAGCATTATCCACATAGAATCTTGTAAAACCCAGATCAGAAGTAAGGCTCACCGTATGCCGGTCATACTTATTACTTTCATTAATCAATGTCAGGGGGATGGGAAAGCTCTTGAAAGGAACATCTTTCCGATCATCCGGGTGGTATCCTACACGATATACATTCAACATCGCCTCTTTACCCGAAGCAAGCGAATCCAAGTCCAGTTCTATTTTTATGTAAGACTCATCTTTCCCATTCTGCAACTGATACAGGTTCTTATTCTTATCCATCAGACGTTGATCATTCGCTCCGTAGACAAAGCCTGCACGGGTACTCTTTGTCTCCTTATCCAACCGGAGTGCAACGTTCAGCCTGAACACCGGAAGATAGTGGGAATAGAGCACCATGTCTTCATCTCCGCCACCTATCCACTTCGCATCACTCCATCCCTCATACGGATTGGTTTTACTCATCAGTCCCGTTTCAAACCAGGAGGTCGAGGAAGATTGCTCACCCTTCTGGTTCCATACGTTTACCGTCCAGAAATAGCAGGTAGTGGGTTGCAGGGGAGCACCGGCATATTCAATGTTCAGCGACAGGTCACTCGACACTCTTCCGCTGTCCCATACCGTTTGTCCAGCTTCGTCAGTCACCGTTATCTGATAGGCTTTCTGCGAATACCCCCTTTCGGTATTCTGTATTACCATCTGCCAACTGAAGCGGGGCTTTTCCACATCTATACCCAATGGCATTTCGGCATATTCCACTTTGAGCTTTTCAATAGATACAGCATGTTCCGTAGCCGCATACAACAGAGCAGGGCAGGAAAGACAGATAAGCAAAACAGATAAAATGTGAATTCTACATCTTTTCATACGTGATGTTTTTGGGATTATAAAGGAGATTAGGCAAGCAAAGATAATAAACTTGCCCAATCTCTTCATTATGAGACACTCATTTTATTACTGGCCGGATGCTATTTGCTCTTCTTGTGAAGCAATAGGGGTTTCATTCAGCTCATAACCGGAATATCCATAGTTCTGATTTACCCGGCCATACAAGTTCGCATCAATGGCGGTCTGCGGTATAGGCCAGAATATATTGTACTTCCCTATTTTGTATTCATCATTATGAAGCGTTTTCACACCCTTATTGTAATAGTTATTATATTCCGTGATTCTGTGCCACCAATAACTGTTACTACTTTCGTCTGCAAGATCTTTCGGAGAGGTGTAATTCCCTTCCTGATTCTCTTTTATAAACGAAACACGTACAAGTTCCACATGCCTGAACTCTTCATACATCAGCTCACGGGCCCTTTCATCCATAATCACGTCCAGCCCGTCCAGTCCATTAAGTTCGCCGGCATCGAACAAATCCGTACATCCGGCACGTTCTCTGATCTTATTTACATCAGCGGCAGCTTTCGCATATTCCTTCTTCCAGTAGTAAGCCTCCGCCCTCAGCAGATAAGCTTCCGCAAGACGATATACATACCAGTCGCCCGAACCTCCAACGTAGTCCGTACCCGAATATCCATTGGCTACTTCCCTCGCCGTATCTTCTACCCATAATTTATAATACGGATAATCGAACCAGCAACGAATGGTATCCTTGCACAATAGCGTGCCGTCATCCGCATACTTCTGTATAGGTTTCAGATAATAGACAGCATCATCCGTACCCAATAATTTAGGATCATTATATTTCAGATCCTCCATCACGAACCAGTTACCGGCTTCCCGGCTGTGTCGGAGATCATTCTTATCACCCCACATGGATTTTTCCGCATGATAAGTAGGTCTTGAAAACGCTTCACCACGTCCATAGATCGCCCTGCAATCTAAAAAGTCAGGATATTGTGCCAGCATACCCGCCGTAGCAGACTGTCTCGTCATACCGGACTGCGACTTACTGGGTACCAGGATACCTCTGTTCACATCTGTTTGCGACCAGAATGGAGTCATATTATACAGGTAATTCGTATTGAGCCGGCTTTCTGAATTATCATATCTGTTCACCATGAGCATGATGGTCTCCTTATTGGAAGCATCCGCCTTATTTACCGGTCTATGCAAATCCCAGATCACATTGCGTGTCACCGGATGATGTTCCGGATAAGGATTCTCCCACTTGCCAAATGTATTTTCCATCAGTTCATATCCGGAAGCGTCAATAAGGGCATTGGCCTGTTCAAGCGCCTTGTCAAAATCCCCGGCTGCCATGTAATACTTAATAAGCAGCATCCGGCAGGCTCCCTTGTTTTCTTTACCATAGTCAACTTGATCTGGGATATGCCCTACGGCATATTCCAGATCTTTAATCATTTGCTCGATAACCACTTCCATCTTTGTGGAACGAAAGTCGAGTTTCGGAGTTGTGACTTCTTTCGACAGGAAGGGGATATCACCAAACTGGAAAATCAGATGATAGTAACGCCAGGCACGCTGGAAATAAGCACTGGATAGCATCTGTTCTTTGGTGGTCTGGTCCAAATCCAACTCGGAAATGCGCGAAATCACCACATTGGCAAAGCTGATACCTTGTGTACCCATATTCCAGAACCAATTAATCATATTCGTACCGAACCAATTGTTCTCGGAAATAGGAGTCACATTCGAAAGGATGTCCTGGCACCCGCTAAAGTCGGATACAGCCGTTACAGCCACATCCGAGAATATCATTTCCGTAGCCAATGCAGGCCCGTTATCCTCCATATAATAATAACGCATCTGTCTGTGGCAGGTAGTGAGCGCAGCTTCCAACCCTTCTTTGGTGGATAACGTCACACTGGGTTCATAAAATGACAATGGTTCCGGTTTCAGCCAACTGTCCGAACATCCCGTTAATGCTAATGAAGATAACCCGAAGGTCAGATATATCGCTTTTATTAGATTTGTTTTCATGATAGTTATTTAATTAAAATGTTATACTTGCACCGAAAGTAAATGTTCTGGGGAGAAGTCCCTTTGTTTCCGGGTCCCAATAATCCCACTCTTTGTCAAAGGCCCAGACAGCCACATTCCTGACAGTTCCGTATATACTGATCTCTTTAGCCATCAGTTTCCGTGCAAACTGTTGGGGCACCCTGTAAGAAACAGAAATATTCTCCAGGCGGATAAAGCCTTTGTTTATCACCTTCTTGGGGTTGATATTCGAAGGACGTGTCGACTTCAGACGGGCATACGAATTTGATTTGTTCTCAGGAGTCCAGTATTCGCGCTTATAGGTATTCGAATAATCACCCAGATTATCAAAGAAGTTCAGATATTCCGTTGTACTTTGCTTATGTCCCATCTGAGAATAAAGATTGAGAGAAATATCCCAATTCCGGAACAAAGTAAATTCATTTCTGAACGACCATCTGAACTTAGGTGTTTCCTGACCTAAGAAGACCTTATCCTCCTGGGTAATCTTATAATCTCCATTCACATCCCTGACTTTTGCATCACCCGGTTGCTGCCCGTACTTTGCGGCTTCTTCCGCTTCATCTTCCTGCCAGATGCCGATGAATTCATGATCCCAGATGGCCGAAATATCTTTCCCTACAAACCAGCCCCTGTTCACATCGTCCACTTCTTTACTTCCTACCACTTCTCCGGCCTCGTTCAATACATCTTCGTAACGGTAATACAAATGCTTAATCGTATTCTTGTTGTGTGAAAGCCCGAAGGTAGAAGACCAGGTAAAGTTCTTATTGCGGATATTAACCGTATTCAATGAGAATTCAAACCCTTCATTATTAACCTGTCCCAGATTGGTTACGATATCCGTATAACCTGTAAAGCCCGGCAAGCTTCTGTCTACCAACAAGTCCGTTGTAGGCATATGGTACCATTCAATGCTACCATTGATACGGTCATTTAGGAAACCGAAGTCCAGACCGACATTCCAGGATGTGGTAGTTTCCCATTTCAAATCCGTATTGGACATTCTTTCAATCTGCAATGAAGACACTTCATACAGACTCCCTTGTGGAGTGACATAAGTATATTTGCCGGCCGTACCTCCATGCAATTGGGACAAGGCTTGGTAAATACCGATATCCCGGTTTCCATTCTTACCCCAGGACAAACGCAGCTTACCGCTACTCATTGACGCCCACTTGAAAAACTTTTCATTCGTGAAACTCCATGCCACGGCTATGGCGGGGAATGTAGCCCAGGGATTGGAAGCACCGAAAGCGGAGAAACCGTCGCGACGAACAGATGCGGTCAGCATATAGCGGTTGTCATAAGAGTAGAATAAACGGGCCATCAATGCGGCACCCGTATGTTTCGTATCATTGGCACTGATTTCTTTGTTGCCCGCAGTCTTCATGTTATGCCATTCCAGTACATCCGAAGGGGTAAAGTCGGAAGCTACCATTGACTCTTCCCATACTTCATATTTCTCGGCACTCTGAAGCAAGGTCAAGTCTATATTATGTTTCTTGGCGAAAGTATAGTTCCACTTCACCATATTGTCCAGTGTCCAATCTACGGAACGGGCCGTCGATCTGCCTGCAACTCCGTTGTCTTTGTCAAAGACGCTTTGCGAACTGTTCCAGTATCTTGAATGGTTCCAACTATACCGGGGTGCAAAGTTGAACTGATATGAAATGTTGAAAGGCAGTTTTAATTTAGCATAGAAATTCGCCGTCACATTCTGGGTACCTGCATCTTTGGATGACATGGAGTTATTGTAAAGGCTGTTCACACCCGTTACCTGATTCTTTTCTCCCATAGGCCAGGGATTCAGCGTACCGTCGCTATAATATGGAGTAGAGTAAGGAGAATTAGCGATCTGTCCTTCCCAACTCACCGTCTGGAAACCTTCTTCCCGACTCTGCAAATTCAGATTGACACCTGCCTCCATGAAGTTACCTATCTTTCCATCCAGTCGCAAATTGGTACGATAATTCTTAAACCGATCTCCTACCACCAATCCTTCGCTGTCCAGATAACCTAAAGACCAGTAATAATTCAGGTTGGACGTCTTACCGGACAGACTTACATTGTAGTCCTGTCTCAATCCGGTTTGGAAAGAGGTATCATACCAGTCGTATGTTCTACCCGCATAATAGTTTTCGCGCTCTATCTCTCCCAGACCGATGCGTTGCAACCAGATGTCTTCCATATTCGTGGAACCCTGTCCTATGGCATCATAGTTACGCCATTGCGCTTCGGTAAGGTTATACTTATTCAGGTTTTCGGTCGTGGGCTTAACGTAATAGCCTTGATTCCCGAACCCGTTGCTGCTTGCCGCATAATCTGCACGATATTGCAAATACTCATCCGCACTATACACCTCCCGGTTAGCCCCCATAGTCACAAAACCCACGCTTGCATCGAACCGGATAGTCGGTTTCTCCTCCGTTCCTTTCTTGGTAGTAACAAGTACTACGCCGTTAGCCGACTTTGCTCCGTAAACGGCTGCCGATGATGCGTCTTTCAAGACATCTACAGACTCTATATCCACCGGATTTATTTCAGAAAGATCACCCTGAAAGATCATACCGTTCAGAACAATCAATGGCCCGGTTCCACCTTTCAGAGAACGACGTCCACGCACTAACATATTACCACCGCCTTTGGCATCGTTGGACAGATCCACGTTCAGTCCCGGTGCCGCGCTACGCAATAAATCCTGCATGGTAGCCGGTTTCTCTTTCGCCATCTTTTCAGCCTGCACATGGGTAATGGCACCTGTCAGGTCTTTCTTCTTCATACTGCCATAGCCGATTACAACGACTTCGTCCAGTAAATTGGCATCTTCACGCAGAACCACACGCAACAGTTTCAGATCCTTCAGCTTCACTTCCCATGAAACATATCCTATATAGCTAAACTGAAGTACATCGCCCACATTGGCAACCAGCGTAAACTTACCTTCAAGGTCTGTCACACTGCCTTGGCTGCCACCTTTCACCAGAACGGTAACCCCGATCAAAGGTTCTCCCGATTCATCGGTAACCACACCCGTTACGCCGGCCTGACGTACATCAGTCACTGCCTGTCTGGTCAGAATGATATGGTTTCCCTCCATCTTATAGCGGATAGGAGAGTTTGCCAGCAATGTATTCAGTACTTCCGACACCTTTGCATTATCCGCCCGGATACTTTTGCGCGCCTCTACGTTTACATCTTCTTTATAGATGAACAGATAATCCGTCTGAGACTCTATTTCATTCAGTATAGATTCAAGTTGTACATTGGTTCGATTGATTGTCACCCGTGCATTTTGTGAGTGACTATTCTTCGCCATCAGGCTAAAAGCACAGAAGAACAAAAAGAATATTGATATTCTCATAATTCTAAATAATAATGTTAATTGCGGATTTTTAGGGCAATAAATATCCGACAAAGGAATGTTTTTCATATCTTTGTAAATGAGTTATTAATACGATTTATAAATTGAATTGTGTTAATCAGGGCCGGTGGATGGGGCAAACATCTATCGGCTTTCTTGTTTTCCATCAGTATTGTTCCATAGGCTAATCTTTTGTTTTAATCCGGTTAATACTACGATTTACTTTATATAAATGACGTCATTATCTTTATCTCTCCGGTAAGTAAAGGCTACATCCTTCTGCAAAACACGCAATGCATAGTCCAGCCCGTCGGATATACGGAACTTACCGGTCAGCGCCACGCCTTCTATGCTCTTCTTATCCAACTGAATCTTCAGATCATAATATCTTTCCAGATCTTCCATGATCCGGGCAAAGGGTTTATTCTTGAAGCAATACAAACCTTCTTTCCAGCGGTACACATTATAATCATCAATCTTGCTCACCACCAGTTTGCCATCCTTCAGAGTCGTTTTATACTGGGGAAGAAGCACTACGGCAAGCTTTTCATTAGCAGGAGACTTCACCCTCACCTTTCCCTGCATCAGAGAAGCCTCAAAAGTGCGCCCTGCCGAATAGGCCTCCACATTGAACTTTGTGCCCAGTACTTCCACATCCATTGCATGCGTCCGCACCACGAAAGGGGATTTCTCATTGTGTGCCACCTCAAAATAAGCCTCTCCGTCCAGTATCACTTCGCGTTTGCCTTTCATGAACGAGACAGGATATTTCATCGTCGTTCCGGCGTTCAGCCAAACGTTTGAACCATCGGGTAAATCGAGGTTCACACGCTGGCCGGCCGGCACGGTAATAGTTTGCATGGCTACATTCATATCCTCCTTATCTTCTCCTATTGAAAACAATGCAGCCGTTATGCCTACCGTTATCGCGACAACAGAAGCTATCTTCAGAAACTCTCTGACGAAATGGTTTCTTTTCTTCCTGAGTGTAGTTTGGCCGTCAGATGATTCGAGGCGCCCCGAAAGAATGATGGCATTGAACAGCTTGCGCTCCCGGCGTAACAGCTTGCTGTTCTCCTCGGAGGCTTCCGACCATTCTTTCACCAATCTCATTTCTTCTACGGAAGCACGACCTTCGAAAAAACGATATAATAAGTCTTTATCCATACATACTTTTATTTGTGTATCTATAGTAATAGCGAACCACGGGAAATATTCCCTAGTAGAAAAACAAACTTTTTTCAGTTGAGGTAAAAAAAGAGTAAAGAGACGGGCAGGTAATCTTTCAGGGCCAAGCGTAACTCCCTGGTAGACTTGGATATATGAAACTCTACGCCTTTGGTTGTCATTTCCAGTAAAGCTGCGATTTCTTTATGAGACTTATTCTCATAACGGCTCATCCTAAAAATACGCCTGGTTTGTTCGGGCAAGCTATCCAGAGTCTTATCAACAATCTCCTGTATCTCTGCCGTAAAGACCTCATAAGGTTCAAAGTCCTCCAATGTAACGATTCTACCGGACAGTTCCCAGGCATAGATTTGGGAGATTTCATCCGAAACGTCCTGCCGGATTTGCTGGTGCCGCAGATGGTCAATGCATTTATGTTTGATAGTGGTCAGTACATAAGCCGGAATATTGGTATCGGCAGGCAGGCGGTCTTTATTTTCCCAGTAATACATCATGGACTCAATGACAAAGTCTTCGGCAACGGCTTCATCGTGCACATAGGTACAGGCAAAGTGAACGAAGCGCTGCTGATAGTCAATAAAGAACTTATTAAAAAAATTCAGATCTATTGTCATTGACCGTCAAGTATATTAAATTAAAAAAGGTACGATAATGCAAATATAAGCCTTTTCATTCATAACCGGACAAAGCCGGGCTTAAAAAGCAAAGCCTGTCCAGGAGATGAACCGTCCGGAATACGAAGTTACATTGTGACATTTTGCATTCCTAAGCCATCGAGAATCATTTCTTTAGCCCCGAAGCACAGGTACATCGGAAATATACAAAAGAAAATTCGCATCTGCTTAACTAATAGAATGATATAAAAATACGGACAATCCTGTTATGTTGAAAGTAGGTCCGTTTTGCCCGGAATAGATGCTCCGTTTCAGAAGAATAGATGTTCCGTTCAACAAGAATGCATGTTCCGCTCGTCCGGAATGCTTGTTATACTCAACAAGAATACTTGTTCCGTTCATCCGGAATACCTGTATGATCTGTTCAAAACCTATACTCATTGCATAAAGCTTGTATAAGGATAAGAAATCATGCAAATCTGCCGCATGTATATGCATTCCATTCTGCGGTACAATCCTATTTCAGGCTTTCAGCAAACGGCATAAGTCAAAAAAAAGGCGCTTTTGATGACGTATTGCATCAAAAGCGCCTCTATGCTTATCATTTCGCCTTCACTCTCAATATAGTATATGAGAATGGCGGGAAGGTATAATCGAAGCTCTTTCCAAATCCTTTGTATTCGCTTTCCTTCGGAGAGATCTTCATTGGTTCTTCAAACGAGTTCTCATCCATGTCACTGGCTGCGGACAGAGAAATCACTTTACCGGTCTTCTCCACGCTATCCACTCCATCCAGTTTGATCCGTAACGGATAGGACTGAGCCTCTGAGTTCACCACTTTCACGATCACCTCACCGGTTGCCTCATCATAACCGGAAGAGAAGAACTGAAGCGGAGTCGTCTCCGGGGCATGGGCCAATATCAGTTTGCCATCCATGAAGAGTTCGCTCTTCTGAGGAGTAACCACCAGTTTCGCGTCGTACCATTTATCGGTTTCGAGACTGTGAGATACCCGGTCGCCTGCCACACCGGAAGTGCGTCCACCTATAACTCCTTCTACAGCCGTCGTACCATTGTTCCATCCGGCAACGTTATATACAAAGCCTTTGTTACTGTCCTCCGACAAGCCGAAATAGAGGAAGAAACCTTCGTTACCGCCTTCTTTGCGAACCTTGAACTCCAGTGTAAACTGGTTGCCATTGAAGCCATCAACAATGTATTTCGCCGGTTCTCTCAGAGATGTTTGCTTCAACAGACCGTTATCCAGACTCCATTCGCCTTCTTTCTTCACCGCCTTGTTAAGATCAAGATCAATAGGCGCTCCATCTGCTCCGGTCAGTTTCACATCCTTGAATTCAACTTGTGTATGCCAGGAGCCGAAGCCGAAACGTCCTTCATTATAATCGGCTATCCGTGGAGTGCTCATAGTCATATTACTCTTCACATTGTACGTCGGACGGTTTTCAGCCGCCATCTGTTGCACATAGTAAGAACTGCGTCCAAGTACCTGGTCCGTATCCAGCCAAATAAGGTTGACAGCCCACGAACGGTCGTTCCGGTTCTCCAGAAGCGGGGCATACGAAGTCATCTTCACCAGGTCGCCGTTGCGCTCCATACCGGAGATAAAGGCGGCTTCCGAGAGGGCGGCACGCATGTTTCCACCGCCTACATTGGCGTTACAAGCATATTCACCTACATAGACATCGTATTTTCCACGCGGATGGTTATCAAAGATAGTCGTGTTCTGGAAGAAGAATTCCGGATTCACGTACCAGTGCGGGTCAATCATATCCGTTTTGGCAATCTTACCCGTTCCACCCAAACCGTGATTGGAAATCAGGATCAACTCGGGATATTTCGCTTTGATAGCTGTATAGAAGATATCGAAACGCTTGTCATACTCATCGCCCCAGTTCTCATTACCAATCTCTACGTATTGCAACGGGAAAGATTCGGGATGGCCCTGTTCGGCACGCTTGGCACCCCATTCGGTAGTCACGTCGCCGATGGCATACTCTATGGCATCCATGCAATCATCCAGATAGTAAGCTATCTTACTCTCCGGTGAAGCGTCTCCCATGCGATACTGGCAACCCAGACCGACGTTGCAGACGAACATTGCCTTTGCATCGATATCTTCGCAGAACTGCAACATTTCGTGATAACCGAAACCATACGAGCAACGGTAGCCCCAGGTACTGTATTCTCCCGACCGTGCGGCAGGATCGCCCAGAGACTTCTTCCATTCGAAACGGTTCTCCAACGAGATACCTTCTACCACACAGCCACCGGGCCAGCGTACAAAGGCGGGGTGCAATCCCTCCAAGATTTCAGCTACATCTTTCCGCAGTCCATTCGGACGGTCGTGGAAAGTTTTTTCGGGGAAGAGAGAAACATAATCTACATAGACTGTACCCGGAGCATCAAATTCCAAAGCAAGCTTTCCTTTGGCAGAAGTTGCCGTAGGTTGCATTGCCAGGCTCAGGTCGTTCCATTGTCCGGCAGCAGTTATATCAACAGGAGCGGAAGCCAGCACTTCGCCTTGCTCGGACAGCAACAGGGCAGTCACTTTTCCCTTGTAATCGGAAGCAGGGCGGATAATGGTACGCAACTGATAAGAGTTGTCTTTCACCAGATTCATCCCCCAGTATCCTTCGTTTATCAAGCGAACAGGAGTTGAAGCATTTTTAATGGTTACCTTCAGATTGTTCGGAGCCGTGGAGAACTTGGGTTGTTCCTTGGTCAGTTTCATTTCCGCAGCATCCTTTGTGCTCAGAGTCCAGCCCGGCACCGGTTCGGTAGTCCAGCGAAAACTTCCTTCTCTCACTTCACCCGAAATGTGATTGCACACTTTCTTCGGATGCAGCACATCGCCCTCGGCATAGTAACCTTCGGGCATTTCCAGTTCCTCGAAACTACGGTTCTTCACCAGTTCGGCATACAAGCCGCCGTCGCCCGCATGGTTAATCTCTTCGAAGAAGATGCCATACATGGATGGCGCTACTTCAGCACCTTTCTCTTGTAGGTTGATTACAAGTTCTTCCTTCGGCGCAGCGTCCTTGCAGGAACTCAACAAAAGGGCAACTGCGGCGAAGGGTAAAAAAATCTTTTTCATAAGCCTGTTTATTTATCGGTATTAGATATATATATAATGTTCCACATGCAAAAATAAACTATATCTTCCAAGAACAGGGTATATAAAAGCATCAAATAGGTGGACTTTTCAGTTCATAATCGCAATTCTCAGCTAATTTCGGGACTGATAACTAAAGTTTTATTACGCATCAGTTTCCGGAAACAAATGTTGTCACCGAACGGGCAGGGATCACCGCTACCTTTTTATTCTTCAACTTTCCAACAGGCAAAAGGTCTTCTCCGGCTACATCCGACGTACGATAGCCTTGCCATGACTTCACCTTCGGATCGTTTACATCGACAGTGAACTCCTGTTCCCGGTCGGCATAGTTGATGACGACCATTGCCCACTGTCCGTCAGTATTCCGATAGGCAGAACACATCAATCCCTGCTGATCGGTATCGCCATCCCGGATAGCTTTTCCTTCTTTATCAGTAGTTTCAACAGACATACGTACAGCACCCGGACGTATGAAGCGGCTGTAGTTCCCCAATATCCACATCAGCTTGGAGTCTTCCACCCTGCCGTCTTGTAAATCGGGGTCTGTATACTCACGGATCAATCCGTCTTTGTAATCACCGCCAATGGCACGCCACCATTGCCAGCTGCGAGCACCTGCATAAACAATGTCGTGGTGAATGATACGCGCTACATAAAGTGCGGTCTTCATGGTTCGGTCAAATCCATGTCCACCGCCGATTTCCTCGTCATTACCCATAATGCAGGTTTCGGACTGCCAGAAGTCCACACCGTATGTATCCAACATATTCCGCAACCGGAGGCGATAATCACGCAACATGTTCAGCGGGGTAGTAGTCCAGTAGCTATGTCCTGAAATAAGAGGGAGCACATTCGGGGTATCGCCCAGATAAGTATCCACACTATCGGGGCAGAAGAAAGATTGTATCTCATATCCGCGTTCATGGTCGGTCATATGGGTAGCGAACATACAGCGGTAATCTGATGCTTCACAAATGGTGATTCCCGTATGGATACCTTCCTTTACGAACTCTTTACTGATAAGACGTACGGCCCGGGCTATCTCTTTCTTTGTAGCCGGAGTACCTTCCTGCTTGGGACCGATCCAGTTCCAGTGTCCATCCGGTTCATTGAAGGGAGAAAGATAATCGAACTTGATGCCATCTTTCTTTTCAACTCCCTTTATCACGTTTGCCAGGAAGCGGGCAAAGTCTTCATAGTGTTCATCCTTCAGATTCAGTGTACCATCGCGTCCGGTATTAGTGGCAAGTCCGTTTTGAGTGAAATAAACGGGAGGGGAATTCAGGAAAGCGAGGAATTTATTGACTCCGCGTTCCTTCGCCAACCGAAGGAAGTTACGTTGACCTTCCTGTTTATCCCAGTTATAACTCCCGTCCGGCTGCAAGAAACATTCGGTACGCATCCAAGGAGAACCAATCTGGCTGGCGTCGCCCTGCTCCGTACTCCCTGCACCCAGATTGAACCGCCACAGGGAAAGACCGATACCTTTGGGCTTCCCGTTCGCGTCGTTTTCAGTACTGAATAACCAGTCGGCTATCTGTTTTTGTTTCTCTTCGGGCCATTTTCCCAAAACATGCATACTCCAGGCATCCGAAGCACCGAAATGTTCCATCACCTGCAAGGGTTGTCCGGTAACAATCCTGTAATTTATGTCCGCACGCTGTGCACACGAAGCACATACTACTGTAAAGACCAGTAATAACACTTTGTATCTCATCCTTTTCTATTTTACTGAATAAAAAAGAGATAGTTCGTCTTTCTCTCTTTCGAGGGAAAAGAGTCCCTATCTCTCTTTCACTATTGTTACAAATCAGTTATTGCAATCTGCTTATTCCAAAGCATAAGCATATATTTCGGACAAAGAAGCATTGGTACCTCTATAACTCTCTTCGATGGATACCTTGAAGTAACGTCCCTTCGTCGGAGTAACGCCGAACACCTGTCTATCAAGTATTTTCTCCATAGAGAATCGTCCTACTTCTGTCCAGTTCTCCTTGTCAGAGCTTACATAGAACTTACCAGACTTGGTGTCCGTATAGCTTTCATTCTGCCTTTGCATCAAAGCAAACTGGGTGAAAGTATGTTCTGTTTTTGTATCTACGATTATTTCAAACGGGAAGCTAACCCAGTTTCCTGTCTGCCATGTTGAGTGCCAGTAAGTCGCAAGATTATCATCCAATGCACATCCGGCTTTGCCGCTTGCACCTTCACCTGTCAGTTCTTCGGTATTGGCTTCTGCCGTCCAGCCTGCGCGATCCAGTTTATGTCCCATCACACGGAAAGCCAACGGAGATACCACCTTCGCCGCAGAAATCTCAAATTGAGAAACTTCTGCAATCTTAACGGGCAGCATATAATCACCCGGTACCAGTTGGTCACCATTTATCGTGACTTCCAGTTCCATATTCGTAGTGCCATTGGGAAGGGTTACCATCTCCGGAACAGTATAAGTTCCTTCAGGCAGAACCTTGAAGTTAGTTCCATTGTCTGCATTGTACTCGGCAATATATTCCTTATCAACTACAAATTTACACTCCAAATCCCATTTATTATCTGTATCAAGACCGAATTTTACTTTCTCCGTAAATGTAGAGACAGAACCATAATCCAACAGTTTCACTTCTACATCCGAATTGGCAAAGCCAATGGCAGGCGTAATCACTCCTGTCAGTTTCAGGAACAATTCATTCTTTTCGGCATTGATGGAGTCTGTTTCACTGGTAACCTGTAAAGGTAATACCCATACGGCTTCCGGATCAGTTTCCATGAATGCTTTTACACTCTGAGGTTTCAGGAAGATATTTACCAGTTTATACCGGTCGGCAGATGAAAAGTCCAACGTGGTTGCATCCAGCGAATAACAGTTCTCACCTATCAGCTTATAGTTCGTTCCTTCCGGTTCGCTATATTCCTCGTCAAGTTCCGCTTGTGTCAGCACACTGACTTTGACACTGGCAGTCAGACTGGGATCACTCCCGGACTTAACTACGGAAAGAGTATACTTATTATCTTCATCCGTATCATACAACGTAAGATCCTGCTTACCGCTATTATTCACATACAGTATTTTATGGTACTCTTCCGGTACCAGTTGGTCCAAATCATATTTTGATTCGCTGCAGGCACCCAGTAGCACCAGGCCGCCCATCAACAATATTGTTCTTATTTTCATAAAGCTTTGTTATTAGAGATTGATTAATATCCGGGGGCCTGTACTAACTGAGGGTTACTGTAAAGCTCATCCATGTCACTTCTTGACCAAACGGGCATCAGATACAGTTTGTCATCCCACTTGAACGGTTGGTTAACCAAGGTAGGTTTGTTGAATTCCTCAAAACTCGGATTCACACGAAGACCATCCAGACCGTAGCGCATACCGGCTTTCAACATCTGAGGAGCAATTGCCCAACGACGCAGGTCATAGTAGCGGTGTCCCTCTTCAAAGAGTTCAACGAACCGTTCATTACGCACCCAGTCAGTCAGAGTCATGTTGCCTGTTACATCACTTCCAGTCAGTTCGGAAATACCGGCACGACGACGAATCTCATTCAGATTAGCAAGGGCTTCACCTTCATTATCCAACGCTGCATAGCACTCTGCCAGATTCAGGTAAAGTTCGGCCATACGAATCAACGGACGACGGGGAGCTGTGTGCTGACGGGTACCATCGGCGCCAAAATAGATGTTGGGATCGATGAACTTCTTCGACAGATAACCGCTTCCAGCACAGTTACGGGTATTACTTGTGTTATATCCGTTTGTATTGGTATTTTTCAGGTTAATCCACAACGGATTGCCATTATTAATCTTCGAGCTGTATTGAGTGCCGTCAAATACAATCCATGCATAGAAACGGGCTTCACGCTTAGCGTGCATCTTGATAATGTCATTCTTCACATCTTCACCGTCCAGATTATTGGTTGCCAGAGCAGGGCTTTGAGCGCCTTCATAGAAACGGGTATACCATTCTTCCTCAGGATAGAAATTGGGGTCCTGTGCCGGCAACTTACCGTTCTCAGTATAGAAATGCTGTACAGAATACAACGTCGGTGCCATAGCTGCCCAACCTCCTACATAAACTCCATTACTTCTCTTCACCACTTTGTTTGGCAAACGACAGTCCGTACCTTCTCCACCATTCTGGGCATCCAGTTCAATACGTTGTGCCCAAATCAGCTCCTTGTTATTATCGCCTTCGTTGGCAGTAACCATATATTGGAACATACGTACACGTTCTTTAAACTCACGGTTTTCCTCAGTGTCTTCTTCACGTCCCGGGATGAAAGGAAGAGCTATTCCGTCACGGTCAGCTTTCTTGTTTGCCGTTTCAATGTCAAAGAGTTGATAACCGGCTTCCTTGGCAGCAGTCAAGGCTTCCTGACAAGCAGTAAGGGCACGTGTCCATTTCTCGCGGTCGTAGCTGGAACTTACCAGTTCGTTACCATAACCGTCTGTCTCATAATTCTTATTCTTCCATTCCGGATTGGGGAACGAACCGTTCCACAACGGAGAAGCGGCATACAATAATATACGGGCTTTCAAAGCCTTAGCCATAGTAGAAGTAGCACGGCCCAATTCATTGTTAGGACGTGTTGCAGGAAGCGCACGGGCTGCATCATCCAGCTTGCCCACGATAAAATTCACACAGTAGTCGAAGTGTGAGCGTCCGGGAAGGTCTGAACTGGTAACATTCGGGTCCACTTTCTCAGGAATAATAGGACAGGGACCGAAAGCCTGAAGCACACGGAAATGATAATAAGCCTCCAGGAAATAACATTCACCTTTGTACTCTTCCTTATCTTCTGCCGTAACTCCCACCGGTTGCAAGTCATCAATCAGGCTCAGGAAATGGTGTACATACCCCAACCAGTTATAACTGGGAATCCAGATATTCATATCATCACCTCCCCAACTGTTGGAATATGCCGGAGAAATAGTTCCCCACGCCACTTGTTGCTGCCAGTTGGAGTAAGCATAAGGCTGAATAATCTCATCAGCTGACTGCTCAAAAGCATGATAATGATAAGGAGTAGAACGCGGAGTACCGCCATAGCAAGTATACAAGAAAGACAATGTAGCTTCTTCATCTTTCATGGTGTCTTTAAAATCAGCCTGTGCAGGCGGAATGACATCCAGATAATTGCATGATACCAGGCAACAGGAAGCTATCAATACCTGCGCCATTCGGGATATTTTATATGTTAGTTTCATACTTCAATAATGTATTAGATTGTTTCTTAGAATGTAAATTGAACGCCCAGATTGAACGTGCGTGACAACGGATAAGCATTCCATGCCAGTTCAGGATCCCACAATTTGAAGGGGCTGAATACCGCCAGATTATCGCCACTGAGATAGATACGGCAATAAGGCAAGCGATAGCCGATTTCCAACGTCTTGAAGCGAAGGAAGTTTCCATTGCGCAGCCAGAATGTACTGGGCTGAACGTTATTGGTTACATCGGCTTTGGTCAAACCCAAACGGGGATATGCCGCATTCGGATTCGGATTGTCTACTGACCAATGGTCGTCTGCAATCCACTGCATCAGGTTTCGGGCCAATGTTTCAGCCTCTTCACCATCTCCACCGCCAGAAAGGAAAGGAGCGATTCCACTGTTGATCATTATCTTACGTTTAGCCGAACCGTTGAAGAATACACCTAAGTCAAAGTTCTTATAGACAATATTCAAACCGAAGCCATACTGAATACGGGGATGCCAGTCATAAGATGAAATCATCACCTGGTCTTCAGTAGTAATCTGTCCGTCACCGTTTATATCACGATACTTGATATCACCCGGCATGATGTTGGCACCCAGTTGTGATTGGTCCGGTGAGTTGGCTATTTCTTCTTCGCTTGCGAACAATCCCTCGGCAATATAACCTTTAACAGTATTCAATGGTTTGCCGGTATTGGTTTGCCAAACATACGGATAACTGGGTTCATCCACATATTTATATTCATTCTGGTTGTAGGTAAAGTTACCGCGAAGGTCTAACGTCAGGTCTTTTCCAAACTGTTTCGTCCAATTCAAGCTTAACTCGAAACCTTGGTTTTCTACTTCACCAATATTACTCCAGGGTTTTGATCCCCAATATCCCAACATCGAAGGCCAGGAAGCACGTGACATCAGGATGCGCTCGCGTTTGTCATGGAAATAATCAAATGTAATATTCAGTTGGTTAAACAACATCATGTCGAAACCGATATCGAACTTCTTCACATGTTCCCAACCTGCGTCCTGCACCGCTAATACATAGAATCCGGGACCTTGTTTACTGATCTCACTCGTAGGAAGTCCGGTCCAAAACTTATGTGCTGAACCAATACCGATATTATTCTGATAGAGGAAATGTGGAGCTCCACTGGCAAAGGCATCACTACCTACCAAACCGTAAGAGCCTCTGATCTTAAAGTGATTGATATACTTGCTTATCGGCTCCCAGAACTTTTCAGAACTTGCTACCCAACCTGCTGACACAGCCGGGAAGAACTCAAAACGCTGACCGGCAGCCAAGCGTTCGGAACCATTATAACCGAAGTTGAATTCAACCAGATATTTACTGGCGTAATCGTAAGTCACACGTCCGGAGTAACCTTGATTACGGTTCGGCAATACATCGCTACGATATTCACGCATCATATACATTGCCATTGCTGTCAGGTTGTGATCACCGAAACTACGTTTCCAGTCCAGACGGGCATCGAAGTAGAAAGTCTGGTCCGAATTACGACTAATGCCGGATTGGCTCAGGAACTGATCTCCGGTCTGCAACAACTGATAATCATATTCGCCGGTTTCAGGATTATAGGAACCATCTTTCACCTTATATATATTAGACTTTATACTACGGGTATATGAAGTTTCCGACCAGTTTTTAAAATTCACCAGTGCTTTCAGGCTCAATCCTTTGGTAATAACACTCAAGTCCTGATTCAAAGCCAATGATGTATTCAGGGTATTGAAGTTTACTTCCTTGAAAGAACTCATCATATATTCATACGGATTGGTTCCCAAAACGCCCGGTTTAATCTCTGCACCGCCAAAGCGAATGAAACCGTCGTCCCCATCCTGCTGTGGAAAATAAGCGGGGAATTCCACCGGATTGGTACGCATAACCCTCTTGTACAAGTCATTGCCTATATTATAGTTAGGACCTTGCATATTACCGATCTGTGCCATCATGCGCAAATCAATGGTAGTGGTATTGGTCAGTTTATAGGAGATGTTATTCTGAAAATTATATTGCCACTGGTTAATATTGGGATTATAGAAGTAGTCCGGTGCATCGAGGAGACCTGTATCATGGTTAGCCTGAAGGCTCATATAGTAAGTTACACGCGAACCACCACCCGATACATTCACATTGGCACGTTGGTTATAATTGCCCGAACGGAATATCTGGTCAAACCAGTCCACATCGGGATATACATAAGGATTAGTACCCAATTCTGTATTCAGGATCTGGTCTTCACTATACTTAGGAGAAGTGATCGGGGTCAAACTTCTGGCCTGTTCCGCTTCATTGTAAGCCCGCATATAGGTAGCACCATCAGCAAATTTCGGTACATTTATCGGACGGAAGTAAGAAGCTTCCAATGAAACATTGATAGTAGCTTTCGTATTCTCCTGCCCTTTCTTGGTGGTTACCAGCATTACACCGTTTGCACCGCGGTTACCGTAGATAGCAGTTGCCGAAGCGTCTTTCAATAAAGAAAAGCTTTCGATGGATTCTGCCGGGATACGATTCAGGTCGGCAGATGAAATTTCGATGCCATCCAACAAAATCAACGGAGTAGCCACACCACCGAACGTATTGATACCGCGGATATAAAATTCGGAAGTAGAACCCGGTTCACCACTGTTCACCATGGATACCACACCGGCAAGTTTTCCGGCAAGTGAACTGGTCAATGAAGAGGAAGGTGCTTTTAATGTAGCTCCCTTCACTGTAGCAATGGCACCTGTCACAGATACTTTCTTCTGTGTACCCTGACCTACAATCACTACTTCATCCAACATTTCATTGTCCGATGCAAGCTTCACGGTCATTACACCCAAGTCACCTACCATCAGTGTCTGTGTTTTGTAGCCGATATAAGAGAATATCAGCTCTGTTTTGCTGGTTACAGAAATCTGGAACTTACCATCAATGTCGGTAATGGTACCTCCATCTTCACCTTGCACTTTCACATTTACACCAATCAAAGTCTCTCCGGTAGAGGAGTCAACTACAGTTCCTACCAAAGTACGTTTCTGCGGTGTTGTACTTTGAGTCGTTATTTGCACTGAAGAATTATCCGATTCCGCAAAGGCAGAAGAGGGATAATTGCAAATAAAACCAGTGCAAACGAGCAGGCCGGCAAGGACTCTCCGATTGTTTCTTACTAATACTGATTTCATCATCTTACTAGATTAAAGTTAAAAAATTAAGTTAGCTTCTTTTATTATCTTTTCTGATATTTATCTTGTTTTATAGCACCTGTATATAATAATATCTGCGTCAGAAAAAATCGCATAAACCCTGCAAAGATAACATACAAGAAAATGTATACCTAAGTACTTATGCAGGTTTATGCCAGTTTCTTCGCAAAACTTATCTTACTATCGCTTTTTAGTAGGTTGTTATTACTATGGAAGCATCTTCCAACCCTTTTGCAGAGACTTTCACCTGTATGTCGCCTTTTTCTCCATCAGGCTGAACAATGGCAATAGCCTTTCCCCGGAATGTATTGGGAGTAAGTGAACGGAAACTTTCCATATCGGCATAGGCTGCATTTCCACCTGCTATGACAGTTCCTTTACCCGTACATTCGATTTTGACAGGCAGAGAGGTTTCGGGAACTACGTTTCCATTTTTGTCCACCAGCTCAATCTTGACGTAGGAAAGATCGTTCTTGCAAGCCTTTATTTTACTGCGGTCAGCAATCAAACGGATAGCCGCAGGTTCTCCGGCAGTCTTTAATACGAATTCCTCCTTACCTTTTGAGTTCACCGCTTTCAAAGTTCCCGGTTCATAGGGCACATCGAAGGTAGCTGTGTAGTTCTCTTTACCCGTTTCTTTTTCTCCGATAAGCTTGTCGTTCAGATAGAGTTTCACTTTCGGAGAACGGCTGTATACGTTTACTTTCATCACTTTTCCTTCGCAACTCGTCCAATTCCAACTCACCAACTCATTGGGCCAGCCCCAACCGTTCACCACTTCTTTCTTGCCTTCGGGAACAGGAGCATGGACTGCCATAGTAATGGGACGCTCGCGCCACAACACATCACGATAATAAGATTGAGGCTTCTTGTCGCCACAAAGGTCAATATCACCGCACCAACCATTATACCAAGGCCAACCCATAAACTGCGTATCATGCTCGCCCTCTTTCAGATATAAGGCATGAGCTAATCCAGCCTCACCCAGATAGTCAATAGCGGTCCACACGAAATCACCTATTACATAAGGATGCTTTTCTACCAAGTTCCAGTTCTGGGCAGCTTCTTTCGGATAAGACTCACTACCATAGATCACGCGATCGGGATAGGCAGCATGATCGCTCTCATATTTCCACCAGATATAATTGTAGCCTGCCACATCCAGATTCTTGAAGATCCGGTAGGAATCTTTGTCCCAACTAAACTGGCGTCTGTCCCAGAAGTCATTGGAACCGATGGTTGTGAAACGGGATGTATCGTACTTGCGGACGGTATTCACCAGTCTTTTGGAAATCAAGTCTCCCTCAGGTTCATCAGCACGTTGCTCCACCTCGTTACCGATACTCCACATAATGATAGAGGGATGATTCCGGTCACGGCGGACAGACGCAGCCAAATCCCAGTCGCTCCATTCATCAAAGAACTGATGATAGTCCTGCTCGCGTTTAGCTTTCTGCCATTGGTCGAAGGTTTCATGAATCACCAGCATACCCAATCTGTCGCAAGCATCAAGGAAATGCTCGGACACTTGATTGTGGGCACATCTGACGGCATTGTAGCCGTTAGCTTTCATCAGTTCCACTTTCCGTTCTTCGGCACGGTCGATGGCGGCGGCTCCCAAAAGTCCGTTATCGTGATGTACGCAACCCCCTTTCAGCTTCATCGACTTACCATTCAGCAGAAAGCCTTTCTCAGCAGAAAAAGAAAGGGTGCGGATACCAAAAGGAACAGATATCTTATCATACTCCTTTCCGTCTGAGGAAAGGGATACTTCCGCTGTATAAAGCACAGGGGTATCTACTGACCATAACTCGGGCTTTTTAAGAGAGAAAGATGTTGCCACCGGCGTTCCTTCAGAGAGTATCACGTCCTGTGAAGTAGAAAACACTTCGTTTCCGGCAGGTGAATATATTTTAATACCTATTTTACCTGATTGATTTTGCAGGCCCTCGTTATGTACAATAGTAGAGAACTGAATCACAGCTTCCTTCTTCTGAAGTTCGGAAGCGTTGACAAAAGTATCCCATTTATCCAGATAGAGTTTATTTGTCTTGATCAGCCATACATGGCGGAAGATACCCGAACCGGCATACCAGCGACTGTTACGTCCGGCGTTCACCACTTTCATGGCAATCACGTTCGGAGTACCGGGTGCATTCAGATAAGGAGTGATGTCTACACGATAAGAGGTATATCCATAAACATTATAATTAGCTTTCTTACCATTGATCCATAGCTCGGACTGATTGTATACTCCTTCAAAATAGAGAACAATACGTTTATCGGCATCGCTTCCTGCAAGAGTGAGTTCTTTTCTGTACCAACCTTCACCACCAACGGTCTGTCCCGTATCGATGTCACCTTCGCTCATGCGAGAGAAAGGACCGGTAGTAATGCCTTGTTTTTGAAAAGACAATGGTTCAACGCTCCAGTCATGGGGAAGATCAAGAACTCTCCAATGACTATCATTATATTCCGGTTGTTCGGCATTGGCTACGATGCCTAAATGAAATTTCCAGTTACTGTCAAAAAGAGTCTTCCGGTCGGATGCATGAAGCACAGCGTCCGGCAATAATGTGAATAACATCACACAAGAAAGAAGTAATTTGCTTACTGTTCTCATAATACTAATATGATCTAAGTTTAATTATCCAAGGGCAAAGCAAGTGATATTTAATTAGAAGATAGGCACAAAAACAGGTTATCGAAGGGGCAAAATCCTTTCATGAAACGTTTTTATACCCTGATGAAAGGATTTTATACCCTACTTATTAATGCCTCACTGCAAACTTACGTGTAACTGACCGGTTGTTATCAACAAGCCTCAACAGATATAGACCGGTAGGGAGTCCGGATACATCCAGCGTAGTAACACCGGAACCAGCCGTCTCATGAGAAAGTACCGGAACTCCCTGCATATTATAAATACTGAGAGATACTCTACCCGATGACTGGGCAGGTGTATAAGTAACCTGTAGTTTCTGATCGGCAGGTAAAGGGCCGATAAACAATTCATCATCGGAAATCTGCGGAGTAATGATACCTACCGATCCCCCCTGGGCTACTTTCTTTATATCCTCTGCTGATAACTCATAATTATAAACTCTGAAATCATCGATACTTCCTTTAAACATCGGATCAGCTACAAACTGACTACGACCGATATAGTTCAGACAGGGACGGATATCCATCGGACGGATAGTAATATCCCCGGATGAAACAGCCAGTTCTCCATTCACATAAATCCGTACCT
The DNA here is from genome assembly GCF_000526555.1 of Bacteroides sp. 14(A). Classification (NCBI taxonomy): domain Bacteria; kingdom Pseudomonadati; phylum Bacteroidota; class Bacteroidia; order Bacteroidales; family Bacteroidaceae; genus Bacteroides; species Bacteroides sp. 14(A). The sequence continues at coordinate 1,029,117 of NZ_JAGH01000002.1, read as the reverse complement.
CCGCATCTCCGATAGTCAATGCCAGATGTACCCAATTGTCAATGCGTATGGGAGAGGGTAAGGCGGTTTCCAGGGCCTGTTCTTCCGCTCCGTTTTTCATTGCAAAGCGGAGTGACTGTATATTGGAACTATAAGTAAGGAACATATATTGATCTTCACCACTACCAAAGTCGAAGACACGTTGCCAGTCTGCACCACCATCCCACTTCACCCAAGTAGAAACAGTCAGATTCTGATGATTGGCAATATCCGTAGGTAATTGCAGAAATTCCGTTGAGCCGTTAAGTTGTACAGCTTTGTTTATTTTTCCATCGGTAAACATTGCTTTTTTCAAGGATGCACCATGATTCAAATTTTCCGTCTCGTCCAGTAAATCTCCATCAAAAGTATAATGTGCTACTAGGGCATGCACATCAGTAATAGTGGCAGTTACTTCCTGTGACTTCGGCGAACTGTTCAGACAATTATCATTGGCTTTCACCGTATAATAATAACTCTTACCCGCTAAGGTCTTATGATCGACAAAACTGGTTTCTTTTACATTACGCGCAATAATCTCGTAAGCTCCACCGGATGTTTCGGAACGTAGCACAGTGTATCCTGTAGCATCGGATTGCTTGTTCCACCTCAACAAAACGGATGCAGATTGCCCTTCCGTCGTCAGTCCGGTTGGAGTAGCTAAAGATTTGATTTCAATTTTAGAAGCCGGAGCAGGTATCAGACGCCATTGCAGCCGTTCATCATTACTTCCCTTTTTCGTACCTTGCTGCACATTGAAAGCTTCCTCTCCCTCTTCCAAATACAAGGCACTATGGCGACTGCGGATATAAAACCATCCATCCCCGGCATATTCCAATGCCCATTGCTGATTGCTGCCATTACTGGCACCATAGATGGCGATATTCCCGCCGTCCTCCAACGACCAATTCCAGATGTCGAATGACATCCCATTTATGGGAGACGTAATACAGAAATAGCTGAAATCTCCACCGATACGGCTGGAAACCGGACGGACATACCAACGCTGATAAGCCTTGGAAGCGTCAAACTTTCCGGTCTTCACGTTGGTGCCCTCCGCCGTGTTGCCCTGGGTTATTTCAACTGCCCGCTGAGTACTCCGGTTTATCAGCACATACTGTCCGTCTATCACCGGCTGAATATCTTCTCCCCAAGTAATATTGACCACCCGTTCGGCATTCCGCTGTTCATCGTCCTGATAAGAATTTCCTCCGGGCATCTCCAAGTAGAACTCACGCTGCGGACCATAACCATCATAGAACACATCCTTCTCTTTGGATACAAAACGATAAGTTGTCGTTTTAGCCTGACGTTCCGAAACGCCTCCAAAAGCCTGAACCTTACTGCCATCTTTAGACCGATAGACAGAAGCTGCCGTCCAATTAGGACGATGTTCAGTATATGCCAGTCGTTCTCCACCCCGGCTAATCTTGCAGAATTCACCACGGGCATACTCCGCACTTCCCCACCAGATACCGGTCTGCAACCCATACTCCAGACCCACCATCGCCTCCATCACGTTGTGCATCTCATCATTCATGGCCATTTTTCCATCCTTGCGAACCGTCTCGTAGAAAGCAGCGTAACCATTGAATTCACCGGCAAGCTGATGGGTATTTCCCTCATCAAGTTGTTCTTTGAGATAGTTATACCAAGGCAGTGCTTCATCACAATTCAGAGTATTTCCCCCACAAATCCGAATATTCTTGAAACGGGGATTCGCTCTCAACTCCACAGCAATTTTGTGGAAATCCTCCCGGGTACCTTGTCCTGTATAGGTATAATCCGGTTCATTGAATGGAGCCACTGAAATCACCTCGTATCCTGCATCCTGAAAATAACGAGTATGCAAATCCATCATCTGAGCCCAAGCCTGGGCGTTACCTTTATAAGAATCGTCAATCTTGGGGTGATCGCTATTTATAGCTAACTTGGGTTTAGGAGAGACAAAGCCCAGTAAACCAAGTCGTGTTTGTATATGTTCTTTCTGATCAGCTCCCAAATCTCCATCCACAATGGGATCGGTGGGGCGAAAAGAAACGCGCACTATATCTACCGTTTCCATAAATCCCTGACCACGGCGGATATTTCCCTCATCTTCCCAAGCCGTATCCAATCCCCATTCCACAGGGCGGACTACTCCTTGTTCACTAAGGCGGAAAGGTACAATGCGGTCAGCAGCAGGTTGTGCCGTTATCTGGTCACTTGCGGCATTTGTCTGGGCAGACAAAGAAGAAAATCCGGTGCCTAATGCTAATACAGTAAGTAATAGTACTGATTTGTTTCCGGATGATTTTCCATGACGGATACTGAGGTTCTTCATAACTATGCTTTGATTTAAGTTTGGGTATCTGACAACAAATCAACTCATATCTTATGAAAAAGGAGGTACAGAAATCATTTATAGAAGGGGAGAGATTCTGTCATGACCCGAATTTACCCCTTGATAACAGGATTTTACCCCTGTATGTAGCATCTATATACTAAAAATTAAGGGGTGTTTTTCTGAAGATATTCACTCGGCGTCACACCGAATTCATCCTTGAAGCACCGGGTGAAGTATTTGGGGCTATTGAATCCTACAGCATACGCAACCTCGGATATAGTATGCGAGCGGTTGAACAACATCATGCAGGCACGCTTCATCTTAATATTCCGTATAAAGTCCAAAGGAGTCATTCCCGTCATCGATTTTATCTTACGGTAAAGGGTAGACTTAGACATATTCTTCTCCGCAGCCAATTGTTCCAAGTCGAATTCAGACTCTTCCAAATGCTGTTCGATGCTATCTATAATGGATTGCAGGAACTGCTTATCCGCCGAGGGATAGGCCAGACTTTCCAGATCCAGGTTCTCCTCCTTACGGAAAGCCGCCTGACGCATCTTCGAAGATCGGATAAGGTTATCCACCCGGGCAAAAAGTATCTTCAACTCAAAAGGCTTGGCTATATATCCGTCGGCGCCCGCTTCATAGCTGGTAACACGGTCCTCAATACCATTCTTAGCCGTAAGTATGATAACAGGTATATGATTGAAACGCAAATCACCTTTCATACGCGCACAAAGTTCCCAACCATTGGCATCGGGCAACATGACATCACAAATGACGACATCCACCTCATTATTCTTCAACTTATCCCAGGCCTGTTGCCCGTCTGCGGCTGTCAGTACAGTATATCGTTCCCTGAACATCTCTTTCATAACGAACAGCAATTCCGTATTGTCGTCAATCAACAAGATAGCCGGTTTATCCACCTCATCAGACGAGGCATAATCTTCCATGGGCACATCATCCGTACTGGTTTGCAACACCATCGTCTCGTCAAGCAATTCATCCGGAGAGTAGCTTTCTTTGTCAACAGGCAGCTTTACAGTGAAACAGGAGCCTTGTCCTAAAACGCTTTCCACGGTGATAAGGCCATGATGCAAGGTTATCAAATCTTTCGTTAGCGAGAGACCGATTCCGTTCGACTCGATTCCCCGGTTCTTCTTACTGTTATAGAAACGGATGAATATCTGTTCCAGTTCTTTCTCAGAGATACCAACGCCCTCATCTTCTACTTTCAACACCAATATCCGATGTTCCGCTTCATTCACTACTCGTACATCAACAGTAATACGCCTGTTCTCAGGAGTATACTTCATGGCATTGGACAGCAAATTATGCAATATCTTATCCAGCTTATCAAAATCCACATAACCATGTGCTTCCTCCGCTTCAAAACGAGTATCCAGCGTGATGTTCTTCTTCAATGCAAGCGGTTGGAAGTTTACCTGGCAGATGTTCAGGACAAACTCACGGATATCTCCTTTCGAAACGTTCAGTTTCAGTTTCCCCACATCCATCTTGCGGAAATCAAGCACCTGCTGTATCAGTCGCTTCAACTTCTCCGCGTTAGCCTTGAGCATGACGGACTGTTGCCGCACGGCAGGAACCTTCTGATCCAGATAATCCGATATGCAGGATATGACGGTAAGCGGCGTCAGCAACTCATGGGAAACATTGGTGAAGTAAGTCAGCTTGGTACGCGTCAGTTCTTCCTGCAATCTCACTTCACTCTTCAGTTTAATGCGACGCATATAAAGCCGGATTACCACATAGAAGCACAATCCGATGAAAATGACATAAACAAGATATGCAAACCAGGTTTCATAGAAGGCAGGCTCTTTCACAATGGTCAGCAATACTTCGCCTTCAGTCCACTTACCCCGCTCATATTCCAACTTCAAACGGAGTTTATACGTTCCCTTCGGCAGGTGGTTATAGAAGGCGGAATTTCTGTTATTATCCGAATAGATCCAATAATGATCCACCCCCTCCAACTGATACGCTATGCGACATCCCGCATTCAACGAATACAAAAGCGAAGAAAAGAAAATCTCAATATTCCGATCATCCGGACCAAGGAAAATCTTATGTATCGTATTCTCTCCCGAGGCTTCCGCATTGCCGAAGAAGATACTTTTGTCTTCAACTTTGACATCTGTGATATGCAAGCTCGTGGGAGCCCTGTTCACCGCCGATGCATTACCGGGACGAATATGTATGAATCCGCGATGTCCGCCCACATAGAGTCCGCCCCAACCGTCCAGGCTGATAGCCTTATACCTGAAAACATCTACCATAATATTATCATCAGCAGTAGAATAGTGCTGAAAAGTCTGCGAATCAATATTATATTGAAGTACTTTCTTATTGGTGATAATCCACACACTGTTCTTATCGGAAAGTAATCCTAATACAGTACAGTCATCTATCTCATTATCCAGTGATACATTTTCAAACTTATGCATCGTTTCGTCAGACCGTAGTATTCTTCCCAAAGTAGTGTTCAGCCACAACCGTCCTTCCCGGTCAATGCAGACACTGTTCACTTCTTCCTTTTTCAGAAGAGAAGAAACACTGCCTTTTAATTCACAGGTAATCCGCCCGTCGGCACAACTCAGCCGATAGATTTTGCTCTCATGAGACAACCCTAAAACTTCTCCCTTTACATCATTGAACAGGGAAGTCATTACTGGAACGTCACTACCCGAAACTACCAAGTCATCTTTATCAGGACGTTTCACATTTATATCCGTCCATCTGGATATCCACAGATTACCAACTTTATCCTCAAGCAGCCCTGTAACTCCTCCTATATTGATGTCTTCTTCTATCTGCACCTTCATGTTCCGTTGTGTCAATCTCATGACATGAGGAGTCCGACTTGAATTAACCCAGACACCGGGTTTATGAAGAGATCTGATAATGGCATTAATCTCACCCACACCTGTACCAGCAAATGTATCCCGTGAATAATCGTACATACACAATTCGTATCTGTCCTGCCTGAACCACATAGTACTATCACTTCCTTGACAAAGATTCATAACATTGGCATCCCATCCCATCTCTTCCTTCAGTTGAGGAAGAAGGTAATTGTCTATGTTCGAATTATCGAAAAAGATAGTGTACGCCATATCATACGAAGGCAACCACAGATTACCCTCCCTGTCTTTGCATATCCGGGTGTACATCATGTGCGTATCAACCAGATGGTTGATATCCACCTTTTCCAGTGTTCCCGCATCTGTGTATTTAAACGCATGGAGCCCGGCATACGAAAGCATCCAGAGATAGCCAAACGTATCATCCTGCTCTATACTGAAAAGAATGGATTCAATGCCGGTTTCTTTATTGTTCGAAGCAGCTATATTATGTTTCTTATAGTGTCCTCCTTTCTGTGCATAGGGAAAGAATTGCCACAAACCTTCCCCCATGTGCCGATCCAGTAATTACCGGAATTATCCTGATGCATAATATATGCGGTATGTCCGTTACCCAATGGCGGATAACGGAAAAAAGAATCAGTTTCGGGCTCATATCTGAATATACCCCGTGATCCCACTGCCCAAAGTTGCTTTTGCTGGTCTACATAGATATTGCTAATAGCATATCCTTCCTGAATATTTCCAACTTCATACTCCTTTATAATATGCGCGGTAGAATCGCATCGGTATATCATTCCACCGGCGCTTACCCAAACATTCCCATCCTTGTCGACTGTTATAGCATCCACCACCTTATCCAGGAGCCGTACATCTGAGAAAGGAGTAATCTGACAGGTCTGCTTATTATACAGGTTCAGCCCTTTCCACGTACCGATCCATACATACAGATCATTGTCATTAATAGCAGTAATTCCATTGTCAGTCAGCAGATTCTGATTTTTATAGTCTGTACGGAATGTATTTAACTGATAGCCGTCATAGCGTGCCAGACCATTCGTGGTACCTATCCAGAAGTATCCTTCCCTATCCTGATGAATACTGAAAATCTCATTGGAAGAGAGTTGGTTGAAGAATGGAAATTGTCTGGAGAACATGTGCTGTGCGTTTACGGACAGTTCTCCAATAAACAGAAGTATAAAAAAGGACAGGTATTTCATAGCATAATAATATAGTTGCGAAAGCAAAGGTAGGAAAAAGATAGTTCCAAATGAGATATGTCCTTAGATAAAATGAATTCCTGATCTATTTTCATAAAGCAAGAACTCATTTTATCTTGAAAAGATATCACTCTTCAACAATCAACAAATCCCATGGAGCAATCGTCATCGAATCGCCTTTGCTCAATGTCCTGTTCTTCAGCAGTTCCTTTCCCTTGGATGCATAATTGTATTCCACCTCTTGAGAAGTCGGTGAATAATTAAATATATAGCGAATAGTACGACCTTTATCATTCGTTCCTTTCTTCACTATTATAGGGAATTTATATTCATCATCGGAAACAATGCCAGCCTTTTCTGCCTCTGTACGAACTATCTTCTCAAACAACTCTTGCGAAGGATATGAAGCAATATATACCAGTGATCCTTTACCATAACTATTCTCAGTTATTACAGGCCACTTCCCGAAGAAAGGATGATCAGCATAAGCCAAAGGTTGGGCTGTTTCGGGTATAATGAATTCTATAATTTCACCAATAGCCTTCTTATTATCTAGTCCGAACGGATTATCTTTCAGCTCCATCCATCCAATTGTAGAACTCTCCTGATAATAAAATCCACATGCTTTACGTAAAGGACCGGGAGCCAACATAGCTCTAACCGCAGAATGTTCATTACAGTAACCGCTCTTATACATCATGATAACCTTACCACCATTTTTCACGAAAGCATCTATCTTTTCCAACAGTTCATCGGTAGCAATATAGAGAGGAGGTATAATCAACATTTTATATTCCGAGAAATCGCTCACTTTATCGCAATGAACAATATCCGTTTCTATATTCATATTATAAAGCGAAGAGTGCAACATTTCAACCGGATAATTATCTCCATGAGTATAAGGCATGAATCTTAATCCATAATACGAATCATGACTGTAAAGAATAGCTACGTCATTCTTCTTTTTAAGATTAACCAATTTACTACCTATATTCTTCAATTCTTTTGCCACGGCAGTAAACTCATGATAAATGCGGTTTGGTTCAAGATCATGTCCCAAAATTCCCTTCCAGTAGGTCTCTTGACCATAATGTATAGAGTGCCAGTGCCAATATTCTACCATGTTTGCCCCGGATGCCAGATGTGAATATACATTTTGTCTGAGCTGATTATCATAAGGCGGATATTGATACCTCGCATCCCAACCGGTGGTTTGAGCATTCGTTTCAGTTATCAGATAGTTGCCTTTAGCAACAGTCCTCATGTGGTCGCCCGAATATGATATTAACCTGCCATTCTGGCCATCTTGCACACTATGATATGGATTAATCGCAGGATACTCCATCTGACGAAAACTTTCCACCTGATCTATTTCATGAAAAGCAGGCATAAAACAATGTGTTACAAATTGATCTTTCCGTTTGTATTCATTGACAATATCTACCTGCCAATTCAGAAAATCAGCAATCCTTTTACGGCCATAACGTTCCCACTCATTTTTGTACGAGGGATTAGTAACACCATCTCTGGTATAGAACTCTTCCCAACTATGAATGTTCATACTCCAATAATTCAGGCCCCAGGCTTTGTTTAAAGAATCCAGATCATTATCAAACTTCTCTTTAATATAGCTTCTGAATCCAACAAAAAAGTCATGATTATTAGTTCCACGTGCAGTAGCTTCATTATCCACCTGATATCCGATAATGGCAGGATGATTGGCATAGTGCTCCATCATTTTGCGAATGATACGCTCACTGTAGAACAAATAGGCAGGATTCGATATATCCATATTCTGGCGGGTTCCATAATATGCCTTATTGCCTCGTTCGTAAGCAGTTAACACATCCGGATGTTTTTCTGCCATCCAGGCTGGTATAGCATAAGTGGGAGTTCCCAAAATTACTTTTATACCTGCCTGATGCATCTTATCTATTATCCGATCCATCCATGCGAATTCAAACTCGCCTTCACGAGGTTCAAACAAGCCCCACGATGATTCTCCGACACGAACAACTGAAAGTCCACAATCTTTCATCATTTGGATATCTTTATCCAATCGATCTGTCGGCATGTATTCATGATAATAAGCCGCCCCATACAGTACATTATCAAATTTATACTGCGCACAGGCAAGTGTAGGCAGCAATAATGATATGATTAGCCAAAGGATAACAACATGTTTTTCTGTTTTCATAATCTTTCAATTTAGGATTCTACTTCATCTGCAAATATATGTGCATTTTTTTGCTTTTGAAGAAGGATATTTCCCCAAAAAACGGGTGGTATCTATTCACGTCCAACAATGGCTAAAAAGCCCCTGAAATTTGAATCAATATCCCAACAAATGATACACTCCACCTACTAATGCCTTTACAACACCTTTCATTTCCAGCTCAAAGAGCAAGCTGATCATACGATTTATGGGGATATCTGTTTCTACAACCAGTGCATTAATATGTAAATCCCCTTGACGGGTAAGAATACGAATGACAAATTCTTCCTCTCCTGTCAGTTCAAGGAAGAGATTGCGCTGGATGCCCTCCGGTTTGGCAAGCTTCTCTTCATGAGTCCAGCCCATGGCTTTTATAAAATCTTCGGCAGACTGAATGAGAGCGGCCTTATTATCTTGTATCAGTAGATTGCACCCTCTCGAAGAAGCGTCAGAAATGCGTCCCGGAACGGCGAAACAATCGCGATGATAGTCTACAGCAAGGTCTGCCGTAATCAGCGAACCACCTTTAGAGGCAGACTCCACAACGATGGTTGCGTCAGTCATACCTGCCACAATACGGTTACGACTGACAAAGTTATGCCGGTCAGGATTGGTTTCGGTGAGAAATTCGGTAAGGAGTCCACCGTTGTCCAGCATATCAATGGCAGTTTTACGGTGAACATAAGGATAGATACGGTCCAGTCCGTGAGCAAGGACAGCCACGGTGGAAAGGTTGTTGGCCAGGGCAGCGCGATGGGCATGGATATCAATGCCATAAGCCAGACCGCTGACTACCAGCACATCAGGATAATGAGAGGAAAGATCACGCAGGAAATCTACACAGAATTGCTTGCCATACTCTGTGGCATTGCGAGTACCGACCATATTGATGACACGAAGACAATTGAAATCGGTATGCCCTTTGAAGAAGAGGGCTATCGGAGCGTCTTCACATTCGCGCAAACGAGACGGATAAGCTTCATCTTTGAGAGTCAGACAAGTGAGGCGATTCTTCTCCACGAACTCCATTTCGTGTTCGGCACGCAGGAAAGCGGCAGGATTATCAAGGGCAGTAACTATAGTAGGACTCACACCGGGTAGCAATTCAGGCAGTTCTTTACGTTGAGAAAAGACTCCGGCAGCACTTCCTATACCGTCTATTAAACGCTTTGCCCCGATATGTCCTATACCGGGGCAAAGCGTGAGGGCTATACTGCAAATTCGTTCGTCGTTGTTCATGGTTGTACAAATTCAATTCACCACAGAGTAACACTGAATCTCACAGAGGTAATTATTCACATAAAAAAATAAAACTCTGTGAAACTCAGTGCTACTCTGTGGTGATATTTTAGAGGTATGCCTCAAATATCTCATCAAAAAGCTTACTGTCACTCAGTCGTCCATTCACCAGACACACCGTTTCGACTGTTGCTTTTATGACTACTTTATCATCACTCTTCCGAAAAATATCCTGATAGAAAACATACTTGATGCCTTCTTTCTTCATATAGAGTTTGGAAATAAACTCATCACCGCTCTTCAGAGGAGTTTTAAACGCCATGTTGATACGTGCCACTACGGGATCGACTCCCTGTTCGTGCAATCCCGCAAAACTGACACCGGTAGATAGCAGAAACTCATGACGGGTATGCTCCAAATAGTGCTGGTAATTTGCATTATTCACGATGCCTTGCAGATCACACTCGTAATCGCGCACCTTCATCTCTAACTCATAGATATACTTTTCCATATTCAATATAACTGTATCAAAAGTGTATCATCCACGTGTTTTCTCAATATCCAGTCCCTTGAACTTCTTCAGTTCTTCTGTAGAAACCAGCTTATAGAGTTTGTCACTGGGACGTATTTTGTCCGCTTTCATCGAGAAATGCTGTCCTTTCTTCACGGTTTGCACCGGTTTCAAGTCTACACGAGCTTCATCGAGCGTAGTGAATACTGCTCCTGTAGTGGGACCTGTAATCAGCAACTTGTCTCCCACATTCAGTTCGGCAGCTTCTACCAGGAACTCGGCAACACCGATATTAGAAAAGTATCTGATACCCTTACCTACATATATTTTCCGTTCCGTAGCGGCCGATCCGTAGTTCTTCGTCCACTCGCCGAGGCGTTGTCCGAGATAATACCCATCCCAGAAGCCACGGTTGAATACAGTCTTCAGACGTTCATCCCACGCGGCTATCTTTTCATCGGTAAAGGTGCCGTCCAGGTAAGAACGGATGGCTTCTTTGTAACATTCCGCCACCGTGCGTACATACTCCGGACCACGGGCACGTCCTTCTATCTTGAACACGCGTACGCCTGCATCCAGCATTTTATTCATAAAATGGATGGTTTTCAAGTCTTTGGGAGACATGATATATTGATTGTCCACGTCCAGTTCCACATCCGTCTCCTTATCACGCACCGTGTAAGAGCGACGGCACACCTGCATGCAGGCACCCCGGTTGGCAGAGTGGTTCATCTCGTGCAGAGAAAGATAGCATTTTCCCGACACTGCCATGCAGAGAGCACCGTGACAGAACATTTCGATACGAATAGGCTTTCCGCCGGGACCACAGATATTCTCCTCACAGATATGACGATAAATCTCCGCTACCTGCTCCAGATTCAACTCGCGTGCCAGTACCACAACATCGGCAAATTGTGCGTAGAAACGAAGGGCCTCCACATTTGAGATATTCAGTTGCGTACTGAGATGCACCTCCTGACCGATCTGCCGCGCATAGCTCATCACAGCTACGTCCGCCGCAATCACCGCAGAGATACCTGCCGACTTGGCCGCATCTACGATGGTGCGCATCAATGCCAGATCCTGATCGTAAATAATAGTGTTAACGGTAAGATAACTCTTCATATCGTGCTCATCGCACGTCTGCGCTATTTCCCGAAGATCTTCAATAGTGAAGGTATTAGCCGAACGGGCCCGCATATTCAGGTTTTCAATACCGAAATAGATGGAATCGGCACCTGCCTGGATGGCCGCCGCAAGTGATTCGCGCGAGCCGACAGGGGCCATGATTTCAAAGTCCTTTAAATCCATAAAATCATATATTTAATAAGCTACGAGTTACAAGCTACAAGCTACGAGTACCTTTCGGAGTATAGCGTAGCCCCTTGTAGCTTGTAGTTCGTAACTTGTAACTATTTTCCCTGTGCCTGCAATTCCTGTTGAAGTTCAGTGGCAATCTCCATTCCCAACTTTTGTCCTATTTGCATGCCCTCAGCCATCATGGCAGGAGTAGAAGCGCCCAGTTTCTTTCCTACAGGCGATTCATAGAAAGCAACAATTTTCTTCAAATCATCCAGTGTCAGATATTTCTGATAAACAGGAGCGTAAAGTTCCGCCAGCTTACTGCCAAACTTTCCTTCCCATTTCTTCTGAAAGCCATCCCAAAAAGAAACCGATGCCGATGATTGTTGTTTCAACATAGAAATCATCTGTGGCACCATAGCCTTTGCCGACGCCATAGAACCGGATAGTTCCAGCATTTTTTCCAATGTAGCCTTGTACTCATCACTCGGTGCTTGTGCCGAAGCCGAAGGTGCGGCAGCAAACAACATTGCTACACACATCACAACTAAAACCAAACCTTTTTTCATAATTCCATATTAGTTAAATAAATGAATGATACAAAGGTAGGCTTTTTTCCGTATTTTTGCAGCGAAATAATCATTTAGTTCAATCGATTCATGAAGATAGGCCACATAGACTTGGGCGAACGCCCCATATTTTTAGCTCCGATGGAAGACGTCACCGACCCTGCATTCCGGTTGATGTGCAAGAAGTTCGGTGCCGACATGGTGTACACGGAATTCGTATCTGCCGATGCCCTGATACGCTCCGTCAGCAAGACCGAACAGAAGCTGAATATCAGTGATGAGGAACGACCGGTAGCCATACAGATATACGGCAAAGATACCGAAACCATGGTGGAAGCCGCCCGCATCGTAGAGGAGGCGCGTCCGGATATTCTCGATATTAACTTCGGCTGCCCCGTGAAGCGCGTAGCGGGCAAGGGAGCCGGTGCAGGTATGTTGCAGAATATTCCCAAGATGCTGGAGATTACCCGTGCCGTGGTAGATGCCGTAAAGATACCGGTTACCGTAAAAACCCGCCTGGGCTGGGATGCGAACAACAAGATTATCGTGGAGCTGGCAGAGCAATTACAGGATTGTGGCATTGCCGCACTCACCATACACGGCCGTACCCGTGCACAAATGTATACCGGTGAGGCTGACTGGACACTTATCGGTGAAGTAAAGAAAAATCCGCGTATGCATATTCCCATCATTGGCAACGGTGATATCACCAGTCCCCAAAGGGCAAAGGAGTGTTTCGATCTTTATGGAGTGGATGCCATCATGATAGGTCGTGCCAGCTTTGGCCGCCCATGGATATTCAAGGAGGTGAGGCATTATCTGGAAACAGGCGAGGAGTTGCCACCGCTTAGTGCCGAATGGAAACTGAGTGTGTTACGCCAGGAGGTAGTGGACAGCGTCAATCTGCTGGATGAAAGAAGGGGTATTCTGCATGTACGTCGCCATTTGGCAGCAAGCCCGCTATTTAAAGGAATACCGAACTTCCGGGAGACGCGTATTGCCATGCTGAGGGCGGAGACCAAAGAGGAACTGTTCCGTATATTCGACGATATCACCCCCATACTTCATTCACCCGCATAACTCCTAAACACTTTCTAAATCTATCCGGGCCGTATCTGAGCCGTATCTGCTCCGTACCAACTCCGTAGTTTCTCCGTATAAAGGTACCTTTGACCGAAGAAGGTACGGAGCAGGTACGGCTCAGATACGGTTCGGGTATGGATCGAATGCAATTAGAGAATACAATTACAAGCATCCTTTGACAGGCATAAAAAATAACTTACTGAAATGCCGCTTTATAGAAAAAAGTTTCTACTTTTGCAAAGAATTGAAACAACATGAAAAGCAACAACATGAAAAGGAGCGCATTTATCATCGTTACATTCTTATTTATTGCCCTTGCCGCAAAAGGACAATCCATTGAAGAAATACAAACCAGCAAAGACTACATCTGGGGTACGGGAAACGCGGCTACCTTGAAGAAAGCCGATAATGAAGCACTTGCAGCACTCATCAGCCAGATCTCCACAAACGTATCTTCCAAATTCGAGCAACTGACCGAAGGCGGAATGAAGGATGATCAAGCAACTGTGGACGAGACATTCAAGTCCGTCATCAACACCTACTCGCGTGCTACACTGAACAATACCCGCCGTATCGTGATACAAAACGAACCGGAAGCCGTCGTCATGCGCTATATCAAAGTAGCCGAAATACAACGCATCTTCGACGGACGGAAGACAAAGATACTGGACTTTGCCCAAGAAGCCGTCCGTGCCGAAAAGAAAGCCCAGGTGGCCGATGCCCTGCGTTATTACTACTGGGCGCTCGTCCTACTCCAGAGCTACCCCGACGGCAACTTCCTCACCATGAAGGATGAGGACGGCAAAGACCTCTTGCTCACCACTTGGATTCCCAAACAGATGAACGAGATCTTCTCCAATCTGAAAATAAGTATGGAAAGCACCCATCTGGACGGTGATCTGAAGACGATCAACCTCAAGGTACTTTACAAAGGACAGCCCGCCCGCAACTACGATTACACGTATTTCGACGGTCGCGACTGGTCCAATATATTCTCAGCCAAAGACGGTACAGGCATCGTGGAACTTCCTGTGCTTGCCAATGCCCGCAATCTGCAACTACGCACCGAGTATATGTTTGAAGGTGAAGCCAATATCGACAACGAACTGTCAGAAGTGATGGGAACCGTCAACCCCATAGCCATGCGCAACTGCGCCTTGAAACTGGAAGGGGAGGAGCCGAAACCTGGTGAAGAAAAGACCGAAGAAGCCTTAATGGCAGAATCAGACAGTGCCACCACCACAAACAGCGGTATGCATTATTTGTCCACCATGGAATCCGCTGCCTACGACGATACCATGAAGAAAGTAGAAAAAGCTATTCGTACGCGCAATTTCACCGATATACAATCCTTATGTACCGAAAGCGGATATGAAATGTTCAACCGCCTCATCAAATACGGACAAGGCAAGATCATCAACGAACCGGAATTCAGATTCTTAGAGTGCAATGGGGAAGTAACTTGCCGCAGTCTTCCCATGAGTTTCAAGTTCAGCAACCAACGCACGTTTGTAGAAGATGTAGTGTTCACCCTGAACAAAGAAGGTAAGATAGATTGCCTCTCCTTCGGCCTCAACAAACCTGCCGTAGACGATATCATGAACCAAACATCCTGGAATGATACCGTACGCAACGTACTTATCAACTTCCTTGAAAGTTATAAGACGGCTTATGCTTTGAAGCGCTACGATTATATCAACAGTATTTTCTCTGATGATGCCCTGATTATCACCGGTTCAGTACTGAAACACACTGCCAGCAACGAAGGACAGGCCATGAGCAAGCAAGCTGTAAAATACACCCGTCAGACAAAGTCGGAATACATGAAGAAATTACAGCACATCTTCCGTAGCTCAGAATTCATCAACCTCCGCTTTGCCGACAACCAAGTTCGCAAGTCGGGTGTAGGAGGTGAAATTTACGGTATCCAGATCAAGCAGGATTATTTCTCGTCCAGCTACGGTGATACAGGGTATTTGTTCTTGATGGTAGACCTGAACAACCCTAAAGAACCGGTGATCCACGTCCGCACATGGCAACCGGAAAAAGACCCGAACTTCGGACTGATAGATTTGAGCCACTTCTGATTCTCTAATTTTTCACCACAGAGTAGCACAGAGTCCCACAGAGTTTTAGATTAATTTGAAATCAAAACTCTGTGGGACTCTGTGCTACTCTGTGGTGAACATGCAATAAAATAGCAGGACAGCAATTCTTTTGTCACGGTTTTCCGTTACAAATAAAATATTTTACTAACATCTTTTAATTATTGGAATAAAAAAGAATAACGGGACAGAAATTATATATATATTTGTAACGAAGAATATTAAACAACATTTTACACACTTAATTTATGGGTCAACAATACGCATTTAAGCATGCGCACGTCATTAGACATGTATGTATGCTATTGTTCTTGTTGCCGTTCATAATGGGCTGTGAAGAAGACAAAGAGCCTTCAGTTTATTCACCGACACTGACTACCAACAGTGTTACGGGCTTGAGCCGTTTTGGAGCTACTTTCCAAGGAACGGTGATGAAGCATCCCGGCAGTACCGGAGAACTGAAAATAGGCTTCCTTTATTCCACATCAGCCAGCTTGAGCAACGCACAAGAAGTCAACGCTACCCCGGGAGACGGCAACAACTATACTGCCACGGTCCAAGGACTGAAGCCCGGAGAAAAGTATTATTACTGCATCTTTGCTCGTAGCGGTAAGTCCGTCATCAAGGGAAAGAGCAGCAGTTTCAGTACTGAAGACGCTATTCCGCCTTCACTAAGCATTGCCGAGGCTACTAACGTTACCGAGTACAGCGCTACCCTCACCGCCAGTATTACGGATAATGGTGGCTACGAGCCTACAGTACGAGGCTTCGCCTATGCCATTTATATTGAAAATGCCGCCGAACCTACCCTCGACGACAACATCAAGCTGCCATTCGGTGATGATTTCACCGTAGAACTGACAGATCTGGTGGCAAACACCACCTATATTGTACGCCCTTACGCCACCAATGATGCAGGAACAGGCTACGGTGAATCGGTAAAGTTCACCACCACTCAACAAAAGATTCCGATGGTCATAGCGAATGGAACCGGTAGCCTTGCCAATAAACCGGTAGAAGCGGTTGCTTATGAAGCAGTTTGCCTGGGTGCCGTAACTCAGGATCACGGCTTCACAGTGGAAGAATACGGTTTTTGCTATAGTACCGAAAGCCGTCAGCCCACCGTCGAAAGCAGCCAGAAGGTACAGGCTATGGATGGAGCACAACGTTTCTCCGCTACGCTGACAGGGCTGACAGCCAGTACCAAATATTACATGCGTGCATATGCCAAGAATGAAAAAGGCATAGGCTACAGTTCGACCGTAGAATTTACCACAGATAAAGAGCAGGTAGTATCGCTGACACAAGCCACTGTTACTGCTCTGACATCTTCTACCGCTACTATCACAGCCCTAATGGCCTACGAAACGGAAAGCGTTATTAAGGAGAAGGGTATCTGCTACGGCAAAGATCCCAACCCCACTGTAGAGGGAGGTAAAGTTACGGACAGCAGCACCGAGCAGAAAGTAACAGCCACCATCACCGGACTGACAGAAGGAGATACTTACCATGCCCGTGCCTATGCGATCACCCGTGACGGTACATTCTACAGCGGTGACATTCAGTTCAATACAGAAACTACATTCGCACCTACCGTTGCACAACCCAGGGTATACGACCTGACGGAGAATGGTGCCAAAGTGAAAGCTACCATTTCGACTAATGGCGGACTGGAAGTAACGGAAAAAGGAGTCTGCTACAGCAGCACAAATTCCAAGCCGACTCTGGAGGATACCAAAGCGATATCTACGGAAGCTGACAATAATATTCTCGTCAACCTTGGCGACCTGCAGGGTGGTGTCACCTACTACGTCCGCGCATTTGCTACTAACGCCAAAGGCACAGGGTATAGCACCGTAGAGCAGTTTACCACAACAAAACATACGGAACCTACACTGAATGGTCTGAATGTGATTAATATCAAAGATGATAATGCGCAGGCCAGTGCCAACATCTCCAGCTTAGGCGGTGACGGGGAAACGATTAAAGAGCGTGGATTCGTGGTTTCTACCGGCAGCAATCCAAGTGTAGACGACGGTTACTCGCTAAAGTTTGTATCAAAAGACACTAAAGAGGCTTTCACTGCGCAACTAACGGGATTAAGCTATAATACCTTATATAATATACGTGCGTACGCTACTAATAATGTGGGAACAGGATACAGCCAGGCACTCTCCTTCGAGACGGGCAGCAGCAGTAGAGCCACATTGGGAGAATTGAAATGTACCAAGACAGAAGCGTATAAACTCAGTTTTGAATTTGAAGTCTCTAACAACGGAGGTACAGAACTAACGAAAACGGGCTTCAAATGGAAGAAATCGAGTGACAGTGAATATACTGACGCTCTCGGTACGCTCAACGGAACCAAGGTAACAGGGACCATCAGTGGACTGGAGGCAAATACCCAATATTACGTGTACGGCTATGCAACTAATAAAAACGGTGAAACCACTACCGGCTCCAATTATGTTAGCACCAATAAGCTACCACCAAACCCAGACGATAATCCGACACCTGATGACGACGACAATACCCGTAAGCCGAAGCTCAACTACCTTAATTATTCTGAGGTATATGCTACTACGGCATGGCTGAATTGCAGCATCAGCGATGAAGGTAACCTGCCGATCACTGAAAAAGGATTTATCTACAAAGTGAAAGACGGAACGGAAGTTACCGTAGATAACGGTACCAAAGTTGTGGTAACTACCAGCGGCACCAACATGAAGACCAAGCTGACCGGACTGACCGGTAAGACACAATATAGTGTACGGGCTTATGCCATCAACTCCAAAGGCATAGGCTACAGCAGCGAACGGTACTTCACCACCGAGGATGCCGACAAACCGGGTCCTGATGATGGAGACAACCCAACACCGGAACCCGTTACGCGGAGTGGAAACAAGTAATACTTATAGTTAGAATAATAAAAAAAAGATATATCATGAGACTAAAAAAACATTTTTATGCATTGGTATGCATTCTGTTTGCAAGCATTTGCAGCCTGCAAGCTAAAGTGGTCACATTGACTGAAGCCGGAACACTGTCCGGCATGATTAACGACAGCGAGTTGGCCTCACTGACCGAACTCACCGTGAATGGTCCTATAAACGGTAGCGATATCAAGATTATACGCGCCATGGGCGGCACGCTGAAAACGCTGGATCTGAAGAACGCCAACATTGTGAAAGGTGGAGACAGCTACTACCTGACGAACTATTTCACCCAGGACAATGTGATAGGCGACTATATGTTCTATGCGATGACGGCACTGGAGAAGATTGCGATGCCGAAGGATGTATGGGCTATCGGATCCTGGAATAGTGATGATCCTTGGAATGCGGAGAAAACGAAAATAGGAGGATATCCCAATAATTATGACTCATACTATAATAACAATGATCAATTCGGTTGCGCCTCTTTTTATCAATGCGTCAACCTGAAAGAGATAGAATTTCCGTCTACATTAGTCTACATAGGCTCCAAAGCATTTGGCAACTGCGTAAAACTGACCTCCATCACTATTCCCGAAGGAGTGGAATTGATGGGAAACAGTGTATTTATGAATTGTGCAGAATTAATCAGCGCATCTCTGCCATCTACATTAGGTAATCCCAATAAGATGGACATTGAAGATTGGCAAATCCGCGACTATGCCGGCTATAACAACATCAATGGAGCGCGGGATAGTGATTATGACACTTCTTCCGCTGAATATTATGCTCACAGGGGCTGTTTAGCTACTTTTTATAACTGTCCCAAATTAAAAAATGTCACTCTAACCGAAGGGATCAAACTGTTGATGAACCGTATGTTCTTAAATTGTACAGCACTTACATCCATCACCCTGCCATCCACTGTAACTCGAGTGAACAGTGCATTCATGGGTTGCTCCGGCTTGACAAAGATCACTTTCCCCGAAACAACTGTCGAAATCGGTAGCCTACAAGGTTGTACGGGGCTAACCACACTTTCTATTCCCACCAATGTCAATGTGAACGATTTCTATTGTACAGATTGCTCTGCGCTAACCTCTGTCAGCTTCAAAGGTAACGTAGGCACCCGAATCTCTTCATCCGCCTTTTCCGGTTGCGCCGCTCTGGCAAGTATCAACCTCCCCACAGCTGTTAATTCCATTGGTACCTCTTCCTTCGACGGTTGCGCTGCACTTGCCAGTCTTACCATGCCCGAAACTCTGGCAAGCATCGGTGAATACGCTTTCCGAAATAGCGGATTGACCAGCCTTACCTTATACCGCAACCTAACCATCATCGGAAAGAATGCTTTCGATGGTTGTACTGAATTAACTTCCATCAACTTCCCCGCCAACGTAACGGAAATCAAAGAATATACTTTTAATAACTGCGCGAAGCTGAAAGATATTGTGCTCCCCAACGGACTTATCTATATAAAAGACTACGCTTTCAATGGCTGCTCCTCCTTAGGTAAAGTAACCATCCCCGGCGGTGTACAGAACATCAGCCCAGGTGCTTTCAAGAATAGCGGACTGACGGAAGTTATCCTAAAAGAGGGAGTGATGAGCTTGAGCAACAACTCATTCGATGGGTGTTTGCTATTGAAAAAAGTAACCTTCCCTACCACCATGAAAACTATTGGAGGTTTCAGTAACACCGGTATCAAGGAAATAGCTTTTGCAGCAAATGCAGCCCCGGAAGCAATCAGTAGCTTCGCCTTTCTCAATTGCGACAGCCTGAGCACTATTACCTTGCCCAACTCTATCAAAGAGATAGGGCGCGGCGCGTTCTACGATTGTGACACTTTACAAAGTATCACTCTGCCCACGTCCATAAAAGCTATTGCCGGACAAACATTTCATCATTGCAACAGCTTAAAAAGCATAAAAATCCCAGAAGGAGTAACCAGCATAGGATATGACGCTTTTGCATATTGTTCCAAATTAACGAGCATATCTTTGCCCACTACCCTAACCACTTTAGGAGACAACTGTTTCCGCTTTTCAGGCCTCACAAGTATTGCCTTACCTGAGGGAATAACAGCTTTGCCTTACGGCAGTTTTGCCTCAACCGGACTCAAAAGTATCAAACTGCCCAAGTCGTTGACAGAAATATTATCCCCTGCCAATACAAACAGTTTTAACATAGGCTATATCTACGATACAGAATATAGAAATTTCCAAAAATCAGCAAACTTTAATTATGATCAAAGCGGTGCATTCTATAGTTGCACCAAACTGGAATCGATAGATTTCAACGGTGCAGCTTTAACGTCATTAGGACATGCCATATTCAACGAATGCGACATGCTACGTAACGTCAATCTCTCAACTACCAAACTGGAAACAATACCCAGATATGCATTCTATTCTTGCGACAGTTTGCGCACAGTCACTTTCCCAGCTACAGTGAAGACAATAGAGTATCAAGCTTTTTATAACAGCCAATCTCTAGAGACCCTAAAAATGCCGGCTGCATTAAGTAGTATCGGTGACAATGCTTTCGGTTATTGCAAAAAAATCAGAAGCATTGACCTCTCCGCCACTTCACTCACTAAAATCAGTGGTTGGTTCAGAAACATTGATAGTCTACGCGTAGTGAAACTACCTGCAACCGTTATTGAAATAGAACAACAGGCTTTCGAATATTCTCCTATTGAGGAAATCAACTTCCCCGCCAGCCTGACAACAATCGGCAACTACGCATTCTCTGGAAACCGATTGAAAACCGTAGATTTCTCCGCCACAAAACTCACCACCATCAAAAATTGGTTCTCAGAAAACAACAAACTGAGGACGGTGAAACTTCCGGAAACAGTGACCACGTTGGAAGAAAATGCTTTCAGTGGATGTTACATTCAGGAGATTAATTTCCCCGCCAACTTGACCAGTATTGGCAGAAATGCCCTTAACCGCTGTCAAATCGATACTTTACGCCTGCCTGCCACTGTTACTGAAATCGGAGAACAAGCTTTCCGTTATGCCAAATTCGACTGTGTTGAAATACCAAGTACCGTAACAAAAATTAATTCCGGTGCATTCTATGAAGCAGAAATCAGAGGCTCACTGAATATTACCCCTAATGCCGCTCTTGCATGGGGAGACGGAGGATATACCCCATTTCGATGCAGTGGAAACGAGTACATCAGCGATGAGAACGGCAGCTACAATAGGTATTATCACCTGCCCGATGTACATTGGAATTCCGCAGCAGAATTCCCCAGAGACAAATTCGGACAGATAGACAACCTCTACCTGCCTGCCAACGGTGCTGTAAGCAGCAACAACGACATCGGCTACATCTTCTATAACGGTCTGACAAAACGTATCGACATAGCTTATACCAATGAAAACAGAAAATATAGTTTCTCAGTAAACAAAGAAATGAAAACCCAGATGATCAACTACCGGAAGCACTTCAACACAAATAGCGGTTATGGTGAAGCAGCGGGATGGAAAACAATCGTGTTACCTTTCGACGTGAAGGAGATTTCTTATGAACGGGACGGATATAATGAAAAAGACACTGTTGCCTTGGCTCCCTTCGGAAGTAAAGCTTTGGAGACTGCCGGAACACTACCTTTCTGGCTCTATGAACTGGGAACTGATGGCAAATACAAGGCTGCTACAGAAATCAAGGCACACAAAGCCTACTTAATCTGTATGCCTAACAACGAAAAGTATCCTAGCGAAAATAACATCTCAGGATATGTCAACTTCACCACTTCCGACGCCACCAACGGTGTCACGCTGAAACCCACTGCCGGCGCTTTGAAGCGCAGCAAAGGAACCAAATTTGACTTTGTGCCCACATACGAAGGAGTAATGCAGCACGATACAGTGTATGTGCTGAATGAAAACAACTATTACAATACCGATGAAAAGAATTATCCCGCCGGCAGCGTATTCATAAAGAACTATAGTGAGCACTATAGCAATCCTGCCGTCTACCCCTTTGAAGCATACCTTGTGACTAACGAAGGCAAGACCTCAGTAGCCAGCGCCCCCATGCTCTACAGTATCGGTGGCGGTGATGGCACTATCACCGGCATCGAAGACATTCCATTCGCCACTCCGGAAAAAGCAACAAAAGCTTATAGCCGTGACGGCGTCCTCTACATCAACACAAACACTGACCGTACCATCAACATCTACGACGTTACCGGACGTACCGTACGCATCATTGAAGCCCGCGAAGGCATGAACGAGGTGCACGGACTGGACAGTGGCATCTACTTGCTGGAAGGTCAGAAAGTCGTTATCGGACGATAACCAAGAGAATTGAGAACGAAATAGAAACGTGAATAAACGAACAATAGAATGAAATCAAACAAACTGAAATGCTGGCTGGCAGCGGTAGTGGTAGCAGTGATCTGCTGCCCCGCCGCACTGGCGCAACAAAGCAAAATAGCCGTAGCATCGTTTAACCGAATGGAAACGGACATCACGGCACGCGTAACCGCCCCAAAGAAAGACCAGAACGGTGAGGTCTGCGCCTTGATTCGTATCGTGACCAACGTGAAGGACCTGATGTTTGAACCGGACGCACTCGGCATCACGGCACGTGAGAACAAAATCGGAGAAATCTGGCTTTACGTTCCCCGTGGCGCACGTCGTATCTCTATCCTGCATGACCAGCTGGGTATCCTGCGAAACTACTTCTACCCGGACATCATTGAAAAAGGCACCGTATACGAAATGGTGCTGAACACCGGAGACAGCGAAGACAAGCCCGTTGTAGAAAACAACATGCAATTCTTCGTACTGCGTCCCGAACCTGCCAACGCCAACGTGTATGTAGATGATGAACAAGTGCCTATCGAAAACGGACTCTTCTCTGCAACCATGCCCAAAGGCGAACATACTTACCGTGTAGAAGCTCCCATGTATCAACCGGATGCCGGAATCGTTACATTGGGCAGCGAACAGGTAATCAAGAGTGTCACCCTGAAACCCAAGTTCGGCTATGTAGAAATCTTCTCACTGCCCGAACAGGATGCCGACGTTTATATCGACAGCGTTCTGGTAGGTAAAACCCCTTACCGCAGCGACCGTATGGCCATCAAGGAATACAAAGTACGCATCGAGAAGCAAACTTACTTCCCCATCGACACCCTACTGAACGTGACCGCCGGTGAAACAGTTCGCCCCACCTTCCACATGGAATCTACTATCAAGCCTAAAGTACCGATGAATACTCTCGTCATGCTTCAGGCCGGATACAATCCTAATGGAACCACCTTTGGTGCCATGCTGGGATTCGGACGCAAGAACGGTTTCTATGTAGGTTTCCGTAGCGACTTCGGTTCGGCAAGCGGTGAACTGGAATGCGATGAGAACGGCATCATAACAGGTAGTGAAGAAACTACCGCTCCTTTCTATAAAGAAGGAACGAAAAACAAATCACGCATGTCTATCACAGGCGGTTACTTCCGTCAACTGGGCAAGAAGTTCTATCTCTATGCCGGTGCCGGATACGGTACTCGCACACTGACCTACGAACTGGCAGCTCCAATGACAATAGGTGACAAAGAATATGCTGAAGGCACACAGGTGAAAGATATGGATAACTCAGCCACAGGTGTAGCCGGTGAACTGGGTGGTATCCTGCGTTTCGGCAAGTTCTGTATTTCGGCAGGTTTCCACACTGTAAATTTCAAGTATCACGAAGCAACCGCCGGTCTGGGATTTGTATTCTAACCTACTAAACAAGCGAATTACAATGAAAATAAATCAGATAAAGAACGTGGTTCTCCCTTTATTGCTTCTATTCTGCCTGATAGGTTGCAGTGAGGACAAAGAGCCGCAGACATATCCGCCCACGCTGGTGACCAACAGCGCCGCAGAGCTGACCCGTTTCGAGGCCCTTCTCTCCGGTAGCGTTGTGCCACATGCAAACAGCGTTGTGAAAGCAGAGGTATTCTTCCTTTTTGCCAAAGGAAATACTTTAGTCGATGCGGAAGAATTTACAGCCACCCCGGACAATACGACGGAAGGCAGATACGTCTGTACCATTGACGGATTAACTCCGGGAAATGAATACTGTTACAGCATTTGTGCCCGTAGTGGGGGCAGCATAGCTAAAGGCGAAGTGATTAAGTTTGAGACCCTCTCAAGTACTGCCCCCGTACCGGCAGCAACCATCGCCACCAACATCAATGAAAATGGAGCATTACTAAGCAGCGACATCACCGATAATGGAGGACAAAACGTTACACAACGCGGGTTTGCTTACAAAGTTTATCAAGAAGGTATGCCGGAGCCAACCACATCTGACAAAACCCGGTCCGTCAGCCTGGAAGCCGAAACTTTCAGTGTCCAGATTTCCGACCTGCAAGCCAAAACCAAGTACATCGTCAGAGCTTTCGCCATCAACAAGGCGGGAACCGGATATGGAGAGGCCGTCACTTTCACAACCGAAGAGTTGAAGATTCCTCAACTGACATGCAGCATGGGCACCGTTACGGCTTTTGCCGCCACGCCTTCTGCCACCGTCAGCACCAACGGAGGCTTCAAGCTGACCGAATATGGTTTCTGTTGGAGTACTGAAAGCCAAGTACCCACCATCGAAAACCTGAAGACAGTGACCGGCAATAGTGAAACAGCCAACTTCAGTGAAGTCATAGAGGATCTGAACCCCGAAACAACTTACTATCTGCGCGCTTATGCCACCAATGAGAAGGGTACGGGATATAGCAACATCCTCACCTTCAAGACTGAACAAAAACAGGTGGCTACCCTGACCAAGCCCGAAGCAAGCAAGATCGAAGTAACCTCTGCCACTTTAAGCAGTACCATCACAGTGCCTTCGGGTGTAGAAGTTACGGAGAAAGGTATCTGTTACAGTATTTTCTCTACCAAACCGGCAACAGATGGGCAACACACCGTTGATAGCAGTCAAGGAAACGCTATCAGTGTAAACCTGAAAGATCTGAACGAGGGCGCTACTTACTATGCCACCGCTTATGCCACAACACGCGACGGTACATTCTACAGCGAAGCTACCCAATTCACTCTGGGACGCACGTATGAGCCTACTGTTGCCATCTCCGAAGTCACCGGAGTAGGTGAAACGGAAGCAACCGTAAATGCCACTATTAAGACTGATGGCGGACGTGATATCACAGAAAAAGGAATCTGTTGGAGTAGTACCTCCTCGACTCCTACCCTCGAAAACGATGCGTTTATGAAAGCCGAAGGTACAGGAAACAACTTCAGCCTGAAACTGACTTCGCTGACCAAAGGACAGAAATATTACGTACGTGCCTACGCCAAAAACGTAAACGGCACCGGCTACAGTCCTGCCTTCGAGTTTACCACTGCCTTGACAAAAGCTCCTGAAGTAGTGAACATGGCAATGACTGCCGTCCACGACGATCATTCCACTGCCCAAGCTGTTATTTCTGATAAAGGTGGCCTTGAAATCACTGAAAAAGGATTTGTATATTCCACCACAGTAGTCAGCCCTACTATAGGTGCAGCGGGAGTCCTCAAAATAGTATCCCAATCCACCGATGACACCTTCACCGCCGAATTGACAGGATTAACCTATCAGAAACGCTACTATATCTGTGCTTATGCCACCAATGCCAAAGGTACATCTTATAGTTCGGCCACCAACTTCTTTACTTCCACCTCTTCTACCCCGAATACCAACGCATCGGTAAAAGAGGGGTCGATAGGCAGCACTACTGCCACCATGGAAGGCAAGATTGCCAGTGATGGCGGTGACGGAAGCGAAGAACTTGAAATCAGTGAAGTAGGCTTCTGTTGGAGTGAAAACACTTCAGAACCAACCATAGATAAGGATAGTCATGTGAAGGCCACTTTGGATAAGGAGAGTAAGACTTTCACCGTCAACCTTACCGGTTTGAAAGCATATACTTACTATTATGTACGTGCTTATGCCAAAAATAAGAATGGAGTGGGATATAGTTATTACACTACTTTCCGTACCGAACGCACTACACCGGGAGGAGACGATAATGTTCCACCGGGAACAACTACAAAAAGTGTGAAATAAAACGATACGGACCTTAGTATTGTTTCCTCAGCCCTTGCTTTGTCAGCACAAACAAAGCAAGGGCTGACTGTTTATTAGAACAAACATACTCGATCACAGAAGGACTCGTATTAAATAAGAAACCCATCATTGATATAAATTTATCAAAGACGGGCAACCTACACTATTTTAATTATATCGAGTTCACACTATTATAAGAATAATCTTACATATCATCTATATCCGGTTTATTGCCGACGGTATGAGTGCTTCTTGTCTTAGTACCACTGTCTATGCTATACATACTGTTCTTTTAGCATCTATATATCGGTGGCGTAGGATATATAGATGCTGCACGTCCGTCATATAGATGGGATGCGTAGGATATATAGATGGGACACGTAGGATATATAGATCCTACTTTACTTAAACATCGGCTGTGCAAACCATCTCTTGAACATCCACGTCACCATCACATACAGTCCGAAAGCAGAAACAAATCCTACAATCGAATCAATCAAATAGTGCGCCTGAATGTACACCGTGGCACAACAAAGCAGTACATAGAAAGGAAACAGACAGGCAAATAACCTGCGGCTACCACGCCACGCCATAATCATCAGGATAGTGGAAATTCCCACATGCGAACTGGGGAAAGCAGCTGTAGGGCGTTCACCGATTTGCTGAGAACCCTCTACCAGGTTGTAAAAGAATCCATGATCGTATCCCGGTCCGGGCAGTAACTCCTGATTATGATTGAAGTAATCTCCAATGGAAGGAAACACACCCTGCGCCACATTATCATCGCCGATAGCCGGGAAATAGAACTGCGGACCTGCCACCGGAACAAAGATATAAATCAGATAATAGATAAAGAAAGAGGTGACCAGCACGAACGACAACTTCTCGAAAAGTTCAAAACGATAAATAAAATACCACACTACCACAATCAAAATCATCGGATAGTAGAAGAAATATCCCATATTGAACGGCTCACTTACCCACATATGCGGGAAACGGAGGCAGAACCATACCGCCGGCTGCCCGTTGAACATCCACTGCTCTACTGAAGCAAACACATGGTCCAGATTCGGAAATATCCGGTTAAACTCAAACGTATCGGGATACCAATAGGAAAGCAAGGACATCTGGATAGCAATACGCACAAAGGCGGAAAACTTACAGGGTGCCAGCCGGTAAAGATACATCAATAAAAACGTCATGCCCGCAATCATTGCGCGGTCAATCAACATCTGCACCGGATGATCCATTTCCTGAAAAAGAAACAAGATCAAAATCGAAGTCAACAAATTATATATAAGTGTTATCTTCTCAACTGCAAATAACCCCTTCCGGGTTTCTACCTTTTTAAATAAATCTAAAGCCATCCCTCGTTCTTATACCAGGCAATAGTCTCCCTTACACCTTGTTCCAGATTGTACTGAGGTGCAAATCCCAACTCTCTTACAGCCGGGCTGATGTCACATTGCCAATTGCGTTGTTTCATTATGTTATACTTATCAGAATTGAGAGTGCTGGGCTTCTTGCTACGCACCGCCCAGAATTCAGCGAGCAAAGATACAACTTTCAATATAATTAATGGGCATATCACCCGAATTACAAACGGATTACCCAATTCTTTTCGGATCAGGTCGGAAAAAGCGCGGCTACGATACACCTGTCCGTCTGCCAGGAAATAGGCGCGTCGGCATGCCTGTTTTTCAATACCAAGGAATACAGCTTGCACAATATCTTTCACATAAACAAATGTCAGATCCTGCCGGCGAAAGCCAACAGCAAAGTCCGTGTGCTGCTTGATGGACTTAGCCATCAGGTAATAATCTTTTTCACGCGGACCGTACACTCCCGTGGGGCGATAGATGACATAAGGAAAAGCGGGAATACTTTGCAAATAAAGCTCCGCTTTAAGTTTACTCAGCCCGTAAGCAGTATTGGGCATAGGGGAGTCTTCTTCCGTAATCGGCTGATAAGTTTTCTCATGAACAGGGCCAAACACGCTCAGCGTACTGATATAGATAAATTGCTTCGGTATCATATTCAGTTCACGAAGAGTATCGACAAAGTATTTCGTCTGCAAATAATTCACCCGGTCAAACTCCCGTTTGTCGGTACATTTGGTGACACCGGCACAATGGATGATATAATCGAACTTATTATATGTTCCCTTATGGCCGGAAAGCTGCGCACGCAATTCATTGGGGTGTGCAAAATCCAGTTCCAGAATGTGTATCTTACGGTTTCGCAGATATGCCCGGCTGCTGCTCGAACGGATGCCCGCCCACACGCCGAACTTCCGCTTCAACGCCTCTTCCACGATGAAACTTCCGATAAATCCACTGGCTCCTGTTATTAATATACTTTCCATTACTTCTTGGGTTCTACATGAATATTAATCAGCGTACCTTCGCCAAGCATTGTTTTTAATTTATGTTCAATAGCCGTAGCCGTAGTATGAGCTTCTTCCAACGTAATCCCCCCGTCCATGCGCACATGTACCTCAATCGCACAATAACTACCGATACGCCTCGTACGGAGATGATGCGGCTCACTAACTCCGGGAAAAGAGAGCAATGCTTGCTCAATATCTTTCTCCACTTCATCCGGCAAAGACTTTTCAAGCAACTCGTCAACACAAGGAATCAACAGTTGAATAGCTACCTTCATTATAAAGAAACTGACAATCACAGCAGCTATCGGATCGAGTACCCGCCAATGTTCGCCCAACAAGATTGCACCTCCAATACCTATAGCCGTTCCTATAGACGAAAAAGCGTCGCTCCGATGGTGCCAGGCATTGGCTACTACTGCCTGTGAATTCAAATTCTTCCCCTTAATAACTGTATATTGATATAATATCTCCTTCAGCAAAATAGAAATAAGAGCAGCTATCAGTGCCACCATTCCAGGTGCCTCCAGTTGTTCTCCTTTCATAAAAGCCCAAATAGAAAAAGCACCATTCCACAAAATGCCGAATCCCACCAGTAATAATAGAATTCCAATAATAGCGGTGGCTAACGTTTCATACTTCCCATGTCCATAATCATGATCTTTATCCTGAGGTTTATTGGAAATACGGACAAACACGAGAACAATGACATCCGTCACAAAATCAGATAAAGAATGAACCGCATCTGCCAACATAGCAGCACTATGGCCTAGAATACCTGCCACAAACTTAAAGGCAAGTAGCACAAAATTAACAATACTACCAACAATCGTTACTTTGTATATTTCCTTCTCCCGAGACAGAGAAGCAACTTCTACGCTCATTCTATACTGATTATTAAAATAATAATGGTGCAAAGATATAAAATAAAAGCCATTTTGTATTTCTTCATCATTATTTGTTTATTTGCATGGTTATTAATTGACTCCTCTAACTCCTTTACATCTTCTAACTCCTATGAATTATTCAGGCTAATTACATCTTTTTTGCCTACATCCCCATTCTTTTCAAGGCAGAAACAAAGCAAATTCGCAAAAAAATTGTTTTCTTTGTATCTATCATATGCAATCCATTCAATAATCAATATATTATGGCCAAAAACAAAGAAAAAAAAGCCGGCAAGCGAATGAAAAAGAAAGAACTCATTTCTGCCCTTATGGATTTTTTCCATTCGAAACCTGATGAGGTACTGTCCCTGAAATACATATTCGAACAACTCCACCTTACCACGCATCCTCTGAAGATGTTGTGTAAGGATATCCTAAGCGATATGCTACTGGATGATTACATCACCGAAGTGGAGAAAAGCAAATATAAACTGAACAATCATGGAGTGGAAATGACAGGCACTTTCCAGCGTAAAAGCAATGGAAAGAATTCCTTCATTCCCGAAGGTGGAGGTGACCCGATATTCGTGGCCGAACGTAATTCGGCACACGCCATGAACAATGATAAAGTACGCATTTCCTTCTACGCCAAACGCCGTGGCTGCGAAGCCGAAGGAGAAGTGATAGAAGTATTGGAACGTGCCAACGACACCTTTGTAGGCACACTGGAAGTAGGCAGTTCCTACGCCTTCCTGGTGACGGAAAACCGTACGCTTGCCAATGACATCTTCATCCCCAAAGAAAAGCTGAAAGGCGGAAAGACGGGAGACAAAGCCATCGTGAAAGTAATAGAATGGCCCGACAAGGCGAAAAACCCCATCGGGCAAGTCATCGACATCCTGGGCAAAGCGGGTGACAACACCACAGAGATGCACGCCATCCTTGCCGAATTCGGACTACCTTATGTCTACCCCTCTTCTGTAGAAAAAGCTGCGGACAAAATCCCCGCTGAAATATCCGATGAAGAAATTGCCAAACGCGAGGACTTCCGAAATGTGACTACCTTCACCATCGACCCGAAGGATGCCAAAGACTTTGATGATGCTCTCTCCATCCGCAAACTGAAAGATGGCTTGTGGGAAGTAGGTGTACACATCGCAGACGTTACCCATTACGTAACCGAAGGCAGCACCATCGACAAGGAAGCCGAAAAACGCGCTACATCCGTGTATCTTGTAGACCGTACCATCCCGATGCTTCCCGAACGTCTATGCAACTTCATTTGTTCCCTGCGTCCCGACGAAGAAAAGCTGGCGTACTCCGTTATCTTCAACATCAACGAAAAGGGAGATGTGAAAGACTCACGCGTAGTACATACAGTAATCAAGTCCGACCGCCGCTTTACTTACGAGGAAGCACAGCAAATAATTGAAACGAAAGAAGGAGACTTCAAAGAAGAAATCCTTATGCTGGATACCATTGCCAAGGCATTGCGTCAAAAGCGTTTCGTAGCCGGAGCCATCAACTTCGACCGTTACGAAGTGAAGTTTGAGATAGACGAAAAAGGGAAACCTATCAGCGTCTACTTCAAAGTTTCCAAAGATGCCAACAAGTTGGTGGAAGAATTCATGTTGCTTGCCAACCGCACCGTAGCAGAAAAAATCGGTCGCGTACCGAAAAACAAGAAGGCCAAGGTATTCCCTTACCGTATCCACGACCTTCCAGACCCGGAGAAACTGGATAACCTGGCACAATTCATCGCCCGCTTCGGCTACAAGATACGTACCGGTGGGACCAAGACAGATGTTTCCAAATCCATCAATCATCTGTTGGACGATATTCAGGGCAAGAAGGAAGAGAATCTTATTGAAACCGTATCCATCCGTGCCATGCAGAAAGCACGTTATTCCACGCACAACATTGGACATTATGGATTGGCATTCGAATACTATACACATTTCACCTCACCCATCCGTCGTTTCCCGGACATGATGGTACACCGCTTGCTTACTAAATACCTGAATGGCGGGCGCAGTGTTTCCGAAACTAAATATGAAGACCTCTGCGACCACTCCAGCAATATGGAACAAATTGCAGCCAACGCTGAACGTGCTTCCATCAAATACAAGCAAGTAGAATTTATGACGGAGCGTCTGGGACAAGTGTTCGATGGTGTAATTTCCGGTGTTACGGAATGGGGACTGTACGTTGAACTGAACGAAAATAAATGCGAAGGTATGATACCTATCCGCGATCTTGGCGATGACTATTACGAGTTCGACGAGAAGAACTACTGTCTGCGTGGGCGCCGTAAGCACCGTACCTACAGTTTGGGCGATGCAATTACAATTAAGGTAGCACGGGCCAATCTGGAAAAGAAACAGTTGGACTTTGCGCTGGTAGAATAAAAGGTGCGGATTACGCGGAATACACGGATCAAGGGTTGTTGATTAATAAAAGAAATCCGTGTAATCCGCGTAATCCGTGCCTAAATTTTCGTTCTCCTATGCACCATAATTCTCCCTGTAAGCCGTGGGCGACATTCCTGTATGATGCTTGAAGTATCTCCCCAGATAGGATTGATCAGGGAAATTAAACTGATTAGCTATCTCCTGTATGGAAAGTGCTGTAGAGTGAAGTGTCACTTTAAGCTCAAGTATCACGTAATCGTCTATCCATTCTTTCGCTGTGCATCCCACCGTTTGTTGAATCGTCTTACTCAGATGCCGCGTAGTGACACAAAGCTTATCCGCATAATAATCCACCGAACGCTGTTCCCTGAACGACTCTATCACTAACGCAATAAAGCGGTCCTTCAACCGCCAACGCAAATGATTCGGCTTCGTTTGCCGGTAAAGACGCTCCGACTGATTACAGATCTCATAAAACAGCATCCGACAACAGTAAATCACCAGCTCACGTTGATATATATTATCACTGTCCACAGATTTCTGTTGCAGAAGTTTAAGATAATGATTACATATCCCATCCCACTCTTCGTCTCGGAATGAACTATAATTATGCTCACGCATGAAGGATACCTTATCCGAAGGCAGCGAATAGAAAATCTCATGTCGGAACTGGGCGGAAAAAGCAAAAACAGCCAGTTCAAGGTCATCTGTAGCATCTTTATAAAACGTAATCTGTTCGGGGAAAACAAGTATTACACTTCCGGCAGCTAAAGCATATTTCTGCTGGTTAATGTAAAGCTGTACCCCTCCTTGCAGACAAAACAGCAATTCCCCTCTCTCCATCCGATAAGGATAAGAAAACAAATCGGATTTCTTCCGGGTATGAAACAGGTATTCCTCACTCATAAAGTTCTATTTTTGAAGTACAAATATAGTTTTAAAGGAGCTTATGAACAAAATAATCCCACTTTTTGAACAATTCGCTTCGATTTTTGAACCGTGAGACAGGCAATAGAAGCCGTAACTTTGCAGCGGTTAATAATTTTGGTTATTTGCTCATCAAAGATTGGATATATACGGTATAGGAATGAATAAGACTCACCACAGATTACACAGATTCACACAGATTTATTAATCTAATAATCAGTAAAATAGAATCTGTGTCAATCTGTGTAATCTGTGGTAAATTCATTCATAACCATACAGTGATGAACTCAAGAAAAAAGATTGTAATATGGCAAAAAGAGAATTAACAGCCCGGTATCTGTTTTTCATTGCGGGCTTATTTGTAAATGCGTTTGGTATTAGTTTAATTATTAAAGCAAATCTGGGCTCCTCACCTATATCGAGCCTTCCTTACACACTGAGTTTAAATTTTCCCGTCACACTGGGACAGTTCACGCTTCTGCTGAATGCCGCGCTGATAGCCGGACAAATATGGCTTCTGAAAAGGGACTTCAGAAAAGAGCAGTTTCTACAAATTCCCGTAGCAATACTCTTCAGTTTCTTCATAGATTGCTCGATGGCATTATTGGGAGGATTCACTCCTGCAGGCTATGCCTCGCAGATTCTATCACTGATAGCTGGCTGTGCGATACTTGGCCTGGGAGTAAGTATGGAGGTAATTGCCAATGTAGTGATGCTATCCGGAGAAGCCTTTGTGAAAGCCATCACTTTGCGTACGGGAAAAGAATTCGGAATTACCAAGATCGGCTTTGATACTACACTGGCACTCCTTGCCTGTGCAGCTTCTCTGATGATAGCAGGAAGCATAGAAGGTGTACGCGAAGGTACAATCATTGCCGCATTGATCGTAGGACTTTTCGCACGCTTCTTCAACAGACGACTGGGGTTTGTCAATAAAATGATTACCTTTGCACCGAATAAAACACCCATTCAGCCCTATGAAGACAATTGCAATCACCGAACTGACAGAAATTGAAGCAATCATTCGCAAATGTCCTTACTGCACGGTGGGCATCACCGATCTGGAAGGCAACCCTTACGTAGTCCCCATGAACTTTGCTTACCGGGACGGAATTATCTATCTGCACTCCGGTCCCGAAGGCAGCAAAGTAACGATGGCAGAAAAACATCCTCATGTCTGCATCACCTTCTGCGAAGGACACGAGTTGGTGTATATGCACCGGCAGGTGGCATGCAGTTACAGCATGAAGTCGCGCAGCGTGATATGCCACGGAAACGTCCGTTTCATCGAAGATATGGATGAAAAAAGAGAGGCACTTGATATAATCATGCAGCAATATACAAGCGATGAATTTAAATACAGTGAACCTGCCGTGCGCAACGTAAAGGTTTGGGAAGTAAAAATAGACAAAATGACTTGCAGATCCTTCGGACTGCGACCCAGCGAGGTCACCTCAGAGTAGTTACAAACCCATTTCAGGATGGCTACACCCTTTCCCCCGGATAGCTACACCCTTTACTGCAAATAGCTACACCCTTTTGGTGAAAGGGTGTAGCCCTAATATTCTACAGCGGGTATTCATCAAATGCATATAGCAACGTTGAAAGATACCGTTCGCCTGTATCCGGCAATAATGCAACAATAGTTTTCCCCTCATTCTCCGGAAGAAGTGCCAGACGAGTGGCTGCACTGACTGCCGCCCCGGAAGATATACCTACCAGCAGGCCTTCTTTCTGCGCCAACTCGCGTCCTGTACGGATAGCATCGTCATTTGTTACCTGCAATATTTCATCCACTACTGCCGGATTGTAGTTCTTGGGAACAAAACCAGCACCGATACCTTGTATCTTATGTGCTCCCGGAGCACCTCCTGAAAGTACAGGAGAGTCGGTCGGTTCTACCGCTACCACCTTTACAGCCGGATTATGTTTTTTCAAGGCGGCGCCTACTCCACTTACCGTTCCGCCAGTCCCTACACCAGCAACAAAAATATCAACATGACCTTCCGTATCCCGCCAGATCTCCTGTCCTGTAGTACGTTCGTGCATGGCAGGATTTGCGGGGTTGTCAAACTGCTGAAGAATCACCGCACCGGGTGTAGCCGCTTTCAGTTCTTCAGCACGGGCAATAGCCCCTTTCATACCATTGGCACCGGGCGTAAGCACCAATTCGGCACCCAAGGCTTTCAGTAAGTTGCGACGCTCAACGCTCATGGTATCGGGCATGGTGAGAATCAACTTATAACCTTTTGAAGCGGCCACAAATGCAAGTCCTATTCCGGTGTTTCCACTGGTAGGTTCTATGATTGTCGCTCCGGGTTTCAGCAAACCGGAAGTCTCGGCATCTTCAATCATTGCCAGTGCCACGCGATCTTTCACGCTTCCGGCAGGATTAAATGACTCCAGTTTCACGATCAGACGGGCTTTCAGCCCCTTTGATTTATTGTAATTACTCAGCTCCATCAGGGGAGTGTTGCCCACCAGATCCGTGAGCTGTTTTGCTATCTTTTTCATAACATATTGGGTTTTAATTTATACTCTTCTTTCTAAATGACAAAGATAGAGGGTTAACGGT
Organism: Bacteroides sp. 14(A); assembly: GCF_000526555.1. Lineage (NCBI taxonomy): Bacteria > Pseudomonadati > Bacteroidota > Bacteroidia > Bacteroidales > Bacteroidaceae > Bacteroides > Bacteroides sp. 14(A). Next base: position 993,461 of record NZ_JAGH01000002.1, on the reverse strand, counting down.
TCATAGGAAATACCATATTTGTGGGATTTTCATACTATAAATGAGGGATTTTCGCTGAGAATAGTTACCTTTGTACCCACCTTATTATAAAAAGGATATCCCAATGAGTCCATTGAACTTTACTCACATTTTGACACAGGCAGTCGATGAACTATCGGAAAGCTCATCTTACAAAGGACTGTTTCATCAGCACACGGACGGCACTCCATTGCCTTCGGCTAGGGCACTGCAAGATATTGTAGAGCTATCACGTGCCATCCTCTTCCCCGGTTATTTTGGTAATTCCACAGTCAACAGCCGCACCATCAAATATCACATCGGCGTAAACATCGAACGCTTGTTCGACTTGCTGACCGGTCAGGTACTTGCAGGGCTTTGCTTCACCGGAAACGGAGAATGTACCTGCTGCACTGAACTTCAGCGTGAAGAAGCGGCACTGATTGCCGCTAAATTCATCAGCAATTTGCCGGGAATGCGCCGTGTGCTGGCCACTGATGTGGCAGCCGCCTACAATGGAGATCCGGCAGCACACAGTTTCGGAGAAGTAATCAGTTGTTATCCCGCCATACGTGCCATCAGCAATTACCGCATTGCGCATGAGTTACTGAAACTCGGTGTGCCCCTTATTCCGCGTATCATCACTGAAATGGCCCACAGCGAAACAGGAATCGATATTCATCCGGGTGCCGCCATCGGCAGCCACTTCACCATAGACCACGGAACGGGTGTGGTAATCGGGGAGACGTGCGTCATCGGAAATAACGTAAAGTTATATCAAGGCGTAACTCTGGGTGCCAAGAGCTTTCCATTGGATGCGGACGGTAAACCGATCAAGGGTATCCCACGCCACCCGATACTGGAAGACAATGTAATCGTCTATTCCAATGCCACCATTTTAGGACGTATCACTATCGGACAGGGTGCCACGGTAGGTGGTAATATCTGGGTGACGGAAGACGTTCCGGCCGGAGCAAGAATTGTACAGACTAAAGCCAAAAAGTAACCGGCAGTCAGCAAGCAAGCGCCCCGGTTGAGGGACACAAGCGTTCCGGCTGAGCAACACAAGTGTTTCGGAAGAGAGACACAAGTGTTACATCCGAGAAGTACAAGTGTTCCGTAAAAGGGATATTAAGAGAATAGTAATCATCAATAGAAACAATAGATACAGAAGAAGTTACAGCAGCTTCAACCGTAAAATTGTAAATCGTAAAATCAATAATAAACAGATGGAATCCTTTCAAATGATTGCCAAGACCTTTCAAGGTCTGGAAGAAGTATTAGCACAAGAACTGACTGCATTAGGGGCAAACGACATAGAAATAGGCCGACGCATGGTGTCTTTCAGTGGAGACAAGGAAATGATGTACAAGGCAAACTTCTGCTTGCGCACAGCAATCCGTATCCTGAAACCGATCAAGAACTTCACTGCCAAAAATGCTGATGAAGTCTATGAACAAATCAAAGCTATCAGCTGGGAAAACATCCTGGATGTGGAGAAAACATTTGCTGTAGATGCCGTTGTGTTCAGCGAAGAATTCCGTCACTCTAAGTTTGTATCTTATAAAGTAAAAGATGCCATTGTAGATTATTTCCGCGAGAAATTCAACAAACGTCCGTCCGTACGAATCAACCGCCCGGATGTACTGCTGAATATACACATTGCACAAACCACGTGTACGCTTTCACTCGACTCATCGGGTGAGTCACTACACCGCCGCGGTTATCGTCAGGAAGCGGTAGAGGCTCCGTTGAACGAAGTACTGGCTGCCGGAATGATCCTCATGACGGGCTGGAAAGGAGAATGTGATTTGATTGATCCGATGTGTGGTTCGGGTACCATCCCCATTGAGGCGGCACTGATTGCACGTAACATTGCTCCGGGAGTATTCCGTAAGGAATTTGCTTTTGAGAAGTGGAATGATTTCGACCAGGATTTATTCGATACGATTTACAACGACGACAGTCAGGAATGTGAGTTTACACATAAGATATACGGATACGACAATAATCCGCAGGCCAACGAAATAGCAACGCACAACATCAAGGCAGCAGGTGTATCGAAAGACATTGTCTTGAAGTTGCAGCCCTTCCAGCAGTTTGAACAGCCGGCGGAAAAGTCCATGATTATCACCAATCCGCCTTATGGGGAACGTATTTCTACCAATAATCTGCTGGGACTGTACCAGATGATAGGCGAGCGTCTGAAACACGCTTTCACCGGAAACACGGCATGGGTGCTCTCTTATCGTGAAGAGTGCTTCGACCAGATAGGACTGAAACCGACTGCCAAAATACCTCTGTTCAACGGTGCACTGGAATGTGAATTCCGTAAATACGAGATTTTCGACGGTAAATACAAGGAATTCAAGAAACAGGAAGGCGAAAGTGAAGAGGGAGAAGACTCTAAAGAATCAGGCTTCAAACCGAAAGAAGGACGGGAGTTCAGACCAAGAGAATCACGTGAATTCAGACCGAGAGAACCCCGCAAATCAGGAGAATTCAGATCCAGAGATGACAAGCCAAGGGAATTCAGACCAAGAGACAGTAAACCCCGGGAGTTTGGTTCGAGAGAAGACAGGCCCAGAGGGGAATTCAAGCCAAGGGAATTCCGCAAGGATGGAGACAGGGAAAGAAAACCGTTTGACAGAGAACGTCGTCCGGGAGGAAACGGGGAGTTCAAGCCGAAAAGGGAGTTTAAACCGAGAAAGCGGGAAGAGGGAGAGTAAGTTGCTGAGAGACAGTTTGAGGTGCCAAATTTTCACCTCAAACAAAGGAGGTGTTAGATACTCTGCCTTTGCCAAGCTGAGTGCCGCCGTACAAGTGAAAAGTACACCAATGGGCAGAATAGAAGTGAAAGGTTTTAGAAAAGAGAATGACTAACAAAAGACTATGAACATGAAGATAATCAGTAAATGGATGGGAGTGGTATTATTGGCATCATCCGCTCTCTTCACAACGAACGTTATGGCACAAGATTTAAAGAAACCGACGCTGGAAGACCTGATCCCCGGCGGAGAAACCTATCGCTTTGCAAAAAGCCTGTACGGACTGCAATGGTGGGGAGACACGTGCATCAAGCCCGAAATAGACTCTTTGTTTGCAGTGAACCCTAAAACAGGAAAGGAAACCCTACTCCTGACGCGTGAGAGAATCAACCAAGCACTGGAACAGGAAAAACTGGGTAAACTGAGTCATTTATATCAGGTGAGCCTGCCTTGGGCTGAAAAGACTCAGTTGCTTATCACCCTGCCCGGTAATTATATCGTTTACGACTGGAAAGCGGATAAAATCATCAGCAAACAAGCCTTGCCAGAAAAGGCAGCCAATGAGGATTATAATACCGTAAGCGGCCATATTGCTTACACTCTGAATAATAATCTTTATGTCAACGATCGCGCCGTAACCAACGAACCGGAAGGGATCGTATGCGGACAAAGCGTACACCGTAACGAGTTCGGCATCAGCAAAGGAACTTACTGGAGTCCGAAAGGTGACTTGCTCGCCTTCTACCGCATGGATGAAAGCATGGTAACACAATATCCGTTAGTGGACATCACCGCACGGGTGGGCGAATTGAACAATGTACGTTACCCGATGGCAGGTATGACGAGCCACAAAGTAACTGTAGGCATCTACAATCCCGAAACGCAGAAGACAATTTATCTGAATGCAGGTGATCCTACCGACCGTTACTTCACCAATATAAGTTGGGCACCGGATGCCAAAAGCCTTTATCTCATAGAGCTGAACCGTGATCAGAACCATGCCAAGCTATGCCAGTACAGCGTAGAAACAGGCGAACTGATAGGAACTCTTTTTGAAGAGACACATCCCAAATACGTAGAACCCCAGCACCCCATCGTATTCCTGCCGTGGGACAACAGCAAGTTTATCTACCAAAGCCAACGCGACGGCTTCAACCACCTGTACCTCTATGGCACAGACGGTAAGCTGGTCAAGCAACTGACTTCCGGCAACTGGCTTGTGCAAGATGTGCTTGGCTTCAACAGTGGAAAGAAAGAAATCATTATAGCTTCCACGGAATATTCCCCGTTGCAAAGCAACCTCTTCAAAGTAAGCATAGCAACAGGCAAACGTAGCCCGCTAGGCACACCGGAAGGTATACACCACGGCACACTGAGTGCAAGCGGCAGTTACCTTATAGATACCTATTCCAGCCCTGAAGCGCCACGCAGCATCAATCTCATCGCCACACAAAACGGGAAAAGCATCAATCTGCTGACAGCAGAAGATCCATTCAAGGACTTCACCATGCCGAGCATCGAAGTAGGCACCATCAAAGCTGCCGACGGTGTGACTGATCTTTACTATCGTCTCATAAAACCTGCGGACTTTGATCCGAATAAGAAATACCCCACCATTGTCTATGTATACGGTGGACCGCACGCCCAAATGGTCACCGGCGGTTGGCAGAACGGTGCACGTGGCTGGGATATCTACATGGCCAACAAAGGTTACATCATGTTCAGCCTCGACAACCGTGGAAGTGACAACCGCGGACTGGAATTTGAAAATGCTACTTTCCGACATCTTGGCATTGAAGAAGGAAAAGACCAGGTAAAAGGTGTGGAATTCCTGAAAAGTCTGCCTTATGTAGATGGCAACCGCATCGGTGTGCACGGCTGGAGTTTCGGTGGTCACATGACTACGGCATTGCTGCTCCGCTATCCCGAGATATTCAAGGTAGGCGTTGCAGGTGGTCCGGTCATCGACTGGGGATATTATGAAATCATGTACGGAGAACGCTATATGGATACCCCACAGAGTAATCCGGAAGGGTACAAAGAGTGCAACCTGAAAAACCTTGCCGGCAATCTGAAAGGACATCTGCTATTGATCCATGATGATCATGACGATACTTGTGTACCTCAACATACACTTTCGTTCATAAAGGCTTGTGTGGATGCACGCACATATCCGGACCTGTTTATCTATCCCACACATAAGCACAATGTCAGGGGACGTGACCGGGTACATCTACATGAAAAGATAACCCGTTATTTTGAAGAACATCTTTGATGTACAATTTACCATTTACAATGTACAATTTAGTGCATGAGTAAAATGGTAAAGCACAGAAGAAGAGAAAGAAATGTAAATTGTTAATTGTACTTTAATTGTACTTTGTAAATTGTAAATTGTAAATGAAACCATGAAAGTATTATTATTAGGAAGTGGTGGCCGCGAGCATGCCCTGGCATGGAAAATAGCCCAAAGCCCGAAAGTAGAGAAACTTTTTATCGCCCCCGGTAATGCCGGCACCAGTGCGGTAGGTGAGAACGTATCCATCAAGGCAACCGATTTCCCTGCCTTGAAAGCCTTCGCTTTAGAACAAAAGATAGACATGATCGTGGTAGGTCCCGAAGATCCGCTGGTAGAAGGTATCTACGACAGCTTTACCGGAGATGCCTCCACCCAACATATTGCCATCATCGGCCCTACAGCTAAAGGTGCGCAACTGGAAGGCAGCAAAGAGTTCGCCAAAGGCTTCATGGAACGTCACGGTATTCCCACCGCCCGTTACAAAAGCATCACTGCTGCTAATCTGGACGAAGGCCTTGCTTTCCTCGAAACCCTCCAAGCTCCCTACGTGCTGAAAGCCGACGGTCTATGCGCCGGAAAAGGTGTGCTCATTCTCCCTACACTGGAAGAAGCCAAGCGGGAACTGGAAGAAATGCTCGGCGGTATGTTTGGCCAGGCCAGCGCCACAGTTGTTATCGAAGAATTCCTCAGCGGTATAGAGTGCTCCGTATTTGTGCTGACAGACAGTAAGAACTATAAGGTTTTGCCTGTTGCCAAAGATTACAAACGCATCGGTGAAGGCGATAAAGGCCTGAATACCGGTGGCATGGGAAGTGTAACTCCTGTCCCCTTTGCCGACGAGGTATTCATGGAAAAGGTACGTACCCGCATCATCGAACCTACCATCCGCGGATTGCAGGAAGAAAACATCCTTTACAAAGGCTTCATCTTCCTCGGCCTGATCCGTGTGAAAGGTGAACCAATGGTGATAGAATACAACGTCCGTATGGGCGATCCGGAAACAGAAAGCGTCATGTTGCGTATACAAAGCGACTTTGTAGAACTTCTGGAAGGTGTACGCGATGTCAACCTCGACACCAAGACATTGGTGATGGACCCACGGACAGCCGCCTGTGTCATGCTTGTCAGCGGTGGATACCCCGAAGCTTACGAAAAGGGCAAAGTGATGACCGGGTTTGAAGCAGCCACGGACAGTATCCTCTTCCATGCCGGAACCGCAATGAAAGACGGACAAGTGGTAACGAACGGCGGACGCGTGATTGCCGTATGTTCGTATGGTGAAAACAAGGAGGAAGCCCTTGCCAAAAGTTATAAAGTAGCGGATATGATCCACTTCGACAAGAAGTATTTCCGCCGCGACATCGGGTTCGATCTCTAATCACCCCATCACCTTTATTATAATGATACGAAGTAAACGATTACAGAACCGGATTACAGCGGGGCGCTTCACCCTCCCCGCTGCTGTCTTTCTATCACTGTTCTGCTGGGTACTGACTTCCATCTTATTACCCGAGATTCCAGTGATGAAAAGCAATTACCCATTGTGGGAAACCATCTACAACGATTGGATTCCGACATGGGCAAGTGCGCCCCTAAGCTTTCTGCTTTACGGTATAATCGGTTACTTCCTGATAGAGCTGAACAACACCTTCGCCATTATCCGTATGCGGGCATCCGTGCAGACAGCCATTTACTTTCTGCTGATATCTGTCTGTCCTGCCATGCACCAATTATATGCCGGAGACATTGCCTCGACAGCATTTCTGATATCTTTGTTCTTCCTGTTCAAGGGCTATCAACATCCACATCCGGCGGGCATCCTATTCTACTCGTTCCTGTTTATCGGGGCGGGCAGTCTGTTCTTCCCGCAACTGACATTGTTCATTCCCATTTTCTGGATCGGTGCATACAGTTTCCAGGCACTCACTCCTAAGAGCTTTTTCGGAGGTCTGATCGGCTGGACGCTTCCCTATTGGTTCCTGTTTGGACATGCCTACTTCTATGGTGAAATAGAATTATTCTATCAGCCATTCATCGAACTGGTGACGTTCCATCCCATTACTTTATGGAACTTCCCATTATGGGAAATCGCTACATTGGGCTATTTGTTCCTGTTGTTCATAGTAAGCTCCGTTCACTGCCTGGTGGCAGGTTACGAAGATAAGATACGTACCCGCAGTTATCTGCATTTCCTTATTTTCCTGACGTTCTGCATCTTTGTCTATATCCTGTTGCAACCGGCACAAACGTTTCACCTCCTGCCCTTGCTGCTGATAGGCGTCAGCATCCTGACAGGACATTTCGTGGTACTGACGAACAGTCGGGCTTCTAATGTGTTTTTCATTTGTGCCCTTGCCGGGCTTATACTCTTATTCGGATTTAACGTATGGATGCTTTTGTAGACTCATTGGTTCAACTCCTGATAGACTGGGGCTATCTCGGTTTATTTATCTCCGCCTTACTGGCAGGAAGCATCGTTCCGTTCAGTTCGGAACTGGTGATGATAGCACTGATAAAGGTAGGGCTCAGTCCGGTGATGTGTGTACTCTTCGCCACGTTGGGTAATACGATTGGCGGTATGACGTGCTACTACATGGGGCGTCTGGGCAACGTAGTCTGGATAGAGAAATATTTCAAAGTAAAAAAAGAAAAAGTAGACAAGATGCAGACTTTCCTTCAAGGTAAAGGAGCATTGATGGGCTTTTTCGCATTCCTGCCCTTCGTGGGCGAAGTAATTGCCATTGCGCTGGGTTTCATGCGTAGCAATGTATGGCTGACTACTTCGTCCATGTTTGCCGGAAAGCTGATACGGTATGCCGTGATGCTGCTGGCATTGCAGGGAGTAATATCTATGTTTTAAGTTATGAAACGAATTATAGAACGTACGGAAGATGGAAGCGCAACGCTCTTTGTGCCCGAACTGGATGAACATTATCATTCGGTGAAAGGGGCGCGTACAGAGTCGCAGCATATCTTTATCAACATGGGGCTGAAAGCCTCTGCCGCACCGCAACCGCACGTTCTTGAGATAGGCTTCGGCACCGGACTGAATGCCTTGCTCACACTGGAAGCTGCCGAACAAGATGCGCGTCCCGTACATTATACCGGTATCGAGCTCTATCCCCTTGCCTGGGAAGAAGTCGATGCACTAGGATATAGCAATAACCCGCTGTTCAAGCAGTTGCACACTGCCCCGTGGGAAGAAGACGTAAAAATATCCCCGCACTTCACCCTGCGGAAGATAAAGATGGATGCGATTAGTGATAAGTGGTTATCACTAAATCCTGATCTCGTTTACTTCGATGCTTTCGCCCCTGAAAAGCAACCAGAAATGTGGAACGAGCAATTATTTCGCTCTCTTTACGTTTATATGAATACAGGGGGAATATTGACGACGTATTGCGCCAAAGGTGTCATCCGCCGTATGTTGCAAGCTGTGGGCTTCCGTGTGGAGCGCCTTCCGGGACCTCCGGGGGGAAAACGGGAGATACTGAGGGCAACGAAAGAGAAACCATAAAGAGTAATCAATTATAAAAACCATAAATATAATAATGAAACGAACATTCCTGTACATCCTCGCTGCCTTGCTCGCCGCATCCTGCAAGAACAACAGCGTCCAAAATAATAAGAGTGAAGGCGATAAGCCCGTCATCACTGTCACTATTGAGCCATTACGCTATTTCACCGAAGCCATTGCAGGCGATAACTTCAACGTTATCAGCATGGTTCCCAAAGGAAGTAGCCCGGAAACCTACGACCCTACCCCCCAGCAACTCGTAGATCTTGCCAAGAGCAAAGCCTACTTCCGGATCGGCTACATCGGTTTTGAACAAACCTGGATGGACAAGCTGACGGATAACGCTCCGCACCTGCAATTCTTCGATACTTCCCGCGGCATTGACCTGATTTATGATTCCTCACACGCCCACCATCATCACGATGCCGATGAACCTCACGCCCACGATTCCATCCAAGACGATGAGCATCAGCATCTTTTGGGTGTGGAACCACACGTTTGGAGTTCTGCCTATAATGCACAGATTATTGCCGGAAATATCGTAAATGCACTGTGCGCCATCGACAAAGGCAATGAAGAAGTCTATATGGAGCGTTACAAAAGTCTCTGCAACCAGATTGAACATACCGATAGCCTTATTTGTCACATGCTGTCGGCTCCCAATGCGGACCGTGCTTTCATGATTTATCATCCGGCATTATCTTACTTTGCCCGCGACTACGGTCTGCATCAGATTTCCATCGAAGAAAATGGTAAAGAACCTTCTCCCTCCCACCTCAAGAATCTGATAGACACTTGTAAAAAAGAGAAAGTCCGTGTTATCTTCGTGCAACCTGAATTTGACCGTCGCAATGCAGAGATTATTGCCAAACAGACGGGAACGAAGGTAATCCCTATCAATCCGCTTTCTTACGATTGGGAAGAAGAAATGTTGAACATTGCCAAGGAATTGGTCGTTAAGAACTAAAGACATCGTCAAGTAGTAAACAAATGGGTACGCCTCTTATTGAAATAAAGAATCTCAGTGCCGGCTATGACAGCCGCACGGTATTACGCAACATAAACCTCACCGTTTACGACCGGGACTTTCTGGGCATCATCGGCCCTAATGGCGGCGGAAAAACAACTCTCATCAAATGTATACTCGGTCTGTTGAAACCTACTGGAGGGGAAATTCTTTATAGAGGTGGACGAGCACTCAAAATGGGATATCTGCCACAATACAACAGTATAGATCGTAAGTTTCCCATTACAGTGGAAGAAGTAATCCTTTCCGGACTCAGCTCGCAAAAGTCACTTATTTCACGCTTCACCGCAGCACATCGGAAGAAAGCCCGCCAAGTGATTGCCCGCATGGGATTGGAAGGATTGGAAGAACGTGCCATCGGTGCACTAAGCGGCGGACAATTGCAACGTGCTTTGCTGGGGCGTGCCATCATCTCCGATCCTCAACTCGTTGTCCTAGACGAACCCAGTACCTATATCGACAAGCGTTTCGAAGCCCGCCTTTACGAACTATTGGCAGAGATTAACCACGACTGCGCCATCATTCTTGTCAGCCATGATATCGGCACAGTACTGCAACAAGTGAAGTCCATCGCCTGTGTGAATGAAACACTGGATTATCATCCCGACACGGGGATAAGTGAGGAATGGTTGGAACGGAACTTCAACTGTCCGATAGAGTTATTAGGGCACGGAGCACTGCCCCATCGCATATTGGCAGAGCATAAACATGGCGACGAAAGTGGATGCTGTAATTGCGAACATTAAACATCAAAGCTATAATATTTGAAACTTTTCTCTACAAAAAATCAATGTATATCTTTTAACCTATCCTAATAAATATGCCTTACCTCCACGCATTTAGCAGTTAAATCACTATATTTGCGGCCGTATATACCAAAATACAGAGCTATAACTTAAAAACATAACGAATTCTTTCCGAATGAAACAGTACAGAACCGTAAACAACCTTGTGGGTTGGATTACTTTCCTCATTGCAGCTACGGTCTATTGCATGACTATTGAGCCGACTGCAAGTTTTTGGGACTGCCCGGAGTTCATCACTACCGGCTACAAACTGGAAGTAGGACACCCGCCCGGAGCACCTTTCTTCATGCTGGTAGCCAACCTGTTCTCACAATTTGCCTCCGACCCGAGCACCGTTGCCAAAATGGTAAACTATATGAGTGCACTGATGAGTGGCGCTTGTATCCTGTTCCTGTTCTGGAGCATCACGCACCTGGTGCGCAAACTTGTTGTTACAGATGAGAATAATATTACCCGCGGACAACTGATTACCATCATGGGTAGCGGTCTGGTAGGCGCACTGGCATATACATTCAGTGACACCTTCTGGTTCAGTGCCGTCGAAGGTGAAGTTTACGCATTCTCTTCTCTTTTCACAGCCGTTGTATTCTGGCTGATACTGAAATGGGAGGATGTGGCGAACGAACCTCACAGCGACCGCTGGCTTATCCTCATCGCTTACCTGACGGGACTTAGTATCGGCGTACACTTGCTGAACTTGCTCTGCTTGCCTGCCATCGTACTGGTTTACTATTACAAGAAAGTGCCCAACGCAAATGCCAAGGGTTCATTACTGGCATTGCTCGCTTCGGGCATTCTGGTTGCCGCCGTACTTTATGGCATGGTACCGGGTATTGTAAAAGTAGGAGGCTGGTTCGAACTGTTCTTCGTGAATACACTGGGAATGTCCTTCAACAGCGGTGTAATGGTTTACATCATTGTATTGGCAGCTTCCATCATCTGGGGAGTATACGAAAGCTACACGGAAAAGAACAAGATGCGCATGTCCGTCTCCTTCGTACTGACAATTGCCTTGTTGGGTATTCCCTTCTACGGACACGGAACGAGCGCTGTTATTATAGGTATTATTGTTATCGCCTTCCTGTTCTTCTACCTCAGCCCGAAGATGCAGGCAAGTATGAAAGAGAAATACCGTGTTTCTGCGCGTACGCTCAACACCTCGCTGTTGTGTACCATGATGATTGTCATCGGATATTCTTCCTACGCCATTATCGTGATCCGCTCTACAGCCAACACCCCCATGGATCAGAACTCACCCGAAGACATCTTCACGCTGGGTGAATATCTGGGTCGTGAACAATACGGAACCCGCCCGTTATTCTACGGACAGGCATTCTCTTCCAAAGTAGCCCTCGATGTAAAAGATGGCTATTGCGAACCGCGTATCTCGTACAACGGAACCAAATTTATCCGCAAGGAAAAAGCCACTCCCGATGAAAAGGACAGCTATATTGAAATCCCCGGACGTATCGAATACGAATACGCGCAGAATATGCTTTTCCCGCGTATGTACAGCAGCCAGCACGCCAGGGAATATCAAGCCTGGGTAGACATTAAGGGCGAAGACGTTCCCTATGACCAGTGCGGACAAATGGTGATGGTGAACATGCCCACACAATGGGAAAACATCAAGTTCTTCTTCACCTACCAGCTCAACTGGATGTACTGGCGCTACTTCATGTGGAACTTCGCCGGACGCCAGAACGACCTGCAAGGCAGCGGAGAAATAGAACATGGTAACTGGATCACCGGCATCCCGTTCATTGACAACTTCCTGGTGGGCGACCAGAGTCTGTTGCCGCAGGAACTGCAAAACAATAAGGGACACAACGTCTTCTACTGTCTGCCTTTATTGCTCGGTATCATCGGCCTTTTATGGCAGGCATACCGCGGACAGAAGGGTATTCAACAATTCTGGGTAGTGTTCTTCCTGTTCTTCATGACGGGTATCGCCATTGTGCTCTACCTGAACCAGACACCGAGCCAACCGCGTGAACGCGACTATGCATACGCCGGATCATTCTACGCCTTTGCCATTTGGATAGGTATGGGTGTGGCAGGTATTATCCGCCTGTTGCAACACTACGCCAAGATGAAGGAACTTCCGGCCGCAACACTGGCATCCGTTGTCTGCCTGTTCGTGCCCATACAGATGGCAAGCCAGACGTGGGACGACCACGACCGCAGCGACCGCTACCTGGCACGTGACTTCGGCCAGAACTATCTGATGTCTCTGCAAGAAACCGGCAATCCGATTATCTTCACCAACGGTGATAATGATACATTCCCCTTGTGGTACAATCAGGAAACAGAAGGATTCCGCACGGATGCACGTACTTGTAACCTCAGTTACTTACAGACAGATTGGTATATCGACCAGATGAAGCGTCCTGCCTACGATTCTCCGTCATTGCCCATCACTTGGGACCGTATGGATTACGTGGAAGGAACCAATGAATACATTCCTGTACAGGCCGATTACAAGAAGAGCATCGACGCCCTCTATGCCGAAGCTGAAAAGCAGGCACTGAACGGTAACCCGGAAGCTCTGGTAAATGTGAAGAAAGAGTTCGGTGAAAACCCGTACGAATTGCAGAACATCCTGAAATATTGGGTACGAAGCAAAAATGAAGATCTCAAAGTAATTCCTACGGACAGCATTGTACTGAAGGTGGATAAGGAAGCTGTACGCCGTAGCGGCATGATGATACCGGGCGACAGTATCCCCGATTACATGCACATCTCACTGAAAGGCAAACGCGCCCTTTATAAGAGCGAACTGATGATGCTTGAAATGCTGGCAGAAGCCAATTGGGAACGTCCTATCTACATGGCAGTCAGCGTAGGTACGGAGAACCACCTCGGCATGGGTAATCACTTCATACAGGAAGGCCTAACCTATCGCTTCACTCCGTTCGATACCGACAAGACAGGCGTCAAACTGGATAGCGAAAAGATGTATGACAACCTGATGAACAAGTTCAAGTTCGGTGGCATCGACAAGGAAGGTATCTATATTGATGAAAACGCCATGCGTATGTGCTATTCTCACCGACGTATCTTCTCACAACTCGTAGGTCAGTTGATACGTGAAGGCAAGAATGACAAGGCCAAGAAAGCATTGGACTACGCAGAGAAGATGATTCCTGCCTACAATGTGCCGTACGACTGGCAGAACGGTGCCGTACAAATGGCAGAAGCATACTATCAACTGGGCGAAACGGAAAAAGCCGACAGCATTATGAAGGCACTTGCCGACAAGGCTGTGGAATACCTCACTTGGTATCTGAGCTTGGATGAACAACGTTTTGCTATGTCCAGCCGTGAAATCATCGACTATCAGCTGCCTATCCTCAGTTCAGAAGTGAAGCTTATGCAGAAGTATAATTCCGAACTGGCTCCGATATATGACAGCAAGCTGAACGAATTGTATCAGATGTGCGTTGACCGTATGAAATAAGAAATAGTGATTAGCGGTTAGTGTGCGATGTTACGGCACAGCCGTTAATCACTTATCACTAACCGCTAACTACTAATCACTTATCACTAATCGTTAATCACTAATAACCGTGTTTATAGAACAGCCTCCCGAGTTTGTCCGAAAGCTATATCCCGGTGCCATTTGGCGAATGGATCCGAACGAGAAATCCGTCTACCTGACTTTTGATGATGGTCCCATCCCCGAAGTAACCCCATGGGTACTTGAACTATTGGATAAACATGACATCAAAGCCACCTTCTTCATGGTGGGAGACAATATACGCAAGCATCCCGATGTATTCCAAATGGTAGTAGATGGCGGTCACCGCATCGGAAACCATACATTCAATCATATCCGCGGATTCGAATATCTGTCCGACAATTATCTTGCCAATACGGACAAGGCGAATGAACTGATGAAAACAGATCTCTTCCGTCCACCGCACGGTCATATGCGCTGGGGACAGTATTTCACCTTGAAACGGCATTATAAGATAGTGATGTGGGATTTGGTTACGCGTGACTACAGTAAGAAATTGCGCGGTCCGCAAGTACTTGCCAATGTGATGAGATATGCACGGAACGGGTCTATTATCACTTTCCACGACTCGCTGAAGTCCTGGAATAACGGCAACCTGCAATATGCACTGCCGCGGGCATTGGACTTTCTGGAAGAGGAAGGATACGAGTTTAAATTGCTATAAGGTTTCACCACAGAATAACACAGAGTCCCACTGAGTTCATTTCAAATTGATTGAACTCAGTGGGACTCTACTATTTCAAGACGAGATTTATTTAATTGTCACCGTCAACGGATTACGTACCTTCTGAGCATAGTTTGCCATGTATTCATTCCATGCTTCCGGAGTTTTGATGTCAGCCTTGTCCCAGGCAGCACCCCAGTAGTAAACATACTCTGAACCCGGTTCATAATCGCTGATAGCCAATACATGGCCGTCGGCACCACCACGCAGTTCATTCTTTTCCTTTTCAGGGAAGAGCAACGATTTTGCCTCTTTCACTGTAGTCGGGAAAGCAGCACCTACAAATATCTTACCGTTATTATTATTCACATTGTCCGTAGGGTCCACATAAGTGATATAGCCGGCAGCAGCATCAGCAACAACAGCACCATCCGGTTCGTGCAACACGATACCTGTAGCCACGGGAGTAGTCTCTTTCAGGTTATCAAAAGAAACCGCAGTCTTGTTCAAGTGAGAGCCTGCATCCAGCGTGATAACACGTGTTTCAATCACGGTTGAGTCACCCTTGATAGTCAGCGGATTGTAAACCAGCTTCACAGTGAAACGCAACGGACCGTTATCCAGAATATCCTGTGTAGCGTAGCAATACGGATAAACGATTTCACCGTCGGGCATCAAAGCAGCAGTACCGCCACCCAGCGTAGGACCTACTTTATAGCAGTCCAGACCGTTTCCGTGGTCTACGTGATAAGATACCGATTGATACAATTCCTGTGCAGCTTTCGGATCAGTTTTCTTCAATTCAGCGATCTTTGCTTTAGTCTCCGGATTCAACTCACCTGCATAACGGGCTTCTACAACCGGTTCGGTGGTATTGTACTTCGTCCAAACATCATAACCGAAAGCACGTTCGCCAGTCTTTTGCAAAGCAGGACCATACGCACGGAAAGCAACCAGATCATTTTCCCAGGCTACATCATCCACACGTTCAGGATAATATCTACCGCAAGCCTTTACTGCAAAAGCTTCAGGCGTGCCTGCCTGAATGGTATAAACAGCCGTACCGTTAGCAGCTACGCTTGCAGGGAAAATCACTTTTTCATCATAAGTAATCTGATAGGGGACTTGTTGTCCGTCAGCATTCAGAACCACAATCTGTGCTGTGTCAGCCAGTTTCAGTTGGTTGGCGATGTCGCTCATAGCCACCTCAACCATTTCATTGGAACGCTCCATTGCCAAAGGATTGCTTACCGTTACGGTAACTACATCCTTAGTGTTGGTGCAGGCAAAACATACGAATGCTGTTGCCAGTAAAAGGAATAACTTTTTCATATTGCTTAATCAATTGATAATTGAAAAACGGATAATGGATTATGAAGATATAGAAAATGGGAAAAATGGATAACTGACAGCATCAATTATCCATTTCCCATTATTTATTCATATACTTATTTAGGCTGTTTGCCAATGTAAGCCAGGATACCACCGTCAACGTAGAGTACGTGACCGTTTACGAAATCAGAAGCGTCGGAAGCCAGGAATACGGCAGGACCCATCAAATCTTCAGGAGTACCCCAACGTGCAGCCGGAGTCTTAGCAACGATAAATGCATCGAACGGATGACGTGAACCGTCAGCTTGCGGTTCGCGAAGCGGTGCAGTCTGCGGAGTAGCGATGTAACCCGGGCCGATACCATTACACTGGATGTTGTATTCACCGTACTCGGAAGCGATGTTGCGAGTCAGCATCTTCAATCCACCCTTGGCAGCAGCATAAGCAGACACGGTCTCACGACCCAATTCACTCATCATAGAGCAGATGTTGATAATCTTGCCGTGACCTTTCTTTATCATAGAAGGGATAACAGCCTTGGATACGATAAACGGAGCGTTCAAGTCTACGTCGATCACCTGACGGAATTCAGCAGCAGACATTTCGTGCATCGGAATACGCTTGATGATACCTGCATTGTTCACCAGAATATCGATCACGCCCACTTCTTTCTCAATCTGGGCAACCATAGCGTTCACCTGCTCTTCATTTGTCACGTCGCATACATAACCTTTAGCATCGATGCCTTCAGCTTTGTAAGCAGCCAGACCTTTGTCCACTAATTCTTGTTTGATGTCGTTGAACACGATTTTTGCACCGGCTTGTGCATAGGCAGTTGCCAGAGCAAAGCCAATTCCGTAAGAAGCACCGGTTACAAGTGCTACTTTGCCTTCTAATGAAAAGTTTACCATAATTTATTTACTTAGGTTTATTAATAACTTGTTTCTAATTACGATTCAAAGTCTCGGTTTACTCAATTTATTACTTCAGGTCGGTAATCAAAGAGAAGTCCTGATCTCCATAGTCCAGGTTTTCACCACCCATACCCCAGATAAAGGTATAGTTATGAGTAGCGGCAGCAGAATGGATAGACCATTCGGGAGACAATACAGCCTGGTCACCCTTCATCCATACGTGGCGGGTTTCGTCAACTTCGCCCATGAAGTGGCAAACTGCATGTTCTTCGGGTACTTCAAAATAGAAGTAAGCTTCCATACGACGGCTGTGCACATGCGCCGGCATCGTATTCCATACGCTACCCGGAGCAAGTTCCGTCATACCCATCTGCAACTGGCAGGTAGGCAATACCTGATTCACCAGCATCTTATTTATATTACGATGGTTGGAACCTTCCAGGCTACCCATTTCAGCAACTACGGCATCAGCCTTCGTCACTTTCTTATCGGGATAGTTGCGATGAGCAGTCAGTGAGTTGAAGTAGAACTTGGCGGGATTCTTTTCATCCTTGCTTTCGAAAGTTACTTCACGATCGCCCGAACCCAGGTAGAGAGCTTCCTTATAATCCAATTCGAATACAGCGTTACCGGCTTTTACCACACCAGGACCGCCTACATTAAAGATACCCATTTCGCGACGGGTCAGGAAGAAAGGAGCCTTCAACGGATCAATAGCTTCCAGTTTCAACACTTCGCCCACGGGCATTGCACCACCTACAACCATACGGTCGTACATGGAATATACCATATTTACTTCGTTAGCAGAGAAGACTTTTTCGATAAGAAAATCACGACGGATACGCTTGGTATCATAACTTTTTGCGTCTTCGGGATGCGCTGCATAGCGAATTTCATAGTTCGTTTTCATAATTCTATTACGTTTTAAAGTTGATAATAATCGGTTATTGGCATACTTCGTTTACGTACACGATGCAAATGTAGCAAAAGAAAACGGAGAAACATTGTGTTTTTGTACCAATTATATAGTAATATTGTTCAAATGGAAGAAAAAGAGGAAATCTTTAACAGAAAATAATAGAAAGAGGCGATAAGGATTTAAACCTACCGCCTCCGTCTTATATATTGCATTTAACTCTCTACAAAATTCAATTTGAAGTTTAACACATTAGCTATTCCCTAAGCAATGGCTATTTGATATCAGGGCTATTTTTAATTCTTTGCAAATGATAATTGCCGATCAATCTTATATAACTTATCCCCTTATCACTACTAGTTGGGGATCGCTTCGTTAATACCAAACTGCAATTTTGCCGCATTTTTGTATCCAAGGTTTCAAAAACCTCAAAAGGAATGTTAATTTTCTCTGGATATGCAAAGATTATATATCGAAGCTTCCCACTTAGATCAAAGTCCAGAAAGATTAAAAACAAATCAAATTCACTATCTGTCAGATCAATATCTTTCAAATATGGCTTGAGATAAGTGTTGAGTATGTCTGTAGAATCTCCCTTGGCCTGTGCCTTAAAAACCTCTCTCCACTCAGCTTCATTTGTTAGACCTTCAAAAGGGTTAATAACATTAGAAACAAAAACACTATTGTTGACGTATTTTATTTCATACGTATTGTTTACTCCTTGGTAGTACTCTTTTTTTTCCATTTGCTCTTGAGCGCACATGAAGCTGCAATCAATTAAAGCAAACAACAAAAATAGATATTTTCTATACTTTTTTTCCATAATGCTAAATTCATTGGCAATAGTGTACGTTCAAATTCCATCATACTATTACATGATAGCGAACCATACCCATATACTGTTTGGAAAAGGTGGAACATCCCATGAAAGAAAGACTCACTATCTATATTAGATTCATTCTGAAATCGAAATTTCTACTGCCCCCAAAAAAGTACTACAAAAAATTCCAGTTTTACTATTTTATACAAATAAAAAAGCCACGAATATATTTTATTCGTGGCTTTTATACTATTCTTCAAAAAGTTGTTGTCCTACCAAGATTCGAACTTAGACAAACAGAACCAAAAACTGTTGTGCTACCATTACACCATAGGACAAACTCGGGTGCTTTCTGTTAAAAAGCGGTGCAAAGATAAAAGTATGCCCCGAAATATCCAAATATTTCGGGGCCTTTTTTCTTATTTGCTACTAATTTGCCTTTTATTTGGCTATAATCAGGTAGTAATTCTTCTTTCCGCGCTGCACAAGCAGATATTTTTCATCCAAAAGGTCAGCAGAAGTAATCACTTGGTCGAAGGCTTCCAGCTTCTCTTTATTGAGAGAAACACCGCCACCTTGCACCAGTTTACGCATCTCACCTTTGGAGGCAAAAACAGCTGCATTATCTGTGAACAGATCGACAGCTTTCACACCGGCAGACACAGCATCCTTGGAAACCTCAAACTGAGGAACCCCCTCGAATACAGCCAGCAGGGTATCTTCATCCAACTTCTTCAATGCATCGGAAGTTGCATTGCCGAACAATATATTAGACGCATCCACCGCTGCATTATAGTCTTCTTCAGAATGAACCATAATAGTCACCTCTTTTGCCAAACGTTTCTGAAGAACACGCAAGTGCGGTGCAGTTTCATGCTCAGCTGTCAAGGCTTCGATTTCCTCTCTTGACAGTGAAGTGAATATCTTGATGTAGCGTGCTGCGTCAGCATCACTCACATTCAACCAGAACTGATAGAATTTATATGGGGAAGTATATCGGGGATCAAGCCAGATATTGCCGGATTCAGTCTTACCAAACTTACCGCCATCAGCCTTCGTAATCAGCGGGCTGGTCAGAGCGAACACTTCGCCACCATTGGTACGACGAATCAGTTCGGCACCTGTCGTGATGTTACCCCATTGGTCAGAACCACCCATTTGCAGTTTGCAACCTTTGGTTTCATACAGATGCAGGAAGTCGTAGCCTTGCAACAACTGATAAGTGAATTCCGTGAAAGACAAACCGTCACGAGCCTCACCGTTCAGACGCTTCTTTACAGAATCTTTCGCCATCATGTAGTTCACAGTGATATGCTTACCTACTTCACGGGCAAAGTCAAGGAAAGTGAAGTTCTTCATCCAGTCATAGTTATTCACCAATTCTGCACGGTTAGGAGCATCGGATTCGAAATCCAGAAACTTGCTCAACTGCTTCTTCATACCATCCAGATTGCGTTGCAGGATTTCTTCTGTGAGCAAATTACGCTCTGCCGATTTACCGGAAGGGTCACCAATCATACCCGTAGCACCACCGATCAGTGCCATCGGCTTGTGTCCGCAACGTTGGAAATGACGCAGTATCATTACACTGCAAAGATGTCCAATGTGCAATGAGTCCGCCGTAGGATCAAAACCTATGTATGCGGTCACTTGTTCCTTAGCCAGAAGTTCTTCCGTACCAGGCATCATATCGTGGAGCATGCCACGCCATCTCAATTCTTCTACAAAATTCATCGAATGATTAACTATTTAAATATTTGATATACTTTGTAATTGCAAAAGTACGACTCTTTATCTGAACTAACAACTCTTATTGCCTAAAAAAGATTTCGCTCACATTCTTACGAATCGTTCTCCTGAGTTCCTCAAGGGGAGTTTTACGGAGGATGGCAGCCCGTGCATAAAGCGTATCGACAGATACCGTACTTTCATCTGTCTCGATAAACAACCGTTCAGACGGCATTATACACAACGCTTCCTCCTGATATTTCTCTCCGAAAGAAAGATAAAAACCATGTCGGAGATATTCTTCTGCAAGAGCCGCTTTTCCACGAAACCCGTGAATAATCCACGGTTTCACCGGTTGTATCTTCTGTTTCAGTTTCAGAAGTTCATCTACCGCTTTCACCAGATGAATGATTAACGGTTTATCCGCCTCTTCGGCCAGACGTGCCTGATATTCAAACACTTCTATCTGCAAAGTCAAAGGTGCTTCAGCCAATTTATCCAATCCGGCCTCACCCACAGCCAATACCTGGGGATGGTCCAGTAATTCTTCAAAACGGGCCTTACTGTCATTCAGGGAAGCTGCGAAGGAAGCGATATACCACGGATGTATTCCCACAGAATACCAGCCTTCCGTTTGCGGAACAAACGATTCGGGGAAACAGTTCACAATAGCCGTTCCGGGCACTTGGGGCCGCCGATGTGTATGTATATCAACAGGAATTATCATGCGAATAGTACAGAAAATAGTTTTTTATGGAACGGGATCATATCCGGAACCTCCCCAGGGGTGGCAGCGCAAAATACGCCGGATTGCCAGATACAGCCCTTTGAACGGTCCATGTTTCTTTATCGCTTCAACGGCATATTGCGAACAGGTAGGAGTGAAACGACATGAAGGGGAAGTCAGGGGTGAAATACACTTCTGATAGAAATAGATGGGAAGCAACAGCAAGTATGAAAACAGCTTTTTCATGACTGCCCCGCACTACCGGTTTTCTCAGCAGACGTAGCATTTTCTCCGGCTTTCTGAACGGCAACATCCGCCAATACCTTCTCCGTGATACGCGCCAGCGCAACCTTCATCCTTTCCTCTATCTCCAACGAATCGACTAACCGGTCGGAAAGATAAATGAAAGCCACAGCAAGTTGCCGTCCTTCATCCTGAAGCGTCTGCAATAATCCATGTTTATTTTTCCGGTATGCCTCACGTATCTGGCGTTTTACACGGTTACGTTTTACCGCACGTTTAAAACGACGCTTTGACACACTGACAAGTATGGAAACAGGCGCTTCCAACTCCTCTACCGGCAGATATACCACACGCAGAGGAAAGACGGAAAACGAACGTGCGCCGCCTGAAAACATCTTGTCGATGACTTTCTTCTTATCCAGCCTTTCGGACTTGTGCAGGGTATTAAGCATTCTTAGCTACGAGTTACAAGCTACGAGCTACAAGTAGTTCGCAGTAAATAAGTTACGAGCTACAAGTTTAAGCTGTAAATGGCATACTGCTTCCGCATGACATTTGTAGCCCGTAGCTTGTAGCTCGTAACTCTAAAATTATTTTCCTTTGTTATTCTCCTTGATGAACATATCCAGCGCAGCCGTCATAGAAGGCGCCTGTACACTGGGAGCTTCCAAGTCGAGGCGGAGTCCGGCATCACGTACAGCCTGGGCGGTAGTGGAGCCAAACGTACCGATTTTGATTTCTTTCTGTTGGAAGTCCGGGAAGTTCTTCTTCAAAGAAGTCACTCCTGCAGGACTAAAGAACACCAACATATCATAATCAAACTCTTCTTCTGAAGTAAAATCATTACTTACTGTGCGATACATAACAGCTTCTGTGTTCTGTATCTTGTTTTTATCCAAGAGATTCTTAATCTCATCCGTATGTACATCCGACATCGGAACCAGATACTTTTCGGTCTTGTGCTTAACAATAGAAGGCAACAAGTCTTCAAACTTTCCGGTATTACCAAAGAAGATCTTACGTTTACGGTATTGCACATACTTTTGGATGTACAATGCAACAGCTTCTGTCACACAGAAATACTTCATAGTTTCCGGTATGGTTACACGCAATTCTGTACACAGGTGGAAGAAATGGTCAATAGCATGACGCGATGTGAAGATAACTGCTGTGTAATCCAGGATAGACACTTTCTGCTGTCTGAATTCTTTAGCAGATACACTTTCCACCTTAATAAACGGGCGAAAATCAATTTTCACACCGTACTTCTGGGCGATGTCGTAGTAAGGAGATTTCTCTGATGCCGGTTTCGGCTGCGACACAAGTACTTTCTTAATTTTCAACGTCCTAAAAATTTATTATCAAATAATCATTTAGTTGTAACACACCTCGATACATGATAAAACAAGGTATGATTTCAAGGGCACAAAAGTACAAAATTAAAAGCAAAATGCCATATAAATTGCCACAAAAAAGCTTTATCCACTTATATAACATCAATATTTTAGTAAAAAAGACCAAAAATAAACCGATTATCACAGTTGCTTGAAGACTTAAATCGAAGTAAACAAGGAACAAAGCAAACGGGAAAAGGGTAAATCCAAGGTAGTAAAGTAGAGTAGAATAGGACTCCATCCAAAGACCGGTACGACTCGCGTCAAAAAAAATCCAGCCCAGAAAGGAGTAAGTCACCCACTTCCAGAAAAGATAAAGCAAAGCCAGTGCGAGATATGCCCCGAGCAAAACGTAAGGAGAGACGTGTTCGCCCAACTCCGGCCTGACATCAACAAAATAGTTGAAAGTACAGACGGAAGCCAACACACAAGTCTGTAGAATCAACAACAGCATATAGCGCATATCCGTAGCGGTGGTAGCGGCAAAGATGCTGGTTCGTTCACGATTGAGAAGGAAGTCCTTCACCAACTGCACCAGGAACTTGCGACTGCGGGACAATACATAGGCTGACATGAAAAAGCAGCACAACAAGAGCACTGTGATCCCATCGTCCAACTTAGGAGAATAAGGAATGGGTATTCCCTCAAAGCCCGCTATCCATGTCAACAGGAGCCCGATCATATTGCCGCAAACTTACGTATGGAACTATCCCAGACAGGTATGGTATGAATCAGTTCGACGGCTTCCTGCGGAGTGCTTGCTACGTGCCAGATGGCACCATGCTGCTGTCTCATAAAGTTTTCGTCCATAGCACGCTGCAACATAGCCAGGAGGGGATCGAAAAAGCCGTTAGTGTTTAAGATGACAATAGGATTCAGGTAGAGACCCAGTTGTTTCCAAGTGATAATTTCCAGTAATTCTTCCAAAGTGCCGCATCCACCGGGCAATGCGATGACAGCATCGCTCAGATCCGCCATTTTTTGCTTGCGCTGGTGCATGTTTTCCACTTCTATCATCTCCGTAAGCCCCTTGTGTTGCCAGCCTTGTTCCACCATAAAGTGAGGAATAACACCGGTCACCTCTCCGCCTGCCGCCAGCACTGCATCAGCGGTAGCACTCATCAGTCCGATGCCTCCCGCACCATTTATCAGACGGATGTGGCGCTGTCCCAACAAAGTACCCAATTCGCGGGCTGCTTCAAAATAAGCGGAATCAATCTTGGTGCTCGAAGCACAATATACGCATACGGAAGTTATCTTATTCATGGAAATTGCTATACCTTATATTATTAATGCGCACAAAGGTATGGATTTTCAGCGATATCTTAAAAATATCACTAATTTTGTGAGCACAAAGTACTGCTTTATAAAAAGCCGGAATTGTCAAAGCTCCGAGAAACAATTAACCGGATTTACCATTACCTATTAAAAACATAGATAATTATGATTAAACAAGATTACCTGATACGAATGATTCAAGAGATCATTTTTTTGATTGTGAACGCCCTGCTCAAGAAAAAGAAGTATCGCTGGAATGAATGGACTGAATATGACGGTCTGACCCGGCAGATATTAGGTTTCCCTACCGATGAGCTGTTAAGTATGGATACGCAAGAACTGGTAGACCGGTATAAAGGCGATCCCAACGAAATGGGAAAAATAGAACTTGCCGCCATGACTATGCTGAAGATATCTGATGATATGGAAGCCGACGACTTGCTGCGGAAATCCAAGCTTCATCAGGATGGGCTTGAATTATTGAAGTATGTACAGAAAGAAAGCAATAGTTTCTCTATCCAGCGGGTACAACTGATTAATATGCTGGAGACATCGCAAGCGTAAGGCATACAGTTAAGGTGACTTTGTTTCACAGGTGAGGCACTTTTGTTTCACAGGTAAGAAACATTTGTTTCATAGGCAAGAAACTTTTGTGCCACAGGTAAGAAACTTTTGTGCCACTTAACAGAAAATGTATTTTCTTGACTACGAGTCCAATTTCCTTCCACATAAGGCAAAAGACGGGTTATAATCCCCTTCCTATTCAATATCAGGAAGGGGATTTTTCTTTCTATCCGGTGGATTAATCTTATCCTCCTAAAAAAATCCTCCCCGAAAGCAAAATAGTAATCCAGCACAAAGCATTAGCATAGTAATTTTACGCTCAACATCCACTGAATAGACAAATTCACTGAATCATTAATTTTATATATAATTTATTCTAATGCTTATGAAAAATGTATTGAAACTTATTTTTTCTTCTTTGTTAGTGTTCCCATTCACTATGAATGCCCAGCAACAAGATTTTCCGGCAGGAACCACTCCCAATGAGCATAACATCAATGGGGCTGATTATCCCCGCATAGGTGAGGACAGACGTGTGCACTTCAGGATACACGCTCCCAACGCCCAGAAAGTAGAAATCAGTTTCCGAGGTGAAATGACCAAAGAGGCAGACGGATATTGGTCGCTCGTATCAAAAGAACCTGAAGTAATAGGCTTCCACTACTATCAGGTTATAATAGACGGAGTAAGTGCCGCCGATCCCAATGGCAAACCGTTCTTCGGTATGGGCAAATGGGTAAGCGGTATTGAAATCCCGGAGAAAGGTGTGGACTACTATTCCATCAAGAACGTGCCTCACGGGCTGATCAGCCAAAGCTGGTACTACTCTGATATCCGCAAAGAATGGCGCAGATGTATCGTCTATACTCCGGCGGAATATGACAAGAACCCTACCAAGAAGTATCCGGTGCTCTACCTGCAACACGGTATGGGAGAAAACGAAACGAGTTGGGCAAACCAGGGCAAGATGAATTTCATTATGGATAACCTGATTGCCGAAGGTAAAGCCAAACCAATGATCGTAGTCATGGACAATGGCAATATCGAGGTGTTCAAGACCAATCCGGGTGAAACTCCTGACGGTGCAAGAAAAAGATTCGGTGCAGAATTTCCTGCTATCTTAGTGAATGAAATCATTCCTCATATCGAATCCAATTTCCGAACACTGACTGATAGGGACAACCGTGCTATGGCCGGACTTTCCTGGGGCGGACTTCTTACTTTCAACACTACCCTGAACAACTTGGATAAGTTTGCCTATATCGGCGGATTCAGCGGAGCAGGCAGCATCGATCTGAAGCAACTCGATACCGTGTACGGCGGGGTATTCAAAAACCGTAAAGCATTCAACGACAAAGTACACGTCTTCTTCCTGGGCATCGGTTCGGAAGAACATCCCGAAAGAACCAAGAACCTCAGTGACGGCTTGCAGGCCGCAGGAATCAATACAATCTATTATGAGTCTCCGGGCACTGCCCACGAGTTCCTGACCTGGCGCAGATGTCTGAAAGAGTTTGTTCCTCTATTATTTAAAACGAAATAATGTATAATCAATAAAACAGACTATAACGATGAATATCTTCCATCGAAAATCATTGTTGGCGGCTTGTATCGCGGCTATGATGGGTTTACATGGCTATGCTCAAAAGAATGAAGCGTCCCCCCGGTTGTCAGACTACTTTTCTCCGGCAACCACGAATACGATGTCACCCGACAGTGAGGGCTTTATCCAGCGCTGGCTGTTGCTGGAACCCATCGACAAGCCCAACCGTTCCAACACGGTCTTTACCGACAGTTACATTCGCGAAGCATTTGCAACCGAGTATTTCCCCAATCAATTCACAGTTCTGCCCAAAGACGGGGATAAAGTGAAAGTAGGCAAACAAAAGCTAACCTGGCACGCGCTCGACAGCAAGCTGTTCAACGTGAAGCTCTTCCGTTTTGCCTCCGGCCTGAAGAAACAAGTGTACGGCGTGCTGTTCTGGGCAGTCACAGTCATAGAATGTCCCGAAGACATGGAGAACATCCGGATGTCAGTAGGTTCCAACTCCGCATCCATGTGGTGGCTGAACGGTGAGGAAGCTGTTATTCTTTCGGGCGACCGGCGTATGGTCAAGGATGACTGCCTTTCGCGCCGGCTGACTTTAAAGAAGGGCAAGAACATCATTCGCGGAGCCATCATCAACGGTCCCGGAATGAGTGATTTCTGTGTTCGCTTCCTCAATGAGAATGGAACACCCGTTAACAACATTACTATCAGCTATAAATGATCATGAAAACAAAAGCTATACTTCTGGGCACGGCAGCCCTGATGTTTGTATTGACATCTGAAAAAGCAATTGCACAAATCGGTACTCCATACATCCACGACCCGTCCACTATCATGGAGTGCGATGGTAAATATTATACTTTCGGCACAGGTGGAGGCGGATTGATATCTGAAGACGGCTGGACATGGAACGGTGGCGGAGTAAGACCCGGCGGAGGCGCCGCGCCCGATGCCGTGAAAATCGGTGACCGCTACCTGATTGCTTACAGTGCCACAGGAGGAGGACTCGGTGGAGGACACAGCGGTAAAGTATTAACCATGTGGAATAAAACCTTAGACCCCAATTCTCCGGATTTTAAATATACGGAGCCTATAGAAGTGGCCTCCTCAGTGAATGATGAAGATTGCGATGCCATTGATGCCGGACTTCTGCTCGACCCGACAGACGGACGCTTGTGGTTGTCTTACGGCACGTATTTCGGCTTTATCAGGCTTGTAGAACTCGACCCCGCAAACGGCAAACGGATGGAGGGCAACAAAGAAATCGACATCGCCATTGACTGTGAAGCAACCGATCTGATCTATCGTGACGGCTGGTATTATCTTCTGGGAACACACGGCACTTGCTGCGATGGCCCGAACTCCACCTACAATATAGTTGTCGGCCGTTCGCGCAAAGTGACGGGGCCGTATGTCGATAATATGGGAAGAAAAATGCTGGAAGGCGGTGGCAAGATGGTGATTGCCGCAGGTAACCGCCAAACCGGTCCGGGACACTTCGGGCTTTTCAAAGTAGCCGATGGAGTAGAGAAGATGTCATGCCACTTTGAGGCCGATTTCGACCGGGGTGGCCGCAGTGTGCTGGGCATACGCCCGCTTTTATGGAAGAACGGCTGGCCCGTTGCCGGTGAGGTCTTCAAAGAGGGAACATATGAGATTGAATCCGAACGTAGAGGGTATGCCCTTGAACTTGCCGTTGATTTTGTACGTATGGAATATACCAGACACCGCTTCTGGGAAAAAGATGACACGCCCGTCGTACCTTTGAAATCGCAGATGTTGGAAGATGTGATCGAGACTTGGCCACAAGGAAAAATCAACGTAAGAATCGGTGATTATATGTTCCGTCCTCATCAGAAGTGGACCATTACTGCCGTACCCGATGGAGGCGGATATCTGGGCGGCCCTTATTACAAGATCGTGATTGAAGGAACCAATCGCGCACTGGCCGCCACGGCAGATGCGGAAGTCGTGACAGTTCCTGAGTTTACGGGAGCCCCCGAACAACTGTGGCGAATCGACCAGTTGACAGACGGCACCTACCGGATCATGCCCAAAGAAGTGCCGGGAACTGACAAGGAATTGGTTCTGGTATCCGTAGGTGACAGCACTCCTTCTCTCGGCGAATTCGATATGAACAGCGACA
This sequence comes from Bacteroides sp. 14(A), assembly GCF_000526555.1. Classification (NCBI taxonomy): domain Bacteria; kingdom Pseudomonadati; phylum Bacteroidota; class Bacteroidia; order Bacteroidales; family Bacteroidaceae; genus Bacteroides; species Bacteroides sp. 14(A). The sequence goes on along the minus strand of NZ_JAGH01000002.1, from coordinate 965,252 downwards.
ATTCCAAATGGAATTTCCGCGATCATTAGGAACAAGCCCTATTACTCTAAAGTACTATTACCGGGTAATTCCACTCAAAAATAACGAATCGGCTCGGGCAACCAGTTTGAATTAATAATGCGACTCAGCAGTTGTCTTGCCGATTCAGAATTAAAAAATGAATTGCCTTTCTTTTATATTAATCTTAAATAATTGAAAACTATGAAATGTATGTATGATGATGGCTAGAGAACTATTGTAGCGGCAGCTAATGATGAATGAAAAACGCAATTATTAATTCTTAAACTAATTATGATGAAAAATGTAGTCCAGAAAATTCAGAAGATTCCTTTTCTGTTTATGCTTGTGCTTGTGTTTTTTACGTGCATATCAGCATCAGCGCAAATCCAAATCAAGGGTACTGTTGTCTCAGCCAATGATTCTGAGCCAATGATCGGTGTGGCTATTCTTGAAGAAGGAACCAGCAACGGTCGTATTACCGATCTCAATGGTAATTACTCTATTCAGGTAAGTAACAGTAATGCTACCCTTACCGCTTCTTTTATAGGCTACAAAACGCAGACTGTTAAAGTCAATGGCCGTAGCGTAATCAACTTTCGTTTGGAAGAAGATACACAAGTGCTTGATGAGGTTGTGGTTGTAGGTTATGGTGTTCAGCGCAAGAGTGACCTGACAGGTGCTGTTGCCTCGGTTAACTCTAAAGACCTTAAAGGCTTGGCAACAACCGACGCTGCCGCCGCCCTTCAAGGTAAAGCCGCAGGTATTCAAATCTTGAATTCATCAGGTGCTCCGGGTAGCGGCGCTGAAATCCGTGTACGTGGTTATTCCTCCAATTCCGGAAATATTGGTCCTCTCTTGATTGTGGATGGTTTGAAGGTTTCAAGCATCCAGTATCTTGATCCAGGCTTGATCGAGTCTATGGAAGTATTGAAAGATGCCGCATCCGCAGCAATCTATGGTTCTGAAGCAGGTAACGGTGTAGTACTTATCACAACCAAGAATGGGGGAGGAAAAGGTACCGGCAAGATCACATATAATGTACGTTATACTATGAACCAACTTGGACATGTTCCACAATTACTGAATGCGGAAGAATTCAAGGACTGGATGGGCATGCAAGGATATAACGTCGAGGCTGCCATGTCGGATGCTATTCGCGACTATAATTGGGATCAAAATACTGATACAAATTGGTTCGACGAGTTTATGGGAACTTCTTGGAGCAAGCAGCACTCTCTTTCATTCCAGGGTAGCAATGACAAAGGGCAGTATTTTGCAAACCTCACATACGTTAATCAGGATGGTATCGTAAAAGGCAAAAACGACTACTACGAACGCTTAACCGCTCAGATTAATGCTGATTATAAAATAAAACCCTGGCTGCAGGTAGGTACCAACACTTCTATAGAGAAATGGCGTAGAGGCAGCGTATCAGAATATGGTTACGGCTCTGCTTTTGAAATGCTTCTTGTAATGGATCCTCTGACTCCTACACACTGGACAGACCGCAGTCAATATCTCGCTGCCACAGGTTCTGTTTATGACGCAGTTCAGAATGGAACTTCTGATACAAACTATCGTTTCTACGGCGATGACAGGGGTATGTATGCTACTTCATACTTTAATACAGAACTTGCCGGTGGCACTCCATTTGCACAGCGTGACAAGAATGCTAACAATAAAAATGGCGGCATCAATGTACATAGTACGTTCTTCGCAAACCTGACCCCATTCAAGGGCTTTACATTTACTTCTCGTTTTGGTACTCGCATTACTCAAGGCAATACTTACAGCTACGCAGAACCTTACTATATCACCGGTCGTGTAAGTGATACCAAATACTCTATCAGCCAGACTACAAGCAACGGCCTATACTATCAGTGGGAGAACTTTGCCAACTACATGACTTCAATCGGCAAGCACAGCATTTCGGCAATGGCAGGTATGTCATACATCCAAAGCGAAAGTAACGGCACGACAGCAGGTGCGTCAGGTGAAGAATTGCTTTCTTCATACGAAGAAAATTTCCGTTACTTGGATTGTGTACTTGTATCAGATAAAGTTTCCCGTACATTCAGTGGAACACCGGGTAAGTCCTCAAGCATTTCATACTTCGGCCGTTTAGGATATACTTATGACGATCGCTATAGCCTGCAAGCCAATTTCCGTGCTGACGCATTCGATACCTCAAAACTTCCAGCAGATAAACGTTGGGGTTACTTCCCATCATTATCAGCAGGCTGGACACTCAGTAATGAGAAGTTCTTTAAAAATTTAGTTCCTGATAACATTGTTTCATTTGCCAAGCTGCGTGCATCTTGGGGACGTAACGGTAATATCAACGTACTTAGCGGCTATAAATATTCTTCTTCTATTGCAACTGGTGGCCAGTGGTATCAATATAGTAATGGTACAACTGTTACAAATGGTTCTATGCCAAGCGGTTTAGCTAATCCTAACCTCACTTGGGAAACTTCCGACCAGCTGGACTTCGGTCTTGACTTACGTTTATTCAACGATGCGTTGACAATCAGCATGGACTACTATAAGAAAACGACCAAAGACCTTCTTGTAGACGCTCCATGTCTGCCTGAGACAGGTGTATCTTCACAGATGATCAATGCAGGTGAGGTACAGAACAAAGGTTTTGAGTTTGAAACAACTTATAAAGGCAACATAGGCAGGCTGAATTACTCAGTATCAGGCAACTTTGCAACATTGAAGAATGAAGTAACTTACCTTGATGACCGTATCACACGTATATCGGGTGGAAGTATAGTAGGTGCAAACAATACAATATACACCAACTTCGAACAAGGCATGCCGGTATGGTATATGCGTGGTTACAAATATATAGGTAAGAATTCAGAAGGACAGCCTCTTTATCTTGACAAGGAAGGCAATGAGACATTAACTCCGGGTGATGAAGATCAATTCAATATCGGTAAAGGTATTCCTGATCTTACATACGGCATTACAATCAATCTTGAGTACAAGGGTTTCGACTTCTCGGTATTCGGTACAGGTACGGTAGGAAACGATGTCTACTACGGTATGTATCGTACAGGCTACAACAATATCTCCAAGCATTTCTACGATGAAGCCAAGAAGGGTAATATGCCCAGTTTTAACACAATTGCAGGTGATAAAATCTACTGGTCATCTTCTGCTCTTGTATTTGACGGATCATACTTCAAGATTAAGCAATTGCAATTAGGATACACATTGCCAAAGTCTATCACAAAAAAGGTATTTATAGAGAACCTTCGTGCTTACGTGTCACTTGATGACTTCTTTACATTTACATCTTATCCGGGTCTTGACCCTGAAATTGCTTCAAGAAGTGGTAATAATGTAGGTCTTGATGCCGGTGCATATCCTACAATGCGCAAGATGACATTTGGTCTTAATGTAACATTCTAAACCAACCATTAATACTGACGAAAATGAAAAAATATATATATTCGTTTGCGGTATGTGCCGCACTGTTCTGCACATCTTGCGATGAAAGTCGTTTGAACATCGAGCAGAAGGCTGTTAGCTCTACTGAAAACTTCTATAAAACCGATCAAGATGCTATTGATGCTATGACTGCCGCTTATGCGCAGTTCCTTGACAATGTATGTTCGTCTGCCGGAATCTATCAGCCGCAGTTCACTTTACTCAATTATTCAGCAGATGATGTTTTCTCTGCCGGTACAAATTATGCTGACCACATGGATATGCGTGTATTCGATGAGTTCCGCTATGATACAGGCAACGCTCCTCTTAAAGAATTATATCAGCGTTACTATAAGTCTATTTATGCAAGTAACCTTGTAATAACATATGTAGATCCGGCTGCAAGTACGGTTATGGCCCGTTGTGTCGCAGAGGCTCGCGTATTACGCGCTTATTGTCACATGATGGCGGCTCTCACATTCCAGCGTCCTCCAAAAGTCGACAAACTGCTGGGTGCCGATGACAAACCTACAAATGTCGAAAGCCAGAAATCTCTGCTTGAGTGGTGTGCTTCCGAGTGTGAAGAAGCTGTAAATGACCTTGACTCACGTAAAGGTCCTAATGATGTAGAAGGTGCTTTTAAAGTAACAAAAGGTTTTGCATATTTCGTAGCGGGCAAGTCTGCCGTATTCGCCGGCGATATGGCTCGTGCAGAGAGAAATCTTAAGCCTTTGGTTGAATCTCCCAACTATGCACTTGTTCCGGGAAATCGTTTCCGTGACCTATTCCATGTAGAGGGTAATGGCTGCGAAGAAAAAATCTTCGAGGCTAATTGCTTCGGTAACATTGATAAAGGTTTTTGGGGTAATATCCAACGTGGCCGTTGGATGACAAACAACGTATTGAACTGGCGTTATGACCGCTTAGGCTCTCGCGCATCCATCTGCGGCGCTAACGATGGTTGGGGCGGTGGTGCCATCAACTGGAAGTTTGCCGAAAAGATGTATCAAAATGATGGTGACGGTCCGCGTCGCAAAGCTACATTCCTCACTCCGGACGAATTCTTATACGACTCTAAACTCTGCGGTTGGGAAACGGATTTCGATGCTGACGGAAATGAGATGTCTCTTGCCGACAAGAAAAAAGATCCAAAACGTGGTATCAAGAGTACAGAAGGCCTGTTCGCACATGGCGTATATATGGAAGTCAAGAATATAGAATCTCCTAACGACCGCAATATGACTATTAGCGACACTCATAACTCTGCATCATTCCGTATCGCCAGATTGGGAGAAGCGTATCTGCTTTATGCAGAGGCTTGTCTTGAAACAGGTAATTTGGATGAAGGTAAAAAATATCTGAATGCTATTCAGAAACGTGCAGAAGCTCCTGAAACAGAACTCACAACTCAGACTCTTCGCGATGAAAAGCAGTACGAACTTTGGTTCGAGACTTGTCGTTTTCACGACATCGTTCGTTGGGGTATTGCTAAAGAGTGTCAGGATGCTGTCGTTGATCAGGTTCCGCAACTGTATGACGACTTCTTCATCCAAGGTACACCATACTATGGAAAAGAACATCATCTACGTGCTGAGTTGACTCATCCTTTATCAGTAGATCAAAATTTACCTGCAAGCTCTTATGGCTTCGTAAAGGGTAAACATGAATACTTCCCATTCCCAAAAGATGTTATAGACTTAAACAAAGAACTTCATCAGCTTAACGGATGGGCAAATAATTAAAGATTAGTTATTTATGCGAATCAGGGGCTGAATTTGATTTATAACAGGATGGAAAGGAATAAGACTCACCACAGATTACACAGATTGACACAGATTTTATTTTACTGATTATTAGATTAATAAATCTGTGTGAATCTGTGTAATCTGTGGTGAATTAATTCATAACCGAAAAGATATGAATCAATTCAACTCCTGATTCGCATGATTAATTATTTGATAAGTGAACCGATTACGAAAATGAATAGTATGAAATTAAAAGCAATCATTCTTTGTATGGGAGTAGTGGGATGCCTGATATTCACCGGTTGCGGAAAAAGTACCTCCTTTTCCCGCAACAGCCATCTGGCATTAAATGACTCTAACTACTTCGAAACACGCGGGTTGAACTTCTTCGTATTCAGCAACCTATACGATGCTACCTTCGATGATTCCAAGATCAGTGCCGTAGAAATCATTCATCACGGCATCCGCACCGCTACCAACGGAGATGTCCGCATGAATCCGACACCCGGACAATGGGACAAGTTGCCAAAGTTCGTCGAGCGTATGCCGGATAAAGAACATAACCGGATCGACGTCATACTGGAATATCCCGAATACAACTTCGAATACAAGTTGACAGGAGAAGCCCGTGAAGGCGGTTTCTACCTTAGCGTAAACGTAGACAAACCTTTACCCGAAGCATTGCATGGCATAGCCGGACTGAATATGGAATTCATGCCCCCGGTCTTCTTCGGCCATTCCTACATAATAGACGGCAAGCACGGTCTGTTCCCCACTTCTCCGGCCGACTTTATGACTACCATCAACGGTGAAGTGGAACCCACTCCCATGGCCACCGGCAAACTGATAGACATTGCACCGGACGAACCGTTGAAACACATCACCATCCGCACCACCGATGACAATAACCTGTCATTTTTTGACGGAAGGAACAAACAACAGAACGGAAACTTCGTTGTACGTACCCTCCTTCCGGCAGGAAAGACCGGCAAGATAGCCGAATGGTTTATCACAGCAGAGACCCAATCCGACTGGGTGCGCAAACCCGTAGTGAGCTACTCACAAGTAGGTTACCACCCCACACAAAAGAAAGTGGCCGTAGTGGAACTGGATAAAAATGACAAGCCACTCTCTACCGTCTCTTTATATAAGGTGTGTAGTGACGGCAGCCTCAGCAAAGCCCTGTCCGGCACTCCCAAAACCTGGGGAATGTACACACGCTACAATTACCTTCAATTTGATTTCTCCTCTGTCACAGAACCGGGCATCTATATGCTGGAATATGGCGACCAGCGCACAGCACCTTTCCCCATCGCAACAGATGTGTTTCAGAAAGCATGGTTCCCGACACTGGACGTATTCTTCCCTGTACAGATGGATCATATGTTTGTCCGCGAAGCCTATCGCGTATGGCATGGCGCCGCACATCTGGATGATGCCCTGCAAGCTCCCGTCAACCGTATCCATTGGGACGGTTGGAGACAAGGACCGACCACCGGCAACAAGTACAAACCACTGGAGCATATCCCCGGTCTGAACGTCGGCGGATGGTTCGATGCAGGAGACTTCGATATCCAGACCGGATCACAACATGCCGTAGTACAGGCTTTCGCCCTTTTGTGGGAGAGTTTTGGGGTAAACCGCGATGAAACCACCATTAATCAAAAGACACGCTATACGGAAATACATGTACCCGACGGCAAACCCGATGTATTGCAACAGATTGAACACGGCGTTCTGCAATTAGTAGCGCAGGTGAATGCGATAGGCTATGCCATTCCGGGAATCAACGAGTCTCATTTATATCAGTACCGCCATTTGGGAGATGCGGTAAACAAGACGGATAACCTGGTTTATAACCCTCGCCTGGATAGCCTGCAAACCGACGGGCGTACAAGTGGTACTCCCGATGACCGTTGGGCATTCACCAACCGGACACCGCACATGAATTATGGCACAGCCATTTCGCTGGCAGCCGCTTCGCGTGCATTGAAGGATTACAATCCGGAACTGAGCAAAGAAGCCCTGCGAGTAGCTCGCTTCATCTGGGACGACGAACACAACCACCAGGCAAATCCCGAAGAACAAACGTATAGCGGACGATTCAGCAATCCTGAATTCATGAAATCCATCGAATGCAGAGCCGCTTTCGAACTCTGGCGCTCAACGGACTATGAAGGTTACAAGACAAAAATGAACGAACTGCTCCCCACCCTTTTGGAACAATTCAACCGGAATGCCTCTGTCATTGCACAAATGATTCCTTTCATGGATAATGCGTTCAAGAAGCAAGTAAGGCCCTTGGTAGAAGCTTATGCCGGAGAACTTGCCGAAGTAGACAAAGAAAATCCGTATGGAGTAAGGATCAGCACTGCCGGATGGGCAGGTAACAGAAACATTGTTCAGGCGTGTATTACGAACTACCTGCTCCATCGTTCGTATCCCGAGCTGATAAACCCGGAATACATATACAGAGGATTGAACTATCTGTACGGTTGCCATCCGTGCCATAATCTGTCTTTTGTTTCGGGAGTAGGCGCACAGCCCAAAAAGGTGGCTTACGGGAGCAACCGGGCCGACTTCAGTTTCATTCCCGGAGGTGTGGTGCCGGGCATCAGGATATTGAAACCGGACTTCCCCGAGAACAGGGAGGACTATCCTTTTCTTTGGAGCGAGAATGAGTATGTAATAGATCTGGCAGCAAGCTACATCTACCTGGTGAATGCAGTCAACAGCCTGCTGAAATAAGGTGTCTGAACCGCATAAACACCCTGCCAGCAAGAAAAATCCTCCTCAAAAATAGTTTTGTATCCCTCCTTAAAGGAGATAGCTGTTACTTTTGTGATTAGCTAATAGAACTCTGTTTTTTCAAATAATAATACAGATTTACACTTCAACGCACACAATGAATTATGAAGATACTGTTTCACTTCACAATAACTCTGTTCGTTCTTAGTCTGGTCGCCTGTAACCAGACTAAGAGCCCGGAACCGGTAAAGCAATATACATTTATCGGCGGCAAGGAAGGAGATAAGATGGACACCACTTCCTTTGACTCTTTGCAGTTAAGCGATCCCTTTATCCTGGCCGATGAAGAAACACAGATGTATTATCTGGTTGGAAGTGGCGGCAGTTTATGGAAAAGCACGAATCTAAAGATGTGGACAGGTCCCTATCAATACATTACTGTGGATACAACTTCCTGGATTGGAACCGCTCCAAGGATATGGGCCCCGGAGCTCCATAAATATAAAGGTAAATACTATTGTTTCGTCACCTTTACCAATCCCAAGATCATAGTAGACACTGTACCCAACAGATACAATGTGCAACGTCGTGCCACCCATATCCTTACATCCGACAAAGCAGCAGGTCCCTACCACCCCATCAGCGGCACGGACTATCTGCCGGAAGACTGGTCTACACTCGACGGTAGTTTCTGGGAAGAAGACGGAGTACCTTATATGGTCTTTTGCCACGAATGGATGCAAACCGTAAACGGAATGATCAACTACATCCAGCTTGCTCCGGACCTGTCAGAATCAATGGGAACCGCTACTACCCTTTTCAGAGCATCCGATGCCCCATGGCCAAGAGAAATGAAATCGATAGGTGAACTCACCTTCGGCATGGCGCTGGAAGGCTATGTGGCAGATGGTCCGTTCCTGTTCCGGACAGGTACGGGACGTTTAGGAATGTTGTGGTCCAGTTGGAGCAACAGCCGTTGTGCGCAGGGAGTGGCTTATTCCGGGTCGGGTAAACTTGCCGGCCCCTGGATTCAGTGCAATGCTCCTCTGATACCTAATAATTCAGGGCATGGTATGTTATTCCGTACATTCGATGGAAAGTTGCTGATGTGCCTGCATCACCAAAGCCTCGACTCCGAGAACCCGGGTCCACGAAGACCCACACTGTTTGAAGCCGATATTTCAGGAGATGAAATTAAAATACTGGGGAGATATCATCCTTAGCAACCAAGAAATAAAAACATAATTTTATACCATGAAAACAACATTATTATGAAAAAGGTATTAGTAACCTGTGGTTTGTTATTCTCCCTATCGGGGTGGGGACAAACATTGCCGTATCAGAATCCCGAGCTAAGTCCGGCAGAAAGAGCGAAGGATTTAGTGAAACGCTTGACTTTAGAAGAGAAAGCGCTCTTGATGTGTGATGATTCGGAAGCCATTCCACGCCTGGGAATAAAGAAGTTCAATTGGTGGAGTGAGGCCCTTCACGGGGTAGCCAATCAGGGAAATGTAACAGTCTTCCCCGAACCGGTAGGAATGGCCGCTTCATTCAATGACAAACTGGTATTCGAAATCTTCAATGCAGTCTCCGATGAAATGCGTGCCAAGCACAACGAGCGCGTACGCAACGGACTGGAGGACGTCCGTTTCCACAGTCTCTCCGTCTGGACTCCCAACGTAAACATCTTCCGTGATCCCCGTTGGGGACGTGGTCAGGAAACTTACGGGGAAGATCCTTACCTGACTTCACAAATGGGTATTGCAGTGGTAAAAGGATTGCAGGGACCTGAAAATGAGAAGTATCGCAAACTACTTGCATGTGCCAAACATTATGCCGTACACAGCGGTCCGGAATGGAGTCGTCATACCGCCAATCTGAACAACGTCAGTCCCCGCGACTTGTGGGAAACTTACCTGCCTGCGTTCAAGGCACTGGTACAAAAAGCCGATGTACGCGAAGTGATGTGTGCCTACCAGCGCCTGGACGATGATCCTTGTTGTGGAAACACCCGTCTGCTTCAACAGATACTCCGTGATGAGTGGGGATTCAAATATCTCGTAGTCTCCGATTGTGGAGCCATTGCCGACTTCTGGACTTCCCACAAAAGTTCCTCCGATGCCGTACATGCAGCCGTCAAAGGAACCATGGCAGGTACAGATGTGGAATGTGGATACGGATATGCTTATCAGAAACTGCCGGAAGCCGTATCCAAAGGATTGATAACGGAAGAAGAAGTAGACAAACATGTGCTTCGCCTGATGGAAGGACGCTTTGAACTCGGAGAAATGGACGACCCGTCATTAGTGAACTGGACAAAAATACCGATGTCGGTAGTCAACTGTAAGGCTCACAAAGATTTGTCACTGAATATGTCACGCCAGACAATGACACTCTTACAGAACAAAAACAATGTATTGCCTTTAAGTAAATCCATCCGCAAGATTGCAGTTATCGGTCCTAACGCTGATGACAAACCTATGCTGTGGGGCAACTACAACGGAACTCCGAATCAGACCATTACCATCCTGGACGGCTTCAAAAGTAAACTGAAAAAGAATCAGATCGTCTACATGAAAGGCTGTGACTTGGTGAATGACCAAACATTGGAATCCTATCTTGACCAATGCAGCATAGATGGGAAACCCGGCATAAAAGCTACATTCTGGAACAACCCGGAACGCCAGGGAGAGCCTGTCTCTTCGCTCCGTACCACCCAGCCTATCAACGTAACTACATACGGATTACATACTTTTGGCCCCGGAGTAAATCTTGAAAAGTTCTCAGCCAAATACGAAACCGTATTAACTCCGGAGGAATCAGGCGAAATTCTCCTCAATCTCGAAGGTTGCAGTTACTTTGAATTATTGGTAAACGGCAAGTCGATGACTAAACACCGCACTTGGAGAACCACCGATACCCGCACCATGCTACAAGTGGAGAAAGGGAAAGAGTATAAGATAGAAATACTCTATGCACAAGTAGAAAACTGGGCTGCAAACCTGAAGTTCAACCTCGGCAAAGAATTCCCGATCAATTATAGTGAAAGCATTTCGAAACTTAAAGGCATAGATGTAGTGGTCTTCGTAGGTGGCATTTCGCCACAACTGGAAGGAGAAGAAATGCCCGTGAATATTCCCGGTTTCAAAGGGGGTGACCGTACGGATATAGAATTACCCGCTGTACAGCGAAACTTCCTGAAAGCTCTGAAAGATGCCGGAAAACAAGTAGTATTTGTCAACTGTTCCGGATCGTCTATGGCATTGCTGCCCGAAACGGAAAGTTGCGACGCTATTCTCCAGGCATGGTATGGAGGAGAACTGGGTGGATATGCTGTAGCCGACGTGCTGTTTGGTGATTATAACCCCTCCGGCAAGCTGCCCGTCACTTTCTACAAAAGTACGAAACAACTTCCCGACTATGAGGATTACTCCATGAAAGGACGTACATACCGGTATATGTCCGACCCTCTGTTCCCATTTGGATTCGGATTAAGTTACACGGATTTCGCCGTAGGTACAGCCAGTTGTAACAAAACCCAACTCCGTACAGATGAGTCGCTGACCTTGACTGTACCGGTCTCCAACACAGGCAAGCGCTCCGGAACTGAAGTCGTACAGGTTTACATACGCAAAACAGATGATGCTGACGGACCATTAAAGTCCCTAAAAGCCTATGCACGTGTAGAACTCGCAGCAGGAGCCAAACAGGATGTCAAGATAGAGTTGCCATCCGAATCATTCGAATGTTTTGATCCTTCTACAAATACCATGCGTGTGGCACCGGGTGAATACGAGTTATTCTATGGAACGAGTTCCGCAGCCCGGGATCTGCAATCCGTCAAAGTCACTTTACGGGATAGAAAGGAACAAAAGTGATTAGGGTTTAGTGATAAGTGATTAGCGCCATTCGGTATATTATTTTTCAGACGCGGATGACACGGATAACGCGGATTTAAAGGCTGCGCTATAAGAAGTATAATAAAATCCGCGTCATCTGTGTCATCCGCGTCTAAAAGATTATTTATCATTTAACTCATAACCCTGTAGAAAGAAATTAATTCCGCCAACGGATTTTTATTTTATCTTTGTGTCCGGATAAGAAATAAAAGTCCGTACGCACTAAAAAACAATTAGCTTATGAAAAACAAAAGACTATTTTTATTATCCGCATTTCTGGTAATAATAGGTACATTAAAAGCTCAGAACCCCATTATTACGGATCAGTTCACTGCCGATCCCACCGCCAAAGTTTTTGAAGGCAAGATGTATGTCTATCCTTCACATGACATTCCGAGCCCCATCGAGCGACTGAAAGAATGGTTCTGTATGGCAGATTACCATGTTTTCTCGTCAGACAATCTGGTTGACTGGACAGACCACGGAGTGATCCTAAGCCAGGAAAATGTACCTTGGGTAGCTCCTGACTCCTATTCCATGTGGGCCCCCGAATGTGTATACAAGAATGGGAAATATTATTTCTACTTCCCATCTACCCCTAAAGGCGAAGGCAAACGCGGTTTCAGCATCGGAGTTGCCATAGCCGACAAGCCTTACGGCCCTTTCACCCCGCAGGCCACTCCCATTGAAGGAGTCAATGGCATCGACCCTTGCGTGCTCATTGATAAAGACGGGCAAGCCTACATATACTGGTCAGGCCGCGGAATGTCAGTAGCAAAACTGAAAGACAATATGCTTGAACTCGCCTCAGAACCCATGCAAATTCAAGGATTACCCGAAGGCTTCAAAGAAGGACCTTTCGCCTTTGAACGCAACGGAAAATATTACTTCACATTCCCCTGGGTAAAGGAGAAAACGGAAGTTCTGGCTTATGCGATGGGAGACAATCCCATGGGTCCCTTTGAGTTCAAGGGTATCATTATGGATGAATCACCAACCGATTGCTGGACCAATCACCACTCATTGGTGGAATACAAAGACCAGTGGTACCTGTTCTATCACCACAACGATTACTCCCCCGAATTCGATAAAAACAGATCGGCACGGGTCGACTCTTTATTCTTCAACCCGGACGGCACTATCCAAAAAGTAACCCCTACCCTGCGCGGAGTGGGCATAACAGACGCCCGGAAAGAAATTCAACTGGATCGCTACAGCCGGTTAAGCAATCAGGGAGCGGCCATCGATTACCTGAACCAGGCAAACAAATTCGAAGGCTGGAAAACTTTATTGAGCAAAAACGGTGCATGGGTGCAGTACAACCGGGTGAACTTCGGAGAGAGTACTCCCCGAAAAGTGAAAGCAAGAGTAACCTCGGACAACGGAGGAACACTGCAAATACGTATAAACGGAACAAACGGTCCGGTTATCTCGGAAATAAAAGTTCCCAAAACCGATAAATGGACGAATATTGAATCCCCGGTTCGTTCCGCTCAGACCGGTATCCACGATTTATACGTGTCTCTAAAAGGAAGCGGTAAAGTTGAAATTGACTGGATCAGTTTTCAATAACTAAATCTCCATGCCGGATATGAAGTATACGAAGACAATAGCACTAATCACAACCCTGCTCTGCTTCCTGCAAGGGCAGGGTTTAGCGCTTGCCCAGGATAATCCAAACCAATACAATTACCTTTATCTTACTATCCGGAACGGATTATGCGACAACTCTATCCGAACCATACACAAAGATCACAACTCATTCATGTGGTTCGGAACCTCCAACGGGCTCGACCGTTACGATGGTTACGAACTGAAACACTACTCCACAGCTCCCAGGCAACCGTATCAGTTTATTGAAAGTAATTACATCAATGACATTGACGAAGACGACAACAACTATTTGTGGGTAGCTTCCGAAGCCGGCATCATGAGCATTGATCTCCTTCACGAAAATCTCAACTTCTATAAGGAATACTCCGGTAAGAACAATAATGTGCTTTACTCTCCCGTTCAGGCCCTGCTTGTCGACGATTTCAATAATCTCTGGGTAGGCAAAAGTGACGGACTGGCCTACATCATTCTGAACGAAGAAAGGCAGATAAAAGATATCCGGATATTGAAGAAAGATGTGGATATCAAAACCATCGTAAAACACGGTAGTGATATCTGGGCGGGAGGCGACAAGTGTTTATTGCATTTCACTCCTTCGGGCAAACAGGATTACAGCAATATCCCCGTAATTACAAACTTAGATACTTCACAGTTAATCTTCAACCGCCTGTTTTCGTATGGTGACTATCTGTGGATCGGCACCCAAAGTGGCTTATACTGCTATAACACCCAGAATCAGTTCTGCATACTCTATCAGCATAATCCCAATAATCCTCACAGCATTTCCTCCAACTTCATCACAGATATTGATAAAAATTCATCAGGCGACATCATTATCGGAACCAGAAACGGAGTGAACATATACCAGCGAAATGACCAATTCGTTACTTTCAGCAGAGGCATACAAGCCCGGTCCCTGAATGATAATATCGTCAACCGGATATTTGTTGATAAGAATGATAATATCTGGGTAGGGACCGACTTCGGCGGAATTAATATCATGGCTCCGCAACGCATAACTTTCAATTATTCACTGCAAGGGTATGAGAAAGGAGTACCCAACATCATCAGCACGGTGCTCGAAGACAAAGAGGGAAACATCCTGGCAGGAATTGTAGATGGCGGACTTGCCATTAAGAGGAAAGGTGCTGACTCCTTTTCGCTCTTCAAACACAACCCGGGAGATCCGCACTCACTGGCTCACAACAACATCTCGGATATCATTCAGGACCTGCATGGCAATTACTGGATATCAACAATAGGCGGAGGGCTGGATAAACTGGATAAAAACAATCTGTCACATCCCGTATTCGAACATTACAACAGTTTGAATTCCTCCCTAACCTCCGATGACATCCATGACATAGCCCTGGACTCTGCCCGGAATGCACTGTGGATATGCAGCGGCAGCCATATCAATACACTCGATTTCTCTACGGGAGCTATCAATCGACTAAAGTTCTACACACAGTCCAAGGAACCCGTTCATAACATGAATACAATCTTCATCGACTCACAGTCAAGATTATGGATTGGCGGAAACGGCGTGTACGTCATCGACCTGGAAAATTCCAGGAATACCTACGAATGTATATACTATCAGCACAAACTGGATGATCCCGAAAGCAAAATCAATGAAAAGATCACTTGTATATTCGAAACTAAAAAAGGGGAGATTTATCTGGGTAGCCTCGGAAATGGCATCTACCTGTTGGAAGACAACGGTAACAACGAAAAATATACTTTCAAGAACTATGCCGTACGCTGCGGTCTTTCGGACACCAGCATCTCGAACATTCTGGACGATGAGAACGGGAACTTATGGATCAGTACCCTAAAAGGCATTTACTTCTTCGATATCAATACCAAACGGGCCTTCAAGTTCGACGAAGGAGACGGGTTGCTGGTACCCCAATTCTATAAAAGATCCGGCTGTAAGACCATCAATCACAATATGTTACTGGGAACTATCGATGGTTTCGTAACATTCAGTCCACTGGTAAACCTGCCCAAGCAAAAGCAACGGACGATAACCCTCACCAGCGTTGTCTGTAACGGCAGCCAGCTGATACCTTATCTGAACAGCGACAATCTGCCCGTAAGTATCTCAACAACCAAGGAACTGCATTTATATCCACCACAGAATTCCTTTGAAATCACATTCAGCTGCCTGGATTATATCGAACAGGAAAAGGTGTTCTACTTCCATCGCATTCATGAACTGGAGGAGCACTGGAACACAGGATTGGTAAAGAGAAACGCCAAGTACACCAATCTGCCGCCGGGAAAATATACGCTGGAAATACGATGCACCAACCACGACAACACCTGGTCTACCGAAGCCACCTGTCTCAGCATTATTGTACATCCCCCATTCTATAAAACAGGATGGTTCTACTCACTTATCGCTATATTGATAGTGTCCATTCTGCTTTATATCATCTATTGGTATAATGCAAGGCAACAACATATCCAGAAACTTCTGAAAGAAAAGATAGAAAGCATGTCCGAGCAGATGGAGGCTATCAACAAAGAGAAGCTATCCTATTTCACCAACCTCGCACATGAGTTTAAGACACCCCTAACCCTGATACAAGGACCGGCAAGCCAGCTTGTCAGGCAAACTACCGATCCCAAAGAAAAAGAGGACTTACAGATTATCAACCGGAACGCTCAATACCTGCTTTCACTGGTCAACCAACTGATTGACTTGCGCAAGATCGATACCCAGAACTTAACGCTCAATTACTCTCAATTCAACTTCAGCAAGTTCCTGAACACAACAATAACCGACTTTTCCAACCTGATGAAAGAACGAAACATCAGCTTTGAAAAGATATACCGCCTGAAGAGTGACCATATCTATTCTGATAAGGAAAACCTGCATAAGATACTGTTCAATCTATTATCCAACGCCATCAAGCATACTCCCGATAAAGGAAAAATCACATTGCATGCCAACCAATTCATCGACAAATCGAACAAACTCATGCAGTTTATCTCCGTCACCAACAGTGGCAGCATAATAGCTCCTGACGAAATAGACAAAATATTCAACCGTTTCTACCGGATACCCGAACAGAACAAATATACAAACTACGGACAGAGCAGTACGGGCATCGGACTCCACATCGTAAAAGAGCTTATCAACCTATTAGACGGAACGATTAAAGTCAAGAGTTCGGAAAAAGAAGGTGTATCTTTCAGATTATATTTCCCCATTACGCTGGCGGACGCAGCGGAGAATGAAATTCATGAGGAATATAAAGAGCCCGTACCCGTTGAAGACAAAATCGAGCCGTTCATTCCTATAGACAGGAGCAAGCCGACTTTGTTATTGGTAGAAGACAATCCCGACATGCGTCATTATATCAAGAATATGCTGAAAGAAAAATACAATATCGCTGAAGCAAACAACGGTGAGCAAGGCTATAAGACAGCCCAGAATATCGTGCCCGATTTTATTGTATCCGATCTAATGATGCCCGTATGCGATGGTTCCGACTTCTGCAAAAGACTGCGCGAGGACAAGCTTTTAAGTCACATTCCTTTCCTGCTTCTCACGGCAAATTCAAGTGAGACTGCCCGGATAGAAAGCTATGAAAACGGAGTAGACGGATATATCACCAAGCCTTTCGAACAATCCGTATTATTAGCCCACATAGACTCCATCTTGAAGAACAGGGATTTGCGTCAGAAGAAATTCGTAGAACAAGACTTGAATCCTATCCTGCTGGAAGTGGGACAGCCCGACCAGCAGTTCATGAACGAAGTTATGAATATTCTGGAAAAGAACTATGCTGATCCTCAATTCGGTGTAAAGGATCTGACAGAAAGGCTGAACATCAGTTATACAGTGATTTATAAGAAATTCGTATCACTCACCGGACTTCCGCCGGTACGTTTCATCCAATTATACAGGCTACAGATTGCCAAGAAAATATTAGAGAGTAGCACCAATAACATCATTGTATCAGAAATAGCCTACCGGGTGGGATTTAATGATCCCAAGTACTTCACCCGTTGCTTTGTGAAACAATATAAGCAAACGCCCAGTTCATTCTTCAAGTAGCACGACCTTAGAATCAGGTCTGTTTACAGCACATTGCGGAAGGTTTCTATTTTATAACTATCAGATCGCCTTCCGCAAACCCAACTGTTATATGTTTCACCTGAAAAAGACTTATTACTTTCAGTTCTTTCTTTAACTCTTTCAGAACTTCCACCAGGCCGTTCAGTACTTCCTCCCACGGGATTTCGCTGGAAAGTTGCAAAGCATCACAGTTCCTTTCTCTCGGATCGAAATCTTCTTCACAAGCCCAGTCATCATTTTCCGCGTCATATTGTTTAGAGCCTGTCAGTTCGAGTGTATAGCAGCTCTGCCCATTTTCTTCGACAGCTTCCCACAAGTTGAAGTTCAATGCAATGATGTCATTAGGCAGGGTTTCGTATTCAGCAATGAACAAAAGCCACTGTTTTACAATGGCTTTTACTTTCTGTTTATCAAATACCTCCATAGGGGTACAGCAAGTCTGAAAGTCCGGTTTACTTTCATCGTTCCCCAATATGGAGAATAGTTTTTTCAAAATATTACTCATTCTTAATCAATTCAAAAGTGTAGCTTCCTAACTCAATGACATCATTAATATGATATGACTACAAAGATAATGACAAATTATAAATAAATAGTATCTTTGTTACCATACCATATTAATAACCTTTTAGTTGAGGAAAATGTTTTGCATGGCATGATTAAACATCAAATAAAGCAACCCGGTATCCAAATAGAAGACGTTATCTCTTTTTCTTCCAGATATAAATATGTGCCCCTACCGTTGCATATAGGCGGGTGGCATCCATCTTGCCGGTATATGTCTCATCAATTGCTGCCTGCAGCCCAGTATTGTCAACTTTTAGTTTCCCAATTTCGCCTCCTATTAAACCGAGATCTACGCTCATACCTACTACTGAACTCAAACGATATTCAAGACCCACTGTGAAATTTCCACCTAAAGCATTGGCTGTACCACTGAGTTCCCCCAATCCGCTTCCTTTCACTGTCTCTTTATAGCGCAACCACCCCCAACCGATTGCGCCATAAATGGTTAGTTTCTCTCCTAAAATCCATCGACCGGTAAATTGGGGGGCAATATACAATAGCCGCCCTATATCATCCATAACCATACCACGTACACCATCATAGAAAGCAACTGATTGCTTGGAACGAAATTGCTGTACAAGTACTCCCCATCCCCAACGATTGTAGTAACGAGACATTCCTACTCTCCAATCAAGTCCCGTAACGTAATTAGAAGCAGCCAGTCCCTCAACCTTTTCTACCGATGGAATATATCCTATGCCTGCACCTGCAAAAACGTAACCGATAGGTTGTTTATTCCAGTCCGTGCCCTTACGTGGTTGTGAGATAACCTCTTGTTTGGATTGTACCAGACCCTCGTTTATCTCCTGAGCATGAAGAGAGAATGCTCCCAAGATGCTGATTGCTAATAGAATGATTTGTTTTTTCATATTTTATGTATTAGTTTAATGTTTCAGTTCTCACCTTCAGGGGGATAAACTACTGTCCAGTTCATCTGTTCCAAATCTTCCAATTTGAGTTGGTAACGATATAAAACAGGAACATACTTCTGAATAGTGTCACAAGGAGCAGAACGATACTCATGGAACTTCTCTGCATCCAATACCAAATACTGTATATACGGAAGGAATCCAAGGTCTGACTCCCATCCGTATTTGCTTTCATAGAGATATGAACTATTAGCTAAAATGCCTTGCGTCGGAATTCTACATTCATACAAAGTGTCAGCATTTGTTATAGTAGCACACCACAATTGCTGACAAACTATTTCTTTACCAGATTTATTTACCAACGTTATATAACGCTGAATCGGCTGTTTTGGACATGCACATAGAAGGATGCATGCACATAACAATACTATTATCCTCATTCGTCTCATATCTATCTTACTCGATGATTATTATAATAAATTCCATCAACACTCATCACAGTTGCGTTCAGAAAAGCCTACTCGCTATAAGGAGGCCACATTTTTATATTACGCATAGCGGGAGTGGGAGGATAATAGATATCATGTTTTAAAAGTTCCATATCTTTTAGCGTCAAATCATATCGTTGTAAGATATTATAGTTACGACTTATTTCCTCCCAAGAATATTTTGCAAGCGTATCAGCATCAAAAATAAATATGCGTATCGTATCATTAGACATTCTAAAAATCTCTTCTGCAGTAATTGAACCAGGTACTATAAATAAATTTACTGATTTCTTTTCCACGGTTGTAAATCCATAATTATATTGGGATGTAGCATCATAGTCTTGATAGGCAGGTACTAAAATATCTTGGATACCCAGATACCACATGTTTAAACACACATCTATTTCTCTATCCGATTGATTATACACCTCGAAGCCAAATTCATGCGTATTTGGGTCGCAGGAAGAACATCCTAACAATATTAGTAGTAGTTTGCTTATCAATTTCATATTTCCATCTTTTTTGTTCAAGAATTTACTATATTTCGTATACAAATTTAGAATGATAGTGATAAAATCTCTTATTCTAAACCATACTGAAAATAAATAATACTCACTCTTCAGGGAGATATACGATTGTCCAATTCAAACTATCAAGCTGTGCAAGAGTGTACTCATACCTTTTTGCTACAAGATAATCTTCACGGATCTTCTCCCAAGGAACAGAGTCAACGACAGCCATGTCAAAAAGAAAGATTGTCATGACACCTGTAGAATATGGCTGTTTCATTTCATACCTCCAACTAGTTTGCTTTCTACGAACCGAATGGGGGGCTATAGCGAATTTTTTAATTCTATCATCAAAAACATTACCCTCAACCTGTATTGTAGTATCAGGATAATAATTATCTCTACAATAATCCAGCAATGTCTTATCCGAGTTATTTATAAATATAACAGTTGAATCGAATGGTATATCTCTGTCTGGACATCCCCATAAAATAAAAGGGATTAAAGCAATTAGTGAAAATTTTAAAAACTTCATATCTATTGATTTATTTAGTTCATGTTATTTGTTCCAGTCCGTACCCTTACACGGTCGTAAATTTACTTCCCGTTTAGATTGTATCAAACTATTGTTTCTTTCTTGAACATGTAGATAATATGCTGATTGCTAATAGTCTGATTTGGGTTTTCATATTTACGTATTAGTTTTACATTTCATTCACCATGAATACTTTCAAAAAAGGAATAATCCTACTTACTATAAGGAGGCCACATTCTGATATCACGCATGGTGGAAATAGGTGGGTAGTACAAGCAGCCATTTAAGTACCTCAAATCTTCAATACTGACGTCATATCGCTGCAAGATATTATAATTCTTCTGAATTATATTCCAATCATACATATCTACTATATCGGTAGCTAATATAAAAATACGCATCGTATCAATACCCAAGTACGCAAACATTTCATCCCAACCTGCCATTCTCCCTACTCCGCCCATATCGCGTTGTTTTTCTTTAGGTATTTTGTGAAGAATATTAGGATTATCTATATCTGGAAGTAGCGTATCCGTATCTACTGTGGTTTGTATTCCTCCCAACAATACAGATATATCCTGTGCTGATTCGTTCTCTAAGCATAATCGCTCTCCACCTTTTTCAAGACAACTATCGCAAGAACCCAGTAACAATAAGCACAATACAGATCTCAATATATATTTTTTCATACTGTTTAATACTTTAAGTTAGTACTCACCGGTTTGTAAGTTGGGTTTTCATCTTCACCCCATGGTACACCATAATATTTCTGAAAATATTCTTTTCCTCTTCTGCTTGCCCCCCTCTTAGCTTCACTCACGATATTTCATTCAGCCGGATATGTTATCCGGCTGAATGGATTCCTTAGCGTAAAAATTACTATGGGTAAGTAATCGTCCAATTTAAGCTGTCTAGTTGTTCAAGAGTATATTCATATCTTTTAGCAACCAGATAATCTTCACGAATTTTATCCCAAGGAACAGTATCGACGACAGCTTTATCAAAAAGGAAAATTGTCATGACACCTGTAGAAGATTTGGATAAATAACTCTTCCAACAGGTTCCCCTTTTACTTGTAAAATATGGTTCTATTACGAATAATTTTACCAATCTGGCAAAAGGGTTACCAGTATGTATTAAAGTATCAGGATAATAATTCGTAACACTATATTCTAGCAACGATTTATCGGAATTGTTCACGAAAAAAACCGTTGAATCGGGAGCGGGATCCCTATCCGGATAGGCACACGAATAGAATAATATAAGAAACAACAAAACAAATTTTAAGTATTTCATATTATGTATTAGTTTAGTATTTCATTATTCTATTATGGATATGTAATCGTCCAATTCAAACTATCAAGCTGTTCAAGAGTGTACTCATACCTTTTTGCTACAAGATAATCTTCACGGATCTTCTCCCAAGGAACAGAGTCAACGACAGCCATGTCAAAAAGAAAGATTGTCATGACACCTGTAGAATATGGCTGTTTCATTTCATACCTCCAACTAGTTTGCTTTCTACGAACCGAATGGGGGGCTATAGCGAATTTTTTAATTCTATCATCAAAAACATTACTCTTAACCTGTATTGTAGTATCAGGATAATAATTATCTCTACAATAATCCAGCAATGTCTTATCCGAGTTATTTATAAATATAACAGTTGAATCGAATGGTATATCTCTGTCTGGACATCCCCATAAAATAAAAGGGATTAAAGCAATTAGTGAAAATTTTAAAAACTTCATATCTTCTATTTATTTAATTAGTTGACCTGCATTTTTAGAAAAAGAATATGTCTTGCCAACCATTCCATTTAGGCTTGGTAGGATGAGGTTCTTTATAAGAACGTCCTCTTGGATGATTATACGCAGGACTACCTCCATTTTTGAACACATCCACATTAAAAATATCATCATACTCATAAGGGTTCTCCCCTTGATTTACATACTCCTGATACGCCTCTGCCCCCGTACCATATTTCTTGTCGAAATATTTTGCCGCCAATTTGCTAGCATGAGTTTCGTACCATCGATTACCATGGTTATTCTTATCAAATGTCGAACTTAAAAGACTTGGCTTAGCTACAACAAACAGATATGCAGGCCCAAGTTTTTTACTTTGCAAATAATGTCCATACTCATGTACAAACAAATGGTCTCTAAAATCAGGTTTGAAGCCCGGAGGGCCCAATATGTAATTACTTAATGTCATTCCCCCCACATCTATTTTAGAATCAATCACTACCGCACCATCAAAGTAGTTCACTTCATTAACGAGATAACAAGTATTCAGAACTTGGTTTACCAAATTACCCAAACCTGTTTGCGCTAATTGCCATGTAAGTCTTGACACCACATCCCAGAAACCTCCCTTAAACAAACCAAGATCAAGTTTAAAGGCATTAATTGTGGAACGCCAATTCTCTTTTTTAGTCCATGCGTTAATGCCTTTCGACCAGGACTTTATGAAAGTATTTACAAATAAATCTTTCACAAAATTGAAAATACCAAAAATGAACTCTCCATTGGGGTCATTATATTTTAACGGATTATTCAAACAATAAGAATATCTGTTATAATTCTGGCTCGAATACGGTTCCTGCAACTGCGGATCAGGAGATAGAAATCTACCAATAACCGGATCATAAAGCCTTGCATTCATATTAATTAAACCAAAAGCTGTCAGATGCTCATGCCCGGTATAACCTCTGCCCAAGAATAACGTAGGTTCCGCACCAACCGCATATAAAGTTTGGTTAGCAGGATTCCTCAACCTCCCCCATGCATCATAACTTAGCTCCTGCTTCAACCCACCTGAAGAATTAACGGTATGAGTTATACTGCCCAGATAATCCCTGCACAGATAATAAACAACCCAAGCCCCTGAACCTTCTTTCACATACACTGCCGCCGCTGAATACGCATCGCCGCCAAGGTACAGAATTTCCTTTGAACCCGCAACTCCTGTCTCGAATTCATATTGATTTCCCCAATAATATCTATTGAGTTGGACCTGATTGTTCTTCTTCAGATTCATTTTGACTCTATTGCCTTCCCCATTATATGTAAATGTTGCTACATAACCATTTTCAGTAATAGTCTCCGGTCTTCTTAAAACATTATAAATAATCTGTTGTTCCCGAAGTGGAACTTCCGTGCCGTAAGGAGTAATCAATGCTATAGCATAAGGTTTTTCGGCATTGTAAGTAAAAGTTCCTACATTAGATATATTGGTTATATTTCCATTGTTACTGTAAGTAGCCGTTTTTCCGGCAAAACTTGTCAATCTGTTCAGATTGTCATAACCAAAGTTTTCCTGAATGTTCCTTACATTGTCTTTTCTCCAGTTCAGATTACCTGTCTTGGCATTAAAGTTATATCCGGAATTCTGAATAACTGTAGAACCATTTTTAACTACTCTACCTGTTGGAGCCCCGTTCGCGTCATAAGAATAGGTGCGGGTTAAAATTCCTGTGTTTACACCGGTCGTCAATCCTAACGCATTTTCAGAAGTTAACTTCCAGATAGATGTCGAGTTATTAAGTTTCACTTCTGAAAGATTACCATAAGAATATGTATAGTTTTCAGTCACAATATTACCGATATTGGAGGCATACGTCAGATCCGATATACACCCATTGGTGTGAATAAATGTTTTTTTGAGCCACTTTCCATCCACATTCGTTTCCTTCAGAGTATTTAGCCTCATCAGAGCATCATAAGTATAGGCTTTGGACGTCCCGTTTGAACTTACCTCAGATTCTATGAGGTTGTCAGCATTATAGCCGTAGTTTATTGTCTGCCCGGCAACCTCCTTTTTAATCAGGCGATGGAAATTATCATAAGTTTTCTTCGTGACATTTCCATTGGCGTCAGTTTCCTGGGCAACATTTCCCATAGTGTCATAAGCATATCGGATAATGCCCAAACTCGGATCGTTCATTGTAGTTTGTCTTCCAAAATCATCATACCCGAATGTAGTTGTAATCTGCCCCGGAGCAACTACGCTAATCATTTGCCCGTCCGGTCTATAATTATAAGTAGTAGTACCTGCGGGATCGGTAACTGATATTATATCTCCGGAAGCATTATATTTCTCTGTTTTTGATACGCCGTCCACCACTAAGGTAATACTCGTATTGGAATACGAAAATGTGTCTTCCTTGCCCGAAGCATATTTCAATGATACAACCCTGTCATAAGCATCATAAGTATATACGTTCCATTGTGCGGGCGCACTCCCTTTAAATGGCATGGAAACTTTAGCCAAACTTCCTTTCTCATCATATACATTATCTGTATAAACATAATTCCCATCAAAACGTTGTTTTCCTGTTCTTACTTCCCTACCCCAAGCGTCGTAATAAGTTTGAGATGCCGGAGAACCTGTAACGGAAACAGTGGAAAGCCATAAAGCTGAAGCCGGAGAAGTAGCCCATGAAAACGAAGTCGTTTCTATGACACCATCAGGTTTGACACTCTTAACTTTTCTGCCAAAATCATCATAGTTGAAGCTGGTTTCCTGGTTCTTATGATTTTTCATGGAGGACAGTTGCCCTTTTGAATTGTATGTATATGTTTCAATCAATCCCAAAGGATCTATTTTCTTTATTACCCTCCCATAAGAATCATATTCATACTTTGTAATTAGATTGGTAGTCGACGCATATTCTCTTAAAGACTCTTGGGATACCAACCCATCTTGATATGAATAGTTGACTTGAGAAATCGCTTTATTATTTGCATAGTGTACTTTTACAACCGGAAGCTGATTAGAATATACAGGTATATACTTCCTGTCAACCCATGTTGAGCCATCTCTTGTTTTTGTGGTTACTTGATCGTACAGAAAACCTATCCTGTAAGTAGAAGCATCATTTGTGTTATGGTAAGAGTTGTTGGTTGTTACTATAAGGCCGTCACTGTAAGTAACCGTCTCTTGGGTCACATTACCATAAGTATCATAAATGTAATTAGAACTAACAGTTGTGTTCTTTAATTTATCCTTTTCTGTTTTATTGCTCAATGCTATCTTGGCTACCTTATTTGAGGCAATAGATACAGTATAATAATAAGAAGCTTCAGACATAGGATTAACTAACTGGGTTATAACTCCAAACTTCATTGGATCAAAAGTCAGTTCAACCTGAGTCCCTTTCATATTATCATGCATTGTAATTTTCCTGAATCCTCTGAATCCTAATCCTTGGCGATGTGTAACGGCATCATTGTAATAGTATGATTTAGAAGACAAATACGTATTGCCATAAAAAGAATATGTATTGCTGACAACATTGATGTCCATATATAATTTATTGTATGGGAAAGTTGTACTATAACCAGATGTCGTCCAATACATACTGCCATTAGTAAGATTTTCATAATCAAATTTCTCAATCACTCCATAACTGTTAATCATGCCGGTTAGCATTCTTCCCCGGGCATCATTACGTGTAAAGGAAATTGGAGTGACAGTGGCATCTTTAATACTTAGCAATTGGCTGGTCCTACAACTATAACCATCTCCTATAGTTCCTGTTATAAAATGAGAATCAGAATCTACAGTCACTTTTGCAGATTCGGCCACAGTATTCAGTTTACCGTTCTGGTTCAGATGTACACTGATTTGAGTTCCCGATTTTACAGCTAAATCGGGAAGTTTATCACCATTCAGATCATGAAACAGAAACTGATAATTGGTATCGGAATTAGATAAAAACTCAAATGTGCTGCTTACAAATCCACTACCGGTTGCCAATAAAGCAGTCCAGGTTTTATACGTACTATTATAGTGAGTTACCGGATAAGAAATGGGTCTAATACACGGAGTGGTAAATTCAAAAGCCTTATCGATATCAACCTTACCACCATTATTAGGAAGAAAGGGATCCTTTATTATCGGATCATCAATAATCTCACCTCTACAGCCACTACATTCACCACAAGGGCGTTTTTTCATTTCAATCCAGTAATCATTCTTCTTCGGACCTAAAAGAAAATCGGTGAGCCCATCACCGTTAATATCTTCAACCAACAATTCTCTTTTGGAAGCACCCGATATATCTGTGCTCTTAATGCCGCTTGTATATGCAATCTGCACAAAAGCACCTCCCTGATATGAGTAAATATAAGTTCCAATTCCGTTTATGAGGCAAATGTCCGTTCTCCCGTCCCCGTTATAATCGACAGAAAAAAGCGCATCTTTAAAATAATCAAATAAGAATGGAGTTTGATCATATATCTTAGTCCTCAATTCCAGATTAAACATAGTGGTTCTTGACCATGTCCTGGTTTCCCCCTTCGGAAGTTTGTTACCCGAAACGGCAACCAATTCCATCTTCCCATCTCCATTGAAATCTCCGGTAATGAATAATCTGGGAACAGCACTTTGCCTGCTGCCTTCTGCAAATGTTCCTTCTAATAAGAAAGATGCATTCCGGGCTGTCATATTCTTATCATAGGTAGTAATATCTACTTTGGCGCTGTTCTGATCATGCAACCAATAATTAATTCTAACCAGTTCATCATTTCCATCGCCATCTATATCAACAGGATATAATTTCTGGAATCCATTACCTGCCTGAATCTTTACCGGTGAACAGAGGTAATCTCCGAGATTCTTATAAACCAACAGATTCTGTGCAGGATCATATTTACTTCCATACTGGTAATTTCCTTTTTTATCATAAGCGGTTATACCATAAGATTCAAAATTAGGATAGGCAACGAGTCCCTCACTCCGGGTAAGAGAATTAAACTTACCCTTATGCAGGATAAGATCAGGAGCCTTACTGTTAGCAAAATAAGTTTCAAGAAAAGCCGTGCTTATCTGGAAACGACTTTCGTCAGACTCACCTCCATAATAGAACATCAGCGGATTAACTTCTTTGCCATTCGATTTAAGACTGATTTTAGACAAGAAACTATATATACTTGTGCCATAACTCAGCGTATAAGTACTAAGAAGCATTGATGATTGATAATATGTATCTATCTTCGACAATAACTTACTATCCTTCATCAGCCGCCCCGCTATATAAGAAGATTGAACATCGCTTCTTGTCTGATAGGTAAACTTTACAGCACCATATTGAGTAGAATTGCTGCCATATTTGATCTCGGTGACATAATAGACGTTATTATCCAACAGATAAGTAAAATCAATATACCCTCCGAATGCATCTACACTTTTAGTAATCGGGTAAGTGATTTGTGCCGATGTATTGGTGGAATATCCAAGAGTTACTTTCTTTCCATCCGGATACCAAACATCAAAATAGTATTTTCCTGATGGTGCATAAAATGTAACTTTCACATTGCCATGCTCTGTCTGATAATCGATTTGAGAAGACGTTTCTGATATCTTAATAAGCCGACTCCCATCTAATGAATAGGCAGAATTCTTATCTAAACTAGCCGGTTTTGCATTGCTTCCATCATAATAATAGTTTGAATTACAAATAGATATATAGGATAATCCCCCTATACACCACCCGTATCCGGCAATACTATTCCCCATCAGACTATTATAAGATAAGGCAAGAGCGGGTTGGTGTCCGTTTTTCCCTCCATATATTTCAATAGGTACACTGTATGTGAGTGAGCCATTTTCTATTCTCGATTGAATAGGTATTTCACCTACTGCTTTTGCCCGGTCTATCTCTACCGTGCTTGGCAATTCGGGCAGGGATGGAGGCGCCGGCAAAAGAGGATCTAACGGTTCAAACGGATCTAATGGTTTCAACGGGGGCTTCAAGAGAGGGGCGTCTAACGAAAGAACTTCACTTCGGACGGCACTGTCTTCCGACGACAACTCATTGACTTCTGTCACGATTTTATACAGTCCGTCTTCATCAGCTTCTTGCATGAATTCATCTTTTAATGGATCTATAACAAGAGAATCCCGGCCTACTGAGATTTGGGCATATCCTGATAAGGTACATAACAGTACCAAGATAAAAAATATTCTTCTCTTCATAATAGCGTATTAGCTTTAGGTTATTCTTTAATTATTTTCCAACTACTGGTATTACCATTATAGACTATCTGCATGATATACATCCCCGGAGTTCGATCAGATATATCTACCGCATTGGACTGAGATATACTGCCCCATTGTTGCAGCAATGTCCCGGTAAGATCATAGAGAGATATTCGGGCATTCTCAAACTTCTCAACTCCTGAAATATCAACTTTGAGCATACCACGGGTAGGGTTGGGATAAATTGTCACCTTAGTTTCCGAAAGTTTTTCTTCATATATGGAAGGCTCTCCTTCATCATCGCTCAAGACTCCCCTTGTCTGAACCACAATTTCCTTTTGACGAGTCAACCGATTACCGGCGCTGTCATAGGTATATTTGATTTTGTTTTGGGCGTATGCATCAGCAGCAGCCCACATAGATAAAACCACGAATAGCAGAAATATGGCAACTATCCGTTTAGATGTTTGAATTCTTAAAAGTAGAAATGTTGTTTTCATGTGATATAAGATTTTATTGACGCTTCAAATAACCACAACTTTCACATAAAAACAAAATATTATATGGTAACAGTGGTAACAAACCTACTTCAGCAAGAAAAGTTGTTTTTCATCTTACAGCTCTTCAGCTCTCCTCAACTGCCCTGTTCATCGGCCTTTCGGCTGAAAGTATCTCCTGAAAGGAAAGATTCTTTGCTTTCAGCTTTCAGCCAATACTTCTTTAGT
This sequence comes from Bacteroides sp. 14(A), assembly GCF_000526555.1. Lineage (NCBI taxonomy): Bacteria > Pseudomonadati > Bacteroidota > Bacteroidia > Bacteroidales > Bacteroidaceae > Bacteroides > Bacteroides sp. 14(A). The sequence continues at coordinate 936,033 of NZ_JAGH01000002.1, read as the reverse complement.
GAAACAAGGGTCAAGTTGACAAGGAGAATAGTCACTGTGCATAAAAACGCGCAGGAAAAGAAGCAATGTTTTAATGGTTATCATTGCTTCTTTTACCCCAAAACAAGCAATGATATTTACTGAAAAATACTATCTAATAAAATTCAATGACGCATCTATATATCCAGCGTTTCCCATCTATAGATCCAACGTCTCCCATCTATAGATCCAACACCTTCCATCTATAGATCCAATACAGTGAAATACGTGAATTTTCCAATACTAAAGTTTCTAATGAAATAGCATTTATTAAGCATGAAGAATCTCATGATTACAATATCGGCTGAAAGCTGAAAGCAAAGAATCTTTCCTTTCAGGAAATACTTTCAGCCGGAAGGCCGATGAACAGGGCAGTTGACAAGGGCTGAAAGAACTGTAAGATATGATTGGTTAAAAAGACATAACCACCGATTATAGAAAACGATTTAAAAGTAGCATCTCAGTCCACCTTGAATTCCCAAACGATTTACTCCATGACGTTCACTATCAATCACAATTACCGCAGAACTGAAGTCATCAGGACGAGTGAGAGAAGCTCGCCACCATTCCACACCCAGTCCCAGCCCTATCACTCTATTCAACATATACTCTACTCCCCAACTTAGTTCGGCTGCTATCCCCGAGAATCGGTCTCTGCCTGCACCATTCCAGGCATACCCAAAACTCACAGTTCCTCTGATTATCCATTTCTCATCAATCTTCTGACAATAAACTAAGGAAGGAGCCACATATCCCAATGTCACAGTTTCTTCAGGAAAATCAGTGCTGAAAGCTGCACACTCCAGTCCGAATCCATAACCCTTTTTACCAACCCAGTTGTACGCCACTTTATACTCCGGACCTCCTTTCCACTTGTAAGTGCCCGAACGCATTTCTACCCTGCTCGTTATCCAACCATAACCCAAATTGACAATGAACGTATTTCTCGGAGTTCGCATAGCTTTCTCCTGTTCTTTTTCCTTTTCCTTCATTCCGGCCACATCTTCAAGCGTAATACCAATGCTCTTCTCTTGTCCCCAAATACTTACATTCAAGTAAAACAAGGCAAACGTCAACAATATATATTTCATAATCTTCATCTAACAGTTTTTTAATATCTCATTAGTAAATTGGTCTTCACAAGAAATTCTATGATTACAGCAGCCGATTCTTTCTCTTTCTCCGGGAGAGCGTTATACTCTTGCGAATACTCTGGATAATTCAGCAAAATAGTCCTCATATTGTTTTTGGTAATAAGTTTCACTTCTTTATCGTCAGACTCTATCAGATAACAAGCCTTATTTTTCAGTTGCTTAGATGCTACGATCGCCCCACCTATAGCACCAAAGAGTATGCCGGCAGTGACAGCTTCACTCGTCTGTTCCTTGCCAATCTTAGTGCTGATGAAACAAATCCTACCGGTACCAAAACGAAAACCAGGCGCATACCAGCTGCCAAACTTACATCCCTGATACCTTAACTGGCGGCAGTTTACATACAAGGTATCCTGATGTATGATATACTTTACATCTTTCTTTAATAACTTATCCGTCTCCTTATTACCTGTCTCTGGTTTAAAATCAGCACCTCCATTCCAAAATCTCTTACTTTTAGACCTGGATTCAATAGTGAGATTCTCCAATGCAGTAAACTTTCCATCCATGTAATCGGAAAATGAAAGAGCATATCTGCTCTGAGCAAAAGAGGCAGTTGCAAATAGCAACAGCATCAAACCTAAGATGTGTTTATTCCGTATCATAAAATTTGTATTTGAGTATGATTTTAAATATTCAATGTTTTCCGTCCAACCGGATGATATATCCGGTTGGACGGGTTGCACTCAACCTATATTATTCCATGTCTGGTAATAATATTTTCTTCAGTTTTTCAAGAAGTTGATCCTGTTCCTCTATTTCATTATCTTCTAATAAAACATTAAGAACCTCTTCATCTTTTTCATAATCATAAACATCGACTCCAAACCAACCTGAACCCCAAAAATGAATATATCCTCCTTTTTGGGATGATTCAAAGGTAATCGCATAAAGAGAACCAAAATCGCCTTCGCTATAATAGTTACATTCAATAGTATAATCTATTAAATGTGGAATCAGATTTTTCTGAACCCATCCTAAATCTTTCATTGTCTTATTATTTAATTTTCAATATCGGTGATAAACTACGTACTTTAGGCAACATTTGACCACCTTGTTTGTTTAAAGCACGTATTTGACTTCCCTTAGCACTGGGACCAACAGTTTTATACCAATTAGGTTTTCCGCCTTGTATTAGACTATTCTTAGGTACTTTAAACTCAACATATACAGAACCTACTTTGGCTCCTTGAAAAGCATCAGATCCTCCAGTTGCGACAAATGTCAATCCCTCCGGTCCTTCCACCATACGTCCCGTTTTCTTCATTATATTATACTCATTTTCAGACATCCAACGTCCAACCCTTACCTCGCCTCCTTTGGGAATCCCTGTAAGCATGCCCACTTTGTTATCCAAAGAATAATTCGCCGCACTCCCAACTGCCGATAATCCGCTTGTCACGAAGCTCTTTTTGGCACCGCTCCACATTCCGTCCAAGAAGGAGGTATTAGGGTCATCATCAGCTACAGCCATTATCCCACCCATCACTGTACCGAAAGGTAGACCGGAAGCTTCATGCACTATCAGTTCCCGAAGCATCGGAGACGATATCTTTTCCGTCAGTTTCTGAACGGGACCGGCGAACTTACTTGCAATTTCACCACCAACGTAAGCCATCGTACCGGCCATTATACCGTCAAATGCAACTTGCTGCAGATTGATATTGTTCCACCCATTGTTAAAACCCTGACCAATCGCAGAATTGGCAGCACCGGCACCGGCCGTAATGCCGATAGCGGCACCGGGAAAAGCAGCGGTCAATGCACCGGAAACGGCACCTGTAGCAAAATAGGACAATCCTTCCCAGCTTAAATCCGCACCATTGGCAACCCAGTTTATTGCTCCTCCGATAGCCGCACCAATGATGAGATGCCAAAACTCCCCACTCGGGTCCGTATATATTAACGGATTATTCAAGCAATAAGTATATCGATTGAAATTTTGTGAGAAATCAGGCATCTGAACAAACGGATCAGGACTCAAGAACCGAGCCAGTAACGGATCATACATACGGCCATTCATGTCTATCAGCTTGAACTCATCCAGATGTTCATGTCCCGTATAGCCACGGTGGAACTTGAAGGTATTATTAGCTACCGTACGTCTGCCCCAGACATCGTATGAAGCCTTGAAAACCTCAGTACCCGCATTGTCGGTCAACTTCACAACACTGCCCAAATGGTCTTTGTGGGCATAATAAATCTTATCAGGCTGCCCGGATTGTTTCACATATACCGCTACCAAACCGTTATTGCCACCAAGATAATATAATTGTTTCGTTACACCGCCTTCGGTGACCATCTCATAATCGCCCGCATATACAGTCGTACGTGCAACCGCATTGTTCGTCTTCAACGTAGATTTCCAACGTTGGCGATCAGGACCATACGTGATGTTCAACAGGTAATTGTTCGAACCGACCGTTTCACTGATAGAGGAAACTTTATCAAATGCAGTATACGCAATGGTCTGGTTATTCTCGGAAATCAGGCCACCGGTATTGTCAACGGTACTTACCGCATGAGGTTTGTCATAACTGTATGAACCCAAGCCTGTTTTAGAAACAATATTACCATTGGCATGATAACCCATGTTCATGACTGTAGAACTACCTTGCTTTACAACAGTCAAACGATCTGCACTGTCATAAGTGAAGGTTTCCGTTTGCCCAATCATACCCGTACGCGAAGTAAGATTGCCTGTAGCACCATCAAACACATAGTTCATATTATGCAGCGACGTAGTGCCTTTCATCGTTTTCAGGTTACTAAGTAAGCCTTGCGAATTACGGGTTTCGGTAGAAATCAATGTACCGCCAAGTTTGGTAGTAGTGACAGTTCCGGTAGCTCCCGTGAGTTCCCAGATATTTTGCGTACCTGCCAGCACCTGTCGCAGATTGCCATAAGCGTCATAGTTGCGACTGACGGTCAAAGATCCAGGATAGGCAATATTACTCAGTTGCCCCTGTGAGTTATAAGAGTAAGTAAATGCCAAAGCACCTGTTCCTTCTATTTGACGTGTCTCAGTCCTCGTACGACCGTAATTGTCATACGTATAAGTCGTGTAATTATTACCCGTCTGTTCCTTTGTCAGACGCAGCAAGTTGTTGCCGGACGTTCCATAGGTATAGGTCGTAGTTACACCATCCGTTGCGGAAGAGGACATACGCCCCAGCACATCATAGGTATTTGTCGTGGTTTTACTTTTCCCGTCAACCTGAGTTTTCAATCGTCCGGCAGCGTCATACGTATAGGTTATGGTACCTGCATTGGGATCGGTCAACGTCTTTTGCTTGCCCGTGTCATAATAAGTCATAGTGAAAGTAGCTCCACCTGTGACTATCTTTTGAGGTTTTCCCAGTGACTTATAAGTATAGGCAATGCTGGAAACCGGATCGGTCACGGATTTCACTCCACCCCAGGGATCATAGACTTGGGTATAAGTTTTCCCGTTTGTGGTACTCGATACTGTACGGTTCCCATAAGCGTAAGAAACGGATCTCCCTGCACTGCTTGTTTGGGTCAGCACTCGCCCACGAGCATCATACGTATAGTTCTCCGTCGTGGTAAGATTGCCAGTTTCTGTCTTTTTCTGAGTGATCAGCCCTTTGTTGTTATAAGTCGTAGCCTCTTTAATGGACATACTTTGGGGACCGATTGTTTCTACCAATACCTCACGCCCCTGATTGTCGTACCAGGTTTTTATCCAGGGCTCTCCCGTAGCTTGGGCAAGCGTAAAGAATCGTTTACTTGAATTGACATTCCAACCACTCAGATAACTTCTCCTAGTACCGTCGGGAAAAAGAGTAGACAGTCTGTTCCCCCATCCATCAAACGTATGCCTAGTTGTTAACTTATTGGAAGTATCACTTTCGTCAGTTTCCGTCAGGACATTTCCCCAAGTATCATATGTATAAGCAATAATGGATGACAACGGATTAGTAGAAGTTTTAGCGATAAAACGTTTCGTTGTATCATAATCATAGTTGCTGGTAAGGGCGGAAACTCCAGAGCCACTGACTTTCTCCGTCTTCACGTTTCCCCAAGTATCGTAGGTGAATTCAGTAGTTAAAGGCAAAGAGGAACCATAATTTTCAACAGTCTTCGTTTTATATCCTTTAGAGGTATCATACGTGATTTCCATCTTCTGCGTGAAAGTCGACGAGTCGTCCGTATGCTTCTGTACCTTTGTGATCAGCTGGGGCTGATAGGTTTTTCCGGCAAGGGTATAGTTGCCATATTGAACAGTGCGATACATGTTATTACCATAGTCTGCCTTTTCCTGGGTCATGTAACCATAGGTAGTATTGAACTGACGGGTGGTAGTAATCATATTGCCATCCAGATCCTTCTCTGTAGTAGATGAAGGGTAAGCAAAGTATTTCCTGGAGCCTTTATCCACAATAGTCAGCGTAGTGTTAGTTTCAGCCGTACTGCCGTCTATGGTATTTTTAGTATAGGTAGCAGATGGTATATAGAAGGAAGTATTCCATGCTTTTACACCAGATTCAGAAACCGTTCCCAACGTCGTATTCTCAGCTATCATGGAAGACATTCCCAACAGCCCTTTTCCTTGCAAATGCATTTTAAGGCCACTGTAGCGATAGTTAGTTGTCATTGTTCTGCCTGCCGCACCATTATCCGAATTTACTTTCTTTACTACATGCAAAGGCAAAGTATAATCGGCAACAGGATAACTGCTACCCGTACCTTTGGTATAGATACCGCCATTGACAAGGGAGGTATAAGTAATATTCGTCACACTGCCATAGTCACCGGTAACAGAAGTTACCTTACCTTTGTCTGTATTGTAACTACTATTAGGGTATAATCGCCATACAGGGTCTCTGTTTGCATCGCTACTATTATAACAATTGTAACCATAATTCATCAGTTCCACCTGACCGTCACCGTTGAAGTCGCCCACCAGATAACGGGATGAGAGGGCATCTTCATCTCTGTTAGAAGTCGCCGAACGCACTATGGTAAGCGCGCTTCCTGTAGAATGCATCCAATAGGTATAAGTTTTATTGAATTCGCCCCAAGAACCTTGAAATATAGCGCTCTTCTTATCATACATGGCCTTGGTTATCACCACATCCGATTTCCCGTCAAGATCGAAATCATATATAAGGCAATCAAACCTTGAATCATCTTTTGAAGTAAAGCTCTGATCGTAAAGCCCCAATGTGCATGCCTGCGACTTAGTAAAAGTTCCATTGCCATTATTCAAAGCAAAATACCAACTACTTTCACCGGTACTGTTCATTAGGATATCCATTAAACCATCGCCATTGAAATCACCGGAACGAATCATCCACACTTTAGAAACATTGGTTCCCGTAGTTTTCTTAGCATCCGAAAAGGTGGTTCCTGTTATTCCGTTACCCTGATTCCAAAAGATGGTATAACCTCCACTATAAATTACCATCATATCTTCCAACCCGTTGCCGTTGAGATCAGATACAAATACCTTATCAGGACTAGAAGGTAAAGTCAAATTAAATGCCGTGCGATATAAAGATGTTCCTGAATTATGCCCAATAATTTCACCCGGATACCTGTTACCACTATGTCCCTTTTCTATGAAAACAATATCTCCTTTTCCGTCATTATTTAAATCACCAGTAGCATAGGCGGGCATTTCGCTGCTGTATTGTAAGTTATATCCGAAAGCCCCCTGAACCGTGTTTCCATAAACATAAAAAGCTATTTGCTTCCAATGATCATTGATGCTTACATGTGGTACTACAAATTCATTCAGACCGTCTCCATCAAAATCGATGACGGACGATCCCGCTTTGTACTCTTGCATGTCAGACAATTGAAAACTTGCTCCAAGACGATAATTCGTTCCATCGACAAATCGGACATTTCCAGAAGAGTCCAGCGAAGCCCAATATATATAAGCGTAAGTATCATAAGTCCAAGAATTCGTACCTGTCGGTATCTTTACAGGAGAGATTCCCATCATATCCGTCAAACCATCTCCATTGAAATCACCAGCAATAAATTGCTGTTCAGAAAATGCGACTGCTGGATAAACAGAAGCAGCATTCACCTGAGGAGAAACAGGAATACTATATAGGGAAGGCAAATAAGACCAGTTTAACTTAACAGGTTGCATAACATCGCCGGCGCCATTCCTCTCCGTAACACTTGTCAGACGTGAATATTTAGTACCGGAAGCATCACCGGTGGTATTGTATTGCAAGTCATAAACACGGTAAACCGAACTTCCCGTTTTGCTTGTAATGGTTTTCAGTCTACGATCCATGGTTCCTTTTACGCCTTCAATAACAAATAGCTGTGGATCATTGGAGCGAGTTTCATAACTGAAAGTAACCGTATTCTGTAAACCGGTACTCCCATTCTTATTATTTCCATACATTATAGTGTTGGGGTACATGCAGTAACTCCACTTATTATAGGTATAATTCATGTAATTACCCAACGAATCTTCCACGTAATCCAGATACCATGCATAGATTCTGGGGGAATTACCGGCTGTGTAGCTTTGTCGGGCACCGGTTGTATTTCCATAATAACATATCTGCCCGGTAGAAGATTGTACTTCAAACCATGTATTAGCTGTAGAAGTAGTGTATGTGCCATGAACAATCACTTTAGTAAAAGGATCGGATTCCGGATAATATACGGCTCCCTCTTGCCCTATAGTGCCAGAAGAATAAACCAAGCGTTTGCCGTCCAGATAATAGGCCTCATCGGCGGAGAAAGTCAATGCCTTGGCTGTACCGTCATGATACATATCCTTCGGACCGCGAGTTATAACTGACATTCCCGACAAATTACATCCCCAACCCAACATTCCATTTCCCGCCTGACTATTATAAACGATAACAAGCGTAGGTTGCATACCTCCTACACCTTGCGGAATTTTAATAGGAATTGAATACGTAGCAGCTCCAGTAGCCGATACATCAAAAGTTCCACCAAGAGAGCCAACGGCTTCCGGTTCCGCACTATATGTGTTGGGAATGTCCGGATAATCAAAATCTTCCGAGGCATATCCGGTAATATTGGTGGTAATAAGTTCTGCTGTATCATATCCTTCCGATACTATATAATAGGTGCCCGGTTCTAAAGTTCTCTGTATAAAGGCATGAGAGGATGAAGAACAGCGACCATCATCTGAGTAATAATCATTGGAAGCGATAACACCTCCCGCGGCATTCAACAGATAGGCGCAAGTTTCATAGACCATTGATCCGCAATGAGTTATTATTACAGCCATTTTACGGGTTAATGTGAACTTATAGAAAACGTCCTCTTGTTCTCCGGCTGCATACTGATTAGAAAAAAGACTCATATTCTGTGTATCAGAATAGTCAAAACTCTTGCTGTAAGTACCGGTGTCAATAGCACTCTGTCGACTATCCCCTTCTGAAGATAAAAATATCCCGGTTATTTGAGTAGTAATAACTCCGTTCTCTTCATATCCTTCTGCCACGACGTAGTACGTGCCGGCATCCAGTATCTTTGATAAATAAGCCTCTCCAGCACCACCGCCACAGCCCATGGAGAAGTCAGCATCATCGTTATAGTCAATTAATTTTCCGGAAGCATCCAAAAGGCTCAAATAGGTATCAGAAAGCTCTGATTCGCAATGCTTCATGATGACCTTCATCCTAGTATTTATAGTAAATTTATAAAAAACATCATTGGAAGGTCGCCCCGTATAATTGTTTGTAAAATCTTCCGTGTTTTGTGAATCAGAATAATCAAATTCAGAATTATAAGTCCCAACTTCAATTGGATATGATCTAGTATTTCCCTGTTGTGCATGAACAGAGGATGAGAACAACACGATAAAAAATATCAATGATAAATGTGTTTTCATGGAGGAGTGTGTTTTAAGGTTATCTTATTCTTTAATTATTTTCCAGCTGCTAATCTTACCATTGTAGGCAACCTGCATGATATACATTCCTGGAGTCCGTTCGGATAAATCAATTGTATTGGACTGGGATATACCCGCCCACTGCTGCAACAACTTTCCGGTAAGATCATAGAGAGATATTTGGGCGTTCTCAAACTTTTCAACTCCTGAGATATCAACTTTGAGTACTCCCTTTGTCGGGTTGGGATAAATAGTAACTTTCGTTTCTGAAAGTTCTTCTTCATATACCGATGGTTCTTCTTCATCGCTCAAAGCACCCCTTGTCTGAACCACAATTTCCTTTTGGCGAGACAACCTATTACCGGCACTGTCATAGGTATATTTGATTTTATTTTGGGCGTATGCATCAGCGGCTGCCCACATAGATAAAACCACGAATAGCAGGAATATGACAGCTATCCGTTTAAATATTCGTTTGTCATTCTTCATGATGTGTAGTGTTTATTCAATACTGAATCCTCCCAACAACAAGGTTTCTCCTATAGAAATCTCTAACACATAGTCTCCCACTTTCGTGCCGGACATGTCTACTACTATACAACTTTCATCAAAGTACGACTGATAGTAAGCCATTTCACCGGTCAAAGAATCTGATACGCTCACAGTTAAAGTGCCACATGGGACAGGAATATCAATAAATAATTTACTATCTTCAACATCATAGCAAGCGATAATCCATGAAGCCGGATCTACAGAACGAGGAGTGCCTTGAGAAGTATTCGTAGCAGTTTTTAATATAATCCGTTTCCTCATAGATTGAGATTCTGCCCCAACCTGAACTGATAATAAAATCCCTATCAATAACAAGAATAAAAATTTTGTTTTCATAATATATAAGATTAATTGGTTGATGCTCCAAATAACTAAATTTTTATTATGAAAATCAAGAAAAAAAAGGTAACAGAGGTAACAAACTCATGTAGACTTACAGTAACACTCTATAGAGCCAATCACATAAGTTTTTGATTATCAGAACCAAATACCTTATCAAAAAGAACAGTATCCATTTTATCCTTAATCCGGTGTTTTCTTGCTTTTATAGCATCTGAAGAAGCATCCATTATACCTAAAAGCAAATCTTTGGGACAATGAAGCAGGCTCAACAGGCAATAAAATAAATCTTCATTAGTTAATGAACGGCAATTCTCCCTCAAATTATTCATAACATCTAAGAATGATTCCCGGATATCACCAATAATCCTTTCCCTATAATCCTGAATTTTGAGAATGCGTTTACCAGGCTTCATATTTTTCAACTCATTCAATTTCTTATACCCCTCAGTTGCTTCGAATAATGAAATACAAATCTGCAAGTTTTTTTCTTTCAGATCATGCAATTCTGCACTTTTTTCTTCAATTGGTGCAGAGCTTTCACTCAGCATCATTATTTCCGCACGATTCTCATTCAATTGTTTTTGCAGAGCTATATACTTATTCTTACGACATCTATCCCTCCACATATAAATTAATGCCAATACTAAAAATAAGCCCCAAAAACAGTAAATCATCTTTTTCTTTGCAAGTTGATGCTCTTTCAACAATGCGTATTTATGGATTTCCAATTGATGATTGTCCATCAAATCACCAATTTCGGCTCGATACGCACTCGCTTGAATAGAATCAAAGTAAACGATGAAAGAATCGGCACACAAAGCAGCCTCTCGCCAGCGGGATTGCTCTTTGTTTAATTCAAATAGTCTATCAAAAGCAGAGGCTTTAGTTTCAATATCAAAGGAATATTTAGCCAGATTCCAATAATAAAGAGCCGAATCTTTTTTATTCAAATGATTCATAATATCACCCTTCAAGAAATAAATAGAATAAAGACTTTCCTCCACTTCTATGTCTCTCATTGCTTCTGAGATATAACTATTCGCCTCTTCATATTCTCCTCTCTCATTATAGAGAGCGGCTATATTTTTATAAATAAGAGGTTTAAAGGCAGAAGTTTGCAAAGAATCAGCCAGAAGCTTCGCCTGCTGATAATAAATGAAAGCACTATCAGAATCATCTTTTATCAGGTAATTGTCTCCTATCTTCAACAAGGCATACAAAGCCCGATCAATATGCGCGGTACCGCAAAGAGCATAAGCATTCTTATGTGCATCTATCGCAGCAGAATTCAAATATTGTTCTCCATAGCAATCTCCCAAATGTCCATATACCATCGACAAAAATACCGAGTCACCTCCTTGCGGCATAGTCCTCAATGACTTCAAATATAGATTTATGGCAGTAGATATGTCTTCTTGCTCCCGATGCACACACCCGCTATAAAAATAAGATTTTGCCAATTGTTCTCTATCGCTGTTCTTTTCAAAATAATCCACAGCTACCTGTATTAAAGAATCATTCTCCAGCGACACATAATTCTTATACTTCGCCTGCGTAAGCAGCAAGGCATACCATGCCCTGTCTGTTTTCCCCATCTCCTGCGGTGCAGGTATAGCTTCCAGCAATTGCAGCGAACTGTCAGGATGCGACTGCATCAACGAATCAGCCAATAACAGAATAGAACTGACTGCATGAGAACCTCTTCTACATGCCCCCAGCAGAATAGTAAATGATATGAAGAACAGGAAAGCAGGTAACAGTTTTTTCATGCTATTTTAGACTTCTCGTTTCAATACAACAAAGATAGTAACAAATCATGGAAAAAGCCAATGAGAAAGTAAACTGTTGAAACATAAATAGTGGCCCATTATCATTTTGACACTTTGCATTTCTAATTGTCTGAGAATGCATTATTCCCGAACAACTGACCATGGAGGTAAAAAGAAACAAACGAAATTCAGCAAGCCACAGATTATTAATAATATATCGAAATACTTACACTTCTTTTAGAGTAAAACACTACCCTAAAAACACAAATATAAGGAGAATTGCCGGCACAAATAAGTGCACTACCCATAAGTAGTAACCCTTTTGACCGTAAGTAGTAATGATATCACCTATAAGTAGTAACCTTATGGTCCATAAGTAGTAACCCTTTTCTGCATAAGAAGCCCGGAAACATGTAAGAATATGCAAGAATAACGAATTTACATTCCTTATTTATTCATAGAATATTCTATAATGCAAAATTGAGAAATACCTATAATCACATAAAATAAAGAAACAACATCAATTTGATTAAAACATCAATAAATAGAAAACAATTTGCCAGCCCACCCTACAATCGTTCTGTTCCCTTAAGAACAACCAGAGGAAAAGATTCGTTTGCTGACAACAAATGAAATCATTTGCCAATAAGCTATGAAACTATTTGTTAGTAACAAACAAAACAGCATATTTACAAGAAACAGCTCTATACTAAAATGAGAACAATAAAAAGCCGTCCCCTCCTTTCGCCACACGAAAGGAAGCAGGACGGCTTCTATATAAATAGCTTGTAAAGCTACGCTGATTACAAAACCAGAGAAAGATTACAGACCGAAAGCGGCTTTCACCTTGTCCACGTAATCCAGTTTCTCCCAAGTGAAGAGTTCCACCTCTACATCCTTGTTACCTTCGTAACGAGACTTGAAGTGCTTGGTAACAATCTGTGGCTCACGACCTAGATGGCCATAAGCGGCAGTCTCCTGATAAATCGGATTACGAAGCTTCAGGCGATCTTCAATAGCCTTCGGACGAAGATCAAAAAGTTCATCTATCTTCTTCGCAATCTCACCATCGCTCATATTTACATGGCCGCGGCCATAAGTATTGACATAGATATTGATGGGACGAGCCACACCAATAGCATAAGACACCTGCACCAGCATTTCGTCAGCCACACCGGCTGCCACCAGGTTCTTGGCAATATGACGGGCTGCATAAGCGGCACTACGGTCTACCTTACTGGGGTCCTTACCGGAGAAAGCGCCACCACCGTGAGCACCTTTACCACCGTAGGTATCTACGATAATCTTGCGTCCCGTCAGACCGGTATCTCCGTGAGGTCCGCCGATAACGAACTTTCCGGTAGGATTAACATGATAGGTGATATGGTCATTGAACAATGCAAGTACTTTCTCTGCATGAATAGAAGCAATGACACGTGGCATCAGGATATTGATGACATCCTGACGGATAGTGGCAAGCATTTCTTCATCCGCTTTCAGCTGGGCAGCTTCGCTGTCGTCGGCAGGCCGGATGAAATCATCATGCTGGGTAGAAACTACAATTGTATCGATGCGGACAGGCGTACCGTTATCATCGTATTCAATAGTTACCTGACTCTTGGCGTCCGGACGGAGATAAGTCATTTCTTTACCTTCGCGACGGATGTCGGCCAACACTTGCAAGATGCGATGTGCCAGGTCGAGCGAAAGAGGCATGTAGTTTTCTGTTTCGTTAGTAGCATAGCCGAACATCATGCCTTGGTCGCCTGCACCCTGCTCCATAGGGTCCTGACGTTCTACACCACGGTTAATGTCGGGGCTTTGCTCATGAATGGCGGACAATACACCGCACGAGTTACTTTCGAACATGTACTCGCCTTTGGTATAGCCGATTTTCTGAATTACTTCGCGCGCAATGAGTTGCAGATCAACGTACGCTTTGGTTTTCACTTCTCCAGCCAGTACCACCTGTCCGGTAGTTACCAGAGTTTCGCAAGCTACTTTCGAACTGGGGTCGTAAGCCAACAGTTTGTCAAGCACAGCGTCCGATATTTGATCGGCCACTTTGTCGGGGTGTCCTTCTGACACCGATTCGGATGTGAATAAATATCCCATACTTCTAAATTAAAGAATGAATAATTAAAGAATGAAAAGCGGGGATCTGGTGGTGAGTAGACATGCATATCCCGATGCTCGGAGCATCGTCAGAAAAGGATGTGTTTTAGCATTTTTTTCTGTGGTTGCAAGCTACTCAAATCTTTCCACATTTCATTTTCGGGTGCAAAGATAAAGGTTTTCTTATGAAATAGCATATAAACAGGAAAGCATTAACATTATATTAGCAAAAGAAGTGTACCGATATCCCATCGGCACACTTCCCATTTAGTAGTTTCAATATTGTTAACTTTAAAACTGTGCTTTATTTCAATAAGTTCCGGTAGTAACTCTCCACATCGCTCCATTTATAGAAAGGAAACTGGTCGGTCTGTACCGGAATATGTACTTCATGCTCATTATGCAGAATCTTAACCAGAATATCATCCGCACTTCCTTTTTCATTCCGGAAGAAGGCAATCTGCACATTAGCCGCCATAGGGACTACCTTAAAGTCACTCCACACTTTATACACCTCGTAAGGATCATCTACGGCAACATTACAATTCTCTATCTGCATCAATGCCACCAAAGGAATCACATTGCCATCATGCCCGAAGCGAAGGGTAGCGGCTATGCCACCTTTCTGAATAGCCTCATCGGCGCTATCCAGAATATTCCGTAACAATGATTTCGCATTGGCTACAACAATCCCTTTCCCGTCGGCATGATTTGCATTGCCCACATAAAAACGATAATTGATGCACTGCCACAAATCAAACAGCTCCTGGGGCTGAAACAGATCATAGAAGGAAACCTTCGTCTCTGCATTCTGCATATCACTCGCCACCCAGTACATACCCCACATCACTTCCTTCGGATTCACTTTCTTCAGTATGAAACGCTTGTCCTTAAATAAAGAAGCAATCAAGCGGTCGGGATTGGTGTGAACATCTTCAAACTTTCTGTATTCTTCAGCCCACGGACCGTCAGTGGAAGAAGTAAAGCGATTGGACTCGTCCGTATGGTAATTCAAGTAGTCCATATACTTATGGCTGGCTTCATAAGAAATGCGCAGATTGGGATTCAGTTCCTTCAAACGATCACCAAAAGCCACCATACTCATCGCACAACGCAGCACAACCGTAGAACGGGCAGAAATGGAAGGATTGCCCTTAAAGGCTTCGGGAAATGCGGCATACATTCTTTCTGCAATTCCACGATGCTGACGGACACCTAATGGGGTCAGATCACCTCCATGGCCTTCCGCTTCTTCCCACACCTTCAGCAAACGCTGCCGGGTATCTTCTCCCAAGTCGGAAAGTGCACCCTCACGATGTGCTTCTTCAAAAAGGTCGACCAGCCATTTATAATCACGGTCACCAATCAGATAACGGGAACCATGCCGTCCATAGTGGCTTACGTAGAATGGTTTATATCCTTTGGGAGCCCGGGTTTGCGGTGCAAAATCAAGTGGATAGGCCCAATAGACTCCACCCGTTTTCTCAATAGTAGAAAACATTTCTTCTTTGGATGTCTGCGCTCCAAGAGGAACACAGCACATCCACATCATACCACATAACAGTAATTGTTTCAGTCTCATTCTATTCTTCATTTATTGTTTATAACCGTCATTCTGATTCAACGCCGGGTTGTTGGTCAATTCGCTTTCCGGTATCGGGAACAGTTGATACTTGTCGTCCACATCTCCTCCCAGACGGATACCGTTCTTCCAGTCCCAGTTATTGCCTTTCGTATATTTACCGAAACGGATCAGGTCAGTGCGCCTGGTCAGCTCGGATGCCAGTTCTTTCTGACGCTCGCTCAGGATAAAGTTCAAAGAAAGTTCATTGAGGCCGATTTCTCCTGAAACATCCGAACGGACACCGCTCTTCGCGTATTTACCGGACATATACGCTCTGGACCGGACTTCATTGACGTAGCCTAATGCTTCCGTTTCCGTACCATTTGCGCCACGCAAGATAGCTTCGGCAGCCATCAGGTAGGCATCGGCGGTGCGGAACAACGGGAAATCAATAGAGGTATAAGCATCACCCGAAGTACAGAGCTGATCATCCTTGGTTACATTTCTCCATTTGATATAACCATAACCACAGGTAAAGGTGCTGGTCATATTCAGTTCCGAGTCCCAGGTTTCCTTCACCTGATTCGGAAGGGCGGTCATAAACTGGGCACGTTTATCTTTCTTTCCGTTACCCCAGGTATCATTGACATCAAACGCCACATCATCCGCATCAAAGGCGTCTACCAATGTCATCTTGGCACGAACATTACCCCAACCTCGCGAACCGACTCCTGTCTTATACAATTCGTCCATCGGACCATTCACGAAAGCTTTTACGTAGAAGTTTGTTCCGGCTGAACTTTGGGCACGCTGTCCGTCCTGCACCAACCCCCAGATGATCTCCTTGCAGGTTTTGTTATCCGCCAGGAAGATTTCACGATAGTCGGAAGCCAGCGGATAGTGTCCGTCTGTAATTACTTTCTTCGCATACGTATATGCCTCTTGGTATTTATTTTCATGAATCCAGGACTCGGCATTCAGATACATACGTGCCAGCAGGAACCAGTCGGCTACACGGTCAATCCGTCCGTATTCGTTTTCTCCCGGAGCTTT
Organism: Bacteroides sp. 14(A); assembly: GCF_000526555.1. Taxonomy (NCBI): domain Bacteria; kingdom Pseudomonadati; phylum Bacteroidota; class Bacteroidia; order Bacteroidales; family Bacteroidaceae; genus Bacteroides; species Bacteroides sp. 14(A). The sequence continues at coordinate 919,605 of NZ_JAGH01000002.1, read as the reverse complement.
CAGTTCATTCTCAACAGCCAGTAATTCACTTTCCGCATATTCAAATATCTGCTTACGGGTATACTGAACCGGAATTTCCTTCACACCTGTATGTTCATCCACATAGGGCACGGAACCAAACAAATCACAAAGCATGGAATAGCAGTATGCGCGTATAAAACGTGCTTCGGCTCTGTAACCAATGTATTCGTCCTTCATTTCTTCCCAAAGTCCTCTATCCTGTAACTTCCCTTCGGTACATTCGCGCAGCAGCTCGTTACAGTAAGCAATGCTCATATAAAGCCGCTGGTAAGTCCAGGTGACAACAGAAGCATTGGAGGCATCCCATTGCAGGTTCAGGCACTTACGCAGACCGTTTGAGGAAGAAGGCATCAGGAAGTTATCCGTACTCATCTCCTGCAAGTAGAACAACAGACGCACATAACCGGAATATCCTTCATTGGCACCTTCCAAGTCGCCATTGCCGCCATCGCCACCCTGCTGTCCTGTCAGGATCAGAGATGAATAACACTTGGCCAGCACGCCTGTATAGCCGTCCTTGGTCTTATATACCTGGTCGCTCACTAACTGGTTATTATCCAGTGGCATGGTATCGAGGTCACCCAGGCACGAAGCCAGAAACGTGACCAAGAAAAGTAGATTGAATGAATAGGCAATTATCTTTTTCATATCGCATAGTTTTTTTTAATCCGTTAGAAAGTTAAATTAGCACTTAATGAGAATACTCGCGGACGGGGATATATCTCCTTGTCGATACCGCTGTAGATTTCCGGATCGATGCCCGAATAACCGGTAAAGGTAGCCACATTCTGAACACCGAAAGTCAGCCGCAAAGAGCTTGACTGATCCCACAGTTTCTTGAAAGTGTAACCCAATGAGATATTGTCAATCCGGAAGAAGTTTCCTTTCTCCAGGAAGTAGTCCGAATACAGTTGCTGGTTCTGGAAACCTGTAGCTTTGGTTCTGCTCAGGATATTCGAGAAGTTTCCCTGGTCGCTATAAACAGACTGCACATACTGGTCGGCAGCTATGTAGTTATAGACATAGTTGCCGAAAGCCCCGTGCCCGCTGATAGCGAAATCCCAGTTCTTATAGCTCAGTTGGGTATTGAAGCCCAGATAGGATTCCGGCAATGCACTCTTGTTGGTGGCATACTTTGTTTCTGTTGCCGATACGGAACCGTCCGGCTGTACATATTGGCCTTCTATCGGCTTGCCATTGTCGTCATAAGCTTGTTTTGCCAGATAGAAAGTATAAGGGCGTTCGCCTACCATGAATACCTGTACTGTTTTACCGGTGCCCGAAATGGCTCCGGTCTGTACAAAGTTGGCTTCCGAATCCACTACATTCAGTTTTGTGATCTTTGAATCGTTCCAGGTATAGTTCATGCCTACTGTCCATTTCCAGTCTTTGGTATGTACCGGCACTGCATTAATGGAAAATTCGAGTCCTTTATTATCCATTTCACCGATATTCGTGGTAATCACAGAAGAATAGTTGGTTCCCGAAATCACAGGAATCGTATTCAGCAAGTCCTTGGTGTGGCGTTGATAATAGTCCACAGAACCATAGATACGGTTATTAAGGAAGCCGTAATCCAATCCGATGTTATAAGTTTCGGTAGTCTCCCATTTAATGTCGGAGTCATAACCATTCGGACGATACGTATTATACCATTTATCTCCGAACTGATAGCAAGCTTCAGGATAGGATACTGTGAAAGTTGTCATATAAGGATAGTCGTTCAGAATATCCTGTTGTCCGGTCTGTCCGTAGCTCAGACGCAATTTCAGGTCAGACAGAATATCCGAATCTCTCAGGAAAGCTTCCTGGCTGATTTTCCACCCCAATGCCACGGAAGGGAACAATCCCCAACGATTGCCTTTTGCAAAACGGGATGAAGCATCCGAACGCAACGTAGCTGTAATCATATAGCGGTTATCATACGAATAGTTAAGACGACCGTAAAAAGAAAGCAGATAATATTCCGATTCATAATGATTGGGAGAGAAGAGTTCCTTGCCCTCCGGAGAAAAGGTAGTAGCATCAAACTTCTTCCAGAAATGCTGCCAGCCGTATCCGCCCATGGCACTGAAGTTATGCTTCTCATTGAAAACATGAGAATAGTTAGCGTATAAGTCCAGCAGATAATTCCGCTTGTTCTGCTTGGAGTCATAGACAAGACCTGTACCATCCTTCATGTTAGAGGTGTACATCATTCCCGCCAGTTCGGGCACTTCTTTCGAGTATTTACTGGTCAGGACATCGTATCCCAGGTTCATGTTCAGTTGCAAATCTTCCAAATGATGTACCTTATAGTTGAAGGATGCATTACCGATAGAGCGTGTCACTTTATTGCGGATATCCTGCAAGTCAAGCTGCGCCACCGGATTATCCGTCTGGATAGCCATCGGAGAATTACCGTTCATCCAGATAAAATATCCCAACCCCGGATCAGTAGCCGCAGTGGCACTTCCGGTCTTGACCGGACGTGTAGGATCATAGCGAAGCGCGTTATTTACGACGCTTTCATCGACTTTCTTATTATTCTCATAAGACACTTTCAGGTTCAGATCAACCGTGAGATGATTATCAAAAAACTTGGGCGAAATACCTCCGTTGAATGTAAATCTCTCGTAGTTATTGGTACGTATGACACCGTTCTGATTGGTATATCCAACCGAAAGGCGATAAGGAGCATTTTGCTTCACTTTACCCGATACAGAAAAGTTGTGTTCCTGTCCGAATGCCGTCCGATAGATTTCATCCTGCCAGTCAGTCGATGCCGTGCCTAAGGTCACAGAAGCCGGTACTCCGGATACAGTGGGAACAAACTGGCGAAATTCATCGGCAGAAAGAATATCCAGCGTTTCAGTAACTGTACTTACCGACAGGTTCGTTGAATAATTAAAGCGCAAATTGGTATCAGCCCCTTTCTTCGTAGTGATTACAATCACACCGTTCGAAGCCCGCGAACCATAAATAGCCGTAGCCGAGGCATCTTTCAACACCGTAAAGGTTTCTATATCATCGGGGTTAATACCACCAATCACATTGCCACCGCCTTCGATAGTAGAGTTATCAACCGGTACACCGTCAATCACAATCAACGGATCGTTGGAAGCGGAAAGCGAAGCACCGCTTCGGATGCGAATCGTGGCGCCTGTGCCCGGAGCACCGGAACTGGATACTACGTTTACTCCCGGTACTTTACCCACCAGGGCATCCTGAGCGGTTGTGCGCAGTCCTTTATTAAAATCATCCGGCTTAATGGCTGTTACCGAGCCTGTTGCATCCGACTTCTTTACGCTTCCGTAGCCGATGACAACCACATCTTCAAGCATCTCGCTATCTTCCGTCATCACGATCTTCATGTTGGCAGAAGCAGGCATCTCCACGTTTTTATACCCTATATAGGTAATCAGTAATGTAGCCTTAGGATTTGTGATCGAGAGAGTAAAGTTACCGTCCACATCACTGATCGTTCCGTTCGACGTTCCTTTCTCCAAAATATTAGCTCCAATAATAGGCAGATTATCCTTATCGAGGATATTGCCCTTTACAACCGTTTTCTGTGCGGCAACGCTCACACTGAAAACCAAAGCAAACAGTACCCAAACATACCGCCATCTACTTCCAAAAGTTTCCGGATTCTTCTTGTTTTTCATAATAGTTTTAAATTAGTTTATTATACGTGTAACAAAGGTATCGCGTGTCTCATACGATACGAAGCAAAAGTAATTTCAATGGTATAGCAGAACAACTACACGAAGTGGAAAAGTAAGTAAATAAAGAAGAGAACAGAAAGTAACATACTATTTATCAACATATTGACAAATAAGAGTAAAAGAGAAAAAGTAAGATCAAAGGAGATGTAAAACTACAGTTTCTGTACCTGAATTGCCAGATCCTTGCCCGGAATGATCGCTTTATTCCGCATTTTCATCCGGTAGTTGTAAACCGTTTGAAGTGAATAATGAAGGAAGTTGGCAATCTTGGAATTATCATTTATACCCAAACGTATGAGAGCATATATACGCAATTCAGGCGTCAGCAGTTCACCTTCCTTCAGCTGCACGCGCTCTTCTTCCTTCAACAGAGCATTAAACGACTCCACAAAATTAGGAAAGATGGAAAGGAATATAGTATCAAACTTACTGATGAAAAGCTTGAAATCATCGGAAGTGGAAGATTGTCCGCGGAGTGTCTTTGATATATCCGCCATAGAGCCTGTATTTGCAATCTTCAGTAATGCCTTGCGGTCGTTCTCCTGCTTATAGATATATTCGGAACATATATTGAACAGCAACCCGATATATTCTTCCTTGATATGATTTGATTCTTGAATCTGCTCATTCATCCGGGTGAGGTTCCCAGCCATTTCCTGCAAGTGCAGATTCTGTTCAGCCAGCGATTGCTTCACCTTCAGCAGTTTGGTATTCTTCTTACGGATAAAGAAGAAAGCGACAACCAGGGCTATTACCAATATCAGGAGTATCAGAAGGGAAAAGAGCACCCGATTCTCATCAGCCTTAATACGCGCATCATTAGCGGCCTGAATGATGGGGAGATATCCGGCAATGTCAATAAAGCGATAGCGGGCTTTCCCGAAGTTCACATCTTCCAGGGAACATGAAATATAATTATAAGCCCTTGCAATGTCTCCTTCCTGGAAGAGAAGTATTGCCAGATGCTGCAAAGACATATACACCTTCTTGGCATTGGCAATATCAGTCAATGAAGCCAGAATAAGATAATGCCTTGCCTGCAAAGTATCCTGTTTCCCCAAATACAATTCTGCCAGAAGATACTCCATTCTCGCTCTGTCCGAATTATCTTCTGCACTTTGCCCATAATAATCTTCCAGCAGCCGGATAGCCTCATCCCACTTTCCGGACATACTCAGCCGACCGCATTTATTGGTAACATAGCTGGAAGAGTGTGGTTCGCTAATCGCAATCAGCGTGTCTTTATAAGCCTTTATCTGCTGCCAGGCAAGTTGTTTGCCGGGATCATCTATGGCATCATTATAGCAGGATAAGTAAATGGTGTGGTATAGATAATAGAAATAAGTATCCTTTTTTACATCTTCCGTCCGTTTCACTTTGCCAAGCATAATCAACGCATTCTCATGCTTTCCCATTTTGTTCATTACATCGGCTATGTTCATCAGCCCCTGATTGATTAGCGTTTCATCCTTCAGACTTTCTGCCAGTTGCAGTCTCTCCTTTGCGATAATCATAGCCGTATCAATCCGAAATGAACGATATTTAGTGAACAGATTCCCTAATATATCAAACCTGAGTTTATCATCTTCCGCATAATCCAGCGTCCGGCGAATGTCTGCTATTTCCTTTTCCACTTTTTGCTGGTAAACCTCACGATGCTCGATCATCTTATCCAGTTTTAAAAGCAGGGCATCATCGTCCGCTTTGACCGCAGCCCACAGACCGGAACAAATAAAAAGACAAAATAAGATAGAAACAGAATATCTGGACATTAGACTACAGGTTATATACTTCAAGAGCAAAGATATAGATTTTTTCTCTATGATAATCCGTGTACTGCCTCTTTTTAGCAGATAAAAGGCAGCTTACTTCTTATTACCGATCTTTATCAAAGCCATTCCGATGGCTATCCATAATAATTCGCGTATGCGGGTAATCAGTCCCACATAAACGCCCAATGCCGGAGACATGTGCAACCCGTCCACAGCCAATGCCAAACCACCTTCGCGTGCGCCCAGCTGCATCGGAAAGAAGAATATCAGATTACTGAACAAAGAAGAGAAGGCCAGTATCAACACACAGTCCCACCCGTTAACGTCCGGTGTGAAAACGCTTAGAATAATGTATATTTCAAGACTGGAGAGTATACGTGCCGAAAGTTCCAATAGCAAAGAACTATAGAAAGTTATCTTATGCTGGCTATGCAGCAAGGCTATCTGACTATCAATCTGTTCCAGAGTATCTTTTTGCTTCACAACGAAACTATGCGCCCACTTCCTGATAAAGGGTACCTTCTGTAAGAACCGGAAAGTCTTCACCGCCATCCCATTTTTATATCCACGGGTAAAGAAATAGATAGCCAACAGACAAAATGCCCCTATTGCAGTGAGCAATATTGCCATAAAGGTATTCACAGGATACAGGAAGATATATAAGAATATGGAGAGAAACCAGAACCAAAAGTGAGAAAAGATGTGCATCATCACATATAGAATGACCGAAGACGTAGCTTTACTTACGCCTACATAGGGAGTCAGTTCCATAATCCGATACGGTTCACCGCCCATCAGTCCGCCGGGTGTAGCGTAATTTATGGCAAAACCTGTGATCGACAACTTACAGACCTTCCAGAAAGGGACGCTATATTGACGGTCGTCCCTGATTATCAGATACCATGAACAGGTATTTATCAGATAGACAAAGAACCACAACAACATGATTACAGGAAACCAAAAGCCTATGCGCTTCACGTTCTCCCAAATGTCGGAATAATCCATATCCATTGTACAAAGCATAATGACAATGGCGAGTATGCCGAAAAGCAAGAACAAGTTACGGTATTTATTCTTCATTGTAGGAAACCGGTTATTAATCAGTCAGATCACGATAGATATCCCCCAGTGTCTTTCCCAATACCGGGTGTATCACATCGGGCGCAATCTCCGCCAACGGCTCCATCACAAAGCGGCGTTCCTGCATCAGCGGATGAGGCAATTTCAGTGTAGGGGTATCCAGAATAAGATCATCATACAACAACAAATCGACATCTATCACACGGTCACTATACACACCGTTCACCGATTTATGGGTACGCCCCATCTCCTGTTCAACGGACTGGGCTATGGAAAGTATCTCCAACGGCGGAAGTGAAGTCTCCGCACAAACGGCAGCATTCAGGAAAGCATTATCAGAAATAAAACCCCACGGGGCAGTAGTATAAAAAGCGGACAGGGAAACAATCTTCCCTATCCGCTCTTCTATCTTGTGTACAGCAGTCCGGAGATTCTGCTCTTTATCTCCCAGATTAGTGCCGAGACCTATATACACTTTCGCCATCACCAGTCTATTCTATCTTAAATTCCCGTTCCCTATCCAAAGGAACAAAAAATTCTACTTTACCACATTTAGGACAGACATATAGGTCAAAGGCTTCGCGATTCTGGAATAACTCAAACAAGTTTCCCAAAACACCTGTGTTCATTCCTTCATGAAACTCATATTTTCCAGAATAAGCCATCTTGACCTGACAGCGTAAACAATCAATAGACAGGCCTCTACCATCGTTCTCTCCTGCCAGATTCATATCCAATATCTTATTATCCGGAAAGCTATAATTGCAGTTCCAGCAGATCTCAAAGCTATCTTCTACTTCTTCATGGCACTTAGGACATATTTTCACAACTGTACTTTTTACTTATCCGTAATCAACATCGCATCCCCATACGTACCGAAACGGTAACCTTCCTTCAAAGCCACATTATACGCCTCCATTACCTGATCGTAGCCACCGAAAGCGGCAACAATCATCAGCAACGTGGAAAGCGGCATATGGAAGTTGGAAATCATCGCATTGGCTACTGTAAAGTCATAGGGAGGGAAGATAAACTTGTTAGTCCATCCTTCGTATGCCTTCAGGTGACCGTCTGTACTTACGGTACTCTCAATGGCACGCATCACAGTGGTACCTACAGCGCAAACCTGTCTGTTCAGGTCTTTGGCACGATTCACAATGCCGACAGCTTCTTCGTTCACAATCATCTGTTCAGAATCTGTCTTGTGCTTCGTAAGGTCTTCCACATCAATATCACGGAAGTTACCCAAACCGGCATGTAGCGTGATATACGCAAAGTCGATACCTTTAATTTCAAGACGCTTCATCAACTCACGGCTGAAGTGCAGACTCGCAGTAGGAGCCGTCACCGCACCCTCATTACGGGCAAAGATAGATTGGAAACGCTCCGAATCTTCCGCCTCTACAGGACGGTTGATAATGCTGTGAGGCAGCGGAGTTTCGCCCAACGCATACAAAGCCTTCTTAAACTCATCGTGCGGACCGTCATAGAGGAAACGGAGCGTACGGCCACGAGACGTTGTATTGTCGATAACTTCAGCTACCATAGAGTCGTCATCACCGAAATACAGCTTATTACCGATACGGATCTTACGGGCAGGGTCTACCAACACATCCCACAGACGGAGTTCTTCATTCAACTCACGCAAAAGGAACACTTCAATACGGGCACCAGTCTTCTCCTTGTTGCCATACAAACGGGCAGGAAATACTTTCGTATCATTGAAAATGAACACATCCTTATCATCAAAGTAGTTCAAAACGTCTTTGAATTCTTTGTGCTCAATCTCACCTGTCTTTCTATGCAGCACCATAAGGCGCGACTCGTCTCTGTACTTTGTAGGGTGCAAAGCAATCTTCTCTTCCGGAAGCTTAAATTTAAATTGTGACAGTTTCATATCTATTCTTTCTTTAAGTTATTCTTCTGTTTCTATCTCTTGAGCGTCTATCCACTCTTTAAAATCCATCGGATCGAGGCAATCTTCCAGCCGGACATCACCTACACGGGTGCGTTCCAAAGCCGTAAGATGGGCGCCACTGTTCAGCGCTTCACCAATATCACGGGCCAAGGCACGGATATAAGTACCTTTACTGCATACCACACGGATCTTAATTTCCGGCAGATTACATTCCAGCAACTCTATCTCGTCAATCACCAGCAATTTCGGTTTCAACTCTACTTCTTCACCCTTACGTGCCAGGTCATAGGCGCGTTTGCCATTTACCATACAGGCCGAAAAGGCGGGGGGAACCTGTTGTATCTCGCCGATAAATGTCTTCAACGTTTCTTCCACCAACTCCCGCGTGATATGCTCAGTAGGGTAAGTGGCATCTATCTCGTGTTCCAAATCGTAAGAGGGGGTAGTGGCACCCAATTGAATGGTAGCGACATACTCCTTCGTATGATACTGGAACTCTTCTATTCTCTTCGTAGCCTTGCCCGTACAGACAATCATCACCCCTGTTGCCAAAGGATCGAGCGTACCGGCATGGCCTACTTTCAACTTCTTTACTTTCATCCGCCGGCAGATGTGATAACGCGCATGTCCCACAACCTTGAACGATGTCCATCCCAGCGGTTTATTGAAATATAATACTTCTCCTTCTTTAAACTTCATCCGTTATCCTTGCATTTGTGACAGTACGATGGTTACGATACCGGCTATTGCACAATAAACAGCGAAGTATACCAGTTTTCCTTTCTTCACAATATTAATCATCCACTTACAAGCCAGACAACCCGCCACAAAAGCTGCAATAAATCCTATCAGCAATGATAACGTTGAAATGCTTCCGGCAATGTCTTCTCCTTTCATCAACTTGATACCATCCAGCAGCCCTTCACCCAATATCGGAGGCATTACCATCAGGAAAGAGAATTGAGCCAGCTTTGCTTTATTGTCACCCAGCAACAATCCGGTTGCAATCGTGGTACCGGAACGTGAAAGTCCGGGAAGCACCGCACAAGCCTGAGCCAAACCTATAATGAACGCATCTTTCATGGAGATGTTCTCCTTCTGCTTCGGTTTATAGTAATAAGAGAATGACAGCAAAGCAGCCGTTACCAGCAACATGCAACCCACAATCAGCAGGCCTGAACCGAAAACTGCCTCCACCTCATCTTTAAAGAACACACCCACAATGCCGATAGGCACCATAGATATCAGGATATTGATTACATAACGTGTTTCATCATTCATCTGAAACTTAAACAGTCCCTTGAAAATCCATTCGATTTCTTTCCACAAGACCACCATTGTACTGAACACCGTAGCTACGTGCACTACCACCGTAAATGCCAAATTTTCCTCTCCCTGAATACCAAACAATGCCGAACCGATAGCCAAATGTCCGCTACTACTTACCGGCAAATACTCTGTCAATCCCTGGATCAAGCCCAGGATGAGCGCCTCAAACCATTCCATGTAGTTGATTTATAAATTATAATTTATGAATTATGATAGGGGACACATGCCCCTCTGCACATAGCTTTTTATTCTTTTATTCCTTCATTATTCATTTGCTTGTCACGCGGTTTGCGCAATACAGCGTATATCATGAGCAAAAAACCCACAAGACATACCACGGGAGCTACTTTAATACGTCTCGCACTAAAAATATCCGGTTCAAAGTGCGTCGGGGTAGACACCGGACCGGTCATCAGGATAAAACCGATAATCACCACCGCCATTGCAACGGCAAGCAGGATAAAGTTAGTTTTATCGAAAGCAAATTTCTCTTTACTCATCTCTTTATTTATGATTTAATTGTTTACAATTTAACTTCACTCAAAACATCTCTTATTCCTCTATTAACGTATAAGCTGTAATGTTCAATACTATATATAATAAAGCGTACTCGCCTTCATCCGCAGGAACTTATTGATGGACAGGTATGCACAGAACCACGTGATACACACTCCAAATACAAGCACCGATACGGAAACCAGCAACATAACATTGGGTGTGATAACACTGATCAGGTCAGGCTCATACACCACCAACCAATATGCCGCAGCCCACAGAACACCATCGGCAATGACAGCCGCCAACACACCGATCCAGAAGTTACGCCACAGGAACGGACGCCTGATAAAACTCCAACTTGCACCTACCAGCTTCATCGTATGAATCAGGAAGCGTTTAGAGTAAATAGTCAACCGGATGGTATTATTAATCAATGCAAAGGAAATGAAAGCCAGTAATACAGCCAATCCCAACAACATCAAACTGATATTACGGATATTCTCATTAACCATATTTATCAGGTCTTCCTGATAACGCACTTCCTGTACATTGGTATTCTTCTTTATCTCTTTTTCTATTTTGGCAATACTGTCGGTATTCGCATAATCGGAGTGCAGCTTCACTTCGATAGAAGCATGAAGAGGATTGTATCCCAGAAAATCCTGCGGATCTGTCCCCATCGCCTCAATCTGTTCACGAAGCGCCTGCTTCTTCGAAATATACTCCGTAGACCGTACGAATACTTCCTTATCCAGTCTTTTTTGTAACTTCAGAATATCCGTTTCCTTCATATCATCGCTGATGATAATAGAGAAATTGATATTCTCCTTTACATACACAGAAAGATTGTGAGCAGTCAGTACGAAAAACACCACCAATCCCAGCAGCAATAACACCAGCGTCGTACTGATGCTGGAAGTAATGAACTGCATATCAAAATAGGATACGGAATTATTCTTGCTTTTCGTCTTCATGCCTTATCATCTTACCATTTTATCATCTTACCACCTCATATCTTATTTCTGCTTCTTCCTGAATACATAAATCATCGAGCTGCTTCGCTCCTTGCTCGCCAACGTGCTGAACCACGCCAACGTACCACTGAGTATCCCCCGGAAGAAAGACATCGAATGTCCCATATACTTTTCGCTTAGCATCGACACATAGAATGCATCAAACGGCATCGGATGGCGTGCAGCCAATATAAATTCATGCTTTGCTCCCAATCTCTGAATAGTGCCGGGCGTAAAATGCCATAAATGACGGGGAACATCGTAGGCAGCCCAGTGCGCACCATATTTCTTCGCATCATACGAGGAGCAATTGGGCACGGCAATAATCAACACGCCTTTCTCCGTCAACAGGCTATTCAGTGTATCCCACGTTTCATTCAAATGTTCCAGATGTTCCATGACATGCCACAAAGTGATGACATCAAAACTTCCGGGAGCAAAATCCTGTAATGCGGTATCGGGTTTCACATCCAGACCGAAATGTTCTTTGGCAAAAGCACGCGCCTGCGCATTCTTCTCCACTGCTTCCACCTGCCAGCCCCGCCGCTTCATGGTATCGGCAAAATATCCTGTTCCCGTACCGATATCCAGCAAACGTCCTTCTTTCCGGTGTGCTTCACGAGCCACCAGACGTGCCTTGCGCCCCAACATATAACCACGCACCCAATGGTACGCCTTATTCATAAGACCCTTTTTCGTATCAGAATGGGAAATATAATCGGGAGTCTCATAATATTTGCCTATCTCAGCCTCCACAGGAAAATCTTGCGTAAAGAGAAAGTCGCAATCCTGACAGCGGCACAGATAAAATGCCTCGCTGGAAGCATAATGGTCTATGCAAGTCATAGCACGCTCTATATGCGCACTACCACATACCGGACAGACTTTTATGGTGAGTTTATTCATTGAACGTTCTGCAATAATGAAGTGCAGCCTGAACTGAACAGACCGCACTATACCCGAATTTGGTGCAAAATAACAAATAAAAAGTGACGCATCGGGCTTTCTTTAAGGAGATTTAATAAAAGAGAAGTTTAAACACTTGTTTTAAATAAAAAAAACATATATTTGTCGGTACAAGAACACTTCAATCACATACTATCATGAAAAACGCTTTACTCTCCTTACTTTTTTGCTTCTGCTGTTTTCAGCTATTCGCTGACGGACAAACTATTCTACCGAACCGGAAATTCGGCAAACCTACCATGGAAGAACTGAACATGGCTGTTTATGAACCCGACTCCAGCGCCACCGCCGTTATCCTGTGTAAGCTGACTGACATCAGTTATAAATGGGGAATAGAAAGCTTCCGGCTGGTTTCTGAGTATAAAGTAAAAATAAAGGTACTCAAACCGGAAGGAACCTCCTATGCCGATGTCATCATTCCCTACTACGAACTGCCTAATAACGCCATGAAAGAAAATATAATCGGACTGGATGCCAGCGCCTACAACCTGGAAAACGGAAAAATTGTACGTACCAAAATGAAGAAAGATGTAGTTTTCAAGGAGCGTGTGGGCGAAAGCCGGATGAACCTGAAATTCTCCATTCCGCAGGTGAAAGCCGGAACGCTGATAGAGTATGAATACCGGGTAGAGTCCGATTTCTTCTTCAGTATCGACAGTTGGAAAGCACAAAGTGATATTCCTATCTTATATACCGAATATAATGTCACCATACCCGAGTATTTCAAATTCAACATAGAGATGCACGGTGCAGAAAAGCTGGAAACCGTAAACGAAAACGCTTCCCTCAACTTATCCATCGGATCGCAATTGCTCCGATGCTCCGGGACGCATCTGAACTTCCAGGGCAACCAACTCCCCGCTCTGAAAGACGACAGTCATGTGTGGTGCGCGGATGACTACTGTACACAAGTAAACCTGGAATTGCAGGGAATTGATTTCCCCGGTTCCCTCTACAAATCGTTCACCCAAAGCTGGGAACAGATTGACGAAACATTACTGAAGGACTCGGACTTCGGTAGCAGACTGAAAATGAACAATCCGTTCAAAGAAGAAATGACTGCCCTGCATCTGGAACAAATGAAGGGAGCGGACGAAAAGATATGTGCCATCTACACGTTTCTGAAAAACAAAGTGAGATGGAATGAGAAATATGCCTTATATAGCAAATCACCCAAGCAAGTGCTGAAAGAAGGCACAGGCAGCAATGCCGACATTAACTTTATCCTTATCAGCATGCTGAAAGATGCCGGAATACCCGCCTATCCGGCAGTAATGAGCCGCCGGGATATGGGCATACTTCCTTATAGCCATCCCAGCATCCAGAAACTAAATACATTTGTCGTAGCCATCAGCCCTACAGACAGTACTCTGGTTTATCTGGACAGTTCCGTAGAAAATGGCTACCTTAATGTCCTCCCTCCTGTACTGATGACCAACCGTGCGCGTATTATCGCTCCGGACAATCACAGTCAGTGGGTCAGTCTGGAAAATGTAGGGGCAAACCTGCTGAGATCAAGCGTGAAGGCCGGAATTTCTTCTGAAGGAGTTGTTACAGGCACACGTGAAACTGTTTATATAGGTCAGTATGCCTCCCGTTTGCGTAACAAATACCGCACAGCCAAGGACAGTACCGAGTTTGCCAGCAAACTGGCTTCCGAAGAAAACATACAGGTGAAAAAACTCCAGATGGAAGGGAGAACCCACTTCTCACCGCAAGTGTATGAACTGGTAGAATTTGAAAAGCAGTACACTGTTAACGATCAGTTCATTTACGTCAATCCGCTTGTATTCCTGCATGTCTCCGAATCTCCCTTCAAACAGTCGGAACGGAAACTTCCTGTAGAATTTCCCTACACAGATCAGGTGTCCCTGACCATAAATCTGACCATTCCGGAAGGATACACAGTCGATGAAAAGCCGGAGAATCAGAGATTGCAGACAAGTGACGGACAAGTGCTTTGCCGATATATAATCACGCAACAGAATAATCAGGTCACACTCAGGTATTCTTTCCGGTTGCAGAAGCTGCTGTTCCTGCATACTGACTATCCTGAACTGCAACAATTATGGGAATTGATTGCCAAGAAGAATAATGAAATGATGGTTTTAAAAAAACTGTAACGCGGAAATTATGAAAATGAACAAATTATTTTTCGGTCTCCTGCTACAAGCCGCCTTTTACTCCGGCAGCCTGTACGCTCAAGCAGATTTGCGTACCGACGCATACTCTATCATACAAGATGCCGTAACGGATATCGTATGCAGTTCATCCACCGATGCCATCCAGAAAGAGAAACGTGTGATACAGGTATTGAATGAAAAAGGAAAAGAAGATGCCTCCTTTGTCTGTCTGTGCGACCGTTTTTCCTCTCTGAAAAAATTCTCCGGAGAAGTTCGGGACGCCTCCGGCAATGTGATCCGGAAAATTAAAAAGAGCGAACTGAAGATTACCGAATATTCAGACGGCCTTGTCAGCGACGACTATTACTATTTCTTCGAATATACCCCGTCACGATATCCTGTTACCATCACTTACGAATGGGAGATAAAGAACAGCGATGGACTGATCGGCTACCCCAGCTTCGTTCCGCAAAAGAGTTATAACCAATCCGTTGCGCAGGCAAGTTACCGTATTCTGACTCCGGCTGACAATCCTTGCCGTTACCGGGCCATCAATATGCAGGCAGAAGTCAGACAGCAACAGACAGCTGACGGAAACTGGCTGACAGAAGTCAAAGTCCAGTCTCTACCCGCTATCAAAAAAGAACCTTACAGCCCTTCCCTATCCGAATTGCTGCCCCGTATCTATTTCACTCCCCTGAATTTCTCTTTCGAAAGAACTAAAGGGAGTATGGAAAGCTGGCAATCGTATGGCGAATGGCAATATCAGTTATTGAGTGGAAGAGACCAACTGCCCCCGACACTAAAAGAGGAATTACAAAAACGGACGGCAAACTGCAATACCCCGTATGAAAAAATAGCCGCAATCTATCAGTATCTCGCATCCACTACCCGCTATGTCAGCATACAGCTAGGAATCGGAGGGTTGCAACCCATAGCCGCCGCCGATGTAAACCGCACCGGCTTCGGAGACTGCAAAGGACTATCCAACTATATGCGTGCCATGCTTACAGAACTGGGTATTCCATCCGTTTACACCGTAATCAGCACTACTAACAGGCGTTTATTAGCCGACTTTGCCAGTGCCAATCAAAACAACCATGTCATCTTACAAGTGCCGTTACCCAATGATACGCTTTGGCTGGAATGTACCAATCCTACTTTACCCTTAGGCTACGTACATCATTCCATTGCAGGGCACGATGCTCTACTCGTTGGTCCCAACGGCGGAACTCTTTGTCAATTGCCAACGTATGCGGACTCTCTGAATACACAAGTCAACAACACCCTCGTAACCCTGCAACCGGATGGAAGTGCAAAAGTAGAAGTTAAACAAACTTCCCGCCTGTTTCAATATGAAGACATGGCATCCATTATCGACATGGAGCCTGCCCGGCAGAAAGACTGGCTACGCTCCGACATCAACCTGGTACAGGCTAAAGTCGATGCCATCCGTGCCAACGAAATCAAGCAGAAAGAGCCTCAACTGGATATCTCGTACACCATCGAAAGCGAACAATATGGAAACAAAACCGGAAAACGCCTGTTTATCCCGATCAATATTTTCCACAGAAGCTTTTACAGTCCGAACAACCAGGGAGAACGCACTCAAAGCATTCAAACCAATTATGGCTATCTCGATATAGATAGCATCAGCATCCGCCTGCCGGAAGGATATGAAATAGAATCATTGCCTAAACCCGTTGATCAGGAAAGTAAATTCGGCAAATTCCGGTCTTCCATTACCTTGGGCGACGCAGGCAATGTTTTTATCGTTCATCGCCTGCTCTATTACCAAGGCAATTACCCCAAAGAAGACTATACCGATTTCCTGGATTTCCGCAAAAGTATCGCTACTCAATACGGGGCAAAAATAATATTGAAGAAAAGTGGGGAGTAACTACTATTACTCCTCACCGACATTTTCATAAGTACGTTCTTCCTTGATTTCTCCCACACCCGAAAAGTCCGCATAATATTCACGAGACAGTTTCAGGTATTTATCAAACAAACGACGGGTAACGACCAATTCATCCCCATGAGTGACAGGTGTTCGTGCTTTACCCGTCTGATCCACATAGGCAAGTTCCCATTCAGCAAGCCGGTTGTAAAAGTCGTTTGCACGGAAATCTTCTCTACCGTAAGCCAGGGATAGCCCTTCCTCCTGGTAATCAGTACCTGCATCCAAATGTCCCTGTAACATTGTATAGAATTTCTGCCAGCGAGGCAAATAATACCCGTTAATCAAACCTGCCCATTCCCTCCATGAATAGTCAAATATACGCGGATCACCATCAGCCCCCCAAATAGTAACCAATGAAGTTGCATCACGTTCCATCAGATCCTTTTCCTCTTTAGTCTCTCCCCAACTGCGGGCTTCAGTCAACCATCTGTCAAAACTATATTCGCTACGTGTATAAAGCAGTTCATCCATATCTCTCAATAATTCAAGAAAACGTCCTGAGTGCAAGGCAAAGGCCGCCTTATCCTTGGAAGCAAATGCTTCTGCCGCCTTTTTGTGCACTAATTGCCCCAGATTAGTCATCATCTGGCGTTGCACATCTACAATATCAAAACGATAAGGTTTGGAAAATGCCAGTTTATCAGCATCCTTCAAAAGCTGCGACTGAGCCCGAATCACCAACATCGGTTCATAAGGAATACCCAAACCCGCATTCGGGCCAGACTTCTTTACATTCAATGCCGGACGAGCAGCTACAATAGAGCTCCTTTCCGTTCCATTCGTACCCCGACGATAAGGACCTTCCAACAGGTACATCCACGCTTTTCCGGCAGCAGCAGATTTCGCTCCATACCGACGTTCGGCATAAGCAGCAAGCCATGCCTGCAAAGGAATACTATCAGCATGATTGGGCATTTCAAAAGCCAGTTCATAGTAAACAGGATTCTGCTCAATGGCCTCCATAAAAAGTCCGGACCCGCACACATTCGGATAACGCGCCTTCGCTTTCTGATACTGGTTAGAAGCCAGTAAAGCTAAATCGCCATGCATATTGATACGCCCGCCAAAATTGTGAAGATTACCAGCTATCACAGGATATCCCCAACCACCGTTAGCAGCAGTTTTCGATCCGTTTAAGTCCAATATCAGTAAAGATTCCTTAGGAACAGCTTTCACTATATCTTCCCGCATACTCCATGCTTGCATCACCCACAAAGCTCCCGCATCAAATGTCTGGAAAAGCTTATGTATGGTCTGTCCCACCCCTGTCAGATATTCAGGTGTATCTATCGGAGGAGCGCTCTCGTGAAAAGGATCGGCTGCGTATACCCCATAGCTACCAAACAATTTATCCTGCTCTTCCAGAAAAGCCAAGCCCATTTCATGAAACAAAGGGTCAGTCGGGTCTAGTTGAGCAGTACCGTCAAAACCACACCACTTCCGTTTCATACTGATTTTGGCTTGCGGATATTTAGCTTGCAATTCCCGTGGAACATATCCCGAAAAACCCTGCTGAATAGGTTGCATCCCTAATTCCAACTGACGCGCCAATATCTTTTTACCCAATATGACATGCTTATCTATCACCGATTTAGGCAAAGGACCACCATAACTCTGAATATTCTGCATCCACTGCCATGCCGAATGTCCCGGTCCAGTGAGAAAAGCCCGGGCTTCTTCTTCCGTGAAATTAAAACGTAACAGCGTATTATACCATACACCATCCAGCCCTACAGAAAACAAAGGCATATTGATAGCATTCATCGCCATGTAGTCCAGTTCTTGTTGCCAACGTTCCCAATTCCACCACGCCGCAGTATAGCTTACCGTACAATAGTTCATGTAAACGCGATATTTACCATTAATAATCCTCCGTTCTTTATTCGCAGGCTGTGGCAATTTCGCAGGCAATTTCAATTGATTACCAAACCAGGATACATGGGCATGGCACGTATACTTCAAATACCAGTTGAAAGCAGTTGCCAAGGAGACCGCATTGTTTCCCCGCAGGATAATTCTCTGCCCGTCACCATCCACTTCATAAACATCACTTCCATTTTCCGGCTGTATCATCTCTAACCGATACTGCGAAGCATAACCGGGAGTAACCCGCTCTATCAGGTCATACACTGCCTTTTCCGACGTTCCGCCACCCCATACGGGCAAACCACTGAAACAAATAAATAAGGTAATCAAACAGAAATTCTTCATAGCATATTATTTTGGAGACAAAAATAGTTGCGTTATCGATAAAAGGATATTGATAATGTACCAAATGTTTGAACTCATGTCTCAAAAGGAATAAATATTTTGTTTTATTCCGGTCACTGTTCGATAATAAGCGGACAACTGTCCGATAATGAACAGCTTACTATTTCTATTATTTGCTGATTTTCAACCACTTATTACTTTGGCACAGGAATTGACTATTATTAAGCGAAAGCGGTCAGCAAAAAAAATAAAGATTATCTGCCACTTTTCAGCAAGTAGTTCCGTCTAACAGATAAGAGCGAAAGCCAAATAGAAATAGTAACAATTAAAAAATAAAGATTATGAAAACTACAAGTTTATTTAAAGCAGTCGCATTGGTAGCTATTATGGTAGCAAGTGTTCTCAACTCCGAAGTGAAAGCTCAGGACGGTTTCATAACAAATCAAGTGATGAACGGCGAATTAGTCGCATCCAAAACTATCTTCAAACAAGAAGGCTCTTATCTGCAACGCCACATGCAATACACTTTTACTTATGACGACCAAAACCGTCTGATTAGCAAAGAAGCATCCAAATGGGATGGTGCAAAAGATGCGTGGGTACCCTATTTCAAGATGACTTACCAGTACAGCGATAATGAAATAACCATGAATTACGCCCGCTGGAACGAATCTCACAAAGCTTATGATGAAGCCGTTCAGAAAAGTGTATACGAACTGAATGACGCAAATATGCCGACGGCTTACAAAGCCTACAAGCAAGACAATAAGAATAAATCAGATTGGACTCTGGTTAACCACAAGCAGATGGACTTCACGACCAATCTATTAGCAATTGCAAAGTAATAAATATAGAAATTAAAGTTAACAATTAGTTGAAAAGCACGGGCCGGGAGGCTCGTGCTTTTTTAGTTATCCGATTACAAAACAGCTATAAAGCACCTATTACCGTTATATTGAATACTACTATTACTGAAGCCCAACTTCTGTTGAGCTTCAGTAGCAAATAAACAAAGTTAAGGTTCTGGCTATTAATTACTAAATCTACAATAAATCTTTATGTCAATACATATCTTAAATCTGATAATGGGTATACCTCCGGCACATAATGCTTATTCACTATGACAGAAGGGGTTTTACTTATCTTTTGTTCCCGACAATATATCTGTTGTTTTGTCCACACATCACGCACCTCAGCCGTTATACTATATATACCCGCATCTTCCATGTGCCTGTTTTCATACCACTCCCCCAAAAGCTCTATTGCTCTATCCCAACCGACAACGTAATAAGCTGCAATAATAACCTGGGCAATTTCCTCACCCAACCTATCATTTGGAAATGTTACCAATACTAATGACACGGGAACACTTGAAGCAATTTCTACCATATGACGATGAACACTTGCACAATTCTTGCAATTGGGATTAGTCACTATCATCAATTCATTACTACCTTCTTTTTGATTATGCAATGCAATATCCCGACTTACCATTTTCCCGATCTGAGGTTTTAATGCCAACAATATTTGAAAAGTTTCCGGGTTAAGCAGGCTGCCAAAATATTTTTTTAAAGTAATCCTTTCCTTCTCTCCGGTTTGTATGGCTCTCAACTGTAGTTCAAAAATCAAACAGATATACCCTATGACCACAAATGCGAAAAGTGAGGATAATGACAGCTCCATTACAAAATCATTTTTCAATATATAAAGAGCTACCGCACTACCCCATACCGCAAAATCAGCCAATACACAAAGCATGCAGGCTTTACGCAAAATAAAAACCTGATAAATAATAGAGTATAAAGAAAGCGTCACGGCTACAACACAACATACAACTGAAATTATATAAAAATCATCCTGCCGGATAAGCGAGAATAGATAAAGAGGCGCAAAGTATAGCAGAGATAATTCCCCTAACCCTGCTATACTTGCCCCTTTAGAGTGAAACACTTCATTGCAATTCACTATCTTACCGATATTACAGAATCGCTCCATGAATTCCCCGTTCACCCGCTCTTTGTAGAGGATGGCGACAGATACGAGTATTCCAAAAAACAATACAGATAAATAGAACATAAAGGCAAGCAACCGACTCTGACAAAACGCAGTCTGGAGTCCCAATATCAGGACAAAGAGCAAAGCAATAATAAATCTATAACGCAATAAATAAAATACGATATTTCTCATTATATAAAATTGCTCGTTCGGTGTTGCTTCAGTAGGTTCTCCCAATAAGACTGTACCTGTCCAATGCTGTAGAAACTTGTCTACCTTTACATGTCGTTTACCACCCTCTCCATTGATAAATTCTACGATGAAATCGTCCTTTTTCGTCACAACACAAAAAGATTTTTTGTCCACCTCAAGCATTGTGATAAAAGGAGTTTCCAGTTTTAAAAAGTAATCACGTGACAGGAGCCGAAACACCTCATTCTTTATATGAAGCGCATCCAGTGCATCACTGATACCGCGCATACCGCCTCCCAACGGAGTACTAAGCAGGCGATGTACAGTATCTCTACTTACCTTTACAGACAATGTCCGCAGATAACGATAGAGTACGACACTGATATTATCAGCCCCGGTCATGATTACCTTCGTTTATCTATCAGGATATTATAAAGAAAAAGTGCCTTCTAAGGAGGTTCCGTCAGAAATAACCTCTATTATATATTCTCCACTATCTTCTCCGTTCAAATCAATAGAAAAGTTTGTAGGACTAAGAAGCGTCTTTGAACAAACAGTTTTCCCTGTAGTTTCATTTATAACACTGATTGCAACAGTAGGGAATACTTTTTCAAAATAAACAGTTATTTCTCCATTATCCAAGTAAGCATACACCGGTTGGAGAACAACACTACGAGTTTTGGGAGCATCTTCCGGACTGGTACTACTACTTTGTCCACTCATGTCCCTGTCATCACTTTTTTGTGTAAACACAATCTCTTTAAATCCAAAATCCAATTGTGCTTTCACTGAGCTACCTAAAACCAAAAATAGAAATAAAATAGATAATACTCTTTTCATAATGCATAACTTTTTGTTTGATGCCGCTAAACTACAAAAGTCCATGCGAAAAGAGTGTGTCACAAGTGTGCCACCCCTATATTTTGCGCAAGATTTCTTTAAATTCACTGTTTTGTTCAACGCCAATCCGTTCACATAAAGCATTCTTTTTCCGATAGAGTGTTCTTCTGGAAGAATGCATCAAATATGCTAAATGAGCAAATGGAAAATCTGTCAAACTTAAACATACTAAATAGAGTTCCTCTTTGGATAATTGATACTTAACATGAAAACGTGAAATGGCATTATTCCACTGGGAGTCCATGCTGACAATTAATTCCTGCCATTCCTGATCGC
Organism: Bacteroides sp. 14(A); assembly: GCF_000526555.1. Taxonomy (NCBI): domain Bacteria; kingdom Pseudomonadati; phylum Bacteroidota; class Bacteroidia; order Bacteroidales; family Bacteroidaceae; genus Bacteroides; species Bacteroides sp. 14(A). Next base: position 897,641 of record NZ_JAGH01000002.1, on the reverse strand, counting down.
TTATTTCTTTATCTGATGCATCTTTATCCAGATGATCTTTTATAATTGCCTGCATTTTTGCATAAAGTGGTGAATGTAGGAAGGCCTCTTTCACCAAAGCTTTTCTCCTTAAAACCATTTCATCCAGTTCTACCCGTATTTTTTCCCTTTGCTCTTCATCAATCCGGCAAGAAGCTAACTCTTTCCTTAGATTTTCAATTTCCAGGTCTCGTTGGGTTATCTCTTCCTGTAGACAAGCATAATGTTGACTCAAGTCTTGGTTTACTTTCTCTAATTGCTGATTATTCTTTTGCAGCAAATCATTTTTTCCCCGATATTGTTTATTTTTTCTATAAAGAAAGAAAACAATCATGATAACTATAATCGTTATCGGTATAAAAACACACAAATATATATTTAAGCGTCCTTTATAATACAACTGATGGAGCGTTATCTGGGCGTCGGTTTCCGCTTCAACAATCTTATCAGTTACTACATTCCCACGGGATTGATATAAGCTATCCTTATATGCAGAACTATATCTTTCCAGTTTCATAGACAAGACTGCATTACCTTGAATCATTGCTATATCCGCCAAACGCATATAGGCATCCGATCTTCTCCCGTAATCCTTACTTACCAGACTCTTGTTTAAATAAAAAGTTGCAGAATCATATAGCCCAACCCTATAGTAAGCATCTCCCAAAATAAGAAAAGCTTGATAGGCTCGTGTAGTATCCTTTCGCAGGGAAAGATTAAGTTTTGCGTAAAAGAGAGCCTTTTTACCTTGATCCATTTTACTATATAGACGACTTAATGTAGCTGAAACATCAGCTTTGATCGCTTTATTTTCAATTCTATCTACCACTGTAAAAGCATCCAGTAACTTTTGTTCAGCAGTACCAAAATAATCATTACCTTTCATAAAGGCAATAGAACCCTGCCTGGATAGAGCTTCTGCCCAAAGAGTAGTATCTTTTAATTCTTGAGCAATGTCCTCCATTAACTGATATACAGAATCTGCTTTTTCCTTGAAATTCTGTATATAATAAATATAGCCAATATTATTGTATATCAATCCCAATTGCCGTTTTTCCACAGTTTCCTTCGTCAAAGATGCAGCTATAAGATATTCCCTGAGTGCCTCTGCCTGACGGTTCATGTCTCTATACACACATCCCCAATAATAGTGTGCACTTGCCCGCATCTTTGCATCCCCCACTTTATCATAATGTGCAACAGCGTAACGTATCAGCGAATCATCTACCTGTACAACATAATTTTTATCTCTTGCCTGTGTCAGCAACAGCGCATAATAGGCACTATCAGCCGGTGAGGCAAATTCCTGAGTAGAGATATTCTGCAAAACAGACAAGGCACTATCCGGCAGCGACCGCATAAGGGAATCTGCCCATATCAATTGCTTGTTATTGCTTTGCCGGGCTGTACAGGCCAACAGCAAAAAAGCAACTAAAAAGAGTATAATAGCTTTAGTTTTTCCCATTCTATAAGTCATCTACTGAGTCCTTAGTTGGACAAAGATAATGTTTTCCGGCCAAAGGTGTCAGATGTTAGAAGAAAGAATAGACCAAAATCAGAAAAAGTAGCCAATCTTACTTTACATTGCCTCCCCCTCATACCCGGTTCGTACCTGGCTCGTATCCGGTTCGCTATTTGTACTTCTGTATAGAAGCGAAAAAGGTACGAATCGAGTACGGAGAAAAAGAGTTTTTAACCAAAAACGGAACATAATAGTAGTGGATTATCTCCGTGTGAAACGTCAACTGCATACAAGAGTCAGAAAACCGTTTATAAACAATACATTATCAATACATTACCACTTTTCAGAAAAATTCTTGAACGCTTATGGCAAAAATGGCAGGTCGAAAAGAAAACTTTCCCATACCTTTGCCAACGCAACGAGAACCAAACATCGCTGCATACTGAACAACACGATGAAGATTGCTGCAGAAGTCTTTTTAGCAAGTTCACAAAGAAAACTAATTTATTTACAACACAAAAAAGAAAAAATTATGGGAACAATTAAACAAGGAATCCTCGGAGGATTCTCAGGAAAAGTAGGTACAGTAGTAGGTAGTACATGGAAATCGGTACATTATATGCGTGCATTGGCGGTAAGTTTCAGTGATCCACGCACCGAGAAACAGAAGAATCAACGCTCTAAATTTACAGCAGCTGTTAACTTCACAAAGGCAATGACACCCTTTCTGCGTTTTGGATACAAAGAATTTTCCGGACAGCAATCAGCATTCAATGCTGCCGTATCGTATATTCTGAAACATGCAATGAAAGGTAGCGGAACAAATGTCTCAATTGACTACAACAAAGCTTTGGTGACACGTGGCAGTCTGGTACCCGCATTGGATGCCACAGTAACCGTAAACGAAAGTAAAGTAACTTTTGCCTGGACCGACAACAGTGGAATGGGTGACGCAACAGTTACAGATGCCGCCATGTTACTGGCATACAACAAGGACAAAGGAATGGCTGTTTATGATATAGCAGCAGCCACACGCTCCGATGCCAAGGCAGAACTGAAACTTCCCGCCAACTGGAAGGACGATGCACTGGCCATTTACCTCGGTTTCTGCAACGAAGACGTCACAAACGTAGCTAACAGCGTATGCTTGCAAGACACTCCAATAAGTGGAGGTTCGGAAGGCGATGGCTCTGAAGGCGGTGGCTCAGGCGATGGTGGCCTGGATGAGAACCCATTGGGATAAACTGACGGCAAACGGCCGGGATTGAAAAAGAAAAGGGAAGCTGAACGGAACTAAATTCTCCGGCAGCTTCCCTCTGTTTATTTCTAACTATAATGATAATTTCTTACTTTACCTCTTCTCCCTTTAGTGTTGCTGAACTAGCTTCTGTAATTTTCACCATTACAAAATCACCAATACGGTGCGTACCACGGTCGAACACCACGACACGGTTTTGCTCCGTACGCCCTACAAGCTGTTCACGCGAACGCTTGGAAACTCCTTCCACCAGAACTTCATATGTCTTACCAATACAGCGGGCATTAGACTCGGCGGAAAGGCGGTTTTGCAGAGCAATAATCTCATTCAACCGACGTATCTTTACCTCTTCGGGTACATCATCCGGCAAATGCTTGGAAGCATAAGTACCCGGACGCTCAGAATACTTAAACATAAAAGCTGAGTCATAAGCACATTTCTCCATCAGAGAAAGGGAAAGCTGATGATCTTCTTCCGTCTCGGAATGGAAGCCTGAGAAGATATCTGTGGATAAACCACAATCGGGAACAATGCGATGGATAGCATCTACACGGTCCAGATACCATTCACGGGTATATTTACGATTCATCAGTTTCAAGATACGAGAACTTCCACTCTGTACAGGCAGGTGGATATGTTTACACACGTTGGGAACCTGTGCAATGACTTCCAGCGTTTCGTCACTCATATCCTTGGGGTGCGAAGTAGTGAAACGGACACGTACACCCGGCGCAGCCTCAGCTACGGTACGGAGCAGCATAGGGAAAGTTACAACTTCTCCGTCCGGTTTCTCAAAACGGTAAGAGTTGACATTCTGACCCAGCAAAGTGACTTCTTTATAACCTTTCGCCACCAAGTCGGACACTTCATTAAGAATGCTTTCCACATCACGGCTACGTTCCCGTCCACGGGTATAAGGAACAATGCAGTAGGTACAGAAATTGTTACATCCACGCATAATGGATACAAACCCGGAAATGTGATTACCGCAAATACGCGAAGGGATAACATCCCGATAAGTCTCAGTGGTAGAAAGCTCTACATTGATTGCTTTCTCGCCCGCCTCCACAGCAGCAACCAAGTCAGGAAGAGTAAGATAAGCATCAGGACCTACCACCAGATCAACATGATGATTAGTGATCAGATCATCCTTTACCCGTTCGGCCATACATCCCAATACTCCCACAATCAAATTGCGTTTCTTCTTTTTGAGCGAATAGAAAAATTCCAGACGATTGAGAATCTTCTGCTCAGCATTGTCACGAATGGAGCAAGTGTTCATAAACACTGCATCCGCTTCTTCCAGCGTATCAGCCGTTGAATACCCCGCCATCTGCATCACAGAGGCAATAACTTCACTGTCCGCCACATTCATCTGGCAGCCATAGGTTTCAATGAACAACTTCTTGTTGTCATCAGCAGTTGCAGATTTAAAGTCTGCTCCCGTTACTTTTTCCATAATTTCCTGTTTTTATGACTCACCACGGATTATGCGGATTAACACAGACTATCTTCCCCAATGAGAAGTTTACAGAAAACTCAAAAAACATCTGTGTCAATCTGTGTAATCTGTGGTGAAAGAATTTCAGCTGCAAAGATACGCCTTCGACATTAAATTACAGATGAAAAGGCGAAAAATAACACCCAATAGTTAGGAAATGAGTTGTTTCTTATAATTAATGTTAATAGAACGAACATTTTCGAGACTGTTATTTGGCATAAAGGATTTTATTTCACAAATTTGCGTAATGAAAGAAACATTAGATTTTTTCATAGTTAAGGTTTAGGTTAAAAAAAATAAGGGGAGCTGTGAAGCTGCCCTTTTTTCATGCCTAAAAATTGGCTGTTATTCAGATAAATTAGTTACCTTTGGCGGTGAAAAACTTAAATGAGTATGGATGGTATCTTACAGTTTCTGTTAATCGTAGGCATAATTGTTATCGGAGTTGTTAAGCAGTTCAAGAAAGAAGCAAAGAAGAACGCTGAGAACAGGCCTGCTATGCCTGTGCCGGAAAATGATATTGACGAAAGCGCATTACCCATTCCTGAAGCCTGGGGAAACACATATGGCGGATTTATTCCCGAAGGTCCCGCCCCCAAAATACCCTCCGTTCCGACAGAAAAAGAAGAATATCAATTCTCTGCTTCAAAACATATTTTTGGAGGAGATTCTACAAATACATCTCCCAAGCATACCACAACTCATCCGAAACAGAAGATTTCTCCTCCTCTGTCCACTCCGCAAAAACCTGAAACCGATTCCGAATACTCCATTCATTCGGCAGAAGAAGCGCGGAAAGCCATCATCTGGTCGGAAATACTACAACGGAAGTATTGAATAAGTGGAGAGTTAAAAAAGCTTTTCCGGTAATTTATGAATTTTCACATAGGAAAAATAACTAAATACATTATGGCATTCAATTACATCTCGGCAGCGGAAGCTGCAAGCCTGATCAAACATGGCTACAACATCGGCTTGAGCGGATTTACTCCCGCTGGAACAGCCAAAGCCGTTACGGCAAAATTAGCAAAAATAGCGGAAGCTGAACATGCAAAAGGAAACCCTTTCCAGATAGGAATCTTCACAGGTGCCTCTACGGGTGACTCCTGCGACGGTATACTATCACGCGCCAAAGCAATCCGCTATCGTGCTCCTTACACAACCAATTCCGATTTTCGTAAAGCAGTAAACAGCGGAGAGATTGCCTATAACGACATCCACTTGTCTCAGATGGCACAGGAAGTTCGTTACGGTTTCATGGGCAAAGTAAACATTGCCATTATCGAAGCTTGCGAAGTAACTCCCGACGGCAAGATTTATCTGACCGCAGCCGGTGGTATCGCTCCCACCGTTTGCCGCCTTGCCGACCAGATCATCGTGGAACTGAATGCTGCTCACAGCAAAAATGCTATGGGACTGCACGATGTATACGAACCGCTTGATCCGCCTTACCGCCGCGAAATACCTATCTATAAACCAAGTGATCGCATCGGTCAACCGTATATCCAGGTAGACCCGAAAAAGATTGTAGGCGTTGTGGAAACCAACTGGCCGGACGAAGCACGCAGTTTTGCCGAAGCCGATCCGTTGACTGACAAGATTGGTCAGAATGTAGCCGACTTCCTGGCTGCGGACATGAAGCGCGGAATCATTCCGTCAACCTTCCTGCCGTTGCAATCCGGTGTAGGCAATATCGCTAACGCTGTGCTCGGTGCACTGGGACGTGACAAGACCATCCCGGCATTCGAAATGTACACGGAAGTTATTCAGAATTCCGTAATCGGATTGATCCGTGACGGTCGCGTGAAATTTGGTAGCGCTTGCTCACTCACTGTAACAAACGACTGTCTGCAAGGTATTTATGATGATATGGACTTCTTCCGTGATAAACTGGTGCTCCGCCCGTCGGAAATCTCCAATAGTCCGGAAGTTGTACGCCGTCTGGGAGTTATCTCCATCAACACGGCTATCGAAGCTGACCTCTACGGAAACGTTAACTCTACACATATCGGCGGCACGAAAATGATGAACGGTATTGGCGGAAGCGGTGACTTCACACGCAACGCTTATATTTCCATCTTTACTTGTCCGTCCGTCGCCAAGGAAGGTAAGATCAGCGCCATTGTTCCGATGGTATCTCACCACGACCATACAGAACATGACGTAAACATCATCATTACTGAACAAGGCGTTGCCGACTTGCGTGGTAAGAGTCCGAAAGAACGCGCACAGACCATTATCGAGAATTGCGTACACCCCGACTATAAAAATATTCTATGGGATTACCTGAAATTGACAGATGGTAAAGCCCAGACTCCCCATGCCCTCCGTGCTGCATTAGGAATGCATGCTGAACTGGCTAAAAGTGGAGATATGAAAAACATAGACTGGGCACAGTACAAGTAAGCTACGAGCTATAAGAGGTTTGCAATGTTACAACGTAGCCACCTGTAGCTCGTTTTTCCGGGATATTCAGTAAATGCCCAAAAAAATAATCAATGGCATGTGTAAATGACTATTTTTTCGTTTCACATGCCATTTTCATTATCCTTTCTTCCTTGGATGTTCCAAATAGCTCCGTATGGGCATGAGGTTTCGGGAGTCCCCATAGGCTACTCCATTTTAGAATATAGCTTCATGTCACGCAGCTTTAGCCTGCCTGTTTTTGATTTTATAACATTTTCTGAATATCCCTACTTATACTGCCTAACGTATATTAATCCCATAGAAAGAACTTGAGGTAGTAACAAAAAGCATATTCTTCTGTTTTCCACCGATTGCCAAGGAGATAGGACGTTCCTCCATCTGTATACGTCTCTGCTCTTTACCATATTTGTCATAGACGAATATTTCCCCATCAGCAACATAAACATTTCCGTCAGCATCAGTCACATTACTGTATTGACCATATGGGCATACAACTCCTTGCTCTGTCAAGCTACCATCCTGACCAACGGAAAGTTGTACTGTCGTTTTATTCATCTCATTCACAATATAAACCGGTTCGTATTGACCGGGAACTGTAATAGTTAAAGCACAAGAGCGTCCCAAATCATAGGTCTCTGGAATAATTGTCACACCATCAGGAGCAATGAAACTATACTCGGGCATACTAGCTACTATCTTGTTAAAATCACTCCGCCAACGACTGGAAGGATGGATGACCCGCTCTATCCGCTTCACATCGGCCGTAATAACACGCGCCATCGGTTTCATGCTGGCATCCGCCTGATTTGGATTGAAAGAATATCCCAAAGCACTCCATCCGCTATTACCCCAACCACTGTACATCGGGTTATCATCCGGCAGACGGGAAACCGTTTCTTGCTGTCCGTTCACCAGATAGCCAGGCTGTGGATCGTAGCGAAAAATCACCAACAGATTATCTTGTGTATCCGTAGCCAATGTGAAAGGTTTCCATGGATAATCCGCTATCAAGGTGATTTGCTCCGTATCTGCCGACCATTTATAGATTTTTTTCAGACGATTCTCGCAGAAGTAAACGTTCCCCCGACTGTCGGCAGTTGCTCCAGTGGCAAGTTCAAAGCCAGAAGCCAACTTTACCGGCTTGTCAATAACGCTGACAAAAGGACGGTAACCCCTTTCTCTGCCCGAAATAGTAAGACGGGCAAAATCCCAGGAGTAGACCGGTAATGCCTTATTCACATCATATACCGGAAATTCAATAACCGGTAACACTTGCGTATAGTTGTGCATATTGCGAAAAACAATATTCTCGCAATTCCAAATGCGAAAGCCTACTTCTTTCGGCATAAAAGCACGGATAACACGATACATCCATACGTTTATCATCTCGATATTCTTACAGCCCGACATCTCCGCCATATGGCAATCTACCCCTTCACGGCCTTCTTCTTCAAACTGAAAAGCATAAATCTTCCAATTGGATACATTATGAAAACGGGCTTCGGTACGCATGTGGTGTTCCAAGGACATGGCATAGATGCGTCCCGGTGTCTCCGTCTCACTGATATACAGTCCAGCAGCAGCATACGTACTTGCCGTCCAGATATCCTTAAGAGTACCACCCCCATTGTTGGTCACCCACAGACTCCAATACTGGTTGTCCCAAGCAAGGTCCCTACCGGTTTCCATAACGGGAGAGGTAGGAGAACTGATACGGCGTTCACCACTCCGGTAAGACTGTTGGCCCGGAGCACTCGGAACGGGTTTCCACAAGGTGCCGTGACCTCCTACAAACTTAACATCATTCAGATAAGAGCGTTCACCCGCCATCCACTTACAACCCACAGCACGGTAGTTGTATGCACCGGTGCTTATACCTATACCATTCAAGATATCATCACCGCCTTCAGAAGACTCTACCAAAGGAACGGGAGTACCGAAACCACTGAATGCAGGCTCACTTTCTTTTAAAAGCAACTGGGTACCGAAAGGATGCATCCCTATAAGCTTGGTTCCAGGCAACAGCTTCAAAGTTCGTGTCAGACGATACCAGCCTTGAGGAATATAAATGTTTTTATATAGGGAGATAGCCTTTTCAAAAACATCCGTATCATCTGTCTCTCCATCACCTTTCGCACCCAACTCACGGATATTCACCCAAGTTTCCATAGCAGGTAGAGTAGGCAGGTCCTTATGAAGCGCAGCCGGAATACTTGATACGGGTTCTATCTCGCAAATTTCCTGAAAGGAGGAAACGGAATTCAAATCCTGATAGACCAAGCCGTAAGTAAACTCCTTTACTCTATATAGTTTTGACTCGCCAATGATTTTCTTTTCGTTTTGGGTATAGTCCACCAGTACGGGAACATTCTTGCAGTCAACATTCACCAAATTCAGTTGCGAAAAAGTATTCCCTACTACACTAACCTTGACGCCTGCTTCGGAAACATTCTCCCACAGAGAGTTCTCCACATGGAGACGGTCTGCCAAGTTCTCTACCATTTCAAAAGCTACGGGAGTATTCTTCACATGCATGTTGACAATGGCAAAACCTACCTCCTTTGAATAGACAGCCGCTTTTTTCTGTCCCTCAAAGTAGGTGTCAACCATCATCATGGGCCATCCAGGAGAAGTCCTTGAAGAAATGATACCATATTCACCACCATAAAATCTGACGTCTTCTAACTCATTACCCACATCATAGATACCTGCCTTTCCATCCCCTATCCTAATATCACAATGATTGATGAATCCATGCTGGGCAAAATGAGCACGGATGGCAATGGCTTGTGGATTACCTTTTGCAATGTGGAAATCCACATTGGACACTGCACTGTAAAAAGTACCGGCATTGGCGTCTGAAGGTTCACGCCCCTCCTGCGCCAGTCCACCGGTGAACCATACCATATAGTTCCGGGTAGTTTGAAAACCAGGAGTACCGGCTCCTAAATATATCACCGGACGTTTTTTCCCATATCCAATCAAACGGACAGAGGAGGGTATCTGTACTGTTCTGCTGATACGGTATTTACCTTCAGGCAAAAACAGTATCCCAAAGTTCTTTTCACGCTTTACCCTATTGATGGCCTCCTGAAGTGCATCGGTCACATCCGACTTTCCATCCGCCTTAAAGCCATAGTTCTCCGGAGTGAAATAAAATGCCTCCGGATCATCCGGTCGTTGGGTATAAACAGAATGACCACTTGCTGCCCAACCTACCGGTATGCTACTGGCAATCAAACAGATTGCCAACAGAAATCTGATTGTCTGGAAATATTTCATCGTCTTTGCTATTTAATACGCACACCAAAGAATTTAGAACGGCCCGTAATGAACAATGTATTGCCATCCTTACCGCCGAACCGTAATGTAGAAGGACGTTCAGGAACATGAATCATTCCTTTCTTCTTGCCTTCCTCATCAAAAATATAAATTTCCCCATCCGCCACATAGAGGTTTCCTTCCTTATCTACCGCCGAGCCAAATTCCCCCTGCTCCACAAAGTACTTCAGGTTGGAAAGTGTACCGTCATTGGCAACATCTATCTTCACCATTCTGCGGTCATACTCATCGGATGTATAGAAAGGTTTACCGGGGTAAGCCTCCAGCAAAGAAGAGCTACGTGACAAATCGAAGTAATGAGGTATGATGGTTTTACCATCCGGTGCTAAGAAACACAACTCGGGTACATATACAGATACTTCATTAAAATCATGGAAGTCTCTCCAACGGTTGGAAGGATACAACGCCTTATAGACATTCTTTACTTGTCCCATCGGGACAAGTGGCAGCAATTTGATAGTTTCTTCCGGATTTTCAGGGTCAATGGAATAGACTTTCATGGTATAAGCAGAATTGCCATATCCACTGAACGAGGTACCTTTAGTATCAGGCATTACCGGCATCTGTTCAGGTTTCCCATCAATCAGATAGTTTGGCTGAGCATCATAACGGAACAAAACCAAAAGATTGTCTTCAGAATCAACTGCCAGATTGGAGGGTTTCCATGGAAAATCGGCCAACAATGACAAACTGTTCGTCTCTACAGACCACTTAAAAATACGACGCATCCGGTGGTCACAGAAATAAATATTTCCTTTACTGTCACTTGCAATACCTTCGGCAAATTCAAAATCGGAAGCCAATCGGTTCACTTTACCTATCTCATTGTCCAACGGCTGCTTGTGCGGCTCCTTGCCGGTCACAATCAAGCGGGAAAGTTCCCACGGACGGATATCAATATCCTTGTTCACATCAAAAACTGCAATATTATTGGTATATTTTATCTGAGAATAGTTATGCAAGTTCAAGAATGCAATATTTTCACAATTACGAATGCGAACAGAACTGTGGTAAGGTTCATTGATACGGATTACACGAAACATATACAAGTTTGCAAATGTCATATCTTTACAGTCATCCATCTCGATAGGTTGGCATTGTATGCTTTCCACAGACTCTTCTTCGGTCTGCATGCAATAAACTTTCCAATTTGCCACTTTATTGAAACGTACTTCATTCCTTACATGATGTTCGATGGACATGGCATAGATACGTCCAGGAGTGGACGTGTTCTGCGCATAGAACCCACTGGTGGCATATGTGCTTGCTGTCCAGATGTCTTTAAAAGTTCCACCGCCATTGTTGGTGACCCACAGACTCCAGTACTGATTGTCCCATGCAAAATCCATACCGGATTCCCTAACCGGATTGTCCGGTGTACTAACACGTGCAGGACGTCCCCACCAACCTCTCGGAGCCTCTACCCCAGGTTTGGGTTTCCACATGCCTCCATGTCCGCCTACAAACTTCACATCGTTGATATATGAATCTGCATTTGCCATCCACTTCACACCTACAGCGCGATAGTTATAGCCACCGGTATTGATGCCAATGCCCGTCAGCATATTCGCACCGCCTTCCGAAGATTCCACCATCGCTTTCGGACCGCCAAAGCCGCTAAACGCAGCAGTACTTTCACTCAGCCGGAATTGCGTGCCAAAAGGATGCAAACCTATTAACTTGGTATTGGGTTTCATCTTCAATGTTTCGGTGATACGATACCAACCCTGCGGTACATAGATATGATCATACTTATTGATGGCCTCTTGGATAACTTTCGTATCATCCGTCTCTCCGTCTCCCTTTGCTCCCAGTTCACGAAGGTTGACCCATGTTGCCATTGCAGGCAAAGCAGGGATGTCCATCAGTTGGGCTGCCGGCATCTTCTGCATTGGCTCAACATCGACCAATGTTTCATATTCCGGCATGTCCAGCATATTGTCCATCTGTAAACCGTGGTCGTATGATTTCACTTTATAGATTTTATGAGAGACATTTGTGACTGTATTACTTCGGGTATATTTTGCCAATGCCGGCACATTCTTGCAATATACATTGCGGAAAGTAATCTGATTGTTGCTGTTGTTCTCGTTGGTGATTACCACCGCCGGACCGCTTACGTTCTCAAAACAGCTGTTTTCCAGAAACAATTTGTCGCAATAATTAGGATCAATGTCAAATACAGTCGGCACATTCTTGGCATACAGATTCACCATTGCCAAACCGGATTCCTGACAACGAAGTGCTGCTATACGTTGTCCCTCAAAATAAGAATCAACCATCATTACCGGCCATCCCGGAGAAGATTTAGTGGTATAGATACCATAATCGCCTCCATAGAAAGCCACATTTTCCATTTCATTACCGACATCGAACAATCCGGCTTTGCCTTTACCTATATATACTGCAATGTAACTAATAAAACAATGTTGTGCATAATGGGTACGCAACGCAACAGCATGCGGATTGCCGTCTTCTATCCGAAGATTAATATTGGACATCGCGCTATAAAATGTACCAGCATTGGCATCACGGGGAGCTGCTCCTTCTTCTACCACTCCACCGGTAAACCAAAACATATATTTCGCTTTTCCCTTATCCGCAGAGGCTTCTTCTTGAAATCCCGGCGAATTCTTGGCAAGAATAAATTCCGGACGTTTTTCCCCATACCCAATCAGGCGAATGGCACCGGGTATATAGATAGTCTTACTGATTTTATATTTTCCTTCGGGAATAAAAAGAATACCAAAGTTCTTTTCCTTCTTCACTTGATTAATCGCTGCCTGCAAAGCATCCGATACATCCATCTTGCCATCTGCCTTTATCGGATAGTTCTCGGGGGTAAAATAAAATGCTTCGGGATCATTGGGTTTCAAAGGATAGATAGAGTTCAGTTCTACCGCATAAAGTTGCCCACAAAATGCTACCAATAACAGCATCCACAAAAGGTTTCTCAGCTTTTTCATAATAAAACTATTATCAAATTAATTATTACAATAAAGGCGCTCTGTTCTTCCAACGGACAGAACGCCTTCTTTTATTAAAACATAAAAAATTCAGCTAAAGCAAACATACGAATTTTATTAATACGTCCACCTTTCTTTAGAAAGGTATAGCAACCAACGCGCTATAATTATAACGTATTGTACCGACATTCGGAATATCTGCTTTCGCGCCAATACGGAAGTAGTAGTTCTTACCAGTATATTTGAAAGAACTCTGGTTGGCAGCGATATCAATTGTCAGCGTATAAGTCTGAGACGAATCTATATCAACCGGAATGCCAAAATCCACCTTATCGGTACCACCGCTCAATCTAAACTTTACAGAATTGCCTACCCACATATCCGAGAAAGCAAATAACTGGAGAGAAGCGAGTTTCTCATCACCCTTTCCGCCTTCCAATGAAAAAGTGGCAACAATCTGATTACCATTCTTCTCAATTTTCGGATTCTTGATGCGAATATAAGGAGTCACCTTGAAATCCTTGGTATTGTCACCCTTCTTCACTACTACATCTTTTTCTACAAAGGCATAGCAGTTGTTGTTTTCCATGCGAATGTCATACGTTGCGGCAAATACCAAATCATTGCGGTATTCGCCCGTATTCATAATTCTCCAGCTTTGGTCTTGCGGATTTTCGAATCCCAATTCCACGACTTTCAATTCACCTCCTTCCTGAACATCCATTCCGACCAGTTCACCGGTCTTGCCATCGATGATAGAACCGTGAATGGAAGCATTGGGGGCTTCGTAATTATCTATTTCACAAGATGTCAATGCAAACAAGCAGCATGAAATCAATAACAATATCTTCTTCATAATCTTCTAAGATTTTAGTATTAATAACCAGGGTTCTGAACTAAGCCATTTGTAGCTGTTCCGGGAATGCTCCGATAATAGGACTGAGCAGTAAAGGTGCGCCCGTTTTGTTTCTCATCGCCGTGAAAATTGGCACGAACAAAGATATACGAAGGCGTATCGGTGCGCAAATCAATCATCGGAACAAGAGCCGAACGCATACCGCTGTTATAGAATATGTGATTGTCGCGACGACGAACCATATCCCAAAAACGCTTTCCTTCAAATGCCAATTCCACACGACGTTCCTTCAACACATTTTCCAAAGTAAGCGGGATGTTGTCTTTGTGGGCGGCACGATGACGAAGTGCATTCAGCAAAGTGGCAGCCTTGGCACGATCGCCCTTGCCGCTTTCGATTACAGCTTCTGCGTAATCCAGATAGATTTCTGCCAGGCGGATGTCGATAAACGGAGTCGTCACAGAGTTATCACGGCTGGAGAGAGAAGAGAATTTCTCTTCTTCCATGTACTTGCGTACAGAAAAGCCGGTAGTAGTATAATTGCCGTTTTCCGAGTTACCAATATTACCAAAGCCCGAATAACCACTCGTACCTTCTGCACCGAAAGCAAAGTAGGTTTTTCCGTCTTTGCCTTGTGCTGCCAAGTTATTATAAACAGCGACCTCCCCGTCGGACTGAACCAGACCACCTTGCATGATGATGGGTACGCCTGCATACGTGGCTCCGGGAACAATGATACTGGCCTGCAAACGGGCATCTTTATTCAGGAACGGGTCAGACAAACTGCCATACCGTATGTAAGGGTCACTGGATTTTATATTACCCGGCAACTGAATATTGGGTACATTGGTTTCTTTACCATCCGTACGTGTTTTGATAGGAGCACTTTTGCCGGTACCGTCATCGGTATAGTCTTCAAACAAATCGACCAAGTCGAGCGTGGGACTGAAACGCCCGTAACGCAAAGCACCCGGATTCACCTGCGCCAGACTGTAGAACAAGGACCAACCATGGCCAGAACGATTGTTATTGACCGAACCGTCTACATAGCCGCGAGCCAACAATACTTCATCCACCGGTGTGGCCTGAATGAAAAGCTTTTGAAAGTTCTCGCAAGCTTCGGAAACAGTTGCCGGATTCGCTCCATATAAAGAACCTCCGTAGTTGCTCAGAATCTCTTCGGCAGCCTCAATACATTCGCCATAGAAATAATCAGCTTCGCTCTTGTCTATGCCGACCAGTTTTTGTGCAACCGCCTCGCCTGCCAGCGGAGCTTTGTCCCAGTATTTTGCCAAAGAAGCGGCAAACAAGGCTGTACGCGACTTCATACCCAATGCACCCCATTTCGTAAATCGGTAGCCATCGTGGCTTGTAGGAAGTTCATTGGCCACTTCACCAAATTCCTTGATAATGAACTTCCACGTATCCGCTTCCGTGCTACGGGGCACCTTCAATGCCTCCGGATTGCCCGGCACGTAGTCGCCATCCTGCACACGGTCGATGATAGGTACACCGCCATAACGCTTGGCCAAACCGAAATAGATATAAGCACGGGCAAAACGGGCCTCGGCAATCATGCGAGTGGCGTCTTCTTGGTTCAAGATGCCTTTCTCCAACGAAGATTTTACCGTTTCTATAAAAATATTTACCTGCCGAATGTCGCTGTAAGGCCAATAGTCAAAACCCTCTGTGATGTCACCTCCACCTTCGCTGCGTGCCGCTTCATCGGAGAGGAAAGCAATGTTAGAAGTGCCGTTCACACCGTCGTAGTTACGGGCATTGAACCCCGTATTTGGGCGGAAAGTAAAGTCTTCCATCGGTACTGTAGAATACACATTAGCCAGCAGAGCCTTCATTCCACCATCAGTTTCGGTCAGTCTGTCTCCCGACACCTTGTCGAGAGGTTCCAATTCCAAGAAACTATCACAACTTGAAAATCCTACAAGAGCACAAAGTGCCAAGGCGGATAATATGTTTTTTTTCATAACAATCTAAGCGTTAAAAATTAATATTCAAACCAATGTTATATGCTTTCATCAACGGATAGGCCAAGCTGGCACCCCAGTCGCGTTCTTCACGTTCGGGGTCTGCATCTTTCAGCAAGGAATTACAGAATGTCAAAAGGTTGAAACCATTTACAAAAACACGAAGGTTACTAATGCCCACCTTACGGGTAAGGTTCTTGGAAAGCGTGTAACCTAATTCCAAGCTCTTCAGACGCAAGTAAGTAGCATTCGGATTCCAGAAAGGAATGGCACCCACACCCCAGCTGTTACCATTGTCTTGCGTACCAGTAAAGTCACGACGCAAAGCGGGGAACTTACCCGATACCCACTGAGTGGAAGGGCTATAAGGGTCGTCGGTAACATTGGCTGTATGCCAACGGTCCATGTACTTCTTCATCAATGTGGGATTGGTTTTAGAACCATAACCGAATACGTCGTCGTTGGCATAGCCGATGACATAGCCGGCAGCACCTTGGAACAGCACATTCAAGTCGAAGTTTTTGTAAGTAAATCCTAAATTCAAGCCAAACTGATAAGGAGGATTGGCTCCGGCACGGCGCGATTCGGGTAACTGGTCTTCGTATGAAATCACCCCGTCACCATTACGGTCAACAATACGGAATGCACCGGGAAGCATCATAGAGTTACCATTGCTACCGCCATAAAGAGGAGCTGTTTCAAATTCGGAGATGGATTGGAACTGTCCGTCAGTCTTCTGAATCCACATACCGCCACCACTATGATTCCACATGCCACCGATAGTACGGTTTTCGTACCCATTCAGAAAACGGTCCATCGAACTCTGGTAAGGAGAGTGTTCCACTTTCAGGTATTTGTAGCGGGTAAACGAATAGTTGGCACTGATGTTATAACCCCAGTCCTTACCAATCTTGCCACGTGTACCGATTTCAATTTCCAAACCTCTGTTCTCTTCCGAATTGATGTTTTCATTAGGAAAGCTTGCACCGAAGGTATTGGGAATATTTTGAAGACGACTTGCCAACAAACCATCGTTGACACGGCGATAAATCTCAACCGTACCAAACAGTTTGCCGTCCCACAAGTCGAAATCCACACCAAGGTTGGTCGTCTTCGTCACCACCCATGACAGGTTGTCAAGAACAACTCCCGGAGCCACCATACCCATCGTCAGTTTATTGCCATCGAGCACATATCCTAGATTGCCTTGTGTGTATCCGGCTACATATTGGAAAGCGTTACCAGCATCATATCCGCTCTTGCCGTAAGAAGCACGAAGTTTCAAATTGGACACAAACGGCAACTTCCCCTTCATAAACTTTTCTTCCGAAATACGCCATCCGGCACTTACAGAGGGGAAGAAAGCCCAACGGTGTCCAGGTGCATAGCGATAAGAGCCGTCATAACGTCCGACAACTTCCAACAGATACTTGCCCGCAAAGTCATAATTGGCACGTACCAAATATGCCGCCAGACGGGTTTCATTACGATAACCACTGTTGGTTGCCGTGCTGGCATCGGCCTGATTCAATATGTCATTGCTGAAATAACCATCATACAAACGACGTCCGTACAATTCATCATAGCGACTACCTGACGCTTCGACAACTCCCGTGACATTTACATTATGCTTGCCAAAACTGTTCATGTAGTTCACCTGCGCACGTCCATAAAGTTTCTGGAAAATGCCCATGGTATTCTGATAACGGTTTTCACCGTAAGTTTTAGTGGGTTGATTGGTAAAGTAATCGTACAATTGATAAGACTTCTGCAACTCGGAGTTGTTGCGGTTGTTGCCATTGAAAGAACCCAGAACTCCGATACTCAAGCCATCTACGAAAGGTACTTTCCACGTCAAATCAACATCTGCCGAATAGTTCACACCCCGATTACGGCGGTAACCGTCTTTGTCGGGATTGACCAAAGCTGCCGCATTCTTACTTTCAGGAGCAATATCCGAATAGTGGTCAGTAGAACCAATGGCATAAGGACCTACTCCACGGTCGTTCACCAACAAGGTCTTGAATGTCCACATAAAGTCTTCTCTGGGGCGTTGTGTCTGATCCCAACGTCCGGCAACTTTTACATTCATGGTCAGTCCCTTGGTCAGTTCGGCTGTCAAATTGGAACGGAAGGTGAAACGTTCGTAATACTGAACGCCACTCTTCAGCAAACCATTATCCCGATTGTAGCCGGCACTAACGAAATACTTCACTTTGTCACTGCCACCGCGTACAGAAAGGGTATGACTGGTAGCAAAAGCCAACTTATTCATATACAGGTCAATCCAATCCCAGTCGCGATAACCGTCCACTCCATTCTTATATTTATCCAAAATGTCTTGTGAATAGACCTCGGCTTTCTTTCCGTTGCGGCTCATTTCGTTCTCCATCAGACGGAACGTGTAGGCATCTACCGTCTCTTCCATACCCGTGGCATGCTTCATTCCGAACAATCCGGAATAAGAGACACGTGTCTTTTCAGAAGCTCCCTGCTTCGTAGTGACGATGATTACACCGTTGGCCGAGTTCATACCGTAGATGGCCGCCGAAGCATCTTTCAGGATGGAGATATTCTCAATGTCTTCTGAATTGAGCTGGGCAAATTCTTCGTATTCGCGCGTCACACCATCGATAACAATCAACGGATTGCCACCGCCACGAATGCTGATCATATTGTCGAACGTACCCGGTTCACCGGTTTTCTGACGAATCATAAGTCCCGGCATCTTACCTTGAATATTATTGATAAGGTTTTCGCTTTTGGTAGTCTGAATTTTTTCCGAGGAAATGGCAGTCACTGCACCCGTCAATGATTGTTTCTTCTGTACGCCATAACCAACTACCACTACTTCTTCCAGTACTTCTGCATCTTCTGCCAATACGATTTTGAAAGAAGTTTTGCCTCCGACACGGATTTCCTGAGTCTTATAGCCCACATAACTTACAACAAGGGTAGCATCCCGCTCCACATTATTCAACGTAAAATTTCCATCTACGTCGGTAATGACTCCGTTGCTGGTACCTTTCACTAAGATACTGGCACCGATAACCGGCTCACCGGTTGCATCGACCACAGCACCTTTCACCGTCGCAGCCTGCAAAGTCGTCTGTACTTCATCAGCTCCTATAGCTTTATCATAAAGGATTATATTACGGTCCAACACCTTATAGCCTATATTAGTCCCTTTGAAGACATCGTTCAGAACCTTAAATATCGTTTTGTTATTTGCTCGGACCGATACACGACGTCTCACATCAATCTGCTTGTTGTTGTAGAAGAAAACGAATTCAGTACCCTGTTCCAATTCCGTCAGTACTTCATCAACGGTCTTGTCCTCAAGAGTAATGTTTACCATTGTTTTTTGAGCATAACCATCATTGGCCAAAGCCATACCAACCAAGCAAAACAGCATAAATAATGTGCATCTCATAGCAAGAGGAATTTTTTTCATGCATCTCATCAGGACACTTTTTGCCCTAAATGATTGGATACAATAGTGTTTTTTCATAATTTTGTATTGATTTCTAGTGAAAAAATAAAGTTACTTTATCTGTTGCCAAACAGATATTTAAAAGTTACTGTGTTTCATGCAGGAAAATGCGCCAACATTTTCCTGCATGTTTTTTTAAACGGACTTGTGCTTCATCATACTACTTTTTAAAGGGTTAATAAACTTCTATTACTTGTCTCTCGGCATTCACATCGCCATCCTCAACAAATCTGAAATGAATGTTCGAGGATATTCGGAAATGCTCCAATATACGTTCCAGACGTTGCTTAGTAAATGTAGCCGTAAAAGAACTCTGCTTCAATGAAGCCTTTTTCAGAATAAACTCCACATTGTATCTTTTACTCAGACTCTTCAATATTTCTTCAAATGGAGTGTTTCTGAAAATCAAGTATCCATCTTTCCAGCTTGTTTCCACGTCTACATTGGCTTTTTCCACAACGACCTTTTCCTGTACTATATCATAGACTACCTTTTGCCCCGGCTGCATCATCACGTCATTCCTCCCGCCATTATTTACATAGGAGAAACTGACTTTACCCGAAACCAAGGTGGTCTGTACCTTCTTGCTCTCTTTATAGGCCTCTATATTGAACTTCGTTCCATGTACCACTATCTTGGATTTGTTCAACGTACCGACGATGAACTTCTTTTCATCTTTTGCCACGGAAAAGAAGGCTTCACCCACTAACTTCACTTCCCTTTTATCATCGGCAAATTGGGAAGGATACCGCAACAATGACGATGAGTTCAAAACGACTTCCGTTCCATCCGGCAATTCAACAGAGGTAGTCATTCCCGGATTTGTCCTGACCTCCATCATCTGTATCTCTTGCCCATCTCTACTCCAATAAAGGATAGACCACGATATCACCAAAGGAATGAATAAAATGGCGGCCGCCCGTTGCATCCCTCTAAATAATACCTGATACCTATTGACTTTTTTCCGCTCCATCTTCCGATGTACATCCTCCAGAGCTTTCTTTACATCCAACCTGGATGAAATCTGCGCCATGTCCACTGCCAGACCGATTGTCTGAACCTGCCGGGCTATCCTTCTGTTCTCTTCGGATGCCTCCAACCATTCCTCTACCAGAATAGTTTCGTCCTCCGTCGTATCTCCTTCATAATACCTAAGAAGCAAATTTTCCATTCCCTCTCTTTTTACCATATTCTTTATTGCTAGCTTTAACTATAAGACTAACGAGCAAGAAGAACTCCTAAATAAAAAGCTAAAAATATTTATATACTTAGAGTATAATAAGAAAAAAAACTATTTTTGCCCAACAATAATGAACTACCACCATGAAAAATACACCATCAGAAGATACATCTTTATTATTTGCCATGCAGAGAGGAGACAGAAATGCTTTTGATATGTTATTTCAGAAATATTACTCTGTACTCTGCACTTATTGCTATCGTTTCGTCCGGTTGGAAGATGCAGAAGAGATTGTCCAAGATGTCATGCTATGGCTCTGGGAAAACCGTGAAAGACCCGTTATTGAATATTCGCTCAAGCAATATCTGTTCAAAGCCGTCTATAATCGTTCCATGACCCGGATTACCCAGAATGAAGTGAAACAACGCGCAGACGCAGCTTACTATGAACGAATGGTCACCATGCTGCAAGAGGTAGATATCTATCAAATCAACGAATTAAGTAAACATATACAAAGGGCTATCAACGAACTGCCACCTACTTATAGAGAAGCTTTCATCATGCATCGTTTCCAGAATCTGAGTTATAAGGAAGCTGCTGAGCTGCTCAATGTTTCTCCTAAAACCGTAGACTACCGCATCCAGCAGGCTTTAAAGATATTAAGAGTTAAGCTGAAAGATTACTTGCCACTGATGTTGATACACCTGCTTACTTCGCATTAGTGCCGTCCCCAAGCGGAATACCCCCATACCTTGCAGACTACATATAAGGACTCATCCCTAAAGAGTATAGGACTGAATGATCAAAACACCCGGATGTATTGCCCTAAAACATCCGGGTGTTTTAATGGAAAAAATACGGATGTTGTAACCTTTCAGTATACGAGTCAAACAGGTTCAGTCCTGACAAGAAATACAATGAGTCCCTATACATTCCATGTTCATTAATTATTCTAAAAAAGGTTAGGGAAAAGCCCGGCTCGCCGGTCATATAAGAAAAAAGCAACAAAATTATTATCATAACCTCAAAATGCACAGAATGAAAAAATTGATTACCCTATTGCCAGTACTTGTGTATGCCCTCCATACACAAGCACAATTTTCAGTGACAGCCCATCAGGAAGGATGGGACAATATTCCTCCGCAAGCACAAAAGCCGGGCTTTTTCTTCCAGCAATCCGTATTTGCCAATATGGACGGAGATGAAGCCCTCGAAGAAGTAATGCTTTTCGGACGGGACAACGGACACTATCCCACTTTCGACCTATTCAAAGCATACTATGTAATCGTCGATAACTATACTAAGGAAATCCAATATATCTCCGACGAGATTTATGTCACCGACAAGTACAATCTCCTTGTAGAAGACCGCAACAATGACGGTATCTCCGAACTCTACATATCCTACTTCAAAGACGGAAAGTTCAGTGTAGACGAACAAGACTACAATCTGCGCGCAACACGCTGCTATGACCGTATAGAATGGAACCCAACTGGCAAAAACTTTAAATCTTCCGGAAAATGAGAACAAGACTGACACTTATCCTGGTGCTCCTTATTTATATAGGGATTGCCACGCACACGCACGCACAGCAAAAAAAAATAATCAAAACCATGATGATAGCCGGTCAAGACGGCAGCCATTACTGGCAAGGCGCCTGCGAAGCCATGAAGCAGATATTGGAAAACAGCGGAATGTTCAAAGTGGACTTTGCCTTTACACCCGACTTTGGTGGAGACATCGCTACCTTCAAACCCGATTTCCACCAATATGATTTAATCGTCATCAACTACGGCGGAGCTACATGGACAGAGTCCGTACGCAAGAAATTCGAGAAATACGTTGCCGATGGAGGTGGTGTTGTAGTGATACATTCTTCCGTCGTCCCGATGACCGACTGGAAAGAATACAACGAGATAATAGGCATGGGAGCTTGGGACGGACGAAACGAAAAAGACGGTCCTTATCTGTACTGGAAAGACGGGCAGTACGTCTACGACTACTCTCCGGGGTATGCCGGCTACCACGGATTGCAGCACGAAACCGTCATAGAACACCGCGCTCCCCATCATCCTATCCTGCAGGGATTGCCACCTCAATGGAAACACTTCAAGGACGAAATATATACCCGCCTTCGCGGTCCGGTAAGGAACATGGAAATATTGGCCACCGCCTACGAACGCGGACGCCATGAACCACTGATGTGGACAGTAAGCTATGGAAAGGGCCGCATATTCGTCGACCTCCTGGGACACTGCGGCAACGACCCGAACATGATTTACTCCATGCGCTGCACCGGTTTCCAGGTGACCTTACTCCGGGGATGCGAATGGGCTGCCACCGGTGCCGTTACCCAAGAAGTTCCGGCAGATTTCCCGCTGAAAGATACTTATACATTACGTCCAAAGTTCAAGGCTCCTTTTCATGCTTACCCTGAAACCAAACACTGAATACCATGAAATACATCATTCGAACACTGTTGCTAGCATGCTGTTACATGCATGCACAAGCACAAGTTCCGTGGAAACCCGATACGGAACTGGAGAAACAATTACAGCAAAGCAATCATGTACACCGTATAATGAAAGCCAACCCAGCACACGCCGGACTGACGCGCTGGGAAAAGAAAGAGGTCTTGAAAAGCAGGGTACTCCCTCTTGCAGAAGATTTCGGTTCTTTGCGCCACACCGGACCCGGAACCATACATATAGACCAGAAAGTTACTGTTTCGGGTAAAGGGAGTATACGCCTGGACACTCCTGCCTCCCTGGGCAAGAAGAATCCAACGAACCGGAATTACGCCACTCCGGAGATTATCCGTCCCCTCGACCGGGAAGACTTGCGGGAATACAACCGCTTTTCCGTTTGGGTATACGTGGATGCACCGGGCGTTTATCTGACCTTTGCCGGATCCACCCTATATAATGAAGGAGAAAAAATCATGCCGACTCCCGGACGCTTCGAAGGACAACACTTTGAAACAGTCTATCCTAACAAATGGCAGCACATCATATGGGAGATACCGGACCTATACCGTGACTGTGTCACCGGCTTTTCAGTAAACATCATGCTGGCGGGTGCCCCTGCCGGAGCCAGCGAGCACATGAGCCTATATATAGACGACATGCGCATCGAAAAGGTAGAAGTGGAAAACAGCAGGGGATTCGACCTGCGAAAAGATGCAATGGCCTACTGCCACAGCGGATACAAGCCAGGAGCACGCAAGCAGGCTTTGGTACAGAACGTGAAGGAAAAAACTTTCTACCTGCACGATGCCGCCACGGGGCAAATTGTTTATCAAGCTATGGGCAGCCCTCTGAATCAAGACAAGAAGCAGGACAAAGGATTTCTGGTACTGGACTTCAGTAGTTTCAATACACCCGGGCAATATTACCTTTCCATTGGCGACGTGCAATCAAAACCTTTCCCTATCGGAAATGATGCCTACCTATCCACTGCTTGGCACACGCTAAACTTCTTCTTTTCCGAACGTTGCGGTTTCGACCAGCCCAGCATTCATCAGGAATGCCATCAGGATGTATTCGCCTATCACCCCGACGGGCGAAGCATGAGCATTGCCGGAGGATGGCACGATGCTGCTGACTTGACCCAAGGAACGGGAAACACAGCCGAATCGTGCATCGCCCTCCTCGAAATGGCCGGCGCCGTACAAGGCAAAGACAGCATCTTCTACGAACGCTTACTGGAAGAGGCACGTTGGGGAGTGAACTGGATTCTGCGTACCCGCTTCGGCGACGGTTACCGACTGAGCGGACTGATTATCGGCATTTGGACAAAGAATATCCGTGGAGACAAAGACGACATGCAGACAGAAGCGCGAAACACGCCTACGGACAATCTGAAAGCCGCTTCTAGTTGCGCACTCGCCGCTCCCCATTTTGAAAAGAAGGATCCGGTATTTGCACGGTGGTGCCGGAACAGTGCAATTGAGGACTTCCAATTCGCTATCGACCTGCTGGACACGGAAAGAACAGAAAAGAACGAAACCGAGCTCTGTGCCCTGACCACCGTCACAGCCATGCGTTTATACCGCTTTACACGAGATACTTACTATCTGGATTGGGCGACCCGACTAGCACGTACCGTCATGGCCGGCCAACAGCTGGAAAAGCGCACCGACTGGAAAATCCCCCTGCGAGGCTTCTTCTATGAATCTTCCCAAAAGAAACGCATTCTGGCTTATTATCATCAAAGCCAAGAACACTTGATGGTAGAAGGACTCTCAATGCTACTGACAGAGGCCCCCACCCATCCGGACGCCCCGTTGTGGCAGACATCTTGTGAAGCCTATGCCGACTATCTACGCAGGATTTCACAACTGATTGAACCTTATGGTATACTGCCAAGCGCTGTATATGAAGTGGATAATACCAATTATAAAAATCTGTACCACGAAGGCGAGCAGGTAGGGCTTCCCAGCTTGGAAGAATACAATGCACAAGTGCGCAACGGTATCCCTCTCTCACAGAATTTCTACCTGCGCCGTTTCCCCGTTGCCTACCAGTTCAGGGGATTCCACGCTGTTGTCATGGGCAAAGCCAAGGCTGCCTTTATCCTTGCACGCCTATTCAATGATAAAGTACTAAGGGATATTGCAACCCGCCAGATAGAGTACATATTGGGCTACAACTCTTTTGCCATGAGTACCGTTTATGGAGACGGATATGACTACCCGCCACTGTACGGAGCCTATGCCGGGGATGTAGTGGGAGCCGTGCCCGTAGGAATCGAAACATTCGAAAATGATGACGAACCCTATTTCCCTATGCAGAACAACTGTACCTATAAGGAAATTTGGACGCACACCACCGCACGCCTGATGTGGTGCGTAGCAGAACTGTTCAAATAATCAACTTATCATTCATTCCACAAATCAGGATATCGCCCCATGTCCATGAGCATTTTCCGGGATATTCAGTAAATGCCCCAAAAAAATAATCAATGGCATGTGTAAATGGCTATTTGTTCGTTTCACATGCCATTTTCATTATCCTTTCTTCCTTGGATGTTCCAAATAGCTCCGTATGGGCATGAGATTTCGGGAGTCCCCATAGGCTGCTCCATTTTAGAATATAACTTCATGTCACGCAGCTTTAGCCTGTCTGTTTTTGATTTTCTCCGTCATCAATACGGCGCTCGATGTATGTATCCCGAAAAATATCCATAGGATTTCCGTTTTCCTGTTCCGTGCCTTGACCTTTGTCAGGGAGTAATGCTGCTGGTGTGTACCGAAGCTTCCGGCCAGACGTGTTACACGCTCCCGGCTGAGATGAGAACGTAGTATCTGCCGCAACTGCTCATCCTTTGCCGCAAGATAGGACGGACATAATTCCGGTCTATGCTGACTATGCGGTCACATATATTCTTTCCACTGTCAAAAAACTGTTTCTGCTGTACGAACACCTTGCGTATGACAGAGAGGCGTCGTTGGTTATCAGGAGTATGCATGAGCCGCTACCCATGGGGGAATTCAGCTCATCTGTCTGTCAAAGAAGCTTTCCAAGCAGGTTTATACCGGTGAGATATGTGACTTTCGTAACAGGTGATATCGGTCAGACATACATACAGATTGCCCAGATAAGGACCCCAATGTTTGGCAAGCACAACCTGAAGGGAATCAACATCCAGTTTACCGGCAAGTTCCTGACGGATGGCACTTACAATCTTATAATTGATTATCAGACGGGAAAGAGCAATCAGAATACCGCAGAACAGTTAGAAGTGGATATTCCCGTTGAAATGTTCCGCCAGGTGGCGGTTTGACAATCCGGTATAAGATTTCAGGACCATCAGAGCTATTTTGCCACTAGCAGAAAAAATAGCTTTTCCTACCCAAAGGGGAATCTTTAATACCCATCTCTTTGGCAAGGAATGAAAATGGGAAAAGTGAGTGAAGACGACCTAATTCACTGCATGCAAAACTTTTCTGATAGTTTTGCAGAATATCAAACTCTGTAAAGCCTAACGTAGGCTGAATCTCAATTATATTTCGTATCTTAACCATATCCACTGAAAAAGAATTTCCCCCGTTTGGGCTGCCAAACCTGAAATTTTGGGGAATACCCAAAGATACAAAAGAGCCAACTAACTCGCAATGGATTAGTTGGCTAATTTTATAACATTTTCTGAGTATCCCTACTTATAGCCCATCACCTTATCACTTCATCGCATACCGCATCCTGGAAAGCACGCGCCTTAGCTCCCGAAAGAACATTTTGATTCATAATGGCAAAAGCAACCTCATGCCCATTTGCCATACGCAAATAACCCGCCAGACAATTAATAGCCGTAAAGGAGCCTGTTTTGGCATGTACGTTTTTATAAGAAGGAGTTCCGCGTTTCATACGATACTTTAATGTCCCATCTACTCCACCAATAGGCAAGGCCTTATATAATTTCTGAAAAACATCCGTACGGGAATAGGCAAACTTCAAGAAAGAAACCAGCAGATCCGGAGAAATATAGTTATAGTTAGAAAGTCCGCAACCATCTGCCAGATTGTAGCGGGCAACATTTTCACCCAAAGCCTTTACTTGTTTACGGATAGCAGAAAGTCCGTCTTCATCCGAAATCCTCTTTTTTCCGGTGCTTTGTGCACCCAGGCGACAAAGCAAAGCCTGCGCATTCAGATTATCACTTTCTTTCATTATCTGATTGACAACATCCTGGGTAGAGGTTTCAAACAAGGCCATTTGTACCGAAGTACTATCTTTCAACAATTCATTAAAAGAATAGTCGTCAGGACAACTGATACCTTTTGCCCGCAAACGCTCAAGAAAGGTATGCATAAAGAAATCCTGAGAGGAATAGATATTAACCGTACCTATCCGCTTACTTTCCACATTTCCTTTTACAACTACGTTGTTACCATTCTGTAGCCAATCCCGGGAAACCCCGAAACGCCCGGCAGCAGGAGTACGGGATTTGGTTTCATTCGTTACGGTATAATAAGAAGAGACAGGAACACAATCGAGACTTGCCAAGTACCCCCTTTCGCCGGGAGAAGCCGTAACAGTGACCAGACCTTTATTCAGCATCAATGGCGAAAGATAAGGTTGATAGGAGGCAGGTGTATCATCCCAAGCCCAACCGCTTCCCCAATAAATGGAGTCTTTCATAGAAACATCTCCATATACATGGCCCGATATCACCGAGAATGGGAAACGACTTACCGCATTTACCAATGAATCCAGAGCTTCATCATCAAATTCAGGGTCATATCCACCCACAACATACAAATCACCTTTCAGCGTATCTTGTTCAATCACGCCCTGATACCATACTTCTGTTTTAAAAGGATCATCCGCATCCGGATGGGCAAGGGCGGTAATAGTAGTCAGCAGTTTCATAGTAGAAGCCGGACGAGAGAGCTTATCCGCCTGATAAGTGTATAAAAACTTCCCGTCAGTCAGGTCGTATATGGATATGCCAACGTTGGAGCCGACAGGAAGTTGATATTTAATCAAGGTATCCAGACGGGAAGAGAGGCCCTTAGCAGCCGTATTTTGTCCCCATACGGTTACAGGAATAAACAAGAGGGAAAGAACAAGAGACAACAGATATTTTTTCATGCTAATTTAGTTACTGACACTTATCACACTTCTGCCGGACGGAATTCCGCAACCGGTTTTTCAAATTTTCCTCCACAGGCATGGCAGACATATTCCCAATGATTGTTCCCCGGAGGAGTTGCTGCTAATAAAGAAACAATAGCCGACATAATGGCTCTCACCCGATGCTCTTTCTTCAACACAAATTTAATATCAGATGAACCGCAAAAAGGGCAATATTTCAATTGTTCCGGAATCATTTGGTTTTGCTCCAACAGGCGAACAGCAGCCTCGTAATCCGCTTCATCGACCAGTATATCTACTCCAGCAATGTTATTAATATATCCACGCAGCAACGTGGACATATTCTCATTATGAAGAAGAGAAGAAATACCTTCATTCTCTAACGCTCCTTGAATGATGTGTGCCTGGGCTGCATCATTACAAGTCATCAATTTTACAGTTTTCATTGTTCTAATCTTTAAGTTGGCAAGGAAACATATATCCATCGCCTTTAAGTCCTGAAAGGACGCAATCAGATATATCTCAATTTCGTCCTTTCAGGATTCAGGATGGACTCTTGTGTATAGAGCCTATGATATAAAAGTCTTGCAAGTTGTTTACAGCACTTTAGTACTACAACGCTTCTTTAAAAATCTCTGAAACCGTGGGATGCGGGAATACTATTTTCTTCCAGGCTTCGGTAGTCAGTTTCAGTTCGATAGCCATACCTGCCAGAGTGATAATTTCAGAAGCCGGATTACCCAGTATGTGTGCTCCTAATATGGTCTCATCATCTGCTATCAGAAGTTTACAAACGCCATTCACTCCTTCGTTCTCAGCAACAAAACGACCGGAGTAAGCCATCGGGAGTTTTACAACACGGTAATTAATACCTTTCATTTGCAGACTTTCTTCCGTCTGCCCTACTCCTGCAATCTCCGGATTGGTATATACCACCCCGGGAATAGCCCAATAGCTCATAACATCCTTCTGGCCAAGTATGGTATGCACAGCTACTTCTGCCTCACGCACGGCTGTATGTGCCAGCAAAGAGAAACCCGTCAGATCACCACATACATATATGCCCGGAACAGAGGCCTGCATACATTCGTTCACACAGATATTTCCCCGTTCAGTCCTTCGTAAATCCAGGTTTTCGAGCCCGAATCCTTTTATCACCGGACGACGGCCTACGCTCATCAATAATCTATCAGCCAATACAGCACCTGCACCTTCCGCATTCTCATAACTCACCTGTACCTGTGGTTTCCCATCATCGGAAGAAGCCTCAGCAATAGATATCACTTTTGTACTAAGCATAAACTTAATTCCACGTTTGGCATACTCTGCACGCAGCATAGCAGAAAGTTCCTTATCCATGCCGCCCAGAATTTCATCAAGCATCTCTATCACAGTGACCTGTACACCCAGACTATTGAAGAAAGAAGCAAACTCGATGCCAATCACTCCACCACCGATAATGGCAAGTGATGCGGGAAGCTCCTTATTATCCAAAGCGTCGCGATGCGTCCAGAAAGGTACGGTATCCACACCGGAAATAGGCGGAACGAAGGTTTCCGAACCCGTACAAAGAATCAGGTTTTCACATTCATAAGTTTCGCCACCACACTCCACGGTATTCTTGTCAATGATGGTAGCCTCTCCCTGCACGATATTTACACCATGTGCCGTCAGTTTGCCTTTAACGCCCAGCACCAGCTTGCGCACTACCTTCTGTTTGCGGGCAATAATCTTCGGCAAGTCAAATGAGACTTCGGAGACATGCACTGCATATTTGGAAGCATAACGCGCGGAATCATACGTCTTTGCCGAATACAACAAAGTCTTAGTAGGGATACAACCTTCATTGAGGCAGACTCCACCCAAATTTTGTTTCTCGAACAACACTACACTCAATCCGGCTTTTCCGGCTGTTTCGGCAGCAGTATATCCAGCAGGACCTCCACCGATAATGGCAACTTGGTATTTCATAGTCTTATTTATTAGTATACTTGTAAACTGCCTGCAAGTTAATAAAAACCTCTCTTATCTGCACAAAACAATTATCCTTTCTTTGTCTTTTTCACCGTACGCTTCATCTTTAAGGCATATAAATTCAGCTCTATCGAAGATTCGGTTTCTGTTGTATCCCCTTTCTCTTCTACAGACAATAATTCGTGAAGTAACTCACTGCTGCGTTGAGTCAATGTTTTCTGTTTACCTTCATCTGTTTCTGTTGACAAGATATTTAGATTGCGGGAGAGTTCTCTTAAATGGGCAAAAGATTCTATAATGGCAAGAGTCGTAGCCGTAGCCCGGGGGACTTTTCAAAACGGTAGCAAGCATATAAAGCCCTTTTTCAGTGAAAGCTTTAGGCTCCATTGTAGCATGCTTTAATGTTTTGAACCGGTCGAAATTTTCGACCAGTTCCTGTTTTTCAGACACTTGTAAAGAGACAAGATATCCTTCCGGGAACTTATCCGGATTATTTCTCACCGCTTCATTCACCCTTTTCGTTTCTACTCCGTACAGTATTGCCACATCTCTATCCAACAGGACTTTTTGCCCTCTCAGTTCTATTAGACATGCTTCTATTTCCTGTTCCCTGATGACTTGTAATTTGTTTTCCATACTTTATATGTATTTTGTTGATTTAAAGACCTACAAGGTACAACTAATATTCTACAAAAAGTATCACCCCCTATCTTTTTCTTGCTAAAAAAACATACCTTTGTTTGCAGTATTTTCCAATAAAATACGTCTATAAACAAAAGCTATTTAAACTAACGAAACTAAAGATACATGAAACGAACGAACGTACTCCAAGCGCTAATATTCTCCATTGTCATCCTTTTCGGCGGAACAGCCTGTGATAATGCAAATGATGAACGTTTCTCTTCTACAGAAGAATTTACTGTCGAAGGCGATGCAAGCTCCATAGAGATCCCGATGACCAGAACCAACTGGATTGTGGCTTCCGTTATGTATCCGGATGGAGGCATCATGACAGATGAGAATGGGTATCCCTTAAAACTGGAGGGTATGGGCACCGTACGCTTCCATTGGGGCAGCATCACCCGCGACAAGGCAAAATCCCTGACTATACAACTGAATGATAACTTTGCAGGGGAAGAGCGCAGATTGATTCTCAAACTGAGTACCGAACAAGGACTTTACTCAGAACAAATATTCATCCAGCAGAAGATATGCACCAATTACTATCAGATAGAATCCATCACTTACTCCCTGGATGAATTTGATGGAGTAAGAGAAGCCGGAACAAAGCCTTGGGGAATCACCAGGATAGACAGAACCGGTAGCGGAGAAGAAATAAAGAAGACTTCCTTTTTCCCCTTCTACAATGCTTTTACTGAATATTACTTCGATACCTATACCGGCGAATATCCCAAGGAATGGATGAATCCCGAAGGAGAAAGCCGCTATGTGGATATGCCGGGAAACATTGTAGACGGACAAATTATCTTCGAGCAAGAAAAGCAGAAATACACCGACAGAGGAATGTACAGAGGTGAATTAAAAGATATTAGTTTCGAGATGGACATGGTCGGCATGAAGCAAAACAGATATCAGGCTGACATCTATTATAAAGCCTTGCAAGTTAGTTACACTATGACCTTGTCAAGGCCCGGCAGCGACACAAAGAAAATCATTACAGGGAAACTGCTAAAGAATTACCCTTATGATTGTTCTCCTATACGCCATGAGGTCAGCGACCTGCCGCCGGAAGACGCATAGACGGTAAGTTTTCAACAATCTCCTCCCGGCTCACGGCAGGAGGTTGTTTCTCCGCTAACTTGCGACACACCAATGTACCTATTTTCAAAGCATCTTCTTCTGATGTAAAAGCTGTCTTCTCACCTATGGCAGGTATATAAGGCTGATAAATCAGTGTATCTGCCCCGTAAACCACCACATATCCATATCCCCCTTCCACTTGCATGGAACGGCAGGATAACTTTTCTCCGGCGGCATTCGTACGCCCGGAACAATAAGAAAGGCATACTGCCACAAGGGACAGTACACCTATCTTCACAATAAACATCAGCTTCATAAATCTTTATATAGAAAAAGCACTAATCAACATCTTCCTGCTCATAAGGCAAGAGCTCATAGACATCATCAAAATAACTGGTTCCCGAAGATCCCGACAGTACAAAACCCCGCTTACCTGTGGAGAAAGACACCGCATAAGAACGTGATGAACCTCCGGAACTGACATTATGCACATTCGTCATCGGCGTATAGTCATCATCAGAATCACCATACCACAAATCCTCTTCAGGATCATATACCCAATAATCACTGGTCACCCCACTACGGGTTCCTGTTGCGATATATCCCCTACCGTCTATGACGAAAGATACGGTACCCGCACGGGTAATGGCATAATCGTCGTCATAATCTTCATCACTATCATTATTGGCAATGTCACGCAACTGTTTCCAATCGTTACCGTCGAACTTCCACAAATCGTCTACCAGAGTACCATTGTTATCCCCACAACAAATGTAAGCCACATCATCTATAACGAAAGCTGTACCGTACTGACGTTTATATCCACCAAATCCACTCACGATTGTCCATTGCTGTCCGGTAGCGGCATTAGGGTCGAAACGATAGAAGTCCTTCAAGTAGTTGTCATTATACCCCGTACCCACATAGCCATATCCACCGATGGAAAAAGCCAGCGCACCATAGCGCGCACCTCCGCCAAAGTCATCTTTCCGTGTCCAGCTGTCTGTATTGGGATCATACTCCCAAGTATCCGCCAGGTTCGTAGACTCATTTTTCTGGACACCGGTGGTAATGTAGCCTTTTCCATTTAGAGCAAACGCAGTTGCACTGTGGCGACCTTGCGCCTCATCGGGCATATCAGCGCATTGTGTCCAATAATCATTGTTGATGTCGTACACCCAAAGGTCCTTCAGGTATGTCTTGTTTGTCCCACGGAAACCGCAGCACAGATAGCCTTTATTATCGATGGTGAAACTACTGGCTTGTCCCCGTGCAACCCCGTCCAGGTCCGACCTTCTCATCCATACACCCTGGGTGTATTCATCGTCGTCCGTACAACTGCCGGCCAGGCATCCAACCGCCAGCAGCATCATTCCAAATAATAGTCGATTCATTTTTTCTTCAGAACTTGTTTTAATTACTATATTTTTGGTAGCAAAAGTAGGCGGCAAGTACTTCATCAGCAAATATAACCGACAAACAGCACTAATTTTTCGGTAAATAGCTTTACCGATAAAACCCGCCCGATAGCCGATTTTAATAGGAAGATATGGAAGATTTCATTTTCCTTTGCGAAAGAATTTAAGAGTTACAAGCTACGAGTGCCTTTCGGTATGATAGCGCAGCCACTTGTAGCTCGTAGCCTATAACTTGTAGCTCAAAAACACTATGAACAATGAAAAAGTTATTGTATAGCCTGATTATAATAATCGCCGCCATCTGTGCCTGCCAGGACGAAAACTCAGAACTGGGCAAAAGCCTGGTCGACAGTTCTTTTTACAATATATATGTAGATACTTGCACCGTGGATATCAGCACCATTCTTATGGACTCCATAGAAACCAGGGGAGACAGCATCTGCCAGCTGGGACATTACAAGGATCCGTCATGGGGCGAAGCCTCTGCCACCTACTATGCCGAATACTCCGCAAACAGTTTCACTCCCAACGAGAACTACAGTTACAGCTTCGACTCACTCGTACTGCGGATGACACCCTCCGGCCACTTCTGGGGCGATACGCTGACACAGCAACGCATCTCAGTATACCGGCTGAAACAGCCTATTTATCTGGATGATGACGAAGATTTATACACCACCACCGCGTTGCCCACCGAGAGTACTCCCCTGCTCAGCTTTACCTTCACTCCACGCCCCGGACAAAAAAGAGAATTGGAGATACGTCTGCCCGACGAACTGGGTAAAGAACTGCTGACAGACCTCATAGCCGAAGAAGACTACTTCGACAGCCAGGATAAGTTCAAGGAAAAATTTCCCGGACTGGCCCTCGTGGCCGAAAGCAACGGAGGATGTATCATAGGATTCCTGGTGAATGAATCATCCATGGCCATCACCCTGCATTATAAAGAGATAACCAGCCAGCGCACGGAAAAAGAACTGGTATTCAGCGTAAATACAGATTATGCCTACACGGGTATTTGTCACGACCGAACAGGGACTTCCCTTGCCACTCTGGAAAGCGGAATAGAAAACCTTATCCACTCCTACGATCTGGACAAGCATGCGTATATGCAGGGATTAACCGGGCTCTACAACCAGATAGAGTTCCCCTATCTGAACAATTTACAGGATGCGGGAGAAATCGTCTCCATAGAAAGCGCCACCCTCTACCTTTATCCGCAGGCCGGAAGCTATAACAAGCTGAACCAGCTACCGGAAGATATCCGCCTCTACATCACGGACGAAAACAATGTGTTGGAAGACTATGTATATGGCAGCGACGGCGTAACGGTACAGACTGGCAATCTGAGTGTAGACGAGATGTTCGGGCGGGATACCTACTACTCTTTTAACGTGACCGAATTCATCCGCAACAACTTCGGCACATGGGGCATCAAACGACAGAAACTACTGCTGAGTCTGCCGGACAATGAAATGATAACGACCTTCAATCAGATAATCTTTGCCAACGACCCCGACCAGGAGAGACAATGCAAATTAGATATCAGATTTAAAATATACAACGAAAAATGAAACATCACCACCGAATTCCCCTTATGCTGTGCAGTTTATGTGCAACAAGCCTTTCTATCGTAGCCCAAAACACCACAAACCTGCCCACTTCCATGTATGGAATAGGTGAATTAAGTACCAGCGACGGCGGACGCTATGCCGGAATGGGCAATATCGGCATAGCCCTGAACAAGCCCGGCTTCCAGAACACTCTGAACCCGGCAGCCATCACCCGAATGGACAGCACCTGCTTTATATTTGATGTCGGTGCATCGGCTTCGTATGCCCGCTATTCCTTCCAGAACGATCACAGTTCCAGCTTTATGGGCAATCCCAACCGCTTCAGCATAGGCTTCCGTGTGTTGCCGCGCTGGTATGCCATGGTGGGTGCATCGCCTTACAGCAGTGTAGGATACGTCATCCAGACCGAAGAAGAGGTGGAAGGAATGCCCGGAAGCTATACTTATTCGTTATTTGAAGGATCGGGAGGCTTATACCGCTGTTATCTTACCAATGCCTTTGCACTGACCAAAAATCTGTCGGTAGGTGTGAATCTGGGCATCATACTGGGAACAGTTACTCAAAGTGAAACACAGGAGAGTGCCATTGTGGAATATGAATCTTCCAAACGTGCCTTTTACGCCGACTTCGGAGTACATTATGAATTCAATACTACCGGAAGGCAGAAGTGGGCGGCCGGGTTAGTATTTGCTCCCTCCCTTCAAATCAGCCACGACAATAATCTGACTTATAGTAATTCCTCTACCAGCGACAACCTTGACAAGAGTTACCATAGCCGGACGCAATACCTGCCCATGCACATCGGTAGCGGAGTGTCCATGACTACCGAACGTTGGGTGGTTACCGCCGACTACAATTATCTGGACTGGAGCCGTAACACTTCCTCCTACACTTCCATGAAATATGAGAATCAGCACAAGATGAATATCGGGGGAATTTATACCACAAACCCACGCTATCCCCGGTCCACTGAACTAATGGGAGGGGTAGGTTTCAGCAATTCTTATATAAATCTGAGAGGTGGAAAAATGAAGTATCTGGAGATCAGTGCCGGGGCGAGTTTTCCCATTCGTTATTCTTATCTTTCATTGGGCGCCACCTGGCGGAAACAAATAAATTCACGTAGTAGCCTAATGCAGGAAAGTCGTTTTAGCGTAAATCTGAATCTTACGTTCGGAGAAAGAATATCACGGGCAAAGCTGAAATAAGGGTAATGCAAGAAGCATAACTTCCTGTGTGATAAAACACTTGGTGTTCCACTGAGTTCAGTCGTAGTGAAACACCTGTTCAGTCGTAGTGGGAAGTACCTTCAGTCGTAGTGGGAAGTACCTTCAGTCGTAATGGGAAGTACCCTCAGTCGTAGTGAGAAGATACCCCACCTCTGTACCGATGTGAGCTAATTCCGGAAACAAGCATCGCAACAGGTTAAAGAACAGAATAATCAGCAATATAATTCTTCAGCTTCTTCCGGTAAACCTCTCCGATAGGAATACTTCTCTTGTCCAAAGCAATCTTGCTGCTTTCTATGATGCGTATGCAGTCTTTGCGTATAATAAACGAACGGTGGACGCGTATGAACTCATCGGAAGGCAGTTTCTCTTCCATATACTTCATCGTGCACAAGCTCAGCACAGGCTTTGGCTCGTCCTTGCTATAAATCTTCACATAATCACCCAATCCTTCGATATAGGATATCCGGGATATATCCAAGCGGAAAATCCGATTGTCGGACTTCACATAAATCACCTTGAGCGTTTCCGGTTGGCAAGTTTCCGTCTGAGACTTTTCGGGAAGAACGGTAAGCGGCATTCCCGTTTCACCTTTCAGGCTGAACCAACGCGAAGCCTTATTCACCGCTTCGAAAAAAACCGGAAAACTGACTTCGGATATCAGATAGTCCAATGCGTCCAGCCGAAAGCACTCGGCGGCATACCGGGGAGTATCCGCAATAAATATGACACGGGTGGACGGAGAGAGTAGTTTACTGAATTCCATCCCGTTGATGCCCTCCGTTTCTTCCTGCCCGATTCCTACAAAGTAAAGGTGTACCTTATTATCATAATAACCCCTCAAAGCCTCAATAGGATTACTGTACTTTCCACACAAAGCAAGAAAGGGTGTCTTGGCTATGAACGCTTCTAGTTGTTCACTCACCTGTCTGTCGGCATGCAAAATAGCACAAGTCAAATTCATCATCATTTCTCTTATTTTTAGAAATTAGACGGACGACTCTCGGGAAGGCTGCAACAGGGGAATAGAGAATTAGTATTTCTTCACTTCATTTAAACGATTCGTAAGGGTTTTTATGAACATATCTTCCTTCACCGGAAGCAGCACGGCACATTTCCCCCTCGTTCCATACTTCACCAGCACATAGCGCATCACGGCGAAACGTCCTATTTTCATGGACGAGGCCCGCTCCACAGAGATAATGTCTTTCAGGGATATTTCCTCCGAACGGGAAAAGCGTCCGTAAAAAAGGAGGAGCCTGTCGTCTGTGGTCAGCGTATACGTAGTATGAATGAGTCGCTCGATGGCGATGACGAGCAGGAGCATGAAAAGGACGGCCATGACAGCATGCTGCATCCACATGGCATAAATAACGATAATCGTTGTCAGCACTAAAAACAAATATTGCCCTATAGCAATGCGGGCATGGAAGATACGATTCATTTTGTTCTGTTTTTGCCGCTAAGATAGGTATTTTTGCGGAACAGCAGGAGTTATCCTTCCA
The DNA here is from genome assembly GCF_000526555.1 of Bacteroides sp. 14(A). NCBI lineage: Bacteria > Pseudomonadati > Bacteroidota > Bacteroidia > Bacteroidales > Bacteroidaceae > Bacteroides > Bacteroides sp. 14(A). The sequence continues at coordinate 860,097 of NZ_JAGH01000002.1, read as the reverse complement.
ATATCTCCCGCAATTTATCACCCAACAGCTTTTCTTCCTCCAATCTCATCTTCCAGCATACCGACTTACGGAACATATACACCTGCTCTGCCGGCAAACAAAACAGTTGCTCAATCTCATCTACCGACTGCCCAACGGCAATCAGCATACAGAGCAATTCCTCATCTTTCGTAGCACCGGGAACCAACTTCTGCACCTTCTCTATAAAGTCTGGATAATGAAAAATAAATATCTCGCGGAAAACGGCTCCACGCGCTCCGCAAAGCATATCCTTCGAAGCATAGGGCGATTCATCGGAAATCATCTCTATCAAAGCCCTACTGATTTCTTTCATACACAATCGTGACATCTTTTCCACCTTAATTTATTATTTGGTTAGTCTTCTATAGATTGCAAATTTGCAGAAACTATAAGATTAAACCATAAATAACCAATGTACAATCCAATATACAAAAATGTATCTCTCTCATTATCAAGCTCAATAAAACATAAAAAAATAGAGGTAGCACTTATTTCTTTTTTAAAATGGAATTGTATCTTTGTCCGGCAAACCAAATAAACCTCCAACTTATGAAGATAAAAACATTTATGTTACTCCTCATGCTGTCAGCCGGAGCCTGTACCGTCCCCCCACATTCTTCAGGCAATCAGGACACACAGCAATGGCAGCAGACTATCCAACAGCTGAACACATTACTGAAAGAGAGAAAGCATCAGGCAGCCATTGACGAAGGCAAACAAAAGATATCCGAATTGCTGGCCGTAGCAGATCATACCGAGCCTAAAGATACAATGGTCAAATATGCCCGGCAGATGGTCAACTTCTTCTATTTCAGTTATCTGGGCAGCAAGCAATTTCGTCCCGGTATAGAATATCTGGATAGCCTCAACAATGCTCCCTTTCTGCAACAACATTGCAAACACGAACTGTTATCCGCGCGGGCAGGCTTGCACCAGATGTGCGGAGACAACGAGGCAGCCATCCGGCTGGCAGACGAATACTTGCAATTACCCGAATACGATGATGCCGACCGTTACATTCCGCAAGCCGAAATTGTCAGCGGAGTTTATATCTATTCTGGTAACGATATTCCCCAAGCTATCCGACTCCTGGAGAAAGCGATGGAATGTTACCATCAGGGAGGGAAATTCCACAATATGCTCCGCATCATATCCCGACTGGGCATCTATTACCGCCTGATCGGTGAATACGAAAAAGCGGTAGCCACTAATCAGGAAGCTATCAACAGCTATAATGATAGCATAGCCCCTCCTAATATAGTGATAGCCTATGGCGAACAGGCCAACCTCTATGCCGAACTGGGCATGTACGACCGTGCCTTAGAGCTGAATTCCAAAGCCCAATACTATTCACTCTTGAAGGACAGCTTCGGACTGGGCGATCTCTATCGCTATCGTGCAGAAATATTCCGCAGAATCCAGGATAAAGATTCCGTATTCTACTATCTGGACCGGGCCGGGAAAACTTCAGCCGAACAGGAAAGCTTTAAAGGTGTGTTTGTCAACAAAGTCCTCACAGTAGATAGCTATCTGGACTATCCGGACTCTGTACAAAAGGCATTACAGCTTGCAGTAAGCATTTGTCCGGACAGTACCCGCATGCCTCAATGGGCCAGGTATGACCTGAACCTTCATTTAGGACGTGCTCTGCTGGAGACAGGTAAGGCCTCACAAGGAATACCTCTTATAGAAAAGGCAGCCCGTGGATTTGCCCAGATGGACATGATCGGAAAAGAGAAGAATGCCAACCGGATACTGATGGACTACTACCGGAGGATGAGAATGGACGATGCCTTCTTCCGTTGCTACGACCGAGACCAGCTCTTCGCTGACTCCCTGAATCTGGATGAAAAGATACGTGCCGTTGCCGCCGCCAATATCCGGTTTGATGCCGAGCGTAAAGAGAAGGAGAACAAGTTGCTTTCCGCACAAGTAGAGCTGCAACAACATCAGTTGTTCTTCAATATATACATCTCCATTGCACTGTTGTTGTTACTTATCATTTCCATTGCCTATTTTATCACTAAGAGGAAGGCGAATCGCCTGTTATTGGAAAAGCGTAAACAGGAAATACAAAAGTTAATGGCCCGTCAGCAAGAACTGAATCGGCACAACGAACTATTGACCGGACAGATAGAGCAGGCAATGGCCGCCAACAACCTGAACACCGTCAGCCAACTGACCGGACAAAGTCTGCTCAGTAAAGAAGACGAAAACACCTTCAGAAAATCATTTGCCGCCATATATCCGCTTTACTTGCCTAAGTTGCGGGAGAAATATCCGCAACTCACCCGCAACGAGGAACTACTGGCCATGCTCATCTGCATGAATCAAAGTACGGACGAAATAGCCTTGATAATGGGCATCAACCGGAGTAGCGTCAACATGATCCGTTCGCGTATGCGTAAGAAAATAAAGCTTACAAAAGAGGAGTCGCTGGATGAGGTTATAAAGCAGTACTTATCATAAAATCGTGAATTAATATACAGGAAAAGTACAAGCAACCCAGTTATTTTGTAGCTTTGCAGTACTTAAACATACGAAATATGATTAAAGAGTTCGACTTTTTAGTAATTGGTTCCGGTATAGCCGGCATGAGTTTCGCTCTGAAAGTGGCTCATAAAGGTAAGGTAGCACTCATCTGCAAAACGGAACTGGAAGAAGCCAATACCTTCTTCGCCCAAGGGGGAATTGCCTCAGTAACCAATACACTGGTAGATAACTTCGACAAGCACATTGAAGACACCATGATTGCAGGCGACTGGATCAGTGACCGCGCCGCCGTGGAGAAAGTGGTGCGCGAGGCCCCCGGACAAATCAAAGAACTGATAGACTGGGGAGTGGACTTCGACAAGAACGATAAGGGAGACTTCGACCTCCATAAAGAAGGCGGTCACTCCGAATTCCGCATTCTGCACCACAAAGACAATACAGGTGCCGAAATACAGGAAAGCCTTATCAGAGCCGTAAAGACGCACCCCAATATCGAAATATTCAACCGCCATTTTGCCGTAGAAATCATCACGCAGCATCATATGGGTATCATCGTAACCCGCCATACCCCGGGCATCAAGTGCTACGGAGCGTATGTGCTGAATGAAGACACGGGCGAAGTGGATACTTTCCTTTCCAAAGTGACGCTGATGGCTACGGGAGGTGTAGGTGCTGTTTACCGCAACACCACCAATCCGCTGGTTGCTACCGGAGACGGTATTGCCATGGTCTACCGTGCCAAAGGTTTCGTACAGGATATGGAGTTCATCCAGTTCCACCCCACAGCGCTTTATCATCCGGGCGACCGTCCCTGTTTCCTTATTACGGAAGCGATGCGCGGATATGGTGCCGTATTACGCAATATGGGTGGTGAAGAGTTTATGCAGAAATATGATCCGCGTCTTTCTCTTGCTCCGCGTGATATCGTGGCACGTGCCATCGACAGCGAAATGAAGCAACGCGGTGACGACCATGTATATCTGGACGTCACGCACAAAGATCCGGAAGAAACCAAGAAGCATTTCCCGAATATCTACGAAAAGTGCCTCAGCTTAGGTATCGATATCACCAAAGACTATATCCCGGTAGCTCCTGCCGCACACTACCTCTGTGGTGGCATCAAGGTAAACCTAAACGGAGAATCTTCCATCAATCGCCTGTATGCTGTAGGAGAATGTTCTTGCACAGGTCTTCACGGAGGCAACCGTCTAGCTTCCAACTCTTTGATTGAAGCGGTTGTCTATGCCGATGCTGCCGCCAAACATGCGCTAAGCGTACTCGACCGCTATGAGTTCAACCACGAAATACCGGAATGGAATGCCGAAGGAACTGTGACCAACGAAGAGATGGTGCTTATTACTCAGAGCATGAAAGAAGTGAACCAAATTATGGGAGCCTATGTAGGTATCGTACGAAGCGACTTGCGTCTGAAACGTGCCTGGGTACGTTTGGATATGATATATGAGGAAACGGAAGACCTCTTTAAACGTAGCAAGGCATCCAGGGCAATTTGCGAACTGCGCAACATGGTCAATGTCGGATATCTGATTACCCGCCAGGCTATAGAACGCAAGGAAAGCCGGGGATTACACTATACGATTGATTATCCGCACGCAAAAAAATAGGATAAGGACACCCCCGTTGGCGGAATTAATTCATCCCGGCATAGTAATGAGTTTTCACCACAGAGTAACACAGAGTTTCACGGAGTTATATTCTTTTGATTTCAAATTGATTAAACTCTGTGAAACTCTGTGTTACTCTGTGGTGAATTAATTCATAACCCGCCAGAAAGAAAGTAATTCCGCCAACGGGTTAAGGAGTTATCTCCTTTATTAATGCCGAACGCCCGGATGTTTCTTCAAGCGAAACACCCGGGCGTTCTTTATCATAGAAATAAGAATTTCTTAATAGTTTTCTTTTTTCACTTCGAAATAAGCCTGCGGATGCAAACATGCCGGGCAAACTTCAGGAGCTTCTTTACCTGTGAAGATGAAACCGCAATTACGGCATTGCCATACTACTTCACCTTCTTTAGCGAATACTGTAGCATTCTCGATATTGTTTACGAAAGCCAGGTATCTTTCTTCATGACCCTTCTCGGCAATTGAAATGTTGCGGTACATAGCAGCGATTTCATAGAAACCTTCTTTTTCCGCTACGTCAGCAAAGTGGGGATAGTCCAAAGACCATTCTTCGTGCTCACCGGCAGCAGCTTCTTTCAGGTTATCCAGTGTAGTGCTGATAACACCGGCAGGATAGCTTGCTGTAATTTCTACCATACCACCTTCCAGATACTTGAACATACGTTTAGCGTGTTCTTTTTCCTGATCAGCCGTTTCAGTAAAGATAGCAGCAATTTGTTCGTAACCTTCCTTCTTAGCTACACTTGCAAAATAAGTGTAACGCATTCTTGCTTGTGATTCTCCTGCAAATGAGGTCAACAGATTCTTTTCTGTTTGAGTTCCCTTAACACTTTTAGCCATAGTTCTTTTTCTTATTTAGTTAGTAAATTACGTATCAATTGTCGTTAGTCATTCTTATTAACAACACAAAAGTAAGGATTTTGTTTGATATTTACACACTTTTTATTCATCGGATTTATCTATACAGACATAGATAACATCTATTTCCGATACAATCTATTCAAGCAATAATGAACTAAAGCCTTAACTGTCCGCTATCTGATAAACTTCCAACAGTCGAAGTTAAATAGCTCATCTTCGCCGCCTCTAAAGATGAAGTAAACATCGTGCACGCCTTTTACTTTATCAACCTGAGCCTGGAAAGTCTTCCAACTTTCCGGACCACCTGTATTGCCAATAACGCAGGTGCCGATCAGCGTACCTTCTTTGTCATCCAAACGAATTTCTATTTGCCCACCGGAAGAAGACGATGCAGCAACTGCTTCAAATGACTTCGCCCCTTTCTTGAAATCGACATTGCGCACACGAATATAATCCCCGTCGTGAATAGCCGTAACATACATACCTGCCTCGCTCTTTTCTGTCTTCAAGCCCTCACTCCAAGCTATTGTCTCGGCTTCAACGCGACGGTAAGGATCGAGCTTGCCCACCGGATCTACGCCTTTTGCCGTCCAGAACGGCAGTTGCTGAATTGTGCCATCCGGATTAAAGGTCAGTTTCTCCACACAAATAGAGCGTCGCTCATAGTGCTGGGAAATCTTGGAAAAATGGATATCATAATTGAAGCCAAAGACATACGTATTCCCTTTATAGTCAATAATACCCGGATGATTGCCATTTGATCTTCTGTCACCTTCCATAATCATACCTTTATATACCCAGGGACCAGTTGGAGAGTCACTCATCGAATATCCCATGCCTTCGGGACAGCAGGTGGACGCGAACGCCATGTAATACTTATTCTTTCTCTTGTAAGCCCACGGCCCTTCTTCATACAAAGTGGGGCGTTTCTGATTCCCCTTCCGTTCGCCAAAAGCCTCATGTGTCATCTGCTCATGCACTACTTCACCATCACAGGAAATCATATCTTCATTCAACTTCACATAATATAAATCCGGATTTCCCCAATACATATAAGCCTGCCCATCATCATCAATCAGCACCGTAGGATCTATATCAGCATAACTGTTTTTCACTAATGGCTTTCCAATGGGATCTATAAACGGCCCATAAGGACTATCGGCAACCAGCACACCGATGCCTATCCCACCGGGCATCGGACAATACATATAGAATTTCCCGTTGCGTTCAATACACTGCGGTGCCCAGGCACCATTGTCATAAGGAACCCATTTGAAGTCTTTCAGCGAGGCAACCACTCCGTGATCTGTCCAATTCACCATATCAGTCGAAGTATAAAGCAACCATTCGCGCATAACAAAGCCTTTCGCATTGTCATCGTCGTGACTTGAATAAAGGAATACAGTATCATTGTGCACCATTGGTGCCGGATCGGCTGTATATTTAGTCTGAATAATCGGATTGTTAGTCTGTACTTTCAACTTTTTCGAGATCCTGTACAACCCTGCGCCGTGATAATTGATGACAGGTGAGAACTCCGTTCCTGAGAAATTGCCAAGATCCTGATTCCTCCAGATATCACGTACTTTGGCAGCTCCGCCAAATCCTAATTCTTTCAGATCTACAGTCACTTTCCGATTGGCAGGATGTGACTCTCGGGGTTCTTTCTGATCTACATAGAACAGTGCCAGATATTTATCTCCATTTCTGGGATCATCAGCTGTCCAGGCTATAACGCCATCTTTATTATACCATTGCTTGTTGTTTACAGAGTTCCTATGTACATAGAGCACTTCTTCATTCGTTATCAGCGAATTGGTGAATTTATCATTATCAGGTAAGTGCCCACCGAACATCAGCGGCGACTTGAACATAGCAAACAACGTCATAACCATATATTGTTCATCCCGCGTAAACTTACTCATACGGGCGTTACCTCGAAGATCAATATGCCCCAACGGCAACATATCGGCATCGGGCCATGCGCCACGACCTATATAAGGCGCCCATTTGGGACATACTTCAAACTGATGGTAAAGATGCGGCCAATTGTCCCAGAAATCATCTACCGTACGCCACATATTAGCATGCCCTACAGCGTGATCCGCCTTATTCACATCGGTTTCTCCCGGTGACATGCTCAATACAATCGGCCGTCCGGTACGGTCAATCGCCTTACGTATCATCTCTATTTCCGCCTGATGATAAGGGCGGGAAAGATCATCAATCTTAACAAAATCCACTCCCCATGAAGCATACAGATCGAAGATTGAATTATAATATTCCTGCGCTCCCGGTTTGTCGGCTACAATCGTGTAGTTATCTCCCAACCAGGGGCATTTCCAGTCGGTAGAATAAATATCAGCAGCCGTTACTCCACCGGCATCTTTCACCGGCAATTTCTTCTCTACGGCAAGTGTGGGTACACCGCGCATCAGATGGATACCAAACTTCAATCCCTTACTGTGGACATAGTCAGCAAGAGGCTTAAATCCATTTCCGTTGCCAGCTGATGGAAAACGGTTCACGGCAGGCATATAGCGGCCGTATTCATCGAGCACATATTTAGGATCTTTGAAGTTATAGTAACCGGTAGTCTGGTTTTCCACAAACCAGCGGATATCCACAACAATATACTCCCAGCCGTAGTCTTTCAGGTGCTCCGCCATATAATCGGCATTGGCTTTCACTTCCGCCTCAGTAACATTAGCCCCAAAGCAATCCCAACTATTCCAACCCATAGGTGGTGTTTCTGCCCATTTATGGAAATCAGCGTTCCGATTTTGATTATTGTTCTGCGATTGTACCCCACAAACCGTTAAAAGGGTAATGAGAAATAAAGTTATTCTCTTGTTCATGATATATAATATTACTTGCTCAATTTACATTCAATCCGCTATTACTTCTTTTTCTACCACAACTTCTTTTTCGTCAGTGTATGGATTTACAATCTCAGCTACTTCGGCGGCAGTCTTCGGCTTCACAGTAATACCTTCTTTGGTCTGCTCAACATACGCCATACGTCCGTCGGGTAGATAATAAAGATAGTCAACGCACACGCTTCGGCGCCCTGTGGCACCCGATTTTCCATCTATGGTAAGTATTGCATTATGATAGAACAGATAGCTTTGTCCCTTGAATTCAATGATTCCCGGATGTATGGTAAAGCTATTTTCTGCCATTCCTGTCAAGACTCCATGATAGGTCCATGGACCTTCCATACTTGGTGCCGTGGCATAACTAATGGTTTCACGCCCCTTACCCATCGATGCATACGTCAGATAGTAAAGATTTTCACGCTTATGAATCCATGGCCCTTCCACAAATTTCGGCATTTTAAGAATCTCTATGTTTCCGTCCAGTTCTGTCATATTGGGTTTAAGTTTCACTAAGAAGCAGGTACCGTTACCCCAGCTCATCCATGGTGTGCCGTCATCATCCACAAAAACGGTCGGATCGATATCGTTCCACCATCCACGAGGACCGTTAGGAGTCATATCATCTGTAATAAGCGGTGTACCCCGAGCATCGATGAAAGGGCCTGTCGGACTATCCGACACTGCAACTCCTACCACCTTACTATTATATGGCGCACCCGCCTGTACCGTTGTATAATAATAGAATTTCCCGTCTTTCTCTACAACCTGGGAAGCCCATGCTTCGCCAACTCCCCATGAGAAATCCGTAGGCTTCAGCACACTTCCATGATCAGTCCATGTTTTCATATCTTTTGTTGAATAACACAGCCATTCGGTTATGTTAAAGTCCTGTCCTTCTTCAGCCTCATCGTGACCCACATAGAGGTAAAGCCTCCCATTATGTACCATGGGCGCCGGATCGGATGTAAACTTATCCATAACTACCGGATTACCCTCCGAAGTAAATTTCACTTCATTACTTTTCTCGCCGCAAGCGGATAAGATCAGATATAAACTAACAATAAAAAGAGTGTTTCTCATGATAAAAACAATTAAGTAAGTAATTCTATTTTTTTACATTTCATTGAACCGGTGTAAATTTATAAAGAAGTACACCATGTGCCGGAACATTGAGTGACAATGGCTTCCGTCCTGTATCCAAGGTTCTTATATCCTTTTGTCTCCAGAGATCACGCACAGTTTGTTTACCCGTAATATTCAGTTTACCAAAATCACGGAAAGAGATATCAGCCTTTTCCCGGTCGAAATTACAGAAACCAACCGCCTTACTGCCATCTTCTAGTTCTTTCACATAAATACGTAATTCCCCTATTGAATATACACATGTGGCCTGTTTACCCAAAGGATCCTGATTAACAGCTATTACCTCATTGTTAGTCAGCAGACTCAGGGTAAAATCATCCATTTTCTCCAAGTCACAACCTATCAGAAGCGGTGCAGAGAATAAACTCCAAAGACTGAAATGGAGATACTGCTCATCAGGTTTAAGCTTGGTTTGGTGAGGATTTCCCCAACCTACAATACCTAGAACCAGCATGTCCGGATCATTCCAGTTACCGGGTTTCGCCCATGCAGCTGCACGGTCCTGAGAAAGAGCGATGCCTTTTACACTTTCCCAAGTATCGGTGATATCGTTAGTCGTGCGCCAGCACTGGCCGCCAACGGCATCTCCCCATTTCCAGACATCTCCCATACCATACTGACACAGGTTATAAACAATGTCCCTGGGCTGCTGACGCAAATAATCGCCCATAATCTTAAATGGCTTTCTACCGGCAATTGAATCCCCTCCCCCTTGAAACGCCAAGGAAGACACGCTGTAAGGATCCTTATCCAAATCACGGTCAAGTACTCCCCCGTAACTGCACCAGTCATATTTCAAATAATCAAGCCCCCATTCGCCATACATATCGGCATCTTGCTTTTCATAACCATAACTGCCTACGCAACCTCCGCAAGTCCACGGACCGGGTGAAGAATAAATACCCACTTTCAGTCCAAGTGAATGTATGTAGTCCGTTAACCCTTTCATATCAGGGAATTGGGCATTAGGTATAATATTACCCTGATCGTCACGCAACCGTCCACCTCTGGTCCGGTCGTTGGGATCTCTGTGATGTTGCCATGAATCATCTATATTGATATAAGTCCAGCCATAATTCACTAAACCACTTTCAACCATAGCTCTTGCCGCTTGTTTTACTTTCTCAGCCGAGACTTCGTGTCCGAAGCAGTTCCAACTGTTCCATCCCATCGGCGGAGTAAGAGCAATTCTGTCACCACACTCAATACGAAGTTTTCTTTCTGCCGTTCCTTTCACATTTTTCGCCTGTAAAACCACTTCAAATGTACCAGCCTTGGTTAGCTTACCCGTAATCAGACCCGTTTCCGGGTGAATCTCCAATCCTGCCGGTAATCCCTCCGCTGCAAATCTCATCGGACGATCTCCTGTAGCCGCTATCTGATATTGGAATGGCGAACCGGGACGCACTCCAAACACAGAGGCCCCATTAATTCTCGGCGTCGCGGGAGCGGGTGGAGTCAGTATATAAGGTTCCGTAGCAATAAATTTAAGTGTAGGAAAACTCTTCTTTCCTTTTGATATTATCTTTGCATCCGCCCAGTCGGCATGGTCATAGTAAGGCCCGTCACCACCATCAGCAACTATCAGCTCAAGCCTTTTGACTCCATCCAATGAAACCGAACATAATTTAGGCGCATCTCCTGCCTTTACAATCCCACTGGACCAAAGCCTGGCACCATCTCCTATTACAATAAATTCGGCAGACGTTTTATGCTCGATGATCTCATCATCCAGCCCTACCTGAGCCGTAAATGATACGGCTTTGCCATCCAATTGAATTGCTATCTCACTGACTGAATGAGTACCTACTCCACGTTCAAACGTTTGTCCTCCGATTGTCAAGGTTTTACCATCAACCGATTTATTTTTCATAGCTACTCCATTACCTTGAGTCATAGCTGTCAGATCCAAATCATCAAGCCACACAGTATGGGATTGACCACATCCTGTAGTAATGGACGCTATTACAAACCCTACGAGGGCCAAAAACGACTTCATATTATTCTTCATATTTTAAGATATTTCCAAATCATTGCCTCAAGAAACACTACAGTGATATCACCATTGATTTTCCCTCATAGACAATGCTCTTATTCACTTTTGACTGATAAATTCCAGTGCCTGACTCCGGCGTTACAATTACAATATTGAAGTCCATTCTTTCCTTCATTCCTGCAAACGAACCTTTTCTGTCACTGATAGTAAGGGTCTTATCCGAATCATTCCACTTCAGATCAAACGTGCAGAACTGACCTTTCTCATAATTGTAATTGATTCCTTCGTCTTCATAAACAGAATAAGAACCATCAGCTCCCGGATAAATACGGATTTCCCACGGTTGTTCCGTCTCCTCCGATGCATATTGCTTCTGAGGTCCCAACGGCAATATAGAACCCGCTTTCACAAATAAAGGAGTCTTCATAAGATCCACATTTACATCTGTGAATATACCTCCCTTATGAGGTGTGCCATTCCAGAAATCTACCCAGCCGGCCGAACATTCCGGAAGATAAACCTTCATCCGGTTAACACCACTTTCTACCACCGGAGCCACCAGCATAGAAGGTCCGAACATGAACTGATAGTTTTGTTCCAGTGCAAAACGGTCTTCAGGGAAATCCATCACCAACGGACGCATCAAAGTAGAACCATTGAATGAAACCGCAGCATTTTGTGAATAGATATAAGGAAGAAGCCTATAACGTAAATCCAGATATCGGGCAATGATATGTTCCACCTTTTCTCCATATCGCCACGGCTCGGTATTACTCATATAACCATGCACACGCATCAGTGGGAAAAATGTTCCTGCCTGTATCCAGCGGATCAACTGTTCATGGTATCCGGTATTTGTATACTGGTCGCCCGGACGGAAGAACCCACCTGCATCATAAGTCCACCAAGGCAGCCCTGTCGCCATCTGCCCCAATCCCCCCACGATTTGCCGACGTAAGGTTTCCCAGTCATGTCCTACGTCTCCCGACCATGTGGCGGCCGCATAACGTTGCATTCCTGAAAATCCACTGCGAGTAAAAATCATAGCTCGCCTGTCAGGATCATCCTGACGTAAACCTTCATAGATTGTCTTGCTGACATACATCGGATATACATTCCGATACACCTCTCCCGGAGTTTGTTCACGATTAATGCGACGGTTCTGCAAATCATCATTCTCCGGTTCAGTAGCATCCTGCCACCAAGCATCAATACCATATTTCAATAATCCGGTACGGAAATTCTGCCAATAGAAAGCCGCCGCGTCCGGATTGAAAAAGTCAATCCAGTCACTGCCCGGTATGTAATATCCCTTTTCCTTGGCTTGTTTTCCCACTTCGGACTGAGCATCGATTTTAGACCATACAGAGATCATCAGACGCACATCCATCTCATGAAGTTCCTTCATCATACTTCCCGGATCAGGATATCTGTCTTCATCAAACTTCATGGCATTCCAGCCATATTTTCCCCAATATTGCCAGTCCTGTACAATCATATCGATAGGCAATTTCCGTTCCCTGAATTCACGAGCATTCTCCAGCAATTCTGCTTGAGTATTATAACGCTCCCGACAATGTATATATCCCAGACTCCACAAAGGCATCATGGGGGCAGGTCCGGTCAGTTCCCGATAGCTGGCGATCACTTCATCTCCGTTACCAGCGAAAACCGTATAATCTAACATTTGGGCAACCGGAGAACGGAATACAGTCTCTTCTGAAACAGGACGCCAATATAACACAGGCTTATCATTACGTTCACCTTGTACTTCTATATCGTGCTTACCGGCTGTCAGCTCCACAATGGCAGAAGTAGTGGGAGGTAACCATAAATTATTGACATCCACAATCTTTTGTCCGTCAATAACCAGATAATATTTCCGTGCCATTCGCTGTCCCACATCCAGCAACAAAGAATAACTACCGGAGCGAGGTACATCCACCGAAGCTGTAAACGAATAGGTTTGTCTGGTTTCCCTTACATTTCCACTCGTACCGGTGGTATTTACCGTAACAGCCTCTCCACTTGCATTGGCGGGAGTCAACTCCACAAATTGATCTGCCGGATTGAAATCCGTCAATCCATAGTTGTTCCACAGCAACCCATAGCCTTTACTTGAAAGAATAAAAGGAATAGAAATCTGTGTATTCACCTGCGTCAAGCGCCGTGTCAACCCCCGGATATTTAGATAACCATCCTGAAACTGCCCTGTACCATATATGTATTCATCTTTCGGAGAAACAAAACGCTGTTCCACCTGATAGGTAGGTTCATTCTGTACAGAAGAAACCTTCATAAAACGTCCGCCAACTTTCTCTTGAAGAATGATACGCTTATTCGCATCTTTAAAAGTCAAGACTTCCGTACCTTTGTCGAATTCCACTGAAATTCCATCCAGAGATAAAACCAGCGATTGCTTATCTTCTGTAACTTCATATTCAGGAGCAGGAAGTTTTTCTGTATAGATAAGCTCTTCCATAGGCGCCGAACCCGGTTGGGAAAACTGTACCCGGACAGCATTCTGATTTAATGGTATCAGCGAAAGTAATCCCTGTTTCAGTTCAAGAACGACTTTCTCTTTTTGCTTTGAAACACATGCCGTATTCAACAAAGCAACACAGAACAACAGGATGATTCCTGTTGTTCTGATATACTTCCTTTTATTCCTCATAGTATTTAGTACAAGTTATTTAGAAAACATCCAATAATCAAAATACATAAGATTGGTAGCAGGCCGCCCCTTTACTACAAAATACAAATCATGTACTCCTGTCACTTTTGTAATGTCAATAGTCCGTAAGTCCCAACGATCACTTCCTCCTGTACGCGGTACCTTCATTGTCCCTATCAGTTGCCCATCAACACCATCCAGACGGATTTCCAGATTTACGGGATCGTTATGTGTAGTTCCTATTCTGGCACTGAACTTCGTTGCACCGGTTGCCTTGAAATCTACACCGCGAACACAAGTATAACTGCCATTCTTCATTGCCGTAACAAAAACACCCACCTGATCATTTTTGAAAGACTTGAACCCTTCAGAAAAAGCAATAGTCTCCGCTTCCGTTTTTACATACGGATTCAGTGTCGTAATCCCTTTTGTAATACCCTCAGTCATCTTCAGTTGAGGAATAGATCCGTCTTTGTTGAATTTAAGCTCTTCCACACATACCGAACGGTTGAATCCACCACCTCCGGGCAACTGTCCGTTATGATAGAAAAAGTAAGTTTTACCCTTGAAATCAATAACTCCCGGGTGAATGGTAAACGCTCCGCCACCGGCAGGCATCACTACTCCACCGTATTTCCACGGACCTGTAGGAGTATCGCTGGTTGAGTATCCGATATGCTCGGGCAGCGGACCTCCCGGCCAAAATAAATAATACTTCTTATCCCGCTTATAAAGCCAGGGACCTTCTTCATACAGAGTGGCTCTTTGGGCATCGCCTTCGCGTTTACCAAACGATTCCGCCACCAAAGGTACACGTACAATATCTCCACTATAAGAAATCATATCTTCATTCAACTTCACATAATACAGGTTGGGGTTTCCCCAATACAAATAAGCCTGTCCGTCATCATCAATAAAAACAGTCGGATCAATGTCTCCCCATTCACTCTGGACCAGTGGTTTCCCAAGCGGATCATAAAAGGGCCCGTAAGGACTGTCAGCTACCGCCACACCGATTGCACCTCTGTTGTTTATATTCGAAATCATGGGTACGTACATATAAAACTTACCATCTCTCTCAATGCATTGTGGAGCCCATGCATCCCCTTTTGCCCAACTAAAATCAGTATATGATAACACAGCGCCATGATCCGTCCAGTTCACCATATCACTGGTCGTATACAAGCGCCAGTCGTTCATCGTAAACCAGGTAGAATTATCCTCATCATGGGTAGTATAAAGATATACTTTATCATTATATACCATTGGGGCCGGATCAGCCGTATAATTTGTCTGAATGATTGGATTTTGTGCTAATCCCGAAGTACTCACCACCACCAATAGCGATGAAAGGAATAAAGATTTCATTTTATCCATATTGCTTTTTAGTTTGATTATTCTACAATTAATATTCCACCATTGCAAGGAATTGCCAATTGTAACTCCTGTTTCTTATTTACCTTTATCTGTTTTACATTTCCTTGCAATTCTTCATTATCAGTAAATACCCTCACTTGATCACCAGGCATAAACATCGGTAAAGCAATCTTCAACTTTACGGTCTCTTTCTGCGCATTAACTCCTGCAACATACCATTTATCTCCATGCCTGCGTGCCATAACTACATATTTACCGGGATAGCCATCAATAAAGCGTACTTCATCCCACGTAGTGGGGACTTCTTTCATGAAGCCTATCGCCCATTCCGGAGCATCTGTCAGATTGTTCGGAGCCAAGGCAAAATGTTGTACCGGACTTTGGAACAATACTGCAGTAGCTAAAGCAAACACATCAGAAGTCATACGCCGGCTTCCGCGTGGAGCATTATCCGCATTATAATATTTATTCAGTGCACTGCCGCCAAAGTCCATGCTACCCACCGTATTACGAATAAATGGATGCAGACAGGCATTGAAAGCTTCATTGTCACAACTTCCCTGAGAGAAATGCAGGTTCTCACTGGCCAATACAGCTTCACTCGACGCAAAGTTAGGATACATACGTTCCCAACCGCGAGGCAAAGTACACCCGTGGAAAATCACCAGTAATCCATATTCATTGGCATCAGCAAGAATATCTTCATACAGCTGCATGGTGACTTGCTTATCACCACCAAAGAAGTCAACCTTTATACCGCGTATTCCAATGCTTTGCATCCATTTCATCTCCTTGCGTCGGGCTATCGCATTGTCCATGATACCACGCGGTGATTGTGGGGCATCATTCCAATATCCATTAGAATTATACCACAGATAAAGCCCCACTCCTTTTTCCGTACCATACTTAGCCAGCTTTTCAACTTTGTCATAGCCTATTTGCGTATCCCACAATGCATCTATCAATACAGACTGGTATCCCATTGCCGCAGAGAAATCAATATAACGTAATTGCTCTTCATACTTCGTACTTCCATCCATACCAATAATCCAGCTCCAGGAACCTCTGCCGTATTCATATTTTCCGGATGCTTCATACAGTGGCTTTACAACATCAAAGGAAACTGTCGTTTCAACAATCGGAGCCAAAGTTTCACCCAAAGTGATCGTTCTCCAAGGCGTTTCTCCCGGCAGGGCAAGTCCGGGTGCAGTTGTACCATTTCCATTCATTTCACCCTCCTGAGGAAAACCGATTGTATACAAGCCATTTTCATGTCCCAGTAAGCGACTTCCACAATATTTGCTATCTACACCTGTTTCCGAAATAAGTATCCATCCCTTATCACCATTACGGAACAGACAAGGGAAAGTATAACCTTCACCCCATCCATTTTTGCCCATGGTATCATCTGCTTTATACGGTGTCTCATAACTGGGAGAAGTACGGGCAAATCCTCCCATAGGTTTGCTTTGCGGACACAAAAAAGTCGTACTCCCATCAGGAAGCACAAAACTTGTCGCCTCCTCTTTTACAATGCAGGATAAAGTATTCTTTTGAGGATACATTTTATATTTGAAAGCAACATCCCGGTCGCTTACACGAAATATAACATCGTAAATCATCTTGCCTTGCTGACTAAACCGGTATATACCCTCTGTGGCTACATAGTGCACATTACTCTGCTTTATATTGGGCAATGTATAGGTCTCGTCAATTCTATTTGACTGAACATCGTGTTCCAAAGACATTTCCCGGGAAAAATCACCTATATTCGTAATAAGTCCCAAAGAAGAAGAATTGATAAAAGGAGTATCCTTATAACTGATGCGATAGGAAGGTTGTCCATTCTTATCAGAGATGGTTACTACTATTTTCCCATCCGGACTTGCTATCTGTTTTTCCTCCGCTTTTATTGTGAAGCAAATCAATAATGCCGTTATAACTAAAAAATATTTCATGAATATCAAGATATTATTTATTAATAGTCACCCTATCATTAGCCCTCTCGTAGTCAAAGTAATCAACGTCGACATAACCTCCCAACGATTTTGTTGCATAGTTAAAGATGGCAAACTTACTTCCCATAAACAGTTTTGTATAATCAAAACGCATTTTGAAATCCGTTCCAATCTTCTTCCATTCCTTATTGTCCAGGCTGTAATAGAAAGTAGCAATATCCCGCTTCGGAGTAAAATCACCTTCTATACGCAAATAAATGATATTCTGATTAAGTTCTACCTGTTCCTTTTCCTCTACATCCACACTTGCGATAGCTTTATTTGGAGTATTATCAAAGTTGACTACATTGGTAGACATTACAAGTCGTTTTGCATCTCCCTCCTTCACCACAGACAAAAGCCCGGAATGTCCATTGAATGCACTAAAACCTGCCACATCACCATCCTTCATATTCGAAATATCAAGCGAGACAGTAGCCTTACATTTCGGTCCCTCCATACGCTGCGTAATTGTATTCGGAGCAAGATACAGATTATCAACCACCCGGCTGGTTTCTAAACGTAAATATCCCGGCCGTTCTGTGAGCGACCACTTATCATCCACCGGGTTGTGATTCCATTGCCAATAGAGTGAAAGTTTCTCTCCGTTGAAATCATCACTTCCAAGTATTCCTTTGGTATTTTCAGTCGGATATATCTCTTTTTCCATCGTCAAAGGCACATGTCCATTTTCATCTCCCAGCATCGGCCATCCGTCTACCCAACGGCAGGGCATAAGAGTAGGTACACGGCCTATTCCTCCGCGGTCTTGAAAAATAACCCCATACCAGTCTCCTTCTTCCGAGTCAATAATACAACCTTGACCTACTCCTCCATAACCATCAAAATCATGCTCCAGGATAACCTTCTTCTCATAAGGCCCTGTTATCTTGTCTGCACGATAACATACTTCCCTGCGTACCCGACCGGGGATACTCCAATCCATGGAAATCATCAGCAAATAATACTTTCCGTTATGTTTCACAACCTGGCTTCCTTCCAGCAAGCCCTGTTCATCAGCATCCCGTTCAAAAATCTTCATACTGACTCCATCGGATTTCACATCCGACAAGTCACTCTTCAACTCCTTCAGCTCACCGGTTCCATAGAATACATATACTCGGCCGTCATCATCAAAAAACAAAGAGGCATCATGAAAATGCTGTGTTCTTGATAATAACTCCCACTTCCCTGCCGGATCTTCCGCCGTGAATATATACGACCGATAGGGTACATCGTTTGGCGAGAACAATACATAGAATTTCCCATTATGATAGCGTATGGAAGATGCCCATTGTCCGCGTCCATAAACAGTTCCACCAATCAAGTCATACTTTGAGTTATCAGTCAGCTTATCGAAGACATAGCTCACTGTTTCCCAATTCACCAAGTCTTTTGATCTCATAACAGGTCCACCGGGCATTAAATGCATAGTGGTACTTATCATATAATAGTACTCTCCTGCACGCGTAACAGACATATCCGGTACATCAGCATAAATTACAGGATTACGATACGTCCCCTTCACCGACGTTTCCGAACCGGAACACCCCATCAGTAATGAAGCAACAGTCAGCCATGTTAACATCATCTTTTTCATGATACTCTTAGTCTTTAAAATCTATATTTCCAAATAACACTAGAATTTCACACTAACTCTTTTCCCTTTGTAGTCAACAACTTTCCGAGTTCCGTCTTGAAGTACAATTGTGAACTTTCTATTATTTAACATTCCCTTGTATGCACCTTTTCGAGCCCCTATGATCAACTGGCGTGATGCATCATTCCATACGACAGGAATCTCTGTATATGCTCCCTGCTCATAATTATAATTATCAAATTCATCCTCATACAGAACAAAGGAACCATTGGCACCGGCATATACTCTCAATTCAAGATTATCCCACGGTTTCTCCGTTGCATACTGCACTTTAGGACCCATTGGAATAATACTACCAGCTTTGACATACAAAGGAATGACATCAATAGTCGTTTCCTTTTCTATTTCTTGTCCACCGTCATACTTCTCATTCGTCCAGAAATCATACCAGGTAGCACCCGCCGGTAAATATACCTTTGCAGACTTAGCCTGCATAAAGTCTACCGGAGCTTTATTCTCAAACTTCTGAACATTATTCTTATCCCAACCATCATTTTCTTTTAGTTTTACCAGCTTCTCCTGAGTATATTGCGCATTAACTATCGGTGCTACCAAAATGGATTTACCGAACATATACTGGTCTTTTATATCCCATACTTTCTTGTCAGCAGCAAAGTCCATCACCAACGCACGCATAAAGCTCGCCTGTCGCTCGGTCACTTCCCATGAAGTGGAATAGATGTAGGGCAACAATGCATAGCGCAGATGAATCATTTTTTCAATAGCATCATATATTGATTCGCCTTTTTTCCCGAATTGATAAATCTCCCTCGGTGTATCAGCCCCATGTGAACGCATCATCGGCGTAAACGTACCGAATTGCAGCCAACGCACATACAGTTCCTGATACATCGGATTCTTGGGGGCACTTCCGTCATTCCAACTCTTATTATAGTTTCCGGCAAAGAAGCCACCAATATCTGAATTGAAGTTAGGATTTCCGGTAAGAGTAAAATTCAAGCCTGCCGGAATCTGATTGCGCAGTGATTCCCAAGAAGAACCGATATCTCCCGACCATACATTGGCTCCGTAACGTTGCTGTCCGGCAAAAACAGAACGTGTAAGAATAAAGACGCGTTTATCTGAAGTTACAGCACGCTGATTATCATAAACGCCACCCACCGTCAACAACGGATAAGCATTACGCACCTTGCGGAACGACCCCAGATAGGTCTTCGTATCAAAATCCTCCGGCTTCCAATCGAAATGGTCAGGTTCCGTAGAATCCATCCACCAGCCGTCCATACCCAACTTGAAGATACCTTCATTCAGATATTTCCAATAGATATCACGGGCTTTCGGATTATAGGCATCGTATACGCGTACTCCGGAAGGATATTCCATATTGGGCGGCCAAGTATCGAGTCCCGACTGGGGCCATGTAGAAAAGTTAAACAGCATACCATTCTTGTCCAATTCCCTGTAAGGCTTGGTCATCGGTCCAAACGAAGACCAGATAGAAATCAACATATGCGCATTCATTCCATGCACATCATCAATCATCTTTTTAGGATCGCTGAACGAAGGGTTCTTAAAGTCCATAGCATTCCACAAATAGTTGTGTCCCCAGTATTGCCAATCCTGAATGATTCCATCAAGGGGCACACCTAATTCACGGTATTTCCGTACCACTCCCACCGTCTCTTCTTGGCTCTTATAGCGTTCCTTACTTTGGAAATAACCGTAAGTCCAGAGGGGGAACATGGGAACCTGTCCGGTCAGTGCACGCATCTGTGCAACTACGCCATCAGCATCTCCACCGTACATGAAATAATAGTCGATGCAATCTCCCACTTCAGACTGGAAAGAGGTTCCTTCCGGTTTATCGGCAAAATTGGTTGGTGAATAGTTATCCCAGAAAAGACCGTATCCTTTCACGGACTGCACAAATGGAACCACGTCTTCCACATTGCCCTGTACAAGACGTTTAGTCTGATTACGTTGCGACATCTTTCCATTCTGGAGAATGCCCAACCCATAAAGAGGCTCATCCTTATCTAAAAGAAACGTTTGCTTAACAGTGAACGTTTTTGTACCTGCATCATTAAAATCGGTAAACTCCGGCTTTCCATTTTCACTGAGCAACGGCTCTCCTTTCGCATTAAAGAAAGACACAACACCAGATTCCAAATTAAGAGCAACCCCCATTTCACTACTTTTCAGGCTTACAATATTGCCTTCCTGAGTAACGGCAGTCTTCACCTTCTGAGGAGTTTCTATTACAGAAAGACTCTCCTTTGTATACTTCCACCCATTAGGAGATTTTAGTATTCTTACAATTGACGGAGTATAGAATTGTAATTCTACATCTACAGAATTAATGGTCGCCTTAATTCCCTCAGGAATTTGCTGATAATCTTGCCCTGTAAGCGGGATACAACAACACAGCGCCATTAATATAAATACACTTTTAATTGGTTTCATGGTACTTATTACATTTAATGATTAAAACTCGCATTCCATAACTTTGCACGATACAAAAATAGCTGCATATCTTTTACACCTTTTTCAATATTAGATATTTGACTTTCAATATTAGATAAATAAATGGCTATCAATCAGAATACTCCATCAAATAACCATAATAATAAGCTTGATTGCCATCAATTGTATATTCATCCAATGTTCTTGCCCCCCAAGAATCAGCACCTCCTACGCCATGAATATTCAAATCAATATTCACATTCACATAATCGCGTACGGGTAGTTCATAAGCATGCCTGTTCTTTTCCAAATCTTCCTCACCATACGGCCACACACGAAAGCAGAGCGGTTGCAAACCTGTCACTTTTATCGTTCGGCCCTCCTTATCATTCAGTGAAAACCAACGGACATCACATCTGTTTGCATTATCCTGTGGAAAAGCATAATCCGTGACAAAACTATTGAGATCCGTTGCATAACAACCGACTAAAGCAGCCGTTTTCCTATCCGGATAGTTCTCAAATTCACCACGACCATACCATTTGACATAATCCATGGAAGAAGGTAAACGCATCCTCATTCCAAACTTAGGCATTAATGGGATCTTTTCTTTTTCCGGTTTATAGAAAGCTTCAACTTGTATCTTTCCGCTCCCATTTACAGTATAGCGCAATTGATAAGCAGCACCTACCACAGGCAACGACATACTAACCTCCACTACAGCCAGCCCATTCTTCACAGAATAATCCACACCTTCGACTACACGTTCACCAGCAGCGTTTCTCCATATTCCTAAACGGTTATTATAACCATTATTCATCTGATTACTGTTCGCCGGTTTCCAGAAATAAGGTTCCAAAGGAGCATATAGAATTTCCGTTCCATCATTTTTCCAACTTGTCAAAGCACCGGATTTCACATCTACAATGAAACAATTCAATCCAGCCATTATCTCAATAGCAACCGGTGACGCATTCACTTCAACACTTCCCCCTTCCGAAACAATAGACTCCGGTTTGGCCATATTCACCAAAAATTGCTCCTTACTAATAATAAAGCCTTTTTCAGCCCAGCATGTACTCTGTTTCAGCTTGGCAAATACATTCAGGAAAAGCTCACCCGATCCCGTGAAAGCGGGAATATCCAAATGATCTCCAACTACAAGCGGTACTTCTCCCGACTTTACAAGTTCACCATTCTGCAACCATTCATACCCATAATCGAACTCATCCAAAGCCATAAATTCATACTTATTGGTGAGACGTACCTTATTCGGCCCTTCAAGTGAAAAACCAATATTCTGATACACTTTCTGAACCTGATAATAGTGTGGGTGAGGAACACGGTCAGCCCCAATTAAACCATTAAAACAGAAATCCCCATTATTAGGAAAATCACCGAAATCTCCTCCATAAGCCCAGAATTCACCTTCCTTCAATAGCAAAGAACCTGAATTCTCCACTCCTTTCTTATATCCCGGATTTATCTTCTTTGCAATTCCCTGATCGACCCAATCCCAAATAGCCGCACCTGAAACGTGGTCATTAGCCTCAATGACATCCCAATACTCCTGCAAATTGCCTACTGAATTTCCCATGGCATGAGCATACTCACGCATAAAGATAGGTTTATCACGTTTTTCCCGGGCATATTCCTTAAACTTTCCGGGAGTATAATAAGAAGGATCATTAAAAGCCGATACAGAAAGATCGGTATCGCTAAAAATAATACGTGAAGCATCTATGGCCTGTATTGTATCTGCCATAGCCTGCATATTGCGTCCGGCACCTCCTTCATTACCCAAAGACCAAAAGACCACACAAGGGTGATTCTTATCTCGTTGTACCAATGCAAGTGCCCTGTCTACATGCGCTAACGTCCATTCCGGGTTATCACCAAGTATTTTATTACCTAAACCATAATCATGACTTTCCTGATTAGCCTCATCCATCACATAGAAACCATATCTGTCACACAATTCATAAAACAGCGGGGAATTAGGATAGTGTGCAGTACGGATCATATTAATATTGGCTTGTTTCATCAGTCTCAAATCCTTTTCCATAGTCTCCCTGTCCACAAGTCGGCCGGTGCGTGGATGATGTTCATGGCGATTCACTCCCTTCAATTTAACAGGCTGTCCATTAAACTTAAATACATTTCCATCAATCTCGCATTTCCATATTCCTATATGTGATTGAAACTCCTCAACCACCTTCTTACCATCGTAAAGCCTAATTTCAACATCATACAAGTTTGGCTTTTCCGCCGACCATAGCTTCGGATTTTCCACAACAGATGACAAAGTATAGCAGCCTGCGGATGTTGCCGGCAAATTCTTTACAGGAGTGATTAACCGTTTCACAAATCTCTCCTCATTCCGATTCTTCCCTTTTAACAGAACCTCAAGACTCAGTTTTCCCGATTTACTGTCCGACAAGTTTCTTAACCAGACTTTTGCCTTAAAACCGGCAGACGAAAAATCATCTGCCAGATCGGTAGTCAGCGAATAGTCTTTTATATGGATTTTAGGGCGTACCCATAACTCTACCGGGCGATAAATCCCACTAAAACGCCACATATCCTGATCTTCCAGATAGCTGCCATCCGACCAACGGTATACCTCTACCGCCAGACGGTTTTGCCCCTCATTTACATATCCGGTAATATCAAACTCCGCCGGAGCCATAGAATTCTGACTATATCCTACTTTTTTCCCGTTAATCCATACATACATAGCCGACTTAACTCCTTCGAAGTGCAAATACAATTGCTTATCTTTTATATCCTCCGAAACATCAAAAGTTGTCACATAAGACCCCACCGGATTGCGATTCTCATAACTAAAAAAATGCTTGGGAGGTTCTCCTGTCACTTTTGGCTGATCTTTCTTAAAAGGATATGTCCAATTGGTATAAATAGGTTTTCCATAGCCTTGTAACTGCCATGTCCCCGGTACAGAAATGTTATCCCAGCCACTCACATCAAAATTATTTTTATAAAAATCCGACGGCCGACTTTGCGGATCGGGAGACCAGTAAAACTTCCACCTCCCGTTCAAAGACACAATCTCTTCACACGAGGATTTCCCGGACGGCAACGTCAATGTACTGTGATACTCCTCTTTATTGATACCTACTACGCGAGGATTTTCCCAATCAGGCACTTGCTGTGCACGCATCTGAAAGGTAAAACAAACAGTTAACAGAAATATATAAATTCTCATACTCATTATTTTATAACAGCTACAAATCCTCCACGCGGCAAACATTTTATTTCCAAAGTCATTTCGTCTTCTGACAAAGGAAGATTTTCTTCAATAGCAAAGCTTCTGTCATCTGTACCATCCTCAAATAAAGTTATCTTCTTACCGGCAACGGAAAGGTCTTTCAGCGAAAAACAAAGGGTTCTCGGTTCATTGGTTCCATTAATCCCTGCAATATACCATACATCCCCTTTGCGCCGTGCCATAACAACCTCCATACCCGGATAGCCGGTCAAAAGCTTCGTATCATCCCAGGCTGCCGGCAAATCCGATAATAACTTCTTTACAGGTTCCGGCATATCATAGTAAACCGAAGGCCTGTCTGGCATATGCTGCAAGGCCGACTCAAAAATTACCGGTAATGCCAATTCATGACCGTAAGAGGTGATATGCGGATGCTGAGAATCAGAGAAAGTGCCCGGAGTATAATCCATTGGACCTACAACATTTCTCGTAAAGGGTAAGGTAGCATTGTGTTCCGCAGCCCGATTCGTCAAAACCGGAGTGTTATTGTACCATTCCGCCCCATATACTCCCTCCACCGACATCATGTGAGGATACGTACGTTGCCATCCGCGAGGAATAGTGGCACCATGAAAGTTAAGCATCAATTTATACTTCACGGCATCTTCAAGCAGATCTATATAATAATTCATTGTAGAAACACTATCACCCGAGAAGAAGTCAACTTTAATGCCGGCAACTCCCATATCGCTTAACCATTTATATTCCTTTTCCCTGTCTGCCTTTTTATTCAGACGAAAGAGAGGACCGGGACCTATCCAATTCGTGCTCGAATTATACCAGACCAAAGGTTTAACGCCTTGACTCAAAGCATATTTCACGGCATCTTGGATATTTCCCCCATTTCTCATTGCATCCCATTCCCAATCGATCAAATCATAAGGCCACTTCATCTTGACTGCCAGGTCAATGTATTCCTTCACGATTTGATAATCTTGAGAACCATGGTTGTATGCCCAATAAATCCATGACACCATTCCAGGTTTTATCCATTCCGTATCCTCCACCTTAGAAGGGTCAGACACATCCGTCACCAGTGTAGACTCAGTAATATCAGCTAAAGAACCAGCAATAAGCAATCGCCATGGAGATTCCCACACACCGCTAAAAGCAAGTTTTTTATCGCCCAATCGCACCTGATAATTATCGCGATTATCCCCATTATACAGAAAAGAGCCACAATGCCCCCGTCTGATATTAGCCTCCGTAATCAGCACAAACACAGAATCCCGTGGCTCTATAAGCGCCGGATATCCCCAAAGGTCAACCTCCGGGCGATTGGCAAGCTTACCATCAGTAGACAGCGGGAAAAACTTTTCATAACCCGGATCATATTGTTGTATCCATCTTTTACTCCCTTGTGGCAAGGCGTACGCCGTATATTCATTAATGATATGTTCTTCATCCGAAATAGCCTTAAGCCCATACTTAAATGCAATCCCATCGTTGTACACCCTAAACGTTACCTCCAAAGTTTGCCCTTCATCGTTTTCCAGAGAATAAACCCGTTCGGAAGCCTCATTCACACAATGGCTCCGTTTTCCCGTAATCATCCTATAATCATCAATCACGGATTTCGGTTCCGAAACTGATTTCAGTCTTAAGTTACCGGCAAACTTTTGCGCATCTGTTTCCAATCCCAGTTCGGAACGAAAAAGAATACTATCTCCCTTGTAATGCACAACGAAAGCGGCTTTTCCATAATCGCCATCCTTTGTTGTCACTACACCAACCTTTAAGGTTCCGTCAGGAGAAATAGTATCAAATGTTGCCGAGTGGCACGAACTGATTATAACAGCTATTACAATCCCCCATGTTTTTCTAAGCAAGTTCATAAACATACATATTTAGTTAGTACAACGACCCTTATTTTGTTAACCCAACAAAAGTAGGGAAATACCTCTGTACATATTTGCAATTTTAGATAATCCATTTGTGATTTTAGATAATATCGTCCTTCTATCCCACTGTAAAGCAAGAAAAGCCCGAAGCATATTTCTATCGCTTCGAGCTTTTCAATCATTTGTTATTCCTTTCCCAAAAACTATTTACCATTAAATTCCTATCAAAATAAATGCAAAATTTAACCTCTAACTTTATCTAACTTAATTTTTTCCTACCACTAATTCACTGCATTTTGAAATACAGCGATATTATATCCTCTGATGTCATGCGACCATTTATTTATCCATTACCATTGATTCGGGAACCAACAACCGTACTGCAAAAATCCCTCCTGCTGTAGTATCCGGCTTACTCTGGAACCTAACCGTAATTTTATCTTTCGATTTCAGCAAAGTGGCCGGAATATTATATTCCACATTACAGAACAAGTCTTTCTTCCATTTCCCGACAATATTTTCCGTAGCGATAGTTTGACCGTCAACCAGAATATCAAAGCTCCTGCTACCAGACTCAGCTCCCCAATAACGGACCATCAATGAGAGATTCTCATTCCCTTTCGTGGTCAGTGTATATTCGAAATATCCCCCATTACGGGCATCACGCCAAGCCTCACCGGCATGTACTCCACGATGTGAATCCTGAATTTTCATTGCATGATCCGACTCAGGCTGTTGCTCACCCGATGATACCATATCCACAGTACGCTTGTCGAGTATCATTCTCCCACGTTCTTCAGCTTCCACAGCTTGTTTATATTCCCTGAATGCGGGCTCGGACATTGATAACCAATACATCATATAGCGGCTATCATGAATTCCATAGAATGGTTCAAGTATCAAATTCTTATATTTTTCCTGAGTAAACAAACCGGGAACAGTAAAACTAAAAGATTTTCCTTCGACAGGCCTCATATTATTCAATTTATTCAGAATATCACTTCTTTCCCCTATAATATAAGGTGCGTCAAAAAGTGAAACCAGCGATCCGTGCGCAATATGCTCCCAACGCCCGTCTCCGGCAATTAATCCGGGCATATTTTCCGTTCCCGTCCTCGCACCTAACAAAATAGGGCCACGCATGATCGAGATAGCGTTAGGTACATTGGGCAGTTCTTCAATTCTCACGGTCATCGGAGTCTTTACTTCTACCACATCTCCTTTTGACCATTGGCGATCAATGGCTATATAAGAGCCTGGCTGCGCACTTTTTGCATAATCAACCCCGTTGCAGACCACCTGCATTTTTCCCTGCTCCACCCACGATGGATAACGTATCAGCAGTTTAAACTGTGTTGCTTTGGAAGGATTAACAGTCAGCGTAGTCCCCTCTTCATTCGGAAAGTCCGTTTCTTGTACAATCTTAATCTTCTTCTCTTTCCAGTTCAATTCAGAAGGTATAAAAAGATTCACATACAGAGCATTATCCGCCGTATCATGGGTATAAATAAACTGCCCGTATTTACCATGATTCTCCATACCGGTACCCACACAACACCACATTGCTTTTCCCGGTGCCGAATAAACACGATAATGCGAGGGGCAAGCAGGTGTGAAATATACATATCCCCCATGTTCAGGATGCTGGGTAGAAAGGATATGATTATACATGGCACGTTCATAAAAATCGGCATATTCCACTTTGGGATGCATGCGGAACAGACCTTCGGTAAGTTTCAGCATATTGTTAGTATTACACGACTCCGGTCCCTGACGTTCGTGCATATAATCGGAACATTTTCCTGCTTCGGGAAAATGCTCACCCCGACTGTTTCCGCCTAATGACAAAGAGCGATGAGAAACTACAGTCTCCCAGAAAAATTCAGCAGCAGTCATAAAATCATTGTAATCCGGAGCGGTTTTCGAATTAAGTTCAGCCACACGCTGATATCCCACGGCTTTAGGCACTTGCGTATTGGCATGCTTGTTATCCAGATTATCAATGCGCCTTGCCATACTGTCGAAAATCTGCTTATGTGAGAAGCGCTTCGCCGTATCGAGGTATTTGGGATTGCCGGTCATTTGCCAGGCATCCGCATATACTTCATTCATACCGCCGAATTCATTATCCAGCATACGCTCCATTTGCCGGTCGTCTAAATTAGAAATAACGTCGACGCCCCAGTCACAAAACTTCAGGAAGATCTTTTTCGCTTTTTCATTTTTACCGTAAAGCCAGGCATCCCGCAGTCCGGCATAGGTTTTATGCATATTATACCAGGCAACCCAATAGTTCCATACAATGCCTACATTCCCTTTTCTTATTTCTTCTGCAAACTTCTTACTGTTTGGAAAACCGCAAATAGAACCGTCACCATTAGCCTGCTGTACACGTGCAAATTCAGAAACCATATAATCCATGCGTTTTTTGCATTCCAAATTACCTGTAGCGGCATAATGAATGGCTAAAGCAGTCAGATAGTGCCCACCGATATGCCCGTCAAGACCGTCTTTTTCCCAGTTACCATACGTTTCCGCTTTCTTAGGTAATCCTGCTTCACGCAGGAAAGGAGCCAGCAGACGATCGGTATCATACTGAAGCAGCACCTTAACGTTCAAATCACAGGCATGCTTAAAAGGACCTGCGGTTATTCTCACATCTCCCAGAGGGAAAGTGTTGGGGTAGAGAGCGTCCTGCGCGCTGAGACTCGCAAGGCTGAAGGTGAGCAGTAAAAGTAGAATCCAGTTTTTCTTCATATTTTTATCATGATTGTTTTTTGCTTTCATTCATAATCGTCTCCGCACCTTGATTCGGTGTGCTGCAAAAATAGCCCTATTTCGTAGCAGTCGTTTTAGATTTTAGATATTTGATTTTAGATTTCAGATAAAAACAGCCCTCGGAGATTCAGCGTGACTCCGCCGTATCCGAGCCATACTTGCTCCGTACATTCTTCGGTCAGAGGTATCTCCAGACGGAGAAAGTACGGATTTGGTACGGAGCAAGTAAGGTTCAGGGATAGTCAGCAGAGGGAAGAGAGGGGTTTTCGTAACTCAACAGAAAGAAACTAACCCGTTGGCGGAATTGATGGACTATTCTATGATTTATAAAATGAAAGCTGCAAACTTCAGTATCGGGTACTAAAGTTTACAGCTTTGCAGTATCAAGCTTTTGAAACTTGTGGTTTCTCTGTTATTTCTTATTTCAATCCAGAAATTTTGTTGTCCACTCTAAAGTAATCAAAGTCGGCACATCCACCGGGTTGCCGGGTAGAGAAATAGAAAAGTCCGAAACGGTAGCCCATAAAATCGGGCCAGTCATAAACCATCTTCAGTGTATCGTCTATGCGATCCCAAGTCTTGCCATTATCGGAACTATAGTAAAAGTAGGCTTCGTCCTTTTTGTCATATCCAAAATCGCAGTCTACCTTAAGCAGGACTTTGTTTCCTTCCATAGGAACTTTCTCCATCGTTTGTCCTCCGGTATCATCCTTTTTCTGCGCACGTTGCATGATGATATACTTCTGCCCCTGCTGCATCGTTACTCCCACAAAGCCATATTGATTGGCAAAAGCAGCAATGCCAGTAACGTCACCGTCTTTTAGCTGAGAAACATCAATAAGCGTGCTGGCAGAGCTCGTCGGTCCAAAGGTGCGTTGAGTCAAAGTGTTACGGGCATCGCGAATATTATTGGCCAAAACACCCGATTTTAATCTTAGCCAGCCTTTACGGTCGGTAAGCGACCACAGATTATTGTTGGGATTGTGATTCCATTGCCATTGTAGCTTCAGATTGGAACCATTGTAGCCGTATTCATTCTCTTCGATGCTTTCAGCGTATTTCTTCCAATCTCCGTTTGCCTTTTCAAACAAATCATTAATTTGCTTCATCGAAAGTCCGGCTGTGACACCTGTTCCGAGCTCCTTGTCCGAAATGATCAGCCGCTTTGCATCATTGTTGAACTCATCAGAGGTAACGATATTCGTCTTCTGCTTCTGAGGATTTCCCGGCATGGGGAGAATTTCGTCTACGGCAACGCCCTGATTTCCCAGAACCGGCCAATGATCCTCAGTCCATTGAACCGGAATCAGAACGGGAATACGCCCCACAGCACCATTATCCTGAAAAAGCAACGCATACCAATTTCCATCCGGGGTACTCACGATTCCCCCCTGCGCAATTCCACTGGAAGGCATCACGTCTTTGCCTTCTTTATCTTGAATCTGACCGTGGAAGAATACTCTGCGCGCTTCCCATGAGTCCGGGTCGTTTACATCTTTGCCGCGCCAGACAATCTGGGTGCGGCCATCGCGTAGCGCAATCATGAAGAGATAATAATAGTCGCCCACCTTAATACTTTGAGCACCTTCCACCCATACACCTGCCTTGTTTTCATGATCGCAAGTTTCTTTCCACAATCTTTCGGGCCCAAGCGTGACGTCGAATGTGTTTTTATCTACAAAAATCTCGCGGTAATGCTGGTTTTGCTGCCCGTAGAGAACCCAACGTTTATTACCCGATTCACCTTCCTCGAAAAGCAATCCCGGATCATAGCATTTTTCCGTAACATTCATGTGCCAGGCACCGTTTTCAATGTCATCGGTCGAAAAGAAGTAAGACTTGTCGGTAGTTTGGCAAGCCGTGATGACGAAAAATCGTTTCAACTCTTTGTCATAGCGGATATTGGAGGCCCAAGATCCCCATGAATAGTCGCTCTTCCCGTTCTTCAGTGCATTCTCATCCCGGTCTTCGAGGCGGGGATAGCAATAGCTGATAATTTCCCAATTGACGAGATCGTAAGATCGCATCACCGGAATTCCGGGAGTCATGTGCATGGTAGTACTTACCATGTAATAGGCATCGTCTACCCGGGTAAGGCACAAATCGGGAACATCCGCCCAGATTACAGGATTCTTAAACGTTCCGTCTCCATTGTCGGCAACGGGATAGGCAGCTTCGGTTTTCTCTCCTTGCGCGCACGAAGCAAGGAAAGGAAATGCGATGCAGCTTAAAAGTAATAAAATAAGTGTTTTTCTTTTCATGTATAATTCCTTTTTATAATGTTAGTAATACGAATCAATAGTTGATTTGCATTAGTATGTAATGTCACTTAGTCCTTATCCGTAGAATCGTATACGAGAATGGCGGGAAGTTATAGTCAAAACTCTTTCCAAAGCCATTATATTCGCTCTTTTCCGGATAGATCTTTTCAGGTTCTTCAAAAGAATTCTCATCCATGTCGCTGCCCGACGCCAGAGAGATTACTTTACCGGTGCTTTCCACCTCCATTCCTTCCAGTTTGATTCTTGTCGGGTATGATTTTCCCTCCGCATTCACTACCTTTATTATCACCTCGCGGGTTGCCTCATCATAGCCGGAAGAGATGAATTGTAACGGAGTCGATTCGGGAACATGAGACAGAATCAGTTCGTTATCCATATAGAGTTCACTCTTTCCGGGCGCCACTACCAGTCTTATATCATACCACTTATCCTTTTCAATTCGTTGATTCACAGTTTTACCCATCACTCCCGCATTTCTTCCTCCCGACACTTGCTCAACGGCAGTGCTTTGGTTGTTCCATCCACCAATATTATATACAAAACCTTTCTGCCCATCTTCCGACAGTCCCAGATAAATAAAGAACCCTTCGTTTCCACCCACTTTGCGGGCCTTACACTCCATAGTGAACTGATTGCCACTAAAATCATCCATGACATATTTTGTAGGTGCTTCCGAAGAAGTTTGATTGAGTACGCCATTTTCTATCTGCCATTTTCCTCTTTTATCCGTGCAACGGGCAAGATCCGGTTGAACCGATGTTCCGTCCTGGCGGGTGATCCGTACATCCTTGAACTCTACCTGAGTGTTCCATGAGCCAAATCCGATTCGCCCTTCATTATAGTCGACGGGAAGCGGGGCGCTCATCGTGATATTGCTTTTCACATTATAAGTCGGACGGTTTTCGGCTGCCATCTGCTGTACGTAGTAAGAACTGCGCCCCACTACCTGGTCTGTATCCAGCCAGATCAGGTTCACCGCCCATGCACGGTCGTTACGATTCTCCAAGAGCGGCGCATACGAGGCCATCTTCACCAGGTCGCCATTGCGTTCCATTCCCGAAATGAAGGCCGCTTCGGAAAGGGCGGCTCTCAGGTTTCCTCCACCCACGTTGGAGTTGCAGGCATATTCGCCTACATAAACATCATACTTTCCGCGCGGCTGGTCGTCGAAAAGCTTGGTATTCTGGAAAAAGAATTCCGGATTCACATACCAGTGCGGATCAATCATGTCCGTGCGGACACTCTTGCCAATTCCTCCCATGCCGTGATTAGAGATCAATATCAATTCGGGATATTTCTCTTTAATGGCCACATAGAAGATATCGAAACGCTTATCATACTCATCCCCCCAGTTCTCATTTCCTATTTCCACATATTTCAGCGGAAAAGGAGCCGGATGCCCATGCTCGGCACGCTTGGCACCCCATTCGGTAGAAGCGTCGCCAATAGCGTATTCTATGGCATCCATGCAATCATCCAGATAGTAGGCTATCTCGCTTTCGGACGAAGCGTCTCCCATGCGGAACTGACACCCCATACCCACGTTGCAGACAAACATTGCATCCGCATTTATGTCTTCGCAGAATTGCAGCATCTCATAATAGCCGAAGCCGTAAGAACAACGATATCCCCACGTGCTGTACTCTCCCGGACGTGAAGCGGGATCTCCCAAAGTCTTTTTCCATTCAAAACGATTCTCCAATGAAATGCCTTCCACCACACAGCCACCAGGCCAACGCACAAAAGCAGGACGCAGTCCTGCCAACGTTTCGGCTACATCTTTTCGCAAGCCGTTGGGACGATTGGCGAAGGTTTTTTCGGGGAAGAGCGATACGTAGTCCAAATAAACCGTACCTGCCCCATCAAATTCGAGAGCCAGTTTTCCTTTGTTAGACGTAGATTCGGGAGTAATTGTACGATGAATGTCATTCCAAGAATCACTTCCGGTCACCTCAATAGGGGTGGAAGCCAATACTTCGTCTTTATCCGACAGCAACAAAGCGGTAATTTTTCCTTTATAAGTCGATGAAGCGCGGATAATGGCACGCAATAAATAAGCATTTCCTTTCACCAGATTCATGCCCCAATACCCTTCGTTTACCAGCCGGACGGGCGTCTTGCCATTTTTGACAGTCACCTTCAGATTGTTCGGCGCTGTAGTGAAGTACGGGTTTTCTTTCGTCAACTTCATTTCGGCATCTGCAGCTTCGCTCACTTTCAGGCTCCAGCCCGGAACGGGTTCCGTGGTCCAGCGATAACGTTCCGGCTTCACTTCTCCCGTAATGTGGTTATGAACCTTCTTCGGATACAGGGTATTTCCTTCGGCATGATATCCTTCGGGCATTTCAAGTTCTTCAAAACTGCGGTTCTTCACCAATTCGGCATACAAGCCGCCGTCGCCTGCATGGTTGATCTCTTCAAAGAATATACCATACATGGATGGAGCCACTTCTGCACCTTTTTCCTGCAGATTAATTACAATTTCATCCTGCGGTACGAAATTAGTATCGCAAGCGCTAAAAAACAGAGCGGATGCCGCAAGGCATAATAAGGTTTGTTTCATTTAGATTATTTTATTGATTAGCATTATCAGATAGCGGCAAAGATAAGGCACTCAAGGGGGGTTAAATTTTAGATTTCAGATATTTAAGTTTAGATTTTGAATAAAACAGAATGAAGAGACGGATAAACAAAAAACGGAGAGCCGTATTTTTCACAAAGATGTAACATCATGAAAGAAACGTGTAACATCATTATTGGGCTGAGAAAACAGAATGCCGTATGTTTGCGACATAAAATTCAGAACCATGAAAAACATTGCAATCATCTTAGTATGCGCATTGGCGTATTGCTTCGGGGTAATCTATCTTCTTACTCAATACTTACAAGGATTATCACAAATATATCTG
Source organism: Bacteroides sp. 14(A) (assembly GCF_000526555.1). Classification (NCBI taxonomy): domain Bacteria; kingdom Pseudomonadati; phylum Bacteroidota; class Bacteroidia; order Bacteroidales; family Bacteroidaceae; genus Bacteroides; species Bacteroides sp. 14(A). Next base: position 825,827 of record NZ_JAGH01000002.1, on the reverse strand, counting down.
ATTTTGAAATTCAAATATCTAATATCAAAAGCTACTCATTCTTCGATAGCTTACTTTTGTCGCATGGTGTCTTATTGAATAAATAATAACATAAATATTTACGTATAAAAAAGATTAGATTGGTTATGAAAAGAATTCAAGTCGTTTTATTATTGTTTGCTATTGTCCCTATGTTTGCAATAACAAAAGCAATAGCCGGTAATAATAATCAGCCCAAAACGTCCAAGTTTGTTTATCATGGAGCCGGTAATCCGTATCTACCATTATGGGAACATTTGCCGGACGGAGAACCCCGTGTCTTTGAAGATCCCGACAATCCGGGAAAATTTCGCGCTTACATCATCGGTTCGCACGATGTCCGCTTCGGCAGTTATTGCGGGCCGGACATCAGAATGTGGTCGGCACCCGTAGAAGATTTATCAAGCTGGCGTGACGAAGGAGCTATTTTTACCTATCAGGTAGAAGGACAATGGGATGTGATGTACGCTCCCGACCTTGTTGAAGTGAAAAGGAAGGACGGCACAAAAGAATATTATTTGTACCCGCATAGCCGCGGTAGAGACAGAGAAGCGATGGTTGCCAAAGGAAGCCGCCCCGACGGGCCTTTTACCCCCATCAACCTGACTGCTGATGGTACAAAAACTCTGCCCGGAAGTATTCTGGGATTCGACCCGTCGGTATATATCGAATATATTACGGATCCGAACGATCCGGATTATGAAATCGGATTCAGAGCCTATGGATACTGGGGATTCCAACGTTCATTAGCCGCTCAACTGGACCAAAACACCATGTATTCCGTACGCCCGGGAACAGAGGTTATTCCTTATTTCATGCCGGCAGGCGTTCGCAGAGGTAACAATCACGGTCCGAAGAATATTTCATATCCGCATATCTTTCCCGGAGAGGACCTCGAAGCATTCAACTTCTTTGAAGCTTCATCCATACGTAAGATCGGAAACAAATACGTGACCATCTATAGCGGACATTCAGGTCCCGACTATGGATTGGGCAGTTCCAACTCCACTTTGCGTTACGCTTATGGTGATTCTCCACTGGGTCCATGGAAAAGCGGCGGCGTTCTGGTCGATTCGCGTGCCCCGGTGTTAAATCAGGATGGTTCACACCTGCAAACAACTAATGCAGGACACAATACACACGGAAGTATAGAACTCATTAACGGACAATGGTATGTATTCTATCACCGTCCGCCACGGGGATTCGGCAACGCACGCCAGTCAATGGTAGCCCCAATCCATGTAGAATGGGATAAGAAACCGGTGTCGGAAGGCGGTAAAGTTTCCATCAGAGCCTACGATCCGTATGCAAAAAATAAAATATGGACAGCCAAAGACAGCCAAGGAAATGAATACAAAGGAGCAGAAGTAACCTCGGAAGGATTCCATATATTCGGCCTTGATCCCTATCAGTATTATTCCGCGGGATTTGCATGTTATCTCTCCGACGGACGTATCCAGCAGGATTCATGGGACATCTGGGATAATCATGCCCCCATCACAAACGTGAAAAACGGCAATATAATAGGATATAAATACTTCGGCTTCGGCGGATTGAATAAAGACAAACTGGGTTTGAAAGCTTTCGAAGGAACCAAAAAGGGAAACCAAACAGCCTTCAACCTCTTCCTTACACCCAAAACATCAAAAACGTTTAAAGTGAACGTTTGGTTAGATGGTCCGTGGGATAACGAAACCTGGAAAGGGACGAAGATAGGCGAAATTGTTGTTCCTGCCAACTCGGCGCAGAAAACGGAACAGTTTACAATTGATGTATCGAAGTTTGTTGACCACCTGGACAAGAAACATGCAATCTATCTCGTTGCTGAAAGCGAAGAAACGGGCAATCTTTTCGATTTAGCCGGCTTGGGATTCAGCTCAAACAAGAAGAAGATCACTCGCCCTATTGTCCCCAAAGTAAATATAGAGGTCAATGGAAAAGCAATCGAAGTACCGGCAACTCCTGTACGCTCTACTGAAAGTAATGGTATTACCGGCTATGACATCTATGAAGCTGTTTACAAACTTCCGGCCGGAACTACCGGAACCCCTACTGTATCGGCATCAGCGACTGATAAGAATGTGAAAGTAGAGATTATCCAGGCAACATCGGTTTCCGGAACTGCTATTGTGAAATTCGATTATAAAGGGGTAGTTAAAACATATAAGGTTGTGTTTACTCCTCTTGCATAAGAATAATAGTTCATTATATTTATTGCATAGATAGTGTTTTTATATGAGAAAAACTAATTAAAAGCGGAAATCACATACTGTCGAGTTTACATCAATCTTTCCTACATCCTACACCAACTATCATTTTCGTTTGATTATCAAACAGATAGGCGATGTAGGAAGTGGTGTAGGAAAGTGTAGAAAAGTTCCATCCTACACCCAAAAACAGATAAAAAAGATGTTTTTTAAGTTTTTAATACACTAGTTTCCAAAGTCTTAATACGTACAATACAAACTTTACCAAAATTCATACACACACCTCCTTTTTAGCCTGAATTATTCATCGAAAGAGTTAAAAGAGATCACTTCGTTAGAAATTAAAGAATTAAACTACATAATCCCATCATCATAGAAAGCTGAATTACAGAGGAGAAACTTGATATGCTACTTCCTTTTTACTATAAAGTATTAAAGATAATGTCATTATGCTATAAGCAAAATCTTGTTTTTCAGTTGTGGACTGTGTAGCCCGCAATTGCGGGATGAACAGCCCACAACTGGAAAACGTAGAGCCCGCAACTGTAGGACGAAATTTTGCTACAGGCAAAAGAACAAAAACAATAAAGCAAAGTGTAGTTTTCATACTACCTTCTAGCTATTCTGCTCATTGTTCCTAAGTATTCTGTTGCCTAATATCATGAAAAGAATCAGGAGTTGAATTTGATTTATAAAATACAGAAAGGAAGGAAACGAGCTAACGAGTGCATGATTCGGAGCATTCCCCACCCAGTATTTCCTGTTCAATTAGCCGCTTTTGAATTGTAACTTATAACATTCAAAACTGAAGGAATCTGTATCGTTATACTTGAATATATTTATTATCCGGCTATTTCTAGAAGATAAATCCGATTTTTACATTACACGTACTTCTGTATGCGGCACCTATTATCCACCAACCAGTATAATCCAAACCTACAATATAGGATTTTCCTATTCTATAGTTATATCCTAATGAGGCGGATAAGGCATATTTCAAAAAATGAATATTCTCATTACACATTTGCACAGATGGTCTGTAATTTTCTATTTGGGGTACTGATTGTTTTGTCTTTGATAATCCAAATGTACTTTGTACATATATCTTGTGGGCTTTTTTACAGTATAAATCATTCCCTATACCAATTCCTCCTTTGTACTCATAAGTCTTCCATCGCATAGAAAAATCAACTTCCCCAACTTCTGCAATAGCTGTTCTAGGCAAAAACTCGCTGTTAATACCTGTATGGAAATTACCAACCGCATAGAGAGTTTTTAATAAATAGTACTTAAACTCACAGCCAATACCATATCCTGTAGTCTTATTTTGAGCTTCATTTTTGAAATGCTCATATCCTCCCAAAATAGAAAATTGCATTTTTTCTTGTCCATGGACAACTGTTAATCCAATCATAAAAAGAAATGTTAGCAAAAACGTCTTCATAACTAGTCTAATTTAGTGCGCAATATTTGTAAAAATACAAATGAAAAGGAAAAAAGCTATATTAGTCCTATATGTAGTGAGCAAAATAGTGTGCATTTACTTTTCGCTCGGGGTACTAATGGTGTCTTCCAGAATTTTCCTTCTTCTTATATTAAGAGCAGTTGTCTTAATTTAAAGAGAATAGATAAAATCATCCCAATCTTTAGGGGCACCTTTTATGTGAAATACCTTTTCATATAGTCTTCTACGAGTAGAGGAAATGCTTTCTTTACTATGTTCTGTCAATTTGCCTATATCAATGGGTTGTATGTTGATTTTAATCAAAAGGCAAACGCGATATTCGAATAGACTCAAATTGTAAATGTCGTAAAGATTCTCTTTAAATCCATTGTATGTACTGTTCACCAACTTTTCTAACTCTTTCCAATCTTCATCTGAGAGCATTCTTTTACTGCGATCGTTAATCTTTAGTTGCCTTTGTATGTGGAGATAAATTTCTGATTTAAAAAGAACTGCCTTTGATTGTTCTCTCCTGTTTAAATCTAATTTAATCTGTTTATTAGTATAAATAATAAGTTCTTTCTGTGCGTTCAGTTGCTCTTTTAGAGTTGTATTTATTTGATCTACTTCTAGAAATTTCCGCTCCATTATTTCTAATTCTTCAATTTTTCTCTTGTTCTCTTCTATGAATTGGACACTTCTACTGTATAGTTTATCTTTTAGCCTTTTTATTTTTTTTAGTCGGATCGTGAGCTGTAATTGTTTTAGTTTAAAGTATTGAATGTAGGCGAATGTGATAGAAGCTAATATGGCGCAGAGAGACAAAAGGGATATTATAATTAACTTGGTCTGCTCATTCTTCGATTTGAGATGTGCTATTTCTTTCTCACGTAATTTATAGTTATATACTGAGCGCATTTGCCGAATAGCTTCCCTATCCGTAATTTTGCGTATAGAGTCAACACATTGCATATATGCCCTGAGATGGGGAATGGCATCCTGTTCGTGGTTGTTGTCAATAGCTAACTCTGCTAAACCCCAATGTGCAGCTTGTTTGGCATAAATAGTTCCAAAATCTAATAATTGAGTATAATAATAAGCTGCAGAATCTTTTGTTCCTAACTGGTGATAATACTTTGCAGCTACTGAAAATATGCCACTCTTGTCTGCTTTATGTTGATAGCTCAAAGATGATTGAAGAAATTGTTTTGCTAAATCATATTTTTTTAATTGAATATAAAGACCTGCCATTTGACTCTGTATCATAGATACAAATCTTTGTTGGTGTAAAGCAAGAGCTAAATCATTAGCTTTACCATAATAATAAATCGCACTGTCTATCTGATTCAAACACCGGTAGGAAGTGGCCATGTCACGTAGGTCATATGACATTCCAACACTATCCTCTAAAAGTAAATCATAATGAAAAGCTTCCTTGAACATCTTTAATGCTTCGTCATATATATCTTGATATAAAAATAATGTACCAATCTGACTGTATACCTTAGATTTTAGAGAATAACTATCTGATGACGATGGTAAAGCATCGAGAGTATTATTGAAATAATCTAAAGCTTGAGGTGCATCTCCTAGGTCGCGATATATCCTGCCGGCATAATAGTACGTTTCAGGCAAGTGTAAATCATCTGTTTGCTTGTAATAATTTAAAATGGGTAGTATTATACTATCTGATGAATGAGGAATATAGGCCCGATCATTTGCTTTAATGCATAATAATTGATAGTACATTTGAACTGATCTAGGAGCAGTTTCGATATGATCTTTCAATTTATTCAAATAAATGACTGCACTGTCAGGATTTGTATTTGTAAGGCTGTCTGCCATACTCATCAAATGTGAGTATGGTTTGTTGTCGCAAGCCCAAAAGCATAATTGAATAATAAATAATAGTATAAGGCGCTCTGTCAGTTTCATACTTTATCATGTGGTGTGCGTCTTAATCCAAACATATCCCCCCAATAATACTCATCTTCGTACAAGTAAATTTCTACTTCATTATTTATCGGATCATACGGGGCAAGATAGGGCTTATTATCATCAGGAAACCATCCTTCACGAGGCAATACAAATGATATCTTTTCTTCCTTGCAATGTTCGGTATATAGTCTTTCTTTATTATTGCTAAAATCCTCTTCATTGTCAAAGTACTCAATATTTCCATTGGCGTGATAGAATGTCATTAAAGTTTTCATAAGTCGTTATTTTTAATAATTTTGTAAAGGAGTAAAAATATCGATGATTTTACTCAATAATGAGTGTGCAAAATTGTGTGCATTTCGTTTCTTATCACTCCTATTTAAGCTTATTGACTTTAATGATGTATGTTTTACCATGAATAGAAACCCTCTTTTGTAATTTCATTGACTGATAAAACTCATCTGAGAGACCTCTTTGATAAAACTAAATTTCAAAATAACAAAGAACGATTATAAGCAAATGGACCAAGTTTATTTAATTTTTGATTTGCCCCAATTTTAATGGGACACTAGTGATATTAGGTATTTAATCAGAATTTACCCTAAAAGTGCTATATTTGCCTTCGCATACTGTTTAAAAATCTATCAAAATGAATATTGAAGAATTTAGAGAATATTGCCTGTCATTAAAAGGTGTTCGTGAGAAAATGCCGTTTCTGAATGTTCCTGATAAATACAGTCGTGATGTTCTATGTTTTTATGTAGCGGATAAATGGTTCTGCTTTGTAAATATCGAAGTCTTTGACTTTTGCTGCATCAAATGCAATCCGGAAGAATCAGGAGAATTACAAACCACGTATATAGGAATAAAGCCCGGATGGCACATGAATAAAAAATACTGGATCAGTGTTTACTTTAATCAGGATGTACCTGACGAGAAAATTAAAGAACTCGTAAGCAAGTCTTATGACATTGTTGTCAAAAGCCTGACAAAGAAAGAACGGGAAATGCTACTATCAAATGGTGAGTAGCACTCCCGGCATTAATATGATTTATATGAATTCTACAGAGTTATGAAAGCTTTCTATATAGTCTCCAACAGTATCCACCAATAAGCAATATCAGTAATAATGTAATGCCAAAAGCCCAATAATTAACTACACGGGATTCGGCAACAAGCATATAATCACTGTCCAAAAGACGAAAAGCATCTACTTTCCAAATGAGTGACTCATCTTTTTGCATGGCTGCATTGGTAGAAACCACTCTGCCCGGCATGGATAACTCAAACTGCACAGCATAACCAAACAATTCTGCAATCCGCCCTTTTTCCTCAAACAGATCATCCATTGGCTTTTTATTGTCCGCATATAAACTTGAGAAATATTTCGTTTGACTCAATTCATCCAGATAATTGCATACCTCTTCGGGCGATCCGTCATCACCGGTATCTTTTCCGGAAAAGTACTTCCCATAAACCGGTTCCTTCAGATCTGCCAACTGATGTACAAAGGCCGTATCTCCTTTTATTGTAATGAAATGAAGAATTACTTCACAACTCAGTTCATACTGACTACGGTTATACCATTTCCAGAATTTGGCTTCAATATCATCCAACCTATTATTCTGTTCAATACCATTTAATCCGATCAAAGCCTCTTGATCTCCCCGAAACCATATCCGCTGCTCTTCTTTATTCATATAATTTTCGAGAGGTACCGGACCTTTATCGGGTAATTCACCGTAGGTAGCCGTATACTGATAATATGTATAGAACCAGCGGAAGCTTTTCCGGAGTTTTTCAACCGGAACTACCAGAGGAAGACTGTATTCCTTTCCATCCAAAGTACTGAAGCTATCGGAACCTACCGTTGGATAAGTCCGGCAAACTTTCACATTCAGTTTGTCTTCATCTCCCCAGCAGTTGAATTTAACAACAGAGTCCAGATTGCTCACTTCCCATCCCGAATCTATTCGGAATAAAAACGGATTATGATTCCTGTCTCCTGCAAGGAAAGCAGAGTCGCCATAAGCATATACCTCTCTGTGCATGCTACCATCACTATTTACCAGAGAAACCATTCGGTAATAGGTACCGCAAGAAGTCATACCGAGCAGCAAAACAATGGCTGCCATCCATTTATACGTTCTCATAATGATATAATTTAATAAGTTTTCTTTGTAAGTTCCATTACTCTCTTTTGCCTGAGTTTCTTATACTGCACGTACTGTCCGGACAGGTAATCGCTCTTTTCAGAAAGCCTCATCCTCTCCCAGCCTTCCGGTAGGGAATAAGCACTGTTTTCCTGGAAACGATATTCCTCTTCTACTCTGACACCATCGGGAACCGGACAAAGAAGAGTCTCACTCACCAACAAGCACAACAAAAGTCCTGCGGCTATCCCGGATACCCAACTGCCAATCAGCAGGCTTTTCCTTTTCTTCTTTTGGGGAACGATCCTGCTCACTTGCTGCAAAATGGCGGTAGTCAGTTCATCCGGATTGCTCAATATAGGCTGTACATTTCTCACCTCATCAAGCCATTCATTGTAAAGTTTATCATCTTGTTTCATAAGCCAGCATCTATTTGATTCATTTTGTTTCGTATATTCTTCCGGGCCAGGTAAAGGGTGGTTTTAATGATTCCGGCAGAAAGTCCGGTGATAATTTGTACCTCCGGCACATCCAGTTCCTCAATATCCCGTAATGTAAAAATCAACCTTTGCCGGGGAGACAGCTCATCGGTATATCTCAGGATTAGTTCACGCAGTTGCTTGTTCACCACTGCCAATTCTACATTATCATCTGACGAGATATTCGCGGAAACGGAATAATCTGCTTCATTATCGAGTGGTGAATGGTGCAGGGAGCGCAGACGGTCATAACAGGTATTACAAGTGATTTTATAAAGCCAGGTAGAGAAACGACACTCACCATTATATTTACCCAGCGCCAGCCACACCTTTACAAAGGTTTCCTGTACCATATCTTTAGCTTCATCCTCGTCGCACAGCAATCGGAAAGCAAGCCGGAATACAAGTGGCTGAAACGTAGAAACCAGCAGAGAGAATGCTACTGCATCCTCCTGCTGGCTCCTACCTATAAGCTCTTGTATTTTTTTCTGGTCCATCATAATAATATCTTCGTTTATTATATGATACGTAAGAAAAAACTTCCGGTCAATAAACAAGAGCTAAAATAATACTTAATAATGGAAAATATCAATCTTTATTCCCGAAACGCTTCTTCAAATATTTCTCCAGGTTATAAGTTCCCGGAGAGTTTCGCAATACAGTACCATCTTTTTCTATCCACTCATAATGAGGAATACCGTTGAAGTGGAATAATTGGCGGAGATAGTTGTAATCTGCCTGAGGAATACGATAGCAAGCCTCACCCTTCAGATTCTTTTCTACATATTCATTATAAGTCTTTTCGGGACTTTCACGATCACTGGTGATGTATATGAACTGAAAATCCGGGTGATCTTTATACTGTTGGCGCAAACCGGCAGTGTGTTCAATGCCACTACGACAGGGGCCGCAAAACGTTGCCCAGAAATCGATAAACAAAGCTTTACCTGCATGGGCTTTAATGATATTACGTAAGATTTCAGTAGCAGGCCCTTCAGGCAAAGCATACGTGCTATCATTTTGTAGCGGGAAAGCTTGGGCATACAAACGCTCCGCCTCAGCAAGCATGAACGGATGATTGATTAGCTGCTTTTCTTTATCCAACAGACTACGGGCACCTTCTCTATCCAATTGTTTTAAATCAAAAGGAAGACTTCGCAAAGCAATGATCTGCGAAACCAACGGGACATATCCGACTATGGTATCCAATCGTCCCGATTTCTCTCTTTGATTTTCAAAGAATTGATTTATTCTCATTATTTTTTCATCTTCTGCTTTCTGATTTTCATCAATAGATACAGAAACATCATTCTTTACCTCGTTTTCCTTTCGATAAGCTTCGAATAAATCCTTATATTTTTCTCTAAGTTCTTCCCATATCTTCGTCTCCGCAATGAGTTCGCTTATCTCTCTTGTCACAGTCTTACCAGCTCTGTCTTCACTATCTTTTCTCATTTTTTCCTGCTCAGGAGTCAATACTACACCATTCTTCTTCAAATAAGTAAGGACAGATTTTTCAGGATATTTATAGGCAATCTTTCCCATTTCAACAGTCGTCGTATCACCCATAGCCCTTGCAAAATTCATATATTCAAGGCGATTAATAAAACTACTAAAATTCTTATCCGCTACGATAATGCTGTCATTAAGAGGCATCTGTCGTAAGAAGTTATAATAAGCCGAATCTTCCTTAACCTTCAGCACCTCATTATCTTTATTCTCCCGCGCCAGATAACTTCTGTTCATAACAAAGTCGAACATCTTATAACCTTGAGAAATCCGTGCCGTATTTCTCACCAAACGTGCCGCTCTTCCCACATATCGATTGGCAGCAACAAGTGAATCGGCCTGCTCCGACCAACGACGAAACATGGGTTCGCAACGCTCTATAAATTGTGCAGGGGTCAGTTCTTTCTGCATTTTCGAGAAATCTTCATAACGAAATACGAATAAATCATCTACATATTTCAACGCCTTTCCTATATATGCGGTAGATCCCATGTAATGGACATTATGAAGAGGATAATAATAATCACGGGCACGACTACGTGCCATTACAGCTTCCCAGTCTACATACATTGTTACAGTTTGCCCTGGTTCTACATAAAAGGGTATCCAATCATTATTGAACACAACCGAACTTACCATAGGATAGTTGATCTCAAACTTACATTCAAACCTTCCATTAGGTTGCAGAGTTACCACCATCGGATAATCTTCTCTTGTCAAATCATTAGAAACATAAATCAGACCATTGGTAAAGCCTAATTTCTGATCATAGCCGGCAATGTATCCTTGCAGGCAAACACTATCCCGACGGAATACCGGACTCTCATTCTCTTCAACCTGCATCGCCTTCATGCTTCCCGTATCCCGCGAATAAAGCCGGGCAGGTTCTTTATCTTTCCTTATCCGGCACAAACCATTCTTTTGTGGGGTAAGTTCCAGCTCCACTTTATCGCCCCGGTCATCTTTCAAAGTCAACAGCATACTTTTACCTTTCTGACGGATTGCTTCGTACTGATAGAAACGATTGTCCATAACAGCAAGAGAATCGTATATGCCAAAAGCCCATTCATAATAGTCGTCCATTCCCATCCAGTTGCCGGAGACTTTATCGAAAAGTGAGGCTTTGGCATCTTTTTTCTCCAAAGATATATAGAATGTATGCGACTCATCACCTTCATCGTCATCAAGGAAATGAATCTCTTTTGTTGTTTCAGGAAGCGGTGGAAAAAGAAGCACAAAGTCCAAAGTTCCCGAATCCGGCGTATATACTTCTTTCTCCAGTTCAAAACCTTCGCTCCCTGTAAGATAATATTTCTTACCGGTATCCGCATCCTCCAGATAAGTACTCTTACCCAGCATCACCCACCAATGCGGACGGAAAATAACATGGATATGCAACCTCGTTGCATCCGGAGTACGTTCAATGCGGGTAATATTATAAATGCTGCCCGAACGGAATTTAAACTTAGGATTATCAATTACATTTTGTGCCTGAAGCATACAAGTGATGCAAAGCAGGAAAAGGAAAATAAGTTTTCTCATGGTATAGTTGTATATGATTAATTTCTACTAAAATTTAAAGGTTGCTCATCCTGACAAATATAAGCAATAAAAAGGAAAGACTTTTTATTTTAAATAAATATTTTTCAATAACTTATATTTAAGAGTAAAGTATCCTTTTGGAATGACTACACCCTTTATATGAAAAGGTGTAGCCATGAGAGTAAAAGGGTGTAGCCATCCGGACAAAAAGGTGTAGCCCTTTCAAAACAGGGTTATAAATACCTGTAGGCTGGATTATATCATCCTTATAAATATGTTTTCTAAAAAGTTAGTTGTTCACTTATGTAAACTAATCAGATTTTATCATCGTTATTACTTCAATATGGCAACCTTCTCTCTTCCCACAATATAAATTCCTGCAGGTAGTTCCCGGATCACCTCACTTCTGCGCACCTGAGTGCGAAGCTTGATTCCCGTAATGGTATAGACATCTACCAGAGGATCTTTATCCACGGTCACATCCTCGATACCCGTAGGATCTTCGTAATCATCGGAATTAGTCAGATAGACTTTATCGATAATAATAGGGCTGCCGCCGAACGACCAGAAACCTACACCATAAATGTGGCTCGGATCAAGTTTCACTTTAGAATTACTCTTATACATATTATTCAAATCAACAACCACTTGCTTACTGTTCTTAACTTCATACTCAGCAGCTCCCGACCAATAGCTATTCTCATCAAATAAACGAAATGAAGCACCGTTGTTTGAGTTATCATTGCCTATTTTTGCCACAACGTATTTATATTCCGACAAATCAATACCGTTATCGTACCACCAGCCACCGAAACCATACTGTCCGGTCACCAATGTATGTGTATTCTCATCAAAAGAACCGGTCTCCCAAATATTGGGATTAAACAGTTCTGCGGTTAGCGGAAAAGTAGAAGAAGTGACGTGAATCTTTAAAGACTGACGGTCACCCAACGGGCCTTTATAACTGATAATTATATCACTCTCTCCATCTTGCAAAGCCATTATACGTCCGTTAGTTACACGTATGACATCCGGATTCTGATTTTCATAATCGGCCGCCATGGTAATATCTTCCGTATGGCCATCGGCATATATTCCTTTCACTGTAATTGTAGAAGAACTTCCGGTAAGCAAAGTGAGCTCTTCTTTTCCATTGATGGTCAATTCGGTTAAGGTCAATGATTCTTCACTATACCCCTCAAAAGAGTCGTCAAAATAGAATGCTTCATCAAACTCCGGTTCGGTAGAGAACCAGTCTACATCCACATAGCCGCCTGTCTGGACAGTTGCATAATTAAAGATAGCGAACTTATTGCCCGTGAATACCGTCAGATCATACTTCATGTTCAGGTCATCCCCAAATTTCGTATAGGTCTTGTTGTCCAGGCTGTAATAAAAGCTTGCCCTACTTGTGTTGTAATTGGCAATAGCGCGCAAATAGATTACCTGTTCAGTGACCACTTCTCCTATCTGCTCCGATTTTGCAGCCGACGATACTACAGGGGCAGTGGTATAAACCAACCGCTTCTGCCCATCTATGACTTTAACGCCAATAAACGCATAAGGGTCCTGAAATACTGCCAATCCTGCCACATCGCCTTCCTGCATCTCGCCTATCTCCATCCTGACCGTTCCATAGGAATGTTCCAAGTCCTGAGGATACCCCAGAATTCTCTGAGTCAATGTGTTCTTGGCTTTATGTAGGCTGTCGGTAACATTTGCCGTATACAATCTCAAATAACCGGCATGTTCAGTCAACGACCATTTTGATCTGTCCGCATTATGATTCCATCCCCATTGCAATCCTAATTTATAGTGCCTGAAATTATCATTGGTAGGCAATGACTTTATGGGGTATTCCCTGCCAACATCGGGCTTACGATAGGTAGTGACTCCTTTTCCGTTCTCACCTATTTCAGGCCAGCCATCCACCCATTTTACGGGTTGCAGGTTAGGGAATCGTCCATAAGCACCTTTATCATAGAAAAGCATAGTCCACCACTCTCCGGTCTGCGTTTCTACCAAAGCTCCCTGATGAATGTTGTCATCGTCTATCAGCTTCTTTTCCTCATAAGGTCCATAGATATCCTTGGAGCGGAAAACAGTTTGAAAAGCAGGCCATCCTCCATACGTAGAGTAAATGTAATAATACTCACCTATCTTATACAAACGGCTCCCTTCAAGCCCTTCGCGGAAAGACCATTTAACCACATCCTTATCACTGCCGGGAATTTTATTGAAATCTTCATCCAATTCGGCTATACGAAGCTGGTTGATACCGTAAACTACGTATATTTTATCATTATCAAAAAGCAATCCGCAATCATAAAAGCCATCATTTAGCTTCTTCTTTTCCCATTCACCTTCAATGTCGGTAGTGGTCAATAGGTATCCACCTTCATCCAGTGTAGTAAACAGGAGATAGAACTTGCCGTTGTGATATTGAAGAGCTGTTGCCCACTGGCCACGGCTGTAACGGTTCTGACCATTTTCAAGATTATAACCATCGGATGCCTCTATGCGCTCCAACGGATTACAGCAATACTCCCAGTTCACCAAATCATAAGATTTCAGAATGGTGGCTCCGGGGAAAATGTACATGGTAGTGGATACCATATAATAGACATCACCCACACGAATTACATCCGGATCAGGAAAGTCACCAAATATAACAGGATTAGTGTATGTGCCATCCCCATTATCACTATGTGACTGATAAGTAAAATCAGGACGTGGATAATTTTCCTTTGCATACTCCTGATACCAATGATAGGTAGGCCACGGACAGGCTTCGGGATCGGTCAGGAAGGTGTACGCTTCTCCCTCAGCAGGTGGAGTATCCTTAAATTTTGCCAACAAATCAGCACCCGTAAAAATAAGCCAGCTTACATTACCCGAATTATCTACAATATGTTTCATATTTGCTCCAAAACCGGGACCACCGAATGTACCGGTATGAGCCTTCCCCCACGAAGCGTTATATTTTGACGGTGCCCAATCCATTTCTGTTATCATGATAGGCGCGAATGATGCTACCGGAGCTACGGAATCATCCCATCCCTTCTGGAAAGGTTCATAGCCTCCCGTACTGGAACCACCATCCCCATTTTCTCCATCACTTCCCATCCAACCCGGATAGAGATGTACCGCATAACCGATGTTATCTCCTTCGATAGGATTGACGGCAAACCCTTTATACAACCCTTGATAACCCAGACCAGGTATCCAAAGAATGTTACCGCAACCTTGTGCACGCATCGCATCTACCACCAACTGAAAATACTCTTTCAGCTTATCGAAGTGTCCCTGCGAACCGGCTCCGTAAGTACCATCGGGACCAAGTATATTAATCGGTTCGTTGGCCAGTTCAAACATAATGTTGGGATGATTCTTCAATTTCGGATGTTGGGCTACGTGTGTCCATACTTTAATGAGATACTGATTATACTCATCTCCCACAGCTATTTTTTCCGGACATACTCCGGGAGGACGCATTACTACATAAAGTCCTTTCGAGACAGCATATTCCGCCATCGGAATAAATACCCTATCAAGATAGTTTTTAAACCGATTGAAATCGAATGCTGAAATGTCATTCTCTCCTTCTACATGAATTCCCGGAGAATTTGACCAATACGGGTCCATATGTAATCGAAGAAAATTCATTTTCCAACCGGCAGCCATAATGTCGTCAATCAACCCTTGATTGTATTTCAAGCATTTCTCCACATCATAATTGTCCCACTTCTGCCCCATCTCATTGAACCACGGACTATAGGTCTGTGCAAACCCATGCAGGTTCACTTTATTCCCATGCGGGTCTACCAGATAACGGCCTTCAACATGCAGTCGAGGCATCGACATATCTTCCCATGCCCAAAGTGCGGAAGAAGACATCAAACAGCATAAAGCTATAAGAAATTCGTAAAATACGTTTGTAATGTTTTTCATAAATTTATTTGTTTAAATCACAATCAATCTTCTTTTGTCACTGGTATTAAATTACTAGCAGAGTAAATAAGATGGCCCTGATTACTGACTCCTTCAAGAATTACTCCATATTCTGTATGAGAATCCGCCGAATAGAAATCCAAAGTAGCAATTCCCGTTTCATTTACTACCACATCAGGTTTCCAGTAGATAGTAGTACGAATATCAGGAGTAGTCTTTGCCTTTTGGAGCTCTGTTTCATACTTAGGAGAATAAAACTCTACGGCCTGCTGGTATCCGATTGGCTTAATCACCTGCATATTTTTATTCAGCTTGTTTTTTTCCATAAATGCACCATGTTTGGTATTGATAATAATAGCACCATTAGCAGCACGTTGTCCAAATATTGGCATAATAACAGCAGGTGGAGATACAAAAACATCACTGATATCACTTACATCCAATATCGAGTAATCAAAATCATCTCGGGGAACATCATCCACAATAATCATAGGAGCAGATTGATGGTATAAAACAGTTTCACCAATAACACTCACTCCCGGTAAAAAGCGGAACATATCAAATATAGAGTTGTAATGACTCTTTTCAATATCTTTTGCAGTTATCACCTTAGATGTATTGACGGAATAATAAGGAGACGAAGTACCTGCTTTCTCCTTCTTTTTAGCAACACCAAATACAGATACTTCCGCCAAGTTAACTACTCGCATTCCATTTTCCAAAATGTATTTTTGATTTTCCTGAGTTACAAAATCAAACTTGACTTGCCTCATATTATTAGCAGGATACATCGTAGGAAGCTTAACTAAAGGAAACCCCGGCATAGAATCTAACTCTATAAAAGCGTTTTGCCCTCCTTTTCTGGTAGTACCCTGCAAAATATACCATGTCTTATCGGGATATTCAGCATGATGAAATACAAACTTTCCATCCGGCCCAAGCTCTGCAACTTCCGATCCTACTACTTCTCCACGAGTGGTCATAGTGACATACCCCTCCTTCAAAGCAGAAAACAGTCCCTCTACCTTTCCGGATATAGTCCGTTCCGATTCCAATGGATATTTTAAATCTTCAGTCAATCGCCCTTTCAAAATCCCAGGCACATTATATCTACGCCATCCCTGAGTCATCATTAATATATCCAAAGCTTGTGCTGCATCACGATCATCTTTCTTTAAATAACTCATGGGAGATTCAATATAACCCTCCAGCTCGGAAGTCAACAGTAAAGTAGAAAGTATGGTATTCATTGAATCTATTCCAACCGTCCTTTTATCTACTACCGATATAGAGAAATTACCGGAAAGTGGTGAATTATTCTCATCTGTAACAGAAATTCTCAATCCGATTTTTTCGCGGGGAGCATAACTATCCCTATCAGGAGCGACACCAACAGAAGCAAGAGTACTCTTTTGCGAAGAGAAAACTAAACGCTCACTCAAAATATTCCGTTCTCCATCGATCAGTAAAAAATGCACGATACCTGCAGGAAAAAAATCTTTTGTAAAAGTAAGAAATCCTCGAACGTCATCCCAAGGTTGTGAATAGATCACCGCTCCACGAATATGAGCAACCAAATAAGTCTGAGAAGGTAAGTTAAATCCTGCAGATTTAGCCAAAGTTACCCGCAGGTAGTTTCTATCCCAAATCGTTTTCAATGAAACAGCATTCTGAACAGCCTCTGGTAGATTAATCCGTTTGGATACACCTTTCTGGTTCGTACAGACAGCATAATAAGCACGTCCCGGTTGATAATACATTATAAAATGTCCCATACCCAGATGCTCACTCTTAAATGCGGCATATTCATTGCCGACGTCATCATATACAACTCCTTTAATTTCTTCAGATAACCCATTCGAATTCAAAGCTTTAAATGCAACTTGTACATTACTGGAAACAGGCGCATATCCTCCTTCGGGAAAGAAAGTAACATCAAACTGATCATCAGAAGCCGGAATACGAAAAAAACGATTGAATTTTTTACCTTGATATTCCGCTTTCAGCAGCAATACCTCAGAAGAGCCACCCTCTCTCTGATGAAATGAATAATGAGCTATTGAGTCAATATCAAAAGAAATAGATTTACCTTCTATTTCTACATCACCTTCATTTTGCAATACACTACATTCTTGCGGAAGTAGCTTCTTATGATCATTCGACCTGATAAAATGAATATCGGCATTTACTTTTTTCCCTTCAAAAGAAAAAGCTACCACGGGAGAAAGTACTTCTGATGTAGGATCTATGATATGAAGAGATTTACGAAAAAAATAGTCTTCTCCTAAGTTCTGCATAAAACGAGTATATGCTCGTAAGCTATAATCTCCTTCGGGTAAGTCCTCATCTACAGGAATATGTCCATAAAAGTAACCCAAACTATCAGGACGGATCATTACCCGTTCAATAACGTTAGCCAACGGATTTAGCAATTCCACATACACATAGCGACTAGCATTGGCTTGTTTCAAAAACAAAGCGTCAACCAAATGTATACGCATCCATAAAGTATCGCCAACAACATAAGCGGATTTATCAGTCTGTATATATATCTTTTCTTGTGGGAAGACCGATATTTGCCGTAAAAAAAGATTTCCGATACTCATAGAATCTGTTTCCGCAGTAAATGACTTTTGTGCAAATACAGTCTGAAAACACAGTAACAGCACAAATAAAGGAAATATTCGTGTTCTCATAATATTATTTTTTAATTTTTAAAAGATGGCGCTTCTCACGAAGCACCATCTTCTTAAACTAATGATAATCAAAAATGTTATAATTTCGCTTTTGCTGCTCTTTGATCCTCTATCCAATCTTTGATAATACGCTGTTCTTCTTCTGTTTTGCGTTCTTTATACAGATAACCCTCAGCTCTCCACACAACTTTATCTTGTTTGTATGTATACCAAAAATCATAGACTTTATACTCCGGATTGTAAACTCCACCACCATCGATAATTTCAAATTTATTCCAGGTAGCATAAGAGAGTGTGTTATCCGGATTCACCGTAATCTTAAATGTATGCGTAGGACGATAATCATTAGTAGCGCCCTCGGACCATTCGTTATTATAATGGAACATACGTACCGTGCGCCCATCATCCGTAGCCACCAGATTTCTTGGCATGACATACGCGAGAGAGTCATCCGGATTAGCAGTATTCTTCAACATTCCATCCATATAGTACAAACCTGAATACTCATTCACTAGATTAATACGAACTAAAGCAACCGTGTCTTCTTTGGACATTTCATAAGCTGAAGTAGAATTTAATCTGAATGCAAGCATATACAGAGAATCACAATGTAGGGTTCCCGGCTTAATATAGATAGGATATGTACTGTACGTACTTCCTGCTTTTACTGTGACTTTTTCAAGTGGAAAACTGTAAATATCTTCTGCCAAGTTCCGAAATTGTCTTGCTTCCGCTGATACTTCCCTTGAATTATATCGTTCAATGGCTTCAGGAACCTCTTCAAGAGTCACGGTGACATCCTTACTCAATGTGCGGGAACCACTTATTGCTACTGAAATAGAAATAGTGTCCTGATCAAGCCCTATATTCAAGTCTCTGTTTACAATCTTCTCATGAGCTCCGACAATATAAACCTGCTGAGGATATAAATCCTGTTCCATCGGAGACTCCTGATCACATCCTGCCAACAGCAGGGTTAGAAATAATGGAAATAATGTTATCTTTTTCATATTCATGTCATCATTTTTAGTTAAAAAATTACCAGCCAGGATTCTGTACTAAATTAGCATTTCTATCCAATGTATTCTGGTCAATGGGATAAAAATACATTTTATTAGAAAATACTCGTTTCATAGCAACTTCTGTATTCCAGACTCTGACACTATAAAATCGCTGACGTTCTGAAATTTTAGCACTTACATCCAAACCTGTTATTGGTTTATTGTAAGCACTAGGAGCGTCCTTCCATCTACGGAGGTCATAGTAACGATGATCTTCGAAAGCAAACTCCACACGCCATTCTTGTTTGATTAGTTCTTTCATTGTCTGGTAATCAGAAGCTTGTGCTTCTGTAATCCCCGGAAGACCGGCACGATAACGTACTTGATTGAAGTAGAATACCATATCGGCTACATTACGACTTACCGAAACACCAGTCTTATCATCCGTATACGAAGATTTCATCTCATTCATAGCTTCCACATATCCTAACAGTACTTCCGCATAGCGGATAACAGGATACGTTTTAGCCTTTATAGTACCTTGCCAGTTATTTACATCTTCCTGATTAATATATTTTCTACAAGTATATCCAGTTCTGTTATAATCCACTTTTATATTACCCGTAGGCTGAGAATTACCATCCTTGTAATAGTTGGCCACAAAATTCTTTATAGCTTCAGTACCGGTATATGAAGTACCCGGCCAAACACAATAGTTAAACCCGATAGAAGCATAAAAACGAGGTTCACGATTATCGTGCATATAGGCACGATCCGGACTGAGTACATAATTCTCCGAGAAAGTCTTACCGATTCCTACTGCCTGCCATGATTTTTCCGCATCAGTAGCCTCGCTATACTGACGGCCATCTGCCATACGATATTCATCTATCATGTCTTGAGTTACACTAAATCCGTTGATTCCGCCCAATAGATTGGGATAAACAGTCCAGTCATCGCTATTAGCTCTTACACAATAATAAATCAACTCTTTATTATGTACTGCTTGTATAGAACCATCGAATATAGATTTATAGCTCCTATAAGGATCAATGTCACCGGCCCCATACGGAAAAGATTCCTTGGATACGGTTTCAGGAAGATCTAAAGTACCTGCCACCCGGTCTGTAGTCTCAATTTTTTCAACAGTATTAAGTTTATACAGATTCATATCTATAATTTGTTTGTATACAGCTGCTGCTTTTCCCCAACGATTATTGTCTTCTGCCTGAGAAATGAAGGGAGTACCATCCGAACGACGCCAGTCAGCATAATAAGTATTTCCATTATACAACGGACTTGCCGAATAGAGACGCTGACGTGCAATAAGCGCCAAGGCGGCTCCTCGCGTAGGAACATATTGAAAAGATTCTTCTCGGTCTATCGGTAAATATTCTGCTGCCTTCTCAAAATTAGTACAAACATATTCAACGCAATCATCGTAGGAAGAACGTTCGTAAGAAGCATCTTTTGCCGGAGTATCTGTATCGAACGCCTGATCAGGAATAATGGGTACCGGCCCATAAAGGCGCATCAGACTGTAATAGAAATAAGCACGTAAAAAATAAGCGCGTCCCATATAATCTCTTCGTTCCAAATCAGTGAGTTCTTTACATTCAGGAATACGTGCTATCAGAAGATTCGCTTTACGAATACCTTTATAATAGTTATCCCATGGATTAAAACCTTGTGTATTTCTTGGTGTTACCTGATCTACTAGCAGATATGCCCCACGGTGGTTCCAGTCAACCCAAGGAACAAAAGCCTCATCTGCTGCTAAACCACTGGGAGAATAGGCCCCTGATGACCAAAGCCTTGATTCTTCAGGCAAAAATCCCGATGCACCATTAATATATTGAAGAACTCTTTCTTTAGAAACAAAGATAGAATCAATCGTAACCTGATCATACACATATTTGTCTATATCAAGGAAAGATTCACAAGAGGTAAAAGAAACAGCACCTGCAAGTGCTATGAAACCGCAAATAAATCCGCAAGTTTTCAGTTTAAATCTATTTTTCATAACTTTAGTCCTTTATTAAAATTTAAGGTTACATTGCAATGTAAAGACTCTTTGGATAGGATATTTCGCTCCATTATCACTGGCTTGTGTAGGATCAAAAATCTTATCCCCCTTATCCCATAAGCATAGGTTTTCACCTATCAGGCTAAGAGTTGCGCTTTGAAGTCCGACTTTACGAAGAAGCATAGCTTTGGTGGTATATGAAAGCTGTACATTCTTTAAACGTAAATAACTACCATCACGAAGCCAAAAAGTAGAATTTCTATTATTATTGGCATTATTTCCATACGTAAGTCTCGGGAATCTCGCATTTGGATTTTCTGTTGCAGGGTCACCCGAAATTTCAGCTGATGTCCAACGGTCTTTCATTACCATAGTAAGAATATTTCCTGTTTCTTTTCCTACAAAAGGCAAATATCCTGAACCACCAACAAAATATTTCATACGGGCAGTACCTTCAAAGAGTACGCTGAGATTCCAATTCTTCCAGTTAAATTCAGTAGCAAAACCATACTGTATTTGAGGTACATTACTATATTCCAAGGGAACCACATCACCATCATCAATCACACCATCACCGTTTACATCTTTATATTTGATATCACCCGGCAATACAGTACTTTCAAATGTCTGGCGAGGACTATTAGTAATATCTGCTTCATCTTTGAATAACCCCAAAGCGATCAAACCTCTATTAATCCCAGATTGATAGCCAACAGCCGACTGATAAGGATAGCGCATAATAGCTTCTTCAAATTCCAGAATCTTATTCTTAGATTGTGTAAAATTAGCACGTAGAGTTAAATAAGTATTCTCATTAAATGGTTGTGTATAAGCAATATGTCCATCAATGCCCCAGCTTTTCATCTTACCGACATTCGCCCAAGGCATTGTTACTAATCCCATTTCACCCGGTGTACTTGCTCTTTGCTGATAGATACCAGAACGAACATCACGAAAGAAATCGACAGTCATATCAAAGCGATCATGAAACAATTTCATATCAATACCAAAATTTGTTTTGGCAGCCTTCTCCCACCTGAGGTTATTAGAGCCTACCTGAGTTTCCGTAATACCAGTACCTGAATTCCACGGACCTCCACCAGTATATCCCATCAATGTCAGATAAGGAAAACGAACACTGTCATCCCAAGTCAGCTTATCGTTTCCTACCTCTCCATAAGAAGCTCTGAACTTAAGGAAAGTAAGGAACGGCAATGCATTCTTTACAAAATCATACTGAGTAGGCACCCAACCACCTGAGATAGCTGGGAAAAGACCAAATTTCTTTCCTTTTTCAAAAGCCTCAGAACCGGTATAGCCTAAGTTACCTTCAACAAAATATGTATCCTTGAACGAATAAGTGAGACGACTAGACAGACCCACATAACGTTTTGGAATAGCTGTCAGTAATGTTTTAAATTTAGAATTTACATAATCCTGCAAATAGAAATGTACAAGACCACCTACACGGTGATTTTTACTGAATATCCGATCATAGTTAGCACGTGCTTCAAAATAATACTTCCGATCCACTTCTTCCCAACCACTATAACTTTGCTCTTGCGCTTCAACTTTTCTTATCAAATTCAATGAACCATCACGTTTTCTTCCATCAGCATAATATAGTT
Source organism: Bacteroides sp. 14(A) (assembly GCF_000526555.1). Classification (NCBI taxonomy): domain Bacteria; kingdom Pseudomonadati; phylum Bacteroidota; class Bacteroidia; order Bacteroidales; family Bacteroidaceae; genus Bacteroides; species Bacteroides sp. 14(A). The sequence goes on along the minus strand of NZ_JAGH01000002.1, from coordinate 803,235 downwards.
CTGGCAGCTTTGAGCGAGAGGCCCACGATTTTCCATTAGAATTAAAATTAAACAGAACTGTAGCAGACAGACCTTTCGTAAGCACGCTTAAATCTTGTTTAAGTGTAAGAATCAGATTATTTGTATTACCAAAATAAGTACGATATCCAGTTTGATTGAGCAATACATAAGGACTTATCTGATTATTTGCCGAGCCATAAGCAGGATATTCACCGGTTGAATAAACCAAAGGGACAGTTATTGGAGTCAGGTTAGCCGAAGCCTGCCAAAGTGCATCACTATTGTCTCCATAACCCGGAGAATTCTGATTTACTATAGTCGTTTCTAATCCCAAAGTAATAACTGTACTCTTAGTCATATTCACGTCAACATTCGCACGGAAATTATACTGCTTATAGTTTACATTAGTATCGTATTTATTAACTCCTTTATCTTGTTTGAAGATAGCATCCTTATTCAAAATACCTAAACTCATATAGTAACGGGCTACCTGCCCACCACCAGATGCACTTAAGTGATATTGCTGATTCCAAGTATAATCTTTCAAAATTACATCCTGCCAATTTACATCCGGGTGAATATCTGGATCCATACCATTCTTAAATAATGCCATATCCACATCATTGAAGATAGGATTCATTCCCCTTGAAACAGCTGCTTCATTGGCCAATGTGGCATAATCATAAGATCTCACATACTCAGGCATACGGGGAGAATAAGATAAACCTACATTGCCCTTCACACTCACCACTAATTTACCAGCCACACCCTTTTTAGTAGTTACCAGAACAACACCATTCGCACCTCTGGTACCATATACAGCTGTAGCAGAAGCATCTTTCAGAATAGAAAAACTTTCAATATCTTCCGGATCCACCAGATTCAGATTACCTTCAACCCCGTCAATCAATACCAACGCACTGGAACTTGCACCAAAGGTACTGATACCACGAACCCAGAATTCAGAAAAGTCCTTTCCAGGTTCACCACTGCGAGTTACAGAAATAATACCCGGTACACGTGCTCCAAGCATATTTGAAACTGAAGTTGCCGGAACATTCAGATCTTTAACCTCTATATTCGAAATGGCACCCACCACAGACACTTTACGTTGTGTAGCATGACCTACTACTACTACCTCATCCAGATCGCTGACAACTTCTTTCAATACAATACGCATACGCTCATCACTCTTTGTCACCTTACTTACATAATTTTCGTAACCTACATACGAAATCACTAATGTCTCTCCTTTTCTTATACCCATCAATTTAAAACGTCCGTCAGTATCTGTAATAACACCCTTGCCCGGATTTTCTTTCAAAGTTACAGTAGCACCAATTATTTCTTCTCCATTTTCAGTCATTACAAGGCCGGCAGCAGTTAAATTATCCTGCGCAAACAATGAATTAACTGAGAACAGCAATATTGACAATATTGATATTATATATTTCATATTATTATATTCATTAATGTGTTTATACATAGTTATTCGATAGAAAGCTTTCTGACAACTCTGTCCCAACCACCAGCAATATAGAAATTATCTTCACTATCTACTGCAATATCCTGAGGAGAGTCAAAACGAGCATCAAGCGGCTCCGTAGCCGAATTTACCTGACCACCATTACCCGGCTTTCCTGCCACGAGTTCAACCTGATCGCCCACAATCTTATTAATGAAAGCACCTGCACGATTAAGCACATAAATTTCTCCTTCTGAAGTCACTGCAATTCCATAAGGTTCAGTGAATTGAGCATCTAAAAGTCTATGGCCGGTCGTACTTCCCGCCCCATTGAAACCTGCATATTTCACAGATTTCCAGACACCATTATCCTCATATATCTTATAGATACCGTTCATCTGATAAAATGCGGCAAAGAAACATTTGTGATATTTACTGTAAGTGATAAGAGAACGATCTCTGAAATCACTCGGTAGATCTCCCTGCAACGGAATAACCTGGTAAGAATACTCTTGCAAATCTACCCTAGCAAAATTGGCCTGACTATCCATCAGATAAAGATAACGATTGTCTTTCTCAGTAAATGCACCCGACCATATTTGTCCAGGCATATCTGCCGCACTGATTACAATATTTGTTGATTTAGGCGCATAACTTTCTTCCCGTGAATAAGAATAGATAGTGCGGTCTTCTACCCAATGAGATAGTAAATAAAACTTTTCACGTGTATTGTCTACAGCAGGAGTACCAAATGATTTGGTCTGATCCAAAGTAACTACTTTATTATCATCCAAAGAAAGTAAACTAACACGATTATTCCACCATGATTCAACAACAATAACATTATCAGATTTTTCTCCTTTCACCGTAGCGATATTAGAAGCTTCTTTAAAGCGAGCAACGTTCAAATCACCATCCACATAGCCATCATCCGGATTATATCCAAATTGTCCCGCAATAGTTATCACCGATTTAGTCTGCTGATACTTGAACTTCATATCTTCCGGCACAATACTATCATTCCCTATAACTACTGAAACCTGATTCCTACCAGGTCCCTGCTTGGGGACAAGTCCTAAAATAGTCTTACCATCTGTCGTTATCAAGATGGCTTTTTTTTCACCAAAATACACCTTCATATTAGAAAGGTCACCTTTAAAGTTTCCCTCAATAACAAAAGGAACATCGATACCACCATAAGTAGGCTTAATGCAATCTACCGAAACTGGCATACTTGGATCGTACTTATTATCCACGACGGGATGTTTCACTATTTCCTCACTGCCATTACAAGCAGCAAAGAACAAAGACAAAAAAATTAAATACTTCTTTTTCATTACTAATAGTATTAAAAATTAGGGTTAAAACAATTAATTAAAATGCTTCAAAAATAGAGTAGTTTCTTTTCCGATGTCTTTCATAAACAAATCTGATTTAATTTAACATAACAATAATTCCATCGACATACATTCCATACATCGATATGCAAAGCTACAGAAGTGTATCCAATACACTTTTAGATATTAGATATATAATTTTAGATATTAGATATTCTAACTAATAAATAATAAAAAAGAGGAAAAAAGAAGTAAATCACACCTCTGTAGGAGACTTGCCAAAGTACTTTTTAAACACCGTACTAAAGTAACTGATACTGGAATAACCACAAAGTTCGCTAACTTCCGTGATAGTGTATTTATGAGATTGGAGTAATTCTAAAGCCCGGTTTAAACGAATGGATTTAATAAACTCAATAGGTGATTGGCCTGTCAATGCTTTTATTTTTTTATATAACAGTGAACCGCTCACATGCATTTCCATAGCAAAGCTTTCCTTATCAAAATCTAGATTTTGCATATTATTATGGATCACTTCCACTGCTTTTTTCACAAAATGATCGTTAAGCTCATTGTTCAAAATAACCTGTTGCTCATCATTATCCGACTTTATCAATTTCAAAGCTTTCTCTCTGACAATCTCCCGGTTCCGCATAAGGGACTTTATTCGTTGCTCCAAAAGTGATATATCGAAAGGTTTCGTGATATAGTCCTCCGCTCCCAAACCTAAACCTTCCAACTGGTCACTTTTATCACAAAGTGAAGTTAGCAGAATCACCGGAATATGCGAAGTTTCAAAAGTAGATTTGATCAATTTACATAGCTCAAAGCCATCCATATCAGGCATCATCACATCCGAAATAATCAATTCTGGAGATTCCTTTTGAAGTAATTCCCATGCTTCATTGCCATTGCCAGCCTCTAAGATGTTATATTGATTTTCAAAAGAACACTTCAGGAAGTTCCGCAAATCTTTATTATCATCTACGATTAATATAGATTTCTTCTTTTCGGACTTATCATCTTCCTTTTTATATTCCGATTGATCAGACGGACCATCAGCAGATGTGATATTCCCCGGCTCTTCATGTTCAGCAGGTGCAACCTCAACCACTTCTTTATAAGGGATGTTTATTTTGAATAAAGAACCTTCATTCTCCTTACTTTCAAGTGAGACTTTTCCCTCATGCATCAAAACATAATTCTTCACCAACAACAGGCCTATCCCAGAACCTACCATACGTGAATTAACCTTATTATCTCCTCTATAAAACTCTTTGAACAGCTTCTTCTGAGCATTATCCGAGATACCCAATCCATAATCTCTTACCTCCAAGCTCCAATAGTACTCATTACAATTCAATGTAAGTTCCACCCTACCATCCGTATGAGAATACTTTATAGCATTAGATATCAAGTTATCAACGACTTTCTCTATTTTCAACTCATCGACAGCTGACATATAAGATTCCCTGTTAGAGACAAACTCCAATATAACATTCTTTTTTCCCGCCGTTGACTTGAACATTGTTTTCCGCCTGTACACCAATTTAACAATATCAACCATTACCAGAAACAGTTGTCCTTTCCCCATATCCACTTTCTGAAAATCCAGGAGTTGGGTTGCAACATTAGATAAACGTTCAGACTGTTCCGTAGCCAGATTCAGATAATAATGCCCTTTGTCTGATAATTCTTTCTCTTTATTCAATTCCTGAATAGGCGCGTTTATCAACGTTATCGATGTACGAAGATCATGAGCCGTATTTGTGAAAAAACGGATTTTATCTTCAGCATGACGCTGTTTCAAACGGTTTATATAGAATTTAAGCACAAAGAATGTAATGCTCATTATAATAATGAATACCACCAGACGGAACCACCACGTCTGCCAGTAAAGCGGAATAACGTGTATGTCCAATGTACGTTCATCGACTATCTGAGAAAGTGAATTATTGTACATTCTTACTTTAAGCCGGAAATTCCCATTAGGAATATTGGTATAAGTGATTATCTGCTGATTGGAAGGATGTGACCATTCTGTATCAAGCCCTTCCATTTTCCATGAAAATTTTATTTCTTTGGAAGAAACGCCAATAGGCAATACCTCAAGCGTCAGAGTATTCTGATCATATTTGAATGAAATATCTGTTTGCTTATTCACCGGAATTCCACGCAACAAATCTTGATTTTCTCTGATAGAACTGCCGGAAATAGTGATATTCTGGAAATAAATCTCCCCGTTGAGCTGGGTATGATATAATTTATCGGGGTTAAACATTACCGCCCCATTATTTGTACCCCACATCAATTCGCCATTACGTAATTTGCAGCTGGCATTCACATTGAATGAAGCACTGGAGAGAGCTAAAGTAGAATAATAAGCATGCACCGTGCTGTCGGCAGGATTATAGCGGCACAATCCATTTTCCGTTCCTAACCATAAATATCCATTATCATACATGACACTATTCACATAGTTAGATGGCAATCCGGATTCCACTGTTATTTTATGAGTTTCACGAGTCGTGTAGTTATGGTGCAGCAATCCGTCTCCGGAAGTAGCCACCCAAATATCATCTCCCATTACTAAAATATCCTGTGCAAGACATTCCGGTAAGAAAGTGATTTTCCCTGTTTCCTTGTCTAGCAAAAGCACAGAATAAGTACAGGCCAACAGCATTTTTCCCGGAGAAAACTCCATAAACGTACGCATGGGCTGTGCACCATACGTATGAAAACGCTTTTCTTTTGTTAAATAACATATTACATCTTGGATACCTCCAATCCAGATATCACCCTCACTGTCCTTATATATATTCATTATGAATTTACCGTCAGATTTCAGTTCCGATGTATTCCGCGGATAATGAACCAATTCTTTTCCGGTATTCCGATCTAAAACATAAAACCCGGATGAGAACGAACCTGCCCAGATATTTCCTTCGTCATCTTCACATAAAGCCAGAAAAACCTGTGCCTGTTCCTGTTTATTCTGATAATAAGTATCCCATTCATTAGTGGCGACTCTCCACCTGCTTATCCCATTATTTGTAGCAAACCAGATATCCCCTTTGCTATCTTCCAATATCTTGTTTACATTATCATTCCCTAAAGAATTCGGATTATTAACCTGATGGGTAATTTGATTAATTAAGGGAGATTTCCAGTCGAAGAAAGAAAGCCCACCAGTATAGGTAGTGACCCACACCCTCTGCTGACCGTCGCAAAAGATGTCATAAACCCCATCTCCACGAAGAGAGAAAGGATTATCAATATCTTCTTTCAAAATATTCAGAACCGTTTTTTTATCCTTATCCAATTCCCATACTCCCTGCCCGTCGATTCCGACTAACAATGTTGAATCCGAACTTTCCGTTATCACTGCGATAGGTTGCTTTGGGAAATTAGAAAATGGCAATAACGTTTTCTTTTTCATGTCCAGATAGAAAAGACCATCAGTGGAAGTTCCTATCCATACAACCTCTCTTTTATGATCATAAAAAAGAGTATTTATCTGAAACATATCTTCTATTCCACATATACTTTTTTGTTTCAACGTATTTGTATTTAATAATCTAATACTGTCTTGACTGGCTACAAGCAGATGTGTCTGATCATAAGACGTTATGCACTGTGTTCGAATTGGCGCCTCACCTATTTGGGTAAATATTCCATTTTTATATTTGCACAATCCCCCGGACGTAGGAATCCAGAGAGCCTGTTCATCATCAATAACAACTTTACCTACACTTAAAAAAGTATTATTGAAAGATATTCTAAGATCCAGAAATAAATCAAACCGGTCATACAGTTCATTATAATGAAAAAATTGCCCATTATTCGTATATGCTATTAAAAATGAATTATTATAGGCCAATTTGACATTTATTATATTGGCTGTTTTATAAGGAAGCTGATAAATGCGATAATCACTTTCCGTAATTCTCAATATACCCGTTTTAGAGGAAGCCCAGATAAAACCATTCCCATCTTTACAAACAGAAGCCATTTCCCGCATGGAAATTCCATACATCGCATTAATATTATAAAACTTCACATCCGAAGCATATATATTAAAAATAGAAAGAAAAAGAAAGAATATAAGCAGTCGTGATTTCATAATATTACAGTTAGCTGCTGCAAATATAATATATTTGAAAGCAATCAACCAATATATGCATTATTTTGTCTAATTTTGCACCTCGTTTCACAAAAAGTACAGATTATCTATGAAAGCGTTCGAATTCAGACCAAAGCTATTCACGGCTTTGAAGAACTACTCGAAAGAATTATTCATGGCAGACCTGATGGCCGGTATCATAGTAGGTATCGTCGCTCTCCCGCTTGCCATTGCATTCGGTATTGCATCCGGTGTATCACCCGAAAAAGGTATTATCACGGCAATCATTGCCGGATTCATTATCTCCATGTTGGGAGGTAGCAAAGTACAGATCGGTGGTCCCACGGGAGCTTTTATCGTCATTATCTATGGCATCATCCAGCAATATGGAGAAGCGGGACTGATTGTTGCCACGCTGATGGCAGGAGTCATTCTTATTCTGTTAGGGATATTCAAGCTGGGTGCTGTAATCAAGTTTATCCCCTATCCTATTATCGTGGGATTTACCAGTGGTATTGCCGTCACTATCTTCACCACGCAGATAGCCGATATCTTCGGACTTAATTTCGGTAGTGAAAAGGTTCCCGGAGATTTTGTCGGGAAATGGATGATCTATTTCCAGCATTTCGATACTATCAACTGGTGGAATACAATTGTCAGCATCGTAAGTATTGCAATTATCGCCATAACCCCGAAATTCTCAAAGAAGATACCGGGGTCGCTGATTGCCATTATTGTAGTAACGGTAGCGGTATATCTGATGAAGACTTATGCCGGAATCAACTGCATAGATACCATTGGCGACCGCTTCAGTATCAAGGCGGAACTGCCGGATGCAGTAATGCCTTCACTAAACTGGGAGGCTATTCAGGACTTATTTCCTGTAGCCATTACCATTGCGGTATTAGGAGCCATCGAATCGCTGCTTTCCGCTACGGTAGCGGATGGTGTTATCGGCGATAAGCATGATTCCAATACGGAATTGATAGCACAAGGAGCTGCCAACCTAATAACGCCCCTGTTTGGCGGTATTCCTGCCACCGGTGCCATTGCACGTACAATGGCTAATATAAACAATGGTGGTAAAACCCCTGTTGCAGGTATGGTACATGCAGTGGTACTATTACTTATTCTTCTGTTCCTGATGCCTCTGGCACAATACATTCCGATGGCTTGTCTGGCAGGTGTGCTGGTGATTGTTTCCTATAACATGAGTGGCTGGCGCACATTCAAGGCACTACTGAAGAATCCGAAATCAGACGTCACCGTATTGCTGATTACCTTCTTCCTGACAGTTATTTTCGACTTAACCATTGCTATTGAAGTGGGTCTTGTCATAGCTTGTGTACTTTTCATGCATCGTGTGATGGAAACCACTGAAATTTCTGTTATCAAAGATGAGATTAATCTGAATGAAGAATCTAACAGCAAAGAAGATGAAGAAAACCTGTCCATTCCCAAGGGCGTGGAAGTGTATGAGATAAATGGCCCTTACTTCTTCGGTATTGCTACTAAGTTCGAGGAAATCATGTCCAGACTGGGAGACCGTCCCAAAGTGCGCATTATACGTATGAGGAAAGTACCCTTCATCGATTCAACAGGTATCCACAACCTGACTAGCCTCTGCCAGATGGCGCAACGCGAAAAAACCACTATCGTACTTTCCGGCGTGAATGAAAAAGTGCACAAAGCATTGGAAAAATCCGGCTTCTACGAACTGTTGGGCGAGAAGAATATCTGCCCGAACATTAATGTAGCATTGGAAAGGGCGAAAGAATTGCTAAACCAATAAGTTTAGATACGCTATAACTGATTTCCCAAAAAGATAAATTCTACTTCACCACAGATTACACAGATGCACACAGATTAATAAATCTGCTTTTGACTTTTAATTTGTGTGCATCTGTGTAATCTGTGGTGAGATTCAAAAAGCTTTTACGCAATCTTCTTACCGACAAACAGACCAGAAACATCCCCATCGTTCCCGGTTCGTACCTTCCTTATACCCTCCTCGTACCAGCTTCGCTTTTTTCATCTCTCTATAGAAGCGAAGAAAATGCAAACTTGATACCAACCGAAAGAGGTTTAGACCAAAAACTACCTTCCATTACAGGTTACCACATAATAATCTGTTATATCCTTAAAAAAAACGAACGTAATTAAAAACCAGATAAGCTTACTTTTCCACCAGATAAGCATAGAAACCAGCAAGTGCAACTGTTTCTGATTTAAGAAAATCTCACTTAAATCCTAAAAAAGATTATATTTGTTCCCGAAAAGCTATAACACAACAACATCATGAGAATAAGCATTTACAATAAAAGAATCATATACATCTGTATATTTTTACTTGTTTTACTATCATGCACCTCACAACGTAAAGAGGTCAATAAAATGCCGAAGCCAACCGCTATCGATTTATTATTAATCAGCCGATATGACTCGATATATACTTATCCTGTCAAGATGAAAGATGAATTCAAAAAAGCACAAAAAGACTTGACCGATAGCACGGAATTTTACAAATTGGATCTGTTCGTAGGATTATGCTTTTATCTGCAAGGAAATGCTGATAGTGCCCTGTACCTTAATCAGAAAGTTCTGGACTTCTGCGACCGTTATCCCGGAACTTCCGCCCTCAAAGCCAATGCATGGAACCATCGCTCCACATTACTGCAAGGAGTGAACCAAAAAGATTCTTCCATTGCTTGCCTCCACCATGCTTACAATGCAGTATACCAGTCTGACGACCGCAGAGAATTACAAAGTATTTGCATAAATCTAGCAGACGCTTATTGCCAGACAGGTGATTTGCCACAAGCCGCCAAATATTACAGAAAGGCTCTTTGGGTAGTCGATTCGCTAGGATCAACGAATATAAAATTCAGTATATACTTAGGATTGGCACAAACCTATGCTAACCTGCACAACTTTCCACTGGCACACCATTATTTCGACCTGGCAGAACAGAATCCCGAACATCGCCTGGAGCATGAAAAATATATATTTGCCAATTCAAAAGGAAATTGCCTTTACTTCGAAGAGAAGTATGCGGAAGCCCTACCCTATTTCCAGCAAGCCTACCAAGTGGTTCAGAACTTTAGCCAGCCCTCATTGAGCGCCCTGGTAGAAGCAAACTTGGGAGAGATTTTCACATTACTCGGAAAAACAGATTCCGCACATTACTATCTGGATAAATCCTGTTCGTACTATATGAATGAACCGACTGCCAATGAGGAAGTGGTTTTCTACATAAACAGTCTTCAAGCAGCCCTGGCATTGCAAGAAGATAAACTGGCAACAGCCAACTATTATCTCTCAAAGCCCTACAATCCTCTACGTATAGGTCCGTCATACATCTACCTGCACAACAAACGTCTAATGGAATATTATGCCCGGAAGAAAGACTTTGAAAAAGCCTACCAGTATAAAATAGCCGTGGAACAATATGACGACTCTATCAGAAACGTACGGAGCATCAACAGTATCAATGAAATTGATTACCGATATAATCAGGATACCACCTTGTTAAAACGCGATATACTCATATCCAATAATCAGATTAAACTATCGCAACAGCATAATATTATAATTCTAGTCCTGGCATTACTCATCATATCGGTTCTGCTTGCCATACTGATTTTCATTCATATCCGTCGAAAGAATGAACAAAGATATAACCGCCAGATGGCATTAGCCACACAACTGCGTATGGAAAACATCAGAAACCGTATATCTCCGCACTATATGTTTAATGTATTGAATACAGTGATGCCCACATTCAAACAATACTCCGAACTGGCACATCCGTTGCAACTGCTGATACAAGTGCTGCGGGGAAACCTGCTGGCATCCGAAAAAATGGCAGTAGAGCTTCAGGAAGAAATAGAATTAGTAAAGAACTATATTGCTCTTCGTAAGGAAACTAACCCAAATACAATACACATTGAATGGGAAATTACCGAACAAGTTCCCCTACAAACCCTTATTCCGTCCATGAGTATACAAATTCCCGTGGAGAATGCACTGAAATACGCATTCGAAGACAATGATGAGCAGACAAATACACTCTCCATACATATTTCGAAAGAAGACAGAAATCTTTCCATATCTATCCGGGATAATGGTAGCGGATATGATCCGGGAAAACATTCCAATTCAAAACGGAGCACCGGAAACGGACTGAAAGTGTTATTCCGTACCATTGAACTGTTAAACAGCAAAAATACTGAGAAAATCATATTTGATATCCGGAATATAGGTATATCCGATCCGTCTCAGCATGGCACTTTAGTGACAATTACCATTCCGTTCAATTATCAATTCAATATCTAAAATAATGACAAATACGATTAAAACAATTATCGTTGATGATGAAATCAACTCTATCCACAATCTGGAAGAAGATTTGAAAGCTTATCCGGAAATAGAAATTCTGGATACGATCACCTCTTCACAAAAAGCCAAGAAAAGTATTATACAATACCAGCCTGACTTGTTATTTCTGGATGTGGAAATGCCTTATATAAATGGTATTGAACTATTGCAGGAAATACGCCCGTATGTACGTAATAACATGCGTGTCATATTTTACAGCGCCTTTGATAAATATATGCTGGATGCACTGCGTGCTTCTGCTTTCGACTATTTATTAAAACCATACCAGACAAATGAACTTAAACAAATTGTAGAAAGAATAAAGCGGGAGAAAACGAATAACCCCATCAACTTCGATCAGGCTATGCGCCAATTGTTAAGCAACGACTGCAAGTTTGCCGTACAAACCATTAGCCGGCTGTTGTTGCTACGTCGGTCAGAAATCCTGTATTTTCAATATTCGGAGGATACCCGCTGTTGGCAAATGACTTTGACCAATATGGAACAATACAGACTACGACTAAGCACTAAAGCCAAAGATATACTGAATTTTTGTCCTTCTTTCATACGGGTAAACACAGACTGTATCCTGAACATTGACTATCTCTCATCTGTAGAGAATAATACACTACGCTGCATTCTTTATGCACCATTCAGTCATCTAGAGATTTCAGCAAGCAGACGACATTATAGTAAAATAAAAGAAGCACTGAATTTTTTGTAAAAAACAGACCACATAAACATTTTTTTCAACCAGTTAAGCGTCGTTGTTTTAAATCTAAGCAGATTCTTTTACAAGCCATCTTTTCTGTTCACTTATATTAGTTTAAATTTGCTTGACAGAAAAGAAGGCGTTTTCAATTTATATCTGTTCCGGATAAGCCAGCATGAACAGTCAAGGAATAAGCAGAAATTGAAGTAGTTCCACGCCTTTCAGTAAGTACTAACATCTACTGTTGGGACTAAGTAGAGCAAAGGTTATAAAACATGAGAAACTTTATTCTATTTTTACTTTGCAGTCTATGTTTTCCACAATTATTCGCTCAAACAACGAACAACGATGAAAAACAAAAATATGTTTATCCACAGAAAGTATCTCCTGTAGGGATAGATAATTACTTGTTTTCAACGTATTACTACAATGATAAAAAGACTTATAATCTACGCAATTCCGTATTGAGCAATTCGGGTATCATATCTGTCTTGAAGATTAATCCGGCAGGATCCTCGTTTGCCATTGTACATGCCAAAGGTAAAAAGAGTAATGTAACGGTATACGATTTATGGGCAGCTAACAAAGTAACGCATGAGTTCGATGAAGACATAGCTCCCGTATCTTTGTGCTACGCTCCGGATGCTAAAAGCCTCGTCATATCCGGCAATAACAAAGAACTGTTTTTCTTCGATACCCGGCAGTACGAATTACAATACAAAATGGAAATACCTTTTGTAGCTGAAAACATAGCCATCAGCAACAATAATTTCTTCATTGCGGCATCCAATGGTACAACTCTGAATATCTGGAATCTCCAGTCCAAAGAATTACGCAAAAGCATTTCAACGGATGAGAAAATCAATTGTTTTACTTTTTCCAGTGACAACAATCTATTGGCAATACTCACAGCTGACGGTAAACTGACGACTTACGACACCCGTACATTCTTCATTCTGCAAAGCTACGATGCGATGGGAACTGCACGCTATTGCTATTTCCATCCGGAAGGCAAATATATAGCTATCGTCACCGGAGACAAACGTATTTCCATCTTGAACCTGATGGACGAAAAGGACCGCGAATACATCGACAATGCAGAAGGAGGCATCACGGATGCCCGTTTTCTGAAAAACGGTAAAGGGGAGATTTTCCTTGCGTACAACACGGTAAACTCCATCACGTACGAGCTGATGAGCAAATTGTCCCCCAATTACAGCAAACTGATGAACGACGAATTAAGTGACCGCATGAACACTTGGATGAAAATGATGCCTGGTGAAACTCTGGAAGAATATAATCTCCGTGTAAATGATGAGACACGCGCACAACAGATGCGACTGTTTGAACAGGAAATCGCTACCCGCATGGCCGACAATCTGGTAGAAAAATCAGAGGTTACATTAGGGAATTATAATCCGAATTCTAACATGCTGGCTGTAGACTTCAATACCATGCCCACCATCTACCTAAACATTCCTGCGGATGAGGTATCCGACTTTATGAATCCCGGTGATCTGGAATTCCGCAACGCTGTATACGGACTTACAAAGAATGATAAATTTGAACTTATCTATGCCGATGTGTATAACAAAGCTTCCGGCAAAACTTATAAATACGATAATCTGGATCGTGAATCATTCGATTACATGAAGTCCGACGATAACTTCATTCCCCTCAACCTGGTTCAGCAATCGAATATGGACGAAATCAAACTGCAAGAAATCAAGGAAAACATCATGAGCATGGCAAAACAGCAGAACACGATATCCGACCATACAAAGATTTCCGTCGATGCAGGCATTGTTTCCGAAATAGACGCTGACGGAAAGAAAATTATGAACTACAACATCAATTTCTCTTATGAAGTGGAACAAGGATTTTCGGCTAAAGAGGACTTCGGACCGGGAAAATACATCACTACCCAATCCGGTGCTGCGATGTCCATGCTTGCCATCATGAAAACAGCTTTCGAAAAAGACTTTGCACAATACGTACATGCGGGCAAAAAACTAAGGGTAAAAATTACCGGTATGGCAGATGCAAGTCCCATTAACGGAAAAATAACCTATGACGGATGTTACGGAGAATATACGAATGAGCCCGTATACAAAGATAATGATTTGTCCAACATCACAGTAACTAAAGAAAGCGGAGTTACCCAGAACGATCAGCTCGCTTTCCTGCGTGCAGTAGGCGTGAAAGATTATATCCTGAAAAACATTCCTGCTTTTTCTGAAATGAACTCCGATTACAACTATTACATCGAGGTAACCAAAGAGAAAGGCAGCGAGTACAGAAGAATCAGTGTAGCATTCACTTTTGTAGATGCATTTTAATCAATCTCTATTAAGATACAATGAAAAAGCAGTTATTAATAGTCGGTTTATGGGTCTGTTCCGGAATGCTTTGTCAGCCGGTACAGGCACAGTCCGTTGATAAAGCAAATGAGGAATACAAGACGTTTGTCCGACTGAATAATGAAAATGGAGACAAAGGTACTCTTTATTCAACTTTATATAGCTGTTACAAAGAGTATGTAGCCGTATTGAGTTCCTTAAAGTCTGGTAATCCGTCTTATGATCAGGCAAAGAGTGCATTGCGGGACATTTATCCGTATTTACAACAAGGAGCCATCTATAACTCACAAAAAGGTAGCCAACAAAATGCATTATTGCTGGCACAAGCCTATATTGACGTACCGTTGATGGAGGCTTTCAGAACAGAAACCTTTCCTAAAGACAACTATTACCCGACAATGGTCTACTTTGCAGCATCAGGCACCTTCAACATAAAGGACTATGAAAAAGCTATTGTTTATTTTCAGGAATACCTGAGAACAGGAGAACAGAAAAACCGGAAAGACGTGTTCACTTACATGGCAAAAGCATGTACAAATATCAAGAACTATGCATTAGCCAAAACAGTGCTCGACGAAGCAGTGAACAATTATCCTTCGGATTTCAATCTTTTATCCATGGGAATCAACTGTTGCATAGACCTCAAAGACAATGAGGGATTACAGAAGTATGTTTCCAAGGCATTGGCAATAAAGCCCGATGACACTACTCTACTCAATATTCAGGGAAAATTGTACGAAGACACGCAGGAATACCAGAAAGCGCTACAAACATACACCATCTTACGAAATGCGAACCCACGCAGCCTGGAAATCTACAAACATCTCGGATTGAATTATTATAATCTAGGTGTGCTGTTCAACAACAAAAGTGCCATGGAGAAAAATCCATCGGCAGCCAAGAAGCTAAGCAAGCAATCCGAAGAATACTTTTCCGCCGCTGTATCCATTTTCAAAGATGTTCTAAGTTCAGATCCTACTTCCTTGAAATATATGGAAGCATTGGCCACCGCTTATTATTGCTTAGGCAAAACAAGCGATCTGAACAGCTTGAACAATAAGATATCTTCTCTGGGTGGAAATGCCGTATCAGCCTCATCCATACCTTCATTAATGGCTTTCTCTGATGATAATAAATCTGTCCCGGCATCTGCAACCGCAACGAACTACAACACGCAACTTTTTGCCACTCCCTCAACAAATGCTGAGGAAATACCCGAATATCCTAAATTTGCCCAAAGCTATGTGGAAGAAAAGATAAAAGCTTGGCAGGCCAAAGATCCCTATGAAACCGTAGACGAATATAAGGCACGCGTGACAGAGGCTACGCGGGATACTAAAGTGAAAGAGTTGCTGGCAGAAGCCGAAAAGAAATATATCAGCACCTATACGCAAGGTATCCGCTTCAGCGATATGCAACTGAAACCCTATGATGCTGACAATCGGGCTTTCCTGATAGAGTCAAAATTCGGTGAACTGATTGTACCCGTTCCGCGTGAAAATAATGAAGCGCGGATTTTCGAGAGTAGTTGGAAAGGTATGCAGTTCAAGGAACCTCAGTTTTGTATCAACAACGGACAGCTGGCACTGGCAAGTCTGACTTTTGTAACACCTACCGGCAATACTTACCGATATGATAATAAAGAGGCTGTAAACTATGCGGCAACTACGGTAGATGTACGTTTTGATGCTATAGATTATGGTTCGCTGGCACAGGCAGGTACTTCGGAAACTCCTGTTTCAAGAGTACAGAAAAATGAAATCAAAGTAGGAAGTTCGGATGTGGATATCAACATACCGGAAGTACGCACCAATAATGATAAGACTTTTGCTGTAATCATTTCGAATGAAAACTACACTATGGTTTCTAAAGTACCGATGGCTTTGAACGATGGAGAAACTTTCAGCCGTTATTGCGAAAAGACATTAGGAATGCCTAAGGATAATATTCGTTTTTATCCGGATGCCTCTTACGGAACCATGCTACGTGCCATGCGCGACATCAAGGATATATCCAACGCATACTCCGGACAAATCAAGGTGATATTCTATTATGCCGGACATGGTATTCCCAACGAAGCCACCAAAGATGCGTTTCTGCTCCCCATAGATGCCGACGGTCAGCAGACTGAAGGCTGTTATTCTCTTAATAAACTTTATAGCGAATTGGGTGGATTGAATGCCAATTATGTAGTTGTATTTCTGGATGCCTGTTTTAGTGGTGCCCAGCGTGACGGAGGTATGCTTGCTTCAGCCCGTGGCGTAGCACTAAAAGCCAAACAGGAAGATCCGAAAGGTAATATGGTTATTTTCAGTGCTGCTTCCGGTGACGAGACTGCTTTCCCTTATAAAGACAAAGGACATGGACTTTTCACTTATTTCCTGCTGAAGAAATTACAGGAAAGTAAAGGAAATGCAACTTTGAAAGACTTGGGTGATTATCTGACGGAGAAAGTAAAGCAGCAGTCAGTGGTAGTAAATCGCAAGGTGCAGACTCCTACCGTGTCTCCTTCTGCAACGCTGAGCAGCAGCTGGAAAGAGTTGAAGTTGAAACCATAACAAGGATCTTTCAAAATGGCAAATCACCTGCAAAGTTTGAATAAATCAATGAACATATAAACTTTAAATAAAAAAACAAATGAAGAAATTACTATTACTGGGCTTCTTCCTCTTGCTGGGCAGCCTCTACCTGTCTGCACAGAACACGGTGAGCGGAACTGTTACAGATAAGAAAGGTAACCCTATCCCAGGAGCTAAAGTTGAAATCAAGGGAGGCACTGAATCGACTATCACAGAGCTGGATGGTACGTTTACGCTGGAAACAAAAATACCTGCACAGAAGGTGAAAGTCTATTATGTGGGTATGCAGTCGAAGGAGCAGAAGGTAAAACCGAATATGCTTATAAAAATGTCTGACAGCAACTGGTGGCGGGAAAAACCCGATAAATACCAGTGGCTGATAGGCGCGCAGACAGCCTTACCTGATTGTGAAGATATTAAACCTTCTTTTGGTTTGATGCTGGGAAGAGTGAAAAAGATTGGTTGGTATGTGAAAGGGGTATATAGTAAAGTACCTGATACGGACGGTTCAATGGAAGCGGAAGACTACTATGCTCATTGGCTGACAGGCAAAATAAAGCAAAGTTATTGGAATGCAACAGCTGGTTTTATCGCCCGTTTATGGAGTCCTGTTCATGTATATGTAGGTGCAGGCTACTCTAATCGCAAAGTCGCCTGGGAAACATTCGACGGAAGTTATGTGAAGTATGAACCAGACTGCTATTACGGAGCTGTCATTGAGTGTGGTCTTATGCTGAAAGTAAAGAAGTTCTTCATCAATGGAGGCGTAATGCTGAATAATGATTCAAACAACTTCAAAGATCGTGTAGGAAACTTTGGTATCGGTATGTACTTTTAATTTATAAACAGGAAAATATGAAAAAAATACAATCTATATTAGTAATAGCATTGGGAGTATGTGCAATGCTGACCAGTTGTCAGGAATTGGATACTCCCATCAATAATATCCCTACAATAGAAACGGGAGAGGCAACAGAGATTACAGCAACCAGCGCCCTTCTTTCATTCAAATCAGAAAATGGAAAAGCTGATTGCTCGCTCGTATATATTCTTTCTACCTCACCCGATATGAATGATGTTTGGGAGAGCGAAAGCAATTACATAAAGGACCTGATACCTAATACTACTTATTATTATATGGCTGCACTCCGTAGCACTACGGATGGTAAGAATAATGAAGTATGCGGAGAGGTGAAATCTTTCACAACACTCAGTTCTATCCGACTGATTTCCGTAACCTCCACTTCATGGGATGGTAGTCAGGAAGAATACAATCCTGATATGTTGGGGACTTATCTCTTTTATACAGCCTCTCCCTCCATTTATCAAGGACATGGAAATATGTACGTGGAGAAAAACGTTATCGACGGAAAAATAGGTTGGAAGCTTCCTCAAGAAATCTTTCCTGCAAGTAGTAACTTAAAAATGTGCGCTTACTTTCCTTATCAAAAAGGAAATTCTGAAGAATATATGATTCCTTTTGGAACCTATAAATATGATGAAGATGTATTATGGGGTACAAGCGACACATTGAACGAACAGACACCGGATGCCTCTATTCAGATGCAACATACTATGGCACGTGTAATATTTTCCATAACAGGTACAGCCAATGTACTGGAAACTACGATTATCACAGACTTTATGCTAGCCAATCGAAATGAAGCAAGCGGAATACCTACTTACGGATACCTGAACATTTATACAGGTAACTTCGAAAATTTCACTTATGAGTTACCCATAACACGTTCAACTAATTTTCATCCGACTGATGTAGCAAAAGACATTGAAGTTTTGATGTTCCCCGCCGAATTTAGCAATGAAGCTGCTTTATTGACTCTGAAGACTGAAAACGGGCATGAATTATCTGTGAATCTTCCTCAAGCCCGCTGGGAAGCAGGACACCAATATACTTATCCAATCACTTACGATGAAGCACATATTACTATCAGTGATGTAGTTGTAGAAGACTGGAATAACAATAAGGGTGGAGATATAACAATTAACGACTAAAAAATAAAAGATAATGAAAAATATTCAAGCTATATTTTACCTAGCAACAATGATAGGTGGGGTACTGTCCGTTGCGTCTTGTAATAATGAAAATGAAACTATAACTGCCAGCAAACAAGTGCCATTGGAGATACAGACAGGCAGCGTACAGACTACTCGTAGCATCATTGAAGGAAGCACGCTACCAGAAGAATGTCAATATGGTATCTTTGCCATGTATGGTAAAGAAAGAGAGGTCATTGACGGTGGAATGAATGTTTGCGTCAATTATTCCAAAGGGGTAAGTACTCTTAATAAAAGTGTGTATCTACCTACGAATGTTGACGTCCCTGTATATGCATACTATCCATATAACGCTAACTATTCAAACATTGAATATCTCTTGGAAATGCCGGTCGATGTTACTACTCAGACGGACTACCTATATGGTTATAGTGCCGACAATGATTTCAAGCTGACGTATGTCAAAGATACTCAGCCTAAGGCAACTATATACTTCAAACATGCTATGGCACGTGTGACTATGAGAATTAAAAAGGCAACGGATAATGAGAATACTTATAAATTCCCTTATATCAACCTCCTGAATGTAGATAAAAGTGCTTATTTAAATATTTTAGATGGTGGCACCATTCTTGATCCTACAGGAACCGCCAATCTTACTGCCAAACCTTCTGATTATGTACTTGAAAATTCTGACAATGAAATTGTTGCCGATTTCCTTGTTATTCCGGGAAATACAGAAGGGAAAAAAGTTCTACTGAATATGAGTGACGATATAAGCAGTTTTGAGAACGGGCTTTCCGCAGCCGTACCGGTGACGAACTGGCAGGCGGGACAGCAATATACGTATACAGTGACGATAAAGAAAGGGAACCTTGAAGTTAGTCAGGCAGAAATTACACAGTGGAAGAATAATGAACAAGGAGGACTGAATGTAGGAGATGGAAACTATGCAATAGCCGAAGCTATTGATTTAGGATTAAGCGTGAAATGGGCAAGCTGGAACATGGGTGCCTCTTCTCCTGAAGGATATGGTGATTATTACATTTGGGGAGATCCGACAGGTGAAATGACTTCCGCCAAATTTACGAATAATCCTCCTAGTAATATTTCTGGAACAAAGTACGACATAGCCAAAGCTAAATGGCAAGGACAATGGCGTCTGCCAACACGCAGTGAATTTCTGGAATTAATAAATAAATGCACATGGAGCTGGACCACTATAGGCACAATAAAAGGTTATCAAGTAACAGCAGAGAACGGTAATAGTATATTTATACCGGCAGCCAGCCAACCGTCTGTCTCTATATTTGGCGAGAGTGGTTATTATATGTCTGGTTCTTACGAACCAGGATACGGTGTAATGGAATTGTGGATAAGAGAAGACGGTCACTCGTTAGCTACGGATGGAGATGAAAATAAAGGTCTCTCTGAAGGATATACCGTCCGCCCCGTAATGGAATGATAATATTAAAAGAAATAATATGAAAAATATATGTTTATTACTATTGTGCGCAGGAGCAATGGTTATTTCATCTTGTACAGATAATGGAGAAATAGAACAAACTTCCGGGAGCAATCTTTTGCAAATATCAACGGAAATCACTACTCGTTCAGTATTAGAATCGTCGTCTTTCAGTACGGGCGATGAAATAGGAGTTTTTGTTTCAAACAGCACCGGTAAGGAATATGCAGACGGTACTTCTAATATTAAAGCTACTTTCAATAAGCAATGGCAAATGGACAAGCCTGTTAGTTTAACCGAATCGCCAGCAACCGTCTATGCCTATTATCCTTATTGCAATAATAGTATTGAAGAAAACTATCCTTATATCTCAGGAGATTTTCTCTATTTTGATTTGAGACAAAACGGAGATAAAGGGCAAATAGATTATTTATTCGGCCAAGCGGAAGGAGTAGCCGATATAAACTCTCCAAATGCCAATATCCACTTCCGACATGTTTTGTCGCGTTTAACATTTATCATTAAGCGTGCAACTTCGGATCAAGGACAAGGCCTGCTTAGTAGCGTCGCTTTACGTTCTCCATCAAATAATCTTTTTTATATGGGTTACATCTATCTGAAAGATGGAGTGGCCAAAGATTCCGGCTACAATTATCATAGAGGTGCTATCAAAATAAATACAAACCTGACTCTCAATTCCGAGACCGAACAAAAGGTAGATATGTTAGTAATACCCAGAACCTTAAGCAATGCAGGTGAACTTACATTAGAACTTACCATAGATGGAAAACCTTATATAATAAACATGCCCGCAACAACGTGGGAGGCAGGACAGCAATACACTTATCCGATTACAATCAGCAGAACCGACGCGCATATCATAGCGACACCGGCCAAAGTAGGTGATTATTATTACAGTGACGGTTCCTGGTCAACAGAATATGATGCCAATAGAACCTGTATAGGTACTGTTTTCGCTTTAAGTGAAGAAAAAGACGGTGATATCAATGTATCTTTATCAGAGTCTATGCATGGCAGAATCGCCGCTCTGCAAGATTTAACGGCAACATATCGATGGGCGGACAATACAAGTACCGATGTGGAAGGAATTCCCAATTTCTATCTTGCAGATGGAAAACAGGATGGAGGATATCTACCCATAAACGGCATAGAAGGAGAATCTGTTGCCACCCCTCAACTCCCTTATGGTGCATATATATGGCCTGTTGAAAAAAGTAATCAATATGCATTGACTGATTATGCAGGCAGAAGTCATTCTTCCTTTATAGAAAAAGAATATTATCCCGCAGGATACGCCTGTTTTAGCATTATGTCGGAAGGGCTTAATAATAATGAACAAGGATTTTGGTATTTACCTGCTATTGGAGAATTGGCAAGACTTGCTACCGCTTGTAATGCCAATCTATTAGACCCAACAGGAGATAGTCCTTTCAAAATATTAGGAGATGATTACTATTGGTCTTCTACCGAAGGAGAAAAAGCTGAAGCCTACGCTTGGTGTTACTACGGAAAATATAAAGGGATACTACAGTATCAGGTAAAAGATGCAACTTATAAAGTTCGTCCCATTGCTTCTTTCTAACATTCCCAATTTTCAGATACTCAGTCAAGCAGACTTACAATCTGCTTGTTCTTAGTATCAAACAAACTAAAAGAATCAGATACTCATGCTTAAATATCTTTAATAACGAGAAATACCAGCTGAAAATCCCGGATAAAAATTATACATCAATGTATAATAGATTCAGATAAAAATGAAAAAATAATATCTATAAGCCTATGTGCAAACTTATCCTCTCCTTCCTCATACTCATATTCTCCACTACCGCATTTGCCCAAAAAGTAAAAAACGTTTGTGGAGAATATACATTCTATGCACCCGAAAACGTATCGCTAAGCGAAGCAAAGCGCATTGCACTGGAACGTGCTAAACTGCAAGCCCTTGCCGATGAGTTTGGAACTGTGATTTCGCAAGTGAATACCAGTGTGGTTAAAGATGATAACGGAAAAGCGGACAGCCACTTCTTTTCACTTAGCGGCACGGAAGTGAAAGGAGAATGGATTGAAGATAAAGGCGAACCCAAATACACTTACGACACTGATAAGGAAAACGGAACATTAGTTGTCACCTGCTCTATTTGTGGTAAAGCCAGAGAAATTATAAGTGCACAGATTGAATTTATGGCCAAAGTATTAAGAAACGGAATTGAAGCCCAAAATGAAAGTGAAATATTTCGCAGTGGAGATGATATGTTCCTTTCATTTCAATCTCCTACAGATGGTTTTATCGCCGTATATCTGATAGACGAAACACCTACTGCTTACTGTTTGCTTCCTTATAGAAAGGATGGTGACGGACAACAACCGGTAAAGCATGGAGAAAAATACATATTCTTTTCTCCCAAATACGACGTCAATCATCCCGATATAGTAGACGAATATACTCTAACTTGCAACAAAGAAGAAGAACATAACCAAATTTATGTCATCTTCTCACCTAAACCTTTTACTAAAGCACTAGATAATCAGGTGAAAGAAACCATTCCACGCGAACTTGATTACGAAGCATTTACCAAATGGCTGGGAAATTGTAGAAAAAGAGACAAGCAAATGGGAGTTGTGATAAAGAACATTAATATAAAAGGGGAATGAAAAAGAATTCCATTCCCCTGATCCTTCTATTTAAAAGACATTTATTCTCTCATCCATGCTCCGGTAATCTCTGCCACATAAATATGATGCAAACCGCCATGAGCGCCACCATACCATTGCTTACAAACACTTGGATCGATGAAACAATCTTCTTTCATTACATCCGTATAAAGCTTGCGGCATTCCAGACTGAGACGTCCTTGTTCAAAAAGAATATTTCCTTTTTCAGTAATGACCGGTTTCAGTCCCGTCTCTTTTACCTTGTCTACTTCCCTACCCGACTTGCTTCCACATATCTTATGGATAGCTCTGTTCTCTTCTCCCAGGAAAGAGAGCG
Organism: Bacteroides sp. 14(A); assembly: GCF_000526555.1. Lineage (NCBI taxonomy): Bacteria > Pseudomonadati > Bacteroidota > Bacteroidia > Bacteroidales > Bacteroidaceae > Bacteroides > Bacteroides sp. 14(A). Next base: position 779,791 of record NZ_JAGH01000002.1, on the reverse strand, counting down.
TGAAGTATTCACTCTTCTCAATAAACTCAAACGTGTAACGTTCCGGACGGATAAAGACATAGACCACCGGTTTGTTCCATAGGAAGCCTATACCGCCCCAACTGGCAGTCATCGTATTGAAATGATCTTTATTACCTGCCGTCACCAGCATCCATTCTTTACCGATAACTTCAAAGAAGTTCTCTGAAAGGTCCTTAATTGCAATAGGTTTCATTGTATACATATTATAAAATTATTCACTTTAATATTTCTGATAAATTCCATGCTTGTACATGACGTATACCTTCTCTTGAAGGAAATTGAACTTCATCCATTGAAACAACATACTTCTCATAACTATCAGCAATTGATAATAAAGAAGCATATTCACGCTCCATTGTTTCTTCCGTTTCCATCATGTAAGCAACCTGAATATAAATAATACGGTCGTCTTTCATAGCCACAAAATCGACCTCTTTATCACGAATAGTACCCACATAAACTTGAAAACCAAACCTGCGAAGCTCGATATATACCGCATTTTCCAACAAATATCCTACACCGTATGCAAAGCCCGGATATAAAAAGTTCTTAAATGCCAAATCATTCAGATAATATTTGCAATTACCCGCCAGAACTTCTTTTCCTTTAATGTTGTAACGCTCTGTTTTATAAGCCAAAAAGGCTTCTTCTATATAACTTAAGTAATTCGATAACGTATCGTATGATACTTTACGGTTCTTTGATTTAAAGAAATTGATTACATTCTGAATCGAAAATAAATTAGATACATTATTCACCAAATAAATAAAAACATCATCCAGAAGCCTGACATCACGAACAGGTTTACGTTTCACTATATCACGCAATAATACGGTATCTTTGACAGAAGCAACATATTGCTTCTGAGATTCAGTATCAGGCAAATTATATAATTCCGGTAACCCTCCACGTTGTAAATAAGATAAATAAGAGGAACGTCCTCCCACCGTATCCGCCACTTGAATATATTCCATATAATTATATGGAAAAATATGAAATTCAACGTAACGACCGGAAAGCAAAGTGGCCAGTTCACTGGAAAGCATCCTTGAGTTTGAACCGCTGATAAACAACTCACATTCTTCCACAAAATCCTGAGAATGAGAATTGACAAATAGTTCCCAACCATCTACATTTTGTATTTCATCGAAGAATAAATAAACTTTTCCTTGAGGATTAAGTTTTTCACGATAAAGTTGATATAGCTTTTCTAATTCCTGATAATTGTCTATGAAATCAAATTCCAAATATTCCTTATTGATATACAGAATATTATTAGGGTGAACACCTAAGTCAGAAATCAAACCGGAAGCTATTTGCCTCAAAATATAGCTTTTGCCGGAACGACGTTGACCTACAAGTACTTTTACCAATTTATTCCCCACAAAAGCATGAATCTTATTAATGTAAGATGTACGTAGTAACCCTAATTTATAGGAATTTCCATTCCAAAGATTATACTTTTCCAGTGCACTCCATTTATCGTCCATAGCTTAAGTTTTTCACAAAAATAAGAATAGTTTCGATTATAATCGAAAATTCATATATTTTTATTAGAAAATTCATATATAATCGAAACCACTCAGTTGCTTTACTATGCTCTTATCACTCCATTATTTCCCGTTTGTAGGATCTATATACCCAACGTATTGGATATATAGATGGGACGCGCTGGATATATAGATCGGACACATTGGATATATAGACCCAATACGTTGGATATATAGATCCTGTAAACCGATTAATAAGAGACACTTACCAATATTCCTGCTTCTTTAATTAAAGCGGCAATGCGATCCAGTTCCTCATGAGTAGCCTTACACAAATCATGGTCAGGCGTTTCACGATCAATAGTATAAATCATCACCTGACGGGGTTTTATCTCTTTCACAACCTCCAGCCACGGAAGAACGTACTTATCCGAAGTATTATCCACGTCTTTCCCCTGATAACTGCCTTTCATGAACATGGTCTGAATAATGCAGTTGCCTTGAAAAGCTTTCATATGTTCTACGATTTCGCCTACAGAATAATGCCCTGTAGGCCGATCCACAGTATGAATATAATCCTCGTCTACTGTATCGAGTTTCAATATGTTGTTATCTATCTTATTCAGCGCATCAAACACTGCAGGGCGGTGAATAAAAGTGGAATTACTCAATACACTGACTTTGGCATTCGGGAAATACTTATCACGAAGCATCAACGTATCTTCTATGATTTCAGGGAAATGCGGATGAGCTGTAGGTTCACCGTTTCCGGCAAAGGTCAATACATCCGGTTGAGGTCCATTCCGTTGCATATCCTGCAATCTGGCTTCAAGGGCATTGCGGACCTCTTCGCGGGTAGGCAATGCTTTCTTGGGACGATGGTCTGCATTGAAACCGCATTCACAATAAATGCAGTCGAATGAACACACCTTACCATCTTCCGGCAATAAGTTAATCCCTAAGGATACTCCCAAACGGCGGGAATGAACAGGACCGAAAATGGGAGATGGATAAATTACAGTCATTTTATTTACGATTTGACAATTGACGATTCAAATTACTGAATTACTGTAAAAACCGGATACAGTATTTTCAGCGTTTATAACGGCAAAGTTAACTAAATCTTTATACGAAGCTGCATTTGTAAGTCGGCTTTTTTGTTTCCTTGTATCAGGTCGTTACCCGAACCAATATTCTCACGGTCTTCGTAGATAGTCTGTCCGAATTTAACAAGGAACATAAAAACTTTGTTCACATCATACCGGGCACAGGCAGAAAAGCGAAATCCTTGTCCATAAAACGAAGGTGTATAGAAGGTATAAAGCAAACCTTTTTCGGAAGCATAAATACGGGAGTCGTAATCATCCGTATGGAAATAAGTGCCCTGCACAGATATCTTTATGGGAAAAGAAAAAGCATACGAGCAGGATTGTGTAAACTGATATCCCTGGCTTCCCTCCTGCCCCCGGGAATGAAAATGATTATAATCCACCGTTGTTCGTAACTGTAGATAATCCGGTGAATAAGTCAGTCGGTAACGAAGGCGGTGCTGGTAAGTAGGAAGGATAACTTTTCCATCCGTCCCCGCTACATCTCTCTCTTTTCGCTTATAGCGATAGTTAACATACATAGATAAGTTTCGCTTAGGAGAATAGATTGACTGAAACATGCCATCCACACCTTGCGACGGTTTACTGATGCGGTATTTCCACCAGGGAAAAGAAAATAAATCCAGCGAAGCGAAGAATTTCCAATGTGCCAAAGGCGATGCTTCGGCAGCCAGATACCAGCCATTTTCATTTTGCGGCGTACTACTTTCACCAAACGAACGTGCAAACATTGCCCAATAATCATGACTATAATATCTATGAACAATCAGCAGTTGATAACCAGTTAATATATTATATTTCAATTGGTTTAGTAGTGAATAACCTTGTTTGCCCATAGCTGCTTCACCTGTCAGAGTAAATCGATTCCAGCGATATTTATAATCTACACCCACATTATGAAAGTAATTCCCTTGCAAATTATACTTGGCATAGGTTCTTAACACCGGTTGATAACTACGGTTGAAAAAGTAGTAAATGCCTGTCATTCCTACTTTTAGATTGTTCTTTTCATAGGTAATATTTCCACCCAGCAACTGTAAAGTGAAAGCATTTACTTTATCCGCTTCCTTCTCCGTACGATGCAATCCGGTTTTATAAATAGAGGTAATTTCATTCCCTTCTATGACTCCATCCATAGAACGATGTGAATAAAAACCGGATAGTTGAAGTGCAGGGATAACCTCCACTGTTGCCGCAGCACCCCTGAAATAATTATATTCATCCGTTGAACTGTGCTTCCGGATGCCACCGCTACGGTTATCCACCGTTGAAAGAGAATAAGTTTTCCCTAAACGGAAATCAGTGCTGACTACTAAGCCTTGCCCAAAACTTAATCTGTAATTTCCCAATGCCAACGTTTTCAACTTACCCAGATTACGAAGCAGAAAGTAAATAGAATAATAATCATATCCTTTTTCATTATGCAGGGCAAAGAAAGGTTCTCCTGCATCCTTTTCGGCCGTAATTCCCATTTGAAGATAGTCTCCGTAGCGATACCCATATCTTAGAGAGTGGTACATTGCAGGCCCCAGATAATTCTTCTGATAACCTTTACGGGTATAGAAAGGTACATCCAGCCGGGTTAATACCTCCTGTTTACCATATTTCAACAGACTTTTCAACCGGGGAAAACCTATCTTTTCGGGCACAGGATGTACACAAACAAAAGGGAGAAGCAGGTCGATGGTATGCTTATCCACCTCTTCCACCAATTGCAGTTCATAAATGGTTTGCATCTGCCCGTGTATATACACATAAGCCAAGATATTTTCAATCTGAATATCCGAAAGAAAAGGAAATTGCTCTAATTCACGTTTAGTAGTAACATTGATATTAACAGGTTCCTGCAGGCGATTGGATAGCTCTTCAAGTTCATCTTCCCAGTTCTTTTCTTCTTCACCCATAGAGAGTTGCTCTATATTCTCTTCCCACAAGGACACATTTGTATTTTGAGCTTCAAGTACAGGAGTCATCAGCAGCATACTCAGAAAAACTCCCAACTTGAGTAATTTCATTCGTGTAAATAAGTTTAATTGTCGCGAAATTACCATAAATAAGTTAACACGACAAGGAAAACATCGACAATCGGACCAAATATGAAGATAAACACTTAATTTTGTGGCATGAACGCACGACTGAACATATTCATCATCGTAGTCTTCCTTCTGTTCGTAACTTCCCTATGCCAGGCACAGGAAACGAAAACCGAAGGATACCTGGTTCCTATGTGCGTTTACGAAGGAGATACTATCCCGTATATAAAGATACCCACCGTTTACATATTCAAACCTCTCAAATTCAAGAACAAGAAACAGTTGAATGAATATAACCGACTGGTATATAACGTAAAGAAGGTATTGCCTATCTCCAAAGAAATCAACCGTGCAGTTATTGAAACCTACGAATATATGATGACTTTACCCGATGAAAAGAGCCGTCAGAAACACATGAAAGCAGTAGAGAAAAGTCTGAAAGAACAATATACTCCACGCATGAAAAAGCTTTCTTTCTCTCAGGGAAAGTTATTAATCAAGTTAGTGGATCGCCAAACCAATTCCACGGGTTACGAACTGGTAAAAGCCTTCATGGGACCTTTTAAAGCAGGTTTCTATCAGACTTTCGCCGCACTGTTCGGTGCCAGTCTGAAAAAACAATATGATCCCACTGGAGATGATGCGCTTACCGAACGGGTTATTCTGTTAGTAGAAAGCGGACAGCTTTAAAATAGAAGTATCCTACTCCTTATTTATGTAATTTTTCAATCCCAACAACCCCCTGTAATAACCTTCAAAAATCGTATGACTGTGTTTTTCTATATTCAAAGAATCATAGTTCAAAACAATCTTCGGACAAGCGGATAAGATCTTTATTGCCTCCTCTGTGGCAGGCTTAAATGACTCTTCTATTTTATCCTTCTTTCCGCTTGCCAGATACATATAAAGTTGATTATCCTCTTTGTACTCTTTAGTAAATTCTGAAAGTTTATCAATCATCATCTTCTTGCTATACATATAGTTAGGAGATACAGACAGAATACATTGAAACAAACCGGGATTGCTGAGTAAAGCATACGTCACAAACGTGCCCCCTAACGAATGTCCTACCAGTATATTCCGCGAACTCGTATTATATCTGCTCTTTATAAAAGGAATAATTTCCTTTTCCAGAGATAACAATAAAGAATCCCCCTTTCCAGGATCATCATACCCCTTTACCGATTCTTCATCCGTATAAGGAGGAGTTAATTCACTCTGCCTGTTAGGATTCGAAATACCAACGATTATACAGGGAACACCCGGATACAACAATTCAAAGGTGGAACAAAACAAATTGAAAGTAGGCGGATATTGAGCGTCGAATACATAGATAGTCAACAATGAATCACTCTTCAACATAGCATCTACCCCACTCCGATATACTTGTAGTTCGCGTGGATCATCGAAATATTCAGAGTCATAAATATACCTGTCGCCCAATGGTTGCAATGAATAAAAGTCTGCTTGCGCTTTACCATTCCAGCTATGGAAAATACAGAATAAAAGAATTAATAAAACTTTTTTCATAGTTTGAACCCTCCTGTTGATATGATGTTAAGAACATTGTTAGTAATGAAAAACAGTCATTATAGAAAACCATGTATTTCAAATACTTATCTATGTTGAAAACTTCTATGAACCATTGTTCATTTCTCTATTGATAAGGACATGATAACCACTGTTTGAACAGGGTTCAAACAACTTATCAACACCTTGTTATTTCAGTTTCTTGAATAAATCCCAGATAACGATACCGGCAGTTACAGATACGTTCAATGAGTGTTTCGTACCATATTGGGGTATCTCAATACATCCGTCGGAATGGTCAATAACTTCCTGCTGAACTCCTTTCACCTCATTGCCCATAACTACTGCATACTTTTTAGTACGGTCTAAAGACAGCTCATCCAGCATGATACTGCCTTCCGCCTGCTCTACGGAATAAACAGTATATCCTTCCTTTTTAAGGTTATCAACAGCTTCAACACAGTTATCAACATACTTCCAGTCGACAGTGAATTCAGCACCTAAAGCTGTTTTATGCATCTCAGGATGGGGCGGAGTAGCTGTAATGCCACACAGGTAGATACATTCCACCCGGAAAGCATCCGAAGTACGAAATACAGAACCAATGTTATGAAGACTGCGGATATTATCCAATACCACCACCAAGGGCAGTTTCTCAGCTTCCTTAAACTCCTCTATACTAATACGATTCAGTTCTGTTATTTTCAGTTTACGCATGACAACTATACTCTTTAAATGGCTTTTATTAATAGATTGATTTACAAAGACTTGTTTAACACAAGTGTTTTATTTGTACCACACTTGTGTTTCATTTATATAACACAAGCATTACAGACAAGCCACACAAGTGTAGAACGAACAGCGTACTTATACGCTATCTTCTTATTCCTGTTGCAAAGATACTTCTTTCCGTTCACATCCCTGTTAATAACCGTTGAAAAGCTGTCAAAAGAGTAGGGAAAGAAATTCAAAAATAATTCTTGCAATATTCAAAACAACGTATATGCACCCACCAGAATGAACATTCCAAAAAAGTTAAGAGAAACTTTCCGAGGTTATATAAACACATTTTTCAGTCCTATTACACCGGTTTATAACCATAAAGTTATTAACTTTGCACTTTATCAACAAGGTGTTGAAAGAGTTTTATAGATGGCTTATTATCAAGAGATATACCTTTTATTTGCCCGTTGATAACGTACGGATAAAGTTTTATCTCATACTAATAACTTCATAGACAAGAAAAATCGTATTTACTTGTCGACACTATTAACAGCCTATCATCACTATCAAAGGATTTTTAAATTAGAAAGAGAAATAAAAAATATAATTATGAATAATCTCATAGAAGCTATCAAGCAACTTAAAAAAGAGAAGAACGCGATTATTCTGGGGCACTATTACCAGAAGGGGGAAATACAGGATATAGCCGATTACGTCGGCGATAGTCTGGCATTGGCTCAATGGGCAGCCAAAACGGAAGCGGATATCATTGTGATGTGCGGTGTTCACTTTATGGGTGAAACGGCCAAGGTGCTTTGTCCGAATAAGAAAGTGCTGGTTCCTGATATGGCAGCCGGTTGTTCGTTGGCGGACAGTTGTCCGGCGGACAAGTTCAGTCAGTTTGTCAAAGAGCATCCCGGATATACGGTGATATCTTACGTGAATACGACAGCCGCCGTGAAAGCAGTGACGGATGTTGTGGTAACTTCTACCAATGCGAAGCAGATCGTGGAAAGTTTCCCAAAAGATGAGAAAATAATCTTTGGTCCTGACAGAAACTTGGGGAATTATATTAACTCTATCACGGGGCGCAATATGTTATTATGGGACGGCGCATGCCATGTACACGAACAATTCTCGGTTGAAAAGATTGTTGAATTAAAGGCGCAGCATCCCGATGCAGTGGTCTTGGCACATCCCGAATGTAAGAGTGTAGTTTTGAAGTTGGCTGATGTGGTAGGTTCAACCGCAGCATTGCTGAAGTATGCAGTGAATCATCCCGAGAAAGAGTATATTGTTGCTACCGAATCTGGCATCCTCCATGAGATGCAGAAGAAATGTCCGCAAACGACGTTTATTCCGGCTCCTCCTAACGATAGTACCTGTGCCTGCAATGAATGTAGCTTCATGAGATTAAATACGCTGGAAAAGCTTTATAATTGCTTGAAAGACGAATCTCCGGAAATAACAGTAGATCCTGAAATTGCTGAGAAAGCAGTGAAGCCTATCAAGAGGATGCTGGAGATTTCGGCAAAACTGGGGCTTTGATAAAGTGGTAGGGTGATATCACTTTATCACCCTTATTCTCCTCTTATAAATGCAATTTTCGTAACAATCCCCTCTTTTCCTTCACTGTCTGCGGCAAGTACCATATATATTCCTGTGGCCACTCTCCTACCTTGTTTATTTCTTCCGTCCCAGGTGAATTGCCCTCCCAGGGAAGTACCTTGGTAAATAAGATGTCCGGCAGTATCCACAATCTTCACATCACTGTCGTAAACCATTCCCGTGACAGTAATCACTCCGCTGTAGTCCGGACGTACCGGATTAGGATAAGCACGTACATTACTCTCTTTAAAGCTATTTTCAGCCTCTGTAGCGTCACTTTGGTAAGAAACGAGCCCCTTGCCTGTTCCGATGAAGACTTCGCCGGTACGGGGATGTATGGCAATAGATACGATGCTATTGGAAAGCAGCGGACTGTTTTCTTCCGTAAAGTGATGAATCGTTTCCATTCCATCCGCACTTATCAGGTAAATTCCATTGGATGCTGTACCTATCCACTTTCTGTTGGCACCATCTATTGCAATGGCATTAATCGCTTCGTTCACCAGTAAGAAATCAGCCAACCCGCTGTCGTCATTGCGCGGAACTTTAATCTGTGTACAATAGAAATTATCATTGAAATAGCGGGAAGGATTATTCAGTACCAAAGGACCTCTGTTAGTACCGATCCAGATGACTCCCTCTTTATCCTCGGCAATGCAATAAACTGCCAGCTGTTCTAAAAGGGCTCCGTCCTGATTTGTGAACCGGGTAATAAACTTGTGTTGGTCGTCCGAAGTATCTGCTATAGTACCGTTATAATTCAGGCAGAACAATCCTCCCGACTCTATACGTGAAGAAGTGGCCCACAGCCAACCTTTTTTATCAAAGATAGTCCGCCCGAAATTACTTGCCTTTACTATTTCCGGATAATGAAGACTTGCCCAGTCACCATTTTTCATCAATACACTCACTGCATGTTGTGTCTCGCAACTCACCATCCAAAGGTTATTTTCTTTGTCATAAATCAGTCCGTTCACACGTACATAACTATCTGCCCAAGGTTCATTAGGTACAGCACTTTCCAACGGACTGTTATGCATACTATACCAGTTTATGAACTTCCCATCTTTAAATTCGTAAATCCCTTCTCCTGCCGATGCAGCAAAATGATGAGCAACGTCTTTAGGATCCTGCACAATACAGTTTATATCATCGTATCGATGTTTGGTTTGTTCACTGATGCCTTCTTCCTGAAAACTGTTCCAGGTATTATTTTCAAAGGTCATAATGGTTCCGGGCCTGTCAAGTCTGTTGGCTATATGTCCTCCTCCGGTAATCAGCAATCGTTCTCCGGCAAAATTCATATAATACGGATAGTTCCGTACAGGACTATTCGGAGTAATGTTTTCGGGCACTTCTCCTTTCAAAGGAATATCGTGGTATTGCGAGAGGAATTCAGAGGTATCATCCGACACTTTCTTCCAGTTCTTAATATCCAGTAGATTATCTGTCAATAACCCTGCAAACAATCCTTCGGAAGTAGCGGCATAAAGATGATTATCCGATACATTGCATGCCAGAACGTTTTTATTCAGAGGATAGTAATTGCTGATTTCCCGCTTTTTCAGATTGATACAAAGAATACCCGATGCAGTGGATAAATACGTGTATTCCTTGTAAAAACAAGCGTGGTTGACCGTCTTATCCTGCGTCATATTCTTGTTTTTATAATCGGGAAGGTTATAGATATCCTCCTCATTCACCAACAGGTCTATATTCGCATTGGAATAAATAATGACCAATGATTTATAGGCTGACTGGTAAGCAATATAAGATATTTCCGTATCGCTTAGCGGAAAGGATTTTGAATAAGTTCGTATGCTGGTATCTTCTTTATCATAAGCATATAAATCACCATTGGCAAGGATGAAGAGTTTACTTCCAATGACTTCACTGCGGGTAGGATTATGATAAGAAAGGTAAGTTTGCCACTCTCCTATCGCGTTTTGCGAATAGGCAGGCAGAAGATAGATTAAGCAGAGAAGAAATATATATTGAAATCTCATAAAATCAGAGTTATATTAGTTTGTAAGCAACACACTTACAAACTAATAACTCTATATTTACGGGTTTATTGTATGCTATTAAGGAATTTGCAAAGTTTGTTTGTAGCTATGGCACGGTGGCTGATTTTGTTTTTCAGTTCGTTGCCCATCTCTGCAAAAGTCTGCGTATATCCTTCGGGAACAAATATAGGATCATATCCGAAACCTGAGTTTCCTCTTCTGGTTTTGATGATTTCTCCTTTGATTACACCTTCGAACAAATGCTCTTTTCCGTCGATAATCAGTGCAAATGCAGTGCGGAATTGCGCTTTCCGGTTCTCTATTCCTTCCATGGCATGCAGCAGTTTTAGCATATTTGCTTCTGCATTATGTCCGTCTCCGGCATAGCGTGCCGAGTAAACTCCCGGTTCTCCATTCAAAGCTTCTACTTCCAGACCGGTATCATCGGCAAAACAATCCATCTGGTAGTTTTCATAAATGTACTGTGCTTTCAGTAAAGCGTTTCCTTCCAAAGTATCGGCAGTTTCAGGTATGTCCGTATGGCAATGAATGTCTTTCAGACTAAGAAGTTCTATTCTGTTACCTAAAATAGCGGTTACTTCTTCCAATTTGTGTGCATTGTTTGTGGCAAATACGAATTTATGTTTCATATGTTGATTGGTTCTTATTTCACTTTCAGTCGGTCAAAACCTTCTCCATAGACTCCGATAACGGAACTTTGAGAGATAAATGCGTTTGGGTCAATGTCTTTCACCAAACGGAAAATATCAATTGACTGGCGCTTATAAGCTAATACAACGAGTACTTTTACATTGTGTTTACTGTACCATCCTATACCGTCCAGAACGGTTACGCCGCGGTGTGTCTCTTTCGTTATGCGGTCGGCAATCTTTTCATAATCTTTGGAGAAGATGAAAAATTGTACGGACTGGCGGGCACTGTTGACTATATAGTCTAATACAAAACCGATAACAAACAAAGTTACAAAACCAAATATCACGCGTTTCCAGTCATGAAACACAAAGTAACAGGAACTGATTATCACAAAATCGCAAAGCATAACCATACGTCCCAGTGTGACGTCTTTATACTTATGTATGATAGCGGCGATAATATCCGTTCCTCCCGTACTTCCATTGCAATTGAATACGATTCCAAGGCCTGCACCGCACATGACGGCACCTATTATACAAGCCATGAAATCCTGTCCCGGTCCCAGTATAAGCGGTGGCGTATTGTCGGGACCATTCACAAGCATTTGGAAAAACCATAAAAAGAATGTCAGCCCGAAGATGGCGAACGTGGTTTTAATACTGAATTTAGGACCCAGTATTTTAATGGCAAATGTCATTAAGACAGCATTGATGATGAAGTATGACCATTGGATAGGAAAGTCCGTGGCGTAATAGATGATTGCACCGATACCCGTAGTTCCTCCTGTCGTTATCTGATAAGGAATCAGAAACAACGCCCATCCCAAGGCATAACTGATAAGACCGACAGTGATGAAGATATAGTCTCGCAACTCTCTCATCATTTCGGCTTTGGTTGGTTTTGTGATTTGCATATTAATCAGTTACAAGATATTAACTACGAGTTACAAGTTACGAGCTACAAGGGAGCGAGTCAAGTTACCTTTTTTCTCTCTACTTGTAGCTTATAGCCCGTAGCTCGTAACTAATTTATTTAATAACAATGTTTACGATCTTCTTCGGGACGACAATCACTTTCACTACTGATTTGCCTTCCATCCATTTAGCCGAACGTTCATCTGCCAATACGGTGCTTTGAATGGCTTCTGATGTTTCGTCAGCAGGGAATTCCATATTGAAGCGTGCCTTACCATTGAAAGATATGGTGTAGTTGATTGTATCTTCCACCAAGTATTCTTCGTTGTAAGCAGGCCACTTGGCATCGCAAACTGAGTCTGCATGGCCCAGTGTATCCCACAACTCTTCACATACGTGCGGAGCGAAAGGAGCCAATACAATAACCAGTTGATTCAATATTTCTTTTTTGCTGCATTTCAGACTGAATAACTCGTTTACGCAGATCATGAAAGCACTGACGGAAGTATTGTAAGAGAACTGTTCAATATCACCCGTTACTTTCTTAATCAGTTTATGCAAAGATTTCAGTTCTTCCTTGGTTGCAGGTTCATCCGTCACTATATAACTGCCGTTACGGTCGTAGAACAGTGACCAGAACTTCTTGATGAAGCGGTATACACCGTCGATACCGTTCGTATCCCAAGGCTTGGATTGCTCTACCGGACCGAGGAACATCTCGTACATACGCAATGTATCCGCACCGTATTTCTCAACAATCATATCGGGATTAACGACGTTGAACATGGATTTACTCATTTTCTCCACAGCCCAGCCGCAGATGTATTTACCATTTTCCAGGATAAACTCAGCGTTGGCAAATTCAGGACGCCATGCTTTGAAAGCTTCAAGATCCAGAATATCATTGGATACGATATTTACATCCACATGGAGTGGGGTAGTGTCGTACTGATCCTTCAGATTCAGAGAAACGAACCTATTGCTGTCTTTGATACGGTAAACGAAGTTACTCCGTCCCTGTATCATACCTTGATTAACCAACTTCTGGAACGGTTCTTCCACGATAGACACTCCTACATCGTGCAGGAATTTGTTCCAGAAACGTGAATAAATCAAGTGTCCCGTAGCATGTTCCGTACCACCTACATAGAGGTCGACGCTTCTCCAGTATTCATCTATTTTTTTATCAACCAATGCTTTGTTGTTATGCGGGTCCATATAGCGCAGATAGTAAGCGCTGGAACCTGCAAAGCCCGGCATGGTATTCAGTTCAAGAGGGAATACGGTGACGTTATCTATCTTTTCATTCTCTACCACACATTTGTTTACAGTGTCCCAAGCCCATTTGGTAGCGTGTCCCAACGGTGGTTCTCCGGTTTCGGTAGGAAGGAATTTGGCAACTTCCGGCAATTCAAGCGGCAAACTACTTTCGTCGATCATATAAGGCATTCCATCCTTGTAGTAAACCGGGAACGGTTCGCCCCAGTAGCGCTGGCGGGAGAAGATAGCGTCACGAAGACGATAATTCACCTTTACGCGTCCCAGATTATGTTCTTTTACGTAGTTCTTGGTCTTTTCGATAGCTTCTTTGATGGTCAGTCCGTTCAATGTAAGATCACAGTAAGGAGTTACATCAGGTCTCGGAGAGTTGCAAACGATACCTTCTTTGGCATCAAAGCTTTCTTCGCTGACATCACAACCTTCTACCAATGGACGGATCTCCAATCCGAAATGTTTGGCGAAAGCATAGTCACGGCTATCGTGTGCAGGTACAGCCATGATGGCACCTGTACCATAACCGGCAAGTACATAGTCGCTAACCCATATGGGCACTGCCTCACCTGTGAAAGGATTAATAGCATAGCTACCTAAAGGTTCACCCGTTACACTGCGATCTGTAATACGATCACGTTCAGTCCGTTTCTTAGTCCGTTCCAAATAGGCATCTACTTTGGCTTTTTGTTCGGGAGTAGTCAACTGAGCTACCAATTCGCTTTCCGGTGCCAACACCATGAAAGTAACACCGAACATCGTATCTGCACGGGTCGTGAAGATGGTAAATTCCAGATCGCTGTCTTTTACTTTGAACTGTACTTCAGCACCTTCGCTGCGACCGATCCAGTTTCTTTGAGTTTCTTTCAGAGAATCTGTCCAGTCGATGGTATCCAGTCCGTCCAACAAGCGTTGTGAATAGGCGGAAACGCGAAGACACCATTGACGCATCTTCTTCTGAACTACGGGGAAACCTCCGCGTTCGGATACACCGTCTATCACTTCATCGTTGGCCAGAACCGTACCCAATTGGGCACACCAGTTTACCATCGTTTCACCCAGATAAGCGATGCGATAGTTCATCAGGATTTCCTGTTTTTCTTTTTCGCTCTTGGCTTTCCATTCTTCGGCAGTGAAGCTGAGTTCTTCGCCACAAGCCACATTCATGCCGTTGGTACCTATTTGTTCGAAGGCCTGTATCAGTTCTTCGATAGGGCGAGCCTGTTTCTCATCATTGCAATAATAGCTGTTGAACATCTTCTGGAATGCCCATTGAGTCCAATGATAATATTCCGGTTCGCAGGTACGGATTTCGCGGCTCCAGTCAAAACAGAAACCTATCTTATCCAACTGCTCACGGTAACGGTCAATATTGTTGATCGTAGTAATTGCAGGATGTTGTCCCGTTTGTATAGCATATTGTTCAGCGGGAAGTCCGTAAGCATCATATCCCATGGGATTTAGTACATTGAAGCCCTGCAGTCGTTTGTAACGAGCATAAATGTCCGAAGCAATGTATCCCAGCGGGTGTCCTACGTGTAGGCCCGCACCGGAGGGGTAGGGGAACATGTTTAGTACATAGTACTTCTGCTTCGTCTCATCTTCCTTCACTTGGTAGGTTTTCTCTTCTACCCACCTTTTCTGCCACTTCTTTTCAATCTCCCTGAAATTGTACTCCATAATGGTTTTCTTTCGTTATTTTATGGTTGATACTTAGTTATATACTTTATTAAACGGTGCAAATTTACGGGTTTATTTTCAGATTCATAGCTTAGTACAACAAAAAAGTATTTGTCTGTACCATACCAGGGATACACTTGCTCCGTACCAAAGCCGTACTTTCTCCGTGTAGAAGTGCTTTTGACCGAAGAATGTACGGAGCAAGTACGGTTCGGATACGTTTCAGGCAGGTAGCGGAACATTTGAAAATATATATTTTTTCCTGTTTAGTGATATCTAAAGACACAAAAAAGCCAACTAATTCATTGTGAATTAGTTGGCTTTAGCCTTACTATTGAAAGAATATTCCTGCAATATTGAAAACAAACTATTTACTGATAAACACTTTTGTTAGTTTAAAACAATTTATAAATCAGTATAGATTAGAAAGTTACTTGATAACTTTTCCCTGCTTCCGTTGATAGTTCTTTTACTTTTCCTTCATACCGCAGAAGACATTTCCCTCCCTTTAAGGATTTTATATTAGTAGAGATGAGTTTTCCGGCTTTCCATTCCATATCAAAAACAAATGCACCACGTGCACACAAGCCCGTCACTTTTCCATCTTTCCAGGCAGTAGGTAATGAAGGCAACAAGTCAATATAATCTGTATGACTTTGAAGTATCAATTCAATCATTGCCAAAGGAACTCCCATCATATCGCCTACTTGTGGACGACCGTGAGCATCGACAAACATATTAGGGTATGCTTTTGTGAAATAATTGTGCTGCATCATATCTAAACTCTTATCACCCTCTTTCAAACGAGCAAGCATAGAAGTAACCCATCCTAAGCTCCAACCTTGGGCATGATAATTATGATTTAATCTGTAATCCAAAGATTTACGTACAGCATCAACAAGATGCGGAGTTTTGTCTTGAGTAATTCTGTTTCCTGGCATCATACCCCACAAGTGCGAAATATGACGATGTCCCGGTTCTGTTTCTTCTAACTCTTCCGTCCACTCCATCAAACGCCCATCGTTAGCAATAGTTGGCATACTAAGTTTTTTCATACTTGCTTCAACTTCAACTGTTTCTTCGTTGCTAATGCCTAATATTTTGCATGCTTCAAGAAAATCTCTAAATGTATTCCATATAATTTCTTGGTCGTAAGTACAGCCCATAGTTAAACTTGCAACTTTTCCATTTACTTTAAAACGATTTTCGGGAGATGCAGTAGGACCAGATACAAGTTTTCCACTTCGTGGGTCAGGGACAAGCCAATCAACGAAGAATAATGCAGTTTCTCTTAATACAGGTAAAGCTCTTGTTTTTAAAAATTCTTTGTCAAGAGTATATCTGTAATGTTCCATGTGGTGTAAGCATAGCCATGCAGCATTTGTGATAGACATACCCCAGTGTGCTTTGAGGAAAGTGGGAGGAGCATAAAACCAGGCATCAGTACGATGACCTGCAACTGAGCCTCTTTTAGTTCCAAACATAACTTGGGCTGTCTCTTTTCCATTCTTAATAAGATTCTCTGTCAATGTAAATATAGGTTCATGACATTCAGACAAATTAGCTTGTTCGGCAAACCAATAAGCTTCTTGTATATTTACGTTGATATGGAAATTAGATCTCCAAGGAGCTAACATTAATGGATTCCAAATTCCTTGAAGATTCATAGGCAAGCCACCCTTTCTTGAAGATGAGATAAACAAATATCTGCAATAATTGTAGTATTCAAACAGTAGTTCCGAATCTATCTGCCCACTTGCCGCCAACTGAATGCGCTTGTCGATAGGGTTATTATTAACAGGTGTGTTAAATGCAATATCAAATGACGAACGATTGTATAATGCTGAATATTCGTCAATGTGAGTTTGTTTAAGTTTTTTGTAACCTAACTTTTGTGCTTGCGATAATTGCTTTTCGCAAATCTTTTTACGATTATGAGTTAAAACATTCTTCGTATCGTGTATATTGTAATCTGTGCTAATAGCTATCATTATTGTTACACTATTGGCATTGTTTATTTCTATATCTGTTTCGTTAGCTTTTATTTTACCGCCTTCGTTATAATAGTTAATTATTCCTTCAAACTTCACACCTACAAACTCTCCATTTTCAGCATAGGCTTGTCCTTGTACGTATTGACTACGATTGTTTTCTGCCTTTGTAGTTGCTCCAAACGGACGTGTATATTTAGATTTAAACGAAACTTGTCCCGGTTTGTCGGCAGTGATTCTCACAACCATTACTTCATTTGGTTTACTTACAAAAGCCTCACGGGTATAGGTTACACCGTTTTGTGTGTAGCTTACATAAGTTATGGCTTTTGTGTAGTCCAACCATCGTTTGTAGTTGCTTATTACTCCTTTATCTTTAAAATCAATATTCAAGAATCCAAAAGGTTGATAACTTCTCGCATTTTCGTGTACTCCATCTGCGAACTCTTTCTCACAAACGATTACTGCTTCTTCATATTTTCCGTTGAAAATAAGATTACGCATTTTATTAATTAATTCGGGACCTTTAGGATTGTTTGGAGGAAGTGGAGGACCACACCAAATTGTATTCTCATTAATCACAATTTGTTCTGTTGAAGGATCACCAAAAATCATACCTCCAATTCTACCGTTACCTATTGGCAATGCCGATTTCCAATCAGATGCTGGTTGTGCATACCAAAAACGGCTACATTTGTCTTGTGCAAACGTTAGCTGCAAACTTGACATAAGCAAGATAATTACAAATAGTAAATTTCTCATAAATTGTTTTTATTATGTTATTCATGCGAATCAAAAGTTGAAAGATTACTACTGATTCATGGTTAAGATTTTGTAATTCAGTTAATTATATTATTTGTTTACTGTGCTTGGATATAATTTTCTGAACCATTGATTGCAACTACTTCACCAAAAAAATGGGTTTTCAAATTTGATTAAATAATTGTATTTTTATCACTGTTATTTTTTCGACTAAACTATTCAGATAAATTTCTATGTTCGGATATATTTTGTTAACTGTTATAAGATTTGCATCAGTTGGATTACTATGATTGGAATACTGAATGATTTTCCACGCATTCGGCATCCTATTATTGTCTGTATCAAGTAGCACAGATTATATAATCAATATTCATATTTTACTTATTTTGATTGGATATCCGCTCTTAACTTAACGTGAATAGTGCTATTGGGCACAGGAGATTCTATTACGAATCGAGGATTGTTTAATAAGCGAATAATTTCCGAACCAGCTCTCATTACGGTTCCGTGAAAATTGGTGGTACAGCTTTTACCTCTATTAAAATAATAAACATTATCATGAGCAAGCGTTGTACCTTCCACAATATCGCACACTTCGCCTGATTCAGTAACTTTTGTAGCAAGTGCATTCCATCCTGCAAGAGCAGCAGAGCCGTAAATATGACTGAGCCAGCCTTCATTTACCCCTTTTGCAATACTGTAAACGAAAATGGCACTGGCTGAGGTTTCCAGATATGATCGGGGTTGGTCGAGTAGATTGTGCCATAAACCGGTTCCATCCTGCAAATGTACCAATGCTTGTGCATGCCTGCGGTATAGCGCTAACACTTTATCCCGACCTTCAAAGTTTTCTGGTAACACCGACAATAGCTCAGCCATGGCCATAATACACCAGCCATTTGCCCGTCCCCAATAAAATCGTGGGTCATCTGCTGCTGAGTTCACATTCCAACCATGGTCGTACAAGCCGGTTTGCTGATCAAAGAGTCTTGCAGATAATTGTACTACTTGCCTAACAGCATCTTCGTAATATTTTTTATCGCCGGTTAAAGATCCCATTTGTGCCAGAAAAGGAATACACATATATAAATCATCTGCCCAAAGCGATTGAGGTTGCGGTCGTTGGCGGGCTATTGTCCTATCGCGCAAACGATACTGCTTGTTATAAATATAATCTGCTATGGTATCTATCCATTCCCTGAATCTAGGGTCGGGATATCTTTTCTGGATTTTTATCAACGCTGCCCCGATTGCACCACAATGGTCTAATGCTGCCATATGGATCATTTTTTTATACGGATGATGTCGTATCAGGCCGTTTTCTTCCATTGTCCGGAAATAAGGCATAGCTTTAAAAGTGAAATCAAAAAAGCGTATGGCATAATTGAAATATGTCGTATCGTTGGTAGTTTCATAAAGATCGTTGCAGGCAGAAAGTGAGACACCATTCGGATACGACCACTCTATAAAGTAAAATGCTCCTTGTGGATAAATCGCATTTTTATTAGGCTGAGAGTATGAAATCGTTTGTCCGTTAATAGAATCAACAAGATAAAAAAGCGAGTTTTTCTCTACTCTTTGTTGTATCCGGTCTACGATATTTTTTACATCTTTAACCGTAGGTATTACGTAAGGGGTACTGTAAGTCGGCAATGCCGGTTTCCTTGCTGAAATGCCTGTTCCTAATTGCGAAAAAGCTACAGTATTGCAGCCAAGAAGCAAAAAAAGAACAAGGTGTTTTTTCAATGATACTTTATTATTCATTTTGGATAAATATTATTTTGTTTACTATTCAAATAATATGTTGTAAAATTCACCAGGATAGATATTCACCTCTTTTCCCATTCCATGTTATTTCCTTTTTAGTTGTTTTTATTTCAAAACAAAAAATTCAATCGATTGCAAATATAATAGGTTTTTCAATCGATTGCAAACTTTTTCCTATATTTCTTTCAATCGATTGAAATTATTCAAAAAAAAGCTCTATTTTTGCAAGCAAATCAGAATTAACAAAGATGAATAATAAAAGAGTAACCATTTATGATCTTGCTAAAGCAATAAACCTGTCACCTTCTTATATTTCCAAGGCATTAAATAATCATCCTTCGGTGGGAGATAAGATGAAAGAGAAAGTGAGAAAGGCTGCCAAGGATTTAAATTATAAACATAACTCTTACGCTGCCAATCTCAGGATGGGAATTTCTAAAACGATAGGAGTAATTGTTCCTCATATAAATAAGAGTTTCTTCTCAGAATTGATTGCAGGCATTGAAGAAATTTGTTTTGAACATGATTATGGCTTAATTATCTGTCAATCACAAGAGTCGTATGAAAAGGAGTGTAGAGCTATTGATACGTTAATACGCCAAAATGTAGATGGTATTTTAATTTCTGTATCTGCTGAGACTAATTCTTCAGAACATCTTCAGAATATCATAAACCATGATACTATCTTGATTCAGATTGATAGATTTATTGAAAACTTTAATAGTTATAAAGTAACTAATGACAATGAAAAGCTTGCATACAATGCAACCATGCATCTGATCAATCAAGGATACCAAAATATAGTTTTTTTGGGGTGGACAGAACAGCTTACTATTGACCAGTTAAGAAAAAGAGGCTACCTGCAGGCAATGAAAACTTCAGGGCTTACCAGCCATATTTATGACAATGCTATTCAGAAAGATAAAACAAAGGAAATTATAACTCTATTGTTGTCATCCAATACTCCTCCAGATGCATTTTTGACTTTTTCTGACGAGCAAGCTCTATGTGTGTTGCAAGTAGCTAACTCTTTAGGTATTAAAGTTCCCCAAGAATTAGGAATAATAGGCTCTGGAAATGATATTCTGACGGAGATTACTACACCTACTTTGTCTGCAGTCAATCAAAAAAGCATAGAGATCGGCAGAAAAGCTGCTAATCTTTATTTTGAAATTTTAGCCGGAAAAAATGATAATCCGGTAGAAATAAAAGAAGAGATCATTCAAGCAGAAATAATCGGCAGGGAAAGTACTGCAAAAAATAGCTAACCATGAAAACATATTTAATTTTTGCAATCAGTTTATTATCAACTATGGGGGGTATTCAGGTTGATTAAATTTAGGGTTTTGAAATAATTAGATGTAATATGTTGATTTATTAGTTATTACAAAGAGTTTTAGAACCTGTTTTTACGTTGGTAGGTATGTTTAAAATATAACAGAGATCAAACATTTATATAACGCGAAACCCGTAAAAATGTAACATTAGCCCTTAAAATATAACATTTGAAAGCCATTTAGGGGGAATTTCATAGAAAAACAAGCTAAATAACCTCATGTTCATTCTATAAAGAGTAGACAAAAAGTGTGCAGAAGTTAGTGCATAGAATTTTAATAAACCTATCGCCTATTTTGGTGCATGAAATAAATATTTCTATTTTTGCCTCAAAAAGTAGAAATATGGCAAAGATTTCGGTTACTCACTATTTGAATAAACGGCTAAAACCTTCCTACGGAATAGGTAAGTATCAAAATGAATTAGCGTATCCTATTTATATCCGAATTTCGTACGGAAGAAAGAATCAAAGAATTAGAAGCCAATGGTTGCATTTCGATGCAACTGAAAGAGAATTTGCAAATGATCTAAGAATACAGGAAATCATAAAATATGAAACAGAAATTATAGAGGACGTATTAAATAATATAAATGATAATGATTTGTATTTAAATACTGGTTTGATGCTTTATTTATGTGATCTAACAAATAATTATCTTACTTGTATGTTTGGTAACTTAAAAGAGATATCCCGGTATATTGTTCAATATTTAACTGATAAAACACATTTTAGTGAGAATCTAATTATTCATAGCACAAATATAGAATACGCTATTAGTAATTATTATACTCATATAGATTGGTATGAATTATTAGATAACAATGTATTTCCTGAGAACATAAAACATTATATAATATATCTCTCTTTGCTATATGAATTTGAATCTATCTATTATTGCAAGAAAGATGATGCCTTTGATTATGAAATAGGGTCAATTCTTAATTTATATGAATGGAAAAATAAAGAAGCGAACAAGAAATTTATTGCATTTGCCAAAGCAAAAAACATTTTAGATAAAGTTGAATTAGATAGGATAACACAGGAATTTAACAATAATCTAAAAGAATATATAAAGGGAGCGGTCCGTTTTAATTTCACTTCTATGTAATAGATAATCAATCTTTTATATTTTTTATAAATAAAAATGCGGAATATTATTTGTTTATTCCGCATTTTTGTCGTTTATTTGCGGAATAAAATATAAATATTCCGCATTATGAAAAAGGATATATCACAAATTTCTAAGTTACTGCCTAAAGGTTCAGTTAATAAGATATCTCTTATAACAAACATTCCTCAGTCGACTGTTAGTAAGACATTAAGAGGAAAAAAGTTAAGAGGCTATGAAAAGGTAGAAGAACAAGCGTATATCATCCTAAAAGAAGTAAAAGAAGAACTAAATGTTATCTTTAAATAAAATAGGTAATAATCCAGATTTGTATATTCCCTATAACTTTTTAATACAAAAGGGGATAAGTCCTAACACTATAAAATGTTGGGTAAAAAGGGATATTGTTTGCATTCGTAAAGAATATGGATGTACTTCTATTCTTTACGATTCAATCCCCTTTAATACCCGCAATAAATTGCCGGGTAAAGAAGCTATCTTATCAGAAATAAAGCAAGAAAATAAAGCAAGTGCAGTTGATGCGTATTATCTTCTGTTTCAGAAAGCGAAAGAAAAAAACGCTACTTCTTTCCGGTCTATCTATTTAAATAAAGTGCCGCAGGAACAGTTAGAGGAATACCTACAGAAACATGCTGTATTAGAAGAAATTCTGAAAATATATGAAGAATGCAAACGTACGCATACACAATTCCCTTTAAAATTCATACACCCGGCTTTTAGAATGATTTTTCCTAAAAGTTATGTATATGCTGCATTTAGTACTGCAATAAGGAAAGCATATTTAGAAGGTATTGAGCGCCTTCTGATAAAAGATTACAAGCCCGCCCCGATTAAATATGATACACGATATGAAAAGATGGTGTTAGACTGTATGTCTGATCCCAGAAAATTCAATCAAAGCCAAATAGCCCGGAAAATTTGGAAAATTTGTGATGAATGCAATATGTTAAAGCCTGGTTTAAGTTGGATTAAAGAAAAGTGTAAGAAGTTTGAAACGCTTACAGGAGACAGAAACGGCAAATATTTCACTCAATATAAGAAATACCCATATTTGGGTTTAGAGAAGGCGCAAAACGCTAATACCCAATGGCAAGTAGACGGATGGGATATGCCTTTTTATTATGGCAAATATCAAAAATTAACCATTTTTAAAGTAATGGATTCTTATAGTGGAAAGATTGTTGGTTTCTATGTGGCAGAATCAGAAAATACAGAAAGTATTTTGAAGGGACTTGAATATGCAATAACAGACACAGGAGTTGTTCCATCTGAAATAGTGTCGGATAAGCATTCTTTCCACCAAACCAAAGAGGCTGAATATTTTAAAGATGAATTAGCGAAGTTAGGAACTGTTTGGACTGTAGATATCAATGCCAGAAGAAAATCACTTGCTGAACGTAATTTTGGAATAATAGGGGAAAATTATTGCAAAGATTATCCCGGTTATTTCGGTCAAGGAGTTAAAACCCGAATGAAGAATGGAAGACCTGCGCAAGAAATAATCGATGAGGCAATGAAGAAACCGTTAACCAAAGAATATATTATGTGTATAGCAAAGTCTTGTGTAGATTTATATAACAGTACACCGGGTAAAGACGGTAAATCTCCTAACGAACGCTATGAAGAGGCTGTAAATAATCCTGCATTGAGAAAATATTCTTTACCTGTTGATGAAGTAAACATTGTAAAACTGTTTGTTAGATGTTCTGAAAATAAGATAACAGGAGGATTATTGCGAATGACGCGCGAAAGAACTAATTATATATTTGAAGTTAGTGCTAAAGATTACTTGAGGCTTAATAATAAGACATTTAGAGTACGTTATGTATCTCTAAAAGATGAAGTATTTTTGTTTGATCTAAAAACAGATAAGTTTATTACTATATTAAAACGTCAAAAGATAGCGCATGCAGCAATTGCAGATCAGACAGAAGAGGACGAAAAAATATTTCTGAAACATCATGGGCGTATTCGTGGAATAGAACATGAAATTAAAAAAGAACAAGAACGAATAACAGCGGAAGCAAACAATATTGATCCAAATATTGCAGAGATGATGAATCGTGTTCTCACTCCCAAAGATGCTTTGAAAGAAATGAAGGAAAAATGTGATGGTAGATTATTTGCCGAACGTCAGGGATTTAATATAAATAATGTTATATCACCTGATAGAAAGTGTATGAAGAAAGTATTTGAACCAAAGGATAAAGAAAAGGAGAAAAAAAGAGAAAGACCCTTCCATGAAGAAAAGAAAGTTGATGCTTTTTCTTTTATCTCTGGTAACTAATTCCGGGTATTCATGTATAAATAATATTAATTTAAACAAACAAATTTATGAGAAAGTTATTTTTAAAAAATTTAATTAGTAGTTATTGTGCTGAAAATGGTATCAGTAGATCGGCATTCGGTACAATATGTGGTGTTAGTGATGCTACATTATCATTTATAGAAAATGAGAAATGGAACAAAATTTCTGACGAGATGGCGCAGAAAATCAAATCTTTTATAGATGGACGTAAAGCGGAAGATTTATACCAGAGTTATGACCTAATAGATATCTGCCGAGCTTGTTCTACAGCGCGCGAACATCATTTTATGATAGGTATATTAGCTGATACAGGGATAGGTAAAACAACTTCTCTCCGCTTTTATTCCCGGCAGAAAAATGTTTTCTATGTATCGTTTTACAAATCAATGACCGCTCCCCAATTCTTTGAAGAATTACTGCGCGAAATGGCTATTTCGTATGCAGGAAACCTTCACAACATGATAAATAGGGTTGTAGAAGAACTAAATAAAAAGGAAAATCCTCTTGTAATTATAGATGAAGCCAGTATTATCAACCGAAATATGATGCTTTACCTTCGCGAGCTTCGTGATAAGACAGTTTCCAATTGCGGTATTATTTTGGCAGGAATGCCATATTTCAAAGAGAAACTTGTTAAGTATGCAGATGGGCATAAAGAAGGCTGTGCAGAGTTTTTAAGGCGTGTAATTATGTGGCATACTTGTGAAGGGTTAAAACCTAATGAAAGACGTGAAATCTGTCAAAAATATGGAATAACTGACCCGGAAGCAATAAAAGAGATGATGGATAAAAGTAAGTTTGGAGAACTAATGAATGAAATTCATTTATATAAAAAAAACAATGGAGGGCTGTAAGTATAGACAAGTAAAAAATAAAGTGTTTCTATATGATAAAGCATGATAATCACTTTATAAACAGATAAAGAACACTTAAAATACATTTTATGAAAGGTGAAGTAACATATAATTGGCGGGAGCTACAGAATTATTTCGACTGTTTCGGTTCCCCAAAGGAAGTGATGGCGAAGCTTGATCGTGTATCGGTTGTTATGACCCAGTTCTTTACTACAACGACACAGGATATCAATTATGCTACAATGGACTTGAAAGATAGTATTGATTTCCTGTCCCAGCTACGTTTTGCAATCGGTGAAACCATCAATACATCCGATAAAGTATGAATCAGAAGCGTATCACTCCGGCACAACTGAAAAAATTGCAGACCATGTTTTCAAGGCTGGGCATGGATGCGGAAGAACGCCATGCAATAGTTGCCCGTCTGACGGATAATAGGACTTCCAGCACGAAAGAACTGAGCTTTGGTGAAGCGAAGTATATGATAGCCTATTTAAGTGGCTGTGCGAGCCTTAAAACGAGTGATTCGGCAAAATATCAGGAAGATTGTAGAAAAGTGGTAGGGCAAATCTACAACCTTTCCTTTTTCATTGGCATGTGTTACGGAGATTCACCGGAAGATATAGCAATGAATTATGCGGTTATAAACAAGTTTTGCAGGGAAAGAGGCACGGTAAAGAAGGATATAACCCTGATGAACCTGCAAGAACTCAACAGGACTAAAAGACAATTTGAAGCAATGTTGAGTAAGAACCTCGATTCGGCAGTAAAGAAGCTGGTTAACAAATCATTAAAAACAAAAAAAGTAACAAAATGAAAAAGGATTTTAAAAATGTTATAGTAGGGGAAAAGGGAGAAGTTTCCCTGCTGTTATACGGAGAGATTGGCATGGGAGTGAATGCCGAAGAGTTTGTAACCCGGTTGATAGAACTTTCCAAACAATATCCTTCCGTGACTATACATATCAATTCTTTGGGCGGTTCTGTGCTTTCCGGGATTGCAATATTTAATGCTGTCAGGGGATGCAGCAACGTTTCCCTTAATGTGGATGGCGTGGCGGCAAGCATGGCGGCTGTTATCGCATTATGCGGAAAACCGTTGTACATGTGCAAGAATACCCGGTTGATGCTTCATAGCGTTTCCGGTGGTGCGGATGGCAATATTGAGGATATGAAAAAGGCTATTGAGAGCATGCAAAGCCTTGAACAGACCTTGGCTGATATGATTGCCAACCGTTGTAAGATAACCCCGGAAGAAGTGAAAAACCGTTTCTTTGATGGTAAGGATCATTGGTTTACGGCTGATGAAGCCCTTTCTTTGGGGCTGATAGACGGCATTTGTGATCCTTGGAGTGAATTAGGGGATGCAGCTTTGGAAATACAAAATAAAAAGCCTGATGAAATTTACGCACTTTGTTGTAACCATTTCACAGATAACGGTAAAAGTACAACGGATTTTCTTGGACGGGTAAAAAAAATCCCCTTCTTTTCTTCCATGGGTGAGGATGAAATCATAAATCTGCTTTCTGTTGGGGCTGAAAGTGACCTTATAAAGAGTATTACACCAAAATACAGTTTGTCTCTGGCTTGTAATCAGGGAGTTATCACGGAAGAGGAAAAGCATGAGATTGAAATGGTTATCGGTGATGATCCGGTCAGGCTTGAACGCTATTTAGCCAACAAAAGAAAGAACTATGAGCAGCGTTTTACTGCTAAATATAACGAATTTATCGCTTTGAATGCCAACAAATTTAGTGGAATATATACAGGCGATTTCGTAAAATACAAAGAGCTTGCAAAAACTAACTGGAAGTTGTTTCAAGATTTGGTATCACATATTCCAGAAAAGCGGATGATTACGAATGAAATCAATGACAATGCACCGGACGAGCGTGAACACTGGACTTTAGACGATTACCGGAAAAAAGCCCCGAAAGCCCTGAAAGACAACCCAAAATTGTACTGGGATTTATTGGAGAAGGAAAAAAAGAACGAATAAGATTATAAACAATTAAAAATCAAGATTATGGCAAGAGACATTAACGCCACATTGGCAAAGGAAGTATGGGTGAATCAACTGATGGAAAATTTCTATCCTGACAGCTCATTTTTGAAGTATGCCCGTGATTTTACCGGGTTAGTTGAGAATAACGCTATTAACATGGCGGAGGTTGGGGCTGATCCCAAAGTGTTGATAAACAACACCACTTATCCCATAAAGGTGGTACAGCGAATTGACAACCCGCTGAGAATCGAGCTTGACACCTTTGAAACGGAAAACACATTGGTACGTCGCCCGATTGCAATTGAATACAGCTACGACCAGTTGGAATCCGTTCTAATGGGACACCGTAACACATTGCGAGCGAGAACCGCACAGAAGGCGGCACACGCTTATGCACCGAAAGAAGATACTTTATATACTCCGGTTATATCCACTACAGGCGATGCGGTAAACGGTCGTAAACGGCTTACAGTGGCTGATATTCTTGCTTTGAAGGAACGTTTTGATAATTCAGGTTTGCCACTGGAAGGACGCTTCCTTGTGCTGAATCCAAGCCATTTAACGGACCTGATTCTTTTCGATGTGAAGGCATTCAAGGACATTACCGATATAGCAAACGGAATGCCCCGGCGTTTTGCTGGCTTTAGCATTCTACAGACTACCGCCACACCGGAATATGATCTTTCCACCATGAAAAAGATACCGTTTGATAATAACGCGCTGAATGGCGATACGGATACGGAAGAAACGGAGAATGCAGATGTTACAGGCGAAGAACCAACAGAAGTACAAGCGGAAGAAACACCCGTAGAGAAGACATTCTGTTCCTTTGCTTTCCATGAAAGCGAAGTGATGAAGGCAGACGGTGAAGTATTTATGTATTCGCGCGATAACGATCCGGAGGAACGCGGTACGATTGTAGGCTTTGATAAACGTTTTATTGCTTTGCCTATCCGAAATAAGGGTGTAGGGGCAATCGTAAGCAGTAAAGCTACAGTATAAGGTTTTAGTTTTTAGGTAAAAAGGTTTTGTTTTAGTATAAATGTTGGTTGCTGTGAAGCAGTTAAGTTTTTTAAGAATTCTTTTTTCATAAATAGGAGCTTTGGGCGTTGTGAAACGGCTGAAGCTCGTTTTTTTACCATAAAAACAATATTTGCTTTTGTTGTTATGATAGAATTAACTATCTTTGTGTCAATAGGTTTTAGTTATGGGAAAAGGTAGAAATAAGAATCTGGTAGAATTAAGGGATCAGGCATTATTAAGACGTTACTACTATTGGACTGAAATTAAAAGATTACGTTTTGATGATGTTTATCAGATACTCTCTGAAAGGGAGTTTTTTATAAGTATTGACCGCATACGTGCTATTATTTGTGCCAATATTGATAAGTTGGAGGGAATGAATAAGAGTTCATTTAAGGCAGAGAAAGCTCAATTTATTAGTATATAGCAGATGACTTAAATAAAATAAGTCAATAAAAATATTTCCTTGACCGATTTGAAAATTAGTTGCTCTGAATAGTTAGTTTTTATATGGATAATTTTAGAGCAACTTTTTTATATAACAAATCTTTTTTTTATAAACCTACCGACAGGAAAAGGTGTGCCTTTTTTTATAAAGCAATCGTCTTTTTTTTGTTTTTTTGTTTTGGCTTGCACACAACATCATTCACTTTTTCGCAAACAGTAGTGATAGACGGTGTTCCGCGTGATACTTCCTTTGCGTTAAACACTACTTATCAGAAAGAATTACGTTACCGTCCCTACATTGAACCCGTAAGAGCTAGCCTACCCGATAATGTATTAGCCAATGAAGGTGTAACTTATAAAACAGTAGAAAATGCATGGGGTAAGCATGAATTAAAGATGAATATATACCGTCCTAATGACGGTAAAGAATATCCGGTTTTAATGATGATTCACGGTGGAGGATGGAACTCCGGAAATTTGGGATTACAAGTACCAATGGCACAACAAATTGCAACTAAAGGTTATGTAACTATTCCTGTGGAATACCGCTTAATTCCAGAGGCGCTTTATCCGGCAGGGGTGGAGGATTTGGAAGACGCTATTGAATGGATATACAATAATGCAGGAAGATTCGGCATTGATAAAGAAAAGATTGCCGTATCCGGTTGTTCAGCAGGTGGTCAGTTAGCGATGTTAATTGGAATGAAGAATGCTTCCGGCAAGATTAGGGCTGTCATCAATATGGATGGAATCTCTTCTTTTGTCACAGACGAATCGATAAACCGAGCCAAACAAGCACGAGATAGTAACAAGCCATTGCCTATTGATGCTATCTGGCTGGGTGGAACCTATCAAGAGCAGAAGAAAAATTGGGAAGAGGCTTCCGCTTTATACTGGATAAGTAAGAATTCGGCACCGGTTTGTTTTATTAACAGTTCCATTCCTCGTTTTCATAATGGCCGGGACGAAGCTATTGCTTTACTTAATAAATATGGAACTTACACCGAAATACATACATTTGAAGATACCCCACATCCTTATTGGTTTTTCAGACCCTGGTTCGATCCCACAATCGAATACATGACTGAATTCATGAATAAAATTCTGAAGAATAAAAGATAGGATATTCTTTCTACAATCTATTTTTTTGGTAACATAATGAACTTTTTGATAATGTCAGGTCTAAGCACAATTATTAGTACTCAGCCGAGAAAAAACGATAAACAGATAAATATTTTTGTTAATTCAGAACAATTTCTAATTTTTATTGCTTATATTTGTGAAGTGCTTATTAAAACTAATTCAAGTAATGTAATACAAAAAATGGCTAAGTTAATTCAATAGGATTTTACACAAAAGTGTTTTTAGGATATTTCAAGGGATGAAGTCTGAGAAGATTGCATCCCTTTTTGTTTATTTTTCTGCCAGATTGCTGAAAAACACTCTAATCACGTTGTTAATAAACGTGGGTAAAGTTTTTAAAAAACGTCACCCTTATTTATTAAAAACGTTTCCGGCGTCTATTAAATCCCCTGTTTTATTGTACAAAAAGTAGAAATGGTATATCTTTGCCTCCAATTTATCGGGAACGTATGAATGAGAAGAAAAATTACACCTATCATCTGATAGCTATCTTCACCGTAGGAGTGTGGGGATTAACTTTTATCTCCACCAAAGTTTTAATAGCCAATGGACTTTCTCCGAAAGAAATTTTTCTGCTTCGTTTTCTGATTGCTTATATTGGTATCTGGTTTATATCTCCACGCAAGCTGTTTGCAAATAACTGGAAAGATGAACTTTGGTTGTTGTTGGGTGGTATCACGGGCGGTTCCGTCTATTTTCTGACGGAGAATATGGCTTTAGGCATTACATTGGCTACCAATGTGGCGTTTATTGTTTGTACGGCTCCGCTGCTCACCACTATCTTTTCACTGATGATTTATAAGAAGGAAAAGGCTACCCGTACTTTGATAGGCGGTTCACTGATGGCATTGATAGGGGTGGCAATGGTAGTTTATAATGGGAGTTTTGTTTTGAAAATATCTCCGTTGGGCGATTGTCTTACTTTGGTTGCTGCTCTTTCATGGGCGTTCTATAGTCTGATAATGAAGAAGATGACGGGTAGGTATAATACTATTTTTATTACTCGCAAGATCTTTTTCTATGGCATATTGACTACGCTTCCCGTCTTTATGTTTCAACCTTGGAAGGCTGACCTTTCTTTGCTCATTCAGCCTTCCGTTCTGTTGAATTTATTGTTTCTGGGTGTAGTTGCTTCCCTGATTTGTTTTGCAGTTTGGAATGTCGTACTGAAAAATCTGGGAACGGTACGCGCTTCCAACTATATTTATCTCAATCCGCTGTTCACTTTGGTAGGATCGGCTATCCTGTTGGATGAACATCTGACAATTATTGCACTGATCGGGGCTGCTTGTATTATGGGGGGAGTATATATGGCAGGAAAGAAATAACCGGCAGATTATTCTTCAGCAAATAGTATTATTCTTCTTCGATACCTTTCTCCGAGTGTTGCTGCAGGCGGTAAAATGTTTTTTGTAGCTCAATCTCCCTGCGTAACTCTTCCTCCGTAGGCATATACAACATATATTTGGAAGCAAAAAGTTGATTATTGTCATGTAGTACTGATAGCGGGCTATATCTTTGTCTGTTTCTGAACAGAGAACGATACCGATGGTTGGGTTATCTCCTTCACCACGTATCCGTTCATCATACATCCGTACATACATATCCATTTGTCCCACGTCCTGATGTGTTATAGGATTTGTTTTCAAATCGATAAGGACGAAACATTTTAATAAATAATTATAAAAGACGAGGTCGATGAAATAGTCTTTCTTCTCGGTACGCACTAATTTTTGGCGTGTTACATACGAGAATCCTTTTCCCAGTTCAAGCAAGAAACGTTGTAAGTTGCTGATGATAGCCGATTCCAGTTTGGATTCGGTAAAGTCGGTGTTCGGGGACAATCCAATAAACTCTGCTACCGTAGGATTCTTGATGAACTCCAATTTGTCCTGCTGGTACGGAAGCGTGAGCGACTTCATTTCCGTTTCCACTTTTTCCTTGTCGTGCGAGAGTAGCAGACGTTCGTAATACTGTGAACCGATGTTGCGATTGAGTGTGCGGTAACTCCACATCTGCTCTTGTGCTTCTTTTAGATACCATGCACGGGCTTCAGGATTGGGAACTGTTAATAAGCGCTTGTAATGAGACCAACTCAATATTCTCCACGGTGTAGAGAATATTTCGGGAAAGGTTTGATAGAACAGTCGATAGTTGTAAAGACTGGGGACTGAGAACCCCTTCCCGAACTCTTGCGTAAGTTCTGTCGAGAGTTCTTTTAGCAGTTGTGTTCCGTAGTCGGCTCGTTCTTTTCCCTGCTGTTCCTCTTCCACGATACGCTTGCCCATCAGCCAATAGGCTTCTACCATTGCCGAATTAATGGCGGTGTAGGCTTTCTGTCGGGCTTCAGTTACAATTTGCTTGATTTCATGAATGAAACTTGTGCTATGTAAGGCTATATGGTTTTCTTTTTTCATTGTCAAAATGGTAAATGATTTAATGACAAAGTTAGGAAAAAAGCAGGATAAATGCACAATTAAGGTACTGTGCATTTGCGATGCCTGAATTTATTTCTCTGCAAACAGAATGATTTCTTCCGGTTGTGTGGAGTGTTCTACCATTAGATTCCAGCTACTTTCTTTTTTGTTCCATTCGTAGCTTTGGTAATTTACGCCCATTCCGTTGATTTGGTAAACGGCTTTGGTCTTTACATCAGTGTAGGCATTGTCCTTGCTGTTCCATGCTGCGTATTCCACGTTTACTTCTCCACCGTCGTATGAGAAGTTCAGGCAATACTGTTTCTCGAAGCGTTGATTGCCTTTACTCCATTTCGATACCTCTTTGCTGGATACACGTCCTTCGGCATCATACGCATAGTTATATTGCAGATGATTCTGAAGATATTTATCCTCTTTCACTTTGTATACGTTTTTGGTTTCTACACGATCTCCATCCATGCGGGTGTTGTAGGCAAAACCTTCCAGACTGTTGTTATTTACTGCGTTTACGATTGAAGTTACTGCAAATACTACTGATAATACTAAAGTTTTCATAATGGTGTTATTTTTTTAGTTATACATTTTTGTTTCTTTCGATATTGCAAAGGTAAGGCAGAGGCTCATGGAAGAATGTTATTACAATGTTATCTTTAGGTTAACAAAGAAAATCCGTTGATTTGTCTACTATTTCTTTTTCAAAAAGAAAGTTTTTTCTATTTTTGTCTTTTCAAGAAAGAAATAATTTCAATATATTATCTTTATGAAGAAGAAGGAATTACTAAAACAGTTGATTGCAGGTTTCCAGGCGGGCTTACCCGTGGAAGTATATCCCCGTGAATTGATGCTACCTGTAGATAGTAACAAAATTATTACGGTTCCGGGTGTGAGACGTTGTGGGAAATCTTCTTTATTCTTATTGGTAATCAATCAATTGATTTCGGAGAAAGGCATCCGGAAGGAACAAATACTTTTTCTGAATTTCGACGATGAGCGTTTGCAGTTTGATGCTGAAAATTTAGATGAAATATTGCAGGCTTATCGGGAACTATATCCTGATATTTCCTTGAAGGATGTATATATGTTCTTTGATGAAATACAAATGGCGGAAGATTGGCAACCATTTGTGCGTAGGGTGTATGAACAGGAGTGTAGACACATCTTTATTACAGGCAGTAATTCAAATATGCTTTCGTCGGAACTTGCCACTTCCTTGCGGGGACGTACATTGCAGTACGAAGAGTTTCCTCTTTCATTTCGGGAGTATTGTTCATTTGTAGGCGTGGATACCAATTATTATGTACCTGAATATAGGGCGCGCATTGTAAATGCATTTAAAGTGTACCTGCATCAAGGTGGTTTTCCCGAAGTCAGTCTTGCTATTCCTATGTTGAAAGACCGTATTCTGCAGGAATATTTCTTCGTAATGCTCTATAAGGATTTGGTGGAAAGATATGAAATAAAGAATCCGGAACCTGTCCGTTACTTCATTAAGAGAGTAATGAGTAATTTGACGAAACCGACCTCTATCAATCGTATTTATAATGAGTTGAAGTCACAGGGGGTTAGTATCGGAAAGAATACCCTGTATGATGTAATTGTACAAACAGAATCTATCTATTTGTTTTTTTCATTAACGAAGTATGAGCCTTCGGTCGTGAAAGAGAGTAGTGGAGATAAGAAATACTATTGTATTGACAACGGTTTACGTTCCGTG
Source organism: Bacteroides sp. 14(A) (assembly GCF_000526555.1). Taxonomy (NCBI): domain Bacteria; kingdom Pseudomonadati; phylum Bacteroidota; class Bacteroidia; order Bacteroidales; family Bacteroidaceae; genus Bacteroides; species Bacteroides sp. 14(A). Next base: position 745,835 of record NZ_JAGH01000002.1, on the reverse strand, counting down.
TTGCTTAATCCTCTAAGTGAAGATAATGGTAAATTACTTGAGAATGCCGTTTATCTTCATTTACGCCGGAATTTGCAAATACAGGAAGGTTTGCATTATTATAAAGGTAAGAAGGAGTGTGATTTTGTAATTACTAACCATGAAGAAGTGAATCAGTTGATTCAAGTGACTTATACTTTGCACGACGAAGATACTCGTCAACGGGAGATAGACGGTCTTTTGGAGGCTGCTCAAACTACAGGCTGCCGTGAATTATTTATTCTGACTCTTGAAGAAGAAGAAGAAATAAATGTGAGTGAATATACGATTCATGTTCTTCCTGTATGGAAATGGATGCTGAAAACATTATATTTGTCCCCCAAACAATAGCAAGATGAAGCTTCGCTCACTCTATATCCTCTCTATTATAGGATTGTTTCTCGTTGTGGTAATACAATTGGGAGGCATGATATATGCTTATGACAGCTATAAAAATGAGGCGAAGCGTACACTGAACGAATGTTTCCGGCAAGCTTTTATAGAAACGGTAGATAACCGGGTGAATAACCTGCCTTTTCCTGATTATACCGTACCATTCTATTCGTACATCCGCAGGGATGAAAAGATGCCTTACGATGAAATGGTATTTTTGGGATATCAGCAAGTAGCCTCTTTCCTGGAAGATGTTTATCATGTGGAGATACCTCTGGACGAGATGGAGAAGGTATTGGAAAAGAAGCTGAAATGGAAGAACATCGATAGGACCGTATGGATTGATTCGGTAGAAGATCACAGTAAATATTCCGCTTACAGGCGTTTCAAAACGGTTATCTCGGAGCAGGCATGGCTGAATGAAAGTAAGGGTAAAGCGATAGAAGCTACCATCATTTCTCCTTTCCTTCCACTTGTGAAGGATGTGTTTTTCTTGTTCCTTCCTACTCTGTTATTGACTGCTTTCCTTATTTACAGTTGGGCACAGCAGATGAAGTATATCATCAGCCAGCGCCGGGGGATTGAGGAACAGCGCTCTGCTTTCTATGCTCTGGCGGAGAAAATGAGATTGCCGATAGGTAAGGTGCGCAGGCAGATTCCCGAACAACAGTGGGAGGCCATAGAAACATCGAGCAGGCAGATTCTGGATATGACGGAGCAAACACTTTCCATGGCTAAAGAAGAGGAGTGGAAACGTCAGGCCCGTAAACAACATTCATTTAAGGTGTTCTTCATAGTCAGCCTGTTGGCAAGTTGTTTGTTGATGGTAGCTTGGTTTGCTTATTTGTACCGCACAGCTGCCCGTGAGACTGCTTATCAGGTGAATGATTGCTTTGAAGCGGCTTTCTATGATGAGGTGGTGGAACGTTATCCGTCGTTCCTTTCACAGACTAAAGGAGGAAAAAAGCCCGTAGAACAGAAATTGCCAGAGGAAGCTCCTTTTGCCAAGGAACAACAGAAATTTCTACAAGGAAAGGAGGCTGAGTATAGCATAAACCGTTTGTTTGTGGTACATACCTATAATACGATTGATCAGAATTATCGTCTTCGTGCAGCCTTGATTATGCAACGTGAGATCAATGAAAGTAGCATAGAAATGCCCTTGTCTTCTTTATACCTGGATTCAGCTTTTGCAGAGCGCTTAAGCCGGTTGGGCATAAAGTCACGTAGTGGTATTCGTCAGTTTCTCCGTTCTTCGGATAGTACGGTTACAGAGGTTGGATACGCTTCCAGGAAGTATGGTGATTATACTTCTCTGTTTATTCCTTTGAAAGAAGATAGTACGCTTTGTGTGCAGGGAGTTGTGAAGAACCCTTATCGTCATGTGGCGACTTCTATCTGGTATCTTTTGCTTCCCTTGTGGATTACATTCCTGGTAATGCTCGATTGTATCTTCGGCCAGGTGAAGGTGCTTCGGATGCAACATCGTCTGGAGCAGTTCCAGAAAGACTTTACTTACGCCATGATTCATGATATGAAGTCTCCGTTGAACTCCATATTGATGGCGGCACATGTGCTGGCAGGAGGGAAACTGGCGGGTAAACCTGAAAAAGAAGAGAAATATCGCCTGGTGATGACGGAAGAGAGCGAGCATCTGCTGGCTTTATCAAACAGGGTATTGATGCTTACACAATTGGATGAAGGGCATTTGGAGCTGCATAAGGAAGATGTTTCCCTGCGTCCGTTGATTGATGATCTGGTTGCGAAGATTTCTCTGAAAGCCGGTAAGAGGGTGGAATTCAATACGGTTTATCATCGCTGTGAGACGGTCTATGCGGATGCTTTCTGCCTGCGTGAAGTGCTGGGAAACTTATTGGACAATGCGATCAAGTATTCTCGTGCAGAGGTGAAAATAGACATTATCTGTGAGTCGGAAAGGGGAGTTTGCAAAATTAAGGTATGCGATAACGGATTGGGTATCTCCTTGAAAGACCAGTCGCGTATCTTCAATCGCTTTGAACGCTCTGCGGCGGCAGTACGCAGTAGTAAAGGGGGGGCCGCGGGTTTTGGCTTAGGTTTGAACTATGTGCAGCAAGTGATGCTGGCACATGAGGGCAGGGTAGAGGTGGAGAGTGAAGAAGGCCGTTTCAGTGAGTTTACTCTTTATTTTCCGGTACGATCCTGATCTTACCATATATGGAATCGCAACTCCTGTGAACAGTCGTTGATAAATGCATCTTTGCTGAATGAACGCAGTTTCCAAAGGATACAGATGTCGTCCATGCTACCGATAAGTAAGAATGTTCCGAATAATGTGAAATAATAATTCCCTGTTGCCATGCCATACAAAAGCGGAAGTATGCCTAACAACAGAATAGGTAAGAAGCAGGTTGTGCGATATTGCCACATTCTGATGGGTTCGTTGCAGTGACAGAAACGTATGCCTCCCTTATGCTTTACGAAAGAGATGGACCGGAAACCTTTGGGCGAAAAGATTCCGAAGAATAGTGCATGAAGCAATAGATTTACTCCAAAGCCTGCCAGGGCGCACGACCAGAATATCAGCAATGATACATGGGCCATATCTTCTCCATGTATCCATCGGAATAAGAGCAGTATGGGTACTGTAAAAAGGATTGCAGCCAGTATTCCATACTTATTGATCTTATTTCCCGAAACCATGATTTCGGTTCCTTTCTTGCTTTGTACAATTGAGATATCCGCTTTCATCATTCGTTCTTTCTATTAATTGAAGAATATATTTGCAATGGCGTGTTTGAGTCCTGTGTACGCAGGATTGACTGTGGCCATTAATACGTAAGCTGCCAAAACGATTGCAATACCTTTTGCTAATTCGATTCCTATTTTCTGAAATTTCTTCATGACTTGTTTATTATTTAAGTGATACATTGGGGTTATTTCGATGTTGCAAAGGTAAGGCGGCAGGGAGAGAAGGAATGTTATCGCAATGTTATCTTTAGGTTAACGATTATAAGTCGGTATGCAAGAAATAGGTATTTCTTAGTAAGGTATAAAGAACTAATAAAACTTGCTGGCTGAATAAATCCTTTCTGATGGGTTATGAATATAATTTTAGGCGCGGATTACGCGAATTACACGGATTCTCTTTCTGTAATACAGTGTAATAGCGCAGCCTTTAATCCGTGTAATTCGCGTAATCCGCGCCTAAATTATTATCAGCTTTTAGCTCATTACTTTCCCGCCATGAATTAGATCATTATCCTTAGTTTTATCTGTTATTCTATTTACTTTCCTCTTATAATTGAAAATATCCCCTTGCTTCTTCTCTGCTTAATGATAATAATTAGTTGAAAAACATAGGTTTATACTAAAAATGAGACTCTTTATTTGTCCCCCCTGTTTCTTTCCTGTTTTATGTCTATCTTCTTATTTTTGTTCCGTTCTCGTAAGTAGATACGATACAACTATTATTAATCTATATCAGAAAGTAAAATTATGGAAAACCAGGGAATACTTCTTTATATCGGAATAGCCCTTATCATCTTATTGGTACTTTGGTATATCTGGACTGCCAATAATCTGATTGCAAAGCGGAATCGGGTAAAGCAATGCCGTAGCGGCATTTGCGTGGCATTGAAGCAGCGGAACGATATGATACCGAATTTGGTAGCTGCCGTAAAGTCCTATATGGGACATGAGAATGAGACGCTAACCCGTATCGCAGAACTTCGTTCACGCACTTTTCAGCCTTCACAGGAGAGTGAACAGATAAAAACCGGTAATGAGCTTTCTTCTTTAATCTCCAAACTTCAATTATCCGTAGAAGATTACCCGGAACTGAAAGCAAGCGAACAGTTCACCCGACTGCAAAGGAGCATTGAAGATATGGAATTGCAACTGCAAGCTATACGCCGCACCTATAATGCTGCGGTCACCGACTATAATAACTCCATTGAGATGTTTCCCTCTTCCATCGTGGCCGGCCGGCAGAATCATCATCAGGAAGAACTGATTGATATTCCCGAACAGGAACAGCGGAATGTGGATGTCAGTGCACTTTTAAAGTAGATGTAATATGGAATCAATTGACTTCAAAAGCCTTTCCGAAAGGCTTCGTACCGAACTTTCCCGTGTATATTTCTGGCAGAAGATCGTTCGTATTCTGAGCATCATAGTCTATCTCTTTGTCTTTTGCTGGATGATGTTCGTCCTGTTTGGGGGCTATCTTGTTGGATACATCGGATTAGAGAACTACAGTGTGGTTACGCAATACATTTTCCCGGTTTTTATGGGATTTATTGTGCTGAACTTTGCATTCAGCCGCTCTCTTATGAAATTCCAAGGGCAGGAAAATGATATCATGCGCAGCATTATGTCTGCTATGTTTCCATCGGTTCTTTTCTCCTTCTCTTCGCAACTGGACCAGCGTATATTATCCGGTAGCAAGCTCTTTAATTCTTCTTTTTCCGATCCGGCATTGGCGGCTACCACCTATGCTTATCTGGAAGTGCCGCGAGGGGATCGTACCCTTTATATAGCCGATATAGGGGTTTCCTATGGGCTGATGAATAAGTTGGAGCTCAACTCTGTAGCGGGCTATTTCGTGATGCTTTACCGCTATGTGCTCCGTCCGCTGTTTGCTTCCAGGTATGAAAGCAGTGCGCATAACTTCCGCGGCATGTTTGGCTGGTGTCGTCTGGAACGTAGTTTTAAAGGCAGCACGATTATCCTGCCCGACCATCTGGAACAAAAGGTCGGCTATCTGGCAAAGAATATCCAGGGCTTGAAGAAACGCTATAATGCCCGTTTCGTTCATCTGGAAGACCCGGATTTCGAGAAGTATTTCGTGGTTTATGCCGATGACGAAATAACTGCCCGTATGATACTTACACCGGCAATCATGCGTCAGATTACCCGTCTGCGCGAAACATTCGGGCACGATATGATGCTCTCTTTCAGCAAAGATACTTTTTACTATGCGGGAGTGATGCCCGACGGCTTCCTCTGTCTTCGCAAACAGGCACTGGACAATGAACATCTGCTTGAAGAGATATATAATGACATAAACCTTGCCTGTCAGGTGACAGATATCCTTTAAAACCATATTATAACATGAAACAAACACTTACATTTATTCCTCCCGTAGTGGACTCCACGCAAAGTTCCATTCATACGGAGGCTTACGAAAAGAGCGTGGACTTGTATAACCAAGGCGAGTATCTGCAAGCTTTCCACAGTTTGCTGGATTACCTGAATGCGGACTTCCGGACGAAGTATGGCAATACGGATGGTACTGAATTTCATATTCCACACGGTTCTATCCTGGTGCATATCTCTGTAAAAGACGGATTTTACCGTATCAGTGCCGACTTCCTGAACTTGCCCGAGAAAGGGCGTGTAGCCATGCTTCGACAGATTGCAGACCTGAATCTGAACAAACTGCTGTTGCCTCGCTTTGTGAAGGACAACGATAAGTTGAGAATGGAGTACACGTGTTCTCTCTCGCAGAGCCATCCCCATAAGATGTACTTCGTGTTACAGAATATCTGCCACATCGGTGATAAATATGATGACGAGTTTTGTACGAAGTTCGGTGCTACTCGGTGCTATGAGCCGCAGGTCACCTCTTATCCGCAGGAAGAGATAGACCGCATTTATGAAGGTCTGCAAATCTTGGGCCGCGAAACACTGGAAGCCGTGAAAGAGTATGATGCCGACCGGAAATATGGCTACTCCTGGAATGTACTCGATACGACTTTCTATCAGATTTCCTACTTTGCCCGTCCGCAAGGCCAGCTATTGAATGATCTCGATAAAGCGGTGGATGATATGGATGCCGAATTGCCTACTGCCGAGGTGGTGGCGAAAGGTAAGGCCTTCCTTGAAAAATTGCTTGCCATGACTAAAGAGGAACTGGCGGCTGATCTTTATTTCGTAGATACATTGGTGTCTACCAAGCGACGTTCGTCTCTGAAGAATATGCAGGAGAACTTTATGAGTGTCTATAAAGAAGCTACTGAAGCCATTCAGACGGAAAACTATGAGCGGAGTGTGGTACGTCTACTCTATATCTTCTATGAGGCTTATTTTTATAATGATGTGCAGGATGACATTAACGTAATTCTTTCGCATGCGCTTAAGAAAGCAAGCGGTAAGCCGCTGGAGGATGCATCTGAAATCCTTTATAACGCAATGGATAAAATAATGGAAGGTGATCTGGAACCGGATGAGGATGACCTGGAAGGGATATCGGCAGAAGCCATCGAGCAAATACAGGGCATGGCAGCATCTCTGCAAGAGGAAATCATGAAGGCACAGGCTGATATGCAGTCTGCCATGATGAAGGGAGATATGGCCGAATATATGCGTTTGGCGCAGGAACTTCAACAGAAGATGATGCAACAAGCACTTGGCGGACAACAATAACAGATTAAAAACAATGAATCAATGGAACAGAACAATATATATCAGTTGGTTTTTAAAGTAACCCATGCAGGTGGATCAGGCAGCTGTTTCTATCTGAAAGACTATGATCTTTTTGTGACGAACTACCATGTGGTGAAAGGCTTTCATGCAGTGGCGGTACATGATAATGACCGGAATCCTTATTTGGCTAAGGTGGTATTGGTGAATCCTTCATTGGACATAGCCCTGTTGTCCGTAGACGGTGATTTCTCGGCCCTGCCTTCCCTGAATCTGGCAGGAGATAATTCCTTGTCCATCGGTGGAAAGGTTTGTGTGGCCGGTTATCCTTACGGTATGCCTTTTACGGTGACCGAAGGCTCTGTGTCTTCGCCCAAACAACTGGTGGATGGAAAGTATTATATACAGACTGATGCGGCGGTGAATCCCGGTAATTCCGGCGGTCCTATCTTCAATGAAAAGAACGAAGTGGTAGGAGTAACGGTGAGTAAGCTGAGTAATGCCGACAATATGGGTTTCGGTATCCGTGTGGAAGCATTACGGAAGCTGCTTGAATTTGTGGAGGCTGCGGACCGTACAGCTTTTCAGGTGCAGTGCGACAGTTGTGACGAACTGATATCGGAAGAGGAAGAATTCTGCCCTTCATGTGGCGAAAAGCTGCCCGAAGGTATCTTTGAAGAGCGCGAACCGTCTTCATTGAGTACTTTCTGCGAACGTGCCATCCGTGAGATGGGAGTTAATCCGATTCTTGCTCGTGACGGTTATGACTCCTGGACATTCCATAAAGGCAGTTCCGAAGTGCGTATCTTTGTTTATGAAAATACGTATCTGTTTGCTGTTTCTCCTATCAATCTGTTGCCAAAGAAAGAGGTGGAAAGGGTACTCGACTATATCCTGAGTGAAGATTTCAGTCCTTACAAACTGGGTATTGAAGGACGCCAGATTTACATAGCATATCGTGTACATCTGTCTGACATTACGGATGCATCGGAAGATGAGATCCTTACTAATCTGGTGAATCTGGCATTGAAGGCCGATGAGATGGACAATATGATGGTAGAAGAGTTTGGTTGCGAATTCTCTGAATATTCTAAACACGAAGACTGACTTTAAGTGATAATTGCAAACGCGGCTGTCTGAAAGATTATCTTTCGGCAGCCGCGTTTTTCATTGGAAACTGTAAGAGAGAATTCTTGTTAGAGTAATTATCTGTTTGCCAGCAAAGCGCTGTTCCAATTTGTTGCATTGTGTTCTGTTACCAGATTCCAGGAGTTATCTTTCTCATTCCAGTTGTAAGCCATGTAGTTCATGCCGTTCTCGTTCATCTGGTAAACGGCTTTGGCTTTCACATTTGTGTAGTCACCGGCTTTGCTGTTCCATGCTACATATTCCACGTTTACTTCGTTGTCGGTGTAGCTGAAGTTGAGGCAATACAGCTTTTCAAATCGGCTGTTGTCCTGGTTCCATTTCAGGATTTCCTTGGCGGATACACGTCCTTTTTCATCATGTGTGTAGTTGTATTGCAAGTGGCGTTCCAGGTACTTGCCTTCTTTTACTTTATAGACTGTCTGGGTTTCTACACCGTTTTCCTGTTTTTCACTGTTGTAAGCGAAGTCTTTTACGTTGTTACCACTTACTGCGTTTACTACTGATGTCAATGCGAATACTACTGATAATACTAGAGCTTTCATAATGATTTTATTTTTTAAGTTATACATTTCGTTACTTTTGATGTTGCAAAGATAGGGCAGGGGCATGAGGATGAATGTTATCGTAATGTTATCGTTAGGTTAATAAAAAGAGTTTCTTAATCCGATGGTGGAATTCTGCAAATAAGCCTGTTTTCAAGCGGGAAGTATAGTCGTAAGATTATGCCTTTCCTTGTGGTTGAGGAGGGAGACAGCGGTGCTTTGTCACGCCTCTACTTGTTCCATTTTGTTTCTTCCTCTTGGAACAAAAGTGCCTTGCCTGTGGAACAAAAATTTCTTGGTTAAGAAATAAAAGTTTCTTAGGTAAGAAACAAAGGTTTCTCAGAGAAGAAACTCTTGTTTCACAATAAGGAGACAAATGTTCCGATAAAGTGGAGCTTACGTTTCTCCATAATAGAACAATATCTGATTAATAATGTCTTATTGAAGAAGTAGGCACTGGTCTTATTTACAGCGGCTTATCACTCTTCTTATTTATAGTATTCTCATATGCAGGTTCTATCTTGATTTCACCAATGGATACTCTATAGATATAGACTATGGAGATACCTTATTTGTAACCTGTTGGTGGAATTGATTTATTTAGGTATAGAAAAGAACAAAAGTGATTAGTGTTTAGTGATAAGTGATTAGCGCCATTCGGTATATTATTTTTTAGACGCGGATGACACGGATAACGCGGATTTAAAAGGCTGCGCTATAAAAGTGGATAAAAAAAATCCGCGTTATCCGTGTCATCCGCGTCTAAAAGATTATTTATCATTTAACTCATAACCCTACAAAAAGGAACTAATTCCGCCAATGGATTACTTGTAATAATCTTAATCTTCAGACTATTGTGAAATCAGGAACTTTGAATGATTAAGGTAGGAATTCTTTGTTTTCTTCCTTTAAAACGTCTGCTGTTTCTTTGGTAAATTGAAAATGTCCCCTTTCCTTTCTACTTTTACTGGATAATAATATCTTGATAAACATACTCTTACGGGATAAAACTCTCTCTTCATTTATCCCCCCTATTTGTTTTCCCGTTCATGGGTATCTTCCTACTTTTGTTACACCTTCCTTAGAGGCTTAACTAATATGTATTATTATATTAACTATTTGACAGAATATTAACTCTTAAACTAAAATTATTATGGCATTTTTTGTGAACCCCGGCAAAGACTGGGAGAATAGCCTGACAGAAGAAGATATTGCGAAGCTGGAAGCGCAAGGGTGTGACGTGAGCGGACTGCGTAACAGACCGCCCGTGCCGGAAGATGATGACGAAGAAGAGGAGGCTTTCGATAATCCTACTCGCTTGGATAGATTGAAACCTTATCTGCAAACACCCCGGGACATGGAAACTCCCTTCTTCAGGGCAGTGGCAGGCAATGCTCCCTGGTTGTTCAAGGATCGCTGGAAGAAGAAATATACGGAGTCTCCCGTTATATATGCAGCAGTGGTGCAGGCCAACAGTGCTTTGTGGAGACCGGGAGACAACGATTACTATCCGGCAGTGTTTGTTTTTGCCCTCGACAAGAAGCACATTCACGATGTGGAATGGTTATCGCAAATGGCAGAAAAGATCAGCGAATTGTCAGATAGTCCTACTGTGCCGGATGATTGCCGTAAACTGATTAATACGTTGCGCGATAGTCAGAGTGAGTTTTGCTTCCGTATCGGCAAAAGCGTATCCGGTGATGCCGATGCCTGGTGTGCTACTTATAAATTCGATAAGCAATCGGCTCTTCCGCGCAAAGCGCTTCCTTCGGATGGTATCGTTCCTTTCTTGTTGAAAGCCAATCCGGTAGAGAACCAGTTTGTGGATTTTAAACTGATTCCCTCCGAATTGTATATTGGGTAAATCAAAAAATGCGGCTATCGGAGGATTGCTTTTCCGGTAGCCGCATTTCTTTAGGAATTTAAAAGAGGGTGTTTATTGTTAGAGGAAAGTTACTTGTTTGCCAGCAGGGCACCGCTCCAGTGGGTAGCGTTGTGTTCTGTCACCAGATTCCAGGAGTTTTCCTTTTCATTCCAGCTATAAGCCATGTAGTTCATGCCATTTTCATTCGTCTGATAAACGGCTTTAGCTTTCACATTTGTGTAATCGCCGGCTTTGCTGTTCCATGCTACATATTCCACGTTTACTTCGTTGTCGGTGTAGCTGAAGTTAAGGCAATACTGCTTTTCAAAGCGACTGTTGTCTTGGTTCCATTTCAGAATTTCCTTGGCGGATACACGTCCTTTTTCATCATGTGTGTAGTTGTATTGCAGGTGGCGTTCCAGATACTTGCCTTCTTTTACTTTATAGACTGTCTGGGTTTCTACACCGCTTTCCTGTTTCTCACTGTTGTAAGCGAAGTCTTTTACGTTGTTACCACTTACTGCGTTTACTACTGATGTCAATGCGAATACTACTGATAATACTAGAGCTTTCATAATGATTTTATTTTTTAAGTTATATATTTCGTTACTTTTGATGTTGCAAAGATAGGGCAGGGGCATGAGGATGAATGTTATCGTAATGTTATCATTAGGTTAACGATATCTTTGCAACTCTGGAAAGCTTTCCTTGTATTTTTTTAGAGTTGTATGTATTTTTATATTCCTCTTTTAATCAGTGAGATGCTGATTTTCGTTCGTTTCTTTTCATCGTACCTTGCCATTGGCTGGAAAGAATGCATTCTCATCGCATATAAAAAGTAGTACATTACTCCGTGATCCATAGTTATTTGCTATTTTTGCAGGCGAATATAAACGGATAAGATGAAATTACGTACTGTCATCTCTCTTTCACTTGTGAGTCTGATTGCTGTTGTGTTGATACAGTTGGGTGGAATGCTTTATGCTTTCCATGCACAGATGCAGGAAGCAGAGAAGTTACTAAACAAGTGTTTTTGGATGTCTTTCACGGAGACAGTGGATAATTTGGTGAACAACCTTCCTTATCCTGATAATTCAATAGCTATCATAGCGTATGCACCCAATCCTAAATACAAGCGGATTGATGGGAATGAAAGGAATAAGCGTACTTCCCAGCAGGTGGCACAGGCTTTGCAACGGGTGTATGGAATAAAAGAAATTCCGTTAGCCACCATAGATAGCGTGTTGCACAATAAGTTGCGGAAGTTAGACATGGATGGAACGCTGACCGTGGAGCGCATTAATGTAAATACAAATGAGGTGCTGGCAAGTACCAATCCTCAGGTAAGTATCCGTAACTTTGCCGCTGTTACTTCCGAAACTGCTTTTACCTTTAAATCCCGTGGGGAGGCTGTCCGTGTCATTCTTTCTTTCCCTGCCAAGGAGATGGAGAAGAGACTCCTGTTACTGTCATTCATTACATGGCTATTGCTGGGTACGGCTGTCTATGCCTTGATTGTACAAATGAAGTCGGTGTTCCGTCAACGGCATGACTTGCAGAAACAACAACAGGACTTCTATACGTTGGCCGAAGAAATGAAACATCCCGTCAGCCGGATGAAGAACTTGATAACCACAGAAAACTGGCAAGAGATAGAGGCACAAAGCAACGTACTCTTTGAGAGAACCAATGCTACTCTGGCACATGCCAAAGCAGAAATCCGGCAAGGAAGTACAGGCAGGCCTATTTCTCTTAAAGCAATTTCTATAGTCAGCCTGGCTGGAGTATTCCTGTTGCTGGCTGTCTGGTCGGGATATTTGTATTATATTACATCTCAAAAGATACGGTATCAGGCGGAGGAGCAATTGGAAGAGGCTTTCTACCGGGAGGCAGACTTACATAGGTATCCGCTTTTCACTAAGGCTAATCCTGATTTTAATTGGGATAGTTCACCGGGAGAATTTCTCCCTTATCCGAGGCGTATGATGAATGAACTTTATAAGGTATATCTGGAGAAAGGTTATCGTTACCGGGTACAGTTGAGTGTCATACGACATCTTTACAATAAGTTTGATGAAGATTTCCGCGTAAAGATGGCTTATGATATACAGGATACGATTAGTCTGCGTAGCCGTGTGCCCATTCCGTTCTCCTTGCAGTTTGCCGACAGTGTTTTCAGGAAACAGCTTTTGGAAACAGGCTTTCCGGATAGGGCGGATATCCGTTGGATCAGGTATCCGTCCCAGGAGTTGATACTTTATACTGGTAGTCCGGCTGTTGACTTCGGGGATATTACTACCCGGTTGTTTCCGTTGGATAAGGATAGTACGAGTTGCATCTTTGCTGTGGTTCGTTCACCACAACGTACTATTATGAGTACCACATGGTATATGCAGGTGCCGCTGCTTATTGCTTTCCTTTTCGTATCTCTCTGTGTTTTCTTTCAGATACGTATGTTGCGGGCACAGCGTCGGTTGGAGCAGTTTCAGAAGGACTTTACTTACTCCATGATACATGATATGAAGTCACCGCTGCAGTCTGTCATGATGGGAGCACATATCTTGGCAAGTGGTAAGTTGGCGGATAAGCCTGAGAAGCTGGCCCGTTACAGGCAAGTAATGGGAGATGAGTGCGAACATCTGCTGACACTTTCCAATCGCGTAGTAATGCTGACAGAGATAGATCGTGGAGAATTGGAACTACATAAAGAAGAAGTTGCCTTAAGACCGTTGTTACGGGATATAGCAGAAAAGTATCAGTTGAAAGCAGCGAAGACGATTCATTTCGATATAGATTGTGAAGAAGGATGTAGTGTTTATGCGGATGCTTTCTGTCTGCGTGAGATACTTTCCAACCTGGTGGACAATGCCGTCAAGTACTCTAATGAAGAGGTTCTGATCATTCTTTCAGGTAAAAAGACAGAGGATGAAACCATTGTTAGAGTGCATGATAACGGTATTGGCATTCCTTTGAGCGAACAGCATAAGATATTCAATAAGTTCGAGAGGGTTGCTTCCGGCAGTCGTAAGACGAGTGCATCAGGTTTCGGGTTAGGATTGAATTATGTGTTGCAGGTGGTGAGTGCTCACGGTGGTATGGTGAAGGTAGAAAGTATGGAAGGGAGTTACAGTGAATTTACGCTACAATTCCCCTTGCGTTAAAAAAGCCTGCTGGCAAAGATGAAATGTGCTCAACTATTTGTTATTCAGATAGGCTTTTACTATTTTTGTATACAGAGTCCGTAAAAAACAAAGGAGGTAGATTATGACACGCAGGGTTGGCATATCTTGGCTCCCAATTCGTTGGGGATTATTTTTTCTGTTCATTTCTGGTTTGCAGTTGCTTTCTGCACAGGAAGATAGTACACGCTTCACTCTTGATAGCATGTTGATAAAGCCGAAAGCTGCATTTCAGCTTCCATCCGTCAACCTGCTTCCCGAAAAGACTGTATACCCTTTGATAAATCCTATACAGTTAGGTGATTTACCTTCTTTCTCCTTAAAAGAGGAACTCCGTATACCTTATCATATAAATCCTTCTCCGCTATTCCGGGGTGATTATAGCACAGGAGGCGTATTAAGGCAATTTCCCCATGGAGCGGTATTCGGTTCCGGAAGCCAGACCAGTGTTCCGGGCATCGGGCGTTTCAATAATGCTTCGTTAGGATATCAGCATATCTTTAACGATCGGCTATCATTGCAACTTCGTGCCAATGCCATGAAGATAAATATGTCTCACATCACCGGGCAAGCTTTCAGTACTGCGGGCAGGCTGACTTATCGTGCTTCTGACCGGGTTGCCTTCAATGTCTTCGGTTCGTATGATATCGGTAATTCTTATGGGATGAGCACTAATAGTTATGGTGCTACGATGTCTCTTGATATGTCCGAACGTTTTGGTGTGGAGGTCGGTGCCCAGCGCTATTACGATGCCATGCGTGGAGGTTGGCAGACGGCTCCCGTTGTGATACCTTATTATCGCTTCGAGAAGTTTAAGCTGGGGTTGGATGTAGGCGGAATAATGTACGAGATTCTGCGCAACGTGGTGTTTGATAAACGTGGCGGTGGTGACTTTGGTGGCGGCCCTACGATTAGGCCACCAAAGTTCTCATTTCCGATAAAATAGAAGAAGCAGATATTTACTTCAGGTAATCGTTTATATTCAGTAGTTTGTATTCGGGAGAACATTCAAACAGATAGTTCAGGATGTTCATGTGCGCTGCGCCGAAAATAACCAGTATTCGTTTACCGGCGGCATCGGGAATCCGTTGGATATTCCTGAGTATCCTTAGATTCCGGTTGAACCATCTTCCGGATTCAAAATCTGTTCCGGTATAATCGCCTTTGACGGATTCATACTTGAAATGTTTGATAAGATAGTTTCCTAAATCTTTCTTGATATGTACCGGATCATTGAGATGTATCAGTTGTGCAAGTATTCCCTGCTGCTTGAAGATGGGTTCATCTTCATAGTATAAAGCAGAGTCGGGAGAGTTCGAGAAACTTTCTTCAAAAGCCAGATATTCATTACTTTCATCATCATCCAGCAGTTTCTCTATGTGGGTAGTGTGTGCTCCCCAAGCATCTGCACAGTATATCTTGGCATTGCACATTCGGGCTATTCTGAAACCTAACTGCTGAATTTCGTTTCTGTTCAACTCATGCTTGCCGGTAAGGTATGAGTTATAGAGAGAGTCTATCTCTGACTGTTTGTATAAAGGGCATTCAATGACAATGGCATCCGGCTTGAATTGTGCCAGTTTCTTGGATATTAACTCTATCTCCCTTTGATATTGAGGAGATAGTACATCTATCTGGTCTTCTTCGGATACTTGTTGCACATCCAGATTGGGAAATTCGAAGTGGAAGACTCCCAACGTAAGGACTTCTGCCTGCTGGGCATATCCTTTTGTGAAGAACATGCTTGCGATAATCAGAATAAGAATGAATGATATCGCAATGTTATCTTCGGGTTAACGAATAATTTATTACTTTTGTGGCTGATATCATAACTGATAAAGATGGAGTTAGATAAGTCATTAAAGGTAGATTTTCTTTCAGAAATCAAAGGAATCATCCAGCAGGCACGCACTAATGCTGTACGAAGTGTAGACTTCTGTCGTGTACAGATGTATTGGACACTTGGGAAGCGTATTTTTGAAGAGGAACAAGATGGAAAGGAGCGTGCCGATTATGGAGCTTACTTACTGAAAAATCTCTCTAAGGAGCTTGTCCCGGAATTTGGCAGTGGGTTTTCTTATCGTCAATTGGCTTTCTGCCGCCAATTTTATAAAACTTATCCAATTGTGAACGCACTGCGTTCACAATTCAATTGGACTCAATATAGGCTTCTTATTCAAATAGATAATCCGGATAAGCGGGAATATTACGAACTGGAAGCGATGAACAATTGTTGGACAGCGCGTGAGTTAGAACGCCAAATCAATTCAGGCCTTTATGAACGTTTGTTATTAAGTAATGATAAGGAGGCTGTTTTGGCTGTAGCACGTAGAGAGCGTATCCCAGAGACACCTTTGGAAATCATTAAAGATCCTATGGTGTTAGAGTTTCTTGGTTTGAAAAAGGAAGCGGCATATTATGAAAAAGACCTTGAACAGGCATTGATTACCCATTTGCAGGATTTCTTGTTAGAATTAGGAAATGGTTTTTCTTTTGTGGCCCGGCAAAAGCGTCTGCTACTTGAAGATGACGAATTCTTTGCAGATTTGATTTTTTATAATCGTCTGCTGCGCTGTTTTGTTGTTATAGAGCTGAAAACCCGGAAGATAACCCATGAGGATATAGGACAGTTACAGATGTATGTGAACTATTATGATCGGGAGGAAAAACTTCCGGAAGAGAATCCTACTATCGGGATATTGCTATGTGCAGATAAAAATAATATGGTAGTTCGTTATTCGCTACCAGAAAATAACACTACCATATTGTCAAGTAAATACCAGATTTATTTACCTTCGGAGGAGCAACTTGTGAAAACGCTTAAGCAAGAATTGGAAGAGCGAAGGTTAATTGATAATTTATAGTATAGAAAGTTAATACAATTCATATCAAAGACATGGATACAATAAAGTTATTGTTAGTTGAGGACGATCCCAGCCTGCGTTACATCGTTCAGAGCGGATTGGAAGATATCATAGAGGGCTATGAAGTGTTGGCAGCCGCCAATGGTGAAGAAGGATTGGCAATGTGGAGGGAACACCGTCCCGATGTCATTCTCTCGGATATAGAAATGCCCATCATGGATGGTTATGAGATGGTGAAGCGTATCCGTGAGGTGGATAAAGAGACGCCTATAATCTTTTCTTCCGGTTTGGTTTCTCCCAAAAATGTATTGAAAGGCTATGAGTTGGGAGCCAACAATTATATCAAGAAACCTTTCATTCCCGAAGAACTGGATGCCCATATTCATGCTTTGTTGAAACTCTCCAAAGGTGAAAAGAGTAAGGACGAAAGCGAATGTTACAAGATTGGAAAGGAATATGTGCTTGATGCTACGCACGCCATATTGAAGCATTCATCCGGTGAAAACAAGACATTGACCGCCCGTGAAGCCGGACTGTTGCAAATGCTTTGTGAGAACAGAGGAGATGTAGTACGCCGCGAAGCCATTCTTGATAAGTTCTGGAATACGGAAGATGATTATTTTGCTTCCCGCAGCCTGGATGTATTCGTCACGAAACTCCGTAAGTTGATAGCTGAAGATTCATCAGTCAGCATTAAAACGGTGAAAGGTGTGGGGCTGATGCTGGAAGAAAACATATAGTTCCGGCTATTTGATTACTATATTTATTCGGGGCACTAAACTGTGTCTCGAATATTTTTTTGTCCTTACTGTTCGTTTTTATGCGGACACTTGTCCGGAAATGAACATCGCTTAAAATTAAATATTCGTTGATAATCAGTGATTTACTGTTTTGGCACGCCAATTGACTATATATTGTCGAAGGCGGTTGACAAAGACTTCCTCTCAAACATCAAGAAGTAATAACAATAAAAAAATAACGATTATGAAAACGAACTTAATTTCTAAAGCAGTGGTAATGTTGGCAGTAGTAATGGCCAGTGTAATGAACTTTTCTGCAAGTGCAAGTAATCCTACTCAGTATGTGAAGAACGAAGAGATGACCGGCGAGTTGATGACCGCAAAGACTATCTTTAAGAACGAAGATGGACATCTGTATCGCCACCTCCGTTACACCTACACTTACGATACAGAAAATCGTGTGATCAGCAAGGAAGCTTCTAAATGGGACAGCTCAAAAGAAGCTTGGGTTCCTTACTTCAAGATGGATGTTTTCTATGCCAACAATGAAGTTGAACTTAGCTATGCCCGCTGGAACTCCAAGAGCAATGCTTACGACAGCAGTATTAAAAAGACTATTTATGAAATGAATGATGATAATGTTACTTTAATGTTGGCAAGTACGAAATAAAACATCAATAATTAGGAAGTAAATGCCGGGATGATGAGATTTATATCTCATCATCCCGGTTTTGTTTTGGAATACAAGTTATGAAAGTAATTGCCTTTTTTGCAGATGAACCAGAGAAAATATCTGATTCCAGAAAAAGATGTTATCCGATTCGGGAAAGTGAATCAGATAGTAGTAATTATAAAAATATGGGGACAAGCAAGAAAGTATATGTCTGGTAGCAGGTAATGTTGCTCCTTCATTGGTTCTTTATGAAAAGCTATTGATGGAATCAGTTCCTTTATGCAAATGTCCCCTTATTTGTCTATCCTTTATATAGAGTTATCATTTGAAAAACAGCTGTTTAGTTTATGGATTATCCCCTTCATTTATCCCCCACGATTGTTTCATTATTTACAGGTTACTTTTTACTTTTGTTTTCATACGATAACCAGGAAAGATGGAACTATTATTAATCATTATAAAAAGTAATATTTATGGAAAATCAAACAAAACTCTACCCAAGCTATATGGGTGAATTCTATGCAGCAAACCCGGTGAAATTTGAAAAAAGAAAGAACAATGTTAAGCCGATGCTTTATTATGGATTGGCTGTAGTCGCTGTTATTATTGTTATTTTTCCTGGTTTTATCCCTGTAGCGGGTTGGTTGGTTCGGACGGTCGGAGTAATTGCTGTATTAATATGTCTGCTTGCAGCGTATTTGAGCAATTTCGATTATTATAATAGCGAGAGTGGAGGTAAGATAAAAGAGGTGGGTTTGAAGAAGTTCAAACGCGATGAAACCGATATAAACAGAATCCTGGAAGCGTTTCTCAGAAAAGACTTTGAGTATCTGGCAGAGTTGCCCGGAGCATACAGCGCACCGGTCCAGATTCATGTGGAAGAGGATAAATTAGGGCAGGAGATGTATTGTTTACTGACTTCTTACGATTCTGACAGCAACATTATCGGTCTGACTAATGTCTTGACCTTATCGGGAAACGATTATTTCGATCATGCGGATGTAATAAGGCAGATGCTTAAAGATGCGGAAAACGATTGATTCTTAAAATTGTAGGACATAATGAAAAAGCTGATTTTATTTATTGGGCTTTTGCTTTTTGCCTTTCTGAATGTCTGTGCGCAGAAAGAGTATCAGATAGAGCAGGTGTCAGCTATAAATATGGGAGACGGCCGCATCTTGTTCCGGGACTTGAAGACTGATAAACCCTTGGATGGTGAGCACCGTATCATAGACGGTTATCATTCTGCCTATATCCTGGCTGACTTTAAAGAAGGCCTTTACAATGGTAAGTATGAAGAGCATGAATACAACAAACTGATATGTGAGGGTGCTTATAAAGAGGGACGCAAAAACGGTGTCTTCAAGATGTACTCCGATGAGGGGAGACTGAAAGAAGAGAAGTCTTATAAAGACGGGAAATTGGACGGTGCGCACAAAACTTACTATACCACCGGTAAAGTGGAACGCGAAAGGAACTACCGTATGGGAAAACAGGATGGTAAGGAATTAAGCTATGACTTTGACGGCACATTGCGCATGGATCATACATATAAAGATGGTAAGCAGGTAGGCAAGCAATTCACTTTCATGAAAGGGACCTATGAGCTTCATGAAACCGTTTATTATAATGAGAACGGGCAGAAAGACGGAGATTATTCCTCCATATTTATCTTTGGGCTTCCTCATGTGCTGGGGCATTATAAGAATGACCAGAAAGATGGGCGATGGATTACGATTGCCGAAAGTGGTGATACATTGATGATAGAAACCTATGTCAATGGCAGGGAAGAAGGCTTGCATGTTTCGTTTGATAGGAAAACCGGTACCCGTAAGCGTGAATTCTACATGAAAAATGACCGTAAAGACGGGCTCTATCGTGAGTACGATCCTGAGAATGGTGAACTTATTTATGAAGCCACCTATCAATACGGTCGTATCAATGGAAAAGAACGTCGTCTGATAGTTACAAATCGCTATGATTACTGGGAAATATCCACCTACATAAATGGCCGGCAGAGCGGTCCGTTTGAGTCGCGTTACGTGAAGAACGATCGTATACGTGAAGTGGGTGAATGTCGGAATGGGCGGCGCATCGGGCGATGGAAACTCTATGATATCGATGGTAAGCTGGAAAAAGAGTGGGAAGAAACCAAGTAATCACTTCGCTTTTCCGTATTTATGAGCAGAAAGAAATTTAGACCCAAACAGCAACCGGTTCATGGCGAAGATGCCTCCCGACAGCAGCCGAAGAAAAGAATGGCACTATGGAAAATTCTGGTGCCTGCCTTTGTCTTTCTCTTCCTGTTGCATTGCAGGATGTGGTATATAGAAGAGGAAATGCTGATACATACTGCATTTTCTTCCGGCAGCTATTTAGGATTGAACCGGAAAATCGTTATTCTCCTTATGGCAATAACGATGTGTGGCTACATGGTTTATATCTATAAGAAAAGCACTGGGCGGTGGTATCATTGGAGAAACTTCGTTTATGCCTTTATGTGTGGAGGTATTGTAGTGGGATTATGTACCAATGTGCTGGTTGTCTTTCTGTTCTGGCTGAACAGTTGCTTTACTTCCGGGGTACAGACCCGTGAGTATATAATTGTCAATATCGCTCCACACGACAGGACGCGTAAGAGTAACATTCCCCGTTCTGCTGCATGGTTGCTGAATACATTTTCTTATGGGGAGATATTTATACAAGGTGATCGTTACACTCGCATTTACTTGCCCATTGACTCTGCATACCGGCTCAGCGGTGAACGAGGCATCTATCTTAAAATAGAGTTGGAAGACGGCTGGCTAGGATGGGGAGTAATACGGAAGATCAATTCGGTGACCGCAACAAAAGTATCGGAAAAAGTAGAAGTTCGTTTCCCTGAAGATGAGCAGACACAGGCGCCTGACTCTTGCTTGCACGAAAAAAGTGAAAAAGCTTTTAAGTATACATGGAGAGATATTTATATCTTTGCCAAACTGAGGAATATTAATTTATCGGATACCACCCATGTCAGTGTAAATCAGTATATAGACGGGCAAAAAGGTATTCCGGTGTGGGAGATTGATATACGCGATTCCATTCAGCCGGATATGGCCAGAGTGATATTGATTCATGGAGAGACTGGAGAAGTGATGATGGATTCGTACGAATAACACGATATTGAAGATGAGATTGAAGAGTTTGATAGGGATAATCCTATGGGGTGGTATGTTGGTTGCTTGTGGTCCTGATAATCGCGTGGCCTTGGCGGAGAAGTTGATGGCGGAACGGGAGACGGATAGCGCCATAACCGTAATGAATGAGATTAAAGAACCGTTGCATAACTTATCGAAACGCGATTATGCACTTTATGCCTTACTGATGTCCGAGGCTGTCCACAGGAAACAACAGTTGAATGCAGCTACAGATACCCTGCTACTGCCGGCAATTAAATATTTCAGCCAATCGGGCGATTCTCTTTATGCCGAACGGGCCCTTTATTGCAAAGCACATCTGGACAGACGGCTTAACCGGATGAGCGATGCCATGCAATCTTTTCTGAAAGCTCTGCTTTTCCTGCAAAATAGTGGTAATCATGAGCAGCTCTACCGGGTGAATACCTGGTTGGGAGTTGTTTGTCTGAATCAGGAAGAATATTCCGGTAAGGTGCGTTATTCCAAAGAAGCCTTGAAGGCGGCTTTGGATTTGGGAAATATGTTTTATAAGAATATGGCCTTGTGCGATATTTCTACCGGATATTTGTTTCTGAACCAATTGGATAGCGCCCTTTACTATGCTCAGGCGGCCTATGAGGCGGCTTTAGCCGATTCTGTTCCTCGGCAACTTCCTTTCATCTATACAAATCTGGGTAGTATCTATTCTCAGCAAGGAGAGCCTGCCAAGGCACTGGATTATATAAATAAATCAATAGCTCTTCGTCCGGCTAAAGATACTGCAAGAATTCTTTCGCTCTATGGAGTAAAGTTGGAGTTGTTTGGAAAACTGGGACAATATGATTCGGCATATCACTATTTTCAGAAAGTTATCTCCAGTCCGGAGCCTTCTTCGGTGGCCGACGCCTATAATAATATGGCGAAAATATATCATAAAATGGGCCGTGCTTCAGATGCCTATCCTATGCTACAACGCTTTATTGAATTATCCGATACCATACGAAAGTATCGTCATACTGAGGAAGCCATTGCATTGCAAGAGCTTTACAAACACGAACAGCTTTCGGTAGAAAACCTGTATTGGCGTACCCGGGCTGCGGAAAGGCAGCGTAATGTGTATTGGATGACCACAATCTCTTTGCTGTTGGTTTGGGTGGCAAGTGCGGTATATTTCATCTATCGCCGTAACCGTAATCGCCTGATGGCGCAGCAACATCAGCTCGTGCAACAGGAAAAGGAACTGAAGCAACAACGTAAGGCCACTTCCGAGAGTCTTCGCCGCATGGTGGAAATGGAACAAAAAGAAGCAAGGCTGAAGGAAACCTTTTTCAGGAGATTAAGTCAGAAGGTGGTGCAAGAATTAGAGAAGGGCGGCAATGTCATCCTTTCAGATGAAGACTGGGATGACATTGTGCAGAATGCTGATATTATCTTCGACAACTTTACGAAACGTTTACAGCAGACTTATCCAAGTCTCAATAAAGACGACTTGCGTTACTGCTGCATGGTGAAAATGCAATTGTCTCAGTCGAGTATGGCACAAGTGATGCATCTGGAGCGGGATTCCGTGAAGAAACGCCTGAAACGTATCCGTATGGAAAAGATGGGAGCGGATAGTGGTGTTACGTTGGAAGAACTGCTATACAATTTTTAATTGTGCCGATGTACCCAATTACATCCACTTGGCAGGCTGCCCTAATGCCCGTTTTATCGTTTCCATTTCGGCACTGTGCCACATCTCGTGTTTGAAGCACCAGGACAGCGCTTCGTTTTTATTATTGGCAACCGGATGTTTGAAAGGAATAGGTTCTAAGTTCTCCGATAAGATACGGTCGTCCAGAGGGATAAGTTGCGGATACCTTTCAGTTCATCCATTGTGGCGACTCTCTCGTTCCGGGCATACCGCAGTATGGTGTGTTTGCATATGTTTGCGTTTTTGACACTTTGCTTTTTATGCATAGTGAGAATGCGATATTTCTGTCCCGATGCAGGGAAGAACGGAAAGAAACGAACGAAAATCAATATTTTGTTGATTGATAGTGTAATACATAAATACGTACAACTCTAATAATAGAAAAATAGATGGTCTGTGCACTGAAAACAGATGGTCTGTCTCCCATCTATAGACCGTTTGTTTCCCATCTATAGATGGTTCGCGTTACATCTATAGATCCTTCGCCTCAGATCTATAGTTCCTTCATGGAAGAAGTATAGTTCTCTTGCATAAGTATTGTATATACGGCCTGCTTTATGCAGAAAACGTGCATGTATATTCCATGGATTATGCGGCAGGATTCTGTTTGGGGTGTTTTCAGAGAGGCATCTGTTAGTAAAAAAGACATTCCGGTAACTTTTTGTTCGGAATGATGTGCTTTCCGGTAGCCGGTTTCTTGGGCTGTTGGCATTTGTTATGTTATTAAGTCTGAACAGCCATGTTACCCTAAGAATAAAAAATATATCTTTGTGAATGAACCTGTTAATTGTCGGACGTAAATCGAAAACACAAATGAGAAATATGTTTTATTGGGCTGGTATAATAAGTATTCTTATCTGCCTGCCGCTTCGGGTTTCCGCTCAGTCGTATGAACAAATGTGGAAACAGGTTGAAGTTCTGGAACAAAAGCAACTGCCTAAATCTGCAATACAAGAATTGCGAAAGATTTACGAGTATGCCAAACAGGAAAAGAATGTGTCTCAGATGATGAAAGCACATCTGACGAGAGCATCCTTATGCATTGATATTACTCCTGATAGTCTGGATAGCGAATTGTCCGCCTTGAAAGCTTGGATGGAGGAAGAAAAAGATACGGTATATCAGGCCATACTGAATAATCTGCTGGGATATTATATCCTGGATACAGGTAAAAAAGATGAGACTGCAATCGATACTGCCATCGCTTATTTCCAACGTTCGTTGCAAGATAAAGAGATACTTTTCCGGAAGTCTGCTGTGGATTACCGTCCTATGACCAACAGCAAAGAACTGAGTGAGAAATATTGTGGTGATAATATGTATCAGTTGCTTGCCCGGCAGGCCATCTCCCGGCTAAGCGGCTATTTTATTGCTAACCCTGTATCAGCCGAGAAAATACAAACCGAGATTTTATCTATTTATGACGGACTGATTGACTTCTACCGCCAACAAGGCATGACAGACGCCCGATTATTGTTGATGCTGGATAAGTTACATTATAAAGGAAATGATGTCAGTCGGAGCGGAGTGAATGAAAGGCTGAGGCTGACCGATGAGCAAGTAATAACGTTATTAAAACAATGGGCGGAAGAATTTGCTGATTCCCCGCTTTGCGGAGAAGTGTACTGCCAGTTGGCAGAACGCTATGATAGAATGCAGGATTACACCGCAAAACTAAAAGCAGCACAAACCGGACTTGCAAAATATCCCCGGTCACTTTCTGCCAATGATTTGAAAGAACAGATAGCAGAAGTATTGACTCCCAGGCTAATGGTGGAAATTCCTTTTGCCTATCCGGGAAAGGACGTTGATTTGAAAGTAAAATACCGTAATCTGGCCGGACTTACGGTAGAACTTTACCGGATGAATCTGCCTGTCACAAGTCCTGTCCTGGAGAGGGAAATAAATGCTTCCACTTTAAGTCAATATGGAAAACTGGTCAGTAGTCGCCATTATGATTTGGCAGCTACTCCGGACTACAAGGAAACAGATACTTTACTGCGTTATAAATTCCCCGTTGAGGGCATTTATGTAGTAAAGTCTATCCCTGACGGACATCGTAAATATACGGCTTATGGAAAGGCTTATGTCTCCTCCTTGCAGGCCATATCATTAGGATTACCCGATGGAAAGCAGGAAATCAATATCGTAGACCGATTGACCGGACATCCGGTAACGGGTACTGAAGTGGCCTATTACCGTGTGTCACCGGGAGAAGGTTACCGTTTGATCAAAGCATATCCTGTGAATGGCAAAGGGAGTGTTATTCTGACTCCACCTAGTGTAGGAAACTGGCTGGGAATAAATGTCCGTAAGCCGGGAGCTGATTATATGGAGATCAGTTATGCAGGCTTTTCAAATGCGGGATATCATGTGCCCGGTTCACGAAAGTGGGAAAAGCACGTTTCTCTTTTCACTGACCGTGCGTTGTATCGTCCCGGCCAGGTGGTGCATGTTTCGGGAGTAGCGTATGAGCAATCAGGTGATTCGGTCCGTGTTTTCTCCAGAGTTCATAATGACGTAGTGCTCCGTGATGCTAACCGGCAGGAAGTGGGTAAGATATCCCTTGCTACAGATGAATTTGGAGCCTTTCATGGCGATTTCGTACTCCCTGAGGTACTTCTCCCGGGAGAATTCGAAATATCGGTGCAAGATGGCGAAAGCCGCTATATCCGTGTAGACGAAT
This sequence comes from Bacteroides sp. 14(A), assembly GCF_000526555.1. Lineage (NCBI taxonomy): Bacteria > Pseudomonadati > Bacteroidota > Bacteroidia > Bacteroidales > Bacteroidaceae > Bacteroides > Bacteroides sp. 14(A). Next base: position 720,474 of record NZ_JAGH01000002.1, on the reverse strand, counting down.
ACAAGCGTCCTACATTCGATGTTGTCTTCCATCCCTGTCAGGATACTTATAATATGGGTGATACACTAATGGTCAGTGGCGAAGCAAATACATTTGCGGGAGTTCCGGTGGGCTTGTGTAAACTCAGTTATAAAGTAACCCGTTCACTGAATGAGTTCTGGAAGATCTCAGACAATGAAACGGTTCTGGCTGTAGGTGAGATGCAGACCGATGCAGACGGGAAGTTCCGCTTCCCTGTCTTTCTGCGTGAACCGGATGATTTCCAACCTGATAAACCGGGGCGCTACTATACATACAAAGTGACGGCTGAAGTAATCAGCCTGACCGGAGAAATAGAGAGCGGAGCCTTGTCATTACCTGTAGGACAGCAGTCTGTTGCCTTACAGATTAAAGGTTTGCGCTCCAAAGTGGCACGTGAAAAGCGGGATACTATACAAATTCTGGCATTGAATTTAAGCCGGCAGCCTGTAACGCTTCAAGCCACTTACGTGGTGTATGCCTTGGATGAGAAAGGCAACAAAGGCAATGAGGTGTGCCGTCGTACAGTTGGGACCTATCAATCATTTATTCCCGAGGATATACTTGCTCTCACTCCGGGACGTTATAGAATGGAGGCTTCAGTCCTTGACGGGCAGGGAAGAACCTGTACGGCGGAACAGGACTTTATTCTCTTTTCATTGGCAGACGCTCATTTGCCGGCATACTCACCGGAATGGTTCTATCAGGATGGGGCAGAGCTTGATGCCCGGCATCCGGTGAACCTGTATGTAGGCAGTAGTGAGAAAGAGGTCTATCTGCTGTATGATGTATTCTGTGGCGATAAACGTATTGAATCCGAACGAATGATCCTTAATAATGAAATCCGGAAGTTTACCTATCTCTATAAGCCGGAATATGGGGATGGAATCACCGTAAACTTTGCTTTTATGCGCGAAGGTAAGCTGTATACAAAGAAAGTACAGATAGCACGTCCCCGTCCGGAAAAGAGCTTACTGCTGAAATGGGCTACTTTCCGTGACAAACTGCAACCGGGAGGAAAAGAGGAATGGAAACTTCAGATCATGCATCCGGACAAGAAAGCGGCTGATGCGCAATTACTTGCCACTCTTTATGATGCTTCACTCGATAAGTTATACATCAATGACTGGAACTTCAATCTGAGTCTCTCCCGTTTTATTCCTGATACCGGGGCGAATCTGATATCTTCCGGGCATTCCATCTGGATGTATAGTAACTTCCCCTATTCGGGTAGCACTTTGCGTGGTCTCCGTTGGTGGGATATATATAGTACTCTGAATACTCCGTTCTGGCAAGTTCCGCGTTCTGGGGGTAATTTCCGTATCAAGCAAGATAGCCGGATGATGAAATCCGGAAATACCAGCTTTACGGATGAAGTTACGCTGGATGACGGCTTTGAGGTAGGGGATGGAAACTCCGTTGTAGCAGTATTTGAGTGCTCTGCTGCTGTGGCATTGGATGATGGTTCTCCTTATGTTCCTCTTCGCGAGAATTTTGCAGAGACTGCTTTCTTTTATCCTGCCCTCCGTACGGATACGAATGGAATAGCCAGTATATCTTTTACTTTGCCCGAAAGCCTGACTGAATGGAAGTTTATGGGATTTGCCCATACCCGGAACATGGACTACGGACAGATAACGGCTAAGGCGAAAGCTGTCAAGTCGTTTATGGTGCAGCCTAATATGCCTCGTTTTATTCGTGTGAATGATAAACCTGTTATCAGTACGGGAATAATCAATCTGTCCGGAGAAAACATTCAGGGAACAGCCCGTATGGAACTGGTCGATCCGCAGACAAATCAGATAATATCAACCCGGGAACATGAATTCAGTGCGGATGCCGGAGCAACCGTTTCCGTATCATTTGATTTAGAAAGCCCGGAGGAACCTACGGTATTGATTTGCAGAATTATTGCCGAGGGTAGTAATTTCAGTGACGGCGAGCAGCGCTATCTTCCGGTTTTATCCGATAAACAATGGGTGACTGAAGCGATACCCGTTCAATTGAATGGTACGGAAAGTAAATCGATTACACTGGGGAGTCTGTTTAATGATGGAAGTAAAACTGCAACAAACAAACGGCTGACGGTGGAACTGACGGCCAATCCTGACTGGTATGCCATACAGGCTTTACCCGTCATCGGCAATCCTGTGGATGAGGATGCTTTGTCGTGGGCAAGTGCTTACTATACCAATTCATTGTCTGTGGCCATCCTCGATGCCAATCCCCGCATCCGGCAGGTATTTGAAAGCTGGAAGATACAGGGAAGGCCATTGTCGGGCAATCTTAATGATAAGGAAGAATTAAAAGAGCTGTTACTTAAAGAAACTCCCTGGCTGGCAGATGCTCTTGATGAAACAGAGCGGAAGAGAAATATAGCGCTTTTGTTTGATTTGAACATGATGAGTAACCGTAATCGTATTGCGGTATCCCGCCTGGAAGCATTGCAGCTCCCTGACGGTTCCTGGAGCTGGTATAAAGGGATGACGGGGAACCGTTACATCACTACCCGGATCGTGGAAATGCTGGCACGGCTTCGCACAATGGGTGCATCTACCCTTCCGGTGCAGGGAATGTATGAAAAGGCTGTAAGCTATCTCCATACCCAATGGCTGAATGAATACAGACAGATGAAGGAAAACGAAAAGAAAGGCAATAAGAACGGATTACCCGGTGAGCAATCCTTGCATTATCTGTACATCTGTGCTTTAGATGAGCAGGTGGCAAAGCGAACTGATAAAACCGCTTATTCGTATATGATTGATAGATTGGAGGCCGGTGCTCCGAGTGATGCGATTTACGACAGGGCACTTATCGCTACCATACTGCATAAAGCGGGTAAAAAGGTGAAGGCGGACGAATTGGCGCGATCCATTCTGGAATATTCCGTTGCTACTCCCGAGATGGGGCGCTATTTTGATACTTCGAAAGCCCGGTATTCATGGGGCAGTTACAGAATTCCGACACAAGTGGTTGCTATTGAAGCCTTATCCGGTATTCTGAAAGAACCGCTGGCAATTGCTGAAATGAAGCAATGGTTGCTTAAACAAAAACAAATGCAGGTTTGGGATAATCCGGTAGCTACTGCCGGTGCTGTGTATGCTTTCTTGAGTGGAGATGATAACCGATTGGCGGAAAACAGTACCATGAAAGCGGAAATAGTCGGGACAGCAGTAGTGACCCCTGATGATGCATTAGGGTATGTCCGTCGTTCTTTCTCCGGTAATGAGGTCGGAGCCCGGCAAATAGAAATTGTACATACAGGTGCAGGAATAGGCTGGGGAGCTGTATATGCTCAATGCCTGGAGGATATGGATAAATTGCAATCAGCAAAAGGCAACGGATTGAAAATCAATCGTACCTATTATAAAGACGGCAAGGAGGTTTCATCGAAGACGGATTTACATGTGGGAGATGAGCTTACTGTTCGGCTGACCGTGAGGGCGGATCGGGATATGGATTTCGTTCAGATAAAAGATACACGTGCTGCATGTATGGAGCCCAAGGAGGCATTGTCGGGATATCGTCATTCCGATGCTACCGGTTATTATCAGGTAATGCGTGATACCTCTGCTGAATTCTTTATTGACAAACTTAAAAAGGGTACTGTCCAAATAGAGTATAAAGTTTATATAGACCGTTCGGGGACTTACCAAACCGGTATTGCTACTGTCCAATCGGCCTATGCACCTGAGTTTGCCGGATATGGAAAGAGTCTGTCTGTAACGGTGCGCTGAATTTATTAGTCATTTATTAATTATAAAATACGTATGAAACATCTATGCTTACTGTTTGCAATTTTATCTTTCTTAGGCTGTAAGGCTCAGAAGGGTCATGAAGATTTGGCGAAAGAAGTGATAATCTCGGGCCGTGTATTGAACAGGGAAGTTTATCCGAAGGAGGTGAAACTTGAGATACCTTATCTGTCCGGTCTGGAAACAGTTTACACTTCTCCCATAGCGGATGACGGTACTTTCTGTTTCCGTTTCAGTTCTTATGCTTCAACTCGTGAGGTTGCTCTTCGCAATTATGCGGAACATTTGTATGTACACCCGGGTGATAGTCTGCATGTTGAGATTGACTTCAACGATTTGTTGCATCCCCGCATTACCGGAACTTCCGGTGCGCTGAATCAGTATATGGCTCTTTTTACCGAAGGAGGATACTATCGCAGACTTAGTTCCTATAACAGAGAAGCACCCTTTGATGAATTTGAAAAAGAATTGAAAACAGAGTATGCCAGTCTCCTGGAACGTCGTGCCGACTTCCTCAAAGAACATTCGCCGGGCGCAGAAGTTGAAGAGTATACGGCGGACTTATTGCTGATAGATTATTATACTGCACTCTTTGGTAATGCTATATCACAGGCGGCAGATGGCAAGGATGTCAGCGGATATAAAGCATTATTGCCGGAACTTGACCCTGTCTTTTCAGGGAAAACCGTTTTTTCCGGTCTGTTTTCGCTTGCCGCGAATGTATATATGTTCCTTTATTTTGAGCATACCCGAAGAGAAAAAAGTGATTTTGATTTAGCAAATGTGATTGAGGTTAGCAAAGATCGTGCTATCCTTCCCTATTTATACCTCCAACCCATAGGTACCTCTTTATGCGATAATGATACAACTTACATCGCTGATCACAGGTCTCAATTCGATTCTATAGTTCGGGCTCCCTATTTAAGGCAACCCATGCTTAAACTATATCAGGATAAAGTGAATTATCTGAAAGCCCCCCAAGCGATATCCCATTATATGCTTTATGGCGATAATGCTGATGAGGCGACTGCCAGGGAGAAAATGCCGTTCATGATCCCTGTGTACAATCTTTTGGAAAAGTATGCGGGCAAAGTGATTTATGTTGATTTCTGGGGAGTAATCTGTCCCCCTTGCCTGGCGGAAATGGAGCCTTTGAAGGAACTGAGGAAACGTTATTCGCCCGATGATGTGGTTATGGCCAGTATCTGTGGAAGTAGAGATCGGGAAGCATACCATAAGATTCTGGAACGTTTCTCTTTGAGAGGGAAGAATATTGAATGTATCTATTCGGAAGATTGGGCGACTTCTGATGATTATCATCGTATCATGGCTCATTGGAATATGCATAGTATACCGCAATTCCTGCTCATTAACCGTGATGGAATTATTGTAGATTATGGAGGCTTGTTGAGACCCAGTAATCCGCAGACAGTGGTAAAGATTGATGCTCTATTAAAATAAGAAACCGATAAAATGTACAGTTGGCTTCGGAAGATGGGGAGAATAATAGAAATGTCTAAATGATGATATAATTCCTGAATCGTATTCTTAATGGTGGAATATTCCTGTTTTCTGTAACACGCTTAATTGTGCAGATTCGCATTCCAGCATATTCTGTGAATAAGTAAGGAATAAAAATGCACTGTCCCCATGTGTTATTGCATTTTTACAAGCTATTTATACAGAGAAGGGTTACTACTTACAGGTGATAAGGTTACTACTTATGGGTGATATCATTACTACTTATAGGTAAAAGGGTTACTACTTCCGGGTAAAAGGGTTATTTGATACGTGATTTTCTCTTATAAGGATGATTTAGGAGAGATATTTCAGTCTGGAAGAAATGTAAGTATTTCGATAGTGTATTAACAATCTGATGTTTGCTTGTTTTCATTCGTGTATTTCCATTCTCGTAAGGTTCCGGTTGGAAGTAACGGATTCTCGGCTAACTAAAAATACAAAATGACAATTTGATCAGTATGGGTTTATGTGTAAAGTGGGAAGATTCAATCTCCCCACTTTATATATTCATCCTATTTGGATTGCCTGAACAACCATTCTAAAAAGTCTGGTTGATTAAATGCCGGGTCCCAACTGTTATGTCCACATCCGGGGAACTCAATGTATCTTGGTGTTTTGCCTATCTTTTTCAAGGCCCGGTATGCAGCTCTTGAATTCTCTACGAAAACTGCATCGTCTTTATCTCCATGATAAATGGTTATTGCTGTGGTTGGTGAAGCCTTTTCCAAACGTTCAGGATTAATTCCCCCGCAGATAGGAATGGCTGCTGCGAATAAATCGGGAAAGCGGCACAGTAAATCAAAAGTACCCATTCCTCCCATAGATAATCCCATCACATAGATACGGTTGACATCCACGTTGTCGTTGTTCATATACATGTCAAGTACTGCTTTTACAGCTTCCATAGGAATGGTAATCTCCGGGTTTTCGGGGAATCTTTCGCCGCCGGACTTACCCTCGCTGTTTGGTTTACTGCTATTAGACCAGGAACATTCAGAAGGGCACTGAGGATAGATTACGAAGGTCGGGTGTTGATCCCGGATTACCGGATTCAGGAACATGTTTGCTCCGTGGACCAGTTGAGCTTCATTGTCACTTCCTCTCTCACCTGCACCGTGTAAAAACAGGACCAGCGGATATTTTTTATTCTTTTCTATTCTTTCAGGTTCTAATACCCTGTATCTGAGCGTATCTCTACGGGGAGATATATATTCCTTCTTAGCATAATATTTATCAATATCCGAGGCAAAAAGGCCGGCACTCAATAAAAAGAGGAAAACTCCTGTTACTAAAATACATCTATTCATGGTAAAAAGATTTATGATTAAAATGCGAGGGAAGGCAAATAACAATATCTTTTTCCCTTGTCTTTGGCTCAACCTGCATAAATTCAATTTTATTATTTCTCAGCGTAACTTCTACGGTGGTTTGTTTGGGAGCGTGCAGTTTGAAGTGAACGTCTCTGTTTTCAGGCCATGCAGGGAATAGGAGAATAGAATCACCGTTTGTTTGAAGTAACATCTCTTGCAAGCCGATCATTCCACTTCCTCCCCAGTTATGATCGGGTGTCCAATCAAATCCGGGTCCCCAGAAAGCGGGAAAACGATGAGGCCCATCGGACAGTTTCAATAAGGTGAGCCGTTCAGCTTCTTCGGTCAGGCCGAGGCAGGCGGCAAAGATATTGTCTTGTTTCCACCCTATATGACTTCTGAATTCGATGGCTTCAGGGTCATACAGATACGTATTAATTGCAGTTTGTAACTCCGGTTGGCCTATTCCGTATATTCTCCACGGATATACGGGATAGAGTGACGGAACTTCTGAATTATTGATTCTTTCCCACATCTTTGCCGGTGAGATTGTCTTTTTACCTTGCACTTCACGATAGGAAATGGGGGGAATACGTTTTAGGAAACCCGACCAATGTTCACGTTGTGTAGCGTCAAGTTCCGGCAATTCCAGAAGCTTTTCCGTAATGACTTTCAAAGCTGCAACGGTAGAAGTGGCGTTGGTTGCCATTTTATAGGTTTCGCATGCCGAACCGGGGTACAACACCAAATGACCGTCTCCATCGAGCTTGTTCGTTCCCCGTCTTAATGCCAGATAGCTATAATGTTCGTCAAAGAAGGTAAGTAGGCTTTCAATGAATGGAAGATGCGGAACAATAGGCTCGTTATTATATAAGTGCGTATCGAACATCATGAGTGCAAATTCCAAGGCTGTGTCCCAGGTGTATTCCAACCACGGGTTACTGTCTACTCCTACCGGGAATCCCTCATGGCGTGGCTTCCAATCGTATTCGGCCAGATTAGGCAGACCGAAGTTCTCGATCTGTTCGCTAAAACAGGCTCCTTCGTGGTTCCAGTAGACTTTCGTTCGTAGTTTGGCATTGTCCAGCATACGTTCGTAAAAGTCAAACTGAGGTTTCATCATATCGAAATCACCGCTTTTCAACATGGGGAAATAGACTAACCGTTGATTTTGTGCCGTCATGGTTCCTCCACCCCACAAGCGGAAATCGGGAGTGAATACCCGGGTAGAATCTATGTGTACCGGGTCAAACGTAAACAGTCCGCCGTTGAATTTAGTCGGTTCGCTACCGTACGCATTACATCCGAGCATGTATCGGAAAAGCTGATAGTTACGGCCCACTTTCCAGTAATCACTCCCTATTTTACCGGAATCGATGAAGACATAGCTTCTTTTCCAATACGAGTTCCACCACTGCCGGGTTTTCTGCTTTGCTTTTTTATCGGTTTGAACTTTCGAGATGGTTTTATTGAGCATTGTTTCCCAGTCTGCCGGGTTTTCACATTGCAAAGTAGCAAGTGCTAACCGAATCTGATGCTCCTGTGCCGGTTTTCTGCTCTTTAGACTCCACCCTTTAAAATCTGTATCAGTGTATATTCCCGTATATGTCTTTCCGGCTACGAGATTATCGCCATATATTCTTCCACCAAAGGTGAGATGTTTCAGAGGATTCATCATCTGATCTTTCACATCATTCAGTCCTTGTCGTTCTACGGTTCTATCAAACACTGTTTCTGCTGCGTTGCGATGGCAAAATCCGATTTGGTTGTCTATGAAACCAATTGAATCCTTCGCTGTAAACAGACCTTCGGGAGGGTTGCCTTTATAAGAGTTGAAATGAGATTCATCCTTGCGAAGCAACCTGTTCTTGTATCGCCAGCTCTCATAAGAAACTTCTATATCCGTTTTACGACTACCTTTCACATCTACGTGAATGACCGGATGGAATACATCAGCCCAAATCTCGATGATGCTTTTTTCTTTGCCGGCGGTAATTTCAATGTATCCGTCTTCAAGTTTTAGCTCTTGGCGGAAGTCTCCCGATTCGAAAGGATTAGGGGTCAGGTGTATCTTTACCCGGCCTCCTTTCAGAAAGCCGTTATTGGCGTCGAATGTGCCACTACGTGAGAAATAGAAATAAAGCTCCCCGTTCTCCACCCATACGTTCATACCGATTGATCCTCCGCCACAAGGCATCGATTCGTGTGAACCTTTAGACGGGGTGTTCCAGATGGGATTATAGTCGGAAAGCGACTGCCCGTAAAGCGGCAGTACCAAGAGTAAGCAAATGATTATTATTCCTTGTTTCAGGTTCATACATCTTTTAGTTCAAAATGAGTTTTTAAAGATACGATTTTCTGACGGGTTCACCACAGAGTGACACAGAATGAAACTCTGTGCCACTCTATGGTGAATACTCGTTTAGAACATGTTATTGGAGCCTTCCCAGCCTGGGTTTTGTTCCAATACCCCGTTCGAGAGCTGAATCTGATCATTCGGAATCTGCATAAACCCACCGGTTTCTTTTACTCTTCTATCAAACTGATCAAAGTAGCCGTTACCTCTATCTTCGTTGATGGTGGTTTGCTGCAAATTATTGTAAATGATGCAGTGGTTCAGATTTTGCTTGATAATGGTGCCTGCATCTGTTCCGTACCAACGTAGCAAATCATGATATCTCAATGCTTCGAAAGCCAGTTCATATCTGCGTTCGGAACGGAGAGCTTCATCGGTATAAGCAAGAATCGGTGGAAGTTGTGCTCTGGTCCTTACCCTGTTGATGCCATCTATCGTCCGGGTCATTTCGGCATGCATCAATAATACATCGGCAAAGCGGATGAGTACCAAATCCTGTGTTGTATCTTTCATGTAGTGCGGACTTGTTCCATATAACACGCAGCTATAATTACAGATAGTAACAGAACCATCCGCATTGACTTTCTTTACATTTACCGGCAGGTACTTCTTCGGCAGATAACCGGTTTCCTGCCATGCTTCCCAAACTCCGAAGTCATAACCGGAAAGGCCTTCTTCCGTATCTCTGACATCTAAAATAGAACCTTTCTTCCGCAAATCTTCATCGGGCCATTCATTCCAGAAATTGGTACTTACCGTACAAATGCCCCATCCCATTCCGAACGGAACTTGTGTCTGCCCTCTTAAACCGATATTCAGTGCAATGGGATTGCTATAGTTATCCGACCAACTGGCAATGGAAGAGTACTTTACGGCAAAGATGGTTTCATTATTATCACCGCTTTCTCCTACCCATGACAGATTATTGTCTCTCGCGTATTTGTAATCCGCTTCGGGTATATCTATAGCGTATGGCCATTGGTTGCGGAAGTCGCTTAACAGATCATGACCACTGTTCTTGATGCAATCTTCCAGCCAGGCAATGACATTCTGCGAGGTAACAGAGCCATTATCCAGGGTTACGTTTTCCCTCCTGTTTTGTTTGTAATATCCGTCATAGAACAGGTAGGCCCGTGCCATAAGAGCTTCTGCCGCCCATTTGGTGGCATATCCGATTTTATTCTTATCAATATCCTGAAATTTTATATTGGGCAGCAATTCAATAGCCTGTTTTAAATCAGATAAAATCACCTTGAACATCTCATCGGCACTTGCTTTAGGATTATTCTGAGGAGTAGTGTCTAAAACAAGGGGCGCATTGCCAAAAGTTATAGCCATGTAGTAATAGAACATGCCTCTTAAATAATAGGTTTCACCTAAGATCTTGTTTTTCTCTACCCCGTTTTCCCATTGCACATTTTCGGCATTTTCCAATATGTTGTTACAACGATAAATGCCGGTGTATAGGGCAGACCACAAGGGACCAAAGTCGTTTTCGGACATTACTTTCAGATAACGGATAGGTTGAGATAAATCTCCCAGGCCTCCTCCGGCTAAGCAATCGTCAGATAAGATGTTTCCGGCCAGGAATGGGTGGGAAGGGTTCGTACAGATGTAGAGTGCGGAGTATGCTCCATTTAGCAATTCCCGTGCGTCCTCTTCTGTCTGGGGGTAGTTTGAAGAGTCTTTCTTTGTGAGATTCTCTGTATCCAAGAAGTCTGAACATCCAGTTATTGAAAAGGATATTGCAACGATTGCCAATAATATAATCTTTTTCATAATGCGTCTAAATTAAAATTTAATTGATGCTCCAACCATAAAGGTGCGTGGAGTAGGATAGAAACCAAAATCAACGCCGCTGATCCAGTTTTCACCGGTACTTGTACCGATTTCGGGATCCATGCCGGAATAGCCTGTAATGGTGAACAGGTTCTGGGCCGAAATATAGAATCTTACTTGTTCAAAAGGTAGTGATTTCCATAGTTTCTTGAAATCGTATCCTAAAGTTACATTGCTCATTCTTACATATGATCCGTCTTCCAGATAAAGGTCGGAGATGTAAGAACGGTTGATGTGGTTACCACTGGATATGCGGGGGATACTGTTTGATGTTCCCGGTCCGGTCCAGCGTCCCAGGATTTCACTGGTATAATTCTGGCTGGGACTATCGGGCATGCGATATGCTCTTAATATATCGTTTCCAAAGACACCACTTGCCACTAATGTCAGGTCAAATCCTTTGTAACTCATGTTGAGATTAATGCCCAGGTTGTAGTCGGGATTAGATTTGCCGATCATTGTCTTATCTTTATCGTCAATGATTCCGTCGTCATTACGGTCTACAAAGCGCACGTCACCGGGTACTGCATTCGGCATGATTACTACTCCTTCCGAGTTTTTGTAATTCTGAACATCTTCCGGGGTTTGGAATAATCCATCAGTCTGATAGCCATAGAAATAACCGATTGGGTATCCTTCTTCGGCACGGGCAAACTCCGACGCTACATTTCCCAAACGAACCCCTGAGTGAATAATCTTTTCGGTATTGGCGATACGAGTCACTTCATTCTTGTTATGGGAAAGGTTAATTAAAGCACTGTAATTGAAATCGTTGATGTTATCACGCCATCCCAGTGATAATTCAACACCCTTATTTACAACGTCACCGCCATTGATGTAGGGTGCCGCCGTACCGTAGCTGGCTAAAACGGGCGCTTGTACAAGCCAGTCTTTCGTTTTTTTGTGGTACCAATCGAAAGTAAACGATAATCGGTGGTCAAAGAACCGGGCATCCAATCCTAAGTCCAACTGTTCGGATGTTTCCCAGGTCACGTCAGGATTCGGCATGATGTCCGGATAGGAGCCGGTTTGCTTGTCACCTTTGTCTTGACCGGGGAAGTAGTCGTTATTAGACATGGCAATAGTAGACAGATATTGGAAAGGTGTTATGGATTGATTACCATTTTGTCCCCAACTGGCGCGTATTTTTAAAAAGCTGATTTTGTCGGTGATATTCTCCATGAACTTTTCATTACTCAATACCCAACCGGCTGATACGGAGGGGAAATAACCCCATCTGTTACCTTTAGCAAAGTTGGAAGAGCCATCAGCACGCATAACTACGGTTAACATATAAGTTTCTTTGTAGTCGTAATTGATACGGCCAAAGTAAGACATCAATCCGGTCTTTTCCCATGGTGCTCCACCGAGGGTGGTCTGTCCGGGGATAATTAGTTTGGCATTATCCAGATAGGCGTATTTAAAGGAGTCGAAGATTAATTTCTCGTTCGTACCGTTTATGCTTTCACCCAATCCGCCTCTTTCGGCTGACATACCGATGAGGGTATTGAAGTTATGAGTATCTTTGATTGTAAAATCATACGACAGGGTGTTTTCAAATGTCCATCCCAAACCGGTACTCATACTTTGGTATACAGAATTATTATCTCTCTTAGCTGCATCTCCCAAATGGTATTTCGGAGAAAAACTACGGTATGAAGAAGCACTGAAATTATATCCGAAATTCGTTCTGAACTTTAAATTCCTGATCGGTTGAATTACAGCGTATATATTACCATTCAGGTTGTGGTTTTTGGAAAGATTGTTTCCATTTTCATAGACCATTTTACCAATCGGATTCACTTCTACATTCAACAAGGGGATGGCTTGATGGTATTCACCTACGATATCATTTCCATTCTCATCTCTGGCCCACATGGGCAGCATGGGATTCGTTTGTAAGGCTGAAGAAATGTTGTTACCGTACATATTGCCTATGGCAAGTCCTTTTTTTTCACTGTATGAGTAAGAGAGGTTTTCACCTACTTTAATCACATCCATATCTTTAATGCGGTATAGCGTATGCTCGGAATTGATTCTGGCAGTGTATCGGTCATAGTGCGGTTCTACGGGCTTGCCGAAAATACCTTCGTGTGCAGTATAAGACAGGCCCATAGAGTATACGGATTGTTGTGTTCCGCCCGAGATATTAAGCGAATGGCTTTGGATAGGAGCATTTTTATTTTCCATTTCATTCAGCCAGTTAGTTCCGTTCCATTTGCCTTCCTGTATCCTTTTCCAGTCACCCGGTGCCAGGAGCTTATCAAAATCGAGCGGTTCCATGTTGTCATTGGACTGCCCTTCCTGTCTGATCATTGCATAATCCGTAGCGTTCAGCAGGTTGAGTTTCTTGTATACGTTTTGTACGCCATAGTATCCGTCATATTGGATGGAAGCTTTTCCTTCACGGCCTTGTTTGGTGGTTACCAGGATAACACCGTTGGCGGCGCGTGCTCCGTAGATGGCTGCCGATGCGGCATCTTTAAGTACATCCAGTGATTCGATATCAGCCGGATTCAGATAATCAATGTTCCCTCTGGCCACTCCATCTACAATATAAAGGGGATTGGAAGAACCTGTAGTACCGATACCACGAATGATTACCTTGAATCCTTCACCGGGCTGACCGGATGTTTTGGTGATATTTACCCCGGGAGTCTGGCTTTGCAATGCAGTCAGTGGGGAAACGGTATTCATACGGGCTATGTCGTCGCCCTTAACCTGTACAGTGGCACCGGTGACCAGTTTCTTCTTTTGTACGCCATATCCTACAACCACAACTTCATCAATGAGTTGTGAGTCTTCAGTCATAGCTACAGTGTATTGTGTCTTTCCCGGAGTGAGGTTCAACTCAAGGTCGTTATAGCCGATATAAGAGAATACCAGCGTAGCATTAGGGGACACTTTCAACTGGAAGTTTCCGTCTACATCTGTTATTGTTCCGCTACTGGTACCTTTCAGGAGCACATTTACACCGATTAATTCGGACTGGTCGGTTGCTGAGACGACTTTTCCCCGTATGGTTATGTCGCTCTGACCGTACATCGGAATAAGGACAAGCCCAAAGAGCAGGAACAATGAGAGCCGAAGCCATTTCATGGCAGCAACATGGCAGGAATCAATTCTAATTCTATTTTTCATAAAATAATGGATTTAAAGAAATAGGCAATGTAGAATGTCTACACTACCTAAATTAATGGTTTGTAAACTCTTGACTGTGATTTAGTGGTTTTTCTTACTTATGTTTTCATAGGCTGATAGATTTAAAATAGGACAATATGAAGTTATTTTACGCGTAATTCAATTGTATTGAGATCCTCGTCTCGGGAAGAAGATCCCACCATGATCTTGAATGTTCCTTTCTCCACTTTGAAGTTCATATCCGTATCATAAAAAGACAGCATATGGGGAGTGATATCGAATGTCACGGTCTTTTGCTCTCCTTTTTTAAGAGATATGCGTTTGAAACCTTTGAGTTCTTTGAGTGGGCGGGTGACGGAACTGAAATCATCTCCGATGTATAACTGAACTATTTCGTCACCATCCATTTGACCGGTGTTGGTGATGTCTATACTGGCTGTCAGAGTTTCATCCGTGGATATTTCGGATTTAGAGAGGCGAAGGTTAGTGTACTGATAAGTAGTGTAGCTCAAACCATAACCAAAATGAAATAACGGACCGTTTTTGCCTATGGCGTAGGGGAACCAGTTGCTTGTCAGTTTATGATTGTATACAGACTGGATTTGTCCTACGTTACGAGGTACAGTGACCGGCATTTTGGCCGAGGGGTTGACTTTTCCATAGAGGATATCAGCAATGGCTTGACCACCGAATGAACCGGGCTCCCAGGCCTCGATGAGAGCAGCAACATGATCAGCGATCCATTCCACGCCCAAAGGCCGGCCATTGACAAGTATGACGATAGTGGGCACACCTGTGTTTTGAATGGTTTCCACTAATTCTTGCTGGAGTCCGGGCAGGTTAATATCAGAACGGTCGGTATTTTCTCCACAGGTTTTTTCTGACCAGTGCTCACGCATAGAGTTTTCTCCTACGACTACGATGGCAAGATCAGCCTGGCGGGCCATGCCGGCAGCTTGTTTCACTTTAGCCGGATCCATGGTACGGATGTTCCAGCCAAAGTCAAGAAATGAGAAAGTAGTATTGGGTGCCGCATCTTTCAAGCCTTTCAGTACGGTTACTACATTTCCTTCGGGCTGTGGTACAGCCCAGTCACCCAGAATGACATGGGTATCGGCATTAGGACCTGTAACAAATATCTTTTTGTATTTGGAAGCGTCGAGTGGCAATATGCCGTCATTCTTCAATAGTACAATGGATTTATGCGCAATTTCGAGGGCTGTTTGCTGATGGGCTTTATTGAAGAGTAGGTCTTTGCTTTTGGCTTCATCGAAATAGGGATTTTCGAAAAGTCCGAGTTTAAATTTTGCAGTGAGTATCCTTCTGACAGACTGGTCGATACGTTTTTCTGTGAGTCTGCCATCTTTCACAGCTTCCAGCAAGGCTTCCATGAAGTCGGGTCCGTGCATGTGCATATCCATACCCGATTGCACGGAGAGCACAAAAGCATTGGCATAGCTTTCAGTAACACGATGGTAATCATGCAATCGTTCGATGTCCATCCAGTCGCTGACGATGTATCCGTCGAACTTCCATTCGTCACGCAGGAGATCGGTCATTAGGTATTTATTACTGTGCGAGGGTATTCCATTCACCTCGTTGTGTGCCATCATAAAAGTGTAGGCATTGGCATCAAGGCAGGCTTTGAAGGGAGGAAGAAATATTTCGCGGATGGTGCGCTCAGAAACATCGCAAGGTGCTCCGTTGATTCCGTTTATAGACTGGCTTCCACCGATGAAGTGCTTAGGACACGCAATGACGTTTTCGGGATTGGAGAAATCATTTCCCTGTAATCCCCGTACGGTTGCGGCACCCATTACCCCTACCAGATGAGGATCTTCGCCAAAGGTTTCTCCGGTGCGTCCCCAACGTGGGTCACGTGCTACTTCCACATTGGGAGTGAATGCCCAGTGTGCTCCGGTGGCACGCATCTCAAGAGCGGTTTCACGAGAGGCCTGTTCTATCAAAGCAGGTTCGAATGTGGCTGCCTGACCGATGGGAGTAGGGTAAATAGTTGTTCCGCTACATAGTCCGTTGCCATGGACGGCATCGATGCCTATGATTAGGGGGATCTTCAACCGGCTCTTTTGTGCCAGACTTTGCAGGTGGTTGGCTTCTTCAAGATCGGTGACGTGGAGGAAGGAACCTATTAAACCTTCCTCTGTCATCCGGGCTACATCTGTTGAATGGAGATTTTTATAAAAGCCTTGTGCATGGCTTTTCTCCATTTCTGTGATCAGCAGGTCGCGTTCTGCGGTCTGCATGTGTTTCAGGCCGACATACTGACACATCTGGGCCACTTTTTCTTGTAACGTCATCTGTTTCATTAGGTTATCCACCCTTGCCTCTATAGGTTGGGCAGGGTCCAGATAAAGATTATCAGGGGTATTGCACCCGGAAAGAGCCAGTGACACTACGGTTATCCTTAATCCTTTCAAAACTAAATCTTTCATACTTCTTATTTCTTAATTTTTGTATTGACTTTTGAAATAGGGGGCAGTTGCTGTAACAGCCGGAGAACTATTCTCAACGGTGGGCCAGCCATCCTCCCAGACAATTTTGCTCATCATAAGTACACGTCCTTCGGGGTTCTTTACATTGACGCCGTGATAGAATATCCAGTCATTACCGGCATCGTCTGTCACAAGTTGAGAATTGTGCCCGGGACCTACAAAATCTTTATTCTTCTCAATAACTACCTCGTGATGGTTGCTGAGCATAAGTTCGCCTTTTCTATTGACATAAGGGCCAAACAGATTCTTCGATCTGCCTACAACAGTGGTATAAGTGCTCTTCAATCCTTCGCAACAGGAACCTGTAGAGGCAAAGAGGTAATAGTAATCACCGTGTTTATGCAGTAGTCCGGCTTCGTAGCCATTTCCGGCTATAGGAATTTTGGGCGTATTGGGTTGGAGGGCAAGACCATCATCGGCCAGTTCCACTCCCCACAGTCCGTGCCAACTACCCCAGAAGAGGTATTTTCGGCCATTTTCTTCCATATAAAATGCGTCAATGGAATTCATAACCTCAATTTCATCGCTGAGAAATAACTTTCCTGCGTCGGTGAAAGGACCCTCGGGGCGTAAAGACCACGCTACGCCAATACCATTTGTGTGTTCTTCACCCCAGGAAGAGTTGGCGTAGTAGAGCACATATTTATCGCCTATTTTACGGATATCCGGTGCCCAAATCAATTGCTGGAAAGTGGGACGAGTACTGTCCGTAAAGGCTGTGCCTACAAACTCCCAGTCAACGAGGTTGGCGGAGCGGTGTATGGGCAGGTTGCGTATATCTTCAGTAGCATAAAGATAAAAGTAGCCGTCGTCAGCCTTGATGATTGTTGGATCGGGCAGACTGTAGTCAATAACCGGATTGTTATAGGTTCTTTTTTCTTTTACTTTTTTGCCTGGCTGAGCCATGCAAGGTATACATAAAAAGAGAGTAATTAGTAAGGTAACTGTTTTCATATGTTTTCTATTTATAAGATTAAAATCAGTGCGAAGGTTTTCTGCCTGCAAGATTACGCATAGTAAGCGGAAATGGCTTTTTCCAGTTATTAAAATACTTTTGTTTCCTGTTAAGGGGAGATTTTTATCAGTTATCAAAAGTATTTTATCAGTTATCAAAAAAGGAAAGGAATAGGGGTAGAACGCCTTTCCGTGTTGGATTCACACAGAAACTGAACTTCGAACCTTTCAGATAAGTCTGAAAGAGAAAGCTGAATTCTATAGAAAGCGGGAATATGTTGTAATACTTATCCGGATACGTCTTTTAACCGGGGTCTTCGGACAAGTATTTGCGCGGACTCATTCCATACTGCCTTTTGAAAGCTGTACTGAAATAACTGGAGTCGGGGAAACCGGTCATGGCAGCTACTTCCGAAATATTGTATCTCCTGCTGCGCAAAAGCTCCGCAGCTTTTTTCAGGCGGATGATACGTATGAAATCATTCGGTGCCTGATCTGTCAGAGCTTTAAGTTTATTATACAGTGAGGAACGGCTCATTCCGAGTTTAGCGCAGAGATTGTTGATAGAAAATTCGGGATCTTCCATACATTCATCAATCAATGCAAGAATTTTCTCCATAAACTCGCGGTCTAACGTATTGGTGTATGTTACATCCTGAGCAGGTGGATTGTCAGAAAGTAATGCTTCTCTTATCTTCTTCCTGTTGGCGAGTAGGTTACGTATCCGGGCCTTTAGGATGGATATGTCGAAAGGTTTGGTGATATAATCATCTGCACCACAGTCCAGTCCTTTGATAATATCTTCTTTATCTGCCAAAGCTGTGAGAAGAATGAAAGGAATATGGCTTGTTTCTACTGAAGTTTTAATGCGGCTACATACGGCATCTCCGTTGAGAACAGGCATCATGATATCACATACAATGATATCGGGGTTCAACTGTAGGGCCATATTCATAGCTTCTTCGCCATTGGAGGCTTCCACCACATGATAGTCTGTTGAAAGACTGTTTTTGAGGAACAGGCGCATATCATCATTGTCTTCGGCTACAAGAATAGTGACTTTCTGTGACTGTTTTTCTTGTTGCTCCGCTTCGCGGGGGATGACTTGGACTTTTGGATAATCGCTCCCCTGATATTCGGTTAGTTTGTTGCCGCGCATAAAATACTGGTCTCCTTTTGGAAAAGTCAGTCTAAATTCTGTTCCTATACCTTCTTTACTACTGAAGGATATTTCTCCTTTATGCAGTTTCACTAACTTTTTAGTCAGTAACAGCCCGATACCGCTACCTGTTTCTTTTGAGTTGATGGCATTTTTAGCCCGGAAAAAACTCTTGAATAGATGTTTTTGTTCGGATGCCGGAATACCAATGCCGGTGTCCGACACGATAAGAGACCAGTTTTTATCATCCTGACAGACCTTGATGTGGACTTGTCCGCCTTCTTTCGTGTATTTGATGGCATTGGAGAGGATGTTATTAACTATTTTATCCATCTTCTCGCGATCAAACCATACGCTAAGCGAGTCGAAACCGATATCGTATGTCAGATAGATTTGCTTGTGCTTAGCTTCGACATTAAAGAAAGATATTTTTTCCTGTATGTATTCCGCCAGCTCATTAGGGCTCACAATGAGTCGCAATGCCGAAAGATCTGCCTTTTCGAAATCAAGTAATTGGGAAACCATCTGAAACAGTTTTTCAGTATTCTTTACGGCAATATAAAGAGAGGTTTTGCCTTTTTCAGTTAGTGCCTCACTCTCTCCGAGGTCATTTAGAGGACCTTTGATTAGAGACACCGGAGTACGAATGTCATGGGCTACATTAACAAAGAAACGTATCTTTTCTTTTGAATACCGTTTGTCCATCTTGTTTTTGGCATACTGAATAATGAACCGCAGCAATATTGCAAACAGAAGCAGATAAACTGCCCAGGCCCAACCCGACTCCCAGTAAGGTCGGGCAACTTCAATGTCCAACTCCCTTTCGTCAATGATTTCCTTATTGTCTTTGTTTAATGCTCTGAGTCTGAATGTGTATTTTCCGGGATTGATATTGGTATAGCTGATGATATTATTTTCGGGTGCAGCATACCATTCATTATCAAAACCTTCGAGTTTATAGACATAAGAAATCAGGTGCTGATGGTGGAAATTAACGGAAGAAAAGGCAAAGGAGAAAGAGTTCTGGTCGTAGGCCAGCGAAAAGGCGGAGGTTTCGTTGATGGCCTGTTTCAGCGGTGAACCTTCACTTTTTGCCTTTACTGAGTTGTAGAATAACTTGAAATCGGTGATAATCAGCTTGGATTCCAGTTGAATATCGGTTTCTTGCTGGGCGGAGAACTCAACGGCGCCATCTGTTGTTCCAAATACCAGATTACCATTTTTACGCTTACAGGCGATGTGGTAGCTGTATTCGAGGTTGTTCAAACCGATATATTCGCCAATACTTACCACTTTTCTTGTTTTGAGATCTATATAAGATATTCCCTTGTTTGTAGTAAACCAAAGGCGGTTCCAGTCATCGAGCTTCATACTATGAATGTAGTTTGATTTGAGCCCTTCTTTTTCAGTATAAGAGGTGGAGGTTTCGGACTCAAGATTGTAGCAAATGATTCCGTTCCCTTCTGTACTCATCCAGATTTCTTTATTGGAAACAGGAGCAATATTACGGATTGCACGATTCTGTATGCGCTGACCGATATGGAGGTATTCTTTATAGTGGTGGGTGTTCTTATTAAATACTGCCAGGCTATTGGCTGTACCGCAAAGCAGAATACTGTCATTGAGAGGTTTTATATCGCCTATAGCTTCGATGCTGTGATAATTGAAAGATTTGGTGCGGAGATTATATTGGATCATACTTTTGTCGAGGCTGCCTAACCATAGGTTCTCATCATCGGCATACATGGCATAGATGTGATAGGCATCAAATATCCCGGACGCATTGGCTCCTTTTTGATGCAAGAGGGAGTGTATCTTACCACTTTGTTTATCTATGCGGAATGCGCCTACGCCGTATCCTCCCGTCCAGATATTGCCATCTTTGTCTTCACAGAAACATAGAATAACAGCTTTATTCTCCTGATTGTCGAGGAAATGTTTCCATCTTTGTTTCCGGGTGTCATAAACACTGATTCCGTTATTGGTTCCATACCACAGATCGCCGTCGGAATCTTCGAAAATAACATTCACATGATTGTTGATTAGCGAATTGGGTTCTCGGTATTCGTGACGTGTACGTATGATTTCCGGCGAAAACGGGTCAATAATGGTAATTCCGTTAGTATAGGTGGCTATCCAGAGGCAACCGGCATTATCCACGTAGATATCATAAACGGTATTTCCTCTTAGACCGTCTTTCACATCATCGTCGGCCACATAGGAACTGACCAGCTTGTGGGTTTGAGTATCCACCACATAAACACCGGATCCATCAGTACCAACCAGAATATGATGGTCTGCCAAACGTTTTATAGCCCGGATGGGGACATTGGGAATGATTGGGTTCAATGATATGCGCAGGTTGCGTTTAGAATCAAACATGAAGACACTTTTGGACTCGGTACCGATGTAGAGGTACTCTTCATGACATAGCATGGTTGTTACCGGCCCGGAAGATTCGGGCAGGGCGTTCTTTTCGATGATTGTATAATCGTCGGGCATTTTTTCCTTTATCTTATAGATACCTTCATTAGAAGCTACATAATAGGTATGGCTGTTTTGTTGGGTTACAACATATGTGTTTTTATCTTTAAAAACGCGTACGAACCGGAGTTCTTGGCGGGGGGTATAAGTGTACAATCCCATATTCGAACATATCCATAGTCGGTTAGCTTCATCGAAGAACACGGAAGAGATAATGTGACTGTCGGAATGCAGGTCTTTTCGGATGTCCAGCATACACTCAAAATCATCTATGTTTTTGTTATATCTAAAAACTTTTCCGGTATAGAGTACAATCCAAATGCCACCATCCCGGTCTTTCACCATCTTTGTGGAAGGGAAATAGATTTCTTCGATGGTGTCCTGAATACTGAGTTTGTAGTTGCGTATCTCTGATCCGTCATAACGGTTAATGCCCATGTAGGTCACAAACCACATGAATCCGGTAGTGTCTTTCTCAATCTGGAATACACGGTTGCTACTCAACCCGTTTTCTGTATTTATATAACGGTAAGAGAAGGAATAAACGTGAAGAGAAGTACAAAGTAGTATAAGTAAGAGTGTTTTTCTGTTTTTCATGTTTAGCTAATATAAGTAGAGCTGATTTGAAAACAAAGTTATAAAACATTCGGCATGAATGATTTTCTCTTATATCGAATTCCTTGAAATTAACAAGTATTATAACTGGAAAAAATGCAATAACATCCATTTACCGAAGTTTTAACTTGAAGGGAAAAGTGTACTTTATTCTTGGTTTGTCCGCTTTTATGCGGACACTTGTCCGGAAATGAACATCGCTTAAATTTGAATATTTGTTGATAATCAGTGATTTACTGTTTTGGCACGCCAATTGACTATATATAGTCGAAGGCGGTTGACAAAAACTTCCTCTCGAAAATCAAAAGTAATAACGATAAAAAAATAACGATTATGAAAACGAACTTAATTTCTAAAGCAGTTGTAATGTTAGCAGTAGTAATGGCCAGTGTAATGAATTTCTCTGCAAGTGCAAGTAATCCTACCCAGTACGTAAAGAATGAAGAGATGACCGGCGAGCTGATAACTGCTAAGACTATCTTTAAGAATGAAGACGGTCACTTGTTCCGCCACCTCCGTTATACTTACACTTATGATAACGAAAATCGTGTGACCAGTAAAGAAGCCTCCAAATGGGACAGCTCACAAGAGGCTTGGGTTCCTTATTTCAAGATGGATGTTTCTTATACCAATAGTGAAGTTGAACTTAGTTATGCCCGTTGGAACTCCAAAAGTAACGCTTACGATAGCAATATTCAAAAGAGCTTTTACGAACTGAACGATGCTGACGCAACTTTGATGCTGGCAAGCACTAAATAACTATATCAATCGCATACAGGATGAGGGAGACTTGAACGGATCTCCCTTATTTTATTATGCCTAGTTTACTATTTATGACGTTGATGTATTGTTTTTGCATCGTTTCCGGTAATAAAGATTGTCTTATAAAATCTGACCAGCTTTGTTCGGCTTTCGCGAATTTTTTAAATAGATTGTCTATGATTTTATCTTCAATTCCCGAAGCGGTAATAGCTATAATAAAATCCTTCTTTTTTATTTTACTTTTCTTTCCATTCAAGGTCAGTGCCAGTTCTTCCGTGTCTTCAGGCATAACTAATACTGTAGAAAGCATATCATAAGCCGGAGTTAAAACATAGTTTCCTTTACTCTGGCTATATAAAGAAAAGTTCTTCAGGTGCATGTCAGCATTCCCTGTAATCCATGAAAATATCACTTGTTCCCAAAAGTTGATGAGGTCTAATTTTGGGGTGGAGGAATATTTCTGTATCAGTTTTGCTATCTGTTCATAAGAACCTTTATACTTGTATTCAGTTAATCGTTCGGCTAATTGGCACATGTCTTCCATAGGGAGCTTCGTCCCGTTTTCACGTCTGTCAATGCGTCGTGTTATGTAACAAAGTTCGCCATCCTGAAACCGTATCAAAGAGTGTGGCACTACTTTGATTCTGACTATTTCAGCCAAATGCATAGTAAGATCTTCCAATTCCGGAAGGTAAGGATATAAATCAGTTTGTGGTTTCAGTATGTATCGTCCCCAGAGACCGACGATTGTAAAACGTTCCGGTTCGTTCCTTTCTCCTTTGTGAATGTCTAAAGATAACTTTGCCTGTACTCCTGTTAATGTGGTTTGGCTTCGGATCACCTGTTCCGCTAAGTCGGCTAATTGATTCCTGACGTATGGGAGGATAGGAGGTACTTTCGTACCAAATATTTTTTGAGAGCAAGCCGGATGGAAATCGCGGTCTCCTTCTCTTAATTTTTTATAGCAATACAAACATTTTCCCATATTATTCCTCGGTTTGATTAGGTATGATACTTACTGCGCCAATACAATCTCTACAACATGCAAGTAATAGAGACATTCTGTCCCGTTGATTAATTTTCCAGCTTTTTTCCGCTATATTCAGTAACCAGCCTTCGGGGATTAATCCGTCAAAAAAAGGAAATAGAACTTTATCCTGATAAGGTTTATCGGTTAGCGGCATAGTCAGACTGATTGCTTCCGCGTGAACAGATTCCAGAAAATCTTTATCATACAAAAATGTATATCCGTTTTCATCTTCTGTCAATGTTCCTGCCTTATAATCGTGCAGATAGACTGATGCTCGCTTCATAATTCTGTATTTTTAGGCATTGGAACGGCACCTACTTCCATTCCAAAAAGATTCAATACTTGATTGACTTTATCCAATCTTAAAGTCTGTTTACCTTGCTCTAATTCGCGGATAAAGCGGAGCCCTACACCGGACTTTTCTGATAAATCAACTTGTGTAAGTTCATGCTGCTTACGCATCTCTTTTACGTATTTTGCTAAAGCCATATATTTCATATTATACCCGTTTGGGTACAAATATAATAATTATCTTCTTGTTTATACCATATCGGGTATAAATAGTTTGTCTTTATATCTTGATTATACCCACTAAGGTATAGAATAAGTATTCATGATTCATTTGCATTTGCTTTTTTATTATTTCCATACCTATCGTCCGCTTTTATGCGGACACTTGTCCGGAAATGAACATCGTTTAAATTTGAATATTTGTTGATAATCAGTGATTTACTGTTTTGGCACGCCAATTGACTATATATAGTCGAAGGCGGTTGACAAAAACTTCCTCTCGAAAATCAAGAGTAATAACAATAAAAAAATAACGATTATGAAAACGAACTTAATTTCTAAAGCAGTTGTAATGTTAGCAGTAGTAATGGCCAGTGTAATGAATTTCTCTGCAAGTGCAAGTAATCCTACCCAGTACGTAAAGAACGAAGAGATGACCGGCAAGTTGATGACCGCTAAGACTATCTTTAAGAATGAAGACGGTCACTTGTTCCGCCACCTCCGTTACACTTATACTTACGATACAGAAAATCGTGTGACCAGCAAAGAAGCCGCTAAGTGGGACAGTTCAAAAGAAGCCTGGGTTCCTTATTTCAAGATGGATGTTTCTTATACCAATAGTGAAGTTGAACTTAGTTATGCCCGTTGGAACTCCAAGAGTAACGCTTACGATAGCAATATTCAAAAGAGCTTTTACGAACTGAACGATGCTGACGCAACTTTGATGCTGGCAAGCACTAAATAAAGATATAGGCACCACTGAAAGCCGGATACGGAGAATTTATTTCTCTGGCATCCGGTTTTTTCGTTATTGGATTGTGGTGATAGCGGGTTAAGTCTCGCATCTGTAAGTCCGAATTTCATTAGGTGGAGCGGATAGCGAATGTACTGTTATGCGTGATTGGTGTACTGTTCTTTTATCAGGTAATATTCTTTTGTGCGTTGTATCAATGGATTCCGTTTGTACGTCTATCTCTTCTTCCGGTATTTCTATTACTGATATTGGTAGACAGATGCTATTGGCTACACAGTTCCCGTCAGTACTGCAAAAGCTGAGATAGGCGACTAACTCATCATCCTGCCAGTCTTCCGGGAGCTGTAGTCCGGCATGACAGTCAGAGCGCAGGGCTGCTTCTGTATCATAGACAGCCGCTTCCCTGTCTTTGTTATATACCAGTACCATCGCAATATCTGTTCTCTCTGCATTCCCCATACCACTATTATCTTTCCAGTTGAAAGTCATTTGATGATTGCTGACGGTGGCTGCCCCTTCAAATACCGGCATCAGGGTTCCCATAGAAACCAATGCCCGGTCAAAGTCTATTTTGATTTCTTTTCCACTGCCAGTCACGGCTCTTTTCAGTGTGTAGGACATAGCGGAGTTGAATGCGGATTTATCCTGTGTAAATTCCTTGTAGCCAATACGTATGAAAGGTTTTATAGCTTTCAGGAAGCTGAATGCCGTGGCGAATTTACCGCGTTGTTCCTGTTGTTTCGGTGTGCGCGGATTGCTGACTTTGGCGGCCCGTGCACGTATATAGTAGTTTGATTTCCAGCGGAACCCTACTATCGGTCCCACTTTACCGGAGAAACCTCCGAGAATGCCCTGGTTGATAATTCCCATGATATCGTGTTTTTAATTACTTGTTTCTGTCACTGCGCAAATATATGGAAAATAAATCTCTTCAACCCGCTTCCTGTGATTTTTGCGTTCATTTGCGTCAATTTGCGTAGATAACTCTTTGATCTTCTTTATTGTATTATGACCTGTCTCCGTTACACCCGGAATGCACTTGCTCCGTACCAAGGCCGTACTTTCTTCGGTCAGAGGTACCTGTGAGTGGAGAAGGTACGGAGCAAGTGCATCCCGGGTATAGTCCGGATAGAGTGAGGTGTATAAAAGTGTTTTTACGTAAAGACATTTATTTGTGCCGTAAGACTTAGTAAGGATTAAAAGCATTATGTACATTACTCTATATTTCTTTATTTCTACTTTGTCCGCTTTTGTGCGGACACTTGTCCGTTAATGAACACTGGACTATTTTGTATGAACTCTGATAATCAGCTGTTTATTGTTTTGGCACGCCAATTGACTATATATAGTCGAAGGCGGTTAACAAAGACTTCCTTTCAGAACCAAGAAGTAATAACAATAAAAAATAACGATTATGAAAACGAACTTAATTTCTAAAGCAGTTGTAATGTTGGCAGTAGTAATGGCAAGTGTAATGAATTTCTCTGCAAGTGCAAGTAATCCTACTCAGTATGTGAAGAATGAAGAGATGGCCGGCGAGTTGATGACCGCTAAGACTATCTTTAAGAATGAAGACGGACATCTGTATCGCCACCTCCGTTACACCTATATTTACGATAACGAAAATCGTGTAACCAGCAAAGAAGCCTCCAAATGGGATAGTACACAAGAGGCTTGGGTTCCTTACTTCAAGATGAATGTTTCTTATGTAAACAATGAAGTTGAACTTAGCTATGCCCGCTGGAATTCCAAGAGCAATGCTTACGACAGCAATATTGAAAAGACTGTTTACGAACTGAACGATAGCAATGCGGCTTTGATGTTGGCAAGTACAAAATAAGTATATAAACACTATCGGGGGCCGGATACGGAGAATGTATTTCTCTGGTATCCGGCTCTTTTGTTGTTGGGGGATAGAAATAAGTTTGTTTCTTCAAATTGGGTAGTCGGAATGCTTTATTACAGATTTTCATCTGTAATTTCCGAAAAAGGAATAAATTTGCCCCGGATTAATCTTTCTTATCTTATGCTATGATGAATACAAAAGTAAAATTATTACTGACCATAATATGGTGTCATCTGCTTCCTGTACTGTCTGCACAAGAGATGATCAACGTACGACATTATTCAATAGAAGATGGCTTGTCACAAAATATTGTGCAGGATATGCTTCAGGATAATGATGGGTATATTTGGTTGGCTACATGGAATGGACTGGAAAAGTTTGACGGATATACTTTTAAGAATTATAAGTCGTATCCTACAGATGATACTAAACTAAAATACAATAGATTAGTAAGCATTGTCAAAGGAGTCGATGATGCTTTGTGGTGTCATACATACGATGATAAAGTTTATCTATTTGATGTGCGTCAGGAAAAATTCAATGATATTTTTGTCTATCATCCACAGATAGAGGAATGCAAGTTGGTAGAGAAAATGATTCCATTGACAAATGGGATCATATGGATAATAGCTTCTGACGGTAATTTGTGGCGTATTGATGAAGCCCTGTATAAAAAAGATAAAGGGGTTATGTTCCTTCCTTCCGGTTCTGTTCCGCAACATGGTAACCGTGTTTATTCAGTCGTACGTGATGCTCATGATAATGAATGGGTATTGACTGATAAGGGATGCTTTGTCTATGGAAAACGGGAATTATCGGACAGCCGGAATTTTAATAATGCAATATGTATCGATCATATCCTTTATATGTCTTCTCCGGATGGAGAACTGGTGACGTATACACCGGAAGAAGGAATAAAAGAGGTATCTATAAAAGAAACTGATTACGGTATCATAGACTTGTTGGAACTACCCAATGCGAAAATGGGTATTATGACTAATCGGGGTATAATCATCTACGATACTCAAAACAACCATGCAGAAAGTATTTTGGTGAATGAGAATCATCCTGATATACAACCATCTTATCATTTACTTTCAAACAATGGCATACTGTGGATGATTAACGGAAAGGAAAATGTTATCCGGTGTGATTTAAAGCAGAAAAGCATTAGCTTTATAAATTATCCTTTGAGCCAAAAGGAAAAAGCGAATATTTTTATCCATGAGGATAATTACGGACGTATATGGATATTGGCTCCAAATGGCGAATTTTCATTTTACAATCCTATAACAAATGTTTTTGAGCAAGGCTATACGTACATAAATGGAGAACATACATATTATCATGCAACCGGGAGGAAATTTCTGATAGATAATCAGCAAAATATATGGTTAAGCTGTGATTCCGGTGTTGATCAGCTGACCTTCTTAAATGAAAGTTACAGCTATTTCTCTACAGGGCACAATGATAAGATACGCGGGCTGTTTGTTGATTCCAAACAGAGAATATGGGTGGCTGATAAAAGTGAAAGAATAGAAATCTACAATGATAATCATGATTATTGCGGTAATCTTAGCCGGGACGGGCATTTGGTAAAAGACAAGCAACTTGTTTTTGGTGCGGATATCTATTGCTTTTTTGAGGATGAGCAGCACAGGATATGGATGGGGAGCAGGACAGGAGGAATCTATGTAGCAGTTCCGGAAGCGGGAAAGTTCCGGATTTATCATTTCAAGCATAATGAGAAAGATAAAAATTCATTGAGTTCTGATGCTATTTTCTCTATTTGTCAGGATACAAAAGGAAATATTTGGGTTGGAACGTATGGGGGAGGACTGAATGTAGTGGAGGGGAGCTTTCCCAATCTGAAATTTACGCATTACCAAAATGGGCTGGAACTCTATCCCAAGAACAAATATCTAAGGGTGCGAAGTCTGCTTTGTACTTCAGCAGGAATTATGCTGGCAGGAACCACTGATGGGCTGCTGACTTTTTCTACAAATGCGGATCAATGGGAAAAAATACAGTTTAATCTGAATCAATGCGAAACAAAACGTGCCAATAGTCTTAGTAATAATGATGTAGTATATGTATTTGAAAGTCGCAAAGGAGATATTTATGTGGTTACTCATAGCAGTGGACTAAATCTGGTTAGCTCTAAAGATCTTCTATGTGATCATATAGAATTTATTCATTTGAATAAATTAAACGGCTTGCCTTCCGATCTGGCTTATGCAATTTTAGAAGGAAAGGATAATGAGTTGTGGATTAATTTTGAGAATCATATCTGTAAATATAATCCGGTTGAGAATACTATAGATACTTATGATCGCTTTTATTTCCATTCTCACCTGGCCGTGTCCGAAATACCATTCATCAGGGATAAAAACAATGGTATGTATGTAGCCTTGAATAGGGAAGTTTTATACTTAAATTTGGATAAACTTAAAAAAAGCCAGTTTGCTCCACATATTGTTTTCACAGATGTGAGAACCCGAAAGAATTATAAACAGGAAAGATCTTCTCCTGTTACCAATCGGGAATTAACGCTGGAAAAGGATGAGCGTAATGTCTCAATTACTTTTGCTGCTTTGGATTTTACAGGTTCGGGGCATTTGCAATATGCTTATCGGCTGAAAAATATAGATGAAGAATGGAACTATATAGGAAATAGCCGTACGGCAAGTTTGGTGAATCTGCCGGCGGGAGACTTTATTTTAGAAGTGAAATCAACGAATGGAGATGGGCTTTGGGTGGAAAATACGGCACAGCTGGCTATTTATGTGAAACCTATCTTCTGGGAGACAGGCTGGGCATGGCTGTTATATATAGTGTTAATAGTAGTGGTAATTCTGGCTATCTCGGCTACTTTTGCTTACATATTTAATTTGAGACGGAAAGTGGACTTTGAACAGCAACTTACCAACTTGAAACTTCGTTTCTTTACTGACATATCTCATGAATTACGCACTCCTCTAACTTTAATTGCAAGCCCTATAGAAGAGATTATTAATCGGGAGGAATTAAGTGAGGAGGGACAGGAAAACATACAGCTTGCAAAGAAGAACACTGATCGTATGTTGCGTCTTATTAATCAATTGCTTGATTTCAGGAAGATACAGAACAACAAAATGAAGTTGTATATTGAGCAGGCGGACGTCGTAACACTGTCTAAAAAAATCTATGATAACTTTACGGGCTTGGCTCATCAGCGGAATATCGGTTTCCATTTTGTTTGTTCTTATGATAATTATACTCTTTACACAGATATAGATAAACTGGAAAAAATATTGTTTAATCTACTGTCAAATGCCTTTAAATATACTCCGGATGGGAAGAATATTGATTTAATTCTTGAATTTAAAGAAAAGAACCTGCTCATTAAGGTTAAAGATGAGGGAAATGGAATTGAATTGCATAAAATAGATATGTTATTTAAACGTTTCGAGACCTTGGGACAGACAGACGCTAACTTATCAAGCGGTATCGGGCTTTCTTTGGTAAAAGAATGGGTTGATATGCTGCATGGGACGATTACGGTAGATAGTAAACTGGGGTATGGAAGTACTTTCTCTATTTCCCTGCCGGGAGAACATGAGATTTTTGAGTCCGATAAAAATGTCGAGTTCATTTTAAGTGATTCCGAATCTTCAATGCCGATGGATTCCGGCATAACGCAAAATAATGAAGAAGCAGAAGGGATATCGGTTTTAGTAGTGGAAGATAATGAGGAACTGAGACATTTTATGGTGAATATACTTCGGAAAGATTATCATGTGATTGAAGCAGAAAATGGGAAAACAGGGCTGGAGAAAATCAAGTTGAAAATTCCGGATTTGGTTATCAGTGATATTATGATGCCTTGTCTGGATGGTATAGAATTACTGGAAGAAGTAAAGAAGGACTATAATGTAAGCCATATTCCTTTTGTTTTGTTATCAGCGAAAGCTACGTTGGATGACCGTATAAAGGGGCTGGAATATGGGGCGGATGATTATATAACAAAGCCATTCAGTTCTGGGTATTTACGTGCGCGCATCTCCTCATTATTAAAGCAACGCAGCATATTGCGTGAACATTTTATGAAAGAAGTATTACCTGTTGCCGGTAAAGAGCCTGTTGCTATTCAAGGTGATGCTTTGGAGAACTTATCTCCGTCGGTACCGCAAATAACTTCTTATGATGAAGAATTCATTCATAAAATCATTCAGGCTGTGGAAGAAAGGCTGCAAGATTCTGATTTCAAAATTGAAGACTTGGCTGATAGTATGAATATTGGACGTTCTGTTTTCTATAAGAAGGTAAAATCTATTTTGGGGGTATCTCCCATTGAGCTTGTAAAAGATATGAGAATAAAGAGAGCTATACAATTATTGGAAACAGGAAATTACAATATATCCCAAATAGCATACATGAGTGGTTTCTCTTCTTCTCAATATTTTAGTCGGGTATTCAAAGAGTTGAAAAATTGTACTCCGAGTGAATATAAGATAAAGAACTAAAATAAATAGTGCACAGAATCACATAAATAATGCACAGGCGTCTGTTCCACCTGCGCTACCTTTGCCCACAAAGCAATACGAGCTTAGTGGGCATTTTTTTTATAACAATATTTTAAATGAAAGTACTATGAGAATATTTTTTCTTTGCTGTGTAGCTGTTTTTTCTTTTTTAAGCTGTAAAACAGAAATCAATGATGTTGGTAATGTTCCGGAACGGGGATTTCATAGCAATCGTCCGGCTAATATTTGGGAAGAATCGTTGGTTACCGGAAACGGTGTGATGGGAGCTATGGTAATGGGAGACCCATACAGGGAATCTATTGTTCTTAACCATGCTTTGCTTTATTTGCCTATTCATTCTCCGAGAAAGCCTGTCAGCCAGGGAAAGAACCTGGAGAAGATTCAGCAAATGATGCTGGATGGTAAATATACGGAGGCTTCTAAGTTTATTGTAGACTTAGCTAATTCCGAGGGATACCAAGGTAAACACGCAACAGACCTTTTCGTTCCGGCATTTCAATTCAACATTTCAAGTGATACTTCTTCTGTAAAGAAGTATAATAGGACTGTGGATTTTACTACGGGCGAAGTAGAGGTTAAATGGGAGGATAATAATGGAATCTATTCGCGTAAACTATTTATTTCCAGAGCGGACAATGTGGTTGCCCTACGGTTATCTTCAAAAAAAGGCTCTATCCATACAACATTGAATCTTTCACAGATAATGAGGCATGATGCAGGACGTAAGAAGAAATTTACATTAAGTGAGAAGAACTGCATTGATAAAGTTGAATCCGGTGTAATGGAAAACGGACTTTATTTTAAAGCATGGTACGAAAGGCCTTGGGAATTTGAATCCAGAAAAAGCTTTAAGGGATACGAAGGGGTAGTGAAAGTCGTGAACATGGACGGTGATATAGAGATGAACTCGGATCAAATAGTCATAAATGGTGCTACGGATGTGCTGATATTAGCTCGTGTTGAACCTTCTGACAATATGGAAATATCGAAAGTACCTGATATGATGAAAGACCTCAGTTTATATCCTACTAATTATGCGGAATTACTGGATGCGCATAAGAAAATCCATAAAGAATTATTTGAGCGTGTATCGATTGATTTGGGTGCCTCTAAAGAAGACCGTATGAAATCTTCCGAAGAATTATTGGAAGCAGGTGGTTCCAGTCCGGCTTTAATAGAGAAGATTTTCGATGCTGCACGTTATAATGTTATTTGTGCCACAGGCATCAATCCTCCTAATCTTCAAGGTATCTGGGGAGCTACTATGACTCCTCCCTGGTCCGGTGACTATACGACTAATGGAAATCTGCCGGTTGTCATTTCCCATTATTTGCAGGCTAATACTCCGGAGCTGATGTTGCCACTGTTTGACAGGCTGGAAGCATATATGGAAGATTTTAAGGTGAATGCACGTGAGCTTTATAACTGCCGTGGTATTCATGTTCCGTCACGTTTTAGTTCACATGGCTTAAATAATCATTTTGATGCTACCTGGCCGATGACTTTCTGGGTGACCGGAGCGGCATGGTACTCACTCTTCTATTATGACTATTATATGTATACCCTGGACAAAGAGTTTTTGCAGAAACGGGCACTTCCATTCATGGAACAGGCCGCCTTGTTTTATGAAGACTTTCTGAAAGAAGGGGCTGATGGGAAGTATGTTTTTAATCCTTCATATTCTCCTGAAAATCATCCGGCAAATCATCCCAGCCAGGCTTGTATAAATGCCACGATGGATGTGATGGCAGCTAATGCTTTGTTGCGCTCAGTTATAGAAGCCAGTCAGGTTTTGGGTGTCAATCAGGATAAAATTCCGGTATGGGAGTCTATGCAGGCCAAAATGCCTTCTTATATGCTGAATGAGAATGGAGAAATCAGAGAATGGATGTGGAAGGACTTGCAGGACAATCATAAACATCGCCACGCTTCTCACTTATTCGGACTGTATGATTTTCATGATCCCCTTATTATGAAAGATAAGGATTTGCTAGAAGGATGTAAGCGGGCCGTTAATCGTAGGATGGAAATACGCCGGCAAGACAATGGCGGAATCATGGCGTTCGGTATGATTCAACTGGCTTTCTCTGCGTGTGCTTTAGGTGAATCCGAGACGGCTTATGATATGCTGACCTGGTTGGGAAACAGTTATTGGAATAATAATATGGTTTCAACCCACGATCCTAAAAAAACATTCAATCTGGACATCTGCGGAGGATACCCGTCTTTAGTGATGAAAATGTTGGTTTACTCGGAACCGGGTCTGATATCCCTTTTACCATGTAAGCCTCAGCAATGGCGCAGTGGGCATATAAACGGAGTAGCCTTGAGAGGTGGAATTATAGTGCAAGAGCTGTCATGGAATGAAAAGGAAGTGAAAGTCACTTTATTATCTAAAATAGATCAGAACGTAAAAATTCAATTGCGGGAAGCGGAAATGCAGGAAATAGTGTTAAAAGCAGATACTCCTGCTACCTTCAGCTTTTCATATGAATAGAAAAACAAATACCTTATTTACTAATTTTAAAAGCACTTTTTTATGAATCAGAATGTATTTATTCGAAGGGCATGTATGTCTTTGATGTTTAGCATGCTTTGCTTGTTGTCTCTGGCTCAGACACATCAAGTTTCCGGTATTGTGAAAGATGTTACCGGAGAGCCGGTGATTGGAGTCAATGTATCTGTGCAAGGAACCGGTAACGGTTCTATTACGGATTTGGATGGTAAATTTGCAATTCCGAATGTGAAGGAGAAAGATGTTTTAATTGTCTCTTACATCGGTTATCTGACTCAGTCTATACCGGTTGGAAAACAGACTTCATTTACTATTACCTTGAAAGAAGATGCACAGGCTTTGGATGAAGTTGTTGTTGTAGGCTATGGTGTACAGAAAAAGAGGGACTTGTCGGGTGCTGTGTCTTCCGTAAAGTCACGGGATATCACAGCTATACCGACAACCAATGCTTTGGAAGCTTTACAGGGAAAGGTTGCAGGATTGGACCTGACTTCTTCTTCAGGTAAGGCAGGAGCTGAGCTGAGTTTCACTATTCGTGGAGAGAGATCATTAAAAGCCAGCAATAAACCTTTGATATTGGTGGATGGAGTAGATTATGGTACGACTCTGGATATTAACCCTTCGGATATCGAATCTATTGAAGTCTTAAAAGATGCATCTTCAACCGCCATTTACGGAACACGTGGTGCAAATGGTATTATTATCGTGACTACTAAGAAAGGAAAAACAGGAAAATCAAAAGTTTCTCTGAATGCTTTTGCTTCTGTTAATATGATTTCTTCTTATCCATCTATCATGAATGGAGCTGAATATGCACAGTTAAAACGTGAAGCATACCGTGACCAGACAACTAATGAATATTTACCGGATGATCAGGTCTTTACAGTGGCGCAGGAATTGGAATATGTTAGAGAAGGAGTGTCTACTGATTATCGTGACTTAATGATGAGCAATGGTTTCAATCAGAATTATGAACTATCCATATCGGGAGGTACAGACAAGACACAACATAATATCTCCTTGGGATATAGAGGTGAGAATGGGCTTTTCAAAAATGATAATTATAAACGATTGAATGCCAGGGTAGCATTGGATCATGAATTACTGAAAACCCTGAAGATAGGTACAAGCATTACGTATACTTATAAGGATCAAAACACACGTCGTGATCCGTTGAATATGTGTAATAAGATTGTTCCATTATCAAAACCTTATGATGAAAATGGAGAAGTGGTAAGATTCCCGGCACCGGGATACAATTCTCAGACCAATCCATTGGTGGATGATGTGGAGGGGGCAATAAAGGATAACACGAAAGGCACCCGTTTCTTTGGCAGTTTGTATGCGAACTGGAATATCACAAAAGATCTTCTTTTCAGAACAACATTAGGGGTTGATGCTCAGAATTCAAGAAGAGGGTATTATTGCTCGGCAAACTCTTTGGACGGAGAAGGCAAAGACAGTAAATCATTGAAAGAACATACTATTCAATCGGGTATTACCTGGGAAAACATCCTGACCTATTCGAAGATATTGGGAGAGCATGATTTTCAGATAATGGGTGGTACCAGTACGATTTATAAGAGTAAAGAATATACATTGGCTTCAGGTAAAGGGCAGACTTATGGAGGCAATATCTATCATAATCTGGCATCAAACACCAAAGAAGTTATGATTGACAGTTATTTACAAGAAGAGAATTTGGCTTCTTTCTTCGGACGTGTAAATTATAAGTTTATGGACCGTTATATTCTTACAGCTTCTTTACGTGCAGACGGCTCTTCACTACTTGCCAGTGGACATAAGTGGGGATATTTTCCATCTGTAGCATTAGCGTGGAGAATGAATGAAGAAGCTTTTCTGAAGAACATTGATAATTTATCCAACTTGAAACTTCGTTTAAGCTGGGGAGAATCCGGTCAATCGGCCATTGATCCTTATCAAACGATAGGTCTTTTGGGCTCTTCTACTTATTCATTCAATAATGAGCTGGCCAGTGGTCTGTATCCTAAGACTATGTCGAATAAGAATCTGACGTGGGAAACAACTTCTGTATTCGATTTGGGAGTGGATTTCGGACTCTTCAATAATCGTCTGTCAGGTTCTCTGGACATCTATAAATCATATACGAGGAATGTTCTTATGAATCGCAAGATCCCATCAACTAATGGTTACTCTGATGTGATGGAAAATATTGGTAAGACGGAAAACTTTGGTATTGATATAACGCTAAACTCAGTAAATATACAAAAGAAGAATTTTACCTGGACCACAGATTTTACGCTTTCTCATAACAAAGAGAAAATAAAAGAACTGGCATCGGGAGCACTGAGAGATGAGGCTAACTCGTGGTTTGTGGGTGAAGCGTTTCAGGTGTTTTACGATTATAAGAAAATTGGTATCTGGCAATTAGATGAAGCGGAAGAAGCTGCTAAGAACGGGCAGATTCCTGGTGACATAAAGATACAGGATACGAATGATGACGGGGAAATTACTCCCGAAGACCGTGTTATTTACAGTAAACGTCCGAAAGTGACTTTTGGTATCAATAATGCTTTTACCATTCATGATTTTGAATTTTCGTTTTTCATTTACAGCCGTTTAGGTCAGTGGATCGATTATGAATTTAATAGAGGATATAAACCAGACGGATTGGAAAACAGTTCGAATGTAGACTACTGGACTCCTGAAAATCCCACAAACGATTTTCCACGTCCTAACCGTTTTTACGGATTCGGAAAAACCAGATATTCTTCAACCTTGAAATATGAAAAAGGCTCGTTTGTGAAAATCAGAGATATAACTTTAGCTTATAATCTTCCAGCAAAAGCACTGAAGAATATAGGACTGGACCGCGTACGCATTTATGCAACAGCTAAAAACTTCTTCACTTTCAGTAGTATTGAGAATTATGATCCGGAACGTGGAGGAGGTATTTCATTCCCTATGACCAAGCAACTTGTGTTTGGTGTCAATTTGGATTTTTGATAAACGATTCAGTATTTAAAGGAATAACATTATGAAAAAAAGTATATTATTAGTAGCATCGTTGATGCTGTTTCTGGGAAGTGGTTGTGATAGTTTCTTAGATGAAACCAATTATAGTGATGTAACTTCCGAAGGGGGATATTATGATACAGAAGAAGGGTTGAATGCCATCGTGAATGCATGTTATACCCCATTGCGCTTTTGGGCAGGTAAAGAAGATGCCATTGGATTGAGTGAAACTGGAACGGATATTATAGCAGCAGCTTCCGGATGTGTGGATAATAATATGGCGGCATATACGCAGTCGCTTGATGGTACCAATTCTGCATGTACCTTTTATTTTGACCGATTCTACGCAGCTATAAACTGGTGCAACACCGCAATCTATCATGCGGAAACTGTATCTAACCCATCGAAAGATGAAACATTGGCTACAACATTGAATAAGCGTGAGGCGGAAGCCAGAGTACTGCGTGCATTTTATTATTGGATATTGGCTGAAACATTTGGAGATACCTATTACATAGATGTGCCTTCAAGTAGTATCGTAATGAATCCGGTTAAAACATCGGTAAGTGATATTTATCAGCATATGTTTAGTGATCTGGACTGGGCTATTACAAGTAAATTATCTACTCAGCAGAATGACGGTGGTCGAGTTACGGTATGGACTGCCAAAGCACTTAAAGCCAGACTACTGTTAACGCGGGCTAGTGTAACGAAGGATGCAAAGATGTATGAACAGGCTTATAATTTGGCCAAGGACGTGATAGACAATGGTCCTTTTGAGTTGGCTAAAGATTTTGCTTCTATCTGGGATATGAAGAACAGTGATGGAAATTCCAATAATGAAGTAATATGGTATGTCGATTATTCAACAAATCAGCTGTATAATTCGGAATTGGATGATAAACCGGTTATCAGAAATGGAGGAAATAATGCGCATCTGCTTTTCTGCATGAAATATGATGATCAACCGGGTATGACACGTTCCATAGAGTATGGACGTCCGTTTAACCGTTACATGCCAACCCGTTATTTGATTGACTTGTTTGATGAGGAAAGAGATCAACGTTATGGTGGCAGTTTCCGCCATCTATGGATCATGAATAATGAGAAAGGAAAAGGTAAGTACACGGCAATGGCTGATACGGCTATTTATATAATTAAAGGGGAAGCAACTGCTGCGCAACGTGCCTGGGCGGAAAACCGTTACCAGCTGTTTGACAGAAATGATATTTATAATGCAGACGGTTCTACTAAAAACATGAAGCAATCTTTAGAGTTATGTAAGTTTGCAGACCCTGCACGTGCTTCTAAAGATGAAGATAGAAGTACGCGGGACGGTTTTATGATTCGTATCGCTGAAATGTATCTGATTGTAGCAGAAGCTGGGGCTCAAACGGATAAATCTGATGCTTTGGATTATATGAATAAGTTACGTATGACCCGTGCAGTTGCCGGTTATGAGGAGGATATGTGTGTCAACCTGTCGCAGATTCAAGATATTGATTTTATTTTGGATGAACGTGCGAGAGAATTGGCAGGGGAACAACTGAGGTGGTTTGATTTAAAGCGTTTTGGTAAAGAGCAGTTTGTAAAAAGAATAAAGAAATGTAATCCTAATGCGGCTAATGTTGATGAACACCATTGGGTACGTCCATTTCCGCAGACATTTTTGGATGCAATTGAAAATAAAACAGAGTTCACTCAGAATACAGGTTATAAATAATTAAGTATTGTTTTATATGTACCCGGCTATGGAAAATGCTTTTTTCCATAGCCGTTTTTTTTGAAAAACAGTCTTCAAAATATAAAGAAAAGACTTGTACTTCTTGCTCTTTCTCTTGTGAATATAATGACATTTATCCTACCTTTTGGGTATCTTCCTGAATAAATACTAAATAAAAGTTCTTTGGAAAAGCAAATTGACAGAATAGAATTTGCAATTTGTCATGGTTTCTATAAAATAGCCATTATCCAATTGTAATTTTTTATGGCAGTTTATAGAGTGGATAAACTGAGTTTTTATATCTTTGGACATCATTAAACCACAATGAACAATGGATGAAACATTAAGGAAACAAATTGATGCTTGGACAGAAACTGACGAGCATGGTAGAATTGTTGATATGTTAGGACAGATTTCGCCTGAAGAAAGAGATTCTGAAGCTACAGGTTTGCTGGCACGTGCATATAACAACCTGGGTGAATATGAAAAAGCTTTGGAGTTACTTGATTCCATCGAGGAGGAAGAAGCCGGAGATACTAATTGGAACTTTCGGAAAGGGTATGCACTTTACTTTCTCGACAGATACAAGGAAGCTTTGGCTTGCTTTAAGAAGGCGGACGAACTGACTCCGGAAGATGAAGATACGATTGAGTTCATCCGTAGTTGCAACAGTCACCTGCCTTTTCGGAAGCGGGTGAAGGACTTTTGGAAGTGGTTTACCGATAACGAGGAGGAGCTCTCCCGGATTGTTGAGAACCGCGGGCAGCTTGACGGTGGTGATGCTGTTGAGTTTGTTACCGCCGGTACGAATTTGATAGATGAGGATGTGCATTTTAATCTGGGTGGAGACTATGAATTCACATTCTCCGTAGAGGGCAATACACATTTGTTCTATCTCTATCCCTACATTGTGTCGCAAATGCCTGCACAATTCAAGGATAAATGGCACTTTTTTCCTTTCAATCAGGGGACGGATGCAAGTTTCTCTTTCGGCATGTATGGGGCGAATGTAGATATGGCTCAGGTGCAGGTATCTGCTGCTTATCAGGAAGATATCAATGCTTTCAATATCCATTTCTATGAAGAACAGTTATGCTCTCTGGAAGAAGCACAAAGCTATAATGCTTATTATATCATGATGGAGATTATGCTGGGTGAGGGACTTTCTTACCAGTATATTGCCAGTGTGGAGCGTGCAGATGCTCCATTGGAGAATATGATAAAGCTTCCTGAACTCAGAGCCTACATTACAGATACATTAAAGGCTCATGGTAAGGAGATATTGGATAATCCGCAGCAAGTCTATACCAGCTATCGTTTTGAGCCTCAGGAGAACGAGGAATTACGTTTTGACGTCATGGCAGGCAGCTCCTGCTTCCAGCCTTTGGTGGCCAATTATTATAATGGTTCCACAGAACTGTTCGACCGTTTGAATGGATTTGGTGCGCAGGCTGTATTTATCGCTTTCCCCTATGAAAATAAGGAAGAAGGTGATGGGAAGAAAGTGCTGGATTTCCGTTATGAACTGGAAGACCGCCTGGCGGCGGAATTGCTTGAACCGGAAGGTTTGGGACTTTTATTAGGGGGAGCTATCGGTACCGGTACCTGCTATATTGATCTTCTTTTGTTTGATGAGTCGGCATTTATGGAAAAGATTGTTCCATTTCTGAAAGACTATCCCCAATATCACTTCTATCTTTCCGACTTCCGTCAGGGTAGTGACTTGTGCAGACTGTATGAAACGGAGGATGACGAGTCTGAGGAATAAAATGAATCTATAATTATAAATATATCACAACCATGAGTATAGGTTTCAGATTAACAACGAAATGCAAAAGTATTTCTTCATTCCAGAAATTGTTGGATGTAGTTGCCGCCCGGCACGAGGCATCTGTCAGTCATACAGAAGATTATTCTGAATTATCAGTCTGCCGTTTAGGAAATATATTCTTCAATTATGAACAGGAAGAAGATGATATAGCTGTCATAGGTGATTGTCAGACTAACCTGTTGGGAGCAGGTTTTCATAAGGCTGCGATAGATATCGTTGACGAGTTGGTAGAACTGAGAGACTTCTCTACTGAGGTGGAGGACGATACGGAATATTATGAGCACAGGGACTTTGAGCGGATGCGTTCCGAACATTTCTATCGTTGGTTGAACGCCATTGTAGAACTCTGTCGTGAACGTATGAAGGAGAATTGCAGCATGTCTGCCATTTGTTGGGATTGCAATAAGTACATGCCCCGTGGGATAGAAGGAACGGTGGTATCTCCTTTCGGAAGAATATGTCCGGAGCACTTAGTCGAACGGATAAAAGATGAAGGTATCGAGAGGTTGGCAAGCGAATTTTTCATGTGGAATAATGAAGAGCGTGATGCATTATTCTATCGGAATACGGCTTTGAGTGCCTTGTGGGAAGATTGCTATTTTATGCCTTCCGCGCGTAGCGAAGAAGATATGGAAATCAATTCGTTTATTATAGAAAACTTGGAGAAGGCTGCCGCAATGGATACGTCTCTTGCTTTCCCGAAAGAAGACTATCTGTTGCTTTGTCGTTTGGTGGAAAAAGAGCCGGTAGATGTTTCTGCATTGCCGGATTTCATAAGTGAATTTCCGATTGGTTATCGCAAGGACAAAGTGACCTATACATTAGGAAATCTGAAGTTTGATCTTCCGGGTAATTACCTTTATTTTGAAGAGGATGATTCTCGCGGGTATTATGATGGAGAAGACGAGAATTGGCATGTAGTGCGGATGTTGGCGTATTCTATGCCCGATGACGAAGCGGACTATCTGGAAGACGATGAGAATGTGCTGATTGAAGAGAAGTTTTTTGAAAACGGTAAGTACAGGCTTTATGATCTGGGTGGAGAAGAAGACAGTGATGAATATGTGTGCCAGTGCCAGATTATCACTGAACATCAGTTCACCCTGTTTACTCTTTCGTGCGAGGGAAAGGATGAAGCAATGGGCTTTTCAGCTGACTTTATTGATCATCTGACTGCTACCAAAACGAACAAGCATGATAAGTTGCTTCAGCAAATAGAACAATGGAACGCGGACGATGAAGAACAGAAGATAATTGACGCTATTCTGAAAGTTCCTGAAGAGGAGAGAACTGCGGAATTGACGGGGCTTCTGGCGCGCTCATACAATAATCAGGGGAATTATAATGAAGCCATTGAACAGCTTCTTTCAGTAAAGGAAGAATGTAAGGAAGATGCGCTTTGGTTCTATCGACTGGGTTATGCTTATTATTATCTGAACCAACTGGATAAGGCGCAGAAAGCCTTTGAACGTTCATTGGAATTGGATCCCAGCGATGAAGATGCGAAGGAATACATTGAAAATTGTAAGAATGGTGTTTTGCCTCATAATCCTGAGATGTACGAAGAGGAGGAATTGGATGCTCTTGAAGCGCATATTGACAAGTTCTTCGGTCATTCGGATCATGTGTTCCATGAGATC
Source organism: Bacteroides sp. 14(A) (assembly GCF_000526555.1). Lineage (NCBI taxonomy): Bacteria > Pseudomonadati > Bacteroidota > Bacteroidia > Bacteroidales > Bacteroidaceae > Bacteroides > Bacteroides sp. 14(A). The sequence continues at coordinate 678,675 of NZ_JAGH01000002.1, read as the reverse complement.
GCCTCACCGGATATCCATGTGGATATCTTTATTGTCGAGCCGACGGCTGAAAGGAATTATTACACGCTGGTCACATCGGGCATGGGTGCCCATCGGATGAATGTACCTAAGGAACTGGCTGAGTATAAGCTGGAGCGTGCGGAGATAGTGGTATATTTACCTGCCGACTGGAATATTTCTGACCATGAAGAAAAGAATTACTGGCCGCTACGTTGGCTGAAGATACTTGCCCGTCTGCCATTGGAAGAGGACTCCTGGTTAGGTTGGGGACATTCTGTACCCAACGGGAAACCGTTTGCAGAGAATACTCAGCTTTCCAGTGTATTATTGATCAATCCGGAGAATGTGGAAGAAGGAGCTGCTGTTTGCCAATTGCCTAATGGGGAAGAAGTGAATTTCTATCAGATGATTCCATTGTACGAAGAAGAAGTCAATTTCAAGATTCAGAATGGTGCGGAAACATTGTTAGGGAAGATGGGAGAAATAAGTGCAGTGGTAGATATTCATCGTTTGAATGTCTGCGAGGGATTTGGGCGGCCGAAAGAATAGAGATTTCACCACAGAGTAACACAGAGGTTCACAGAGTTTTATTTTCTTGATTTAGAAATTATTGAACTCTGTGAACCTCTGTGTTACTCTGTGGTGAAATCTCTTAATCCTGAGAAACAAAAGTGATAACGGAACGTGCAGGAATTACTGCTATCTGTTCGTTTTTCAGTTTCTTAATGGGTAGAAGATCTTCACCTGCTTCATCTGAGGTGCGGTAGCCTTGCCATGACTTTACTTTGGAACCATCCACTTTGAAAGTGAAATTTTTCTCCTGATCAGCGTAGTTGACAACTACCATTACCCATTGTCCGTTTGTATTCTGATAAGCAGAACACATGAGTCCTTGGGGATCAGTATCTCCTTCCGGGATTACCTGTCCGGATTTGTTTGTTGCCTTAATAGACATGCGTACAGCTCCCGGGCGTATAAAGCGGCTGTAATTACCTAATATCCATAATAATTTGGAGTCTTCCACTTTACCGTCATGAAGATCGGGATCAGTGTATTCGCGTAGCAATCCGTCTTTGTAGTCACCTCCTATGGCACGCCACCACTGCCAGCTACGTGCTCCTGCATAAACAATGTCGTGATGAATGATACGGGCCACATAGAGGGCTGTTTTCATTGTATGATCAAATCCACTGCCTCCGCCAATTTCTTCATCGTTCCCCATAATGCAGGTTTCCGTTTGCCAGAAGTCAACTTTGTATTTGTCCAGTGTATCACGTAACTGACGACGGTAATCTCTCAGACTTTCTAAAGGTGTATTTGTCCAATAGCTGTGCCCTGCAATGAGATGGGGGACATTCGGGGTATTTCCCAGATAAGTATCTACACTGTCGGGGCAGAAGAAAGATTGTATTTCGTATCCACGTTCATGGTTTGTCATGTGTGTGGAGAACATACAACGATAGTCTGACGCTTCGCAGATGGTGATTTCCGTATCAATACCCTCTTTCACAAACTCTTTGCTGATGAGGCGTACGGCACGGGCAATTTCTTTCTTTGTTGCCGGGGTACCTTCTTGCTTGGGACCTATCCAATTCCAGTGTCCGTCCGGTTCGTTGAAAGGGGAGAGGTAATCGAACTTAATGCCGTCTTTCTTTTCAACTCCTTTGATCACATTTGCCAGAAAACGGGCGAAGTCTTCATAATGTTCCGCTTTCAGATTCAGTGTGCCGTCACGTCCGGTGTTGGTGGCAAGCCCGTTTTGAGTGAAGTAAACGGGTGGAGAGTTTAGGAAAGCAAGGAATTTATTGACTCCACGTTCCTTTGCTAATCGGAGGAAATTACGCTGTCCCTGTTGTTTGTCCCAATCATAACTTCCGTCCGGTTGCAGGAAACATTCGGTACGCATCCAAGGGGAGCCTATCTGACTGGCTTCGCCCTGTTCCGTACTTCCTGCACCTACATTGAAGCGCCACAGAGAAAGCCCGATTCCTTTGGGCTTTCCGTTAGTGTCATTGTCAGTACTGAACAACCAGTCAGCTACTTGGTCCTGTTTCTCCTGAGGCCATTTGCCTATGATGTGCATGCTCCAGGCATCCGAAGCACTGAAATGATCCATGGTTTGCTGAGGCTGTTCGGGAATAATCTGATAGTTTATATCTGCTTGTGGTGAACACGAAGTAGTTATTGCGGCGAGGGCGAGTAATAATACTTTGTATTTCATATAAATATTTGTTTTTAGAGGATTATTTAGCATTCAAGACAATCTCTGTTCCTTGTAAAAGTGGTGAAGTAAACTTTACGCGAATCTGACCTTTCTCACCCGTGGTCTGTATGTAGGTAAGTAGACGTCCGTGGAAGGCACGATGGCGATTATCGGTGTAGTCACTCATGTCGCTGTTATCGGAACCTTCGAGCCCCAGTAAATGTGCCGGACCTTCGATGGTACAAGTAATGTCATTATCGCCTAATTTCACTACGACACCCTTTTCATCTATCACTTCTACAATGAGATGTGCTGTAGCGCGGTTGCAAGATAGATTGGTACGATCGGCACTTACACGGAGAGCGTAGGGGCGACCGGAGGTTTTGATGGAATAGCTGGACAATATATTTCCGTCTTTATCGCAACCTTCGGCTTTCAATTCACCCGCCCGATAGGGAATATCCCAGTAGATGATACCTGTCTTTTCATCATAGGGTTTCATCTCACCTAGCACTTTTCCATCAAGTAACAGACGTGCTTGTGGAGCATTGGTATAGCAGACTACACGTATTTCCTGACCGGGATCATAGTTCCATATATCCCATGCATCGGGTGACAGGAAGGTACGCCGGGAGTTTTTGAAACGATCCGGTATGGGATAAGTACCCACATAAGTAACCGGTTTTTCGCACCATAAGGAAGCACGGAAGTGACCGCGGGGTTTGGGGAAACTACCAAAGTCGAGCAATCCGGTATATAGTCCGCGTGAGGGCCATGCACCCGATTCACCAAGGTAGTCGGTACCCGTCCAGATGAATTGTCCGAAGATGAATTCTTTATCCTTTACGGCATACCAGGCTTCAAGACCGGAACCGTTTTCGCTACCATAAATGACACGGTTGGGATAGGTGGCATGATCTTCATCATAGCGGTTTTCAGTATAGTTGTATCCTACTACATCGATGGCTTCGGGATATTCTGTTTGATTGGACATAACAACTCCTGCCAGTGCTCCCGTTACGGGGCGTGACGTATCGACAGCACGGACGCATGCAGCCAGTCGTTTGGCTATCTTTCCGATACGCATGGCATCAGGAGCATCCGGTTTGTAACCGCCAAACATGGGTTGATTGATGGTTGATCCGTCAAGAATAGGATGCGAGTAAGGATCATTCGGATAATCTACTTCATTACCAATACTCCACATGAAAATGGAAGGATGATTGCGGTCGCGACGTACCATATCGGTTACATCCTGTTCAATCCATTCTTCGAAGAAATCGAAAGAACCGTCATAGGCGGGTTCCCCCTTATTCCAGCCTTTCACCCATTTACGTTTCGGGAATTCCCATTCATCGGATGCTTCATCCATGATGAGAAGTCCCAGTCGGTCGCATAGATCATATACAACGGGAGCCTGTGGATTGTGGCTCATGCGGATAGCATTTACACCTATTTCTTTCAGATTGTTTAAACGGCGCTCCCATACTTCCGGAGGTACTACAGCACCGAGTACACCGGCATCATGATGCAGGCATACACCCTTGACCTTCATCCAGTTGTCATTGAGCGCAAATCCTTTATTAGGGTCAAACTTCAGTGTACGGAGTCCTACTTTAGTCTTACATCCATCGATACGCTGTCCATTGCTGAGCAATTCCGTTTTTAGTGTATAAAGGTAAGGATCGTCCAGATTCCAACGGTGAGGGTTCGTTATTTTCAGTGTGAGATTTTCTTTAGTAATACCTTCTTTACCGTCAGAAACACGGGTGCGGCGTTGCGCTACTTGTTTGCCGACAGCATCGTATAGTGTAGCCGAAAGTTCAAGTCTGTCGTTGGTTGCTATGTGTTTCTGTACTTCCATATCGACGGCTATGGTAGCCTGTCGGTTGGTCAGAGAAGTGGCATGCCAACCTGTGCCCCATTGTGCCAGGTGTATTTCAGGGGCGGCAATTAGCCATACGTCACGATATATGCCCGATCCTGTATACCAACGGGAATCAGCATAGCGGCTATGGTCCACACGTACACTTAACACGTTGTCCCCCTCTTTCAGATAAGGAGTCATGTCGTAGAGAAATGAGATATAACCGTTAGGGCGTTTGCCAAGCAGATGTCCGTTTAAATAGACTTCACTGCGATTGTATACTCCTTCGAAATAGATATAATGGCGTGGAGCGTCATCCGTGATCTTGAAATGTTTACGATACCAGCCGACTCCGCCAGGTAAATATCCGGTGCAGCTTGCTAAAGAAGGTGAAAGTTGTCCTTCAATAGACCAATCATGCGGCAATCTGAGTTTGCGCCATTCGCTGTCATTGAAGGCGGGATTTACAATGGTTGAGTCATCGGTCAGCCGGAAGAGCCAATCTTCATTGAATTTGGTGGCATTACCAAATGAAACCTGCGCCTGTGCCGGAAGGCCGGTGAGCAGGGCTGTCATGAATACAGTCAGCGTGAATATAGCGTTTTTCATTTTGGATGATTATTTTAGATTATACACTACTGTGGTTACACTTTCCGCTTCCAAAAGTACAGATTCTCCGGCAGATACGGTGGCTTCTGTCAGTTTTTTGCTATTGGTAGTGGTGTAGGTCCGGATTGACGTAGCTTCGTTGCTCCATCCTTCATGAGTTTCGCTTAGGCGGACATTCTTGCTGGACATATTGGTGAAGACGGCTACTATTTTATCTCCTTGCGGGGATAGCCATGCAGATCCAAAGAAGTTGAGCGATTCGGTCAGTTGCATGTTGATACGTTGGTATCCGGGGCGGATGAACAGACTATAATTACCCAATACCCAAAGGGTGGCAGTGGGTTGGAAGGTACCTTCTTTTTCTATGTTGTCATTGTTGTCGTTGATTCCTCCACCAGGTACGAGGGATATCAGAAGAAAACGGTTTTTATGTCCCCAACGGGCTACGTCCATGGAAGTCCAGTAGCTCCATGAAGATACTCCTGCTACGGTAAGGTCATTGTGTATCACTCTCGACATATAAAATGCGATATCCATTTCTGTAGCATTCTCATATCCTACAAATTCTGTGTTGCTGTAGTTGTCTCCCAGCATGCTCCATTCACTTTGCCATACATCTACACCATATTGCGTTGCTGCTTGTGCCACTTGCTTACGTACGCTGCGCATACCGTCCCAAGTACCATCGGTCCAATAGCTATGACCGCAGATTAGTTTCTTTACATGATTTAAGTTACCTACATAAGCTGACGAGCCGGGGGTGAAAAAGGCAGACATAACGTTACTGCGATTGGCATCGTCTTTGGTCTTATATAAGTATTCCCAGTCGCCCGATTCACCGAGTAGGATATCGGTAGACAAATTACGTTCGGTTAAGGCATCATCCAGTTCGCGGGCCAATCTGGCAACTTCGTCATTGGTCCAGCCGCTTCCTTCTTGTCCTCCATCCCAGTTGTATTGCGGTTCGTTGACCGGTGAGATGTGCGTCACAGGATAACCTTTATCTATGTAGTATTGAGCTACATCGCCCATGTAAGCGGCAAAGTCATCGTAGCAATCGTTTTTCAGGTTTGATACTCCTCCTTGGTTGGAGAAACCTTTGCCGTTCTGTGTATATTGTACGGGTGGTGTATTGCTGAAAAGGACGATACTTTCGCAACCGAACTCTTTAGCACGGTTCAGGAAATAACGTTGCCCTTCGCAACGATTCCAGTCAAGGGTCAAGTCGTTTGTCAGGTATGACTCTGCGCGACGGGATTTATCGGTAATGCCGCTTGCATCACCTTGTTCGGCAGTTCCACCGCCTAGGTTTACACGCCACATGGAGAGACCGATACCTTTGGGGCTTCCTGCCTGGATTTCGGAAGAGAAGAGTAATTCGGTGATTTTCTCACGGCTGTTGGTCCAGTATTTACCTACATAGGAAGGATTCCAGCAGTCTGATGCACCGAATCCTGTGATAGTCTGATAGGTTTTTCCGGCATTAATGGTGACTAGTTTCTCTACACTATTCGGTACATCCGGTTGATCGGGAGTATCGGGTGTAGAAGGAGAATCGTCACTGCAAGCCATAAAGGAAAGCAGGGACAGCAGAGTGAAATAATATTTTAGTTTCATAAATATTCGATGGTTTAAAAAAGACTGTCGCGGATAATCTATTATGAAACTATCCGCGACAGAGTATAAAGACCTATTGAAGAATTCTATTTAGACATTCACCGGGGTTAATTCCAACCCGGATTCTGAACGATAGAACCATTAGACATTGTGATTTCATACAAAGGAATGGGGAATACCATGTCGCGGTTTTCATCAAAGCCAGCACCTTTATTACTTGCTTCGCCCTGGTTCTCCCATTCATAGAGGTCGCGGGTAGCGGCATCTGTGTTATACTTAACGAAAGTACCATTGGTTCCCAGCAGATTGGAAATCACCTTCTTGCCATTGTCGTCGGTCCAGCGGCGGATGTCATACAAGCGATTTTGCTCCCATGCTAATTCCAGGCGACGTTCCAGACGGATATCTTTGCGGAGATCGTTGCCGCTTGATTTTACATCCTCCAGGTTTACGCGGTTACGTACTTCATTGAGGTATTTACGTGCTGTAGCGTCATCACCCAGTTCGTTGCAGGCTTCGGCATACATCAGCAATACATCGGCATAGCGCAAGATGCGGTGATCCAAAGGAATCTTGTCTGTATTGTACACTTCCGGACGCTTTTCGATAGGTACGAAATATTTGCGGACGATACGTGCCGATTTATGTTGTGCAGGGTCAATTATATAGCAATCCGGATCCCAACCATACTTCTCGATATAAGTCTTGTAATTAGCCATGTCTTTGCTATTTTCAATGAACTTATCGAAGTTATCTTCACCGGCAATCTCGGTACATCCGGTTTTGATGATAGTCCAGCGAAGGCGTTCGGTATCACCTGCGTCAATGTAAGCCTGTTCGAGGTTGGCAGTAGGCTGACCCCAAGACCATCCGTCGCCGGGACCATTACGTGCACCGGTGATTATTGTCAGTGAACCACCTAATGAATAAGTACCGTCGTACATATACTGTACTTCAAACAGACTCTCTTTACTGTTGTTGTGATCAACACTCCATACGTCACCGAAGTTATCAAGCAGTTCGTACTCTTTGCTGTCGATAACGGTTTCCAATACATCATGTGCTTCTTGCCACTTTTCTTGATAGAGGTAAACTTTACCTAGCAGGCCTAAAGCTGCACCACTGGTAGCACGCCCCATATCGGTGGCAGCATATTCACTACGTTTTGGCAACGCGTCGGCGGCAGCTTTCAGATCATCTTCGATGAACTTATATACATCTTCGGCAGAAGCGCGGGTAATGCCTTGTATCTCCTCGGGCAACAGGAAGCTTGTAACGAGAGGTACACCGCCGAAGTTTCTTACCAGTTCGAAGTAGAAATATCCACGCAGGAAGCGGGCTTCGCCTATCAGGCGGTTCTTCATGTCTTCGTCCGAGAATTCGGATTGTGAGATGCGTTCTACGGCTACGTTGCAGCGTAAGATGCCTTTATAACGGTATTGCCAGAAGTTTGAGATGGCTCCGTTGCTCTGTCCTGTACCCTGATAATGTGCTAAAGAGATATAATCACTCTGGCTTTGGGTTGTATTTCCCATCCAACCGTCATCGCTGCACATTTCGGAAAGTAACCATACCGTATTGATGTTCCACCAACCACCGAAAGTGATGGCCTGGTAGCAACCGGTGATGAATGACTCGGCTTCCTCTACACTTTGGAAATAGGTGTCGAGATTTTGTTGCCCACGCACTTCCTCGGTCAGGAAGTCCTCGCAAGAGGTGAATGTCAGCGAGGCAATCAATGTCAATATTGCTAATATCTGTTTCATTGTTATCAAGGATTAAAATTTAAAGTCAATACTAAACAAGAATGTACGTGGGTTGGGATAGGCAATGCCATCGATACCTGTTTCGATTACACTTCCATCATTACCAATCTGCGGACGTTCGGGATCCATACCTGAATAACCGGTGATAGTGAACGGATTCTGTGCTGAGAATGAAAGACGCAACTCTGTTCCGCGCAGCAGCTTCTTGGGAAGAGTATAACCTACCTGAAGCAGTTTGCATCGCATGTACGAACCGTCTTCTACAAAGAAGCTGGATACGCGTGTATAGTTCTGGTTCAGGTCGTTGTATGACAAGCGTGGAATGTCATTGCTGGTACCTTCGCCATGCCATGCTTTTTCCAGCGTGCCTGCCCATACGTTCTGCCCGCTTACCCCGGAATATAATCCTTTGGTTTTATTAAAGATATCGTTGCCGAGTGTTCCGTAGAAGTTGGCTGTGAAGTCGAAGTTCTTGTAATTGAAGCCCAGATTCAAACCTACCATAAGGTCTGGATAAGGGTTACCGATCCATGTCTTATCGTTCTCGTCCAGTACACCGTCATGATTCAAGTCCTTGAAGCGGATATCACCTGGCTGTGCTTTATCCTGTATCAGTTTTCCATGCTCGTTGGTATGAGCATATACCTCGCTCCAGTTTTGGAAGATACCATCTGCCACGTATCCGTAGAACCGTGAAATTAAACCACCGTCTTCGTTACGGATGATCTGATCACTATTGAACCCACCAGTCTGAATAGGTCCGTCTCCAGAGAATTTGATAGCTCTGTTTTTCACAGCTGAAAGGTTTACACCTACATTGTAAGAGAAATCAGATACTTTATCTTGCCAGTTCAGGCTTAATTCCCAACCGCTGGCTTTCATACTACCGATGTTCATCCATACAGTGCTGTTCCAATCGGGATAACCGATAGCGAAGATATTCTGTTTCTGATAGAGCATGTTGCTGGATTTCTTTTGGAAATATTCAAAAGTTACACCTAGGCGGGAGTTTAGGAATGACATGTCCACACCTACGTTCCAGTCTTCCACTGTTTCCCATTGCAGTTGATTGTTTCCTACGCCTGATATCATGGTACCGGGTACACGGACGGGAGTTGAACCAAATACATAGTCAGCTTGTCCCAGTAGGGTAAGAGTAGCATCGTTGTCGATGTTCTGGTTACCTACACGACCCCAACCACCACGTAGTTTCAGATTGCTGAATACCTTCTGGTCTTGCATAAAGCTTTCGCTGATGATGCGCCATGAAGCAGATACCGCGGGGAAGATAGCATATTTGTTTCCTTTGGGGAAGCGGGAAGAACCATCGGCACGGATAGATGCTGTCACATAGTAACGGTTATCATAGTTATACATGATACGTCCCAAGTATGATATCAACGTGTTGTAGGTGGTAGTACCGTCACCTTTCTGATTCTGTGTACCGGCATTTACTTCCTGCATGATGTCCATATTGTTGGGCACATCGTCGCGTGAAGCCTTGGTCTGGAACCATGCAAAACGTTCTGCTGTGAAACCACCCATTATATTGAGGTTATGCTTTGAAGCAAAAGTGTCAGAATAAGTTGCAGTATTGGTCCAGTTCCAGTCGAGCCATTCTTGCATCTCACGGGAAACATTACTCAATGTAGATTGTTCCAAAGCGTCGATATAGAATTCGGGTGTGAATCCATCCGAGCGACGGAAGTGGGCATTAGCTCCGAATTGTGTACGTAAGGTAAGCTTTTCAATCGGATTTACTTGTAAATAGGTGTTTACAATGGCACCCATTTCACGTGAATGTCCATTCTGGCGTGACAACGAACCGGCTGGGTTCCATTCCTGATTGTTGTAAGAACGCTGATAGTTGTTAAACTCATTGTCCACCCATTGATCTTGTGGTTTAAATACAGGAGTTGTCGGATCCATGGACATAGCAGCTGAGAAAAGGTTGGGAGTATCATCCCATGATTCTACGCGCGGTGCAATGTCAAAACCCATTTTTACGTATTTGTTGAAGGTATATTCCGTATTGAGACGTGCATTGATTTTATCCCAGTATCCGTAGTCGTATTGTGAATTATTACGGAAATAACCTAAGCTAAGATTATAAACCAATTTGTCATTACCACCGGAGATGTTGAGTGAGTAATTCTGTACTAAAGCAGTCTTATTGATTACCTCATCCCACCAGTCAGTACCATTCGGATTGGTAGTGGCACCGGTGTCATTCCAGATAGAGGTACCTCCATCATTTGTATAGCGGGTATTGAACACTTCTTTGTATTCGGCAGCATTGGCCATCTTGGGTTTAGCCAACGTTTGGAAACCTGCCGATGCACTGAAACTGATATTTGTTTTTCCGGCAATACCTTTCTTGGTAGTAATCAGGATCACACCGTTAGAGGCACGCGTACCGTAGATAGCAGCCGCAGAAGCATCCTTTAGAACTTCCATGGACTGGATATCATTACTGTTTAGGAAGTTGATGTTCGTACCTACCGGCATACCATCTACTACGTAGAGCGGATCGGTTCCGTTAACTGTAGTTACACCACGGATCAATACTTTAGGTTGTGTACCCGGGCCACCACCGCTGGTTACCTGTACACCGTTGATCTTACCTTGCAAGGCGTCCATAGCATTACCGGTTACAGTTTCGGTGATTTCATCGCCTTTCACTGTAGCGATGGAACTAGTCAGGTCGCTCTTTTTCACGGCACCATATCCGATAACCACCACTTCGTCCAGTAGTTCGGCAGATTCCGACAACACAACGTTGATGGTGGTCTGTCCGTTTACTTTGATTTCTTGTGTCTGGTAACCGATGGTAGAATACACAAGTATAGCGTTTGCAGGAACATTCATCAGTGTATAATCACCATCGATGCCTGTGATGGTACCTGTTCCACTGCCTTTCACTTGAATTGTAGCTCCGATTAAGGGTTCCTTATCCGTAGCTGAAGTCACTATACCTTTTACTGTTATCTGTTGTGCATAGCTGCATATTGACAGTAACAAAAGACATGCAATTAATAGTTGCTTTCTCATTTGTCAGACTATTATTAGGTTAATTTACTCGTACTAATTTCGCTCTACCCAGGTGGGAATCAAACCAGAATTGATAGGTGCCGGTTACAGTCACTTTGGGTTTAGACCATACATCTTGTGTTGTAGTGGGACCGGTGTAATTGGAATTTTTAAATGCACTTCCGGTGTAATAGCCGAATATTTCAGGCTCTTCTTCAGTATCGCTGCACCAGCGAACAAAGTTCCACCATTGGTCTGTGTGGTAGTTGTGAATAATGAAGTTCATTGACTCTCCTGCTGTCAGTGACATAGGCTCATTGTAGAACAAGTGCGGGTTAGTGGCATCTTGTTTGAAAGAGACTACTCCGGTAGGATTGTCAGATGTCAGACCGAACGTAAAGTCCATCATCTCACCGCTGTTGTTGTTCCATTTATCCATGGTAGGTAAGCCGTATTTCATGCTTGCAGGCCATGGGTCTACAGCTTCTGCAAGTGAATAAGTTTCCATTTCATACGTCTTCAGCAAGATATTGATATTGATTTTATAGTATACATTAGCTTCTGTCAGTACAATTGGTTTAGCCAGTGCCGGATCATCGGTCAGCATGGCTTCATCTGTCGGATCAATACCATAACAAACAGGAGAAAAACTTGTCTTTTGCGGTAAGAAGAAGATTTCCGTATTAGCTTTCTGGCAATAATAGAGAGCTTGATATTGGAATTCGCCCACATGATCTATGCGCATCGGTACGCCGAATACATCGCTGTTTAGTTCTGCTTCGGTAGCTACGTCTGCCAGATACATCTTTTCGAAATCCTGCACATCGGTTACAGATACGGTACATTCTATCATTGTGCTTTTTCCTGTCTTGTCGACAGCAGTAAGTGTCATCGGATAGTCCTTCTTTTCATTAGGCATTGTGATGTTGAATGAGTGCTCAAAAGCTTTTTCACCATCAGCATCTATTTTCAGGTTTTCATATCCTTCGATGCCTTCGATATTTACCAATAGATAATCCAGTCCGCGGTCGTCAGTTATCGAGATATTCATGTTGAGTGTAGGGATTTCACCTTCTCTCAGCAATACGGTGACCATACCACCCTTTTCGGGTGCAATAACGAATACTGGATCTTCAAAGTCTCCGTCCAACGTTACAAGTACATCTTGTGAAACAGTACGTCCGCCTACGTCGGTTACGGTAACTTTTACGGTGAACTGTTCACCGATTTCATCCGGTTGAATTTTGAAGTCGTAGCTCAATTCGTAAGTTTCGAGAGGTTTCTCATAAATCTCGATCAAATCGATTGTTTTGTTGAGGTTCAGGTCGGCACATTGCAGTTGAATGGTTGAAATACCATCAGCATCTTTAATCGTTCCTTCCAGTGTAAATGTGCGACCATTTGCAGTCTGAATGTGTTCAAGTGTCATTTCTATGGAAGGTGCCTGTCCGTCCACATCAGGATAGCCATCGTCGTCGCTACATCCTGTAGTCCATAAAGTCAGTGATAAGAATGCCCAGAGTAGGGCGGCATTGAATAAATGCTTCTTCTTCATACATATTACTTTTAAAGTTAAACAATTAGATACATTCTTTACTAAAATATCACTTTTAGATAATGCAAATGTAAGCTATCTTAGTTTTCTCGAACTACATAAATCTTGCAGTGAGGGGATGTAAATCTTGCAATGAACGATTTGTGTATCTGAAATAAAGAATTTATTTATACTTTTGGATTGCAATAGAAAATTGATGTCATGAAAAGCAGATTATTACTTTACTTACTGTTGTTACCTGCCCTTCTGACGGCACAACCTTATGCTGTCAGGCAATTGGGAATTGAGAAGGGATTATCCAATAACTATGTGGTTAGTATAGCCCAGGACAAAGAGGGCTTTTTATGGTTTGCGACTGAAGAGGGCTTGAATAAGTTCGATGGAACACGCTTCATTACTTACTATAAGAATGAAACAAAGAACGGCTATGGCATTACGGGGAATGAACTGAACTGCCTGCTGGATGATCCGAAGGATTCCATCTTATGGATTGGCACACAGAGGGCGGGGTTGAATGCTTATAATTATGTAAAGGACACCTTTACATTCTACCGGCATAATGAGGCTGTGCCTGAAAGTATCATTACGGATGACGTAACCAATGTTATTGCCGCTGCTGATGGAAATCTGTGGGTGACAACTTATTGGAAAGGAATTGAATATTTCGATAAAGAAACCGGTCACTTTTCTCATTATAATACGGCAAATATACCGGGGCTTGTCAGTGATAACATCTGGACTGTTGCTGATGGAGGGAATGGTAAGTTATATGTAGGCCATGTCCATAATGGTTTTAGTATTCTTTCCATTAAAGATAAAAGAGCGAAGAACTTCGTGCATGATCCGAGTGATCGGCACAGCTTGCCGGGTAATGAAGTGAGATGCGTATATAAGGATCTGAATAATAATATCTGGGTAGGGACAAACAAAGGTCTGGCATTGTTTAATCCTGAATCAGAGAATTTCATCCAGTTTAATTCAGACGGGAATCTTTCGCACTATATCTACGACATTAAGCAGCTTGACGGGAATAAGTTGTGGATAGCTATGGAATTTGGCGGAATAGCCATAATGGATTTATCGCAGCGTTTGTTCCTGCTACCCGAACAGACTCAATTTCATTATATCAGGGAAGGAGATGACGGATACAGTCTCTCTAATTCAAGTACGAGGTGCATTTTTCAGGATTCATTCAAGAATATCTGGACGGGTGTATGGGGTGGTGGCATAAATTTCTTAAGCTATGAGCCACCTTTGTTTGGCGGTTATTACTATTCTCCCAATCAGAATTCAATGAGTCGCCTGAATAATAAAACAGCAAGCAGCGTTTGTGTGGATAGCCAAGGTAAATTGTGGATTGGAACAGATGGGGGAGGAATCAATGTCTTTGATCAAGGTAAACGGGTATCCGTTTATCAGGAAGAGATTGAAGATATGAGTGGAAACTCTGTGCTGGCCTCACTGCGCGACTCGGAAGATAATCTGTGGTTCGGCTTATTTATGGGTGGAGTGAATTATTACGATTCGAAGAGAAAGATATTCCACCGGAACTTCCTTAAAGAATTAGAGCACGAGGATATCCGTTCGTTCTATGAAGACGACCGGCATATTCTGTGGATTGGTACCAGTCGTGGTATCTACAAAGTTAGTCTGGCTGATAAGAAGATCGTGGGACATTATGAGTTTGAGAACAATCTGGTGCGGTGCGTTATGAAGGACTCTCAGGGACGTCTGTGGATCGGTTCTTTTGGGAGTGGCCTGGGGATAGGAGATGATGAGTTGCAGGATATCAAGCTCTTTAATATGGAGAACCTGTTCCCTTCCAATACCATCAATGCAATTTATGAAGACAGCAGGAAGAATGTATGGGTCGGGACAGGAGAAGGTTTGGTGTGTTTCTCTTCGCCATCCGATTGGGAATATAAGGTTTACCGCCGTGAAGAAGGCTTAACCAATACACATATACGTGCTATAACGGAAGATGCGAATCATAATATCTGGGTGAGCACCAATAAGGGAATCAGTTGTCTGTTGCGGGATAAGGATGTTTTCTATAACTATGACCATTGGGATAATGTGCCGATGGGAAATTTTATGAGTGGCAGTGTAGCTAAGGATCAGAATGGAGAGATTTATTTCGGTTCCATCAATGGACTTTGCCACTTCAATCCGGATTTTGTTCTGACAAAGCGTGAGTCTCCTGCGGCTGTCATCACGGAAATGAAGATATTTGCTCCTTTGGGTAATATGGGAGACAATGAAGAAGTGGTCAGTATTGACGGTCAGTCGAAAGTAAGGCTGAAGTATATGCAGAATAGCTTTAATATTACTTTTAATATACGGAACTATGCATTGGTCAACCAGGTGGAGTATGCCTATATGCTGAAAGGACTGGAAGATGCATGGTATACGGTGACAGACCCCAATAGCGTAACCTTCCGTAATGTGCCTCCCGGTGATTATCATTTCATGGTAAAAACCCGTATCAAGAACCAGGAATGGTCGGATGAGGTTACAACTTTGGATATCCATATTGTTCCGCCTTTGTGGCTTACCTGGTGGGCGAAATGCAGCTATGTGTTGTTGAGTGGAGCCATCCTGTTCTTCATTCTTTATGCTTACAAGAAGAAGCTTGATATGGAAGTTCTGTACGATCTGGAAAAAAAGAATCATGTGCAAGAGCAGGAACTGAATCAGGAGCGTCTGCGTTTTTATACCAACATCACGCATGAACTTCGTACACCGCTGACATTGATACTGGGCCCACTGGAAGATATGCAGAAGAGTAATTCGCTTTCCAACAAGGATGCCCAGAAGATATCAGTTATCCATCAAAGTGCCATACGATTATTGAATCTGATCAACCAGATACTGGAATTCAGAAAGACGGAAACACAGAATAAGAAGCTTTGTGTGGCTCATGACAATATTGCCAATCTGGTATACGAAATAGGACTTAAATATAAAGAACTGAATCGTAAGCCGGATATTGAGTTTCGCATCGAACTGGAAAAAGAGGATATGCCTCTATACTTTGATAAAGAGATAGTGACTATTATCCTGGATAATCTGATCTCTAATGCTATTAAATATACCGAGAAGGGTTCTATCACCCTGGGATTGCACAATGTGGTACGGAATAATATCAGCTATACCGAAATAAAAGTAAGTGATACCGGTTTTGGCATTACTCCTGAGGCATTACCCTATATCTTTAATCGTTATTATCAGGAAGGAGGCGATCATCAGGCTTCGGGTACCGGCATCGGTCTGGCACTGGTGAAAAATCTGGTGACGTTGCATGAGGGGGAAATAAAGGTGGAGAGTACCTTAGGCACAGGTAGTACCTTCTATTTCAGTCTATTGACTGATAATACTTATCCTCATGTATTACATGCCGATTCACCGGAAAGAACCGTAGATGAAAAGGAAGAAAAAGAAGAGATTCCTGAGTCAGCTTCCGGTGGAAAGCGTATTATGTTGATAGTGGAAGATAATCAGGACATCTGCAATTATATTGCTGAATCCTTCTCTGATGATTTTGAAGTGAAAACAGCGGCGAATGGCGAACAGGGGATGGAGCAGGCATTAAATAGTATTCCTGATATCATTGTGAGTGATATCATGATGCCTGTGATGAATGGAATTACGATGTGTAAAATATTGAAAGAAGATGTGCGCACCAGTCACATTCCCATTATTCTGTTGACTGCTAAAGATTCGTTGCAGGATAAAGAAGAGGGATATCAGGTGGGAGCCGATTCTTATCTGACGAAACCTTTCAGTGCTACTCTCCTGCATAGTCGTATCAACAATTTGCTTGAATCCCGCAAGCGGCTGACAGAGCGTTTTAATACCAGTACTCCACATCATAATATGGATGAGAAACGTGCTTTATTGGCAGAGTCTTTGAATAAACTGGATAATGAGTTTATTGAGAAGATAAATCAGCTGATAGAAGCCCGGTTGTCATCCGAGAAGATTGACATAGGTTATCTGGCTGATAATATGTGTATGAGTAAGTCTACGCTGTATCGCAAGATGAAAGCTTTGACAGGCTTGTCTACCAATGAATATGTTCGTAAGATAAAAATGCAGCATGCTGAACGGTTGCTTCTGGAAGGCAGGTATAATATCTCCGAAGTTGCTTTCAGGGTAGGTATAAACAGCGTGGTTTATTTCCGGCAATGCTTTAAGGAAGAGTTTGGGGTATTACCCTCAGAGTATTTGAAACAATAGCCGATTCCGCTCCTGTGTTTAGAGCCTGGTTCAGGAAAAGAGTGTGTATTCCCGCATGATTACCATAAAGGAATTCTTGCCAACCCGATGGCAAAGTCTTGCCTTCTTATTGGCAATGTCTTGCCACCGTATTGGCAGCGTCTTGCCACTTCGTAGGCAAGAATACATTTATATACCGGGTTACCATTCATAGTCCTCAACATATGCATCAAATTCTTGTATTCCTGTAACTCCACATTTCTTAAGAATTTCCAGTATGCTTTTTTGTTCATGGGGACTAAGAAGACGTTCACCTTTACGAATACGATAATACGTCCGTTGGCTAAACTGGTTTATTAAAAGGGAGGTAACCGGTTTTATTTGCTTGTACGGGAGGTTTTCCAAAATATTCATAAAACCTTTGGCGTATCGCACTTTGGTACTAGAACGATAGTGGGGACAATTATCTCCTAGTGTGGCCTGGTATTTGGGGTTGATGATTACCAGGAATTCAATGTCATCTGAGATATCCAGTTCCGCCAGTAGCCTTAGACAGGTAGATGCTTTGGGGCACTGACAGTTGAGGCATAAGGGATAATTATAAGGTATTTCTGAAAAGTTATGCTCTTTTTTCATGGCTGTGAGTTGTTTTTTCCTTAGTGTGTCTGTTTGTGTGTAATGATTGCTAAGGGATACTGCAAAAGTAGTTATTTTATTCTGATATATTTTACGGGCACTAATATTTTTCTATCTTTGCCTGTACTTAAATCTGGTGGCATGGAATTTTCAGAACAGTTAGTTGTTGAGCAGTTGAAACAAGGTAATGAGGAAGCCTATAGATATCTGTATCGGAATCATTATAGTATGCTATGTCATGTGGCTCGTGAATTTGTGGGAGATGGCTTTCTGGCAGAGACACTTGTAGGTGATGTGATATTCCATATTTGGGAAGTTCGCGAGTTTTTGGATATACAAATCTCTTTACGCAGTTATTTGGTACAGGCGGTCCGTAATCGCTGTAAGGACTACCTGTCCTCTAAAAAAGAACGAAGCGAAGTGACTTTTTCAGCCTTGGCGGATAATGAAGATATCAGAGAACGATATATTATTTCTGAAGAAACGCCTTTGGGTTCATTATTGGAACGGGAATTAGAATATGAAATTTATCGTGCTATTGATGAATTGCCTGAAGAATGCCGGCAGGTTTTTCGAAAAAGCAGGTTCGAAGGAAAAAAATACGAAGAAATCTCACAGGAAACGGGAATCTCTATAAATACCGTTAAATATCATATAAAGAATGCTTTGGCTACCTTGTATGGTAAGCTTGGCAAATATCTGCTGACTATCTTTTTTTTCTTTTTCGGTTGAAATAGTGAGAAAAATTAAATTTAGACTACCCTATCAAATAAAAAAATCGTCATCCTTATAGAGATACCAATATGGAAACAAAAACAGCACATATAGATGAACTGATTTCCACCTTCTTGGCAGAAGGGTTGGAGGCAGATGTTTTGGAAGAATTGAAAGCATGGATTGCCGAATCGGAAGAAAATCGTGTGCACTTTATGAAATGCCAGGAGATCTGGTTCTCTGCAGTGCAGGAACAAGAAGGAAAATATTATGATCAGGAAAAGGCTTTTGAACTGTTTGAGAAACGGGTGGAAAAACAAAAAGCTGAGAAGAGAAAAGCAAGAATCCCGGTGTGGAGAGGCTTGTACAAATATGCGGTAGCAATTTTATTATTCGGTTTTATTTCATATTTCTCATACCAGAAAGGAGAGAACAGTTTGAGAAATGCCTTGGCGGAAATAGAAGTAGAAGCACCAGCCGGTTCACAAACTCGTCTCCATTTACCGGATGGAACAACAGTATTACTGAATTCTGATTCTCGTATCACTTATGCACAGGATTTTGGTGTAAATAGCCGTGAAGTGACTCTGCAAGGTGAAGGATATTTTGAAGTAGCACATAATCAGAAGATACCGTTTTATGTCAAGACGGAGGATGTGCAGGTACGAGTTTTGGGAACTAAATTCAACTTTCGTGATTACCCTGAAGACGGGGAAGTTGTTGTATCTCTGATTGAAGGTAAAGTGGCTTTGAAGAATAAAATTCGTCAAGAGGCTGATTTGGTTTTGATGCCTGATGAGCAAATGGTGCTGGACAAGAAGGAGAAAGTGATGAAAAAAGAGTCGATGAATGCTCAGGCAGTATTGCAGTGGGCGGAAGGTTGCCTGTCATTTGATGAAACACCATTGCTGGAAGTCGCTAAAATATTGGAAAGAAGCTATGACGTAGAAATAGAGTTTACTGAAGAATCTTTGAAGGAGCTTAGGTTCTATGGAAACTTTAACCGAACTAAGCAAGGTCTCAATGATATACTAAACGCATTGTCCGCTACCGGAAAAGTGCATTATATGTTGAAAGGAGAAAAAATCGTGTTATATTAATTATTTTGTTAAACCTTAAATATTAATTAATAATGAATAGAAGTCCATAAGAACTAACGAAAAAAGGGACATATAGAGTATATATAAGAAAATCGGAAGATGTACGAGACCTCCCGATTTTCACTTCTCGTCCTTCAACTCAGTCAATTAAGTGTAAGGTGCTTTTAAGAAGTGTTACAAAAGTAATGAAAACATTTCTTTAAGAACGCCTTTTATCAGATGTTTTAATCATTAATTTCTAAATTTATGAATTACAGAAAAAAGGCCATTCTTGTGGTCGGGGCTTTGCTATGCCTGAATCTTAGTATGTACTCTCAGGATATATCTCTGAAAATGAGCAATGTATCAGTAAAGAAGGCGATAACGGAGTTACAAACTCAAAGTGGTTATTCATTCGTTTATATTGCAGGAGATATTAATACTGATAGGAAAGTATCAATTGATGCCAGTCAATTGGATGAAGCAGTCAAACAGATACTGAAAGGACAGAATGTTTCCTACGAGATCCAAGGGAAAAATATAATTGTCAGAAAGGGGACTCAGAACCAGAACTCCACAAAAGAACAAAAGAAGCAAAAGATTAAAGGTACAGTGACCGATGTGGAAGGTGAACCGGTAATCGGGGCGACAGTCACCGAAGAAGGCAATCCTTCGAATGGTACGATTACTGATATAGATGGAAATTTTACTCTGGAGATATCTACTGGCAGTACACTGTGTGTATCGTATATTGGTTACAAAGAACTACGTGTGGTCCCTGTAGGTGAGAAACCATTAGCAGTGACTTTAAAAGAAGATACTCAAACTTTGGATGAAGTGGTGGTTATAGGTTTTGGAACGCAGAAAAAAGTGAACCTGACCGGTGCTGTCAGTACGGTAGATGCAGAAACATTTGAAGCACGTCCTGTAGCAACTGCTACTCAGGCTTTGCAAGGGGTCGTTCCAGGCTTACAAATTTCTACCAGTACCGGTGAACTGGATCAGAATATGAACATCAATATTCGCGGTGTGGGTACCATCGGTGATGGTTCAAGTGGGAGTCCACTGATTTTAATTGATGGTATGGAGGGAGATATTAATACTGTCAACCCACAAGATATTGAGAATATTTCTGTGCTGAAAGATGCGGCGGCGGCTTCTATTTATGGATCGCGTGCGCCTTTTGGAGTAATCTTGATTACGACTAAAAAAGGGAAGGCTGGAAAGGCTTCTATAAGTTATAACAATAATTTCCGTATAGCAAGCCCCATTAACTTACCTAAAATGATGGATTCTTATACCTTTGCTAACTTTTTTAATGCTGCATCTTTGAATAATGGTGGGGGTATGATTTTCAATGATGATATCATGCAACAAATGATTGATTATCAGTCTGGGAGGATTGATGGTGGAGTGCCGTCTTCATCAAATGGGCAATGGGGTAAACCGGATTATGACCCTTTTACGAATGCCTATGCGAATACAGACTGGTATAAAGAAGTATATGAAGATAATGTGTTCTCACAAGAACACAACTTAAGTGTGAATGGCGGGGCGGAAAGAGTGGCTTATTATGCTTCTTTTAATTATCTGAATCAAAATGGTTTATTACGTCATGGACATGATGGTATAGAGCGTTATTCAGCTACAGCTAAACTTAATACTACTTTAACCGATTGGTTGAAGTTCAATCTTACTACTCGTTTCGTGAGAAAAGAGAATGAACGTCCTACGGCTTTTAACGGTTGGTTTTATGAATGTTTTGATCGTCTGACATGGCCTAATCTTCCCGTTTATGATCCTAATGGATATTACTTTGATAATAATGCAACAAATCCGGCTATGGTTTTGGCTGAGGGAGGGAATCGTAATACGACTTCTGATCAACATTATTATCAGGCCTCTCTGCTGATAGAGCCAATTAAAGGATGGGTGACTAATATAGATTTTAATTATAGTATATTGGATTACAATATAAAAGAGACAGGTTTGCCAGTCTATAACCATGATGTAAACGGAAATGTGGTTAATACAAATGGTACTTCATACCTGTATAATGAAAATAAAAAAGAGGATTTCTGGAACCTGAACGTCTACAGTACTTATGAACATTCATTTAATGATGTCCATAATTTGAAAGTGATGGCAGGTCTACAAATTGAAGAGATGAAGCAAGAGTATTCTTCGGTTCTGAAAAATGGGCTGATGGTAGACGGTATGCCTCAATTTGATTTGACTACTGGTACGGATGGGAATGGAAAAGAATTAACACCTTCAATCAAAGGTAACTATAATGAATGGGCTACAGCAGGCTTTTTCGGACGAGTGAATTATGACTATAAAGGGCGCTATCTAGCAGAGTTCAATATGCGTTATGATGGAACTTCCCGATTCAGGCGTGGTAGTCGCTGGCAGACTTCTCCTTCGGCTTCTGTGGGGTGGAATATTGCTAACGAGGAATTTTGGGAACCATTTAGTAAAACAGTAAATGCACTGAAGTTACGCTTTTCTTATGGTGAGCTTGGCAATCAGAATACCAACTCATGGTATCCGACTTATCGGATGATGTATTTAGGTGCTTATGACGGAGGTTGGATGGAGAATTTGAAAAAGCCCAATACAGCATTAGTAGGCGATTTAGTTAGTACTTCATTGACTTGGGAGACTGTACGTACATGGAATATAGGTTTAGAGTTCGGGATTTTTAATAATCGTTTAACGGGATCATTTGATTATTATACACGATATACAGATAATATGGTAGGTCCTGCTCCTGAATTACCTGGTATTTTGGGTATTAAAGTTCCTAAAACTAATAACTGTGACCTAAAGACCACTGGTTGGGATTTGAATATCAACTGGAGAGATAGGTTGAATAATGGTTTGGGATATGGAGTTGGACTCGTATTGTCAGATGCAAAGACTGTTATAGAAAGTTATCCGGGTAATAGTGCTCACTCTATCGACACTTATATTGCAGGAAGGGAAATTGGTGAAATATGGGGTTTTGAGACTGTAGGGATCGCTAAGAGTGATGCCGAAATGCAGGAACATCTTAACAAAGTGGGTGGTCAAGATGCTTTAGGATTCAATTGGGCTGCAGGTGATATTATGTACAAAGATTTGGATGGTAAACCTGGTATTACAGAAGGAGGACGTACTTTGGAAGATCATGGTGACTTAAGAGTGATCGGTAATAATACACCCCGCTATTTCTTTGGTCTTGATTTGACGGCTGACTGGAAAGGTTTTGATATACGTTGTTTCTTCCAGGGTGTAATGAAACGTGATTATTGGTGTAATGGTGGAACTTTCTGGGGAATCTACACAGGTATGTGGTACTCTATTGGACTTGAAGAGCACAACGATTATTTCCGTGCAGAATCGATTGGCTTACCCGGGCATGAGATTTCCGCTAATTTGGATGCATATTATCCTCGTCCAGTGATGGATAACGGAACAAAGAATCAGAAAGTACAAAGTCGTTATTTACAGGATGCTTCTTATATCCGCTTGAAGAATCTCCAGGTAGGCTATTCATTGCCCAAACAATGGATACAGAAGATTGGCTTGAATAAATGCAGGCTTTATGTATCCGGTGAGAATCTTTGGACAGGAACCTCTCTTTCTGCACTGTATGATCCGGAAACAATCAATGGTGGATTTGATAAGCGAGGAAATGCGTATCCACTTTCCAGAACCTGGTCTTTTGGCCTTAATGTAACCTTTTAATAACTTGATAAAATGAAAATAGTAAAAATTATAATGATAAGTGCCGTGGTAACCGGACTTGTCTCTTGTGATGATTTTTTGGACAGGACTCCTCAGTCCAACCTTTCTCCGGAAACTTATTTTACAAACAGCTCTCAACTTAAGGCCTATGCCGACAGAATGTACCCTGATATTCTTCCGTCTCATTCCAATAGTGGTAATAATTATGGAATTTATGGGATAGATGCAGGCACTGATAATCAAACAGGAGCTGAAGCAAGTAATATTTATGCTGATGGACTATGGAAAGTTCCTAATACAGAAAGTAATGACTGGAAGTTTGATTGGATTTATCATACTAATTTTTTTCTTTCGAATGTATTGGTGAAGTATGGTGAAGACTTGAATGGCTCACAGAATACCATAGAAGGAAATATATCAGAAATCAAACACTATATTGGTGAGGTTTACTTCTTGCGTGCTTGCGAATATTTTAAACGTTATTGGAAGTTTGGTGATTTTCCAATTGTAACAGAGCCTTTACCTGACGACAAAGATGTTCTTATTGAAGTTAACAAGCGGATGCCCAGAAATGAGGTAGCACGATTTATTTTGTCCGATTTGGATAAGGCTGCTACTCTTATGAGTGAACAGCAGATGGGTACTAATCGCATTAACAAAGATGTTGCTTTGTTATTGAAGTCAAGGGTTGCGCTATTTGAAGGTACATGGCTGAAGTACTTTAAAGGAACTGTCTTTGTGCCTAATGGTGAAGGATGGCCTGGAAAGAATAAAGAATATAATGCTAATTATCAATATCAGTCGGGAAGTATAGATAATGAAATAACTTATTTCCTTGAGCAGTCTATGGTTGCTGCTAAAGAAGTTGCTGAAAAATATAAAGGAAGTCTGACTACCAATACGGGTGTGCTACAGCAATCGGCAACTGAACCAGAGAATCCTTATTTTGAAATGTTTGCTAATGAGGATTTATCTTCCTATCCGGAAGTCTTGTTGTGGCGACAATATGGGCGTAGCCTTGTTACCCATGCTGTTGACATTGCAGCTAATCAGGGAAATAATAGAATTGGTGTGACCAGAGGGTTGGTAAATAACTTCTTGATGTCTGACGGAACACCTGTATACAAAAACGGCAGTTATGCTGATGGAAATGAATATTATAAAGGTGATAAAACGATCCATGATGTTCGTCAGAACCGTGATTCAAGATTGGTTGTATTTTTAAAGGAGCCTGGGCAGAAAAGTATTTTGTATGAAAATCCGGAAGGCACAGAAGCATGGATGGAAGAGCCATATCCGTTGATAACCTCCGTAGACGATCAGAGAGGATATCTGACTGGTTATGCTTTGAGGAAAGGAGGCTCTTTTGACCAGTCGAACTATTTGAATATGAACAGTTATTCTGCCTCTATTTGCTATCGGGCAGCTGAGGCATTACTTAACTATATGGAGGCATGTTATGAGAAGAATAGTTCTCTGGATAATCTGGCTAAAGAATATTGGCAGATTATTCGTGAACGTGCTCATGTAGATAGTAATTTTGAAAAGACAATATCACAGACCGATATGAATGAGGAGGCCAAAAACGACTGGGGAGCTTACTCGGGTGGACGCCTAATTGATGCTACCTTGTATAATATCCGCCGGGAGCGTCGGTGTGAGTTGATGGCAGAAGGCTTACGCTATATGGATTTGTGCCGTTGGAGAGCTATGGATCAGATGATAAGTACTCCATATTTTGTAGAAGGAATTCATATCTGGAATACACCAATGGAAAAATGGTATAATGACTTATTGGCTGATGGTTCAGACAAGGCTACTGTATCTTCTCCGGCAGTTAGTGAATATCTTCGACCTTATCAGAAAAATAGTAATCAGAAATGTAGTAATGGCTATATGTGGCACATGGCACATTACCTGACCCCTATTATGTATAAGCAATTTTTGGTGACATTGCCAAGTGGTAATAATGTAGAAGATTCTCCTCTTTATCAGAATCCGTATTGGCCATTGGTAGCAGATCAACCAGCAGAAAAGTAATAAAAATATGAGAGGATGTTCGATAATTATATTTATAACTTTTTAATTTCGGACATTCTCTTTTCATAAATATAATTGAAAGAGAAGAATATGAAGAAGTTGATTTTATGGATATTATTTATTTCAATAGGTAAAATTATATATGCACAGCCCAAATTCGATAATGTATTGTACGGTGCTGCTTATTATCATGAATATATGCCATCTGAACGTCTGGACAAAGATATTCAGATGATGAAGGAATGTGGCCTTAATGTGGTGCGTGTTGGTGAATCTGCTTGGGGTTTATTTGAGCCACAAGAAGGGGTTTTTGATTTTAAATGGATGGACCGGATTGTTGATAAAATGTATGCGGCTGGTATTAAAGTTATTTTAGGGACGCCTACTTATTCTATTCCGGCCTGGATGGCAGAAAAGCATCCAGAAGTATTAGCGGTATATCAGAGGGGTGGAAAAGCTCATTATGGTATTAGACAAAATATGGATATTACAAATCCTACTTATCTTTTTTATAGTGAACGTATTATCCGTCGGCTGTTGGAACATTATGCTTCGCATCCTGGTATTATTGGCTATCAGGTAGATAATGAAACTTTAGCGCGTGGAATTAATAATCAGGATTTCTTTGTGGGATTTCGGAGTTATATAAAACGGAAATTCAATAATAGTCTTGACTCCTTGAACCATGCGTGGGGGCTCAATTATTGGGGAATGAATATACATACATGGGAAGAATTTTATGCCAGAGACGGAGTTACAAACCCTTCTTATAAACTGGAATGGGAACGGTACGGAAGAAAGAAAGTTGCTGATTTTTTAAATTGGCAGGTGGATATTGTGAATGAATATAGGCGAAAGGATCAGTTTGTGACACACTGTTTCATGCCGTTTTTTCATGAAATGGACCAGACAGAGAGTATGCGTCAGATGCAATATCCCGCAATTAATATTTATCATGATGTTCAAGATAAACAAGACGGGCATTTCATAGCTTATGGAGGGGACTTTATGCGTACGGTGTCGAAAGGCAATTATCTTATAACTGAAACCAATGCACAAGGTAGAGGGTGGGATGCAAAAGCACAATATCCTCCTTATGACCGTCAATTACGTCAGAATGTTTATTCCCATTTAGCATCTGGAGCCAATATGGTGGAATACTGGCATTGGTCAACTCTGCATTATGGACAGGAAATGTATTGGCGGGGAGTGTTGGGGCATGATTTGGTTCCTAATCGTATTTATAAGGAATTTGCTACTGTAGCTGGAGAGTTGAAGAAGATAGGTCAGAAACTTGTAAATCTACGGAAAAAGAATGAAGTCGCCATTTTGTTCAGTCATGATTCATATTATGGCCTACAATTTATGCCTTATACAAATAGAGAAAATTATCCTGTTGAAATGATACATCAAATATTGTTTAATATGAATATAGAGACGGATATTGTTCCATGTGATAATGATGATTGCGATTTCTCTGAATATAAATTGTTGATCATTCCGCCACTGTATGTTGCCTCTGAGTCTCTTTTGAATAAGATTTCGACATTTGTGGAACAGGGTGGCAAAGTAATTATGATGTATAAAAGTGGTTATTGCAATGAATTTGATGCGGCAAGAACAGAGATAGCTCCGGGGCCATTACGTAAAGTATGTGGTTTCTATTATCAGGAGTATTCTACGATAGGGGCGATGAAGTTAAAAGAAAATCCTTGGGGAATAGAATCAAATGCAGCAAGTGAATTTATGGAGTTTATTATTCCGGAGACGGCACAACCATTAGCATATGTTGAGCATTCATTTTTTCAGAAATGGCCAGTTGTGACAAAAAATAATTATGGGAAAGGGAGTTTAGTTTATATTGCTACATATCCTTCTTGGGAACTGTTAGATAAAATCATCTGCCAAGAGACTAAACAAGCTGGATTAAGACATAAAGAGGACTATAAATTTCCAATAATTGTTAGACAGGGTATAAATGATCAGGGAAAGCGGATTCGTTATATATTCAATTATTCTGCTTCTTCCCAGCCTATTAAGTACAATTATAGTAAGAATGGCATTGATCTGCTAAGTAAGAAGACGGTAAAGAAAGATGAACTTATTACTATTGAACCGTGGGACTTACTGATAATCGAAGAAAACTGATTTTAATATAATTATTTGGATAATGGTAAGAAAGATATACTTGCTGGTAGTCTTAGTACTATGTGCAATAACTGGTATGCGGGCACAAGAAGAGCTCTTCCGGATAAATTTAGAAGGTTTATGGCAGTTCAAACTTGATCCGGATGGAGTGGGCATAGCAGAGAATTATGCAGAAAAGAGCTTCACAGAACAGATAATTCTTCCTGGTACAACAGATACAAACAAGAAAGGTAATCCTATAATAAAAAAGGATGAGACAACGAACCTGAGTAGGTTATTCTCTTATGTAGGAAAGGCTTGGTATAAAAAAACAGTCGAAATTCCCCAAAAGTGGAAAGGTAAGTATATTCGGCTTATGTTGGAACGGACGAAGCCAACTTGCGTCTGGATTGATGGAGTAGAGGTAGGGCGGAATGATAATATTTCAACTTGCCAGATTTATGATTTATCTAACCAACTCGTGCCTGGGAAACATGAAATTACTATCATGATTGATAATGGCAAATCTGTACCACCTCAACTGATAGGCTATTCGCATGCATTTACAGAGTCGACACAGACTAATTGGAATGGCATCATTGGCAATATGTATCTGGAAGTAAAAAACAGACTTCATATAAAGGAGGTGCAGGTATATCCCGATGTGTATAAGAAATCGGTTCGTGTAAGGGTGAATATTGCTTCACCAGAAAAAATAAAAAAGAATACAGAGTTAATTCTATATGCGGAAACTTGGAATACAAAAACAAGGTATAAAACAAAGGCGAAATCATATAGGTTGACAAAAATGCAGGAAGAATACGAATTTGATTATGACTTGGGGAGTGATGCATTATTATGGAGTGAGTTTCATCCTGTTTTATACAAATTACATGTTCAAATAGGTGATGTCGATGAGCAAATAGTTAACTTTGGATTGAGAGAGTTTAAAACTTCCGGTACGCAATTCGCTATAAATGGACATAAGACGTTTTTACGTGGTAAGCATGATGCGTGTGTATTTCCGTTGACAGGTCATACAGCAATGGATGTAGAAACGTGGCAACACTATTTTCGAGTAGCCAAATCATATGGTATTAATCATTATCGTTTTCATTCGTGGTGCCCGCCGGAAGCTTGTTTTCTGGCTGCTGATATGGAAGGTATCTACATCCAGGCTGAATTACCTTTTTGGGGAGCCTTTAACAAAAATGATAAATATCTAAACTCCTTTCTGACTAAAGAGGGAATCAATATACAGAATGAATATGGGAACCATGCATCTTTTGTTATGTTTGCATTGGGTAATGAACTCGGTGGTGATTTGGATGTGATGAAAGATCTCATTAACACTTTCAGGAGCATAGACGATCGGCGACTATACGCTTTTGGTTCTAATAATTATTTAGGGTTTAAGGGGTATTTGCCAGGTGAAGATTTTTTGGTGACGTGTCGCATTGGTGGAGAACAGCCCGGTACTTTCAATACACATGTGCGAGCATCTTTTTCCTTTGCTGATGCTTATGATGGTGGATACCTAAACCATACTTATCCAAATACAACAATGGATTTTTCTTCTGCTATAGCTGGTTGCAAGATTCCTGTAGTCAGCTTTGAAACAGGACAATATCAGATATATCCCAATTATAAGGAAATAGAAAAATATAAAGGTGTACTTTATCCTTATAACATGGAAATCTTCAAAAATAGGTTGGCGGAGGCAGGAATGTTGAAACAGGCTGATAACTTCTTCCGTGCATCAGGAAAATGGGCTGTAGAACTTTATAAGGCAGAGATAGAGATGGATCTGAGAACGGATGGCTTTGGGGGCTTCCATTTGTTGGATCTGCAAGATTATCCTGGGCAAGGTTCAGCTTATGTGGGTATATTGGATGCTTTTATGGATAGCAAAGAACTTATTACGCCAGAGAAATGGAGAGGATTCTGTTGTGAAACTGTGCCATTGTTAATTATAGATAAATTCTGTTGGAGTAGTGACGAACAGATATCAGCAATAATAAAGATTGCTAATTATACAGAAGAATCATTGAATGGAAAATCTGTAATATGGAAATTAAAGTCCTTGCAGGGAAAAATTTTAGATAAAGGTAGCCTGGAGATATCATCGAAAGATGTAGGACTGATAGAAATCGGAAGGATTCATCCTAATATTTCTGATGTGGACAAAGCTCAAAGATTAGATCTGGAAATAAATATAGTGGGAACATCTTATCAAAATACTTACGGACTTTGGATATATCCGTCGAACAATGTAATCAGGCAATTCACGGATATTATTATAACTGATACCTTGGGAGAAAAGGTTATAGAAGAACTGAAAAATGGAGGTAAGGTATTGTGGTTTCCCAAGCATAAACTATATGAGAAACAAACTATAGCTGGCCTTTTCCAGACTGACTATTGGAATTATCGAATGTTTAAAACTATTAGTGAAAATAATAAGAAGCCAGTGTCTCCAGGTACATTAGGAATTCTGGTTAATCCAGAGCATCCCCTATTTAATGACTTTCCTACTGATTTTCATACAGATTGGCAATGGTTTTCTATTATTAAACAGAGTTATCCGATGATATTAGATAAATTCCCTTCCCAATATACTCCTATTGTACAGGTTATTGATAACATTGAAAGGAATCATAAATTAGGTTTGCTTTTTGAACTTGCTGTTAATAAAGGAAAGTTGTTGATATGTATGGCTGATTTGAAAACTGTGAAAGATAAACCAGAAGTGAGACAATTTTATAATAGTATACTTCAGTATATGCATTCCGATAGTTTTGATCCTGAATTTCGGTTTGATGTTGATACCTTGATAAATTTACTTCGGAGTGAAACTAAAACTGAGCAGATAGAAATATTAGAAAATAGATCTTATAAATAATTCTTCTTCAGGAAAGATGAATTAAATGGTAAAAAGAATATCTCAAATGGAATTTTGTTATTTAGGAAACAAGTAATTTTTATTTTAGTGTAGTGAAGAATCTACTTCTCTTTTATGAGTAGAGATTCTTCACTATTTTTTATTTTAGTAATTTATTTCTCTTCGAATGTATTGAAAGAGTGCGGTTGAAGTTCAATGTTCAGGTAACGGTCCCGTAACTTCACGGTTACTTTTTTAGCCTCATCATTAAAGTTTCCGGCTATCACTACCTTTTTCTTTTCTGGAGTTTCCACTACCAAGACCGGTGTTCTTCCTTCTGTTGAAGGCTTGTAGGCTATAACGCGTGAACCGGGTGTTACGAACTGGCTATAATGTCTTACAGCATAATACTCCGGTGTAAGAGTTGCCGTACGGGATTTTGAATCAACATGTATCAAAGCATTCTGTTTCCAACCCCAGGGACTTTCACCGTTATCGCAGAGGGTATTGTTCCAGAAGGTGTACTCTTCGCAGCCATTACCCAGATAGTGATTAATCAGATGGAAGGTGTGTTCGCCCGCTCTCCAGTCGAAGGTGCCCCCACCGCATTCGCTTTCTGTCTGCATATACTTGTACTGGGGGTATTTGGCACGTATTTTAGGCAGTATCTGTCCTCCTTCCCACTGAAAGCCAACTCCCTGAACGCTTTGCGGCATGCGTGGATCGGAAAGTATTTTATCAACATAGTCATAGCGGTTGGTATTGAAAGTACCAAGGTAGAGAGTTACTTCCGGATGATGTTTCTTTAATGTGGGCGCCAGATACTCTACGTTGAAACGTACGGTACCCTCAGCTGTCCAGGCACAACCGGGATACGGGGTATAACTGTATGCTTCATTCTGATACATGATCATATCGATGGGAATTCCTTGTTCTTTATAAGCATCAATGAACTTACAGAAGAAGTTGGCATAAGTTTGCAGATAGCGTGGATCCTGAATCATGTAGTCATTCACTGCGAGTTGTCGGGGGAAGACGTTATCGCGTGTCTCCGTATTATCCTCATAGAGTACTACATCAGACAGAGGCGACATCTTATTAGTCCTGTCACTGCGAACCGGATAGTCATTGTTAATTTTCATCCAGCTGGGAGGTGACCAGGGAGACATCCAGAAAGTCATATCCGGATTATACTTTTGCGCTGCACGGACAAAGGGGATAATAGCCAGTTTATCACGGTTGATATTGAAATACTTCAGTTGGAAGTCGCCTGATACTTCGTCGCAGCTATACCAGTCGCGGGCATAGTCATTGGCATTCATCGAAATACGGCCTCTGTTGAAACGAAGTTCTCCTTCAGGGGAAAACATTTTCTTCAACAGGTCGTCCTGTTCATCACGGGTGAGCATGTTCAAGGCATCCCAGCACAGTTCGTTGAAAGTGGTTCCCCATGCTTTGAATGTGGTGCCTTCTTCCGTTCCGCTGATATCTAAAAGCGGGGTTTGGCCGGCGCTCGATTGTAATTTCACTTTTGATTGTTTCCAAGTGTTGCCTTCTGTACTGCTGACCCAGTTGAAATTCTGGGCATAGGTATTAACAGCCAAAGCGGTGAGACAACACAAGAACACTCTTTTGATGTTTTTTTCTCTCATGATAATAGTTCATTTATGTAATTAATAATTCACCACGGATTACACTGATACTCACAGATTGTTTATATTGAAGAAGCAAGTATCTGTTTTTATCTGTATAATCTGTGGTGGTTTTTAATATATCCTTTCCGGTTACGATTATTCTTCGCTTGCCGTTGCCGATATTAAATAGGCTTCCACTTCATTCCCATTCACCTTGCATGTAAAGCTGAATGTTTTGTTTTGAGGATCGTAGCTTCCGCTTCCCTCTGTAACATTCAGGTTCTTCCATCCGGCAAGGCTGAGTGTGTTATCTTCGTTCACTGTAATGGTGAGTCCGGTATCTTTCGCTCTTGCCAGTTCCTCAGTACCTGTATAATAAATACGAATTGTGTTCTTGTTTACGGCAACGGCATTACGAATCAAACTAAAGGAAGCTCCGTTGTTGGTACCAATGTAATTGTAGTATCCCGAGTAGTTGTTGTAGGTCTTTATAGCGAACAGAACCACTGTTTCAGCTTGTGCAACAGGGTACTCTTTGCAAGATTCCATTTTCAGCGGAAGGGCGTATAAGGAATCACAATGTAATCCTTCCGGGTGGATGGTAACAGGTATGCGGGCATAAGATTCTCCGGCACGGATCACTGCATTCATTGAAGATATGTTGTAATTGGCCGCAGGAAGTGCCTGATATTGGATTTCCGTACTCGATTTATATTTTTGATTGTAAGAAGTGATGCCTGAGGGATCTTCAATCAATGTACAGTGAATGTCCCCATCCGGATTCAATGAGCCGCTGGTGCCTACCGATACGAAAGTTTCTGCACTTTCGTCCGCATAGTTGACGTTGCGGGTCACTAATGCTCCTTCTTCTCCGATACCTACGAGATAGGCTTGTTTTATATACTGTTCCTCTTCCCAAACATTGGTGTTCTCACATCCGGTGAGTACAAAGAGCGAACCTATTGCTAATGAAAATAAAATATGCTTTTTCATAATTGTCTTAATATTAAAGTTAATTACCAGCCTGGATTCTGAACCAGTTTTGCATTATGATCCAACGTTGTCTGTGGGATGGGGAAGAAGTACATCTTCTGTGTAAATACACGCTTCTGTATTCTCTCTGAATCCCATATTGTACGGGTGTAGAATCCGGTACGGTTATTTACTCTGGCTTTGGTGTTCCAGCCGATAATCTTTGTATTATAAGCTGCGTCCGCATCGCCCCAACGGCGTAAATCATGGTAGCGAAGCCCTTCGAGGGCAAACTCCACTTTACGTTCCTGCTTAATAGCTTCACGCATATCGTCTCTACTGTTCAGTTCGGCATCGGTAATGCCCGGCATACCGGCACGATAACGTATCATATTGAAATACTTCTTTATTTCTTCTGTATTACGGGTCACGGTGATACCTGTGGCTTCATCCGTATAACTTCCTTCCAATTCATTTAATGCCTCTACATAATTGAGGAGGATTTCCGCATAGCGGAATACGGCAAATGTTTTGGCACGGCAGGAACCTTTCATGTTATCTTCCTGATTGATGTATTTACGGAGAGTATAGCCTGTACGGTTGTAATTGTCCGGGTATTCGGGAAGCGGGCCTGCATTACCATCAGAGTAATAAGTCACTTCTACATTGGTCACCGGGTCATTGCCTACATAAGAAGTTCCAGGCCAGATACAATGATTATATCCTATGGTTGCGTAAAAGCGAGGTTCACGGTAAGCATCTACTTTGGCTACATTGCCATTCACGGTATAGCCGTCAGATACCCTGTAAGCAATATCTATCGGATCACCTGCATGAGAGGCATCAGGGTAAGGATAGTTTGCGCTGGAATGGTGGATGTCATATCCATCTATCATTTTATAGGAATCAATCAAATCCATACAGAGGTTTATACCGTTGGCACCTCCCAGAGCGGTAGGGGTCGCCAGCCATTGAGGAGAGTTCTCTTTCACTATGGCATTGCAATAATAAATATATTCCGGAACTAACTCTGCATTCACAGAACCATCGAACAGGCTCTTGTAAGATGCGTAAGGATCGATATTACCGGCCCCGTCAGGGAAACCGGCCTGTGAAATATTGGACGGGAGTTCCTGTGTTCTTTCTGTACGGGCAGTTGTAAAGAGTGCGTATTTTCCCATATCAATGATTCGTTTGGCAGCTACAGCGGCTACACCCCATTTAGAGTTATCGTTGTTTTGAGAAATGAAATTCCGCCCATCGGCTGTTTTCCAGTCCGCATAGCGGGTATTTCCGTTATACCATGGGCTTGCCGCATAAAGGCGTAAGCGAGAGATTACCGCTAATGCTGCACCTTTGCTTGCAATATACTGGAATTGTTGTGTACGGGAATCCGGGAGGAATTCCGCCGCCTTTTCCATATCACTACAGATGTAGTCTATGCACTCATCGTATGTGCTTCGTTCGATAGAGGCTTCGTCGGATGGGGTATCGGCATCGAAAGGCTTGTCGGGAACGATAGGCACCGGTCCGTATTGGCGCAGCAAACTGAAATAGAAATATCCGCGCAAGAAGTAAGTGCGTCCTGTATAGTCACGGCGTTCCATATCTGACAAATCTTTGCATTCGCTGATGCGGGTCAACACGATGTTGGCTTTGCGGATACCTTTATAAAAACTTCCCCAGTTATTATAGTTCGCGCTTTGGGGAGTTTCATCTCCCAGCAGCAGAGCCATTGCGGCATGTCTGTAAGGGTCTTTCTCATTTTTCCCATAATCGTCCGCCCACGATGCGAAGCATTCGTCGGAACCCATGCCGAACGGGAAATAAGAGGAGGTGAACAGTTTGCTTTCATCCGGTAGTATGGTGGCAATGCCGTTAATGTATTCATTGACGCGAACTTTACTTTGAAAGATTGAATCAATATTTGTCTGGTCGTAGAAGTAAGAATCCACATCCAGATAAGACTCGCATGAGGTTAATCCGAGACTCATCCCTGCCCAGATGGATATGCCGCAAAGAAGAGCTTTAAATGTATATTTGGTATTCATAATCATATCGTTTTTTAGGTTTAGAACTGAAGATTTGCCTGTATGGTAAATACACGTTGCAGCGGGTATACCGCACCGTTGTCGGATGCTTGTGCCGGATCCCATAGTTTGATCTTGTCCCAGCAGTGAAGATTATCACCGATCAAGCTGATCTGGCAACCTTGCAAGCCGATCTTCTTGAAGCATGGCAGAGTGATGTCATACATAATCTGTA
Source organism: Bacteroides sp. 14(A) (assembly GCF_000526555.1). NCBI lineage: Bacteria > Pseudomonadati > Bacteroidota > Bacteroidia > Bacteroidales > Bacteroidaceae > Bacteroides > Bacteroides sp. 14(A). Next base: position 643,730 of record NZ_JAGH01000002.1, on the reverse strand, counting down.
CATTCTTCAAGCGTACATAAGATCCGTCTGCAATCCAGAATGTGGATGCCTGATTATTGTTTTTGTTTTCTCCGTAGGTGAGACGCGGAAAACGGGCATTCGGATTCTCCGTGTCTTTGGTTCCGGAATAAGAAGCCGGTGTCCAGCGATTGCTGGCGTCTGCTACAATGCTGAGTACGTTTCCTGTTTGCCCACCGTTGAAAGGGTGAAAACCACTGCCTCCATACAGAAAGTTCACTTGGCCTACTCCTTCAAGCAGGGCACTTACAGTCAGTCTTTTCCAATGGAATTCCAGACCGAAACCGTATTGCAGACGTGGAACATTGGAGTAGCAGATAGGTACTTCATCGTAACTGTCAATTTTACCATCGCCATTGATATCTTTGTATTTGATATCACCTGGCATTACACTGGTTACGAAGGTTTGTTTGGGGCTTGAATCAATATCTGCCTGGTCTTTGAATAGTCCTAAGGCAACTAATCCGCGTTGAGTTCCCCAAGGTGTTCCTTTCCATGCTTGGTAGGGATATTTAATTCCGCTTTGTTCGTATTCAAGCAGTTTATTGTTAGAGTAAGTGAAGTTGGCGCGTCCTGTCAGGCTCATATCATTTTTGAACCGGTAAGTGTATGAGATGTTACCATCCGCTCCCCAACTTTTCATTTCGCCTACGTTTGCCCAAGGCAGCGTAGCCAATCCCATTTCATCGGGAATACTTGCACGTTGCTGGAAAATTCCCGTACGGCGTTCACTGAAAAAGTCGACTGTAAACTCCACACTACTATTAAATAGTTGTCCGTCAATACCTATATCGAACTTCTTTGCTTTTTCCCAGCGTAAGTTTTGGGAAGCCTCCTGGCTTTCTGCTATATTCTTGCCACTTCCCCAGATACCGGCTCCACTACCTTCGGTCATGGTAGAAAGGAACGGAAAACGTGTGTCGTTACCAAGTCGGTCGTTACCTACGATACCATACGAAGCTCTGATCTTGAAGAAATTGATAAAAGACAAGTTCTTCTGCACCCATTCATATTGTGTAGGTACCCAACCTGCTGAGATGGCTGGAAATACGCCGAACTTCTGTCCTTTCTCAAATGCTTCTGAACCGGTATAGCCGATGTTACCTTCCAGGAAATAGGTATCCTTGTAAGAGTAGGTTGCACGCCCAGCCAAACCTGTATACCGTTTTGGGATAGATGCGATAAGTGTTTGCGCTTCACCGGTTATGAAGTCTTCCATATAAAAATCGGCTAATCCGGTTACGCGATGATCATTATTGAACAGGCGGTTATAGTTAACACGGGCGTCAAAATAGATTTTCCGTGTAGACAGATTGGTAGACTCGTATTTATCATCTGTTTTGGCTACTTTTTCTATCAGATTTAAGGAGCCGTCTTTGTTTCTTCCTTGTGCATAGTAGAGCGCCGGAGTTTTTGTTTGAGACTGTGTTAAGGCTGAGTAATTATTGATTGACATGGTGGCTTCTGCCTTCAGACCTTTTATCCATTGGTCAAAATCTTGTTCAAGGCGTAGGCGGATACTACTTGTCGTTTCATTTTTCTTCTTATAACCTGTATAGTTTAGTAAGATATATGGGTTCTGTTGGTCAGCACTGGCACCGTAGGCTGGAAGCGAACCATCCGAATAAAGTACCGGAACGGTCACAGGGGTCAGGTTGGCTTGTGTTTGCCACAAGGCTTTCGTATCATTGGCATATCCGGGGAAAGAATTGGTTACAATCTCTGTTGATAAGCCCAGCTCAATAATAGTACTTTTGGTTAGGTTAGCATCGATATTTGCGCGAAAATTGTATTTATTATAACCTACACTGTTATCATAGTTTTTAATTCCTTTATCTTGCTTATAGATGGCATCCTTATGTTGAAGACCCACACTCATGTAGTAACGTGCATTCGTTCCACCACCATTAATACTAATGTGATGCTGATTGTTCCATACATAATCTTTCAGCATAACATCACGCCAGTTTACATTGGGATATAAATCCGGGTCCAGTCCTGTTTCTATCAGGTTTAACTCGGCATTACTGTATACGGGACGTCCACCTCGTACGACGGAGGCTTCGTTGGCTAGTTGTGCGTACGTATATCCGTCCACATATTCGGGATTGCGTGCAGAATAGGAAAGCCCGACATTACTTTTCACACTGATATTCAGTTTACCCGATTTACCGCGCTTTGTTGTAACGAGTACCACACCGTTGGCACCGCGTACACCATATACAGCTGTAGAGGAAGCATCTTTCAGGATGGTGAAGCTTTCAATATCGGCAGGATCAAGTATATTCAGGTCGCCTTCCACACCGTCAATCAACACTAAAGCGGATGCACCTGCACCGAAAGTACTGATACCACGAATCCAGAATTCAGAAAAGTCATTGCCAGGCTCGCCGCTTCGGGTTACGGCAATGATGCCCGGTACACGACCTCCCAGCATGTTTGTTACCGAGGATGAAGGAACCTGTAAATCGGATGCCTTTACGTTAGTTACCGCACCTACTACCGAGATTTTACGTTGAGTACCGCGACCTACAATCACTACCTCATCGGTTTCATTTACAATTTCTTTCAGTGCAATCTTTTGCTTGGTTTTATTTCCGTTTACCACCAGTTCCTGGGGTGCATAACCTATGTAGGTAAACACCAATACTGTATTGGCGGGAACATTGTCCATGCGGAAATTACCATCAACATCCGTGATAGCTCCTTTGGAGGGATTGTTTTTATATTGAATCGTAACACCGGGTAATTCTTCACCTTGCTCCGTCATCACAATACCGGATACGGTGAAACCATTCTGTGCGGCAAGTGGAAACACACTTGCAAACAATAGGAATGAAAGTATAAGGAAAAATCTATTTTTCATATATTAGTTTATTTATTGATTTACGGGAAGGAGTTTATTCTATAGCGAGTTTACGCACATTCAATCCTGCACCTCCGGCTATATAGAAGTTTTCTTCAGAATCCATAGCTATATCTTTGGGATATAGGAATGTACATTCCAGTGGGAGTCCGTCTGTTTCAGTCTCGCCCGACATGGTGCCACCAGCAGCAATTGTTACGTAGCCATCCGGGTAGGATATCTTTCGGATGGATTGTCCGCCTGCGTTTACTACATATATGTTGCCCTCATTGTCAACAGTTACTCCATTTGGCCAGGCAAACTGTATGTCTTCCCGATAACCTTCCGTATTGGTTTGATTAGGCCAGCCGTTTCCGGCATATCTTTCGTCCGACCATGTGCCGTCAGCGTTCTGTTTAATCCGGTATACAGCATGTGTCCTGTCTTCTGCAAAATAGAAGCAATCTTCTACACGGCTATAAGCCAGATAGCTACAATGGTCGGAAACCCAAGCTTCAAAGTCCCAGCGGTGTTCAAGGAGTTTTTCTACTTTGTACTGTCCGCTATCATCTTTTTCTGTCAGATTGATACGTACGAAGATCCCCAGGTGATTTCTTGTATAGAGGTATTTTTCTTCATCGTCAATAATGCAGGACCAGGTTTCACCATTGTTGGCGGATAATTCGGTGATACCTTCGCGCAATAGCTCCGGCTGCCAGCTATTTTCACGGCGCAGGATATATACTTTAGCTGATTTGACATCAATAAAGTACATTTTATCACGGGTTTTATTGATTGCAGGTTTACCTGCTTTGAATCCGCTTATCAGGGTTGTAACCAGGTTCTCGCTCTCTGAAATCAGGCGTACCCGTTGTTTATCCGACTCTACTGCTACAATGTTATCTCCTGCCACTATACCGACAGCAAATACATTATTGAATAGTGCATCGTAGATGTTTCCATCGGTATCTCCTCTTTTATTGTAGGTTCCGCAAACTGTAGAAACTTTCTGTACCTGCGTGTAGGCAAATGTCTTGTCGATGGTAAGCTCTTTATCGCCTACAACGACTTTAACAGAATTATTACCGCCTGGTTGTTTTGGTACGGTACAGTAAATAGAAGTTCCGTCACTTGATATGATGTTAGCCTCTTTGGTATCGGCAAAGATCACTTTCATCTTGGATAGGTCTGTACCGAAGTTTCCCTGAACAATGATTTTGTCACCTATTCCTCCTTTTTCCGGGATAAAGCCGGTCAGTGCCTGAGGCTTTGAGGGATCATACTTGTTGGTGATGACGGGATGTTTCACGATGTCTTCATTGCTACAACTGCTGATGAAGAACAGGGCCAGCAACAGCCAGCTTTTTCTTTGGATTGATTTAAGAAATTTGTCTTTCATATATATTATTATTAAAAGGATTGGTCACTGAAACTCTTTATCCTTGTTGTTGATTTACGGTCTTTAAGGCCGATGCAAATAAATATAGAAAAGAACAGGGAGGAGTACTCAAATGAAGCAGAAAGGGGTACAGAGCGGGGAATGCGTTATTTGTATACCTTAACTGCGTCAAAAATACACTTGTTGCTGGAGAGGGATTTTGTTGTAGTATAGGGGAAAGCAAATAATAAAGTAGCAATTGGTTGGAGGAATTCAAAACGGAAAATGAAAGGAATAAAATGATGAGCAATAAACTCCGCCAACGGGTAAGTCGTTTATTTATCTTCTTCCTTTTTCTGATATTCGGTAGGCGTCACGTCAAATTCCTTTTTAAAACACTTCGTGAAATACTTTGGATTGCTGAAACCAACCGCATAGGCAACCTCGGAGACATTAATGAAAGGCTTTTTCAGGAGTGTACATGCATGTTTAAGCCGGATGTTTCGAATAAACTCTACTGGGGAGAGACCGGTCATTGCTTTCATTTTTCTATTTAGAGTGGACTTGGAAACGTTGAGTTCAGAGGCAAAAGTATCTATATCAAATTCGGTTTCAATCAGATGTTGCTCTATACATTCGATGGCTTTTTCCAGGAACTGCTCGTCAGTACTCTGATATTCCAGTGCTACAACATTGATTTCCGTATCGACTCTGAACTTCTCTTGTCGCTTCTGGTTGGATTTCATCAGATTGTCAATGCGTGCATTAAGCATTTTCATATCGAATGGTTTCGTCAGGTATCCGTTTGCTCCTGCATTGAAACATCTCACTTGGTCTTCCACTGAACTTTTTGCCGTAAGCATCAATACCGGTATATGGCTGGTGTTGATGTCCTGTTTCATTGTTGCACAGAGCTCGATTCCATCCATTTCGGGCATCATATAGTCGCTGACCATCAGGTCTACGTCTTCGCTTCTTACAATTTCCAATGCTTTTTTTCCATTCGTAGCAGTGAGTATATTGTAGTGTGTTGCCAACTTTCTTTTCATCAATAGCAGGAACTCTTCATTGTCATCTACCAATAATATCGTATCTTCTTTCTCTTCTGTATCTTCTGTTGCTTCATTCGGTACTGTTGACGGTATTTCACTGGTTTCGATAATGTCCTTTATTTCCGGATAATAATTCCGGTCGATAGGGATTAGAACAGTGAATCTGGAACCTTCTCCGATGCTGCTTTCTACCTGGATGTCTCCTTTATGTAAGGTCACCAGTTTCTTGGTTAATGAAAGCCCTACACCGTTTGATTGAGGTGCATAAGCTGTTTTGTTCACATAGAATGGAGTGAATATCTTGGATATTTCTTTCTGGTCTATGCCGATTCCTTCATCCTGTACCTCTATCCGGAGGAATCGGGAATTATCCTTTTGCAGAGTCGATACATTCAGCTCTACTTTTTTATCGGCAGGTGTATATTTGGCCGCATTCGAGAGTATATTGTACAGAACCTTGTCTATTTTGTCAAAGTCCATATATCCCCAAATGTCTTTTTCTTCCAGATGAAGACTGAAATGAAGGTTTTTCTTTTCAATGATCGGTCGTATGCCTGTATGGTAGATTTCACGGATGAAGCTGCTGATATTGCCATAGGTAGGGGTGAGTACAAACGAGTCGTTTTCTACTTTCCGAAAATCTAGCACTTGCTGGATTAAGCGTTTTAAGCGGAGCACATTACTTTTCAATATATGTACATCTTCCTGTGGAGATGCCTTTGTTTCTTCCAAATCATCTGCTACGCAGCTGATGGTAGTGAGCGGGGTGAGCAGTTCATGACTTATATGGGTGAAATATTCCAGTTTAGTCTTGGTCAGTTCTTTCTGGAATCTAACCTGGTCGGACCGTCTTATCCTGTGCAGGTAATAGAACATGATGGAATAAAGGATCAGAATGATGAGAGTTATATAGGTACCGTATGCCCACCATGTTTCGTACCAAGCCGGCTTTTTATAGATACGTAGTTCTGTGACGTCGTCTTTCCAGTAGCCGTATTCATCTGTAGAGCGTACCTTGAAAGTATGATATCCTTTAGGAATTTTATTGTAGAAAGCCGACCGATTACCGGTTTCGGTGTATACCCACTCTTTGTCCACACCATCCATCTTGTAGGCGTATCTTATTCTCGACGTTGCTGTAAATTGAAGAGCGGAGAAGAAGATTTCAAGATTGTTATCTTCGGGCTCCAACCAGATGCTTCGGGTTGATAAATCATTCGACTGGCGTTGGGGATTGAAGAAGAAAGAATTATTGGATACTTTGATATCTGTTATGATGACCGGATTGGAATTGATCTTCTTAGATGGGAATTTTGAGGAAGCCATCGATACAAAGCCACCATGCCCACCGGCATAAAGCTTGCCGTTGAACAAGTCTATGACGTCCTTCTTGAACGAGTTTATCTGAACGGATTCGTCTGAATTTGAATAATGAATGTATCTATCTGACTGGATATCATAGGCAGTCAATTGTCGGTTTGTTAGTATCCAAAGGGTATTCCTGTCATGTTTCATCCCTAAAATAGACTGTCCGGTCATTCCGCATGAGTTGCTGAAGTCCTTCATTATCTCTGAGTTGAGATCCATTTGCAGGATGGAACCTTGAGTAGTGGCAATCCATAAATGATTTTCCTGGATCACTATCTTGTCAATATTGTTACTGGGTAAGGATGAATTCTGGGTTGAGTATTGTTTAATCGGTTTCAGTTTATCCCCTAAAGAAACCTTATGTAAACCGGAATCTTCGGTTGCTAACCAGATGTTACCGTGTCTGTCTTCTGCAATAGATGTAATGTTGGGCAGAGAGAATTCGGGGATGATAAAGTCTTTGCTGTCCGGTTTTAGATAGAGCTGTCCGGTGGTAGCTACCCATAAATTCCCCTTACTGTCTTCATACATGGATGTAATGTTGCCAGTAGTTCCTTTTGGTGTATATAAGTCCTTTGCCAGTAGGTACTCAATTTCTCTTTTACTGTTTAGTTTTGCCTTGTAGAGGGTGGGTTGGTCTCTGCATCCCAGCCAGAATTCTCCCGGCTGTTTCGAACGGAGGATATATCCTATATTATGCACTCCGGAATTTGTATTCGAGTAGTCATAGAATTTATCTTGTTCTATGTCATACCAGCAGAGTCCCCAACGTTCCTGATTGAACCAGAGCCCGTTGTTGGGGTCAATACCCAGAGTGGTTATATTCGTGTCGAAACCTACATGTCTTTTCAGTTTGGGCAAGAAGTTATTAGCTATGGCAGGATTTCCCATTAGCAAGTGATACCCGCTGTCATAGGCCCCGGCCCAAAGGTTGCCTTCCCTGTCTTTGATGATCTGGCTGAACATTTTGTTATAATCGAACATATACGAGCTGAGGTCCACTTTTTCCAGATGTCCGTCCGCCACTTTGAAAGCATAAAGTTCGTGGTAGCCGAATATCCATATATAGCCGTAAACATCATCTTGTACTACACTGAAGAAGGCGGTTTCAGGCTGGTGCAGTTTTTCATTGAAGATTTCTTGATGCGTGTACATTCTATCCTCTGTTGCATCCGGATGAAAACGGTAGATACCGTCTCCCCAAGTCAATATCCAATATTGGTCATCTTTGTCCTGAAATATTTTAAACGGATTATTATTCGCTCCGAGTGTAGGGAAACTCATAAATGTATCTGTATTCTTGAGATACTTATATAAACCTCCTCCCCATGTGCATACCCATATATTGCCGAAATGATCTTCATATATTGAGTTTATACCATTATTGGGAACCGCCGGGATCAAATTTCCGTAGCGCTTCTTCAATGAATAGTCTGAATTATAGTGAGAAACCTGATTACGGGTACATATCCATAGTTCTTTCCGGCTATCTACCAACATGAAGTTTATCCATGTATTCTGGATTTCTGTATCTGGGAATGGCCGTATCTGATAGTTGCTTTTATCCACCAAATTAACCCCCTGTCTTGTTCCTACCAGCAGGCAATTATCATCTTCAGCAAAACACCAGATGAAGTCATCGGTTAATAAATGAGGCTGGTTAAAGTCTGATTTGAAAGTCTGGAGTTGGTATCCGTCATATCGTCCTAAGCCGTTTTTAGTTCCTAACCAGATGAACCCATTCTGATCCTGATGTAAGTCTATTACTTCATTGGAAGGCAGCTGCTCCAGAAAAGGCATTTGTTTGGCTATTATTTGCTGTGCATATGAGGAAATGCTCATTAATAGGAAGATGACAATGAGAAAGGGGGATACATATATCTGAATTTCTGTACGATGAATTCTGTTTTCCATAATGTTACAAGGTATTTTCTTTGGTGGCGATTGCAAAAATAGGGTATTATTGGCAATACTTCAATCAAAATGGTATTTTTGTGAACCTCCCTGTAAAGTATGGGCATAAAAAAAGGAGTACCGCTGTACTCCAACCTTTGTTAACCTTAAATCTAATACTATGAAAAACACAGTGCAAAGATACGGACTTCTGAGATATCTGCAAATAAAACAAATAAAAAAGAGTGTTTTATAACATGTTTTAGTAAAACTGTTGTTTTTGTTAAGGCTTACTAAGGATTTGAGTCCCCCCAGTACTTGTTTTCTAAAAAAGAATTATCTTTGCATGGCTGCGAAAATAGCTGCACTTTTGCATATTAATAAATTTATAAAGAACAACTACTGTGAGCGAAGAAGATATTGTCCTTACCCCGATGATGAAACAGTTCTTGGACCTGAAAGCCAAGCATCCTGATGCCGTTATGCTGTTTCGTTGCGGCGACTTCTATGAAACTTATTCTACTGATGCTGTTGTTGCAGCCGAAATCCTGGGAATTACCCTGACTAAGCGTGCCAATGGTAAAGGAAAGACTGTTGAAATGGCGGGATTCCCTCATCATGCACTGGATACGTATCTGCCTAAACTGGTACGTGCCGGGAAGCGTGTAGCCATCTGTGACCAGTTGGAAGACCCGAAAATGACCAAGAAACTGGTGAAGCGGGGTATTACGGAACTGGTAACTCCCGGTGTTTCCATCAATGATAATATACTGAATTACCGGGAGAATAACTTCCTGGCTGCCGTACATTTTGGTAAGGGAACGTGCGGTGTGGCATTTCTCGATATATCTACGGGTGAGTTTCTTACAGCAGAAGGGCCTTTCGACTATGTAGACAAGCTATTGAATAACTTCGCGCCCAAAGAAGTACTTTTTGAACGTGGTAAGCGGGGGATGTTCGAGGGAAATTTCGGAAGTAAGTTCTTTACTTTCGAACTAGACGACTGGGTATTTACAGAGACCACCGCCCGGGAGAAACTTCTGAAGCATTTTGAAACGAAGAATCTGAAAGGTTTTGGTGTAGAGCATCTCAAGAATGGTATCATCGCTTCGGGAGCCATCCTGCAATATCTCATTATGACGCAGCATACCCAAATCGGGCATATCACTTCTTTGGCACGTATTGAAGAAGATAAATACGTCCGTCTGGATAAATTCACGGTCCGTAGCCTTGAGCTGATAGGCAGCATGAATGATGGAGGCAGCAGCTTGCTGAACGTGATTGATAAGACTATCAGTCCGATGGGTGCCCGTTTGCTGAAGCGCTGGTTGGTGTTTCCGTTGAAAGATGTACTGCCTATCAATGAACGCTTGAATGTAGTGGAATATTTTTTCCGTCAGCCGGATTTCAAAGAACTGATCGAAGAACAGTTGCATTTGATAGGTGATCTGGAACGTATCATCTCTAAAGTGGCTGTAGGACGTGTTTCTCCTCGTGAAGTAGTTGCATTAAAGGTAGCTTTGCAGGCTATTGAGCCTATTAAGGAAGCTTGTCTGGAGGCGGATAATGCTAGTCTGAACCGTATCGGTGAACAACTGAATATCTGTAAGTCCATTCGTGACCGCATTGAAAAAGAGATTAATAATGATCCTCCGTTGCTGATAAACAAAGGTGGTGTTATGAAGTCAGGCGTCAATGCCGAATTGGATGAATTACGCCAGATAGCTTATTCCGGTAAAGATTATCTGCTACAGATACAGCAACGGGAAAGTGAACTGACTGAAATTCCCAGTCTGAAAATTGGTTACAACAATGTATTCGGTTACTATATTGAAGTGCGCAATACACATAAGGATAAGGTACCACAGGAGTGGATACGTAAACAGACCTTGGCCAATGCCGAACGTTACATTACACAAGAGCTGAAAGAGTACGAAGAGAAAATTCTCGGCGCCGAAGATAAGATATTGATACTGGAAACCCAGCTCTACATGGAATTGGTGCAGGCTCTAAGTGAGTTTATTCCTGCCATTCAGGTGAATGCAAACCAGATCGCGCGTCTGGACTGTTTGCTGTCTTTTGCCAATGTGGCACGTGAGAATAACTATATACGTCCTGTCATCGAAGATAACGATGTTCTGGATATCCGCCAGGGACGACATCCGGTTATCGAGAAGCAACTTCCCATAGGAGAGAAGTACATTGCCAATGATGTGGTGCTGGATAGTAGCTCGCAACAGATCATCATCATTACCGGTCCGAACATGGCGGGTAAGTCTGCATTGCTGAGACAGACGGCGTTGATAACGCTACTGGCGCAGATTGGCAGCTTCGTACCTGCTGAGAGTGCACATATCGGTTTGGTAGATAAGATATTTACCCGTGTAGGTGCCAGTGATAATATCTCTGTCGGAGAGTCTACTTTCATGGTGGAAATGAACGAGGCGGCTGATATTTTGAATAACCTTTCTTCGCGCAGTCTGGTGCTTTTTGACGAGTTGGGACGAGGTACGTCTACGTACGACGGTATTTCTATTGCCTGGGCAATTGTAGAGCATATCCATGAACACCCTAAAGCCAAGGCACGTACGTTGTTTGCTACGCACTATCACGAGTTGAACGAGATGGAGAAAAGCTTCAAGCGTATCAAGAACTACAATGTTTCCGTTAAGGAGGTGGATAATAAGGTCATTTTCCTGCGTAAACTGGAACGTGGCGGTAGTGAACACTCCTTTGGTATCCATGTGGCAAAGATGGCAGGTATGCCGAAAAGTATCGTAAAACGTGCGAATGACATTCTGAAACAGCTTGAGGCGGACAATCGTCAGCAAGGTATTGCAAGTAAGCCGATGGCGGAAGTAGGAGAGACGCGTGGCGGTATGCAGCTTAGCTTTTTCCAGCTAGAAGATCCTGTGCTCTGCCAGATACGTGACGAGATTTTGAATTTAGATGTGAATAATCTGACCCCGCTGGAGGCATTGAATAAATTGAATGATATTAAGAGGATTGTAAAAGGGAAGTAAAGCTTCCCTTTTTTATTCTTATCCAGTGACGCTATTCGTTGATAGAATCCATATCTGTCAATTCTTTCTTCACACTATCCTTCTGCTGTTCCCTATATTGGCGTGGTGGCATACCGAAACGCTGGGAGAATAACTTATAGAACGTTCCGCGGTTATTGAAACCTGTCTTGTCCATAATTTCCTCAATGGTATAGTTCTTTGTCAGCAACAGTCGCTCGGCCATTGTGAGGCGATATTCTTTGATGATATCAGCAGGAGATTTGTCTGTTATAGGTTTTAATTTACGGTAGAACTGACGGGTGCTATAGCCCAGGTCACTGCTCAATAGTTCAACGGATAAGTCAGGGTTTGTGATATTCTTTTCTATGGTTTCTATCACCTTATCCAGGAATTCCTGATCTTCTTTGTGGATACAGTTCCCGTTTTCCACTTTGAATGAACTGAATATGGAACTATAATATTCTTTCAGGTCCGATTCTCTTTTAATCAATCGGTAGACTACTTTCTCTAAGTATTTTACATTGAAAGGTTTCGTCACATACACTTCTGCACCAGCCTCAATGCCTTTCACCTGATCGTCTTCGTGATGAAGGGCAGACAGTAGAATGAGTGGAATATGGCTCCATAACTTGTTTTGCTTGATTTTCTGGGCAAAGGAAAGCCCGTCTATTTCAGGCATCATCACATCTGAAATAATCAGATCCGGCTGCTTCAGTTCCAGGCTGGTCAAAGCTTCTGCAGCGTTATTGAAAGATAATACATTGTATTTATCTACAAATATTTCCGAGACGAACCATAACATAGAAGGATCGTCGTCAATGATCATAACCGTGTGCTTGGAAGTGTCAAAATTAACAGTGGTCTGTTCCAGTTCCATGGGCTCCGTATTTGTATTCAGAGGTCCTGTTGCATACACTTTTTGGGGTGTTTCTGCTTCCTGTGCAGTGGGCGATAGTTCCGGTAAAGTGACTGTAAATGTAGTTATCTCATTCTGAATACTGCTGACATTGATTTCACCGTTCAACAGAGTAACCATATTCTTACAAATAGCCAATCCCAGCCCATTCCGTGAATTCTTGCCATTCATTTCAAAAGAATCCAATATCTTATAGCGATCGAATATCTTTGCAAGATTCTCTTTCGCTATCCCCTTTCCTGAGTTGGATATATTAAGGGTTAGAAGCTGGTTTTCTACTTTCAGACCGATGGTGATATTCCCTTCTTCCGGAGTATATTTGAAGGCATTTGAGATCAGGTTATTGACGATCTTACTGAAACAACTGATATCCGTATTCCATTCAATGTCCGGTTCAATATCCAACCGATAGTTCAGATTCTTATTTTCAGCCAATTCACAGAAGGATTCCGCTATGTTCCGGAGTTTGTCTGATACGGATAATCTTTGGATAGAAAGCACCTTATGACCGGTTTCCAGCCTGCGGAATTCCAGCAGTTCCAGAATCAAGCCATTCAGTTTTTCTGTATTCTGCTGTATCATCTTCCCGTATTTGCGGATGTACGAATCAGATTGCGGGTAGGCAAGTATCTTTTCGCACGGACCATAAATCAGCGTCAGTGGCGTACAGAATTCATGAGTGATGTTGGTAAAGAAGCGCAGCTTGGATTCATAGACTTCTTCTTTCTTTTCCCGGTTCAATTTCTCAATCATGCGGTGCTGCTTCCGGCGGTATTGATGAACTATCCTGTAAACAGCAAGAATGCAGAACAAAGCGATTAATATGAAATAGAGAATATATGCCCAATTACTTAAATACCAGGGAGGAGTAATCTGAATCAGAAGTTTCTGCGGTTCGCACTCTTTTCCATTCATGTTATTCTTGTATTTCACTAACAAAGTATATTGTCCGGGTGCAAGATTGGAGAAGATGGCGCTGGCCGATGTTCCACTTTCTATCCATTGGCTGCTTACTTCGTCCAATTTGTAAGAATAAGAGTAATTGTTACCATTTATATAATCTATTGCCATAAAGTCGATGCAGAAGAAGTTCCGGCTATAATCCAGCTGAAGTATCTTCTTTCCTTTTTTGTCGTGGAGAAAATCATGAATATTGTATTCTTTTCCGAAGATAGATAATCCCTTTAGGTTTATTTGAGGCATATAGTCTGCCATAATATAAGCATTAGGCTTGACGGTAACAAATCCGTTTGTCCCTCCGAAGAATAAAGTTTCGGTCCGCGAGTCTTTATAGAAAGCTCCATCACTGAATTCAGTGACTTCCAGTCCGTTTTCCCGGTCGTAAGTCTGCCCGGTATTGGTTTTAGGATTGAACTTTACCAGTCCTTGATTCGTGCTGATCCAAAGGTTATTTTGCTGGTCTTCCAAAATGCCATGTACTGTGTTGTTTGAGAAAAGGTCAGCCCTGTCATGATAATGTGAGTAATCTTCATTGAAGTGAAGTAGTCCGGAACTGGTTCCCAGCCAATATCCTTTCTCATTTTTATAAATGGCGAAAATATCATTGGCTGTCTGACTGTTCACTACATTATCAAACCTGTATGGAGTTAGCTGTTCGGTTTCGACATTGAGCCGGTAGGCTCCATAGCCACGATTACCGAACCAAAGGATAGAATCATTCTCCTGGAAGGAGGTAAAGAAATAATTGGAAGCCATACGCCCGTCATCCAGAACAATTCTGGTAGCCGATTTAACGGAAGGAGAGCTACCGGCTTTATCCAAAATAACTTTTACGATACCTTCACCTACAGTGGATACCCATAAAGTGGTATCATTTAATTCGTTGATGGAGTGTACATATTTCACCTTCTTTCCATCGGCTATCACTGTAAACGCTTTCAGTTGTTTATTCTGGTATGAATAGTAGTTAAGCCCGTTTTCCGTTCCAATCCATAGCCTGTTCGCAGAACCGGGGGCAAAGCAATAGACGGTGTTGTCGGTTAAGGTACTGTTGCTGATGGAGATCCGGTCGAAAGAAACTGCTGCATTGGTTTCCGGAGAATAATTCCTGATACGCAATATACCTCCTCCTTTGGTTCCTATCCATAAGGTTTGTTCCTCGTCGTAGTAAACGGTACGTACGGGGTTGTTTATCTGGTATACAGGAGTATCCAGCAGTGTATTGGTAATGGAGAAAGCATCATTGAAATACATGTATACCCCTTGTCCGTCTGTTCCTATCCAAACAATATCCTGATATTTGTCCTTCATCAGACAGAAGATGCCGGAATGGATTTCTGTATCTTGCATCTGGTATTTTATTTTCTGATCGGACATATATTTCAATACGATCAATCCGCTACTTTTGAAGCCAATGTAATAGTCGTTTTGTTGTTTGATGATGGAAGAAACTTCTCCGCGTGTTTCGACTTCTGCTTTGAGATCTGCAATAAAGTATTGCTGTTGATTTCCGAAGTCATATTCATAGAGTGAGTAGGTCTTATCGATGAAATAGACCAGGTCTTCTTCTGCGAATGCCCATAATAACTGTTCGGAATGTTTGAAAAGATTGTTTGGGGTGAGGGCTATCTCTTCTTTATTCTTGATTATCTGATAGCTGCGGGTGTCATTATTCGAAGTGAATACCCATAGAATATTGTTTTTGTCGATGATAGTGGATAATACGTGTCCGAATGCTATTTGAGGTACTTCCAACTTTTGGAAGAGTTGTTTTTCCGGTTGATAGTAATAGATATATCCGTCGTCTTTTACAATGAAAAGGTCATTATCCCTGCTTTTTGCCATATAGTTCTTGTCTTTGAACTCCGTAAAGCTTTTGGATATCTGGAGTTTGGTATCCAGACGGTCCAGTCCATAGTTGGTCTGTATCCATAATACATCCTTTTCAGTCTCCATGATGTCGTTAATCAGGTTTCCGGATAATGGGGCTTTCGTCGGGTTGACAGGATTATATACATGGATATTGGTGCCGTCGAAAATATTCAGACCATCACATGAACCGATCCAGATGACTCCCTGATGATCCTGGTAAAGGGATAAGATAGCACTGTTGGATAAGCCGTTTTTGTTTGAAAATTGCCGTAGACTGTATGCATGAATCAAATGCGGAAAGCAGCATAAGATGCAGATAAGCAGTGAAACTTGAGGGAAGTAGTGTTTGTTTTTCATATCTGTATATCGGACTAATTAGGTATTGCAAAGATAGAGATTTATGGTAGGATATGGTTGGGAAGCATAGAAAAAAGAGTAATACTTTTCTGACTTTTTTGTGCGTTTTACAGCCATAGCCATGTAATTACACTTTTATGGCATAAATATAGGTATGCTTTTAGGCAAGTGCCGCTATTTTTGCGATTGATAAATATCTGTATTATTCACAATAGAATATTTTACTATGAAATTACCAGTTATCCTATTAGCATCTGCGCTGCTTTGTTCAGGTAGTATGCATGCACAGAGTGCAAAACCGGAGAAAAAAGCGAAAGCTTATATGGTGGCAGATGCCCACCTGGATACTCAATGGAATTGGGATGTCCAAACCACCATCAAAGAGTATGTTTGGAATACCTTGTCCCGTAATCTGTTTTTGTTGAAGAAGTATCCCGATTATATCTTCAATTTTGAAGGAGGTGTCAAATATGCTTGGATGAAAGAATACTTTCCCAGTGAATATGAGCAACTCAAAGCATTTGTGCGTTCAGGTCGCTGGCATATCAGTGGCAGTAGTTGGGAAGCATCGGATGTGCTGGTACCCTCTGTTGAGTCTTCCATTCGTAACATCCTGCTTGGACAGGAATATTACAGAAAAGAGTTCGGGACAGAAAGCACGGATATTTTCTTGCCCGACTGTTTTGGCTTTGGCTGGACGTTGCCTACTATTGCCAAACATTGCGGTCTCATCGGCTTTTCTTCGCAGAAACTCGACTGGCGTAACCATCCTTTTTATGGAGAGAGTAAACATCCTTTTATGCTTGGATTGTGGAAGGGGATTGACGGTTCTTCTATTATGCTTGCTCATGGCTATGATTATGGTAAGCGCTGGAATAACATTGACCTGTCGGAAGATAAGGAATTGTTGGGACTGACTAAGCGCACTCCATTGAATACGGTTTATCGCTATTATGGTACGGGTGATACGGGTGGTTCTCCCTCAATAGGCTCTGTCAGTTCTGTAGAGAAAGGTATCAAGGGGAACGGTCCGTTAGAAATAATCAGCGCAACGAGCGATCAGTTATTCAAGGATTATCTTCCTTATGAAAAACATTCGGAATTGCCCGTTTTCAACGGTGAATTGCTGATGGATGTACATGGAACCGGATGTTATACTTCGCAAGCTGCCATGAAGCTTTATAACCGTCAGAATGAACTTTTGGGAGATGCTGCCGAAAGAGCGGCCGTAGCAGCGGATTGGTTGGGTATAGCCGGTTATCCGGGTGAAAGTCTGACAGAAGCATGGAAGCGTTTCATTTTCCACCAATTCCATGATGACCTTACCGGTACCAGTATCCCACGTGCTTATGAGTTTTCGTGGAATGATGAATTGCTTTCATTAAAGCAATTTTCAGGTGTTCTGACAGCTTCGGTAGGGGCTGTTTCTGAGAAAATGGATACTCGCGTCAAGGGGATTCCGGTTGTGTTCTACAATGCACTCGGATTTCCGGTTACGGATGTAGCGGAGGTAGCGATTGAAGCTCCCAAATTCCCTAAAGGTGTCAGTGTTTATAATGCGGAAGGCAAGCAAGTTGCTTCCCAATTACTTTCTTACCGGAATGGAACTGTGTATTTATTGATAGAAGCAACTGTACCTGCTACAGGATATGCCGTGTATGATGTCCGACTTTCCGGAAGCCAGAAGCAGGCAGATTCTTTTGTTTCAGAAACAACAGTGGAGAACTCTGTTTATAAAATCTCATTGGATAAGCAGGGAGATATAATCTCGCTTTACGATAAGAAAAATAATAAAGAACTTGTTAAGGACGGCAAATCTATTCGTCTGGCTCTTTTTACTGAGAATGAATCCTATAATTGGCCAGCTTGGGAGATTCTGAAAAAGACTATTGACCGTGCACCTGTTTCTATTACTGAAGACGTGAAAATGAATCTGTGTGAGAATGGTGCCCTGCGCAAGACTTTGTGTATAGAAAAGCGCCATGGCAAATCGTTGTTCCGTCAGTATATCCGGCTTTACGAGGGAGAATTGGCTGACCGTATAGACTTTTACAATGAGATAAACTGGCAGTCAACGAATGCACTGCTGAAAGCAGAATTTCCCTTGAATGTTGATAATGAAAAGGCGACCTACGATCTGGGTATAGGCAGCGTTCAGAGAGGTAATAATATATTGACCGCTTATGAAGTATATGCCCAATATTGGGCGGATTTAACCGATAGTGACGGCAGTTATGGTGTTTCTATTATGAATGACAGTAAATATGGCTGGGATAAACCTGATAATCATACACTCCGCCTGACATTGCTTCATACACCCGAGACTAAGAACAACTATCCGTATCAGGACCGTCAGGACCTGGGATATCATACTTTCACTTATAGTTTGGTAGGACATGCCGGCGGTTTGGACAAGGCGCAGGTCGTTAAGGAGTCTGAAGTATTGAATCAGTGTCTGAAGGCTTTTGCTGCCGAGAAACATTCCGGAACATTGGGCAAAGCCTTCTCTTTCGCATCTTCGGACAATAGTAACGTTGTCATCAAAGCTTTGAAGAAAGCGGAAAGTTCGGACGAATATGTGGTGCGTGTGTACGAAACGGGTGGCAAAGCTCCACAAAATGCAGTGCTGACATTTGCAGGAACTATTACAAGTGCCGTTGAAGCGGATGGTACGGAGAAGAGTATAGGAAGTGCGGACTTCAGCGATAATCAGCTGGAAGTCTCCATACAGCCCAACAGCATCAGGACCTATAAAGTCCGTTTCAATGATAATAAGAAGGAAGAATTGCGATGCGAACAACTGCCTCTCAATTATGACCGTAAATGTTTCAGCTGGAACGAATTTCGTTGGGAGGCTAATTTCGAAGCCGGTTATTCTTATGCCGCTGAATTAATACCTGCCGATATAACTGTTAATCGTGTTCCTTTCCATCTGGAAACAAAAGAAGAAATGAATGGTATGTTATGTAGCGGAAATACCTTGCAACTGCCTGCCGGACATTCCTATAACCGTTTGTATATACTGGCTGCTGCGGCAACTGCTGAAGAAGATGTTAGAGGCGTATTCCAGGCAGGGAAGAATTTGCAGGAGATTGTTGTTCCTTCTTATACCGGTTTCATCGGACAATGGGGACATACAGGCCATACACAAGGCTATTTGAAAGATGCAGAAGTGGCCTATGTCGGTACACACCGCCATTCCGCTGAGGGAGATCATGCTTATGAGTTTACTTATATGTTCAAGTTTGCCATTGACATCCCTGCTAAAGCAACTGAGGTTATCCTGCCCGATAATAAAGATATTGTTATTTTTGCTGCTACATTGGTTGAAGAACCATATGCACCTGTTAAAGCACTATCTACTTTATTCCAGACTGCCAATGAAGATGATACCAGCTTGCAGAAGACAGCAGAACTGAAGATCAATCTGTTGAAACCGGAACATATCGTTGCTTGGTCGGGATATACCAACGACAATGAGAAACCTGCATTTCTCATTGATGGAAACGAGAATACTAAATGGTGCGATACCTCTATGCTTCCTAACTATATTGATTTTGATTTGGGAATGGAAAAGGAAATAAGCGGTTGGAAGATGGTGAATGCTGCTCAGGAAAGCTATTCTTATATCACTGGCAGCTGCTTCTTGCAAGGCCGGAATAACCCGAATGAAGCATGGCGCACATTGGACTTTGTAACCGGAAACAAGCAGAATGTTATCAACCGTTCTTTGGGTAAGACTGAGAAGGTACGCTATCTGCGTCTGTTGGTTACTCAACCGGTACAGGCCGCTAATGGCAAGGACACACGTATTTATGAGTTTGCAGTTTTTTAATAAGTATATAACATTATATCAATAACGAGAATATTATGAAAAGTCTTTTTGTTCTAGCTTCAGCTTTTTTCATAGCGGCAGAAGTAAATGCTCAGCAACTGACAACGGAAACTCCGTTAGTCGATAAAGCCTTTACACTTGCCACTAAGACATTATATAAAAATGCTCCTGACAGTTTGATTAAAGCCGGAGGGCAATATGGCGGTGAGTGGACACGTGATGTTTCCATCAATGCTTGGAATGCTGCCAGTCTACTTATACCGGAGAAAACCGCTTATTCTCTCTGGAGTGTTACAATCGATGACCGGAAGTTGATAGGACATCAATACTGGGATCAGATTATCTGGGTTATGGCTGCCTATGATTTCTATCTGAAAAACAACGATCTTAACTTTCTGAAACAAGCTTATATAGCTTCTGCTAATACAATGAAGAAATTGGAGAAGGAAGCCTATGATGAGAAATACGGTCTATTCACAGGCCCTTCGGTTTTCAACGACGGTATTGCCGGATATGAAGAGCCCATCTACGAACCTACCAATAAATCTTCTTATGTGTTGGACCATCCAGGATCAAAGACTATCAAGTGTTTGAGCACAAATTGTATTTATTTTCGAGCATATGAGTTGTTGGCTGATATGGCACGAGTGTTAGGAGATAAGAAGAATATTAAGGAATATAAGCAAAAGGCCTCTATCCAAAAGGAAAATATACGTAAATATCTCTATGATAAGAAACAGAACCGTTTGAACTATCTGATTGATGGAAATGGCAAAGTGCATGCTTATCAGGAAGGATTGGGTATTTCTTTAGCTATTTTGTTCCAGGTTGTGACTCCTCAGGAAGCAAAAAAAATCATCAACGGAGTTTATATGGGAAAATACGGTTTGCCTTCCATTTATCCAGCATTTAAACGTTTCTCAAAGGAGCATCCCGGTCGCCATAATCAGATTGTGTGGCCATTTGTCAATGGCTTTTGGGCGGATGCCTGTAGCAAGAGTGGACGAGATGACATCTTCATGAAGGAGATGATGAATCTTGCTGATTTAGCCATCAATAAGGGTAATAACTGCTTTTATGAAATATATAATGAGGATACGGGCAAGGTTGATGGAGGCTGGCAGCAGGGTGGCCAATGGAATTCTGTATATGATCAGACTTGGTCGGCTACGGGGTATATAAACATGGTTTTCAGTGGTTTGCTTGGTATGTCATTTTCAACTTCGGGGGTAACTTTTGCACCCAACTTTAAGTTGATGAAAGATTTGGGTTTTAAAGAACTTAAAGACTTGCGTTATCAGATGGGGACATTGGATGTTAAGATGGTAGGAACAGGCAGTAAGCTATCCACCATGCTGGTAAATGGTGTTAAGTATAACTTAAAGAACCCCATTGTCGCTACTCAAGGCCGGACAATCATAGAATTTGTAATGGCAGAATAGGCCATTATAAATGGTCACCCTCATGCTGAGAAGCGAGGCCAACTGAGCGAAAGTGTATTTGATATTTATCCTATTATCCATTTACTGCCCGGTATAAATGAGATGATCTTTGCTGTTACGAAACAGCAAATGAATGTACTCACTGCAATACAAGGTATAGCCGCAACGGTAGGCAGTGCCAGAGTGTGTTTGAATACTGTTACCCACAACCCGAGCCAGAATATATGCATGAGATACATGCCATAGCTGAGTTTTGATGCTTCTGTTAGAATTCGTGGGGGATTTGGGCGATTGATGCATGTGAAAATAAGGAATGTACCCGTTGTAAGAAGCACACAATTGATTGTACAGAAAGCCCATCCTATTTCTATTACAGGTGTGGAAAGAATTTCTCCGGGCACAGCCTGGATATAGAATGAATAAATGGTCCATACAGCTCCGATAATCATTAGAATACCTCCTACGGTGAGACGTTTGGAACGGTTCCATGTAAGGTGAACACGTATGTAATGTGCCAATACGAGGTATCCCAGATAGCCTGAGAAATACCATAGCATGTGGTACTCATTCCAGAAACATTGCCCCCATACTTCACCACACCAGCGGTTGAGATACGGCATACATGTTGATAACAGGAATAGCCCAATGAAGAAACGCTCTTCTTTCTTTGTGGCTTTACTCAGCCACGGTGATATGATGGGTATGAACAAATAAAGACTGATCAAAGGATACATAAACCATAAGTGTCCGGCCTGTGATGGGAAGTTCAGTAATATTCGCGACATATCGTTCAATGATGTCTCTCCATTGATCGCTCCCCACAACATTGGTAAGGTACTATAGAGTATCATGAAAATAAAAAATGGTGGCAGGATGCGTAAGCAGCGCTGACGGTAAAATTGCCATGTGGTCTGTTCTTTTTTCATCGGTGCAAGGAGGAAGGCGGAAACAATCATGAATAGTGGTACTGCCATGCGTGAGAAACCGTCGTAAACTGCTACCCATAGCCGGTCTGTTTCACTGGCCAAATAAGACTGAGGTCCTACCATATCTGTAGATCCGGCAGCGCCATAAAAGTTTTCACTGGCGTGGACCAAAATGACAAGGAAACATGCGAATACGCGTACATAATCTAAAAAAACAATACGTTTCATTTTTTATTTGAGTATTTCTGTTAATAATTTTGTGTTAAAGTAATTCTCAGGGGGAGGAGATTCAAAAAACTTCTCCGGATTAACTGTTAGATTATTCAATTACAGCTGCAAAACCACCATTGCGTGCCAGACTTATAGTTAACTTATCTCCCTTTCTAAGTGTACGCTCTTTCATACGATAATCCATAGCTTGGCGGTTAGCGTTTATTCCGTCTTCAAAGGAGGTCATACGGTAGGTTTGTCCTTCTTTCAGGAAGTTCAGGTTTAGTTCAAAGTCTCGTTGTTGCTCTCTATTATTGGTCATGCCACCGATATACCATTTATCTCCTTTGCGTTTGGCTACGATAGCGTATTCGCCAACTTTGGCTTTCAGAGCAATGGTTTCATCCCAAGTTTGTGGCACTTGGGTGATGAAGCGTGTACATTCGTCGTTACGGTAGTAGAGAGTTGGATTGTCTGCCATCATTTGAATTCCGCTTTCGAATATAATGAATAATCCCATCTGATAAGCGCGTGTACCGATACTGGCTGAATTGGGACGCTCGGAACGATAGATCTCCGGTTGCATACTCAGCATAGCGCCCGGAGTATAATCCATCGGGCCTACTGCATTTCTCATGAAAGGCAGATAAACGCTATTGTCCGGTTGGCATCCACCCATTTGCTCCATACCTCTTACTCCTTCATAAGAAAGGACATTGGGGTATTTGTATTCCAGACCTGCCGGTTTAAATGATCCGTGGAAATCGACGAACAGATGATGTTCGGCTGCTTCTTTGGCAACTCTTTCATAATAGTTTACCATCCATTGGTCGCTTCTGTCCATAAAATCAATTTTGACACCTTTCACACCCCATTTTTCAAATGTCTCGAACAAACCGAAGTTCTTTTCTACCGTTAACCATGTCAGCCAAAGTACAATTCCTACATTCTTTTCTTTACCGTAGCGGATAAGTTCATGAACATCCACTGTTGGATTGGGAGTATAAGGATCTCTTGTGGACATGGCCCAGCCTTCATCCATGAGGATATAAGGTATTCCATAGTGGGCGGCAAAGTCAATGAAATATTTATAAGTATCCAGATTACAGCCTGCTACAAAGTCTACATCCGCTCCGTAAGGGGTGGCACCATTCCACCATTCCCAGCTTGCCAATCCCGGTTTAATCCAAGAAGTATCCTTCAATACATTTTTTTGTGCGAGCTGATAGGTCATGGTATTCTCTATTAATTGTTCGTCGTTTGTGCTGATGACAAAGTAGCGCCAGGGGAAACTGCGTTTTCCATTGGTTCGGGCAATGTAGCTTGCTTCTTTCTCTATTTTGAGGCTACGGTCTCCGTCTTCACCGAATTCCAGAGGAACTTTAGGAAATATGGAAGACATGCTGTTATCGCCATTACTCTTAAAAAACAAAGCCGGATAGTCTGTCAAATCTGATTCACTGATCAGGATTTTATATTCTTTCTGTGTATCTATAAGTACAGGTAGGAGTATCATTGGATCTGACGTTTTCCATTCATTACTTTGTATGTGGCGGTACTCTTCTTCATAAGCTGTTTTAAAACCGCCCGGTTGCTGCACATGAAGCAGATAATTCTCCGGGAAGTTTATCTGAAGAGTTTCGCTGTTCACATCGATTATTCCTTTCTTATCTGTAATGAAACGATAGGCGACTCCGTCATTGAATGCACGGAATTCAATAGAATAATCTCCTTTGAATTTTAGTAGTAGTTGATTGTATGTGTTGGATACGATGGAATATTTTAGTGGAATTACCGGTGTAAGAGATTCGTTTATGCTTTTTCTGCTTACTTTTGTGAGTTTAGGATTGCTTCCCAATTGTTGGTTACCTACTTCCAATCGAAGAGCACATTGTTGCAGCAATATGTCGTTCCTGTACATCACGTCGTACTGAATCTTATCTGAAAGGTTAATGACTATCCGGAGGTTACCATCCGGTGATTGAAGTTCGTGTGCTTTTTGTCCGTACATGCACAGGATTGTGCAAAAACTTAGTAATAAAAATGATAGTTTTTTCATGATAATAGTCTTTGATTTCCTAATTTGCAAAGGTAGCGTGTGACATGAATAACCTAGTTATAGATTTGTGACATTATAGTACGTTTCCAGCCTTGTTAGATCTGTTATGCTATGATTCGTACTTTTATGTCGTCAATACGTTCATGTATTTGTGTATGGGCAGTTACCTTTGCATTTTAGTAAATAATTTAATAATTACTTTTATGTTGAAAACTACTATTTTACCAGTAAGTAAAAAGAAGCAGGTATTTTTTTATTTGAAAAGTCTGTTTATGATTGTATCTGCTACTTTCTTTTTGTCGAGTTGTAGCTCTAATAGTGATGTTCCAGTACCGGGCAATTTAATCAATGCGTTTGCTTTGATTGATTGGGATAATGTTCCGTTGCCTGAACTTACCCAAGAGGAAACTGCGTTGGTTGATTCTATTTCTAAATTGAAAGAATTTGTTGAATATCGTAAGTGTAATAAAGAGTTGATGAAGAAGATTACTCCTTATCTTGCAAAGATGAGTCCGGAAGAACAGGACGAACTTCGTAAGAATGGTACAGATAGTCTTTATTTATCGGAGTTTTCAGATAGAGTTCAGTCTCAATTGGATATTAAAGAAGAATTGAAGGCTATTGAGAAGGCTTATAAGACTTATGAAGAAGAAATAAAGGAACTGCAGTTGTCCGCATTCGAGAAAGTTGCATTGATGATAAAACTTTTTCAGTAATTGTTTTATCTATGGAATACATATTATTGAAACTTACCGATAATGCTGTGATCACAGTTGTTATGGCTATAAATAATATCAGGTAATTAGATTTCTGAGGAAGGAGCAAAAAACGGATAGATATGGACCGGATTGTGCATTGCGTGTAGTATACTTATGTGCGTAGTCATGATAATCTGGTGGTGCTATGTTGTATTGGAGGTTACTTTTGGTATTTGAGTGGAAAGGCCTATGCTGCTTTAAAAGAATAAGGTGCAACTTTGCGTATGGATTCAGATAGATAGAATCATTTTGAAAAACGATAAAATATAATGCGATGAAATTATCTACATTATACATATTACTCATTCCTTTGTTATTGTCGGGATGTTTTCATAGCGATATGCGATTGGAGAAGGCTTTAGTGCTGGCAAAAGAAAATCGTCAGGAACTGGAGAAAGTTCTGACTTTTTATAAAGACGATTCCTTAAAATTAGAAGCTGCTAAGTTTTTGATTAGGAATATGCCGGGGCATTATTCTTATACGGAAGCTATAGACACCTATTATAATGCTGTAGAAGTGCTTTTGGATAAGAGATACCCTATTAAAGATACCCGGGATTCATTGGAGAAGCTATCGAAGAGTTTTGATGCTTCTGTCTTCAAGACCGTTCCTGATGTGGAGGTTGTCAAAGCGGAATTGCTAATTGCAACTATAGAAGAAGCTTTCATGCATTGGAATTATGGAGATTGGGCTACCCAATTGACTTATCAAGATTTTTGTGAGCTTCTTCTACCTTATAAATCCATAGAGCTCCAACCACTTGACAATTGGAGAACACTTTATTTGGGACACTATAATGAAGGACTGGATGAATTGCAGTATTGTGACTTATATAAAAATTCCATAGTGCGAGCCGTGTGTGAAGTTAATAGAAACTTGCGAAATGGTGTGCAGCCTTATCTGTTGGAATATGATGCACCTATGATCCATCGGTTGTCAACAAAGATGAGAATTTCCTTTGGCGTTTGTGATGACTATGTGCAAATCGCTACTTCTGTCGTGAGAAGTAATGGTGTTCCTGTAGCCATTGATTTTACTCCGCAGTGGGCTGCGCGTGCTTCGGGACACTCATGGAATGTTATACTACCCAACAATGGAAAGTGTATGCCGTTTAGCGGAGTAGGCTCCGATCCGGGAGAACCACACATGCCTGATGAAAGAATGGCTAAAGTCTATAGGCAAACGTATGCGATCAATCCTGCTGTAGAAGAATTGGTTGAATCAGAAAAAGAAGAAAATCTACCCAAAACTTTTAAGACTCCGTTTTTTAAAGATGTTACTTCCGAATACATGCATTGCAGTGATATTGTGCTTAAAATTGAGAAGTGTAAGAACAAGTTTGTCTATTTATCGGTGTTTAATAATCGTGATTGGTTTCCGATAGCTTTTAGTAAAACTAAAAATGGGAAAGCGGTATTCAAAGATATGGGGCGTGATGTCGTTTATCTTCCTGTCAGTTGTGAGGATGGCGAGACAAAGCCGATTGGGGAACCTTTCTTACTTACAGCCAGAGGGGAAATAAAAGTATTGACGCCGCAAATGGAGAAAATACAAACGGTAGTTCTTTCGCGAAAATATCCATTATACAAGCATGTGTACGAAATATCTCAAAGAATTGTTGGAGGTATGTTTCAGGCATCTGATTATGTGGATTTTAAAGATACAGTGAACTTTCATAGAATAGAAAAGTGGGGTACAAGAGGAGAAGAAGTGGAGATTCGTTCCAGAGGGGCATATAGATATTGGCGATTCTTTAACCCGAGGGACTCACATTGCAATGTTGCCGAAATAGCATTCATCGATAGAGCTACCCATCAGCCGGTTTATGGTGACATTATTGGTACAGAAGGTTCTTGGCAGAATAACCCTGCTAAATGTAAAGAAGCGGCTTTCGATAATGATTTATTGACTGCTTTCGATGGGTCCGATGGGGTACAAGCATGGGTCGGAATGGACTTTGGCAGACCTGTTGATATTGAAAAGATTATTTATACTCCTCGTGGGGATGGTAATACTATTGAGATAGGTAATGAATATGAGCTTTTTTATTGGGGAAATGATCAATGGAATTCGCTCGGGAAAAGGGTAGCTACGACGGTAAGGTTACAATATGATAATGTACCAACGGGAACACTCTATTGGCTAAGAAATTTAACGAAAGGAAAGGAGGAGAGGGTGTTTGAATATAAAGATGGAAAACAGGTGTTTTGGTAGAATATTGCTTTTGCTAAATTATCTTTACATATATGAAGAACTCATATTTTATGAAAGATAGATTAAGTGTTTAACTATTTAATTACATGATATAATAATGAAAATATTTATTTTAATCCTAACTATAGTTGTTGCTTTAGTTGGATGTGCAGGAAAAGAAAACAATCAAAATAGAACAATTATTGCTATTGGAAATAGTAAGTCATCTAAAGATTCTTTAGCTGCTTATTTAGTGATTAGTCCTTCTAAATATGATTTTGGTACAATTAGCCAAAAAGAGCACCCTGAGTTGAATATCTATTTTAATATAGAGAATAAAGGAAGATCTCCTTTAGTAATCCAAAAAGCAGATGTTTCCTGTGGATGTGTATCTGTGGATTATCCTCAATATCCTATACCTTCTCAGGAGAAAACAAAATTGTTGGTGCATATAAAAACAACAAAGCAGTTAGAAACTTTTAATAAAGTTATTTTTATTAAATCTAATGCCAATAATGACGTTGAATTGATAAGAATAAAGGGGCGAATAACTAGGTAATGTTATATTATTAACTTAAAATCAAAGAATAAAAATACAATTATAATTCGATTATTAATTATCAATTATTTAAGGAATACTTATATGAATCGTTTAATATTTAAATAGGAAATTATGAATAAATTATTTAAAGGAGTGATGTTGGTTTGTTTTTTTACACTTTTTTCTTGTCAACAAGATGAGATGCTCTATTCTTGTGATCCTGAGGTTAATGAATATATAAAATCAAATCTTTCAGATATACAAACTATGTCAAGAAACAGGTTTCTTGAAATTGAGAGAGATTTACAACCGAGTATTTTAATGCATTTACTCCAGAACAAAAACAACTTATTTGGATTGAAAAATTCCAAAACATATTATCTCTGAGATTGACAAATAAAGAGAAAAAACACATTGAGTTATTAATTCAATATATAAATGAGAATAGGCTGTATTTTGAAGAACCAAAAGCATATGAAGATGATATCGCTATATTTGCTTATAAATGGACTCAATATGCAATGAATGTGTTAATGTGGGATAAGGAAATTATCTATAACATAGTATATGATCCGAGTACAGTCGTCCAAGATTCTCAAAATAGATTCATTATTCCTGAAGAAAATACTCATACAATGAGAGTCGGTATAACTTCTGGAAGATTAAAAACACGAACAGAACAAGACCCTCCTCCCTCAGTTAAATGTTCTTGTAACACAGGAGTTGATGACTGCGGCACCACTGGATTAATGACTTGTAAAAAGTGGGATTGTATTGCTATATATGGTTGTGGTTTCTTGTTTCAAGCTGTTTGTGATGGAGGATGTTATAGGAATGATTTATGAACACAACAATAGATATTTAAATGATAAAATTTGTTGTTATGGTATTATTTATATGTTGGGAGAATATTGCTTTCTCCCAAATTCATTATGTGGTTCAGGGAAATTTAAGTGAAGATTTTGATGGTAAGAAAGTTTGTCTTGTTTTGCTGGAGGAAGATAACTTGATAAGCGACAGTACAGTGATCATCGATGGAAAGTTCTCTTTTAAGGGGGAGTTGCTCCAATCTTGTTGGGTAGCGGTGCGAATAGATGGTTTAAACGGTATCTTTCTTGTATTAGAAGACGGAACTATACGTATATCTATTGATAATAACCATGTAAAATGTGAAGGAACATTAACCAATGATACATTTCAAAAGTATTGGCAAGAATATCAAGCACTGAATCAAAGTATTTTGGAGAATTATAAAAGGTTGGACAGCTTAAATGTGTACGGTACAGAAAGGAGGGAACTAATAAAACTGCTTCATGACCAAGAAGTAGAAAAAAAGAAAAACTTTGTAAAAGAAGTGGTGCATGATAATCTTGATAATATCATTCCAGCGTTTTGGCTCCGTCTTTTCCAAGAACTGATTACGGTAGATGAATTAAAAGTGATGTTAAGTAAAGCTTGTCTTGAACTGAAGACGAACCGTTTTATTCAAAAATTGGAAAGCGTCCAACAAGGTTGTTTCTATGTTGATGCTGAGTTAGAGAAGCTTGATGGCACAAAGATTAATCTGTCTCACTTTGTGGGAAAAGGTAATTACCTTTTAATTAATATATGGGCTTCATGGTGTGGCGCTTGTATTGCAAAATTTCCAGAAATGAATCTTATTGGAGAGAAATACTATGATTGTGGATTGAGAATTCTTACGATTTCAATAGATCGAGATAGGGAGAATTGGCGGAAAACTTTACAAAGACTTAAACCTCCCGGTAAACAAATGCTGGCAAATTACTCATTTGTCAATACGTATGGGATTAATAAAATTCCTGCATTAATGTTGGTTTCACCAGAAGGTGTGCTTATCAGGAAAAATTTTAGTATAACTGAATTAGAGAGAATTATAAATAATGAGAGGATAAATCATAGAAAATGAACACAATGAAGGTCTTCATTAATATAGAACACTGCCTTTTGGGGCTATTATGTACTATCAGCTTATTCGCTTATTCACATAATATGACTGATACCTTTATTGTGCCTAAATGGTGTTTTACAATTGGTATGTTGCTGTTGAGTACGTTTGTATTAATAATAAGGAAATGGTGCAATAAGCCATCTCTGATTGACTTATCAATATCTAGTTATATTATAATTGCAAGTTGCTTCTTTCAAGCGCTGTACGGCTGGGGGCAATGGTTGCAATGGGTACCTTCGAATAGTATTTATAGTATAACTGGTAGTTTTGACAATCCAGCGGGCTTTGCAGTAAGTCTTGTTGCAGGGTTACCATTTGCCTTATGGAGCTATAAGAGTATAAAAAGCAAAGCAGTACGAGTAGGCATTTATCTGACAGTTTTCATTATTATTTCTGCAATAATTTTGTCGGGATCACGCTCTGGGGTGATGAGTGTGATGGCTATTGCTGGGGTGTGCGGGTATAAATACATCCCTTTGAAGTCGAAAATAAAAGCCTCACTCATAATCGGCATTCTTTGCGTTATTATGATTGGGGGCTATTTCATGAAAAAAGGCTCTGCAGATGGCCGTTTGCTTATTTGGAGATGTTCATGGGAGATGTTTAGGGATGCTCCATTAGCAGGAAATGGAATCGGTTGTTTTAGGGCACATTATATGGATTATCAGGCTGATTTCTTTAAATTACGCTCAGATAGCGATTATGCAATATTGGCTGATAATGTGTTGTCACCTTTTAACGAATATCTGTCTTTACTGCTTAATTATGGAGTGATAGGGTTGCTTATCTTATTTGTTCTTTTCATGTTTCTGCTATATTGTTATCGAAATAATTGTAGATGTGATAAGCAAATGGCAATGCTTTCTTTGATAGGAATTGCAGTATTCTCACTATTTTCCTATCCGTTTACTTATCCGTTTGTGTGGATTATAGCATGTTTAGATGTATATGTAATAGTCAGGGGTACTTTTGCTTTTACAGTATCGGTGATATGGAATAAATCATTTTATATTTTACTGATGCTTCTCTGTTTAGGTGGAGGTTACAAGCTATATCAGCGTATAGATGCGGAGTATAAATGGAGAAAGATTGCTTATTTTACGACAGAAAAGAATTTGGATATGTATGTTGAGCTAAACTCTGTATTAGGTGGAGATCCTTACTTCTTGTATAATTATGCTGTGGCACTTCTTGATATGAACCGTATAGACGACAGTTTAGAGAAAGCGCTGCAATGTCGAGATTACTGGGCTGATTATGACTTGGAACTACTTTTAGGAGATATTTATAAGTCTCGAAAAGAATATGAAATAGCAGAGGAATATTATAAAAAAGCATCTCTTATGTGTCCTTGTCGTTTTATACCTTTACAACAAATGTTTGAATTATTCAAAGAAATAGGGGATGAAAAGAAAGCATTGGAAGTTGCTGAGAAGATTATAGAGAAACCTATTAAAGTAAAGTCTCTCATTATTTCGCAAATTAAATATAAAATGAAACGAGCATTGCAGAAATCTGGAGCTCAAATATGATATAGAAATTGATTATTAACTTTATAATTGCAATTAAGGAAAATAAATAGTGGAGTGTAGGATGGAGGTAGGGTAATACTCTAAGATATACGTAGTTTGTGTATACCTAAATAATGTAGAATCAAAATTACCATATAATATACAGAATAGAAAAGCTAAAAATGAAAAAGAATAAATTTGTTTGTTTAGTATGTATGATGTCGTTGGTTTCGTTAATTTCTTTGATTGGTTGTCAACAAGAAGAATCATTTGGCGAAGTGTGTGATAATGGAGATTATTTGAGTCTTCCTTCAAATGTGAATTATAATCAACTAACGAATGCAGATTTAAAAATATTATTTCAAGCATTTGCTCGTTTGGAAATACGAGAAAATGAAGATGGATTATTCGAAATAATTCAGAATCAAGGTATGGATATAAATATTTCTAGAGATTTGTTCGATTATTTTATGTTTATTAAAGAAGGTTCTAATGAAAGCATTTTATCTGACATTCATTTTGCCAGAAATAGAGTTCAGACTAGACAAGAAGAAGGAAGTGCCAATACTGATTGTGTGGCTCAGAGCATTGCTTATGCTACCGGAAAGAGTTATGGTGAGGTTAATTCATGGATTACTACAACGTATGGAAATAATGGGGTGCCTTCTGATAAATTTTATTTTACCATGAATCATTTTAATAATGGTGCACAGGTTTCATTTTCAATGTTTAATAGTATGTCTATTTCAGAGAGTAAAAAATATATAATAGTGATTAATCTTTCACATGCAGTAACTGTGGAATATAAATCAGGTAACAATATTATGTATTGGGATGCACAAAATAATCGAAGAGGCTTTTGCACTACTTCTAGTGTTACTCACATTTATGAACTAAGATAAAATATAGTTAAGCATGCAGGGGAATAAAAATACTCCTGCATACAAAAGCAAATTAAATTATGAAAATACTAATCTCATCATTCATAATCCTACTTCTTTCTTCAGCAAGTGTATATGCTCAGGGCTATCTTTTCAGAATGCACCGTTTTTATTGTACAGAGTTATTCAACATTGAGTTGAAAAAACCGAAAGGATTTAAAGTAATTAATGGACTTACTCCATTCAGAGTAAATGAGCAAAGACCTATAGGTATGTTTTATCAGATGGTCTTGTTGTCTAAGGATAAGGATTGCTTAATTCTCTTTCCTTGTTTTGATACATTTCCGAGTCATAGTATTGCTGCAAAAAGTATGGTTTATGGAGAAGTTGAAGCGGCATTGGGGGTAAATCCTGACAGTAGCACAAGAATAAAATTGGTTAATGATAAGTTTATGATTCAAGGGGCATCGGATTCAAAATCGAACAACGAAATGACTGAATTAGATACAGCTCAATATGTAAGTATAGTTGCTAAAGCTAATATGGAAGATTATTTTAACGCCGATACGGTATTTCTCTTTAAAGTTCGTCTTCCTAAACCTTATAAGGAGGTTTATAGTGAATGTATAGGAATAAATGTGATTAAAAAAGGATATCCGTCTTCAATGATGAAGATTCTATTGACTGAGGAAGGTAAAAAGAAAGAAGAAGAATATACACGGCTTCTTTTTAATAGCATACATTATGGTGATATTCTTTCGGATTTTAGTCTTGAAAAGAAAGCAAGAATTATTGAAAAAATGAAATATAGGTTCATATTTCATGGAAAGAAGTATGAGTCTTTTTGATTATAATGTCAGTTTATAGGCTATTTAGAAGTTTCTATTATTATAGCTTAGAATTATATAATTATGTCTTTAAAATTATGAATTTCTTCTTGAGTCTATCAGACTTTTATAACGACACTTACAAAGAGTTTACTTTCTATGATAAAGATCCTTCTTACTAAAAAAGGACATCTAACTTAAAAGATGTCCTTTTCAATTAATGTATATGGTATAGCGCTACTTCTTGGAATAATGAAATCTCATAGAGAAGATGTGAACCTCAATTATATCATCATTCACAGAGTAGACAAGACGATGTTCAGCACTGATTCGTCTTGACCATTTACCTGCCAATTCATATTTTAGCGGCTCTGGCTTTCCTAATCCTGTGTAGGGATGTTCTGCAATGTCATTCAGCAAAGCTGCGATTTTATTCAGAATAGCTTTATTGCCACTTTGTGAGAAGTAAAGATATTCCTTTCGTGCTTGTTCTGACAATGTTATTCTGTACATGACACCCTATTTAAGAAATCATCTATGCTTTCTCCTTCATTTTGTGATATAAAATTGCCATTCCTTATGTCTTCTTCGCCTTTGCGTATGGCCTCCATCATTTCAGGTGAGGACATGATATATTCAGTTTCTCTTAAAGAGTTATATTCATCCAGAGAAATCATCACTACTCCCTTCCCATTTCCGCGATTAATAATTACTGTATCGCAATCGTCAACTACTGCGTCAATGTACCCTTTTAGGTTCGCTCTTAAATCTGTATAATTAGCTGTTCTCATAATTCTTCCTTTCTGTTATATTATAATGCAAATATATGTACTTATATGCGTACTTGCAAGTTTAATTAGTTAATATTTGGAACTATCAAAAAATGAGTTCTCTACCAACTATCCGTTCGGAATGGTACCATAGGTAACTCTCCCGATCCACCAATATTTCCCGGCTGATAATCCTTGAAACAATAGCGTACTGCTACGGGATGAGAGACTTTATCCGAGGAAATCACCTAGGAAGAGTGCTATATATTCAAGTCTACTTTTCAGACTCCCGATTACGAATATATTCCAGTAAAATGTAGTGCGCGGGGCGCGACATTGTACCATGATCGAATCCGTCCAGTTCGTAGAGATAAGCTGCCGGATGGCCTGTTAGCTTAAGCATACGCCACATATAAGCATTTTCTTCGTAGCGGCCC
This sequence comes from Bacteroides sp. 14(A), assembly GCF_000526555.1. Lineage (NCBI taxonomy): Bacteria > Pseudomonadati > Bacteroidota > Bacteroidia > Bacteroidales > Bacteroidaceae > Bacteroides > Bacteroides sp. 14(A). The sequence continues at coordinate 609,688 of NZ_JAGH01000002.1, read as the reverse complement.
AACATTTCACGTTCACGATCACCACAAATCAACAGAATAGGCGGACAATCTTTGCGGACGTAGTATAAAGGAGCAGCCTCATCAATCAATGGCTGAAGATCGGATATGCCTCTGTCTCTACGGTTTTGGAAGTGTGTGATCATCTGTCCACTGAATGGTATGAGCGCTGCAAACTTATCAACATCTACATCATATTTAGCCAGACGTCGTTTGTCTAACCCTATCATGGAGACTAAGTAACCGCCAGCGGAATGTCCGGCTAAGTAAATTTTGTTGGGGTCTCCTCCATAACGTTCGATATTCTTCATTACCCAGGCAGCCGCTGCGGCAGCATCATCCACGCAATCATCAGTAGTGATACTGGCGTTTATGGCTTTAGGGTCCTTGTTGCCTGCGCAGAGACGGTAGCTTACCCCGACAATACAGAGACCTTGCCCTTGCAGCTCTCTCGGGAGCTCACGGTCACCTACCGTCAGTCCCCCGCCGTGATACCATACTACAGTCGTAAAGTTTGCTTTATTTGCCGGATAGTAAACATCTAGCAAACATTTCTTCTGTACATACTCATTCTTGCTATCGGGACGATAACTGATAGCCTTATCCGTTCTGTATTCTTGTGCCAGAAGTGTACCTGCACATAGCAGCAGGTACATTAACCAAAGTGTTCTTTTTCTTTTCATATTGTTTGATATATCATGATTATTCCTCTTTATCTGAGAAAGAATAGGGGAAGCTATCTGGTTCTGTTCCGCGTTTATAGTTGGGTTGGCTGTTCATGTCGAACCTGATTTTGGCACCTTTTATCAATAAGGAGTGGTTCAGATAATTCTTGTCATACTTCTTGCCATTGTATCGTACATCACTGATATAGCGGTTTTCATCGCTGTTTAGGGGCGCAGAAATCTCGATAGTTTTGCCATTTTCCAGATGTATCTTGGCATTTCTGAAGAGTGGTGCGCCCAACACGTATTCGTCCGTACCCGGGCAGACGGAATAAAAACCTAATGCCGACATGACATACCAGGCTGAAGTCTGTCCGTTATCTTCGTCTCCGCAATATCCGTCAGGGGTTGGCTGGTAAAGACGATTCATCACTTCGCGTACCCAATACTGTGTTTTCCAGGGTTGCCCGGCGTAGTTATAGAGATAAATCATGTGTTGTATGGGCTGGTTGCCATGTGCGTATTGCCCCATGTCAATGACCTGCATTTCGCGCATTTCGTGTATCAGGCTTTGCCGGGTATTAGTGTTTGCGCCGAATACGGGCGGCGTAGTAAATACAGAGTCGAGCATAGCAACAAAGTTCTTGTCACCTCCCATCAGGTTAATTAAGCCCCGCATATCATGGAATACGGACCAGGAATAATGCCAGCTGTTTCCTTCAGTGAAAGGTCCCCACCATTCCACCGGATCGAAGTGCTGCGGGAAGTTGCCGTTGCGGTCTTTGCCGCTCATCAGGCGGTAAGGAGCATAGAACAGGTTCTTATAGTTCTGGCTGCGTTTCTTGTAGATGTCCAGTTCCGATGCGGGTCTGCCCAGTTTTTTCCCCATCTGATAGATACACCAGTCATTGTAGGCGTATTCAAGGGTACGGGCGGCACTTTGACCGATATCGGAAGGTACATATCCCAATTCATTGTATTCCTTGTAGCCCATGCGGCCGGAAGAAGGAACCGTGGGATGCTGGTTGTTTGCTCCATGCAACAAACCTTCATACATTTTCTCGGCATTCTGTTTGATGTTGCCTTTCACATAGGCATCTGCCACTACTGATGCGGAATTATTGCCTACCATGCAGTCGCGATGTCCCGGACTGGCCCATTCCGGGAAGAAACCACTCTCCAGATAGGCATTCAGGAAACCTTCTTCCATTTGTCGGCTCATGGAAGGGTATATCAGGTTAATCATTGGGAGTTCTCCGCGGAAGGAATCCCAAAAGCCGGTATCTGTAAAGAAGCGTCCGGGCATCACCTTGCCGGTGTGCGGGCTATAATGCAGGATGTTTCCCGCCGCATCAATCTCATGGAACGTCCGGGGAAATAAAACGCTGCGGTATAAACAGGAGTAGAAGGTGCGAAGTTGATCTTCGCTGTCCGATTCAACCTCTATTCGTCCGAGTACTTCGTTCCAGCGTTCTTTACCTTTCAGCTTTAGTTCTTCCAGATTCATTGAACCGAGTTCTTTCAGATTCTGTTCAGCCTGTTCGGGACTGATGAAAGAAGATGCGATCCGGGCACATACTTTTTCTCCCTTGCGGGTGGCGAATCCGATAATGGCGCCGGCATGATTTTCTTTAACGTCTGGTTGGCCTACTTTGATTTCACCATTGCTTACGGTTGCCGAGTAAGTGAAGGGCTTGTCGAAAGTAATGGTGAAGTAGTTCTTAAAGTTGGCCGGTACGCCACCGCTGTTTTTGGTCGTGTAGCCGATGATCTTATTCTCGGCCGGAATAACTTTCACATACGAACCATTGTCGAATGCATCAATTACTACATAAGAATCCTTGCTCTCGGGAAAGGTAAAGCGGAATATGGCTGCCCGCTCCGTAGGTACGATTTCTGTTGTAATATTGTGATCGGAGAGGAATGCGCGGTAGTAATAGGGCGTCGATACCTCAGATTTATGATTGAACCAGCTTGCACGCTTGTCCTGGTCGAATACGGGCTCACCTGTAATGGGCATGATGGCGAACTGTCCGTAGTCGTTTATCCAAGGGCTGGGTTGATGTGTTTGTTTGAAACCTCTGATACGGTTAGATGCATAGGTATAAGTCCATCCTTCTCCCATCTTTCCGGTTTGTGGGGTCCAGAAGTTCATCCCCCAGGGCATTGCGATGGCAGGATAGGTATTACCATTGGATAATTCGAAACTGGAGTCTGTCCCTACTAGTGGGTTTACATAGTCTACTATATCTTTCTTGCTTTGGGAGAATAAGAGAGAACTGGCTCCCAATAAGAATGATAAGAAAAGAATCTTTTGTTTCATGTTATTGGATTTATTGATATAATATTTCCTGCAAATATGGTGGTTTATAGTGATTTGCGTGTTATACATTTGTGACGTATATGTCTTCTTTCGTGACAATTAAAAAGAACTTTGCAGATAATTCAGTACGCACTGATTATCTGCAAAGTTCTTTCATCTTTCATTGTTGTCTCATTCATTGGCTTTTCCGCTGAAACTGCCGTCTGAAGGATGGGGAAGTGCTTTCAGGAAGATTACATTACTTCCTCGCACACCCGCATTTCCATCCCTTTATATACCACTACAATCTTGTGCAGTTGGGTGTGGCCGATGGCACGTTTCACTGTGTCCGTGTCGGCGTAGCGGTTGGCTTGGACAATGGCTTCTTGGCGTAATTCTTCCACGCGTGTTTCGGGGTCTTTATACTTGGCATACTTCAGTTCCACGATGTAACTGTGCGTCATGTCGGAGTAAATCTCCAGCATCGGACAGAGGAAGATGTCGACATATCCAGCCTGCGTGTCCTGTTCGGAAATGGGACGATAGAAGCGGTTCTGAGCAGTCATGGCGAGGGTGAAACCGTGGACGAAGAATTCGCCCTTTTGCTTGTCGCGCTGTGAGGCATAACGTTTCAGGCAGTCGGCGATGTAGTCGAAGTAAGCTTTCCAATCACCCCGATAGGCTAATGCGCTGGATAGTTCGCTCTTTTCATAGCTGCTGAAGCTGAGGTCGGCATCGTTGTAGGTATTCAGCAGATAGGTGTAGAGTTGTTCCTGTACCACCATGTTGGGGATGGTCAGTTTGGTTTTTCCTTCGTGCATGCCGCTGATGGTGAGCATCCCGAAATAGTAGAGCAAGCTCACGAAATTATCAGGATTGGTGATACTGGCGGCAGGGAAGCCGTCTTTCAGATCACCGGTGATAAATCCCTGGCTCACTAAAGTCTGAATGATGGAAGCGTCATGGGCAAATTCCTTGTCCTTGCGGATAAGCATGCGCAACTTCTCGTAGTCGATGCGGATATTGCTTTCTATCATGTTTTGCGGTGCTTTACCGCGTATAATGTAGTTTTTGACGAAGTAGAGCACCATATTGGAATTGTACATTGTGGTTTCACCGTAACAATCCTGCGCAAAACAGTAATTGTCGTACCATGGTTTCATCATTTCTATCAACTCGTCAACGGTATGATGGAAAGGGCTGGTGGTAGAATAATAAGTCAGCATTTCGCGTACTTCCTCTTCCGTGAAACCCATCATTTGATTGAAATCCGGTGAGAGTGAGTAGTTAGTACCGATGTTGAATCCGCTGGTCAGGTCGTCCATCGTCACGGGGCTTACACCGGTGATGAAGCAACGCTCGATACTGGAATAGGTGCCTGCTTTCACCTTGTTGAATAGATTCCGCAAATAACCTTCGCCATGCGTCTCGTCAGTGTATCGGCGTAAACTTTCGGGATTGGAAAGGATAGCATTGGTGAAGTGGTCGTATTCATCGATGAAGAGATACATTTTCTGTCCGGCACGCTCGCATGCCTGATAGATGAATTCCAGTTGCGCTACAGCTCCGCTTTTGGTGTGCAGTTCTTCCCAGGTGTCCGGGGGGAGGAGGTCGGCATATTTCTTACAAAAACTCTCGATGGTAGTACCGCAGTGTTCATCCAACCCTTTGCGGTAATCATTCAGCTCGCCGCTGATGCCGGAAAAGTTGAGATAGAGCACGAGGTAGCTATTTCGGTTCGGTGTGGGGTGTTCACCAATGTAGAGGCCACCAAAGAGGTCATCGAACTTATCGCGGGTGTTTACATCGTAGTAGTGTTGCAATATGTTCAGTGTCAGGCTCTTGCCGAAGCGTCGCGGACGGATGAAGAAAAAGAAACGATCCGCCTGTTCTATCAGGGGGATAAAGCGGGTTTTGTCTACATAATAATAGTCTTCGCGGCGAATAACCGCAAAGTTCATCATTCCGTAGGGAAGTCTCTTTCTGTTCGGTACTATATATTCCAATGGATCCATTTTCTGTCCTCCTACTATTGTTTTTTAATCTGTTGCTTTGTAGCATAACGACACAAAGATAACAAAAGTTCTTATAGCGACGATGCGTTTTCTTTCACTTATTTTGAAGGGAAGTGTTTCTAACTTTATCTCTTGAGTTCCGCATCCCTCGACATACCGTAATATCCCGGCATGGGGCGATAGATCGGCTGTGCACGTCTTCCTACATTTGTCAGTTTGCCCTCTTTTTGCAATCGTTGCAGATGGTTGTTGGCGGTGGTGCGTGCCATGCCGCATAATTCCTGGAAATCGATGCGAAGCAGCAGTTCATGTTCCGCGAAATACTCTTTCAAGCGCATATCTATCTCTACTTCGGAGAGTCGCAGGGAGTGGCGCGTGTATTTACTTTGGGTGGCTGTAACACCTGCCAATGCGGCTTTCAGACGAATGTCCGGGCGAAAACTAACGCCTTTCAAGCGTAGTTTCAAATGCTTGTTCTTGGTCTTGCGGGTCACTTTCTGTGTGGCCTCCAAAGTGGGGGAAAAATAGCCCAATCCCTCGATGTGCACCTCCCGACCTTCGCGTAGCTCTTCTCCGCAAAGCTGAGTTAAAGTGTCTATTGCGCTTTTTGCATCACCCACGCTGAGCGAACTGCGTTCGTGTACCCGATAATATAATTGCTCCATGCTCACTTTGCCGTTGAGCAACGGGCGGGGATGCAGCCCTCTTTCTTCCGATTCCCCTTCCGCGTTGGGGTTCTCGTACCAATCGTAAACTATTGCCATAATGCTTGTTTCTTAATGCTTTAAATGTATATACTTGTTGACTCGAAGGTGCTGTCTTGAAAGTGAACCACTGGAGTCGGTCGAGTGAATGACTGGAGTTGGTAGAATGAGTGACTGGAGTTGGTCGAGTGAACAACTGGAGTGGGCCGTTTATAAGTCAGCATACAAAGATAGTGATATTAGTAAGATTTACCTATGAAAGTCCTTACTTTCTTTCTAACTGTGTTCTCTGAAAAATAGTTGATGGAATGCTTGCAAAGCGCTTTCTCGTTGTAGTAAATTCGTAGCGTTGGTACTGACAAAACGAAACCTGTTTACTATTAAAATGAAAAGAAGTTATGAAAAAGAAATTAATGACATTGGAACAAGGTCGCTTGTTGCGCGAGGCACAACAGTTGTTGGCTTTATCGGAAAGGCAGAAAGCGAGAAAGAAAGCACCGGAGGCGTCGGAATCCGGAGACAGCACGAATACAACGGTTCGCCTGACGAGACAGGTTATGGATTTTCTGACGAAACGTTATGATTTCCGTTATAATCTGTTGACGGAAGAGACCGAATTCCGTCCTGCCGGGCAGCGTGATTTCGCTTTCCTGCCTGTTGGTAAGCGAAACCTGAACGCTTTCTGCATTGAGGCTCATGCTGAGGGTATCCCTTGCTGGGACAAGGATTTGAATCGCTATATCTATTCTACTTACATTCCCGATTATCCCCCCTTTCAGCTCTATATGGAGGAATTGCCACAATGGGACGGCGTTGACCGGCTGACACAGCTCGCCTTGCGGGTTTCCGACTGTCCGCATTGGGTGCAGGGATTTCACATCTGGATGCTGGGGCTTGCCGCGCAGTGGTCGGGGCTGGCAGGCATACATGCCAACAGTGTGGCGCCTATTCTTGTAAGTCAAGAGCAGGGACGGCAGAAATCCACATTTTGCAAGTCATTGATGCCGATGGTTCTGCGGCGATATTATGTGGATAATTTGAAGCTTACTTCGCAAGGGCAGGCGGAACGCCTTTTGGCGGAAATGGGCTTGCTGAATATGGACGAGTTTGATAAGTATGCCGAAAGCAAAATGCCGTTGCTGAAGAACCTGATGCAAATGTCTGACTTGAATATTCGTAAGGCCTATCAGCAGAGCTTCCGCCAACTGCCTCGTGTCGCCTCTTTTATTGGTACCAGTAACCGTTTCGACTTACTTACCGACCCTACGGGAAGCCGCCGTTTTCTTTGCGTGGAAGTGGAGCGGGTGATCGATTGTACCCATATAGAACATGACCAGATTTATGCACAACTGAAGGCGGAACTGCTTGCGGGGAGGCGTGATTGGTTCACCAAAGAAGAGGAGCAGGTGTTGCAGGTGCAGAATGAGGCGTTCTACCGTGTTTGTCCCGCAGAGGATGTTTTTCATAGTTATTTTCGTGTGGCGAATTCCGGTGAGAAGTGTATCGGTCTTACGGCTGCCCAGATTTTCAGGGAACTTCAGCAAAAGAATTCCGCTGCCATGCGCAGTGTCAATCCTATGCGCTTCGGCCAAGTGCTGCTGAAAGCGGGGGTGGTGCGTCGGCACACAGAGTATGGAAATGTGTATCAAGTGGTTAGGAGGTAATGAGACTGAAGAATGTTTCTGCAGTTGTGGTGACGGCTGAAAGAGGTTGTGTCAAAATGTGAACTGCACCCCAAAAGTTGGACAGGTTAAACATTATCCCGTAATAGAAAGAGTTCGGTATTGTACCGGGCTCTTTCCATTTAACCGGGCTTTGATTCTTTTATTATTATAATATTCAATATAGCTATCTAAAGCCTTTATAAAGGTTTCGGTCGATTCAAATTGCTCGGCATATAGAAGTTCAGACTTCATAATACCGAAAAAGTTCTCCACCATAGCGTTGTCAAGGCAGTTGCCTTTGCGAGACATACTTTGTACTATATGGTGTTCTTCCAAACGCTTACGGTAGCCGTAATGTTGGTATTGCCATCCTTGATCAGAATGGAGTATAAGGCCGTCAAGATTGTCGAACTTTGCAAACGCTTTATCCAACATATCGTATATCTGTTCCAGATTTGGGTTCCGGGAGATATTGTATGATATTATCTCGCCGTTGAACATATCCAATATCGGCGAGAGATAAAGTTTGACGGAACCGATATTTATCTGTGTTACATCTGTCGCCCATTTGCGGTTTGGAGCTTCTGCCGTAAAATCCCTGTCTATTATGTTTGGGGCAATCTTACCGACCTCACCTTTGTATGACCGGTAGCGCACCTGGCGTATTTTGCTTTTAAGCCCCAAGTCACCCATAAGCTTTTGAATGGTCTTGTGGTTTAACATAAAACCACGATTATGCATCTCCGCTGTCACACGGCGATAGCCGTAGCGTCCCTTATGCTCATGAAAAATCAGTTTAATCGATTCCTTTTCATTGGCATATCTGTCAGCGGCTTTAAGGCGATTCAGATGGTAATAGAACACAGAACGAGCCATCTTTCTTAACTCCAATAGCAAGTCAAGAGGATAATCCGACCTTAGTTCGTCGATGGTCCGTGCCCATTCAGAAGTGCTTGGGCTTTCTTTGCCTCGACTAAGGCCTTCGCTTTTTTTAGCAGCGCGTTCTCCGCCTTCAGGCGGAGATTTTCAGCCTGAAGCCTCTCAAGTTCCGTTTGCGGTTCTTTCTTCTTTGGGCGTCCCATAGGATATTTCGGTGGTCTTCCTCGGCGTTTGGACGGCTCAAGAGCCCCATAACCATACTTGCGTACTACGCTGACCCAGCGTTGTAGTGCCGTCTTGCCAATTCTGTATTCTACTCTTACATGGGCCAAAGGTACGCCTTTTTCTAATATTAAACGTACTACTTCTTCCTTTAATTTAACCGTAGGACGGCAATGGGATTGTTGTTCCAGTCCGGAACGACCATAGTGGTCCCACATTCTCACCCATGCCAATATCTCAGTCGCACTGATATGATACTCTTTCGACAAGTGCGCTATTGCTTCTCCTTGTTTTACTCGGCTAACGATGATGAGCCTTTGTTCATAACTGTACTTCATAAAAAACACCCCAAAAGTTTTATGTCTAACTTTTGGGGTGCAGTTCAAATGCTGGCACAACCTTTTTTTATGCGCAAAGCCCGGACTTTCCCAAGCCCGGGCTTTGTTATTACCCAAAGTTTATGTAACTTTAGGCATCAGTTTTTTCGTTATGGCAAAGTTACATTTTCGTCCTTACATTCCCAACCAAACCGTTCTTTTTCCACAAAGAATTGATGAAAACATAGCTGCGGACGATCCTGTCCGCATAGTCAATGCAGTTGTTGATAATCTCAATCTTGATAATTTCAAGAAGCTTTATAAAGAAACGGGGCGCTCAGCTTATCATCCCAAAATGATGCTCAAGGTAATTATCTACGCTTATATGAATAATATCTATTCCTGTCGTAAAATAGAGAAGCTTCTTTTGCGTGATATCCATTATATCTGGCTTGCCGGTCATGAGCATCCGGATTTCATAACCATCAACCGTTTCCGTAACCGTGTAAAGGAGGAAATAAACAACGTCTTCACGCAGCTGGTTCTTGTCCTTGCCGACAAGGGTTTCATCAGTCTTGACGTGGAGTATATCGACGGCACCAAGATTGAGTCCAAGGCCAACAAATATACTTTTGTCTGGCGCAAGACAGTCGAAAAGAACCGTACAAGGTTGCTGAATAAGATTCGCATCCTTCTGGAGCAGGTGGATGAAGCCATTATACAGGAGAACTCTGTAAAAGACACATCCGTGGAGTTGACTCCCTCCATGCTCTCTAATATAGTGGATGAACTCAAAGAAGTGCTGGAACACCAAGTAACACAGGACAAGGAACAAAAGAAAGCTCTGCGTGAAAAGAAAAAACAGGTCAGGGAACTTGAAGGGTATCGTGACAAGCTGATGGAATACGACAATCACCTTGAAGTCCTTGGAGAACGTAATTCCTATTCCAAGACCGATCCTGATGCCACATTCATGCGTATGAAAGAAGACGCCATGAAGAACGGGCAGACCAAGCCCGGGTATAATTTACAAATAGGTACTGAAAACCAGTTCATCATAGACTTCCGGCTGTTTCCCAACCCCACCGATACGCTGACCCTGATCCCTTTCTTCCACTCCTTCCAGCACCGCTATAACCGCTTACCGGGTATCGGTGTGGCAGACTCCGGTTACGGCTCGGAAGAAAATTACCGGTTCATGCAGGAAAATGGGATAGAGGCCTTTGTCAAGTACAACTACTTCCATAAAGAGCAGCGTCCCCGTTATACTCCCAACCCGTTCCATGCGGAAAGTCTCCATTACAATGCGGGGGAGGATTATTACGTTTGTCCGATGGGGCAACACATGAACCGCATAGGAACCAGACGTGACAAAACAGCGAGCGGATACATCACCGAAAGTGCCCGGTATAAAGCACAAAGATGCGAAGGTTGTCCTTTGCATGGAAGTTGTTTTAAAGCACAGGGGAACCGTATTATAGAAGTCAACCACCGGTTAAACCAATATAAACGGCAGGCACGGGAAAGGTTAGTTTCAGAAGAAGGAGTCAGGCATAGGGGCAGGCGGTGTATAGAACCGGAAGCTGTTTTCGGACAAATGAAATACAACATGGCATACAGGAGGTTCCGGCATGTGGGAGAAGACAAGGTGAAAATGGACTTTGCCTTCTTTGCCATAGCTTTTAATATCAAAAAGATGTGTGCAAAACTGAGAAAAGCAGGAAAGGAGCTCATTACACTTGCTAAATCTATATTTATTGGACTATTTATAACCCGATACAACGGGAAGATAGCAACTTGTTACCAAATGAATGAGAAAAAAGCGGCGTAGACAAAAGAAAAGATAACAGGACTATAAATTATAGAAAAAGGTTGTGCCAACGTTTTGACACAACCTCGTAAAGGTCGATAAATAAGGGAGATAGGATTATGAAAGCTATATGAAGCTGAATTTATTTACTTGATCTTACGTGCTCCTTTTAGAAAGCGATTGGTCAGCCATTTGCGTACCGGTTCGTCATAGAGCTTCAGGCAGGCATAAGCAAGAACGAAAGCTCCGACAAAGGTCAGTATCATATAAGGAAGACCTTCGGTGATGGTCGCATTATTATTGCATGCCCAGGCTGTATATGTGTATATCAGCGGATAATGAGTGATATAAACGGGATATGAGATATCGCCCAGGAACTTACAGATACCTACAGAGCGTTTTCCCGTTACTTTGCCACCGGCTCCCATCGAAACAATGACTGGGAAGATAAAGATAATGCAAAGTGCCTCGTAGAGTCCGTTCATCCAGAAGCCATCTTCACCGCCAATACGGGGAACGGAAAGAACTATTACAATCATCAGGCTACACCACCAGAATGCACGTTTCTTTACCCGTATGAGCCAGCCCAGACGTGAAAGCAGCAAACCTGCAAAGAACGGATAGAGCAAACGGACAAAGCCCACATACTGCTGTTCCCAATTCAATGCCCATCCGCCCACGATATCACCATTGGGCGCCGTAAGACAGAGATGCAAAGTGGCACAAGCTGCCAGAAAAACAAGGATGGACAAGGCAACCTTGTTGAACTTACGGACAAACAGTGCGTACAGGATATTGCCGATATATTCATAATAGAGCGACCATGCCGGCCCGTTCAACGGGTGCATTTCCGTCCACCCGCGAATGTCCCACTTCAAAGGAAGGGGAAGCAACGTACAGCCATAGAGCATGATTATCAGGACTGTTCCTACCGATACGTTATCTATATTGGGAAAACAGGGGGATTTCTGTAAGAAAAAGAAAAGGGCGCCGATAATGCTGCCCATAATTACCATAGGATGCAGGCGGATGACACGACGTTTGAAGAAAGTGCCGATACTCATCCGGTTCCAACGGTCATCATAGGCATAACCGATTACAAAGCCCGAAAGCATAAAGAAGAAGTCAACGGCAAGATAGCCGTGATTAATGATTTGTGCGAGATGGTTGCCCCCCGAATGTGCTTCAAGAAGATGGAAGGCTACGACCATAACAGCTGCCACTCCACGCAATCCATCCAGGATTTCATAATGCGGCTTTGAGGCGAGATAAATTGTCTGAGTATTCATTGGAGCATCAGATATTATTAGTTCAAGTATCGCACATTGGAGACATGCGATACTTGAATTATATATTTATAGTTGAATTTCAATTCCCTCTGTGAGGTTTCCACTTCCTTGACGTATACCTTGTTTGGTAACTACTTTTACAATGGCCATGTCCTTGTTTTCTGTCTGGTACTTGCCTGTTTTTCCTGCTAACTTCACAATTACCTTGTTATTTGCTCCCTTTTCGGCAGTGAACTGTTGCAAACTGTAGTTTCCTTTCTTGAAAGACCATCCTTCTCCTTCATCCCAGTACATACTACCACTTGCTTTGCCCTGTTCGTCCAGACAAACCAGTAGTGTGAGCGGATCTAGTGATTTCTCAGTAGTGTTCTGTATGATCTTCCCTGTAGGAATAATGGCTCCTCCACGTATTTTGAGTTTTGGCTGATATTTATCTTTATTGTCTCCGGGGAATAAGGAGAACTCTTCCCAAATACCTTTAGGCAGTGCTGCTTGTTCAGCCCAGGAAGGTATAACCAGTAGATCGCTACCAAGCAAGAATACTTTCTCCTCTCCACGCAAGGATAAATCCTTAGGATCGGCGAAGAAAGCTGGTTGCATGATAGGCATGCCGGTTTCAGAGGCTTCCTGTAATAAAGTATAGAGGTAAGGTAATAGCATGTATCTGCGTTCCAATGCTGTACGTGCCGCATCTTCTACTTCTTTACCAAATGCCCAAGGCTCTTTATCATTGGTTCCGGCACAGGCGTGAGCGCGGGAGAACGGGTAGAAAGCGCCTAGACCAATCCAGTGTCCCCACAAGTCTGCGTCCGCATTGAACAGGAACCCACCTATATCTGCACCGCTAAAGGGCTGTCCGGATAATCCCAGCGTGATAGACATAGGAATGGACATTTTCAGATGTTCCCATGAGGAGCCGTTATCCCCGGTCCAAGTTGCTGCATAGCGTTGTCCTCCCAAAAAGTTAGAACGAGTCAGAATAAACGGGCGTTTTTCGGGCCGTACAGCCTCTATTCCGGCTCTGGATGCTTTTACCATCAGAAAACCGTACACATTGTGATATTGCAGGTGACTACCGGCAGGTAAATTGCCACCACCCCGGTGAAAATTGTCTTCAGGCATGGTTCCAGTGGGAGTATTACTAATTTGAGGTTCGTTCACATCATTCCATACACCGTCTACTCCTTGTGCAAGGAAATCCTTATATAGGCCACTCCACCATTTAGATACTTTGGGGCATGTAAAGTCCGGAAAAGCTGCGGAACCGGGCCATGCATCTCCATTATACTCCTTTCCATCTGCAGTTTTTACCCATACATCATTTTCTGTTCCTGATTTGTAAACAAAATAATCGGGATCAACTTTTGCTCCCGGGTCGATCATCCAGGCACTGTGGAAACCACGCAAATGTAAATCTTGATTTAATTTCTTTGGATTTGGGAAACCTTTCGGGTTAAAAGTGAAGATGCGATATCCCTCCATGTAGTCAATATCCATCCATATAACATCACAGGGGATACGTCTTTCACGGAAGTTATCGGCAATTTCAAGTACGCGGCTATCTGGTGAATAGGAGAATCGGCATTGCTGATAACCCATTGCCCACCGGGGAATCATTGGCATGGTTCCAATGAGCTCTGACAGACCTTTTACAACAGCTTGGGGAGACTCTCTGTCAATGATGAAGACACGGAATAATTCACCTTCACTTCTTAACTCTATCTTGTCATCCATACTGGAGAGTTCGGCTTTCCAGGTAGTATCAAATAGAATACCAAAAGAAGTGCCGTCTTTGCGTACACCCATAATCCAAGGATGTGATTGATACAGGCGTTTACCGCCATCTACTCCATAGGCTCCTGAATCTGTGTTCCATAATTTAATCGTTTTGCCGTTTCTCAGTAGCGTACCGGTAACTTCACCACCTCCATAAAGGCTTGTGCCTTCAGGTACTGCCAGAGAAGCTCCTGCTTTTCCATCATTCAAGAAGAATTCCGGCATTAGTGTCCAGTTTGATGCCAGTTCGCCTTTTTTACGTGGTTCACTTTGTAGGGCAAATGATGGAATTTTCTTTGCATCATACCCTGTGGGTATGAATTGAGCAATACCGTCTCCAACCATGAAAGAGCGCTCGATATTCACTTGCTGTGTGCCGGCATGAGTGATCTGGATGCATACTGCCAGTAGGCAGATCATTGCTGTTTTCAGATGATTAAAATTCATATTGTTATTGATTTTAGTGATATTGTTAACTAAATTATTTTCCAACAATGGGGAATTCAGAGATACGTAGGGTGGTGCAACCATAAGGTATTAATGTGATTTCCTGTTCTTCTCCTTCAGCACCGTTGCAGAAGGAGAAAGGTTGAGGTCCTGCCATTTCATTGTAAACTGTCCATGTGGGAATAAGGCGGGCTTTCATCTTGATTTCAATCGGTGCATTCTCTTGATTCCAGGGGAATATTGATTGCTGTTTTTGGCTATCAATACTAACTTGTGCTATTTTATTCACTTGGCTGCGATCAAAGTCCACCAACCCATAATTCCAAGGTTCGGATGAAGTAACTTGATAATAATGGGGGCCATACCAGCTATTATTGAGATTTTCTTTTTTCCAGTTTTCCTTTATTTTAAGAGCATATACTAATGGGCCTCTTTCAATAGTCACAGCATTCTCGTACCATGTACTGGTAGAAACTTCCATGGGTAAGTGTAATTCTACATTGTCATTTCGCTTCCATATACGATTGATAACAGCGATCCGCCCTCCTTCAATGTATTGTTCTGCCTTGCCGTTTACTATTATCTCAGCACGTTTGCACCATTTCGGAATGCGTAAGTGTAGCGGGAATTCGACTTGTTTGGTTTTGTTCTTCACTTCTTTAATAGTGAAGGATATACGGTTATCCATAGGATAATAGGTATCTTCACTAATTACGACCGATACATTGTTACCTACTTTAGCTGTGACTTCTGATGGAGAATAGGTAAAGGCGGCAATACCATTATCGGGCGTTGCATACCATAAATGCTGTGTGAATTTTGGCCAGCCTTGATGCATATTTGAAAAACAGCAAGGATAGCCGGTCAATGTGCCGAAAGTAATATCCGTACCTTCATGATCCTGATCGAAATTACGGCGGTGACGAGTTACCATAATCTGGTTGGGTTGCTGGAAGTATTGTTTAGTCATGAAGTCGTCTGATATCTGGGTAGGCAGAGCATTGAAGGCTATGCGTTCCAGGTGATCGGCAAAATCAATATCTCCTGTAATTTCTACCATCTTTTCAAGGGAGTACATCAATTCTACAGCGGCGCATAATTCAGAACCCTGTGTAGGGTTGTTTCCATGTAATGCTTCATCTCCACCATACATTCCTTGTGGCTGTCCGTGAAATTGACGGATATCCTGAAACCCTCTTTTTACAGCATCAATGTATTTAGGATTGGTGTCTTGCTGATAATAAATGATCGGTTCTTTGATACCTTGTGCCAGATTTACACAGTGTATTGTACAGATGCGGCGCAAATCCCCTCGGTTTACCATATCAACAAAGCTGTAACTCTGTTGGTGCAATAGATGCCCTAATTCGAGTAAGAAAGCCTCCCCTGTGAGATTATACAGCCAATATACAGCCTGCAGGTTATCGCAGGCACGGAATTCAGCCCAAAAACTCCAGTGTCCTAGGGGTTTCTGTGATAAGGTATTTAGTTGATAACGGAAGTATTTGGTCATAAAGGTGATGATTCTCTCATCGTTGGTTGCCGAATAGTATTGTTGTAAGATTTTCAACATTACCATACGTGGCCACCAATCATGTGAATTATCACGCTGTAATCCCGGTTCACCCGGATAGTCTTTTGCCGGACCAAAAAAGCCGTCTTCGCGTTGGCTTTGCAAAGCCCATTCTATCCAAGGCTGCACCTTAGCTTTCAGTTCTTTATCATCCAGGATATAGGCAAGAGGCAATAAGCCGTCAATCCAATAAGGACCACGTTCCCATTGGTCACCATCACCTCCTAGCCAACCATTGCGTTCGCCCATGACTAAAGGATAGAGGGTGTCCATCTGTCCGGTGGCACCATTCTTTTGCCGGATTAGCATCTCTCTTAACCAACCTTGGGGCTTGATACTGCCCAAGGGAAGTTCTATTAATGGCTTTTGAAGTAGCGGATAGCGGTTATTTCTGTAGTTATCCGTTACGTCTTTTTGAGGTTCGACAGCTTGTAGAGTGCAGCCGAATCCGATTCCTACCAATAGGTAAAATGCTTTCTTGATAGTAGATATATTCATATTTATTCTATTTGCTACTGTGTATTTTATCCATTAAAACTTTTATCCAGTATCCACCAACCACTGAACGGGCTTTGAAGCCTACCATTTTGCCACTATCCGTATAAAAATAGTCACTCATAGGAACTCGTGATACGGTCTCATTGATGTACTTGTACAATGGGCTTACGAACTTTTCAAATTCCGTTTGATTGGCTGACATAGAGGCACTCCAGAGAATCCAATCCGATTTACTATAAGTGTTGCGTGAATCGAGTGGCAAGCCATACGTATTCTGTTTGGTCAGGTAGTAAGCAATTTCCTTTTTGGCGATTTCATCCGGAAACAGGTTTGTCTGCCACATTTTATCCCAAATCATGTTGTACTTTTGGCTCCAGGTGTCTTTACGGTCGAAGGCTAGACGGTAGTGATCACCCTCGCGGGCCATGCTTTCCCATTTGCAGGCCATATCTTTGGCAATGGTTATGTATTTGTCTGCTACATCATTCATGCCCAACATGCGTGCCATTTCACTGTAACCGGTGATACCCATTATGGCTTTCAGCGACAGGTTAGCATTATGTGCCCAGTGACCGGCAAAGTCGTCTGTACAGAGTTGATTCTCTGGATCGAGTCCATTCTCCACCAGGTAGTTAGTCCAGATAGTCAGCAAATCCCAGTATTTCTTGGCATAGTTGGCATTTCCTTCTATCATGGCAATGGTTGCGGAAAGAATAACCATGTTACCACTTTCTTCTACCGGCATGTCAGCGCCATATATCTGTCCGTTTGCTATCGGATATACCCCTAAATCGTGTGCCGGATAGGGTTTAGTCCAGCGTTTGCTGGCATTATAGTCGAAGATACTGGTCATCATGCCTTTCACCAGGTCTATATTGTAAGTCAAAAAGAGTGGAGTGGAGGGATAAGTTACATCTACTGTATTGATAAATCCGCCACTGTTATTTTCTTTGGAGAAAAATAGTAAGTTTCCGTATTTGTCGGTGAATAGCTTGTGAGCGGATATAGCTTGGCGATAAGCTGCGGAGCAGATCTCAGCGTATTGTTTGCCACCAGCTTTCAGGGCATCATCATAAATAGTTTCATCTTGCATACGGCAACGTTGCATAATCTGTAGGTAATTATCTCTTAATTTCTCAAATGCATCGAAGATAGACACTTTGCCTTCATGTTTCCAATACCCCATATATCTTTCATACATATATTCTATGGAGTAGATATCATCATATCCTAACATTAGGAATCCGGTATTTCCGGTTTTATCTACTGCACCCAGGTTGTGTACGAATGTCATGGCAGGTTGTTCTTCGGCACATTTTGCCCACCAGTTGAGTGTGGAAAGTCCACTTTTTCCGTTTTGTATGAAAGACCGCTTCATTTCATAATAATCGCCTAAACCGATTTCTGTTCCTGTTCTACTGGGAGTGGCTAAGTAAGCATACCCCCAGTCAATGCAGATTCCATCACCCTTATGATGGCATACAGGCTGATCTATGGTTCCAGCTTCTATATAGCGGATACCGTTTTTAGAAAATATCTTGGCGGATGTGGGCTGTGTGTTTTCATTGACAGCCAATTCCGGGGTAGTTTCAAAGTAAAGTTGCACGTCGTGTGCCTTTTTGTCTAATGATCGGACATGGTAAGAAATGTAATTTATAGGAGTAGACAATAAATCCAGATCATCAATCAGTTGCGGTGCTGTGAATACAACATCCAGTTCCACCGGACCGCATGTGAAAGTATAATAAGTTGAAGTTGCCAGTACATCTACTGAAGTTTGTACCGCTTCTGCTGCAAATTTTACAGCATCTTTCTTTTCACAATAGAGTCCGAAATCGACATAAGCGCCTCCGGTTGTGTTGTGGCAGTGGGCTGCTATAACGTTCTTTCCCTTGCGGAGTTTCTTTCTTGCTTCATCTGTAAGTTTTAGGTATACATTGTTTTTCCACTCTTCGCCTGTAGTAACAAGTTTTTCCCCGTTCAAGTAAAGTTCAAATACATCATCGTGGGAGTAAATGATGTAAAAATCTCTTTCAGATTCCAATTCGTTTATATCAAATGTACGTCGTACATAAATGTCGCTATTCTGTTCGCTCCATTCTGTATGGACACGTGGGAGATCACGGCTTCCGAAAGCGGCTTTTCCATGTTTCCATTCTTTGTCGTCGAAATCCAAAGATATCCAATTATCGGCTGGCTTTTTTCTTAAAAAAGTGCCTTCCCAGATTTCTGTGTCGGTCATTGGTGCTATGGCTTGCAGATCCAGTTTCTCTTTTCCCAGAAAACGGTAACTTTTACCATCTACACGCAATGCACCTATCAATGATTTGGGTGCATCGGTCCAGTGCAGAGTTGTTCCATCCATCAGTTTATCGCAGGGAGACCAAATAGAAAAATTGGGGTCTGATACGATTAAGGGGACAGAAGGAAGGCGTAACTCTACGTTCCTACTGGGACGATAGAGGTCGGTAGCATATGCTGTGGTGTATAATGCTATTGATAGGAGGAATAGTGTGAACTGTTTGGATTTCATGATGATTTTTAAAAAAGAATCATGAGAGTGTGTTGGGCACTCTCATGATTAGGGTGGATAAGATTAGATATATTACCAAATAATAGCCTGGTCTTCGTCTGGAACGGTTGTATTGATCTTACGTTCCATAGTAATAGAACCAAAAAAGCGATATGGAATATAAAGATCTGTATTGGGTATAAGTTCGTTATATTCGTATTCCATATTAATTTTAATATAGCGATGTTTTAGGTAAGGCTGTAAAGCATCCATTTCTTCTGAAATAACATAGTCTGCTGAAATGAATTTGAAGCCTATTTGATCAGCATGAGGAGCTTCTAATGTCATAACTCCTTCATCTTTAAAGTTTGCGATGATTTTATACAATTCGCGGTTTTCTAATTCTTCATCTGTTAATCCAGCATAGAAAAAAGCAGATTTATCATTTACTACTTTCAAAGTGCGAGTTTCCATAGCTACAGGCACTTGTTCATTATCACTTTTGTCACGTTGGTAAACTAGACCAGCCGTAGCGGAATAACTACCAGAATAGTCGTTAAATGGGATAATATTCAATAATGCCTTACGATAATGTTTGCGGTAGTTCACTTCATATTCTTGTCCTTCGGTAATGCTTAATGGTAAAATGTACTTATCTACCATATTCAAGTCACTTAATGTAAAATCGATATCCAGTATTCCTACACTGGTATTTTTAGGGATAGTGACTTGTTCTGAAGCTAGACTATAATACTTTTTGTCCAATTCAATATAATATAGATCGTCGCGATATCTGTAACGTTCGAAGTTCAGTTGTTTTAGTGTATCTGGATCTACTGCTATATTAACAGTCAAATCCTTTTCGTTCATAGTAGAACCACTTAAGATAACTGGTACCTGATAAGTTACTTTTCCTTCAGGTTTATATCTCAAGTAGATGTCAGCTACTCCATTTTTGCCGAATGATACGGCTTGCTTGTATAATTCGTCTTCCCATTCTTTATTGCAAGCGCAGAAAGTACATACAAGCGCAATAGTACATAAAATACGATATATTGTTTTCATAAAAAGTATTTCTTTAATAATGTATTAATCATAATAAGTCCAACCCGGATTCTGTGTTAAACGGGCATTCTTTTTCAATTCGCTGTGTGAAATTGGCCAAAAATACATTTTCTTGGTGAAAACAGCTGGTAATGATGGAACAACGGTAGGTATGTAGAATAATTCACGATTATTCTCACTTGAACTGATATTAATATTACAACCGTAAATCATTGTGGCTTCTTCTTCTGGTGCATCTTTCCAACGGCGTAAATCATAATAGCGATGACCTTCGGCAAATAGCTCGATTTGGCGTTCACGTTTCAGTTTTTTACGGAACTCATCTTTACTGTCGTATACATTATCTGCATAATTAGGTAATCCAGCTCGGATACGAATGGGCTCAATACCCTTAGCCATTTCATCCTTATCTCTACTGATAGTATAGGTCTTACTATTATCCCATGAAGCTATTTCATAGCTACCATCTAATTCATTCAAGGCTTCGGCATAAATTAACAAAACTTCTGCATAGCGTATAGCTGTATCAAATTTCGGAATGATACGACCACCATTCTTGTACGAATCTTGCGGGTTGTAGAACTTTTTAACGCCAATACCTGTTCGTAGATATAGTTCTCCTGTTTGTGCCACTTTACCGTCGCTCGAATCGTGATAATACCATGCACGATAGAAACGGTTGTAATCATCATAAGAAGTAGTCATTTCCCATACACTACCATTGTAGGCAACAGATGCATAGAAACGAGGTTCACGCTCGGCATATTGTAATGATACACCTTCCTTCAATGGTTTATATTGTTCTTCTGTATCTTGAGTCACAAAACCTGTTCTACGTTGGCTACCATCACCGCGTCCCAGATAATCATCTTTTCCTAAAACATCTTCACCAGTATTGGTATAGTATGCATCGCATTGCTTTAAACTTATGCCATGACAATTATAACCTCCCATTTGGAAAGGCATTTGATGTTGTACCATTGTTGAAATGTTTTCGCCTCCTGTGTTTGTACCACGTGTAAAAATCAGCTCAGGATTATTTGAAGCGATAAGGTCACCATTAAAAAGTGAACGATAAGATTCAAATGGGTCAATGTTTTGCCAACCTTCCGGCCAATCCTGTGTTGAATATTCCTTGTTTTCTTCTGTTACAGGTGGCATGATAGTCATAGGATAAGCTTCACCTCCATCGTTGTTGTAACGACGATCAGCTACATAGATTTTATATTTGCCAAGTTCCATTACATCACGAGCTGCAGCTGCGGCACGTGCCCATTTGGATTCATCATATTCTTGAGAAATCAAATGCTTACCTGTATCGTCAGTAAGATCAGCCATCTCTGTATTTCCATTGGCGATAGGACTTGCTGCGTAAAGCAATACTTTGGCACGAAGTGCTAGGGCTGCTCCACGAGTAGCACGAGCTATTTCAGTACTGGTGCGATCTTTTTCCAATTCCCCAGCTGCTATTTTCAATTCTTCAGATATATAGTCAGCACATTCATCATAACTGTTACGCGGTATGGCTAAATTTTCGTAACTATCTGAGTAGTCCATTTCACCATCGTTGGGAATAATGGGTATTGGACCATATTTACGCAATAATAGCCAGTAATAATAGGCGCGTAAGAAGCGAGCCTGTCCTCTTTGATCTGTGATTTCTTGTTCAGTCAAATCCTTATTACGATAAATATTCCGAATAAAGGTGGAAGCATCACGGATAGCAGTATAGCAATCTTGCCATGAACTCTGATAGGCATTTTCATCATACAATCCGTATTTTAGCTTACGATATTCACCTGTACGATCGCCAAAATACATGTCATCGGAGAAGTTATGGGGGGTATCCCCTTTGCTACACACGTCTTCATTCCATTTTTTTAGGTGTGAATATACACCTGCTAACCACTCTTCTGCATATGTTTTATCTTCAAATAGCTTTTCTTCTGTCATTCGATCATTGAAATAGCGGTCTACATCTAAATAGTCACTGCAGGAGGAAAATGTTGATGCTCCGACTGCCAATGCTACTGCTAAATATATATGTTTCGTTTTCATGAAATTAGTTTTTTAGAAAGTTACGTTCAAACCTAAAGTGAATGATTTGCTTAATGGATACTTCATACCATCACCGCTGGCTAATTCTGGATCCCAAAGATCCAAGGAATCCCATACAGCTAGATTATTGCCTAAAAAGTAGAGGCGGGCTTTAGTCATGCGGAGCTTGTTGGTCCATTTCTGTGGAAAGGTATATCCCACTTCAAGGGTCTTTAGGCGTAGGTAGGAACCATCGCGTAACCAAAAAGTAGAATTACGATAATTGTTACTATTGCCGCCATAACTGAGGCGAGGATACTTAGCGTTGGGATTTTCAGTAGCAGGATTTCCGGAAATCTCACTGGAGATCCATCGGTTACCTGGTTCTGCCCAGTCATTCAGAATATTACCCCAATCTCCATTAGAGAAAGCATATACAGCAGGACCATTGATGAAATAAGCTGACTGACCTGCTCCTTGGAAATGTATATTGAAATCAAAACCTTTCCAACTAGCGGAAAGTCCCAGACCGTAGATTAAGTTCGGAGTACTGGTAGAGCCAATAGGCACCACATCCAGATCGCTAATTACGCCATCGCCATTCACATCCTTATATTTTATATCACCAGGCATGTAGTCACCGAATGTTTGTTGTGGACTGTTACGAATGTCATCATAGTCTTTAAATAATCCTAATGCAATAAGACCACGAGCTTGGTTAAGACGATAGCCTTCAGTCATCTGATAAGCATAAGAGTTCATTTGCTCATCATACTCTATTACTTCATTCTTAGTATAAGTTAAATTACCACGTACTGTAAAATCTACTTGACCTATTTTTTCGTGATACATAAAGTTTCCATCAATACCTTTTGATTCCATTTTGCCTACGTTAGCCCAAGGTTGGCTGGTTACGCCAACTGTTTGTGGCAGATATTGACGTTTCATGAAAATTTGATCACGAGTATCTTTATATATATCTAATGTTAAGGAGAATTTATTATTCAAAAGTGCCAGGTCTATACCTAAGTTGTGTTTCTTTGCTCTTTCCCATGTGAGGTTCATGGAACCGATTTGTGAGTAGTGATAACCGTTAAAGCTATATGTATTATTTACATCACCATAATTCCAGCCATCCATTGTTCCGAATGAATTTAAGTAGGGGAAACGGTTTAGCCATTCGTCGCTATCAAGGCGATCGTTACCTACTTCACCATAAGAATAACGTATTTTGAACATGTCTAGCCATTTTATGCGACTTTTGATAAATTTTTCTTCTGCTAAATTCCAACCAACAGATATTGCAGGGAAGAAACCGAATTGATTGCCACTTTCAAAGTTCTCAGAGCCAGTGTAACCGAAGTTAAATTCTGCAAAGTAGCGATAGTCATATCCATATGTAACACGACCAGAAAAACCTTGTGAGCGGCGAGCGACAGCTTTCATTATATCATCTCCTACATCAGCTGTCTTTACTTTTTGGTATTGGAAATATTTTAATGTTCCACCGATATCGTGTTTATTTCCAAATAAGTGATTGTAGTGTAGTTCGGCTTCTAAATTTTCATTACGGTAACCGTCTGTATAACTAGATTGAGTCATTAGCTGCTCTTCTGCTACTCGGTTCATTACCAAATTTCCGTTTTCGTCACGGCGAGCTTCAGCTTGCCACAGTTCTGGACGTTTAGTACGGTTATTTTCGTTTTTATTTTCAGTATCAAAGCCATAACGTCCTACGAATTTTAAGCCTTTAGTAATAAAATCCAATTTTTGTTCTAAAGTTACATTAGTCTGAATCTTGTTTAGCCATGTTTCTTTATAACCAGTTTGAGTCGCCATTACCCATGGGTTCATTCGATTGTCGGTTCCTGTTGTTGGAATTTTACCATCCGAGTACATCAAAGGAATACTAACAGGATTTTGTCCTGTAATAGATCCCCATATATCATCATTGCTCATACCAGGTGTATTTTGTAAATCTAATGAACCGCCGATACCTACGCTGACGAGGGTCGTTTTTGTTACATTTAAGTCTGCATTCATACGGTAGTTCCAACGATTCAGGTTGGCGTTTGTATTATAGTCTTTTTTCAAGCCTTCATCGACATTATACATACCTCCTTGATTCAAGAAGCCGACAGAAACAAAGTAACGTGCGGTAGAACCACCGCCACTGATATTGATGTTAGCGCGTTCTGTCCAAGCACCATCTCTTAGTAGTACGTCTTTCCAATCCACATTAGGATATAGATCAGGGTCTAATCCTTGATTTAAAATTCCTATTTCTGTTGCTGTATATCGAGGCTCTTGATTGCGTGTAACCAAAGCTTCATTTAACATGTTGGCATAGGTAATACCATCTACAAATTCTGGAGTACGTGTACGTGTATTATAACCACCTTCCATTTTTACATCAATATTGACTTTACCTTCTTTACCGCGTTTGGTTGTAATCAAAACTACGCCATTTGCACCTCGTGAACCATAAATGGCTGTGGCAGAAGCATCTTTTAATACAGAGAATGATTCAATATCTTCAATATTCAGTTCATCCATAGATCGTTCGAATCCATCAACTAGTACTAAAGCACTTGAATTGGCTCCAAATGTGGAAATACCACGGATCCAGAATTCAGAAACTTCTCCTGGTGCGCCAGACTTCTGCATACCGATGATACCAGCTACGTTACCGGCCAATGCGTTAGTGATACTAGTACTTGCTGCTCCTGAGCTTTTTAGTGAACTTAAATCTACTGTAGTAATAGCTCCAGTAATAGTAGCTTTTTTTTGTACACCGGTACCGGTAATGGTAACTTCGTCCAATACACTGGTACTGGAAGGTTTCATGTTAATATTTAGAACATTACGTCCTTCTATAGGTACTTCCTGTTTATCGTAGCCTATATAGGAGAAAACCAATATTTGATAAGAAGAAGCTTTAATACGGAACTTACCATCAATATCTGTGATAGTACCTAAGCCCGGTTGATCTTTTACTACAATGTTTACACCAATCAGAGGTTCCTTATTTTCATCGAGGACAACTCCTTTAATTTCGGACATATTTTTTTGGGCAAATGCTATGGAAAAGCATCCCAAAAGCAGTATCCATGTTAATATATACTTTTTCATACTTATGTTTTCCATTGATATTATTCTTTCGTGATAATGCGGATACGCTTATTATTTTTGTCCGCGATATAAAACTCACTGGTATTTTGATTATAAGCAATACCATGGGGGCGATTGAAACGTGCTTCTAGGCGCAAATCGCCATCGGCTAATCCCCATTCTTGATAACGTCCAGCAAAAGTCGTAACTTGTCCGTTTGGTTCAACTTTACGAATAAGATTATTATTTTGGTCGCATACATAGAAGTTTTCGTTTTCATCAAAACAACCTTGTTGAGGTTCATTGAAACGGGCTGTAGTACCAGGCCCATCTGTATATCCTGAACTACTTTTGCTCCCACACAATAGATAAGGCTGCATAAACTTGCCTGTTGCATAATCAAAATTGGTGCGGTAAATACAATGATGTCCCATGCTGACAATATAAGCGAAATTACCACTTGGAGCGATTATCATTGCGGAATTAAATCCATTATCAACACGGAATATTTGTTCTTTATCATTGGTTTGAAAATTCCATTTATAGTATTCACCACCATTCCAACGATTGAAAAATAAACCATTGGTTTCTGGGTGGACATCTCCTCCACAGCAACTCTTCATTCGTACCAAAGTGTTCCAAGAGGAAAAACTTTCTTTTTTCGGGTCGTTACTACGTTCTGATACGGCAACAGACACTCCCTCATCACTTGAATCTTGGTCATTGAAGATATATAATTTGCTGTGGTCTGAATTAAAGGCAATACTACGTGGATGATCGACGCCACTTCCTGTACGCCATAAGGTTGTTACTTGTTCGTTAATTAAATCGATTTTACGTAAACCTTGATAATCTTCCAATAAATAAAGAATACCTTCGTTATCCATTTCTAACCAATATGGGTCTTGGAATTGGGCATCTTCGAAGTTTCCGTCTTTGATGGTACTATTACCGTCAATATCTACATGTCCAATTAATGTTTTTACTACTAAAGAAGGAATATATTCAAAATTTTTTTCTGAGACAACTTCTTGTGTATTGTTTCCAGTTCCTACTGATACTTTTACTTTACCTACTCCAGCTTTTCTGGGTACAAAACAATAGATACATGTACCATTGGAACTAATTAGTACTGCTTCTTTGTCATTAACAGTCACCTTGATGTTCCTCAAATTACTTCCGAAATTATTACCATATATTAGGAACTGTGCTCCTCCAGCTCCGGATTCTGGTGTAAAACTTGTAATTGTAACTGGCTGAGAAGGGTCATATATAGCAGATGTTCCACTATCATCCTTGTCATCTTTACAGCCGACAACACCTAAGATAAGGAGCAGTACTAATAAGTACCACTGCTTGCATTTAACATTTAAATGTGCTTCCATAAAAAATTATTAGAGTTAAAAAATACTATTGTTGAATTAATTCTTGTTTGAAGGCTCAAAATCAAGACTTTGAGCCTATCTATTTAGTGAATTTGGATAGATTTCTGTCCCTTGATATCTCTTGAAGAAAAACCTAGCATGATATTATAGATACCCGGATCTGTGACAAATTGTTTATCAATTGTGCTATAGTAAGTAAAAGCATCTTTTGGAAGGGTCATTGTAACAGTTTTTGTTTCACCTGCTTTCAAAAATACCTTTTCGAATTTCTTCAATTCTTTTTCCGGCCGATCTACTATACCACTTTTATCTCTTCCTACATAAGCCTGTATAACTTGTGCTCCATCTCGTTTACCTGTATTGGTCAGTTTACAGGTAACTTTCACAGTACCATCAGCATTGGGAGCTGAGGCAACCATATCAGAAAGCTTGAAAGAAGTATAAGAAAGGCCGTAACCAAATGGGTATTGTACATCACGTCCCAGTTTGTCGTAACCACGATAGCCGATGTAGATACCCTCGGTATATTTCACATGTTTGTCACCGTCGGGATCGTGATAGCTATTGTAAGCAGGATTGTCTTCCCATTTCTTCTCAAAAGTCATTGGTAGTTTACCGGAAGGATTAACTTTACCAAATAGCACGTCTGCAATAGCATGTCCACCTTCTTGCCCGGCATACCATCCCCAGAGTAATCCCTTTAATGAAGGTTCCCAACTTTGCATTCCAATGTTTCCTCCGGCATTTACTACACCTATAATGGGCTTTTTACATTTAGCTATTCTCGCTATCAGTTGTGAATCTGCTTCAGGAAGGAAGAAAGAACGATCGCCACCTTCTGCTTCCGAATCAGAGCTATGTCCAAAACAAGCAACTATCATGTCAGCTTTGTTTAAGTGTTCAATAAACAAATCTCTTGTTTCATTTTTACGTTTCCATGTGAAGCTTGCAGCAGCACCACCACCTTCCTGGAAGTATTCAAAGCGTATCCGGTAGTTTACACCAGCTTGCAAAGTTCTGGCGATTGTAGAGGTTCTGAAACCACCTACTTTCCATTCATCAGCTACTAACTCATCATTGATGTACATGCGATAACCGTCATCGCCACCTGCCAGAAATTCATACTCAGCTGTTTCTGCCGGACGGACAATTCCGCTCCAACGTACAGAATAATGTTCTTTGGACATGCCTTCAATGGAAGTACCGCCACTCCATGAATAATTTACTTTTTGTTCGGTTCTCTCCAATAGCGGTTTCCCTTCAAGATGTTGATTGGTGAAATATTCTGCATGAAGTCCTTTCTCCTGAAGTTTCTCATTCGTGTACATGATTTCGGGCATGAAGTCCATCTCATCTACATACTCTACTTTTACTCCATAGCTTTCGCCCACTTCGCGGATACCGTCGAAGGCACCTACATAATGAAATGGAGTTACATTACCACTACCACCTCCACGAACGTAACCATTAGCATTCTTGCCAACTACTACGATATGTTTGGTGCTTTTGGGATTGATAGGAAGAACGTTTTTCTCATTTTTGAGTAATACAATACCTTCCTGGGCAACTTTCAGTGCAGTAGCTACTGATTCGGGATCATCCAATGGGATACTGTTATCCACTTTGGTTCCATCTTTGAATCCGAAAGCAATGAGAACACGCAAAATGTGGCGTACTTTTTCATCAATCATATCCATAGATATAACGCCTGTTTTCAAGTAATAAGCCAAATCTTTCGGATTCATTTTCTCTCCACCAGCCATTTCTAAGTCCAGGCCACCTTTTACAGCAGGTACGCAATGATGAGTAGAACCCCAGTCAGACATTATAACTCCATTGAAACCCCATTGGCCTCTCAATACTCCTTTCAGTAACCAAGGTGCTTCAGTTGTCCAAATGCCATTTACCAAATTGTAGCTGGTCATTACTGCACCTACTTCTGCTTCTTGTACCGCAGCTTTAAAAGCCGGGAGATAAATTTCGTGTAATGTACGTTCATCAATATCGTTGCTGATATTGTTACGATCATAATCGGAGTTATTGGCGATGAAGTGCTTCACAGTGGCCATTACACCTTGATCCTGTACACCCTTGATATAGCCAACAGCTGTGCGTCCTGCCAGATAGGGATCCTCGCCCATATACTCAAAGTTGCGTCCACACATGGCCGCACGATAGATATTCACTGCCGGCCCTAGCAAAATATTGATGCCTCTTGCCTTACAATCGCGACCTAATGCCTTACCATATTCGTAAGCCAGGTTTTCGTTCCAAGTGGCTGCCAGCATTACTGTGGCAGGATAAGCTGTAGATTTACCGTGAGTACCCAATCCTTGGGGACCATCTGTCATTTTCATACGATTGATGCCCAGACGATCAATGTTCCTTGTGTACATCCAATCAACACCACCTACGTAGGATAGCTTTTCTTCTACGGTCATCTGCTTTAACAGTTCCTCTACCTTTTGGTCTATATCAGGGGTATACCATTTCTGTGCTGATACGGTCAGAAAACTGGATGCAAGCAAGAGTGCCGCGCATAGTTTTTTAGTATTCATTGTTTTAGGAATTATAGTTTTTAGTTATGGACTACTGTATTTGAATTGCTTTCACTGCCTTTATATCTCTTGAAGAGTAACCTAACATGATGTTGTAGGTACCGGCATCTGTAACGAATGATTTAGCATTAGTGCTATAGTACGTGAATGCATCTTTGGGTAGTGTCATCTTGATTGTCTTTGATTCACCTGCTTTCAGGAATACTTTCTCGAACTTTTTCAGTTCTTTTTCGGGGCGTTCAATCGTACCTCCTACTTTACCTACATATGCTTGTACCACTTGTGCACCATCGCGCTTACCACTATTGGTCAACTTGCAGGTCACTTCGACAGAGCCGTTTGTATTTTGTTTGGATACTGATACACCGGACAAATTGAAAGTAGTATAAGACAGGCCATAACCGAAAGGATATTGAACGTCGCGTTTCAGTTTGTCATAGCCCCGATAACCAATGAAGATACCTTCTGTATATTTCACATGCTTATCGCCGTCGGGATCATGGTAACTGTTATATGCGGGGTTGTCTTCCCATTTCTTTTCGAATGTCATAGGCAGTTTACCAGATGGGTTTACTTTACCGAATAAAACCTCACCGGCAGCTGTTCCGGCTTCCTGACCTCCATAGAAAGCCCACAGAAGAGCATTCATGGAAGGTTCCCATTCCTGCATCTCAATATTGCCACCTGCGTTTACGATACCTATAACAGGAGTCTGGCTCTTGAAGATACTTGCTAGCATTTTCTTATCTTCTTCTGGTAAACCAAATGGACGGTCGTGTCCTTCGCCTTCCGTATCAGAGTTGTGTCCAAAGCAAGCTACTACCAGGTCTGCCTTTTTTAGGTAGTCTGCAAAATAGTCAGTGTTATCACCTTTCACTTTCCAACGGAAATCTACATTAGCTGAACCACCTTTCTGATAGTATTCAATCGTAATCTTATATTTTGTTCCGGCTTCTAGTTTTTTAGTGATATTGGTTTTGTGATAGGCTCTTGCCTCCCAATCATTGATAGCTGTTTCACCATTAATAAACATGCGATAGCCGTCATCTCCACCGAGTGTGAACTCGTATTCAGCAGTTTTATCCGGACACATTACGCCACTCCATCTAACTGCATAGAATTCTTTGGGCATATCGTTGAGGCCTGTTCCCGTACCACTCCAAACATAATTGATTTTCTTTTCAACTTGCGAGACTATAGGGGCACCTTTGAAATCTATATTATTAAAATATTCGGCTTTGAACCCGGCTTCCTTTAAATCATTACCTGTATACATAATTGCGGGGAAGAAATCAAATTCATCCAGAAATTCTACTTTAACTCCTTGGCTGATTCCTTCTTTTTGAATACCATCGAACATATTTACATAGTGAAATGGAACAACTGCACCGCTACCTCCACCATGTACATAACCTTTGGCATTCTTTCCAGTTACTACAATGTGTTTGTACTTGTTCGGATTAATAGGAAGGATATTTTTTTCATTTTTCAAAAGTACCATGCCTTCACGAGCTACTTCCAAAGCGGTTGCTGTGGATTGAGGGTTATCCAAGGGTATATTACTATCTGCTTGAGTACCATCTTTGAATCCAAAAGCAATTAGGACACGTAAGATATGACGTACTTTTTCGTCAACCATATCCATTGTTACATCACCTGTTTTTAGGTAATAAGCCATATCTTTCGGATTCATTCTCTCACCACCTGCCATTTCAAGATCTAAACCACCTCTGGCAGCAGGTATGCAATAGTGTGTTGAACCCCAGTCAGACATTACTACACCATTGAAGCCCCATTGATCTCTTAAAACATCTTTTAGTAACCAAGGAGATTCCGTTGTGTAAACGCCGTTTAGCAAATTGTAACTAGTCATTACTGCACCGACTTCAGCTTCTTGTACAGCAGCTTTGAATGATGGGAAATATATTTCATTCAGAGTTCTTTCATCAATATCGTTACTGATGTGATCACGGTCATAGTCGGAATTGTTTGCAATAAAATGCTTGATAGTTGCCATAACTCCTTGGTCTTGTACACCTTTGATGTAACCCACTGCTGTGCGTGAGGCTAGATAAGGATCTTCGCCCATGTACTCGAAATTACGTCCGCATAGTGCTGAACGGTAAATATTTACGGCAGGACCTAATAAGATGTTCACGTTTCTTGCCCTGCAATCACGTCCCAATGCTTTGCCATATTCATAAGCTAAGTTTTCATTCCAAGTTGCAGCCAACGTGATGGTAGCGGGATAAGCCGTTGATTTACCATGAGTACCCAATCCTTGAGGTCCATCGGTCATTTTCATACGATGAATTCCCAGACGGTCAATATTTTTAGTGTACATCCAGTCTACACCACCTATATAGGCTAACTTTTCTTCAACTGTCATTTGGCTCAAAAGTATGTTTACCTGTTTTTCTACATCAGGTGTAAACCACTTTTGGGCAGATACCATGAGACAATTGGCAGCTAATAAACATAAAACTGTAATTTTTTTAATCTTCATATTTTATTGTATTAGTTATTAGTACTTAATCTATTTTGATAGGATTACTCTGTTTCCCTTTTCCTGATTCATTAAAAGCTTCAATGGTGATGTAATATGAAATATTACAATCGAAGAAACCAAATTCAGCTTGACTGCCACGTACCATGACCGCATTATCAATGTGTTCGGGAGAGATACCCCAGCGGATAATATATCCGTCGGCAACAGGTTGTTTTGTCCATGAGAATGCAATTCTTCTTCTGTCTTTCCCTCTGTTTATGTTTAATCCGGTAACAATCTGTGGGGTTTTGCCTTTAGCCTTACCGAACAAGCGCATATCTGCTATAGAAAAGTTTCCAACAGCAAACTCTTTCTTATTTTTTATGCGAACAAAGCGCGTCTTTATAACTTTGTCAAGGAGGACTAATTCATAAATCTGATCTTTAGTGTTCTGAGAACGATCTACTATTGTCTTCCATTTTATACCATCAAGAGAGGCCTCTATAATGTACTGATAGATAGGAATCACTTTGTCACGTCGATAAGTTTGAAAACTTTCATCGGCAAAACTGACTTGTATGGCTGATAGTTCCATTGGAGTTCCTAAATCCATTTCTAGCCATTCTCCTATTTTACCGGAAGCAGCTGACCACCAGGTTTTAATATTTTCATCGGCCGCCATGGCAGCTGTATGTGATTCTAAGGAGGAAGATGCTTTCATTTTTTTTCCGTAAGAAAGCAGATTCATATCAGCAGAAATATTATATCGGCTGAAGTCTACTTTTTTTTCAGGCAGAATGAAAGGAAAATCGGTATAGTCGGTTATTGCGTGGGCATATCCATCCTGATAATAGGCCGGGAATATGCCAATCCGGCGTTCAAAGTGTTCTTTAGCAGAAACAATCATGGTACCTACATACCAATTATTTCCATAACGGTCCTTAAATGGATGACCATGACCAGCACCGGTAATAAATCCTCCCGGTTTGATGGCGAAAGGAGCACCCGGCATACAGGTATAGGGTCCTAGAGGGTTTCTGGCAGTGTAAACTCCTGTGCAGTAGCTAGTAAATTCTGTACCAGGAGTTGCATACATCAAATAGTAATAATCGCCTTGACGGGTGATACAAGGAGCTTCATTCCAACCTTTCTTATCATATTGTTCATTTTTCTCACCGAAAACTTCCCAACCTAAACGATCAGAGGAATGGGGTATCAGGTCTACTTCAGGACTTATGGCTCTGAAACTGTTCTCAGGATCTACTTCAAATCCCCTGATAGGTTCATTATCTGAGCATCCATAATATAGATATACCCGACCGTCATTGTCTTGGAAAAAAGCAGGGTCCCCCAATCCTCGCAATTCATATTTCACTTCTTCCCATTCATCTGTTTCTGGATTGGTACTTTTGTAAATTCGGCTTTCTCCCATTCCCAAATAATATATTGCACCTTTGTACACGAAAACAGCGGGTGCCCATACCTCTGCGGCTTTTAGAGTTTTGGTTTCGATATAATCCCAGTCTCTTAGATTGGAAGAGTGCCAATATCCGGAAGAATGAGATGCGAATAGATAGTATTGGTCTTTAAATAAGATAATAACGGGATCAGCAGCTTCACGTCGGCAAACACCGTCTGTTTGAAACCGATAACTCAGATTCAAGGGATTGGACATAATAATCTTTCCTTGTTCTTGAGCCTGTACTTCACAGGTTATGATTAGTATGATTAAAAAGAGGAACTTTTTCATACTGTATTGTGTTTAAGGTAAATTATGGGTTACTATTTATAGAGCCTTATCAATAGCTTTTTTGATTAGGCTTTCCATTATCGTATATCCTTCGGAGTTCGGATGTACTCCATCTTTGGTGTATGCCGGATTCAATGCTCTGTTGTTGCCTGTCACCATTGCTTGATAATAGTCAACATAGGGTATTTTATTCTTTTTGGCATATTCCTTGATTCTGTTATTGAGAGAAACGATCTTATCTGCTCCGTCTTTGATGGAAGGATTCCACCCAAATGAGGCAGCAGGTAAGGTAGAGGTCAGGATAACCTTTATTCTATTGGCTTTTGCCAATTCAGCCATTGATATGATATTTCCAAACGTGTATTCTTCATTATAAGGACTTGTATTTTCTGCTATATCATTGGTTCCAGCATTAATCACAACCAGCATAGGAGAAAGTTTGATGACATCTTCACGGAAACGTAATAAGAACTGATAAGAACTTTGTCCACTAACACCACGTCCTATATATCCATTGTCTTTAAAGAAGTTAGGATGTGTATTTCTCCACCCTTCAGTGATAGAGTTGCCCATGAAAATAACCCTTTGTTCTTTCTTACCGGGTTGTGATAGTTCCCGGTTTTCTTTTGCATACCGGTTCAATCCTCCGAAGTCTCGATTCTGAGCGTTGCCCTCTGCCCATGACATGCAAAGGCAGAAAGCACCCAGATAGACATAATTTATAATCCTCGGTATTTTCATGGTATATTTTTTCTTTAAAGGCTATTTAATAATTCAAGCTTTCCTTCATTTACCAATTTCAGTATCAGCTCTCCAAAAAGAGTATTCTGCCATGCAAACCAGGCGCGAGTAAAGTTTGCCGGATCATCTTTGTGGAAAGATTCGTGCATAAAGCCTGTACCTGCATCCGTATTAATCAACATCTTGATACATTCTTTAATTTCTTGATCGTCCTGACTGGTGAAGGCTTTCATCATGATGCTCATGGGCCATACCATATCATATCCGATGTGAGGACCGCCAATACCTTCTCCCGCTTTCCCTTTGAAAAAATAGGGATTATCTTCGCTCCATACGAAGCGGCGGGTATTCTGATAAATAGGATCGTTCACATCCACATCACCCAGATAAGGCATAGCGAGCAGACTGGGCACATTGGCATCATCCATTAGCATATGGTTGCCGAAACCATCCACTTCGAAAGCATAAATAGTGCCGTATTTCGGATGATTGTAAGTGGCATACTTCTGCAAAGCCAACTCTACTTCGTCAGCCAAAGCTGTACATTCCTGGGATAAAGAGCTGTTATGGTTTACAGTTGAAAGAATTTCCGCAGCTTTTCTCAAAGAAGATACAGCAAAGAAATTCGACGGAACCAGAAACTGAAGTGTGGTGGCATCATCCGAAGGACGGAAACAGGAAACGATGAGTCCGACAGGGTTGACCGGAGCACCCAGACCATTATTGTTCAGCGTATCGAGAGCACGCTCTGTCTTGCGTTGAAATTTGTAAGGACCTACACCGTCTTTGCGTTGCTGTTCTTTGAACGTTTTCAGGATGTTGGTGATAGCCTCTATCCATGCTTCGTCGAAGACGCTGGCATCACCAGTCTCTTTCCAATATTGGTAAGCCAGTCGGAGAGGGTAGCAGAGGGAGTCTATTTCCCATTTGCGTTCGTGCAGTTCGGGTTTCATGTCTGTCATATCTGACATCCAGTCGCCACCAGTAGGGCCATCGTTGTATCCGTTGGCATAAGGATCGATATTGATGCACATGAATTGACGACGGATTACGCCTTCTAACATCTTCTTCAGTTCAGGGTCTTTATGTGCCAGTTGCACGTATGGCCAGACTTGTGCACCGGAATCACGTAACCACATGGCATGGATGTCGCCGGTATAGACAAATGTATCGGGTTTACCATCCAGCAAACGGTAATGTACGGTGGTATCCAGTGTGTTCGGGAAACAGTTTTCGAACATCCATGCCAGCTTGGAATTGGTCAGTAACTTTTTTACCCGCAGGATTTCGGCCTCTACGGCTTTAGACGTGTAGAGTCTGTTTTTTACGGCAGGACGGTTTGTCTTGTAGGCAGCGGCTATCTGAGCATGATTCACCACTGTGGTGTTGTCCTGTTTCAGGGATGGTTCCATAGCTTTGGCATTGTTGTGCATACAGAACAACGCTACAGCGCATAAACCGATATTTCTCTTTTTCATGTTTTTAGGTATTAGTATTTTTTTTCTTATTATTTGATGGCTGCAAGGCGGGCATACATTTCTACCATGGCAGCTTGTGTAAGTAACCATCTTCTGTTATCCTGGGTCTTTCCGCTGGAGTCTGTGTTGAACAGTCCTTTCTCATCCCGTGCATGTCCCCAGGCGTAATCCAGACTTTTGCTGAAAGAGTCCAGATAAGTTTCGTTTTTATCCGCTTGATAGAGCTCGATAAAACCTCTCAGCATGACTGCAATGAACCATACATCTCCTTTTTTCAATAGTTTGAATGGTTCTCCGTTTTCCGGTGTATAGTCCTGAAAGAAGTAGTTATGGCATCCTTTAGCGATGTTTTGTGCATCAGTCAGATACTTCTCTTGGCCCGTGAACTGGTATAGCAGGCTGGCTGACTGCATCATTTGTCCACTGTTGTAGGCAAATTTGGCTTTGTCGACTTTTCCGTTCAGATTGATATTATCAAAGTATAAATAGTCTGTAGAATCTTGCAGGTTTGTTTGCGTCCATTCATAGAGGCGTTGCCCTTTTACGAAATAAGCACTGTCTTTAGTAGCTTCGAAAAGCTTTAATGCGAAGACTGAGCCGGGAGCATTTGAACAAGTGTTCTTGGATTCTTTCCTTTGTTCGCACCAATAGATACCACCTCCCAGGTTATCATCCGTACCGCTTTCGATGAAGTTCCAGATGAGTTGTGCTTTCTGTAGATATTTGGGTTCTTTAGTGAGCATATATGTATCGGTGAAATCGATGCCTAACCAGACATTGTCATCGTAGAAACGATCGGATTGCGGTGCACTGTTGATATATGAAGCATAGGCTTCGGGAGTTCTCCGGGTATCGAAGTATTCTTCCAGACCTACCAGTACTTTATTGTCGAGTACTGATTTGTACTCTTTATCTCCTGTTGTGGCGAATAATGCATTTACGGCTGAGAAGGTTCCAGAATAGGGCCATAAATAAGAATAGAGATTGGGCATATTCTTTTGTTCCTCAGATGCCAGATAGGTTGCTGTATACTCTCCGATATTGGAAGGGTAATTTTCACGTAACAGGCATGTACCGGAAACGGAATAGTTCAGGTATAAAGAATCCAATGTTTGCTTAGCTCGTGTTAAGGCAAGTTCGTTGCCCACGATAGCTTGTTTTTGCGTGTCGCAACCTGCTATTGCCAGTACACACATTAATAGACTGAAAAGCGTTTGTTTTGAATTCATCATTCTTAGTTTAAATAGTTATGTATGTTTGTATATTCATTTTTCTTTTCTTAGAAAACAGGTAGTAGTTTTAAATCTGAACTACCTGTTTTTTGTTCTCCTGTTTTGGAATCTTTCTTACCTATTTGTTTTGTTACCTATGATATCTTTTTCTGTTTGCAAAGTTACCGGTATGTGTCAGATATGATATATGATTTCACGACATAAATGTATTCCTGAGGGGAAATGGCATAAAAATAGATAGATGTGTCACAAAAACATAAAGCAAGAGTAGGGGATCACAGGCTACACGGATTTGCACAGATTAAAAATGAATCATATCAGATAATCCGTGTGAATTGGTGTAATTGATAATGAAGAGGATTTGTGGATGCAAATATAAAATTTTTATATTTGCAGGTATAGGACGGAATACTAATTCTACAAATAGTTATGAAGCATGCACTACGTATGGCTATGCCTGTATTTCTATTCCACGTACTGATACATGGTGTGCTATTGAACCTGATCAACTGGGTTTAAATATACTGTCGGATGATTATTGCTTTTATGTATAGTCAAGGAAAATCTTTCTTATTTGCAATAGCAAAAGCACGATATACCCCATTGGTCCATCCAAATCCATCTTGATTGGGATATTCTCCGCCACCGGTATCTTGTAAATGAACTACATCATACTTTTCTAACAATTTATGAGTGTGATTGTATACAGTCTTAATCATGGTCATCCAGCGGGTTCGTAAGGTATCGGCTATCTCCGTGTGATGATAATTTCTGAGAGCTATATAAGTAACCCATTGTAGTGGTGCCCAACCGTTGGGCGCATCCCATTGCTGACCTGTTTGATAGAGGGTGGTTGTCACTCCACCGGATTTTAAGAAATCTTTTACAATTTTATCTGCTACAGCTTGTGCTTGTTCTTTCGTGGCAATTTTGGTATATAACGGATAAACACCTGCCAATGAGAAATTATCTGTCATTTGTTGTGTACACCAGTTGTAGTCCATGAAGAATTTCTTCTTCTCATTCCAGCAGTATTTTAAGATTGCAGTCTTGCGGGCTTCTGAGAATGTTATGTACCTGTTGGCTTCTTCGGGTTTATTAGTTAGCCGGTAAGCTTTTGCCAGACTTTTTTCCAAATGATATAACAGACAATTTAGATCGACAGGAATAATGTCTATTGTGTGGATGGAATATAGATTATTGTAATCTTTGAGCCAACGACTTGAGAAATCCCAACCTGATTCTGCACCTGAACGCAGGTTGCGATATAGTTGCTTTTCATTCAGATGAGGCTGGTTCATCTTTAATTGTCCGGCGGTTTCTATATCATTACGATACATTTCTTCGCGTGGCGTGTCAAAGTGATCATAATAGCGATTCAGGACTTCACCACCTTTCATCCGGATACAATGGAGACTATCTGGATTTTCGTCAGATAAGCTTTCACGCCCTTGCATCCAGAAATCATATTCTTTTTGGAGTTGGGTGATATATGTTGTGTACGGTTGATCTGACGATTTGTTGGCTGCTAGAGCTTCTATCATGTGTGAAAAGAAGGGAGGTTGCGAACGGCCTGCATAGTAGCTGCGATTACCATTGGGGATGAAACCTAACTTATCAATCAAATCTGCAAAATTCTGGATCATACTTTCTGCCATTGCAGTTTCATTATCTGCAAATAAACCTAGCATTGTGAAATAGCTGTCCCAGTAATAAATCTCACGAAAGCGCCCTCCCGGTACAATGTAGGCATGATCTAGAGGAATTAATGTACTGGAATGGGCAGGTAAGTTGGCTTCCCGATGCAGTGCTGTCCATAGCTTTTTGATGTGAGTATCTATGTCACTGCTGTCGGTAAATGCAGGTGTTGTTGAGACAAGGTTGAAGTTCTGCTTAATGAATTGTTCCATTAGGCGGTAATCTTGTTTTCCAGCAAAGGAGTGGTAATTGTCCAGGATTTCTTTCATCGGGCGTTTGGGAGTACAATCTAGGAAGTCTTTGGAATCGGCAAATAAGCAGTTGGGACCGAATAGCGAGTCGTTTATCAGAATGTCTTGAAATAGCGGACCATATAATTGCTGTGGAGGAGTCAGAATAAAGCTTTCTAGTACGGGATTTTTTCTAAATTGTGAACAGGCTCCTGCTATGCAGATGGTTGTAATGGCTATAAAGCTTTTCATAAACAATTGTATTCTCATATAACTTGTAATTGAAAAGAGAGAAGGAACTGCCAGATTGAGGATGTTGAGGCAGTTCCTTCTGATAATGATTATTGTTTATTCTTTAATGTAGAATAGAAGTCACTGATTATAGCATCCTTATCGAAATTCTCCCACAAGAAAATTTTTCGGGGATTATCGGGGCGCTCTATCCAGATATTATTCTCCATGATCGGGCAGGGAATTGTCTGGGTATGTGCCCATTCCGGATTCTTAACGATAGCGACCGCAGCCATATCGAATAGAGCTCTTGAAGGGGGATCTCCATGACATTCAGCATTACTGAACAAGTTGACGGAATAGTCGCCAAAGTTAGTAAAGCTCTCTCCATGGCGCCCTATAACGGGAGCTTTAGCTTTCGGACCCAAACCAGGCATTATTTTTTGGATTTCTTCCAGACTTGCTTTTACAGCATCCGTTCCGCTTGGTTCATTGTAGCGTGCCGGTACCAGTTCGATGTGGATGCCGCTTTCCAATACGTAATTCATGGAAGGAACATCATCTTCCAAATTGTATTCACCGGGACCGGGATAATTTGATCCTAACCAGATTAGTCGTATGTTATCGGTAATACTTGGGTCCTTCTTTAGTGCCAAAGCTATGTTGGTTAACTTACCTACGGCTAAAATGGGTAATTTATTCTCCTTAGAATACTTATGAGCCTGCTCAATAATGAAATCTACTGATTGATGTCCGTCGTAGTCAGTGAGGTCCAGAAAGTCTTTTATTTCTCCGAATGAACCTTCTGCGCCAATCAGGAGCTTGATTGATTCTTCACGATTACACAGTTTGATGACTCTTTCGGCTTCCTTGTAATGTTCACCAATATCTCCTCCATTCCGGGTTGCATTGGTGGTGATACCTAAAATATTGAATACATCATCATTCAGCATCAGATAGGCAAGTGCATGTTGGTCGTCAAGCTCATTATTGGCATCCGTATCGAAGATTATATCGATCTTATGTGGGTTCTCTGCTTGTTTGCATCCGGCACATAGACAAAGTATGCTGATGAACAGGATACAGATTGTTTTCATTTTCATAATTCCTCTTTTTTAAAGTTATACTTTATATGTTCTTTCTACAGATTAAATAGTCGATGACATGCTGATATTCTTTCGGTGTGAATAAGGGAGCTATGTAATGTAAACGCCCTTCTTCCATGTCTAGGGTTACGCCATTTTGCAGGACGATGTAACTATCCCATTTTTCTTCAAAGAAATCTTTTCCTCTAACTGCATATAATACAGCATATGAGTCCCAACTGCACCTTCCTTCAAACTTGTTGTCAAACCATCTGTAATAAGCCTCTCTGACTGGCGAATCAGGTTCTGTTTCTAAACAGGCTCCCGTATATACATCTCCGCCTAATTGGGTTATTATGATGGGGGTAGGCCACTCTTTCAATACCTTTTCTGTCGTTGACACAAGATTATGGCGTACAAAATTAAAATCATCTTTTATAAGTCCTCCCATAGCAACCACTTTTTTTACCTTCTGGGCAACTAAATCTTTATGACTGCTCAAAAGTAATTCCAGGTTATTCAGAAATCCGATACTGATAATGGTAACGGACTGATCCGGCTGTCCGGACAGTGTTTCTACATATACGTCTAGGGAACTTTTTATCTTGTTGATATCATCAGGTGTGTCGTGAGGATATTTTGCAAGATAAGATAGATATTTAGACTGATCAGGATCTTCGAGTTGCCCTTTGTATATCCCTATCGGAATTTCTCCACGTCCATACCAAGTATTTATGGCGTCGATGGCTGCTGCGCCGTCCTTATGTGTTTCATTGAAACATACAGCCAGAATTTCTGCTTTATGTTGATCAGCGTATGCGTGTAGTACGGCTAATGCTCCTACATCGTCCACATCAAAACACATATCGGTATCGAAGATGATTTTTACCGGCTCCTCTTTTCCGCCACCTTCAGGTTCCGAAGGTGTATCTGCTGCGCAGCTGCAAAAGCTAAACAGGCAACATAAGAATGCTATGTATTTCATATATACTGTATTTATTTGTTTAGAGTAGGTAATCCAGTGGGTAGTCCATCCGTAATGATAACATAATCTATATTCATTTCATATCTGCCGGATGCCAGATCGTTATTCCAACCATCCCGTGGCCAAATCAGCACGTAATCGAACTTTTCCTTAAAGTTGGGATAGGCTCCGCCTTGTAATCCCCATTCTTCCACTCCTTTCAGTAATTTTATGAGGTCATATGTACGCCATTCCCATTTCTCTTTTGTATCAAAATAGAACCCCATGACATTTTCTTGTGCTGTTGCTTCCGGATAAACTTCCAGGGCACTATTATTACATCCTGGATCAGCCCATGGTTCTCCTTCTTTATTGCCGGATGCTGCTTGGTAAAATACAAAATCGATAAAGCCGCTATGCTCTCCGGTGTTTACAGCGAACGTCAGATAGGGAGCCTTCATCTCACTTAAGTTGAAACCTACCCCGTTGTTATCGTTCTTAATAGCAAATTTATAGCTTTTAAAGTTCTCATCATGGTGATTAATCATCGAATAGTAATGTGTTCCGGAAGGTACTATTGAAAAATTACTTAGATCTCGTCCATAGAGCGAAAGAAGATCGCTAGCCCAAGAGGTCACTTCAGTTGTGGTTTCCGGTTCGCCGTCTTCAAAGTCGAAGAGTACAATTTTGCGAGGAAGTGCTCCGTCCGTAATAACCATCTTTGCAATATTCAGCTGGAAGCCTGGATAAATATCTGCTCCGTAGTCCCAACTGTTCCGAATGAACAATCCTGCGCTTTTTATAGTATTAGGTAAGTCTTTGCCTAACATGCTTTTTAAAGAGAAAGAATACCATAACCATTTATTGTCAGTCTTCATATAGTGCTTTTTTTCTCCATTGGCAAAAGTACCCCCTACAGAATGTGAAGGATCGAAATCTTTGACTTCATCATTGATAACAAGGCTGAGGTAGGCTATATCGTTTCCGGTATTGATCAGTACAGATACATAGGGGTCGGCATATTGAGCAATGTTAAAGCCATTTCCGTCATTGTCGTAGGTATAGTTTCCATAAGGGATGTTGCCTCCTTGTCCTGCAGGTTCATTCGGTGGGAATAAAGTAGTATCATTCATTGAGTAGAAATGGTCATAACCAGTAGGCGGGGCTATCGGGTTCAGATCATAGCCTTCGGACTCAAAGTTTTTGGCTTCAGTCCAAGTCGACTTAGTCCAATACGGAGAGAATTTAGTATTGGAGAAGTCTAGGATTGTGATTTCTTTAGGTATCTCAATAATTCCACTGTTCTCAACCGTTATGTTCACCTGGTGGGTATATTTTTGCTTATAGATATTCTGTAATACAAGTTTGCCGGATATGCATGATTCGGTTACTAATAGTTTGGCTGTTTTGTAATCTTCGGATATGGATACAATTTTCGTATATCCGTCTCCAATTGTTGCTGTAGTCAATTTCTCGAAGAAACCTGTCAGATGTAAGGTATCACCTACTTCTACTTTAGTACGGTCTATGGTTTCTATCGTAGGAGCAGGAAAGTTGATATCATAATCATCAGTCCATTTCTGTTCGTCTGCACAGCCTAAGCAAAGCAGGACGAGAGCTGTGTATATTAATTTATTGCATTTCATAATTGCATTATTTATAAAGGTCAATAATCTGGGTCAGATTCCATTTGATTGCTTCTTCACCGGGAAGCGGAAAGATTGGAATATCCTTTACACCTCTGGGACCCTGAATACATCTTGCGGTGCAATTGGCCCGTAGGTCTATATTGGCAAAGCGCAGTTCGGTAGCAGTAGGATCTTTGGAGGTAGCTCTTACTATATCCAGTCGGTCTAAATATCTGCCGGTACGTACCAGATCCCAATATCTCATGTCTTCCAGTGCCAGTTCTACACTTCTTTCATGCCAAATGGCTTCCAATAATTCCTGACCTGTTGTTGTCACTTTAGGTAAGTTGTTTGAATATCCGGTATTTACGTATGTACTTCCTTTCCCCAAAACAAAGCCTTTTGCAAATGTACTGTTTCTGGCTCTTTGTCTGACCATCTCAAGTTTATCTAAAGCTTCGGATTCTTTGCCTTGATGATAAGCTGCTTCTGCATTCATTAACAGCACATCGGCATACCGGATTACCCTGACGTTGCGTGAGCTGTTGCTGGTAGCTGTCATCAGATCCTTAGCTTCAAGTTCAGGATCTATGGCTAGGTGTCTGTTATAGTATTCTGATTGCATGTCGGATAAGTCATAATTACGTTTCATGCCGTATACAATACCATCGTTATAGTTGGGACCATATACCGTACAGGTTAATCTTGGATCTTTATCTTCAAATTCATCAACCAGTAGTTGGCTGGGCTGGTAATATCCCCATCCACCAGGTAAACCTTCGTTTTGTGCAGAACGTATACCACAACGAATTTGTGATGTAGTACCAATGTCTTCGCGGGAGGTTCCCGATCCGCTGTTCAGCACGGAAGAACTACCGAACTGGATTTCGAAAATAGATTCGATATTGTTTTCTCCTTCCGGTTCATGGATGGTAGCGTAGTTATTGGCTAAATTGTATTCTCCGGACTTGATGACCAAGTCTGTATATTTGTATACAGAATCCCAGGCTGCAATCTGGCAATCTTTATCCATACCTTCCTGTAGCATGTATAAACGTGCAAGCATGGCTTGAGCGGCTCCTTTGGTAGCTCTTCCTATGTTTTTGCTTTCATATTGATTCTTGGTAGGAAGCCTGTCTATTGCTTTTTCAAAATGACTGGCTGCTATTTCAAAGCATTCATGCAGGTTCTTTTGAGGAATCTTACCATACGATTCAGTGGGTATGATTCCTTCTGTAATAGGTATGCTTCCGAACATCGTTGTTAATCTTAAAATATTCATTGCTCTCAAGAAATATGCTTCGCCTTCTATACGTTGTTTTAAGGATTCTGATATAGGAGCTTCTCCAATGTTTTCAAGGACGTAATCACAACGATAAATACCATCATAACATCTCTTCCAGGTGCAATATAAGATAATTTCATCCGTGTATGGACGCCATTCTATCATTCTTTCTAAATCATCAAAGTCCCCTTTGTGAGATCCCATTTCTGCAAAGTCAGCCATGATTTCACCGATGTAGAAAGAGTGTGATTCCAGTAAACCATCACTCCATCTTTCATGAGAGGCTAAACTGTTGTATGCTGCATTTATGGCTAATTCCGCATTAGTTTCATCATTCATGAAGCTATCACCTGTTCGAATAGCTGTCGGATCGATATCTAGAAAGCTACATGAGGATACGAGTAATAGCATAATTAAGGAAGTTGTTCCTTTGCGCACTATATGTATAAATTGTTTTTTCATAACCTTATGATTTTAAAATTTAATATTAGCACCCAATGAAATAACTCTGGATAAGGGGTAAGTACCATAGTCTACTCCGCCATTGAGTGTTCCGAATGAAACAGGTTCAGGATCCCAACCTGTATAGCCTGTTATAGTGAACAGATTATCTGCGGAGACATAAAATCTGATATCTGACATCTTTATCTTTTCGCAGATACTCTTGGGAAGATTGTATCCTATCTGGATGTTTTTCATTCTCAGATAACTGCCATCTTCAACGAACAGATCGGAGAAGGTACTTGTATTTCCGTTTATATCAGCTACATCCAGACGGGGGATATTGGTGATATTGTCTTTGGTAGAGCGGTTCCACATTCTTGCACTCCAGTTACTCTTTATGTTGGAACCGTTGATGTAAACATATTGTCCATTTACAATTTCATTTCCATAGGAGCCTAACAGATAACAATTCAAATCGAAATTTTTCCACTTTAAGTAGATATTAAGTCCTGAAACAAAGTCGGGAATAGCACTGCCTAAGTATTGACGGTCGTCATTCTTATCAATACGGTGGTCATTGTTTGCATCAACAAACCATACATCACCAGGTTGCGCAGTAGGTTGATAACCCGGATATTCAGCATGAAGTTTATCCAAGCTTTCTTTAGTAAAGATTCCATTGGTAGCTAAGCCATAGAAAGCACCGATTTCAGTACCGACGTCTGTGTAAGTGGTCGGGTCAAGGCGGGGAAGACTTCCAGCACGGATG
The DNA here is from genome assembly GCF_000526555.1 of Bacteroides sp. 14(A). Classification (NCBI taxonomy): domain Bacteria; kingdom Pseudomonadati; phylum Bacteroidota; class Bacteroidia; order Bacteroidales; family Bacteroidaceae; genus Bacteroides; species Bacteroides sp. 14(A). The sequence continues at coordinate 564,839 of NZ_JAGH01000002.1, read as the reverse complement.
GCTGTGGATGTGCCTAAACTCAGTACTTTATTTTTTACTGAAGTAATGTTCCAATTTACATCAAAGAAAAAGTCTCTGATATTCTGTTTATACCCCACTGAGAATTCGATACCTCTGTTTCTCATGGAACCAATATTGGAAGGTACTGCATTGTAGCCTACGTACATTGGTGCCAAAGGAGTGGCTATCATATCTCTAGTAGTATTTTGGAATAGATTAAAGGAAGCATCCAAGCGATTATTAAACAGAGAGAAGTCCAGGCCTATGTTGAAGGTTTCTGTACTTTCCCATTTGATATCTTTATTAGCTAATTCTGCCGGATAATACCCGTTTACAATCGTATTGTTCAGAACATAATTATTACTTTGTGAAGTTATGGTAGATGCGTATACATAGGGATTATCCAGAGAGTTCTGATTACCTACAATACCCCATCCTGCCCGTAGCTTCAATCCGGAAATAACGTCTACATTGGCTAAGAAATTTTCTTTCTTGATATCCCATGCTACTGCTACGGACGGGAAATATCCCCATCGGTTACTACCTACGAATTTGGAACTTCCGTCACTACGTATGGTGGCAGTCAATAAGTATCGATTCAGGAATTTATAGTTGACACGAGCAAAGAAAGACAATAAGGCTGATTCGGAATAGTTTCCTTTTATTCCTTTTCTTTCTTGATTGCCTGCGAGGTCGAAATATTGCTGATTGGGATCGTATGGGATATCATATGCGATTCCATATGCGTATCTATTGGTGAATTTTTGCATTTCCATTCCGGCCATACCATCAATAGAGTGATTATTTATCTTTTTGCTGTAAGACAGGTAGTTAGACCATAACCAGGAGGTTCCACATTGGAAACTTTCGTATAAGCTACTTTCTTGATTATACGTATTTTGGTCGACATAGTATTCCGGATAGAAGCCTTTTCCTCTGGTGGTTTGTTTGTCATAACCGAAACGTGAAGTCAGTGACAGGTCTTTCACAAAAAGGTCAGTAAATGATAATGCAAAATTGGCTACCAGACGGTTTACATCTGACATATTGTCGTATTGAGAGTTATCTATCAATAGTGCCGGGTTAGTCGCTTCGATCTGGCTAAAAGTCTTGGAACCGTAATTGTTGGTGTTAGTATTCCATGCTGCAGCTATCGGATCCATGTATAAAGCGGATGTCAGTACACTGCCATTGATATCATGCTTTTGGGAAGTAGAATATGAAATATCTGCTTCTAATTTGGCGTGTTTTGAGAACTCGTAGTTATTATACAATCTGATATTGAACTTTGAAAAGTCATTGTATTTGACGAGACCTTCATTATGCGTGTAAAGCAAAGACAAAAGATAAGAATTCTTACCACTGGAGCCGGAAAGGCTTAGCTCGGCATTATGTACCGGAGTCATCTCTTTGAAGACTTTATCTTGCCAATCTGTTCCTTTGTAATGATTATCTATGACATATTGGGTAATAGCATCATCTGCTGCAGACAGGGATACATTTGAGTTAGCGTAGGCTTCCCTGTACAAAGTTGCAAATTGCCAGGCATTGAGCATGTCTATTTTCTTGCTGGCAGATTGGAATCCAATACTATAGCTGCCGTTTGCATGAAATTGATCCTTTCCACCTTTTTTGGTAGTGATGAGGATAACTCCATTAGCACCTCGTGAACCATATATGGAAGTTGCAGAGGCATCTTTTAATACTTCTATATTCTCAATATCATTAACCCCCAGATAGTTGATGTCACTGATCTGAAAACCATCAACGACATAAATCGGATTGCTGTTATTGATGGTTCCTACACCTCTGATTCTGACAGTAGCGTTTTCACCCGGAGCTCCTGAATTCAGTGTGATATTTACACCGGACATTTTCCCTTGAAGTCCACTAAGTACATCTCTGGAACTGGTTTGAGTCAGTTTGTCACCTTTTACAGAAGCTACGGCTCCTGTCAGGTCGCTCTTTTTGACACTGCCATAGCCAATGGCCACTACTTCTCCGAGCTCAACAATGTTGTCTTTCATGATAACATTGATGTACGTTTTCCCTTTCAACACGATTTCTTGTGTCGTCATTCCTACGCAAGTAAATACCAAGGTTGCGGAATTTAAGTCGGAAATTCCTGTTATCGCAAAATTTCCGTCTAAATCCGTTGTGGCATATTTCTCATGGTTTTTCAACGTAATAACAACTCCGGGGAGAGGGATTTTCTCACTATCCGTAACTTTTCCTTTGACGGTAGCTGTATTCTGATCAGTTAAATAATTCTCAGCCAAAGCCTTTTGCGGCATTATCATGAGAATCAATGAAAATAGTAGGCATAAATTAATGCCTAATTTGAGTGTTTTCATGAGTCATATTATTAAAATTAATATTACTGTTTGAATTAGATATATGGTTGAAGCAATTTTCCTCCTTTTTCACTCCGTGAGAGGTAGAAAAAGAAAGCGTTTATAAATAAGAGTGAGGAGCCGGTTAATTAGCTCCGGAGATAATAATTGCTCCTAAACCGGATATAAACAGAACGAACATGCAGGCCAGAAGAATATTTACCGCACGGGAAGAGCCTTTGAATTCTTTCCAGATAAATATGCCCCACAAGGCTGCAATCATGGGTGCTCCTTGTCCTAGTGCGTAGGAAATAGCTGCACCGGCTTTTCCTGCTGCAATATAACTGAGAGCCGTACCCAATCCCCAAATAGCTCCTCCCAGCACTCCGACCATGTGTGTGCTGAACTTGCCTTGGAAATACTCCTTATAGCTCACGGGAGTACCTACAAACGGCTTTTTCATCACGATGGTATTGATAATGAAATTGCTTATGAAGATACCTATTGCGAATATAAAGAATGCTGAATATGGAGTAGCCATTGTGGGGGTAGGTGACTCAAAATTGTTCAAGTCCATGGCGGCAGCAACAAACCGATAGAAGAAAGACATCAGTACACCGGCTATAATGGCAATGATAATCCCTTTCTTATTGATGCTGCTTCCTTTCTGATTCATCTTTCCGGCAGCTATGGCATTAAAGATTATGGCTAATACAACGAGTGCCACACCACTGAACAGAATTACTGCATCACCTTTAGGCTCACCGAAATAATTGACGAAAACACCTAATACCAAGGCTATGCCGACTCCTAAGGGGAATGCTACCGTAAGCCCTGCCATAGAAACGGAAGCTGATAAGAGGATGTTGGACAGATTGAATATGACGCCTCCTGCAAAAGCGCTTGCATAGTTCTCCATACTGATCTGCTTCAAATCTTCAACAAAACCGCGTCCGGCATCTCCCGTACTGCCCAGGGTGAAACCTAAGAGGAGAGAGAAGGCAAGGATACCGATTACGTAATCCCAGTAGAATAATTCGTAACGCCAGGTTTTCCCGGCAAGTTTCTGTGTATTACCCCACGAACCCCAACAAAGCATCGTGACAACGCAGAAAATAACTGCTAATGAATAACTGTCGACTATAAACATGGTATTAGATTTTTAAATTACTATTTATAAAACATCAATTTCTTTACGATAGGGTAGGGAGGGCTGGGCTCCCATTCGGGTCACAGTGATGGATGCACATTTATTTGCGAATTTAACTGCATTCAACACATCTACATCTTCGGATAAAGCGACGCACAATGCACCGCAGAAAGTGTCTCCCGCTGCTGTAGTGTCTACGGCTTTAACTTTGGGTACGGGCACTTCATGAAATGTATCTTTCTCTTTAATCAGTGCTCCTTTGGAACCAAGAGTGATAACCACGATATCCACTCCTTTGGCACTGATAATATCCGCGGCTCTACGGGCGCTTTCCCAATCGGTCACTTTGATTCCCGAGAGTATTTCAGCTTCCGTTTCATTGGGAATGATCATATACAGGTTCTGTAATAATTTGTTGGAGAGTGCCCGGGCGGGTGCCGGATTCAGGATTACTTTGATACCCTGTTCGCTGGCTATCTGAGCGGCATATTCCACTGTTTCTATGGGAATTTCCAGTTGCATCAACAAGATGTCACCTTTTTCAATGGTAGGCTGTGCCTTCCGGATGTCTTCGGGACTCAATGAACCATTGGCTCCGGAAGCGATGGCGATGCTGTTTTCTCCATTCATATCCACCATAATTAGCGCTACACCTGAAGGAAGTGTGAGATCTGAATAGATATTTTCAACATGGATTCCTTCGTCTTCATATTGTTCTATGGAACGTTTGCCGAACAGGTCGTTTCCGGTTTTGGCAATGAAGTGTACATTCCCCTTTAGTCTGGCAGCAGCTACAGCTTGGTTGGCTCCTTTGCCTCCGGGATTCATCATGAAACTACCACCTATGATTGTTTCTCCCGGTACGGGAAGACGGTCAGCTTTGATGACCATATCTGTATTACAACTACCTATTACAATAATATTTTTGCTCATGGCTATTTTATTAGTTTAAGATTAAATAATCGGGAACTGTGCTTTCTTTTTCTATGCCAAAAGTATGCGATACATAATACATAAGCAAACAAAAAGAGCACAAATATAATACTGGTAAAATTATATAATTCTGTTAATTGATGTGTTAAATAGTTGATATACATCTGTTTGTATTTGTGTTATATGCTTTATTTTAATATTTGTAATATAGGTAAAAGCTATATTATTCCATGAAAAGATTGCTTTCTTTCGTTTTTTTCTCTACCTTGCTTTCGTTAAGATGTGTTTTTATAAATCTGCTAATGCTATGTTGAAGTCCGAATCACTCATTCAATTGATTAATAGTCTCACGAAACAAGAGAAGAAAGAGTTCTCCATGTATATATCCAATAAGCCGGAGAAAGATTATATTTTTCTTTTCAGGTTGATTGATGATAAGAAGATAAGCGATCCTGAGGAGTTGAAACAATGCTTTCTGAAAGCAAAACCTACTTCTTCTTTCAATACGGTGGTTATTTACCTGTTTGATCTGCTGATAGAGATATTGACAAAACTGAGAACAGAGCAGGATAGCTATTATCTGTTATTCAATGAGCTGCTGCATGCCAGGGTGTTGTATGAGAAATCAATGTATCAGGAGTGCTTCCAGGTACTGAAAAAAGTGAAGGAAAAAGCTGTCTATTATGAGAATCATTTTGCACTGCTTGTGGCGCAAAGGCTGGAACTGAATTATCTCTTGACTCTGGATTTCGAAGAGGTGGATGAAAAGAAGCTCCTGAACAAGCAATATAAGATGAATAATACCCTAAAGAATATCAGGCAGCTGAATGAACAGTCTTCATTGCATGAGTTATTGAAGTTGAGAATGCTTAATAGGGGAGCTTCACGATCATTGGAGGAAACACAGAAGTTGGATGATCTGGTGACGAGTGAGATCAGTATCGTGGCAAGTGCAGGCGTCGAAAACTTTGAGATAAAGAAAAACCACCAGCTTTTTCAGGCCAATTACTTTATGATGGTGGGAGATTACAGAGCAGCCTTCAATTCGTTTGTGGAACTGAACAAGCTGTTCGAGGAGAATACGCATCTGTGGAATAATCCTCCGGTATATTATCTGATGACTGTAGAAGGAATGTTAGAGAGTCTTCGCATTATGCATAATTATGAGGGTATGGATTACTTTATAGGGAAGTTGGAGAAACTGTCTTCACCGTCATCGAGTTTTCAGTTGAATGTAACTTATGTGATATTCATATACAGGCTATTTTCCTATATCGATAGAGGAGAGTTTGAACAGGCGGGTTTGTGGATTGCTGAACATCAGGCTTCACTGATTGATAAAATGGCCTTATTAAAAGAACAGCAACAGGCGGAAATGTCCTTGTATGTCGCCTTGATCCATTTGGGGAACGGGGAGTACAGGAAAGCCCGGAAACGGTTGAGTACGACTATCGGGAGAGGACACCTATATTCTCTGCCACTGTTTCGCACCATTAGGATCGTGAATGTGATGATTCATTATGAGTTGGGGGATGTAGACTATATCCAGTCCGAAGTTCGCTCTATTAAGCGGGAAATGTCCAAAAACAAAGGGTATAATCTGAAGGTAGAATCATTTCTGCTTAAATTTCTGAATTACTCTTTCGTTGATACGAATCGGAAAAAGCGAGCGAGAATATGGGAAAGCATGGCGGAAGAGGTTCATACTTTGTATGCGGATAAATATGAGACTCAGATTTTACGTAAGTTCGATTTTGTGGCATGGGTTGAGGCCAAGATATTTGAAGTTCCCTTAAGTGATATTCTGAAGCGGGAGCATGCCTCGAAGAGTAAGTGGCAACGTAAATAGTGTAAATGAGCATGCATCAGAATCGTGTCTGATACATCCTCATTTTTCTTTTATTTCTGTGTTTTCTTCTTTCCGTAGAAGAACATGAAATACACTCCTATGATTACAAACGGAACACTGAGCCATTGTCCCATATTCAGTGACATGCTATTCTCGAAATCTACCTGATTCTCTTTCAGGAATTCTACGAAGAAGCGGAATACAAAAATTTCTGTCAGACAGAGTCCGAAGAAGAAACCACGATGCAGCTTCTTGCCGTAATTCTTATACAGGAAAATCATCAGCAGGAAGAAAATGAAGTAGGCGATTGCTTCGTAAAGCTGTGCCGGATGCCGGGGAAGCATATCTACCCGTTCGAATACAAATGCCCAAGGCACATCAGTCGCTTTGCCGATAATTTCAGAATTCATCAGATTGGCAAGGCGGATGAAGCAGGCGCAGATAGGAGTTGCTACGGCAATCATGTCCAATACGTCCATATAGTGCATTTTCATCTTGCGGCAGTACAGCCATAGGGCTATCATCAGCCCCAGCGTGCCTCCATGACTGGCGAGACCTGCATAGCCGGTCCATTTCCAACCTCCATCGGGCAGGAACTGTATAGGCAATATCATCTCCCAGAAATGATGAAGATAGTATTCCGGCTGATAGAACAGGCAATGCCCCAGGCGTGCTCCGATGAGGATGCCGAAAAAGCAGTAAAAGAACAGCGGTTCAAACTTGTCATCGCCGATTTTTTTGTCTCTGTACTGGTAGCGGACTACGAAATAGGAACAGGCGATACCGATGACCCATAACAGACCATAATAGCGTACGGGAATATGACCGAACAGATTGAATAGTTCGGGGTTTGGGTCCCAATTGATGCTGAGTAATGGAAGCATAATATATTTTTTTATTAAGTTTATTGTTTCAACTTCTGAACTTCTCCGCCACCATCCGATACGTCGGAATGTCGATTCCTTGTTCCTCAGCAGCAGTAATCATATCGAATAGCAGTCCTTGTACTTCGCTTTCATGTCCTTTGGCTATATCCTTCTGCATGGAGGCGGTACTTTCCGGGGCAAGTTTGTCGATTACTTTGAGGTTATACTCCACAATGTCTTCTTTGAACTCAATACCCAATTTCCGGCCCAAAGCGGCACTTTCTTCTGAAAGACCAATGAATGTATCCCGAACCTTACCAGGCTTTTGTACTTCGCCCATAGGCACATCGTAATAAGCTCCGGTAACAGCCATGGCAGAGATGAAAGACCACTTCACAAAGGTATCCCGATTGATGTCCGGAGATATCTCTGCTTTGATGCCACTTTCTTCTAAATCCTGCCGAACAGCCTCCAACGTTCCACGGGGAACAACCGTGTCTTTATGTGCTCCGTAAACCAAGCGGAATATCTTTCCCATCTGGGTAATTTCACCTTTACCTGATACGAAACCGACAATATAAATACAGCCGTCCAGTACCGTTACTCCGGGTACAAGGCGCTGAATGCGCGGGCCTGTCCCATATACATTGAGAATAGGGATGACAATAGTGTCTTTATGCGATACACGCTTGATCAGGTCAGTGATAGAATCAACCGAATAGCCTTTGACACATACGAAAATGACATCGGCACTGCCGTTATATTCTTCGGCAGTATATGCTTTTACCGGTAGTGTATGTTCACCTTTCAGATCAGAGTGCAGACGCAATCCATGTTCGCGTATGGCAGTCAAGTGTTCGCCGCGGGCTATACAAGTCACATCTTTCCCGGCAAGAGAAAGAAAAGCGGCGATACTGCCTCCTACGCCGCCTGTACCGGCTATGAGATATTTCATAACCTGTAATTGATTATACGTTAAACCGGAAGTGCATGATATCGCCATCCTGCACTATGTATTCTTTTCCTTCCACGCCTAGCTTTCCGGCTTCTTTTACAGCAGCTTCGCTGCCATATTGCAGAAAGTCTTCGTACTTGATAACTTCAGCGCGAATGAAGCCCTTCTCGAAGTCTGTATGGATAACGCCGGCGCATTGCGGAGCTTTCCAGCCTTTTTCATACGTCCAGGCACGTACTTCTTGTACACCGGCAGTGAAGTAAGTTTGCAGGTTCAGCAGGCTGTAGGCTGACTTGATGAGGCGGCTTACACCTGACTCTTCCAGTCCTACTTCTTCGAGGAACATCTGGCGATCCTCATAAGTTTCCAGTTCGGCAATATCCGCTTCTGTTTTGGCGGCTACCACTAATATTTCGGCATTCTCATCCTTGACGGATTCCCGTACCATATCTACGTATTTATTACCTTTTACAGCACTTGCTTCATCTACGTTGCATACGTACATCACAGGTTTGGAAGTCAGCAGGAAGAGTTCGCGGGCAAGTTTTATCTCATCTTTAGTTTCAAAGACTACGGTGCGTGCTGATTTGCCTTGCTCCAGTGCTTCTTTGTACTTTACCAGTACGTCATAGGCCAGTTTAGCGGTCTTGTCTCCACCGGTCTGCGCTTGCTTTTGTACTTTCTGTATGCGTGACTCGATGGTTTCAAGGTCTTTCAGTTGAAGCTCATAATCGATGATTTCCTTGTCACGTACGGGGTTTACGCTTCCGTCTACATGTGTCACGTTTTCGTCGTCGAAGCAACGCAGCACATGGATGATAGCGTCTGTTTCTCGGATATTTGCGAGAAATTTATTACCTAATCCTTCACCTTTGCTGGCACCTTTTACCAATCCGGCGATATCCACGATTTCCACTGTAGTGGGGACAATTCGTTGCGGATGTACCAGGTCGGCGAGCTTATTCAAGCGCTCATCGGGTACGGTGATTACACCTACATTCGGTTCTATTGTACAGAAAGGAAAATTTGCTGCCTGCGCTTTTGCGTTTGACAGACAGTTGAAAAGTGTTGATTTACCTACGTTCGGCAAACCAACAATACCACATTGTAAAGCCATTATCTATTTTGTTATTACTTATTTTCTTGCTGCAAAGATAGGTATTCTTCTGTTTATCTGATAAAAGATTAGGTTTTAATTAACGTTGTCCTATGTCTTTCAATGCTATGTAGCGTTATTCTGTATATTGTTTCCATATATCTATATGGAAATAGACAGGCAATATAAAGGTACTTTCTACACACAAACCTCTTTGTCTGGCAGGCTTCCAAGCTGGCATGGAAAGAACGAGGCGTTTTGCCTCTTGATCCAGCATTGGTGATACACTCCGGAGGATTTTAGGATCGGTAGCTTTACCCTTTTCATCAATAGTGAACTGTATTAGTACTTCTCCTTCTTCTCCTTGCTTAAAAGCTTCCTGAGGATATTGTTGGTTTTCTTTGAAGAATTTGTATAAAGCTTCTTCACCATCTGGGAAATAGGCATCTGCATATACAAGTTCAAACGTACCATCACGGTCGTCTTCATAAGGTTCACCTTTTTCAATGATTTTCTTATCTTTTCTTACATGTACATTTTTCAATCTTTGAATACGTGGTTGCATTTGTACTATGAAGCCGGTAGTATCTTTCTCCTGTAATTGTCTGTATGCATCTTCTTTTCCTGCATAGGTAAAGTATAGGGTTTCTTTAGGTTTGGCATCTATGTAGAAATTTCCGTTTGAGTCTGAAATTGTTCCACGCATACTTCCGGGTATGTAGATACTTACCTTGGGGAGAGCGTTGTTATCTGTATCCACAACCTTTCCCTTAAAGAATATCCTGTCTGGATTAAGTGGTTCAAAAGGTCTGATTTGCGCTTTCAAAAATGAGGGAAAGAATAGTAATATGCCAAGTATGGCATTATAATAAAGTGCTTTCATTATTGGAGGTTTAATTGTTTTTTTCTTCTGAAAATAATTTGTTGAATGTTTTTTTGAGCAACTCTTCGTTTAGGATAATAGTTTGTAGTTCTTTCAGGCGTTCTGTATTTTTGGAGTCTGGAAGCCAGAGTTTCAGATATCCTCCAGGCGCATATTTGTCCATTAAATGCTGATGAAAACGTTGATAGTGCCATTCTTTATCTGCTTCTGGTTGTTGTTTCAGTCCGTATTGTACCGTGCGGCGTAGAGTGATAGTGGGGTCAATCACGCGATCTGCTTCTGCGACTATTTTTCCGTAAATACTCCGAGGTTCATGGTCCGTAGATGCCCGATGGTCTTCTACCGCTTCTTTCATTGTTTCTATTTCTATTTCATTAAACCATTGGCGGAGAGTGACATCTTGCTTCAGAATCTCACCTGAAATTAGGTGATGTGTAGCACGATCATGACAAAGTCCGGTGTCGTGGTAAGCGGCAATAGTATATGCCATACTTTCATTTACATCATACTGTTTGGCAAGTGAAAGGCTCTCTTCTATAACGGCCTGTACGTGCGAGAGGTTATGAGCCTTGTCGAACTTCTCATAACGTGGAATGATTTCTGTTTCAATGTAGTGGGTGAGGTTGGCAGGTATCATAAATAGATGTTTTTTTTGAAAGGCAAAGTTATGAAAAAAGCCGGAATACATCGCGTATTCCGGCTTTCATTGGTGTACAAAACTTATAAAGGTTTCGGTTTGTTCAATTTGTTAGAATTTTAAGAGAGTATCTGTAAGATTTACAGGCTTGGATTGTCCATTGTAACCGTCATGTCAGGTACAAGGACGTATGCTTTTTGTTTGCTGTTCCATTTATAATAAGTGGTAGTGATACTTTTTCCCTGATAGGCATAGCAAATGCGGAGGTCGTTTTCCCAAGTATTCTTTTGGCTGTTCCACTTCATAGTTTCGCTTTCCGTCATACGTTTTTGGTCATCATACTTGTAGCTGTACTTCATGTAGTTTGCTAAAGTTCCACTGTCTATCTTGTAAACGGTTTGCCCAACCATCATTCCGTCTTTCTCTTCCGAATTGTAAATAAGGTTGTTTTTGTTAGCTGCAGAAGCTGCCATAGCACTAAAAAGAATAACTGCTGATAAAGCAACTGTTTTTAAAAATACTTTTGTTCTCATGGTTCTATATGTTTTTAAGTTATCTCTTACTATATTCTATCAATATGTCATTGAATTCGCTGCAAAGGTACGTATTTAATTGACATAAATATCATATATGAATTAAATATAGTCAAAATGTCAGATATGATTGCTTTCTTATGCTTTCTTTTTGCCAAGATTGATGACAAAAAAATATCCGGCAGTGATGTTGCCGGATATTATGGTGAGCAAACTGTATTTCGAACAGATTACTTCAGTTGCTTTCTGATTGTAAGTTAAATAAAGTTATAGGTGGAATTAATGGGCTTCCAACCAGTTTTTTCCCCACCCACAATCGGCTCTCAGGGGTACGTGCATGCGATATGCGCGTTCCATTTCTTCAATTACAATTTGTTGCACAAACTCTTTTTCAGCCTCTGGAACGCTGAAATTTAGTTCGTCATGGACCTGTAAAATCATCTTTGCTTTCAGATTGTTACTTTGAAAGCGTTTGTAGATGCGTGCCATGGCAACTTTAATGATATCAGCTGCACTTCCCTGGATAGGCGCATTGATGGCATTGCGCTCTGCATATCCGCGTACGGTTGCGTTGCGGGAGTTGATATCGGGTAGGAAACGTTTGCGGTGGAAGATCGTTTCCACATATCCTTGTTCGCGTGCTATCTGAATACTTTTATCCATATATTCACGAACTTGCGGGTAGGTTTCGAAATATCCGTCGATCAATTCTTTGGCTTCTTTACGGTCCACATTCATACGTTCTGCCAATCCAAAGATAGAAATACCGTAGATGATACCGAAATTGGCTGTCTTGGCTTTGCGACGCATGTCGGAAGTGACGTCCTTTATGTCTACCTTATATATTTTAGCAGCAGTGGCGGCATGGATATCATAACCACTGAGGAAGGCGTCAATCATATTCTTATCTTCGCTTAGATGCGCCATAATGCGCAACTCTATCTGTGAATAGTCGGCGGAGAAGAACTCGCAACCATCGTCCGGAATGAAGGCTTTACGGATTTCCTTACCGTCTTCGTCGCGGATAGGAATGTTTTGCAGGTTCGGGTTGCTGGAACTGAGTCGTCCGGTAGCTGTGACTGCCTGGTTAAAAGAAGTATGAATACGCCCTGTGCGTGGATTGATCAGCAGGGGGAGAGCATCGATATATGTTCCTAATAATTTCTTCAATCCACGGTATTCGAGGATCTTTCCGATAATCTCATGTTTATTGCGCAGGCTTTCCAGCACCTCTTCCGAAGTGACGTATTGTCCTGTCTTGGTTTTCTTCGCCTTATCCGTAATCTTCAGTTTGTCGAACAGGATTTCGCCCACCTGCTTGGGTGAAGCTATATTGAACGTTTCCTCTGCCAGTTCATAGATTTCTTTTTCTATCTCTTGCAGGCGGACAGTGAAATGTTCGGAGGTTTGTTTCAGCGCTTCGGTATCAATGCGCACCCCGTTACTTTCCAGATTGGCGAGTACGCGTACGAGCGGCATTTCTATTTCATAGAAGAGATGTTCAACCCCCTGTTTCTTCAATTCTTCTTCAAGTACATTCTTTAGCTTTAAAGTAATGTCTGCATCTTCGCATGCATATTTGTAAACTTCTTCTGGTGGAAGGTCCCGCATGTTCTTTTGATTCTTTCCTCTCGGGCCGATAAGTTCATCAATGTGGATGGTTTGATAATGCAGATAAATTTCTGCCAGATAATCCATGTTATGACGAAGTTCGGGTTGCAAAACGTAATGTGCGATCATGGTGTCGAAAAGTTCACCTTTCACTTCTATCCCGTAATTTTGAAGGACAAGAATATCGTACTTGATATTTTGTCCGACTTTCATTGAAGTTTCATTTTCGTAGAGCGGCCGGAACTCATTTACTATTTTTAACGCTTCTTCCCGTTCTGCCGGAACCGGAACATAATAAGCCTGATTTTCGGTATCGCTGAAGCTCATCCCTACCAATTCTGCTTCCATTGGTTCGGCTGAAGTGGTTTCTGTATCTATTGAGAGAATTTTCGTTGTAAGCAACTTTTTAATAATTTTGCTCCTTTTCTCTTCTGTATCAATGAGTTGATAGTCGGCATTGATGGTTTCTAAACGCGCGAGATTTGAATTTTTGGAATCTTCCGGCCCGTTGGACGCAAATTCTTCAAACAAATTGCCTTGAACCGGACCGTTATTTTGAGTAAAAAGCGGGCCTGGTGAAAAAAGATCGGGAGCAACGGAAGAAGGGGAGGGGGAACTACTCTTCTTGAGTACACGGTCAATGAGTGTACGGAATTCCAATTCTTCGAAAATTTTCCTGAGTTCTTCTTCATTCGGTTCTTCACGAACGAGAGCTTTCATGTCAAGTTTGATGGGAACATCGATTTTGATTGTTGCAAGGAATTTGGAGAAGATAATCATTTCCCGGTTATTTTCGACTTTCGTCTTCAATGCACCTTTTAGTTTATCGGTGTGCTCCAGAAGATTTTCGATACTGCCGAATTCACTGATCAGCTTTTGTGCGGTTTTCTCTCCGACGCCGGGACATCCGGGAATATTATCGGAAGCATCCCCCATTAATCCCAGCATGTCAATAACCTGCTGGGTGGACTGAATGTCAAATTTAGCTTTTACCTGTTCTATTCCCATAACCTCAAACCCGCCGGTATGTTTGGGACGGTACATGAATACATTTTCAGATACTAATTGGCCATAGTCCTTATCGGGAGTCATCATGTAAGTGGTAATGCCTTGTTGCCCTGCCTCAGTGGCAAGCGTGCCGATGACGTCGTCGGCTTCGTATCCCGCTACTTCCAGGATGGGAATGCGGTATGCACGTATAATATCCTTTATAATAGGTACGGAAAGGCGGATAGCTTCCGGAGTTTCCTCACGTTGTGCCTTATATTGTTCGTAGGCCTCATGGCGGAAGGTCGGTCCGGCGGGATCGAAAGCGACTCCGATGTGAGTAGGGTTCTCTTTTTTGAGTACTTCTTCCAGGGTATTTACAAAGCCCAGAATGGCGGAAGTATTGAACCCTTTGGAGTTAATCCGAGGGCTCTTGATGAACGCGTAATAGGCGCGATATATCAATGCATAGGCATCGAGAAGAAACAGTTTATCGTCAGAATTCATATATTTATCCTTTTTTTCATGGTAAAAGTACAAAAAAATACCGTATTAAGTGTTTTATTACTATTTTTGTGGGAAAATAGCGATGCATGGACAACTCATCACTCATAAAAACTCCGATAGCGGCAGAACTGGACGATTTCAAAAAGCTGTTTGACAATTCGCTTACCAGTTCCAACTTTTTGCTGAATGAAGTAATCTCACACATTCGACAAAAGAATGGGAAGATGATGCGTCCGATTTTGCTGCTGCTTGTGGCAAAGCTATATGGACGGATTTGTCCCGAATCACTTCATGCGGCGGTTTCCCTTGAATTATTACATACGGCCAGTCTGGTACACGATGATGTGGTGGATGAAAGCACCGAGCGTCGCGGACAGCTGTCGGTGAATGCTATTTATAATAATAAGGTAGCGGTACTGGTGGGTGACTACCTTTTGGCAACTGCACTTGTGCAGGTAGGCAAGACGCATAATTACGCTATTATTGATGTGGTTTCCCGTCTGGGACAGAATTTGTCCGAGGGAGAACTTCTTCAACTTTCTAATGTAAGTAATCTCCAATTCTCCGAAGAAATCTATTTTGATGTGATCCGTAAGAAGACGGCTGTGCTCTTTGCAGCTTGTACCAAATCGGGTGCTCTCTCGGTAGGAGTGACCGATGAACAGGCGGAATTTGCGCGCCAGTTCGGTGAATATATCGGTCTTTGCTTCCAGATTAAGGATGATATATTCGACTATTATGATAGTAAGGAGATAGGTAAGCCAACAGGAAACGATATGTTGGAAGGCAAACTGACCCTTCCCGTTCTTTATGCCTTGAACTCTACCAAGGATGAAAGTGCGGAAGAGATTGCCGTCAAAGTGAAAAATGGTACTGCCTCGGCCGATGAAATCGCCCGATTAATCGAATTTGCCAAGCAACAAGGTGGCATTGAATATGCAGTGCAGACCATGTTTGCCTATAAGGAAAAAGCACTTTCATTATTGGCGTCCTTGCCTGATTCAGATGTAAAAGCCGGCCTTGCTGCTTATTTGGATTATGTAGTGGACCGCGATAAATAATCAACCAAACTTACATTTTACCCAAGGGCTTTCGGGACTTTCGGTCGAAAGCAGGAAATAGCGGATTGCTTCCTGGAAGTTCTCTTCGCCGGGATAGCTCATGATTTGTCCTAACAGGAAGCTTTTGCCTATCTCTTTCCAGCAAGCGAATGTTTCACGGCATTTCTTACCGGCAAATTCTATATACTTCCAGGCTTCTTCTTCGGCTAAAAGTCCATAGTCATAAGATACGCGAGCGAGACTTACCAGATGCCCTAAATCCCATGCTAATATACCTCGTTGGAGGTCTTCATTGGTTATTTCGATTGTGTTATTCTCTTTGATGTACACCAGGAAGTCACTCAGATTTCTGCAATATTGTACGAAGCGATCGATGCCAAGAAAGCGTTCTTTGATGAGTGCTTCGCGTTTTTTTTCGTTATGCTCCGATAGAAAAAGAGAAATCATGATGTTGTATGCACTGCGTTCTCCTTCCTCTTTGAGAAAGTTAAATACCAGTTGAATGTTAGGTTTGTCTTTTAGTCTTACGGCTAAAGAAAGATGTCGGGATAGCTCCTCACGACTTCTTCCCGTAGTCAGACTGTTTGTGTAAAAAAACTCTTGCTCTCCGCTCATCAGTCCGATGAGAAGGGCTTGTTCACGATTTCGGTTCACAGGAGGTGCCTGTGGATTCCGATGGAAGAGGGGTGCCGAATTTGTTTCCATACTCTTATCTTTACGTTTGTTATCAAAAAGCGTGAGAACTGTTACTTGTACCATTCCTGAGGCTTCGGCAAACCTTCTATGAAATACAAGCAACAGTCTCACGCCTATTCGATATATAACAAGAGTATATACACGAAAGTGCGTGAGACCCGTTTGCTCATTACCTTTCATAGATTGAATTTTGCCGAATTCCAGGAAAAAGGTAATAAATGAAACGTTCTCTAATACAATGCTTTAGCCAAAACTCTATTGGCTTATGTTGTCGCAAAGATAGGAAAAGTTTCGCTTTTCCTATCAAGCTTCTTTAGTTTTTATTATGGTATGGAAGCTCTTAGAAGAACTTCATTTCCATGCCTTTGATGTCCGAAAGCAGAAGATTGGCCAGGCGGCTGGTGCCCAAGCGGAACCATTGGTTGTTGAGCCATTCTTCGCCAAGCACCTCTTTGACGATAGTGTAGTAGATGACAGCGTCATTTACAGTATTAATGCCTCCGGCAGGTTTGAAACCTACTTTATTGCCGGTTTTATCGTAATATTCTTTAATAGCCCGGCACATTACATAAGCAGCTTCCGGGGTTGCAGCGGGTTGTTGTTTCCCGGTAGATGTCTTTATGAAATCTGCGCCCGAATACATGGATAGGATAGAGGCTTTCATGATATTGGAAGCACTCTTCAGAGCGCCTGTTTCCAGAATCACTTTCATGTGATGTTCCTTGCAGACATCTTTCAGTTCCTGTATCTCTTCGCACATGTTTTCGTAGTCTCCACTCAGGAATTTGCCTACTGAAATTACGATATCTATTTCGTCTGCACCTTCCATCAGTGCCATGGCGGTTTCTGCTACTTTTACTTCTGTGAAGGTTTGTGAGGAAGGAAAACCTGCCGAAACACAGGCTATTTTTACATCCTCTACTTCCAGGGTACTCTTTACGATTTCTGCGAAGTTAGGGTAAACACAGATAGCAGCGACATTCTCCAAATCTGGGAATTCTTCGTCGAACTGATTTACTTTTTGAGTGAATTTCATCACGCTTTCATCGCTGTCCGTAGTGTTCAGTGTAGTGAGATCAATGCAGTGGAACAAGAATTTCTTGACCTCCTCCGTATGGTTTCCGGGCACTTTTTCTGCAATGATTTTCGCTACCTGGGCAGCTACTTCCGTATCGTCCAGCTGTGTGTTGTACTTTGCCAATGCGGCATCATACTTGTTCTGGTTAGGTTCATTCTTCTCCATGGTCTTGCAATTTAGGATTATTGATATGGCGGGTGTTATCCCGTTGGGTTTTCTTCTCCAGATTGCGGGCAAACGCTTCAGTGACGTTTACACCTGTCTGATTGGCAATGCAGAGTAGTACCCAGAGGACATCCGCTATTTCGTCTTCGATATTATCTTTTTCTCCTTCTTTGAAGGATTGGTCACCGTATTTGCGGGACATAACTCTTGCCAGTTCACCTACCTCTTCAGTAAGGACAGCCATATTGGTGAGTTCGCTGAAATAGCGTACACCATACTTTTTGATCCAGCAATCTACCTGATGCTGAGCTTCTTCTAATGTCATCATTCCTTGTTTTTTGTATCCATACAGATGGTCACAGGGCCATCGTTCAATAATTCTACCTTCATGTCGGCACCAAATTCTCCGGTACCTATTTCTTTGCCTAATAGAAAACTCAAATCTTTGCAAAACTGTTCATACAGCGGAACAGAAATATCGGGCTTTGCTGCACGTATATATGAAGGACGGTTACCCTTCTTTGTAGAAGCATGCAAGGTGAACTGACTGATTACCAGTATTTCACCGTTAATGTCGAGGATTGATTTGTTCATTACTCCATTCTCGTCGTCAAAGACACGCAGGTTGACAATTTTTTTGCAAAGCCAGTCAATGTCTTCTTGTCCGTCTGTTTCCTCAATACCTACCAATATCAGAAGCCCTTTCCCTATAGCGGACTTGCATGTTCCGTTGATTGTAACAGAAGCGTGTCCGACACGTTGTATGACTACTCTCATGTTCTTTTTATCCTAATCTTTTAAAACTTTTCCGGATGCAAAGTTACGAATAAATTCGTGATTGCCTGCAATTTGTATGTATGAATATGTAGAAGTAGGGGTTAACTCCTAAAATATTCTTCAATAACTTTTGCTTTAGCTGCTCCTGTAACCTTCGTAAGCGCCTCCAGGGATGCTTCTTTTATGCGCTTTACGCTTTTAAACTCTTTTAGCAGAGCTGCTTTAGTCTTTTCTCCAATGCCTTTTATCTCATCCAACTCGGAAGCAATCTGTCGTTTACTGCGTTTCTCGCGGTGGAAAGTAATGGCAAAACGATGTACTTCATCCTGTATCTGCGTCAATAATCGGAACAGGGGAGTATTTTGTTTTAAACCGATAGTCTGTGGTGGAAAGCCATAAAGCAGTTCGGATGTGCGGTGTTTGCCATCCTTGGCAAGTCCGGCAATGGGGATATTCAGATTTAGTTCGTCCAGAACTTCTTTCACGGCGCCCATTTGCCCCTTTCCACCGTCGGTGATAAGGAGGTCGGGTAGGGTTGCTTTCTCCTCAATAGCGCGCTGATAACGGCGTCTTACGACTTCTTTCATGGAGGCGTAGTCGTCTGCGCCTACTACGGTCTTGATATTGTACTTCCGGTAGTCTTGTTTTGAGGGTTTGGCTTTCTTGAATACCACGCAGGCGGCAACCGGATCGGAGCCTTGGATATTTGAGTTATCAAAACACTCTATTTGTATGGGTAAATGTTCAAGGTGTAACTCTTCCTGTATCTCTTTCATCAAGCGGACGCTGCGCTGTTCCGGATTCAGCTTTTCGGCTTGCTTCATGCGATCGGCCTTATACTGCTTTACATTCAGAATGGAAAGATCCAGCAGTTTCTTCTTATCCCCTCGCTGAGGTATTGTAAAGATCACGTCTTTCAACTCCATATCCACCTCGAAAGGCACGATGATTTCGCGTGAAAGGCTCTTGTATCGCTCTCTCATTTCAATGATGCCCAGTTGGATAAGTTCTTCTTTGGTTTCATTCAATCGTTTCTTGTACTCGAATGTAAAAGCCTGGTTGATTGCCCCGTTTGTGATATGCAGATAATTGATAAATGCGGATTTGCCATCGCTGTCTTCCTCTATGGAAAAAACATCGATATTATGCAGAACATTGCTTACTACCTCTGACTTGGCACGGTAATTTTCAATCAGCATGTATCTACTCTTGACCTTTTGTGCCTCTTCAAACTTCATTTCGGCAGCCAGTTCCTGCATTTGCTGAAAAAGCATCCGTTGTATTTCCTGCGTATTACCTTTGAGTATTTCCTTGATTTCTCCGATGTTTTTCATGTAATCATCCAGTGATTGCTTCCCGACGCAAGGTCCGGCGCAGTTCTTGATATGATATTCCAGACAAACATTGAATTTTCCTGCCCGGATATTTTCGGGTGAAAGGTTCAGGTTGCAGGTGCGTAACGGATACAGGTGCTTGATAAGATCGAGCAATGCATTCATGGAAGGTACATGGCTGTAAGGGCCATAGTAAGAGGAACCGTTGCGTATGATTTTACGTGTCTTGAATATCCGGGGAAAATACTCGTTTTGAACGCAAATAGACGGATATGTCTTGTCATCTTTCAACAAGACATTGTACCGTGGCTTATATTTCTTGATGAGATTATTCTCCAGCAGCAAAGCGTCTTCCTCAGAGTTCACCACAATGTATCGGATATCGGCTATTTTGCTGACGAGTACTCTTGTTTTCCCCGGTTCGTGTTCTTTGTTGAAATAGGAGGAGACCCTTCGCTTTAAGTTTTTAGCTTTACCTACGTATATGATAACCCCTTCGGTATTCAGATATTGGTAAATACCGGGGCTCTCCGGAAGGTTCAATACAATTCCTTTCAGATATTCGCTGGTTTTAAGTTCAGGGTTATTCTCCATGTGGTTCTCAGGTCTCTTCTCTTTGTTTATAATGAAAGTACCGACTGTACGTCTACGTCTTTGTTGAATAAGTCTATTCCGTGCAACTCCTTCAGTTCTATGATGAAGTTTACATATATTTTCTTCGGATTCATCTTTTGTACTAGTTTGCAGGCAGCCTCCATTGTTCCGCCTGTGGCGAGCAGGTCGTCATGTAGCAAAACTACGTCGTTCTCGTTGAGGGCATCCTTATGTATCTGAATGGTGTCTTTGCCATATTCTTTATCGTAGCTTTCCTCAATGGTTTCTGCAGGAAGCTTTCCGGGCTTGCGGATAGGAATGAAACCTGCACCCAAGCGGGTGGCGAGAATAGGTCCCATAATGAAGCCTCTCGATTCAATGCCTACCACTTTCGTGATACCTTTGTCCTTGTACATTTCATACAATGTATCTGAAAGTTCCTGGAGTCTTGCAGGATCTTTAAACAATGTAGTTACATCGTAGAATAGAATTCCCGGAATAGGGAAATCAGGAATTTCCCGAATGCTTTTTGCAAGAGTTTCTTTGCTCATAATCAGTATTTTTAATGCGTTTATTGAATTCTTTGTTTCACGTGGAACGTGTTCGCTTTATCTGCCCGAAAGCACCAGTAATACGTTTATATCGCTTGGTGATACGCCCGGAATCCGGCTTGCCTGAGCTATCGTTTCCGGATCAATCTTCACTAGCTTCTGTCTTGCTTCGGTGGATAGGGATTGAATGGCATTATAATCAAACTTCCCTTTTATTTTGATGCTTTCCAGACGAGCCAGTTTATCTGCAATCATTCGTTCACGTCCAATGTATCCTTCATACTTAATCAGGATTTCAGCTGCCTCAATTATTTCTTCTTTTCTTTCAGTAACTTTATCCAGCTCCCGGCGGAAAGCGCTGACATGCTCCGCCATGTTTTCAAGCGTAACTTGCGGACGGTTTATAAGGTCGATCAATTTGCATCCTTGGCGAAGGGGAGTGGTACCCAATTGCTCCAATACCGGATTGATTAATGCCGGTTTCATCGAATAGTTGCGAGTGAATTCTATGATACTATTGATCGAGTCACGCTTCCGTTTCAGTAACTCATAACGGTCGCTCTTTACGAGTCCGAGTTTCCATGCCTTTTCGGTAAGACGCATATCTGCATCGTCCATACGTAGCAGGATGCGATATTCGGCGCGCGAAGTAAACATACGATAAGGTTCATCCACGCCTTTGGTTACCAAATCATCGATTAATACGCCGATATATGCTTCGTCTCGTGCAAGGGTAAATGGTTCACCGCCGTGACAGTTTATATGTGCGTTGATTCCGGCAATGATTCCTTGTCCGGCTGCTTCTTCATATCCGGTGGTCCCGTTTACCTGCCCTGCAAAGAATAGATTTTTAATTTTCTTCGTTTCCAACGTATGTTTTAGTTGGGTAGGGTCAAAGTAGTCATACTCGATAGCGTATCCGGGACGATAAATCACCAGATCTTTGAATGCGGGAACCTTTTTCAGCGCTTCTATCTGTATATTCATCGGGAGTGATGAAGAGAAGCCATTTAAATAAAGTTCCTGAGTTGTTTCTCCTTCCGGTTCCAGAAAAAGCTGGTGTTGCTCCTTATCGGGGAAAGTAACTATTTTAGTTTCGATGCTGGGACAGTAACGTGGACCGATACTCTGAATCTGTCCGTTGAAAAGGGGAGAATCCGGCAACCCTTCACGTAATACACGGTGTACTTCCTCGTTCGTGAAGCAAGTCCAGCATGGGAGTTGTTTTAAGTGGCGTACACTGGTATCCAGGAATGAGAATTTATGAAAGTCACATTCTCCATCCTGCGTTTCCATGTATTCATAGTGCACACTCCGTCCGTCTATGCGAACAGGCGTACCGGTTTTCATGCGTCCGTATTCAATGCCATGTCTTGCGATGGATTCGGTTAATTCGTAAGATGCAGGTTCTGCCATACGTCCTCCGGCAAGTTTGGTACGTCCTACGTGCATTAATCCGTTCAGGAAAGTGCCGGCGGTCAGTACGATACACTTTGCACGGAAGGTTACATCGAGTAAAGTGGTTAAGCCTACCACTTCTCCGTTTTCAACGAGAATTTCACGTACTGTATCTTGCCAGATATGCAAGTTGGGAGTATTTTCTAAGATTTCACGCCATGCCCAGATGAACTTATTGCGGTCACATTGTGCACGGGGGCTCCACATTGCGGGGCCTTTGGAACGGTTCAGGATACGGAACTGGATGGCGGTCTGATCGGTCACTAATCCCATATATCCACCTAAAGCATCTACTTCGCGTACAATTTGTCCTTTGGCAATACCGCCTACGGCAGGGTTACAACTCATTTGTCCTATCTTATTCATGTCCATGGTGATAAGACAGGTTTTTGAACCCAGATTTGCCGCAGCAGCTGCGGCCTCACAACCGGCATGTCCGGCGCCAATCACGATAACGTCGTATTTAAACTCCATTCATTCAATGTCTTTAAAACAGTGCAAAGTTACGAAAAAAACTACTACTCATCCAGTTTTTCTTTTTCTTATCATTGTTTAAGGGATGGTTAGTGGCTTGTGAAATCTTTATTTCTGACGGGTTATGAATTAATTCACCACAGAGTAACACAGAGTTTAATCAATTTGAAATCACAAGAATAGAACTCCGTGAAACTCTGTGTTACTCTGTGGTGAAAACTCATTACTAATACATTTTTGAGAGAAATGCTCTTTCAGTCTTTCAGCCCTCCCGAGCTCCCTGTTCATCGACATTCTGGCTGAAACTTCAGCCTGCTTGTTGTTTCAGGTATCTTTCAGCCGGAACACCGATGAACAGGGAGCTCGGGGAAAACTGAAAGAAGAAAAAGAATTTTTTATGACTTAGTAATGCTTAAAAAATAACTTGATATAAATGGACGTTCTATTTCTCCAATTGGGAAAAAATAAATAGGGGGATAAACGATCATTTATGTACCAAACTGTTTTATGAAGAATGATCAAATTCTCTTTGAAGAATATTTGACCTGAAAACTGAACTCTACAGAAACTATACATTTATAGGAGAATAATCCTTGGAAAGGGTTACATACCGCCGTCTATGCGGGGGAAAAAGCTAAAAATGCCGGATTACGGATCTATACGGTATCTACGTTAAATACGGGATATCTTATTGTGTTATAGCAAGTTGATCTGTAGAAATGAAGTTTTGGGCGTGAGGGTAGGGAACTTACCCTCACGCCCAAAATTTACTCTCACTCACACTTAATGTTTAGTCTATCAACCGCTTATTTCAAGAGTGAGAGTAGTGAGGGTAAATCACATCAACTTTTATTTAGCGCTCAGCTTTGATATATAAGTACCCGAAATGCCACACTTAAGTGTTTGAAATGCCGCATCTGAGTACCTTAAATGCCACACTTAAACACCTGGAATGCCATACTTCGCACTTCTTCAAGTGTGGCATTCCGGTTACCGAGATGTGGCATTTAAGGTACTCAGATGCGGCATTTGGAGAACTGTTTTTCGAGGATATAGGAGCATCTGTATTGGAAAGACTGAACGCTCTTATTTCATTCCGCTCTTTTAGCATCTATATATCGGTGGTATTGGATATATAGATACTGCATGCCCGATATATAGATGCGACATGTTCGATATATAGATGCTGCGCGTCCGATGTATATAGCTAATATCCAGAATATGAGTTGAATTTCTGTTGGTTATGTTTTGTGCACTTTTGTAGGGTTATGAATTAGTTTTCACCACAGAGTACCACAGAGTTTCACAGAGTTTAATCAATTTGAAATCAAAAGAATAGAACTCCGTGAAACTCTGTGTTACTCTGTGGTGAAAACTCATTACTAATACAAAAAAGAGTTTTTTCTATCTGCCGCCATCGTATTCCGCAAATAATTTGATATATTTGGAAACTTAAAATCTGGATGGTCAACTTATAGTCTGAATACGGTTTATGGAACAGCAACATCAATCTTTATCGGAACAACAGATAAAGGCGCAGCAGAAGACTTCGGGGAAACAGGCGGAACAGCCGCAATGTTGTCCTAATTGCGGGACACCTTGTCACAGTGGTGATAAATTCTGTGAAGAATGTGGCATGGCGCTTAAAGGAACTTCATGTATGCGTTGTAACTCTCCTGTTCAGCCTAATTGGGAAATATGCCCTCATTGCGGACAAGGGCTTCATGCAGAATTGTGCTCATTCTGCGGTGCCTCGATGGAAGCGGATGATTTCTTCTGTCCTGATTGTGGCAATCCTCGCACAGGGATTATCTGTCCTGACTGCAATACCCTTAATTTCCGCAGTTTTTGCCGAAAATGTAATCGTCCCCTGAATGAGATGGCAATGCAGGAAATGCAGAAGGCGAAGAAAGAGCCCGTCTTTCAGGAAATGCTGGCATTGGCGCAGGAACTTGCTGATTTGGAAGAACAAATACTGAATACTGTCTCTGAAGAAATTCCGGTAGGGGAACCGGAACTGCCCCCTGTAGAATTGAGTGAAGCCGATAAGAAACTGATACAACAATATAAAGATCTCTTTTCAGGAAGCGGTTCTCTTGAAGGAATGCAGGTTGCCAGACCTGAACCGAAAGTGGAGGAACCTGTTCAAACTCGTCCGAAGATACAACTGAATGTGAAGAAGGTAGATCTTGACGAAGCAAAGCAATCTTATAAAGAGAAACTGGAAGAGATGAAGTTACTGATGGAGAAACTTCGTCCGGAAGGAGATATGACGCCACAGATGCAGCGGAATTACTATTCGGCAAGGAAATTGCCTGTTTTGCGGAAATCCGTAACAAAAGCGCCTGTTTGCTGGATATGTAACCTCTGCGGTTGCCACCATAGTCACCCAAGTGAGTGTGCCCAGCCGGAACTGGGGGGTACTTGGGTATATGAAGATGTGGTGACTGTTACAAAAACCTTTGAGTATCAGGATGATTGATCCTTCAGGGTGCCTTGCCGGATTGGCTAATCTTAAAACTATATAGAATTATGAGCGACTTGAGAGACAGTGATAAAACACTGCGTCCCGGTAGTGCGGACGGTGATAAAACTTTGCGCCCTGCCCTGAAAGCCGAGAAAACCCTTCGCCCTGGTGAAGAAGAAAAAACTCTTCGCCCGGAAGATGATAGTAAGAAGACCTTGCGCCCTGGTGTAGCTAACATTGACAAAACTCTGCATCCCGGTGGAATGGAGGATAAGACGTTGCGTCCGGTTTCGTCAGATGATGCGACCTTACGTGCCGAACAGCAAAAGGCGATTGAGGCTATCACTCGCCAGCATGATACGGAATATCTTATTAAAGGGCTGAATTACAGGGTTATAAAGGTAATCTCGGATGGAACGGGAGAAGCTCAGATCTTTCTGGTGGAAAATAAGGGAAAGCAGTACGTACTAAAACTCTATTATGTTGGTATTGAGCCGCCTCCTAATCATCAGATACTTGAAATTATAAGACAAACTCCGCGCTCGGGATTATTAGTGGATATCATAGATCATGGTCAGTGGGATAATCCGCGTGTTTCCGGTGAATTGAGGCATTATGAAGTAATGACTTACTGTAAAGGAGGCTCTTTGGATAAAATAAATCTGAAAGGAGACGAAAGAAGGCTTTGTGAAATTGCTAAACAAGCTGCTGCCGCCATTGATTTCTGCCATAAGCATGGGTTTATTCATCGGGATATAAAGCCGGGTAATTTCTTTTTTGCCGATGAGAATCAGAATCAGGTACTGCTGGGCGATTTTGGTATTTCGGTAAGATGCGATCAGAATGGAGTTGCCCGTACGGACCAGGCTCGTACCCGCATTTATGCAGCTCCCGAAATGTATTATACGGTTCCCGGTGAGAATCGGGTGGAGATTGACACGAAGAGCGATTTTTACTCTCTTGGTATGGTTTTGCTCTGTCTGTGGATGGGCGAGAAAGAGTTTAAAGAAAGAGAATTTGAACTGATGAAGCGTAAACGCACGGGGGATTTGCCTTTTCCTGCGGATTTATCGGGACGAACGCTGCAATTAATAAAAGCATTGACCGCACCTCAGCCGGAAAAACGTTGTGGATTTACCGAAATCGTTCGTTGGGCTCGGGGAGAGGATGTATTCAGTGATTTTGTCGGGCAGGAAAGTAAACGTCGTTTCAGTATTATTTTTAATGCCGGAAAGAATCAGATAGCACATTCACCCGAACAATTGGCTGATTTTATGCGACAGGATCAGAATCTTGCCATTAAATATCTCTATACCGGTAAGCTTACTAAATGGCTGAATGATAATCAGCGGCCGGAATTGGTTTCGGAAATCGAAGATATTGTGGAAAAGCGCTATCCGAAAGACCAGACTGCCGGGCTGTATGCCGCCTGTTATACGCTCAATGTGGATATGCCCTATTATGATGTCAAGGGACGCCCGCGGACTACCGCCGAAGAAATAGCGCAATCTCTCATTGAGAACTTCAACACTTACCAGACTACCTTGGCGAATGCGAACGATCCCCTGTTTCTCTTTTTTAATGCGCACGATCTGAAGCGGCTTACGGATAATGCAGCTCCCTTGTTTAATAAAAAAGGTCGCCAAAGGGAGGCTTTATGGCGTTTGATCTATGAACTTGATCCTTCACGTCCTTATGAATTGATCGATGAAAAGGGGAATTTGGGGCGTTGTAATACACCGGAAGAAGTTCTTCATTATGCTTATAATCATATGTTGAGTGCCGACTCGTGGAATGATTTGGCAGAAGAGTCTTTCCTGATATGGTTGGCAGGCCGTGATAAAGGATTGGTAGGGAAGATACGTACTCAATTGAAAGGCTTCAGTACATCGGATGCTGCGGTAACTTACGGTGTACTTTATAATTTGAGTCCTAAAGTTTCCTTCACCCTGCAAATGGACGAGACAGCAAATAATTATTATTTCACACATACTCAAATAGCCCAATTCATCAATCAACAGTTGATGGTTTACAAGAATACACCGAAGAATGATCCGGATCATGAATATGCCGATTATATTCTCGGTATGCTCTCAAGTCTGAAAGGTTCGCGGCTCTATTTCTATCTGAAGTCTAAGGGTGTGTATGAGGATAAGATTGAATGGATAAATTATTGCTTTGAACTGAAATCCAAAGATAATCTCCGGAAAGCAGGTCCTTACAACTGGATAATAGCTACTTTCAAGATGATCAAGGGATTGGGTGCTTTACCTTATTATTACTTCAAGGATAGTGATAAGAGTATAACCGATTTGGACGGATTGAGGTCCATTCCATCGAAAGAAGTTAAGGCAGAACTGGAGAGTGGATATTTGAGAGACTGGCTTACTACTTTCTTTCAGGAGAATCCGTTGAAGAATCTTTCTCCCAAATTCGCATACGAGCAGGAAACGGTGAAATATCTCGAATTCATCGAAAAAATAGATAGTAAAGATACAGATGTTTCCAATTTCCGTATTGCCACCAATTTTGTGAATAAGAACCTGCGGAAAGTGCGTTTGCGTTGTAGGACGCTAACGGTGATGCGTGTCTTGCTGGGAATACTGTGTTTCATTCCTATTTTGGCTTTTGCGGTTGCATTATGCTTCTACGGGCTTCCGTTTACAGAAAACCCGTTGTCCGGTTTCTCTGTCGGTTCCATTGTGACGATGGGTATCATCTTCGGTATTCTTATTTTTGTAACTTCTGATTTTGAGAATCTTATCGGAAGTGCTATTTTAGGTTTTATTGTGGGGGCAATTATCTACTATACAGTCTATTTTGTGCTGGATCTCATCATGCCTTATGCTCATTATGTACTGGCTGGACTTTTGCTCCTACTGGCTTATTATCTGATGAAAAGCTGTTATTTCAAGCTTCCGGTTGAGCGGAGGTTGCATGATCATTTGCTGAATCCCGGTTTTGAGGAAACAGGCTTGGAGCCATTGCATTTTGCTTTTAAGACGAGTGTGGGGACACACTTTGAGTCTTCTATTGGCGGTGAATCGGCACAATATGCTAAATATCTGAAAGATTGTATCCGTAAGTTTTCTTATCGTGCTGTACTTTCCATGGTGGTGGTAGGTTGGCTGGCCTATTTGTTTGTGCAATATACTCCGGCATTCGGACTGGATGCCTCCCGTTTTCTGCAAAACGATGGAAAGCTTAAAGAACTGGTAGGTACATGGGAGGGTACGTTTGAAGGGCGTAATGCTACGCTGAACATAACGACAGCAAACTCGGAAGGCTTGAAAGCTACCATACATGTGCAATATACGAATCTGACCAATGAAGCACTGACGGGCACTGTGAATACCGTTACGAATACTATCCATTTTGACGATGTATACAAGAACGGTACTCTCGACGGGCAGTATAACGGTACGTTCACCGGCGATGGAATGGATGCTTTTGAAGGTACTTATGAGAATTATACGACCAAAAAACAAGTGAACTTCAGTTTCAAAAAAGCGAAAGCAGATGTAGAGAACTGATAAATGAAGATGACTATGAATTGTCCGAAATGTAATAAGCCGAACCGTGAAAAGGCTGTTTTCTGCAAATGGTGTGGTACCAATGTGGTTACTAAAGCTACCGAACCGCTGCGTGAGTTGGTGGGGATGGAAACCGTCAAGAACCAGTTGCAGGATTTGGTAAATACTTGTGAGTCGCTCGCTTTGCGTGCACAGCGTAGTGGCATTTCCATTCGTCTGGGCATGGACATGATTATTACGGGAAATACCGGAACCGGTAAAACCAAACTGGCAGGAGTATTGCAAAAACTATTGTATTCCAGTGGTATTATCAAGAAGCCTGCCATGAAAGTAGTGGATGCAGTGGATTATGAGGAGTTTGCCAAAGAGTGGGAAAAGAATACCGCCGATCTGAAAGGGGGGATTCTTTGCATTGAAAATGTGCAGAAGCTTTTGCCTTCGGGTGCAGCCAATGATATCAATAAGCTTGATAAGCTGTTCAGCTGTATGGATAAGTGGAACAATGATCCGATAGTCATTCTTTCCGGGCTTTCATCGGCCTTTAAAGAGTTTCTGGTATCCAATCCTGATGTGCGCAATCGCTTTGAGTATTACTTCGATCTGAAAGATTTCAGTATGGAGGAACTGAAGCAGCTTTGTATCCATGAACTCAAAAAACGTTATGGGATTGCATTGAGTGAGGAAGCGGATGCTAAATTGGAACGTGTGTTTAAGAATGAGATGCGACAGAAATCAGATGATTTCGGGAATGGGCATTTGGCTGTGAAAAAAGCGGCTGATATCTTTGCCAATACTATCAAGCGCGATCCGAATGCATCGGTTGCCATTCCTGAGGATATTCCCGGTAAAGAGTTCCGGCAGAAGAGTTATGAGGAGATCATGGCAGAGCTGGATGAGTTTGTCGGTATTGATGAAATCAAGGCAACGGTGCAGAAAATCATTAATAAGATAGATTTTGAACGGGAACGGAAAGGTGCCGGAGCAAAGCGGGAGGTCAAAGATCATTTTCTGTTCCTTGGTAATCCGGGGACGGGGAAGACAACGATTGCCCGTATCTTTGCTGATATCCTGAATTCGCTGGAAGTGCTGCCCATCGGTCAGTTGGTGGAAGTTTCGCGAAAGGAGCTGGTTGCGGGATATGTAGGTCAGACGGCCTTGGCAGTGGAAAAATATGTGGATATGGCTATGGGCGGAGTACTGTTCATTGACGAAGCCTATACATTGAAGCAAGGTGATAATGACCAGTTCGGTCAGGAGGCAATTGATACGTTGCTGAAACTGGTAGAAGATCGTCGCGGGCAGTTTGTGGCTATTGCTGCCGGATATACAAAAGAGATGGGAGAATTTTTGAGTTCCAACTCGGGGATGGCCTCCCGTTTCAATGAAACGGTGACTTTCCGCGACTATAAAGCCGATGAATTGACGGAAATCTTCCGCCGACAGGTGAAGAAAGAGCATCTGACCCTGGATGAAGAGGCCGAGGCATTTATCCGTAATTACTTCTCGAAGATGTACCTGACCCGTACACGCAATTTCGGTAATGCCCGTGAGGTACGGAACGCAATGGATCGTGCAATCAAGAATCAGGGAGTCCGGTTGCTGGAACTGAAGGGTACACCGGATTATGATGCGTCTATGGTGCATGTACTGACGCGTGCCGATATTGAAGGTGAAGAAAGCAAAAATATCAAGAGTCTGGACGTTGTACTTGCTGAATTGAATGAATTCGTCGGTATGGACAGCGTAAAAGCAGAGATACGTGCGTTGGCGAACAAGATAGCCATGGACAAGGAAATGATGGAAATGGGTATTGCTGACGCTGAGGTGACTCCTGTACACATTGTGCTGACGGGTAATCCGGGGACAGGTAAGACCACCATCGCCTGTAAGTTGGGAGAGGTCTTTAAAGCCATCGGTCTGCTGCCTACCGATAAAGTCGTGGAAAAGGAGCGTAAACATCTGATAAGTACGTATCAGAATGAGACGGCCAAACTTGTGGATAAGGCTTGTGACGAAGCAATGGGCGGTATTCTTTTTATAGATGAAGCCTATGCTCTGATGCCTATCAGTGCGGGTGGAAGTAAGGATCAGACTGGAGTAGAAGCCGTGGAGGCACTAATGACCCGAATGGTGAAGGATGCCGGGAAATTTGTGGTTATCTGTGCCGGTTATCGCGCTGAAATGGAGGAATTTGTCAATAATGCCAATCCGGGCTTCCGACGCCGGTTTAGTAATTTTCTGCATATCGAGGACTACTCGGCAGACCAGTTGATTTGTATTTATCGTTCTCTTATCAGGAAGAAAGGGAATATACTGACACCGGATGCAGAAGAGATGCTGATTAAGTTAGTCGATGAAATGGTGACATCGAAAGATGAGAACTTTGGAAATGCAGGGGAAATGGTGAAACTCTTTGAGAAAACCAAAGCCCGCCGTGCCAATCGGCTGGCACAATTACATGCCGGAGGACAGACCTTGACTCGCGAAATGTACCTGACCATCGAGGCGGAGGATATTCCGTATGATCCGCCAAAGATGATCGATGAAGAAGAGTGTATGGCTGAATTGAACCAATTGATCGGATTATCCAGCGTGAAACGTGAAGTGAAGGAGATTGCCGATTATATCAAAGTGGAGCGTGCTAAGGCGGAAGCTATGGGTAAGAAATTCCAGGGTGTAGTGGATCACTATCTCTTTGTCGGTAATCCGGGAACGGGAAAGACTACTGTGGCGCGTATCATGGGAAATATTTTCTACTCATTGGGTGTATTGCCCAGCAATCGTTTGTTGGAAGTAACCCGTAAGGATTTGGTAGAAGGCTATGTGGGGCAGACTGCCACTAAAACGGCACGGGTTGTAAAGCGTGCGGTGGGTGGTGTATTCTTTATTGACGAAGCTTATTCACTGATGGGCGATAACTTCGGGCAGGAGGCTACGAATACCATTTTGCCGATGTTGCTTGATTATAAGGGGAAAATGGTTTGCATTGCTGCCGGGTATCCGCGTGAGATCCGCCAATGGATTGATACGAATTCCGGTTTGGAATCCCGCTTTACCAAGGTGATTCATTTTGAGGACTATAATCCCGATGAATTGGCGCAAATTTTTAGGATGAAGGTGAAAAAGGATAAGCTTACACTGACTCCTGAAGCAGAAAATGCCATGCGTGTTTACTTCACGGATTTATATAATCGTCGTGAACGTAATTTTGCCAATGCCCGTGAAGTGAATAATTATTTCGATCGGGTGAAAAAGAATCAGAGTTCCCGTCTTCGTCACGAAATGGAGCGTCCTGGCTTTAATCCGGCAAGTTACAGTATATTGTTGCCTGAGGATATGGGATAATTGAATCACTAATCGTTAATTACTAAAGAAATGAGTACATTAGTCAACTGCCCTAAATGCAGAGTTGAAATAGAAAGTGATAGTTACTATTGCGATCAATGTGGTGTTGAACTGTATATTTGCCCTCAATGCCATGTGTTTGGAAAGGGGAAACGATGCACGCAATGCGGTCAGCCGTTAGTATCCGCTGCAAATCAAGTGGTGTCACCTGTGCATCCTTCGACTTCTTCCGTGAATTCCTCGGCTTCTTCTGTGAGTCCGGCTTCCTCTAAAGCTGTTGCACCGAAACCTTCCAGGCCTGTCCACGTATGCCCGGCTTCCTCTGAGCCTGAAAAGACAATGCGTCCGGGAGTATCCGTACCTCCACTTCCTGTACGTTTGGTTTGTTCTGCCGCAGGCATTCGTTTAGGTTTGGGAAATGGTGCGGTGATTGGGCGTAGAAAGGGTGATTATGTATCTGCATTCGCTTCTCAGGGATATGTTTCCGGTACCCATGCCCGCTTACAGAAGAGCACCTCCGGACAATGGGAAATAGTGGATCTGGATTCTACCAATGGTACGTTTGTAAACGGTAACCGTCTTTCGCCGAATGTACCTGCGGTGTTTAGCATCGGAGATATCGTTCGTATAGCCAATCTTGATTTTAAGGTTGAATAGATTTGGATGGAATAGAGATAATTTTAATCGTAGGTTGTAATCATTAAATCGCAAAATTACCTTATGTTATTATTGAAATGTCAGCTTGCCAGTGATATGGGGTGCATACGTACCAATAATGAAGACATGATACTTTTCAATGGAGGACTTTATCGTGACGAAACATACGAACAGAAGTTTGAACTCATTCCTCAGGCTCGATTTACGGCTTTTGTAGCGGATGGTATGGGCGGACACGAAGGTGGAGAATTTGCCAGTGAGTTGGCTACCCAGGCATTCGACCGTTTTATTACCGATCTTCCTTCCGATCTTTCCCATGAGGTACTGTCCGGCGAGATAAAGAATTGGGTGAATGAAACTCATGCTCTGATAACAAACAAGGGTGTTGAACTTCCTCAATACGAGGGAATGGGAACCACTTTTGTAGGCATGTTCAGTTATGAAGAGCGCATCTATATGGTGAATATTGGAGACAGTCGCCTGTATCGTTATCGTGGCGGTATTCTGAAACAACTTTCGTCGGACCATTCTATGCGGGAGCTGACCGGAGATATGACTACTCCATCCAACGTAATATATAACTCTTTGGGTGCCGGAACATCTGCTTTTGCCGATTTCACCGAATTAACCGGTCAATTATTGGATGAAGATCTCTTTTTGATTTGTTCCGATGGTTTAAGTGATATGCTTACAGATGATCAGATTGAAGAAGTTCTTCATCAAGAACCTACTGCAATCAATCTGATAGAAGCTGCAAAGGCGGCAGGTGGTAGAGATAATGTGAGTGTTGTGCTTCTGCGGGTAACAGAATAGAAAGAGGTAGCGGATCAAATGAACCATGTAGGTTTGTGAGTCAGCTTTTTTTGAAATATATATTGCTATTTCTTTATATTTTTATTTTCTTTGCTGTCAGATAACCGAATATTTTAAAGTGAAGATGCAGTTTCCATTTATCTATCTGATCGTTTTCTGTTTACTCGTGATTCTTTTTCTGGTCTGGTATATTCAGCGGACAAAGCAGCGGAAGAAGTTTCTCGAACAGGAGCATAAATACGATCAGGCTTTATTGGAAGTACATGCGATAGAGACTGAGTATTATATTTCTTTATTGAGGGATAAACAAGAAGAAACTCAAAAACTGCTTTCTCAGAAAGAAAATGAAATCAGAAAATTGGCCGATGAAAAGGCGCAATTATGCAATGTGATCTTTAAAGAGACATCCATTTATAAAACAATAGAACGGCTTAGTCGTCAGGACAAGACTAAAAACAAACAGGATTTACGTATTTTATTGGAAAATGAGCAGAAGAAACTTCGTTCTACTATTATGGAGATATACAAGGACTATATAGAGTATCTGCACCAAACCTATCCTAAATATACGGAAGATGATTGTCTATTTTCATGCCTCTCAATTTGTGGGTTAGATGATTTTACCATTGCTCTTTGCTTTGGGAATGTCAATAAGCAAATTGTGGCTCAAAGGAGGCATCGGATAAAATTGAAGGTTGCTAATTAGCCTGCTTTTTGAAGATTGTTATTACTTCTCTTTGTAAGTAAGTGATAAATAGCTAATTGTGAAAATTAGATGTTATCACTTATATTCTCTTTTTATGCTTTTATGTCACTAACTTTGTCACATTACGAATCGGGATAAATGTGAAAGGCATATGGGTGAACGCATTACTATTAGTTTTTATCCGGCGGAAAAGCCTAAGAGGAAAAAAGGATTTTTTGCTCGCTTATTCGAATGCATAAAAAGATGGATTAAGAGACTTCTGAGTTTTAGTTAACATATTTAATAACTTCTTCAAAACGCATTATTATGGATACAAATTTATTGTCGATGTCGCAGCAATTCTCCGGGCTGCCAATGGAAAGCTTAATCGGAGGTCCTTTGAATGCAGCCGCTAAGGCGAATTCTGCAATGGCTCTTACGCAAACAAGGTTTATGTTGGATACTTGTTTCAACATGGCGAAGGAGGATAAAGATGGGAAAACAATTCCGCCCCAGTATGAGCCTATCATGATTGATATGATTCTTACTAGAAGTGTTATTTTAGAGGATAAAGATGGAAAGGTTTCTGTTACCCCTGCTTCTACAAAATTCACTTTGCCTCTTTTGACTATTCTGCCAATTAATTCATTAGCTGTGGAAACTGTGGATATTAATTTTGAAATGGAAGTAAAATCCAGTTTCTCTGAAGACGATAACAAAACATCTGAAAGCGCAAGTTCAGGTTCCGGTAGCTTTGAAACTAAATTGGGTTGGGGACCGCTATCTGTATCTATAAAAGGATCAGCCAGTTATTCTTCAAAGGATTCTGCTACTCATAATACACATTATGAAAAGAGCAATTCTGCCAAATATACGGTAAATGTACATGCTGGTCAGCTGCCGCTTCCTAAAGGAGTAAATACTATAATTGAAGCATTTACGCAAGCAATTCAGCCTATAGAATTGACGCCTGCGAAGACACCTGAAGGAGGAAATACTGGAAATGGAAATGCTGGAGGAGATACAACAACTTAATGATAAAATTCCAGCTTTCGGAGAAATCTAATATTAAGTAGAAATAAACGATTATGTCTGAAAACGAGCAAGGTACATTCAAACCTCAATTTGGGGCAGAACTTAACATTGAATCAATCATTGGCGCACCTTTGGTGGCGGCCTCGAAAGCCAATGTTATGATGCTGACCGGGCAGGCTCAGTTCTTGCTTGATTATTGCTTCACAAAAGAGGAGGGAAGCAACTTGCGACAACCTCTTATGATAGAGATGGTACTGAGTCAGCCGGTTGTTGATCATACGAAACAACCCACTGATCCAGGATACATCTCTATCAACAAAATGGCTTTTCAGGTTCCTTTACTGTGCTTATTGCCTTTAAATTCTCTTGCAATAGATAAGATCAATGTGGACTTTGATCTGGAAATCACATCGGTGGGTTCTTATGATTATAAATCGCAAGTAAATGCGGGTGTGCAGCTTGTAGAGAAGAAGGCGGTTCTGAATGGAAGAATTGCTCCAGCCAAACAGGAATATAAGAAAAACTTCCGTGAACAATATGATAGTACTTTGTCGAGCCGTCTTAAAGTGAATATACATGCGGGCAGATTACCTTTGCCTAAAGGAGTATTGACTTTACTTGATTTGTATACAAAATCGATACAGCCCATACAAAAGATAGATAAACAGTCGGAAAAAGAAGAATAGAAGTATGATAGATCAATATATCCCATGTCCGGTATGTAGGACTCAAATACCCATTGATTTGCATTTGCTAATTCAAGGTGTGCAATTCTCATGCCCTAATTGTCAAGCGGCGATTGGGTTGGCGTCGGAAAGTCGCTCAGTAGTGAGTGAGGCGGTCGACAACTTTGAAAAGTTGAAGAAGATGGCACCTCAGAAAAAGTAAAATAGCATAATGTCGAATCATAAAACTCATCGATATGATTAGCTTTAAATTGTTTGTAGAGGCTATCCATCATGCCATTGTAAGTGCCAGCGACTCACTGATGGATAAGAATGAAGGTTTGCTGGATAAGTATTTTGAAAAGCCTGTTGGCGGGGAGGGGAAAAATAAAGGGGCATTGGTTCCGAAGATAGTGCAACTTGAATATCCTGCTTTGGATGATACCGGAGCAGTTACTACTACAACAGTTCAGGTCCCTTTAATCACATTGGTACCTGTTACGGCTTCTAAAATAGAGAAGGCTACTGTTACGGCAGAATTTGCCTTGGAAGTTATAAACGATGAACTACAGATCAGCTTCCCTAATAAAAAAATATCAGAAAATGCTACGGTGGGAAAATTGGAGATTGTTATTTCGCCACAAGAATTAACGGATGGGTTGGAATTGATTATCGAGGGATATGCAAATGCTTTGAAACGACAGATAACCTGACAGAAAAGGAGCTTTTCTTGAGAATTAAGTCTTTGCAAGGTGTTAACCTCTTGTTTTTATAATTTCCCATCTCCTTTATTTTTTGCTATTGGATCTCACAAATTGGTATGTTTTTCTCGTGTATCTTTCTATCTTAGCGAATAAATGGAAAGATTATTGCATTTATTGAGTCAATTGCGTTATTCTGAAAATAAATTTGTAGCTAACTTTGCTTCCAAACATTAAATAGAGTTACATACCATGAAAAAATTATTCATCTCGTTATTTTTAGTAACGTTTTTTATTTTGGAGAGTTCGGCTCAATGGAAACCGGCCGGAGATAGAATAAAGACAAAGTGGGCAGAACAGATCAATCCTTCCGATGTATTGCCCGAGTATCCAAGGCCCATCATGCAGCGTAATGACTGGAAAAACCTGAATGGTTTGTGGGATTATGCTATTATTGATAAAGGTGGACGTATTCCAACGGATTTTGAAGGCCAAATTCTCGTACCTTTTGCTGTAGAATCGTCTTTGTCCGGAGTAGGAAAAAGAGTGAACGAAAATCAGGAAGTAATCTATCAGCGGAGCTTTGAGATACCTTCAGCCTGGAGAGGAAAACAGGTTTTGCTACATTTTGGTGCCGTTGACTGGAAAACCGATGTATGGGTGAACGATATTAAGGTTGGAAGTCATACCGGAGGATTTACTCCATTCTCCTTTGATATAACTCCTGCTTTGTCGGCTAAAGGTAACAACCGTCTGGTTGTAAAGGTTTGGGACCCTACGGACAGAGGCCCTCAACCACGTGGTAAGCAAGTCAGCAGACCGGAAGGTATCTGGTACACTCCTGTAACAGGTATCTGGCAAACTGTATGGCTGGAACCTGTTGCTGGTAAACATATTGAGAATCTTCGTATTACTCCTGATATTGACCGTCATCTGTTAACGGTAAAAGCTGAACTGAACACCAACAGCACATCAGACTTCGTGGAGGTGAATGTGTATGATGGTAATCAATTAATTGCTGCCGGTAAGAGTATTAATGGGGAACCTGTAGAAGTGGCAATGCCTGAAAATGCAAAACTGTGGAGCCCTGATTCTCCTTTTCTCTATACTTTGAAAGTTACTTTAAAAGAGGGGAATAAGATTGTGGATAAGGTGGATAGCTATGCGGCCATGCGTAAATATTCCACTCGCAGGGATGCCAATGGTATCGTACGTTTGGAACTGAATAATGAAGCGCTGTTCCAGTTTGGCCCGCTTGATCAAGGTTGGTGGCCTGACGGTCTGTATACGGCTCCTACGGATGAAGCTTTACTGTACGACATTCAGAAGACAAAAGATTTTGGTTATAATATGATCCGTAAACATATTAAAGTAGAGCCTGCCCGTTGGTATACATATTGCGACCAGCTTGGAATTATTGTGTGGCAAGACATGCCGAGTGGTGACCGCAACCCGCAATGGCAGAACCGGAAGTACTTTGATGGTACGGAAATGAAGCGTTCAGCCGAATCAGAAGCTTATTATCGCAAAGAATGGAAAGAAATAATGGACTGTCTGTATTCTTATCCTTGCATTGGTACCTGGGTGCCATTTAATGAGGCTTGGGGACAGTTTAAGACCGTTGAAATTGCTGAATGGACGAAACGATATGATCCGACCCGTTTGGTGAATCCAGCAAGTGGCGGTAACCATTATACTTGTGGTGATATGCTTGACCTGCATAATTATCCGGCACCTGAGATGTACTTGTATGATGCTCAGCGTGCAACTGTTTTGGGTGAATACGGTGGCATCGGTCTTGTTCTGAAGGATCATATCTGGGAGCCGAACCGTAACTGGGGTTATGTTCAGTTTAATTCTTCCAAAGAAGCTACGGATGAATATGTGAAGTATGCCGATATGCTGTATAAGATGGTAGACAGAGGATTCTCCGCAGCTGTCTATACGCAGACTACTGACGTGGAAGTGGAAGTGAATGGCCTGATGACCTATGACCGTAAGGTTATTAAACTGGATGAAAAGCGTGCTAAAGAAATAAATACACGTATCTGTAATTCGTTGAAAAAGTAATCTTCCGGGAAGGAGGAGGTTATGAACCGAACGATTATAAAGCTTTTCTTTTATTTGTGCATATTGACGGCGTTGCCGTCATATGCACAAAATGCTGTTCATTACTATTTTAAGACAATGGACATCCGGAACGGTCTCTCACAAAATACGGTATATCAGATTTTGCAGGACAGGAAAGGCTTTATGTGGTTTGGGACTAAAGACGGCCTGAACCGTTATGATGGTCTATCTTACCGCGTATACAAAAAGGAAAATTCCGGTTTAGGCAAGAATTTCATTACTGCACTTTATGAAGACCATGAAGGGAATATCTGGATAGGGACGGATGGGGGAGTCTTTATCTATAATCCGGTGCTTGATTCTTTCACAGCTTTCAATCAGACAAGTGATAAAGGAACTGTCATTAAAGACTTCGTAACCATGATTGGAAGCGATGAATACGATAATATTTGGATATCGGTGGAGAATCAGGGCTTGTTTTGCTACAACCATGAGAAAAGGTTACGGAATTATCTGCATGATTCGGGCATGTCCAATGTAGCTCGTTTCTGGCTTAACGAAAGTACCTGCTGGTTGGCTTTGTATGCTGACAATCTTTACTACACAAAGGATAATTTTGAAAGTCCGCTACAACCTTTTAAGGATGCAGATGGCAATGAGATATTTAAAGGAGATATCATTAACTGGCATGTCAGTGGGCCGCACAATTGCGTTTATATAGCTTCGGTTAACGGATTGACTGAGATAAACTTTACCACCGGCAAAACTCGCAGATTGTTGAACGCTTATGTACGCGTATTGCAATTCAAATCCGATGATGAGCTGTGGGTAGGTACGGAATCTGGTCTGTATATATACAATCTGGCAAATGATAAGGTGACACATCTGTCGGTTCCTGATCAGGATGATTCTTATGCATTGTCGGATAACGCCATTTATTCACTGTGCCGTGACAAGGAAAATGGTATGTGGATAGGTTCATATTTCGGTGGTGTGAACTATTATCCATATCAATGGACTTATTTTGAGAAATTCTATCCAAGAGATGATCTCAGGCACTTCGGGCGTCGGGTACGAGAAATATGCGAAAGCAATGACGGTACGTTGTGGATAGGTACCGAAGATAAGGGATTATTCAATTATGACCCTGCAAACGGTAAAATAGTGCCTTTTGATCATCCTGCCATTTACAAAAATGTTCATGCACTTTGTCTGGATGGAGATGATCTATGGGTGGGCACTTTTTCCGGTGGGTTAAATCGGGTGAATTTGCATACCAGGCAAGTGAAGCATTATTCCAGAGGTAAAACTCAGAACTCTATGTCCGCTAATGATGCTTTTACCATTTGCAAAACCACTACAGGCGATGTCTGGATCGGTACAACGGCCGGTCTGCTGAAATACAACCGCTCTTCTGACGACTTTACACGCATTGCTGAACTGAAGAGCATGTTCACTTATGATATATTGGAGGATTTCAACGGCAATCTCTGGTTTGCTACTTTCTCCAATGGAGTCTTTTGCTATAATGTCCGAAGTCAGAAGTGGAAAAATTACCTGTCGAATGAAAAAGACTCTGCTTCGCTCTCTTACAATAAGGTGATCAGTATCTATGAAGACAGCAGAAAATGTCTGTGGTTTATGACCTTGGGTGAGGGCTTCTGCCGTTATAATCCGGAGACGGATAACTTCACCCGCTATGATATGTCGAAAGGTTTTCCAAGTAATACTATCTATAAGATGGTGGAGGATAAGCGGGGAAATCTCTGGCTTACAACTAATAACGGTCTTGTCTGCTTCAATCCGGAGACAGAGAGCAAGCATGTCTATACCACGGCCAACGGATTGTTGAGCAATCAGTTTAATTTCCAGTCCGGATATTGTGACAGAAAAGGACGTATTTACCTGGGCAGTATCAATGGGTTTATAGCTTTTGACCCAGAAACTTTTGTAGAGAACACTTTTCTTCCTCCGGTGGTCATTACTGATTTTTACTTGTTCAACAAGCGGTTATCAGTGGATAGTCCGGATTCTCCTATGGAGAAGAGCATTACTTATTCAGATGAAATAGAGCTTGATGCCAATCAGAATTCCTTTTCTCTTCAGGTGGCTGCCTTAAGTTATCAGGCTCCCGAGATGAATCGGTTAGAGTATAAGCTGGAGGGTTTTAACAGTGAATGGTATACGGTAGGCAGGAACTCCATGATCAATTACTCCAATCTGCCTTACGGAAGTTATACGTTGCGTATAAAGGGATCTAATAGCGACGGTAAATGGAATGAAGCGCAACGTGTGCTTAAAATACGTATTCGACCTCCTTTTTACTTGTCTACCT
Source organism: Bacteroides sp. 14(A) (assembly GCF_000526555.1). Lineage (NCBI taxonomy): Bacteria > Pseudomonadati > Bacteroidota > Bacteroidia > Bacteroidales > Bacteroidaceae > Bacteroides > Bacteroides sp. 14(A). Next base: position 524,005 of record NZ_JAGH01000002.1, on the reverse strand, counting down.
GGGCCTATGTCGTTTATGTACTATTGGCTTTATGTTCTCTGGTTGCCGTTATTTTCTATTTTAGGAGAAGGACCCAACAGAAGCATCAGCAGACCATGGAGAAGTTTGAGCGTGAGAAGGAGAGGGAACTGTACACGGCTAAAATAGATTTCTTCACGAATGTAGCTCATGAGATACGTACGCCGCTTACACTCATAAAGAGTCCGCTTGAGAATGTGTTGTCGTCCAAATCGGTATCCGATGAAATCAGGGATGATTTGGAGATAATGGACCTGAATACAAATCGGCTGCTCGATTTGGTCAATCAGTTGCTCGATTTCAGAAAAACGGAGACGCAAGGATTCCAACTGAATTTTGTGGAATGTGATGTGTCGGATATCCTGCAAAAGACGTGTAAACGTTTTAGACTTTCGGCACGTCAGAAAGAATTGGAATTTGTTATTGACTCTCCCGAAACGGTGTATGCTTCGGTCGATAAGGAAGGCTTGACCAAGATTATCAGTAATCTGCTTTCCAATGCCATCAAGTATTCTGAAACTTATATCCGCGTTAGGCTGTATGTGGAAGAAGATAAACTGTTGTTTTCGGTTTGTAATGACGGTCCTGTTGTTCCGGCAAAAATGCGTGAAGAGATTTTTAAGCCGTTCATCCAGTATAAGGAGGGAGTCTTGAGCTCTGTATCCGGTACCGGTATTGGGTTGGCATTAGCCCGTTTGCTTGCCGAACTGCATGAAGGTGCATTATACATGGAAGATTCCATGGAATGTAATTGTTTCCTGTTGTCACTTCCGTTGAAGCATGTACAAACTGTTACAATAGAACGAAAAGAACCGGTAATGAATGAAGAATTATCCGGAGAAGGAGAACCGGAAACCGGTCGTAAACAATGCCGGTATACCCTGTTGGTTGTAGAAGATAGTTTGGAGATGCGGTTGTTTGTGACTAAACAATTGTCATCGGAATATCAGGTGCTGACAGCCGTCAATGGTATAGAAGCGTTGAAAGTGTTGGGAGAACATACGGTCAATCTGGTTATTTCTGATATTATGATGCCCGAGATGGATGGATTGGAACTGTGTGAACATCTGAAGTCGGAGCTCGATTATAGTCATATTCCCATTATATTATTGACAGCTAAAACCACCCTTCAGGCAAAAATAGAAGGTATGAGGCTTGGTGCGGACGTTTACATAGAAAAACCGTTCTCTGTGGAATACCTGAGAGTATGTGTGTCTAACTTGTTGAGTAACCGCGAGAAGTTGCGGGTTTCTTTTGCTCATTCTCCTTTTGTACAAGCTAACAGTATGGCGATGACTAAAGCAGACGAAACCTTTCTTAAAACATTGAAAGAAGTAGTTGTGGCCAATATGCAAAATCCTGAATTCTGTCTTGATGATATGGCGAGCCTGCTGAATATGAGCCGTTCGAGCCTGAACCGGAAAATAAAAGGGATATTGGATTTGACCCCGAATGATTACATTCGTCTGGAACGTCTGAAGAAGGCGGCACAGCTGTTGCAGGAAGGAGAATGTAAGATCAATGAAGTGTGTTACATGACTGGGTTCAATACCCCTTCTTACTTCACAAAATGCTTCCAGAAGCAGTTTGGAGTTCTGCCTAAGGACTTTATAAAGTGACAACAGGGGCGATTGGTACTATTTTCGCATTGTTTGGATAAATATTTATACTCTATATCTCAATATTTTGCTATTTTTGGACTGTCATTTTATATCGCTGTTCCGCCTTCAGTAAAAGACGGGAAATAGGCTTTATTTTAAAGATTATATTATGAAAGATACATTGATCAGCAGGAGAGAGTTTCTGAAAGATATAGGGATGATTGGAGCCGGAGTGCTGTTATCGGCAAGCCCTTGGCTTTCTGCTTTTTCGGAAGTTGTAGAAACATCCGGTGAAAAGTGCCGTCTGGCTATTATCGGTCCGGGTTCAAGAGGACGTTTTTTGATGAGCTTTCTGGTACAGAATCCTAAAGTAGAAATTGTGGCATTGTGCGATATCTATAAGCCTTCTATTGAAAAAGCACTGGAATTGGCTCCGAAAGCTAAAGTTTATGACGATTACCGGGAAATACTGGAAGATAAAACCGTTGATGCCGTACTGGTAGCTACTCCTCTTAACTCCCATTGCCAAATAGTGCTGGATGCTTTTGATGCCGGCAAGCACGTGTTCTGTGAGAAATCTATAGGCTTTACGATGGAAGAATGTTTCCGCATCTATAATAAGCACATCAGTACGGAGAAAGTATTCTTTACCGGGCAGCAACGTCTTTTTGATCCGCGATACATTAAGGCCATGGAAATGATTCATGCCGGTACTTTCGGTGAGATAAACGCCATCCGTACTTTTTGGAACCGGAATGGAGACTGGAGGCGGGAAGTGCCTTCACCTGATCTGGAACGTCTGATTAACTGGCGTCTGTATCGCGAATATTCCAAAGGACTGATGACTGAACTGGCTTGCCATCAGTTGCAAATAGGGAGTTGGGCACTGCAAAAGCTTCCCGAGAAAGTGATGGGACATGGGGCTATCACCTATTGGAAAGACGGTAGGGAAGTATATGATAATGTAAGTTGCATATATGTGTTCGATGACGGAGTGAAGATGACATTTGATTCTGTCATATCCAATAAATTCTATGGTTTGGAAGAACAAATCATGGGTAATCTGGGGACGGTGGAACCGGAGAAAGGTAAATACTTCTTTGAAAGTGTTCCTCCTGCACCTGGATTTTTGCAGATGATTAACGAATGGGAGAATAAAGTGTTTGATTCCTTACCTTTTGCCGGAACTAGCTGGGCACCGGAAACTGCCAATGAAAACAAAGGGGAATTTATTCTGGGAGAACGACCTAAATCGGATGGTACTTCTTTGTTGTTAGAAGCTTTTGTTGAGGCTGTTATTACCCGTAGGCAGCCAGAACGCATAGCTGAAGAGGGCTATTATGCAAGTATGCTTTGCCTGTTGGGCGATCAGGCCTTACAGGAAGAACGGGTACTATACTTCCCCGATGAATATAAAATCAATTACCTGAATCATCAAGCTAAAACACCTGAAGCCGTATGAAAAATACAGTCATTACTGCCCGCCGGAAAAAGATAGAACTGCTGACTTTGCTGGCGTGCTTCATTATAGGCAATCTGGCAAATCTGTATGCCATAATTTCTTATGAGACACCTTTCTCGGAGATGCTGACATCCTTTTTCTATGTCCTCGCGTTTTCGGGCGTGCTTTATGTCTTTTGGACAATCCTGCGCATTCTGTTCTATGGGATAAGAAGTCTGTTTTTGAAGAAAAGAAATGCGGCCTGAAGATGATCAAGACTCAGTAACTTAATTAATACCAATGATATATGACGACACGAAGAGATTTTTTGAAAACGATGACAATGGCTTCTGCCGGACTGGCATTCGGAGCCGGTGATGTGCTGGGAGCCCGTGCTTCCACGACGCAAAGGAAAGTGACGGATAAAGTGAAGATTGCCTATATAGGCATTGGAAACCGTGGCGAGCAGATTATAAACGATTTTGCCCGTACCGGTATGGTAGAAGTTGTGGCTCTGTGCGATGTGGATATGGGAGCCGCTCACACCCAGAAAGTGATGAACCAGTATCCTAAGGCGAAACGTTTCCGCGATTTCCGTCAGATGTTTGACAAGGCGGGCAATGATTTTGATGCAGTAGCCATAGCTACTCCCGATCATTCACATTTCCCTATCAGTATGCTGGCTTTGGCATCAGGTAAACATGTGTATGTGGAGAAACCTCTGGCACGTACTTTCTATGAAGGAGAATTGCTGATGCAAGCTGCACTGAAACGTCCGAACCTGGCTACACAGGTCGGTAACCAAGGACATTCGGAAGCTAACTATTTTCAGTTCAAGGCGTGGATGGATGCCGGTATTATCAAGGATGTAACGGCTGTGACGGCACACATGAATAATCCCCGTCGCTGGCACAAATGGGATACCAATATCTATAAGTTCCCTTCCGGCCAGCAACTGCCGAAAGACATGGAGTGGGATGCCTGGTTGGGAGTAACTCCTTATCACGAATATAACAAAGACTACCATTTGGGACAGTGGCGCTGCTGGTACGATTTTGGAATGGGCTGTCTGGGTGATTGGGGTGCACATATCCTGGATACGGTTCACGAATTCCTGGAATTGGGATTGCCCTACGAAGTGTCTATGAAATATGCCAACGGACATAATGACTATTTCTTCCCTTATTCTTCCACTATCCTGTTCCGTTTCCCTCAACGTAAGGGTATGCCGCCGGTTGACATTACATGGTATGATGGTCTGGACAATCTTCCTCCTATCCCTGCCGGTTATGGGGTATCCGGTTTAGATCCTAATATTCCTGCAACTAATCAGGGAGATACGCCGGCCTCCAGTCTGAACCCCGGAAAGATTATTTATACAAAGGATTTGATATTTAAGGGTGGAAGCCATGGCAGCACACTTTCCATAATACCAGAGGAGAAAGCTAAGGAAATGGCAGGTAAACTGCCGGAAGTACCTAAGAGTCCGTCGAATCATTTCGAAAATTTCCTGTTGGCTTGTATGGGACAGGAAAAGACCCGCTCACCGTTTGAAATTAACGGTGTGCTGGGGCAGGTATTCTCATTAGGAGTGATTGCTCAACGTCTCAATACGCAAATATTCTTTGATCCTCGCACCAAGCAGATTACAAATAATGAGTTTGCGAATGCAATGTTGGCCGGCGTACCGCCTCGTAAAGGATGGGATGAGTTCTATAAACTGTAATTGCATAGTATTAAATAATCAATAGAAGAAATATCAATATGAAAAAGAATTATTTGTTGCTTTTGTTTGTGTTTTGTGCATCTGTGGTTTCGGCGCAAAACTGGGAGCCGCTTTTCAATGGGAAGAACCTGAGTGGCTGGAAGAAGCTGAATGGTAAAGCCGAATACAAAGTGGTAGATGGTGCTATTGTCGGCATTTCGAAGATGGGAACACCTAACACATTTCTGGCTACAAAGAAGACGTATGGTGATTTTATCCTGGAGTTTGATTTCAAAGTAGATGATGGCTTGAATTCGGGTGTGCAGCTGCGCAGTGAAAGCAAGAAAGACTACCAGAAAGGACGCGTGCACGGCTATCAGTTTGAGATTGATCCCTCTAAGCGTGCCTGGTCGGGTGGCATCTATGATGAGGCCCGTCGCAACTGGCTTTATCCGCTGACACAAAATCCGGCAGCTAAAAGTGCTTTCAAGAACAATGAGTGGAATAAGGCTCGTATCGAGGCTATAGGTAATTCTATCGCTACCTGGATCAATGGAGTGCCTTGTGCCAATATCTGGGACGATATGACCCCTGCCGGTTTTATTGCTTTGCAGGTACATGCTATCGGTAATGCTGCCGATGAAGGAAAAACAGTCAGTTGGAAGAATATCCGCATTTGTACAACAGACGTAGAGCGCTACCAGACAGACCGGAAAGCTCCGGAGATAAATGTTATCCCCAATACCATCTCTCCGAACGAAGCAAAAGAAGGTTGGACACTTCTTTGGGACGGTAAGACTTCAGAAGGTTGGAGAGGAGCCAAATTGAATTCTTTCCCTGAAAAGGGTTGGAAAATGGAAAACGGCATCCTGAAAGTGATGAAGAGTGGTGGTGCTGAATCTGCTAACGGTGGCGATATCGTAAGTACCCGCCAATACAAAAACTTTATCCTGAAAGTAGATTTCAAGATTACTGAAGGCGCTAACAGTGGAGTGAAATATTTCGTAAACCCCGATATGAATAAAGGAGCCGGTTCGGCTATTGGTTGCGAGTTTCAGATTCTTGATGACGATAAGCATCCTGATGCTAAATTGGGCGTGAAAGGAAACCGTACATTGGGTTCACTTTACGATTTGATTCCTGCTCCGGCAGATAAACCTTTCAACAAGAAAGATTTCAATACGGCTACGATTATCGTGAAAGGTGACCGCGTAGAGCATTGGCTGAATGGTGTGAAGCTCATCGAATACACACGTCAGAACCAGATGTGGGATGCACTGGTTGCATATAGCAAGTATAGAGATTGGCCTAACTTCGGTAATTCAGAGTCTGGAAACATTCTTCTGCAAGACCATGGCGATGAAGTTTGGTTTAAGAATATAAAGATCAAAGAGTTGTAATTAATAGTATGTCTTTGAAAAGGGTGAGTTGCAGAATTGTGGCTTGCCCTTTCATTTTTCTTTAGGAAACACAGACTTGAAAATGCCGGACGTTATTAAACATCTTTATAAATATTCACCTTCTCAGGGTGGCTTGCTTTATGCCTGGTTTCCATCTATGCATACACGTGTCGATATAATGCTGTGTGGCAGGCAGGGGGAGGACATTTTACTGTCGGTAGTCGATGCGGTGTACAAAATGCTGTGTCGTTTAGAAAAGATGGCCAACTATTATGATGCGGATAGTGAACTGGCATATTTGAACCGGACTGCTTCTGTACATCCGCAACAGGTCAGCCACGAGCTTTATGATATGCTTACTTTCTGTGTAGATTGCTATACCCGTACCGCTGGATGTTTTGATGTAACTATTCATTCGGCTGATTATACACCCAATTTAATCCGTAGTGTTCAACTATCACCTCAGGAGCGTACCCTTCTCTTTTTGCAACCGGGAGTGACTATCAACCTTTCCGGATTCCTGAAAGGATATGCTTTGGAAAAAACACGGAAATTACTGCAACATTATGAAGTGAAGGATGCATTGATCAATATGGGAAACAGTTCTGTATTGGCTTTTGGGCATCATCCCTTGGCTGATGGATGGAAGGTCGGTTTTGGACAGGGCGCTGTTCTAAACGGGAGGAAACCGCAGGAGTTGCTTCTTCAGAATGAATGCCTCACTACTTCCGGTAATGATTCGCATGAGCGAAAACATATTATTAATCCCCGGAACGGAAAACCGGTGGAAGGGAAAAGAGAAGTAGCGGTGGTTACGGACAATGGTGCCATAGGCGAAGTTTTGTCGACCGGTTTATTTGTAGCTGATGCCCGTCAGCGGGAAATACTGGAAGCGGAGTTCCGTCCGCGTTTGATTCTTGATCTCTAAAACAACTTCTCAACTGAAGTAGTGGGATATTTAAATCGTATCTGAGTCGTATCTGAGCCGTACTTGCTCCGTACATTCTTCGCTCAGAAGTACCTCTGGACGAAGAAACTACGGATTTGATACGGAGCAAGTACATCTCGGGTATTCTGTATGCAAGAATAAGACCTGTTTGTACAATATCTGTGTCAGAGGTATAGCCGGATACACTACTAATACCTTTTTGCCTCGATTATTCTATAAAATGATTTTTTCGTTCTATCGGAAATTGCACATAAGCGCTACCTTTGAATGGCTGGATTCAGCTTGTTAGTATCCGGAAACTATCAGGAAGAACCGGTTTTATGGAAAACAAAAAATGATGTTTAATTAAAACTTTAAATCTTATGCAGGTAAATACAAAATTCCTCGTGTGTTCGCTTATATATATGGGGAGTCTTTCTGCGAACGCGGTGGGATCGTCTTCTTTGGCAAATGAAACGGTGCACGTATCTATCCTTTCGGCGGATCAAACAAAAAATGAACGGAACATTACAGGACGTATAATCGACGGAGATACCGGAGAGGCTCTTATTGGAGTCAGTATTCTGGTTAAAGGAGCCTCTATGGGTACGGTGACCGATGTTGATGGGAAGTTTTCATTGTCTGTGGCTACAGGAGATGTCTTGGAGATATCGTATATCGGCTATAAAAGCCAGTCGATAGTGGTTGGCAATCAGAGTGTCTTGGACATCAGGATGATGTCCGATAACGAATTGTTGGATGAAGTGGTAGTGGTGGGCTATGGCTCTCAGAAAAAAGTGAATCTGACGGGCTCTGTTGCTACAGTTAATTTTGATGATAAGACCTTGTCGCGTCCCGTAACTACGCTTGCTTCTACTTTATCGGGTATGGTGGCCGGATTGAATGTGATGCAGACATCCAGTAAGCCCAACTCAGAATCATCTACTCTGCGTATTCGCGGTACAGGTACTTTAAATGATTCTGCACCATTGGTGCTGGTCGATGGAATGGAAATGTCGCTGAATAATGTCAATCCTAATGATATCGCTTCTATCTCCATCCTGAAAGATGCCGCTTCGTGTGCTATTTATGGTAACCGGGGTGCTAATGGTGTTATTCTATTGACTACCAAGAAAGGTACGGACGGGAAAATCAACGTGACCTATTCAGGAAAATTCTCCTATAATACACCGGCTAATCTGATCCGTATGGTTTCAAACTATGCCGACTACATGGAATTTATCAATGAGGCTTCGGACAATGCAGGGCAGGCACAGGTGTTTAGCCAAACTACCATTGATACGTGGCGTGCAGCGGCCAGCAATCCGAATGGAATATCCGAATCGGGTTACCCGAATTATGTGGCCTATCCGAATACGGACTGGTACGATGAGGTGTATAATCCGAAATTGATGCAAGAACATTCTATTACGCTTACCGGTGCGGAAAAGAGAACCCGGTATAGCCTGAATGCTACGTATGTGGATAATCCCGGTCTGGTGGTGAATTCAGGAATGAAGAAATATTATATGCGCAGTAATCTGGAGTCACAGGTTGCCAGTTTCTTGGCTGTGGGGCTGAATGCATGGGGTTATCATGTAGATCAGGAAAGAAATAATGTTGATAATCTGAATGGTTTGCAAATGCAGAAAAGTACACCGGGAACCTATCCGTATTACGATGGGAAATATGGAGCTCCCGAAGCCCTCGAAGAAGATCCGGTAGTTAACAATCCGGCCTATTATCTGAATAGTGCGGGAGGCTTTTATAAAACAACGAAATTCTTTGTGAATCCTTATATTAAGATTGATTTCCTTAAGAACTTCCATTTGACTTCTAACTTCTACTACGATCATTATCGGCAGGAGAATCTGTGGCATTATTCCGATTATCAGGAAAGATTTTCATTCCAACGTGGAGAAACTATGAATGTTCCTCCTACTTCCGAATTGCTTGCGGAGTACCCTGTGAAATATTATATTGATGGAAATCAGAGCTGGAAAAATACTACCACCTTAAACTGGGGACAGATTTTCAAAGGTAAACACGATGTGGCAGCCTTAGTGGGCTATGAGGAATTCCGCAAATGGGCACGTACTACCGACATTAGTAAGAAAGGGATGCTTGATACCAGTCTTACAGATTTTGACGCATTGACGGAGCCTGATTATATCGATGGAAGCACTACAGAGTTTTCATCTCGTTCTGTCTTTGGTCGTGTTACTTATACGTATGATTCCCGTTACTTATTTGAGGCGAATGTCCGTTATGACGGTTCCTCCCGTTTTTCTCCGGAGAACCGCTGGGGTATATTCCCATCCTTTTCGGCAGGGTGGCGTTTGTCGGAAGAGAAATTCATGAAGAAGATGAATTGGCTCGACAACCTGAAACTACGTGTTTCCTGGGGACAACTCGGAAATAACTCAATCGGTAACTATGAATGGCAGGCTGTTTATGCTACGGCTCCCCATTATGCTTTTGGCAACAAGGAGGTTCCCGGACTGGGCATGGGAAGTTTTTCCAACTATAACCTGGAATGGGAGACAACTACGGTTACCAACCTGGGTATCGACTTCTCTATGCTGAAAAACCGTTTGAGTGGAACAGTGGAGGTTTATAATAAGTTGACGGACGGTATCTTGTATAATCCAACTTTGTCACCTACTTTGTCTGGGTTCAGTTCTCCCCGACAGAATATTGCAGAGGTTACTAATAAGGGACTTGAAATAACCTTAGGTTGGAATGATCGGATCGGTTCTGTCTCGTACGGCATATCCGGAAACTTCTCTTACAACAAGAATGAAGTAACCAAATACAAAGGAGAACTTGTCCGCGGATGGCAGCAGAATGCGGATGGTAGTTCCACTTATTATACCAATTTGGGTGAGGTTTCAACAGGAGACTTGCAGCGTGTTTTGGAAGGGCACATGATCAATGAATTTTATGTGCTGAACGTATATAAAGGCAATAGAAACTATTTTAATGCCGATGGTACGGTAAATCCGAAAGGAGGGCCTTCTGACGGAATGATCCGTACGGAAGATGATATGAAATGGTTGCAGGCCATGACGGATGCCGGATATAAGTTCTATCCGAAACAGGGAATCGGCAAGAGTAATATCTGGTATGGTGATATCATTTATGCAGACTTGGATGGAGATGGCATTTATGGTGACGACGATGACAAGGATTTCCAGGGTTATTCTAAAACACCGAAGTATTACTTCGGCTTCCAGACAAACCTGTCATGGAAAGGCATTGACTTCTCTATGAACTGGGCTGGTGCTGCCGGATTCAAAATCAACTGGTATCAGTCTGGTGAGAATAGTAGTATAACCTGGTTTGGGTATGGAATGGGTAAAGATGTAGCTTATGACCATTACTTTTACGATCCTGAGAATCCGAATGACCCGCGGACAAATCTTACTTCGGCAAATCCCCGTCTCACCATGGATAAAGCAGCTCAGGTAAGTGTTTCCGGCCAGCATATTCTACATAATGGCAATTATCTGAAACTGAAGAATCTGACAGTCGGCTACACGCTCCCCAAAGATTGGGTACAGAAGGTGTGCATGCAAAATGTGCGTGTCTATGTTTCGGGAGAGAATCTGTTGACGATTACTAAGTTCAAAGGTATTGATCCTGAAATGATGAGTGGAGTGGGCTATGCTCCTATGAGACAATATGCTTTTGGTGTAAATGTTACTTTCTAAAATTAAATGGTATGAACAAGATAAATATAAACAAAGGAAGAAATCTGATGAAAACGATGGCCGCAGTGGTCCTTGTGGGAATGTCAACCGCAGGTTGCGTAGATATGGATTTGTCACCCAATGGAAAGCCGGCGGAAGGGAATGTATGGTCGACTCCTACCTTGGCGGAACAGACGATAGCGGGTGTGTATAATCAATTGTATGTGGATTATAGCGATGTTGCCAACGGGTGGTTTGATATATGGTCCAGTACTATGGATTACGGTATAGGTATAGCTCCTACTTTCAATTTCTTATTTGCGACAAATTCTCCGAGTTCTGTTAAAGGGAGTTCTGCTCCCTGGCAAAGATTCTATAAGGGAATTATCAAGGCAAATGATGTGATTGGCAATCTGCCCACGGTCGAGGGATTTGATGAGACTAAAAGAAGCCGCTATATTTCAGAATGTATGTTTCTGCGTTGCTGGTGGTATTACAGGCTGAATATCTTGTATAATGGAGTTCCTTACTATAAAGATCCGATTAAGGATATTGATGAGGCAAAACTGGCACGTTCCACTCAGGATGAAGTCTGGGGATATATAGTGGATGATCTGACTTCCTGTATCAATAATCCGGATTTGCCGGATAAATACAGTTCGGATGATGCCAATTACGGGCATATTACAAAAGGTGCAGCCTATGCTTTAAGAGGCAAGGTATATCTGTGGATGAAAGAATGGAAAAAGGCGGCTGATGATTTTCAGGCAGTAAAGGATTGTGGATACACGCTCTATAAAGGTGCGGGTGAGGAGTCATACAAGAAACTGTTTAAGGTGGAAAATGAGCGTTGCGATGAAATGATATTCTCTTTGCAATGTCTGGATCATCCGGATTATACGCAGAAGAAGAACAGAGGTTTCGGTAACAGATGCTTGCCGCCCGACCCTTCAGGCAATGGATTAGGGTGGAATAATTATATTATAAACCCGCAGTTTGCCGAGTCTTACGAAAATAGAGACGGTAGTAAGTTCAATTGGGATGACATTATCCCCGGATATAATGATATGGGCATTGATAAGCGTATGGTGTATTTCCTGCGGAATAACATCACGGAGACTGAAAGAAAGAACGCAGTAGCTGCGGGGGCTGATATGTCCAAATATGATGCTTCCGGTAACGAGGAGAGGATTAAAAAAGCCTATGAAAACCGTGATCCGAGAATGGCAATGTCCGTTATAACCCCTTATGCCTCTTTTCTTGGTGGGGTTGAAGGAACTCCTAAAGAGTATGTGATGCGTTATCCTTTCCGTTCTTATACCACATATGGGGATTTGAAAACAGATACAAGTTTGAAGTTCTATTACTTAAATCGTAAGTTTGTGGGTGAAGGATTAGAGTTACCGAACATATATTCTGAATTGGATTTGCCGTTTATCCGTTATGCGGATGTTCTGTTGAATTGGGCGGAGGCATTGAATGAGTTGAATGATCTTCCCGGAGCCATAAGCAAAGTGAATGAGGTGCGCGAAAGGGCAGGAGCCCAATTACTGGGAACCAACGAATTTACTCAGGTTACAGGAAAAACAGATATGCACCAGCGTATCATGAACGAACGCCATTGGGAATTAATAGGTGAAGACGTGATTTATTTCGATGAGATTCGCTGGAGAACCTGGAAAGATCTGAAGTTCTATAAGGACAAAGAAGGCAAGATGAATGGTATGACTCAGATATGGGGAACCAGAACTAATAATTATGCCTGGGGAGGAGATCATTACTGGAGTCTTCCGATACCGGCGAGAGAAATGCAAATGAATCCTAATATGGTGCAGAATCCGGGTTGGGATTGATGTGATTGAGTCTCTGCATACTTCATAATCTCTTTATAGGGGTTATGGAGTATGTGTCGTTTTTTATATGGTTATTAATTAAAATCAGATAGTTATGAATTTTAGAAAACATCTTTTCTCAGGAATCGTTCTCCAGGGAATAGGTTTGTCTTTGTTTGCACAGACAGATAAACCTAATATCGTAGTGATAATGACGGACCAGCAACGTGCCGATTTGTGTGGACGTGAAGGTTTTCCTATGGATATTACTCCATTTGTCGATGAATTGGCACATCAGAACGCTTGGTTCGATAAAGCGTATACGGTTATGCCGGCCAGTACTCCTGCACGTTGTTCCATGTTTACCGGTCGTTTTCCAACTGCAACTCATGTACGTACCAATCACAATGTGCGTGACATTAATTATGCGAAAGACTTGGTAACCGTTCTGAAGGAGAATCATTATAAAACAGCTTTAGTAGGTAAGAATCATGCTTATCTGAACTCAAAGGATATGGATTTCTGGTCTGAATATTCTCACTGGGGGAAGAATAAACCGGTGACGGAAGGAGAGCGTGCTATTTCCAAATTCTTTAAAGAGGCAGTCGGGCAGTATCTGGAACCTTCGCCTATACCTTTGAAAGATCAGCAACCTACGAGAATTGTGGATGAGGCTATAGAGTGGATAGATAGCCAGAAGGACAATCCGTTCTTTGTATGGGTTTCATTCCCTGAACCGCATAATCCGTATCAGGTTTGTGAACCTTATTATTCAATGTTTGCACCGGATAAGATTCCGGCTGTGAAGACTTCACGTAAGGATGTATTGAAGAAGGGAGAAAAGTATCAGATTCTGGCGGAACTGGAAGACGCTTCTTGTCCTGATCTTGAAAGAGACCTGCCTCGGTTGCGTGGAAATTATATGGGGATGATTCGTCTCATTGATGATCAGATCAAACGCTTGGTTGAGGAGCTGAAGGAAAAGGGACTATTCGAGAAAACTATCATCGTTGTTCTGTCCGATCATGGAGATTATTGCGGTGAATACGGACTAATTCGTAAGGGAGTAGGCTTGTCTGAGTCTCTAACCAGAATACCGATGGTTTGGGCAGGCTATCAGATAAAGAAGCAGCCTAAAGCTATAGATGCGCATGTTTCGTTGGCCGATCTTTTCCCTACTTTCTGCACTGCGATAGGTGATTCAATACCGGTAGGTGTTCAGGGACGGAGTTTGTGGCCTATGTTGACGGGTAAAGAATATCCGAAAGAAGAGTTCTCAAGCGTTGTTGTACAGTTAGGTTTTGGCGGAGAAGATGTTCCTTTGGACGATAGCTTGACTTTTGAGCAGGAAGGTGCGCTGGGACCCAATAAGGTGGCTCATTTTGACGAATTGAATACATGGACTCAAAGTGGAACCTCCCGAATGGTACGTATGGGTGACTGGAAACTGATTATGAATAGTTATGGAAAAGGGGAACTGTACAATTTGAAGAAAGATCCGTATGAAATTAATAATTTATTTGGAAATCCCAAGTTGATAGATAAGCAGAGCGAGTTGCTGACAAAATTGTTGGCCTGGGAATTGCGTTTGCAGGACCCGTTGCCATTACCAAGACATCGTTATCATTTTAAGCGGAACCCTTATAACTATCATTTTACTGACTAATGAAGCATGTATTCAGGTTGTGTCAATAGAGTATTATCGAAATAGAATTGTATGAAAAAGAATTTATTTCTTGTCTGTTTGTTTATGTTTGGAACATTGGCATCTTGCCAATGTTCCTCTAAAAAGAGTGCTGACAATGCTGTTGTCAATACCACTGAAACACCTGTGCCTTTGGGTGATCCGTTCATTTTGCTGCACGATGGAGTATACTATGCCTATGGTACGCATTCGAATAAAGGAATTGAATTTTATACCTCCGATGACTTGCTGACCTGGAAGTATGGAGGGTTGGCATTGAATAAGGAAGATTCCTGGGCGGACCGTTGGTTCTGGGCTCCTGAGATTTATTTTGTAAATGGGAAATTCTATATGTATTATTCGGCAGATGAACATATCTGTGTAGCGGTTGCGGACTCTCCCACGGGACCGTTTGTTCAGGATAAGAAGGAGCCGATGATTGCTGATGAGAAGTGTATTGACAATTCTCTGTTTATAGATGATAACGGTACGCCTTATTTATCCTTTGTACGTTTCAATGACGGTAACAACATTTGGATAGCGGAGTTGGAAAAGGATTTGATTACTATCAAGAAAGAGACAATGCATCCTTGCCTCCATGTAACTCAGGAATGGGAGAAAGTCTGGCCTCGCGTGAATGAAGGTTCCTATATTCTTAAGCATAATGGAATTTATTATATGTCTTATTCTGCTAACAGTTATGAAAGTCCATTTTATGGTGTAGGCTGTGCTACGGCTACCGATCTGATGGGTACATGGACGAAGTATGATGAAAACCCTTTATTGCAAAAGCCCGGTAAGCTGGTTGGAGTGGGGCATAGTGCTATGTTTACGGATAAAGCCGGCAAGCTTCGCATAGTCTATCATGCTCATAAAGATAAGGATAACATTCATCCGCGTGCCATGTACATCGGAGAAGTTTCGTTTGAAAATGTCGGTGGAGTGGACCGCATGAGAATTAGTGAAGAGTATATAACCCCTAAACTTGTGAAATGACGCTTGTTTTGAGTCACAGAACTTCGATGAAAAGGGCTATTTTTATCGAAGTTCTGTTATAAACCGTTGTTTGATTGATTTTCTTGAATCTTAAAGGGACGATATTTCTATTTATTGAAATGTTTCTTTTATTGTTTATCGTCAAATTGGGCTATATTTGACGTATGAATCTATAAAAAGCACGAAAATGAAGAAAAGAATAATAGCCCTTATTAGTTTTCTTTGCTATATCATTTGCTGGGCACAAGCAGCAGATGAACATTACTATTTCAAAAATCTCAGCATTCAGGATGGGTTATCCCAGACTACAGTCAATGCTATTATACAGGACAAGAAGGGATTTATGTGGTTTGGTACCAAGGGTGGACTGAGCCGATACGATGGGATGTCATTCCGGAACTTTAAACGTGATATGACTGATAATCATAGTTTGGGAAACAATTTCGTGACTTGTCTTTATCAGGACAATAAAGGGAATATCTGGGTTGGTACAGATGCCGGGGTGTATATTTATTATTCTGACCAGGAGATTTTTATTCCATTTGACCGTCTGAGTGGGGAGAATACAAAGATAGAACGGACTGTTTCCGCTATTTCGGGAGATAAACAGGGCCGGGTATGGATAGCGGTTGAAACACAGGGACTCTTCTGTTATGAGCCGCAAAAAGGCCAACTTCATAATTATACATTGAATGAGTTCTCAGCCAATGTACAGAGCGTTGCTTTTGATAATAGTGGAACAATCTGGGTAGGATTTTATGGCAATGGCCTGTTCTATTCCAAGGATAATTTAAAAACGCTTCACCCTTATCTTTCCCCGAAGGATAGTGATGAGGTTTTTAAGGATGATGTTATCATGAAGATAGTTCCGGGAGCATATAATTGCATCTATATAAGTTCCATAAGAAAGGGAGTGCAGGAGTTGAATCTGACTTCCGGTAACCTGAGAAATTTGCTGTTGATGGATGAAACCGGTGAAATGGTATATAGTCGTGACCTGTTGGTAAATTCGGATAATGAACTGTGGATAGGAGCTGAATCGGGAGTTTATATCTACAATCTTCGTACGGACAAGTATGTGCATTTGCATAGTTCTAAGGATGATCCTTATTCGTTGTCCGATAATGCCGTTTATTCGTTGTGTGAGGATCGTGAAAGTGGCATCTGGGTAGGTTCATATTTTGGGGGAGTAGATTATTATCCGAAATCCTATACTTATTTTGAGAAGTATTATCCGAAAGATGGGGACAATAATTTGCAAGGCAAACGGGTTCGTGAGTTTTGTCAGGATAATAAGGGCATATTATGGATTGGCACCGAAGATGGTGGTTTGAACCGTTTTGATCCGAGCAGCAAGACCTTCTCATTCTTTGCACCCAGTTCCGGGTTTACGAATATTCATGGGCTCTGTATGGTGGGTGATAAGTTGTGGGTTGGAACTTTCTCTAAAGGTTTGAAAATTGTAGATACTAATACCGGTAATATCCTGAAAACCTACCAGAAAAATGGTTCTCCACGTTCATTAATTGATAACAGTATCTTTGCTATTTGCAGAACAACGACTGGTGATATTTATTTGGGAACGATGTTCGGTCTGTTAAAATACAATGGACAAACGGATGACTTTGAAAGGATTACAGAACTGGCCGGCAGGTTTGTATATGATATAAAGGAGGATTCGGGCGGTAACTTGTGGCTGGCAACCTATGCGAATGGCGCTTATTGCTATAATGTGAATGAAAAGAGATGGAAAAACTATGTGCACAATGAGGGTAATCAAGAGAGCCTTCCTTATGATAAGGTTTTGAGTATTTTTGAAGACTCCCATCGCCAGATCTGGCTGACTACGCAAGGAGGTGGTTTCTGTCTGTTTCATCCTGAAACGGAGACTTTTACCAGCTATAATTCATCCAACGGATTGCCTAATGATGTCGTTTACCAGATTGTAGAAGACGCGGAGGGTCTGTTCTGGTTGACTACGAATAGTGGGTTGGTACGTTTTAATCCTGTAACTAAACAGGTGAAGGGATATACTACGGCCAATGGATTGCTTGGTGATCAATTTAACTACCGTTCCAGCTATAAGGATGAAGCCGGTAACATTTATCTGGGTAGTATTGATGGCTTTATTGTATTTAATCCTAAGACATTTACAGAGAATAAGAACCTGCCGCCGGTGGTGATTACCGATTTTATGCTGTTTAATAAAGAAGTTCGTGCCGATGAAGAAAATACTCCTCTTGATAAGAGCATTACTTTCTCGGACAGTATTACCCTTCAGGCTAATCAGAACTCATTTTCCTTCCGTATTGCAGCCTTGGGTTATCAGGTGCCGAAAATGAATAAATTGATGTACAGATTGGATGGCTTTGATAAGGACTGGATAACTGTGGGGGAAAGCCCTATTGTGACTTATTCCAATCTGTGGCATGGCGATTATCAGTTTCGTGTGAAAGCGTCCAATAGTGATGGTATTTGGGGACCCGAAGAACAGTTGTTATATATCCATATCCGTCCTCCTTTTTATCTTTCCATCTGGGCTTATTGCATTTATTTATTGTTGTTTATTGTTTGCTTTGTATATACTTTCTGGTATTTCAAGCAACGTAGCAGCAGGCAGCACCGCCGCCAGCTTGAGAAGTTCGAACAGGAGAAAGAACGTGAGATTTATAATGCCAAGATAGATTTCTTTACGAACGTAGCACATGAAATCCGCACTCCGCTGACATTGATAAAAGGACCTTTGGAGAATATCATTCTGAAA
The DNA here is from genome assembly GCF_000526555.1 of Bacteroides sp. 14(A). Classification (NCBI taxonomy): domain Bacteria; kingdom Pseudomonadati; phylum Bacteroidota; class Bacteroidia; order Bacteroidales; family Bacteroidaceae; genus Bacteroides; species Bacteroides sp. 14(A). Next base: position 505,944 of record NZ_JAGH01000002.1, on the reverse strand, counting down.
AAGCATCTGGACCCGGAAACTCATGAAGATCTGAACATCATGCAGCATAATACGGAAAGGTTGCTGAACCTGACGAATCAACTTCTGGATTTCAGAAAGGTAGAGAGTCAGGGATACAGTCTGAACTTTACCAAATGTGATATTACTAATGTTTTGAGAGAGACTTATATGCGATTTAGTTCCCTTTCGCGCCAGAAAGGTCTCGACTTTACATTGGAGTTGCCGGATGAAAACTTCTGTGCGCATGTCAACCGTGAAGCTTTTACGAAGATTATAAGTAATCTTTTAAATAATGGGATGAAGTATGCTGATAGTTATATGCATATAAAGCTGGAAGTAGATCAGGAAAAGCAGGCTTTCTATGTGGTGACTAAGAACGACGGAGTAATCATTCCTGATGAGATGAAAGAGGAGATCTTTCAGCCTTTTGTTCGTTTTAGCCAAAAAGAAGAGGGAAAGGTTACTACAGGTGCGGGTATTGGTTTGGCTCTTTCCCGTTCGTTGGCAGAGCTCCATCGTGGCACTTTGGTCATGGTTCAGGGAGAAGAAGCGAACATTTTCCGCTTGACACTTCCTATCACCCAGGATATGGTCATAGCTCTGGATTCTGATGTAGAGAATAAAGATGCAGAGTTGCAAGCGGAAACATCCGGTGAATCCTATCCGGATGATAAATTGGAAGGGAAACATTCGAAAGAAAGCAAACATATGGTTTTGGTTGTAGAAGACAATCCGGAAATGCTCGCTTTCATCGAACGTCAGTTATCGTCTCAATATGCTGTAATCACCGCTACCAATGGTAAAGAGGCTTTGGAAGCTTTGGATAGTAATTTCGTAAATCTGGTGGTGAGTGATGTCGTTATGCCATTGATGGATGGTTTTGAACTTTGCAAGACTATAAAATCGAATGTAGGTTATAGCCATATTCCTATTATACTTTTAACTGCAAAGACAAATATCCAGTCTAAGATTGAAGGAATGGAACTGGGAGCGGACTCTTATATTGAAAAGCCTTTTTCACCGGAATATCTCCTGGCTGTGGTTTCCAATCTGATAAATAACCGGGAGAAACTTCGCAGGGATTTTGCTAAATCTCCTTTTGTTGCGGTCAATACAATGGCATTGACTAAGGCTGATGAAGAATTTATCAAGAAGCTGAACGAAATAATTCTTTCTAACCTGTCAAACCAGGAATTCAGTATGGATGATATGGCAGAGAGCCTGAATATGAGCCGTTCCAGTTTCTATCGTAAGATGAAGGGAGTATTAGACTTGAGTCCCAATGAGTATTTACGCATAGAACGTTTGAAGCGTGCCGCCCAATTATTGAAAGAAGGTGAGAGCCGTATCAATGAAATCTGTTATATGGTCGGGTTCAATTCTTCTTCTTATTTCTCTAAATGCTTCCTGAAGCAATTCGGGGTACTTCCGAAGGATTTTGCCGGCTAAAGGGGGAGCATCTGGAATTTCCGGTGTATGAGTTAAATCATCGGCATTGGAAGTCTTGAACGTCTTTCTTTTTTCTGTTCGTTTTGCATCTATATGTCGGTGGCGTTGGATATATAGATACAACGTATTGGATATATAGATGCAACACATTGGATATATAGATGCAATACGTCCGATATATAGATGCTGCACGTTCTGTCTATACAACTGATTGCCGGGAAAGTTTAAACTCATGTACCGAATGTTCCGGACGCTCCGGCTAAAGTAAGTAAGAAGCAACTTGTGCAAAGAAATGGGATTTTTCAGTAAGCTCAGGATGACGGAGTGAACAAATTCATTGATGACTGATATTTAGTGGCTTTATTTGGAATAAAATTGTGGCTTTTATGCGATTTTGAGATGTTTTTTCTATTTATTGGAATGCTTATTTCGTATTGAGAAGATACTGTGCGCTATCTTTGTAACCGTCTCATAAGAGATTATACCATGATAACAATTATGTGTTTCTTAATGTCTAATAAATAAAGAATTAACCTTATGTGTAAGAAGTCGTTATTATTGCTGTTTTTACTTCCTTTTCAGTTCGTATTCGCTCAAACAAGTTTATTGACCGATTTTCCCGAGGGATATACCCCTAAAGAAGTCGGTAAACGTCTTGCATATCATTTTGTAGATGGAAAGCATATGCTTCATATTGGAAAGTGGATTAGTTATCCGGAGACTTTTACCTGGAATGGAGGGCTAAAGTTTGCTGCACTTACCAATGATCAAGAGCTTGTGAAGCTTTTGCAGAACAGATTTGAGCTTCTGTTCACAACAGAAAAGGCCTTATTGCCTATCATGAATCATGTGGATGTAAATATGTTCGGTAGCTTGCCTTTGGAACTGTATAAGATTACAAAGGATCAACGCTATCTGGATCTGGGTCTTCCTTATGCCGATACTCAATGGCAACTCCCTGCAAACGCCAAACCGAAAGAAAGAGAATGGGACCAGAAAGGTTATTCCTGGCAGACCCGTTTGTGGATTGACGATATGTACATGATTACTATTGTGCAGACTCAGGCTTACAGAGTTACCGGTGATCGTAAATATATAGACCGTGCTGCAAGAGAGATGGTGATGTATCTGGACGAACTGCAATGTCCGAATGGTCTTTTCTATCATGCTCCGGATGTTCCTTTCTATTGGGGAAGAGGTAATGGATGGATGGCTGCCGGTATGGCTGAATTGTTGAGCAGCTTGCCCGAAGACAGTGAATATCGTCCACGTATTCTGCACGGTTACCGTACCATGATGAAAAGCCTGAAGAAATATCAGTCTTCAAACGGTTTGTGGCATCAGTTGCTGGATCATCCCGATTGTTGGCTCGAAACTTCAGGATCTGCCATGTTTACCTTTGCTTTCATTAAAGGAGTGAAGAATGGCTGGTTGGATGCCAAGGAATATGCACCCGCTGCCCGCAAAGCATGGATGGCTATGGTGAAATACATAGATGAAAATGATAATGTGAAATCTGTTTGCGAAGGTACCAATAAGAAGAACGACAAACAGTATTACTATGATCGCAAACAAAATGTAGGTGATTATCATGGACAAGCTCCTTACCTCTGGTGTGCCGTTGCACTTCTGGAGGAATAAGATAGCATTACTTTAATAATCTCATATCGAAAATCTATTTATACTTATAAGATGAACATAAGCAGTTGGGTGAAGGCCCTTACCTTTGTTGTACTGTTGTTTTCCTATTCGACAGTAGTAACCGGACAAACCAAAGTAAATGATGTCAGAGACTCTGAACGCCTCTGGCTCGACTCGGAAATTACCCATAATGGAGACTATCAGTGGAAAATGATAAAGGCAGGAGATGTAGCAGATCCTGGAGAAAAGGTTTCATTGTCAGATTACCCGACCGCGAACTGGTTGCCTGCCATTGTGCCCGGTACAGTTCTGAATTCATTGGTACATAACCGGAAATATCCGGAACCTTATTACGGAATCAACAATAAGATCGAATCCAAATTAATACCGGATATCTCTGAAACCGGTCGTGACTTTTATACCTACTGGTTCCGGACTGAATTTACAGTTCCCAAATCATTTGAAGGAAAACATGTCTGGTTGCAAGTGGATGGTATCAACTATCGTGCCGAAGTATGGGTGAATGGAAACCTGCTCAGTACTATTAAAGGTATGTTTATGCAGGATTATATTGACGTGACTGACTTTGTGAAGATAGATAAGGCTAACGCATTGGCTATAAAAGTATATCCGGTTGATGTCCCCGGCAGTGCCAAACCCAAGTCCTGGGGTGCAGTGGGTGAGTTCCACAATGGTGGAAACGGAAATATCGGATTGAACACTACTATGCTGATGACCGTAGGCTGGGATTTTACTTTCATGGATGGTATCCGTGACCGTAATACGGGGATCTGGAAAAACATCTCTCTCTATGCTACCGGTAAAGTAGCGTTACGTCATCCTTTTGTGAAATCCGAACTGCGTAAACCTGGTTATGACCAGGCACGTGAGTTCATTTCTGTGGAAGTTGTAAATCCTACTACCGGATTTAGCGGAATTAATTGTACGGTAAGAGGTGAGATTACAGGTGAAAATATAACTTTCGAGAAAAAGCTTAAAGTTTTGCGTGGAGAAGAGAAAATCTTGTCTTTTTCTCCGGATGAATTTCCTCAATTAGTGATTAACTCTCCTCGTTTGTGGTGGCCTGTGAACAAAGGTCCTCAAAACCTGTATGAGTTGAAAATGACCGTATCCATCGATGGAGTAGTTTGCGACTCGGTTAAAACAAAATTCGGTATTCGTGAGATTACTTCCGATACGAATACGCCTGATAAGTCACGTGTCTTTTATGTCAATGGCAAGCGTCTCTTTATCCGTGGAACGAACTGGATACCGGAAGCTATGTTGAGAACTTCTGACGAGCGTACGTATGCCGAACTGCGATATAGCCGTCAGTCGGGTGTCAATCTTTTACGCATGTGGGGAGGTGGCATTGCCGAATCCGATTATTTCTTCCAGTTGTGTGATGAGATGGGACTGCTGGTATGGCAGGAATTCTGGATGACGGGTGATACACGCCATCCGAACGATAAGGGCAATTATCTGGATAATGTGGCATCTACTGTGAAACGTATCCGCAATCATCCTTCTCTGGCTTATTATGTAGCCTCTAATGAAAGTACCGAGGTTACAGGTACCCCTGAATTATTGAACAAACTGGACGGTACGCGAGGATATCAGATGCAGTCAGAATGTGCCGGAGTGCATGATGGAAGTCCGTATAAGCAGGTGAATCCGATGCAGCATTATGAAAATACGGCATCTCCACGTGGAAGCCGTGTCGATGGTTTCAATCCGGAGTATGGTGCGCCTACACTTCCCACAGTGGAAATTCTTCGTGAGATGATGGACGAAAAAGATCTCTGGCCTATCAATAAAGAGGTGTGGGATTACCTGGATGGAAATGGTTTCCACTTGATGACTACCATGTATACTGATTTGGTGAACAACTATGGAAAGTCATCCTCTATTGATGAGTTTGCTCAGAAAGGACAACTGTTGGGTGCCATTAACTCAAAGAGTATCTGGGAAGTGTGGAATTACAATAAGTTGGATTATGGTGATCGCTTCTGTTCCGGACTCTTGTTTTGGTATCATAACTGCTCCATGCGTCAGGTATCTTCCCGTATGTGGGATTGGTCTTTGGAACCCACTGCTTCTTTGTACCATACAGCCAATTCATTGGAGCCACTACATGCCCAGTTCGATTATCTGAAGAATACAGTATCTGTGGTGAACGATTATTATCGCTCTTTTAATAATTACAAAGTGATAGCACGGGTATATGATATCAATAGCCGGAAGGTATATGAAGAATCTGCTTCCGTGAATCTTCCGGAAGATGGAGTAGCCAATGATGTACTGACCATCCGTTTTCCTGAAAACATCTCTCAGGTTCACTTTATCAAGTTGGTGCTGAAAGATGAGAAGGGTAAAGACGTTTCTTCCAACTTCTATTGGAGATCAAATGATAAGTATGAAGGCAGTAAGACTCTGACCGGTCCTGCATCTTCAGGATTTGAAGACTTGAGTAAGCTGAAAGCGGCTAATGTGAAGCTCTCCTATAAAGCGCGTCAGGCAGACGGTCGCTATTTCGTAGACATTACATTGAAGAATACCTCCGGTGGTATCGCTTTCTTTAATCAGTTGCAATTCCTCAATTCCAAAATGAGTCCGATACGCCCGTCGTTCTATTCGGATAACTTTTTCTCTCTGGTTCCGGGTGAAAAGAAAACTGTCACCATTGAAACGGCGGAAGAAAAGTTGACTGAGGGAGCTGTTCTGGTATTGAAGGGTTGGAATGTAACTACTCAGAAGTATAAACTCAAATAAAAAAATAACGTGAAGAGATTCCATATTCTTACTGTTCTGTTGTTGCTCAGCTGGGGGATATCCGCTCAAAATCATTTTGATATTGTGGTGGTAGGCGGTAATCCCGGTGGCATAATGGCGGCGATTGCAGCGGCCAGGCAAGGCAAGACCTCGGTTATATTGGAACGTACCCAACATATTGGAGGACTTCCGGCCAACGGACTGGGAGCTACTGATATTGCTACCCGGGAGGCAACTACCGGTCTGTTCATGGAGTTTACTTCCAGAATCAAGCAATATTATACAGAACGGTATGGAAAGAACTCTCAGCAGCTGAAGGATTGCAGTGACGGCTTTCATTTCGAACCGTCTGTTGCAGCCTCTATCTATCAGGATATGCTGAACGAACATAAGGATAAGATTACCGTGCTTCTTATGCGGCAGTTCGATGCTGAAGATCAGAATATCACTCTCAGAAACGGGCGCATTGAAAGCATCTGTATACTGAATCGTGAGAATGGAGAGAAAGAACTTTATCAGGGTGACATCTTTGTGGATGCCACTTATGAAGGTGATCTGGGTGCTGCGGCAGGTGTGCCTTTCCGCGTAGGCAGGGAAAGCAAAGCCGAATTCGGAGAACCCGGAGCAGGAAGAACCTATGAATACTGGAAAAGTCTGCCAGCCAGTGGTAGCACAGGAGAGTCTGATAATGCAGTCCAGGCATATAACTATCGCCTTTGCCTGACTAATGATCCTGATAATCGTGTCCTCTTTCCGAAGCCGGCATCGTATAACAGGAACGAATATGTCTCACTGATTGAAGATGTATGGACCGGAAAGAATACTCAACGGGCCATGCTGAAGGTAACTGATGAAATGATGGAAGAAAACCGTCGTCATATCGCTGGCGGTAACCAGACTAAACTTCCAGGAGACAGTTGGGGAATCAGAAAACTGAGCAGTATCGTGAAACTGCCTAATCAGAAGACAGATGGCAATAATCAGCATGCTGCATTTATCTCTACTGATCTGCCGGAAGAGAACTGGCCTTGGCCTACTTCTTCCTGGGAGTGGAGAGATAAGTTTGCCAAACGTCTGAAAGATTATACATTGGGTTTATTCTGGTTTGCCCAGAATGATCCGGAATTACCGGAGCATTTCCGTAAAGCAATGCTAGAATGGGGATTAGCTAAAGATGAATATCAGGATAATGAATATTTTCCCCGCCAGGTCTATGTGCGTGAAGGAAGACGCTTTGAAGGAGTTTACTTCTTTACTGCTAAGGATGCTTTACCCACTGCACCGGGCAAACGCCCGCCTTTGCATGGCAGTAGCGTGACAGCCAGCCATTATGCACTCGATTCGCATGCTGCCAGAAAGCGGGAAGCCGGAAGAGTACATTTGGATGGATTCATCAGCTACCCTACAGCAGTGTATACGGTGCCTTTGGGCGTGATTCTACCCCGGAATGTAGATAATCTGCTATTACCTGTACCTGTATCCGGTTCGCATATCGGATTCTCCACATTGCGTATGGAGCCATGTTGGATGGCATTGGGGCAGGCGGCAGGTATCGCTGCTTCACTGGCTATTGACCGTAAAGTTGCTGTTCAGGATGTGGATATGTCCATATTGCAGGATTTGTTGATCGACCAGAAAGCAACGCTGATTTACTTTCGTGACTTGCGTCCGGAAAATACTGGTTTCCATTTGGCTCAATATATGGGATTGAGAGGGTATTTGCCCGGATGGGATGCGGATTTGCAAGGAACGGTCGATGAAAAGACGTTGCAGGACTGGAGTACATTATGTGGGTTTAAGCCCCGAGCTGTTCCCGGAAAAACAACCCGATTGGAAGTATTGACCGAGATTTATAAACATATTCGTCAATAAAACGATAATTTTAACCATGCGAAACATAGATATTAAGATGAAGTTAAAACTCATAGTCGGTTTGATAGGAGTGCTGTCATTGAGTAGTTTTTCTACTCTGCCTTCTTCAGATGATACCGATAAGAAAGAACAGGAGAACTGGGTAATTGGCCCATTTCATCGTCCTGAAGGTGTCAATCCTGTACTCACTCCACAGCCTACTTCTTTCTATTGTCCGATGCGCAAGGAACAGGTGAAGTGGGAGGAAAGTGATATTTTCAATCCTGCTGCCACCGTGAAAGATGGAAAGATTGTCGTGCTCTATCGTGCTGAAGATAACTCGGCACAAGGCATCGGGAAGAGAACTTCCCGTATCGGGTATGCTGAAAGCGTGGATGGAGTAACTATAAAGAGATTCGACAGCCCGGTACTTTTCCCCGGTGGAGATGATTTTGAGAATATAGAGTGTCCGGGTGGTTGCGAAGATCCGCGAGTGGCAATGACCGAAGACGGATTATACGTGATGCTTTATACGGCGTGGAACCGGAAGACCCCCCGTCTTGCGGTGGCTACCTCCAGAGACTTGAAGAACTGGACCAAGCACGGTCTTGCTTTTGAAAAAGCGTATGACGGGCGTTTCGCCAGAATTGCTACCAAGTCAGCCTCCATGCTTACCAAGGTGAAAGGTGGGAAACTGGTTATCGATAAAGTAGATGGTAAGTACTTCATGTATTGGGGAGAATATGCTGTGCATGCAGCTACTTCCGACAATCTTACAGACTGGTATCCTGTGCTGGATGAGAACAACGAGTTGTTGAAAATAGCCAGGCCGCGTAACGGATACTTCGACAGCCAGATGACTGAATGTGGTCCTCCTGCTATTCGTACCAAACAAGGCATCGTATTGATGTATAATGGTAAGAATGATAAAAAGAGAGGCGATGCAAATTATCCGGCAGGTGCTTACTGCGCTGGTCAGCTCCTGTTTGATTCCAAAGATCCTTATAAAGTATTGGGCCGTTTAGACAAGCCTTTCTTCATGCCTGAAGCTTCTTTTGAGAAGAGCGGGCAGTATAAGGACGGAACCGTGTTTATCGAAGGATTGGCCTATTATAAGAAGAAGCTATATCTTTATTACGGCTGTGCAGACTCCAAAGTGGCGGTAGCCGTGTGCGACGACACCAAGAAACTATTGAAAGTGAAGTAATATCAACGGATATTCCAGAGAAAGTAAATTATTGTAATGTTTAATAGATAGAATTCAAATTGTTATGTACAAGAAAGTATTCGCATTATTATTTTTATTATCATCTTTCCAGTTGCTAATCGCCCAGACTAGTCTTCTGAAGAATTTTCCCGAAGGGTATACTCCCGATGAAATCGGCAGACGTATTGCCTACCGTTTTGTAACCGAGAAACATGCATTGCATGCCGGAAAATGGATTGGTTATCCTGAAACCTTCTATTGGAACGGTTCTCTTAAATATGCGGCGGCAGCCAAAGACAAAGCGCTCATCAAGCTTCTGCAAGCCAGATTTGAGCATCTGTTTACTACCGAAAAGGAGTTGTTGCCCATCAAGAATCATGTCGATCTGAATATGTTCGGAAGTTTGCCTCTGGAGCTTTATTGGGTGACGAAGGATGAACGCTACAAAGAACTGGGATTGCCTTATGCCGATACCCAATGGGAAGTTCCCGAAGATGCCAAACCAAGTGAGAAGGAATGGGCAGAGAAGGGCTATTCATGGCAGACACGTCTTTGGATTGACGATATGTACATGATTACCATTGTACAGACACATGCCTACAAAGTGACCAATGATAGCAAATATATAGATCGTGCAGCCAAAGAGATGGTGATGTATCTGGATGAATTGCAACGTCCCAACGGTCTCTTCTATCATGCACCGGACGTACCTTTCTATTGGGGGCGCGGAAACGGATGGATGGCAGCAGGTATGGCAGAATTGCTTCGTTATTTGCCCAAGAAGCACAAAGACCGTCCCCGCATCATGGAAGGCTACCTGACCATGATGAAAAGTCTGAAGGAATATCAGAATCCGGAAGGTCTGTGGAATCAATTGCTCGATGATCCCGAATGCTGGACTGAAACATCGGGTTCTGCCATGTTTACCTTCGCTTTTATTACGGGGGTAAAGAACGGATGGCTGGATGCCAAAGAATATGCTCCGGCAGCCCGCAAGGCATGGATGGCTTTGGTGACTTACCTTACCGAAAAGAATCAGGTGAGAGAAATCTGCGTAGGTACCAATAAGAAGAACGACAAGCAATACTATTATGACCGTCCGCGTCGTACTGGTGATTTTCATGCGCAAGGACCTTACCTCTGGTGTGTGGTCGCCCTGATGGAGAAGTAACTTATAAATTATCAATAAATAAACCATGAGTATTTTTAAATCTGTTTTATTAGGAGGTATGCTGCTACTGAGTTCTTCAGTGGCGCTGGCTCAGGTTTCGCTATCGCAAAATAGTAGCGGATCCAACGTATTTAGTCTCGTAGGCAAGAAGGATAAAGCCTGCGTGTACTATGACGCACAAGATTTTGAAGTTGTAAAAACAACGGCGGGACTATTTGCGAATGATGTGAAAGAGGTGAGTGGACAAATTCTGGGCGTTGCTACTACCAAGGAAGCTCCTCAGAAGAATTGTATCATTGTCGGAACCTTGGGTCATAATGAATGGATTGACCAGATGATTGCGAAGAAGAAACTAGACGTGGAACCTTTGAAGGATCGTTGGGAAAGCTATCTGGTGCAACTCGTTCGTAATCCGCTTCCTGGTGTAGACAAGGCATTGGTTATTGTGGGTAGCGACCGCAGAGGTGCTGCTTACGGATTGCTGTCCGTGTCAAGAACTATCGGTGTATCTCCCTGGTACTGGTGGGCAGATGCTCCTATTGTCAAGAAGGATCAGTTACACCTGAAAGTAGATAAATATATATCTAAAGAGCCTACTGTGAAGTACAGAGGCATTTTCATCAATGATGAAGACTGGGGCCTCTACCGTTGGTCGAAGAGAAACTTCGAGAAAGAAGTGGGTAACTTCGGTCCCCGGACTTACGCTAAGGTTTGCGAACTGTTACTCCGCCTCCAGGCCAACTATTTGTGTCCGGCCATGCACGATGCGTCTATGGCATTTCACCGCATTCCCGAGAACAGAGTGGTTGCAGACCGCTTTGCCATCATCATGGGTTCTTCTCATTGCGAACCGTTATTGTTTAATACGGCAAGTGAATGGAAGCGTGATAAAATGGGTGAGTGGGACTACATCAATAATAAAAAAGGCGTAGACAGTGTGCTGAATGCACGCGTGAAGGAATGTGCTCCCTTTGAAAATGTATATACGCTGGCATTACGCGGACTGCACGACAGAGCCATGAATGCAAGCAATGATATGGGCGACCGGAAAGATATGCTTCAGGAGGCTCTGATGGCACAAAGACAGATGTTGATTGATGCCATTGGTAAACCGGGTGAAGAGATTCCCCAAGCATTTACTCCCTATAAAGAAGTGTTGGATGTATATGACGAAGGTCTGGAACTACCGGATGACGTAACAATCATCTGGCCGGATGATAACTATGGTTATATGAAACGTCTGAGCAGCCCGAAGGAACAGAAGCGTTCGGGCCGTTCGGGTGTGTACTACCATTCTTCTTATCTTGGTAAGCCTCACGATCATCTTTGGATGAACACGATTTCTCCTACATTGATGTATGAAGAACTTCGTAAAGCGTATGATGCAACGGCAGATCGCATCTGGTTGCTGAATGCCGGTGATATCAAATCCTGTGAGTTCGCTGTTGATTACTTCCTGACGATGGCTTTCGATATTGATTCTTTCAACTTTGAAAGGGCAGCTAACTACCGTACCGAATGGCTGTGTGGTATGTTGGGCGACCAATACCGCAACGAATATCAGGATGTGGTTAATTCTTTCTATAAGCTGGCTTTCGCGCGTAAACCCGAATTTATGGGATGGGGCTACCAATGGACTACTGATAAGCACGGGAGAGAACGGAATACGGATACGGACTTTTCGCTTACCAACTATCGTGAGGTGGATAATCGTTTGAGCGAATACCGTCGTATTGGAAGCACCGTAGAGAAGATCTTGAACAGTATGTCGGACGAGAAACAGAAAGCATGCTTCTACCAGACACTGTATTATCCGGTGAAAGGGTGCGAGTTGTTGAACAGAATGATACTGGACGGACAAAGAAACCGCTGGTATTCTATTCAGCAGAGAGCATCAACCAAAGAACTGGAAAAATCAGCGAAAGCCTGTTACGACAGTTTGGAAGTAATTACCAAGGGCTATAACTCGTTGCTTGGCGGTAAGTGGGATCATGTAATGACGATGAAACAGGGATTTGCCGCTGCTTATTTTGAACTTCCGAAATTGAGAGATGTTGAATTGGCTCCTACTGCTTCTTTAGGCGTAATGGCCGAAGGTGAGGCCGTGTTGAAAGGTCTCCAGAGTTTCCATTCATTGCCATGTTTCAATACTTACTTGCGCCAGTCTTACTATGTAGATGTATTCAACAAGGGTGCTACTCCGCTGAAATGGAAAGCTGCTGTAACAAATGACTGGATTTTAGTTAGTAAGAAATCCGGAGAGACTGCTACTGAAGAGCGTATCGAGGTTTCTATCGACTGGGCGAAGGTTCCTGCCGGTGAAAGAATACTTGGAACACTGGATATCACTTCTGATCGCGGTGAGAAGGAAAGTGTCTATATCTCCGTCTTTAATCCTACTTCTCCTTCATTGGCCGAAATGGATACGCTGTTTGTTGAAAACAACGGATATGTTTCGATAGATGCGGCAAGTTTCCACCGTAAAGTGGAGAATGATGCCATTAAGATGATTATGATTCCGAACCTGGGATGCGAGAATACAGCTGTACAGTTGGGTAATCCTATCGCTCCGGCACAACGTACCGCAGGACGTAATACACCGCGCCTGGAATATGATTTCTATACGTTTGAGCAGGGATCAGTAGACGTTTATACGTATGTGCTGCCTACATTCCCCATCAGCAAGGATAGAGGATATGCCGGACATGAAGCAACAAATGTTGAAACCAAATATGGTGTATGTATAGACGAAGGTCCGGTAATGACCCCATCTACTTCTTCTTTCGAATATGCCCAGATCTGGTATGAAAGCGTATTGAAGAATTGCAGAATCAACAAGACCACTCTCCATATCGATAAACCGGGTAAGCATACGGTGAAAATCATCTGTGGAGATGCAGGAACAGTTCTGCAAAAGGTTGTGTTGGACTTTGGCGGTATGAAGCGTTCCTATATGGGACCGCAACCTACCAGAAATGAACAAGAGGTTGCTAAATAAAAGCCATTGTGAACGGTGAATAGAATTGCTTCCTTGCTTGAATAGCAGGAAATTCTTAAAAAGTATTGCTATATAATTGCTTAAATGGAAGATGTAGGATTCGATAGAATCCTACATCTTTTGTTTTGATACGAATCTTCTATTTATTGAATCGTTTTTAAGGTGTCAGACTGATATAATTCCCTATTTTTGTTGTCGTTATATTACATATAGTCTAATGTTACGTAAAGAGATATCGAATTCAGAAACCATTTAAAATCAATAGTACCATGATGAAGAAGTTGATACTTATCCTTTGCATTTTGCAGGGTGTCCTGTTGTCACTGCGAGCGCAGGGTGAACAGCAGAATATTGCTTATACTGATAACAATGTACGGTTTACGGTCATATCGGATGGAACGCTCCGTTTGGAGTATGCTCCGGATGGAAAATTTGTAGACGACAAGTCTTTTATTGCAGTAGACCGTTTATATCCGCAGGTTGATTACAAACTGAAGACAAGGGGGGCATGGATTGAAATAACCACCTCCAAGATGAAAATGCGTTATAAAAAAGACAGTGGGCGGTTTACGAACAATAATCTGATAATCGAAGCTGTAAAGGGGGCATTCCCCTTCACCTGGAAGCCTGGAATGCAACAGAAAGGCAATCTGAAAGGTACATATCGCACTCTTGATGGGATGGACGGTGATACACAGACTCAAACTTGGGTGTCTGATACGAAGAAAGGGGATAAACTGAAACTGGAAGACGGCCTGTTGGCAACTGATGGCTGGTCGCTCATTGACGATTCCCGCGGACTTTTGTTTGATAATGATCCGGACTGGGACTGGGCTAAGGAACGCCCCGCTAATGAAGGGCAAGACTGGTACTTCATGGCTTACGGACATGACTATAAGCAGGCTTTGAAAGACTATACTCTTTTTGCTGGTAAGATGCCGTTGCCTCCCCGTTACGCATTTGGCTATTGGTGGTCGCGTTATTGGCTGTATTCTGACAAAGAGTTTCGTAATCTGATTGATAATTTTCATACTTATCAGATACCTTTGGACGTGTTAGTGGTAGATATGGACTGGCATTATACCGAGAAAGGTAAGGGGGGCTGGACAGGCTGGACCTGGAACAGGGACTTATTTCCGAATCCTCAGGGTTTCTTGAAATACCTGAAACAGAATAACGTGAAAGTGACACTTAACCTGCATCCGGCAGACGGAGTGGCCGCTTATGAAGAGAAATATCCGGAGATGGCTAAGGACATGGGTGTAGACCCGGCTACAAAGCAGACGATCCCTTGGATAAATTCAGATAAGAAGTTCATGAAGAATATGTTCAAGAATATCCTGGCTCCGATGGAAAAAGACGGAGTGGACTTCTGGTGGCTGGACTGGCAGCAGGGAATGTTCGACTCAAAGATGAAGAATCTAAGTAATACCTGGTGGATTAACTATGCATTTTTCAGCGATATGGAGCAACGTCGGAAGACACGTCCGATGCTTTACCACCGCTGGGGAGGATTGGGAAATCATCGTTATCAGGTAGGGTTCTCGGGTGATGCTGTGATTTCATGGAAATCACTTGATTTCCAACCCTATTTCAATTCTACAGCTTCCAACGTGTTGTACGGCTATTGGAGTCATGACCTGGGTGGGCATATCGGTAGCCAGATAGATCCCGAAATGTATACCCGCTGGCTACAATTCGGAGCATTAAGCCCGATTATGCGTACCCACTCCCAGAAAGGGGCTAAGCTGAATAAAGAACCTTGGGTGTTCGACAAGGAATATTGTGATATCATCCGTGAAACGATTCGCCAACGCTATGTGATGGCTCCTTATATCTATACCATGGCTCGTAAGGGGTATGACGACGGATTGTCTCTTTGTCGTCCGATGTATTATGATTATCCGGAGAACAAAGAAGCTTACGACTTTGGCAATGAGTATATGTTTGGAGATGACGTTCTGGTTGCACCGGTCACTACTCCAGCCAAGGATGGTTATGCACAGGTACGTGTATGGTTGCCGGAAGGAGAATGGTACGAATGGCATACGGGAGCTTTACTGGAAGGTAACCGGATTGTAGAACGCTCTTTCGCCATTGATGAATATCCAATTTATGTAAAGGCGGGTGCCATACTTCCTTTGTATTTGGAGAATGTGATGAACCTTAACAATAATGACGAAGAAATAGCGGTGACGGTGTTTCCCGGTGGAAGCGGTACAGCGGCGTTTAATTTGTATGAAGATAACGGAAATGATAAGAATTATGCATCCGAGTATGCCGTGACTAAGCTGACTTCTGCCCGTAGTGGTAATGAGCAAACGATTGTTATCGGCAAGCGCGAAGGTGGCTATAAAGAAATGCCTCTTGCCCGTCCGTTCACGGTGAAAGTGCTTTCATCTCTGCTTCCCCAGTCCGTCACGGTAAATGGAGTTCCGGCAGAATACAGATATTCGGCTGAAGACTTTGCATTACTGGTAGATTTGCCGGAATTGCCTTGTAACCAGGAAAAAGTGATTAAGATCATTTATCCGTCTGGGAAAGTGGATATGAACGGACTTTTAGGGGCATCCAAAAGAATAGCCCGGTCTATGGAACAACTGAAGTATCGTAATTCGTATATTGTCTTTAAAGAAGAGTTCGGCAAAATGGGAAGTCTGAATGAGGCTGTGATGTATGCTCCGTCTGAAATGCCCGCTTTGATTGCTGATTTCTGGAAGAGTTATCATGAATTGCCTTCGGTATTGGAACGGCAGGGTTTGAAGAGCGAGCAAGCGACATGGTTCCTGCAATCCGTTTGCTGGGGTGAAAAGTAACTCCGGATATGTCCGGAATAGGAGTTACTGAATGATGTATCAGTGGTTTGCTTGTTGGGATTTATGGAATTGGATAATACTCTTTGTTTCTTTTGCAACTCTTTGATTATTAGTAGGCAAAAGTGTTCTATAATGAGGTAACGACTGAATAGGGATGAAGTAACGAGTGAATGGCAATGAAGTAACGACTGATATAGGTTAAGGCAACGACTGTTTCATAATGTAGGATTGCTGTAAATGATTCTGTAAATTAATGATGAAAGTGCACATAGTGCCGAATACTAAAGCTATAGTAATAGATGAAACGATACTTGATGACATTTCTGACCGCAATTATGACCCTTTGCTGTGCAGGAGCTGTTTTTCCTTTGCCTTCTTCGGGCAATAGCCATGATATTGCATCATTGCATGCATGGGGGCCTTATTCAAAACGCTATGCCGGTATCTCGCACATACCTGATATGCGTAAAGGGATACGTTTTGACTTCTCGGTGATGCCCGGGTATTACCGGAACCGTCAGTTGGTGCCGCATGTCCTGTTCGAATCATCCTACTATCCGTGGGAAATAAATCCGGAGATGACCCGCATCACTTACCGCTATGAACTGGAGTGGAAAGACCGGGTTTATACGGATGTCACCTATCACATATTGGATGATAACCGTACGTTGGTCGGGATACATTGCGTCAACAATACGAGTATGCCTCAAAATCTGGTATTGAATCAGATGGCATATATAGATTATCCTGAGACATATCCGCAGGTAGCGGTTTCGGATACGTCCGGCCTGCAATGGTATAATGCCATTGACTATATTGAGAATGAACCTGCCAGTAAATCCCCTCAATACAAACTGGTGTATGACGGATGGCAACGGAATGAGGAGCGCAGTACTTCATCACTCGATGGTTCCATACTGGGAAGAGGGTTCGGCAGGAATAAAGGTGACCGGTTGAGCTATCTGGTAAACATTCTTCCGGGGCAGGAAAACGGGGCGATAGGTCTCCGGTTTAAGATGAAGAAAGGAGAGAGTGCCGTACTGTGTCTGAAAGGACTGGTGGAACAATCTGTAGAATTGGAAGGTACGGGGGAATTCTCTTTCTTGTCAGTTCCTTATAATGGAAAGAAGGCCGGAGAATATAAACTGGAACTTGTTTCGGGCAGTACTGTTGCAATCAGTCTGGATGGATTCTTTATAGGGGATGTTGACGGTATAAACAAAGTAAATGTGGTCCGTACACCGATTCCTTTCACTCCTGTAATGGAGGTGGGAGAAACCAAACAGGATTTTATACTGAAATACAAGGATTGTGACAACTATTATGGCGTGGCCTGGAACTACCAACATTCGGAAGTGAGGGAGATACTGAACGGTGAATTGGAGTCTTTCTTCCGTAGAAGGGTACATGAACATGTATCTTCAAGGCTGATTGGAGACAGGAACTGGCATTATGCCAATGCTTTTTTGCGCCCTATCGTACTGGAACCTGACTCGGAACAGACCATTTACATGCTGGTGTGCAGTGGGAATAAAGAACAGGTGAAGCAGGAACTGCAAGATTTCCATTCGACACCGGATAAACTGGTCGCACGGATCAGTTCTGCGGAAAAAGCGAAACCTGAAGACCAGGTGTTGCCAGGCGGAGAGAAGTATCTTCTGGGGAATCGTTTGCTGCAAGCCTCACTCTTGTCGAATATCGTATATCCGGTTTATACGCAGAAGGAATACATCAGACATTTTACGCCGGGTAAGAATTGGAACAGTCTTTATACCTGGGACTCCGGCTTCATTGCGTTGGGACTGATTGATGTGGACCCGGTCAAGGCTTTCGAATGTATCAAGGCTTATACGACTCCGGTGGGGAGTGAATCGGCTTTTATCCATCACGGTACCCCGTTACCCATTCAGATGTATGCTTATGCTGATTTGTGGAACAATAGCCTGTCACAGGAAGCACTGAGATTCTTATATCCCAGGCTGAAACAATATTTTGATTTTATGGTCGGAGCTGATTCGTATTCACCTACCCGAATGGCAGGTTCCGGTCTGCTTCGTACCTGGGATTATTTCTATAATTCCGGTGGATGGGATGATTATCCGCCTCAACATGCATTACGTGGTAATAAATCGCAGTATCAATCGGTGACTCCTGTGGTAACCTCTGCTTATTATCTGCGGGCGGCGAAGATTCTGCGCCTGGCAGCGAAGGAACTGGGGCTGAAAAAGGATGTGAAGGCGTATGAACGGATCATCAAACTCTTGTCGTACGGCCTGCAAAATTACTCTTGGGATGAAGAAAGCGGATACTTCGGATATGTAGTCCATGATTCTCTGGGAAATGCGACAGATATTTTCCGGTATAAGGATCAATCTAATTTTAATAAGGGACTGGATGGGGTCACCCCTTTGGTAGCAGGTATTTGTTCTCCCGCTCAAGTGGGCCGGTTGATGGAACATTTGTTTTCTCCTGACGAACTGTGGACTAAAGTCGGGCTCTCAACGGTCGATCAGTCTGCTCCTTATTATAAAGAAGATGGATATTGGAACGGTGCTGTCTGGTTTCCCCATCAGTGGATGATGTGGAAGGCTCTTTTAGATTTGGGTAAAGGGGAAGAGGCTTACCGGGTGGCACATACAGCTCTGGATAATTGGGAGAAGGAGTGTGAAGAAAGCTATTTCACATTCGAGCATTTCATCATTTCGTCGGGGAGAGGGGCAGGGTGGCACCAGTTCTCGGGGCTTTCATCTCCTATATTAAATTGGTTTGCAGCATACTATAGGCCGGGTAAAGTCTCCACCGGTTTTGAGGTATGGATTACAAAGAGTGATTTTAATGAGAATCATTCCAGATATAAGGCTGAACTTTCTTTTGATGATTCGACAAAACCTCATGAGCGTTGCATGATTGTCTGTATGGATGCAGGGCATCAATATGAAGTATTCTTTAACGGAAAGCCGGTTCAGTATAGGTCTGGCCATGCAGGAATGTTAGAAATAACTCTGCCGGCTACGAATAAAACAGGGGAACTTGAAGTTCGAACTCTTGATTAGATTATTTTCTGCGAGAGGCATATTTTCTTTCAGATTCGATATCTCTAGAACAAAGGCGTGTTCTATTAAGGATACGCCTTTGTTGTTATTCTGAAACTTTATAAAATTGACTAGTTTCGCAGCTTACAGCCTATGAATAAAATGATAGATACGTCCCTATAATTGAGATTATTGTGTCTATTGCTGCTTTAAACCTTTCTAACGCGTGATTTGGGACATTTTTTCTTTTTTTAGAGATAACTGTATTATTGATTGCTTATTTGAATATCTATTTTTGTCTTGCTTTAAAGCCAAGTAAGTCTTTACATTTTTTTAAAATTTAATATTATGAAGCAGAAAATTTCAAAATGCTTTTTTGATGCAAGGGTTAGGATGTTACTCCTCCTCCTGATTTCTACAATTTATGCTCAAGCCCAATCGGGCAGAATCGTTACGGGTGTCGTTAAAGATGCCACAGGCGAAACAGTAATCGGTGTAAACGTTACTGTAAAGGGTAATGCTGCTTTGGGTACTATTACCGATTTAGATGGTAAGTATTCATTGAACGTTCCTGCGCAAAAATCTACTTTAGTATTCTCATTCATTGGTTACCAAACGGTAGAAAAAACGATTGATGCCAATGCAAGAACTCTGAACGTTACATTAGTGGAAGATTCTAAGTTGCTGGATGAAGTTGTTGTGGTGGGTTATGGTACGATGAAAAGAAAGGATGTAACAGGTGCCGTGGCACACGTTGGCGAGGAAGTGACAAAGAATAGAGCTGCAACAAATGCTCTTGACTTCCTGGTTGGTACGGTTCCCGGTGTGCACATCACTCCTTCTACTGATGCAGGTGGCGGCGCCTCCGGGCTTCTGATCCGTGGTAAACAATCGTTGAAGGCCAGTACTTCTCCTTTGATTGTTTTGGATGGTGTGGTATTCTATGGTAACATTGATGATATTAATCCGAATGACATTGAAAGTATGGATATCCTGAAGGATGCCAGCTCTACTGCTATTTACGGTTCCAAAGGATCGGCAGGTGTTATTCTTATCAATACCAAGAGAGGTTCTTCCGAGAAGCCCATTATCAACGTAAGTACAAAAATAGGTGTTTCACAAGCTACTTTTATGCCGGAGATGCCTACTGCTGAACAGTATATGCAGAGACGTGTTGATTACTTCAAAACAATTGATTACTTTAAGCCGGGCGAACAACAGCATGGTTTGGGATATTATGATAATCCCAATAGTCTGCCCGATGGCGTTTCTCGTGAACAATGGGCAAGCTATGACAGCTCTTTCTCCGGTGATTATATTGAAACCTGGATGCAACGACTGGAATTCAATCCTATTGAGGTTAACAACTATAAAGCCGGTAAATTCGTTGACTGGATGGACCTAGTTTATCAGAATGGTTTGAGACAGGATTACAATGCCTCTGTTTCCGGTAAGACGGCAAGAACCAACTATTATGTGTCGTTGGGTTATACTAATAATGATGGTATCGTAGTAGGTGATCAATTCCGTGCTTCAAGATCGCGTGTGAATTTGGATACTGAGATTACGAAATGGTTGAATATTGGTTTGAATGCGCAGTTCGTTCATAAAGGCTCGGATGATATTAAGGCAGATACGGGCGCGGCTAAAGCAGCCAGCCCCTTTGGAGACGTTTATGAGGCTGATGGAAGTATCAAGGTTAGACCTTGGGATGACAACCGTATTGCCAACCCATTACTGAACCGTTCAGTGGACGAAAAATACTACAGAACGCAGACGTTTAATTCAAGCGTTTATGGTAAGTTAACTCTTCCTTTTGGATTTACCTGGCAGACAACTTTCAATGTGCGTTACGGCTGGAGAAAGGATTACTATTTTGATTCTGATATCAAGCCGGGTGTAGTAGCAGGTGGTAAAGCAAAACGTGTGGACTATTCAGACTATGAATGGAGCATTGATAACATGTTGAAATGGAACCGTACATTTGCTAATATACATAATTTCGACTTCACTTTTGTATATACTGCTGAAAAATATCAGAACTGGCAAAGTACGGGAAACAATGAAGGTTTCCAGCCGAATGGCGCACTGAGTTATCATGGTATTCAGGCCGGTATAACTCCTACTGTCAGTGCAAATGACGAAATGCAGACTGGTAATGGTTTGTTGTGGCGCTTGAATTACTCTTTGATGGACCGTTATTTGCTGACAGGTTCTGTACGTCGTGACGGTTTCTCAGCTTTCGGACAGAATAATCCTTTCGGTGTATTTTCTACAGTTGCTGCCGGATGGCGTATATCAGAAGAGAAGTTCTTGAAGGATGTTGAATGGATTAACAACCTGAAGTTGCGTCTTTCCTGGGGACAAACCGGTAATCGTGACATCGGCCGTTATGCTGCTTTCTCAAGATTAACTATTACCAACGTTATTCAGGATGGGGTAAACTATAAAGGTGTATATCCTTCAAGTTTGGCTAACAGAGACTTGAAATGGGAAACTACTACCGGGTTCAACTTCGGTGTTGACTTTGGATTGTTCAAAAACAGACTGAGCGGTTCTGTAGAACTTTATAAGAATAAGACGAATGACTTGTTGATGGACCGTGCTATGCCTGAAATCTCAGGATATGGTAAGATCGCTTCTAACCTGGGAGAAATTGCTAACCAGGGGGCTGAGTTAACTTTGTCAAGTGTAAATATCAATACTTCTAATGTACGTTGGAATACCACCTTCACTTATTCTACTAATAAGAATGAAATCAAACACCTGTACGGCGATATGATTGATGTGCTGGATGCCGATGGTAATGTTATCGGTCAGCGTGAAGACGATGATGTACAGAACGGTTGGTATATCGGACATGCTATTGATGAAATCTATGATTATAAGTGGATTGGCGTATGGCAACTGGGTGAAGAATTGGAAGCTGCAAAATATGGTAAGCAACCGGGTGACCCGAGACTACTGGATGTTAATAACGATGGTAAGATCAATGATGACGATAAGCTCTGGTTGGGTACAAAAACTCCGAAGCATCGTATGACGTTGAGCAGTGACCTGAATTTGTTCAAATGCATCAATTTCTCTTTTGTACTGCGTGGAGAATTCGGTTGGATGGATATTGATAACCTGCCGAGAAACGAAACTAACCGTTACTACAATACTTCAAACTCTGTTTGGACCGAGTATTGGACACCATGGAATCCGAATAGCAAATATGCCCGTTTGGGTGCAAACATCGATAGCCCGGGTGTGAACATTTACGAAAAGAGAAACTACGTAAGAATGCAGAATATGGCATTGTCTTATACATTCCCGAAGAAGTTGATCAACAAGTTTATGATTGATAATCTAAGATTCAGTATTAATGTGGATAACGCATTCGTTATTTCTAA
This sequence comes from Bacteroides sp. 14(A), assembly GCF_000526555.1. Classification (NCBI taxonomy): domain Bacteria; kingdom Pseudomonadati; phylum Bacteroidota; class Bacteroidia; order Bacteroidales; family Bacteroidaceae; genus Bacteroides; species Bacteroides sp. 14(A). The sequence goes on along the minus strand of NZ_JAGH01000002.1, from coordinate 483,612 downwards.
ATGGAGAACTTCTGATCCTTTGACTAAGGCCATTACTCCACGCATCTGGACATTTGGTGTAGACATTACCTTATAATCTGATAGAACGATAATTAAATAAAGATATTCAAATGAAAACAAAGAAATATATACTAAAAGGTCTGGCAACTTGCCTGATAGCTGCCAGTCTTTCTGCTTGTGTTGATCTTGAACCGAAGGCGATGTCGTTCCTGACACCGGAGAACACTTTTGTTGATAAAGCAGGTTTGGAAACCATGCTTCGCCTCTGCCGTAAACAGATGAATTTTGAATGGTTTGGAGACGCTTTCAACTCTGGAAACTGTGAAACCTATTCTGTATATGAATATGCTTGGTCTGACTTGGCTGTTATGGGAGGTCCTGAAACGAAGGAAATCCACAATATGGTGACTCAGCTGACCCCTACCACCAATATGTATCTGCACCTTCGTTACTGGGTTTTCGGCTGGAACGGTATCAAGTATGCCAATACGGTTATTACCCGTGCTCCTGAAGCTGACGGTATGGCTTCGGAAGAAGACAGAAACGCTTGTTTAGCAGAAGGATATTTCCATCGCGCTTATTGGTATTATCTGCTGACTAACCAATTTGGAGATGTACCTTGGATCGGAGAAGAAATTACCGGTGCAAAACTGGACTTTAATACCGTTTCCCGCAAAACTATCTTGGCGAATATCAAGAAAGATATGGAATATGCTGTACAATGGTTACCTAAAGAAGTAATCCGTGGTGCTGTGAGCAGAGCCGCAGGTGAACATTTACTGGCTAAGATATGTCTGGCTACCGGTGACTTCCAACAGGCGGTAGATGCAACAACTCGTTGTATCAATGATTATGGATTGCGTCTGATGACCGAACGCTTCGGTATCAATATGGATGATAAGAGTAAGGACGTATACAACGACCTATTCCAGGAAGAGAATATCAGTATTGTTGAGAACAAAGAAGGCATTATGATCGGTCAGGAAATCTACGGTCTGGACGGATGTTCTTCTCCAAGTGGTTCAAAACGTAAGCGTAACTTCGTGCCGCAGTGGCATGCCGGAAGCAAAATGAAGACACCGGACGGAAAGAACGGAACGACTGATGCATCAGGCATTTATGATGGATACGAACAGTTGGAAGAACTGGGTAGAGGTCTTGCCAAGATACGTCCTACCAACTATGCACAATATGAGTTGTGGAAGGATTGTGGAGATGATATGCGTCATAATTCCAATAACTGGTATGATAAGTCACGTATCAAATACAATCTGCCAGCTTCAAAGGGTGGTAGTGCCGCTTACTTCGGTCAACCGGTTAATCCTGCTTACTGCACCGATACCATGCGCTGTTATTTCTCTTTCCCGATTGTGAAGGTTCTGATTGATAAGGATGATCCGAATGCAGGAGGTAAAGTACCTGTAGGTGGTTTCACAGACCAGTATATCTTCCGCCTTGCCGAAACTTACTTGAATAGAGCTGAGGCTTACTGGTGGTTAGGCAAGAACGATCTGGCTACTGAGGATGTGAATACAATCCGTCGCCGTGTGAATGCACCGGAACTCTCATCCGTTACACTGGAAGATATCCTGGATGAAAGAGCCAGAGAATTGTTCCTGGAAGACCATCGTAAGACTGAGTTGACTCGTATTGCCTTCCTGAAAGCAGAAAAGGGTATAGATGGATATTCACTCAATAACTTTTCAGAAAAGAACTGGTATTATGACCGCATGATGGAGAAGAATAATTTCTTTGCAACAGAATATTATTATTCAACCAATGCATTTATCATGAAGCCGTATCACGTGTTGTGGCCCATTCCGCGTAATGCCATAGAATCCAACACTCAAGGCCGTATCAATCAGAACTATGGTTACGACGGTTATGAAGATAATATCCCGGTAGAAGAACTTGAACAAAGATATAAATAAGATAATATATGAGAAGTAAATATATATTGTTTGCCTTGGCTCTGACAGGAGCCTTGGCATCCTGCTCGGACGACGATAATAAGGGAACAGCAAACTATAAGAATCCTTATTCAAACCCCTTGACTGATTACAGCGCAGCTGACCCTACAGTCTGGAAAGAGAATGACCATTCATTCTATGTATATGCCACCAATACATCTGTAATCCGTAAGTCGGAAGACTTGATTCACTGGACGGACGGAGGCAAGATGTTTGCAACAAAACCTACGTTTGTTACGGAATCGGGTGCAGCAGTCTGGGCACCGGATATCGAAAAGGTGGGTGATAAATATATCTTGTATTTTGCCATGTCTGCCATGGGCAAGCCTGCAACTGCCGGTATCGGTATTGCTTCGGCTGACTCTCCCGAAGGTCCTTTCACATTGGATATATCGGTAGACGGAAAAGGAAAGTTGTTCACTTCAAGTGAAATTGATGTAAGAAACTCCATCGACCCTTGCTACTTTGAAGACAATGGACAGAAATGGTTGGTTTGGGGTAGTTTCAACGGTTTGTATGCTGTGAAGCTGAATGAAGACGGTACGAGAGTATACCCTGACATTGCAACAGCCAAGAAAGAAAGAGTGCAGGTTGCGGGTACTGCTTTTGAAGCACCTTACATTCATAAACGTGGCGATTATTACTACATGTTTGCATCTGTCGGTTCATGCTGTAACTCTATGTTGAGTACTTATACTACGGTTGTTGGCCGTTCCACTTCTTTCTTAGGCCCGTATGTGAATAAGAACGGAGAATCAATGCTGGACAATAAATATGAAGTGCTGATCAGAGCCAATGATCGTTTTGTAGGACCGGGGCATAACTCGGAAATCGTAACGGACAGTGAGGGTAATGAATGGATGCTATATCATAGTTATGACAGACACACCCCGAGCAAAGGACGCTATTTGATGATTGACCGGATTGTTTGGGAGAATGATTGGCCGGTGATTGCCGGTAATAGTCCATCTACCGAGGCAGAAGCTCCGGTTTGTAAATAAGTAATAGTGAATATATGCAGAAAATATTGTTAATCGGAGCCTTTGTCGCCATAAGCTGTTTGCTTATGGCGCAAGGGCCCGTCAAAAACTATCAGAATCCGGTTGTAAATTATAGCCTGCCCGATCCCTCTGTTATCAAAGGGGAAGATGGTTATTATTACCTGTATGCCACCGAAGATATCCGAAACTTGCCTATCCATCGTTCAAAAGACTTGGTGGAGTGGGAGTATGTGGGTACTGCTTTTACCAAAGGCACTCGTCCGGATTTTGAACCTAAAGGAGGACTCTGGGCTCCTGATATCAATAAAATAGGTGATAAATACGTGCTTTATTATTCCATGTCTGTCTGGGGTGGCGAATGGACCTGTGGTATCGGATGTGCCACTGCCGATAAGCCCGAAGGTCCTTTTACAGATCATGGAAAGATGTTCCGCAGCAATGAAATCAATGTACAGAATTCCATTGATCCTTTCTATATAGAGGATGGAGGAAAGAAATATCTCTTTTGGGGTAGTTTCCGGGGAATTTACGGCATTGAACTGTCGGATGACGGACTTTCTGTTAGGAAAGGTGCCAAGCTCCGCCAGGTGGCAGGAACAGCCTATGAAGGAACATATATTCATAAAAAAGATGGTTATTATTATTTCTTTGCATCTATAGGAACTTGCTGTGAAGGATTGAAAAGTACTTATACTACGGTTGTAGGTCGTTCGAAGAAACTTTTTGGACCTTATGTGGATAAAAATGGTAAGAAGATGCTGGATAACCACCATGAAATACTGATTCACAAGAATGAGGCTTTTGTAGGTACCGGACATAACTCAGAGATTGTAACGGATAAGGCGGGTAATGACTGGGTGTTTTATCATGCAGTGAGTACCAAGAATCCCGGAGGCCGTGTGTTGATGCTAGATAAGGTTGATTGGAAAGACGGGTGGCCATCCGTGTCTGGCAATTCTCCGTCATCAGAATCCGAAAGACCTGTATTGTAAAATAGTAAAATGAAGATTGAATATGAGGTTAAAAAGATTGTTTTTAGGGATAATGCTTTCTGCGGGCATTGCAAATATTGGAGCGGCAAACTATACTCCTGAGAATGTTTCTGTATCTTTAAAAGTTCCGGGAAATGATGCCAAACACTATTCATTAACTCTCCGGAAAGTGCAGGATGGTGTGTACGATTGTCAGCCTTCCGAAAATCTGCCGCTGGTCATTACCCGTCAGGTTACGGAGAAAGATGGAAAACAACGCATCAATGTTGTCATCAAAGCCTTGGAGAATGTGTATTTCAATTATGGAGAGCAGATAAAAACCGGTTATAAGCATGATGACTGTCAGTTCTATATGCCCGGTTTCTGGTATCGTCGTAACCTGCGTTCGCCCAAAGAGGCGCCTTCATTCCATACTTCGGATAGTTGGTTGGTGCGCGAGGACCGTTTGAGCACTCCACTTACAGCAGCTTTCAACTCTGCAAATGGTAAGTCAATGTCGGTTGTCCGCATTGATAAGTTTGACAAGGAGGCGCTGGCCACTCACAAAGAAGGAGAGGTCATTGTGTCCGGAGAAACATCCATAGGCTATACCGGATTTGAAAATGTGGGAGGTATGACTGTGCTTTCTTATGGTTTTCCATATCGGGAAGCTCCGAAAACTTATATTCGTAAATTGACTTTAGCTCCTTCTGTTGAGGCTTTTCAGTTGCTTCGCAAAGGAGACAGCATTACTCTGACCTGGGAGTTGGCGGAAATAGATGCCGCTGATTTTTCTGAGTGCGTGCAGCGTACTTGGGAGTATTGTTATGACACGAACCGTCCGCAGCCTGTCGATACACCTTATACGGTGGACAGAATGAAAGAAGTACTCAGTAATTTCTTTGTGGAAAGTTATGTGGACAATACGCCTACTCATTACTATTCCGGCGTGGAACTGAAAACGGCTACTTGCGATCATGTGGATGTTGCTGAAATCGGATTTGTGGGACGTACGTTGCTCAATGCTTTCAATGCACTGGAATATGGTGCGTTACAGAACCGCCAGGAATTGATGAATAGTGCCAACAGTGTTTTTGATACGTATCTTCAGAACGGTTTCTCTTCGGCAGGCTTTTTCAATGAGGTGGTACATTATAATCGTGGCTTTAAAGAATCCAAGCACAGTATCCGCCGCCAATCAGAGGGTGTGTATGCCGTGCTGAATTATCTGACTTACGAAAAGCAGCAGAAGCGCAAACATCCTGAGTGGGAGAAGCGTATCAAAGGAATTTTGGATAGCTTCCTGCGTTTGCAGAATGAGGATGGTAGCTTCCCGCGTAAGTTTAAGGATGACTTCTCTATTGTAGATGGAACGGGTGGAAGCACCCCTTCAGCTACCTTGCCTTTGGTGATGGCTTATAAGTATTTCAAGGATAAACGTTATCTGGAGAGTGCGAAACGTACGGTGGGCTATCTGGAGAAAGAACTTATATCTAAGGCGGATTTCTTCTCTTCAACCCTGGATGCAAACTGTGAGGATAAAGAAGCTTCTCTGTATGCCGCTACTGCTACATATTATCTGGCGCTGGTTACTAAAGGGGCGGAGCGTACGCATTATGCAGAACTGTCGAAGAAAGCAGCTTATTTTGCTTTATCCTGGTATTATACCTGGGACGTTCCTTTTGCCGAAGGACAGATGCTGGGTGATATCGGCCTGAAAACTCGTGGCTGGGGAAATGTATCGGTGGAGAATAACCACATAGATGTGTTTGTTTTTGAATTTGCCGATGTATTGAATTGGCTTTCGAAAGAATACGATGAACCTCGTTTCTCTGACTTTGCCCAAGTGATTTCTACCTCTATGCGTCAATTGTTACCGTACGAAGGACACATGTGTGGTGTGGCTAAAGTGGGCTTTTATCCCGAAGTTGTTCAGCACACCAACTGGGATTATGGTCGCAATGGAAAGGGATATTATAATAATATCTTTGCTCCGGGCTGGACAGTTGCTTCCCTGTGGGAACTCTTTTCTCCGGGACGTGCGGAGAAGTTCTTATTGAAATAAAAAGATGGATATAAAATACAACGTGCATGAGTCATAATCTCATGTACGTTGCATCTATATATCCTGCATATCCGATCTATATATCCTATACGTCCGATCTATATGTCCTGCGTGTCCCATCTATATATCCTGCGCATCCCATCTATAGATGCTCTAAACAGCTACTTTCTTTCGTTTCTTCATCGCATAGCCAGCGCTTTATTCTCTGCTGCCTCCATAATCTCCCGTTCTCCCGGTCCTTTATCATTAATACCGCAAAGATGCAGAATACCGTGGATAATAACCCGGTGTAACTCCGTTTCATAGTCACTGCCGAACTGCTCTGCATTTGTACGTACCGTGTCGAGGCTGATAAATAAATCTCCACTGAGGCGATTGCCCTCGCAATAATCAAAAGTGATGATATCCGTGTAGTAATCATGTTGCAGATACTGGCGGTTTACCTCAAGTATTTTCTCGTCAGAACAGAAAATATAGGCGATTTCACCGACTCTTTTCTTGTAAGTGGCAGCAACGGCTTTAATCCATTCTGTGGTTTGGCTTTTTTTGATGGCGGGCATTTCTACACCGTCTGTCTGATAGGAAATCATATCAATTAATAATTAAAAGTTAAAAGAAAAACAGATAGCTGATGATGATGGCGGCGATGATACCTGCAAAGTCCGCTATCAGTCCGCAGGTGACGGCATTACGCGTTTTAGTAATACCCACGCTTCCGAAGTAAACAGCCAGGATATAGAAAGTGGTGTCCGAAGCACCACGGGCTACGCAACTCATTCGTCCTACAAAAGAATCTGCACCATATTCCTTCATGGTGTCAATCATCAATCCGTTGGCACCGCTGCCACTCAACGATTTCATCAGTGCGGTTGGTAAGGCGCCTACAAAACTGGTATCTACGCCAAACAATCCCACTATGTAACCGATGCCGCTTACTAACATATCCATCGCACCGGAAGTGCGGAATACGGCAATACCCACCAGAAACGCTACCAGATATGGAATGATGCGCACGGCCGTGGTAAAGCCTTCTTTGGCACCTTCTACGAAGGCATCATATACATTGATTTTCTTCCATAATCCCCAGATAATGAACAAAAGAATGATACTGAACAGGATAACGTTGGCAATCAATGTGGAATATGTACCGATTTCTTCACGACCGAGTTGTATAAACAAGTAAATAAGTCCAGCAAAGAAAAGGCTGATGCAACCGATGAGGATAAGGATGGGCTTATTGATCAGATTGATGCGTTGAGCAATGCTGACAGCAATCACTCCTACAAGGGTGGAAACGGCTGATGTGATCAGTATGGGAATGAATATATCGGTAGGCTGTGCAGCGCCCATCTGAGCGCGATACATCATGATGCTGATAGGAATCAGGATCAGCCCGGAAGTATTGAGCACCAGAAACATGACCATCGGATTGGTTGCCGTATCCTTCTGAGGGTTCAGTTCTTGCAGCTCCTTCATAGCTTTCAATCCCATTGGTGTAGCGGCATTGTCCAGTCCCAACATATTGGCGGAGAGGTTCATAAAGATAGAACCCATGGCAGGGTGGCCTTTGGGGATTTCGGGGAAAAGACGGCAGAACACCGGACTCAGCCAGCGGGATAATGCGTTAATCATGCCGCTTTGCTCGCCGATCTTCATAATGCCCAGCCATAGAGAAAGGATACCCGTCAGGCCCAGCGATATTTCGAAGGCTGTTTTCGAGGAAGTGAATGTTGAATTGACAAGCTCCGTAAAGATTTCTGTGTTGCCCATAAACAGGAGCTTGATGAGTGCCACAATGAAAGCAATTACGAAGAATGCTACCCAAATGTAATTTAAAACCATAAAATAACGCGTTGATTTTCGTGCAAAAGTAGGAATATCTTTCTATTTAGCGTGATAAATGGAAAGATTATTGCATTTATTAGGGCAATAACACTATTTCGAATATGAAATTCTGGCTATCTTTGCTTTCTGATATTGCGACGGAATTAGAGGGAGAAGGAGTTAAAGAGGTTACTAACTCCGGACTCTCATAAAATAATTAACTGATATGAAAAACAAATGTATGTTAGTTGCAGCTTTGCTGTTGTTATCCGGTACAATCTCGGCCAAGGTTGTGTTGCCGCCGATGTTTTCGGATAACATGGTGTTGCAGCAACAGGCGGATGCCCCTATATGGGGTGAGGCAAAACCGATGAAAGCGGTAAAAGTAACCACTTCCTGGGATGGGAAGACGTATGAAACACTGGCTGATAAGGAAGGGCGATGGAAGCTTTCCGTTCGTACTCCTGAAGCGGGTGGCCCGTATGAGCTTACACTGACCGATGGTCAGAAACTGGTGTTGAAGAACGTAATGATTGGGGAGGTATGGATCTGTTCCGGACAATCCAATATGGAAATGCCGCTGAAAGGTTGGGGCAAGGTTCTGGATTATGAGAAAGAAATAGCCGTAGCCAATCATCCCAATATTCGTTTATTGCATGTGGAACATGTTACCAGTACGCAGCCGGAGACGGATATCAAAATCCGTGATAATGGCTGGCAGGTATGCTCACCCCTGACCGTTCCTGAATTCTCGGCTACCGCCTATTTCTTTGGTCGCGAAATCTCTGAAAAACAGAATGTACCCGTCGGGTTGATTCATACTTCCTGGGGAGGGACCAATGTAGAATCCTGGATAAGCGGGAAGGTGTTGCAAGAAATGCCGGACTTCAGTAAAGTAGTGGAAGATATTCGTGCAATGCCTGATAAAGCTGCGATGAAAGCGGACTATTTGAAAGCTTTGGAAGCTTGGAACAATCGTGTTGATGAAGGTTTTGCTGCCGGGAAACCGGTACGGGCTGAGGTTTCTTTGGATGATAAGGCTTGGGGCAAGCTGAACTTCCCCGGAATGGTGGACCAGCAAGGGCTTGGTGATTTTGACGGACTGATCTGGCTTCGCCGCACTGTTGATATTCCTGCATCCTGGGCAGGTAAGAAAGTGCAGTTAGTTTTAGGGGCTATTGATGATAATGATATAACGTATTGGAATGGTCGGGAAGTGGGCCGTACCGATGGTTATTCTGTTCAACGCAATTATACCGTTCCAGGTAAGCTGGTGAAAGCAGGACCGCTTACATTGGCTATCCGTGTGACAGATACAGGTGGTGGTTGTGGTATGCCGGATGAACTTTATCTCCGTTCAGACAATGGAGAACAAATTAGTCTGGCCGGTGAATGGAAATATCAGATAGCGGCCGATGCCCGGAAAGAGGGTATGTTTCCGAAGGATATGTCCGAGGACCCCAATCTGCCGACATCTTTATACAATGCTATGATCCATCCATTGGTGCCTTACAGTATCCGTGGTGCTATCTGGTACCAGGGGGAAAACAATGCTTCCCGTGCCTATCAGTATCGTGAACTTTTCCCGCTGGTTATCGAGAATTGGCGTAAGGACTGGGGACAGGATTTTCCTTTCTATTTTGTGCAGTTAGCCAACTTCATGCAAGTGTCTCCCAACCCCGTTGATTCTGACTGGGCGGAACTCCGCGAAGCACAAGCGCGCACATTGTCGGTAGCAAATACCGGAATGGCTGTAATCATCGATAAGGGCGATGCCAATGACATCCACCCGAAAGATAAACAGGCCGTTGGACATCGCTTGGCGTTGGTAGCCCGTGCTAATACGTATGGAGAACAAATACCTTATTCCGGTCCCGTTTATCGTTCCTATCAGGTGGACGGCGATAAGATTATCCTTTCTTTTGATCATACAGATGGTGGCTTAAAGAGTAGTGATGGGAAAGCATTGCAAGGCTTTGCCATTGCCGGTCGTGATCATAAATTCCATTGGGCGAAGGCAGAAATACAGGGTGATAAGATTGTGGTGAGTTCTCCCGAAGTACCGTATCCGGTTGCTGTGCGCTATGCATGGGCCAACAATCCGGTTTGTAACTTATATAATGGTGCCGGTCTCCCGGCTTCACCTTTCCGTACGGATGATTGGAAAGGGGTGACGCAGAAATAATCAGTGCGTTTGGTTGTATGGCGGCTCCGCTTATTATCAATTGTAAATTATTGATAATAAGCGGAGTTCTTTTTGATGCCACTTGGCGATAGATACTGTGAAGACGAACGTTTGCTTACTTATTGGCTGTTGTTATTCTAAATAATGCTTATTATATGCAATAAAAAGGTAAAAATCATCAATTGGTCTGTCTTGTGAGATAGGGGGATGTTTTATTTCATAGATAAAATATATCTTTATCATCGTATAACATACAACAGACAAATAACTTATGCTGAAAAAAACGATTCTTGCCTGTGTTCTTTTGCATTTGGTTGTAGGAACTATTTCACCTCAAAAGATAGATTCTATCGATATTAAAAGCATGCGTGCTTACTATAAACAGTATTTTAATGATCCGACTGATCCCATTGTTCTGACAGCATCGGATACATTATTTGATATGGCAATCAGGTGCAATGATACGGTGATGGCTAAGATAGCTTTGGGAGCCAAGGTAGACTATTACTATTACGGACAGGGCGAGAACCGCACGGATAGCATCATAGCCGGAGTAAATCGCTTAAAACAATATGCCAGAAGTGTCGGTAACGCTGAACTTTACTACTGGGCATGGGCTGCGAGGTTGGTTAACTATTATATTATACAGGGAGAATATAACATTGCTCTTCTTGAAGCTGAAAAGATGTTGCAGGAGGCCAAAGGTGAGAAAAAGCAGGGAAGTATTGCTGAGTGTTATTATGCATTGGCCAATGTGTATACGGCTAAAGGTTTAGTAAAAAAATCTCAGGAGTTTATGCTTAAAGAGATTGATATTTTTGAGAATGCCAATGTCTTTAGATATAATATATCCTGCCAGTATAGTGATGCCGCAAAGATATACATTGATCTGGGCGAAGCAGAAAAAGCTCCCGAATTGCTTAAAAAGGCACTCAAAACTTCTAGGTCTACTTATCATGAAGTGACGGCCAAGCTGGTTTATGTATCACTCTATCTTGCGCAAGGAGATACAGCAGCTGCCCGCAAGGCATTGGAGGAGTGTAGACAAATGTATATGGGAGAACCTTCAATGAAACGTCATATACACTATTTGTATGATGTAGAGATTGATTATAACTGGAGGGTGGGCAACTATAATAAGGCTCTTAGTGTATTGGATGAACGGGAAACCGAATTGAGGAAGAAAAACAATCTGACAACTTTGATGGCATTGAGAAAAACAAAGGCGGATATTCTTTGGGATATGAATCGTAAAGAAGAAGCAGCCGGGCTGTACCGCGATTTCCTGTTGGAACAGAAGAAGGAGAAAGAAAGGAATGAAGAAATCACTACCAGTGAGTTTGCTACCATGTTGAACTTGCAACAGCTCAATGCTGAGAAGGTACGGTTGGAAAAGATTTCTCAGAAGAAACAACTGCAAAATACCCGGACTATTTTATTCTCTGTACTAGGTCTTTTATGTATCGTCGTTATCTTTTTGTGGCAACAGAGAAAACTCAATGCAAAGTTGCATCGGGCAAAAAATAAGCTGGATGAGCAGAATCGTACATTAATCAAAGCCGAGGAGGAACTGCGCAAAGCCAAGGAAGTTGCTGAACAGAGCAATTGGTTGAAAACAATGTTCATTCAGAATATGTCCCATGAAATCCGTACTCCGCTTAACTCCATTGTCGGGTTCTCCGGGGTATTGGTTGATATGCTTGATGAAAAGGAAGACATCGGGCAGTATGTTGCATTGATTGAGAGTAACAGCAAGTTATTGCTGAAGTTGGTAGGTGATATCCTTGATATTTCCATTCTCGACAGTGAAGTTGAAATCAAGCATAATGCTGTTGATGTCAATGCCTGTTGTCAGGCTTCGATAGATGCGGCGGGGGCATCTTTCGATCCGGGCGTAAAGCTCATTTTTGAACCTGCCTGTGACGAGCTGATCATAAACAGTAATTATAGTTATATAGTGCAGGTACTTGATAACCTGTTGGGCAATGCATCGAAGTTCACTCATGTGGGTTCCGTTACATTAACCTATGAGGTTAAGAAAGAAGAGAATCAATTGATTTTCACGGTTACAGATACCGGAATCGGTATTCCCGTTGAGGAACAGGAACGTGTTTTTGAGCGCTTTGTGAAGTTGGATAACTTTAGTCAGGGAGCAGGGCTCGGTTTGTCCATTTGTCGTATTGTTGCCGAAAGGCTGGGTGGCTACCTGAGGATTGATAAAGGGTACACTCAAGGCACCCGTGTTATTTTCTGTGTGTCGATGTGAAGAATAAAATAAAAGCGATATTTTTGTATATTATTAAGTTCATATTATGCAGAAAACAAAGGAAATACAGCAGGAGCTGGAACAGTACATTGACCCGGTGAAACGGGAGTATCTTCCCAATTTCTTTAAAACTGGGAAAGGGCAATACGGAGAAGGTGACAAGTTTCTCGGTATTGTCGTTCCCAACACCCGTATGGTGGCGAAGCGGCATAAGGATGTGCCATTTGAGGTAATGGCGGAGTTGCTTCAAAGCGAATGGCATGAATGTCGCCTGTGTGCTTTGCTGATGCTGGTGGAACGCTTTAAAAAGTGCGATGAAAAGGGCAAAAAAGAGATATTCGACTTCTATTTGTCGCAGACTGCCCGTATCAACAACTGGGATCTGGTAGACTTATCTGCTCCGGGTATTGTGGGCGAATATCTCAAGGATAAGCCTCGTGATGTTCTCTATCGCTTGGCCGGAAATGAACTGCTTTGGGATCAGCGCATAGCGGTGGTTTCCACTTATGCGTTGATTAAAAACGATGATTTCATCGATATTTTAGCTCTTTCCGAGCATTTCCTTTGTACGCGTTACGACCTGATGCAGAAGGCCGTGGGATGGATGTTGCGGGAAATGGGAAAACGGAATAGAGACCTACTGGTGCAGTTCCTTGAAAAGCATTGTAAAGTGATGCCTCGCACAATGTTGCGCTATGCGATAGAGAAATTTCCGGAAGAAAAACGGAAAGAATTTATGAAGCGGTAAGCGGCAGACATACAATGTTGGCCACACTTTCGTCATTTGCGCCGCAAAAGTCCGGATAAGTAATCAGTGTGTCGCCTTCCCATTACGACTGAGGGTACTTCCCACTAGGACTGAGGGTACTTCCCACTAGGACTGAACTGGTGTTCCACTGCGACTGATCATGGTGGAACATCAAGTGTGTTGTTATACAGTAAGTTACGACGTATATGAAACATCTGTTCGCTCCTCTCCGCTGGGATATGAATTAGTTCACCACAGAGTAACACAGAGTCTCACAGAGTTTAATTGATTTGAAATCAGAAAATAGGACTCCGTGAAACTCTGTGTTACTCTGTGGTGAAACTTCATTACTGTATCGAAATAAATCAATTCTGCCAACAGGTAAAGAATAGATCTAAAATAGTGATTAGTAAGATTGAAAATAAATGATATGTGGTAAAAATGCCGGATAAAAATATACCGGATAATTTTCATTTTAAATGAAGACTCTTAACTTTGTCACAATTTCAGCTGACTGGAAGATGAAATTCCATATAGCATCATCATGTTGAATGGGAGTTTATAGTGTATGGTAAATTGTGATGAAGATGAAATTACTACTTTTATTGATGTTTGTTCTGGCAGGGTGTACGAGACCTGCCACCTTGGATCTGCAAATGAACAGTGAAGCCGATAGTCTTTACGAGGAAGCTTGTGCACATTATGAAAATGAAGAAATAGATAGTTGTACCTATAAACTGACAAAAGCTTTAGAACTATATCGTGAGAGTGGAGAAAACGAAAAGGTAGCTATCACCTGTTTGTCGTTGGGGCAATCCTACAATGGAATAGCTCAGACCGATTCGGCAAGGCCTTATTTACTGGAAGGACTGAAATATTGTGAAGAGAATACAGTGCTTGACAGTATCCGTGGAAGGTTACTTACTGATTTGGCAAGCTGTTATATGATTGAGGGGGATATCCGGGAAGCAACATCACAATATCTGACAGCTTTGGATGCCACCTCTAAATCCGGTGATAGTGAAGCCTATCTGACCAATTGCAGTTCGCTGGGTGTCGCCTATCGCAGAATAAACCTCCCGGACTCTGCTCTTTACTATTACGGCAAGGGACTTGAGGCAGCCATGAAAAGCAAGGATTATAGTGCTGTATCCAATCTGCATGCCAATATTGCCGTGATGTATATCTCTTTCAAACAGTTAGAAAACGCGAAGGAACATGCACAAGAAGCCATTACGTATGCCCTGAAAGAGGAAGATGCTTTGGACTGGTTGCAGGCTTACTACATCTGCGGTTCTCTGTTAGTAAAGACAGGGGAATACGATCAAGCGATCAATTATCTGCATAAGGCTTATGGAATAGCTTCCCAGCAACAATCACCACGTTTCCGGTTAAAAGTATTGTCAGCGCTGTTACCCGCTTTTCAGGCTACAGCACAAGATGATTCGGTGCGTTACTATCTGAATGTATGTGACCGCTTTCTGGATGAATTACCAGAAACGAGCCATGAAGCTATCGGTATTTATGAGACAAAAGCCCAACTCTTACTAAAGGAAAAGAAATATCGGGAAAGTTTGGATTTCTATCGAAAGTTGACGGGATTGATAAGCACAAATTCACCTACCGCTCCCTATGTGTGGTACAGCCGTATGGCCGAATGCTATCATAACCTGCAACAGCCTGATGAGGCTTACAGATATATGGAGCAGGCTCTCGAATTGCGTGATTCCCTGGCTGCACAGGAGGTGGAGAAGCAAATGAGTGAGCTGCAAGTGCGCTATGATACTCAGAAGAAAGAACTTGAAATTAAGCGTCTGAAAGAATTACAACAGCAGGAAGAACTTCGCAGTCTTCGGCTCACAATTTGGTTTATAGCTTTTATCAGCTTTATGCTTATCCTCTTGATCATTCTCTTGTATAAACGCAAGTTACAACTCAGCCGTAAATATATTGACGGAATGGAGAGCGAACGTGCCCGTTTGGCACGCGAACTGCACGATGGGGTGTGCAATGAACTTCTGGGGCTGGAAATGGAACTTAAATCGGGCTTTAATAGAGAAGAGGACAAATGTGAGTTGCTGGACAAACTAGGGCGGAGTCGTGCGAATATCCGTAGTATTTCGCACGAACTAATGCCTCCCGTATTTTCTGATGCCACTATTGATGAAATTATAACAGATTATATCGATCATCTGAATGTTCCTTCATCCATGCATCTTTCATTCGATGCTTCTACTACGTCCGATTGGAGTCTGGTGTCCTACAATGTGGCATATGAATTGTATCGTATTGTACAGGAAAGTATGAATAATATTCTCAAATATTCTTCCGGCACACAGATTTCCATTTCACTGTTAATGGATGGTGCGCATGTGCGGTTGGAGATATTCAGCAATGGAGTTATGAAGCGCTCTTCTTCCAAAGGCATCGGGATGCGCACGATGGAAGATAGGGTCAGATGTATGAACGGTACACTACATGTGGCTGCTGATGAGACCGGTGTATGCGTTACAGTTACGGCTCCTTTTAAATAAAGATTTATTCTGTACTAGTTTTCATGTACGGAAAGTATACCATAATATTTACCAACTGTCTATTGAAAAACTACGGAAAATGATAGTAGATTTAAATTAAAAATACCTTTCCTTTGCACAAAATAGTAAACATGATAACAGGGAGGACTAATATCTGACCACAAGCATATAAATAAAAGAAATATGGTGCAACTTCCATCGTATACATCGAAATACCATCTTCTTCTTATAGATGATCACCCTATTGTATTGGCGGGCATCCGTAACATTCTTGAAGTCTGTCCGGAAATAGGTGAAATCTATGCGGCTGACAGTGCTGCGAAAGCTTTGGAACTTCTTAAATCCCACGATATCAGTATTTGCATGGTCGACATAGAATTGCCGGACATGTCGGGTTTTGAGTTGATAGAACAGATACGTTTGCTCTATCCGGATATGCGTATTATTATTGAAACCATGCATAGTGAAGTGTGGATTGTCCGTCGGATGGTAAAGGCGGATGTAGATGCAGTGATTCTTAAACAGTCCGATCCGGAGAATCTGCAAGAGGCGATTTATTCTGTTCTGTCAGGACGTAAATATTTCTGTCCCCATTTCCGGAAATGCCTTCGGAAGCTTCCTCCTGAGATGCCGCAAGTACTCAGCAAGCGCGAACAAGAAGTGCTGAAATGCATATCCGAAGGCTTGAAGAGTAATGAGATAGCAACGAAATTATATATATCAGTTAATACAGTGGAGTTCCACCGTAAGCAGATCATGCTTAAGCTGGAAGCCAAGAATGCATCTGATATGTTGATAAAGGCTATTAAGAGTGGAGTGTTGGAGATCTGAAAATAAATAGAGATGAAAAAGACTGTTTTGAAAATCGGGAGGATGGTTGCCATTGCCTCGTCTTGTTTTTTGTTTGGTTTCGTTGATGCCTCGGCACAGAAAATACTTCGGAAATCAGAGAATATGCGTCCGGTATGGCTGGTAAGTAAGACTCCGGAAACCACCAATGAGACTTTTCATTATCAACTGGTCGAAGCAGAGAACGAGTCGTTGGAGAAAGCGCGGCATGATTGCCTGCTTGCCCTTTCCCGCTATATCGGGCAGGCCTGGAAGATTAGCGGGGAGGCTGAAACTGATATTCGTATGGAGCAAAAGAATGGAGCCTATACAGAATCATCAGTCTATAATTTCCATTACAAAATAGAGAATGAAGAGATAAGTGTAACTACTACCAAGTATGATGAATACTGGGAGTATGTATATTATCCGGGTGGCGGGCGCTATCATTGTTATGTGCTGTTTGGGGTGGCCGATGTTCCGGTTCCTAGGTTTGACCGTTTATCCTTTACCCGCAAATATGGTGTGCGGGGAATGGTACGTTCGTTGATCGTTCCGGGATGGGGGCAGATGTACAAAGGCAGCACAGTGAAGGGAGTGTGTATCTTGGGTGGTGAGGTGTTGCTTGCAGGTGGCATTATCGTTTCCGAAAGTTTGCGAAGCTCTTACGTCAAGAAGATACACGAACAACCTAAACATCAGCAGACATATAACACAAAAGCTGATAATTGGGAAAATGTACGCAATGTCTGTATTGGTGCGGCAGCAGCTCTTTATGTTTACAATCTGATTGATGCAATTGTGATGAATGGGCGTAAAAGGGCGGTGGTGCATAGACCTGTGCAGTTTGCCATGTATCCCTCGGTGGGCGAATGTAATGGGGTAAGTTTTGCTTTGAATTTTTAGAGATTTTATTATTAAAAAATAATCATGAAAACAAGTAAGGTAGGTTTGACGCTTCTCTTAGTATGTTGTGTGTGGGCGGTATTTATTGTGGCAGGATGTACTAAAGATGAAGTAGACACAACTGGCACCATTTATGGGATTGTGAATGATGCCGATAACGGTGAACCGGTTTCGGGCGTCTATATCGTTTTGAATCCGGGAGGTAAGACGGCCAATACGGGTAGCGACGGGCGTTTTGAGTTCCTCGACATGGAACCGGGACAGTACACCATTCAGATATCAAAGAATGGATATAAAACGAATACGAAACGCATTTCCGTTGTTGCAGGAGAGCAGACTTCCGGCGATATGGTGCTGGAACGGGGTGAGTCGCGTATCAAGTTGAGTACAAATTCGTTGATATTTGCCAAAGGAGAGACCTCTAAAACTTTTGATATAATGAATATCGGTACTTCCGGCTCTGTATCATGGAGTGTTGCATTTTCAGAGTCCTGGATAAAGATTGCTCCCGTAAGCGGAACTACAAGTCAAGGAAAGAGCAGTACGGTGGTAGTTAATATAGACCGTGAAAAGATAACTCAGGATGTGACTGCAAATCTGCTTGTTGAGGCTGACGGAGAATCCATGCCTGTGGCAATCAGCGTGAAATTTGGTGAGAGTGAAGGTGGTGGTGGAGATGAACCATCCGTAGGCAAAGGCTCGTGCGGAGAAATTGTTTCTTGCGATTCGGAGGTGAAGATAGAGTTTTTGTCGTGCGTGAAGAATGCCGATGCAGTGGAATTTCAGTTTCTGCTGACCAATAACCGAGAAGACTGGCAGGTTTGGTTCAACAGAGATCAATCGGACGGGGTGGATGACAAGGGAAATAGTTACCCCGGATATAATACAAAATTCTATGTAGGTAACTCCGATTCGTTTGTGACGAATGGAAATGCTGTGCGCTTTATGAAAGGGGTAAGTACGAAGTGCCGTGTTATAGTTCCCGGCATTAAGAACGAGGCTTCGTCCTTGCAACGACTCGACTGGGTTATCTCCAGTTCGCAGCCCTGGAATCCGCAGGTGAAGAAGATTACGTTTACCGAAGTGAAATGGTAAGATCAGGAATGGAAGAACTTTAATATTAATCTTATTAATTAGAATTACTATGAATTGCTATATACATCTGGATAAACCTGCGGTTGCAACTTGCCATGAATGCGGAATGGGGTTGTGCCGGGATTGTGTAGATAACTCTGCTTATACAATAGATAATCACCCTTTGTGTCATGATTGCAATCTAAAGCAGGCTTCTGCTGATCTTGCAGATGCAAAATCAAAGAAAATATGGTCTTTGGTGAAGTTTATTTTTGGTTCATCATTTTTGTTGTTGGGCATATCGATATATTCTTCTACCGGAGATATTATGAATGCTTGGATATATGCTGGTATTGCTGGTATTCCGGCTGCTTTCAGATCAACTCGTGATAGTAAACGTGAACAAGTGAGGAAAGGGGTGCGTGATGCTCTGACTACGGATATGATGGATAGCGTTTCCAATACATTTATCGATTTGTTGGTACGGATAGCAGCTATCATTATATTGGCTCCTATCACAGCGGCATTTGCTGCTATTAAGAATTTATTCATCTTTATTAGTAGTTTTGGGAAGGTAAAGAATGCTCAATTGGCTTATGACTACTTGTCTTCTGGGCAAGATATAGCAGAAGATGTGACGCCGGTAGGTGTATCAGATTCTGTAGTGCCTCAAATAGCGCCAACTACCACTCCTGATATACCGCAGCAAACCATCTTGGAAAGTGGAAACCTTTCTTCTGCGGGTGTTCCACAATCTCCTGTTTCTTATATACCGCAAGGGGCTTCGGCAGCAGTTATGCCGAAGAAAACAAATACGGGGTTGTTAGTGGGAATTGTTTTAGGAGTATTGCTGCTTGCAGGCGGTATTATGGGCTACTTTTTATGGTATGTGCCGTATGCTAAGGATCGTGACGCTTTGCGTACCTATGTATTGGCTGATAATGTATTTTTGCGTTCTTCACAAATGGCAGGCGTAGAGTATAATATCTTAGAAAAAATACCCTATGGATCGGAATTGATTACTTATAATAAGAATGCCGAGTGGGCATCTGTAAAAGTGAATGGAATAGAGGGATATATGGCTTCTCCATATTTGCTTACGCAGGCTGATTTTAACTTGCTGAATGGTGTATGGGGTGATACAGATTCCAGGATGTGTATTAGTTCGTCCAAATGCCGGTTGGCCATCCTTGATTTTTATAAGGATAATCAGTTGGCGAGCGGTTCCACAGGTTGGCAGATTTATACAAAAAACAAAGGGCAGAAGCCCAATACAGTGTTCTATCCTCGACTTTACGATAAAAGCAGTAAGTTTACTGATTTTGTTTTCGTTACAAAGAACAATGCGTCGGGTGAGCGTGTGGTGGTATGTTACTCATTTGATAATGAGACAGAAACTCCTGTATTCCGTTTCAAGTCAGCAGCTCCTTCCGAAGGCTACATAAAAAATGCTACTGTATCTTATGGGAAGATCAAAATTTCGTTTGATAATTATGAGACTGTAGAAATACCTCTTTATTAGTGACATTCTTTGGATGTGGAAATCTATTTGTAGAAATATGAGACGCAGTTATATTCTTATTTTGCTTTTGGTTGCGGTTTTGGTAGTGGGTGGAGTGTTTTATCTGGAATATCATCATCGGCAGGAACTGAGTAAAGTTCAGAATGCTTGTATCATCCTTATTTCTAAGCAGGAGATGAAGCTTCGCTTGATTGACTATAAAGGTCAGGAAATCTTTTGCGCTCCCGTGGCAACTGGTAAGAATGTAGGTGATAAACGGAAACAAGGTGATATGCGAACTCCTGAAGGAGTTTTCCAGGTGTCCGATATACAACGGGCTACGGACTGGAAACATGATTTTGGTGATGGAAAGGGAGAAATAGATGGTGCCTATGGAGACTTCTTCATACGTTTGCTTGTACCGGGGCACAAGGGGATCGGTATTCATGGGACCCACCTTCCCGAAAGTATAGGTACGAGGGCGTCAGAAGGCTGTATCCGGATGTATAATGAGGATTTAAAGAAATTGGTTAGTCTGATTTATCCTCCTCTTACCGTGGTAGTTACTCCAGGTATAGAGGATGAGGCAGCTAATCATTTATAATTTAAAGATATAATATGAAGTTTATAAAATTGTTATTATTGTCTTGCTCTTTTTCTTTACTATATGCTTGCTCACAATCTGGAAAATCCGGACAAGTTGGAAGCTTAGTGGATTCTCTAGTTTCGCCGGAATATCCGGGAGGAGTGACGGCAATGATAAAGTTTATCTCTCAGAATCTGGAATATCCGAAAGCTTGCCAGGAAAATGGAACGCAAGGAAGAGTGGGAGTACGATTCATAGTTGGTAGAGATGGCACTATATCCAATGTGAATGTACTAAAAAGCGTTGATCCTTTTTGGGGATAGCGGTTCGTGTTATCAAGGCAATGCCTCGCTGGAAACCTGGTATGCATAAAGGCAAGCCTGTTAGTGTAAGTTATGTGGTGCCAGTTAATTTCAAGCTGCAATGATGTGAGCTGATGAAAATAATGAAATGGTTTAGTGTATTAATCCTTAAAATAGTTGAAACAATGAATCAGAACCAATATTTAAATAGGAAGACGCTTCTGTTAGGGATTTTGGGAATCCTATTGCTGGGGCTTTCAGGATGTACCTCAAAGACTCCTTCGTTAAAGGGATCTTGGGAAATGTTTGTAGGTCAGGATCCGAGTCTGATAGGTCAAGAATATGGGGCGGATAATGTGACTTATTGCATGGAACTGGATTTCTCGGAGCGCACTTTCTCCGCTGATAATCTGCCGGATGGAAGGAACAGTTATGGCTGGATGGACTTCTCGACAATGAATCGTGTGTATCATTATGAAATAGATTCGGTTTCTTATATAGGCAAGAATCAGTATAGGGTAGTATCGGTGGATAGTTGGCTTGAGCAGAATGTGGATACGCTCACTTACAACCCGAAGACGAAGGAAATAACTTATAATTCTGACTGGAAATTTAAATTGAAGGATGATGGTACGGCCGTTTCTGGTGAATCTTCGTCTTTGCTTTCTGGGGTAGGTCCGTGGATTCTCATTTTGGCTGTACTGCTTGTCGTTTCGCTGATTTCTCTGAATGTATTGGATATCGAGGGTGTAATCCGTTTCTGGTTGCCTGCTTCGGGATTGTTGGTAATGAGCGTTTTGATATTGTCTTTAGTCTACGATGTATTCTATAATGGCGGCAATTTTGATATTGGTGGAAAGGGAGCTATGGATGTTCTGAAACTTTATGGTTCCGTTGTTTTGATTACAGCAAGTTTTCTGTTTGGCCTGTTCAGCATTATGTTATATCTGTACGAAGAATTCGGACGTTTCAGCAAACTTCCTACTGTTCTTTCGGCTGTGGTCGCTGTTGTGCTTCTCGTCATCCAAATTTTTACGGGGAATTTATTATTCGATATTCTTATGGATCACTTCTGGTCATCATTGACGTATCAGACGGGGTTGTTTGAATTCATAATGGCATTGTTGTTGGTGGCTGTTGGAGTCCTGTTTATAATACAGATGATTATACTAGCAGTTTCGCTGAAGGGCATTTACCGTATTGCGGTCTTGCTGATGTATCCTGTATTCTTTGCGGCGGGGGTGGTGCTGCTGATTTCATCAATGGCAGTGATGATTGTTGTAGTGATTGTCTGTTTGGTTGTTGTGTTTGGGTTGTCTTTTTTGAAAGCGAGTTTTAATTCAGTCGCCACTTATACACCTAATATTAACCCAAATGCCGACACAAATGCTAATACCGACATGAATACCGATACTAATGAAGAAGATTATGATGCGATTCTGAAAGGTGCCGGCACTTTGGGCGATGATGTAAAAGCTAAAGATATCAGCGCATTGGGTAATGGATCGCTCCTTAGAGGGGAGAACGGTGTAAAATATGAACGAGGAGATGACGGGAACTATAGGCGCATAGATTAATTATTGTTATAATATTAATTAAAATCAAAGATATGGAAAAGAAGAAGTCTTCATGGCATATTTGGGGGGAATATGCTATTAATGCTATCATAAGTTTAATGAGGCGGGTAATCTTACTTATACCGGCCATTGGTTTGATGCGCAACATCGTTATGGAGAGAAATTTGCTTTGGAGTATGACGACTCGGGACGGATGCGGAAGGGTATACTGATCAAGATGATATGGAATAATGTTGAACGATTAAAAGTTTAGAAGAGATGAAGAAAATACTTTTTCTATTTCTGTTGAGCCTGCTGACAATGACGGTTGCAGCTCAAAAATTCTCATGGCCTCCCAAGAGTTATCCGTTGTCTGTTCCATTTATTGTTTCGGATGAAGTGAAGTACTATTGGGGAGTAGATGCCATCGTTTGTGTCGGTTCCGAAAATGGGGGATATAAATTTCTCGTTATGGGAAGAGCCAATCATGATTTTACATCAAGCAGAACTATAAATATATATTATATCGATGCGGATAATAAACCCTCGATTGCCGGTGCCTACTATTTTCCTAAAGTGAAAGCAGGGCATGAGTTCCGGTTTGAGATTGTTTCCGCTTTTCCGGGATACACGCCTGTGGGATTCAAAGGATTCTGTATTTATGATGAGAGGTTGCGTATACCTGAAGAAGACACAGAAGCCGGGGCGAAAATAGGTTCACGCACAAGTGACGTTGATGCTGCGTATCATGACTCAGTACGCATAGCGGATTCGATTGCGACGGTGGCTGCCATTGAAGCTGAGCGTGCTGCACGTGTGGTAACGGCTCCTAAATATCCGGGAGGTACTCAAGCGCTGTACTCCTTTTTACGCAAAAACATGCGTAAGCCTCAGATTGCAATAGAAACGGCAGGATATGGTACAACTACAGTTCAGTTTATTGTGACGCGCAATGGTGAGGTAGTCGGTGCGGATTATAAAAGACGTTGTAATGAGCGTGTTGATAAAGAAGTGCTGCGTTTGGTGAATATGTTGAGTGGATGGACTCCGGCAACAAAAGGTGGTAAGCCGTGTGATGCCGTGGTACAGATTTCTATGTCGATATTTCCTTCATTTAATGCTTCAGCTCAATTTGTAGGAGTAAGGTAATAGAGGGAGTCTCTCGCTCTATTTATCAACATCTGTATGTCGGTGGCGTCGGATCTATATATCCAACGCCACCGATCTATATATCTAACATGTCCGATCTATAGATGCAACACGTCCGATCTATAGATGCTGCACGTCCGATCTATAGCACCGCATGCGAAGGAATTTTCTCATGCGGTGCTTTTGTATTGATATACGGTAAGGCTGTTTGTGAAAAGAGTTAACTTATAGGGATTATCTCAAAATAAATTAGTTATTTTGCAGAAAACAAAAAGTTGTGGTATGAAGTCACTGTACATCAAGAACTACAAAAATTTCAAGTAAAAAAACTAAGCCTCATTGGGGATAAAGACTACATGGGGAAATATTCCTTGTGCAGTCTTTTTTTATGATGTGTGATTGCATGTGAGCCGCAGAGGCAGAGTTTCTTTTCTGCATGAGTAAGCGGAGAAGGACGGAATGATGAAGCGAGGAAAGAAAATTAAGTGAAAAATAGATAGGGTTCATCAGTTTGTACTATCTTTGCTCAATAGAACCAAAATATGGAGACATGGATTGCGAGAAGCAGACAACCGAATATAAGAGTCTTCTGAAAATTAGAACAGGAGATAAAGGATTCAAAGACTTGTCCGTGACCTGTGTTGCTTTGGCAAATGCACAAGGCGGAAGAATCTTTATAGGTTACGATGACAAGAAGAAAGCCCCTTTGCCGGAACAGCATGTCACGCCCGATGAAGTGAATGAGGCAGTGACTAAATTGCGTAGCCTCTGTTTCAACGTCGGCCTTGTAGCTTCTGAAATATGTACTGATGATACCGGCAGCCAATACTTTATTGTTTCTGTTTCTCCTTCTATGCATTCTGTAGCTACTACCTCGGACGGACGTATTTACATTCGGGTGGCCGATAAATGTGAACCGGTGCGTAGCGAGGACTTGCAGCGTTTGGGCGAAGAGAAGGGTGCTTATCAGTGGGAATTGGTGAGGACCAAATACCTGCTTGATGGGGTTGCTTTGGATGCTTTGCGGCAGTTGGCGAATGATATTCGTAAATCATCCCGTGTGCGTCAGCACGTCAAGCAGATGGATGATGCAGAGTTGGCAGAGAACTATCATCTGGTTGATGAAGGTTATTTGACGAATTTAGGTGTTCTTTGGTTAGGTACAGCAAAGCAGAGAAGCTCTATCTGTTATCCTGCTACGGTTCAGTATATTGTTTATGATGTGCTTGAGCGGAAAGTACGAAAAGAAGAATGGCATGATAATCGGCTGAATCCTAAAGAGCTGCTTCTTGATATAGAACAGAAGGCTGTTGAGTTGACTTATTCGTATGAGTTTCCGAATGGTTTGTTTCGTAAACAAATACGGCATTATCATCCTAAGTTGGTACGAGAGTTGTTGGTCAATGCTTTAGCTCATAAATCCTATACCATTTCCAGTGATATAATGATTAAAGTTTTTTCTGACAGATTAGAAATCTCTAATCCGGGGGGGTTGCCATTGGGCATAACAAAAGATAATATTTTGCATGCCAAGCATCGGCGTAATCCTAATATGATAGAGCTACTGAGCGCTTTGGAAATGATGGAAGGTGAAGGCTCCGGTTATGATTTGATTTATGAACTGAATGCTATGGAAGCAAAGAATCCGCCTATGATAGAATCTTCGTACAATGAAGTTACAGTGATTCAAAATGCAGAGATTATAGATACAGAACTGCTTCCTTTGCTGGACTTTGTTTTGCAGAATTATCAGTTGACGCAAAAAGCATTTACAGCTTTTGGTATCATAGCCCGTGAGAAGAAGGTGTTCAGTACGCGGCTTTCTGCCATACTTCAGCTTCAAGAAGAAGACCGTTTGCGCAGTTATACAGATAAGTTGTTGAAAGATAATATTATCGGGAGGAATGGTGTGAAGAAAGGTACCCAGTTTTTTGTGAATCCCCAGTTGATAAAGAACGCAAAGGTAAATTTGAAGACAACTCTGAAAACAGTAGAACCTTATGTGTTGAGAACTCTAATTATGGAAGACTTGAGGGCACATCCTAAAAGTAAGATTTCGGAGATTGCGGGTCGGTTGCCGGAAACCGATTTGCAGGAGTTGAGGAAAATGATTTATTCGATGGTGGATGTGGAATTGATAACAGAAGGGGCTCGTACTGATAGACGTTATGCACTGAAATAAGTGGTAAAAAAAAAAAGAAATAAAAAAGAAATAGAAAAAGAAAAGGATTAAGTAGTTGATTATCAGTCTTAATTTTGTTTTTTATTCTTTTTCTAAAAAGATAAGAAAAGAACTAAATATAGAATGGAACGAGAAGATTTTGACATACGCGATAATCAGTTGACTAGTCGGGAACGCGATTTTGAAAACGCACTTCGTCCGTTGTCCTTTGAAGATTTCAGCGGACAGGATAAGGTGGTGGATAATCTGCGTATCTTTGTTAAGGCAGCCCGCTTGCGTGGCGAGGCGTTGGATCATGTATTGCTGCATGGACCTCCGGGATTGGGAAAAACGACACTTTCCAATATTATTGCGAATGAACTGGGAGTTGGTTTTAAAGTTACTTCCGGTCCGGTGCTTGATAAACCGGGTGATTTGGCAGGAGTGCTTACCAGTCTGGAACCGAATGATGTGCTGTTTATCGATGAAATTCACCGCCTTTCTCCGGTGGTGGAAGAGTACCTGTACTCTGCGATGGAGGATTACCGCATTGATATCATGATAGATAAAGGCCCGTCTGCACGGAGCATTCAGATTGATCTGAATCCGTTTACGATGGTGGGAGCTACTACCCGTAGTGGCTTGCTGACTGCGCCTTTGCGTGCACGTTTTGGTATTAATCTGCATTTGGAGTATTACGATGACGATGTGTTGAGCGGTATTATTCGTCGTTCGGCAGGGATATTGAATGTACCTTGCTCTACAAGGGCAGCGTCTGAGATCGCTTCCCGTAGCCGTGGAACGCCGCGTATTGCAAATGCATTGTTGCGTCGTGTGCGAGATTTTGCACAGGTAAAAGGTTCGGGTAGCATTGATACGGAGATTGCCAACTTCGCTCTTGAAGCATTGAATATTGATAAGTACGGACTCGATGAAATCGATAATAAGATACTTTGCACCATTATTGATAAATTCAAAGGCGGTCCGGTAGGGCTTACTACCATTGCTACGGCATTGGGTGAAGATGCCGGAACTTTGGAAGAGGTGTATGAGCCTTTCCTTATCAAAGAGGGTTTCTTGAAACGTACCCCCCGCGGACGTGAAGTGACTGAACTGGCTTATAAACATTTAGGACGTAGTCTTTACAATAGTCAGAAAACGTTATTTAGTGATTAACTATTAATTAATATCAGTACTACTTTCATATAGAAATGGTCAAACAAATCATTTCCAGTTCTCCTCCTCTTGGGAGGAGTACCCGAAGGGGGAGGTGGTAGGTAAAAAAAGATTCTTATGCAAACCATCATGAACAAATCCGACGTAACCGGTAATAGAAAGGAGTTACGCAATCATAGCACTTCTGCCGAAGCTACTCTTTGGAAAATGTTGAAAGGGAAACAAATAGCCGGTTTAAAATTTCGTTGTCAACATAGTGTCGGGCCATATATTCTTGATTTTTATTGTCCGCAGATAAAATTGGCTATAGAATTGGATGGTGAGGTACATAATAGACAACAGGATTATGATGAGCAACGTAGTTATTTTCTGAATAGGGTAGAAGACATTGAGGTGTTACGGTTTGAAAATAGGACAGTATTTTGAGAATCCGGAACAGATAATATGGGAGATAGAGGAAAAGTTTTCTTCCTACCACCTTCCCCCTTTGGGGTACTCCTCCTCCCGGGAGGAGGAGAATGGAGATAGTACTGTTAACCATTAATAATTAAACGTTAATCATTAAATAAAGTGGCGGGATTAAAAAGTTTAGCAAAAGAAACGGCTATTTACGGGGTGAGTAGTATTGTAGGGCGTTTCCTCAATTATCTGCTAGTGCCTGTATATACGATAGCTTTGCCTGCATCGTCGGGTGGCTATGGTGTGGTTACGAATATATATGCCTGGGTGGCATTGATACTGGTATTGCTGACGTGTGGCATGGAGACGGGGTTTTTCCGTTTTGCCAATAAAGGGCAGGATGACCCGATGCGGGTGTACTCTACCACCTTGTTGAGCGTGAGTATCGGTTCATTGGTATTCGTTGCTTTGGGATTGTTGTTTCTGGAACCTATTGCCGGATGGCTGGAATACGGCGAACATCCCTGGTATATCGGTATGATGATGATTGTGGTAGCAATGGATGCCATTCAAAGTATTCCGTTCGCTTATTTGCGCTATAAAAAACGCCCTATCAAGTTTGCTGCACTGAAGTTGCTGTTTATCTTCCTCAATATTGCACTCAATCTTTTCTATTATGTCATATTGGAAGGGAATGACGTGGGGTATGCCTTCCTCTTCAATCTGGTATGTACCTCTGTTGTTATGGTGTGCATGATACCGGAACTGAGGGGATTTACCTATGTGTTGGATAAAGAGTTATTGAAACGGATGCTTCGGTACTCTCTGCCGTTGGTAATTCTGGGTGTGGCAGGCATCTTGAATCAGGTGGCTGATAAGATTATCTTTCCTTTCGTTTATCCCGATGAGGCGGAAGCTACCATACAACTCGGTATTTACGGAGCTGCCAGTAAGATAGCCATGATTATGGCTATGTTTACCCAGGCATTCCGCTTTGCTTATGAACCTTTTGTATTTGGTAAGAGTAAGGAGAAAGACAGCCGTGAAATGTATGCCCAGGCTATGAAGTTCTTCATTATTTTTACCTTGCTTGCCTTTCTGGCTGTGATGTTCTACCTGGACATCCTGCGTCATGTCATCGGACGTGATTATTGGGACGGGTTACGGGTGGTGCCTATCGTCATGGCGGCGGAAATTTTTATGGGGATTTATTTCAACCTATCCTTTTGGTACAAATTGATTGATGAGACCCGTTGGGGAGCCTATTTCTCATTGACGGGCTGTATCATCCTGATTTTGATGAATATCTTCCTGGTTCCGAAGTATGGTTATATTGCTTGTGCCTGGGCTGGGTTTACAGGATACGGCGTTGCTATGCTGCTTTCTTACTTTGTCGGTCAGAAGAAATATCCGATACAGTACGATTTGAAGGCGATAGGCATGTATGTACTTCTTGCCGCTGTGCTTTATGTAGCTGCCGAATATGTATCGATAGACAATATCTATTTGCGTATGGCATATCGTACAGTTTTGCTGTTACTGTTTATTGCGTATGTCGTTAAGCGTGATTTACCGCTGAACCAAATACCAATCCTGAACAAACTCTTAAAACACTAAATGAGCCGCATGGTAAATTGTAAATTGTAAATCGTCAAATTGTAAATGATATGATGGAAACACCTGAACAAAACCGGAATGTTTTTGCCATTAAAAAGTTCCTGAGCGAGTACCTTGATCTGAGGAAGGACAAGGACAATGAGCTGGAAACAGTAGACTCCATCCGCAAGGGAGTAGAGTTTAAAGGGGCTAACCTGTGGATTTTGATCTTTGCCATCTTTATGGCATCGTTGGGACTGAATGTCAACTCTACAGCTGTAATCATAGGTGCGATGTTGATTTCCCCATTGATGGGACCTATCATGGGTGTGGGACTTTCTGTCGGTCTGAATGACTTCGAACTGATGAAGCGTTCACTGAAGAGTTTTCTGATAACCACCCTGTTCAGTGTAACTACGGCTACTATTTTCTTTCTTGTAAGCCCTGTTGCCGAAGGGCAGTCGGAGCTTCTGGCACGTACTTCACCTACGATTTATGACGTATTCATCGCATTGATGGGTGGTCTTGCCGGTGTAGTTGCCCTGTCTACAAAGGAGAAAGGAAATGTGATTCCCGGTGTTGCCATTGCTACGGCTTTGATGCCGCCACTCTGTACGGCAGGTTACGGGTTGGCAACGGGGAATCTGGTTTATTTCCTCGGAGCATTCTATCTTTACTTCATTAATTCGGTATTCATCAGTCTTGCCACGTTTGCCGGTGTGCGTGTGATGCACTTCCAGCGTAAAGAGTTTGTGGACAAGAAGCGGGAGAAGAAAGTGCGCCAATACATAATACTCATTGCCGTGCTGACTATGTGTCCGGCCGTCTACTTGACGGTAGGCATTATTCAGAGTACTTTCTATGAGAGTGCCGCCAATCGGTTTGTTGCCGAACAGCTTTCTTTTGAGAATACACAGGTATTGGATAAAAAAATCCATTATCATGGCAACAAAGACAATGAAATACGCGTGGTACTGATCGGACAAGAAGTTCCCGAAGCTTCGATTGCCATTGCCCGCAACAAGATGAAGGACTATAAGTTAGGTGAAACGAAGCTGATCGTTCTTCAGGGAATGAATAATGAAGCTGTGGATATTTCTTCTATCCGAGCTATGGTGATGGAAGATTTCTATAAAAACAGTGAGGAACGACTGGTGGAACAAACAAAGAAAATTACAGTGCTGGAACAGAGTCTGGCAAGATACAAATCTTTCGATGAATTGGGCAAAACGATCGTTCCGGAGCTAAAAGTTCTCTATCCGTCAGTGAAAACTGTTTCTATCTCTCATGCCATAGAACTGACGGTTGATTCGGTACGGACAGATACCATTACGCTTGCTGTGCTGAAGTTTGGCAAACATCCTGATGCCCATGAGAAACAGAAGATTACCGAATGGCTGAAAGCACGTACTGGAGCGAAAAAACTAAGACTGATTGCAGAATGACGCAATTGGAAAGTATATCATACTAAATTATTCAAAATGAGAGTATGCCATGAGCTAAATCTAACTAAATTCTCCTCCTTCGAGAAGGAGGAGTACCCGTAGGGGGAGGTGGTAGCTGAAGTTATAAAGGACTTATTAGTCATAAAATAAGGATTTTTTTTACCTACCATCCCGCCCTTTGGGCATCCTTCCTTCTCGAAGGAGGGGAAGTGAGTTAGATATTTCTTATATACTCTTAACTTAAGATATAAATTGTAATTTAAACCAAGTATAGAATGAAGCTAAAGTGTATCCTAATTGTAGCTTGCAGCCTCTTCACGTTGACGGGACAGGCGGACGAAGGTATGTGGATGCTGGGAAACCTGAATAAACAGACCCGTAAGACTATGAAAGAACTCGGCCTGCAAATGCCTGCCGATAGACTATATAATCCGAAGAAACCGTCGTTGAAAGATGCGGTAGTCAGCTTTGGAGGGTTTTGTTCCGGTGTGGTAGTGTCGGAAGACGGGTTAGTGTTTACCAATCATCACTGCGGTTTCAGTAGTGTGCAGCAACATTCGTCGGTGGAGCATGATTACCTGAAAGATGGTTTCGTAGCCCGTAGCCGTGCGGAGGAATTGCCTAATCCGGAGCTTTATGTTCGTTTTCTGCTTCGTACGGAAGATGTAACCAAGCGTGTGCTGGGAGCCGTTAAACCTTCGATGAGCGAGATGGAACGTTCCAGTGCGGTAGACTCTATGATGATGGTAATAGGCGGTGAGGTATCCCTGAAAGACTCCACTTTGCTTGGCGTGGTAGATGCTTATTATGGAGGCAATGAGTTCTGGCTCTCCGTTTACCGCGATTTCAACGATGTGCGGCTGGTGTTTGCACCTCCTTCCTCTGTTGGTAAGTTCGGTTGGGATACGGATAATTGGGTGTGGCCTCGGCATACAGGAGATTTCTGTGTGTTTCGTATTTATGCAGACCGCAAGAACCAGCCTGCCGATTACTCCCCCGACAATGTTCCGTATCACCCTGAATATGTAGCGCCGATTTCACTGGATGGCTATAAGGAAGGCTCTTTCTGTATGACGATAGGCTATCCGGGAAGTACGGAACGTTACCTTTCTTCATTCGGTATCGAGGAAATGATGAATAACTCCAATCAGGCGCAGATTGACATCCGTGGCGTGAAGCAAGCCATCTGGAAACGTGAAATGGACAGTAAAGACAGCATACGCATTAAGTATGCTTCCAAATACGATGAAAGCTCCAATTACTGGAAGAACAGTATCGGTGTCAACCGTGCTATCCGTAAGCTGGGAATCCTGGAGAAGAAACGTGAAATGGAACAGGAAATTCGTCGATGGATACAGCAAAACCCGGACGAACGTGAGAAACTTCTTCAACTATTTACAGACCTAGAACTGAATTATAAGAACCGCCGGGAGGTAAATCGTGCACAGGCTTACTTTATCGAGTCCTTCTTATATGGACCGGAATTAGTGCAGCTTGCACTGAAGATTCTGAACTTCGATTTTGAAGGGGAGCAGAAAACAGTTATTGCCGCCTTGAAAGATATCGTTGAGCAATACTCTAATTTGGATCTGGATATAGACAAGGAAGTATTTACGGCACTGTTGAAGGAGTATCGCTCAAAAGTGGATACCACTTTCCTGCCGGAAATCTACCATACTATCGCACAGAAATATAATGGGGATGAGAAAGCTTTCGTAGATAGTCTTTATGCAAGTTCTGAGTTGACTACTCCCCGTGGTTTGAAACGCTTTCTTGAACGGGATACTACCTATCAGATTTTCGATGATCCGGCTATCTCGTTGGGCATTGATATGCTGACGATGTTGTTCGATATGAATATGCAGATGCAGGCACCTACTACGGAGATCATCCGTGGGGAACGCTTGCTGAATGGGGCTATCCGTCGGATGTATACGTCTCGTAACTTTTATCCGGATGCCAATTCCACCATGCGGCTGAGCTTTGGAACGGTATGCGGTTATACTCCCTTTGACGGAGCGGAATATGATTATTATACAACGACAAGGGGTGTCCTGGAGAAAGTAAAAGCTCATGTGGGTGATGTTGATTTTGCAGTACAGCCGGAGATACTTTCATTACTCTCTTCGGGCAATTTCGGAAGATATGCCGATGAAAAGGGCGAAATGAAGGTGTGCTTCATCTCTAATAATGACATTACGGGTGGCAATAGTGGTAGTGCGATGTTCAATTCGAAAGGTGAATTGCTGGGGTTGGCTTTCGATGGAAACTGGGAAGCTATGGGCAGTGATATTCTTTATGAACCGAAGATGCAGCGTACCATCGGGGTGGACGTGCGCTATATACTGTTTATGATTGAGAAATACGGGAAAGCAGGGAACCTGATCCAGGAATTGAATATTCTCAATTAGTGGACGGGCCCCTGCTTTTCGTGAGGGAGACAATTACTTGCTTCCGGACAAGATTCCGGTATCGGTATCCCTGTTGTTGATTCTTCTGCCTTGGCTGTTGCGCTTCTTTCCGAAGTCAAGGCTGAAGGATGCATTTACCATGAACAAAAGCCTTAAGTTCTTGGAATACGCTAACTGGCGGTAGGGAGCCGACTTTGATAAGTTTTCTATTTCCTGTTCATACTTCTTGGTAAACGGGTTCAACACTCCGGCAGAAAGGCTCCATTTCTCCGTATTATATCCTGCCATGATGGTGTGCAGCTTCTCCTCTTTAGTCAGTGTTTCACCCCACAGAGTGTGGTTGCTGGTATTCATTTCTGCCATCAGTACCCAGTTCTTGTACATTGCCATCAGACTGCCTCGCAGTCCTGCATTGGTGTGTGTATGCGTGTAGGTGTTGCCATAGCTGATATAGCGGTTCAGAAACGGAGTGATTTTAATGGAGATATACTCTTTGTAAGGTCGTATTTGTATAGCTGTCTCCAGATTGATCCGGTGGAAACCTTTATGATTCTCGGTAGTGCGGACAAAATACCCGTCCTCATAGTAGGTATTTTCCATAATCGGCTTATTGTCATAACTATATCTTCCAAATAAATCGACAGATACATACTTGCTTTGCCAACTGGCAGACAGTGTATTGGCATAGAATGTAACAGACTTTAAGTCGGGATTTCCTTTGCGTATCTGATACTTATCCATTGCTTGCGAGATGTCGTTCAGATCGGACAGGGAAGGAGCATACCCCGACACGTATCCGTTGTATCTGAAAAACCACTTCCCGTTGATAGAGTACGACAGGCTTAAGGAAGGTTTGACTATATACTTCTCGGAAGAATACTGCTCCTGACTGTTATAAGTTCTCATGGCTCCAATCCCTACTGTGTAGTTCAGAGCTTTTATCTTTGATTGATATTCGGCAAATAGGTACGTTTCGGCCGTATTCATCGTGATTTTATTCTCTATATTACCCGAATATCTATTTTGCAAATAGGCCTGTGTATGCTTGATACCTCCGGTAAACTTACCCGTACTGAATTGTTTTTCGTAGATACCTTCTCCAATGATGGAGTACTTCTCACCTTTGGTTTCTGAATAGATATCCGTATCGTTATTGTCATTATTAAGGGCTTTCTGAATAAAAGTCCGTTCATTCTTGCTGTCCAGATAAGAAGCCACTATATCTGCATAGATTGTCTGCTTGTTTTTCAGATTCCTCTGGTAATAGATATCCAACGAAGGGATAACTACTTTGGAGGTAGAAAGGTCGGATATGGAGTAAGAGGTGTCTCCTTCATACAATGTACTGATTCTGTCCGACATGGAACTGGGAGTATCGCTGTATTGATTTCTGAGAGCAATATTGAGAAGTTGTTTGTCATTATCCTGGTAGCTGTAATTGAGGTTGAAGTTAAGGTTATCATACTTTACTTTGGTAGGTTCTCCCACTTCTCTGTTCTCCTGATAAGCCTCCGGAAAGTGGAAACTTTCATAGTTTTCGCGTGTCCACTTCAGATCTCTCTGTCCCCAATATACGGTAGTGCTGAGCTCTGACTTATTGAAGTGGTATTTGGCGGCGAGGTTATGTTCGCCATATCCCGTATCGGGTACTCCGTTGGTGAGATCGGCAGAGATACTCCCTCCTGATTCTCTTCTCTTTACAATGTAGTTCAATACAGCTCCTGCATTTCCATAACGTGCGCCGGGATTGTCTATATATTCGATGCGGATCACATCTGTCGGGCGGATGGCAATTATTTCAGCTTGAGTCACTTCTACGCCGTTAATCCTAAGTTGCACATTGTCTCCTCCGGGAATCGTGATGCTGTTGTCTATCGGATTGATCAGAATGCGCGACAGTTGTAGATTTCTCAGTAAGGAAACTCCGTTGGAAGCGGCTTTAGTCTGCATTTCGGTCGGGAGGATAATTTGCCGGTCGGTCTTTTTGATGATGGGGCTGGCTGTGACGGTAACACCTTCCAGCATTACATTGTCGGGTGATAAGGGCAGTTCTCCCAGATTCAGGTTGGCTTGCAGGTTGCGGATGGAGAGATAGGAGTTTTCATATCCGACGCATGAGATACATAAGATATAATCTCCATCGTTTACTTCTTTCAGCAGGAAGCCGCCACCGTTATCTGTGGCAACTCCGGTGATGAATGTTGAATCCTGAGTCAGCAGGCTGACATTGGCATACTCGATGTGCTGATTGTTACTCTCATCGATGATTTTCCCTGTGATTTTGTTTGCCGCCATCAGGGAGGTACATAGGAATAATACTCCTGAAATGATACTTAGTCTCTTCATTTTTCTTATTATTTTTAGTGATTATTTCTGTTCTTTGAACATGACAAAGGTAGGGGGAACGGGGGAGAAAAACGGTTTATATATGGCACTAAATAAAGTGCAATGGATTTTGCAACTATCTGATAATTAAAGTGTTTTGAACTGCAGTTTATAGAAAAGTTTATATCTTCCTATTTCAAGTTTATATATAAAGAAAAGTGCAAAAAATGGGATGCCGTAACTTCCGTTAATTGATAAATATCTATCTTTGCAAAGACTTAAAGCAAGAAGGAAGGACGGCATGAAAGCATTGAAACATGGTTTGATAGGTTGGGTATGCGTGCTGGCATTGGCAGCATGTGCAGAAGCCCTGCCGTCGCAACGTATCCAGATAGAAAAGGCGGAGCAGATGTTACAGCAGAATGCAGAGGAGGCGATTGCTCTGCTTCGGTCGGTGAAAGATCCCGAAATATTGCCGGATTCATTGCGGGCACGGTTTGCATTGGCTATGGGGCAAGCCCACTATAATGCGCATTGGGTGATGAATGAAGACTCTTTGCTATTATATGCTCTGGATTATTATGGAAGGCCGGATGTACGCGACACATTACAGTTACTGCGTACCTATAAACTGGCGGCGCATTACTTCTACGATAGCGAGAGATATAAAGAAGCCACTGAGATGATGGCCGAAGGGAATCGCATTGCAGCCCTGCGTGGTGATACGGCAGCCCGTCTTGATTTGCTGCGGTCCGTAGCGAATATAGGGGAAGGTAATGATGACTTTGAAGGTCTGATACGCTTGCAGAAGCAATTGATAGCTATAGAGCCTGATTCCACCCGGCGATATTCCAATTACAACAGTCTGGCGATATCATACTACTGTGCAAATCAGAATGATTCTGCGCTGCTGGCTCTCCGTAAAGCTACCGAATGCCTGTATACATCCGCAGACTCTCTAAAGGCGTTATACTATGTGATGCGCAACTATGCTGATATATTGAGTGACTCCGGGAAGAATCAGGAAGCTATCAATTTGCAACGCCATAGTTTACAAGAGTATAAAGAGACGAAACATCCTTTCGAGTCCTTATCTTATTATGCTCTTTCACGTTATTTCCTGAATATGGGGCAGGTGGATTCCGCCCGCTACTATATACAAATGGGGGATAGTGTGCGTTCGCCCTATATTGACCAGGACTTATCGTTAGCAAACTTTTATCTGGTACAGAAAACGTTGATGAATTATATAGATAGCCGTTCTTTTACAATCCGGGATGTGGCGTTCTTCTCAAACCGGTTGTATAACAACTTTATCCGTGACCAACGGGTGATAGCCCAAAAAGGGAAGGTGCAATTGTTACTCCAACAGCAGAATATGAATCTGCAACTGGAAAAACAGAAAGAACGGACCTTCTTTGTCGGAGTGGTGGCTCTCTGTATTTTGTTGTTGCTGACTGTCGTCTGGTATTTGCAGCGAAGAAAGCATTTACTCGTGGAAAAGGAAGAAGAACTGGAGGCCTTGCGCCGTCTGCTGCATGAGACGGAAGGCGATGAAAGCGGCAATAATGATAAGTTTGTCAAGAAGATGCTGCTTCAGCAGTTAGGTCTGATACGTATTGTGGCTACGAATCCCAGTTCCGATCATCAGGAGCTATTGGTACAGATGGGACGGATAGCCAATAAAGATGTAGCGGTGGATGATTTGCTGGTTTGGAGTGATTTATATAAGACTATCGACATGGTACATGATGGCTTTTATACCCGTATCAGTCAGAAGTATGGAAATATCCTGAATGAAAAGGAACTGCAACTCTGCTGTTTGTTAAAGTCGGACTTTTCGACGAAAGAGATTAGCGTGGTTATCCAGCAAAGCATACGGACGGTGTATCAACGTAAGACGGTCATACGGCAGAAATTGGACATGGCAGAAAAAGAGGATATCGTTGAATTCCTTTCTTGTAAACAGATAGGTAGATGATTGACAGTACTATCTTAGTTCTCCTCCTCCTCGGGAGGAGGGGAACTAAGATACTCTATCCGCGTCGTCCGCGTACCTATTATGCAATTCCCCGGATGCGGTCATCAAATGCCGACAGTGCCGCCTTTGCACCTTCACCCATTGCAATTACTATCTGTTTGTAGGGAACGTTCGAAACATCTCCTGCCGCATAAACTCCCGGAAGTGTGGTGCGGCAAAAAGCGTCGATCTTGATTTCGCCTATTGGAGTCGTTTCCAGCATGTCACGGAAAGGAGCGCTATTGGCTGCCAAACCAATCTGTACGAAGATACCATCCAATGGGAAATCCCGTTCTTCACTACTTACACGATCTTTGACGCGGATAGCAGTTACCTTATCACCGTTTCCCACTACCTTTGTGGTCTGTGAAGAAGTGAAGATTTCTACATTCGGCAAGCTTTTCGCCTTTTCTTGCAGTACCTGGTCAGCTTTCAGCGTATCCGCAAATTCAAAGACAGTCACTTTCCGGCAGATACCTGCCAAGTCGATGGCTGCTTCTATACCGGAGTTTCCTCCACCGATAACGGCTACGTCTTTTCCCTGATAGAACGGCCCGTCGCAATGCGGACAAAAAGCTACTCCTCTGCCTATATACTCCGTTTCACCATCCACATTCAGTTTGCGCCAGCTTGCACCGGTGGCGATGATAACACTGGGAGATATGAATACTTCACCGCCCACTACTGAAATCCTCTTTTCTTTTCCTTGAAGCTCCGCCTTCTCTATTTTACGGTCTTCAAACAAGTCGATGGGATAATGATTGATATGGCTTCTTAAATTGTCTGCCAACTGTGCACCTGTAGTCTGCGGTACGGAAATCAGGTTCTCGATTCCTACGGTTTCCTTTACCTGACCACCGACTTTTTCAGCTATAATAGCTACCCGTAATCCCTTGCGGGCTGAATAAATCGCAGCTGAGGCACCTGCCGGCCCACCGCCTAATACAAGGACATCATAAGTCCGTGAGATAGGTTCTGCATTTCCCACAGGTTCGGAGCCGAACATTTCTTCCAGCTTTTGCAGAAGTTCGCCTAAGGTGCCGCGTCCTACATGAAGCAATTTACCGTTGGCATAGACGGACGGTACGCCTTGTATTTTCAATGCATCCACTTCTTCCTGGAAAAGAGCACCGTCTATCATTTCGTGTGTGACCTGTCCGTTCAGCAAAGCCATTATATTCAGGGCCTGCACCACATCGGGGCAGTTGGTACATGTCAATGATACATAAGTCTGCAATGAAATAGGTCCTTTCAACGCCTGGATACGTCGGCTGATGGCTTCATCAGGAAGATTTTTCCCCTTTCCATCGGCATTCAGTACTGCCAGAAGCAAAGATGTGAATTCATGACCGTTCGGTATTCCGCGGAATTTGACACCGGTTTCTTTCCCGTTTTTCAGTAAAGAGAATTCCAACTTCGGTTCTTCGGTTTCAGTTACCTCACAGGAGAGTTTATCGGAACATCCTGCTACATCTTTCAGCAACTCTGTCAGTTCCTGTGCGCTTTCGTGCCGGGGATGGCAGGTGATATGAAAAGTGTACTGCGTTTCCAGGTTTTGGAAGACGCTGCGTACTTGATTTAAAATGCTTGTTTCTAACATAACAGTCTATATTAATGTATTCCGTTGGCGGGATTAATTCGTTTCTATAGGGTTATGAACTAAATGATAAATAATCTTTTAGACGCGGATGACACGGATGACGCGGATCTTTTTTTATCCACTTTTATAGCGCAGCCTTTTAAATCCGCGTTATCCGTGTCATCCGCGTCTAAAAAATAATATACCGAATGGCGCTAATCACTTATCACCAAACACTAATCACTTTTATTCCTTTCTTTTTTCGATATAAACTAATCTCGCCAACGGGTACTAATGTAAGATAAAAGAGGCCCCCTCTATGTGTGCAATGGATAAAGGGGACCTCGCTAATAAAAAAGGGATGTGAACTTAAATTTTACCAACCAAATCTATACTTGGTTTCAGTGTTTCGCCGCCTTTCTTCCATTTTGCGGGACATACTTCACCGTCGTGCGTTGCAACGAACTGTGCAGCTTCTACCTTGCGGAGAAGTTCGTCGGCATTACGTCCGATGTTATTGTCCTGTATTTCGGCAATCTTGATTTTGCCTTCGGGGTTCACGACAAATGTGCCGCGGTAAGCCATACCTTCTTCTTCGATCATTACACCGAATGCACGAGTCAGCACGCCTGTAGGGTCTGCCAGCATCGGATACTTGATCTTACGGATACTTTCGGATGCATCGTGCCATGCTTTGTGCACGAAGTGAGAGTCGGTACTTACTGAGTATACCTCTACACCCATTGCCTGGAATTGCTCGTATTTTTCAGCGATGTCCACCAGTTCGGTAGGGCATACAAACGTAAAGTCTGCGGGATAGAAGAAGAATATTGCCCACTTGCCTTTTACGTCTTCGTTAGTTACTGTTTTGAAACTTCCGTTCTGGAATGCCTGAACTTTGAATTCAGGAAGCTGAGAATTGATAATTGGTTCCATAATCTTTTTTGTTTTAAAAGGTTTAGTACTTTGTTTTACTGATGCAAAAATATAGCATCTTTTGCCGATAGAACAAAAAAAACGATTGAAAAGATTTATGGGCCGATAGACGAAATCTATACAACGCACTGAGTTGCCCGCAGGGACAGCATTTCGCAGGGTACAGAGGCTTGTATTTCTTTTGTGAGTACCTCCAATAAAGTGGTTCGTATGAAATGTTCGTTGGTGATGAGAATGATCTGCCGGGTAGGAGTGGGAATGGCAAAGGGGCGCACCAACTCTTTCTGTGTATCGTTGAGCTGATCGATGGCAAGTTCAGGAATGAAGGTAACACCTTTACCGCTTTCTACCATACGCATGAATGTCTCCATGCTACCCAGATGATAGGCGATCTGGCTGGCTTGTGCCGCCTTCATCTGACAGAAGCGGACTAACTGGTCGCGGAAGCAATGTCCCTCGTCAAGCATCCAAAGCTGTTCGTCGCTGAGATCGGAGGTACGGATAATCTTATTATCGAACAGTTTGCTTTCGCGCGCGATATAAGCATAGAATTGTTCGTAGAATAAAGGTATCTGGCGGAAGTCATCCTTTTCAGGCAGGGTGGCGATGAGGCCGGCATCTATCTCTCCTTTTATAAGAGCCTGTTTGATGTCCTTCGTCTTCATCTCTGTTACGCGGATATCCAATTTAGGATATTTCTTCATCAGTTGCGGAAAGAAGCGGGGCAACAGGTAAGGGGCGATGGTGGGGAGTATACCTAACTTAAAGACACCCGATAAGGAGTGCTTCTCTTCTTCAATAATATCCTTTATATGGCCTGCCTGTTCCAATACGATACGGGCTTGCTCTATTACAAGTTGTCCGACTGGAGTAGGACAGATGGGCTGTTGGCTGCGGTCGAATATCTTGGTGTCTAACTCGTCTTCCAGTTTCTGTATCATGGCACTCAGGGTGGGTTGAGTTACACGGCAATGTTCCGCGGCTTTGGCGAAATGGCGGAACTGACTAACGGCAAGAATGTATTCCAGTTGTTGTAAAGTCATGATAAATAAGGGGTTTGAACGGGTTATATAGATTCTGTCTATGCAAAGATAGAAATTATCTGTTTGACAAGCATGGGTTTCCGCCTTATCTTTGTACAAAAAACGAAGAAAGGCTGCATCTCAGCATAATCAAGCAAGCTTGCTTCTGCCTTCGATTTGCACTTTCTTTGCAACAGAAAAAAGAAAAACAGTATAAATTATTAAAACCATAGAATTATGAAGACTTTAAATTATATCAAGTTAAATGAATCGGGAGTAGCTAACGTAGTATCTGCATTGCATCAACTTTTGGCAGATTTCCAGGTATATTACACGAATCTGCGCGGTTTCCACTGGAACATCAAGGGACATGGTTTCTTCGTATTGCACGAGAAGTTTGAAAGTATGTATGACGACGCAGCCGAGAAGGTGGACGAAATTGCAGAACGTATCCTGATGCTGGGTGGTGTACCCGAAAACAAGTTCAGCGAATACCTGAAAGTTGCAAAGATCAAAGAAGTATCTGACGTGGCTTGCGGCAGCGATGCGGTTAGCAATATTCTTGAAACTTACGGATACCTCATTGGTGAGGAGAGAAAGATCATTGAACTGGCTAATGAAGCAGGCGACGACGTTACTGCCGACCTGATGACAGGCTATCTGAAAGAACAGGAAAAGATGGTTTGGATGCTGGTTGCTTTCAGCACAAAAGGATGCACAGACAAATAATATATAGGTTTAGGTGATAAATGATGGAAAAGGTGATGAAGTGGTGGAAACACTGCTTGGTCACCTTTTCTTTTTTTCTAAAAATACTACCTCTCAATAGTAGATGTAGTGGCAGTCTTAACAGATAGCCCTAATCCACGCAAGTATTGGCGTGTATTGAAAACACGCCTAAAAAAGAAGGCAGTGACTTCTCCGCACTATTCAATCTATTCCATCGCCTAAGGCAGAACCTTTTAAGTTATGGATGGGCAAGTGGCTGTAGAATATCTTGACCAAATGCAAGGCCCCGAACTTTCCATTAACCAAGCATTAATGGACTACAGAGTGTCGGCATTTCCCGCTTTATTGAAATTGTACGCGTATTCGGAAGAAGACTATCGCTTGACTATGGTCGGAAAACAATACTCTTTTCTTCCGCAGTCATCGGCTACCAAGGTTTTGAAATGGATCAGAAACATTCGCCTCGCCCTCAAAGGGATAAGCCTGATGGCGGCTTGTGCTCTGATTGATATAGCGTTGAATCTGGAAGATATATTGAGTTTCTTCGAGTCAGGAGGAAGATCCTATTTTCAGTATGATGTGGCGCAGGATTTCTTGGCGCCTATCCTTGTTACACTGGGTGTATTGATAGGTGATATCATGCATTTGGCCGGATTGTATGGCATGGAAGATTTGTCGGGAAGCGAAGATGCGAAAGCGATGACGAAGGTGCATAAAGGCTTCTGTTCTTTTGTTGATAGGTTATATTATTCCGGGTGTAGGCTCAGTGATATCATTGATAGGATATGTGATATATTATCTGGCGTGGAAGAATAATATTTGCAAGGCATCGTTTGTGGAAGTGAAGTAACTGTGCCCTAATTTATGCAAATATCTCCTTTCTGTCGGTTTTTGAGAGAAATGCTCTTTCCGTTCTTTCAGTCTTTCAGCCCTTCCGAGCTCCCTGTTCATCGGCATTCCGGCTGAAACTTCCGACCTGAATGTTGTTTCAGGCATCTTTCAGCCGGAATGCCGATGAACAGGGAGCTCGGAAGGGCTGAAAGACTGAAAGACTGAAAGAAGAAAAAGTTTTTTTATGACTTAGTAATGTTAAAAAATAAATAGAGGGGGATAAACGATCATTTATGTACCAAGCTGTTTTATGAAGAATGATTAAGTTCTTTTTTGAAGAATATTTGACCTGAAAACAAGTAATGATGTGATCCGGTACAAGTAATGTTGTGGGTGATTACATTGCTTGTTCTCATCCATAACAAGCAATGTAATTTCAGGCAATGATCACCCCATGACTATGCTTGGATTTACTTTACACTTTTGTTTTGATATATACTGCTTTTCTTCACAGTTAAAAATAGTCTTCCTGTTTAAGTTTACATCTTGGATTTTACGTTCCTGATAAACTTTACACATTCCCTTGCCGGTTATAAATATATACATCTTCTATAGATGTGTATTTTTCCATGCCCCAATTAGCCATTAATTATATATCCGACAAGGAATATTATGAAAAACACCACGGTGGTTTGCCTTAGCTCTTTGGAGGCGTGAAGCCTCCAAAGAGCGTTAAGCTGCCGCGCTAACCCTCATTTCCTTGGGTGTTTTCATATTATTACTCCTGTGTGGGCGTATATTATTGTAGAAATCAATAATCCGGGCTATCCTGATTCTTGCTTCGACAATATTCCCGGGACGTTTCTCCCTGTATAGCCACTCCTGTTTTATAATTCCATTTACCCTCTCGGCAATCGCATTGTCAGTGGGATTTCCGTCTTCTGTCATACTAATGGAAATATTCATTTCCTTGAGCCTGTCCACATATCTATTACAACAATATTGTGCCCCTCTGTCCGAGTGATGGGTCAGTCGTGTGAAATCAGCCTCGGGAAACATGGTTATGGCCTGGTTGAGTGCTTGCAGAGTGTTCTCCGCTACAAGACTCTCGGACAGGGTCCAGCCTACTATCTCATGGGTAAACGCGTCAGTAAGCAAGTGGAGATAGCAGATGCCGTCGTCCGTTTCAATATAGGTGATGTCCGCCACCCATAACAGGTTCAAGGTGGGAGGCTTATATCCTTTTATACGGTTCTTGTACATCCGGTAGTTATGGTTGGAGTTGGTGGTATGACGGCGTTTTAAGGCGGGAAGCATGAGCCCCTTGCGACGCAGCAGGCGGTAGAAGCGGTCACGCCCCATCAGCTTGCCTTCATATATATCCCGCAAAATGAGAAACAGCTTGTAAGCGCCAATACCGGGTGCCAATGTGCGGATTTCCTGCACAAGCCCGATGACTTTTACTTCCGTGAGAATTCTCTCCGAAAGAACCCTGGAACTTACCGAATAATATCCTTCCCGGCTTTTGCCAAACAGTGAGCACAGGCATCCTATGGAGGTCTTGGGATGCCTGTGACGAAGGCTGTTTACTGCTTGGCGCCAGCTTTTTTTAATAAATCGACGCCATATTCTTCACGACCGATTTTGAGAACTTCATTCAGAGCTTCATTACGAAGTTCGGAATATTCCAGAGCCTGGCGTAGGCGAAGGATTTCAGCCTGCATTTCTTGCTCGCGCGATGGGGGCATGCCTTTTCAGGCTTGGGGGATTTCTTCTGACGCATCTTCGATAGTCGGATTAGTAACTCATCCGACAAAGATAAATCTTTTTCAGACAAGACAAAGGCTTTTTCCCATCTGTGCATCGTGCCGCAGTGCAGACCATATTTCTTTTCTATGAAATATTTTGTCGAACCGCTACAGTAGTAGTCTATTAATACCTGATGCTTAAAATCTAAGCTAAACGTACGTTTGGAGAGTGAGTCTTTTTTCATCTTTACAGCTTTTTAGTGTTAAAATGGTGTAAAGTAAATCT
The DNA here is from genome assembly GCF_000526555.1 of Bacteroides sp. 14(A). NCBI lineage: Bacteria > Pseudomonadati > Bacteroidota > Bacteroidia > Bacteroidales > Bacteroidaceae > Bacteroides > Bacteroides sp. 14(A). Next base: position 439,482 of record NZ_JAGH01000002.1, on the reverse strand, counting down.
GTATTAAGACATACCGTTATGAATTAATTCTTTTAACTTCTAAACGAAGTGATAACTCCTTTAACTCCTGCGTATGAATTATGTAGGCTAACCCAAATGTTTTTTCCTGTATTCCGTAGGAGTCACCCCATAAATCTGCTTGAAGCATTTGCTGAAATGCTGTGAATCTTTGAAGCCGACCTTATAAGCCACTTGGGTAAAGTTATCCGACCCCTCTTCTATCAGCTCTGCCGCTTTCTTCAAACGTATGTTTTTGATGAGCTCCATCGGTGAGATACCTATGAGCGTCTTTATCTTTTTGAATAGGGCGGAGCGGCTGATTCCTGCTTCTTCAACAAGCGTATCTACGCTCAAGTCCGGATGATCCAGATGTTTGTTGATGAAACAGACAATCCCGTCCAGCAAGTCTTTATCGGCTTGCGGAAGTGAGCGAAGCTCTTCTTGCTCTTCGGAATCGATATTGCTTTCTTCTTTATTTTGTATGAGTTCTGAATAATACAGTGCCTGAATCCGCTTTCTTTGTCTGATGATATTCCATATCTTGGCTATCAGATAACTCGCACTGAAGGGCTTGGTTATGTAATCATCCACGCCCAATTCCAAACCTTCATTTTGATTTTCCACATCTGCCTTACTACTCAGTAAAACAATCGGTATGTGGCAGGTATAAGTATTGGCTTGTAGCTTCTTGACCATTTCGATCCCTGTCATTTCCGGCATTACAACATCGCTGACAATCATATTCGGCAGGTACTTGATTGCCTTTTCCAATCCCTCTTTTCCATTGGAAGCCGTGATCACACGAAACTCTTCGGAAAGAATCGTATGTAAGAAGAAAAGAAGCTCCTGATTATCATCCACCACTAAAATGGAACTCTTGCCGCAGTCCTTACAAGCCTCTTCTTCTGCTTCGTAATCGTCTCTCAGAAAGAGAGTATCATTCTGGGACAGTTGAGGCCGTTCATCATAATCTGATAGAATGAACTCCGTTTCAGGTGCAAAATGCTCTTTTCCTTTACGGAAGTAGATGGTGAAAATGGAACCCTCGTTTATTTTGCTCTGTAAAGTGATTTTGCCTTTGTGTAACTCTACCAGTTCCTTGACTAAAGACAACCCTATGCCTGTACTTTGTTTCTTGAAGATGTCGGAACTCACGTAATTCTCGAACCGGTTAAAGATACTTTTTTGTTTTTCCTGACTGATGCCATATCCCTGGTCGGATATTTGCAGAATGATATTGGTATCAGTTTCCTGAACAGACAGATGTATGACTGTTCCTTTGGGTGAATATTTAAAAGCATTCGTGATCAGGTTGAAGAGAATGCTTTCCAATTTATCCGGATCTGCCCATAAAAATAGAGGCGATTCTTTAGATTCAAAGGTGATTTCACTTTCCCGTTGGATGGCAATTGACTGGAAATTATTTATAATATGTTCGATGAATGCGGCTATTTCTATTCTTTGTACTGTAAGTTTGGACTCATTCTGTATCTTCTGCAAATCGAGTACCTGATTGATGATTTTCAGTGTATGTTTGGTGTTTCGTTTTACCAGAGCCAGGTCTTGCTGAATGACAGGACTCAAGTCCTTTTGTGAGAGCATGTGGTCTATGGGGGCTACGATCAGTGTGAAAGGGGTACGTAGTTCATGAATCATATCTGTGAAGAACTTGGTTTTTATATCTAAGATATGCTTCTCTATTGCAACCCGGTTTCTGAGTTTATAGATAACAAACAGAATATAGGTTGAAATGGCAACAATGAGGATAAATATAATGAAATACAATATGGTACCGTAAATGGATTCCCAGAATGAAGGCAATATGGTGATGGAAATCTCCTTTATCTTATTACTCCATACTCCGTCACTGTTGGTTGATTTAACTTGGAAACAATAGTTCCCTTTAGGAATGTTTGTATAGACTGCCATACGGTTGTTTTTTACATAGTTCCAGTTGTCAAAGCCTTTCAGACGGTAGGCGTACTCTATCTTATTGGGGAATTTCATGTCCAGTGTCTCATAATTGATGCTGAATGAGTTCTCCTTGTGGCTGAGGGTTATGCCGGAAGACCGGTAGGAGGGTTCCTTTTTTTCTCCGTTTATGTGGATATCTGTAATGATGAGGTTGGAGGTATAGCTGTTCCTCTTCATTTGCTGAGGGATTATTGATAATAATCCTCTGTCTGTTCCAAACAGCATTTCATTGTTTGAGAGGCGACAAGCCCTGCTGTCCGTCAGTAGGAGCCCTTCGGGTAGAAATCTGTTATCATATATTTCAGTTGAATCATTCTCCAGAAATAGACGGTACAGTCCGTTTTCCGATGGAATCCACAGATTACCTTCATTATCTTCCGCCAGCGTCAGCGGAACGTTGGAGATCATCTGTGGAGATGAATAGTTTTTGAATATCCCGTTGCCTTGCTCGTCAAAGCCCGTAAGCTTGTCGAGGCCTCCACCGAAGGTTGCTACATAGATTTCATGTTTGCTACTTTCGAAAATATCATAAACATTGTCGCAGCTGAGGCTATTCTTTGCATTACCGTTGCGCACGATGGGGGTATAGGTCAACTTGTCTTTGCTCCATTTACACAGCAATATACCTGATGTGGTTGCCAGCCAGATGTTATCCAGATGATCTATGCAGATATTCTTGATTCTTGAAAAACGGGACGGATAGTCTGATAGTTTATTGCCCGAATGGATAAAGCGCTCATTTCCGTTTGCATCTTTAGTTATCTGATTAAGTCCGCCACCCAATGTGCCCACCCAGATTCTGCCCTGCTTATCCTCTTTCAGGGAAAAGATGAAGTTACAATTCAGACTGAATATGTCAGCCGGATTTGCTTTATAGTATTTGAGTTGAAAGTTCAGTTTGCCTTGAGGTACTAATTTTATAATTCCTTCATTGCGTGTTCCCATCCATATATTTCCTTCTTTATCTTGCAGCAAAGCATATATGGCACCAAGATACTCTGTCTGATGAGACAACTTTCCGGTGGAATTTAAGAAGCCAAGGAAGTTTTTATCCTTGTCATATACTTGAATATCCCCATTCTTGCCTCCGACCCAAATGTTGTGGTCAGCATCTTCCATTATACTTCTCAATTCGTTCGTGGACGGATATCCTTTGACGTCAGGCACCGAGAGAGTGAAAAGATCATTCTTGAAAGATACCTTTATAAGTCCTTTCGGCTGTCTGGCAATCCACAGGTTGTTTTGGTTGTCGAAGTAGATCTTCTTTATTCTGGGTTGCCTTGATTCCTGGCTGTTTCTGCTGATCGAGAATAAAAGGAACTCATCCGCCTTTTCATCATAATAGTTCAGGGCTTCATTCTTGGAGAATACCCACAGTCTTCCGTTGCGGTCTTGTGACAGGGAACGTTGCGAGTTGTTATATTCTTGTGTTTTTAGCTGATAATGCTTATAGTACGTGCTGAATGGTTTGATGCGGGTAATCATTGCCGTGTTTTTGTAGGCCACCCATATATGTTTCTGATTATTATCTTCGTATAATGCATTAATCTGGTTGCTTAACAGTTGATTCGAGGTGGTATAGTGGGTACCCTCTCCCTGATACCCTTCCGTCAGAAAGAAGCCGTCATTTTCTGCTATGACAAGGAAATGCTTGGAATCATAAGCTTTGATTCTTATTAGGGGGCTGGTGGTATTGAACTTCAGTATGGAATGCGTATCTTTTTTAGGGTCGTAGATGTAGAGTTGCCCGTTGTCTGATCCCAGAATAAACATACCTTCCCACTTTCTGAAACTATAAAAGCGGTTGGGGGAAGATAAAATAGGTGTGAGTTTGCCGTCTTCTTTCGAGAATTTGTAAATCCCCCTGTCAGCGATAATCCAAATGATATCCTGATTTTGAACAAGACTTATGATACTACGGACTTGGGATGAACTATCAAGAATTTGCAGACAATCCATCGTTTCTTCATTGGGTCTGATTCTTAACAGGCGTCCGTCAGTCTGGAATACCCAGGTATCTCCATCGGAAAGGGTAAATATATTTTGGACAGGAGCCGTTTGCGAAGCAAAATGATCGAACTTGCTGTTCTCCGGAGAAAAACGGTAAAGCGAGTTCTCATCATCTAATAGCCACAGCTGATTATGAGCGTCTATCTTTATATCATCAATCCGGTTGGTAGCTAAATCATTCGAATCTCCGGGCAGTACTCTGTAAGTTACAAATGAATGTCCGTTGAAACGACAGATTCCATTCCAGGTGGTGAACCACATATATCCGTTTCTATCTTTCGTGATGCCGGTTATGGTTTGTTGCGGTAGTCCGTCTTCAATGCTGTAGCGGGTAATAACATGTTGTGGCTGCCCGAAAACCGGCGGACAGAACCAAAAAGTGAGTATGAGTATTGATAGGTATAATTTCATTTTGTATTTATTGATTTTTTAATCGGAAAAACCGATATGTCGTTATGTAATAGACGGACAAACACAATTCTTGTACGCTCATACAAAGTTAAAAAACATTCGTTAGGTAATTTTGCGACAAATAACCTTTATTAATTAATTTATTTGGAATTGATGAAAACATCTATTAATCTGAAAAACATGCGAATATTGCTTAGTATGCTATTCGTTTTCCTGAGTGTCAATGCTGTTGCACAGAACATTACGGGAACTGTAAAGGACAATCTGGGAGAACCCGCCATTGGTGCTTCCGTAGTTGAGAAAGGGACAAGCAATGGAACGATTACCGATGTAGACGGTAAGTTTACTTTGAAAGTCTCAGGAAAGTATCCTATTGAAGTTTCATACATAGGATATATGACGCAGGTGATAAATCTGAAAGGCAAAACTTCTTTGAACATTATTCTGCAAGAAGATACGAAAACACTGGATGAGGTGGTTGTGGTCGGTTACGGTACAGTGAAGAAAGCTGACCTTAGCGGTTCTGTCGTATCTATAAATAAGGAGGATATCAAAGGTACTCCGACAAGCAATGTGATGGAGGCCCTTCAAGGTAAGATTGCAGGTGCCGATATTATGATGGGGTCCGGTGCAGTAGGCGAGGATGTGGACATCTTGCTGCGTGGTTCCCGTTCTATAAACGGCAGCAATGAACCTCTGTTTATCATTGACGGTGTGCAGGGAGCCAGTTACAATCAACTGAACCCGAGTGACATTGAACAAATTGATGTATTGAAGGATGCATCGTCAACTGCCATTTATGGTTCGGCAGGTGCCAACGGTGTTATTATTATCACTACAAAACGCGGTGCAGCCGGAAAGGTGACTGTGAATCTGGATACAAAGTACAGTATCTCGGGCGGAGCTAACTTTGTGCATGGTATGATAGGTGATGAGTGGTATCAGTATCAGAGGGAATATTACCGTACTAAGAATGGTGATTATCCGGAAAATTTCTTTCAGATGTATAACTCTGAAGCCATACAACAGGCTTATGAGAACAACCAATGGATAGACTGGATTGATGAGGCTACACAAGGAAATGCTTCTCAGAAAGATGTGAACTTATCCATACGGGGCGGAAGTGATAAGATCAAGGTCTATTCTTCTTTTAGCTATAACAATACGGAAGGTTTACTTTCTAATGAAAATCAGACGCGTTACGGAATGAGGTTTAATGTGGACTATGACATTCGCAAATGGCTGAAGATAGGTACCAGTTCAGCGCTTACTTATACAATCAAGAATTCGCGAGGCAAGAATATCTTCACTAAATCGTTGACTGCATTTCCTCTGGGTAAGCCCTATGATGATAACGGCAACATCAATGTTGAATTTATCGAAGGAGAAACCTCGCCATTCGGAGATGAAATAGAGAATCAGTATGCCAATGAAACCCGCACGATTTATGCCAATGTCAATGGGTATCTGGAAATTATTCCATTAAAAGGACTTTCATTTCGTTCGCAGATCAGTACCACGCTGAGTAGTTCACGTAACGGACAGTATATTGGCGAACATTCTTTGCAAGGAGTTGAAAACGGGTATTCGTCACCTTATGCATACATCAATAACAATTATGGGTATAGCTACTTATGGGATAATATCCTGACCTATAACTTTGACTTCCTCAAAGATCATAAAGTGACGTTGACCGGTGTGACTTCATGGAGCCATGGACAGAGTGATTACAACAATATGCGAGCTTCCGGACAACCACTTGATTCGTATTTGTTTCATAATATGGCTTCGGGGATTACGAAACATGGTGTACAATCCTATTACTCCCAGAATCAGAAGATGTCTTATGCTTTGCGCTTCAATTACGTATACAAGGATAAATACATTGCTTCATTCACCACACGCTGGGATGGTGCATCCCATCTGGCTGATGGACATAAGTGGGAGTCATTCCCTGCTGGTGCACTGGCATGGCGTATCTCACAGGAACCTTTTATGCAGAGTACGGAAAAATGGCTGAGTAACTTAAAACTCAGATTGAGTTATGGTGTTACCGGTAACTCCGGAGGTATGGGAGCCTATTCTTCACAGACCGGAGCAGCGACTTATTCGGCTGTTTCCATCGACGGTGTGTTGAGTTCTATGAGCCAACTTGTCTCTCCTTATGGAAACCCGTCTATTGGTTGGGAAAAGACATACCAATGGAATTATGGTGTGGACTTGGGGCTGTTTAATAATCGCATCAATCTGAGTGTTGACTTTTATGATTCAAAGACAAAAGACCTTTTATTCAGCCGTACATTACCTATAACTTCTGCTATTACGGCCTGGGGATCTCCCATGACTACTTGGCAAAACATTGGTGAAACCAGCAATAAGGGGTATGAAATACAGTTGTCCACTGTGAATATACGGAACAAGAACTTCGAGTGGTCTTCATCCATATCCTATACTCACAACGATGAAAAGATTGTAAGTCTGCCTGACGGTGACCTTATTGCCAAGAAATTGTTTGAAGGACATCCTATCAAGACATTCTATGACTATAAATATGCCGGAATATGGGGAACTGCCGAAGAGGAAGAAGCCGCAAAATACGGGTGTCAACCGGGTTATGTGAAAATAGAGACAGTGGAACAATTCACTACAGATGAGAATGGAAACCTTGTGGGAGACGGTGGAGTACATACTTACAGTAATACACGTGACCTTCAGATATTAGGTTCTAATGTGCCTGATGGTATCTTAGGCGTAAACAATACATTTAAGTATAGAAATTTTGATCTGAGTGCTTTTGTTATGCTAAGATATGGACAAATGATAGATAGTAAAACTATCGGATGGTACTCTACTAAAAACAATAACCAACCCAAAGGTACTGACTACTGGACTCCTGAGAATCAAACCGCTTATTTCCCCCGGCCGGGTATTGCCAGTACTACGGGAATAGAGTCTTTAAGGTATATTGATGGTTCTTATGCCAAGATAAAGAACATAACCTTAGGGTATACTTTCCCGAACAAGCTGTGTAAGCGCCTGGGAATTGAAAAGTGTAGAATTTATGGAACTGCATATAATGTATTTGTCCTGCCGTTTAAGAGCGAATTGAAGCATACAGACCCTGAAAACAACGGTTCTGATACCTTCCCGCTTTACAAAACTTATCTCTTGGGACTTAATGTATCTTTTTAACTAATAATTCAATAAGAATAGGTATGACTACGAAAATAAAAAACTGGCTGACTGTAACAGTAATGGCAGTGACGATAAGCAATGCTTCTTGTACACTTGATGAATATAATCCTTCGGGATACACTATGGATGCGTTGTCCGTTTCGGTAGAGGGCTATCAAACCATACTTAATAATGTTTATTTCGGTATGGAAAGAGCACTGTATGGATATGGACAGTTCATGCTCATGACTGAAGGGGGAACAGACATCTGGACTTCACAGAAAAATGGTGATAACCTCTACCTGAAATATGGTATGGGTTCTGACTTTGCTAATAACATGATGGCTAACACGTTGAACTGTTGTTATGATGGTATCTGTTATTGCAATCAGGCAATTGTGAAGGCTGATAAAGTTCCTTTCACTACCGATGAGGAAAGAAACAAAAAGGTTGCGGAAGCTCATTTTATGAGAGCGGTATATTACTATAATCTGGTGGAACAACTGGGGGGGGTGAAATTGCAAATGGCTCCAGTAGAAAATGTAGATTTACATCCCGGTAAAGATACTCCGCTGGATATCTATGAGAAGTGTATTATTCCGGACTTAGAGTTTGCGGCACAATGGTTACCGGTGGAAGAAAGGACTACCCGTCCTTCTAAAAAATCGGCAATGGGTATGCTGGCCAGAGCCTGTCTGCAATCCATAGAATATGATTCTTCTAAAAAGTATGCACAACGGGCTTTAGAGGTAGCCAAAGAAATGATGGAAGACTGCAAAGCGGGAGGAGCGACTCTGGGAGTATCTATGTATGATAATATAGAGGAAGTTTTCGCTGAAAGCAACAATTTTGAGAATAAAGAAGCCTTATGGAAACACCGCTATGTGGTGGGAGGTGTAAGCAACCAGGCTTGGATCATGAACCAGAATGATGAGCAGTTCTATTGTCCGCTTACAGCTTTCTCAGCCATTCAGTTTAAGACGGATTTACATTCCGGTAATGAATATGATGGTTTGTCCGATTATCAGATATGGGGCAGACGTGCAGGCGGAAGCTTTATGCCTTCAAAATATCTGTTGGACTTGTATGTACAGGAAGATGGCACTTTGGACCCCAGATATCATGAGTATTTTCAAACTTCCTGGACAGGGAATAAAGACAAAGGTCAGGCATGGAGCGAATCACAAGTGAAGCAGTTTGATAAGAATCTGGATTCTCCTGAAATATCAGCAATGGTACCTGATCCGATAACCGGTGAGTTGGTACGTCAGTATACCAAAATTCTGTTTGGTGAAGCGGCGCTCGAATTTATCCGTCCGGGAGATGAAGGATATGCAGAAAAGGTAGCGGTAAAGAAGGACTCAAAAATCCTGTATGTTGACTACAAGGATTTGTATGCTGAGGACAACACGGTGATTATGGATTATCACAGAGATTATGATAATACGGATGTAGTCAGCCCTTGGCTCAGTTTCTATCCGTCGTTGATGAAGCATAACAGCAGCAATTATTACGTTAATAACTTGAGCAAGAAACGTCTCGGAAATCTGAATGCTACCTTTATGATGCGTACTCCTGAGGTTTTCTTAATAGCTGCTGAGGCCGATATTTACGTAAATGGCGGAGCAAATGCGATGCAATACATAAATCAGGTTCGTGAGCGTGCCGGTGCCAAGGCTCTGTCCGGTGCGGCAACAGTAGAAACAGTATTGGATGAACGTGCCAGAGAATTGTGTGGGGAGTATGTACGGTTCTATGATTTGAAGCGTACAGGGAAGTTGACCAGCACCTATCTGAAGTCTACAAATCCTGATGTCGGTCAATACTTTGTAGATGGCAAACATGAGGTAAGACCATTCCCGCAGTCATTCCTGGAGAATCTGGAAGAGGGTGGTGGCTATTACCAGAATCCGGGGTATTAATATATTAAATTCAAAAATAGATAAGAACGTTGAATTGGATGTTCAAGGATTTCATCTGCCTGTGAAGGTAGATGAAATCTTGTGTTATAGCTATATATCGGAAGTGTTGCATCTATATATCGGATGTACAGCATCTATATATCGGACATGCAGTATCTATATATCCAACGCCACCCATATATAGATACTAAAAAGAGCAGGCTGAAAGCAGGACATTCTATTTTTTCAGTATGATCACCGTAACCGCCGAAATAATCAATCCGATGCCTAAGGCGATGCTTTGAGTGAAAGGTTCTCCAAAGATGAGAATACCTACACAGACGGCAGTCACAGGCTCCATGGCTCCCAATACAGAGGTGAGTGTGGAGCCTATGTTTTTAATGGCGCGTACCAGTGCCAGATTAGATATTACGGTCGGTACCAATGCCAGCATCACCAGGTTTCCCAGGGTTATCCGGTCCGGGATGGCCTGTACTCCGACTCCTGTCACTGTCATTCCGGTGAAAAGAAGGATTCCGCCAAAAAGGAAAACATAGAATGTCATTTTCAGCCCCTTCATTTCAAGGGATTTCAGTTGACTGACGGTGACCAGATAGAGCGCGTAGCCCAAAGCAGAGAGCAGAACGATAAAAATACCCAGTAAAGTAACAGTCCCTGTCGTATCTCCATGCGAAAGGAAGAAAACTCCGCTTACCGCTAAAGCGATTGCTGCTATACGCCAAGGGGATTTCTTTTCGCGGAAGAAAATCATCATAATAAGCGTAGTCAGCACCGGATACATGAAATGAATGGTAGTAGCTACTCCGCTTGACATGAACTTATATCCCCAGAACAGAAAAACAGCGGAACAGTCATACAGGAATGCCAGCAGGAGAAGTGGAAGTATCTCTTTCCGGCGGATGCGGAAAGACTGCTTGTCGAGCAACAGTATACAGGCCAGTGCCAGCATGGCAAAGAGGAAACGGTAGAGCAGTATGGACCAGAACTGCATGCCCTGATGCATGGCAGGAATGGTGAACAGCGGAATAAGTCCGAAGCTCGCCGAAGAGAGAAGGCCATATAAGAATCCGTTTACTTTGTTCACGTTAATAAGTGATTAGTGGTTAGTGATGAGTAATTAGCAGTTGCACTAATCACTCATCACTAACCACTAATCACTATTAATCATTTCTTCTTAGGTGCCCGTCTTGCCCAGCCTTCTTCGCTGAAATCGGGCTCTTTATCACGGAACTCCTTGTTGTCGCCTTGAAAGAACTGTCTCCAATCGTCTTTCTTGCCGCGGGCGTCGGTATAGCCACGCTCTTCGCGGCTTGGTTTGCTTTTCTTTTTGTCAGCCGGAGCACTTTCAGATTTACTTCTACTTTTTCTGGGGGCATCGCTACGTTTTCCAGATGCATCACTACGCTTTTCGTCTTTGAAGCTGCGTTTCTTGCCTTCAAATTCCTTCTTGCCGTAGTTGTTGCCCTCACTCTTACGTCTGCCTTTGGGAGCTTCCTTGCCTTCTTCGCCGGCAATTTCTACAGATACCTTTCGGCCGTTCCAGTTCGCACGGTTCAGGGCTTTCACTACATTACCTGCCTCTTTCTCATCTACTTCGAAGAATGAGAAGTTCTTCATCAGGTCAATGCGCCCCAGCTCCACGCGTCCGCGGGTATTACCGTTCAGTAGGCCTATCAGCTCATTTGGGAAGAAATTATCCATCTTACCCAGATTGATGAACAGTCGGGTGAATCCCGGATCTGCTTTGCGGCTGTTGCGATCACCGGTGCGTTCGCTGCCGCCTCTGCTGTTGCGTTCGCCACGGCTGTCGGTAGGCATTTCTATTTCTTCGCGATTGCGGTAATATTCTGAGAAGCGGTTAAATTCATGAGAAACCATACGCTTGATCAGGTCTTCTTTGCTCAACCAGTCCAGTTTACGGTATATTTCAGGCATGAAATCAGCCATATCTTCCTCATTCACCTTCACCTTTTCCAGGTCATCGATTACTTTCAGCAGCTGTTTCTCGCAAATCTGTTTACCGGTAGGCATTTCACCAACAATAAACTTCTTGCTGATAATCCGTTCGATTTCACGCATTTTACCTTTCTCGCGCAGGTTGATGATGGCGATGGAAGTACCTGTCTTTCCGGCACGTCCTGTACGTCCGCTACGGTGAGTGTAGCTTTCGGTATCATCCGGCAAGCCATAATTGATGACGTGAGTCAGATCGTCCACATCCAGTCCGCGGGCGGCAACGTCCGTGGCAACCAGGATTTGCAGGTTGCGGATACGGAATTTCTGCATGACGGTATCACGTTGTGCCTGGCTTAATTCTCCGTGCAGTGAGTCAGCGTTATAACCGTCCTGCATCAGCTTGTCGGCAATCTCCTGCGTTTCTTTTCGTGTACGGCAGAAAATGATACCATATATTTGCGGGTAATAGTCTACGATGCGTTTCAGGGCAGCGTATTTATCTTTGGCATGAACGGTGAAAACCACATGCTTCACATTGCTTGTGCTTTCATTTTTCCGTCCGATGGTGATTTCTTTGGCGTCACGCAGATATTTCTTTGAAATGCGTGCAATTTCCGGGCTCATAGTGGCGGAGAATAACAGGGTGTTACGCTCTTGCGGTACATCGGCAAGAATGGCGTTGATGCTGTCCGTGAATCCCATGTTCAGCATTTCGTCAGCCTCGTCCATCACTACGTTTTGGATGGTGGTGAGGGATACCGTTTTGCGCTCCATCAGGTCGAGCAAGCGTCCCGGGGTGGCGACAATGATATGTACACCCTGTTTCAGGGCGCGTATCTGGCTGTCTATGGATGAACCACCATATACAGGCAATACCCTCAATCCGGTGATGTATTTGGAATAATCATTCAGATCACCTGCAATCTGCAAGCAAAGTTCGCGTGTAGGGCAAAGTATAAGGGATTGTGGAATCCGGTTCTTTACATTAATTTTCTGGATAAGTGGTAAGCCGAATGCGGCGGTTTTCCCCGTTCCTGTTTGTGCAAGTGCTACAACATCATTATTTTCTCCTAAAAGGTAAGGAATCACTTCCTCTTGTACCGGCATGGGACACTCATATCCCATTTCTTCAATGGCGCGGCGTATCTCCGGCGACAGACCGAGCTCTTCAAAATTCTTCATTAAATCTTTGTATATCTTTATATTCGGGCACAAAGATAGAACAAATTTAGTGATTAGTGATTAGTTATCAGCGATAAAATTGAATAACAGTGCTATTTTTTTATTACTAATCGTTTTTCACTAGCAGAATGCTTTGCAGCTTCTTTATTTCTTCTTTGGTGAGTCCGATAGCTCTTTGCAGATACGTGTCTACATCACCGTACCGACGCTCTATTTCCTCCTTGGCGGCGTTCAGGAAATCTTCCCTTGCCGAATAGATGGTCGTAATGGCCTCTTGCGAGCGTGTGGGCAGGTTGTAGGCATAACTGGAAGCGCTGGGAATGTTGAAGTAATCGTTGCTTAGGCGGTAGTCTTCCATAATGATGTCGCTGTTCACGCCGAGGGAGGCGAGGATCAGTGCCGAAGCAATGCCGGTACGTCCTTTGCCGGAGGAGCAATGGATAACGACAGGGTAATTGGTACTGTTCAGCAAGATATCAAATATCTGGCGATACTCTTTATGATAGTGCATTACCAATTCGCGGTTCATCCGCTCCACCATCCGGTAGACGGTGTCGCTTTTTATTTTCTGTTCCTGAATGCCTTTCAGGATATCTTCCATATCTCCCGTTTTTATAGGGACATGTATTACATTAAATCCTTGTTGCAGTGGGGTGTGACCTTTTAATTCCGATTCTGAGCGCAGATCGATGATGGTCTTGATGCCTATATTCTTCAGTTCCCTGCGTGAGTAGCATTCCAGACTGTCTATCTGTGCAGAACGATAGAGCATGCCCCAACGCACCCTCTTTTTGGTAGGGTATGACGGATACCCACCCATATCACGGAAGTTTTGTATGCCGGGGATATTGACATTGCGGGTAGCAATCTTTACGCGATATTTATCATTGAATACGAGGGTGTAGTAATAACGCTTGGTAGGGTCTGTGGTGACAATCGTCATTCGCTGATCGGAAATGTTTGCTATGGCTACCGGAGAATCCTCGGGGATATTATTCGGATCAGTCGAAGCATATACCTTTACGTTCCCTTTGATGAGAGGGGCTATTTCCCATTTGACGATACTGTTCCCAACGTTATTTTCTTCGCAAACAATGGAAATATGAGGAGCTGTGCCGCTACAAGCCGGTAGCAGCAATACACATGTTAGCAAGTTCAACAGATTTCTATACATAGTTTTTTTGTCTGAGCATATATATGCAAAGATAATGCAAACCGAGAGCAGAATAAAATGAACTTGTTCATTTCTTATGCCGAGGTGCAGCTTATCTTCGCTTTGTTGCAAAGATATGTATTCTGATGACTTTTGTTATTCCAGGGCACAGAGTTTCACAGAGTTTTTTCTCCTTTAACGGGGATTTAGTTAACGGGAGGCAACTGCTTGGCAAATTCCGGTGATATAGAGTTGTTGAAACTCCGGCATACATCTGCTGCAAACTCGATGCCGCAACGGATAATCTTGTCCCAGGTGTCCTCGCTTATCTGTCCTAAATCACAGTAACGCACGTCGTACTTCAATAAGCCATAAATAATACCGGCATTAAAGTTATCGCCTGCGCCAATAGTGCTGACTGCTTCCAATGGGGGAATAGGATACTCTTTGGTGATGCTATTCGTGCGTAGTGAGATTTCTTTGGCTCCGGCAGTACAAAGGAAGTTAGGGCAATAAAAACGAATTTTGTCTTTATATACCTTGTCCACTTCTCTTTGATTGTACATATAGAAAAAGTCTTCTATAGATCCGCGCACAATGTCGGCATATTCCAAATTTTCGATGATGGTGGACGTCAGCTTGATAGCCTCGCTTTTGTGCGACGACCGGAAGTTGGGGTCATAGTACACGATTGCTTTCTTCTCGCGTGCCTGTTCCAGCAAATCCAGAACCTTTTCGCGCAGCACCGGATTCAGGGCAAAATAGGAGCCGAAAACCACGATGTCGTCTTCTTCCAGTTTTGGGAAAACCACGTCCAGCCGTTGCTTGGGATAATCTTTGTAGAAGATGTATTCCGCATCACCATTCTCGTTGAGATAGGCCAGTGATACCGGGGATTTTCCATCGGGAAATACGTTGACATAGTCAGTAGACATGCCGCTATCCCGCATGGATTGCAGGATTGTATTACCTACCCGGTCGTTTCCTGTCTCACTGATAAAGCTGACGGGAACACCTGCCCGTGCCAATGACACGACGCCATTGAATACTGAACCGCCCGGTACGGCAGCTGTCGGCTGGCCGTTGCGGAAAATGATGTCAAGAATCGTTTCTCCTATACCAATTACTTTTCGCATAATTTTCTTGATTTTTCACCCAAATAGCCACCGTGATGGCGTTTGGAGTAGTCTCCAATAGTAAATCCTGTCTGTTTCATGACTTGTACCACAAGGATGTCGCCGATAACGGTCATCACAGTGGTCGAAGTGGTGGGAGTCATACCTAAAGCACAAACTTCCTTTGGTTTTCCTGTGCTGAGGCATACATCGGACTCGTGTGCCAACGGACTATCCGGATTTCCGGTAATAACAATAAACTTGAGGTCTGGGTTCAGATTATGAGCCAATTGTGTAAGTTCAACGATTTCACGCGTCTTACCGGAATTGGAAATCAGCAACAGCAGGTCGTTCTCCTGCAAGATGCCCAAGTCTCCGTGTTGTGCTTCGCTGGGGTGCAGAAATACGGAAGGAATACCTGTGGAACAGAATGTCGTAGCAATGTTCATGGCAATCTGTCCGGCTTTTCCCATACCTGAGGTCACCAGTTTCCCTTTCCGCCGGTGAATCTGTTCCACGATAAGTTCTACCGCACGCTCGTAAGCGTCTGTCACGGGGATGTTCAGTACGGCTTGTGCCTCTTTCTGCAAAAGCTCTTGAATGGATTCAATCATTATACTATTTTTGTTAGTAGTTAGGTTATAGCCTACAAATATCTGCAATTTTCCATAAATGGCAATAAGTTTTATTGTATTTTTGCTTTGCGAAGATAAGGGGACCTCGTCAAATTGCGCTATCTTTGCGCCCTCAATTAGTTTCAAACGTCAGAATGAAGAAGTTAGCACTATTACCCTTGTTGGGACACCATCAATATACTCTTGCCAATGGTTTGCGTATTATTCACCAGCCGTCATTTTCCGATGTGGCTTACTGTGGTTTTGCAGTTGATGCCGGAACCCGTGATGAACTGGAGAATGAACAGGGCATGGCGCATTTTGTGGAACATCTTATTTTTAAGGGTACTCAGAAGCGGAAAGCCTGGCATATACTCAACCGTATGGAGAATGTGGGCGGTGACCTGAATGCTTATACCAACAAGGAGGAAACAGTGATCTACTCTGCTTTTCTTACCGAACATTTCGGCCGTGCGTTCGAGTTACTGGCGGATATTGTCTTTCACTCTACTTTTCCGCAACGTGAGATTGAAAAGGAAACGGAAGTGATTATTGATGAGATCCAATCTTATGAAGACACCCCTTCCGAACTTATTTTCGATGATTTTGAGGATTTAATCTTCCGAGGACATCCGTTGGGACGCAATATCCTGGGGAATCCTGAGCTGCTGAAGACCTTTCACAGCGAAGATGCCGCTGCGTTTACTTCCCGTTTCTATCATCCGGGGAATATGGTGTTCTTTGTGTGGGGAAACCTGTATTTCAAGCAAATCATTCGTTTGGCAGAGAAACTGCTTGCCGATGTTCCAGCGGTGACGGTGGATAACCGTCGTACTCCGCCGTCTCTTTATACGCCCGAAAAACTGGTGGTGCATAAGGATACGCATCAGGCTCATGTGATGATAGGCAGCCGTGGCTATAATGCGTACGATGATAAGCGTACCGCGCTCTATCTATTGAATAATATTCTTGGCGGGCCCGGTATGAACAGTCGCTTGAATGTTTCTCTGCGTGAGCGTCGCGGCCTTGTCTATAATGTAGAGTCTAACCTGACTTCTTATACGGATACCGGGGTTTTCTGCACTTATTTTGGTTGCGATCCCGATGATGTGGATACTTGTATGCGTCTGGTGATGAAAGAGCTTAAAAATCTGCGTGATACAAAGATGACTTCGCTACAACTCGCAGCTGCGAAGAAGCAACTTATCGGACAAATAGGTGTGGCTTCGGATAATAATGAGAACAATGCTCTCGGCATGGCGAAGACTTTCCTGCACTATAATAAGTATGAAAGTTCCGAAGCGGTTTATCAACGTATTGAACAAATTACTCCGGAGATTTTGCTGGAAGTGGCGAATGAGATGTTTGCAGAAGATTATCTGTCGACGTTAATTTATCGCTGATTGTCGTTTACTTAATGGGATTTTGTGTATCCTCTTTCCGAGCACAAAAATAATCTGGCCCGGTGTAGCCATAAATCAAAAATGGATTAGTTATTTTGTTCATAAGCAGATGTTTATATGTAGCAATAACTTTCCGCATTTCCAAAAGTTTCGTAGCAAGTTAGAATGATTATTATGAATATAATTATTATAATTTGCAATAATCTAAAGCAGGATAATCATGAAGAGTATACAAGTGAATCCCTTTATCATAGGTACCTATCTATCAGTCCATTTTTGCGGATTTAACGGAGCGCCAGCGTGAGATGCTCCGTGCGATAGCTGCCGAAAATGTTGCTGTCAATGTGACTTCCGGTGAGTTTGTGCGAAGATATGATCTGAAATCACCCAGTTCCGTACAGTCTGCTCTGAAAGGGCTTTCCGGTAAGGGTATAGTATGTACCCTTGACGGGTACGTTATTAATGACCGGCTGTTTAGGTTTTGGATAAAGCTGAATCCGATCTGATGAAGTACATAAGGCGGAAACCTCCTGGTCCGGTGCAGGTAAGTCTGTTTGGTCTACTGTTACCGTCAGGCGAATGCTATTGGCCACGCAACTCCCGTCGGCGCTGCGAAAACTGAGGTAGGCTATCAATTCATCGTCCTGCCAGTCGGAAGGAAGTTGAAGTTCTGCATGTCGGGCGGAACGTAGGGTGGCTTCCGTATCGTAAACAGCTGTTTCTTCGTCTTTGTTATATACTAATAACATGGCTATGTCCGTATCTTCTGCATTTCCCATGCCAATGTTGTCCTGCCATTTAAAGTGCACCTTATTTCCGTTTTGTGTGGCTGTACCTTCGAATACCGGCATCAGGGTTCCCATAGAAACCAATGCCCGGTCAAAATCTATTTTGATTTCTTTTCCACTGCCAGTCACGGCTCTTTTCAGAGTGTAGGACATAACGGAGTTGAACGCGGATTGCTGACTTTGGCGGCCCGTGTGCGTATATAGTAGTTTGATTTCCAGCGGAACCCTACTATCGGTCCCACTTTACCGGAGAAACCTCCGAGAATGCCCTGGTTGATAATTCCCATGATATCGTGTTTTTAATTACTTGTTTCTGTCACTGCGCAAATATATGGAAAATAAATCTCTTCAACCCGCTCCCTGTGATTTTTGCGTTCATTTGCGTCATTTTGCGTAGATAACTCTTTGATCTTCTTTATTGTATTATGACCTGTCTCCGTTACACCCGGAATGCACTTGCTCCGTACCAAGGCCGTACTTTCTCCGGTCAGAGGTACCTGTGAGTGGAGATGGTACGGAGCAAGTGCATCCCGGATATGGTTTAGATAGGGTTTGTATTGCAATGAAACACTCTTGTTATAAGATAATTTCGGTTAGTTAATTTTCAAATGTGAATTCGTAAAATATTGATGTTGTATTTAAAATCTATTGCTTGTAATATGAATTTATTAAATGTGTAATCTGAATTTTAATCATATATTTATAATTTATTGAATATATAATAATATTATTTATTATATTTGTGGTTATTATGGTTTATGTTTATGAAATAAAACACTATGCCTTTCGTGAAAGGTCTCAATAGAACTCTTTAATAAAACATAGATATTAAAAAAGTAATGAGCAACTTGAGGTTTACCTTATATCTGGTATTGATTTTTCTCGTCGCATGTCGGCAAGAAAGTTCGTTAGAACGCGCATTAGCAGCTTCCGGGGATAACCGGAAAGAGTTAGAATTGGTTTTGGATTACTTCAGGGGAGATAGTTTGAAGTATAAAGCGGCTTGTTTTCTTATAGAGAATATGCCGGGAGCTTTTGCCGTGGACGAAAAAATTGTGGCAGCTTGCCAGCCTTTCTACCAAATGTATGATTCATTGTCGCATACCTACGATTATGATTCTCTGTCTATATACGACCAGTATCCCAGTGGTAAAGACTGGGGAAGGCAGATAGACAGCTTGTGGAATGCATATTCCAGCTATAATAATGAAAAGCTGAAAAAGGATATGTGTATTGATATTAAGACCATTAAAGCTTCCCGGTTAATAACGGAAATTGAGCAGGCGTTTCGGGTATGGAAAGAGAATGTCTATACCCGAAACTATTCTTTTGAAACTTTTTGTGATTACATTCTGCCTTATCGCCAGGGAAACGGTTTGTTGGTGGATAGTGCACGCCAGGTATTCTACAGTAGGCATCACGGACAGTTTTTTGCCAATCCCGGAAAAAATATGATAGAAGAAGCGGATTCTCTGTTACGATTGTATAGTTACATAGGGCATTCGGGATTTCATGCTACCGGTATTCCTATATGGGATGTTGCTACCTTAGAGAAGTTACGTCACGGGCTTTGTACGCACAAATGTTGGCATAACGCATTGTTGTTTTCTTCTTTAGGTATAGCGGCTGCCACTGACATCGTTCCTGCATGGGCCAATAGGGGAAGTTCTCATTCGTGGAGTGTATTGATTGAAGAGGGAGATATTCATCCTTTTAATCCCTTTTGGGAACAGGACTTGTGGCAGTATAAGCGCCTTTACAGCAATATGGATTATCATAAATACTGGGGACGCTTCCGTCTGCCTAAGGTTTTCAGGAAGACATACCGATATTATATGGAAGGGCCGCTGGCAGATGGAGTGCCTGCTAAGGATATACCTGAAGCCTTCAGAAGTTTAAGGAAGAAAGATGTTTCGCATGAGTATTTTGATACGGTGAATGTGAGGATAAAGCTGCGTAAGATGCCTTCCGGCACGAAGTATGCGTATCTGTGCGTGTGGAATTATAATAACTGGAAACCTGTTCATTGGGGAAAAATAACCGGGGATGTGGCGTTGTTTTCGGGAATGGGGAAAGACATTGTTTATTTGCCCATGTACTGTATGGACGGAGAGATGGTAGTGGCGGCTGATCCTGTATTAGTACAGAAAGATGGAAAGGTGCGAATACTTTATCCGGAGGATACACGGGAAGAAATGGTGACTACACAGTATACAGGAGTACTGGCTTATCCATTGAACAGGTATAATAACGGGATCATAACCGGAACAGTACTTAAGGGAGGGAAGGTTTATGGTAGATGGGGAGATACTTTGTGTGTATTTCCGGAACAAATAGAATTGAATAGCCAACGATTGCAAGTGCAATCCAAAGATTCGGTACGTTATGTACGGATGATGTTGCCCGCAAAAGGGGTGGCACTTGGCGATTTGAAATTCTATAAAGAAACTTTTTCAGGCAAGGAGCTTGTGAAGAGTGTTCGTTGGATGACATCATTGCCTTTGTCTTTCAAAGGGGAACCAGCTGATAATATATTTGATGCATGGTCTTCTACAGGTTATAGAAGGCCGCTTGATACAGATTATGTAGATTTGGATTTAGGGGAATGCTGCCTGTTGTCTGAGGTGAGTTTTTGCCCTTATCTGGATGTGGAGTATAAGGAAGATGAAATTTATGAACTTTGCATATGGCAGAATGGCTGGCAGGTTATTACGAGTGGTAAAGGAGGGAAGCCTCTGCGTTTTACAGATGTTCCTAAAAATGCATTGTGGTTGATCAGACCTTCTTCTCAAAAGGAGCGGAAACATGTACGCCCTTTTGTATATGAGAATGGGGAGGTTTATTGGTATTAAAGAGAGGAGAAGGAGCATGATTTGTGCAGGTAAGACACGTTTTTATCCCCTTATTGGTTTGATTGTATACCTAAGAGGTGGATAAAAATAGCTTACTTTGTTGGTGGAAATGGCAAAACCTTTAAAACCTATATTATGATACTATTAGGAAAAATGCACAGTCATGTATGGAATACTTTTATTTTATCAGCTATCCTGCTCAGTTCTTGTTGTCCGCCTCCTGTTGATGATGAAGTTTATATAAATATTTATCAGAATATGTCTATAGAAACGATTCCTGTTGAGAATGTGATTGACACCTGTTATCGTAAAAGTCCGGAGTTCTTCTTTGCTAATTCTGCGATATTTGACAAAGAACCACGCGGGAAATTTCTGCTCCATGCGCATGGCTACGCATGTAAAGTAGATAGCGGTAATATGCTGGCTACGCTGGCCGAAGTAGCTTGGCACATGGGGATGGAGCGGAACGGGGATCTGGTTCGCATAGACTTCGACTCATTAATTGTAAAGGATGATAATGAGAGTAGACTCAGCGCCGACTATGCACGAGCCATGTCTATGGAGAATACCCCGACCTACATCGTAGAAATCAGTAAAACGCAAAGTGCTCCATCGCCTGTCAGAATGGAAAAAGGCATGATAGGATTTGGCTCATGGGATACGGAGGTAGAGTTTAAGGATATTCGGATAGAGGCGGATGGAAAAAACATTCATTATGATGTGTCCCGTTGCCGAGCCGATAGCGGGGAGTGGAAAGTGCGGGATGGCATATTGATGCAAACTTCCAGACAACTGCGTACCAGAGCCGTTTTGCCCGATTTCATCGGGAATGAATATGTACTTACGTTCAAGGCACGGCGCACAAAAGGCAATGAGGGCTTTTTTCTCTATTATGGTGTATCGGCGAACGGGAAAAAGGGATATTGTGTCAATGTGGGAAGATGGGGTAACCGCTTCATTAATATCGAAGATATGGAGGGTGAGGTAGTGACCAAGATATTGCCTTGGCATCTGAAGAATAGTCGTTGGTACGATGTGAAATTGGTGAGTACGTCCAAGGGTGCGGAGTTTTATGTGAATGGGAGATTGGTGGTCGGTTATAAGCCGGTCA
Organism: Bacteroides sp. 14(A); assembly: GCF_000526555.1. Lineage (NCBI taxonomy): Bacteria > Pseudomonadati > Bacteroidota > Bacteroidia > Bacteroidales > Bacteroidaceae > Bacteroides > Bacteroides sp. 14(A). Next base: position 417,817 of record NZ_JAGH01000002.1, on the reverse strand, counting down.
TGCCCCGACAGTTTTATGCTGCCGGATACGATGAAGAGGCGGGAGAGACAGTGCTAAAGGTGGTTAATGCGGCAAATGTTCCTTATAAAGTAAGGTTCCATCTTGCGGGAGGTACACGGGTCGAGACGAAAGGACATGTGCTTACATTGGCGGCCGCTACCGGCATGGACGAGAATACGGCAGAGGAGCCTAAACGTATTTATCCGCGTGAGAGTGAATTCCGGGAGTTTGGAGAGTTGTTTGATTACGAATTCCTTCCTTTCTCTTATTCGGTAATGAGAATAAAAACACAAAAAAGAAGATGACAATGAAGAAGATTCTTTCAATAATAGCCCTTTCCATCGCAGTAATGGCTTGTGGCGGCAAGACGAATTTAGAGACGGCACTGATACAGGCAGGTGATAATCGCGCGGAGTTGGAAAAGGTGTTAAATCACTATGCTGTGGATTCGCTGAAGTATAAGGCCGCCTGTTTCCTGATCGAGAATATGCCCTATCATTACTACTATACGGGCGAAGAGGTGAATTATGAAAAACAATTTTTCAAGATGCTTCATGAAACGGCTTTGTCGCCCGAAGTGATTGCGGATTCCCTGAACCGTGGGAGAATGAACGAACAATTTGGTAGGACAGAGTTGAAGTATGATATTCGGGAGGTGGATTCCGTCTATTTGGTTCACAATATAGACTGGGCATTCAAGGTCTGGCGTGAGCAGCCTTGGGGCAAGAAGGTTTCTTTTGAGAACTTTTGTGAGTATGTGCTTCCTTATCGCGTGGGGGATGAATGTCCGGTGGAATGGCGCGAACGGCTTTACGATAAATATAATTCTCTGTTGGACAGCATTCGTCTTAAACCCGAGAGTGTTTTCCCCTGGATTGTGGCGGATGCACTGCTGGATTCTTTGAAGAAACGTTCTCCCCGTTTTGTTTCTTATTCTTATGCCAAACATAGCGCAGGGCCGGAAATTGCGGACTGGCTGTCCGGTAACTGTGAAGATTTGGCGGATGCGTTTACTTACATCTGTCGCTCTCTGGGCATTCCGAGTGGTTGTGATGAAATGCTGATGCGTGGTGATAACAATGTGCCCCATTACTGGAACTTTGTACCGGATGATCATTGCGACGCTTTCTTCTGCTCGCTTCTCTATCCCGGTCCTCTTATCCAATCGCACACTTACGACGCACCCCGGGGAAAGGTTTATCGCCGGATGTTCAGTATCAACCGGGACATGATGAAAATGATGAGCCAACCGCCGGAGAAAATACATCCTACTTTCCGCTATCCGTTGATGCTGGATGTAACAGATATTTATTCTGATTGCGAACAGACGATCTGCATCCCTGAGTCACGCTTTCTTATCCGGCCGGAGCGGGATGAGCTTATCTATTTATGTCTTCCTTCACACATGGAGTGGGTTCCGGTAGCCGTCAGTAAGTATAGGAATGGACAGGTAAGTTTTGAAAATGTCGATGGAAACGCTGTTTTTTGCCTGTCCTCTTACCGTGATAAACAGTTGGTGCCCATGACTGTTCCTTTTTGGGCTCATAAGGAATTGAGTTATTTCCGATATTTCGGTAACGGAGAGGGGGAGGAACGGGTTACGATTCTTCATAAGTTCAACCTGTTTATTGAACCATTCATCGACCGTATGGTGGGCGGGGTATTCGAAGGCAGCAATGATGCGGGATTCCGGACAAGAGATACTTTGTTTGTGATTGAAGAGAAACCCGTACGGCTTCAGAATGTGGTTTATGTCAGTAATCCGAAAGAGTATCGCTATTTGCGCTACTACGGACCTGCGGGTAGCTACTGCAACGTTTCGGAAGTCGGGTTTTACAGGGAGCCGAATGATATGGTTCCGTTGCAAGGAAGGGTGATAGGTACACCGGGAAGTTTCGGGGGCGATAAGGGGCATTGGTATATGAGTGCCTTTGATGGTGACCCATACACTTCTTTTGATTATAACCAGCCGGATGGCGGTTGGGCAGGAATTGATTTGGGAAAACCTGTTTCGGTTGGTAAGATAGTCTTTACTCCGCGAAATCGCGTTAATTTTATTCGCAAAGGTGATAAGTACGAGCTTTTCTATGCCGGAAAGGGAGGCTGGATTTCTGCGGGAACTACGGTGGCTAATTCCGATTCATTGGTTTATAATGTTCCTAAAGGGGCGTTACTTTATCTGAAGAATCATTCGGGTGGGGTGGATGAACGGATCTTTGAGTATGTGGATGGGGAACAGGTGTTTTGGTAGTAGCAGATAATGATAAGTCATAAAATAGAATTGGATTATGAATAGAAAAAACGCTTTTGGTAGAGTTCTGCTGATAGTATCATTGACAGCAACTTTGTGTTTATCAATAGATATTATTTATGGATATCTGACGAAGGAGCGGAGCTGGAATGAGCAAATGCGTACTTCCCTTGTCGGCGTATTGGAAGATAGTATGGAGAAACGTGGAAAAGAAGATGTGTATATAGTATCACATTCCTATAGCAGAAGAGATTTTAAAGATGATAGCCCGAAGATAGTTACAATGGATGTAGGAGAAGGCCCTAAAGAATATATTGTACCTGCCTATAAGCATTATAATAATATAGCGGAGAATCCTACAGAGAGACTTTTCGACAGTGTTATATTGGAAGAACAACCTTTAGCGGCAGATTCTTTGAATATGCTGTGGGATAGACTTTTGGTTAAAAACGGTATCTCTGGTACTGGCAATATACGTGTTTCAGTCACAGATTTATCGGAGAATATATCTATGACTTATGCAAAAGATACTCGCTATCTGCCTCTATCAGATAGCTTGTTCTCTTATTACATAGGCTATCGCTGTGAAGTCGAGGTGACGGCTTTTGCGTCGCCTTTTAATTATTGGCGTAGTATGACTTTATGGGACTGGATGGAAATCTTCTTTCTTTTGTTGTCCGTTGTGTTTTTCTTCTGGATTTGGACTGTTTATAACAGACGTTCTGTTGATGCTTGCGAACATGATAATTTCGGAAGCGTAGCTGCTGAGGAAGAAGAGTTGGTGGTTGTCTTGAAAGAAACTGTGTCCTGTATCTATCAACTGGGAGATGATGTTTTGTTTGATCCGGCAGATAGACTGTTGAAGAAGGGAAATCAAATAAAGAGTTTATTGCCACAGGTTTCCGCTTTATTGCTTGGGCTTTTAGAGGCTGACGGGTATTGTATGTCTATATCGGATATTTGCCTGTTGTTATGGCCGGATGGCAGTGGACGTTCTGAACGGGTACATACTGTTGTAGGACGGCTTCGCTCTTCTTTGGCTGAAATGTCATCGCAAATTTCAGTTATCAGCGGAAATTCGAAGTATCAGTTGAAAATAGCCCATTCCATCGAAGAAAAGACACCGTTGGATGATGTTTTGTAGAATTAGTGAAAATCTAACATAATCTTACAAAACCTATCAAATTCATCAAATATAATGTCTGACAGGTTTTGTCAGACGTTATATTTGTTTTTATGCTCTTTGGACTGCTACCTTTGTAGAGGAATCAAATGGAATTATTGGTTAAATGAAAAATATGAAAAAGAAAGTTTTGCTTGCAGATATGTCACTTCTGGTTATGACGATTGTCTGCTATGGCTCTTTTCATGAGGAAAAGACTGAAAGTGCTTTGCTAATGGAAAATATTGAAGCATTGGCGGGAGGAGAAAGCCATGTTCCTATGCATTGTGTAGGTTCTGGGACAGTTGATTGTCCGATAAATCATGAGAAAGTTAAAATTGTAGCAACCGGTTATAGCCTTGAAGACTTGTACTAACATATTGCTAATAGTGCTTCTTGTCTCGGCATGTGCCTCTGCGCCTGAGAAAGGAATTCCTTATAATGACTTTCCAGTTACGGAACAGTTATCTGGACAAACTGTACCATTAGATACTGCCATATTTCGTTTCCCTTATCGGATTCGGGTACAGGGTGATACCGTAGCTATACTGGATTTGCATGCTTCGGAGCACTTCATTCAGCTTTTTCATTATCCTGATTTCTCATATATAGCTTCTTTGGGCAGGCGCGGAGATTCACCGGAAGATATGCTTTCTGCCGAGAATCTCCGTTGGGATGGAAATTCATTGTGGATGTTAGATGCAAATAAATCGCAATTAACCAGGTATAGTTTGTCTTTATCCGGCGACTCACTCCTTCGTGAGGAAGTGGTGAGTCTGGATAAAGAAATTCTCCGGGCATTAGACTTTGTGGTATATGATGATTCTACTTTTATCGTTCCTGATTATTCAGGAGAAAGTCGTTTTTGTTGGATAAACCGAAAGGGTAAGCTACTGCGCAAGATGGGAGAGATTCCTTCTGTTAATGAAGAGGTTTTGAGGCAGGCTCGTCCTGCTTTGGCACAGGCATGGCGTAGTTTCATTGATTATAATCCTCGGAATGGAGTTTTGGCGGCTGTTACTCAATTGGGAGAAGTTCTTGAAATCTATAACTTGAAAGATAGTACACATGTGGTTCGTATTGGTCCGCATGGCGAGCCGAAGTTCAAAGTTGCGGAAGGCTATGGTATTCCTACGGGAATTATGGGGTTTTGCGATGTGCAGGTGACGGATAGTGCTATCTATGCGGTGTTTCAGGGACGTACATTCAAGGAGATTACAGAAGCGACACAGAGAGGGGATATGACGGATGGAGGATGGTATGTATATGTGTTTAGTCTGGAGGGGGAGCCGTTGAGGAAATATGAGTTGGATCATGCTATTTATGGTATGTTTGTGGATGGTCAGTTTAGGACTCTTGTTGTTGTAGATATAAATAAGGATGAGCCAATGGTGAAGTTTTGTTGTAATAAAGAAAAGTATACTTTAGGTAAATAGTGCAAACTATTGATATAAAAATAATTAATAAAAAGTTATCATGATGAAAAAATTAGTATTTATTGGTTTAGCTGTCTTGGTTGTGACAGTGGTTTGTTATGACGTGTATGTAATGCATAATAAAAATTATGGATTGACGGATTTGGTACTGCCTAATGTAGAGGCTTTGGCAGAATATGAATCAGATATGGCTGATCCATTAAGATTAAAAAAATGTTATCTATATGCCGGCACTGATTTGCTTCCCGATGAACCTGCAGAAATTGTCGTAAAATGTAATGGCTGTGCTACGGTGAAATCTACCATGCATGTGGGTGATGCCCATTGTATAGGTTCACAAATAATATACTGAAAAATGTTGCTTATTTAGTGAGAAATGTATCTTATGACGAAGAAAAATATTTGTTTATTACTGACTTATGCTTTGATTACTGCATGTGCCGGGCAGGTGGGTGCGCAAAAGCAAGTGTCTGCACAGAAGATAGAGCCATTTCCTGTGAAGAAGTTATTGCATGCAGAAAAAATAAAAGTAAATGAAGTATTTTCGCTTGATGGGATAAAGGTAAAAAAAGGTAGTCTTTTTGTAACAGACTCAAAAAGTAATGACACTATGTTGTATCAATATTCTCTACCTGAATTCCAGTGTATATATAAAGGAGGTGCAAAAGGAGGAGCAGAAGATGAGTTTCAAATTTTTCCCGCGTTTTGTAAAACAGTCTCTGACAATATATATATTTGGGGATATACTCCATTCACTATTAAAAGTTTTGCATTGGATGATACCAACCATCTTTCTTTTGAAAAAAAAATAGAATTACCGATCTCTGTTAATATGGTTAACTTTATGAATATAGTCAATGACTCGCTACTAATATATAGTGCATATCCTAGTAAACTTGATATAGAGAAAATCAATTTGAACACTCAGCAGATAACTGGTAGAATCTCACTTGAGATGGAAAGTCATAAAGAAACGTTTTTTGATAAAAACAGGGGATATTTGGCCGCTAACGATTCTCTGATAATCTATGCCTATACCTATAAAAAACAAATCGATATCTATGGAGTGGATGACATGAAACTTCGGAAAAGACTTGTTGGTGAGAATACGGTACCTCATATTGTAGTTGGTGATGTTAAAGAAACCGAGTTCCGGCAGCGCGAGTTGGTGGCAGGTAAGCATTATTTTTATATAAGGTGTCGAAAACCCAAAAACATGGAGGGTTGCTTTATAGAAGTATATGACTACTCGGGACGCTCAATTGCTCAATACGAATTGACAGAAATGTTATATGCTTTTGATGTGGATGAAGATAATAGTACTATATATGGGTATAATAGTGACATATTTGAGGATGGTTTCTTAAAATATACTTTAAACGGCAGTGAATAGTGTGTTTTTTGATGATTTGTTTTCACCTTTATTTCATATATTAATAGGGGGTAGATTGATTTAGAAAATAATGTGGTTTTATTATGATGAACGGGTGTAGGTAAGTGTTATTTCTATGCACGAGGTCAAGGCAAGAGAAGAAATGTATTATAGATTTTTTTGATTACTCCGGTCATTCCATAACCAAATATACTTTGGATACTATATCGAATCCCTTTGATGTGGACGAAGAGAATAGAATTATCTATAATTATAACAGTGAATTTTTTGAAGACAGTTTCTTGAAGTTTACTTTTTTTAGTTTCTTATGGTTTAAGACTATAAAGCAATTTGTCATGAAGAGATTATTAGTAACTATATCGTTTATCATTACGGCAATACTTTTCTTTTCTTGTACGTATATAAAAAAGGAGGATGAGATAACTCGTTTAATATCCGAATGGAGTAGAAGGGAAATACTGTTTCCTAAAGAAATATATTTCACAGTATATGGGAAAGATACCGTAAAATATCCAACGAGACGTTCCCGCTATTCAATAGTTAGCTATGTAGATTCTGTCGGTTGTACAAGTTGTAAGTTACAACCTCATATGTGGAAAAAATACATATCCATGTTGAGTCCTGCCAATGGAGAGGAAATCCCAGTCTTGTTCTTTCTATGCCCTACAAATAGGGATGAACTGATAAATTTATTAGTAAGTAACTATTTTGATCATCCGGTATGTATTGATGAGAATGACACTTTTAATAAATTGAATAAGTTTCCTGATAAGATAGACTTTCAGACTTTCTTGTTGAATGAGGAAAATAGAGTTGTTGCTATGGGAAATCCCATTCATAATCATAAAGTTAGGGATTTATATATAGATATAATTCAGGGAAAGCAGATGACTTATGAGAATGAGAAGATAAAAACGAAGGTCAATGTAAAAAACATTAATTTGTTTTTAGGTACTTTTGATTGGAATCAAGAACAAAAGGTTGAGTTCATTCTTGAGAATACAGGTGATAAGCTTTTGGTGATAGATAATGTGGTTACTTCTTGCGGCTGTGTTACGATCGGTTATTCTGGGGAGCCGATTCGTCCAAAGGGCTCTGTTTCTTTACTGGTAACGTATAAAGCGGAACAACCGGAACATTTTGATAAAACCATACAAGTGTATTGTAATGCAGAATCTTCGCCTATTTTGTTGAAACTTACAGGAGAGGCTAAATGAACGGGGTTGAAAGATAAATATACATACCTAAAGGGTAAGTCTTTGGTGAAGTGGCAATTCTTTGATTTTAATATGGGAAAAGGTATAAAGAAGATATTTACTTTTATGATATTACTGATAGGCCTGTCTGCCTGTACTGTAAGGTCAACAACTGAAATATATGATACATTTGATGCAACAAGTTCCTTATTAGGGGAAAAACATGATATTCCTCCAATAATGCTATATCCTAAGAATATCTTTCTAAAAGATTCTTTCTTGGTAGTCTTCAATGAAAAGATAGATACCTGTTTTCAGGTATTTGATAAAATTGGTTTTGGATATAAGTATGCTTTTGGCATTAAAGGAGAAGGACCTGATGATTTAATATTGCCAGCAAGTCAATTGGTTGCTAATAATCATAATGAAACGATTGTGTTAGATATGAATCGGTTTAAGAAGATATCTTTTGTAAATGATCAACCAACTATTTCCAACTTAGAGTTTTCTGGTGCTCAGCCGTTTTATAATGGTTTGATTAAGTTAACCGATTCCTTATATATCTGTGATTCCGGTTTAGAAGAAGAGAATGAATATGCATTTATTTATCCGAATGGAGAACTGAAAAAATAGGGAGTTTATCCTGAAGGGATAGAACGCTTTGGCAATTTGCTATCACGAAATCAAGCTTATACCAAAATCAAGGTAGCTCATCCATCCGGTAAGTATTTTGCGGCATTTTATACAAATTCTCGAAAGCTGCGGATATATGATATATCCGGGAATATGCTACAGATATAGAGTTGAATATTTTACCGGGAGAACAAGAGGTCCATTGGAAGTAGAGAATAGGTATATATATGCTATTGGGGCTTATGCTACTGAAAACTATATTTATACTTTAAATTTAGATATGACTCCCCAGGACATATATGCTGGAAAGTATTACCCTTCTTTACAAGTCTTTTCGTGGGAGGGTAAACCTTTGAAACAATATAAATTGAATTGCTATATAAGTGCTTTTACGATCGATGAGGCCAGCCGGACAGTTTATGGAGTGTTTGCAGAGGATGAAAGTTCTATATATACTTTCAATTTGGATCATTTGTAGTAATGAATGTTTGAAATGTTAACGGTTAATCAGTTAGGTTATGAGAAATTACTTATTTCTTTTAGTAGTTATATTCTGCACCTGTGTTAGTGCACAGAAAGTTTCGTATGTAACATTGTGGGGTGATACTTATGTCATGAATATGATCAAGGGATGGGAACTTTCTACTGGAGAAAAACTATATAAGAAACCGGCAAGGAGAACCGTAAGAGGATATGAAGCGACTCAAATAACGCGGATACGTCCCAAGAATTCAATAAAGGATATGGGAGCGTCTATTTCTATAATGGAGTTTAAAGAATGTAGATCTTACAAACTTATACAGAAGCAGGATAGCTTGAATTATTTAAAAGATACTTCTATAAGCTCTACTGTTTGGGATGTACAGAGTTCGGAGAAAGTGAAGCGATCAGTGGTACTGACATATAAAGCTAATAAGCATCCGGAAACAGGAGAGAGTCAGATATTGAAGATAAAGACATGGTATGTTCAGGGAAAAAAGAATACTTATTTAATTTCATTTGCTACAACGGAGGAGCAGATTTGGGCTAAAGAGTTGCCGGAAATGGAAAAAATAGCTTTATCCTTGAAGGAGATGTGATGGCTTTGAAAAGAAAACTCTCTTGGTTTGTCGACAAGTTGTTAAACTTGTTTTTGATAGGCTGTGGATTAGTGGCTCTGTGGGTATTACTTCAAGTAACCTGTATTGCCACTTTTAGGATTCCTTCGGACTCCATGGAGCCTGCTTTGCTTCCGGGGGATAACATTCTGGTGAATAAGTGGGTGATGGGTGCCCGTATCTTCAATATTTGGGATGCCGCAGAAGGAAAAGAAGTTAGGATTTTCCGCTTGCCGGGGTTAGGCGAGATTAAGAGAAACGATGTATTGGTTTTCAATTTTCCTTATCCGGCCCGGTGGGACAGTATCGGCCTGAATTTAATGACTTATTATGTGAAGCGTTGTGTGGCATTGCCGGGCGATACATTTGAAATAAGTCAGGCGCATTATAAAGTGCGCGGTTGTAATATGCCGTTAGGAAACGTAGATTCTCAGGATGGGTTGAGGCGTATCATAGAGAATGGGAGAGAAAGGGATTGGGGAATTGTCATGAGTGGTTATCCTTATAATGAATTGGTAAACTGGGATATTATGAATTTCGGTCCTTTGTATCTTCCCGCTAAAGGGGATGAGGTGGAAATGAATCCTGAACATGCCGCTTTCTATAAGAATGCAATAGAGTGGGAACAAAGAAAGAAACTCTTCTTGCGTGGAGATACCGTTTTACTGAATGACAGTGTGATATATGCTTATCGCTTTAAAGAGAATTATTACTTTGTTGCGGGAGATAAAGTGATGAACTCTCAGGATTCCCGCTATTGGGGACTGTTGCCAGAACCTCTAATCGTGGGCAAGGCTGTCAGGATATGGAAGTCGGTAGATAGGGAGAAGGATAGGATAAGATGGGATAGAATATGGAAGAGAATAGAATAAAGATATGGATACATAAAATAAAAGACACAGCCGTTGTGTTGTTACATTTTCTTGCTGTTTGCTCTCCACTGAGCCTGGTCTGTGTAACAACACCTGAACTTCTTGCCGGAGAAACTATCGGGCAGTGGGTTTGGTTTGGAAAGGCTGTATTGTTTTCGACCGGTTGTATCGTTGTAGTCTGTCTGCTTCAACTTTTCTATGGTTCTTCTAGGAAGGAGATGTTATCCTTTTCGTCTTTTTCCGCTTGTGTATCATGGAGTCTGATACTTCTTGGAGGAATTGAAGCCGTTTGGGGATTATGTCAGTTGTATGGCTTTTCTGCTTCCGGTCATTTTCGTTATGCACTTACCGGTTCTTTTTTTAATCCCGGTCCGTATGCCGGATATCTGGCAATGGTACTACCTGTCTGCCTGCATCATTATATGCAATTCGGAGCATGGAAGTGGATGAGCGCTTCTTTAAAGTTGGAGAAAGTGGCGGCGGGAGTAGTGGGAGTACTGATTCTTTGCGTATTACCGGCTACAATGAGCCGTTCGGCCTGGGTGGCTGCCGTGATAGGTTGTGTATGGGTGATATACATGCATCGGGATAGGCATAAATGGAATATACTATGGAGAAGGTATAAAAAACGATATATCTCTTATGGGATAGGGATATTTTTTGTGTTGATAGTGGGAGGTGCCGGGGCTTTCTTCTTGAAGCCGGACTCTGCTCTGGGACGTTTGTTTTTATGGAAAATAACCTGTCAGGCTATAATCAAGTACCCTTGGGGATGTGATAAGGGATTCGCTTTTGCTTATGGTGAGGCGCAGGAAGCTTATTTTTCCCAGGGAGATTATGCCGGGTGGGAAGAAAGGGTGGCCGGAAGTCCGGAATATGCATTTAATGAATATCTGGAATTGATTCTGACACAGGGGCCTGTCATCTGTATAATGCTGATGGTGATTACTCTTGCCTGTTTATGGGCGGGGATACAGTTCAGACGCTACGGTGTGTGTGGTGCAATTATCGCTTTGCTTATTTTTTCTTTTTCTTCTTATCCTATGCATCTTCCTACTTTCATTGTAGCCTATGTGTGCTTGTTGCTGGCTTGTGGGATAGGGGATATAATAGCTAAACCGGTTGTTTTATCTGCTTGTCTTATTATATGGATAGGCGGTTTTCATGGCAAGTGGCAACGGGAAAAGGATGCTTGTCGGGACTGGGTGAATGCCCGTATGCTTTATCATGCGGGAGCCTATGCAGCGGCAAATGCGGCTTATGATAAGCTCTATCCGCAACTGAGAGAGAAAGGGACATTCTTGTTTGAATATGGGCATAGCCTTCATAAGGCGGGGTTTTATAATGAGTCTAATAAATATCTGGATAAGGCTCTGGTATATTGCGCTGATCCAATGATACTGAATGTCATTGGCAAGAATTATCAGGCACTGCGTTGCTACCATTGGGCAGAGGAACTTCTTCTGGCTTCGGTTCATCGTTTGCCCGGGCGGATTTATCCTTACTATTTGCTGGCGAAGCTATATGCCGAACCGGAATTTCTGAATAGGGAGAAGTTTGAGGAGATGAAACGAATAGTGCTGATGAAAGCGCCTAAAATTCATTCTACGGCCATTGAGGAGATGCGCAGAGAGGTAGAGGAAATAGCAAAGGAACTGGAAAAGTAATTAGGAAAATATTATAAAAACAAGAGATGTATATGGAAACTTACAGTGATAATTGGAATTCTTGCTTATTGTTCAGAAATAAGCAACTGACAAAACAACTGAAAAACTATCAGGAAGCATCAGTATTGGCAGATTGCTCATCTTCTTTATTATTGGCCATGAGCCAGTTGTTGCGACTTCATCAGCATCCGTCTTATGGCATTGTCAGGGATGATATCGAATGGCAAAATCTGTTTACCGTTATCGATTGGTTTTATGGGAACTGCCTGTCGGAAGAGTTGGTTGATTACTGTTTAGGACCTCAGGAATTAAAGTTGTGTTATCTGGTGCGTGCCCGACTCTGTAACAAGGCTGTTGCAGCTCTTTTCAATATTACTTCCCAGTCGGTATTGAAAACCAAACAGCGCATAAAGAATAAATTGTCCTTATCTGCTACGGATAGCCTGGACCGGTATATACAGCAAATATAATGTAGTTACCTCTTATTTAATTTAGACTCAGATGAAATATAATTCAACATGTGTGTTCTTAATGGCTTGGATGCTAAGTGCATGCTCTCAACCTCGTGTAGATGGAACCATTTTTTACGAAAGTAAAAAGGTATTTGCAGAAAAGATTCCTGTAAGCGAAATGTTTTCTCCTGATTTCGTCACAAAATCAGGAGACTATTTTATTATTTCAAGTTCACGATCTGACACAACATTATTCCTATATGAGACTCCTTCATTGACATTTAAAAATGCCACAGGTATAAAAGGAAATGGTCCGGATGAGATCCAAATGTTTCCTATGTTTTGCCATACATTAGATAATGATTATTTATATATAAGAGGTTATTCCCCTACGTCAATCAGAAAAATATCATTAGCTCTTGATGGTAACTTATTGTTTATTGATGAGTATGAATTGGGTAAATATGATGAATATAATTTCATGAATATTATAAATGATTCTTTATTTATATATTATAGCAGTAATCAACTTGCCATTACAAAATATGATTTGAAGAATCAAACTGAACTGGATAAAATAAAACTGGAAAAAGATGACGATAATGAGTCTTATTTCTATTCTAATAGAGGAATTATTGCTGCAAATGATTCATTTGTGGTTTATCCTTACATCTATAAAAAGCAAATAGATATCTATGCCGTGAAAGATTTTAAGTTGGTAAAAAGAATTAATGATGGTAAGCATTATCCCGAAATTATAGCTAATGACATTGAAGATATAACTTATCACTATCTTAATGTCTATGCGGGGAAGAAATATTTTTATGCTTTGTATGTTGGACATAAGGAGGATGATAATTTCTTAGGCAGAACTTTAGAGGTCTATGATTATGAAGGGAACCCGATAATCAAATATACATTTGATATAATTCCTTTTTATTTTGTAGTTGATGAAGAAAATGGATATATATATGCGACTAATGCACACTATGAAGATTATTTATTAAGGTATAAACTGTAATTTTGCGGACAGTATTTCTATTCCTCCGGTATTGCTGTCTGTCAAGAACAGGAAGATGTGATCTATACTTATAATATACCTTAATTTAGATTTTTTTTAATATGAAACTAATGCTGAACATAAATAGGAAATCATATAGCCTAATAGTGACAGTCATAATTCTTATGTCATCCTGCCGCCAGCAATCGTTGCCGAATAGTTTAGAGGCAATCAATATAATAAATAAAGACCGCCCTATTGAATTGGATATATACGATATAGTGGACAGCATTAGTTATATTCCTTTAGAAACTTCGGAGAAGTGCTTGCTGGGTGAACTCCAAAGGACTAAGAGGGATGGTGATTTTTATTTTGTCGAAGATACTAAAGGGCTATTTGTCTTTGGTAAAGACGGACGTTTCCTGAATGAAATCGGTCATAAAGGAAATGCCCCCGGGGAATATCTCTATATGGATAATTTCTATTTGGACCGTAAGAATAAGCAAGTCTGCATTATCAACAATGTACAAAAGCGAATATTACGATATGCGTATGATGGCACTTACATATCTATGAGCTACCTTGAGGATAAAGATGCCAATATAGAGTCGGCAATGTTGTGTGATGGAGGAGAACTTTTAGCATTTTATCCTTTGCCTAATGATCTTTTTCATGTGGATAGTGAGTATCGCGTCTTCAGAGAGAAAGGAGATACATTAGCTTCGGAAAGGATAATGGATGCAAAGGCGTTGACAACTAAAGATGCTTTTTACCCTTTCTTGTACTTTCCAATGGTGACCTTCAACAATAAGTATTTCTTGGCATCTGTGTTTTCTAATGAACTTTATCAATATGAGAATGGCAAGACTTTCCCGGTTTATCATGTCGATACCTCCGCTACCATTCCTGATGAGGCTTTCCTGGATGAGCACAAAGATCTGGACTTTTTTGAACTGCTAAAGATTATGAATCAGCGGAATATAGGCACGGGCATAACCGCTTTAGAGGCTTCTTCCGATTATTTGTTTGCATTGATTGATAACAGAAAAACGTTGGTCTGGGATGGAGAAAAGGGAATCTTGATTTCCACTACCTATAATTCGGACTTAAACCTCTATTCCTCACTTTTGACGGGAGGGAGTTCCGACGAGCACGTAGGTTATCTATCTGCAGAATTCTTTTGTGAAAAGAAGGAGGATTCAGCGGGAAGTAAGGCTTTATCAGAGTTGGCCGATTCCTTATCTGAGGATGATAATCCCGTGCTCTTTCAGTATCACTTTAAAAAAGATGCAGTGAAGTCACTGATGGAGAAATATAAGTTGTGATCGGATGTTTTTATTCTTTCTCTTCAAGTCTCCGCATACTGAACTCGCAACCGCAATATTGTTGATTGTAGAAGTCATGCTCTTTAAGAAGTTGATTTCGGCGGTCTTGTAATCCTCCTTTCCGCCAGTTTTGCTCCCAGAAGATGGTGCCGGGATAGAGAGCGGCAGCGCGACGACCTGCCAGATTAATCTGGTCGAGACTTTTCCAGCGGGAAGAGGCAAGGGTAGTGGTGAATAGCGTGAAACCATGCTCTGCGGCATAGCGGGCTGTTTCCGTCAGGCGAAGAGTGAAACATTGCAGGCAACGACTCCCACGTTCAGGCTCATCTTCCATCCCTGACATGGAACTGCGCCAAAGCTGATAGTCGTAATCTCCATCGATGAAATCAAGTCCGAGGGCTTTTACATAACGGATAGCTTCGGCTTTTCGGATATCGTATTCTGCCTGAGGATAGATGTTGGGATTATAATAAAATACGGTGGGACGAATGTTGTTGGCGAGCAGACATTCGATAATAGCAGAAGAGCAAGGTGCGCAACAGGAATGTAGCAGTACTTTGTCTTCGTTGTTTGGGGTTTCTATTTTCAACATAATCCTTTTTGTTTTTCTTTTAGGCGCGGATTACGCGAATTACACGGAAATTATTCCTTTCCGATTCTTTGAGAATCCGTATAGTCCGCGTAATCCGCACCTGAAATCCTTTATACTTTCAGTTTTATCTTAATCTTCACCAACAGTCCGGTCAATTGGACAATGATGAGGGAGAATATAAGCGATCTTAATAAGCCCGGAGCACCGGCATTCAATAGCTCTGGATAATGCAAACCCAGCAATTGCTGCACAGCATACCATACGTAAGGAAGGATATAGCATGTCAGTGTAGCTGTTCCGGCAGGTTTGATAATATCGAACCAGGGCGTTTTGCCTTTCACATCCGTCAGCCAATAGAACAAGCCGAACAGCGGGAAGAATGCAGCCAGGCAATAAAACAACCAACTCGGGGTAGCCTGTATCTTGGAAATAATCCAGTGAGGATGCGAGCAGAGTGCAGCAATAAGCATGACAACACCCAATACACAAAGAATTGTGATAAACTTACGCGGATGTTCCCGGTCAGCATATTTCTGCATCAGCAACGAAGTGAGTACACCCGACATACCGAATGCGTGCAGCGTCCAATCGCTGGGGATGAAAGGCAACAGTATGACGCGTAAACCGTATTCTTGTGGTATCAGACTGGAATGACTGATTACTGCAAGCAGCATAACTACCAGCCATGCTATTACATTCTTGCGTAGACTTTCGCGGGTAAACAGATAAATCCCGGCACATACGACATAAGTCCAACCGATAAGTCCCAGAATGCCCCACCAACCCTGATGGAAAGGTTTTCCGTTTAAGTCTTTATATAATACGAGGAATGCCAGCAGGGCCACACCGAGCACCTTCATTGCGATGAATAGGTACTTTTTTGAACCTTCGGCCTTGGGATAGACCGCCCAGACCAGAAAGAAACCTATAACCATCAGTATGCAGAACCATTGATGGGAGATGCCGCCCTCTATGCCGCCGGAGTTGAGTGAGAACAGTCCCATGGCAATCAGAGCCACCGTGCGCCAGAAAATATGAGCGATCACTTGCAAGGTAGTGTCTCCCTTTCGATAGCGGTTCTGGATAGCAAAGGAAACGGACATACCCATACAGAAGAGGAATGCGGGAAAGATTGTGTCGGAAAAACCCAGCATGTCTTCGTGCATTTCGGCATGTTTAAGCCAGTGGGGGATGTTTTTCAGACCGGGGATATCATTTACAAAGAGCATAAGGAACATAGTAAGCGCACGGAATACATCGACCGCCGCCACTCGTTGAGGTGTTAAGTTTTTCATTATAGAATACATTTGGGGGTTAATGCTGCAAATATAGGAAACAAATTTTTTATATTTGTCCCCTATGAAGATAAAACTGCTGATATTTCTAGGTCTGGCTTTAGTTGGCATTCACGGAATGTCGGCTCCGGCCGATGTTCCTGCAATGGATGGCTGGACTGATGCTCTGGACGTAGCCATCGGTAAGCACGAAGAATATGTGGCAGTGCGTGAAGCCCGTATTGAGGCGTTGAGGCAGCAATTGGTACAGGCCGGTTCAGAAACCCCGGAATTCTTCCGGCTGAATGCGGAAATGTATCAGGAATACAAAGCGTACATCTGCGACTCCGCCCTTTACTATCTGAGCCGTAACCTGCGCTGGGCGCAACAGCGCGGTGAGCAGGATGCGGCAGATGAAACCCGTATCCGGAGGGCGCATCTGATGTCAGCGGCAGGTATGTATAAAGAAGCTTCCGAAGATCTGGAAAAGATAAATTCCTCTAAGCTTTCTCCCCGTTTGTTACCCGATTATTATGAATGTTACCGTCATTTATACAATGAATTGGGGGCGTATACGCAGGATACCTTCCGGCGCAGCCGTTATTACGGTTTGTCTGTCGCTTATGGAGACTCTCTGATGCAGGTGCTTTCTCCTGCCTCTGCCCTCTACCTGGAACGTAAAGAGATGAAAGCCGCCGGCTCCGGTCAATTGGAGGAGGCTTTGAAGATGAATGATAGCCGTTTGGCGGGCATACGTCCCGATACCCCGGAATATGCGTTGGTCACTTACCACCGTTCCCAGCTTTACCGTAGTTTGGGAGACAGGCAGCAGGAAAAGTATTATCTGGCTTTGTCTGCTTTGACAGATGTCCGGCTGGCAATTACTGATCATGCTTCCTTGTGGACCTTGGCACAACTGCTTTATGAAGAAGGAGACATTGAACGTGCTTACCGCTACATTCGCTTCTCGTGGGATGAAACTAACCACTACAATGCCCGTAGCCGCAGCTTGCAGACGGCAGGTATTCTGTCGCTCATAGATCTTACCTATCAGGCTATGCAGGAGAAGCAGAACGACCGTCTGCTCTTTTATCTTTGGATGATCAGTATCCTGTCCCTGTTGCTGATTATGGCTGTCATCTGGATATATCGGCAGATGAAGCATCTTTCCATAGCCCGCAGTCATCTGGAACAGGCTAATGAACAGTTGCAGATGTCCAATCATATAAAAGAGGAATATATCGGCCGTTTCCTGAAACTGTGTTCTACCTATATCGACCGTCTGGATGCTTACCGACGCATGGTCAACAAGAAGCTTTCCGGCGGGCAAACGGAAGAACTGCTGAAGATGGTGCGTTCAAGAGATGTGCTTGACACTGATCTGAAAGAACTGTACGAGAACTTCGATACTGCCTTCCTCCATCTTTTCCCTGACTTTGTAGAAAAGTTCAATCAGCTGTTGCAGCCTGAAGAACGGATCATTCTCCGCAAGGGCGAACTGCTGAATACAGAATTGCGTATTTTTGCCTTGATCCGTCTGGGTATTGACGATAGTTCGCAGATTGCCGAGTTCCTTCGTTATTCCGTCAATACAATCTATAATTACCGTGCTAAAGTGAAAAATAAGGCGTGTGTCTCGCGGGATGATTTTGAAATGTGTGTTATGAGGATACGCTAAACATACGCCATTTCTTTCCTGTTCATCCACTTTTTTACTTTCTCACCGCAAACTTATAGTATTGTTATTTAGTCTGTTATCATTCTGCATGCTTTCATCTTATCCACATCTTGATAAACCGGAGGTGCATACTGTCTTTATCTTGCCTACCTTTGGGGAAGATTAATTAACCCTTGGAAAACATACCATGAACTTGAAACTACCTCTTTTATTAGGATGCTGTTTATTCGCTGCCATTACAGCTTGTGCCGAGACTTCCGCTTCATTGGACGAAAATGCGGCAGGAAAGAAGAAAGCAGATGTGTACATCACGACTGCCGACCGTCAGCAAAGCTTTAATCACACTACTCAGAAGCTCTCTAAAACTCCTGCGTTTGAATCCGTAATCACCCTGAATTCGAAGGTGAAATTTCAGGAGATGGACGGTTTCGGTGCTGCCGTAACCGGTTCTACCTGCTACAATCTGATGCAAATGACACCTGCCGACCGTGCGAAGTTTCTTACCGAAACTTTTTCGGATAAAGACGGACTAGGCTTCAGCTATATCCGCATTTCCATAGGCTGTTCCGATTTCTCGCTGAGCGAATATACCTGCTGCGATACGAAAGGCATTGAAAACTTTGCCTTACAGACGGAAGAGAAGGAATACGTGATACCTATCTTAAAAGATATTCTGGCGATTAATCCCACCATCAAGATACTGGGCTCTCCGTGGACATGCCCAAAATGGATGAAGGTGAATAACCTGGAGGAAAAGAAACCCTTCGATTCCTGGACAAGCGGACAACTGAATCCGGATTACTATCAGGATTATGCCACTTACTTCGTGAAATGGATTGAGGCATTTCGTAATGAAGGTATTGATATTTATTCCGTTACTCCACAGAATGAACCGTTGAATAGGGGAAATTCCGCATCTTTGTTCATGGGTTGGAAGGAAGAACTGGCCTTTGTGCGTGACGCTCTTGGCCCTGCTTTCAAGGCTGCCGGACTGGATACGAAGATTTATGCTTTCGATCATAATTACAACTACGATAACATGGCCGATCAGCAACAATACCCCGTTAAGATGTATGATGATGAAGTAGCCGCCGCTTTCCTGACCGGAGCCGCTTACCACAATTATGGCGGCAGGCGCGAAGAACTGAACAATATCCGACAGAAGCGTCCTGACAAGGAACTGATCTTTACCGAAACTTCTATCGGCATGTGGAATGATGGTCGTAACCTGGAGAAACGTCTGATGGAAGATATGCGTGAAGTAGCCCTTGGCACAGTGAACAACTGGTGTAAAGGTGTCATAGTCTGGAATCTGATGTTGGACAATGAACGTGGACCTTGGCGTGAAGGTGGGTGCAAGACTTGTTACGGAGCCGTGGATATCAGTCGTGACGACTATAAAACAATGACTTACAACTCCCATTACTATATCATCGGACATCTGTCTACCGTAGTGAAACCGGGCGCTGTCCGCATAGAAAGCAAAGGCGTTGCAGAGAAGGGATTGATGTACTCTGCATTCGATAATCCCGATGGAACCGTGGCTTTTGTGCTGTTGAATGAGGGTACGAAGGAAGTTCGCCTGACGGTAACGGACGGAAAGAACTGTGTGGATTGTGTGGTGCCTGCCAAGTCTGTAGCATCCTATCGCTGGAAGAAATAATCTTATATTTAGAATACCATGTTGAAATCTATTTTAGTGGGTACATCCCTCTTGGCAGCTTCTCTGATGTTAGGGAGTTGCGGTGAAAAGGCAGAAAAAGCACAGGAACCTGCCGCATTTGTAACAATTCAAGGGCAAGATCTGATAAAGCCCGACGGTACGAAACTCTTTATCATGGGTACCAATCTGGGTAATTGGCTGAATCCGGAAGGATATATGTTCAAGTTCAGTAAGACGAATTCCCCCCGTTTCATCAACGAGATGTTCTGTCAGTTGGTGGGACCCGACTTTACCGCTGAGTTCTGGAAAGCGTTTAAGGACAATTATATCACCCGTGAAGATGTTCAGTTCATTAAGAATACGGGTGCGAATACAATCCGTCTGCCGTTTCACTATAAGTTGTTCACAGATGAGGACTTTATGGGGCTGACTGCCAATCAGGATGGTTTCGCCCGGGTGGACAGTGTGGTGGAATGGTGTCGTGAAGCCGATCTTTATCTGATTCTTGATATGCACGATGCTCCGGGCGGACAAACGGGAGATAACATTGACGACAGTTATGGCTATCCCTGGTTGTTTGAAAGTGAAACCAGCCAGCAGTTGTATTGTGACATCTGGCGTAAGATTGCGGAGCGTTATAAAAATGAACCGGTGATTCTGGGTTATGAGCTTTTCAACGAACCTATTGCTCCGTACTTCCCGAATATGGAAGAACTGAACGGTAAGCTGGAAGATATCTATAAGAAAGGAGTAGCCGCTATCCGCGAGGTGGACACCAACCATATTATCCTGTTGGGTGGTGCACAATGGAACGGTAACTTCAAGCCGTTTACGGATTCAAAGTTCGACGATAAGATAATGTACACCTGCCACCGCTACGGAGGCGATCCTACCAAAGAAGCTATCCAGAGTATTATTGATTTCCGTGACAAAGTGAACCTGCCGATGTATATGGGCGAAATAGGACATAATACGGATGAATGGCAAGCTGCATTCTGCCAGACTATGCGTGACAATAATATCGGCTATACCTTCTGGCCGTATAAGAAGATGGATGGTTCCAGCTTCGTCGGTATTACTCCTCCGGAGAATTGGGCGAATATCGTTTACTTCTCCGAGGCTCCCCGCGCATCCTATAAGGAGGTTCGCGATGCTCGTCCCGACCAGGTAATGGCACGCAAGGCCATGATGGATTTCATCGAGGCTTGCAAGCTGAAAAACTGTGTGGTGCAGGAAGGGTATATTCAATCGTTGGGAATGAAGTAAGAAGTTATTGTTAAATATTTAATCATGTGAGTCAGTAGTTGAGTTTGGTTTATAATGGTATAGGAATGAATAAGACTCACCACAGATTACACAGATTCACACAGATTTATTAATCTAATAATCAGTAAAATAGAATCTGTGTCAATCTGTGTAATCTGTGGTGAATTAATTCATAACCCGTCAGAAAGAAACAAACTTAGCTACTAACCCCATTATCCACTTATTTATATGAAGAAAGTATTATTCGGTTTCGCATTCGCTGTTGCTCTCCCGCTCTTTGCGCAACAGAAACCTGTATATCTGGATGCGAGCAAACCTATGGAAGTAAGAGTAGAAGATGCGTTGAAGCGGCTGACCGTGGAAGAAAAGGTAGCCATGCTGCATGCACAAAGTAAATTCAGCAGTCCGGGTGTACCCCGTCTGGGTATTCCGGAATTTTGGATGACGGACGGTCCTCACGGAATCCGTCCCGAAGTTCTTTGGGATGAATGGAATCAGGCCGGATGGACCAATGACTCTTGTGTAGCTTTTCCGGCATTGACCTGTTTGGCGGCTACATGGAACCCCGAGATGTCCATGCTTTATGGCAAAAGCATTGGTGAAGAAGCACGCTATCGTAACAAGACCGTTCTTTTGGGACCCGGTGTTAATATTTATCGTACTCCGCTGAACGGACGTAACTTTGAGTACATGGGCGAAGACCCGTACCTGGCTTCCCGTATGGTGGTTCCTTACGTGCAGGGCGTACAACAGAATGGGGTGGCAGCCTGCGTGAAGCACTATGCGCTGAACAATCAGGAAATCAACCGCCACACCACCAATGTCATAGTAGACGACCGTGCCCTGTATGAAATCTATCTGCCCGCTTTCAAGGCGGCCGTTCAGGAAGGTAAAGCGTGGTCTATCATGGGAGCTTATAACCTGTATAAAGGTCAGCATGCCTGCCACAACCAATATCTGTTGAACGATATCCTGAGAGGCGAATGGGGCTTCGACGGTGTGGTCGTTTCCGACTGGGGCGGCACGCACGATACTGATCAGGCTATTACAAACGGTCTTGATATGGAGTTCGGAAGCTGGACGGATGGTCTTGCCAATGGCAGCAGCAACGCTTATGATAACTATTATCTGGCTATGCCTTATCTGGAGCGTATCAAATCGGGCAAAGTAGGTACGAAGGAACTGGACGAAAAAGTACGTCGCATCCTGCGCCTGGCATTCCGCACTACAATGGATGTGAATCGTCCTTTCGGCTCTATCCTTTCTCCCGAGCATTACGAGGCTGCCCGCCGCATTGGTGAAGAAGGCATTGTGCTGCTGCAAAACAAAGACGGCGTATTGCCCATCGACTTGAATAAAGTGAAGAAGATTGCCGTTATCGGTGAGAATGCTGTGAAAATGATGACCGTAGGTGGTGGTAGCTCCTCCCTGAAGGTGCAGCGCGAACTTTCTCCGTTGGATGGCATCAAGAACCGCGTAGGAAACAAGGCGGAAGTTGTTTATGCCCGTGGATACGTAGGCGATGCCCGTGGCGAATATAATGGTGTGGTAACCGGTCAGAATCTACAGGATGACCGTACGCCTGAGGAGCTGATTGCCGAAGCCGTAAAGGTGGCTGCGGATGCCGACTATGTGATCTTCATCGGTGGACTGAACAAGAGTAACAATCAGGATTGCGAAGATACCGACCGTGCTGGCTTGGAATTGCCGTACGGACAGGATACTGTCATTTCAGCTTTGGCGAAGGCAAACAAGAATCTTGTAGTCATCAATGTTTCCGGCAATGCGGTAGCTATGCCCTGGATTGCGGAAGTTCCTTCTGTTTTGCAAGCTTGGTTCCTGGGATCGGAAGCCGGAAACTCAATCGCTGCCGTGTTGATGGGGGATGCCAATCCTTCCGGCAAGCTGCCTTTCACTTTTCCTGCCCGTCTGGAAGATGTTCCGGCTCATAGCGTTGGCGAATATATCAGTCAGAGAAGTAAGGATGTGGTAGATATGAAATACAACGAAGGCATCTTTGTGGGGTATCGTTGGGCGGACAAGCAGAAGAAGGTGAAACCATTGTTCCCCTTCGGACACGGGCTGTCTTACACAACGTTTGCTTATGGCAAACCTGCGGCTGATAAGAAAGTGATGTCTGCCGATGATCAGATCAGTTTTACCGTAACCGTGAAGAATACCGGTGACCGCGAAGGACAGGAAGTCGTACAATTGTATATCAGTGATAAGAAATCCTCTCTGCCCCGTCCTGTCAAAGAGTTGAAAGGTTTCAAGAAAGTGAAACTGGCTCCGGGCGAAGAGAAAGAAATTACCTTCACCGTAGATAAAGAAGCTTTGAGCTACTTTGACGATGCCCAACATGCCTGGGTAGCCGAACCGGGTAAGTTTGAGGCTGTTATCGCCGCTTCGGCAGCGGATATCAAAGGGATCGTTCCTTTTGAATTGAAGTAATAACGTTATTAAGTTGACAAGAGGAAGGGTGTAGTCGCAAGATTACGCCCTTTCTTGTTGCCAGTCAGGGAGATATAGGCGCTTCGCCGGGTCTCTATTTGTTCCATTTAGTTTCTTCCTGTTGAAACAAAAGTGCCTTGCCTAAGGAACAAAAGTTTCTTCCTTGAGGAACAAAAGTTTCTTACCTAAGAAACAAGAGTGCCTTCCCTAAGAAACAAAAATGCCAGTAAAGTGAAACGGACATTTCTTCATAATGGGGTGATACCGGATTAGTATCGCCTTCCGAGAGAAGAAAGCATTGGGCTTATTTCCAGAAGCTTACCACTCGTATTGCTCCACGTATTCGTCATATACGGGTTCTTCCTTTATTCCTCTTTTGAGAAACAGTTGACGGATGTATTCCTGTTCTTTGGGTTTAAGAAGTCGTTCCTTGCGGTAACAGCGGTAATAGGTGGTTCGGTTAAGCTCTGCCATCAGTTCTCGTTTGATGCCGAGGGCTTCTTTGTGCGGTACATTATCCAACAGGTGGGTGATGCCGAGTGCGAAACGTTTCTTTTTATCCGCCATGAAGTACGGGCAGGATTCTTTGTGCGAACTAAAATAGTTTGGATTTACGGTGCTGATTACCGGGTAGTTGTCCGGGACATAGGCTGTCACCAGGTAGCGCATACATTTGGCGGAGTGTTTGCACTGCTTGTTGAGGCAGTGGAGGAAGGTGGCCGGTACCTCGCTGTAGTTAAAGTCGGGACTCATAATTGTATTCGTTTATAAGTAAATAATAGCAAAGGTAGTGTTTACTGGGGGAATAATCGCTCAGTCTGCAAGAAAAAGATGACAACTCATTTGTTTTATAATAAAGGCAAGACTATAAAGCATATAATGTAGTAATTAATACAAAATTGTCTTCTATGAAATTTCCTCCCTTTTCCTTTCTAATCGTGGCGAGGAGTGTGTATAGCCTGGGCGAGAATAGTAAAGTTGTATATTCTATCTTGTATTTATTGTATTTAATGATTATTTCTTGCTCTTTCTTATATTAAATAGTTTGGATTAATTTCTTTAGAAAGTTTCGGATATTGAAACAAATAAAATAAAAATATGCGGATAATGGAAATGCAAACTGATATTTTCTCTTTTTTCTTATTTTGGTCATTCTTATTGTGCATACTAGCATTATTAGTTGTGTGGCCTCTTTTTTAGTGCCTATAACAGAACTTGATACGATTTCCAGTCTTCTTTATTTCCACGATATTTGCAATCTGAGATTTTGTCCTTTTTTGGTTTGTTATTCAAGGTTTGAAGGGGATGAAGTCGGGATGCCGAAGCATGGAATAGATGGAGAGTGCAAAGATATAAAATGTTTCTTTAAAGAATGCTCTCCTTCATCAAAGTTTCACGGCATGAAATTGGATTTATAGAATGGTTTTAAAATAAAAAGAAGGAATAAATGAAGAAAATACTAGTCTGCATACTATTCATATTGGGTTTATTGTCGGTTGAAAGTAAAGCTCAAAAGGTTGCCGTAAAAAGTAACCTGCTTTATGATGCCACTACTACTATGAATCTTGGTTTGGAAGTTGCTTTGGCACGCAAGTGGACACTGGATATCCCGGTCAACTATAATCCATGGAAATTTGATGATGCCCGTTTGAAGCATTGGGGTATACAGCCGGAGCTTCGATACTGGTTCTGCGAAAGCTTTAACCGTACGTTCATCGGGTTGCATGCGCACTATGCCGACTTCAATGTAGGTGGATGGCCAGATTGGCCGTTAATCAGCGAGAATATGCAGAACATGCGCTATCAGGGACGTCTCTATGGTGGTGGGCTTTCAATCGGGCATTCATGGATATTAAAGAAGCGTTGGAGTCTTGAGGCTTCTATCGGACTGGGATATGCAC
Organism: Bacteroides sp. 14(A); assembly: GCF_000526555.1. Lineage (NCBI taxonomy): Bacteria > Pseudomonadati > Bacteroidota > Bacteroidia > Bacteroidales > Bacteroidaceae > Bacteroides > Bacteroides sp. 14(A). The sequence continues at coordinate 392,508 of NZ_JAGH01000002.1, read as the reverse complement.
GTATTTTATATGATAAATATCCTTGTGCAACGTGTGGCACCAAACTGAAAGATACCAGCAAAAATTATCTGGGTCCTACAAAAGCGAGCTTATCACTTATTTACTTAATTAAATAGATTGAGAATGATGAAAATAAATATGCAATTCATTGCACTGGCACTGGCTCTCTTATTCCTGAATGTGAACGGAGCATCGGCTCAGGACCGTTCATACGAAGGTACTATCAGGATAGAACCTGTGCGGTTGGAACAATCGGGTGAATTCCTCCATATAGATCTGGATGTCATTATGGATGATGTGAAAGTGAAGTCTGCACGTGGAGTGGATTTTATTCCTCAGCTGATTTCGTCTACTACCACCCGCGATCTTCCGAGAATATCTATTAAAGGCCGGAATGAGTATCTGGCCTATGAACGCAGGTTATCGGTAATGAGCCGGAAGCAGAAGGATAGTTATAGACTTCCCTATCTGGTAGAGAAGAATTACAAGAAAAAAAGTGGTGTGCTGCAATACAGATATGCGTTACCCTATGAACCTTGGATGGCAGATGCCCGGTTGAACGTGCAGCGTGACGAATGTGGTTGTGGTGAAAGCACATTGATGAATGTGGAATATGCTTTTGATAAGGTTACGCTTGAACGTATGCTGGTGCCATATGTAGTGACTCCCTATTTGTCTTATGTAGAACCGATGGTGGAAGAGATAAAGAGTCGTGATGTACAAGCTGAATGTTTCCTGGACTTTGTGGTGAACAGAGTGGATATTCGTCCTGAATATATGAATAATCCCAAGGAACTGGGTAAGATACGTGCCATGATTGACGATCTGAAGATTGATGAGAATGTGAATGTGAAGCGCTTGGATATTATTGGCTATGCTTCTCCTGAAGGAACGCTGGAAGCGAATAGACGTTTGTCTGAGGGCCGTGCCATGGCATTGCGTAACTATCTGGCTACGCAGTATGATTTCCCGAAGAACCAGTATCATATCCAGTTTGGAGGTGAAAACTGGGAAGGATTGGTGAAGGCACTTGCTACCGTTGAAATGGATGACAAGGCAGAAGTATTGGATATTATAGCCAGCATCCCGATTGAAAAAGGAAGGGAAACCAAGTTGATGAAGTTAAATGGTGGAGTGCCATATCGGTTTATGTTGAAGCATATTTTCCCGAGTCTGCGTGTCGCGATCTGTAAAGTGAGTTATGATATTAGGAATTTCAATCTGGAAGAGGCGAAAGAAGTGATAAAGAAACGTCCTCAGAATCTGAGTTTGAACGAGATGTTTATGGTGGCTAATACGTATCCGAAAGGTTCGCAGGAGTTTATCGATATCTTCGAAACTGCTGTCCGTATCTATCCGGAGAGTGAAATAGCCAATATGAATGCAGCTACCGCAGCCCTTTCACGCAATGATCTGGTTTCTGCGAAACGCTATTTAGAGAGGGTGAAGTCAGCAGACTATTCACCGGAGTATAATAATGCAATGGGAGTATTACTATTAATGAAGGAGGATTATGAATTGTCAGAGAAACATTTAAAGATTGCCAAAGAGTTGGGGCTGGATGTAGCCAAAAGCAACTTGGAAGAATTAGCTAAGAAGAAAGCTAATGCTATTGAGATCAGGAAAAAGAGTAAATAAACAAATAATAAATAAGAACCGGAAAGTGGTTACTATTAAAGTGAATAATTATATCTATTAATTTCTAATAAATTTTTGTATTATGCTAAAGATTAAATCAATTTTAGTATCGTTGCTGGCCCTTGGGGCAATGGCAAGTTGCTCAACAAATGAGCTGGAAGGAGAAGATACGAGGACGGGGGCCGATTTGGATGTGGCTTACATGTCATTGCGGATTACATTACCTACCCAGAAGGCAAGTACCCGTGCTGCAGGTACTTCTACGGAAAAAGATCCTACCGGACATGAAGGTGATGTCAACTCTCTTTACGTCATTACATTCGACAAGGACCAAAAACTGGTACACCATTCCAGAAAGAATCCTGTTATTGTTTTGGGATCAGGCGATTTGTCGCCCCAAGTTAGCGGTAATCAAGGTACGACAGAGGCGATTCTGGTAAGTGCCAGTACTAAGTATTTGCTCGTTGTCGTTAATCCGGGTACATTGTTGGAGACGAGATTAAGGGCTTTGACTGCCGGTGCTTTATACAATGATATCAACATGGCTATCGTTAAAAGCCTAACAGCTGGCAGCAAACCTGAGACACTTGTAGGTGAAATTGCGGATCCTGCGGATAGTGGTAAGGGTTTTACGATGATCAATGCCGGTTCCTACGATGTTAGTGGTGACAAGTGGAACCAAGGCTGTCTGCTTGACGTAGAAACTAATGTGATTTCTGTTGATGGTACTACCATTAAAGATGAAGCCGCAGCCAAAGAGGAAGCGGAAAAAGTTGGGAACAGAGCGACGCTGAAAATTGAACGTCTTGCTGCAAAAGTGGAAGTAGCTGTTTCATCCAGTCTGACAGTATTGCCTACAGGAGCTAACTTCGAATTCGGTGGTTGGACACTCGATTATTACAATAGCACTTTCTATCCATTTGCAGAGAAATCTAAAACCAAAGCGACCCATACTGCAGCTTTCTATGAGAATAGTTTCTATACTACGGATCCGAACTTTACGGATCCAGGTCACAGAACCGGGATTGTTCTAAACGAAGTCAAGGATCGTGCGCCCCTTGTAACCTGGAAAGCTAAAAGTGAAACTCTAACTCCGGTTTTTGAATATTGTATTGAGAATACAATGGCTGATGCCGACCAGAAGTTTGGTGCAGCTACCCGTGTAGTAATAAAAGGGAAATACGCTCCAAAAGATTTTACACTCGGAAATGACTGGTTCTCTTTCGGTGGCATAAACTATCCGACTCTTACAAATCTTCAGCTTGCGTATTCTACAGCTGGTGCCACGATTAAGGCTAAGGCTGATGAATTGGAATTGGCAGGGGAGGATCCGATCACTGCACTGGCGAATGCAAAGCTCTTCTATCCTGTAGAAACATTGCTTATGGAAGTTTGCGATAACTTCTTAGGTGCGGTAAATACAGCATTAAGTGCCTCAATTGCCGCTTTTGCAGATCTTGATCAAGATACGCATCTTGATAATATCACAGATGGTGGTGAGATTGTGAAAATTGCCAAGTGTATTAAGTGGTATCAGAAGAGTCTTAACTATTACTATTATGAGATTCGCCATGATAATACTGATGATGAATATATGTACTTTGGTAAATATGGTGTAGTACGTAATAACTGGTATAACCTTACTCTGAATAAGGTGAATGGTTCTGGTACTCCATGGTATCCTGGTGATGGACCAGAAGATCCGGATCCGGAAAAACCAATTGATGAAAAGCCCGGATTCCTTGCTTTCGATATTGAAATAGCTCCGTGGGTATACTGGCAAACTGGTTTTGAGATTTAATATACTCTCTATGAAAAAGCGCAGGGCAGTGCAAAACTGCCTGCCCTGTATTTTCTTAATGATATTCCATACGGAAATGAACCGTAGGGAAAAGTAAAATAAGCCGGTGACAGGCTTTCTAAAAACAGCACGGAAACATCTTGGCGCATCAGAAATGCATGGAGTGCAAACCGCGCACCCCCTAAAATGGAAATAACCGGAGATCATTAAGCAGGATCTCTGACAATATAAACGGCAGTCCTCAAAGCACTGCCTCATAAAAGAAAAAAGATATGTTCGGAAAAACCAAATCGCTATTCTTTATTGTCACCTCGCTGTTGTTCATCGCTTCGTGCGATAGTATACGTGAGGATTTGCCTCGGTGCGAACTTTGGCTGGAATTCACATTCGACTACAATATGGAATATGCGGATGCGTTCAATCCGCAGGTTAAGTCGGTAGATGTATTTGTTTTTGATAGTGATGACAAACTGGTTCTCTCTAAAAGAGCGGAATCTACTGAACTGATTGGTGGAAACCGAATGCCGTTGACTGACGAACTGGACTTTGGCAACTATAAAGTGCTGACTGTAGGCGGACTGTCCGACAAATTTAGCGCTTTAGGAAATGGAGGTAGCGGGATGGCTTTGCGGTCGACCACTTATCAGCAAGTCACTTTAGCTCTGAACCGTGAATCGGATATCGTGGATTTTGAGTTTCCGCACCTCTATTTCGGAGCAATTGTGGAAGTGAATCATTTGCCATCCAATACCAGTCACAATGTTTATCAGGTAAACATGGTACGTAACACCAACCGGTTTAATATTGCATTGATGGATTATGAAGGTCGAGAAGAAACTGAGAATCAGTACTCTTTTGAAATCCAGTCGCCTGAAAATGCCATCTATTCCTGGGAAAACGAGCCTACAGGTCAGGGACCGATTACATACGCGTCTCATTATTCAGGACCGGGTGAGACCTCTGAAGTGTTAATGTCAGCGCGTATGAATACTATGCGTCTGTTTAACCGGACGGGATGGGATTACCGTTTTATTATAAGAAATGCGGATACAGGAACAGAAGTGTGGAGCTATGATTTGATGAAACTGTTGAGTATTGCTCGGCCGGAGTACCGTCATGACGGTACGGTGCTTTCTTTTCAGGAGTATCTTGACAGGCAGAGCGAATGGAGCCTGATGTTCTCCGTAGTAGAAAAGCCGGGAGGAGGATTCCTTCAAATCGGTCTTCTTGTAGGACCCTGGGTTTATTGGCTTCATGATATCGAAATATAAGAATGAGGGAAAAAATACTATATATCGTTTGTATGGCCTTCACAGCCCTTTTGTTCTCATGCAGCAAGGATGCGATGGATGATGAACTGCTCCCTGTTACCCGGGCGCAGCTTAGCATCGGACTTGAGGACAAATCGGAAGTGGAGCGGCAGGAGGAAATAAAATCCATCCGGTTTATTGTGTTCAGCAACGCGTCGGGCGACGTGAAGCTGAATGTGAATAAACTTGTTACGTTGGATACTCCGGCCACAGCCACCGATATAACTGCGAAAAACCTCGAAGTGATTCCTAACAACGATATTATGGTTATTGTCATCGCCAATGAGCCGCAAAGTCTTACGAGTAAGCTCAATACTGTCACCAGCCCATGGTTATTGCAGAGCGTGGACTATGATATAGCCAACATATTGGACAGTGACGGAGAGATTGTCTCGACCACCGGTATGCCAATGACTGGGGTAATCAGGGATATATCCGTGGCGTCTGATGAAGTCAAGGCGGTAAAGATGGTTATCGAGCGTGCTGTGGCTCGTGTTGATATCTTCCTTGAAGCTACAGACGGTGGAGCTGTGACAGGATACACAAAGGATGTCACCAGTGTCACTTTACACAACTTCACCCATAACAGTTATTTTGTGATGGGAAATGAGGCCAACTATACGCGTGACAACGCTAACCCCTCGAAGAATTACGGGAAAGTGATGACAAATGCAGTAGATGGTGATTTGCTGACGCAGACTTGGACAGCTGCAACAACTGAAACCTGGGCGTATTCATCTGTAGCTGGAGCCGAAAATAGAAAAAGACTCTGCTCATTTTATGTTGCCGAGCGTATTTTCAGGTCAGATTCTTCCGACCAATTGGCTATTAGCATGGTAAATGTTCTGAAAGGACCTCCAAGTGTTACAGGAATAGCAGAGAAGGTGATAAAAACAATAACAAAAGTCGATAATTCAGGTACTCCGACAGCGCAACCTTTTACGGAGATCCGGAGGAATAATGTGTATCAAATTACAGCTCGGGTTGGCAAAATCGGTATTCAGATAATAACGATAAGTGTGGAAGGATGGGGTAAGGTTCAGGATATTGATCTGGATATGTATCTGTGATGCTTTCGGGCGGATGTTTTTTTAATTGGGAAAGGAATAGGATGATAAAGTTTAATAATAGTATTAGGACGATTGTAACGGCAGTTATTCTTCCGGTCATATTCTCTTCGTGTATCAGAGAAGAAATGACGTGCGGAAATCAGATTGTTGTGCAACGTATTGGAGAAGATGGAGGTGCCGTTACCCGTGGTACGGCTGTCTCTTCCGTATCCGATCTGGAGAATCAATTATTCGGCTTTTCAGCTTCCCTGACACCTGCTGCGTCTGCTACACAAATGTACTTCAACGAAAAAGCCCGGGTGAATGCAGGAGGCATAACGGGTACTATATTGCCGGAACAATACTGGCCGGCCCTGCTGGGAGCCAGCATGAAGTTCTTTTCATGGTATCCATATGAGGGTACGTATGCGCCTGCCGCAACTTTCGCTAACCCTGCACAAATGTTGCTGAATTATACGGCCGATGCTGATGCTGCCAATCATGTGGATGTGATGGCTGCCGTATCTACACCCGGCTGGAATGAAGGCGTGGGTATACATTTTTATCATACTCTGACCAAAGTTACTTTTACGTTTCAAAAGAAGGATCCGGTACCTGATGTGGTAACTATTCAGAAGATTGAATTTCAGGGTGTGCCGAATGTTGGTAAACTTACTGTGGGCACTATACCTGCCAAGACAACAGCGAATGGAAAGCCTGGCTTTGTGTGGAATGACGTCACTACAGGAAATATCGTTTCTACTCTCAGCAGTAATAATACGGTAACAGATGATAAGGTCTTGCTTGGTGACACATTTTTGATGTTGCCTACCGATCAATTCTCCGATGAGGCGAAGATTGTTGTTACCACTAATTTAGGTGAGCGGGAGTTTATGTTCAAGGATATTGTTGCTACCAAACCTCATTCATGGGAATCGGGTGAATACATCAACTATAACATTACAATCTCGAATACAATCTATCAGATATCGGCTACTCCGCTTCCGTGGGATAAAAATCCGGTAATAGATGTGATTTTTGACGGACAGTATTATCTTAAATTGTCACAAGCTAATGTGAGACTGGAAGGGAAAGGTAATACTGTGGATATAGTAGTAAAAACGAACTATAATGCGATACCATACACAGGCTATCCGGCAGGAGCGCAATTAACAGTAACCAATACAGCTTGGTCTGAAGTTAGCCTGCTTAATTCGTCCGAAGCTAATGGTGTATATACTTATACTATTCGTGCCGTGATAAGTGACTATGTCGGTACTGTTGCCGACTTTCGTGATATGAGATTTTATATTACTGCCGGTAACATGAATCTTGGTGTACCTATACAACAGTGGGGTGGAGCTGGCAACTGGATAACCCCGGATATCGTATTTGCCGATAATGATCCCACCACAGAAGGAATCAAAAGACGGCGTAAAATAGTCTTTAACACGACTGCCTTAACTAACTCTACAGACAGTTGGAAATGGAATTGGGAAATAAGCGAAATAAGAGATCCTGATAATATTCTGCTGAATGCTGAAACGATGCTTTGGGCAAATGGCACAGGTGGTGGGTGGCTTTACTTCTATTACAAGGCCAATGCCACAGAGGGCTCTAAAGCCACGCTGGTATTACACAATACGAATGGTGACAATCCGGATGTGGAGATAGAATTAACTGTACCGGACGATGCGTCTGCTACAGCATAGATATATGAACCTTTTTAAGAGAAAATTATAATGAGATATACTGTTTCAATATTCAAAAAGCATTTGTTGATATATACTCTGATGACAGTGGTATGCCTCAGTGGGTGTGTACAAGAGGAGTTTGCGACTCCTCCAAAGAAAACTGAAAACAGCGTGGAATTTAGTCTGTCTGTTTTTGATGTGAAAATGCCGTCAGTAGCTTCACGCTCAATGGTAGGAGTGGGAGAGGCTAATAAAGAAGATGAGGTACAAAGTGTAGATATTCTGGTGTTTGATGCTTCAGTAGAACCTGCTGTTCTTTTGGAATGGGTGGAAGTGGAAAGCCAGAATATTGAGCAGAATTTAGCTGGAGGTAGCTCAAAGGTAGATTTTTCAGCTCCGCTTACTCTCTCTTCCAAGAAAGTGTGCATAGCGGTAGTGGTAAATTGCTCACTTTCCGGTTTAACGAAAGGAACTCCCAAAAATGATGTATTGAACAGTCTGATTTTTCAAAATAGCGGAAAGTGGCTTGCTGATGCTGATAATTACACCGCAATTCCTATGTACGGAGAGATAGAGGTGGCGAAGATAGAACCTTCGGTGAGTATAGCCAACATTGAGATGAAGCGAATGTTGGCGCGTATTGATATACAAAATTCAACTTCTAATTTCAAGATAGAAGATGTGTATCTGGCCAATTTCAATACAAATGGATATGTGTCTCCTGAATGGGATAGTAATGGGAAGATAAACCTGACACCAACTGCCCCCAATATGCCATCCGACCCGGGTAAGACTTTGGGTGCAGAGAATGCTATTAGGTATCAGGTGAATGGCGCTGCCTCTTATATTGGAGAAATCTATGCTCTTGAAGCTTCTGCGGCAATAGATGCCGGTGGAGTGGGTGAGGACGGTAATGCAAGTCGCAAGAATGCGACATGTCTGATTGTAATGGGGAAGATGATTGAAAATGGAGTTGCAGTTGGAGACTCTTACTATTATCGGGTAGATTTTACCCAAAAGGTCACGATAGAGGAAGGAACGAAGGTAGAGTATATGCCTTTGATGCGAAATTACAAATATGTTGTTGACATTAATGAGGTTTCAGGTCCGGGGTTTACTGATAAAGTTGACGCCTTGGCTTCCTATACAGTAATGTCTAACATGAAAACGCGTGTGATTAGCTATAACCGTAATAAAATAAAGGATGTAGTCTACAATGGGCAGTATATGCTTGGTGTGAGCGTAACAGATGTGCAGATATCTCAGTTTCAGATTAGTGAATACGCCGTAGATGTATTTACTGATGTCCCTGGCGGCTGGACAGCTACCGTTACAAATGGGGAGAGTTGGCTCAGAATTAATGATGGTACTTCCGGTGGGAGTGCTACAATGTCTGGTGCATCAAATAGTGATACACAGTTTAAGCTGAGTATGGGGTATTTTGATAATGCGTTAGGAATCGGTGACACTCGTACGGGGACTGTTCTGCTGAAAACGGCGAGGCTTTCCCAGGAGATTACAGTGACGCAGAAGATGATAGAGCCGGGGGTAATCAAGTTTGTGGATGCATACGGAAATGAAATAGAGAATCTTTTCTTTCGTCTCAGAGCAACTAATGTTTCCACTAATACCATTGAGCCGCAATCTGTGTATGTGATGTTTTCTACGGATAGACTTGATGCGCGGCTTGAGCCGGACAGGGATTTTGCGGGCTTAATAGCGTACCCGGATTGGGGAGGTTTAATTCCGGCTCTGAATCCGGATAGAGCAACAGCTACACCATTTTACGGCAGTGTACAGGCTTTTAGTGTAGAGCCGAAAGTTAAAGTGGATGGCGATGAGAAAAGTGATTATTGGCGTGTGGATAAGTTGTTGTTTACTTTGCATAATAAGGAGGGAATATTGTTAGGTGCACAAAGAGAGTTTACTATCGTTCAGGCGTTGTTGGATTTCTCATTTCAGTATTATGAGAGTTTGAGTCCCCGTAGTTATGAAGTACATCTTGGAGCAGAACAATATTTGCAACTCCTTACAAATAATAATTGGGAGATTACCAAGATAGAACAGTTGGATATTATCGGTGATGATGGAACAGGGTTAATAGTGTCTGATTCGGAAAATGATATAGTTGTAGGTAGAAGCAATACGGATAATATTATGTGGGAGCATTCTGTTGTAGATAATCCAGACGAGCTTGGATTTAATCCGTTGAGTATAATTGGTCGTGGATACAATTTCAGATTAAAGCTTCATCCTGGTAAATGGAAGGAAGGGAAAAGTGGAACGATAAGAATTACGTTTAGAAACGTGATGCGTGCTGGGAGTCAGGAATCTTATATAGATTATCCGTTCTACACTACGATTGATTTAAAAATGGTATCGAAGAAAACATCCTATACAGATAGTGGAGAACCTCTTTTCTATCTTTATCCACTTCGGTTCGACAAACGATTATACTATGATGAGAATAGAGCAAACGAGGGACTTAAAAAAGATATTGCTGAGGCCGATAAAATATGTAAGGCTGTGGGGGATGGATGGCGACTTCCTAATGCGAATGAATTGATATTATCCTATGTTTATCGAGATGCTTTGGGGGGAGATGCAACTCAAGGCAACGGCTATGCTGGACAAAATATATTTGGATGGTATGCAGATAGGAATTGGTCTTCATCGGTCGATCCTATTGATTCAAATACACGTTTTACAATAGACTTTTCAAATGGTAGAACTACAACTAATTCTATTTGGGATTGGGATAAACAATACTTCCGATGTGTCAGAAATGGTGCCAGTAGTGGAGGTTATCCAAAAGTCTCGGGAGCTACTATTATTTCACGCGACAATAATGGAGGTGTGAAGTCTTCTATATTGCTTGCTTCAGGTGAATCTCCGGCCCAATATAATAAGGTGGCTCCGAAGTTTGAGGTTGATTTGGTGGATAAGGTAAATACCGGAATGGGCGCAAAGGCCGAATGTGAGGGGAGATCAGGCAATTGGCGATTACCTACTCAAAGGGAATTATTACTAATCTATGGTTTAGGTGGGATGAAAACCTCTTATAATGGTGATGGTTTTACTGTGCCGACTTGGTCAGGTGGATTCGTGAAGGTTGATAATTGGCTATGGTCACAAACCGTTAGTGAATCCGGTAAGTTTTATGTAGTTGGTCCTAGTCCCAATGCTTCGGAAAATGGTCAACTCCAAACACAATCGTGGGATTATACAGACTCTGGTCTGTCTTGGGTTCATTATCGCTGTGTGAGGACTATAGACTAATTTATAAGAAAGGGGATAGTTTAGCTATCCCCTTTCTTATAATACATCAATAATATTCCTCTGTTTCTCAATAAACGCAATCCTCTGTGCCTCTCCGCTTCCCGAAATCAGTGTGGAGTGCCTTTTCAAAGACTGTATCCAGTTTTTTTGTATCTGGCAGATTTGGGGACTTTGTGAGTCCATCGAATTGATAGAATACACTCTGAAAAGGCTGATCTGATAATCCTTCCTGCTAACATAACTGTATGTTGCTTCAAAATCAATGTTCGACAGGTAGATGTATAATTCATGTCCTTCGTTGAATTCACCTTTAATGGATAAGTGCTCCAGATCCGTGAGTAACTGTTGCAACTCATTTTTCAGGTACATGACATCCGATGTGGATATCAGGTTCAATCCGGCAAAGTACTTTATCTCTTTCACGACAGACTGAAAAACATTGCTGTCCCATACAAAGTAGGTTTTTCCTACCTTTCTGATGCTTTCACTCAGCTTTTTGTGAGCGTTGATGATCTTTTCAGGCACATGCATATCACTCAGAGAGTTAGGCGTTTTCATCTTCCCATTCTGATAGATCCACCGGCAAATACGGAATTTGGAAAGATATTCATAAGATGAGTAGAGGGTGAAAGGAATGGTGTTGGTGGCGGAATATGTCTCACTGTTTTCATCTCCGTTTACAAGCTGGAATATACGCAGATAGCGTTCCACAATCTCATAGTAACTTTCCATCAAGTTGGGTGAATGCAGCAGATTCAAATCAAAAGTGACCCGGTTGGATAAGTGGTTTCCAATAATCTGATCGATAGAGATACCCAGATTATGGGAAATGACGGCTATTTCATCAAAGGTGAATGCAACTTCTCCTCGCAGCCTGCGATAAACCGCTTCTTTTCCCATATATAATGTATCCGTCAGATAATTAGCTAAATTATGTCCCGGAGGAATTCTCTCTTTCATCTGATTAATCAACTCTTTTACAATATAATTCTTTGTCATAGCCTTCTTCTTTTTTATTAATAATCAATTATCATAGAACGTTTTGTGACTTATACAAATATAGAACTTGTATATGAAACTTCTATGTATGATTTCATGTGTGCAAGGCGGAGTTATTTTCTGTTTGAAAAGAATGCTAAGGGAAATAGCTGAAACGTGAAACAAAACAGATAGTCGGTCTATCTGTTTTCAATATAGGATAAATATCTTTGGATATATTTCATTATTCGAAAGAAAGCGCTACAATGTGCTGATGATTTCTCGCTGCTGCTTAAAGAACTGAATGCGTTGCATCTCGCCGCTTTCGGATATCAGGGTTGAGAATTTCTTTAATGATTGAATCCACTCCTTCAATCCGCGGAACATCTCGGGATCCTGTGTCGTAATGGAGTTGATGGAATAGATGCGGATCAGGCTGAGTTGCGTGGAACTTGTCTCCAAATAACTATAGGTCGCTTCGAAGTTGATATTCGAAATATAGATTCTGACGTCGTTGCCTGCTTTGCTTTTCCCTCGGGCGGCCAGTGCTTCCATTTCATCTATCAATACGAACAATTCTTCCTTCAGGAGATTCTTGTCTTCATCCGTAATGAGGTGGATGCTGCAAAAGTATTGGATGTCCGTGACCAGGTGACTGAAAATCATATTGTCCCAGATGTAGTCTACGGAATGGATGCGGGATACCATTCGGGCATACTCCTTTTGTTTGTCTACCATATTCTGCGGAATATTCAATTCATCAAAATGCTTGCATCGGATGTTTTCATTCTGATACATCCATTTGAATAAGCGGAATTTGGAGAGCATGTCATAATTCAGGGAGAGAGTCTGGGGAATGATGTTGGAGGAGGTTCCTATTTCCGAGTTCTCATCTTCCTCGACTGCATGAAACAGTTCTACCTGCTTTTCTAATATGGAATAGTAGGTTTCGAGAGGCTTGTTGCTGCCCACTATATTCATGTCGAATACAGCATTGTCCTGGAAACTTACGCCTATCATCTTATCCAGTGATATACCCAGTTTTCTGGATATAATAGCGGCTTCGGTCAGTGTGAAAGGTACTTCACCCCGTAGCCGGCGATATATAGCTTCTTTGCCTATATAAAGAATGTCCATTAAAGCATTGGCAAGATTGTCTTTGGATGGGAGTTTCTCTCTGACGGCATTTACTAATCCTGTGTTTAACTCGTTTGTTATCATAATCTTCTGTGTGAGTTAGAGATTTGTCTATTGTCTATTTAACACTTTTCGAGGGCTACTTGTTTCGGAAATCGTAACATTTCTTTTTAGAGATACCCCATTTCCGAAAAAAAGTGCCGGTTCTTGTTTACCTCGTCATATATAGAAAACCCGAATGCTTGATCTTTCTTGTTCTTGCCACAAATGTATATGCATTGTGATGTAATTTTGTAGTGCAGTTAAGAAGCTGTTATTACTAACTAATAAGGAATAGAATAAATGATGAAAGATAGAAAGAAAATGGCGGCTGAGCTACACCATAGGAAGCAGGAAGGAAATGGAACTTCGATGATTTTCGGAAGAAAGGTTCCTGTTATTAAGGAAGTGTACGATCCGTTGACGGGTTTGCGTAATGGCACGATTACTCCGAATGCTCCGGTCGTTATTACAGGTGAAAACCTGTGTCTATCTTCACTTGGAACTATTTACCTGGGTCTTTCTCCCGTCTCCGATAAGGGCACATTGATACATGTTAAAAGAGTGTTTAAGTATACCGACACAGAGGTGTTGGTGATCCTGCCTAATTTGGAGCCGGGAGAATACTCCCCGGTAATGATGATTCATACTGGTGATAAGGTAGATTTTACCTATACGTTGCCGGTATCGTGGAAGGTGCTTGATGAAAGGTATGTGAACCTTTTTGTAAGAAGAAGCTGTAGCGATTTGATTTGATATTCTTTAAGCTTGGAATAAAAACATAGAGATATTTGAACGTTGAATATGAAAAAAACGTATCTTTTGAAGGTGAACAAGTGACATATAGTATTGTGTATATGTCCTCCTTCCTCTTTTTATTTTGCGAATGCGGGGTCCTTTAGGTGGCTCCGCATTCTTTTTAGGTTCTGATTCGTACAGAAGTGAAACTCGTTACGCTTTATTCCGGACAAAAAGTAACCGGAATGATTCTTTTAGTGACAGAGGCTTTCCCGAAAATATCCGAAATAGACTCCGGATGCATAATATGCAGAATATACATCCATGTTTTTTGCATAAAACAAGCTGTATATGCAATACGTATGCAAGAAACTATACTTCTTTCACAAAGGAACTATGGATGGGACACGAACAATCTATAGATGGGACATGAATAATCTATATATCTGATGCGAACTATCTATAGATGGGAGACGAACGGTCTATATATGGAAGACAGACCATCTGTTTTCAGCTTACAGACCGTCTGTTTTTCTTTTATTAGAGTTGTATGTATTTCTGTATTGCACTGTCAGCCAGTGAAATGCCGATATTCGCTCGTTTCTTTTTGTTCTTCCCTGTAACGGGACGGAAATATGGCATTCTCGTTATGCATAAAAAGCAAAGTGTCAAAATGAAACTATTGAGTAGGTAGAATAATATAAATTCACCGATAGAATAGTTTATAATTAGTTACGGGCTACAGGCACGAATGATAGGTGCCTTGTAGCCCGTAATTAATAGTATGGACGCGTCAGGTGGTTGAGACTGCTTAATGGGAATCCTTAAAGATAGACTTTGCGATACCCATTTCCAGTCCGCGCAGTTCTGCCAGTCCGCGCAGGCGGCCGATGCAGGAGTATCCCGGATTGGTTTTTTTCTTCAGGTCGTCCACCATCTGGTGTCCGTGGTCGGGACGCATGGGGATGGATACTTGTCTCTTCTGTTGCAGTTCGAGGAAAGCTTTCATGACGTGATACATATCCACATCACCTTCCAGGTGGTTGGCTTCGTAGAAGTTGCCTTCTGCGTCACGCTGTGTGCTGCGGAAGTGGACGAAGTTGATACGGTCACCGAATTGCTTCATCATGCCTTCCAGGTCGTTGGAGCTGCTTACACCGAGCGAACCGGTGCAAAGACAAAGTCCGTTGCTCTTGTTGGGAACGGCATCTATCAGTGCCTGGAAATCGGCAGCGCTGCTCATAATGCGCGGCAGGCCGAGGATGGAGCAGGGGGGATCATCCGGATGGATAACCAGCTCTACACCGGCTTCGTCGGCAACCGGAGTGATTTCCTGCAAGAAGTAAATCAAGTTGGCACGCAGCTTTTCAGGTGTGATGTCTTTGTAGCGGTCGAGTTCCTGCTGGAATTGCTCCAGTGTGAAGCTCTCTTCCGAACCGGGCAGTCCGGCAATCATGTTGCGGATGAGCAGTTGCTTGTCGGCATCCGTCATTTGCTCAAAACGAGCTTTGGCCTTGGCCTTCTCTTCGTCGGTGTAGTCGTTTTCGGCACCGGGACGCTTCAGCAGGAAGAGGTCGAAGGCGATGAAAGCGGCACGTTCGAAACGCAGGGCGCGGCTGCCGTCGGGCAGTTCGTAAGCGAGGTCGGTACGCGTCCAGTCCAGTACAGGCATGAAGTTGTAGGTTACAATGTTCACGCCACACTTACCGAGATTACGCAAGCTTTCTTTATAATTATCGATGTATTTCTGGAAATCTCCTGTCTGAGTCTTGATATGCTCGTGTACAGGCACGCTTTCTACTACTGACCAGCGCAGACCGACAGCTTCGATCATTTCTTTGCGCTTCATGATTTCTTCTACTGTCCACACTTCACCGTTCGGGATGTGGTGCAGGGCGTTCACGATACCGGTTGCTCCGGCTTGTTTGATATCCCACAGGCTGACGGGATCATTAGGACCGTACCAGCGCCAGGTTTGTTCACATAATATCATAATGAATGGGTTTATGAGTTAGTATTAGATAGAGAAGGCGTCAAAACCACCGTCTACTACCGACAGGGCACCTGTCACGAAGGAGGAAGCATCACTGATGAGGTAGTGAATGGTTCCGAACAATTCTTCCGGTTCAGCAAAGCGTCCGCATGGGGTGTGGGCGATGATAGTCTTTGCACGGTCCGTATAAGATCCGTCCGGATTGGTCAGCAGGGCACGGTTCTGGTTGGTCAGCAGGAAACCCGGAACGATGGCGTTTACACGGAGTTCAGGACTGAATTTGGTGGCTAGCTCCGTTGCCATATAGCGGGTGTAGTTGGCAATGGCGGCTTTGGCGGAACCATAACCTACCACGCGTGTCAGAGGACGCAGTGCTGATTCGGAACAGAAGTTTACGATCACACCTTTCTTATTCTTTGCCATAACATCTACAAATGCCATGGTAGGCAGAATGGTACCGAAGAGATTGAGGTCAACTACTTTCTTGAAAGCGTCTACATCCAAGTCGAGTACCGTCTTGTCCGGAGCAATGGTGGCGCCGGGCATATTACCGCCGGCAGCGTTCAGCAAAATGTCGATGGTGCCGAAGCGTTCCAGGATGGCTTTCTTGTTTTCTTCCAGTATTTCCTTGTTCAGAACGTCTGTTACCAGGAACAGGGCTTCCGTCTTCTGGTTGAGTTCTGCTTCCAGTTCTTTACCGATTTCTTCTACACGGTCGAGAATTACGATTTTTGCGCCTTGCTCAGCGAGGTAGTTGGCAATACTTTTACCCAGAATACCGCAACCGCCGGTGACGATAATCACTTTGTCTTTAATGTCGAATAAGTTTTTCATGTCTTTTTCTTTTATAAAAATGATTCTAATATCTCTGTGCTACAAAAATAGTGGAAAAGTAGTTTGCTCACCATACAAAACGTCTCAAAAAGATGAACTACCGTCTCAAAAAGTTCTAATTATTGCTTAAGAGCCTCTTTTCTTGCCAATGCTTCCAGATAATAATAGTCGGCATAGTTGATGGGCACATCAATTTCATCACCTCCCGGATGGTGTCCGGTGGAATGGAGGAGCAGGAAGCCATAAGTTGTTCCCGGCTCGGCCTGATAGTGCCGGTTGAGGCTGTCCACTATCTTGTCGGCAATGCTTTGGTAGCGGTTGCCATCTTCTGCTGAAACGTAAGTGCGGAGTTCATACAGGGCGGAAGCCATGATGGCGGCAGCCGAGGCGTCGCGGGGAATGTCGGGGATGCCGGGAGCTTTCATGTCCCAGTAGGGAACCAGGTCTTCCGGCAGGTTGGGCAGGCCGAAAAAGAAATTTGCAATGTGGCGTGCCTGTTGCAGGTATGCGGGGTTCTTGGTGAAGCGGTAGCACATGGTATATCCGTATAGTGCCCATGCCTGTCCGCGGCTCCAGAAGGAATCGTCGGCATAGCCTTGTGCGG
Source organism: Bacteroides sp. 14(A) (assembly GCF_000526555.1). Classification (NCBI taxonomy): domain Bacteria; kingdom Pseudomonadati; phylum Bacteroidota; class Bacteroidia; order Bacteroidales; family Bacteroidaceae; genus Bacteroides; species Bacteroides sp. 14(A). The sequence goes on along the minus strand of NZ_JAGH01000002.1, from coordinate 375,414 downwards.
TTTGTCTGGCGCGTACTTCACCGGTTTCCGGATCGTAATCTACTACGTGGAAAGAAGAGTAGTCCGGGCGGAAATGATTCTTCATAGTTGTATTGGCATGATTTACGGCAACCTTCCAGTAGATGGAATCTCCGGTTTCCTGTGTAGCCCAGAATAGCATTTCCAGGTTCATCAGGTTGTCGATGATTACCGGAAACTTCCATTTATCGCGATTATGATCCCACGAACGGATGCTCTTTACTTTCTTATTGTAGCGGGTAATCAGGGTTTTGGCGCTTTGCAGCACCACATCTTTGTAAGAGCGTTCGCCTGTCAACTGATAGGCTTTGCCGAAACTGTTGTTCATCATGAAACCGAGGTCGTGAGTGCCTTTATGCCATTTGGCTTCTTCTATCAGCCAAGTATTGCTGATGGCCTGCTGCCGCCAGAAATCATCGTTTGTATAGGCGTATACCTGCCATAATGAACCGGGAAAGAAGCCTGAGCACCAATCGTGAGGATGTATCATCCGCAGCGAACCGTCTTTGTTGATGCTACGGGGAATTACACGATGCTTGCATTGATTGTCTGCCTCTTTTCGGGCCTTGGCAGCACACTGCATGGCAAATTGCAGTTGTCCGCAGGCAAAGGCATAGGCATTGTCCACATCATCGGCTTCCATCCATAACAGGTTGAAACGGTCTTTCCAGTCGATGATGCGATGGGTTTTATAGAGCTTCAGATAATCTTTGCGTTCGGGGTTCAGCAGGAAAGTGCGGTACAGGTCTTTGCAGAATTCCTGTTGCTTGTATTTCCATTCACTGATCTGCTGGTACGGCCAGGCTTTGACATCTTTTCCAACGTATGGTACCAGAAAGTCCATGGCTTTGTAGAAGCTTCGTCCGTCTTCGGAGGTTGCATTATCAATAGAAATCCCGATCTTCCGGGCCATCATGAAGATGTCAATGAAATGAGACAGATTGAATTGTGAGTAACCGAAAGCGAGAGTGCGGCGTAGTTCATGCGGTTGTTTGCCGTCCGGCTCTATCTGGGTGAAGAGGCGCTTCCGGGGAATGGCATTGATGACTTCCCGGGCTACTTTCATGTTTCCTGCGTACATGGCAAAGGCTATCACTTGTGCATCATGCGCCGTGCTATGGTTATTGGCCTGACGGGCTTCTTCCTGTCCCTGCGGACTATTCAGTATCCACGTCAGCAACTTGCCGAACCAGGTTTTCAGCTGCTTGGCATCCTTGGGCGTAAAGGCTTCCGACTTCTCTAACAACTGTACGGCATCCAGCATCTCTACGAATGAATAAGTGTCTATGACGCCGTAACAACGTCCCTTATTGTTGTTGTGTCCCGGTATCATCTGGGCATACTCCAGGTTTGGATTCATACGCGTATCTTTATTAAAGAACCATACGCGGATAAGTTCCGTTGCCTTTTGGGCATATTTCTCGTCGCCGCTAAAGTACCAGGCAAGGGCAAGAGTAGTTACACGTTGGGCTGTTTCTCCGAGGCGGTTGCGATCCAGCTTGTCCAGTTCGGGGTTCGACTTGCCGTCATGGCTGATGTAAGGCAGGCCATCGGGTTTGGAGGGATCGGGCCAATAATAGCGTGCTTGACTCATGTAGTCGTGCTTGTCTCCGCTACCGGGTGTCTTCTCTTTCAGCATGACGGACAAGGGGCGCACATCCAGTAGCCTGTCGGCACCTGAAATCAGCTCCTGATAGGCGGCCGAAAAGTACGGTTGATGTAATGATTGTTTTACTCTCTCCAGATGTTTCCCATCCCAGATGGACTGTGCATGTATACTGACTACTGCGAGCAACAAACTGGTAATAACTAAGCAAATTTTAGCTCTCATGGTGTTTTTGTTTTGAAGTTAATAAAGTTTCCTGAGCTTTATACCGTTCAGAAAGCTTTTTCCATTCCGAACAGGGAAGCGTATTTCAATTTTATTCCGAAAGTTTGTAATATTGTATCTTTTCCGTAGAGCATGGAAATAACCGCTTTCTCGGCAAGGAGAAAAGTTCTCTTCAACGCTCTCACCATTGATAACTATATCGAAGATATTTTCACGGCTCTCTACACCGGATTCCCGGCCCAACTGGTAAACAGTTGCTGCATTTTCGCGGAAGATATCTGTAAAAAGAAATTCTACCTCGTAGACTCCGTTGGGAACATCGAAACAATACCCTTCAATTTCGTTGCGAAGAGTTTGAAACAATGGGCCGTCGTGGGTATTCTCAACCTGTGTCTGGCTATTTTTGCTTTCTCCGCCGATATATCCCCAACTGCTTTCAGTGTAGGGCTGATCGGGTAGCCACGTGAGCTGGCTTTCATCGGAAGTATAGAAACAGTTGCTGCCTACATTTACGGCAAGTTCCAGATTCCGTAAGTTTGTTTCATTCAGATTTGCAGGGATAGGGGTGAAGTTGATGTGGAGGGCATCTTCTATCATGGAGATGCTTTGATCTGACTCTTTGTTTTCAGCTTGGGCGAAGATGAAGTGCTTTTTCCGGCTGAATGGTACCTGAAATGTAACTGTATAATTCTCTGTTTTCTGTTTGCCTAAGGATTTTCCGTCAATGAAGAGTTCCACTTCCGGAAGATTGGTATATACCTTGACGGGTAGTGGAACCGGAGCCTTTCCATGTTGTACACCGCTACGGTGCGTCCAGTCACGGCTGGCAATGTGTAACACGGGAATGTCTTGACGCCAGGCGGCTTTATAGTAATAGTACACGTCTTTTGGACTGCGGTCTGAGTATACCAGTCCTTTATTGTTGATGCGCGGCATAGATTCATCACGCAATGCAGAAGAGAAATCGATAAAGTTCCAGTGAGTTCCACCACAAATATACGGCGTTTCTTCCAATATCGGTAAGTAGTGTTCCAGGTATTTCTGCTGGTACTCGATACTGAAATCAAAAGCGTGCGGTTGCAGCGAATGTAGACGCTTGTCAGATCCGGCACCGTATTCGCTGACAATCATCGGATGAGAAGGGTGTTTTTTGTGTTGCTCTGTCAGGAAACGTTCGAAGCCTGTGAGATCTCCTCCATACCAGCCTTGGTAAAGATTCCAACCGACAATATCGGTGATGTTACCCAGTCCTACCTCATTGTAGCTGTTGCTGCCATGAAAAGCCATAGTGCTGACACGAGTGGAATCTTCTTCTTTCAGAACTTTCTCCAAACGATTGGCCAGTGACAGTGTCCGTTCCAGCACGGGTTTCAGTTCTTCTTCTTTTTTATAGCGGCGCTGGGTGACGAGTAATATCTCATTCATGTATCCCCAGGTGATGATGGAGGGGTGGTTATAGTGCTGGCGTATCATTTCTCGCAGATTGTTTTCGCAGTTTTCTGCATAGCCGGGAGTGTCGGGCACAATATCAATAATGGGTATTTCTTCCCAAGCTAGCATACCGAGTTTGTCGCACATTTCCAACAGAGCGTCATCTTGCGGATAATGGGAGATGCGGATGAAGTTGGCGCCCATCTCTTTCATTAACTTCATGTCACGACGGTGCATTTCGTCTGTCAGGGCAACTCCGATGGGTTTTTGGTCCTGATGGCGGCAAATACCGCGTAATTTATAAGGTTTTCCGTTGAGGGAGAAGCCGGTCTTACCATCGAAGCTAAACCAGCGGAAGCCTGTATGGTGATTACTGTGGTCGAGGATGGCTTTTGTTTTTTTATCGCGCAGAATGCTTTCTATTCTGTAGAGATGAGGGGCCTCGGGTGTCCATAATCGGGGGGACAGAATAGGGGCGGTTTCGGTGCGGAAAGAGTATAATTCTCCACCTTTTATCTGGATAGACTGTTTCTGGGTCTGGGCAATACTTCCATCGGGATTGTAGATGATATGTTCCAGTTCAAGAGATGCTTTCTGTTCTGCATCGTTCTTTATCTCTCCGCGAATAAGTATTGTGCCTTTTTCTTCGGATACTTGCGGGGTACTGATAAATATTCCTTCTGAACCATAGTTCGTCAAATGGAAATGTTGTTTGGGTACGGCTGTAAGCCATACATCCCGGTAGATACCGCCGAAGAATGTAAAGTCGGCAGAGATGGGGGGAATATCCTGTCGGGCATTATCTACATGGATAGCGAGAGAATTAGGAGCGTCAAATGAACAGAATGGGGTGATATCGAATGTGCAGGCAGTATATCCACCGTTATGCTCACCTATTTTCCGTCCATTCATGTAGATGGCAGCGGCCTTACTGGCTGCATCCAGTTTCAGGAATACCTGTTTGGTTTGCCAATTTTGCGGCAATGTCAGTGTACGGCGATACCAGCCTGTTCCCTGGTAATACTTTTTTTCTGTATATGCATCCGTATTCCATGTGTGCGGGAGATGTATGCTGTTCCACGCACTGTCATCATAGGTTGTTGAAGCGGCAGCTTTGCATTCTCCCTGATAGAATTTCCAACTGTCGTTGATCGTTTTGCTTTCATGTTGTGCGTGTACTTTGGGGAATAGGAACAGAATAGCAGGTATCAGGATCAGGTATGTCCCGATTCGATATTTTTTCTCTTTGCTCATGGTATATTTATTGTTGGTTTATTAGCTGAAAAAGAAAGGAGGCAGTTACCAGGCCGGTTATGCCAGTTTCTGCCTCCAAACCTTCATTCAATCTTTTTACTTATATCCTTCGAAAACTAATCAAAAAAGCTGTCTTTTTTACCATCCGTAATTTTGTGGAATACGTCCGTTGGCCAGTTCTATCACATTCTGATGGATGGGATAGAGGTAGAGTTTGTCTGTCCATTGTCGGTTTTCTACTTTCGTACGCGTGTAGTAAGAAGTTGGTTCGCCCGGAGTCTTGTCTTTTGAACCCTTCATGTTCATTCCGTAGAAACGTGTCTGGTCGCAACCTATTCTGTCCTTGTCACCGCAGATCATCCAACGACGGATGTCGAAATAGCGTTGTCCCTCGCAATAGAGCTCTACATAGCGTTCGTGCTGTATGGCATCGAACTGCTTGTCGTAATTGCCGATTATGCCGGTCTTGATACCGTTATCGTTCATGGTCTGATAGCCTGGGATGCCTGCGCGTTCGCGTACCATGTCGATATACTTGATGATGTCTGGATTACTCGGATCTGTTTCATTGAGTGCTTCGGCATAGAACAGATAGAATTCGGCCAGACGATAGATGATGGAAACACGTTTCCAACTCTGAGTATCGCCGCTGGCATGATTTACGGTACGGTTCTTAAATTTCCCCAGCATATACCCGGTTTTCACGTTGTCACCGTTGGAAAGGTCGTTTCCGCCACCTGCAGAGAAATCTACGATGTAGTTGGGATTACCATTCATCCATTTCTTGAACCAGCTTCTTCCCTGATATACAACGCTTGCGTAGAAACGCGGTTCACGGTTGGCATACATGTTGGAGATATTCTGGTCTGTCTTCTTGTCTTTATAGTCGGGGTCGTAGCAATGGTTTTCTACAGCACCGAATCCGGTTTCGTCATAACCACTGTTTGGGTCATTGATGGCGAGGCCGTTACCCATGAAGAACATGTCTACAGCATCCTGAGACGGGCCGATGGTACCATAGCATGAGTTCACGTCACGCGGGTTAGTGCGTTTCTCCATCTTGTACTGGTCGGAGTAGCTGTTGTTGGTACTGCACCACAGGATTTCTTCATTGTACACCTGGAAAAGGTTGTATACAGAACGGTCGGGTTGCTCTACTCCGTTTGCCATCACGCGATAGAGAGCGTGGTGTTGCGCTTCAGCATAGTCTATCAGATCCTTTACGCGGTCTCTGGCAGTTACCCATTTTTGCGGATCCTTACTCTGTGGGAAGATGTATTCACCTTTAGAGTTCTGCAACTTCTGCAGTCCCTGGTAATATTCGGAACCATCGCCACCATTGAATAACTTGGAGGCAGCATACATCCACAACTTGGCGCGTAGTGCTTTGGCCACTACGATAGTGGGGCGTACTACTTCATTGGTGTTGAAGTTGTATGTATTGTCCGCGTATGATGTGATGACTGATTCGGGCAATTTTGACTGTGCGGGGTCACATAGAGGAGCCAATATGCCATCAATGTGGTTCACCATTTCGTCTACAGTAGCGCGGTCGTAGTCCGTTATGTGCGGTTCGGCAGCGTCGTCTATCTCCGTCACGATGCAGGCAGGGCCATAAAGCTCGAACATGGAAAAGTAATAATAGGCTATCATGAATCGGCATTCGTCTTTCATGCGGGCTATTTCCTCGGCAGTCAGTTTGTTAGTACTGCTGGGATCGCCTACACCTTGGTCGTGGGCGCGTTCAATGAAGATCATAGCTTGGCGTATGTCTTTGTAGAAAGTAGCCCAGCGATGATAGCTTCCGCTGGCTGCCGTGAAACCTGCCATCATAACGTCGCGTGAACTAGCTTTTTCTGAAGCGATTTCACCGCAGAGGTTTGACCATGGATTTTTGAAGGCGTTAACTTCTGATCCGGTTTCTGAATATTCCATCAGATTGCGGTAGATGACCCCGTACCAGTTTCGGGTATAGGTTGCATTGTCCCAAACTTGATCGACTCCCAGACTGGCGTTGAACTCGCCTGATATGTCAAGATAGTCTGAACAAGATGCTGTGCTGAATGCAAGGACGGCAGAGCCGACGGTTGCGTATAGTAAATTTTTCAGTTTCATATCGTTTATTAATTAGATGTTTAGAATGTAACTTCTGCTCCAAAGGTCCAGGTGCTGGAGATGGGGTATTTGGCGCCTGAGTTTGCATCGCCCAGTTCCGGATCCCAATACTTCACGTGATCCCAAGTTTTTAGGTTAGTACCTTGCACGTAAAGGCGCAGGTTGGTGAGACGCAGTGACTTCAGTTGCTTCTTGTTGAACTGGTAACCGAATTCCACGTTCTTCAAGCGGATGAAGCTGGCATCGCGATACCACCAGGTACTCGCTTGCAGGTTGTGTGCAAAGGTGTTGTTACGCAAGCGAGGGTAGAGCACGTTGTCGTTGTAGGGGTCGGATGCTTTCCAGCGGTTCATAGCCTCCATACGCGCAGAAGAAGCGTCCTTGCCTTGGTTGAACGGCATGAAGTTGGATGCTTTGCTCATCAGATTGATGGAACAGCCCGTCACGCCTTGGAAGAAGATACCGGCGAAGAATCCTTTCCATTCGGCATTCAGTGAAAGACCGTACACACTGCGCGGGGTCTTGTCCAGATGACCATTACGGTAGGTCTTGTCATCGTCGTTGATAAGTCCGTCCTCGTTTAAGTCGCGGTACTTGATATCACCGGGTGCCACAGCAGCTCCCGGGTCGGCTATGCCGGGTTTCAGTTGGTAGCTTTCGGCACCGCTCACAGGATCAATGGTAATGTTGAAATCATCGGGTGTATAAAGACCGTCGGCGATGTAGAGGTAAGGAGTCCACAATGACATACCTGTGAGGTCCTGGTAGCTGTATCTATGTTTGATTTCATCTGTTTCTACAATCTTGTTCTTGGCATACGTATAGTTGGCACGGAATGTCAGATTCAGGCCACCCACATGCTGTTTGAAAGTCAGGTTCCCATCCACACCTTTGTTACTTACGATACCATAGTTCTGAGTTGGGTTGGATTGTAAACCGCTCATAGAAGGAACCGTGTTACGGGTAATCAGGATGTCTTTACGACGGTTGGAGAAGTAGTCCATGGAGAGGTCCAACTGTCCGTTCAGCAGGCCGAGGTCGAAACCGATATTGGTTTTATCCTCAATCTCCCAACGCAGGTTGGCGTAGTAGGCACGGTTTTCGCTCAATCCACCGAACCAATTCTGTGCATTACCATTAGAGATGCCTGAGATACCCAGGTTAAGACCGCCGGCATCGGTATTCATGGCTTCCTGATAAGGGAAACGAGTTTCACCTAACTGATCGTTACCGGTCCGTCCGTAGGATGCACGTAACTTCAGTGTACTGATTACTTTCTGCACAGGTTCGAAGAACTTTTCATGGCTCACATACCAGGCTCCACCCACAGCAGGGAAAATACCCCAACGGTGTCCCGGAGCGAAATTCTCACTACCTGTCATACCGAAGCTGCCTTCGATGGTGTAGCGGTTGTCGTAAGTATAAGAACCGCGTCCTACGACGCTTTGCTTACGGTAAGGAAGCAGGTTGAGTCCGCCAACGTTTTGTTTTTGAGTTTCCTTTTGGTTGTATAGCAGCAAGCCTGTAACATCGTGCTTGTCGCTGAAGTTACGCTTATAGTTGAGGGACGCCTCAATGTATATTTTCTTGTTACCACCGGATGAACCGCTTGAGGGGTTACTCAATGCCGAGCCTGACTCCAGTGACTTGAATATCAGGTTGCCATCGGCGTCACGTCCGGTAGCTGTAAAAGTAGCGGGTGACATAGTACGGTTGACATACTGGTTGGAGTTGGCATCGAAACTGACACTACCTCTTATGGAAAGTCCCTTTGTGATGAAATCCAAGTCTTGTTCTAGCAATACCTTGCTTTGGAATGTAGCGTCCCAGCTTTTACTGTATCCACTGAAGTAGAGGAAGTTGTAGGGGTTTTGACGAAGACCTGAATTATCATAGTTAGGATGTTGTGAAGCTGAACCGTCAGAATAGATTTGCGGATAGAGGTGTACAGGTTGCAATGTCATACCACCGAAGATGTCGCTGGCTGTTTTGGAGGGAGCCACACGGTTGATATACTGTCCTGACATATCTACGGACATACGGGTAGTCTTGCTCAATTCGAAGTCAATATTGGAACGAAGGTTATAACGGTCGAAACTGATGTTTGAATCGTAATCGGCGTTCTTCTTCTCCTTGTATACACCGTCTTGTGTGTAGTAGGCACCTGATACGAAGAAGCGTACGCGGTCACCACCACCACGGAAGTTAATGGTGTAGCGCTGGCTGCTGGTGTGATCACGTAGCATACTCATCCAGTCTGCATCCGGATATAGATCAGGATCTACGCCGCTACGATATTTTTCCAGATCAGCGTCGCTCACCGGTGCTGTATAGTTGGCGCGCGGGTTACCGTTGCTATTCCAATCTGCTTCGTTGTATAGGCTCAAATAGTCGTAAGAACTCATGAGGTTGGGCAGGCGGAGCGGTGTCGAGTAGCCGTATTCTGCTGACATACTGACAACTGTTTTTTGTGATTTACCACGTTTGGAAGTAATCAATACCACACCGTTAGCACCTTCGGCACCATACACGGCCGTTGCGGCGGCGTCTTTTAGGATAGAGAATGTTTCAATTTCGTCCACATCGATATCGTTCATCTTACGGGGTACACCGTCCACCAGTACCAATGGGTCTGTTCCACCGGCATACGAACTGATACCACGGATAAAGAATTGTGCGTCATCCCAACCCGGTTCGCCCGAACGTTGTACGGCAATCAGACCTGACAGCTTACCGGCGATGTTGTTGGTAAGGTTGGCACTCTTTACACTCAATTGAGCTGGTCCTACGGTGGACATGGAGCTTACTACGCTCTCTTTCTTCTGTTTACCATATCCCACAACTACTACTTCTTCCGTAGCGATGGCATCCATCTCCATTCGGAGGTTGAAGGTGGTTTCATCAGCTTTCACTCTGTGTTCTATACTGACAAATCCAATATAGCTGAATTCCAGTACTTCGCCGGGAGCAGCTTCGATGGAGTATCGTCCTTCGACGTCACTGATAACACCACGATTGGTAGTACCTTGTACTCTGACGGTGGCACCGATGATAGGGTCACCATTAGAATCGGTCAGCAAACCGCTGATGCGTTGTTTTTGTTGCTGTACAGCCTCAATGCTGTTAGCTTCGTCAGCAGCATTGGCACGTAGGATGGCAGGTTGGGCTACCAAACCAAGGGCAAACATGGCTGCTATGTAATATCTTTTTTTCATATATCTATACTTAATTGTTTATCTATACTTTAAGAAAGTCTGTCATTCACCCATTTCGTATGGGGGTAGTTCGTCCAAAGCTTTCACCCATAGTTCATTCGGGCTGGTGCTGGTTTCTACAGTCATCACCATATATTTTCCGGATGGCCAGGTGGCATTGGCGTTGAAGTTGCCGTCACTGGCATATTTGATATAATCGCCGCCTTCTTTTGCGGTATAGGCTCCGGGACCTTTCCATTCCAGTCCCCATCCCTTCTGTCCGAAAAACTTAAAGTTGACCCCGTTGACATTCTGTCCAACAAGTAGTATCAGTTCATATTTGGTATCGGTGAGCGGAACCAGATTGAATGCTTTGTCCGTATTCCAGTTTATGTTGTTTTGGGCATATGACGGGAATCCTATCTTATCATTACCAATCACCCACATAGCGGTAGCATTCTGTGTACTTGATGAAGAAGCTTTCTCCAACTGTTCCATCATAATTGCATTCATGCCTTTGTTCAGAGTGAGTTTATACTTGCCGTCTCTTCCGCGGAAATGGAGCAGAGTTTCGTCTTCCTTCACGAGGTCAAACCAAGTGGGGTTCTTCCAATAATCAGCATATTCTTCTTTGACACCGCTGATTTTGATGATATCATCCTTCTTAAATTCGGTTTCGATGTAGAAAACATTGCCCGACCCATCGAATTCCAGGAACTTATTCTGCGTGTCGAAACGTACACCGAATTTTGGGAATGGGCTACCTTCGAAAGTCAGGGTATTGAATGTGATTTCATACTTGCCGTCTTCACCGTAACCTGTGTTTTCAAAGCCAATATTCTTGGTGGCATTGAGGACAATTTTTCCATTGTCCATACCAAATTTCAGTTCATTGCCCTGCAAATAAGGATTACCTGTTCCATCGGAATAAGCTGGTGCTACGATAGATGCTTCCATGTCGAGTGGGAAAGCCTCACGTGCTTTGTATTCATATTCTTTACCTGGAACGGGAGTCATGGTATATTCCTTGCCATTGGCAGCCACAAGTTTCAATGTTTGATATTTTGGACGCTCTATAGCAACGGTCATTTCCTTACTGTCATTGCTGAAACGTTCATTTTGGATGCGCAGTATAACCTTTGCTTCTCCGTCAGGCGTGTTTTTCTGGTAGGGAGCCAGCACTTTTCCACTGTATTTTCCGTCGGCTTTCAGACTGTAGAAGGCTTCGGATACCATTTCTTCTCCATAATAGAGCTGAACTTTGGCCTGGTTGATTTTCACGCCTCCGCTCTTCACCTCAAAGTCGAAGGTGATACTATCGCCCATGTAGGCTTTTTCAGTGCCTGCAAAGGATACGATAGTCGAGCTGCCATGATCATCGAACTGGTCAATCTCATCTTTGCATGATGTCATACCTATAAGGCTGAGTGCCATCATGCCGAGCAAAAATCGATTTCTCATAATTTATAAATTTAAAATTAAAAAAGTGATTTATTATGTTTGAATCTCTGTTATTTCCACTTGAAAGAGTTTACTGAGCGCGGCTGCAGAGTGCAACTTGCCGAGTGCTTCTTACCGGCGTCATCGGGGGCGGTAAGTACAATGTTCTTGTCTGAACTGCTTTTGTTGATGATGACAAAGGCATAACTTCCGTCTGTATTCTTGAAAGCACTGTAGGCTATGTCATTGTCTGTGTAGCCGCTTGTACCAATTCGTATGGCACCGGGTCTTACCACTGCCGACAGGTGGCAGATCATATAGTAGTGCGAGTTCATGTAGATAGTTTTAAGATCACTCATGTTTAGGTCTACAGCCCCGAAGCAGGTTTGACATCCGCCGGGGCGGTTAGGTTGTCCACCATTGTTACTGGGTATGCTTCCGTTGAAGTCTGTTTCAAGCATCAGGTTCCAGATGGTCACTGCACTGCAATAGTTATTGATGGTGCCTATACCGATACTTTCCATATTAGAAAGGAGAGTTTTGGTCAAGTCGTGTCCGTTATTCCAGGTGCCGATAGACGATTCTGTGAAAATCAGGTCCTTCTCAGGAGCTCGTTGGTAGACGTTGAGCAGTTCGCTGCGATTACCTCCATAGTCATGGTAGGCTGCTCCTGCTATATACTTAGCGGCTTCGGAATCGTTGTATATCTGGTAGGGATAACCGTTTTGGTCGCTTTTGTTATCATAATTGTAGTTGTGGTCGTAAGCGTATATTTTGGTGGAAAGTCCAGCAGCCTCAAAAGCAGGACCCAGTACTTTCACAAAATCACGTTGTTCTTTCCATTCCATCACCAGTGAGGCTGAGTTCTTGTTGTTGAGTGGTTCGTTCTGTATGGTGATGGCATTGATTGGAATACCAGCTGCCTGAAATGCCTGTATCCACTTCACAAAATAGGTGGCATAGTCAGCATAGTATTCGGGTTTTAGTTGTCCTGCGGTGTATTCCCGATTTTGGTAGACAGGGTATTTCCGGTAGTCTTTCATCCATAAGGGACAAGTCCAGGGTGAACCCAGTATGCGGATGTCCGGGTTGATAGCAATAATCTCCTTTAAGATAGGTATTACGTAATCTGTTTCTTCTGAAGTCAGAGCAAAGTTTTCTATACCCGGTGTGTCACAACAGGTGTATTCTTTCAAGGAGAAGTCGGAACAGCCAATGGCAATGCGTACATAGCTACATCCATAACCTTCAGTTAGCGAATAGGTTCTTTTGAGGAATGCTGTCCGATCTTCCTGTTTCATTAGTTTTAGGCAGAAAGCTGATGATCCTGTAAGTGCCGCTCCGAATCCCTGCATAGTTTGGTAGATCTGCTGTGGATTCAGTAGGATGTTTTTAGGCGACATACTGGCTTGGGGCTCAAATTCCACGGTGGATTCTCTTAAATCATAGGTACGGGTGTCAGTGGTGGTAAGCATGTAGGCTTGTAGACCACTAGGGGAGGACGGAGTTTCACCGCCGGGCGTTTCGGGGAAGTCTGTTTCATTGTGGTCCGATCCGCATGCACTACCGTTGACCAGTAGGCCGAAAAGAAACACATAAGTGAATAGTCTTTTGTTTTTCATGTTAGTACGACTTATATAGGTTTAACAAAATGGTTTTATCCGCTGCAAATATATGCGTATGATGAGGGTGTTTCCTAAAAATACACTACTTCAAAACTTTCTCATTCATTGGTTTTAACTACATCAGAACTTTCTCTTGGATTAATTATTTTGTTGATAATTAAATGTTTATTATAATAATATGGCTACATCTAAAAAATAATTCTTTTATTTGTAGGTAAAATACCCTATCTTTGTTTTCAAAGAATAAAACGTTAACTGCTATGAAACGAAAAGACCTCCTGTTTTATATTCTTCTTCTTTTGATATCTATTCCTGTAAGTGCCGGATGGCAACGTCCGGTGACAAATTATACCCGGCATACATATAAAGCCGGTAATCAGAATTGGAGTATTCAGCAGCATGATAACGGTTGGATATATGTAGCTAACAACAAAGGCTTATTGGAATTTGACGGTGTGGAGTGGAATACATATCCGATTCATAATGCCAAAACACGTGCTGTGAAAGTAGGACATGACGGGCGAATTTATATTGGTGGAATGGAGCAATTTGGCTATTTTACTCCAAATCGTCTTGGTGGGTTGGAGTATACTTGCCTTTCTGATAGTTTATCTCCCAATGTGAATGTCGGAGTCATCTGGAATATCTTATTGGACGGAGAACGGGTGTATTTTCAATCGGACCGTCGTTTCTTTTATTGGGAAGAGGGCATTGTGAAGAAAATAGATTATTCTTCAGAGATCTACACTTCGTTTATCTTGCGTAACAAACTGTATATCACTTCTGCCGAAGGATTGCTAATGTTGAATGGAACAGAGTTTATACCCGTTCTTGGTCCTTTGGGGATAGGAGCGACTGTCAAAGTCGGTGGATTGTTACCTCATCAGGACAGTTTGTTGATGGTAACCCGGGATAACGGATTATTTATTTACGATGGCACTGTTTTTAAGAAATATAATACTGTAGCCGAGGACTTTTGCCGTAAAAATAGAGTTTTCTGTGCTGCATTGCAAGATTCGTTGTTGGCGTTGGGCACTATCCAGGGTGGAGTTTGTCTTTTAAATCTGAAGACGAATGAGATGGAAATCATATCTACGGAAAATGGCTTGCAGAACAAAACTGTGTTGAGTATGCTGTTTGATAAGACTGGCAACCTATGGCTCGGGTTGGATAATGGGATTGACTGCATTCATTTGAAAGCAAGGCTTGCTTCACTTTATGGAGGTAAACCTGTGATTGGTTCGGGATATGCATCTTGTAGTTATCAGGGTAAGTACTATTTCGCAACGAATCAGGGGTTGTATCGCTCTACTCTCCTAGGGCAGTTAAACCAGAGAAATCCCATAGACTTCGTACCGGGTACAGGAGGTCAGATGTGGTCACTTCACCAATATGACGATAAGTTGTTCTGTTGTTCGGATAATGGTATCTTTATTATGGATGGAGATCATATGGAACATCTCAACAATCCCAAAGGAGTATGGGGAATTGTATCGGTGGATGACCGTAAGGATGTGTTGATTGCAGGCACTTATAGTGGACTGTATTTGCTCATGAAGAGAGGGATGAGTTGGAGGGTAGAAAGCTATATAGAGGGGTTTACCCGTTCGTGCAAAGATATGTTGATGGAAGATTCGACTCATATATTGTGGGTTGGAAATAAAGAAAATGGGGTTTGCCGTTTGACTTTGGCAGATGATTTACGAAAGGTGGAAAAGATGAAAGACTATAATAGCATCATCTTTCCACGTGGATATGATGCTTGTTTGTTGCGGGTGAAAGATGAAGTTACTATAGCTTCACATTATGGTCTGTGGCAGTATAATCGGAGCCGTGATACGCTGGAAGCATGTATTTGGCTGGAACAATTATTAGAAGGAAAGGCAGCATATACCTATATGAAGATAGATTCATTGCAAAATATCTGGTATGTAGCAGATGGCGCATTGAAAGTATTGCATTATGATGCCAATAAGCAGGAGTATCGCCGGGTAACTAATGAACAGTTCTTGAAAGGAGCATTGATAGAAAACTTTGAAGATGTAAATCTTTATAAGGCCAACAAGGTAGTGGCAGGAACAGAGGAAGGTTTTTCACTGATCACACTGGATAGCCTGCCGGTGCAACAAATGCCGTTGACATTGCAAATCAGGAAAGTCTACTTGACGGGATTGCGTGATTCGCTTATTTATGGTCGCAGTTATTTGTATGATACAGCACCGATAGTGATTCCTTATTCTCAAAATTCAATGCGAATAGAATATAGTGTAAACAACTTCAATAAGGCACACACAGTGTTATATTCTTATCAGTTAAGTACGGGTGGTGAGAAAGGAATCTGGAGTGAATACAGTGAGAATAATATGAAAGAGTTTACAGGACTGCATGAAGGAAAGTATGTATTCAGTGTGAAATTGCTTACCGACGGCAGCCAGGAACCGGTGGAAACCTCGTTTGCCTTTGAGATATTGCCGCCGTGGTATCGTACATGGTGGAGTTATCTGGTTTATTCGGTAGTGGTAATGTTGCTGTTTTATTATGTGTATTATCGTATCTCAGTAGGGCGTAAGCGCTTGTTAATGCAAAAAGAACTGGAACTCTATCGACAAGAACAAAAATTCCAAAAAGAAAGTGATCTGAAAGATCAGAAGATAGATTCACTGCAAGAAGAAAACCTACAGTCGGAATTGCGTCATAAATCGGAGGAACTGATTCGTACTACTTTGAACATCGTACGTAAGAATGAAATTCTATTGGATATAAAAAAGGAAGTGCTGGGCATTTCCCATTCTATCAGCGAAGAGAATCTGGTTTCTCTTCGCCGGAAAACACTTCGTCTGTTGGGACAGATTGATACGAACATTGAGCATGATGACGATTTACAGGCATTCCAAAGTACCTTTGATTCGGTACATCATGATTTCTTCAAAAAATTGGAAGAAGCATATCCGGAACTGAACAACAAGGAAAAGTTACTTTGTGCTTATATCAAGATGAATTTGCTTTCTAAAGAGATTGCTCCATTGTTGAATATTTCTTTGCGCGGGGTAGAAATAAGTCGTTATCGCTTGCGTAAGAAGCTGGGACTGGAAGAAGGAGCGAATCTTGCGGAATTTTTGCAGAAGTTCTCAAAATGACTACTGCAACACAAGTAAGCTCTCAGGTCCCATGTTGAAAAGAAGATCGACGATACTCAGATTCGGCAGGAAGCCGAGACGTTCCTGGAAAACCTGATAATAAGGCCGGACTATGAAGTCCGGATCTTCTTCTTTGTAATTCTTTTTGGGATGGATACGCTCGCGGAAATCATCTTCATTGGGTGCAAAACTGCTCTGGAATGAAGTAGTACGTTCCATGTCCGGCTGTATATCTATCAGTGAACAGACCAGATGACACAGTTCTTCGTTGAAATCGACTAAAAACTCATATTTCTTCTCGTAGAAAGGTTGGAAATCATCTCTATAATATTCGAAAAAAGGAGTATGGTTATAAGCCGATGATAAAGCATTCCAGTGTAGATGACGCCAATTGCCGTGATCGGAAATGCGGATATCTTTTAGGGGACATTTCAGAGTATCGGGTTTGACGGTAGGGATGGAGAGAGCTAATTCGCCATCGGGTGCTGCAATGGTGCAACGGTTACGGTAGGTTTGCTTCACATAATGATCGTGCTGTTCGATAAAGATTTTATCGTATGCCACCAACTTGGCGTAATATTCTACGGGTGCCAGATAGGCGGAAGAGAGGTATATGGTTTTCATGAGATAATTGGTTCTTCGCAATTTGTAATTTATACTTCGTAATTAGTAATTCGTACTTCATTTATCTTACCGTTTTCCACATTCTTTTCCAACGATAACCATTGAACAATCCTGTTTCTGTCTTTTTGGAAAACCAGATGAGCGAAGCTTTACCGATGATGTGGTCTTTGGGTACAAAGCCAAACAAGCGGGAATCAGAGAGATTGATAGAGTTATTAGCACCTACCCAGTAGTAATCCTTGGTGAAATAGCAATGCTGTACAGGCTTCCCGTCAATGTACAAAGTATCGTTCTTTATTTCAGCTTGTTTATTCTCATGCAGTACAAGTGTGTTGCGTAGTAAAGTACGGTTCCACGGATATACACGCACCGGTTTACCTTTGCCGGGAACGATCAACGGGCGCAGGGCTTCTATGGAGTCTCCTTCATTCAGTAACTTTATCCAGCAATTGCCATTCATAGCCTGTTCCAGCAGATAATATTCATAACGGCTGAAGCTACGTACATTTTTTATGCTATCTTGTCCCATCAGGTGGTTGTTGCATATGGACAATAGTGTAAGTAATGAATCCAGCTGTTTTTCTTTTTCTCGTGGATAAGTATATAAAAACTTCTGGTCGGGAGCGTTTTTTTCTGATGGAATTACGGAGAACAGGGAGTCTATCAATAAGGTATCTCCCGGTACGCCGATGCATCGACTGATGAATGTTTCGCGCCGGGAAATAACAGGCTCTGACAGATTAGCCGGATTATTGAAAACAATGATATCCTCTTTTTGTACAGGGCTGTCTGCCCAACGGTGATAATTCCACAATGCCATAAGGGGAAGACGCAGACCGTAACTCCATTTATTTACCAGAATACGCTCTCCCTGAAATAAGGAATTCTCCATACCCGAAGAAGGAATAAGATAGGAAGTCATAACACAACCCCGAAGTAACACCACAACGAGTATTATTCCGATGATTGCTCCCGTTATTTTCCAAGCCTTATTCATGTCGAAATTAATAATTAAAGAATTAATAATGAATACGTTCTCACCTATTTCATTATTAATTCTTTCATTCTTTCATTTGGTATCATTTTACCCACTTGAATATCCGGTTCCAACGGATTTTTCCATCAAACCAACCACGATCCTTATCGAGTGATAACCAGACAACAATTGGCTTACCTACAATATGGTCTTCCGGCACGAAACCCCACGAACGGGCATCGGCTGAGTTGTGGCGGTTATCGCCCATCATCCAGTAATAATCCATTTTGAAGGTATATTCGTCCGTCTTCTTGCCATTAATATAGATGCCGTCTTCTTTTACTTCCAGTGTATTACCTTCATAAGCTCTGATAGGGCGTTCGTAGATCGGCAGATTGTCCTCAGTCAGCTTGATGGTGGCACCTTTTTTCGGTATCCAGATCGGGCCGTAGTTGTTGCGGTCCCATTTGGTGTAAAGGTTCAACGGATACATTTGGCCGGAGAATATTTCCGGTTCCATAACGATGCTGCTGACGAGTTTCTTATTGGCAGACAGGGTTTCATACATTTTCTTCGTCAGTGGTAAGTCATAGGCCGGAGCCAGGCGACCTTGTGCGTCACGGTGAGTCAAGCCCATTTCCATTAATAAACCTTCGTTGCTGATTAATGTTTGGTCGTCCTTGCTGATACCCAGTTCGCGGAACATATCTTCAGTAATGTAGGGTCCTGTAGTCTGTACGAAGTAGTTGAGCTGCATTTCTTCAGGGTTTTCGAGAGGTTTGCCATCGATATATACCTGTGCATCTTTGATTTCCAGTGTGTCTCCGGGTAAGCCAACGCAGCGCTTTACGTAATTTTCCCGGCGGTCTACGGGGCGGACAACGATATCACCGTACATCTTGGGATTGGAACGTATCAGATTTCTTCCGGCATTATAATACAGATCGTAGACAGTGCGTTGTTGCTTGCGCGTCAAACTGTCCATATTTACCGGATTCGGATAGAGGCGTTGTCCTTCGTTGTAGGCAAGGGTGTAGAAATCCGTTTGCTGGAAGTTAGTGGCTACGGTGTCTCCGGCAGGGAAGTTGAATACTACGATATCATTCCGCTTCACTTTACCCAGACCCGGAACACGTTTATAGTCCCATTGGGGCCACTCGATGTATGATTTTGTATTCACTAGCGGCAAGGTGTGTTGTGCTAATGGCATAGACAGTGGTGTGTTTGGCACACGCGGACCATAACTCAACTTGCTGACATAAAGATAATCGCCTACCAGCAAAGATTTCTCCAGAGAAGAAGAAGGTATCTGATAGTTCTGAAATACATAGATGTTGACGAAATAAACAGCTACCAGTGCAAACACGATAGCATCTACCCAACTCATAACACTGCGTACAGCCGGATTCTCTGATTTCTTCCAGAAGCCCCAGGGAATTTTCTTGCTGATGTAGATGTCGAAGATGAAAGGTAGGACAATCAGCCCCAACCAGCTTTTTACCCATATCAGGAAAGCGAGGTAAAGCACGGTGACGATTGCGAATTTAACCCATTGGGCGCGAGTAGCTTTTCTCATTATTATATTATTTTTGTTGTTCACCACAGATTTTGTTGTTCACCACAGATAACACAGATTCACACAGATTTTTTTTAATACTAAAATTTAATTCTGCTCTCTTTCATCTGTGTGAGTCTGTGTAATCTGTGGTGAAGCGTGTTTATTATTTTAAGAACGGGAACAAGTCACTCATTCCCAGATAACCTTGCTTGTCAGCAGTATATTCGGCAGCAAGAACGGCACCCAGTGCAAAACCTTTTCGATTCTTGGCATCGTGTGTCAGGATGATGCTGTCTGCTTCCGATTCGTAACGGATCACATGAATGCCCGGTACTTCACCTTCGCGGATGGAGCTGACAGGAATTTCATCTGCTGCACATTCGGCAGAACCGGAAACACTTCCGTCCGGTGCCTGCAAAGTTCCCTTTACCCAATGATCTTTACGGTCGATATTTTCCAGAATTTCTTCGGCAAGCGTGATGGCCGTACCGCTTGGTGCATCCAGTTTATGAATATGGTGTGTCTCGCTCATCGTCACGTCGTAGGCAGGAAACTGGTTCATAATCTTTGCCAGATACTTATTCACGGCAGAGAAGATGGTCACGCCCAAGCTGAAATTGGATGCCCAGAACAGCGTTTTACCTCCTTGGGTACAAAGTTTCTTGATTTCCTCACCGTGTTTGTCCATCCATCCGGTACTGCCGGAAACCAACTTCACTCCGGCTTCGAAGGTTTTTATATAATTGGAGTAGGCTACCATCGGATTTGTGAATTCTATGGCAACGTCTGCGCTCTTGAAAGCGTCCGAGTTAAAATCCTCCTGGTTGTTTACGTCGATGATGCTGACAATCTCGTGTCCGCGACTGAGGGCAATCTTTTCGATTTCCTTACCCATTTTACCGTAACCGATTAATGCTATTTTCATTCTTTCTTCTGATTAAATTCACTTTATCAACGTTCTATAGGTCGCAAAGATAATCTTTTTCTTACATTTGTTGCGTACATTAACTTCTTGTTAACAATGGAACTACTATTGCATTATGTCTGGAAGCATAAAATCTTTCCGTTAAAGGTGCTCCAGACCACCACCGGCGAACCGGTTGAAGTGATAGATGCCGGACTACCGAACACAAACGCAGGCCCCGACTTCTTCAATGCCAAACTAAAAATTGGCGGTACCCTTTGGGTGGGAAACATCGAAGTGCATACGTTGGCATCCGATTGGATGAGGCATGGTCACGATAAAGATGCAGCTTATGACAATGTCATTCTGCATGTAGCGGAAACTGTAGATTGCGAAGTGTTTCGTGCAAACGGAGCACCGGTGCCACAACTGCAACTATCCTGTCCTGAATCTGTTCGTCAGCGTTATGATGAACTGGGTCATGCGGAAATCTATCCTCCTTGTTATTCCATATTGTCTTTTCTTCCGAAACTAACAGTCCATTCCTGGCTTTCTGCTTTGCAGGTAGAACGTTTCGAGCAGAAAGCCCATGTGATTGCCGCCCGGTTGGAGCGATGCAATAATCATTGGGAAGATGTATTCTTTATCACCTTGGCCCGCAACTTTGGTTTCGGGCTGAATGGGGATGCCTTTGAAGCATGGGCCAGTCGTCTGCCTTTTCGTGCGATAGATAAGCACCGGGATAATCTCTTTCAAGTAGAAGCCTTCTTTTTGGGGCAAGCCGGGCTGCTGGATGAAGAACTGCCGGATGCAGACGGGTATTATCTGAAGTTGCAGAAGGAATTTCGCTACTTGCAGCATAAGTTTGAACTGCCTGTTCCGATGGCTGCTACTCAATGGCGCTTTCTTCGCTTACGTCCGGGTAATTTCCCTCATGTCCGCTTGGCGCAGTTGGCAAATCTTTATTATAAAGAGCAGTCCTTATTCTCCCGTATTATGGAAGCGGATACGCTGGAAGCTGTCCGGAAACTACTGACTGTCGCTACCTCTCCGTATTGGGAAGAGCATTTCAATTTCCGGAAAGTCTCTTCCTCCTGTGAAAAACAAGTGGGAAAGAATGCCCAGAACCTGATTGTTATTAATACTGTCATCCCTTTTTTATATGCTTATGGCTTGCATAAGGCGAATGAGGAGCTTTGCGAACGGGCTACGGGCTTTCTAGAAAGTCTGAAAGCGGAGGATAATCATATCATCCGCCACTGGAGTGGGGCAGGACTACCTGTATCTACTGCTGCTGATTCGCAGGCTTTGTTGCAGCTTCAGAAAGAGTATTGCGATAAGAAAGATTGCTTACGCTGTCGTTTTGGGTTTGAGTATCTGAGGCAGAAATGAAACATATGATGAAGGGTTACATGATAAGGGTGCAGGATCTATATATCGGATATGTTGCATCTATATATCGGACGCGTTGCATCTATATATCGGTCATGCTGCATCTATAGATGGGACATGCTGCATCTATAGATCCAACACCACCGTATAATATTCTTTTTCCTTTTTATCTCAAATCTGCGGATTTGCATTATCTTTGCGCCTGATTAATAAACCCTTTGACATTGTAACTAAATGAAGGCAATTCACTTTGTATTTTGTCTTTTCGCGGTACTTATGCTGACGACTACGAATGGTCATGCTGCCGCAACTAATGAGGACTTCCAGACATTCCTCAAGAAATTTACTTCCAGTGCTTCTTTCCAGTATTCCCGTATCAAGTTTCCGTTGAAAACTCCCATAGCCTTGTTAGAGGAAGATGGTGAGACGGAGAAGACTTTTCCGTTTACACGTGATAAGTGGGCGTTGCTGGGTGAAGATGCGTTTAAAGAAGAACGTATCACAGACGAAGAGGGCGGAGTTTATGTCTCCCGGTTTACCGTGAACAACCCCAAGCATAAAGAGTTTGAGGCTGGCTATGATGAGTCGGAAGCTTCCCTTCGCGTAGTGTTCGAACTGATTGACGGGAAGTGGTACGTTACCGATTGCTATACTGACTGGTATAATTTCGATCTTCCTATCAGTGAACTGCCGGAAACCATCACTACGATAGAAGAGGAGAATAAAGCGTTTGAGGAGATGCATCCTTAAATTACTAAAATATACCTTTTCTGTACGATTTATGTGTCATTTTCTCTAAAAAGTACCGTTTCTTTGCAATGTGGAAATATTGTAAACGAAACTAATACCGGAAATGACACATTCATCTTTCATACAAATTCTGTGGAAATGTCTTTTTCTTTTCCTGCCCTGTACCGTATTGGCACAGGATCGGCTCTCATTGGGCCATTGGATAGCCGAAGACCAGTCGGGAATAATGGACTTCACCATTCGTGAAGATACTCTTGAATTGATTGTCCCCGAAGGACTTACTTTATGGTATAAAGATCGCCTGACCGGCGATTACGAGATCAGTTACCATATCTGTATGGTAATGAATGGCGGTAAACACGACCGTCTGAGTGATATGAACTGCTTCTGGGCTGCAAACGACCCGAAACATCCCGGCAAACTCTTGGCACGTTCCACTTGGCGAAACGGTGTCTTCCGCAACTATAATACATTGAACCTTTTTTATGTAGGCTATGGTGGTAATGATGATACCACTACCCGTTTTCGTCGTTACTACGGTCAGTTTTATGATGTAGACGAGGCCCGTATCAAACCTCTGATTAAAGAATATACCGACCCGGCTCATCTGTTGAAGCCTAATCAATGGTATTATATTCAGATCCGCGTTCAGGACAATTGCACAACTTTTCTTGTAGATGGTGAGGAACTTTTCCGTCTGCCTCTCGAAGCCGGTGCAGGCGATGGACATTTTGGCTTACGCCTTCTTCAAAATCATGTCCGCTTCACGAATTTCCGTATCGAACACTTGAATTAACTCTATTAATATTCTCATACCATGATGACGAAACTTAATCTGATGAAACCTATTCTTGCCGCTGTATGCACTGCACTGTTTTCTTTCAGCCTGTCGGCACAGGTTGTAAAGAATGACCGGTTGCTCTCTTTTGAACAACCTGAACTTCCTGCCGGGCTGAGCGCTACGAAGGCCACGCTTGGCATTAGCGACCAACATTATAAAGACGGTACGCATAGTTTGCGCTGGACGTTTGAACCCGGTTCTGTACTAACCCTTCAGCGTGATCTGAAGTTTGAGAAGAAAGACCCTACCGGAAAAGACACTTATCTTTCCGCTTTTATAGTTTGGGTGTACAATGCAAAGGCTCAGGATACTACTATTGAGTTTGAATTCCTGAAAGATGGAAAGAAGTGTACTTCCTTTCCTTTCGGTATTAACTTCACCGGCTGGCGTGCTGCGTGGGTCTGCTACGAGCGCGATATGCAAGGCACTCCTGAACCCGGGATGAATGAACTGCGTATCGTTGCACCTGATGTAAAGGGAGAGTTGTTCATAGACCATCTGATAACTGCCAGTAAAGTGGATGCCCGTCAGCAAACAGCTGATGTGCAGGTGCCTTTCGTTAATAAAGGAACCACCAACCATTGGCTGGTGATTTATGAACACTCCCTGTGGAAACCGGAAATAGCCCTTACTCCGGTTAGCGAGAAAGACAGACAAGATATGCAGTTGATGGAGAAACGTTTCCGCGATATGCTTTATACTCCTTCTAAACTGACAGAAAAAGAGATGAAAAGTATCCGTAAGAAATATGATTTCTATGGGATTACTTATAAAGACGGTGTTGTAAGCGGACTACCCATCTTTATGGTACGCCAGGCTGAAGCTTACGAACGTATGTATCCCAACTGGGACAAAGGCATGTTCACCAAGTTAGGGATGGAGATGAGTGAGTATTTCAATCTGATGCGCCGGATAGCCTATGCCTATAACAACGCTTCGGATACTGTGACAAAGGATGAGCTGAAACAAAAGTTCCTGGCCATGTACGACCACATCACCGATCAGGGAGTGGCTTATGGCAGTTGTTGGGGGAATATCCATCATTACGGATACAGTATGCGCGGTTTGTATGTGGCCTATTTCCTGATGAAAGATGTATTGAGAGAAGCCGGAAAGCTGAACGAAGCGGAACGTACCTTGCGCTGGTATGCCATCACCAATGAAGTATATCCTAAACCCACGGTCAATGGCATTGATATAGATACTTTCAATACGCAGACGCAGGGGCGCATGGCAAGTATCCTGATTATGGAAGATACTCCTGAGAAACTTCAATATCTCCGTTCTTTCTCCCGTTGGATAGATTATGGTTGCCGTCCGGCACTCGGATTGGCCGGTTCTTTCAAAAAAGACGGTGCTTGTTTCCACCATCGCAATAACTACCCGGCTTATGCGGTCGGCGGTCTGGATGGTGCCACGAATATGATTTATCTGTTGAGCGGAACAGGATTCAAAGTTTCTGAAATAGCGCACGAAACAGTAAAGAATGTATTGCTCACTATGCGTTTCTATTGTAATACCAAGCAATGGGCTCTTTCCATGTCAGGACGCCATCCCAATGGAAAGGGACAGTTGATTCCTATACAATATGCTACTTTGGCATTGGCTGGCACTCCCGATGGAAAACAAAAATACGATCCTGAACTGGCTGCTGCTTATCTGCGTCTGGTTTCTTATACGGAAACTCCTGATAAGAATTCTCCTGATTATCTACCGAAAGCATCTACTGCCCATGAACAGAAATTGAAACAACTATTTGAAGTACAGGGATTCCGCCCCGAACCCGATCCGCAAGGTAATTTGGCGTTAGGGTACGGCTGCGTTTCAGTACAGCGCCGGGATAATTGGGCTGCTGTGGTACGTGGGCATTCCCGTTACCTTTGGGCAGCCGAACATTATCTGGATGCTAATTTCTTCGGTCGCTACCTGGCCCACGGAAGTATGCAGATATTGACCGGAAAACCCGATGAAATGGTTACTTTTACAACCAGTGGTTGGCAGGAAGCAGGCTTTGACTGGAACCGTTTTCCCGGTACGACGACTATTCATTTGCCATTCGATCAGCTTCGTGCCAAAGTGATGAATGTAGATACTTTCTCAGGTATGGAAGAAATGCTTTATTCCGACGAGGCTTTTGCAGGCGGTTTGTCTCAGGCAAAATTAAATGGTAACTTCGGCATGAAGCTTCACGAGCATGACAAGTACAACGGTTCACACCGTGCCCGTAAATCTTATCACTTCTTCAATGGAACGATCGTATGTCTGGGAACGGATATTGAGAATACAAATGAAGAGTTCCCGACAGAAACTACCGTTTTCCAGTTGGCAGCCACTACTCCCGAAATGCATGATTACTGGGCAACTTATAAAAGTGACGGACAGACCTATATCGATCCTAACGGAGTAGGATATTATCTGTCGAAAAATACGATGAAAGCGGCGAAATATGAAAGGAATTTCCCACAAGTTACCGTAGGTGAACGTAATCCGAAACCTACTTCCGGTGATTGGGTTTCATTGGTATTAGAGCATGGAAAAGCTCCGAAAGGTGCTTCCTATGAATATGCTGTCCTGCCCCGTACGGATGCAGCTTCCTTGAAAGCTTTCGCAAAGAAACCGTCTTACAAGGTATTGCAACAGGATCGCAACGCTCATATCGTTCGTTCTCTGACTAATAACCTGACTTCATATGTGCTTTTTGAAACACCACAGGCATTGCCCGGGGAGGGATTGCTACAGAAAGCTGATACTTCCTGCCTCGTCATGATACGTGAAGACAGAGATAAGCTCTTATTGACCGTTTCCCAACCGGATCTGGCACTATATCGAGGTCCGAGCGATGAGGCTTTTGACAAGGATGGCAAACGTATGGAACGCAGTATCTATTCGCGTCCCTGGATTGATAATGATAGTGGTGAAATACCTGTAACCGTTACTTTAAAGGGTGAATGGAATGTTGCAGAAACTCCTTATTGCAAAGTGATTTCCAAAGATAAGCAGCAGACTGTTTTGCAATTTACGTGCAGAGATGCCGCCAGCTTCGATGTGGAACTGAAAAAATAATGAAGTTAATCCTTAAAATAGAACTGTGATGAAAGTAAAGAATATAATGTTGTGTGCAACGGCTGTCGTTCCTTCTTTGGCTTGGGCGAAAGAGTTGCCTAATATCATCTACATTGTTACCGATCAGCAGACAGCCTCTGCGATGAGTTGCATGGGAAACGATGACTTGCATACTCCGAATATGGATAAACTGGCACAGGCGGGTGTTCTGTTCCGTAATGCCTATTGTTCTACGCCCCTGAGTGGACCTGCCAGGGCAGCTATGTTTACAGGCTATACTTCGCACGAAGTAGGACTTGCCCGAAATGGTACGCCGATACCGGATTCATTGCGTACCCGGACTTTGGGAACACTGATGCAAAATGCCGGTTATGATTGTATCTATGCCGGTAAATGGCATGTACATACTGCCTCCATGCCGGATAAAGAGTTTGGCTTTACTACTATCCATCCTCATAGTGATAATGGGCTGGCGGAAGCCTGTGGCGGCTTTCTGGAACAAAAACATACCAAACCCTTCTTCTTGGTGGCAGGATTCGATAACCCGCATAATATCTGTGAGTACGCACGTAGCCAGAATTTGCCTTGGGGAAATATAGAAGACCTGCCGCAGAATGAGTGGCCGGGACTACCTCTTAATTTTGCTAAGAATCCCTATGACGCTGATGTTATCAGTTATGAGCAGAGCCTGAATTATTCGGCTTATCCTACCCGTAACTATACTCCGGATGATTGGCGCCGTTACCGGAACCTCTATTACCGTCTGGTTGAAAAGGTGGATGCGGAAATCGGTAAGATTCTGAATGCTATAGATAAACAGGATTTATGGAAGAATACAGTCGTGATATTTACCAGTGATCATGGCGACGGAGTGGGAGCACACCACTGGAACCAGAAATCGGCTTTATATGAAGAGGTGGTAAATATCCCTCTGATTGTAACCTTACCGGGAAAGAAGAATGCCGGCAAGGAGATGCCGCAACTCGTGAATAATGGTGTCGATTTCTTTGCAGCAGTTTGCGACTGGGCAGGCATCCGGCTTCCTGAAGGGCTGCATGGTGTCTCTTTCAGATCGTTGGTAGAGAAAGCTGATCCGTCATTGAAGCATCAGGACTATATCGTAACCGAAACTACTTTCGATAAAGGTGGAAATACACGTGGCTGGGCTTTGCGTACCTCTCGCTATAAATATGTGTTATATGACAAAGGCCGTTACCGTGAGCAACTTTTTGATATGGAAAAAGACCGTGGCGAAATGCGGAACCTCGCCATCGAGGAGAAATACAAAGAGATCCTGTTGCAACACCGTGAGTACCTGCACGACTGGATGAAGTTGCATCATGTAGCGCAGATACGTAAAGATGTACATACGATTCCGGGCGTAAATCCGGAATAAGATGAATGATTACCCCAACAAGCTGCGGACTGCCGCCTGGTAAGTTTCCAGCTTGTTGGACTTATGAATCGCCTTTTTTGCCTTTCGGTCTCCGTCCGGCATCAGATATTCCCAGAAGTTTTTCATTTTCGTCAGCAGTTGTTTGTCTCCCCCTTCCAGAAGATTGCCATACTGGGCAAATACGTCAGCATGGAACAATCTGAGTCTCTCCTGCATATCCTTTTCGGAAAGCGGATGTCCCTGTTGATACTCTAAAGCTAAGGCGGGATTGGCAAGCAGTCCACGACCTATCATGATACCTGCCAGTCGTGGAAAGCGTTCGCTGATAGTCTGTATATCTTCTACTGTAAGTAAATCACCGTTATAAATAAGCGGATGGCTGCATTCGTTGTAGAAGGCTTCAAAACCTTTTAAATCCACTTCCCCTTTATATTGCTGTTTTCCCAATCGGGGATGCATAATGATATGTGTCAGTGGCAGTTCATTCAGAAAGGGTAGCAAAGCCAGACATTCTTCCGGGTTCTCCCAACCCAACCTCATCTTGACAGAGAACTGAAGGTCGGGGTGATTCTTTATGGCAGCAGTCAGCAACTCCCGTACTTCTTCGGGATAAGGAAGCATTCCCGAACCATTGTGCCGTTTAGCCAAAAGAGGGAAAGGACATCCCAGATTTATGTCCACATTCTTATATCCTTTTTCGATGAATAGGGCAATTATCTGCTCCATTTTGTCCACATCGGGAGCAATGAGCTGTGGAATAAGCTGCACGCCACGGTTGTTTTCCAGAGTAATCTCGCGCATGTCTTTTTTTCGGATTTCTCCGTGCTCTACACGTACAAAAGGAGTATAATAGCTCTCTACACCACCGAATATACGGGCATGCGCTTGTCGGTAAATAGCCTCGGTGTAACCTTGCAGCGGGGCAAAATGAATGGGGAGGGTACTCTGCATATCAATTAGTTATTCAATATTTCTGCAAAGGTAACTATTTTAGCGGAATAACCATGTTCCAGGAGTGTGTCCCGTTTTCAAATTCGCCCGGACCATCCATTGTTGCAAAGAATATGAATGTTGGCTTGCCATCCTCAAAAAGAATGAATGGACGCTCCAATTGTCCTTGTTTCGCTATTGTGCCGTCTTCCCACTCTACTGTTTTTGAGTATGCTTTCGGGTCTTTATCAACAGTCCAGTTGATGCCATCTTTGGAATGTGCCATAACACCACCTCCTTTTTCACCTGTAAATTTAGCTACATGATCCTTAAAGATAGCATGGTATCCCTTATCGTCTTTCCAAAGAAAAGGATCTTCCGCTTCTCCTTGTCCGGCTACCTGGAAAATGGGTTGTTCATTGTTTAATACTCGGTAAGGGCCTTCGATAGTCGGAGCATAGGCGATTCCTAAAGCCATATTTGAATACTTCCCGTCCTCCATGTGTCTACGTCCTTTGAAAATCATCATGACAGAACCATCTTCCTGTACCACTGGCGAGGGATTGGAAGTCAGGAAACTAAAGAAAGTATTGGGTTTCGTTTTCAGAATAGGCTCATCCAGACGCTTCCATGGTCCGTATGGTGAATCGGCAACAGCCAGCCCGATGCGCTTGTTGGAGCGTGCTACTGTGCACCAGGGACTGTTGAGTGTTAACTGGTCGTATGTTGGATCTACGAAGGGGTGAGTGGACCCCATATAAATCAGATAGTATTTATGATTGTATTTCAGTATTCGCGGATTGTGTGTAGAACGTCCGTCCCAATACTGTGCACCACGTGCCGGAAGTGCTACTTCACTAAACTGGTAAGGTCCTTGCGGTACATTCGATACGGCATGTACAATCTCTGAAGCCACCATCCAGCCAGGATGGAAGGGGAGTGACTTGGGAAAACGGGATACGAACATATGATACTTGCCATCGTCTCCTTTTACCACGGAACTTCCCCAACTCCAATAACCTTCACTTTCAAAAGCAGGTGTTTCTATTGCTTTGTCCAACCGATGGAATAAAGAATTCTGTGATTTCTGTTTTAACTCTATCAAGTTATCAATCTGCTGTGCACGAAGCATACTGATTGAAGAGAGAAGTACCAGCGCAAATAAGAAATAACTCTTTTTCATGGTTGTATTCTTGTTTAATATTATGATTTAAACTCTATTACCCTCCTGAATATCTGTTGGCTGGTCTCATTATCTCTTTAACCTCCTCTGGAAGGTGTCAGAACCATATCTGAGCCATACTTGCTCCGTACCAACTCCGTGCTTTCTCCGTATAAAGGTACCTCTGAGTGGAGAATGTACGGAGCAAGTACGGCTCAGATAGGTTCCGGGTATGGAGCAGGTATACTGTGGAAGCAGAACCTACTGTATGAAAACCGGAAAAAGATAGCCAATGCTTTTTATGAATGTAACAAAGATAAATTATTAATTAAGCTCTTCCTATAATTGATACAAATATTCTTCCGTAATTCTCAATCTTGCTGGAGGCTGAATTCTACAGGTTGTCCATGTTGGCAATGAACAGTGAGAATGGTATTCTCTCCGTCTGCTGTCAGGGTTACTTTCTCATTGGGCGTACTGATTTTCCATTTTCCTTTTAATTCAAGTCTCTTTTTAAGAGCGCGGCTGGGGTTCTTGGTGGTATATGCCTTTTCCTCAATATTTAGGTTTGGATCACAAACGCTCATAATGATATTCGCTTTGTCTCTTCTATACATAACCATTGTTTCTGCAGGAATAAGGTTAAGCAGGCTATCCCGTTGCGAACGATAGGTTTCGAAGACAGCATAGGCAGTAATATCGGTTAATCGGTCGTGAACGATATGTGCACTATCATTCCGTTGTAATACTTCGTATGTTTGCGAAGCCTCATGTTCTTTTAATTCCTGATCGGTTGGCTGTATCCATACGAGGTATTCATACGTTCCATTTTTAGGGGCTTTTCCATGTTCAATCCATGCTGAAGCGAAAGTGCCCTGTGTTACAGCGCGTGTTTTTTCATGACGGGATTCTTGTTCCTTGATCTGTATTTGTACATTACCGTCTTTCACGAAATAATGATTATTGTAACCGTCTCTGATAGAAAGTAACTTTTCAGTAGTACCGGAAAGTTTCTTTTTGAAACTAATCTCTTTTTCTTCTTCTCCGTTAACGAGGATGGTGCTCTTTCCCTTTTGGAATGTACTCTGGAAGAGAGTTGTTTCGGTTGGATATTCGTTATTGCTGTTATGAATACCTGTTCCTAAACAGATCATCCGGTTTTCAAAACAGAAGACGGATTTGCGGGCCACGAAATCCGGAGTGAAGTTTTTCAGTTCACGTTCCATTAGTTTCGTAACAAACATGCCGTTTTTCCCTTCCAATGAACTACTGCCTGAGAAATTTTCTTTGGAATGTGCCATGGTAGTTCCCGGTAGCGGGCTATCCAGTAATTCGAATGGTAAGTGGATGGTCGTAGTGCCCGGTAGGCGATTCCAATCCCAACCATTCTCATCATAACCGCTGGCAAGGCGTGAGGGATATCCCATAATCTGGACGGAACCATAACTTTGATAACGTCCGTAGCGATTGTCTTTCCGGTAAATTTCAGATCCCCAAACATCAGTGGTATATCCCTTTAAGGTTACCATCCAATCGCTTCTCCGGAAAATGCCTGCCGCTCCATAGTTATATACAAAGAAGCCTTGCGGAGCAGCGGCGGGAGTGATACCTTGCGTTTTGAAGTAACGTGCTTCAGGGGTATCCTTTTCACAAAGCCGTAAATAGTCTGCTGCTAGATAATGATCGAAAGCCTTGCCTTCTCCTGATAAGTCTCCCGATAGAGCAAGATAAGCAAAAGCTGCTACATCATCCGCTTTCATCGAGCCACCGAAAGGATGTCGTCCGCTGATGCCAACTCCCCATTCATACTTGTTGGAGTAGTTGCGCATGGCAATAAAGGCGGATTTCAGTACTTGACGGGCTTCTTCGGTAGGTTCATAGACTGTCTTATTGGTTAAGGAGATGAATTGCCCTACCATGGCAAGGACACCTGTGGTATATGCCGGATAGAAACCGCCATGGTGGAAAGTGGTTCCGTCTACTTTGATACCTCCGATAGTGCCCGGAGTGTATTGAAGAGAAGAGGATACCCAACGGGAAAGACCTTTCAGTGCGCGTACTCGTTCTCGCTCGTCAGTGAACAGTAGTGTTGAAACTGTTTTAGCCATTAAGAGGGTGTGCCAACTGTCCAGTAGTTCATCTCTGCCGTATTGGTAAGGCTGACGGGTTTCTTGCAAGGCAGACCAGAAAATGAGGGTGGACAAGATATTATCGCGGTTGGGAGCTTTCCAGATGACGTCGCGCATTAACCAGGCTGTAGTATAGATTTTCCGTACCTGATATCCGTAATGATGATTGGTTCCCATTCCGCTACCGAAGGAGAACCCCTGATTGATGGCGAAGTCCCAGACGGTGAAGTAATTCTGACGGGAAATTTCGGAATGATTGTAATAAGCATCGTAAGCGAATCCGGAGAGCATTGTTTCCAGGTCATTCCAGGATATTTCTCCTTTGGAACGGTCCAATTCATCGGGAGTCAGGATAGGAGCACCTGTGAATCCAGTTCCGGAGCGTTGAATATTGGCTTTCTGAAAAATATCGTATGCTTTGGAAACAGCTTCCTTCGGTGCTTTCTGAATATCAAGGGCGGTGGTTAGCCGCTGTTCTACAGTACGCAGTTCGTCTTTTTCTGCTTGATTGAGGGTGGAAGGTAATGGAATATCATACTTATATTGCTCCCATTGCCAAACCCGGCACCAATGCCACAGGTCTCGATACGAGAGGGAGTTATTGTAAGGCATCTGCAAGTCGGGGGTAGTGCGGTCGTTCATCTTTTTCACAGGGAAAGTCAAACGATCCAGAAATATGCGGCCTTTTCGTTCAGGGGCTATCAGCCGGTAGCTTGCTATTTCTTTGTTTTGTTTATCTCCTTTCATGTGCTGGAAGCCGATCCAGCAAGCGCGCCAGCCAGCCGATGCCAACTGGAAACTGAACCAATAAGATACATCTCCTTGGGGGGAAAGGAATTCAAAACAAATGGAATCTTGTTGAGGGACTTCATTATAAATCCATAAGGTTATTCCGTATGAATTTTCCATTCGCTCATCAAGGGTGAGAGGCTGTTCAAGAGCAACGTTGAGCTTGGAACCGGAACGGAAATCCCATTTCAGACTCTGTTTCCCTTCTTTATAATACTGAGTAGATAAAGTTATCTTTCCCTTATCACTTGTTTGAAACTGCTTGGGAATCCCAGTCTCAAAACCTATCAGTTGGGCAAAGGATACTTGACCGCATAGCAGCGCAAGGATGAATAGCAAGTGTTTTCTGGTCATAAGGCATATTGTTTTTAAGTTTTTAAAAAGAGGGAGAGGAACCTCACGGTCACTCTCCCCATACATATCAAATTGATTAAGGTCTATTTGATTTCATTTTAAGGTTAGAAGTTATGCGTAACTAAATGATTATTCCCAATATTTGTTTTGTTTTAGCTTAGTATTCACACCCAGTTCTTTGGTGGGGATAGGAAGAAACTGGTGCTTTTCCGATGTTCTTTGAGCGTAGGTAGCTGCACCGATGAAATTAGTACCGGTAGCCCAACGAGAGTCTTTTGTAGCAGCACCTAAATCATCGTGGATCGCTTTCTCGTAAATTCCCCATCGTACCAAGTCATATTTACGTAAAGATTCAAAACATAATTCACGGGCACGTTCGTCACGTACAGCTTGCTGAAAATCGCTATAAGATAAATTCTTCAGAGGATCGATTCCGGCACGTTCGCGTACTTCATTAATAGCTTCGTAGGCCGATGTTGTAGGACCTTGGTTGGCTTCGTTTTCAGCTTCAGCAAGCATTAACAGTACATCTGCATAACGTAATAGTGGGTAATTCTCAGGGGTATAGTTTTTGTGCTTTGTTGCAGCACTTTCCCATTCACGACGGAATTTTCCACAGGACCGTTGTACGATTTGCTTTGCAGTCCATTCTACCTTTTCTTCTTTGGCATTGATTTGGTAAGGTGCGATAGAGAGATCGCGACGCTTGTCTTTTTCGTCAAATAGATCCCAAAGTATTAGTGTGGGGGCGTAGAAACCGTAGGCATATCCATTACCTGGATTTGCAGTACCTTTCTGGATATTACCTATTACATTGCCAATGCGTCCAGCTGTGTAGCTACCATCATCGCGTGTACCTATAAATTCGGCTTCCCAGATAGATTCATTATATTCTGTATCATAAGTATCTGAAGCCATTGCTTTCCACATGGTATAAACATCAGGATTCAAGTGATGCTTATTTGAATTTTTAACTTGGGTTGCCCAGTAAGCTGCTTTTTCGAAGTAGGCTTTTCCATCACTGGAAATTTTTCCGTCAAATGGATAACAAGCACGCCACAAGTAAACGCGGGCAAGTACGCCCATAACTGAATTCTTCTTAACATATGACGGAGATAAATCATAGTTTGTATTATCTACCATATCTACGCAATCTTCCATTTCCTGGATAATCCAATCCAAAGCTTCAACATGCGAAGTTGCTTCTTTGGATGAATTGTTTACGTCCTTGAATGATTCTGGACGAAGAGGAACTTCGTACCATCCTTGAACTAATAAGAAGTGGTAGTATGCACGAAGAAATTTGGCTTCACCTTTGATTCGGGTTTTTATAGCATCTTCCATGTCAGCACCATCTACATTCTCTATTAGCATATTGGCATTATTAATCCCTTTATATAGAGTTTCCCATGCCCCCCAGATATATTGTTCGCTAGGGCTATGATCATTACCATATACGTAGCTGGCTGTTTGGCCTTCAGGGCGTTGGTAGTAGCTCAGATCATCTACATTGGAAATCATACATGAGTAATAGTTACCATAAGTTTGTTCGTAAACTAGTGTGTAATAAACTCCGGCCAAAGCCATTGTACATTCCGATTCGTTTGTATAGAACGTTTGTGGGGCAACAAAATCATAAGGTTTCGTATCTAAAAAGCTATCGCAGGAACTGATGGCCATTGTGGCACATAGGGCGAGGCTGATATTTCTCAAGCTTTTATATATTGTTTTCATATTCTGTTTTTTATTAATTAGAATGTTACATTTAATCCCACAGACATATTGAATGAACGTGGATAAGGTGACCAGTCGAATCCTGGGGTCAAAATAGAATTACGAGTTGACACTTCAGGGTCATTACCAGAATATCCAGTGATTGTTGCTATATTTTCTGCTGACACATAAAGACGTGCACTACTGATATGAAGCGGTCTTAATGTCTTAGGCAGGAAATTGTATCCTAAAGAGATAGTTTTCAGTTTCAGGAATGAACCATCTTCTACATATAGTGAACTGTATTCTGCAGCACCATTTGCTTTTGCACGTGGAATATTACTAGTTGGATTATCTTCAGTCCAGCGGTTAACGTATCCTGCAAACATATTGGTGTTCTTTTTACCTCCAGGATTTTCGAATACAAGGCGGTTGGCATTCAGAATGTCGTTGCCATAGCTCCATTGCAGGAAGATATTCAGATCCCAGTTTTTGTAGGTGAAGTTATTGCTGAAACCACCAATATGTTTAGGCTGTCCATTACCGATTGTCGTTTTATCTTTGTCAGTAATTGTACCACTATTATCCAGATCTTTGTATTTCGGATCGCCTGGTTGAGTATTGGCTACGTAATAAGGAATACCTTCTTTAAGAGTATAAACCTTTTTTCCATTTTCTTCAGTAATATTGAAATCCTCATATTTATAAGTTCCTTCATAGATGAAACCATACATTTTGCCTGCTGCTTCACCCTTTTTGCTAATGTATGCAGGTGTGGTACGATATTTATTATCCCAAGTAATGTAGCTAGTAATATCTTCCTGACCTGAGTTCAGAGAAATAATCTTGTTCTTATTGAACGCGATATTAAAGTTGGATGTCCAGTTAAAATCTTTGGTTTTAACGTTTGTTGTTTCCAGTGTAAGTTCAAAACCGTTATTGCGCAACTTACCTACATTTAGGGTGGCTGTTGCAAAGCCGGAACTAGCTGCAATATTAGCATCAAGTAGTAAATCTTTTGTGGTTTTGATATAATAATCCATCGTAAGATTAATACGTCCGTTTAGGAAACCTAAATCAATACCGAAGTCTAACTGTTCTGTTGTCTCCCATTTTAATTTCTCATTTTCCATACTACTTAGTACATATCCTTGATTGAACTGTCCGTTCCAGGGATATTTATATACATCATCACTGGTAACAAGGTGAGCCATATATTCATAATTACCAATACGGTTGTTACCTGTTTGTCCATAACTGAAACGTAATTTACCATTTGATAGCCAGTTTACATCTGACATAAAAGCTTCACGTTGGAATGCCCAGGCCAATGAACCAGAAGGAAAGTAACCCCAGCGATTATTTTTTGCAAATTTGGAAGAACCGTCAGCACGCATAGTGGCAGTTACATAATAGCGAGAGTCATAGTTGTAGTTGATACGTCCGAAGTAGGACATCAATGTATTTTCTCCCTTTGATGATGTTACAGAAGGAGTAGATGAACCTTTGTCCAAACCTGCCATTCCATAGGAATCTTTAGCTATATGTTCTGCTGTAATGGAATAGATGTAGCTTGTATTCTTCTGGAAAGAAAGACCTGCCAGTGCATTAAAGTTATGCTTGTTTTTATTGAACTGATAGGTAAGAGTATTTTCGTTCAGATAACTTCTTGCTTCTGATTTGTACAGATAAGCATTAATACCTTTACTTTGTGTATTTGAAGGATGTGAGTTACCCGTACGGGTCATTGAACTGTTGAATTCTTCATTCGTATAGTCTCTTGAAGTGTATCCGGCAGCAATTTTCAGTTTCAATCCTTTGATGAATTCGTAATCCGCACTAACATTGAATTGTAAATTGTTAGT
The DNA here is from genome assembly GCF_000526555.1 of Bacteroides sp. 14(A). Taxonomy (NCBI): domain Bacteria; kingdom Pseudomonadati; phylum Bacteroidota; class Bacteroidia; order Bacteroidales; family Bacteroidaceae; genus Bacteroides; species Bacteroides sp. 14(A). The sequence continues at coordinate 338,923 of NZ_JAGH01000002.1, read as the reverse complement.
GGTTTTGTGACGATATTCATTACGTGCAGAATGTACTGGGTTAAAACGGTAGTCTTCTGTCATATTGACACCTTCATCATACATCTGGTTTAACATGTCTGATCCGGTAGGTGATACGGGACGAAATGCCCATACACTATACATGTAGGCTGTAGACATGGCTGTCGTAGCGGTTGAGGCAGTAGGACCATCTTGTACATTACTGGCATAGTTACCTGTGAAATCAACTTTCAATCTCTTATTTACTTTTTGGCTCAGGTTTACACGTCCTTGATAACGTTTTAAGCCAGATCTGATGATGATACCTTGCTGATCGGTATAGGATAATGAAGTAGAATATTTAAGATCGCCCTGTGAACCTGTCATAGAAACATGATGATTATGACTTAACGCTGTACGATAAATATAGTCTTGCCAATCATATGTTGGAGCATATCTATAATCTTCGAGAGAACCATAAAGGTCAGTAATATAGTTACTTTCAAAATCTGCATCATCAAGAAGTTCGCGTTGCAGTTGAACAAACTCATATGCATTCATCATATCTGCAGTGTTTTTCACCTGACCTACTGTCATGCTACCATTATAAGTGATTGTAGGTTTACCTGCGCCACCTTTTTTGGTGGTAATAATAACAACACCATTTGCACCGCGTGCACCATAGATAGCAGTTGCAGATGCATCTTTTAAAATATCAATAGATTCGATATCGTTTTGGTTAAGTGCACTCATGGTAGATGTTTCTTGAGGGAATCCGTCAACTACATAAAGAGGTGCGGTACTTCCTGTTAATGAGCCGGCTCCACGAATAACAATGTTGAAATTGTCGCCTAAACCACCATCAGAGGATGAAACTTGTACACCTGCAATACGACCACCTAAACTTTCGGCAATGTTGGTGACAGGAGCTTTAACTAGATCGCTCATATTAGCCGATCCAATAGAACCTGTCAAGTCGCGTCTTCTAACGTCACCATACCCAACAGCTACAACAACAACTTCATCCAATGCTTGAGCATCTTCCTGTAATGTAACATCGAATTTTCTTTGATTTCCGACTTTTACATCTAAAGTTTTATATCCGATAAAAGAAAATTGTAAGACATCAGAGTTTTTTACGTTACCTAACTTAAACTCACCATTTACGTCGGTAGTAGTTCCATTAGTAGTTCCTTTCACAACGACGCTGACTCCGGGAAGTTCTCCCATGGCATCAACAACTTTACCTGTAACTTGACTTCCTGTCTGTGCCTGTACGCCTAATACGCAGCAAAGAAAAGTTGCCAATAGCATTAAGGTTACTTTCTGTTTCATAAATATTAAATTAATTAGTTTTTAAAAAAGGTTGTTCTTTCTCGTTAAACGACTCGAATCACAACGCAAATGTATGTGATTGAATAGAAGTCGACTTTAGTTAATAGTTCGCAAAAAGTACGAATTTGTACATTCTTGATAAAGAAACCCTGTTCTGTACGATTCCTTACTTTGTACCCTGGTTCTTCCCGGCCCTTACCTGCTCCAGTAGTGTTGAAAGCTCTTTTACCATCTCCGGATGTGCTGCTGCAACGTTATTTTTCTCCGACGGATCTATGGAAATATTGTACAGTTGAGGTTTGGGATCATTCCCTAACTCCATTTTAGTCCAATGTTCGACAGCGGGTTTATCACTTGGCTCGATGTACTTCCATGTTCCTTGAATAATCGATAAAGTATTGTTCAAATTCTGCTGTACTACATAGTCGCATCCGGTATTATCTTTCCCTAAGAAAGTGGCTAATTGATCACGGCTGTCAGGCGCAACGGTTGCGGGTGTAAGCGGGTGATTCAACAACGCAGCCAAAGAAGCATATACATCAATCATAGAGAATAAAGCTTGCTGTTTACAAGGCTGAATACCGGCAGGCCAACGTACAATGAATGGAATACGTGTTCCGGCTTCATAGGCACTGTACTTTCCACCACGGTATTGTTTCATAGGAGTGTGACCGTTCAGTAGTTCAAGAGCCTGATCTTGATAGCCGTCGTCAATGACAGGGCCGTTATCGCTACAGAATACAAAGATGGTGTTATCCGCAAGGTTCAGACTGTCCAGAGTGTTCATAATCTCGCCCACAGTCCAGTCCAGTTGCAAGATTACATCACCACGGGTTCCCATACCGCTCTTTCCGGCGAAACGGGCGTGGGGGACGCGTGGAACATGTACATCTTGCGTACCCATGTACATAAAGAAAGGTTCGTCTTTATGCTTGATAATAAAATCTTTTGCTTTACCTGTGATGACATCTGCAATGTCCTCATCCACCCAAAGAGCAGATTTACCACCGGTCATCCAACCGATACGGGGAATACCATTTACAATCGTATTGTTATGTCCCTGACTGGGTTTCAGTTTTACAAGTTCCGGATTCTCCAATCCGGTAGGCCAGTCACCCACTTTGTAGTTATAGTTGACGGTAATGGGATCGTTAGGATCCAAACCTACTACATGTCCGTTCTCAACGAATACACAAGGTACACGGTCAACTGTGGCGGGAATGATGTATTCGTAATCAAATCCTATATCTTGAGTATTAGGCTTTATCAGATGATTGAAGTCCGTACCACCTTTAGGGCCGAGTCCTAGATGCCATTTTCCTACGGCGCCGGTAGCATAGCCTTCTGCCTTGAACATATCAGCCATGGTGACACAGGCTGTGTCGATAATCAGCTCAGAGTTACCCGGAGCGATTCCCGTGTTTTCCTGCCTCCAAGGATACATACCTGTCAACAGACCGAAGCGGGAAGGAGTACTGGTAGAGGAAGTAGCATAGGCATTGGTAAACTGTACACCTTGTCCGGCAAGACGGTCGATATTAGGAGTACTTATCTTGGTAGCGCCATAGCAACTCAAATCGCCGATACCCAAATCGTCGGCAATTAAGTATATCACATTAGGTTTCTGACGGGTGTTGTCAGTGGTTTCCTTTTTCGATGGATTTCCACATCCAGCTATCAGGGCTGCGCCCGGGAGGAGAGACCATAAAGGTGAAAAATGTTTCATAGCTCTTTGACTTTAGATTGTTATTTCTGAGGTCAAAGGTAATGGCTTTCGGGAAATTCTGTGTATAGTAGAGTACAAGTGAAGGGGAAAAACGTACAAAACACGTATCGAGTGTATGTTTGGTACTTTGCCGGCCTCTTGCCTGTTAAGTGGCAAGAGGCGGTTCTTCTTCGTTCTTTTCATCGGAGTCCATATTTTCCCCTTTACGGTATGCCAGCGGACTGATCTGGTATACGTCCTTGAAACATTTTGAGAAGTAGCGTGAAGAACTGAAACCTATTTTGTCCGATATCTCGGTAATGTTTAGTTCCGGGTTGTTCCGCAACATCAAGGCGCCTTTTTTCAGGCGGATGGTCAGGATGAAGTCATTCGGTGTTTGCCCGGTGATGGCTTTCAGCTTAGTGAACAGGTTGGTACGTGCCATAGCCATTTCGCGGGCGAAGATATTGACATTAAATTCCGTATTATCCAGATTCTTTTCGATGATGCTGATGGCGCGGTCCAGGATTTCCTTGTCTATCGGGTTGGTGGCAAGCATCTGTGCATAAGCTTGTGGTTGTTTACTGAACTTTTCTTGGAGGAGAATGCGTGAATTTACCAGGTTGTTACAACGCGAAATCAACAGATTCGTGTTGAATGGTTTGGTGATGTAATCGTCCGCACCGATACGCAGTCCTTCAATGTTTTGTTCTACGGCAGTCCGTGCGGTAAGCAGTACTACCGGTATGTGGCAAGTATTGAAATCATTTTTAATCTGTTTGCAGAGCTCGGTACCGGACATTTTGGGCATAACGACGTCGCTTACCACAATATTCGGCATTTCCTTCTGTATCAGCTCCAGACCTTCTTCACCGTCTGCGGCTGTCAGCACTTGATAGAATGGGCGGAAGATGTTTGCCAACATCTCACAAATGGAGGCATTGTCTTCCACGATAACCATCTTGACATCGGGCATGCGCTTAATCGGGGCATTTTCTTCCAATTCAGCTTTGAGTGAAGCATCTATTTCAGAAATTTGCGGTTGTTCTATTTGCTGTACGTCTTCGCTCTTTTTGCTGATTTCCTCAGTATTGAAATGGGCGTTGCCCAGGTGAAGGCGGACGATGAAACTGCTGCCCTTGCCCAGTTCGCTTTCTACCTTGATGGTGCCGTGGTGCAGTTCGACGATGCCTTTCGTCAGGGCCAGACCGATGCCGGTGCCTACACCGGTGGTGAGACTGTCCATCTGCTCTGTCTGATAGAAACGGTCGAATATCTTATCTACTTCTTTGGCATCGATACCGCTACCAGTATCAGTCACGCGAATTACGGCTTCATTGCCTTCGGTGGTGATGCTGAGTGTGATGGTATCTTCGGCTTGGGTATGCTTGATGGCATTGGATAGCAGGTTATTGACTACCTTCTGCATTTGCTTCTGGTCATACCATACTTCAAGACTTTCACAGTCTTTCTCAAAATTGAAATTGATCTGTTTGCTGCTTGCATATTCCATGAAGATGAGGTAATTCTCATAAAGGAAATGCACTATGTTGTGCGGACTGACTTTTACCTTCATGTGCCCTTGTTCCTGTTTGCGGAAGTCTAGGAGTTCGGTGATCAGTTCGCGCAGTTGGATGCTGTTCTGGTAAATGCTCAGTATCTTATTATAAATGGTGGGTGTGAAGTTTTGCAATTGCATCAGAGTTTCCACCTGCGATACGATGAGTGTAAGCGGCGTGCGGAACTCGTGTGAGATGTTGGTGAAGAAGCGTAGTTTCGATTGGTTCAGCGCTTCCACGTCTTGTATATGCTTTTGTTCGTACTTCAACGATTCACGCAGCTTAATTCTCGATTTGTATGTCTTCACCAGATACCACAAAAGGATACCGGTCACTATCAGATAAATAAGATAGGCGAGCGGAGTCTTATAATAAGGTGGCAGTACATGAATCGTAAGATGCACCTGCGGACAGATGGACTCTTCTTTTCCTTTAGGTTTAATCAGCAGATTGTATGTTCCGGCATTCAGGTTCGTGTAGGTGATGATAGGTTGGCCGCGCGTGCTGTTCCAGTCTTCGGAGAAGCCTTCCAGCTTGTAAATGATTTCGTTCTTATTGGCTGCCACGTAGTTGGAGGTGGCGAATTCGATGCTGAACATGGTTTGGTTAGCATTCAGGGTGATTTCCTGTGTATGGCATAGGGATTGCGTCAAAATGCCCGTTTCATCGCTCACTTTTACTTCGGCTCCGTTTACGATGAGGCGGGAAAGGATGATCTTGTAAGGCTTCGGGGTGAAATTAAGTTCCAGTTCATTGAATGAGAGCATACCTTGCGTACCGCCAAGGAAGATTTCTCCGTCGCGTGTCACACAAAGGGCGTTTTCATTGACAGCTGTCAGTGGGAAACCATTCTCCACGCTGTAGTTCTGAAACTTTTCCACTTTCTGATCGAAGATGGAGAAGCCCTGATTGGTAATCAGTATCAGTTTACCGCTGACGGGAGATTCTTGTGTATCGTAAATGCAATCACTGACAAGTCCGTTCTTGCCCTTGTCGAAGTTTTCGAAATCGTTGGTAGCGGAACGGTATAGGTCGAGGCCACTTCCCGAAGTAGAGAACCACAAGTTACCCTTACTGTCCTGCATGATGTTATTCACATTATTGTTACTGAGGCTGTGTGCCTGCGTTCCGTCGTGACGGTAGTTGGTCAACTTGTTCGTATCGAAGCGGTAGGAGAAGATACCTTCGCCTGTGGCGGCAATCCAGAGCGTACCGTTATTATCTACCTCTACATCTGCAACCATAGCTATTTTACGCCCTTCTTTGCTATCTTTAAAGAGCTGTTGACATTTTCCGGTCTGAGGATTGAACAGGCATACACCGTTTTGGGTAGCGACAATCAATTGGTCCTGGTAGGGGGCAATGTCACGAACGATATTGGACGGAAGAGTTTCCGGATTTCCTTCTTCCATAAGATAATGCGTGAATGTACCTGTGCGGATATCCAGTTTGTTCAGTCCGCCAAGGTGGGTTCCTATCCAGATGATTTCCTTTGCGGGATCATAATAAAGGGCTTTCACGTTACTGTGGGAGATGCTGTTGCGTCCTTGTCCGGCAAGATACCACTTGAACTCACGTGTCCGGCGGTTGTAGAAGTTCAGTCCGCCTCCTTCCGTGCCAATCCACAAATTTCCATTCTTATCTTCAATGGTGCGTCCGACTACGGGACTGCTTAATCCTTCTTTTTCATGAATGGAAGCTTTGTATCGGGTATAGATTTCATATTCAGGGTTGAAGTAATTGACACCGCCGAAGTAAGTACCCAGCCATAAAGTACCTTGATTATCTTTTACGATGCACCAGATGGACGAGTGTGTAAGTCCTTCATTCTGCATCTCGTTGGAGGTATGGTTCTGGAAAAGTCCTGTCGTTTTATTGTACCGGTTCAGACCGTTGAAGGTTCCTATCCAGATATTGCCAAGATTATCCTCACAGCAGGATCTGACAAAATCGGAAGATATGCTATGCGGGTTCTTTGGGTCGTTTCGCAGGTTCTCGATATTTCCGTCTGTTTTCACTCGGAAGAGTCCCTTTTCCCAGCTTCCGATCCACAGTTCGCCTGCATTGTCCTGGTAAATACTGGTGATATTTCCTTTCTCGATGGGGTGAGTTAGCAGATGTTCGTCTATTTTCAGATTGAATACACCTTCGCTGGTGGTTCCTATCCACATGTGTCCTTTGTCTTCGAACATGCAAGATATTTCGATGTTTTCTCCTGCCATCTGGTAGTAAAGATCAAAGTTATCGGTTTGCTCATTATAGCGGTATATTTCATTCTTTTTTCCGATGAAAAGACCGTTTTTATAATATATGCTATTGATGTTTCCTTGTAGGAGGGTGGTGAAGCGTTGGGTAGTCAGGTCGAACTGGGCAACACCTTCGGTACAGAGCAGGTAGATTTTTCCGTTCTGGTCGCCTGCCATACGGAGCACGGTGTTACAGAAAAGGCTGTAGGGATCGTTTTTGTTCAGTTTGTAAGTCTGTATATCGTTTCCATTGTAACGGTTCAAACCTTCGCGCGTAGCAATCCATAAGATACCATTTTCATCAATATACAAACTGTTGACACTAAACTGAGATAGGCCGTCGTCGGTGGTTAAATGATTGAAAGTGATATTCTGGCTGTGTACGTTTGCTGTAACTATGCTTACTAAAACAAGAAACAGCGTTCTGATAAACTTTTGCACTTTTCCTCCGGTATTTTAAGGTTTCAAACACAAATATAAGGCGTTTTGCTCAAAAGGGGGATGTTTATTGGCTGTTTTTTATGGTTATGTCTGTCGAAATGTATATTTTTGGGCGTTTGTCGGACGAATTTTGACTTTTGCTTTCATTCGGAAGGTGTATATTTGCATACCAATTTTAAATCTATTATAAAATATCATGAATAACCTCCAATCTATTGTATCCCATTTCAATACGAAGGGTACAGTTAACGAAATCCAGCCTTTGGGCAGCGGACTGATTAATGACACGTACAAAGTGACTACTTTGGAAGCCGACGCGCCCGACTATGTATTGCAACGTATCAACCACGCTATCTTCCAGAATGTGGAAATGTTGCAGACAAACATTGAAGCCGTTACCCGGCATATCCGCAAGAAACTTACGGAACAGGGAGCGGATGATATCGACCGCAAGGTACTTTCTTTTATTTCTGCCGATACGGGAAAAACGTATTGGTACGATGGCGAAAACTATTGGCGCATCATGACTTTCATTCCCAATGCAAAGACTTATGAAACGGTGGACGCGGAATATTCTTATTATGCCGGTGTTGCTTTTGGCAATTTCCAGGCGATGCTTGCGGATATTCCAGATACGCTGGGAGAGACGATTCCTGACTTCCATAATATGGAGTTTCGTCTGAAGCAGCTTCGGGATGCCGTGGCTGCGGATGCGGTAGGTCGGGTGAAAGAAGTGCAATATTATCTGGATGAGATTGAAAAGCGTGCAGACGAAATGTGTAAAGGTGAACGTTTGTATCGTGAGGGTAAATTGCCTAAACGTGTATGCCACTGCGATACGAAGGTGAACAATATGATGTTCGATGAAGAAGGGAAGGTGCTTTGCGTAATTGATCTCGATACCGTAATGCCCAATTTTATCTTTTCCGATTTCGGAGACTTCCTTCGTTCAGCAGCCAATACGGGCGCCGAGGATGATAAAGACCTGAATAATGTGAATTTCAATATGGCAATCTTTAAGGCGTTTGCAAAAGGCTATCTGGAGTCAGCAAAAGTCTTTTTGCTTCCAATAGAAATTGAGAACTTGCCGTTTGCCGCTGCGTTGTTCCCCTACATGCAGTGTGTTCGTTTTCTGGCAGATTATATTAATGGTGATACTTATTATAAGATTAAATATCCGGAACACAACCTTGTACGTACAAAAGCGCAGTTCAAATTGCTTCAGAGTGCCGAGGAATATACACCGGAGATGAAGGAGTTTATAAAGGAATCATTGGTATAAGGTCTGTTTATAACAGGATGGAAAGGAATAAGACTCACCACAGATTACACAGATTCACACAGATTTATTAATCTAATAATCAGTAAAATAAAATCTGTGTCAATCTGTGTAATCTGTGGTGAATTAATTCATAACCGAAAAGAAATGAATTCTTTAATGCAATCAAAATATGAACAAAAGAACCCCTGCATACTTGGTGTTGAAATCAGCAGTCTTGTTTTTATCTCTGCTTTGTTTTTATCCCTTGTCTGCAACTAACCCCCAAAAGAAAGAAATGAAAGAGTTGAATGTAAAGAAAGTGAGTCTGGCTAATGTGGCGGTGGAGAATGTTCCTGCCTTGCTAGACAAAGAAAAGGTGGATTTTCAGTCGATCAATACGGTGAACTGGAAAGCGTTTCCTTATCAGCCGGAAGTACAATTCCGTATTGCCCATACAGATGATGCGATTTTGATTCATTATAAAGTAAAGGAAGCTAGTGTGCGTGCTATAGCAACGGGAGATAACGGTGCTGTGTGGGAAGATGCTTGCGTAGAATTCTTTTCTATTCCTGCGGGAGATGGAATTTATTATAATGTAGAGTGTAACTGTGTGGGAACTTTGCTGATCGGTGCAGGTGGCGGACGTAGCAATCGTGAACATGCTCCACAAGAAGTAATGGATAAGGTGCAGCGTTGGTCTTCTCTGGGACGCGAATCTTTTGAAGAACGGGTAGGAGAGTGTAGCTGGGAATTGGCATTAGTCATTCCTTATTCTGCTTTCTTCAAACATCAAATCACCAGTCTTGACGGAAAGACGGTTCGTGCCAATTTCTACAAATGCGGAGATAAGTTGCAAACGCCTCATTTCCTCTCATGGAATCCCATTAATCTGGAAAAGCCTAATTTCCACTGTCCCGAATTCTTCGGCACATTGAACTTTGAGTAATTATTTCCAGTCTTTCAAATTATAACTTGCTTCTACCGCCCTTTCTATATCATCGGGAAGGGCGGGGAAGAAGTCTATCCCTGTGATTCGCTCCACTTCGTCCACAGTGTTTACATAAGAGTCCAGCGGATTGTTCCCTTCATTATTTTTGTAGATAAAGCCGATGGCTTTCGGTTTCTTGTGCAGAGAAAGTATCACTTTAAAGAAAGCATCCGGTACAGCTACTTTATGCTCACCTATAGTCTGTGGCTTTCGGTCATAGAAGATAGGGCCGGCTACAATGTAAAGACAACTGTCTTTTTTCACCCACTTGCGGCATTTCTGTTCCAGTTCGTTCCAGTCGCCCCGGTTTAGATTGTGGTGCTGGGGACAGATGTTGGTCATGTAGAAACTTTCTATCATGGCTTCACGGTCCCATTTGTTGTCACCTGCCGGACAAAGATGCCCACGATCCCAACCACTACCTTTATAGTCTTGTGTGGTGACTGCTTTGCTCTTGGGCAGATCAGGGTCGGGACGGAAGTTATTGATTCGCTCGGTATTTTCTTTTAAACGTTCGGGAGTCAGTTTCCAAGCTACCCAGTTGGCTATGCGGGTGTTGGAGTTATAGGATACGAGGTATCCGGTACGTTGCAGAAGAATTTCGGGAGTACCAGGAGTGGTCGTTTGCTTGATGTATATATCAGAATTCAGGGGAAGATTCTGAACGATGGTTTCTGTTTGCTCAGTACCAGTAACCTTTTCTTTAGAGTTCGTTGTCTGATAAGCGGTAACGATGCCGCATATGATCAGGATAATCAGGAGCGTCAGTTGTTTCTTGCTATTCGTTTGTTTTTTCTTCTTCTTTCTCATAATTGAATGGGTAAGGTGGTGCAAAGATAACAAAAAAGGCGGACGAGTAAACCCGACCGCCTTCTGAATAAGGAGTATTCTTTTATTTTACAATGCCTTTGGATTCGCGTACGAAGTTAAGGATATTGTGTATTTCGTCACTCATCGGTACTTGATCCTCAATCTTTTGCAAAGCATCCTGTATGCTGAAGTTACCTTGGTAAATCAGTCGGTAAGCATTTACAATATGGCGCAGAATGCGGTCTGTTACCTGATGCTTGTGCTGTAGCACAACAGCATTAATGCCATGATAACTTGCCGGATTACCATTCATAATAACATAAGGAGGAACGTCTTTCGCAATGCGGCATCCTGACTGGATCAATACCCAGCTTCCGATGTGGCATTGTTGTTGCAAAATGACGTTACTGCTCAGAATGGTAAAGTCACTGATACGACAATCGCCGGCTACAATAGTCTTAAGTCCTAATACGCAGTGGTTACCTATCTGCACATCATGGCAAAGGTGTACACCATCCATCAGGAAGTTCTCGCTGCCGATACGTGTGGCATCTCCTTCATGTGTAGCACGGCTCACAACTACATTTTCGCGAATGTCGTTCTGGTCGCCGATGATCAGCAGACTCTTCTCGCCCGTATAATGGAAATCCTGCGGGACGGTACCGAGTACGGCGCCATGATGCACTTTGTTCCTTTGCCCCAAGCGTGTACCGTCGAGGATACGCGCACCGGACATGATAATACAATCATCTCCAATCTCTACATCGCCTTCGATATATGCAAAAGGCTGAACTGTTACATTCTTGCCGAGCTTTGCGGCAGGATCTACAAATGCTAATGGACTTATCATAGTAATTAGTTTTTAGTTATTACTTTCTGCCTCCTCCGAGCGCTTGGTACAGGCTGATAACAGCTTGCATGCGGTCGAAAGTGTCGGATACCTCGGAGGTTTGTGCACTGAGGTAAGATTGCTCAGCAGACAGAACTTCCAGATACGTTGACGTGCCTAAGTTAAACAATTCTTTTGTATCTTCCGCAGCTTTACGGGCTGAATTTACCTGAATCTCGCGAGAAATGGCTTTTTCGGAGGTCATTTGGTATTGATACAAGGCGTTGCTCACTTCATTTCCAGCTTTCAGCAAAGTGGTCTGAAACTGGATTTTGGATTGCTCTTCCTGTGCTTTGGCCTGTTTCAGACGGGCGATATTAGCACCGCGATAGAATAGCGGTTGTGTCAACGATCCTATGGCGGAAGCCAGTAACTTGCCTGGATTTACAATTGCAGAACCTGCACTGTTAGTCCATCCTGCCGAACCACTCAATGTAATTTGTGGATAGAAAGCTGCACGTGCGCTGTTAGTATCGTAATAACTTGCAGCAAGAGACATCTCGGCAGCTTTTACATCGGGACGGTTAGATAACAGTTGCAAAGGAATACCGGCAGAGAATTCTGTTGGTAATTGCTGGTTTTCCAATACCCCACGTTCTATTTCCTGTGCCGGTTGATTCAGCATCAGGCAAAGAGCATTTTCTGTTTCACGAATACTTTGACGCATACCGGGCAGAGAAGCCAGCACCTGTGCGTAGGCGGCACGGGTTTGTTCTACTCCGGCAGAAGTCGTATTGTATATGCCTGCGTCTTTCATTGCTTCTACGGTTTCCACATTCTTTTTAAGAATATCGGCAGTGGATTCTGTAATCTGCAACTGTCGATCGAGCATCAACAATGTGTAGTACATATTGGCCACATTGGCAATTACCTGAGTTTGTACGGCTTGTTCATAGAACTGTGTTTGTTTCAGAGATACCTGTGCACCACGTTTCGGGTTCAGTATCTGACCGAAGAGGTCTATTTGCCAGCTTGCTGTGACAGGAAGCGAATAAGTTTGCGTAGCCTTTCCCTTATCCCAACTGCTTACAGTTCCCTGCGGAGACAGTGCAAGCGTGGGAGCATAAGCCAGGCGTGCAGACATCAGTGCAGCTTCCGCTTTCTTCACGTTCAGAGCGGCACTGCGCAAATCAGGATTATTGGCAAGTGCTTGTTCGATGAGCGCTTGCAACTGAGGGTCGGTAAATACTTCCCTCCAAGGCAGGTTACCGAAGTTTGCAGTATCCGCTGCCAGTGTATCGTTCACAGCAGTTGTATCACGATACAGTCCGGCAGCCGTAATATCTTCGGGTCTGTCGTATGATTTGTAGATATGGCAACTGCTTAAAAGAGCAGTTGCACACATCAGAGTTATAATTTGTTTCTTCATAATGATAAAAGTATTTATACCTAATACTTATTTAGTGTATTGCTCAATTTCAGGTTCTGCATCAGAATTATCCACATCGGCCCATTCCATCGGTTTAATCTTCTCTTGCAGATATTGGAATGCAACGAACAGAGCCGGTACAATAAAGATCTGAAGAATCATACCGATTAACATACCACCGATGGCAGAAGTACCCAGCGTACGGTTACCATTAGCACCTGCACCGGATGCCAGCATTAACGGAATCAAACCGACAATCATGGCTAGTGATGTCATCAAGATAGGACGCAGACGGGCTGCGGCACCCAGTACGGCTGCCCACGTTATACTCATACCCATCTTACGACGGTCGAGGGCAAACTCAATAATCAAGATGGCATTCTTCGCCAACAGACCCATCAACATGATTAATGCGATCTGCATATAAATGTCGTTGGACATGGACCCCATTATCATCTTTAGCATAGGGATATTACCGATAGCGCTCATACCATTGACAAACAAGAAGCTGCCTAACAGACCGAACGGAATAGACAACAATACGGCAAGCGGCAAAATGTAGCTTTCGTACTGTGCACTCAACAGCAAATAAACAAATACGAAACAGAGCACAAAGATCAACCCTGTGGTGCTACCACTGGTTTCGGCCTCTTCACGTGCCATACCGCCCAATTCATAAGAGAAACCTGTCGGCAGGTTTTCTTTAGCTACTTCAGAGATCGCGGCTAGTGCCTGACCGGAAGTGTAGCCTGTGGCAGGGGCTACCATTACTTTCATGGAAGTATAAAGGTTGAAACGGCTGATGATGTCTGGTCCATATATTTTCTTGATAGATACAAACTGAGTAATAGGGGCCATTTCATTGCCATTGCGCACCTTGATGCTTGCCAGGGACTCAAGGTTCTTGGTCGCGTCTGGTTCTGCCTGAATCATTACGCGGTACATTTTACCGAAGCTATTGAAGTTGGAGGCATACAGACCGCCGAAGTATCCCTGCATGGTACTGAGGATATCGCTCGGGCTGATACCTGCCTTCTTACAAGCAGCAGCATCAATATCCAACATATACTGTGGGAAGTTCGGGTTGAAGCTAGTTTTTGCAGAGTTGATTTCTGGACGTGCTTCCAAAGCAGCGGTATAGTTATTTACCACCTCGAAGAAATGGTTCAAGTCACCACCTGTTTTATCCTGCATATTCAATTCGATATCACTGGATGCTGAATAGCCTGGAATCATAGGTGGAGCAAAGAATAATACCTGAGCTTCCTTGATGATTTTCTGTGCACGCATGAAAAGCGTAGCATAGACAATTGTCGAATTCTGCATAGTGGATCGTTCCTCCCAGTTCTTTAGTTTGATGATGAGTGAACCGTAAGAAGGACCCTGACCACCGATGAAACTGAAACCTGAGATTACTGTGCGTGATTCTACTGCCGGATCAGCTGCTACAAGACTATCCACACGATTCAGTACTTCCATAGCGCGTTCTTGTGAAGTGCCTGGAGGTAGTGTTACTACTCCCATAATAGTACCAGTATCTTCGTTGGGTACCATACCGGTAGGTGTGATATTCATGAAGACTATAAGTAGAACGACAGAGGCTGTTACGATACCAGCAGACAACCACTTCTTCTGGATGAAGAAAAGTACATGCTTTTTGTATTTCTTTACAATGTTGTCGTAGTGCGTATTGAAAGCCGTGTGGAAGCGGTTGACAAATGTCGATTTCTTCTCGCCATGTTCTTCGTGCGGTTTTAGGAAGATAGCGCACAATGCCGGGCTCAGTGTTAAGGCGTTCAATGCAGAGAAGCCGATGGCAATGGCCATAGTCAGACCGAATTGCCGGTAGAATGTACCAGCAGTACCGCCCATAAAGCTAACCGGGATAAATACAGACATCATAACCAGTGTGATGGACACAATGGCACCGCCGAGTTCGTGCATGGCGTCGATGGAAGCTGACCGTGCGGATTTATATCCCTGGTCAAGCTTGGCATGGACACCCTCAACAACGACAATGGCATCATCCACCACAATTGCAATGGCAAGCACCATTGCGGAGAGAGTTAGCAAGTTGATACTAAAGCCAATCAGTTTCAGTACGAAGAAAGTAGCAATCAATGCTACCGGAATGGCGATAGCAGGAATCAAGGTAGAACGCATATCCTGCAAGAAAATATACACCACAATGAACACAAGGATAAATGCCTCAATCAATGTCTTGACAACTTCATGAATAGAGGCAAACAAGAAATCATTGGCACTCTGTGCAATATTAATCTTCAAGCCGGAAGGTAATGTCTCAGATGCTTTGTTAAGCACTTCTTCCAGATCGCTGATGGTCTGTGTCGCATTGGTACCTGCCATCTGGTAGACGATACAGGAAACAGCCTTATGCCCGTTTACAGTATTGTTGAAGTTATAAGACAGACGTCCCAATTCGATTTCTGCAATGTCTTTCAGGCGGAGTACTTCACCATTTTCAAGTGCTTTTACAACGATGTTCTCGAACTCTTCGGGCTGTTGTAAACGTCCTTTGTAGCGGATGGTGTATTGGAAACTTTGGTCACCACGTTCACCAAACTGACCGGGAGCTGCTTCTATGTTCTGCTCAGCCAAGACACCGGCTACGTCGTTGGGTACTAATTTGTATTGCGCCATGATGTCAGGTTTCAGCCAGATACGCATGGAGTAGTCCTGGCCCAACACGTTAGCGTCACCTACACCGCTTACACGCTTCACCTCAGGAATGAGGTTGATGTTGGCATAGTTTTCAAGGAACTCAATATTATATTGGTCAGTTTCGTCGTAGATAGAGAATACCATCAACATGGAAGTCTGACGCTTCTGGGTGGTTACACCCACTTTGGTAACTTCAGCAGGCAGCAGACCTTGTGCCATAGATACGCGGTTTTGTACGTTGACGGCTGCCATATCCGGGTCAGTGCCCTGCTTGAAGTAAATGGAGATATCAGCAGAGCCACTGTTGGAGGCATTAGAAGTCATGTACATCATATTTTCCACACCATTGATCTGGTCTTCCAGAGGTGCGATGACGGAATTCAATACCGTTTGGGCATTGGCACCTTGATAAGTGGCGCGCACCGAAACGGTAGGAGGCGCAATGTCCGGATATTGGGTGATAGGCAGTGTAGCCAAACCAATAAGTCCCAGGATAACTATCAGGATGGAGATTACCGTTGATAGTACCGGACGGTTAATAAATCTATCTAATTTCATGTTAATTATTTAGTGATTAGGGAATTAGTGATTAGCGGCTACGCTATGTTATACCGCAGATGCTTATCGCTAACCGTTAAACGTTAATTAAATGCCGTTTGGATATTACCTTCTCTCTGGTCTTTTAGAGCCTTCTGATATTCTGCTTCTTTTTCGGCAGGAGTGATGGGGGTGATGCTTTGTCCATCTCTTAGATTTTGTACACCTTCGGTAACGATTTTGTCACCTGCCTTCAGACCATCTGTTACATAATAATATTTACCATCGTTCAAGTTGAATACTTTGATTTCAATATTTTTCAGAGTGTTGTCTGGTTGCAGCACAAATACGAATTTCTTGTCCTGAATTTCCGTTGTGGCCGATTGAGGAATCATGATTATATTATGCAAAGGATTGGGGAATACTACATTACCGGTACTTCCGCTACGCAGCACATTGTGCTTGTTGGGGAAGAGGGCACGCATAGTTACCGAACCGGTAGCCTGATCGATAACACCGCTGATGGTTTCTACGCGGCCACTGTCGGCATACATGGTTCCGTCGATGAGTTGTAATTGTACATCGGGCATTCTTTCCAGAATTTCCTTGATGCTACCACCCTCGCGAATCTGAGACAGCAGTTGTCTTTCGGTCATGGAGAAGTAAGCATACATTTCAGAAATATCGGCTACAGTAGTCAGCGGGTTGGCAACGGAAGGGCTAACCAAACTACCTACACGGTAGGGGATGTTACCTACTACACCATCGCTGGGGCTGGTTACACTGGTGTACGACAGATTGTTCTTGGCGTTTACTAATTGTGCTTCAGCTTGTGCTAATTGTGCTTTTGTTTGTGCCAGTTGATTCTCTGCCATCTGCAAATCATAGTTGCTGATGATATTCTTTTTGTTCAACTCACGCTTGTTGTTTACGGTAAGTTCCTGCGTGTTTACGGCAGCTTTGGCTGTTTCAACAGCAGCTTTGGCTGAGTTCACAGCAGCTTGATACTGTACGGGGTCAATGCTGAACAACACTTGTCCCTTGCGTACTACTGAACCTTCGTCTACATGCAGTTTGGTGATGAAACCGCTTACCATGGGGCGGATTTCTACATCTTGTTTACCTCTGATCGTAGCCGGATAGCTGTTCGTTAAGTTGGCAGTGGTTGTTTCCACTGTAATCACTGCAAATTCGGGTGCTTTACCCGTAGTTTTGTCACTTTGTCCGCAACTGAACAGTGACAGGCAACATGCCAATAAAATCAATCTACTCTTCATACTTGTAATTATTCTCTGTCTTTTGGTTTATTTTTTCATCTTGGTAAAAAAGGCTTTTTATGTTTTGTCATAGTTGGATAATACGGAGGACAAAGGGGAAAACTAAAAGCACTCTTCGGGTTTTCCGGCTGCAAAATTATCTATTTTTGAACAGATTAGTTCTATTTGCGTCTATTTTTAACTATGTTTCATACATATCTTATATATAAGTCTCCAATATGCCATTCTAATCAGCTTTTACCTTTCCGGTTTCTATATTACAGAAAGGAATAATATTCTCATTACGAGTGAAGCTATTTCCCATTACGACTGAAGCTAGCTCCCACTACGACTGAAGGTACTTCCCACTACGACTGAACTCGTGTTTCATTGCGACTGATTGTTGTGGAACACCCAGTGGGTTGTCACACAGATAGTTGCCCGCTTTCTCAGGGTCTTGCTGAAGTATCTTCTCTTTCATCCTCCCGATTGAACCTTTCCTTTGTTTTATCTGTTTTTACTGTCTTCTTGCTCTTTTTTGATTAAAATACTGTAAAGCATTCTGTTTATTAAGGGATAACCTTTATTTTTGCAGCATATTACGTAATAAATATTTAGATATGAAGTCTCTTTTCAATCGTCTGGCAGGTGTTGCCGTTGTTGGTGTCGTGCTTTATTCTTGCGCCAGCATCGGTCGTCCGGAAGGTGGTGCTATTGATGAAACCCCTCCACGCTTCGTAGGTAGTACGCCTGCGCCGGGCGCCCTCAATAATAACCGGAAGAAAGTTACGATTGAATTCGATGAATTCATCAAGCTTGAGAAACCCGGGGAGAAGATCGTGATTTCTCCACCTCAGGTGCAACAACCGGAGATAAAGGCGAATGGGAAGAAGGTGGTAATCACCTTAAAGGATACTCTCAAACCGAATACTACTTATTCGATAGACTTCTCTGATGCTATTCAGGACAATAATGAAGGTAATCCGTTGCCCGATTTCGGGTTTACTTTCTCCACGGGTTCCGTTATCGACTCGATGGTGGTTTCTGGTACCGTGCTGAATGCAGCCAATCTGGAACCGGTGAAAGGTATGCTGGTAGGTATGCATTCCAATTTAGCTGACTCGGCCTTTACTACGATACCTTTTGAACGTGTAGGTCGTACCGACAGTCGCGGACGTTTCACAATTCGGGGTGTTGCTCCGGGCGAATACCGCATCTACGGATTGCAAGATGCTGACCAAAACTTCTATTATAGTCAGCCCACTGAAATGATTGCTTTCGAAGACTCCCTGATTATTCCTGCCATGGATGAACGGACACGTCTTGATACACTCTGGAAAGATTCTCTGACGATAGATACGATCATGGAGAGAGCTTATACTCATTTTTCTCCGGATGACGTTATATTGCGCTGTTTCAAAGAACGGGTTTTGTCGCAACGTCTCATCAGGAGCGAACGTCCCGAATCCCGGAAATTCTCTTTCTATTTCTCTACCCAGGCTGACAGCCTGCCGTTGTTGAAGGGACTGAATTTCGATGAAACCAACGCTTTCATCGTGGAGAAGCCTACCGGACGCATTGATACGCTTCATTATTGGATAAGAGACTCTTTGATCTATAAGATGGATACTTTGAAGATGAGTCTCACTTACCTCTATACGGATACGCTCAACCAGTTGGTACCGCGTACGGATACTCTGAGACTTGTATCGAAAATTCGGCCTAAGTCCGAGAAAGAACTTGAAAAGGAACGTGAGAAGAAAGAAAAGGAACTGGAAAAAGCCAAAAAGAAAGCGGAGAAAGAGGGGAAGGAGTATGTAGAACCGACGGTATTCTTACCTGTAGATGTATATGCACCGGGTACGATGGATATCTACGACTACATCTCTCTTACGTTTACTGAACCGTTGGCAACTGCTGCTGATGGTGCTATTCATCTGAAACAGAAAGTAGACAGCTTGTGGAATGATGTCCCTTACGATTTTGTTCCGGACTCTCTGAACCTGATGCGCTATAATGTTTATGCAGATTGGGTGCCCGGTGAAAGCTATGCTTTTGAAGTCGACTCGACGGCTTTCCATGGAATATATGGCCTTTTCACCGATAAGATAAAGAAAGAATTTAAGGTGAAGAAACCTGAAGAGTATGGGCAAATATTCTATAATGTGACGGGAGCGGATTCGATTGCTTTTGTAGAATTGCTGGACGCACAGGATAAAGTGGTACGTACAGTGCCGGTTGTCGATGGTAAGGCAGATTTCTACTTCCTGAATCCCGGCAAATATAGTGCGCGCCTTATAAATGATACGAATGGAAACGGTGTGTGGGACACCGGAAAATACGAAGACAAACGGCAACCGGAGAAAGTGTATTACTATCCTCAGGTGATAGAACTGAAAGCTAATTTCGACTTGACCCAGGATTGGAACATACATGAAAAGCCGCTGGATAAACAGAAACCGGATGAACTTAAAAAACAAAAACCAGATGAAGACAAGAAAAAGAGAAACCAGAATAACCGTAGTTCCGGCAATAACCGGTAAGCGCGGATGGGTGTTCTGCCTGTTGGGAGCACTATTACTTACAATGATGTCCACGCCTGCCAAGGCACAATGTACGGCTCAAAACACCGCATTTCAGTCCGGCGAGCACGTGATGTACGATTTATATTTTAACTGGAAGTTTATCTGGAAGAAGGTGGGGCTGGCAAGTCTGACCACCTTCTCCACTACTTATCAGTCACAACCTGCCTACCGCTTCAACCTGCTTTCAGTAGGAAGTAAAAAGACCGATTTCTTCTTTAAGATGCGTGATACGCTGACTTGCTACGTCAGTGAAAAGTTGGAGCCGCTCTACTTCCGTAAAGCGGCCGAAGAGGGTGACCGCTATACGGTGGATGAAGCTTGGTTTTCATATAAGGATGGCGTATCCAACGTGAAACAGAGGCGTATCTGGCACAATCCGGTTCGCGATCCGCAAGAGATGGAATACAGTGACAGCCGTTGCATCTTCGATATGTTGAGTATCCTGGCGCAGGCGCGTTCTTACGATCCGGCAGATTATAAAATAGGCGACCGGATTCTTTTCCCTATGGCCACCGGACGTAAGGTAGAAGAACAGACGCTGATTTACCGGGGCAAAGAAGATGTAAAAGCCAATAATGATACGATTTATCGTTGCCTCGTATTCTCTTTTGTAGAATATAAGAAAGGAAAGGAAAAAGAAGTGATTACTTTCTTTATCTCAGATGATAAGAATCATCTCCCGATTCGTCTGGATATGTATCTTAACTTCGGGTCGGCAAAGGCTTTCCTGAAGAGCGTACAAGGAAATCGTTATCCGATGACGTCGGTAGTAAAGAAGAAATGAGATAGTTATAAGCTGAACGGCAGCGGATCCCCTTTTCTGAATACGCTGGACTCGAATGTAGCAATCAATTTTCCGTCCTGATTCGTGATATCTATCTGGTAATATCCGGTAGTACGTCCTATGTACCGTTCGCGTGCTTCGGCATACAGCGTGTCGCCCGGTCCGCTGGCGCGCAAAAAGGTGATATTGGAAGACAGGGAGAAAGCCAATGTTCCATGTGAATTAGCAGCGGCGGCCAGTGCCAGGTCTGCAAGAGTGAAGATGGCTCCGCCTTGGGTGCGATGTCCTGCGTTAAGGTGATTCTCCGTGATAACGAGGCGTGCTTTACTATATCCTTCGCGTACTTCCAGTAGTTCTACGCCGGTTTGTTCTGCAAAGAGATCTTTCTTGAAAAATTCTTGTGGAGTCATGTTTTCAATATGATTAAAAAGTTCAATCTGTATGATTTATGTGCAAATGTAACAATTTTGCTCTTTTCCTGTATAATTTAGGAGGGTCTTTTCTGTAAACCTGCGCTACTTTTGCTGACGAAAGAATACGAAACTTTAATAAACAAATCATTATTATGAAAACAATCCTCACGACATTGGGAATATCCCTCCTAGTTTTGGCGGGTTGCACAAGTCAGAAGCAGACCGAGAGCAACTTTATCCAAGAGAATATTGATAATGCGGTGGCGCAGGAGACCATTCAGACCGACATTATCGAAAAGTCAGGGAAAATTCTGAATCCAAGAACTATCAACAAAGACGGTAGCATTGTTTATGTACCCATTGATGACTGGTGTTCCGGTTTTTTCCCCGGTAATATCTGGCATATGTATGAGTTGACCGGTGATAAGAAATGGTTGCCGCTGGCTGAGAAGTATACAGAAGCGCTGGATTCCGTGCAATACCTGACCTGGCATCATGATGTGGGCTTTATGATTGGTTGCAGCTATCTGAACGGATATCGTTTTGCCGGTAAAGAAGAATACAAGCCTGTGATTATTCAGACGGCTAAGTCTCTTTCTACCCGTTTCCGTCCGGCGGCAGGCGTACTTCAGTCTTGGGATGCCGATAAAGGTTGGCAGGCAGAACGCGGTTGGAAATGCCCGGTTATTATAGATAATATGATGAACCTGGAACTATTGTTCGAAGCTTCCAAGCTTTCAGGCGATTCCACTTATTATAATGTTGCCGTGAAGCATGCCGATACCACCATGAAGAACCATTTCCGTGCCAATAACAGCTGTTATCACGTAGTGGATTATGATCCCGTAACCGGTGAGGTACGTAAGAAACAAACCGCACAGGGGTATGCTGACGAATCCGCCTGGGCACGCGGACAGGCATGGGCTATTTACGGATACACCATGTGTTACCGTTATACCCACGATCAGAAGTATCTTGATATGGCTGAAAAGATTTATAACTTTATCTTCAATAATCCGAACTTGCCGGAAGACCTTGTACCGTATTGGGACTTTGATGCTCCCAATATTCCGAACGAACCCCGTGACGTTTCGGCTGCTGCATGTACGGCATCTGCTTTGTACGAGTTGAGTACATACATTCCCGGCAAAAACTATAAGGAAACAGCAGATAAGATTATGGAAAATCTCGGTTCTCCGGCTTATCGTGCAGAAGTGGGCACAAACGGTAATTTCATTCTGATGCACTCTGTAGGCAGTATTCCTCATGGCGCTGAGATTGATGTTCCGTTGAATTATGCGGACTATTACTTCCTGGAAGGAATTATGCGCAAAAGAGACTTGGAATCAAACAAGAAGCTGTTTTAATTCACATGCTGAAACTATAAATGATAATTTAGGGGCGTAGCGCCCCGGCAAAGTTTCCATTCGGTGTGATAGCAACAGTATCTCACCGATAAATTCCCATTTATAATTTCAACGTAATTTAATAAGAATAAAATGATAAATCGGTTTAGTTTGTTTTTGGGAGGCTTGGGCCTGTTTGCCCTGCAAGGCTGCAAAACTCAGCAGGGAGAGCAGGCACAACTTCCGAATGTAATTTATGTCTTCCCCGACCAGTACCGTAATCAGGCTATGGAGTTCTGGGGACAGGATGGGTTTCGCGACAAGGTGAACTTCCGCAATGATCCGGTGCATACTCCTAACTTGAATAGCTTTGCCCGTGAAGCGTTGGTGTTAAGTTCTGCCCAAAGTAACTGTCCGTTGAGTAGTCCTCATCGGGGTATGCTGTTGACGGGGATGTATCCCAATAAAAGCGGAATACCTTTGAACTGTAATTCAAACCGGCCTATCAGTTCCCTGCGTGCCGACGTGGATTGCATAGGTGATGTATTTAATAAATCCGGATATGACTGCGCTTATTTTGGTAAGTTACACGCTGACTTCCCTACACCGAACGATCCGCAACGTCCCGGTCACTATGTAGAAGATCGAATACCTGCCTGGGATGCCTATACGCCGAAAGAACGCCGTCACGGCTTTAATTACTGGTACTCCTACGGTACTTTTGATGAACATAAGAATCCCCGTTACTGGGATACGGATGGAAATCGTCACGATCCGAAAGAATGGTCACCGTTGCATGAGTCCAAGATGGTGGTTTCCTATCTGAAGAACGAAGGGAATGTACGTGATCCGAAGAAGCCTTTCTTTATAATGGTGGGTATGAATCCGCCCCACAGCCCGTATCGTTCATTGGATGATTGTATGGAAGAAGATTTCAATCTGTACAAAGATCAACCTCTGGACAGCCTTCTTATCCGTCCCAATGCAGATAAGAAGCGTGAAAAAGCAGAGAGCGTTCGCTACTACTTTGCCTCTGTTACCGGTGTAGACCGTGCTTTCGGACAGATCCTTGAAACACTGAAAGAGCAGGGTTTGGATAAGAATACGATTGTGATCTTTGCTTCCGACCATGGTGAAACAATGTGTAGCCAGTTCACGGATGATCCGAAGAATTCTCCTTATTCCGAATCTATGAATATACCGTTCCTGGTACGTTATCCCGGTCATATCCAGCCACGGGTGGACAATCTTCTGATGTCCGCGCCGGATATTATGCCGACTGTCCTGGGGCTGTGTGGTTTGGGCGATTCCATTCCGTCTAATGTGCAGGGACGCAACTGGGCACCTCTTTTCTTCGATGAAAAGGCGGAAATTGAACGTCCCGGTGGTGCTTTGTATATCCAGAATCTGGACGGAGAAAAGGATGCGGATGGTAAAGTGCAGACTTATTTCCCTTCTTCAAGAGGATATAAGACGGCACGCTATACTTTGGCTTTCTATATTGATAAGAAAGACCATAAGCTGAAGAAAAGCTTGTTGTTTGATGATGAAAAGGACCCTTATCAGATGAATAATCTTCCGTTGGAAGAAAATAAAGAAATCGTTGCAGAACTTTGCCGTGAGATGGGCAAGGAGTTGAAGGCGATAGATGATCCCTGGTATAAGGAACGTATTCTTTCCGACATGATACCTTACTAAAACTCTCTTTTCTAAATGAAACTGCCTCCCCCGATTCGCTTGGATCAGAGGGAGGCAGCTTTTTTATAGGGTAGTGGAGCTTATTTATTCAGCTTCCACTCGCAACCGTCTTTACCGTCTTTTATCTCAAAACCGAGTGCTGTAAGTTCATTGCGAATCTTATCACTGGTAGCCCAGTCTTTATTGGCTTTGGCCTTCATGCGTTCTTCCAGTAACATATCTACTACTTTACCGAAAGCAACTTCACGCTCTTCATTGGAATTGTTTTCTTCTTTCAGTCCCAGAATGTCGAAGCAGAAAAGATGGAAAGTTTCTTTCAGCTCTTTCAGATCATCGGCAGTGATGGTGTCGTTGCCTGCAATGATGTTGTTAATCATTCTGGCTCCGTCGAAAAGATGAGCAATGACTATCGGGGTATTCAAGTCATCATTCATGGCTTCATAGCACTTTTCACGCACTGCTTTCACATCTACGCTGGAAGTGGCGGACGGAGTGATCTTTTCCAGTCCGTTCACGGCATCCATCATTCGGGTTAATCCCTTTTCCGCTGCTTGCAAGGCTTCGTTGCTGAAGTCTACCGTGCTGCGATAGTGAGCTTGCAGGATGAAGAAGCGGATGGTCATCGGACTGTATGCTTGTGTCAGCAACTTATGTGTGCCGTTGAAGAACTCGTCCAGATTGATGAAGTTACCGTAAGACTTACCCATCTTCTGTCCGTTGATGGTAATCATATTGTTGTGCATCCAGTAATGTACCATGTCATTGCCCTGTGATGCAACCGATTGAGCAATCTCACATTCGTGGTGAGGGAAGATAAGGTCCATACCACCACCGTGAATATCGAAATGTTCGCCGAGGTATTTCTTACCCATGGCCGTACATTCGGCATGCCATCCCGGGAAACCGTCGCTCCATGGAGAGGGCCAGCGCATGATATGCTCCGGTTGGGCACATTTCCATAAGGCGAAATCGGCGGGGTTATGCTTTTCAGCTTGTCCGTCCAGTTCGCGGGTGGTGTTCAGCACGTCATCCAGATTGTGGCCGGATAGTTTTCCGTAATGGTAATCCTTATTGTATTTCTCTACGTCAAAGTAGACAGAGCCTTCACTGACATAAGCATAGCCATTCTTCAGGATCTCTTTCACCAGCTCTATCTGCTCGATGATGTGTCCCGAAGCGTGCGGTTCGATACTGGGTGAAAGTACGTTCAGCGCTTCCATTGCCTTGTGGTAACGGTTGATGTAGTATTGCGCTACTTCCATCGGCTCCAATTGTTCCAGTCGTGCTTTCTTGGCTATTTTGTCTTCTCCGTCGTCAGCGTCATGTTCCAGATGGCCTACATCGGTGATGTTGCGGACATAACGTACCTTATATCCCAAGTGGGTAAGGTAGCGGAAAAGCAAGTCGAAAGTAATGGCAGGACGTGCATGTCCCAAGTGCGCGTCACCGTAAACGGTAGGACCGCAGACATACATACCTACATGTGGAGCGTGCAGTGGCACGAATAGCTCCTTTTTCCTATCTAAGGTGTTGTAAATTGTCAGTTGATGTTCCATAACGTTTGAATTTTAGTTCTTTAAAGAGCACAAAGTTACAACAAATAATTTATTAAACGGTTCTGTTGTCGGATTTAATGGCTTTTAGTACAGTAATGAAGAGGTTCTTTTCTTATTTCTTTCCAAGCCGGATACTGAGTCCGAACTTCAGGTTCAGATAGTTTCCCGGTCTCTCTTTTACTTCATATTGCTTTATGATTTCTTGGGTATATATATTGTTTCGCTGATAGTGGCCTGTGAACGTGCGTGGATATATGACTTGCTCCGTATCAAAGCCGTACTTTCTTCGGTCAGAGGTACCTCTGCATGGAGAACGTACGGAGCAAGTACGGCCCAGATACGTCTCGGATATGGATCGGATAAAAAAGTATCTGTAAAAAGGTTAACTTTAATAATAATATGTATCTTTGCCATTGATTATGGTGTCACCCGTCGCTTTCGTGGCGGGTGGTGAAAAGGGAATCAGGTGTAAATCCTGAACAGACCCGCTGCTGTAAGCTTCAAACAAAGTCTGAAGACGATACTCACGCCACTGTTTTCTGCATGAACGGGAAGGGAGTCATCAGATGAAGCAAGTCAGAAGACCTGCCATGATCTGGAATCAGGAGTTCTCTGGGATTAGAAATCCGGTCGTACTTATTTTTTATAGGGTTATCATTAATTACTCTTGGCAGAGGTTTGATACTCTCTTTAATACATGAAATCGAATGTATCATCGCATTTTATTGGCAGTGGTAATGCCATTAGTATGCTGTTGCGTGGATTTGTATGCTCAAACGGTAGACTCTACAAAGACTTATCATATAGAAGAAGTCTCTGTATCAGCGCAACGCATCCGTAAAGAAGTGATTCCGGTACAAATGCTTGCCGGAGAAGAACTTCAGAAATTGAGTGTCCATTCTGTGGCTGATGCAATCCGCTATTTTTCCGGAATCCAGATAAAGGATTATGGAGGAATCGGTGGTTTGAAAACCGTCAACATACGTGGACTTGGCACTCAGCATGTGGGCGTATTCTATGACGGCGTTCAGTTGGGAAATGCTCAGAACGGACAAATCGATCTGGGACGTTTCTCGTTGGATAACATGGAGGCCGTTTCACTCTACAATGGCCAGAAGAGCGCTATCTTTCAATCGGCAAAGGATTTTGCTTCAGCCGGTTCCATCTACATGACAGCTCGTCATCCTTCTTTTGGCGAAGGACAGAACTATCGCCTGAAAGGAACTTTCAAAACCGGTTCTTTCGGTTTGGTCAATCCTTCCGTCCTGCTGGAGCATAGGCTGAGCAAGCAGGTGAGCGGTTCACTGAGTGCTGAGTATATGTACACCAGCGGGAAATATAAGTTCCGTTACCGACAGAAAAACGGATATGATATAACAGAAACCCGTAAGAACGGTGATGTGGAGGCCATTCGTGCAGAGTATGGCTTATTCGGAGATATGCAAGGGGGAGAATGGAAAGCCAAAGCTTATTTATATAATTCCGAACGGGGATTGCCCGGTGCCGCTGTGCGTGAGACGGGTGACTTTGTGCATGAAGACCGTCAATGGGATACGAACTTCTTTTTGCAGGGCTCTTTCCGGAAACATTGGGGAAACTACAGTTTACAGACGAATGGTAAGTATGCTTACGATTATCTTCATTATCTGTCCGATCCGCGCTTGGATGTTACTACAATGTATGTGAACAATCATTACCGCCAGCATGAACTCTATTTTTCGGCAGCGAATATGCTGAATATTCTTCCTTTTTGGAGTGCGGACGTTTCGGTGGATTTTCAGTGGAATAAATTAAATGCCGACCTGGTGAACTTCGTCTATCCCTGCCGTTACACGGCACTTGTGGCGGCAGCTACGGCACTGCATTTTGAACGATTCAAACTACAAGCCAGTCTGCTGGGGACATTTGTACACGAGACTACGAAGGTTCCCAACGCCGCAGCAGGTGATAAACATAAATATACGCCTACCGTCGTGGCATCTTGGCAACCTTTCAAGAACGAAGATCTGAATCTGCGTGCTTTTTACAAAAAGATATTCCGCATGCCGACGCTGAATGACCTTTACTATACCTTCATAGGAAACATTGACCTGAATCCGGAATATACCACACAATATGATATAGGTGTAACTTATTCCCGCAAATTCCGTGGAGGTTATCCTGCCCGGCTGGAGTTTCAGGCAGATGCTTACTATAACGAGGTCACCGACAAGATTGTAGCCATGCCTACTTCTAACCAGTTCCGTTGGACAATGGTAAATCTGGGCTATGTGGAGATGCGCGGGGTGGATGTGGCTCTGCAAACCGAATGGCATTTATTGAAAGACCTGAAGGCCAACCTGCGGGTGAACTATACGTATGAGAAAGCGCAGGATTTCACCGATGCAAAAAGTGACTATTACGGTGGACAGATACCTTATATTCCCTGGCACAGCGGTTCGGCTGTCCTTAATTTGAGTTATAGGGATTGGGACATGAATTACAGTTTTATCTATACCGGCGAGCGTTATGAATCGAGTGCCAACATTCCGGAGAATTATGCCAAGGAATGGTATACGAACGACCTTTCCCTTTCCCGCCGCTTGCATTGGAAAAAGATGTTGTGGAAACTGACCGCCGAAGTCAATAATGTCTTCAATCAGCAGTACGAGGTGGTACAATGGTATCCCATGCCGGGAATAAATTTCCGCTTTGTGATAAATGTAGAACTTTAAAACCAAATACACGGCTTATGAAAAGAAGTAAATTATTACTGATGTGGCTTGCGGGCATGCTGATACTGTTGGTATCCTCGTGCCGTAGCGACGACGAAGAACTGGTACTTTCCAGTGTGACGAATGTGACACCGGGCGTACAGGTGACAGGTCCGGTCAAGGGATTTTTCCTGTTGAATGAGGGGAATATGGGAAGTAACAAGGCTTCTCTGGACTATTTCGATTACGCTTCGGGTAATTACTGTAAGAACATTTATCCGGAATTGAATCCTACCATACAAAAAGCGCTGGGTGATGTGGGAAATGATATTCAGATAAATGGTGATAAACTGTTTGCTGTCATTAATGTATCCCACCTGGTGGAGGTGATGGATGTCAATACAGCAAGGCACTTGGCTGCCATCCCTATTCCTAACTGTCGCTATATCGTTTTCAACGGTCGCTATGCTTACGTCAGTTCTTATGCGGGTAAAGTGGTGATTGATCCCAATGCCAGACTGGGGTATGTGGCTAAAGTGGATCTGAATTCCTTGCAGGTGGTGGACACTTGTGATGTCGGCTATCAGCCGGAAGAGATGGTAGTGGTAGGGAATAAACTCTATGTAGCCAATTCCGGAGGTTATCGTGTACCCAATTACGATAATACCGTATCTGTGATAGACCTGAACACCTTTACCGAAATCAAAAAAATAACGGTAGGCATCAACCTTCATCGGATGGCAATTGATGCGCGTGGAAATATTTATGTTTCATCACGTGGTGATTATTACGACATACACTCCAAGGTATATGTCATAAACTCTCATAATGATATGGTGACTGATGTGCTGAACTTTCCGGCCAGTGAGTTTTGTCTGAGTGGGGACTCGCTCTTCTATTACAGTACGGAGTATAGTAAGTACACCGGGCAGAATACCATTAGTTATGGCATTTATGACACGCGGAAGAAACGTGTAGTGACTACGAACTTCATTACGGACGGTACGGAAAAGAGTATCGAGGTACCTTATGGATTGGCTGTGAATCCCGATACCAAAGAGATCTTCGTGACCGATGCCAAAAATTATGTTACCCCCGGAACACTCTATTGCTTCACGCCCGAGGGAAAAAAGAAGTGGAGCGTTACGACAGGGGACATCCCTGCGCACTTTGTATTTACAACGAAACGATTGCAAGTAACATTTTCTAATCAATAAATAGTATGTTTAAAAATCTGTATTTAAAACTATCGTTTGTCGGACTGTGCCTGTTTGCATTGGGTGCCTGTTCGGATGATGATGACGAAGCGGGGCTGGTTGGAGCTCCCGAGTGTTCGCTAAACTCCGATACCGGAGAGTATAAAGTAAAGATAGGACATGAGGTGACATTGCAGGTGACTGCGGAGAATGCCATCAATCCTGTGTATGCTTGGAAACGTGCAGGTAAGATTGTGTCTGAGCAGGAAACCTATCAGTTTAAAGGTGATCAGTTAGGAGAATTCTTTGTGAACTTCCGCCTGGATGCTGATAACGGAAGTGTGGAAAAGCAAGCCAAAATAACAGTCGTAGACCGTCTGCCGCCTGAAATTACGGTGAGTAGTTCGGCTGTGGGCTATTGCGATGTAGCTCTGAAGGTGGCTGCCGAAACCAAATACACGGACGAGAGTACCACTTTTGAGTGGAGCTATGGCGGACGTGTGGTAAGCCACGACTCCATCTATCAATTTAAAGAGAAGGAGATAGATGTTTATACGCTTGCTCTGAAAGTAACCAATGCCGATGGTGTGGATGTGAAGAACATTAATATCTCGGTGATACCGGAAGAAGAGCCGGTGTTGTTCTTTGACAACGGCCGCTATGTGGAACCTTCCACCATACATGATGTGCGAACTATGACTTGTCCTATTGGCAGAAGCCTTGTGTTGGCACCTGTAAGATTCTCAATCAGCGATGATGCGGTGTACGAATGGAGCGTGGACGGGAGTGTACAGAGCGAAACTTCCATTCATTTCAAATTTACACCTTCTGCTGAAGGCCAGACTTATGAAATAAAAGTGAAGGCTATCGACGGCGGTAAAACAGCCGAGGCTACCGTTAAAGTGGTATGTACTCCGCAAGAAGGTACCTATTTTAGGGCACCGACCGCAAAGAGTTATTGGATATCCAATCATTGCTTTGAGTTCACGCCTGCTCCGGGGCAGTTCGTTAATTTCTCTCAGGACAAGACTGCCGAAGATGCACGAATGACGATACAGAATACACTGAATAATGGTGGTGGAACCGGTTGGATCGCTTCTCTTGGCGCATGGGGCGGTTATTTTATTTTGGGCTTTGACCACAGTGTAGAGGATGACGGTAAGGGTGAAGCAGACTTTGATATTGTTGGTAATCCGCTTGGTAAATATTGGTGTGAGTGTGGTGTCGTATGGGTAAGCCAAGATGAAAACGGAAACGGTATTGCTGATGATACTTGGTATGAACTTAAAGGCAGTGAAACAGGAAAGCCCGGAATCACTCAACGTTATGCTCTGAAGTATTATCGTCCTACGCAGGATAAGCAGGATGTACTTTCGATTGACAATGATGGTAACCTGACTTTCCTGAGACGAAATGCTTACCATCCGAATAGCGGTTA
The DNA here is from genome assembly GCF_000526555.1 of Bacteroides sp. 14(A). Lineage (NCBI taxonomy): Bacteria > Pseudomonadati > Bacteroidota > Bacteroidia > Bacteroidales > Bacteroidaceae > Bacteroides > Bacteroides sp. 14(A). The sequence continues at coordinate 308,157 of NZ_JAGH01000002.1, read as the reverse complement.
TTTCCCTTGGTTCATGAAAGAGGAATACTATATCCTGACAGGAACTTGCTTGGGCGATCAGTTTAAAACGGAAGGTATTGAAACTAATTGGGGCTTTGACTGGGGATATGTGGACAATATAAATGATCCGACCGGATTCCGTATTGAGAACGCCATTCAGCAGGACGGCAGCCCGGCTAATCTGAAATACATCGACTTTGTGAAAGTTCATACGGCACAAATGGGACAAGGAGCAGCTGTAGGTGAGATTTCTACCGAATCTTCTGCTGCTATGGACTTGCGATTGAAACCTTGATTTAGTAATTTAAAACAAATAGAATCATGAATAAATATATCCTTGGGAGCATTTTGTTCGTATTGGCCTGTCTCACGGGCTGCGATGACAGCAATGATCCTTTTGAGGGAACTGATAACTTTATCACTTCCTTTACCCTGAAACAGGGAGACCAATCTCTTGTAGCCTCTTTCCGGGGAGACACCATTGTGATGAACATTCCGGAAGAAGTGATACTCAGTGATGTTAAGGCTCAAGTGGTGTGCAGCGAGAACGCTACAATCAAGCCAGACCCCGCTACAGTGTATAACTGGGAGGAGGAAATGTTCTTTACCGTGACTTCCCTTTCAGGCCAGTCACGCAAATACCTCTATACGCCTCGCAGAAGCAGTGTACCCGAAACCGGTATCATCTTGCTGAATACGCAGGAAGAATTGGATGCTTTCGGTGCAAAAGGTATTTCGTATCTGGATGGTAGTTTGATTATCGGACAGCAGTTGGGTACAGATTCCATTAAGTCTCTGGCAGCATTGTCAACCTTGAAGCAGGTGTCCGGTAGTATCACCATTAATACCCGTTACCGTGGGCATGAATTTGCCGGGCTGGAGAATCTGGAAGAGATAGGTGGTTCTTTCCAGATTATTTCGGCTGACAGTTTGTGGACCGTGGATTTGAATAAGCTGACTCGTATAGGGGGTGATCTAGACATAAAGAGCGCGGCTGTGGGTGATATTTCCTGTTCTTCACTGAAGAGTGTGGGCGGTAACCTCTCGATGGAAGCTCCTTTTGTCTCTACGGAATTTTCCGCATTGCAACAGGTGAGCGGTAACCTTTCGCTGAAAGGTAAATCATCGGTAGAGAAAATGTCTTTCCAGTCTTTGAAGCATGTAGGAGGAAGTATTGAAGTGAGTATGTCAGCCATTCGTCTGGACTTCAGCGAACTGTTGTCCTGCAAAGACTTGAATGTGACCGGAAAAACTCTTCTGTTGCTCTATTGCCCGAAGTTACAGGATATTTCGGGGAAACTCAGCATTGCAGATAACCCGCTGTATGAAGTTTCTTTCCCGGCGCTGACTCATTTAGGTGAATTATCGCTTAGTTGCCCGAAAGTGAATCAGATGAATATGCCTCTGTTGAAGGCGATAGACGGTAATGCCAGTATTTCCATTGCCGGATTCAATCCCGAGCAGTTGGCTTCGCTGGAAAGTATTGGCGGAACTCTGAGTCTGACAGCTACCGGTAGCGTGAAGATGCCGGCTAAATTGAAGAAGGTGGGAAAGATCTCTTTAGGTTCAGGTATGAGTGAGATTGATTTACGCGGTGTAGAAATGGAAGAATTACTGTTGCAGGGTTCGGACATGAGTACAACTGTCGTGAAGGGTGATGATGTGTTTGCCGGAAGCATAGTCATGTCCGGTCTCTCTCCCCAATTCCAGGGTTTTAAGGAAATCGGTTCTCTAAAGCTCAACTATCTTATCAATAATGGTGGAACAACGAATATAGCTGGTATCAACAAAATCACTGGTGACTTTTCTTATTGGAATAATTCGAATATTCAGGAGATCATTATGCCCGACTTGCAAGAAGTGGGTGGCATATTCGACCTTTACTCTAATATCAAAGAGTTCCATTTCCCCGAACTGAAAACAATTGGTGGAGATACTCGGATATGTGTCAATACCACTGATGAACGTTCGTTCCCCAAGCTGGAAAAGGTAGGTGGAAATCTGCTTATTCAGACAGGTTATGAGCAATATGGCAATGTTTATGAACCGGTTCTTTACTATCCGCTACTGAAAACGGTGGGCGGGACGTTGTATCTTCGCCCTTATGGTTATAATGAAACCCAGAATATGCAGAACACTAAACTGACGGACTTGAACTTCCTTGTATCTCTGGAGAGTATTGGTGGCTTCAAAATAGTGAACCACAAGGCTCTGGCCTCTTATGAGGGATTGAAGAAAGCCATCAAGAGTTGTCCTGAAACGAACTGGATTGTTGAGGATAACCTGTATAATCCGACGTACAAGCAGCTGGCAGAGGATGGACTATGGACCCTGCCTGCCGAAGAAGAATAATCAAGTATAAAATAAAGAAAATATGAAACTAAAAAGTTTAGCATACATATTGATGATAGGCTTCATTTCGCTGCTGGCCGGTTGCGATGACGAAGACTCTGCTTTCTCCGGAAGCGAAAACTATATCACTTCATTCAGCCTGAAATTACAGGATGGAAAGACCTATGCGGCCACTATTACTGAAGATGAACTGACTCTGTCTGTGCCCGAAGGTGTTTCGGTGCAGGGAGCCAAAGCTGAGGTTTTGTGTAGTGAGCTTGCCACGATTACCCCGGATCCGTCGAATATAACAGATTGGGAAGGAAATCAGACGTTGACTGTAACCTCTTATAATGGTAAGGAACGTACATATCATTACTCTTTGAGCCGCACATTGATTGTCGGTGAGGGGGATGTGCTGCTGGAAACGGCTGAAGACGTAGAAGCTTTTGCAGCACGTGGTATCAGCCGCATAGAAGGAAATCTGATTATCGGTAAGGAAACGGGAAGCGTAAAGGAAGATTCGTTACTTTCTTTCGCTGCGCTGAGTGGTGTGAAAGAAGTATCCGGAACGGTGCTTATCAATCCTACTTACAAAGGTACTTCAGTTGCAGGACTGGAGAATCTGGAAAGGGCAGGAGCACTGAAGATTGCAGGCCGTATCGGTACGAACGGAGCGTTTGGTAATAAGGAACTGGAACACATCGAACTGTCTCAACTGAAGATGGTAGGTGGCGATCTGTATCTTTCGGCTGATACGCTTCGCACACTGAATCTGCCAAAACTGGAAAGTGTGGGCGGTACGTTGACCTTACAGGCAATCCACTTCAAACAGTTGGAATTCCCGGCTTTGGAGATTATAGGAAAGGATATCACCTTTACCGGACGACAGAACGGAACGCTTGAACTGACGGAAGAAGTTAGCTTCCCGGCTCTGAAAACGCTGGGTAATCAGCTGACTCTGAAAAGCTACAAGAAGGTGAAGAAAATAAACTTCCCTGCCTTGGTTTCCGCGGCTACTATCTCGCTTGAATCGCTTTCGGATTTGGAGGACGTGTTCTTTAGTTCGTTGGAAGAAATATCATACAGCTTCTCATTGCAATATCCAATGAACAATCTGAATGAAGTGAGTCTCCCTAAACTGACGAAAGCCAACAGTATGCGCATTTATAATAATGGTGTCAAAAAACTGGATTTAGGCTCGCTTGCTTATGTAGGTAAAAACGGACTGACCATAGAACACTGTCAAAGCCTTGGAGAACTTAATCTTTCTTCATTGACTACTGTAGACGGTGCCGCTACTATATCTTATCTTGCCATTCCTGATATGGAGCCGTTGAAAAAGTTGAAGAGTGTAGGAGGAGATCTGAAATTGACCACATTATCGAATGTGAAACAACTGGACAATGCCTGTCCCGAATTGGAGACCGTAGGTGGCGGATTCTCTTTGGGGGGCTATAGTGAAGAGGCTACTGTTTTATCTGGATTCAATGCATTGAAGACTATCGGAGGGACATTCTCTTTGTCATCCATGCCAGGGGTTACTGATATAACAGGTTTGGGCTCATTGACTTCTGTCAGTCGGGTTTCAATGGAACAGTTGCCTAAGCTGGAGAAAATATCTTTCCTGAAGAATCTGAAAGGAGCGCATTTCTCTTATTTATCTTTGGGAAATGTGACTGCTCTGAAAGAAATGGATGTTACAGGCTTGACCATTGACGAATTGAAACTGAGTTCTGTTCCTGAAGGTCTGCTATTGAAAGGTGATGACACTTTCACGGGAAAAGTGTCAGTGTCAGGTAGTAAAGGAATGCGTTTCGAAGGACTTGAGAATGCAGAGATCTCATTGGAATTTGCAATTGTGAAAGAGGAGGCGAACTTTACCTTCCCAGGTCTGAAGAAGGCTAAAAAACTGACGGTTACTCAAGGTTATAATGCCAACCTTGCCATAATCAGTTTTGAAGATCTGGAAGAGGTAACGGGGGCTATGAGTCTTCAGGAAGGTTCTTATGTGAACAATGTAGTGCAACCTGTTCAGTTTCCGAAGCTGGCCAAAGTAGGTAGCTTTACTTATGGGGGAGTACTTAAAACTCTGAGTTTGCCTGTTTTGCAGGAAGTAACAGGCGTGTGCAGCATCGGTACTTGTTTTACAAATGGAGTTCCTGCTATGCTGGAAAGTATTAATCTGCCTGCTTTGAAGCGTGTGGGTACTCTGAAACTAACAATAGGTGGTGCTACCGGAAGCAATCCTAATACAGTGATTACCAATCTGGATTGCTTTGAAAACCTGGAATCTGCCGAGTCGGTGTATATTGAAAAACAGATGGGACTGATTTCTTATAAGGGATTGGCAAAAGTTATTGCGGGCCTGAACGATGCTGAAGCGTGGGAAGTAATTGGCAATGCTTTCAATCCTACTTTTGAAGAAGTGAAAGCCGGAAAACTGGAAAAAGAAGAATAAGATAGAGATTCTCTTCATCATAAGCGGGAGATGTACTGGAAGGTTGAAAGACTGGAAAGAACATTCTCCCGCTTCTTTATTGTATAATAAGTGCGACAGCGGCTGATTTTATTTCATATTACTGATGGGTGTAAGTTCACCACAGATTCATATATATGTTTATTCTTTGCCAGAGAAATAATTCTTATTTTTGTACTCATGAAGTCTGCTAAGCGTGTATTATTAGGTATGAGTGGAGGTACGGATAGTTCTGTTGCCGCCATGCTGTTGCAAGAGGCCGGTTATGAAGTAACCGGTGTGACGTTTCGTTTCTATGATTCGGAAGGCTTTGAAGAATCTTTGGATGATGCCCGTAATCTCGCTTCCCGTCTGAATATCCCGCACATCATCTATGATGCCCGCGAATTATTCCGTGAACGAATTATCCGCTATTTTGTAGATGAATATCTTTCCGCCCATACCCCTGTTCCCTGTACTCTCTGTAACAATGAACTGAAATGGCCGTTGCTGGCAAAGATTGCCGATGAAATGGGCATTTATTGGATTTCTACCGGACACTACGTACGTAAAGTTTTCCGGGATGGCTATTACTTTATAGCCCCGGCTGCCGACCGTGATAAGGATCAGACTTTCTTCCTCTGGGGACTGCAACAGAACATTTTAGAACGTATGCTCCTTCCAATGGGTGACTGGACTAAAAATGAAGTGCGTGCCTATGCTGCTAAGCGGGGCTTTGAACGGACAGCAACCAAAAAGGATAGTCTTGGTGTATGCTTCTGCCCGATGGATTACCGCTCTTTCTTGCAGCGTGAAGTTCCGCAGAACGCTTTGCCGGGAAAAGGACAATTTCTCGATGAAAGCGGCAGTTTTTTAGGTTGGCACGAAGGATATCCTTTCTATACGATTGGTCAGCGCAGAGGATTGGGTATTCATCTGAACCGTCCTGTTTTCGTAAAAGAGATACATAAAGAGAGGAACGAAGTGATACTTGCGCCTCTGGCTTCTCTTTACAAAGAGGAAATGCTGTTGAAAGACTGGAATATTGTGGATACTTCCCGTTTACTGAATTCCGAGGATGTCATTGTCAGGATTCGCTATCGGAAGCAAGCTAATCACTGCACTGTCAGTATAACGGATGAGAATCTCTTGCATGTGCTATTGCGCGAACCACTGGAATCCATTGCTTCCGGACAGGCTGCGGCATTTTACGATGAGGCAGGTCTGTTGCTGGGAGGAGGTATCATCCTGTAATTTCCGTACAATCATTCTTTTATTTGTTTCTGAACAAAAAAATAGTTTACTCTGTTTGAAATACAAAGACGTCTTTGTTTTGCGGAACAATTAAAACGAATAACAGTATGAAACGTATATATTTAATGATACTATTTGCCACTTTGGCAACAATCGTCTCTGCCCAAACGGACGATAAGGGATATAAAGAAGGAGCTTGGGTACTGAAGGGTGTGACAGGTATAAATATGTCGCAAACTGCAATGACAAACTGGTCGGCCGGTGGTGAGAATTCTATTGCCGGGAATGCTTACCTGAATGGGTCACTGACACATAAGAGCGGAAACTGGCTATGGGTGACGAACCTGGTGCTGGATTATGGTCTTTCGAAAACCAAATCGCAAGGGATGAGAAAGAGTTCCGATAAAATAGGATTATCTACCCAGTTGGGCTATGCAGCCACTAAAGTTTGGTATTATACGCTTATGGCTGATTTGAATACTCAGTTTGCCAAAGGATATAATTATCCGGACAAGAGTCACTATATATCTAACTTCTTTGCTCCCGCCTATTCTAATGTGGCATTGGGTATGGAATATCGTCCGAAGAGTAATTATTCTATATTCCTTTCACCTGTCTCCACAAAGATGACCTTTGTGAGCGATGATTATCTTTCTGATTTAGGTTCTTTTGGTGTTGATCCGGGGGATCACTTTAAGATCGAAGCCGGAGCTTTCCTGAAAGCCCGTGCAGAGCTGCCTGTCATGGAAAATGTGAATCTGATTACTACAGCCGATTTCTTCACTCCTTATAATAAAGACTTTGGTAATGTGGATGTCAACTGGGATGTGCTCATCAGTATGAAGATCAATAAAGTGCTATCAGCAACCCTGAATATGACACTGAAGTATGATAATGATGTGAAAACCTTTAATGATGAGGGCGTTGAAAGAGGGCCGAAGGTACAGTTCAAGGAGATACTGGGCATCGGATTGGCTTATAATTTCTGATAGTCTGGGATGACTGTTAGTTTCTCGGTGTGAAACTACTGGTTTCTCGGCGTGAAACTTGCAGTTTCAAGGCATGAAACTGTTGGTTTCAAGTAATGAAACTGTGAGTTTCAAGGCATGGAACAAAAATGGAAAAGACCGCATCGGTTTTGTCTGATGCGGCCTTTCTTATTTATTATCGTATTGTCCTATGCTATTGCAGGAATCAGTTGTTCAGTTCCAGCATTTCCTCGATATATTCCCTTGTATTGCTGAGACGCGGAACTTTGTGTTGTCCACCCAACTTTCCTTTTTGTGCCAGCCAGTCATGGAATAGGTCTTTGCGGGCAACAATCACCTCCAGAGGTTGCAGGGCAATGTTTTTCTGTCGTTTTGCTTCATAATCGGAATTCACTTCTTTCAGTGTATCATCCAGTATTTTGGCAAAATTCTCTATACTGTCCGGTGCCTGTACAAACTCAATCAACCATTGGTGACGGCATTTAGCATTGGCATCCATAAATACAGGAGCAGCCGAATAATCGGAAATCAATGCTCCGGTAGCCTCGCAAGCCCTTGCCAAACCTTTTTCCGCGTTATCCACAATCAATTCTTCACCGAAAGCATTGATGAAATGCTTGGTACGTCCGGTGATGACGAATTTATATGGATCCTTTTGCGTGAACTTCACGGTGTCTCCAATCATATAGCGCCACAAACCCGCAGAAGTAGAGATAACCAATGCATAATTCTTGTCCACTTCCACTTCTTCCAGGCAGTAGATGCGGGGATTCTCTTTACCTACATCTTCCAATGGGATGAACTCATAGAATATACCGTAGTCGATCATCAACAGCATGGACGGATCATTCGGATCGTTTTGCGTACCGAAATACCCTTCGGAGGCATTGTAAGTTTCTACATAATGCATTTTGGGTGATCGGATCACTTCTTTATATTGTTCACGATAAGGGGTGAAAGCAACACCACCATGGAAGAAGACTTCCAGATTGGGCCATATTTCTTCCAGCGATTGTTTACCGGTCTTTTCAAGGATACGCTTAATGAGTACTAACATCCATGAAGGAACGCCCGAAAGGCTCGTTACATCTTTTGATATGGCACTGTTGGCGATTGCTTCTATCTTCTTTTCAAAGTCGCTCATAAGAGCAATTTTCTTGCTCGGAACACGGACGCAGTTCACTAACGGATGTATATTTTGTATCAGGATAGCAGAAAGATCGCCTACAAGCCCGTGCCTGGAGTTGAGGTTGGGGCTGTGGCTTCCACCTAAAATCAAACCTTGTCCGGAGAAAAAGCGGCTGTCAGGATTCTGACCCAGATAGAGGGCAACCGCATCTTTACCGCCTTGATAATGTGTGTCATTCAATGCTTCTTTGCTGACGGGCAGGAACTTACTTTTATCGTTCGTTGTGCCCGAGGACTTGGCAAACCAGCGTATCTCCGAAGGCCAAAGCAGATTTTGTTCTCCTGCACGCAGGCGTTCCACATACGGCTTTACCTCTTCGTAAGTCTGTATGGGTAGTCTGTTTCTAAAGTCTTCATAAGTATGAATGCTTTTATAATCATATTTCTTTCCCCATTCTGTATTTTCTGCCATGCGCACTAAGCGGTCAAGAACTCGGTGTTGAAGTTCTCCTGCGCGGTTAGCATAGAAGTCGATTTTTTTCAGGCGAGGGGCAAAATACACCTTATCCAGCAATGTTGTGATATTCATCTCTCTTAGTTAAAACTATTTTGTTGCGCAAAAATAATCTTATTTATCGGCTTCTCTATCTTTTTTCTCTTTTTTTTCTATCTTTACGGACCTAAAGAACAATAATTCAAACAAAAGTGTCATGAGAATCGGTATTTTGACTTCGGGGGGCGATTGTCCCGGCATCAATGCCACCATTCGTGGAGTGTGCAAAACTGCAATCAATCATTACGGGATGGAAGTTGTGGGCATTCATAGTGGCTTTCAGGGGTTGCTTACCAAGGATGTGGAGTCGTTTACTGATAAATCTTTGTCCGGTTTGTTGAATCAGGGCGGCACAATGCTCGGCACTTCCCGCGAGAAACCTTTCAAGAAGAACGGTGTGATATCCGATGTCAATAAACCGGCATTGATAGAACAGAATATCAAGGAATTAGGATTGGATTGTGTGGTTTGTATCGGTGGTAACGGTACGCAGAAGACTGCTGCCAAACTGGCTGCCATGGGATTGAACATCGTGTCTGTGCCTAAGACTATTGACAATGATATCTGGGGAACGGATTTCTCCTTCGGATTTGATTCGGCTGTAAGTATTGCTACGGATGCCATTGACCGCCTGCACTCTACTGCCAGTTCGCACAAACGGGTGATGGTGATCGAGGTAATGGGGCATAAGGCCGGCTGGATTGCACTGTATTCAGGTATGGCAGGTGGCGGTGATGTTATCTTGATACCCGAAATTCCTTATAATATCCATAATATTGGTGAGACTATTCTGAACCGACTGAAGAAAGGAAAACCTTATTCCATCGTGGTGGTTGCCGAAGGCATACAGACGGATGGCCGGAAACGTGCCGCTGAATACATTGCCCAGGAGATAGAGTATGAAACTGGCATTGAAACCCGCGAAACTGTGCTTGGCTATATCCAGCGGGGAGGTTCGCCCACGCCTTTCGACCGGAACCTGTCTACCCGCATGGGTGGGCATGCTACGGAACTGATTGCAACAGAACAGTTTGGCCGGATGATTACGTTGAAAGGGGATGAGATTTCTTCTGCACCACTGGAGGAAATAGCCGGAAAGTTGAAACTGGTGACAGAAGATAATGATCTGGTTGTTCAAGGGCGCCGGATGGGAATTTGTTTCGGCTGATAATGATGTGGGCGAAGGCTATTCGCCCTTACATTCGTCCGTTTCAGGATTTTCTACAGGCAGAATCGTTTCAAGATTTTCTTCAATCAGAGTCTCCTCTGTGAGTTCATCTGTTTCTTCTGTATTCTCAGGCAAATGATTCTGCGCTTTTGTGGCTTCTATTTGTTCTTTGAATGAAGCATCATTCTTTATTTTCTTCAGGGCAGCTTGTGCGGCATTCTGCTGAGACTCCTTTTTAGAGTATCCGGTTCCTTTCCCGGCCGAAATACCTTCTATGCGGATTTCGGTATGAAACATGGGGTTATAATCTTCATCAAGGAATTGCTCGATAAGTTCAAATGAAACCTCAACTTTGCTTTTTTGGCTCCATTCAATCAGCTTTGATTTGAAGTTGACCTCTTTGCGCGACATCTTGTCGAGGTCAATGTAATTCTTGAATATCTTTTCTTCCATGAACCGCTTGCAGCGCTCGTAGCCCTGATCCAGATAGATGGCACCGATAAATGCTTCGAAAGCATTTCCGTACATATAACTATTGTGCGAGGAAGAACGGGTGGAATATTTTACCAGCTTGTCCAGGCCTATTTCTACTGCCAACTTATTCAGAGTTTCCCGTTGCACGATTTTGGAACGTGTATTTGTGAGAAAACCTTCGCGACGGCCTTCGAAATGCTTATAGACAATATCTCCCACGATGGCGTCAAGAATGGCGTCACCCAGGAACTCCAGTCGTTCATTATTCAAAGGGCGTCCCTTTTCTGAGCGGATGGAGGTGGATTTGTGCAACAAAGCCTGCTGGTAGAGCTGAATGTTGCGGGGATAGAATCCCAGAATCTTATAAAAACAAAAATAAGACTCTTTGTCCTTACGGAATAAGAGCCTTATTTTGTCTATTTGATTACGTAACACGACTGATTATTCTGCGTATTTCTTAAAAATAACACATGCATTATGACCGCCAAATCCAAATGTATTGGACAGAGCTACGTTCACTTCGCGTTTTTGAGCTTTGTTGAACGTAAGGTTAAGGTCATAGTCGATGTTTTCGTCGTTATCACCCTCTTCGTGGTTGATAGTCGGAGGTACGATGCCATTCTTGATCGCAAGAATACTTGCGATGGCCTCTACCGCACCGGCGGCGCCCAGCAAGTGACCAGTCATGGATTTTGTTGAACTGATGTTCAATTCAAATGCATGTTGACCAAATACTTCTTTAATAGCTTTAGCTTCCGATATATCACCTACAGGAGTAGAAGTACCGTGTACATTGATATAATCTACTTCCTCGGGGCTCATCTCGGCATCTTCCAACGCATTTCTCATCACTAACTTGGCTCCAAGTCCTTCCGGATGAGAAGCGGTCAGATGGTGAGCGTCGGCAGACATTCCTACACCGGCAACTTCTGCATAAATCTTAGCACCACGTGCTTTGGCGTGTTCCAGCTCTTCAAGAACCAGACAACCGCCACCTTCACCCATCACGAAACCGTCACGGCTTGCGCTGAACGGACGAGATGCAGTTGTAGGAGACTCATTGCGTGTTGATAATGCGTGCATAGCATTGAAACCGCCTACACCGCCAACGGTGATTGCAGCTTCCGAACCACCACTCACAATGACGTTAGCCTTACCCAGACGAATCAGGTTGAAGGCGTCAGCAATAGCGTTCGTGGAAGTAGCGCATGCAGAACAAGTTGCATAGTTGGGACCGTGAAAACCATACATAATAGAAATCTGTCCGGCTGCAATATCCGAAATCATCTTGGGGATGAAGAACGGATTGAACTTAGGACCGTTTTCTTTGCCGGTCAAGGCATAGTTACCTACCTCTTCCTCGAATGTACGGATACCACCGATACCGGCGCCAAAGATGACACCAATTCTGTTTAAATCCTCATTTTCGATGTCAAGACCGGAATCAGTGACCGCTTCTTTTGCGACGGCGATGGCATATTGTGTATACAAGTCCATCTTACGGGCTTCTTTGCGGTCGATATATTTGGTAGCTTCGAAGTTTTTCACTTCGCAGGCAAATTGGGTCTTGAAAAGGGAAGCATCGAAATGAGTAATAGGTCCTGCTCCACTAACCCCATTCACAAGGTTTTCCCAAAAATCGGAAACATTGTTGCCAATAGGGGTAATGGCGCCGAGACCTGTTACTACAACTCTTTTTAATTCCATATTAAATTGATGGATAGGATTACTTAGCGTGTTCTTCGATGTAAGAAACGGCGTCGCCTACAGTACCAATCTTTTCAGCTTGGTCATCCGGAATAGAGATACCGAATTCCTTTTCGAATTCCATGATAAGTTCTACAGTGTCAAGAGAATCAGCTCCTAAATCGTTAGTGAAGCTAGCTTCGTTAGTAACTTCTGATTCTTCAACGCCTAATTTGTCGACGATAATCGCTTTCACTCTTGATGCAATTTCAGACATAACTTTAAGTTTTTAATTAATAATTAGTTTTATTTCTTTAAATTTGCGGGGCAAAGGAATAAATATTTATCGTCACTCGCAAATATTTAGGGAATTAAATGCAATGTTTTGCACATTTTTCACGGTTTTGTGCACTAAAAGGAAGAAATATGAGGAAAAATATCGCAGTATTAGCATCGGGAAGCGGCACAAATGCCGAAAATATCATCCGTTATTTCCGGGAAAAAAGTTCGGCTTGTGTGGCTTTGGTTTTAACTAACCGTCAGAATGCGTTTGTTTTAGAGCGTTCACGCGGGCTGGAAGTGCCTTGTTTCTATTTTCCGAAGAGTGACTGGGAGAATGGAGAGGCGATTTTATCGGTGTTGCGGGAGCATGATATTGATTTTGTAGTGCTGGCCGGTTTTCTGGCGCGCGTGCCGGATCTTATTTTGCATGCTTATCCTAATAAAATGATAAATATACATCCTTCGTTGTTGCCGAAGTTCGGCGGAAAGGGCATGTATGGAGATCGCGTGCACGAAGCTGTGATTGCTGCCGGCGAGGAGGAAAGTGGCATTACTATTCATTATACGAATGAACATTATGATGAGGGTGCCATTATTTGCCAGGTGAAATGCCCGGTGTTGCCGGAAGATACTCCTGATGATCTGGCGCATCGTATTCATGCGCTGGAATATGACACTTATCCCAAAGTGATAGAAAAGTTGCTTGAATCCGAAGGCTAAGCTACGGGGTTATTACGGAGAATGCTGTCTTTTCTCTCCGTAGCGGATAATCTCCTCTTAACTTTTCAAATAGTTCGGGATGAGCTCTCAACGCTTCGCAGTCTTTCCGCGGATCATACATTTTTAAATAGGCTTCTGTAGGGGTAGATGCTATGATGATCGGATTTTCCGGTTCGGGTGGAGCAATGTGATAGTCAGCTTGTATGCCGAAGTGTCGGCACAGGGAGCTTAGAGACATTCGCGTAGCATTTGCTTTTCCGTCTGCCGAGTATCCGGCGATATGCGGCGTTCCGATGAATACCTTATATAATAAGGTGAGATTAATGTCGGGTTCGTTTTCCCATACGTCAATGACGGCATCGGAAATCAGACCGGTCTGAAGAGCTTTCAATAAAGCTGCTGTTTCTATTACTTCTCCGCGGGAAGTATTGATGATGATAGGAGAACGTTTGAGGGAACGGAAGAATGCTTCATCGGCCAGGTGGAAAGTTTTATATTTCCCTTCTTTATATAAAGGTACGTGGAAAGTGATAACATCACATTCTTCGGCAAGAAACTGTAAAGAGCAGAAGTTAGTACTTTCTTCTTTCTCTTCTTGTGGCAAGTCGTTCAGCAATACCCGCATACCTAATTCGCGAGCCACTTTAGCCACTTTGATGCCTACGTTGCCTACTCCGACAATGCCAATGGTCATTTCTGATAAGTTTTTTCCTTTCAGGAGATTTATTAATAAAAGTGTGGATTGCAAGTACTGTGCTACGGAAGCGGAGTTGCATCCCGGTGCATTAGTCCAGGTTATGCCCGCTTCGTGGCAATACTCCGTATCTATATGATCGAAGCCGATTGTGGCTGTAGCAATGAATTGTACCCGGCTTCCTTGTAGTAATTCGCGGTTGCATTGAGTGCGTGTGCGGATTATTAGTGCATCTGCATCCTTCACTAAAGCAGGGGTGAAGTCTTTTCCGGGGACATATATTACTTCGTCGGCTATTTTCCCGATAGCTTCCTTTATAAAAGGTATTTTATTGTCAACAATAACTTTCATGGAATTCTGTTTTTTTGAATACAGGCAAATTTAGAAATTAATTATATGTATGGGGTCATGTTATAGTAATAAAGTATAGCTGGTTTCTATTTTCTTATGAAAGTTGCTTTGATTTGTTAACGTATTCTTCATACGGATCTTTTGATCTTATCTTATTGAAGGTGTTATGGGGTAGTAAAAATATGAAATAAATAAGGAAGAGGATATTTTGCTTTTGGAGCAAGATGGGAATAAAAAGTGGGGAACGGTTGCTTGTGTGGGAAATATTGCATAACTTTGTATTATTGTATAACTGTAAAGTTCGTTAAGATTATGGCATTTAGTAACCTTTGCAACAGCATTTTTGAGAAGTCAGTCGCGGATTATCATGTAACGGATAGCGTGGATGCGCCAATGAACAATCCTTACGAGTTGAAGACGATTGAGTATTATCTATATTTGAAGAATTGGATTGATGCCGTACAATGGCATTTTGAAGATATTATACGTGATCCGCAGATTGAACCGAATGCGGCATTAACTTTGAAACGAAGAATAGACAAGTCTAATCAGGACAGAACAGACTTGGTGGAACTGATCGATAGCTATTTCCTGGATAAATATAAAGATGTGAAACCGATGGCGGAGGCTACCATTAATACGGAAAGTCCCGCATGGGCGATAGACCGTCTTTCTATTCTTGCATTAAAGATCTATCACATGCAAAAGGAGGTGGAACGTACGGATACTACTCCCGAACATCATGCTCAATGTAAGGCTAAACTGGACATCCTTCTGGAACAAAAGCAAGATCTTTCGTCGGCCATTGACCAATTGCTGGCTGATATTGAATCCGGAAAAAAATATATGAAAGTATATAAACAGATGAAGATGTATAATGACCCGGCCTTGAATCCGGTGCTTTATGCAAAAAGATAACGAATGGCACGTATCCTCATTATCCGTTTCTCTGCGCTTGGCGATGTAGCCATGACGGTTCCGGTAGTGCATTCGCTGGCAGCCGAATATCCTCAGCATGAAATCATAGTGCTGAGTCGTACTGCATTGCAACCTCTTTTTCTGAAGTTGCCGGAGAATGTAAGCTTTTACGGTGCCGATTTGTCGGGGAAACATAAAGGATTACGAGGATTAAACAGTCTGTATGCAGAACTAAAAGGGCTACATTTTGATTATGTGGCCGATTTTCATGATATACTTCGCGCGAAATACTTACGATGGCGTTTTCGGTTGGATGGCGTGCCTGTAGCTGCAATATGCAAGGGGCGGGCAGGTAAGAAGAAACTGGTTCGTCGTCATCATAAGGTTTTTGAAAAGCAGGAAAGTTCTTTCCGGCGCTATGCTGATGTACTGGAAAAGCTGGGGCTTCCGGTTCAATTGAAGTTCACTTCCATCTACGGAGAGGGGAAAGGTGACTTCTCGCAAATAGAACCGGTGGTAGGATCGAAAGGGAATAATAAATGGATAGGTATTGCTCCTTTTGCTAAACACAAAGGTAAGATTTATCCGGTAGAACAGCAGGAACGGGTTGTTGCCTATTTTGCTGCAATGCCGGATGTGAAAGTTTTCCTTCTGGGTGGAGGGAAGAGTGAAAAGGAGGTATTCGACCGCTGGACCGCTAAGTATCCTTCCGTCCTATCGTTGATTGGTAAGCTGAAAATGGATACGGAATTGAATCTGATGAGTCATTTGGATGTGATTCTTTCCATGGACTCCGCTAATATGCATTTGGCATCTCTGGTCAATGTGCCTGTTGTTTCTGTATGGGGTGCTACGCATCCTTATGCCGGATTCATGGGCTGGAAACAGTTGCCGGCCAATACGGTGCAACTAGACTTGTCCTGCCGTCCATGTTCGGTTTACGGGCAGAAGCCTTGCTGGCGTGGCGATTATGCTTGCTTGAGAGAGATAAAACCTGAAGAGATTATTGCGAAGATTGAAGAGAATATAAGGTAAATGATGGATAAATATTTTAGAATGACGGGACCGTCTAAAAAGGTGAAGGCAGAGTAAAATATGAAAATAATAGTAAATCCTGCATACGAGCATTTGCGGAAATTTGTAGAAAGCATTCCTGATATCTTTGAAAGTGAGGGGAGGGTGATCTACTCTGGAAGAAACCTCATCAAAGTGATGACGGTGGATGATGGATTGGAGATCAATATAAAACGTTATGGAGTTCCGGCTTTGGTAAATCGGATTGCTTATTCTTTTTTTCGTGCCCCGAAAGGAAGGCGCGCCTTTTCATATCCCAACATACTGCTTCAGAGAGGCTTTGAAACCCCGGTTCCTATCGCTTATATCGAAGAATGTAAGTGGGGCTTGATCAAGTACTCTTATTTTATCAGTCTTCAATCTTCCTATCGAAGAAATTTTTATGAATTCGGCAATGCCGATGTTAACGATTGCCGGGATGTTGTTATAGCCTTTGCCCGTTATACGGCTCGTCTGCATGAATCTGATATTATGCACCGGGATTATTCTCCCGGAAATATTCTGTTTGATAAGATAGATGGTGAGTATCATTTTATGTTAGTGGATATTAACCGCATGAGCTTCGGTAAGATCAGTATTGATATGGGTTGTGCCAATTTTGCCCGTTTATGGGGACAGAAAGCCTTTTTTGAATTACTTGCCAGAGAATATGCACGTGCACGCAATACTGATGAACAATACTGCGTTGATAAAGTGCTTGCACACCGGAAGAAGTTCTGGATTTATTTTGCAAAGAAACATCAAGTGAAGTATAAACTGGAGCTATAGAGAGAAGTATGCGTATTGTCTTATTCTGTGAAAATAAGTATGCTGTTGATATATTATTGCCTATATATCAGGAAGCGGTAAAGTCGGAGGCGAATCATATCTTGTGGTATGTGCATCTTCCGAAGATCCCGGTTTTCCCACTGGACGGAAAGGTCGTTTACACCTATTCGATGCAGGAGGTTTATGATTTTTCTCCGGAAGCTATATTTGTGCCGGGCAATATTGTTCCCTATTATTTGCCGGGTGTGAAGATACAGGTTTTTCATGGCTATGCGGCAGAAAAGAAAGATCATTGGGTCATTCGTCGCTATTTTGATACCTATTTCACCCAAGGTCCTTTTTTTACGAAAAAGTTTAAGGAATTAGCTGCCGAATATAAAGATTTTGAGGTCGTGGAGACCGGTTGGCCCAAACAAGATTGGATAAAAAATCATTGGCATGATTTTGACCGGGAACGTGAAGAACTGTTGAAACTGCATGGAAAAAGTCAAATTGTATTATATGCACCTACTTTTTCACCAAGTTTAACATCTCTTCCTGCATTAAAAGAGGCTTTGCTGCATTTAGTAAAGATGAGGGATGTCGTTCTGTTGTTGAAGTTGCATCCGTTGACTAAAAAAGAGTGGGTGGATGAATATAAACAACTGGCAGAACAAGAAGAACACATTATATGGGAAGACGGCTTTAATGTTACGAAGTATCAGTTAATGTCCGATGTCATGATAAGTGACACTTCCTCAACAGTATATGAATTCTTGCTTCTGGGACGTCCGGTAATTACTTATCGCACCATAGCGAAGGACATTTACTGGACTGACATAACGGATACGTCCCAATTGACAGACGCCTTTGAAAGTGTGCAGCATGATGAAAACGCTATTGCGAAAAGACGATGGGTGGTTGATAACTACGATCCGTATCTGGATGGAAATGTAGCCAGGCGAATGCTGGAAGCGGCTGAAGATTATATTCGCCGTCATGGTGTTCCGAGAGAACGGAAGTTGAACCTTTGGAGAAAATATACGAGTATAAAGACGTTCGGAAGGATAAAGAAGTGATGAAAAGTAATGTAGAACTATTAAAAAGCAGGAATATGAAATCTTATGTTTTTCCGGGAAATATAGAAGAGCGGATTCTTCGAATCGCAGGAGAACCTTTTCCGTATATGCGCACTGCTTTGTTTTCTGAAATTGTGAAAGATTCAGAGCGTATGTTGCTGGAGCTGATACATTGTCCAGGCGGGCGTGTTATCTTTTATACTGCTTCAGGAACCGGTGCGATGGATGCTGTGGTTACCAATTATGTTTCCCTGAAAAAGAAAGCTTTTATTATAGCCGGCGGTTCATTCGGCTACCGTTGGAAGAGTCTCTGCGAGTACTATCAGGTTCAGAATGAAGTTTTTGAAGTTCCTTTTGCTCGTGATATTGATTATGCCCAGCTGGAAAATGCTGTGGCTGCTTCGCGTCCGGATGTGTTTTTATGTCAACATCATGAAACCTCTACCGGTCAACTGTTTGATTTAAAGAAAATTTCTGCTATTTGCAGGAAACATAATGTTTCGCTGGTTGTTGATGCTATTAGTTCTTTCTTGTCCGATGATTTGGATATGGAAGAGTTGAATATCGATATCTGTATTACCAGCAGTCAGAAGGGGCTGAATATAGCCCCGGGTTTGTCGTTTCTGTTTCTTTCGCCTAGAATCCTGCAGACTGATTTTTTGCATAAATCTTATTATTTTGATTTTGCTGAGAATCTGAAGAATCTGGAACGCGGTCAGACACCTTACAGTCCGGCCACCAGTTTGTTTATGCAATTGCATGCCCGTTTAAAGGAGAATGTAGTCCTTGGGGTTGACAAAATCATTGCTTCCGTGCGTGCTAAAGCGCTGTATTTTCGTGAGCTGTGCAGGCAGAATGGTTGGGAGATTCCGGCGGAAGTGCCATCCAATTGCATTACGGGGTTCTTTGTTCGCCAGAATGGAGATATTCTCTTTAATGAATTGTTGAAGCAAGACATATTCATTATGCCGGGTGGTACTCCTTGTTATTTCAGGGTTTCCCATTTGGGAGTTCAAAGTGAAGAGGATCTGGATGATCTGGCAATGAGAATTAAAGAAATAGAATACCGATAAATCTATATAGCATGGAAAGAAAGAAAATCAGAGTATTCACATCCGGTAGTTTTGACCTGTTTCATATCGGTCATCTGAACATATTGGAACGTTCGGCGGCATTGGGCGATGAACTTATAGTCGGCGTAAGCACAGATGAGTTGATACAGCATTACAAGGGAATGCCGCCTATTATTCCCTTTGAACAACGTTTCCGGATTATTTCGTCTTTGAAGTGTGTGACTAAAGCTGTGAAGCAAGTGAAGCTTACTGAGGTGGCACAATTACAGAGAGAGGATATTGATATAGTAACCATAGGGGATGATTGGATAAATAAGTATCTGGAGGGGCTTGAGTGGATGAAGCAACAGCCCGGTAAGGAAGTGGTGTATTTTCCTTATACTCCCGATGTAAGCACTACAGGCATTAAGAAGAAAATAATAGAGAGTACAAGTGAGATTATCAGGGCAGCGCTACAACGTGAGGCTGAATTAGATTATAATTGGCCGGAAGATCAGAAAAAATGAAGTTGAATTAAAGAATTGATACATGTTAGTCTCATTAATGATATCTACATATAATTGGAAGGAGGCCTTGTCCCTATGTCTGTACAGCGCTTTTGCTCAGACCGTGAAGCCTTGTGAGATTCTGATTGCAGATGATGGCTCACGTGACGACACCAAACAGCTGATTGATAAGATGCGGACAAAGACCGATATTCCTATTGTGCATGTATGGCACGAGGACAAAGGTTTCCGTCTTTCTGCCATCCGTAATCGCTCTATTGAAAGGGCGAAGGGGGATTATATTATCCAGATTGATGGTGATATCCTCTTGGATAAGCATTTTATTGCGGACCATCTGGAATTGGCGGAAAAAGGTTACTTTGTGTGTGGGAGTCGTGTACTTTTAAGAAGAATGGCTACTGCCCGGTTACTTAGAGGAGTGGAAACTCATCCTGCACTTTTTAAACAAGACCTTAGCTTTTTGTTGAACGCTTTTCGTTCACACACTTTACGTTTGTATTTGGCAAATCGTTATGCAAAGAATAGCATGTTGCGAATCCGGGGCTGTAATATGGCTTTCTGGAAAGAAGACTTATTGCGCGTCAATGGTTATAATGAGTCTTTGGAGATGTGGGGGCAGGAAGATGTGGAAATTTCCTATCGCCTTATCCATGCAGGTATTCAAAAGAAACAATTGAAGATGGGTGGAGTGCAATTCCATCTTTATCATAAATTTGCTTCACGAGAGAATTTGGAATATCACGAACAGGTATTGAGGCAGGTTATTGCAGAGAGGATAGTTTGGTGTGAAAATGGAATCGTGAAAGAAGGACGAAAGGTTCAGCTATTATGAAAGATAAAGTTGCTTTTGTTGTCATTCGATATGGTCAAAATATGAATGGTGGTGCTGAACAGCATTGTAGAATGTTGGCTGAGAGGCTCGTGACTCATTATGATGTAGAAATCCTGACGACTTGTGTTAAAGATTATGTGAAAGGGACAAATGAGTTACCGGAAGGAGAAGAATGGATTGATGATATTCTTGTCCGTCGTTTTCCGGTAGCTCCAATCCAGCCGGAACTTCACAAAGAATATGAACGTAATGCAAAAGTGTCAAGACGGCTACGAAAGCATCTTTATCAACTGGGATTATTGAAATTTGTGGCTTCTATACATCCTAAATGGACTTATAATGCAGAAGTTGAACATAAATATATGCAGAGCCATCCGCTTTATTCTCCTACTTTGGTTTCGTATGTTCAGAATTATAAGGGAAAGTATAAAGCCATTATTCCCATAACAATGGTTTATCCTCCTGTATATTATGCAGCTTTATATGCTGCTGAAAAGGCTATTCTAATTCCCACTATGCATTATGAAGGTTCCACTTTTCGTTCCATTCAGACTGATGTTTTTACGAGGGTGGCTTATGTAGGTTTTAACACTACAGCCGAAGAACAGTTAGCTAAGAATATATTTGGAAACCGAATGTCACCTCATGGTATTATTAGCGTAGGAATTGAGGATTCAGTAGATGCAGATTGGAAAGTAACTAAAGAGAAGTATAATTTACCAGAAGAGTATCTTTTGTTTGTAGGACGAATTGATAAAGGGAAATTGGATCATATTATTCAATATTATTTGGATTACAAAAAGAAGTATTCAGGTTCTAGTTTGAAGTTAGTACTTGTAGGTGGACTCTTTTCAGAGACTTTTAGACATCCCGATATTTTTTATACCGGATTTGTGAGCGAAACAGAGAAATATGCAATTATTCAGCATGCTAAAGTTTTTGTTAATCCATCAAAATTTGAAAGCCTATCTTTGATTTTATTGGAAGGAATGAGCAGAGGTAAAGCAATGCTTGTGAATGGTAAGTGTGCTGTATTGAAGGAACATTGTATAAAGAGTGATGGAGCTGCTTTCTATTATAAAGGAAAGAGAGATTTTATATCTAAACTGAATCGAATAGAAAGCTCTGATGAACTACGTGTTGAGATGGGGAGAAAAGGTCGGGAGTATGTGGCAGCAAACTATAATTGGAAGATAATAATGGACCGATTGAAGAAGGCGATAGAGGCGATATAAGGTATGCAGGAAAATAAAGAGAAAGTTGCTTTTGTTGTTGTCCGCTATGGAAAAGATATCAATGGTGGGGCTGAATATCATTGTCAGATGTTGGCAGAACGTCTGACATCTGAGTATGATGTAGAGGTTCTAACTACATGTGTCAGAAATGCAGAAACTGGTAAGAATGAGTATGAGGAAGGAAATGAATACTGGAACGGAGTCTTAATTCGGCGTTTCAAGGCAGATCCGATTCATCCGGAAAATGAAAAGAGGTATGCTAAAGCGGCTAAACCTGCAAGAAAGTGGAGACGCTTTTTATATAGAATCCGCTTATTAGCTCCATTGTCTTATTTGCATCCATTATGGGAATATAAGCAGAAAGACGAAATTCAGGCTATGAATGCGTCTATTTTTTATTCTTCTGGTTTACAACTGTTTGTAAAAAAATATCGTGATGAGTATAAGGCGTTCATTGCAATGTCATTGGATTATCCAACTTTTTATTATACTGCCATTTATGCGGGTGATAAAACAATTGCTATTCCAACAATGCATTATGTGGGTATTTCATTTCGTTCGTTACTGACGACCGCCATATCAAAGATTGCTTATGTAGGTTTCAATACAGGAGAAGAACAGAAGCTTGGCGAACGAATCTTTGGTAAAGCATTAGGAAAACATGGTATTATCAGTGTAGGCATTGAAACTCCTGAAGCGGTAGATTGGAATACGACAAAGACGAAATATGGTTTGCCTGATGACTATTTGTTGTATGTTGGTAGGATTACACGTGTAAAGCTCTATCGTTTGTTACCCTATTTCTTAGATTATAAGAAAAAATATAAGGAATCTCCTCTAAAATTAGTCTTGGTGGGGGGAGTTACTATAGATAAGATAAACCATCCTGATATTATTTATACAGGCTATGTTAGCGATGAGGAGAAAATAACTATTATAAGGCATGCTAAGGCTGTAGTGAATCCTTCTAATGGAGAAAGTTTATCATTGATTCTTCTGGAAGCAATGAATGAAGAAAAACCTGTTTTGGTAAATGGATGTTGTGCTGTGTTGAAAGAGCACTGTTATAAAAGTAATTTTGCTTCACTTTACTATACTACAAATGCAGGATTTCGCAAACAGCTATACAAAATAGATCACTTTTCAGATGTTAGAAAAGAGATGGGACAAAAAGGAAAAAAATATGTAGCAGAAAATTATAATTGGACTCTAATAATTGGACGTCTTAGGAAAGCTATTGAAGAAATTGGAAAGTGATTGTTATGAATAAGAAAGATATAGCTGTTGTAATTCCTATCTATTTGCCATCCTTATCAAACTCTGAAAGGATATCTTTGGAACAATGTTTAAAACTTTTGTCTAGCTATTCTATTGTTGTCATAAAGCCGGAAAGCTTAGATCTAGATGATATTATAAATTTTTATGGTCTAACTCATATTGAAGCCTTCCCAGATAAGTATTTTGTTAGCTTGCGAGCATATAATAAGCTTGTATTGTCAGAGGAGTTTTATCGATCTTTTCAGCATTATACATATATGTTGATTTATCAATTGGATGCTTATGTGTTTAAGGATGAGCTGTTGAATTGGGCTAATAAAGGATATGATTATATCGGAGCTCCATGGTTACCTTGGAAAAAACGGCATCTTAGTGTCATAGGACGATATCGTTTGTATTGTCAACGACTTTTTTGTAGATTATTTGATGAAAAAACATTTAAGACCGATAAATATTATGCCTATCAGGTTGGCAATGGTGGATTTTCGTTGCGGCGAATTAGTAAAATGCTGGAAATAACAACTCATTATAAAACTAAAATTAGCAAACTGCTGGATGATGATGCGCCATTTTATCCAGAAGATGTGTTATTATTGTATGAACTTACAGACCGGAATTTCCATTTAAAGAAACCTTGTTTTAAAGAGGCTTTACAGTTTGCTATGGAAGAGAATCCTAAATGGGCTTATTGCTATAATGGTAACCAGCTGCCTTTTGGATGTCATGCTTGGTGTCATAAAGATTACTATCCTTTTTGGAGTTCCTTTATTAAATACTGATAGTTATATAGAAAGAAAGCATTACATGAGTGTTTCTTTTTCCTTTCTGTTTTGTTCAGACCAGTGAGTGATCGTTTTTAGATGACTAACATAATATTGTTCTTCTTCTGTTAAATTATTATTATCCACATACCAAGGTAAATGCCTAACAGAATATGGAAATCCTGTACGTAAATATAACTGTTGAATATCAATAAATTCTCCTTTGAAATAAGGCTTATATACAGCGAAAGTTGTGTCAATAGGTGCTTTAAACACATTAGGTTCTATTTCTATTTGCCAATATTGATTCTCCCAATCTTGTACTTGCTTTTTTAAACTATAACAATCTGGTAAATCATTAATGCAAATAGAAAAGCCCACTTTTAATGCTTTAGGATACTTTTTGAGTAAAAGAATGAATTTTTCGATGAAATCATCCGGACAGTCTGGGTGAATTTCCAGATCAGAATCAGTATATGCAAAATATGAATCTGTGAATTGTTTATAAATTCCAGTTTCCCATATGGAAAGATGTCCAATATTCTTGTTTAGCATATATACTGGATAGGGGCATTTCTTGTAGTATTCCAATAATGGAGGATAGGTAGAATCATTGTCGATGATATAAATGTTATTATATCCTCTTGTTTCCAGTCCTTTGATTAATATTAATAGTGTATCTATGCGATTGAAATTATTTATTACAATAGGAGTGTCTTTATAGGGTATTTCTTGCGTACTGCTGAAACGCCGTTTTAATTCAGGAATGGCCCATTTTTTGAACCTCTTATATTTTCGGATAAGTGCTCTTCTCATTTAAATTTTATCTTTTAATAAGTTACTCCATTGTTCACCTATTCTATTTAACGTGTATTGATTAGATTTTATTCTAGCCATTTCGCTTAATGAAAATAGGTTTTCATTATTTATTAATTCTATTAATTTGGAAGACATTTCTTGAAGATTGTTATCTGTTACGGTCATACCTCCTGAGCAGGATACTATGGAGCGAACTCCTTCACTTATTTCAAATGTTAATGGTACGACCCCGAATCGTAATGCCTCAATTAAACACATTGGAAATCCTTCAAAGCTTGAAGTTAAGAGAATTATTTTTGCTGATTTATAGTATTTTTCCGGATGATCGACTTGTCCGGTAAAAGTTATTCTTTGTATTTGTTTGTCTACAACCATTTGCTCCAATTCTTTGCGAATAGTACCATCGCCAACGATTGTTAAGTTCCAATTTGTTTCTTTCTCAATTCTTTTCCATACATCAAGAATAATATTTACCTGTTTTTCTTTGGATAAACGGCCTACGAAAATGACTTGATTTTCTTTTTGAGACCATTCAATAGGTTTTTGCTCAGAAAAGGATACAGATAAAGGGTTTTCAATAGCAATGATTTTGTCTTTATATTTCGTTAAGTGGTATTTTTCAGCAAAAGGAGTGATATATTCATTACACAAAACAATGACTTTATTACCTTTTATACATGCCTTACGATATGAATCGGAAAAAGAATTGATATATCGTTTATATCTGTTGTTTAGTCCGAAATAAGATAAGGTTTTTCTTTCAATCTGTTTCCATTTGCTAGCTTTAAGTATGTGTGGTAATTGCCAATATTGTGATTTCTCATATTTGGGCATTCCATGTAGAACTGAGATTATCTTGACTTCTTTCTTTCTGTTTGGATTAAAAATGATATTTGTTATATGGGGATATATGCCCTGGTTGATAATATGAGTAATTTTTTTTTCTTCAACGATTTTATTGAAAAATCGAATATTCTCTTCTTCATTGTCAGACTGACAGCAGAATGTTTCTGCAATATTAGGTGATGCTGGGATATTGGGCATCATACACATGGATAATGTATAGATAGTAAAATCCTTACTTATATAATCTATGATGTTGTTTGAAACGCTTTCTAATCCTCCAACACCAGGAAATATATTGAATATGAAAAGTATATTATCGTTCATCGTTTTTTTATTGTATGCAATATTCGCAAATTTTCTTGTAATAAGCAAACTATTTATGGGAAACTTAGATAATATTTTTACTGATGCTCTTTGTCATCTAAAATATTTTCTCTAACATTGTTGCTCTAAAATGAAATAATTTTCTTAATGTTCTGTTTGTAATGAAAAAGATTCTATTCTTAATGCCGGATTTGGAAGGTGGTGGTGCTGAAAGGGCATTAATTAATCTTCTTCGGGAATTTGATTACACAAAATATAAAGTGACGCTTTGTTTGATGTACCATCGGGGTGTTTATCTTGATGCAATACCAGCGCAAGTCCATACGATATATTTGTTTAAGAATGAGAGGAGTTTCTTTTTTCGGAAAGCGTGGAAACGCTATATAAAATATAATAAGTTGTGGCCTCTTTCTTTTCTCATAAAATGTAGGCTGAAAAAACATTACGATGTTATCATATCATATTTGGAAGGTAGTGCTGCATTCTGGCATAATATAATTATAGATAGAGGAAAAAGGAATATCTCATGGATTCATGTAGATATGCTTAAATATCATTCGTCACATAATGCTTATCGTAATCATGAAGAGGATGAAAAGAGATGCTATCAGAAGATGGATCAGCTGGTTTTCGTATCTCAGATAGCTATGGAGAATTTTTCTAAATTATATGATATAGATGTCCCTAAGTGCTGTCTTTATAATGTTATAAGTAAATCAGATATATATAAGAAAGCTTCTGTAGGTGGTATTATTACGAAATCAGTGTTTACTATAACAGCTATAGGAAGTTTGCTTGAGGTGAAAGGGTTCGATCGGTTGATACGGGTAGCCGAGATGTTAAAGAAGGATGGGATATCTTTTTGCATTCAGATTATAGGACGTGGAGAGAAAGAAGCGGAATTAAAGCGTTTAGTGCATGAACTTAATGTTGAAAATGAGGTCCATTTTCTAGGGTTTCAAGCAAATCCATACCCCTATTTGAAAGAATCTGATATATTTATCAGTACTTCAATTTCTGAGGGGTTTTCTTTAGTAATCTGTGAAGCCTTGGTATTAGGAATTCCAATTGTTGCAACTAATACAGCGGGTGCTTTAGAGTTACTTGAGGGTGGAGAATATGGAGTTATCACAGAACAGAATGATTTGTCCATATATGTAGCTCTAAAAAAATATATTACTGATGAAACATTGAGAACTGAATATCATAAGAAAAGTTTGCTACGAGCTAATATATTTGAAGTTCAGAGTGTCATGAGCCGATTTTATGAAGTTATTCAATGAGAAATCTTGTAGAATCTGATATTATTTTAAGAGTTTAGATAATAGTAGAATGACTTTTCTCATTCGTTTTTGTGTGCGGTGGCGTTTTTGACTAACTACTGGAATAACACTTCCTAAAATAGAATTTTTGAGATTGTCAAGTTCCATTAGAGAGGAGTAGATACGAGTGGGGATATTCTTCTTAATCCATTTATTACGTTCTGTTAGCCCAATGGCTCCATTAGAAGAGCTAAGTCCAGTACTATCAAAGTTGGATACTAGGATGTTGATATGCTTATAACTGCATCCTTTTAATACGATATTGTCTACCATGTGTATCCAGTCTGATATGATTCTATAATCTGTCCTGTAAGTTTGATTTTTGAACAATGAGTGGTGAATAAAAGAGGCAGGATGTGGTAAAAAACTTTTTAATAAAAATAATCCATCTACTTCTTCAGGAGGAATTATATCTTCATATTCTGTATTGGAATACAAAATTCTCAGGTTTCCGCAGATATATTGAGTTTCGTCAAAAGGAATAGCGTCCAAAACATGGTCATCAAATAGGAAATCTCCAGAATTTAGAAAGAATATATATTCTCCTTTGGCGTGTGCAATTCCTTTATTCATGCCATCATAGATCCCTTTGTCTGGTTCAGATATCCAGTAAGATAAATGAGAGGTTTCTGTAGTGTACTTGATAATAGTTTCTAGACTTCCGTCTGTAGAATTAGCATCTATGATGATATGCTCATAATCTGTATATGATTGCGATTGAATACTACGTAATGTTTTTTGTAGTCCCAAATTGTTGTTTAAATTGACTGTAATAATACTAAGTACCGGCTTTCTCATACCTATTATTTCCTTATTTGTTTTTTGTTTTCCAAGGCCTTGAAATATACTTGTTCTGTTTGGAGAGCAGCTTTTTCCCAAGAATATAATTTAATTTGTTCTGAACCTTTATGAATAAGATCTGTGCGTAGAGTGGGATTGTATATGACACTTGCAATGGTATCTGCTATTTCTATTTCAGAATATGGATTAAAATATGCAGCTGCATCTGCTGCTATTTCAGGGAAGCAGCTGGTATTACTAATGATAGCTGGACAAAGGCAAGCGTAAGCTTCCAAAATAGGAATTCCGAAACCCTCATAAAGTGATGGGAATACAAAAGCTTCTGCCTGATTGTAGAGTGTATATAGCATAGCATCAGAGGCCTGAATATGTATAAATTTGGGGGAGATGTTTAGTGATTCAAATATTTTTATTTCATTCATAGAGAAGGGGTTACCAGTACATATTGCATATAAGTCTTTATCTTTTGATGATAATAGTGAAAAGGCTTTAGCAAACCGAGTGAAATTTTTGTAGGAATATCTGGTACCAACATATAAGATAAATCTTTTTGGAAGTGTAACAAGAATTTTTTGAGTAGGTTTCTGTATATTGGTTCCGTGATAAATGACGTCAATCTTTTCTGGTGCAATATGTAGTAATTCTATTATATCTTTCTTAGTGTTTTGGCTTATTGCAATAACTCTATCAGCCTGCGTAACAACTTTTTTCTTTTGTTCAAAGATTAACTCCCTATCTTCTTTTGAAAAGAATTCGGGCAATTTCTCATAGATCATGTCATGTACGGTAATGACGTAAGGGTTATTTCCTAGCCACTCTTGGAAATATGGTTCATAGTAAGTTGCATGCAGCAAATATGTTGAAGATGATCTAAGCATGTGCTCAGAGAATTTTCTATTCTTTCCGAGAAGTTTATTTTTGTATTTATTGAATATCCACCTTGGAATAGGCAGGCGATGCTTGCACAGTTTAGATTCTTTCAAATAGATATTTTCAGAATATCGTACCGATATGTCGAATGTGATATTCATTCTGGGAATTATTTCACAGAAATATCGTGAGATACCTCCGAATGTCTGGGCATCAAATATTTGAGAATCATATATTACTTGTAGTTCTTTCATCTATTTTCTCGATTGAACGTAATTTTGTTACCAATAGCATCCAGCTTCGATTTGTTGGGCTTTTTGAGGAGTTTCGGTTTCAGAGGGTCTTACCCAATATTCGTTCATTAATTGTGCATAGTTATAAGTTTCATTATAATTGCTGTCTTCCCATCTGGCACCTTTTATCCCGAAAAGTAGCTGTAGACTACCTCCCATATGTATAGCTTTTTTTCCTGATCGCTTAATATGTGCAGCTAGTGGAAATCCGTATGCTCCACAACCTATGAGGCATATATCATACTCTCTTTTATCTATTTCGTTTTTCATAAATTCAAGGGCATCGAACCATGTCTTGAATCTACTATCTATACGATTTCCGATTGTTTGAACAGCCTTAATTGTTTGTAAATCAAAGTCAGGTAAGATTCTAGAATCTTTGTGTATGAATTCCTTTCGGAGATATTGTTTTTGTATAGTTTCAGCAAAAGGATGTACCACTAATACTTTCTGATTCTCCAAAGCAACTGTCCACGGTATATTGCTCCAAAAAGGATTGAAAGGCTCGAAATCAATTTTGTATGCATTTTGTAATTCATTAGAGAAATATTGTTCTTCATATCTCCAAGAAGCAAGTATGTCTATCAGTGGCATATCTTCAATCATCATCTCTGAGAATCGCTTTAGTTGATCGGGAGTTGCAGAAAAGAATCCGGCATTATTTTTCATAGTATGTATCGTTTCCTTTTTCCACCACCAAGGGAATGCCTCTCCCTTTATGTATCTTATAATATCTCTTTTTTGATGAAAGATACCTAAATAGTTGATTACACATCCAATTTCTACTGAACCGAATCTTGAGAACATACAAGGTTTTGATGATGATAAATTTTCTCTGATTCGATTTGATATGATATTAGGATCTATTTCTTTACACGGATTATAATACTGCGGTATACCATGCTTCTGAATATAGCGTTGGCGTAGCTTTTCTAGTAGTTTTATATATATATTCTGCATTGATTAAATTATATTTTGCAATAATATGGATTTTATAGAATATAATGCCTTGTTTGCATGTTAAAAAATGTATTGATTTTCTTTTATAGTATTAAGGCGACATGTTGATTGTAGTTATTCTTGTGGTTTCAATCGACTGTATTTACAAAAGGTTCTTAAATGCATAGAGTAATATATATTCCTACGTTATTGTGAATACTATATTATGTGTTAGATGTAGAATGATAAATATTGTATATACTACTGATATTTTTTATGTTCCTATATAATGCTGTTATTTGAAAATAATATGGAAAAAGATTACACTATTGATTTGTTTATGGAAAGTCTAAGAATGTATAATCTAATTTTTGTTTAAAATCTGCTTCATTTCAGATCTAGTTAAGATAAACTTCGGAGATAAGGTTAAAATGTTTCAAACACTATCTTTTATGTATTTATTTTGATATAAATATCAAAGTGATATCGCTACAAAGGCCTATTCCTGTATTTACTAATATACAACACAAACTATTTGAAAAGATTCATCCAGATATGAAAAGAATTACTTATACTTTAACTTTGTATTCGAAATTTGTAGGAACGTTGTTTTTACGTGCACAAAGATTTGTAGAGGCATATTGTAAGTCTACAATATAGGGTATTTAAAATTGATATATTATAAAAGGAAAGCTATAAATTAAGGGTAGCGTTATAAATTGTGGTTTTGTAGGCTTATTATATACATATATATTTTTTTCTATTTAATTACTTAAATATTTGTATGTGATGATGAAAAGTCTGACATTTGCAAAATACTTACTTTTTTAAGAGAAAACGCTATGAAACTTTTTAGTTACAACACAAATCGGTTATTTGTATATATAGTTTTGGTGATAGTTTTTTATCTGTCTTTCATGTTTCTACGCTTTAGTTTGCAAATTCATGGTTATAATGGAGGCTATTTTCGATGGCTTTTTGATTCACTTTTATTTGCATTACCAGTCTTGTTTTGTAAAAGAAGATGTCTGATTTATTTATACTTATTGCTAGTCAATTTCTATTTCTTGTCTATTATCTGGTATTATCATACATATGGTACTATAATGCCTTTGTCTTCATATTTAATGTTTTATAATTTGAAAGGATTGGGAGCTAGCATTTTTCATTCTATTCATATTAGTGATATTCTTTTATTTTTACCCTCTATTTGCTTTGTTATTTTTTTTATTAATATATAAATCGGAGAATAGGCAAATACTCAATTCTTCATCTCTACGAAGAAATACTATAATGACTTTAATTTTGATAATAGCAACTGGAGTTACCGCTCCTTATTTATTCAATAAACGATTGTCTGGTAAAGATCCTCTTTATCTTTTTAGTACTACAGAAGTTGGAGCTTTTAAGAAATATGGAATAATACACTTCTGGATTTATCAGATAGCTTCTTTTCAGAGTGTTTCTTCAGATGATGAACGATATGCTTGTATCTTTATGGAGCAATTGTCGAAAAAAGAAAGTTGCTTGGCCAAAAGTTTACCAACTGTTATGGGAAAGAATTTGATTTTAATTTTAGTGGAGTCTCTGCAGAGTTGGCCAATTGGCTTAAAAGTTGGTGAAGTAGAGTGCACTCCTAATATTAATAAGTTGGTAATTCAGGAAGATGCAGTCTTTTTTCGTAAAGTTATTCCTCAAGTCAAAGATGGACGTTCAAGTGATGCCCAGTTATTGATAAATACTGGCTTATTACCATTGACAACAGGGGCCGCATCCAGTTTGTGTGCAGCAAATACCTTTCCATCTTTGGCTGCAGCTTTGAAGATGCAAGGTTATACTTCAGTCTCTTTCATATGTGATGAGAAGAACTATTGGAATCAGGAAGCGACAACAATTGCTTACGGTTTTGATAGACTATATGCTGGAATGGAAGGTGACAGGGAGAGAAAATATGCAGATGAGAATCTTTTTAAAACAAGCCTTTCGACAATGCAGAAAATGAAAACACCATTTTATGCACAATTGGTTACTTTATCCAGTCATGAGCCATATATGGAGCCTAGCCTACTTGATACTCCATTAATCCAAGAGAAATTTGTTAATGATGAAATTAAGAACTATTTAATAGCTATACAACTTGTTGATATACGAATTATGGAATTTATTGATGGACTGAAAAGAGAGGGTTTATATGATAATAGTATTATTGTCATAACAGGTGATCATGAACAAATGACCTTCAATACATATGAAGGGCGGGAAAAGTTGAGGGCAGAGGATTGCTATATTCCATTCTTGATTATAAATTCTCCTTTAGATTCAAAACATACTGATGAGGTTATCGGACAAGTAGATATATACCCTTCCTTATTAACTTTGATGGGGTGCAGTGACTATTCTTTCAGAGGGCTGGGAGACAATGTTTTTGGAGATAATATTAGCAACTATGCAACTTTCCGGACAGGTTTGGAAGCTGGTGGTACTGGCGTTTCAGAAACTATTAAACAGCATAGAAAGGACTGTTGGAAAGTTTCAAATATTTTACTCCGTATGGATTACTTTGCTTCGCATTAATGCTTTATTGTTTCTCGGAGTAATTAGCTTGTAATATAGCTTAAATGTTGTAATTATGTGATTTTTTAATTATCTTATAAATATGGTAGAGTAGAAGTGAAGTGCTTCTGAATAACTGTTCATTTCTTAGAAAAATTTACCGATTTTGTAAGAAACGTAGTCTGTGTAAATTAATATAGTTTTTCTGGCTTATTTACTTCATTATCTGGAAAATGTAGTATATCTATGATGAACCTAAAAGATATATAAGTTTCGCTAATTCGAAATAATGTGCAATTGTTGTGCTTATAAACATGCTTTTAAAATTGGGTAAAATGATGGTATTTCTTACTTTTGATAATTGTTAATCTTTACATATTATTATTATGAAGAAATCTTATTATTTATTAGGCTTTTTGCCTCTTTTCTATTCTTGTTCAGAAATAGAGGATTTACCAAATGTTGAATCTTCGGTATCAAATGTAACAACAAGGGCAGCTGGAGATGGAGTGTATGATGTATTAGGTTATGGTTATGATATAACCGATGACTACATGGGTGAAAATTCAACAAGGTTGAAAATCTTAGATGTGGAAGCATTTGTGAAAGCAAATCCGAACAGATTTGATAAGCAATTTTCAGGGGTAATTGATCAGAGATGTTTTGCAGGAGCAGATGCGCAATCTTTTTTATCTCAGATAATAACCGATACGAATTTTAGTGGTTCTGTAGGATCTTTACCTGAGAAAAAGGATAAAGAGGGCTTTTTCTCAGGGACTATAACGACGGGATTCAAAACAAGCTCAAAATATTTCTATTCTTCAAAATACTCATTTGCAAGAGCGGAGGTTTTTAAAAAGCAAAGGAGATATTTGCTGAATACAGATATTGAAACCTTATCTAAATACTTGTTGTCTTCTTTTGTTGAAGATTTAAATAAATATTCTGCGGATAAAATTGTGGAAATGTATGGAACGCATGTTTTAACTAATATAACAGTTGGAGGGAAATATACTGCATATTATAAATCTGCTATAATAGAAGAGAATAGTAGTACGGAAAAGACAGAGATTGTCAGTGCAGGGGCAAAATATAATTTGAGCAATATTGGGCTTGATGCTCACGGTTCATGGAGCAAAACGGAAGTAGAGGAGCGTAATAAGAAAAATTCTAATTGGGAATGCTATATTAAGGCTCTTGGTGGTTCTACCTCGGGTACTACTATTACTCTCGCACCCGAGCAAGGACCAAGTTTTAGTATTAATTTGGGAGCATGGACAGAGTCAGTTGATGACCAGCATTCTAGATTATTTGATGTCAACTGGAATGCTACGTATCCTATTTATGATCTAATTTCTGATCCTATAAAGAAACAAGAAATGAAGGAGGCTGTGTTTAGGTATATTGATAGTAAAAAGATTGATGTGCTGGATTTGCATCCTTTGTATCAATTTGCTAAAGGGAGTAGTTTTCACTATAATACGGATCTTTATTCATTAGGTTGGGAAAGACAAGGGGTTATGTGTTATGTGCTACTTCAAAAAGGTAATGAAGATGCTATCCCTTTATATCAATTTGAAAAAAAAGGTGAGTTTCATTACCATACCAATGTCTACTCATTAGGTTGGTTGAATGAAGGGGTAAGATGTTATATTTATCCAAGTAAAATTTATGATGAACTTATTCCACTGTATCAATTTGAAAAAAATGGAAAATTTCATTATAATACAAATTCTTATTCATTGGGTTGGCTAAATGAAGGTATAGTTGGTTATGTTTTTTAGAGTATACATTATATTGGTGTAGTTATTTCTTTTATGAGGTATTTTATGTTAGTTCAACAGTTGATTGGCTGAGTTGTTGTTTACAATAAATGGCAACTTCGCTTCTAGCAATATAATAAAAGTTATATAATTTTTTTGTATGATACAACTCAGACTCTTTTTATGTATTATTTGTGAAGTTCTTTTGCTGGTAGCTTGTCAAAAAGATAATATGCAAGAGGAGTTTCCTGTGCCAGATGAACTGACTATTGAACCTGCTTCAGTTGTGTTGGCTGTGGGAGAATCGTGTCAATTGATTGCTAAATTGAATGGGATTCCATTGGACGGAAGTAAAGTGCGTTGGGAATCAAATAGTAATTTGGTTAATGTAGATGAGGATGGTAAAGTAACGGCTGTTTTCCAGAATGAGTTTATTTCAGGATTACAAGTTGAAGCTGTAGTGCAGGGTTTTCATGCTATATGCCCGATTACGGTGTATCAAGAGTATAATTATAAATTTCGCCTGATTCTTAAAGATAAAGGAAGTGCTGACTATTCGTTAAATCAGCCAGAAAAGTTTTTATCAACTAAAGCAATTGAAAGGCGGCGAAAAAGAAATATTGCTATAGATGATTCAGATCTACCCATATCTAAAGATTATCTGAAACAAATAGAACAGGTTGGAGGAAAAATAGTTTGCCAAAGTAAATGGTTGAAAACTGTTTGTGTGCAATGTGAAGACGAAAAACAGATTGACAAATATAAAGAGTTACCATTTGTTGAAGATATCGTGAAAGTATGGCGAGGTGAAACGGAAAAACAGAAACGAATAATTTCTTCGGTTAGCTCTTCAGCAGGGGGAAATATGTCAGGTTATTCTTCAGAAGATTATGGAGAGGCGTGGAGAAATATAATTCTTCATAATGGGCAAATATTGCATGAACGTGGATTCAAAGGAGAGGGTATTGATATTGCAGTTATTGATGCAGGATTTATGGATTTGCTTAATAATCCTACTTTAAATACTATGCATATTCAAGGTGCCAAGTCTTTTGTATATGAAGATTCGAACCCTTATAATAGCGATGAGCATGGCCTTTGGGTCACGGCTTGTATGGCGACTGATAAGCCGGGATATTATATCGGAACTGCACCGGAAGCTAATTATTGGCTTCTACGTTCGGAAGATTTGTCCGGTGAATATCCGGTAGAAGAGGATTATTGGGTAGCTGCCATAGAGTATGCTGATAGTGTAGGGGCAGATGTTGTGAATACTTCATTGTATTATACTGGGAATAGATGGCCTTTTCCTTCGCACGAGTATGAAGAGATGGATGGAAAAACTGCATTGCCAACACGAGCGGCTAATGTTGCTGCAAATAAAGGGATTTTTATTGCATGTTGTGCTGGTAATGATGGGAGTTGGGTTGGGACTCCGGCAGACTCTCCTAATGTATTGGCGGTAGGTTCTGTTACTACTACTGGTGGGATAGGCGATTTTACGGCATATGGTATGACTGTTGATGGAAGGATGAAGCCTGATGTTGTAGCTCTTGGAACTTCGGCATGTACAATTGATATTGAGGGGAGGATTGATTTTAGAAGTGGAACATCCTATGCAAGCCCTATTCTATGTGGGTTGGCAGCCTGTTTATGGCAAGCTTACCCTTGGCTGACTAATCAAGAATTATTGGAGATTTTGAAAAAGTCAGCAAATAGATATGATGTTCCGGAACTGCCTTATGGTTGTGGTATTGTTGATATTCAGAAAGCCATAGATTTAATTGAGACTATGCAGGAAGAATAATGGTATAATTATAGTCTGAAATTATAATAATGGAGCAAAGAAATAAAGGAGATTTATGATATGTCTCCTGATTTGCGAGTTGTATTTAGTACATCTTCTTTATTTAATATACTGAATGTGATTGCCAACTTATCCAAGTGTTGTATTTCCTATGAGATGCAAGGACTTTCATATTGGCAGATGATATAGAAACCCCTTATCGGCATAAATTGCCAATCTGGATTGTTGGTTTCCTATATTGATTATACCTCTTCACATACGGGCATATCCATTCCTTTATACACCACTACAATTTTATGTAGTATCGTGTTGCCAATAGCATTTCTCACCGTTTCCGTATCAGCATAGCGGTTGGCTTGGGTGATTGCTTCCTGACGCAACTCTTCCACACGGCTTTCGGAATCCTTATATTTGGCATATTTCAGTTCTACAATGTAACTGTGTTTCATGTCGGAATAGATTTCCAGCAGTGGACAGAGGAATATATCAACATAGCCGGCTTGCGTATCTTGTTCAGAAATGGGGCGGTAAAAGCGGTTTTGGGCTGTCATGGCAAGGGTGAAGCCGTGGACAAAGAACTCCCCTTTCTGTTTGTCGCGTTGAGAAGCGTAACGTTTCAGGCAGTCGGCGATGTAGCCGAAGTAAGTTTGCCAGTCACCACGATAGGCGAGTGAACTGGACAGCTCGTTCTTTTCGTAACTGCTGAAATTAAGGTCAGCTTCATCGTAGGTGCTCAGTAGATAGGCATAAAGCTGCTCACGAACCACCTGGTTGGGAATGGTGAGTTTGGTTTTACCTTCATATGTGCCGTTGATGGTAAGCATACCGAAATAATAGAGTAGGCTCACGAAGTTGTCAGGAGTGGTGATATTGACGGCAGGGAAACTTTCTTTCAAATCTCCGGTAATATAGCCTTGACTCACCAAGGTCTGGATGGTGGAAGCATCGTGGGCAAATTCTTTGTCCTTACGGATAAGCATGCGCAACTTCTCGTAGTCGACGCGGATGTTGCTTTCTATCATATTCTGCGGTGCTTTACCATCGTTGTCAAGGTAGTTTTTGATAAAATAGAGCACCATATTAGAATTGTACATGGTGGTTTCACCATAACGCCCTTGTGCAAAGCAATAGTTGTCGTACCACGGTTGCATTATGTCCAACAACTCGTCCACAGTGTGGTTGAAGTGGCTGGTGGTGGAGTAATAGGTCAACATTTGCCGTACTTCCTCTTCCGTGAATCCTATCATTTCGTTGAATTTTGGGGAGAGCGAGTAATTGGTACCGATGTTGAAGCCGCTAGTGAGGTCGTCCATCGTAACAGGGCTGACACCGGTGATGAAACAGCGCTCGATACTGGAATAGGTTCCTGCTTTCACCTTGTTGAAGAAGGCGCGTAAATAGCCTTCGCCATGTGTCTCGTTGGTGTAACGATGTAAACTCTCAGGGTCGGCGAGGATGGCATTGGTAAAGTGGTCGTACTCGTCGATGAAGAGGTAAATTCTTTGGCCGGTTTTGTTACATTCCGTAAACAGGTACTCAAATTGTTCTACGGCTCCTTCTTTTGCATCCAGTTTTTCCTTAATACCCTGAGGAAGATAGTCGGCATAGATATCGCAAAAGTAGTCGAACATGGTTTGGCAATGCGCATCCAGCCCTTTGCGGTAGTTGTGCAGTTCACCGACAATTCCGGAAAAATTGAGATAGAGCACCAGGTAGCTGTTGCGGTCACGCGTGGGATATTTCCCGATATAAAGATCACCGAACAAAGCATCAAACTTATCTTTGGCGGCTATGTCGTAATAATGTTGCAGCATACTTACCGTCAGACTTTTGCCGAAACGACGGGGACGGATGAAGAAGAAAAACTTATCCGCGTCTTCTATTATGGGAATAAAGCGGGTCTTGTCTACATAATAACAATCATCACGGCGAATCACGGCGAAGTTCATCATGCCGTAGGGGATGCGTTTTCTGTTCGGTGCTATATATTCTTCCATAACTGATGCCTTTTTAGAAGTTTGGTTTGAATGCAAACAAAGGTACGCCCTTTCTGCTGTTTCTCCAAACAAAGATTCTTAAAAACATGGAACGCTTTCTTTATTATCTTACTTTTTTCCAAAGTAATTAAACCGTATCATCTCATCCGAAATATCATATGCCTCCTTTGCAAAATCCTCATCTTCCGGACTATATCCTTCTCCTTCCACATTCATCTGTGAACCTACAGCAAATCCTTTCTTTTCAGGATTGAGGATACTTTCTCCGAGGCCGGTCCAATAATAGTCGTCAAGTTGAAGTAGGTTCAGCAGGGTGGGATACATATCTATTTGTCCCATCACTTCATCGTAACGCATACCTATGGGAGAGTTGACAACGATGAAAGGAGTAAACTGCTTGTCGGACACGATACCTTTGCCACTGGGACTTTCGCATAGTTCTGCACGATAAGACGCTAAACCTTCGTGATCTCCTGTTATTACAATCAGCGTTTCCTTATATTGAGGGAGTGTTTTCAGATACTCCACGAATTTACCGATAGCTTTATCTGTGTAGCGGGCAGTGATCATATAGTTACCCATCTTCTCCGGAATGTCAGAGGAGAATGAAATCTCTCTGAGATATTCCGGTAATATGAATGGAGCATGGCCGGAATAGGTAATAAGCTGCATATATGCGTTTTCCTCTTCTTTCCATATCTCCCCTTTTTCTATCTTTTCCTGACATTGAGCAAAGAATGAGCCGTCTCCGGTACGTTTGTGGGTACCGAAAGCTTCCGTCAGTTCGAAATCATGATAGGCGATAATCGTATCCATACCGAAGCTTTGGGCTATGG
The DNA here is from genome assembly GCF_000526555.1 of Bacteroides sp. 14(A). NCBI lineage: Bacteria > Pseudomonadati > Bacteroidota > Bacteroidia > Bacteroidales > Bacteroidaceae > Bacteroides > Bacteroides sp. 14(A). The sequence continues at coordinate 269,396 of NZ_JAGH01000002.1, read as the reverse complement.
GACCCTGGTTCCAGGTGGATATCTTATCTATGGTTAGCAGATAGTTGCGCGAATGATTTTTTTCGTGCATGGCTTTCTGCAACGAAGGGTAAACATGGTTGGGATATTGGCTGCTGTACGTACCACTGTTGATAGGTAGTAGTCCGGTGCAGAGTATAAGTTGGGCATCTATGGAACGGCCGCCTTTTACCTGTGTCAGCACATGTGGGGCATAGATGGTGGTAGAATCTTTCAGTAATTTGTTCAAGTAGGGGGTGATCTCCTGTCCTTCCACTTCTTTCTCTAATACCCAGCTTTCCAATGATTCTGCCAGAATGATGATGCAATTGGTGCGGCGATTAGTACTACTGTCCGGCAGAGCAACTTCGTGTTTGGGCTTTTTACTTAACCATTCTTCTATCTTTGCTTCCAGTTCAGGAGTTAACTTTTGTTGCTGACCTGCCAAATCATAGCAAAGGCTACCGAAAACGGTATAGAGGGAGGGACCGCTTGAACAGAAATATGCTTTGTCGCGATATTCCTTGTATGCATTTGAAAATCCGCCTTTAATCAGGGTCACTGTGCCAAAGATGCAGATGATGACTGCAAGTACCACAGAATAAGCAAGCACCGGTGCGGGACGCTTCTGATGTGCAGTTTTTGTACGCCGATGAACGACGGCTGCTGCAAGGGTGGATAATGGGAAAAGTATATCATACCAGCGAAGAGAGTCGAAAACGCTTCCGGTGAAATCGGCTAAGTTTCCTGATAATCCGTAGCTGTTCAGAGGAATGGCGGTATAATAGGTTCTGAAGTACATAAGATTGGCTATCAGCAGGAAATCCAGCAGGAACATGATGAGCGTCTCTGTTTTCCACATACGGAAGAAGGCGTAAGGGATAAGCAATATAAGTGTGGCTATCAGTTTTGTTGTATAACATTCAACTGTAGAAAGAGAAGCAAAAGTAGTCGGGATACACCATAGTATGTCGAATAACATGAATTTCAGGAAAATAGTGATTCCGAATGTCAGTACGGACTTATCGATCTTTGTCATAATAAAGCGTTTGTTTTATATCCGGGCGCAAAGATACAATATATTTTTCCGATATCATTCTGTGATCTATATAAATGAGCTACAGGGCTTGTTTATTGAGGGTTGTATAGATAAATCTCGTTAATATTAAATTTATCTTCTTTATCTTAAAGATATTTCTTGTATCTTTGCGCCCCTAATTCATTAATACCAAGCAATGAAGGAATTCCTGCAATTGATGCGGCGTTTTGTGTCGCCATATAAGAAGTATATAGGGTGGGCGATTGTGCTCAATGTCTTATCGGCTGTTTTCAATGTATTCTCATTCACTCTGCTGATTCCAATTCTGAATATTCTGTTCAAGACGGGTAGCGGAGAGAAAGTATATCACTTCATGGAGTGGGGCAGCGATGACTTGAAAGATGTAGCAATAAATAATTTCTATTACTATGTTACTCAGTTGATAGAGGTTCATGGTCCGATAATGACACTTCTGTTTATGGGACTGTTCCTAGCCCTTATGACGATGCTGAAAACTTCCTGCTACTTTGGATCTTCTGCGGTAATGATTCCTTTGCGTACAGGAGTTGTTCGTGATATCCGTATCATGGTCTATTCGAAAGTGATGCACTTACCACTTGGTTTTTTCTCTCAGGAACGGAAAGGAGATATCATTGCCCGTATGAGTGGTGATGTGGGAGAAATAGAAAACTCCATTACCAGTTCATTGGATATGTTGCTGAAAAATCCGATTTTGATCCTGTTTTATTTTACAACGCTGATTATAACAAGTTGGCAGTTGACCCTGTTTACCATCGTAGTACTTCCCGGAATGGGGTGGCTGATGGGAAAGGTCGGCAAGAAGTTGAAACGCCAATCTTTGGAAGCGCAGGGCAAATGGAGTGATACCATGTCACAATTGGAAGAAACTTTGGGGGGCTTGCGCATCATTAAAGCGTTTATTGCAGAAGATAAGATGGTGGATCGCTTTACCAGATGCAGTAATGAACTGCGTGATGCAACCAATAAAGTGGCCGTTCGTCAGGCGTTGGCTCATCCGATGAGTGAGTTCCTGGGAACGCTTTTGATTGTATTGGTGCTTTGGTTTGGCGGTATGCTGATTTTGGGCGATGAGCATTCTTCGCTGGAAGCTCCTACATTCATTTTCTATATGGTTATTCTGTATAGCATCATTAATCCGTTGAAGGATTTTGCAAAAGCAGGATATAACATCCCGAAAGGTTTGGCTTCCATGGAACGTGTGGATAAGATTCTGAAGGCTGAGAATCCTATTAAGGAACCCGTAAACCCGCTTCCTCTGCATGGCATGAACCGGCAAATCGAGTTTAAGGATGTTTCTTTCAGTTATGATGGGAAGAGGGAAGTTTTGAAACATATCAATCTTGTTGTTCCGAAGGGGCAGACGATTGCATTGGTCGGGCAATCCGGGTCGGGAAAATCTACGCTGGTAGATTTGCTTCCGCGTTACCATGACATACATTTCGGTGAAATCATGATTGATGGCGTTAGTACCAAGAATTTCCGTATTCATGATTTGCGTGGCCTGATAGGAAATGTAAATCAGGAAGCGATCCTGTTTAATGATACATTCTTTAATAACATAGCATTTGGTGTGGAAAACGCCACACTGGAGCAGGTGATGGAGGCGGCGAAGATTGCCAATGCGCACGATTTCATTATGGAGACAGAGCATGGATACAACACAAATATTGGTGACCGTGGTGGCAAGCTTTCCGGAGGACAACGCCAACGCATCAGTATTGCCCGTGCTATTTTGAAGAATCCGCCTATTCTTATTCTTGATGAGGCTACTTCTGCTCTTGATACGGAGTCCGAACGTCTGGTGCAGGAAGCTTTGGAGCGTTTGATGAAAACCCGTACTACAATTGCTATTGCCCACCGTCTTTCTACCATTAAAAATGCAGATGAAATCTGCGTACTCTATGAAGGAGAAATTGTGGAACGTGGCAGGCACGAAGCTTTGTTGGAGAAGAATGGATACTATAAGCGTTTGAATGATATGCAATCTCTGTCTTGATCAAAAAACGATTCTGAATAGAAAGATTTATTAATTCTGCCTACATCCTACACCCGGAGACTTAATCGTCTCATTAATAGAACGGTGTGTGGTGTAGGCAAAATTATATGCGGGTGTAGGAAAGGTATTTGCCTACACCACCGGAATCTGTGCCTGTCTTCATGTTGCTTTGAATCAGTGCTTACCTCCTGTTTCCTAGAAGAATAATCTTCTTTTTCTTGGTTTTTAATGTACATTTCCTTTGGTCAAAACTCATGTTCTGAATATATTAGCTATATATCGGACGTGCAGCATCTATATATCGGACGTGTCACATCTATATATCGGACATGCAGTATCTATATATCCAATACCACCGATATATAGCCGCTAGACGAGGCAAGATGAAAGAAAAGTGTTCGGCCTTTTTAATGCAGATGATTGAACACATAGACCATTCGTACTATCAACTACGCTGTGTAAGGAAACCGAAAAACAGCTATTTCTCCTTTTACAAGAAGTTAGGAGTTTGACGACAGGAAGTTAACTTCTTGCCAACAAACTCCCAATTTCTTGTCGGAAAGAAATTGATCCTTTGCAACACCTTGATAATCAGCAGTAAATTCCCCTTGTGTAAAAGGAGTGTTTGTACGCATATATTACTCGCTTTTCACATGTCGCTTACAGATTTCGCTTAACGAAATCAGACTTGTCTGAAATTAGATTGCTTGTTGTGGATGAGAACAAGCAATCTAATCATCCGCAACATTGCTTATTCCGGACCATAACACTATTTGTTTTCAAGTGTTATTCTATTTTCTCAAAAATAGCGGGTGTAGGATGATGCGTCATTTAACTCAAGTCCTGTACAGGCTTATTTTCTTCCGAAGTCAGCAGGTATTTCTCCCCACTGCTTGGTTTCCCATTTCAGAATTTTGGTAGTATACGTATTTTCCCGTAGCCACTTTTCGGCACGCTCTATTAGTTTGAAAAGTTCTTCTGTTTTGGGTTCACGGGGTAGCTTTGTTTTGCATTTCTTCTGCTTGATCCAACTGATGGCATTCACACTGTCACTATAGATGGGCATATCGAAGCCTTTCTGTTTCAGTAGGGCAAGTCCGTGGACGATAGCAAGAAACTCACCGATATTATTCGTACCATATACCGGGCCGAAATGGAATATTTCTTGTCGGCTGGCTACGTGTACACCGCGATATTCCATAGCTCCGGGATTACCACTACAGGCAGCGTCTACGGCAAGGCTATTCTCTACGACAGATGAAGGAAGGGGAGCATTCACATCTTTCTTTTGGGCGGGAGCACCCGGAGAGGATCGTTTGATATATTCATACGGAGAAGATTCAAAGGCTTTTTCCGCTTCTTCGCGCGTCTCGAACGATTTATATTTCGCTCCTTCGTAACCTTTGGTTTGTAACTGACAGTCTGTCCAGGAAGTATAAATCCCCGGATTGACGCCTGACCATACAACGTAAAACTTCTCTTTACTCATAATTGGGTGCAAAGGTACAAATATATTCTACAACTTCGAACAACTTCACTCTTTCACTTGTTTCACTATATAAGACAAAAATGATAATTACGAAAAGAAAGGATTAAATATGGTCAGAGAACGGACATTTGCCGAAGCATTGGAGCATCGGCGTAGCTATTATTCTATCAGTAACGACTCTCCGGTTCAGGACGAGGAAATTGTACACATCATCCGTACAGCAGTAAAGCATGTGCCTTCGGCATTCAACTCGCAGACTACACGTATTGTGTTGTTACTGGGGGACGAACATCAGAAATTATGGAGAATCGTGAAGGATCAGTTGGAAGAACGCCTGTCCGAAGAACAATATCGTCAGTCGGAGAAGAAGATCGATACTTCGTTCTCTTGCGGATATGGCACGATACTCTTTTTTGAAGACCGTTCCATTGTAGAAGGACTGCAAAAACAATTCCCTACTTATCATGAGAATTTCCCGACGTGGTCGCAACATACTTCTGCCATGCATCAGTTAGCCATCTGGACCATGCTCGAAGATAAAGGTCTGGGCGCTTCGCTGCAACACTATAACCCGTTGATTGACGAAGATGTACGCAGCACGTGGCATCTTCCCGAAACCTGGCAGTTGATTGCACAGATGCCTTTCGGTACTCCTGTGGCCGAACCGGGCGGGAAAGAATTTGATGATTTGAGCGAACGCATTAAAATTTTTATCTGATAGTAAATCTCTCAGAATAGAATTGCTTACCTTTGTACGCAAAGGTAAGCGCTTATGATACGTATTTTCTTAACCGGCTACATGGGAGCCGGTAAAACAACTTTAGGAAAGGCTTTTGCCCGCGAACTGAATATACCGTTCATCGATCTGGACTGGTATATCGAAGAACGTCTTCACAAATCCATACGTGAATTGTTCATTGAGCGGGGAGAGGCCTCTTTTCGTGAACTGGAGCGAACCATGCTGCATGAAGTGGCTGAGTTTGAAAACGTCATTATCTCGACCGGAGGCGGTACTCCTTGCTTCTTCGATAACATGGAGTATATGAACGAGCATGGGCAGACCGTTTTTCTGGATGTTCATCCTGACGTTTTGTTCCGCCGCTTGCGAGTGGCTACGCAGCAACGTCCTATTCTGCAAGGAAAAACGGACGAAGAACTGCGGATTTTCATTATAGAAGCCTTGGAAAAACGTGCACCGCACTATGGTAAGGCAAGATACCGTTTCGATGCCGGGCAGTTGGAAAGCCGTCGGCAAATTGCGGATTCTGTGCAGCAGTTACGTAACTTGCTGAGCATTTAACCGCTTGTAAATGTGTAATTTTAGGTGGAAAACGCAATAAATATCGAGAATTATCGTATTTTTGTCGCCCTATTAAAATCAAACAACAAACATCTGAGTTACAAAAAATGAGAAAATGGCGTATTGAAGATTCAGAAGAGCTTTACAACATTACAGGTTGGGGCACTTCGTACTTTGGTATCAATGACAAAGGTCATGTAGTGGTAACACCTCGTAAAAACGGTGTCGGCGTCGATTTGAAAGAATTGGTGGATGAATTGCAATTGCGAGACGTGGCGGCTCCTATGCTGATACGTTTTCCCGATATTCTGGACAACCGGATTGAGAAGACTTCTTCATGTTTTAGGCAGGCCGCTGAGGAGTACGGCTATAAAGCGCAGAACTTTATCATCTATCCTATCAAGGTTAATCAGATGCGCCCTGTGGTAGAGGAGATTATCAGCCATGGAAAGAAATTCAATCTTGGGTTGGAAGCCGGGTCGAAGCCTGAACTTCATGCCGTGATTGCTATTAACTCAGATTCTGACTCGTTGATTATCTGCAACGGCTATAAGGATGAGAGCTATATAGAATTGGCTTTGCTTGCCCAGAAGATGGGTAAACGCATTTTTCTTGTAGTAGAAAAAATGAACGAGCTAAAACTGATAGCCAAGATGGCGAAGCAGCTGAATGTTATGCCTAATATCGGTATTCGTATCAAACTGGCTTCTTCAGGAAGTGGCAAATGGGAAGATTCAGGCGGCGATGCAAGCAAGTTTGGACTCAGTTCCAGTGAATTGCTCGAAGCACTCGACTTTTTAGACTCAAAAGGACTAAAAGATTGTCTGAAATTGATACATTTCCATATCGGTAGCCAGGTGACAAAGATTCGCCGCATTAAGACGGCCTTGCGCGAAGCATCTCAATTCTATGTGCAGCTTCATGCTATGGGATTCAAAGTCGAATTCGTGGATATCGGTGGTGGCTTGGGCGTAGATTACGATGGAACACGTTCGTCCAGTAGCGAAAGTAGCGTCAATTATTCCATTCAGGAATATGTGAATGACTCTATTTCCACTTTGGTAGATGCCAGTGATAAGAATGGTATTCCCCATCCCAATATTATTACGGAAAGCGGACGTGCACTGACTGCCCATCATTCCGTACTTATTTTTGAAGTCTTGGAAACCACCACTTTGCCCGAATGGGACGATGATGAAGAAGTAACCGAGGAAGACCATGAATTGGTGCAGGAACTTTATGGCATTTGGGATACATTGAATCAAAATAAGATGCTGGAAGCCTGGCACGATGCACAGCAAATTCGTGAAGAAGCGCTCGACTTGTTCAGTCATGGAATTGTGGATTTGAAAACACGTGCACAGATTGAGCGTCTTTACTGGTCTGTTATGCGTGAGGTGAACCAGATTGCAGGCGGCTTGAAGCATGCTCCCGATGAACTTCGCGGATTGCCGAAACTGTTGGCGGATAAATATTTCTGTAACTTCTCGCTGTTCCAGTCCCTGCCGGATTCCTGGGCTATCGACCAGATATTCCCGATTATGCCCATTCAGCGCCTGGATGAACGTCCCGACCGTGCGGCAACCTTGCAGGACATCACTTGTGACTCGGATGGAAAGATAGCTAACTTTATCTCGACTAAGAATGTGGCACACTATCTGCCCACTCATTCTTTAAAGAGTAAGGAACCTTATTATATGGGTGTGTTCCTGGTAGGTGCTTATCAGGAGATTCTGGGTGATATGCATAATCTTTTCGGCGATACGAATGCTGTGCATGTATCTGTTAACGAGAAGGGATATACCATCGAACAGGTGATTGATGGTGAAACTGTAGCGGAAGTGCTTGACTATGTTCAATATAGCCCTAAGAAGCTGGTGCGTACACTGGAGACTTGGGTGACTCAATCAGTAAAAGAGGGACGTATTTCGTTGGAAGAAGGTAAAGAGTTCCTTTCCAATTATCGTTCCGGTCTGTACGGATATACCTATTTGGAATAAGAAAAGTTGACGAGTTGAGAAGGGAACAAGTTGACAAGGAGCTGCGCTTTATTGCTTTGTTCATTTTGTCTTTTCCCCTTGTCAACTTGTTAACTAAAAAACTTGTCAACTGAATTATGAGAGAAAAACTAACAGTAATAAAGGTGGGTGGCAAAATCGTGGAGGAAGAAGCTACCCTCCATAAGTTGTTGGATGACTTTGCAGCTATCGAGGGCTACAAAGTCTTGGTACACGGAGGTGGCCGTTCGGCCACAAAATTGGCTGCCCAACTGGGCATTGAAAGCCAGATGGTAAACGGGCGTCGTATCACGGATGCCGAAACGCTGAAAGTAGTGACGATGGTGTACGGCGGGCTGGTAAACAAGAATATTGTAGCCGGACTTCAGGCGCGTGGTGTCAATGCACTGGGATTGACTGGTGCGGATATGGATGTAATCCGTTCCGTGAAACGCCCGGTAAAAGACGTCGACTATGGCTTTGTGGGTGATGTAAAGCAAGTGAATGCAGAGTTTTTGGGTGATTTGATCCATAAAGGAATAGTTCCCGTAATGGCTCCGCTGACGCACGACGGTGCAGGCAATCTGCTGAATACAAATGCCGATACTATTGCAGGAGAGACTGCAAAAGCCCTTGCTGCTTTGTTCGATGTGACATTGGTATTCTGTTTTGAGAAGAAGGGTGTGCTTCGTGACGAGAACGATGACGATAGCGTGATACCTCAGATCACTCCTGTCGAATTCAAACAATATGTAGCGGACGGTGTTATTCAAGGAGGTATGATACCCAAGCTGGAGAATTCTTTTGAAGCTTTGAATGCGGGAGTAACTGAAGTGGTAATTACCTTAGCGTCAGCAATTAACGAGAATAGCGGAACCCGCATCAAAAAATAATTCAAAAAAAGTAGTGATCAACTGTAACTTTCCATATACTTAACCGTCATTATTAATAGAGATGCAAGAAATCAGTTTTCGGAATGACATTCTCCCTCTGAAAGACAAACTCTTTCGGTTGGCTCTCCGGATTACTTTCGACAGAGCAGAGGCAGAAGACGTTGTGCAGGAAACACTGATAAGAGTCTGGAACAAACGTGATGAGTGGACGAAATTCGGTTCTATCGGGGCTTATTGCCTGACAGTGGCAAAGAATCTGGCAATAGACCGTAGCGAAAGAAAAGACGCTCAGACCGTGGAACTGACACCTGAAATGGAACAGACTTCCGGAGCATCCAATCCTTACGATCACTTGGTGGATAAAGAGCAAATGACACTCATCCATCGTCTGGTCAATGAACTCCCCGATAAACAAAGGCTGATTATGCAGCTTCGGGATATAGAGGGTAAGAGTTATAAAGAAATTGCGGTCGTCCTGCATTTGACGGAGGAACAGGTAAAAGTGAACCTCTTCAGGGCGAGGCAAAAAGTAAAACAACGGTATTTAGATATAGATGGTTATGGACTGTAAATATATAGAACAACTTTTAGAACGCTACTGGCAGTGTGAGACTTCCCTTGAGGAAGAAGCGCAGTTGCGTGCTTTCTTTAACGGAAGCGACGTTCCGGAGCATTTGCTTCGCTACAAAGATTTGTTCGTATATCAGCAACTGCAACAAGAAGTGGGGTTGGGAGCAGATTTCGACGCCCGTGTGCTTGCAGAAGTGGAGACTCCGGTGGTGAAGGCAAAACGCTTGACGCTTACCGCACGTTTCATTCCGCTGTTCAAGGCCGCCGCAGTAGTGGCAGTGGTACTTTCATTAGGGAATGTGATGCAACATTCATTCTATAGTGATATAAAAGAAGTAGCCGCAGCCGATACGATAGGCAAACAAATTACCACACCTTCGGTAGCTCTCTCGGGAGACGTGACGATTACCCATGAACAACAGATTCTGGATAGTCTGCAACGGATAGACAAGAAGGTGGAACTGAAGAAGTAACGTTTTCATTTGCTTTTAAGAATAACATTTTCATTTGCTTTAAACATAAATATAGTTAGTGTGCTTTATTAAAACAACAAATTGAGGCTGTGAAGTTTCAATTCTCTCAAATTCTTATAAAAACTAACTAAGATAGATGGGACGCCGCGAGATGCAGCGTCCCTTTTATGTATATATGCTCTTCAAAGCTGAGACGATTTATTAAAAACGAACTGGTAAGATGGTTATTATAGTAGGATTTTATATCTTTGTCCTGTTCGTAAACGTTTGTAAGCATGAAAGACCGGTACCTGCTTTTTGTAATCTCTTTGCTGTTCTGTTGCCTTCTGCAAGCGCAGGAGAAAATAGATTCTTTACTGGTAGTTCTGGACAGGACAATTGAAAACACCGCTCAATATGAGCAGGCCAGACTGAAACGCATTGATCAGATTAAAGAATATTTCCGGACTTGTAAAAGTACTTCTCCATTTGATGAGTACCATATCAATCAACAACTTTTTGATGAATATGAAGCGTATATTTGCGATTCAGCAAGACATTATATCAATCGCAATATCGAGATTGCCCTTCAGCACAACAATCAAGAGTGGCTGAATGAGGCCAAACTGAAGAAGGCAAGTATCTTGGGAAAGACAGGTCTGTATGCAGAAGGCGTGGCCTTGTTGAAGTCTATAGATAGCAAGCAACTTTCCAGAGACCAACTCATTGAATATTACATCACTTTTGAAGATATTTATCTCTATCATGCAGAGTATGCGATGGATGACGAATATCAGATTGAATATCTGAATAACCTGTATATCTACCGCGACTCTGTATTGCAGATGGTAGAAGAGGGGTCTTATCAGTATGTCATAGCTTATACTCCCGAACTTCTGCAACAAGGAAGAGGAGAGGAAGCCATTGAAATGTTGGAAGTTTATCATCAAAAACTTTCACCGGATACACGGGATTATGCAGTGGTGACCTCTATTCTTGCCTTTATCTATCAGAGTACGGGACAGCGGGAAAAGCAAAAAGAATATTTGATAAAGAGTGCAATTGCCGATATTCGTGGTGTGGTGAAAGAGAATAATTCCTTGCGTGCATTGGCGGAACTGTTATATGAAGAGGGGCAGTTACAACGGGCGGATGTTTATATGAAGCGCAGCATGGAAGATGCCAATTTCTATAATGCCCGTCTCCGGAATGTGCAGGCTTCAAGGATGCTCCCGGTCATAGACCATGCCTATCAGGTGGAGAAACAGAAGCATCAGCAGGTGTTACAGATTTTCCTGGTTGTTACCAGTTTGCTGACGCTATTTCTGGCATGTGCGGTCTGGTATGTAATTCGTCAGGTGAAGAAGCTGGCCCGTGCGCGACAGGATTTGCTGGCAATGAATGAAGAGCTGAAACTTCTGAATGAAAGATTGATCGAAGTAAATCAGAGACAGCACGAAACGAATGATTCACTGACGGAGGCTAATCATATTAAGGAGGAGTATGTCGGCCGATTTATGGGATTGTGTTCCACATACATTGACAAGTTGGAGGGATACCGTCGGATGCTTAACAAACAGGCAGCTTCGGGGAAGGTGGAAGAACTCTATAAAACGTTGAAATCGTCCCGTTTCATCGATGAAGAACTGAAAGAATTCTATCAAAACTTCGATAATTCATTCCTTAGTATTTTCCCTGATTTTGTGAAACGCTTTAATGAGTTGTTGCCGGAAGAAGAAAGAATTATTCCTAAACAGGATGAACGGCTGACAACGGAACTTCGTATATTTGCCTTAATTCGTTTGGGAATTACGGACAGTGCCAAGATTGCAGGCTTCCTGCGTTATTCCATTACTACTATTTATACCTATCGTTCCAAATTGAAGAATCGTTCTCTTTGCCGTGATAATTTTGAGGAAGAGGTGATGAAGATTGGGTCTTTTGCTGGTTAGTGAGCTATATGGTATAGTAATGAATTTGCCCACCACAGATTAACACAGATTCTCACAGAGTTTAATCAATTAAAATCAGAGAAATAAAATTCTGTGGAAATCTGTGTTAATCTGTGGTGAATTAATTCATACCCCCTCCGAAATGAACCCAAAATCCCGTTTTTTCTATTCTGCTTCCTTTGTTTTCATTTAGTTTTTTAACGCCCTTTATTTGTTTTATCTCGCTGATATATAATATTTTGATCCTTTTGTTAATCTAGATTTTCTTTAGTCTTCTTTTCTTTCCCCCTTCTTTTTACAGACATTTGCACTGTCGCCTCAACCTGTGGAGGTGAACAGAATGATTGCTAATCTAAAAACTAATAGTATGAATGTAAAAAGAACAAAGTTATGTTTGTGCCGGTCTCTTCTTCTTATGGCCGGATTACTTTTTGCAGTGGCATCCTTTGCCCAGGATTTAACCGTGAAAGGAAAAGTAACGGATACCACGGGTGAAACTGTAATTGGTGCTAACGTAACTGTGAAAGGTACAACTAATGGTATCATTACCGATATTGACGGTAACTATACTTTGTCGGGTGTGAAGCCTTCTTCCGTCCTTGTTTTCTCCTTTATTGGCTACAAAACACAAGAGATCCCCTGTAGTGGACGTCAGGAAATCAATGTAGTGCTGTCAGAAGACGCTCAGGCACTGGATGAAGTCGTTGTGGTGGGCTACGGCTCATTGAGCAAGAAAGAACTTTCCAGTTCCATTGTGCAGGTAGACAGATCGAAGTTCCTGCAAGGTTCCATGAACAATCCGATGGAGATGCTGACCGGTAAAGTTGCCGGTTTGACCGTAAACAATACGGCGGCAGCCAATCCGAATGCAAGTTCCTCTCTTCAGATTCGTGGTGCAACATCTATTTCGGCATCCAATGACCCGTTAGTGGTAATTGATGGTGTGGCAGGTGGCGATATTCGCAACCTGGCAGCACAGGACATTGAGTCGATGACCGTACTGAAAGATGCCGCTTCTGCTGCCATCTACGGAACACGCGGTGCTAATGGTGTGATCCTAATCACTACCCGTAAGGGAGCCGGAGAAGCCGGACGTGCCCAAGTGACTTACGACAGCTGGTTCGGTGTGAATCTGGCAAAGAGCGGTCCGGATATTTTGAGTGCAGACGAATTCCGTCGTTCCCGTCGTGCAACGGATTATGGGTATTCTACTGATTGGTATGACCTCTTGCTGCGTGATTTCTCTTATGATAACAACCAATATCTTTCTATCGACGGCAGTACCAAGAACGGATACTACGGCGCTTCTTTTAATTATAAGAAAGCAACCGGCCTCGATCTGAACAGCAGTCGTGAAGAATTCGGTGGACGCTTCGTCCTGAACCAGCGTATGATGGATGGAATCGTAGAACTGAACGGTTCACTCAACGCCCGTCGCGTGAATGAAGTATGGGGTAACGACGGTATGTTCGATACTGCCCTGAGCATGAACCCTACCATGCCTTTGTATAACGAGGATGGAACTTACTTCCAGCCTACTTCTCCTACCGGAGCACGCAACCCGGTGCAGGAACTGAAAGAAATCGACAATAACGGTCAGCGTGTTTACCTGCTGGGTACTGCTGAGGTAAAAGTCAACCTGATCCGTTCGGAAAAGCAAATGCTGAATACTTCATTGAGCTACTCTTTGCACTACAACGATCTGAAACAACACTATTATACCCCTTCCACTGCCGGTGAATCTTACTGGAACGGTTATAACGGACGTGCAGAAGTGACTTACCAGAAGTGGTACACGTCCCGCCTGGAGTGGTTGGGTAACTACTCGTTGGATCTGGGTGATCACAACTTCAAGGCAATGGTAGGTTACAATTATGAGCAAACCACCTGGGAACGCCTGCAAGCCGGAAACAGTGATTTCAATTTCGATGATATTCTCTGGAATAATCTTGGAAGCGGTTCTTACCTTGCCAAAGGAAAAGCAAGTATGGGTACTGGTAAATCTCTTGCCAAACTGATCGGTGTCTTCGGACGTATCAACTATAATTGGAAGAATCTGTTGATTGCTTCCGCTTCCATCCGCTACGAAGGCTCTACGAAATTCGGTGCAGATCATAAATGGGGTGCTTTCCCGTCTCTTTCCCTTGCCTGGGAAATGGCGAATATGGGTTTCCTGAAAGACCACCAAAACATCGTTCAGAGTTTGAAACCCCGTGTTTCCTATGGTGTAACAGGTCGTTCGGACTTCGATTGCTACCAGTCATTAGCCACTTACGGCTCTCATAAAAATGCCCAGTTGAATGTTACGGATACCTATCTGATGGACGGTGCCTGGGTAACAGGTTATGCTCCTTCAGTGAATGCCAATTCCAAACTGGGCTGGGAAAAGAGTGTCAGTATGAACATCGGTGTTGACTTTGCCTTGTGGAACAGATTGCGTGGTTCTGTTGAATGGTTCGACCGCCAGTCACGCGACTTGCTTTATAACTATACGGCTCCACAGCCTCCCTACATCTACTCTACAATTCTGGTAAACGTAGGAACCACTGTGAATCGTGGTATCGAAGTTTCTCTGGAAGGCGACGCTTTCAAAGGAACTCCCGTAGAATGGACAACGGGTATCAACTACTCTTACGGCACTACGAAACTGGATAAACTCTCCAACAGCCTGTACAAAGCTTCTTATGTGGAACTGTATCAGAAGCCGGGTGTAGGTACCAGTGAATACTTCTTCCGCGTGGAAGAAGGCAGCAAGATCGGCCAGTTCTATGGCTACGAGTATGCCGGTGTAGAGAATGGCGATATGATGATTTATACCGATGAAGGCGAAAAAGTTCCTGTATCCAAGGCAGATGTGAAGTACAAACGCCATATCGGTAATGGTACGCCGACCTCTTATCTTTCCTGGAGTAATACGCTCCGTTATAAGAACTTCGACCTGAGCCTGATGTTCAACGGTGCTTTCGGTTTTGAAATCTTCAATATGCGTCGTTACGGAATGGGTCTGAAAGGTTGCGGTACGGACAATGTGCTGCGCGATGCTTATGGAAAAGATGCGGATATTACAACCGGTGGCGGTGTAATCTCTTCTTTCTTCCTTGAAAAGGGTGATTACTTTAAGCTGGATAACCTGACTCTGGGATATACCATCACTCCGAAAGAAAACAAGTTCATCAAAGGTATGAGAGTTTATCTGACAGCTAAGAATCTGTTTACGCTGACCGGTTATTCCGGTAACGATCCCTCAGCCGTTGCCATCAACGGACTGACTCCGGGTGTAGATACGAACAGTGCCTATCCTTCGGCTACTCAGTTGAGCGTAGGCTTGAATATCCGTTTCAAATAGATATAGTTAACAAGGTTGCAGTTAACAAGGGAACGAGGATAATAGTTTCGTTTAGTAAGAGAGTCATTTCCCCTTGTCAACTTGTCGCCTGAAGCCTTGTCAACTCCTTTAATAACTAAATACAGAAAAGAATTATGAAATATCTGAAATATAAATGTCTGTTGGCAATCATTCTGGGTTGTTCATTGAGCGGTTGCTTCGACCTTACGGAAGAAGTGTTCGACCGTGTAGACTCCGGTGTCTATTATCAGGACGAGAATAGTGTGAAGAGTGCGGTAGCTACTATTTATTCCACAGGTGCTACCAGTTATGCCGAATACTTCTGGTACATGCAGGAATTTCCTGCCGATCAGGTGACCTGGCGTGTATGGAATGGCGGTCAGTGGGGATATGATGAAGGTGAAAAGTTTATCTTCTCCATTCAGAACTGGACTCCCGATGCTAAGATTATCCGTAGTGCCTGGGAGAATGCATGGACCACTATCGGCCTGTGTAACACCTTATTGGCTGATATGGGAAAGCTAACTTCTGCCGACCTGAAGATGACTGATGAGAAACTGAAAGCTTATGAAGGCGAAGTACGTACACTTCGTGCCTGGGCTTATTATAATATCTTTGAAATCTGGGGTGGTGCATTGCCGCTGAATATTGAACCGGCCACCGTAGACGGTGAATTGCCACCCACTGCCGACCCGGACTTCGATACAAGTTGCAAGAAGATTTATAACTTCATTGCTACCGAGCTGGATGATTGCTACGAAGGAATGGTAGAAAATCAGGTGAACCGCATGAACAAGGCCGTGAACCGTATGATCAAGGCCCGTCTGTTGCTGAATGCCGAAGTGTTCATCAAAGAAAGCCA
This sequence comes from Bacteroides sp. 14(A), assembly GCF_000526555.1. Lineage (NCBI taxonomy): Bacteria > Pseudomonadati > Bacteroidota > Bacteroidia > Bacteroidales > Bacteroidaceae > Bacteroides > Bacteroides sp. 14(A). Next base: position 253,461 of record NZ_JAGH01000002.1, on the reverse strand, counting down.
CTATACCGAATGTGCCGAACTGTGCCGTGAAATAATCAGCGGTAAATATGGAAAATATGAATTGGCAAAGGATTACCGCGATATTTACTCTATCAATAATACGGAATGTCCCGAAGTCATCATGGCTTTTGCCTGCGAAGACGGTAAACTGAATATGGGATGGATGCGCATGACTTTCTATCCTTATAATATCTGGGATTATTTTGGAGGCACTTACAGTCAGAGTGGTTGGAACTGTACTTGTCTGGTTCCTTCGTATGACAATGCGGGAACGGTGAATGAATTGGGAGGTACACAGGGAGCTACCTGCTTCCTCGATGCGGCTTACGGTGATAAACTGGGTGCAGTCTACGAACGCTTCGACGACCGCGACATCCGTAAAAAGAACTATAATTATGATAAGAAGAACGGCTACAGCGGTATCTTCCTGAAAGGTACCATAAAAGCTAACTATGGTAAGGGTGAAGCCTTGAAAGCCGATGCCGACCGTGACGGACAAGACTTGGCGTATGTAGACCAGGTAGGTACGTTTATGAACCTCGGACGCAACCTGGAAACCGTCATGTCACCGCGTTGGGGTGAGACGAACTCCGGCCTCCGTCTGGTGAAGTATCCGGTATATCCTACTTCCGCAGCCATCGACTTTCAGAACATCGATGAAGTGGAATTCCGCCTGAGCGAAGTGTACTATATGCTGGCAGAGTGTGAAATGCGTGCCGGACAAGCCGACAAGGCCAAAGAACTGGTGAACGAAGTACGTAAACGTTACTTCAGTGCCGGCGACTGGGCAGACGTGAAAGACAAACCGGGCCGTGGCTTCACTGCTTTCGATATGGACTGGATGTTGAGTCAGTGGGGTGTTGAATTCCTGAATGAAGGTCGCCGCCGCCGTACAGACCTGCGTCGTTTCGACAAATTCACGCAAGGCCAGTGGTGGTTCTTCGGACGTGCCACGGACAATGGTCAACTTTATCCCGCCAAGCGTGATCGTAAATATGAGTGGTATCCGTTGCCTGCTTCTGCATTGCTTGTCAATCAAGGACTGATACAGAACCCGAATTATAAATAACTCAAAAACAGAAAATCCATGAAAAAGATAATTTATTGGCTGTTTATGTTGCCGTTGTTTGCTCTGCTCAACGGGTGCGACGATACAGATACGATTATATTCGATGATGAACTGCCTCAGTTCGAAATCAAGGCGAACGCTATATTACTGGAAGTCATCATGCCGAAAGGCAGTGCTGCCGATGACGAATACTACATTGTGGGCGACTTCAACGGAGGAGCCGAAGCTGCTGTAGGTAATCTGGAATGGCAGTTGGAGAAAGCTACCGGTAGTGAGTCCAAGTGGGGAATCTATCTGCTACCTTCTACTTTCAAAGATGGAAAGACGCTGGCAGACGGCTTCTACTTCGTATCGGCCTCGAAAGGTGAAGAACGTTCGGTGAAGAATGAAGCTGTGGTGCATCAGTTGGATGTAAAGGTGGGAACCCGTACCAATGTATGGGTAGACCGCTGGGAGGCTTACTTTAATACGGAAGAAGAAGGACATGATGGCTTTGTGGTTTATGTGGCTGATAAGTCCGGTTGGGATAATCTTTACTTGTACGGTTGGGCCGGTGCCGGTGATGTAACACCTGCTTGGCCGGGTATTGCGGTGAAAGGTACGGAAGTGATCAATGGGGTTACTTATAAATACTTCGATATGGGGAAAGCTCTGGATGGTTATGAAGGTGTGAATCTAATTTTCAATAATAATGATGGAAAGCAGTTTGACGGTCCGGTGGTGACACTCAACAGAAACTTCTACTTCCGCATTACCGATAAAGGCTTTGAAGAGATAGACCCGGAAGCAAGTTATTGCATCTATGTGGATGACCAGTCCGGTTGGGGAGATCTGGCACTTTACATCTCCGGGGCAGGTGATAACAATGAAGACTGGCCGGGACTCGAACCTGCCGGAACGAAGGAAATCAACGGAGTAGTTTATAAATACTTTGAAACCGATGTGGAATTGATGAATCAGAGTCTGAAGCTGACATTTAATAATAACAAAAAGGAAGACGATCCGGGACTCGTGCTGTCTTTCGTAAAGAACATCACTTTCAGCCGCGATTTCTATTTCAGCATAACTCCTGAGAAGTGTGAGGAGATAGATCCTGCAACACACGGTACAAGTTATTCCCTTTATGTGGAGGATAATACCGGTTGGAATGTGTTGGCGCTGTATGGCTATGGAGAAGCGGCTATTGGTAGCAGCTGGCCCGGCATACAGGTTTCAGAAACGAAGGAAATCAACGGTACAACGTATAAGTGCTTCCATTTGACACCGGCTTGCACAAATAAGAATATCAACCTGATATTCAATGATAACGGCGTTGGAAATCAGTTGAAAGACTATAATCTGACGATAGATCGCGATTACTATCTCCGCATCTCGGAAGCGGGTTGTAGTGAAATAAAAGATTGCACCGTGTATGTACAGGATAACTCCGGTTGGGAAGCTTTGACTCTCTATGGCTGGGGCGACGCTGCAATTGGCGACAGTTGGCCGGGCATACAAGTAACCGGAACGAGGGAGATCAATGGTGTTACATATAAGTACTTTGATTTATCGGAGCACGTAGGTAAGTATTCGAATCTGATTTTCAATAACAATGGAGGCGGACAGCAAATAGAAGATGGCGGGCTGTATACAGTATTGATAGGAGATATCTACTTCTCTATCACAGCTACTTCTTATGAAAAATTGCCCAAGCCCTAAGATGCTTTGAGTTTCAAGATGGGAAACCGTTTGTTTCATGCCTTGGAACAAGTAGTTTCATTACTTGAAACTCTCTGTTTCACACCGAGAAACTCTTAGTTTCATTGCTTGAAACAGATTATTTGAAATTATAACTTATACTATCTCAATTAATTAAATAGATATGAGAATAAAGGATATCCTTAAGATTTTGTGCTCCAGCCTTTTGCTGTTGAGCTTTACCGGATGCAGTTCGGATGATGATCCTGACATGCCGCCTCCCGCAGATGACGTTACTACAGACGGAATGGTGATTTATGAAGCCAATCCGGCACTCTTCGGTGAAACGCAAGCACTGAATGGACTGACTGCCCAACTGCCGCGTATCAAAAAGCTGGAAGCCAATGTTCTTTGGCTCATGCCCATTTTCCAGCAAGGTGAAAAGAATGCTGTCGGTTCTCCGTATTGTGTGAAAGACTATCGGGCTATTAATCCTGCCTATGGAACACTGTCCGATTTGAAAGCATTAGTCACGAAGGCCCATGCCGAAGGTATGTTGGTAATCCTGGACTGGGTAGCTAACCATACCGCCTGGGATCATGCCTGGACTACGGAACATAAGGACTGGTATACGCAGGACGCCAACGGCAATATTGTTTCTCCCCCCGGAATGGGTTGGGACGATGTGGCTGATTTGAATTATGACAACACTGCCATGCGTGCCGCCATGCAGGAGGTTATGCTTTACTGGCTGACCGAAGCTGACATAGACGGATTCCGTTGCGACCATGCCGAAGGTGTGCCCAATGACTTTTGGAAGGAAACTATCACGAAGCTTCGTGCCGCCAAAAGTACCTTGCTGATGCTGGCCGAAGGTTCACAAACCGCACTCTACGATGCAGGCTTTGATATGCTGTATGCCTGGAACTTCGCTTATAAACTACAGGATGTATATGCAGGAAGCGCTTCTGTGGCTAATTTGTATGATACACATCGTAGTGAGCTTGCTTCGGTAACAGATAAACGGTTACTTATGCGTTATTCCACCAACCATGATATGGCTTCCGAGAAATCGCCCGTGCAGGCTTATCAAACCAAGGAAGGTGCTTTCTCAGCCTTTGTGGCCTCTATTTCTATGGGTGGCTGCCCAATGATTTATAGTTCGCAGGAACTGGCTTATGACAAGGCCCTCTCTTTCTTTGGCTATCAGGCGATGGACTGGAACTCTAATGCCGATTATCAGGCGGATTATACCAAACTGATGCAGTTGTATCGCAATTCTCCTGCTTTACAGAATGGAGAGATCAAACTTTATCAGACGAGTAAAGCGATATGCTCTTATCGTATCTCCAGTACGGAAAAGATACTGGTACTGATAAATACCAGTGGTAATCAGGAAAGATTGAATCTGCCTATGGAGCGGGTAGGGGATAGTGCGAAGAATCTCTGGACCGGAGAAAGCACCGTGTTGCCAAGAACGATTACGTTGGAGCCCTATCAATATTACATCTGGAAAATAGAAGGATAATATGAAGAAATATATATTTGTTGTAAGCCTGCTGTGTCTGCTTGCTGCCTGTACAGGTAAGCGGCAGGGCGAAGCGGCGGTGGAAATTGCGGCATTGCCTGCTGTGGAAGATGTGGTGATGTATCAGGTCAATCCGCGAGTGTTTGCTCCTGAGAAGTCATTCAAGGCGGTGGAGCGTCGCTTAGATTCCATTCAGGCATTGGGAATCAACGTGGTGTGGTTTATGCCGATCAATGAAGTGGGGCAGGAGAAATCTGTGAATTCCCCCTATTGTGTGAAGGACTACAAAGGAGTGAATCCGGAGTTCGGTACACTGGATGAGTTTAAGGCCTTGGTTGCCACTTGCCATCAGAAGGGGATGAATGTGATTATCGACTGGGTAGCCAATCATACTTCCTGGGACAATGCTTGGATTGCCAACAAAGAATGGTATACGCAGGATGAGGCCGGAAACATAATCTTTCCTGCCGGAACCGGTTGGAAGGATGTGGCTGACTTAAACTTTGATAATCAGGAGATGCGCCTGGCAATGATTGAAGCCATGAAGTTTTGGGTTACTGAAATCGGCATTGATGGCTTCCGTTGCGATGCGGCGGACTTTGTTCCTTTCGACTTCTGGAAACAGGCGCTCGATTCTTTGCGTGCCATCCCCGAGCGTTCGTTGCTGATGCTGGCTGAAGGGAAAAGACGCGATCACTTTGATGCAGGTTTCGATATGAATTATTCCTGGGACTTTCTGGAGTCACTTCGCGATGTATTCGTAAAAGATGCTCCGGCACAGGAACTGTTTGCTACGGATAAGGCGGAGTATGATACTATCCCCGTAGGAAAAGTGAAACTGCGTTTTACCACCAATCATGATGAGTCGGCAAAGATGTCGCCTATTAAAGAATTCGGAGATATGCGCGGCTCTATGGCAGCTTTCGTGCTGACTACTTATCTGCATGGAGGAGCATTGATTTATGGTTCACAAGAGGCGGGTTATCCCGAAGCTATCAACTTCTTTACGTATGTTCCGGTGGATTGGACCGGGAACAGTGAACTGTATCAGGAATACTGTCGTCTGATGGCTCTTTACAACGAGTATCCGGCTATCCGTAAAGGGGGATTGACAACATACCCGCAACCCGATGTGCTACTATTTGAGAAACAGGATGGTAAAGATCGTGTGTTGGTTGCTGTAAATGTACGTAATCGTGAAGTAAATGTGACGCTTCCGCAAGAGTGGAACGGACATCCAAGTAAAGATATGTATAGCGGAACAGAAGAGAAGCTGGAAGCAGAACTGAGCCTGTGCCCTTATCAGTATCGAATCTTTAAGTATTGATAATATGATGATATGAATGATAATTTATCAAGTTCGATATAATTACGAAGTATTTATAATATGGAGTAACTTAATTCTCCTCCTCTTGGGAATTGGGATAGTTCTGTCTTTCAATGTTCGTCTTGTAAATTATCAGTTTATGTATAATACTAAAACCATAATAGAATATGAAACATTCTCTTTTTATTGCCTTTTTCCTTTGCCTCGGTTCGTTCGCCTCGGCCCAGCAACTCACTTCTCCTGACGGTAACCTGTCTTTGGAGTTTATGGAGCAGGCAGACGGCGTTCCGGCATACCGGCTGGACTATAAAGGCAAACCCGTTTTAACTTCCGGTCGTTTAGGTCTCCTGACGGAAGAAGCCGACCTGACCCGAGGATTCAAACAAACAAACCTTGAACGTGCTTCTGTTGATAACTACTGGAATCCCGTTTGGGGTGAGTACAACCGGGTACGGAATCATTATAACGAAATGACCGTCACCTTAGAACAACCGGAAACAGGACGTATCCTAAATATCCGTTTCCGTCTGTTCAATGATGGTCTGGGCTTTCGCTACGAACTGCCTTTGCAACGCAAGATGAACTACCTCACCGTAAAAGATGAAGTAACCGAATTCAATCTCACGGGAAATCATAAAGCCTTTTGCATCCCCGGTGACTATGATACCAACGAGTTTGCCTATACCACCGCCCCTCTATCGGACATCGCAGTGGATATGGAGAAAAGAATTGCTAAGAAATCTTATGAATCTAAAGCCGAAGGCGGCCTGACAGTGCAAACCCCGTTAATGATGAAAAGCGAAGATGGCATCTACCTGAATATCCATGAAGCTGCTTTAGTGGATTATGCCGGTATGTTGCTAAATGTAGATGATAAGCAGTTTAAATTAAGTGCCCACCTGACTCCCGATAAATTAGGTAAGAAAGGTTACTTGCAACTGCCCGTGCTGTCTCCCTGGCGTACCGTTATTGTTAGCGATGATGCCCGTGACATTCTTGCTTCTCAATTGATTTATAATCTGAACGAACCTTGCCAATATGAAGATACCTCCTGGATTCGTCCGATGAAATTCGTCGGCGTGTGGTGGGAAATGTTCACAGGCGAAGGAAAGACCTGGGCATATAGTGATTTCTACCAGGCCAAGCCCGGCATTACGGATTATGCCAAACTGGAACCCAATGGTCATCACCCCGCCAATACCACCCATGTGAAGGAATATATCGACTTCGCCTCCGCCCATGGCATCGACGGAATACTGGTAGAAGGCTGGAACGAAGGTTGGGAAGACTGGGCTTCCTATCGAAAAGATCGTCAGTTCCTCTTCAACAAAGCCTATCCCGACTTCGACGTTAAAGAGCTGCAACGTTACGCCAAAGAAAAAGGCGTGCAAATGGTGATGCATCACGAAACAGCCGCCAATGCTGCCGACTACGAACGCCAATTGGATGAGGCCTTCCAGTTCATGGTAGACAATGGTTATCATGCTGTGAAAACCGGTTACGTAGGTTATATCATCCCCCGTAATGAATACCACTCTTCCCAATGGATGAACAACCATTACATCCATGTAGCTCGTCGCGCTGCTGATTATAAAGTAATGGTTAATAGCCACGAGGCAGTACGCCCCACCGGTTTGTGTCGTACTTACCCTAACTGGCTGGCTCAGGAATCTGCCCGTGGCGGAGAGTTCGAAACAATGGGTGGCAATGATCCCGATCATACCTGTATTCTGCCTTTTACCCGCCTGAAAGGTGGTCCGATGGACTATACCCCGGGTATTTTCGAGACAAGACTGTCTTATTACAACGGTGAGAAACCCAACGAACGTGTGCATACCACTTTGGTGAAGCAAATGGCACTCTACATGACCATGCCTTCTCCTATCCAGATGGTAGCCGACTTGCCTTCCAATTACGCCCGTTTTCCGGATGCCTTCCGATTCATTGAAGACGTTGCGGTAGACTGGGACAATAGCTGGTACCTAGAAGCCGAACCGGGAGATTATATCACCGTAGCCCGCAAGGCAAAAGGTAAAAACGAATGGTTTGTTGGCGGCATTACTGATGAGAATAGTCGTACGGCGACGATTCCTTTCTCCTGGCTTCCGGAAGGAAAACAATATATCGCTACCATTTACGAAGATGGCAAGGATGCAGATTGGGACACCAATCCCCAAAGCTATCGTATACGTAAGGTAGTAGTGACACCTAAGAGTGTACTGAAACAGAAATTAGCCGCCAGCGGTGGCGTTGCCATCAGCATCAAAGAGGCTGATAAAGCGGAGATGAAAGGTTTGAAAACCATCCGCTAAGGCATAAAGGCATTAAATGGAGATATACTCTGCATTTAATATTAAAGTTAACAATACGAATAGGGAGGCCGGGAGGTTTCCCTATTTTTTTGTGTTGAGAGATTCATTCGAGAAATTCATTCATCACTCGCATACATGCGCGCAGACGCGTATTTCCTTAACTTTTTCTTTAGACCTTGTTACACACATTTTTTTAAACTGTGGTTTTATAGCGAAAAAACAATCCTGAATATTGAATTCATGAAGAAGGGTGGTTGTAATATCACCCGCAAATTACAAACTTGCCAAATGTAAATTAAGCATATATTAAGATTTATTCATAAATTTGCATTTTAATAATTTATTTGAGAAAGATATGACTTACGATATACCTATAATGGTTTCTGAAGCAACCGGAGTCCTCAAGTCTCTGATTGCGATCCCTTCTCTTAGTCGCGACAAAGAAAAAGCGGCAGACTACCGGCAGAATTATATTGAGTTGCAGGGTATGGTAATCGGCCGTAAAGGTAATAATGTCCGGCACCTCAGCCCGATGTTTGATTTGAATAAGCCCAACGAGAGTTACAGTAATTAGGAATTGTTTGCAGAAATACAAAAAACATATCTCTTGCGAAATCAAAGCACGTTTTTCCCGTTTGAGCTCTTCTTACGTGGAAGAACGACATCCGATAGTGCAACGCGCATATGAAACTACTGGACGGAGCAACAATTCACACCTGATTTTTATAAACAATCCGATATAATATTATTCACAATGAAAAATGTCTTTTTACAATTATCAATCATAGGTATACTATTTATATTTGTACCGACCGGAATGAAGGCCAATACTGCTCCGGATTCCATCCACACACTGAAACACGTCATGAAAATACACGTTGCTGTTCCGGACAGCGCCTTAAAGTTGCTGGATGTAATGGAAAATAGAAAACTGGAAAAACCATGCCTGATAAATGCCCAACGAAGTTTGTCATATTCACAAAAAAGGCAGCCACAAATGAGTGTGAATTACGCCTTGAAGGCCCTTCAGGATACTGCATTGCGTAGCGAACGACTGTATTACCTGCAAACCATGTCATGCATAGCCGCTGCATACCAACGATTGGCAAACTACGAACAAAGTATCCATTACTTAACGGAAGGCATCCAATTCTCCCGAGAAATCGGACATAAACAAACCGAGGCCGATTTCTTGTTTACAATGGGAGAAAACTATTATGCATTAAACCAAAGACAAGAAGCATACGATTGTTTCGAACAAGCCATCCAGCTACTGGAAAATGAAAAGGAATTCCGTATGAAACCTACCCTCTCTTATTTCTACGGACAATTGACCAACTATCTGGCCGGAGAACAAAAATATAATGAAGCTATTGCCATCTCTAACAAACGGGAAGATCTTATCAACCAAATGAAAAAACAAAAAGGTATTCCACAAGGTTACATAGACCAACAGCTAAGCTACCTGTATATCAAGCAAGCCTATCTCTATGCCCAATTGGGAATACTACAAAAGGCCTCAACGCATTTTGAGAAATTCTCTGCGACTCGATACTCAAAGCATAAAGCTGCTCACATAGACATCACAGCCTACCGACTGGCAATGAAGCAGTATAAACAAATTATAGATTATTACCAAAAAACAGACCTAACCGAACTGACAGCAGATACGATAAGCCAGGAATTCATCGGAATATTGAGTAACTTGTCGGAAGCACACAGGGGGATGAACGACTTTCAGAAAGTTCTTCAATACCAACAAAGAATGCAGGTAATAGAAGACAGCCTGAACGCCCGTAACTGGAAAAATGAAGTGGCAGAACTGGCCACTATCTATAAACTGCAAGAAAAAGAATGGCACATCCGTCAGAAAGACGAACAGTTGCGCAACTCTTTCATCATTCAGACCTTGTTGGGGTGCGCCTTCGCATTGGCTTTGGTTTTATTGTGGCTTGCCGTACGCCATATAAATACCATCAAAAAGAAAAACCAACTTATAGCAGGCAAATTGGACAGCCTGATGTCGTATGAAGAGGAATTGGAAAAACTGCATAGGCAAATAGACGAAAGTAAAATATCGGTAGCAGAAGAACAAGAAAGGGAAGATTCCATCAATAAAGATTTGTTCAGAAAAATGGAACGTATTATCAAAGATGAAAAACTTTATCTGATGCCCGAACTAGTAAGGCAAGATATGTTAGCACGGCTCTCTGTTGACAAAAACCGCTTTGCCCAAATGCTACAGGAGAACACCAACATGACCTTCTCGCAATATCTCACAGATTTGAGATTGAAACATGCCTTGACAGAATTGAAGCAACATCCCAATTATACCATACAGGCCATTGCCGAGGTATCGGGCTTTTCAAACACCCGCCACTTCCAGCGCCTGTTCAAGGCAGCATACGATATGACACCCTCCGAATATAAGAGGCATATACAGGGAAAGCAGCCCTTGGAGCCTCCTACGGACTAATTGTCGCCCACTTTTTGACCAAATGTCAGTAGTGCATTTCAAACGTCACCATCCGCCATATAAAATGTTATTACATTTGCAGACAACATTTATCAGTGACAAGGGTGGTGAAAACAAGTTCAAAGGCTATACTCAAATCTGGTCTTATTTATTTAATATACTTCTTGCTGGCAGGAGGCTTCCTGCTTATGACAGGAGGCTGCGATGATAAAGACAAAATAGAAGAGGAGATTCCGGAAGTCTCACCAGAATCCCCCGACAAGTTCGTGTATGTTATTTTTCCCGTTAACGCATTGGGAGACCATGCCTATAACGACCTCGTACTGGCCGGTATTCTTGAAGCGCAGAAGAAAGCCGGGTTCTATACGATGCTCTACGCCCCTATAGATATGGAAGAAGGCATACTGATGCTCAATTTGGCTCTTGACGGCATAAACTCTGCGAAAAAAGGAGAGTGCCTTGCCATCATAGCAGGTAACGAATACGAAGAGGCCACCCGGCAATGGTTGCAAGGCAAGAAACTGCGTGATGGATTTGGAGACGACGTGCTCCTGTTCGAAACAAATGGCACCGATCTACCCATACATACCTTTCTCATCAACATGTATGGCGCATCTTATATAGCAGGTTCCATTGCCTCCCTCTTTTCATATCAGGCCGCCGTCCTCGCTGCCAACGCGCAAGATCTGTCCATACAGCGGAGCATAACAGGATTCAGCGAAGGATTTATTGACAACGGGGGGACTTCCGTATCCACTTGCTACATCTCCGACAACCATGAAGGCTATTCCATGCAGGCCCGAGCATACGAGCTGACCGACAGTCTGACCGAGACCCATCGTTTCATCTACCCTATAGCCGGTGGCTCCAATCAGGGGGTATATCGCTATTCGCGCGAAAACCCTGACAAGTTCTATACTGCTGGTATGGACGTCAACCTCTCAGCATACTCTGCACATATCGTGTTCTCGACGGTGAAACATATCGATCGGGCTGTTGCGGAATATCTCACCGCATGGAACGAACAAAAGGAGTTGCCCGACCTGCATACCACTTACGGCATAGGTAGCGGGCACGCTGATATTGCCCTTGTTGACGAATACCAATCCAGCTATAAAGACCTTGTGGAATACTACCGTCCAATCGTTAATGAAAAAGAACAGATATATGAAGAGAAACAGCCTTGATATCCACATTATATATCTAAAAACATTCCTTTGGCTATGTTGCCTGTTCAGCCTGCTCTCCGGTTGCTCATCGTCGGCAGATGAAGAGGCTGCCATACTGCCCCCCGCTCCTTCGAAGGTAAACCTATACAAAGTGGCGGTCATCATGCCTCTTTCGGACACCTCCGCCAAAGAAAAGTGCGAACGTACCGTGGCATGGGCTCAGGAGACCATCTACGAGTTGACGGTTGGTGACGAGAATTGCGTACAACTGGACGTAGAGTGGTACAATGAGGATACAGAAGATATGGAACAACTTGCTATGAGGCTTGCCTACCGCGAAGACTTGTATGCTATTATCGGCCCTTACGCCTCACAGAATGTGGAAATCATAGCCCGTGAATGTGCTGTGTCCCACAAGCCGCTTATCGCCCCTACCGCTTCTTCCGCTGACCTGGTACGGTTGTATGCACAGGAGGGCTTCTTATGGTCACTGGTGGAGACCGATATCTCCCAATGTGAAACTTTGCTCAGCATTGCCTTGGAAGAGGGCTGTCGTCGTATATCCCTCATCGCTTCCGATGATATCTATGGGCAAACATTCATTGATTGGTTTGCATTCCAGGCCAACGAGTTGGGCGTGAGCGTAGACAAAGTATTGAAATACACTATAGGGCAACCGGAAGCAGCCATGTGCGAAGCCTTGAGCACTTCACCTGAAGCTCTTATCTGCGTGCCGGGCAAGCCTGCGGACGTAAGAAAGATGCTTGAACAACATGACAAGGAGAGTGCTACGCGCCTGCTTTTTTCGGACAATGCCTTCCAGACTTCCGTCATTGAGTCGTGCGGTGATTTGGCAGAGGAGATAGAGGGGGTGGGTACATGTGCCGACCCGGAGACAGGCTTCGACATCGCCTATAAAGTACGCTTCGGCGAAGCACCTACCTGGGAAGCCTACCTGTACGATGCCGCTTTTTTGACACTGATGGGTGTTTACGACCTCCAGGTAAACGGTGGAACCGACCTGAACACGTCCCTGAGAAAAATGACGATATCCGACGAGAATACTGACAACCAGCAAGGTGCATGGATGCCCGGGCTGCTTTGGGTGAAGATGTTAGGGATTCAATTCCAGAGCTACACCTGTCTGAACGGAGCAAGCGGGTTGCTGGCTTTCGACAAGAACGTATATACCAACGTATTACACAGTACCTATTGCCACTGGATGATTTACCGTAAAAACTTCCTGGTACTGGATTATCACACAACCGACGGTTCGCACCGCACCAATGCCAATCTGGCAGGCTGGAACTGGAAGAAAGAAAAGGAGCAGGAATTCGATTCGGGTCTGAAAGAGCCCGAATACCCGGCTTTGAAGGAGCGTTGGGCAGTCGTCATCGCAGCATCGCGCGGATGGAGTAACTATCGTCACCAGGCCGATGCGCTGGCTTTCTACCAACTGCTGAAAAGCCGGGGATACGATGACGAGCACATCATTCTGATTGAAGAAGACGACATAGCTGGACACCCGTCGAACTTCGATCCCGGTAAAGTGTACATCAGCCCCGATGGTACAGACGTTTACGAAGGTGCGGTCATCGACTACAAGCTATCCGAACTATCGCCTGCCGACCTCGTGGACATCTTCTGTGGAAAACGTAGCGACCGTTTGCCTCACGTTGTCTCATCCGGTGAGCAGGACAATGTACTCGTGTTCTGGAGCGGCCATGGCATGCAGGGCAACCTGTTGTGGGGAGATGTCGACAACTTCAGTCACTGGCAGGCGGCAGAACTGTTCGATACCCTCCACCGCCAGCGGAAATACCGTAAGATGTTGTGGCTTGTGGAAACCTGCTATGCAGGCAGTGTGGCGAAAGCGTGCGAAGGCATACCGGGTATCATGTGTATGACAGCCTCCGGTGAATGGGAAACCTCCAAACCGGATATCCCTTACAAGAGTGTCTGGCTGAGCAACCGGTTCACCTATTCCCTGTTGTCCGAACTGACCGCCCGACCGGAAATATCCTTGCGGGAGCTTTACTACAGCCTGTTCCGCACCACTATCGGGTCGCACGTACAAATATATAATGAGAGGAACTACGGTTCCGTGTACCGTAACAACATGAAGGAATACCTGCAAAAAAGAATTGACGAATGAAAAGTAAGATAACATCCTCCGTCTTTCTAATTCTCTGCCTGCTGACATCGTGCAGCAAAGACGAGATGGAACTCCTGTTGGAAATACCGGATCAGACGGACTATCTGATAGACAGAGACGGGCACGAATTCAGCATCTCCGTTGCTTCTAACGCCGAATGGGTAGTGAGTGTCGATGCGGAGTGGCTCACCGTGAATAGGGCCGAAGGCACCGGCAATACCGATGTCACTGTCAATATAGGAGCTAATCCCGTGCCTGAACGGCGTTATGCCACCATCAGTGTCTGCCTGAAAAGAAGCGACAAGATGTTTGCCGTCAACGTGGTACAGAACGGGGCTTCGCGACTGCTCGGTATGCCGAGTGTCGAGAAGGGGGCAGGTTACAGCTATGATGTCAGTGCGGACTACTGCACGGGCATGCTCTATCAGGTGTTCGACATCACCCACATGGACTACAAGCAGATGCTTAATGGGAAGTTTTACGTGATGGACGATAATGAAGCCATGGTGGAAGAAGAATTCGTGACGGGCAAGACCGAAGAGGAGATATCGCAGCAGATCAGTGCCAATGCTTCCATCGGACTGGACCTGGTGAAGGTGTTCCAGGCAGGGCTGACCGGTAGCGTGGACTACTCCAAACTTGAGGCAAAGAGCACGCAGTTTGCCATGAGCCGCACCAAGCGCATCATTTACAGCCGCGACATTCAGTACCGGAATGTGCTTGCCGATGTCATGGCCGGCGACAAGGAACTATTTGCGGCAGGCTTCTATGTGGACTGGAAGAAGCTCCAGGACATGAATGAATCATCGGGGAGGGTAGACGAGCAAGCAGTCACCCGTTTTCTCAAGAAGTGGGGGGCCTGTTTCGTTTCCCGCTCCTGCTTAGGAGGCTCCATCGACTACGAAATGGAGATAGACAAGTCCGTGCTGAGCGAGAGCCTCACCATCGAGCTGGCATTGGAAGCGTCGTTGGCAGGTATCATCGAGGCGGACGCAGGCGGGAAATACGTGGAGACGATGAAAAAGATCAAGGAACACTACCGCAAGTATGTGCACGTGAAGGGAGGGGATGTGCAGGCGATATCTATACTCAACTCCGGGGGGAGCATCAGCCAAACCGACTATAAAGGTTGGTTGGAAAGCATCAGTTACGACCGCATGATTGTCGGTAGTGCCAATGTGGCTCTGATTGACGTGAAGCTGGTGGCGTTTACCGAACTGTTCACCGGTAAGGTGAGGGAAGAGATAAAAAGGCAGATAAACAATTGGGACAAAATCAAATGACCGGAACGAAGCCGGAAAAAAAACGGTATGGCACCATGAATGATCGATATGTTTATATAATTATTAATCAATTAAATTAAGTTTTAGTATGAAGAAAAGCAATCTTTTAGCAGCAGGCCTTTTAGTTGCCGGCATGTGCCTCAGCACATCTTGCAGCGACAATACGTTTGTAGCTGCGACACCGGACGAAGACGTTACGGCAGGTTTCGACAAGCCGACCCTCGCTTTGGTGAACGAAAGTGGCAAAGAAGTAAACAACCTTCCCGGTACTTTCGGTACGTATTACCTGGACATCAAGGCACAAGGCAAATGGAAACTGGAAAGTACGACTCCTTTCCTGGCATTGGACCAGAAATCGGGCGAAGGTCCTGCCCGCGTGAAGCTCTTGGTAGGTAGCAACTGGGGAGCGGCGCGCACAGGCGGTGTCACACTATATAGCGCCGATGTCGCTTCCACCCGCGCCGAAGGAGATGGAACCACAACCACTGTCAACCAGACCAGCAAATTTGACCCAAGTGATGTGAAAGACCTGCTCTCTTCCAACAAAGGTGCGGGATATTCCTATCAACCCTACTCCAATTACTGCTTGGGCACGCACATCCAACTCTTCAACATGAAGAGTCTGGCGGCAATAAGCGATTCGACAGGCGTGACGTTCCTCACTGACGAAATCTATCCGGTAGTGGAAGAGGAAGTGACTACTGCCGATTCAGAAGAAAGTTTGTCAAGCAAGCTGTCAGTAGCTGCATCTGTCAACTTGAACTTCAACGCTTTCTCTGCTGATGTAAAGGGAGCCTACAATAGTTCATCCGGCACCAGCAACACTAAGCAGTATGCCGTGAAGCGTATGAAAAGTTATCAGTACACCCGTGAAATTGACTTTATGAACATTATCGCCATGGCAGAAAGTTCGGAAGAAATGGAAGCGAAATTGCTGGCACCGGGATTCGTAAAACTGAGAAACGACTTCACGAACAACATTAAGAAGGCGACAGCTACAACGCCCATCAACGAAGAGACTGTGAAGAAGTATTGCAAATCGTTTGTAGATGAAATCGGTCCTTGCTTTGTCAGCAAGTCGGTAATGGGTTGCGTGCTCGATTACTACATCTCCATGGACAAAAGTTTAGTGACGGACACCATGTCGGTAAGCGGTGCGCTGGATATCAAGTTCCAGACCTCGGTAAGCGTAACGGGCGACGGTGCATACGATGATAACAAAAAGAATTCCGTGAAGAATGTGGAAGCCAAGATCAACGTCCGCGGAGGCGATGTAAGCCAAGTGTCTATCCTCACCACCGGCGGCACGCTCAAAAACGAGGACCTGCTGGCTTGGCAACAAAGCATAGAGCCGAAATCGGCCGTAATGATCGACATGAAGTTGGTGCCCATCTATCTGCTCATCTCCGACCAGGCGGCAAAAACTTATTTGCAGTCATATCTTGAAAGCATAGCGACGGTACCACCGAAGTTGCCGGGGGAAGAGCAAAAGCAACAGTAAGATTACCTATAGCAAGAAGGAGGAGCTGTTTTAGCGCACTCCTTCCTGCTTCACCTCATACATAGAAGTCATGATTAAGAAAAAATACTTAGCGGCAGGCATACTTGCCTTGTCGATATCAGTCGGCATCACATCATGCGGCAGTGATACGTCGTTCGTGCAGTATCCCGATGTGGAAGAGGAAGTTCCCGCAACTTCTCCGTTTACCTTGGTGGACGGTGGGGGGAATGCCGTAGACAACCTTTCTTCGGAATACGGCGAATATTTCATAAAAGTAAATGCCGAAGGTCCGTGGAAACTGGAAGTGGACAAAGATTTCTTGGCGCCACTACGCACCGAAGGCGAAGGTCCCGACCTCATACCCATCTACGTGGGATGCAATTGGAGCGAAGCCCGGCAGGGGAACATCACCCTGCACCTCAACGGAGCCGCTACCCGCAACGGTGAAAGCACCTTCACACGTGCTGCCAGCCAAAAGGCTACACCCGATATGGAAGCCGTTAAGAAAATGATTTCTTCCAATAAAGGGGCGGGCTACTCCTATCAGCCTAACTCTAACTACTGCCTGGGCACCAATATGCAGCTCTTCAACCTGGGACGCCTCGACAGTCTGCAACAGGCGATACGCTATGATCTTATCACCGATGAGTATTACCCGCAGGTGGAAGAAGAGGTGAGCACCGCTACTTCGCAAGAAGACCTGTCAAGAAAACTTTCCGTGGCCGCTTCCGTCAACCTGAACTTCAATGCGTTCGCCATCGACGTAAAGGGACACTACGGTAGTTCGTCTACCAATACGCAGGACAAGGAATATGGCGTGAAACGGCTGAAAAGCTACCAGTTCACGCGCGAAATTAACTATATGAACATGGTGGCGTTGGTGAACGAGAGACCCGAACTGAGAAACGAAGTCTATGCGCCGGGATTCATCCAGAAGGTAGAGGAATTCACCAAAGACATAAAGGCGGCAGGCAATTCGCAGACCACCATCGAGAAACTTTGCAAGGACTTCTGTAGCGAGGTGGGACCCTGCTTCATCAGCAAGTCCGTCATGGGGTGCGTGCTCGACTACTACATCTCCGTGGACAAGTCATTGCTGAAAGACGGTATGACCGCCGGAGGCGCGCTCGAATTCAAACTGAAAGTCAGTATCGGCATCGACGTCAAAGGCGAAGGGGACTATAGCCAGGACCAAAAGAATATCCTGGAGAAGACCGAAGCCAAAGTGAACATACGTGGCGGCAACGTGAACGAGGTCTGCATCCTGGCGACGGGAGGTGTATTGGAGAACGAGCAAGTGCTGTCGTGGCAACAGAGCGTGGAGCCTTCCACAGCTGTCATGATAGACATGAAATTGGTACCCATCTACCTGCTCATCAACGACCAGACCGCCCACGATGCACTGAAAGCCTATGTGGACAAAGAAGGAAGTTTGGATAAAAAAGAAGATGATAAATAGAAGATTGCAACCGACGGTTGCCTGAAAATAAGAGACTCATAAATCAAGAATCAAAGATGCTGAAACGTTTACTCTTTCCTCTCACCCTGCTGTTGTGCCTTGCCGTCGCCACAACCTCTTGCCGCGATGATGATGACGGACTTATCGACCTGCCCGAAGAACTGGTTTCAGGACCCATCCGCATATCCGTGCCCGAAAATCCCTGGCGCATCAAGAGTGCGGCGGACTATTACGCGTTCTATGTGGAGTGTCAGGGCAGCGGCTGGATTGCCACCTGCGAATCGGAATGGCTCACCCTCACGCCTACGGAAGGGAGCGAGTCGCAGTATATACGTTTCGACGTGGGAGAGAACACGGAACCCTTTGCCCGCGTGGCGGTCATTACCATTGCCGATGCCAAGGAGCCGGACACTTACAGGGTGCAGGTACGCATCCGTCAGTCGGGCTACAACGACGAGGATAACGCCACCCTGACGGGAGATATGCAGAAAAAACACCGTATGGGATATGGGTATGACATCATGAAAGAGTATGCGTCGGATGGAAGCTATTCCGACAATCCGGTATTGGATTATGACAAGGTGGTGGAAGCGGAAGAAGCCAAAGGTATCACCATCATCTCCGAAGACCGTCGCCACTATCAGGATCTGGAGATATTCTCCGGTACCACCATCACCGAACTGGCTGGAAAGCTGACAAGAAACATGGATAGCAAGGCTACCTTTTTAGGCTGTGGAAAGATCTCGGATACCCAGACCGACATCTACCGTAACAAGACTATCGAAGAGGTGTGCGGTCTTGTGCGCTTGAAGCAGATTATTTCCTCACGTACCATTGATATAGGTATGCTCCGTTCCCAAGCCACAAGTGATGATTCCCCGCTCTACTCACAGGAATTCCGCAAAGCCTTGAAAGAACTTAATGAAAACAACGCCTACGCTTTTCTCAATAAATTCAGAACCCACTTGGTGGTATCTGCTGACTTGGGGGGAAGCCTCGAACTGCATACAACGATCACTCGCGAGACCTCCATCGAAACGCAGCATTCGGTCACTACCGTCACGAAGAAGGTGTTCGGAAAAAACAAAGGACAAAGCAGCCAATCATACGATACATACCAAGGAGAGATAGGCATCGACTACAAGGCCGACCTGACTTGCGTAGGCGGAGACTCCAAGACACATGGAGTCATGCAGGCAGCAGTCAATGCGAAACGCCAGATCACCCCTGACGAGATAAAGAAATGGCAGGCGTCGTTCAACATTGACCCCGCCGATACCGGAAAAGAGTACAATGTGGGTATGGTGGGATGCCGTCTGATACCCATATACGAGATAATCAACGACCCCGACAAGCGCAGATTGGTGCAGATTGCTTTTTCCAAATATACCAATTCACCGGAGATGGCGCCAAAGCCGGAAGATACACCGGCCCGGATAGAAATAGATATTGTACGCAAGGAATGGTTACAAAGACAAAGTTCATGTGCCTTGAAAGCAGATACCCGCAACAAAAACAGATACTTTATATTTGTAAAGGAGTATGTGCCGGCCATTCGTCGTGATGACGCCGTCATAATAGCTTACCCATTCATCGAAGAGAAACCATACTTTTATTGCGGTGTTTTCATAGGCGATGCGGATAACCATCCGGGTGCAGTACGCTGGTTGGGCAATAATTGCCTCTATGAGCCCAACGATTCTGTCAGGTACGACAATGCCCAATTTGCGCATTTGTTCGACGCAAATAGCAAATCGCTGAAACAATTATATTTCTATAACGCTGCCGTACAGATAATGCCCCCAAAACAAAACAACAAATACATCGTAGAAGATAGTATACATTCGATAACCTCCGTACACCCTCTTCGGGCCTCATCTAAAAAGATAATATATAGCGCAGGAGACGACGAGAACGACAAGCTCTATTTAATTAAGGTAGGTCCCTTGATGTGGTTCGAAGCCAGTTATAGCCTGCAAAAGAGAGATATTATAGATAATACAGATTATGTTCCTTTCAATAAGTCCGAAGGTGCCAATAAATTTCACATGTGCAAGCCAACGAACGATCTATATCAAGCATTTTATTGGTCTGACATTAATCATTATCTCCCCACTGACAATCAGATAAACAGTCTGATGAAAGTATGTAACGGAAACGAAAAGGTTCTTTTCGAACTAAATCCCGGCAATCTAAGCAATTTATTAGGACTAAAATGGGGCAAAGGGGCTTTTCGCCATTTATCCGGTAGTTCTTATGATAAATTTGACACGGAAGCTATTGTCTTCCCCATTCGGGACATGACCTCCAAACAGGATTCCCTTCTCGATATTGCCAGAATAACCAAATCAGGAAGAGCCAGCCGGATATCCATGAAAGATTATCAATTAGCAACGATAGGTTCCACCGATTGTGCTACCTTGCTTTTACCGATTTATATGGTAGCTGAAACTTTTGATTAACAAATAACGCCAACAAAACCTTATGAAAATTCTTAAGCTGCAATATATCCTTATCCTGGCTGTACTGACTGCCTGCCAAGATGAGAGCTTTCAAGTTCCAATGGAGGAGAATGAAGTTCATATCGCAACGGAAAATGAGATTCTCCTGAAACGCGGATATTCTGATTACACTCTGACGGCAGAGAGACTGGCCGGATTGGAAGGATGCCGCATACGGACAAAGGAAGGTTTTGTATTCCTGTCCGATTCTATCGTACGGAGCGGCGAGCCACTCACCATCGAAGTGGAGCAAAATCCTTATCAAGAGGAACGCCTCGGTGAACTTGAATTCACTGACCGGCAAGGCGCGATAATCCGCACCTACTCCTTGCGTCAGGCAAGCAGCCTGAGCCAGACGGTGGGAGAAGCCTATTCGGGAGCCTTGATGCGTTCATACGGTGTGGGCTATGGCTACGATGCCTTCGGTAAATATGCAAGCTACAACAGCGTACGCGACCAAGTGATAAGCTTGCCTGCCTTGCGGCTGTACGAACGGGAGAACAAGACCTCATGTATCGTGGATGACTCCGCGCCCGATATGGTAACCACCATTCTGGAAGGAAAAGACAGTGAACAACTCCTCAAGTCGCTATCCGCCCATGCCGGATTGGGACTGGATGTCGGTTTCTTCCAAGCACACGTGGAGGGGAGCTATGCACGTAGTGATCTCAAGACCAATGCCTACTCATTTTGCACCATCATGAACAACTATAAAGCCCTTTCCCGACATATCGACCCTTACAGTCTGATAGAGATAGCACGGGATAATCCAAAGATATTGACCGAAGGCTTCCGAAACTGTATTAATAAAATCAGTGATGCCATTGGAAAAGACAATCTTGACGAGGCTACAGAATATACGGACGAACTATTCCGCATTTACGGTACCCATGTCATCTATCATGCCGATTTGGGCGGAAAACTTGAGTTCTGTTCCACCTTCGAGCGTGCTGCCTTAGACAGCAAGACAACGCTTTCCGTAGCCGCCGAAGCCTCATTCCTCAACATGTGTGGATTCAAAATGGAAGAGGGACAGACCAATACTTACAGCCAGACATCGACCCGCCAGTCGCGCAGCATCTCGGCGCGTGGAGGAGATGTGACCTACATAACGGAAATCATCAATTGCGAAAAAGACGTGCTTGGCGACAATATTGTAGACAAATGGTATAAATCCATCCGTCTTGATCTTCAAGACCCCGTAAAGAACAATGTGGAACTGATAGACTTCAAGCTATTCCCCATCTACGAGTTCATAACCGATGAAAAAGCGCGGAACTTCGTCTTTACACAACTTGGCATAGAGATTCAGTATGAAGACGACATGTTCCCGAAAGTGTACGACAAGAAATACCGGCAGATCGACTGCCAGAAGCTCATAACGGATGATATGAAATACCATAATCAATGGTGGTTGGAATATCTGAGAGCCGATGACCAGGCTATCGTAGAGACCATATCCGAATATATATGGATAAAGGGAAAACAATATGCGCTCCGTTCTTTCTACCCCATCATATCGGGAGAGGTGCGGAACGAAGGACTTGCTGTGACAAGCGATTCGCTCTACCGTATCCTATGGAAAGACTTGGAATGTACTTTGACACCTATAGGGAAACGAAGCGAATATCCCACACTTTATTACAACGCCGGTGACTTGGACATCACCCCCACCGACAGCACAGAAACCTATTCGGCCGACTATGTATTAAGGCAAACTATTTTATACAGTTTGGGAAAAGAGCTTCGATTGTTCTATAAATACGGTCCGTATATGTTTGTGGCAAGTCCTAATATGTGGTCGGGTAACCCGATGGTAGCTTTCGCCGACAGGCCAAAGGATTGGGAGATATTTACACAAGAAAAGACACTGAAGGATCTGGAAGAATTACACCGGAAATACAACATTAAAGAAAGAGATTCCGACAGGCAAAGCGGATTGGAAGTTTCTAGCAATTATATCATTGGCAGGAACAGTGCCAGCGAACCTGAATTTATAACCATGACATACAATAAGACAACCGAATGCAGCACATCGGACGAGGTAGCAAGCGGAACTCGGTTTCTTTATATGCGCAGTTCCTCTTTCCGCTATTGACGCAACAAACGGACTGGCATGCGAAACAATCTGAGTATAAAGGATAAAAACTATCAAATAACCAACATCAAAAGAATAATTAGTATGAATACAGAAAATCACTTGAAAACAGCATCCTCCAAAGAGCCATACACGGCTCCGGCCATAGAGATCATTCCGTTGGAAACCAGCGAACCGGTGATGCAAGGCAGTTTCTCGGTGCCCGGTTACGGCGACGGCAGCATGTTCCCTTCTTCTTCGGCCCGCAACCGTGGAAGAAATGCCTCGACCAGCGAACTGGAAGACCTGATAAATGATATACTGACTATAGAAAACTGACAATCTAAAAAAATACTCAAAGTAGAATGAGAAAGTTCATTTATCCGTTCGCGATGATGGCCGGACTGATCATCGCCTCCTCTTGTACGGAGAACGAAGGGGTAAGAATGAGGGAACTACGCACAAGAAGCATCAGTACCGCAGCATCCGCCAGCGATAACACCGGCAACCCGGACGCAACTCCCGATGCCAACCGTCCAAGCCCCGACACGCGCATGGCGTATGAGGACAACAACGAGGCAGGCATGGCCCTGAGCTGGCAACCGACAGACGCCTTCAAAGGATTCTATACCACACCGCACGTGCAGGAAGTAGTGGGACAGGAAACATCCGCCCTGTTCACCTATAGCGAGGCTTCCGCAACCGGTGACAACGCTCACGCCCAGTTCACGGGAAACGTTGCCGAAGATGTGGATGCGAACACCTCTTTCAACCTCTTCTATCCTGCTGCCCGCAGCACCGGAAACACGTGGCAGGAAGCCCAAGCCTCTCTGACGGGACAAGTGCAGAACGGCAACAATTCCACCGCTCACCTCTCTACCTACGACTACATGCGTGCTACCGGTATTACCGGAATAGAATCCTCCCTCGTTCCCTTCGAGCATCTGCTCGCCATCATGCGCTTCGACCTCACGCTGGAAGGCTACGACCCGAAAGCTGACGGCGAACCTTGCCTCTTCCTGCTCCACTACGAAGGCGAAAAGCCTTTCTACGAAACCCTTTCCGCCTCCACCGCCGCCGGCATCGCCGACAGCCGGACGAGAAACCTAAGTGTCGGATTGGAGAACATAGAAATCCCCTCGCAAGCCACGGAAACCCTGCCTGCCAACGGGTTACGCGTCTACTTCATGATGGTTCCCACCACCTTGCCGGCAGGCGAACTTACCGCCACTGTGGTTTGCCGGAACGGCACGCGTTACGTGAAGACGCAAACGCTCTCTTCTGAAGTCACCTACGAGGCAGGCAAACGCTACCGCGCCATGAACTTCAGCCTCAGCAAAAGCGGTGAGGAAATAATAGAATA
This sequence comes from Bacteroides sp. 14(A), assembly GCF_000526555.1. NCBI lineage: Bacteria > Pseudomonadati > Bacteroidota > Bacteroidia > Bacteroidales > Bacteroidaceae > Bacteroides > Bacteroides sp. 14(A). Next base: position 229,564 of record NZ_JAGH01000002.1, on the reverse strand, counting down.
TGATGATCCTCATGCTGTAACTCCTATGGAGTATAATGGAAGCGGAACTGAAGCAGATCCGTATATCATTGAATCTACCGAAAATCTGCAACAACTGATACAGTATGTCAACAGGGACGATTATGCCGGGAAGTATTTCCGGTTAACCAAGGACATCTTAATCAATTCCGACAAATGGAGCCCGATTGGCGGGCACAACAATGAAACCGGGGTAGACGGTAAATTCTTTTACTTCAAAGGACATTTGGACGGGGACGGGCATATAGTCAAAGGAGTCATGAAATGCCAGAGTTTTACCGCTGCATTCATAGGTGCGGCAAGTGAAGGGAGCGTAAAGGACCTGCATATTTTGGCGGATGTGGAAAATAACCCAAGAAGCACTGCACAAGCAGCCCATACCGCCGGACTGATAGCCTACATAAGCGGAACTGTGCCCTACAGCATCAGCAATTGCAGTTATAACGGTCGAATCACCAGTGCCGGAGGAGGGAATCACGTTGCAGGACTGATGGGAAGCACTTATGCTCCACTCACTATGAATGGTTGTATCAACCGTGGTTCTGTGTCAGCCACCGACAATGCCGCAAGCAGCAGCACCCAGACGTATGTAGGTGGCATCATCGGCTATGCCCAGTCAAACGTAACCATCAGCCAATGCAGCAATTACGGCACATTCCGAATAAAGGATGCTGTCAGTTCCGGTTCAGGCGGCATCATCGGTTACTCTTCTTCCTCCACCAACCTCGATTGCCGCTACTGCGACAACTATGCCGACATACATCGCGGTAGCGGATGTACCTACGTTGGCGGCATTTGCGGCCAGGTATCAGGTAGTGCCTCGCTGCATTCTTGCAATAACCACGCCGTTCTGTCGGTCAATGCCGACAAAGAAACAACCGTGCGTGGAAGCATAGCAGGCAAAGCCACCTCACAGGCTTCCATAAAGGATTGCTGTATAGATGCCCGCGGTAACACCCTACCTTTGATAGGAGAAGGGCAGACAATTTCTTCCTGTAACGAAAATCACGGGAATTCCACTTCCCTCTGAGCTGTTGCTAAGATAAGATGAAAATAGTCCGTCTCGTATGCCCAAATTGCGATCTGCTTTTCGGCTTACGAGACGGACTATTTTCAAATACTTTCAATTCCTGTTATTCTTTCTCTCTATAAGCGCGTTTCACTACCCACTTATCGTTGCTCTTGTAACACTGCACTACCATCATGGTGTTTTCTTTCTCGAAGTTGAAAGCAACCCATCCTCCTTTTTCCGTTGTCAGGAATACATTCATCGCTTCTAGAGCTGTCTTGTCACGACCATTCACGTAAGCGTCGAAATAGCCATTATTCTTTTCAGTGTCCGAACTCCAGTTTATCTCAACAGCCTCACCATACATCTTCTTTATGTCTCTATAATATTGGAACACTAAAGTGAAAGGCACTTGTGTATCAAACAGGTTTACTTCCTGCACCATATATAGCTTATCATTCTTGAAGGTGTAGCCGACAGTCGTCTCTTTACCTCCCTCCACTGAAGAACCGAACTCACTACTCAAGACAGCGGCATACAGGTCGGTATTCCCTTCTTGTTTCTCCAGCACACTGCCACAGTTCCGTTGCGTCTCTGCAAGGTTATCACCCCAGAAAGAATTACGCACATCGCAAGCCACTACCTGCAAATCTTTCTTTATGACATCGTCTCTGTAGATTTCGCCCGTCGCATCAGGATAGTTGAATAAGTAGCGTACCTTAAAACTAACCGGGTATGTACCCGCTTCTCTGAAGGCGTACGTATAGGTACAGACATTATTCTCCGCCTCTACGGGCAAATCGGCTATACCGCCCAGATTGAAAGAGTACTCTGCTTTCAACACGTCCGGGCTGACTGACGCGGGCAAAGCAAAACTCATTTTCACAGGCTGGCCTACTCCCACCCGCGTACGGTCAAACGTTATGTTTCCGGAAAGTTGCGGAACATTGGCAACCGGAGTATCATCCGAAGAACAAGCTCCCAATAAAAACACAGTAAGCAGGCATAAAGATAGCCTAAAAATTCTTTTCATCTTCATTTTCTTTTTATGTTTAGAAATATAGCGAGCAAAGTTAAGCCATAAACATTATTTATTAGCTGGAAAAGAGAAATGACAGGCGACAAATAGTCCATATAGATGCGACAAGATGCTAAATACAGGCAGATAAACTATTCTGGATGTGCAATATCTATATATCCATTGTATAAAAACAACGAAGGGCTTCCTCCCGGAACCCCTTTCGCTTGATGTTTGTTAAACTATCCTTTTTATAATAATCGTAAGAGAGAATCTTAAAGTTTGTACAAGCTCTTCTTCGGGTAATCCAGTTCCGGATTTCCTTTGTAGCCTATCTTTCCGCTGCCGCTGGTGCGTGCTTTCAGGAACTCGGTTGCAAAACATTTGATGCTGCCCGAGCCTGCTACACTGGCGGTAACGCGTTGAGCCTCGTAACCTTCTGTAAGCAAATCGCCTGATCCGGCTACGCTGTAAGTAGCTGTTTGGGTTGTACCGGTAATAGTTGCCGAGCCTGATCCGGCCACACTTGCTTCCGTGCCCGTAGCTGTTACATTTCTCAATACCATGTCACCCGATCCTGCAACGGATACTTTCAGGTTATTACAAGTAATATTATCAGCATTGATATCGCCCGATCCGGCTACAGATACTTTCATATCATTGCATTTGATGCCACTGCCTTTGATATCTCCTGAACCGGCAACATTGATTGATAAATTGTCATTAGTCTGGAGACCGTTTTTCAGGAAGACATCCCCTGAACCGGCAACAGAAATTCCATTCAGAGTTTCGGCAGATACACGTACTTCCAGTTTCTTGTAAGACACATTGACATCCTTCTTGAAACCTATATATAAGGTGTTGTCCTTTACTTTAATATCCAACAAATCAACAATATTGTCCGAGGTGTAGACTTCTACTTCGGGGCGTCCCGACTTTTGAGTAAACGTAACATCGGGGCTACCAGCTACACTGATTTTCTTGAAGTTATCTACCTTGATGTCCTTTGTTACGTATTTGTTGCTGGCTATCACTTTTTTACTACCCCAGTTGCCTGAACTGTAGTTCTTGCTTTGTGAGCACGCTGTTGTACTAAGGATTAAACAGATGCATGTAAGGAGGCTTGCTAACTTTTTCATAACTTTTTTAGTTTTATAATTATTCATTTATATTATTCCTGTTTATCTATTAGACGTAAGTTGCTTAAAAAAGGTTGCATACTTTTTTCTCTTTTTTCAGAAACTTTTTTGGCAACGTCCGGTTGCATCTTATAACTCAATATTCATGCCAATTTAATAAAGTGCTGATAATTAGTGTGCATTCTTTTAGGACAAGTGTTCATTTTCGGACACTTGTCCGTTTTTGGGTATCTAGTCATTTGTATATTCGAACGATATTTCGTTTATTTGTCTGTTTATTCATTGGGAGGTTTTGTCGTTTTGGAAAATGTATTGGAAGATAATGAACTTGGACGCTTTCTTATTAAAGTGAATACCCGTGCGCGGCGTTTGACTTTTCGTACGCGGGAAGACGCTATCTATGTAACCATTCCACCGGGAACTACACTTAAAGAGATAAAGAATGCGATAGAAGAACTGCGTCCCCGTTTGCGGGTGGCCCGGAAAAAACATACTCATCCTCTGATAGACTTAAATTTTCGGATTGATACGGAGTTCTTCAAATTAAGTCTTGTAAGCGGACAGCGCGAACGTTTCCTTTCACGCTCCGAGTTGGGAGAGATGCAGATTATCTGTCCGCCGGGAGCTGATTTTGCTGATGCGGAATTACAAGCATGGTTACGTAAAGTTATCGAGGAGGCTCTGCGTCGTAATGCAAAGATCATTCTTCCACCCCGTCTGTATATGCTTTCACAGAAACACAATCTGCCTTACCAAAGTGTAAAAATCAATTCCAGCAGTGGACGCTGGGGGAGTTGTTCGGCACGGCGCACAATCAACCTGTCTTACTATCTGGTTTTGTTGCCGAAACATCTGATAGACTATGTACTTCTGCACGAATTGTCTCATACTCGTGAGATGAATCACGGAGAGCGTTTCTGGGCACTTCTCGATGAATTGACGGAAGGAAAAGCCCAAGCTTTGCGGAAAGAATTGAGGCAATATCGCACGGAGTTTTAACCACTTGAAGTCGTGCCACATATTGCTACTGTACACTTACCGCGACTTACCGACTCACTTATCACGACTTGGCTTACCCTTAAATCGTATCTGAGCCGTACTTGCTCCGTACCAACTCCGTAGTTCCTTCGGTCAGAGGTACCTCTGAGTGGAGAATGTACGGTGCAGATACGGTTCGGGTACGATGCGGACATGATTCTGATACAATCGGTACACGGTATAGGGGTTGTCACTGTTTTCCGTGATTGTATTTCTTTTTTGAGTTAATAAACGTAAACGCTCTTGCGGTTTGATAACAAATGTTTATTTTTGAAAAATTAAAGTAAGATGCAAGTTCAGAAGTTTAAATTATATAATTCAAGAAGTTTATGAGAAAGATTGTACTCTTAGTGTTTTGTGTGGTATATTCACTTGCCGGTTATTGCCAGAACTTTGATGAGCCGAAGGGAAAACCTACGGTATTCATTGACTATTTCAAACGATCCAGCGATGCACCGTTCTCGTGGGTAGAGGGCTTGCGTAATACGGTGATTGAGGGTATACAGAAGATGGAACGTGTGATTCTGATTGATGTGGATGCACAGGATGCCTTGCGTATTGAATCGCAACGTCGCTCATCTGCTAATATCTCTTCGGGTGACGATAATGAAATGGACCGCCTCTCAGTGATGGAAGAATTGGGGGCACAGTTCATCATTACAGGTCAGGTATCTTCTATGACTGCTGCTTATAAGACAAGAGATGGAAAAGGATATTATGATGGCTCAGTATCTTATACACTGAAAGTTATCAATCCGAAGAACGGTACATTGATCGGTACAAAGACGTTCCAGCACAGCGGACTGACCGGAGGAACCGGTGGCAATAAGGAAGAAGCCATTGCCAACACTATCAAAAGTGCGGTATACAGCATGCGCGACTTTGTGGATGAATACTTCAAAATGGAAGGAACTATCCTTGAAGTAAATAGCGAGAAGAAGGGCAAGGCAGAGGAAGTGTACATTAACCTCGGCTCCATGAATGGTGTGAAAGAAGCCCAGAAATTTACTGTTTATGCCATACGTGAAGTTGCCGGACGCGAAGCCAAGAAGGAAATCGGCCGTTTGACCGTGAAGGCGGTTGAAGGAGATGATATCTCTTTGTGTAAGGTGCAGAAGGGTGGTGAAGAAATCATGAAAGCCATCCGTGATGAGCAACCGATAAAGATCGTTTCCCGCGAACAGACATTGATGGGCGGGATTTTCAACTAATAAAACCATACAGTTATTATGAAGCATTGTTTTATGTTTCTTTTGGGAATATTTCTGTCCGCCACTCTTTGCGGACAGAATTATTCCAGTGAAGTGGTCTTTCTGCAACAGCAGGGAAACACATTGACTGTCCGTGCCCTGGGTATCAGTGAGAAGAAGAAAGAGGCGGCAAATATGGCATTGAAGTCTGCCTTCTATACCTTATTCTATACGGGGGTGGATGGAGTCAATAAGGGAAATCCGATGGTTTCTACTGCAAAACCTGACTATGACCGCCGCTTTTTCGATGAAAACCGTTATTCCGTGTTTGTTAAGGACTATACAGTTACGGAGGGACCGGAAAAACAAGGTAAGCAATACCGCTGCACGGTGGAAATGACTATTCTGTTCGATGCTTTGCAGAAAGATCTGAACCGGAATAAGGTGCAGACTAATCTTGGTATGGCAGTGGGCACTCCCAACAGCCAGGTAAGTTTGCCTACGGTGACGGTGGTTCCTTATACCAGGGAAGATGAAGATATACGTGCTATCCTGGATCACAATCAGATGTTGAGTTATGCCGTGAGCAAAATGACCAGTGAGTTCAGTTCACGCGGATATAAGACGAAAGATTTCCTTGCCCAACTGAAACGGGCGAAACGGAATGACGTGCTGACAGCCGGTACTCAGTCTGATGCCGTAACTAAGATGATTCAGAATATGGGCGCGGATATCATTGTGACTGCCAAAGTGATGACAACCACTGATACAAGACGTCAAAGCGAAGTGTCGCTGGAGCTGACAGCAACTGAATTTCAGACGGCAGGCAATCTGGCAAGCGCCACTTTCCAAAGTGGTAAGTACGTCACTACAGATACCATTAAGCTGACGGACTATGCTCTCAAAAAGGTAAAAGATGAGTTCTTTACCAAGTTGCAGGCCTCTTTCAATGACATTGTGAAGAATGGTCGTGAGATGGCTATCCAAATGGTACTGGCGAAATCCATCACCGACTGGGATTTTGACCAGCCGGTGCCCGATGGAAGCGCAAGTTTCAAGACCGTATTGGAAGACTGGTTGCAGGTTCACGCCTTGAATGGTGTTTACGATATGAGCCGCAGCAACGACAAGGTGATCGATATGTCCGTACAAGTGCCAATTTGGGATGAAGCGCAGGGACGCGCTTATACCATTTCCCGCTTTAGTACCGAACTGAAGAACTTCCTCGATGAGAAATTAGGGGGAGAATATGTTGCCTCTGTAGTTACAATGGGGCAAGGGTTGACTGTAACCATTAAATAAATCTGCATTTTATGAAGAAGAATAGATTTCTATGGGCTTTACTGCTGCTCGTTTCGCTGGGTGCGGCGGCGCAGGATAACATTCATTTTGTGGCGGGTACGCCCACGCAGAAGGGATTAAGCCAGAAGAACATGGATGCACTGAAACTGAAAGTGGAGCAAATTATTGCCCGCAATAATGCCGGAACTGCTTCACTTTACAATGCGTTCGTCATTCAGCCCGAACTTGTTCTCGGAGAGACGAAGAAGACGGAAGGATTACTGCGGGACGTGACGCTGGTTACAGGTGAGTTTTCATTGACTGCCCGCAATAAGTATGACGACAGTGTATATGGAACGGCCGTTATCGAGGTACAGGGAGACGCTACCGGGAGTAAGGACGATGCGATTGCTTCGCTTATCTCCGGCATCAAGGTTACCGATCCGGCTTTTGTACGTTTCATCCGCACTACACGTAAGCGTATTGCTGATTTCTACCAGCAGAATTGTCCTGTCATCATTAAAAAAGCGGAGGTGCTGATAGATGCCGGGCTCTTGAATGAAGCTGCGGATTATTTGTCTATAGTTCCCGAAACGGTACCTTGCTACGATGAAGTGTTGGGTATATTGCAAAAGATAGGGAAGCGGGAGCCGCAAGAATCACCTGTTACTCCTGAACCGGCTCCCGAAGAACCGGCTTCCCCGGAACCTGCTCCGGAAGTGCAACCTACTCCTGTCGCAGAGCCTGTGACGTCTCCTGAACCGGTTGTCGTGCAGCCTGAGAAGTCTCCTTTGCCCGAATGTAAGATTTCGGTTTCCTGCAATGACCTTTCTTTCGAACTGGTGTCTTGTGAAGGCAATGAAACGGCTGAAAGTATTCGTGTCTATGCCCGCTTCACCAATACAGGTGTGACGAATAACAGTGCGACTATTCGTATGACTTCGGCGATTGATCCGGATGGTGCGACCTTTACTAATTTCTCTCAGATAGAGACGAATGGCTGTACTTCCTGGACTTATGGAAACAAGATGCCAAAAGGTGTCAGAATAGGTAAGGTGTTCGAAATCAAAGGTGTCAGTACTCCTTGTGCTACACTTTCGTATGTAGAAATGACGGTGGATAACTGTAAAGTGATTATCCATAATCTGCCCGTTGATTGGAAATAAAGAAAGGAAAACCGCTTATGAAGATGAAAAGAATAGGAATTACGGTTGCCTTGCTTTTCTGCATGGGAACAGTTTCATTGTTTGCCCAGGCATATAAAGTCGTTGAGAAGAGTGATAAGAAAGCTCCCGTCTGGTATGAGTCTGCGGAGTCCGGCTATATCGTGGCTTCTGCTGAGACTGGTTCGATGGAAGAGGCGCGTCAGCAATGCCTGGAAAGCGTGAAGAGACAGATTATTCAAGCTGTGGCACAGAATGTCGAGTTCTCGGATTCGCATACAGTGAAACAGACTTCCGGTAACGGTGACCGTATCACGGAGTTTGTCGATCAGTATATGGCCGAAGGTTCTACCCGTGCAGCTTCTTTGCCTTTTATCAAGGGAATCTCACTTTCTAAAGTTGATGGTTCGTACTGGGAGAAACGCCGTGATAAGAAGTCCGGTAAGATAACGTACGCTTATGCGATACGCTACCCCTTTCCTGAAAGCGAACATAAAGCGTTGGTCCGTCAGTTTGAAGAGCAGGACCGTGCGATGGAGGACTTGATAAAGAAGATGGAAGAGCATATTTCTGATATCTCTTCTGTGGAAGAAATAGACCAGTGCATCACAAAAATGCGTCCCGCCGTAGAATACTTCTTCGATAAGACACGCCGCGAATGGGCGGAAGGTGTCGTTCAGAACTATCGGAAGTTGCCAACCTTTATCACTGCCGAAGGAAAGTCGGACGGCAAGGATGCTTATATAGTCTCCTTATTTATAAAAGGAAAGAAGATAACTACGGCTGCTATGCCGAAACTTACTTCTAACTGCGCTTCCCAACTGAAAGCTGTGCCATGTGGCGAAGACATTCTGATAACTTATAATAGCGAAGACTGTCTGGAAGATGAAGAGAACTTTGTGGAACTGACATTTAAGATGCCGGGAAAATCACTGAAGCATAAGTTCTATTTTCAGGTGAAATAAGTTCTCACCACAGAGTAGCACAGAGTCTCACAGAGTTTTATTTCAATAGATTAAACTCTGTGAGACTCTGTGCTACTCTGTGGTGAATTATTTTTGCGCCAACTGTTTTACTTCCCCATTCTCTTTTTCAAACCGGTAGTTACCACCTTTCTCACTCAGTTCAAACAGGGATAGCTGATCCGTTGCTTTATCCACAATCAACAATGCGCTCTGTTCGGCAAAACGTTTCACATCCATACTGAATGGTTCTTCGGTTATTTTCTTATTCACCAGTACGCTGTCATTAATCATTAGTGACAGGGAGTCTCCAATAAATCCTTTTTCCAGGGTGATGGTGTACGTTTCGATAAAGTTCCGGTCTTCATCTTTCTGCTTCTGCAGGCGCAGGCTCATGTAAATGAAGATGACGACAACGAAAATAACTGCAAAGGCTAGGATGCCGTTGCCTACCATAAACTGTTTGTTGGTATTCAAGTGGTGTGCCATAATTGTAAGAAATTGAATGCTTGCGCAAATGTAATGATTAAAATTGAACGTACAGACAATCTTTTCAACAATTAAGAAGCCGCTCTTTAAAATTATTTGCCTAATATTGCAGCTACAAACCTTTAAACAAATATGCCATGAAAAGGAAAGTGACACTTCTGTTGCTATTATTCTGTATGTTAACCCTGCATGCGCAGGAAGTATATAAAACCGTAAAAGACCTGCCGTATATTGCCAAGTCCGAGACTGACGCTTACCGGAAGGAACGTTGCAAACTGGATGTCTACTATCCGGTGGACAAAAAAGATTTTCCCACTATCGTATGGTTTCATGGCGGTGGTCTGGAAGGCGGTGGAAAACACATCCCCCAGGAACTGATGAACAGAGGTTTTGCAGTGGTGGCGGTGAACTACCGTCTAAGTCCTAAGGCCAAGAATCCCGCTTATATTGAAGATGCTGCGGCTGCCGTGGCATGGACATTCAACCATATAGAGGAATATGGCGGCAGTAAAGACAAGATATTTGTTTCCGGACATTCCGCAGGCGGCTACCTTGCACTGATATTGGCTATGGATAAGAAGTACATGGAAGCTTATGGTGCGGATGCCGATAAAGTAGCGGCTTATCTTCCCGTCAGCGGACAAACAGTGACTCATTTCACGATTCGTAAAGAACGCGGGTTGCCGAACGGTATTCCTATTATAGATGAATATGCCCCGGTGAACCGTGTGCGTAAAGATACCCCTCCTGTCATACTGATTACCGGAGACCGCAATCTGGAAATGGCGGATCGATGGGAAGAGAACGCTTTATTCGCTTCCGTAGCGAAGAATATCGGCAATAAGAAGGTGACTCTGTATGAGTTGCAAGGCTTCAATCACGGCACAGTACTCGAACCTGCCTGTTTCCTGATTATAAACTATATTCGTGAACATTGATATATACATACTTATGAAAAGATTAACAGCTTTAACTGTCGCCTTGCTAATTGGTGTGACGATGTTTGCACAACAAGCCCTTTGGGGAACTGCTCCCGTGGTATCTCCCGAGATTCATGACAACAATACCGTAACCTTCCGCTTCAAAGCACCAAAAGCGGTGAGAGTACAGCTTACAGGAGATTTCCTGCCTGTACAGAAGAATGCTAAGTTCGAGGCTCCCGGAATTGTGGATCTGAAGGAAGGGCAGGAGGGTGTATGGGAATATACTACTCCCGAACCTCTGAAACCGGAGCTTTACAGCTACTCTTTCATAGTAGATGGCTTGCGGATGAACGATCCCGCCAATGTCTACCTGATCCGTGATGTGTCCACCTTAACCAACGTATTTATCATAGGCGGTGATCGTGCCGATTTTTATAAAGTCAATCCGGTGCCTCACGGAACCGTCTCCCGGATATGGTATGATAGTCCGGCGCTTGGTCTGGAACGTCGTATGACGGTCTATACCCCTGCCGGTTATGAAACCAGCGGCAAGCGCTATCCCGTGCTTTACCTCCTTCATGGAATGGGGGGTGATGAAGAGGCATGGATTTCCCTGGGCCGTACTGCACAGATACTGGACAACCTGATTGCACAAGGGAAAGCAAAGCCTATGATTGTAGTAATGCCGAACGGCAATGCTTCACAGGAGGCTGCTCCCGGAGAGTCATCCCGTGGAATGGTTCCCCCGACAATGCAGTTACCCAAGACAATGGAGGGATCTTATGAACAGGCGTTTCCCGAGATCGTGAAGTTCATCGATAAAAACTACCGTACGATAAAGAGTAAATCCGGTCGTGCCATTGCCGGTTTGTCTATGGGTGGTTTCCATTCTTTGCATATTTCCAAGCAATATCCTGATATGTTTAATTATATCGGACTGTTTTCTGCTGCCATTATGCCTAATAAAGAGGTGTCTTCACCGATATACGAGAATATGGAAGGAAAACTGAAAGTGCAGTTTGACAAGAATCCCGCCCTTTACTGGATTGCCATCGGTAAGACGGATTTCCTCTACAAAGCCAATGAGGAATACCGTAAACTGCTGGATGAAAAGGGATATAAATATACCTATTATGAATCGGACGAAGGACATATCTGGAAGAACTGGCGTATTTATCTGACGGAGTTCGTTCCGATGTTGTTCAGATAAGAAACTTATCCCCACAGATTACGCAGATTGACACGGATTGAATACAATATATATAAATAATCTGTGTGAATCTGTGTGATCTGTGGTAACTTTTGACATATCTTTGCCTCCGAAAACCCAAAAACAATACCATGAATAGAAAATTAATCTTATCCGCAGCCCTCTCCGGGCTGATGTTGATCGCTACGGCGCAAACTACAGTGGCTCCTGCCATCCCAAGAGACGGGAAAATAGAAAAGAAGGTAGAAGCCTTGCTCAAGAAGATGACCCTTGAAGAGAAGATTGGGCAGATGACCGAGCTTACCATTGACGTCATTACCAAACGTGATAATTCGACCCAAGAATTTCAGATAGACGATGCTTTGCTGGATACCGTTATCGGCAAATACAAAGTCGGCTCTATCCTGAATGTACCCCAGGGCGTTGCCCAATCCAAAGAGAAGTGGGAAGAAATCATCCGGAAGATACAGGACAAATCGATGAAAGTCATGGGTATTCCTTGTATTTATGGTGTAGACCAGATACATGGAACAACTTATACATTGGGCGGAACTTTCTTCCCTCAGGGCATCAATATGGCAGCTACCTTCAACCGCGAACTGGTGCGTGAAGGTGCCCGCATCTCCGCTTATGAAACCAAGGCCGGAAGTATCCCCTGGACCTATGCTCCGGTGCTCGACCTGGCACGTGACGCCCGCTGGCCCCGTCATTGGGAGAACTACGGCGAAGATTGCTACGTGAATGCCGAAATGGGGCGCGAAGCCGTATTCGGTTTTCAGGGCAGTGATCCTAACCATATAGGAAAGCAACAAGTGGCCGCCTGCATCAAGCATTATATGGGTTACGGTGTGCCTGTTTCCGGTAAAGACCGTACCCCTTCGTCCATCACCGTGCAGGATATGCGCGAGAAACATTTCGCTCCGTTCCTCGAAGGTATCAAGGCAGGTGCTTTGTCTGTTATGGTGAACTCCGCCATGAACAACGGGCTTCCTTTCCATGCCAACTACGAACTGCTGACCGAGTGGCTGAAAGAGGACTTGAACTGGGACGGCATGATTGTGACCGACTGGGCGGATATCAATAACCTCTACACCCGCGATAAGATTGCAGGCAGCAAGAAAGAGGCTATCAAGATAGCTATCAATGCCGGTATCGATATGTCGATGGTGCCTTATGAATGGAGTTTCTGTACATACCTGAAAGAATTGGTGGAAGAAGGCGAAGTGCCGATGAGCCGCATTGACGATGCTGTACGCCGCGTGCTGCGCATGAAGTATCGCTTGGGCTTGTTCGAAACACCTGCTTATAATCACAAGGATTTCCCCCTGTTCGGAGGTAAAGAGCATGCTGCGGCTGCTTTGCAGGCTGCCGAAGAGTCTCTGGTCTTATTGAAGAATACCGATCACATCTTGCCGTTACCCAAAGATAAAAAACTGTTGATTACAGGTCCTAATGCCAACTCCATGCGTACGCTCAACGGTGGTTGGTCTTACACTTGGCAAGGACACAGGGCGGATGAATTAGCGGCGGATTATAACACCATTCTTGAATCGTTCACTCAGAAGTTCGGTGCTTCCAATATCATCTATGAGCCGGGTGTCACTTATAAGGAAGGTGGCGCATGGTGGGAAGAGAATGCTCCGGAAATAGATAAGGCCGTAGCTGCTGCCGCCAATGCGGATTATATCATCGCTTGTGTGGGTGAGAACTCCTATTGCGAAACTCCGGGTAACCTGAACAACCTCTTCCTCTCCGAAAGCCAACTCAATCTGGTGAAAGCATTGGCTGCCACCGGAAAGCCGGTTGTTTTGGTTCTGAACGAAGGCCGTCCGCGCATCGTCAACGAAATAGAACCGTTGGCAAAGGCTGTTATCAACACCATGCTTCCGGGTAACTATGGAGGCGATGCTTTGGCAAACCTCGTGGCAGGAGACGCCAACTTCAGCGGTAAAATGCCTTATACTTATCCGAAGGAAATCAATTCATTGTTCACTTACGACTACAAGCCGTGCGAAGACCTTGAAAAGATGTCGGGTGCTTATGATTACGATGCCGTGATGTCCGTGCAATGGGCATTTGGTTACGGATTGAGCTACACTACCTATGCTTACAGCAATCTCAAAGCGGATAAAACCAACTTTACGGCTGACGATGTACTTACTTTCACCGTTGATGTGAAGAATACCGGTAACCGTATCGGCAAGGAAAGCGTTCTGCTGTTCAGTAGCGATCTGATCGCTTCCCTGACTCCTGATATCCGCCGCCTGCGTGCTTTTGAGAAAGTAGAACTGCAACCGGGAGAAACGAAAACCGTTACGCTGAAAGTGAAAGGCTCCGACCTTGCTTTCGTGGGTTATGATGGCAAATGGATTCTGGAAAAAGGCGACTTCCGCATACAGACGGGTAATCAAACTTTGAATATTACTTGTACGGATACCAGGAAATGGGATACGCCGAATAAATAAAAATATATAAAAGTTCAGGTACATTTTACCTCCTATGGATAGAGCCAATAGTTCCCTTATTTCGAACTATTGGCCTTCTAGTATGCAGAAAGATAGTAAAAAGCCTGTATTACTTACGCTCCGTTTTTATAAAAGAGTGGAAATAGCATCTTGTTCTGTCTCCTAAAGGAATATAAATACGGAATATTGAATAATATACTGTCGTTATACAGACTTTATGCAAGATAACTATGCATCTTACGCCTCAAAACTATATATCTAATGTCTGCTATCTATATATCTAACGCTTACGATCTATATATCTAATACTTGCCATCTATATATGGAACGCCTACGATCCATATATCCAATGCAAACCAACAGTTTATGGTTGCCAAACCGCGTCTGTTTTATTTTTCAGCATTGTCCGTATTTATGTATCCCTCTGTCAGTCTGCCGGATACACTTTTTTACTTGCGTATTTCCATTCAGACCGGCGGAAGGACGGATATACGGCATTCTCCTTATGCATAAAATACAAAATGTCAGAATCGACCTTGCCATATCGAAGCGGTTTTACAGAAGTCATTTGCATTACTTTCTTCTTTCAGGAGCGTTAAATCATTCTTTTTTTCTCTAATATTTTGTAGTCGAATAGATTATTTATATCTTTGCAACCGCAATGGATGAAAGGTGGAGGGGCAATTAAGCTCCTTTTTTTGTTCTTATATAGTTAATCAATGGTAGAAAAGAAAACTGTTTGTCAGATTGTTGACGAGTGGCTGGACGGAAAAGAGTACTTTCTGGTGGAAGTAGCTATCAGCCCGGACGACAAGATTGTGGTGGAAATTGACCACAAAGAAGGGGTTTGGATTGAAGATTGTGTGGAGTTGAGCCGATACATCGAATCCAAGTTGAACCGTGAGGATGAGGATTATGAGTTGGAGGTAGGTTCTGCCGGTATCGGACAGCCATTTAAAGTGTTGCAACAGTACACCAACCACATCGGAAAAGAAGTGGAAGTGCTGAGAAAAGATGGACGCAAGTTGTGCGGCGTGCTGAAGGCAGCCGATGAACAGCATTTCACTGTAACTGTAGAGAAGAAAGTGAAACCCGAAGGAGCCAAGCGTCCCCAGCTGGTGCAGGAAGACGAAATGCTTGCGTATGATGAAATAAAATATACTAAATACTTAATCAGTTTTAAATAAGACTATGGCCAAGAAAGTAGAAACTATCAGCCTGATAGATACATTTTCGGAATTTAAGGAACTGAAAAATATCGATAGAACCACCATGGTGAGCGTGCTCGAAGAGTCGTTCCGTAGTGTGATCGCGAAGATGTTCGGCACCGATGAGAATTACGACGTAATTGTGAACCCGGACAAGGGCGACTTCGAAATATGGCGCAACCGTGAAGTAGTGGCGGATGAAGACCTGGAAAATCCGAACTTGCAGATTGCATTATCGGAAGCACAGAAAATAGATGCTTCTTATGAAGTGGGCGAGGAAGTGACGGATGAAGTAATCTTCGCGAACTTCGGACGACGTGCCATCCTGAACCTGCGTCAGACGTTGGCCTCTAAAATTTTGGAACTGGAAAAAGACAGTATCTATAATAAATATATTGATAAGGTGGGTAATATCATCAATGCGGAAGTATACCAGATATGGAAGAAGGAAATGCTGCTGCTCGATGATGAAGGAAACGAATTGCTGCTGCCCAAGACGGAACAGATTCCGAGCGATTTCTATCGCAAGGGAGAAACGGCGCGTGCCGTGGTGGCCCGTGTGGACAACAAGAATAACAATCCGAAGATTATCCTTTCCCGTACATCGCCTGTATTCCTGCAGCGTCTGTTCGAGATGGAAGTGCCCGAAATCAATGACGGACTGATTACCATTAAGAAGATTGCCCGTATCCCCGGTGAGCGTGCCAAGATTGCCGTTGAGTCGTACGACGACCGTATCGACCCGGTAGGTGCCTGCGTAGGTGTAAAGGGTAGCCGTATTCATGGCATTGTTCGTGAGTTGCGCAACGAGAATATTGACGTAATCAACTATACGTCCAATATCCAGTTGTTTATTCAGCGTGCCCTCAGCCCCGCGAAGATATCTTCTATTCGTCTGAATGAAGAAGAACGTAAGGCAGAAGTATTTCTGAGGCCTGAAGAGGTTTCGCTGGCTATTGGTAAAGGCGGTTTGAATATCAAACTTGCCAGTATGTTGACCGAGTACACCATTGACGTATTCCGTGAGTTGGATCAGGCTGTTGAGGATGAAGATATCTATCTGGATGAGTTCAGAGACGAAATTGACGGTTGGGTGATTGATGCCATCAAGTCGATTGGTATCGATACAGCGAAGGCCGTGCTGAACGCTCCGCGCGAGTTGTTGATTGAAAAGACCGACTTGGAAGAAGAAACGGTGGACGAGGTATTACGCATTTTAAGTTTGGAGTTTGAAGAAGGCGAACCTGAATTGGAACCGGCACCTGAGGTTGTGCCTGAGACAGAGCCCGAGGTTGCCCCTGAGGCAGAGCCCGAGGCAGAATAAAGTGTCTGTCGACATCTGTTTCTGTTTGCACTAACTTCTTTCTCCACATTATTCATTAATTTTTTAGTATGACGATAAGGTTAAATAAAGTAACAAGAGATTTGAATGTAGGAATTTCAACGGTCGTTGAGTTCTTGCAGAAAAAAGGATTTGCCGTTGAGGCAAACCCCAACACAAAAATTAACGAGGAGCAATATGCCTTGCTCGTGAAAGAGTTCAGTACAGATAAGAATCTTAGACTTGAATCGGAACGTTTCATTCAGGAACGGCAGAATAAAGACCGTAACAAAGCATCGGTATCTATCGATGGTTACGAAGCTGAGACTACGGAGAAACCGAAAGTTGAAGAAATAAAGACTGTTGTACCCGAAGATGCACGTCCGAAGTTTAAACCTGTCGGAAAAATAGACTTGGATAAACTGAACCGGAAACCGGTAGTAGAAAAAGTGGAAGAAAAGAAAGTGGAAACATCTGCGCCTGTGGTAAAGGAAGAACCTAAACCGCAGCCCAAACCGGAACCGAAGCCTGAGTTCAGACCGGAACCGAAGCCGGAACCCAGACCGGAATTAAAGCCCGAACCGAAACCGGAACCGAAGCCGACTCCGGCTCCCGAACCGGCTCCTGTGGTGAAAGAAGAACCGAAGCCAGCAGTCGTTGCAGAAAAACCTGCACCCAACCCCGCTCCGGTAGTAGCGAAAGAAGTAGTAAAAAAAGAAACACCTGCTCCCGCGGCACCTGTCCGGGAAGAGGCGAAACCTGCTGTGGCAGAAGAAGCGCCTGCAAAGAGTGGTGAGGCGGAAATCTTCACAATTCACAAGCCGGAGTTTGTTTCTAAGATCAATATCATCGGTCAGATTGATTTGGCGACATTGAACCAGTCTACACGCCCTAAGAAGAAATCCAAAGAGGAGAAACGTAAGGAGCGCGAAGAGAAGGAGAAGATTCGTCAGGATCAGAAGAAGCTGATGAAAGAGGCGATCATCAAAGAAATCCGCCGCGAAGACACCAAAGCGAAGGATGGCAAGGAGAAAGATGCCGATGCCAACGCCAACAAGAAGAAACGTCTCCGCATTAATAATAATAAGGAGAAGGTGGATATCAACAATGCATCCAACTTCCAGCGTGGAGGCGACAACCGTGGTGGTGGAGGTAAAGGACCTCATGCCGGCGGCGGTCAGCAAGGTGCCGGTGGTGGTAATAATCACCAAGGTGGCAACAAGAACAACCGTAACAACAATAACAGGGATCGTTTCAAGAAACCGGTCATCAAGCAGGAGGTTAGCGAGGAAGACGTAGCTAAGCAGGTAAAAGAAACCTTGGCACGCCTCACTTCCAAAGGTAAGAGCAAGACTTCCAAATACCGTAAGGACAAGCGCGATATAGCGAACAGCCGTATGCAGGAGCAGGAAGACCGCGAAATGGCGGACAGCAGAGTGCTGAAGATAACGGAATTCGTGACTGCCAACGAGTTGGCAAGCATGATGGATGTTTCCGTGACGCAGGTCATCGCTACTTGCATGAGTATCGGTATCATGGTGTCTATCAACCAGCGTCTGGATGCTGAAACCATCAATCTGGTGGCGGAAGAGTTCGGATACAAGACTGAATATGTCAGTGCGGAAGTGGCACAGGCCATTGTAGAGGAGGAGGATTCTGAAGAGGATCTGGAACCGCGCGCGCCGATTGTTACCGTCATGGGTCACGTAGACCACGGTAAGACATCATTGCTCGACTATATCCGTAAGGCGAACGTTATTGCCGGTGAAGCCGGTGGTATCACGCAGCACATCGGTGCTTACAACGTGAAACTGGAAGACGGACGTGAGATTACGTTCCTCGATACTCCGGGTCATGAGGCGTTTACTGCTATGCGTGCCCGTGGTGCGAAGGTGACGGACGTGGTTATCATTATTGTCGCTGCCGATGATAACGTGATGCCGCAAACGAAGGAAGCTATCAACCATGCTATGGCTGCGGGTGTACCTATCGTATTCGCAATTAACAAGATTGATAAACCGACTGCCAATGCTGACAAGATTAAGGAAGAGCTGGCAAGTATGAACTATCTCGTTGAAGAATGGGGTGGCAAATATCAATCGCAAGATATCTCGGCCAAGAAAGGCTTGGGTGTGAAAGAACTGTTGGAGAAAGTATTGCTGGAAGCAGAAATGCTTGATCTGAAAGCAAACCCGAACCGTAAGGCAACAGGTTCCATCATCGAGTCTTCGTTGGACAAAGGACGTGGTTACGTAGCTACCATGCTGGTATCAAATGGTACACTTCAGGTGGGAGACATCGTACTGGCAGGTACAGCGTATGGTAAGGTGAAAGCTATGTTCAATGAACGTAACCAGCGCCTGAAAGAGGCCGGACCGTCTGAGCCGGTATTGATTCTGGGATTGAACGGTGCACCTGCTGCCGGTGATACGTTCCACGTAATCGATACGGAACAGGAAGCACGTGAAATCGCTAACAAGCGTGAACAGTTGCAACGTGAACAAGGTCTGCGTACTCAGAAGATGCTTACTTTGGATGAAGTTGGCCGTCGTCTGGCACTGGGTGACTTCCATGAACTGAATGTTATCGTTAAGGGTGACGTGGACGGTTCTGTTGAGGCGTTGAGCGATTCACTGATCAAACTGTCTACAGAGCAGGTACAGGTAAATGTAATCCACAAAGGCGTTGGAGCAATCTCCGAATCCGATGTTTCATTGGCTGCCGCTTCGGATGCTATCATCATCGGCTTCCAGGTACGTCCGTCGAATGCCGCTGCAAAGATGGCAGAGAACGAAGGTGTGGATATCCGCAAGTACTCAGTGATTTACGACGCTATCGAAGAGGTGAAGGCCGCTATGGAAGGTATGTTGGCACCGCAGGTGAAGGAGCAGGTAACTGCAACCATCGAGGTACGCGAGGTGTTCAATATCACCAAGGTAGGTCTCGTAGCCGGTGCGGTAGTGAAGACCGGAAAGGTGAAACGCAGCGACAAGGCCCGTTTGATCCGCGACGGTATCGTAATCTTTACCGGTTCTATCAATGCTTTGAAACGTTTCAAAGACGACGTGAAGGAAGTAGGTACCAACTTTGAGTGCGGTATCAGCCTGACGAACTGCAACGATATCAAGGTAGGCGATATGATCGAATCTTACGAAGAAATAGAAGTAAAACAGACTCTGTAAGCGAAATAATCTTTTAGACACGGATTACACGGATTTCACGGATTGGTTTAAAAGAAAAACCGTGCTTATCCGTGTAATCCGTGTCTTTTTTAGATATAGTTATGACAATAATAGATATCATCTTATTAGTGGTGATTGGTGCGGGAGCAGTCATCGGTTTTATAAAAGGCTTCATCAAGCAACTGGCATCCATCCTCGGATTGATTGTCGGATTGCTGGCTGCAAAAGCACTGTATGTGTCGGTAGCGGAGAGAGTCTTTTCTAAGATAACGGACTCCATGACGTTTGCCCAGATATTGGCGTTTGTTGTTATTTGGATAGTGGTTCCGTTGTTGTTCCTGCTGGTAGCGGCTTTGCTGACGAAGGCGATGGAAGCAGTCTCGCTCGGTTGGCTGAACCGCTGGCTGGGTGCCGGACTGGGCGCGTTGAAGTTTCTGCTGCTGGTGAGTCTGCTTATCTGTGTTGTCGAGTTTATCGACTCGGATAATACGATGATTGATAGAACAATGAAGGAGGAATCCGTGTTATATTATCCTATAGAGTCGTTCGCGGGAATGTTTTTCCCGGCTGCAAAAGAAGTTACAGAACAATATATACTTAATACATAATGCAACCCGAAGAACCCAATAAATATGTAAAGGAACTAACGCAGGAGAAGTACAAGTACGGCTTCACCACCGATGTACATACGGAAGTCATTGAGCGTGGGCTGAATGAAGATGTTGTACGGCTGATCTCTGCGAAGAAGAACGAGCCGGAATGGCTGTTGGAGTTCCGTCTGAAAGCATACCGTCACTGGTTGACGATGGAGATGCCTACATGGGCACATCTCCGTATTCCTGAGATAGATTATCAGGCTATTTCCTACTATGCTGATCCGTTGGCGAAGAAGAAAGACGCGCCTAAGAGCATGGATGAAGTAGACCCAGAGTTGATAAAAACCTTCAATAAGCTGGGCATCCCCTTGGAAGAACAGATGGCGTTGAGTGGCATGGCAGTGGATGCCGTGATGGACTCCGTATCTGTGAAAACTACGTTTAAGGAAACGTTGATGGAGAAAGGAATTATTTTCTGTTCCATCAGTGAAGCCGTACGTGAGCATCCGGATTTGGTGCAGAAGTATCTTGGTTCCGTAGTGGGATACCGTGATAACTTCTTTGCCGCACTGAACTCGGCGGTATTCTCCGACGGTTCGTTTGTATATATCCCGAAAGGAGTACGCTGCCCGATGGAATTGTCCACGTATTTCCGTATCAATGCGCGTAATACAGGTCAGTTTGAGCGGACACTGATTGTGGCGGATGATGATTCGTATGTTTCCTATCTGGAAGGTTGTACGGCTCCGATGCGCGATGAGAACCAGTTGCATGCCGCTATTGTGGAGATTGTGGTGCACGAGCGTGCGGAGGTGAAGTA
The DNA here is from genome assembly GCF_000526555.1 of Bacteroides sp. 14(A). Taxonomy (NCBI): domain Bacteria; kingdom Pseudomonadati; phylum Bacteroidota; class Bacteroidia; order Bacteroidales; family Bacteroidaceae; genus Bacteroides; species Bacteroides sp. 14(A). The sequence goes on along the minus strand of NZ_JAGH01000002.1, from coordinate 208,532 downwards.
CAGTACCGTACAGAACTGGTATCCGGGTGATGCCGAAGGTAAAGGCGGTGTTTATAACTTTGTTACGAAACGTGGTAACTGCAAAGGTGCGAACAGTAAACTTTCCTGGACACAAGTGGAGACGGGATCAGCTATTACGTGGAAATACCCTTCCTGCATTCTGACTGGAGATAATTCCTCGGCTGAATTCTACAGTGTGGCGGTGACGAATAACTACCAACAGGCGGATACGGGTACGAAGATGATTCATCTGGGTAAGAATACCAGTAGTACCATTGTCAGCAAAGGTATCTCTGCCGGACATAGTGAGAACTCTTACCGTGGTCTGGTGCGTGTAGCTCAAAAGGCGGACAATGCGCGTAACTATAGTCAGTGCGATTCTTTGTTGCTGGGTGATAAATGTGGTGCGCATACCTTCCCGTATATGGATATCCATAATGAGACGGCGGTTGTGGAGCATGAGGCGACTACCAGCAAGATCAATGAAGACCAGATCTTCTATTGCAACCAGCGTGGAATTTCTACGGAGGATGCAGTAGGGCTGATTGTGAACGGTTATGCTAAGGAAGTGCTTAATAAACTGCCTATGGAGTTTGCGGTAGAGGCTCAGAAGTTGTTGGCTATTTCGCTGGAAGGCAGCGTAGGGTGATTTACTATTAGACGATTTACTATTTACTATTTTGCTGCACAATCGGCAGATGAATGGTAGATAAGTAAAAGGTCGGTAGTAATAGTGAATAGTGGAGAAGTGACATTAAATAGTAAATTGTAAATAGTCTAATAGTAAATATAAAGATGTTAGAGATAAAAGACCTGCATGCCAGTGTAAATGGCAAAGAGATATTGAAAGGCATCAACCTGTCGGTAAAAGCAGGTGAGGTGCATGCTATTATGGGACCGAACGGTTCCGGAAAGAGTACTCTTTCGGCTGTATTGGTAGGTAATCCTGCCTTTGAGGTGACGAAGGGAAGCGTGACTTTCTGCGGTAAGAACCTGTTGGACTTTTCACCGGAAGACCGTAGTCACGAGGGTATCTTTCTCAGCTTCCAGTATCCGGTAGAAATTCCGGGTGTGAGTATGGTTAACTTTATGCGTGCAGCGGTGAATGAGCAACGTAAATACAATCATCTGCCCGCTCTCAGTGCAAGCGAGTTCCTGAAGTTGATGCGTGAAAAGCGTGCCATTGTGGAACTGGATAATAAACTGGCTAACCGTTCGGTGAATGAAGGTTTCTCCGGTGGAGAGAAGAAGCGGAATGAAATCTTCCAGATGGCGATGCTGGAACCGAAATTAAGTATTCTGGATGAAACGGATTCCGGGCTGGATATCGATGCTTTGCGTATCGTAGCCGAAGGTGTGAACAAGTTGAAAACACCGGAGAACAGTACCATTGTCATCACCCACTACCAACGCTTACTGGATTATATCAAACCTGACGTTGTACATGTGCTTTACAAAGGTCGTATCGTGAAGACTGCGGGACCGGAATTGGCTCTGGAACTGGAAGAGAAGGGGTATGACTGGATTAAGAAGGAACTAGGAGAGTAATTACATTTTTTAGACGCGGATGGCACGGATGACGCGGATTTTTTATTAGTGTATTATGAGTTTGACACAGGCGGATAAAACTGATGCTATTATAAATGCATTTTATGATGTGTATAATGAGCTTGGGTATGGGTTTATTGAAAATGTATATCAGAATGCATTATATAGGGAGCTGTTGAGACGTGATATTCCCTGTGTAGCACATCCGAAAATAAATGTTTATTATAAGGATGAAGTAGTCGGTTATTATGAAGCTGATATAATTGTATATAATTCTGTTATTTTAGAATTAAAAGCGGTCACCCGACTATCTAAAGAACATGAATTGCAATTGGTCAATTATTTGAAAGCAACAGATATAGAAGTGGGATTATTATTAAACTTTGGTCCCAAACCAGAAATTAGTAGAAAGGTTTTTTCCCATTACTATAGAGAACGTCTACAGAATAATAGTGAATCCGCGTCATCCGCGTTATCCGTGTCTAAGAAATAAAATATAAACGTATATGAATGCAGAACAACAATACATAGATCTTTTCTCCCAGACGGAAGCGATGATATGCCAGCACAGCACCGAGGTGATGAATACCCCTCGTGCGACTGCGTTTGCCGACTTTGAGCGGCTTGGCTTTCCTACCCGCAAACAGGAGAAATATAAATATACCGATGTCAGCAAGTTCTTTGAACCGGACTATGGGTTGAACCTGAACCGCCTGGATATTCCGGTAAATCCCTATGAGGTATTCAAATGTGACGTACCCAATATGAGCACTTCTCTGTACTTTGTAGTGAACGATGCTTTTTACAATAAAGCGCTACCTGCTTCACATCTGCCCGAAGGAGTTATCTTCGGTAGTTTGAAGGAGATGGCGGCGAAGCATCCGGAATTGGTAAAGAAGTACTATGGCAAGCTGGCAGATACTTCAAAAGACGGAGTGACAGCATTCAATACCGCTTTTGCACAAGACGGTGTGCTGTTGTATATACCTAAGAACGTCGCTTTGGAACGTCCCATTCAGTTGGTAAACATCCTGCGTGGTGACGTGAACTTCCTGGTGAACCGCCGGGTATTGATTGTATTGGAAGATGGCGCACAGGCGCGTATGCTGGTGTGTGATCATGCCATGGATGCCGTGAATTTCCTGGCAACCCAGGTGATAGAAGTATTCGTCGGTGAGAATGCTGTCTTTGACCTTTACGAACTGGAAGAAACGCATACAAGTACCGTACGTATCAGCAATATGTATGTGAAGCAGGAAGCCAACAGCAATGTATTGCTGAATGGCATGACCTTGCATAACGGCACTTCCCGCAACACCACCGAAGTATTGCTGGCAGGTGAAGGTGCCGAAATCAACCTTTGCGGTATGGCCATTGCAGATAAGAATCAGCATGTAGACAACAATACAAGTATCGATCATGCCGTACCTAACTGCACGAGCAATGAACTTTTCAAGTATGTACTCGATGACCAGTCAGTCGGTGCATTTGCCGGTTTGGTATTAGTGCGCCCGGATGCGCAACATACCAATTCGCAACAAACGAATCGGAACCTTTGCGCTACCCGTGAGGCACGTATGTATACGCAACCGCAACTGGAAATTTATGCCGATGATGTAAAGTGTAGTCATGGCGCTACCGTTGGTCAGTTGGACGAAAATGCACTTTTCTATATGCGCCAGCGCGGTATTCCGGCACGTGAAGCCCGCTTATTGCTGATGTTTGCCTTCGTGAACGAAGTAATCGATACCATCCGTCTGGATGCATTGAAAGATCGCTTACATCTCTTGGTTGAGAAACGTTTCCGTGGTGAACTGAATAAGTGCCAGGGCTGTGCGATATGCAAGTGAGAATATATTAATACCTAAACAACATGTATGATATTCAACAGATAAGAGCCGATTTTCCGATACTATCCCGTGAAGTGTACGGCAAACCATTGGTCTATTTGGATAATGGGGCGACTACACAGAAGCCACGTTGTGTGGTGGATGCCATAACGGATGAATATTATTCTGTCAATGCCAATGTGCATCGTGGCGTACACTTTCTGTCGCAACAGGCAACGGAACTGCACGAGGCAAGTCGAGAGACAGTGCGAAAGTTTATCAATGCCGGTTCTATAAATGAAATCGTATTTACAAGGGGAACTACGGAAAGCATTAATTTGTTAGCCTCCAGCTTCGGCGAAGCATTCCTGCATCCGGGTGATGAAGTGATTGTTTCCGTAATGGAACATCATAGTAACATTGTCCCCTGGCAACTGCTGGCTGAACGGAAATGCATCAATCTGAAAGTTATTCCGATGAATGATCGCGGTGAACTTCTGATGGATGAATACGAGAAGCTTTTCACTGACCGAACGAAGATTGTGAGCGTGGTACATGTGTCCAATGTTTTGGGTACGGTTAATCCTATCAAGGAAATGATTAAGATTGCCCATAATCATGATGTACCTTTCCTGGTAGATGCGGCACAATCCATCCCTCACATGGCAGTGGACGTGAAAGATCTGGACGCTGATTTCCTTGTATTCTCCGGTCATAAAGTGTATGGGCCTACCGGTGTGGGCGTGCTTTATGGTAAGGAAGAATGGCTGAATAAGTTACCTCCTTATCAAGGTGGCGGTGAGATGATAAAGCATGTATCTTTTGAACGTACTACCTTCAATGAATTGCCGTTTAAGTTCGAAGCCGGTACTCCTGACTATATCGGTACTACGGGACTGGCGAAAGCTCTCGATTATGTTTCTGCCATTGGCATGGATAAGATTGCCGCTTATGAGCATGAATTGACGGAATATGCCACACAGCGATTGAAAACAATCCCTGGTATGCGCATCTTTGGTGAAGCTGCTGAGAAAGGGAGTGTCATCTCTTTCCTTATGGGTGATATTCATCACTTCGATATGGGCACATTGCTCGATCGTCTCGGTATTGCCGTACGTACAGGACACCATTGCGCCCAACCGCTGATGCAACGCCTCGGCATAGAAGGAACAGTGCGTGCTTCCTTTGGAATCTATAATACGAAAGAAGAAATCGATGTTTTGGTGGCAGGTATCGAACGTGTCAGCAAGATGTTCTAGTTAGTGATTAGGGGTTATCACTAACCCCTAATCACTAATCTTCGTTTCCGCCAGTTTCTTCTGCCACTTATCCCGTGCCAGCTTCTGCATATCCGTTACGGAGTCTTTTTCATCTACAATCTCAAAACCTAAGGCTGTTTCGATAATATCCTCCATTGTGACAATTCCCCAGAAGCAGCCATATTCATCAATCAAGATTGAAATATGCTCTTTTTTTTCAAGCATCTGTTCCCAGACTGTGGAAACAGAACTATTTTCCGGGAAGGAAAGGATAGGGCGGGCCACATCCTTCAGACACATATCGAATCTGTCTTCTGCTAACTTTTCGAGTACAGTCTGCCGCAACACATATCCTGTGATATAATCTTCACTATCATTATAGATTGGGATACGAGAGTAAAACTTATACTTTCCATCCTGATAGAACTCTTTCAGAGACATACTTTCGGGAGCTGTTGCTACTACAGTACGAGGAGTCATAATGGATTGTGATTTTACTTTATCCAGTTTAATGAGGTTTTGTATCATCTTGTTTTCTTTCATCTGGAAAACACCTTCTTCTACCCCGATGGAAATCATAGCCGAAACCTCTTCGCGGCTTACGGATAATTCTTGTTTGCCGGAAGAAAACAGACGGGTAATCAGCTCGGACAACCACACCAGGGGATAACAGATGATAATAAGGAAATTAATGATACGGGCTGATGGAAGTGCCAGTGTGCGCCAGTAGCAGGCGCCTATCGTTTTAGGAATGATCTCTGAGAGAACGAGGATTAAAATAGTCAGTATGGCGGAGATTACACCGAAGTAAGCTTCTCCGAATATCTTTACTGCTTCGGCACCTACACCGGCAGCACCCACGGTGTGGGCAATGGTGTTCAAGGATAATATGGCAGCAATAGGCCGGTCGATGTCTTGTTTGAACTTCTTTAATAAGATAGCGCTTTTCCCGTGTGTTTTCTCTTTGGTGGAGATGTACGACATTGGGGTAGATAACAAAACTGCTTCAAGAATGGAGCATAAAAATGATAAAGCTAATGCGAGGGTTAAGTATAATAAAACAAGTCCCATATATAAGTTTATTAATTAGACATAGCGGAACGAATGTATGATTCGTCCCGGATAGAATATAAAAATACGGTAATAGAAGGACTTGTGCTAAAGCCGATATATACAAAGTAGAGAGCGTTCGGGTGAATATACGCTCCTGAGGTTGTACGGTTGGCTGCCGTCACTATATTGATATAAATTAGTGTTCTCAGTAGAGAAAGTATAAGTAGTCGTAGTCTCTGCACAGAGCTTACGCGCACGGTTTAAAGAAAGTGTACGTGAGATAACAGCTTCATCGTTAAACTCTTCAGGCGAATGATGCTCATTTTGTTCGATGCAAAGAAAGGGAGGTTCGTTTTCGGAAAAGGAATTATAATCTTCTGGTTGCAGAGCAAAAAGCACTACGACCAGATACATCATTATTTTAAATATAAAATGCTTTGTTTCCATTTCTTCGGCACAAAGATAGATAAATGCTGACTTTGCTCATATATAGGTGCTCTCTTTTTTGTTTTTTTATTATAATGAAGAGGTATAAAAGTTCTCGCCACTGCAACTTTTCGCCCTATTCATGCGTCTAATAGGGTGCAAATAACTTAAATAAATAGAGAAAGATTATGTTAGTAACAACAACACCAACTATCGAGGGTGGACGTATCACCCGCTATTACGGTATCGTTTCAGGCGAGACGATTATCGGTGCCAATGTATTCCGTGACTTTTTTGCCAGTATCCGCGATGTAGTGGGCGGACGTAGCGGCTCTTATGAGGAAGTGCTGCGCGAAGCGAAAGATATCGCCCTGCGTGAAATGCAGGAACACGCCAGAGCTCTCGGAGCCAATGCTGTGATTGGCGTGGATTTGGACTATGAAACTGTAGGTGGAAGCGGTAGTATGCTGATGGTAACCGCTTGCGGTACGGCTGTGACAGTAGAATAATAAATACAGGGGGAAGAGCCGAAAAGCTCTTCCTCTGCGTATCAATGCTTGGGAGAATAATTGCTGATGATTACTTTTCCCTTTTTTTGTTCCAGTTTGGCTATTCCCAGATCATTGAGCGCTTGCACTACTTCTTCCAAAGAAGTTGTTCGCGGGAAGCGGAAATGGATGCGTTGTTTCAGCAAGTCGGGCGAATGAAAGATGATACTGGTGTTATACCATGTGCCTACAGACTTCATAATCTCCGCTAGTTCGGCATCATCGAAGCTGAATTCTCCTTTGGTCCATCCTTCCGTTGCGGTGAGTTGTGCTTCGGATATGGTGAAACCATTATCTTCAGACAATATAGCTTGCTGTCCGGGCAATATGTCTTTCTGCTGTGTTTGTTTCTCGTCGCTGACGCGGACGCGCCCCTGAAATAAAGTAACTGCCGCTACTTTTCCCGGATAGGCATTTACATCGAATACCGTGCCCAATACCTGTGTCTGTATCTTACCGGAAGAAACAATGAAAGGACGTGCACTATCTTTTGCCACTTCGAAACGTGCTTCTCCTGTCAGATGGACTTCACGGGTCCCCTCTGCCGGGAATTGTTTAGGATATTCCAGGCGGGAATTGGCGTTGAGCGTAACCTGTGTACCATCGTCCAGGATGATTTGCGTAGTAGTGGCTGGGGGAGTCGAAAGAGTAATCCTACCATTGCTCTCTGAGGTGATGATTGCTTCGGGGGCATCCAGGGCCGCAAAGATTTCAATATCTTGAATCGTGTCTTCGTTGGTAATACGGGGCACGATAAGCACTACCAGCACTACGATGGCAGCTGCAATGCCGGAAGTCCACATCTGTATGATGCGTCTGCGTTTTTGAGCGTCTTGCCGGGAGGCAAAAGCATTCCATGCCGCGCGGGTTTCTTCTTCCGAAGGTAAGTCTCCGATCGCTTCTCCGAAAGCATTCAGTAATCTGAGGTCTTCAGTATCCATCTTGAAATCATTTTCTTTTTTCTCTTCCATCATCGGTTCCTCCTTTCAGGGCATAGCTTCGCGCAAGGTACGCAAAGCTTTGGATATATGTTTCTTTACGGTGTCGGGACTGATGCCAAGCTGTTCGGCTACTTCCCGATAGGTTTTATGTTCATAATAGCAGAGCCGCAATATCGTGCAGGTTGGTTCCGGTAGGTTGCGGGCAATGCTTTCCGCTTGTTGCAGTAGTCGTTCATGTTCCCGGTAGTCGGTCGCTACATCCATACGAGTGGCTTCGCGCAGCGCTTCCAGGTTGGTGGCTTCTACTTGCAGATGCTTCAGACGGTTAAGGCAGGCGTTACGTGCGGCAGTATAAAGCCAGGCTCCCCGGTTTTCCGGTTCCAGCTTTTCGAATTGTTTCCACGCCTGCTCCATCACACTACCCACAATATCACGGGCTTCTTCTCCGTCGCCCAATAGTTGGGTGGCGTAACGCACCAGACGGGGATATAGCTCCGTGAACATCTGTCCGAAAACTTCTCTTTTTGTGTCTTTTTTATGAAACAAGGACATTCTCCGATTCTTTTTTTAGTCCGCAAAGGTAAGGATTATCCTTTATCCCTCGTTTACTGCAATGCTTAAAGACGTCCTTTTTCACTTTCTCCGGCACCTTTACCTTTATATTTATTCTTAGTGGCATTGAACTGATAGTTGAGGCGTATGCCGAAACGTTGTTTGTCGGCATAATTTTCAAACTCGTTGTAGGTGCGGTCGCCATATACACGAAAGTGATAGGTACCTGTACGAAATATATCATTCGCTACCAGTGAGACGCGCAACGCACGGTCTTTCAGGAAAGATTTGGTAAGTTGCGCATCTACAGTCCCTTCTGTTTTTTTGATGGCATAGCTTTGCTTTGCACTAAATGCCAGTCTTCCTTTTATATTGAGAAACCAGCCACGAGGCAATGTAAAACTGTTATTCAAAATGAAATCCGGTTGCACCTCATTCCAAAGAGGTTGAATATTCAGTGAACGGGCGTTGGACTGGAACCAGAACAGGCTGGCCGTAAATTGCGGTTGCCACCAGCCGAACTTTGGGGAGAGTACCAAGGCACCTCCGTATGCATAGGAGTTAGGGATGCTTGCCATTGTCCACAATACTACACCGGGGTGCTTTGCGTCATCATAGGGTTTGGCATAAGTGGTGTACATGTTTCGTGAATGATCGAAGTATAAACTGGCATTGATCCATTTCCAGCCCCCTTCCAATGAGAAGGCATTATGCTTTTGCGGTTCCAGTTCAGGATTTCCGTTGTGGTATTGGTACTTGCTTTGGTAACTGATGGTACTGGACAGCATGCTGTAACTGGGATTAAGCTTCATCATACGATAGGACAGACCGATATTCCAGTCCTCCTTTTTATAGAAAATAGTGACTATGGGGATTAAGTCATGATAAGAAGGACTTTTCTCTTCTTTATAGATATCTGATTCGTAATAATCCGTCTTTTGATATTCGTAGCGCAACCCTGCCGTCAGGTTGAACTGCCCGAGTTCTATGGAATAATCGGCAAAGGCAGAGGCGATGGATTGTTTGATGCGGTTATCGGCATCATTGGAGAAACCGCTTTGTTTGAAGATGTCGTGGCGCTCGGTGAAAGTTTCTTCAGTACCGAAAGAGAGTTTGCCTTGACCAAGCGGTGCCGTAATCACCAGTTTAGCGGCATACAGGCGGTTTTTTACTTCACTGTCGGATGAGGCATCTGTTTCACCATTGTTGTCTACCTTCTGCCCACCTCCGGAGCGACCGTAGAGGTAGTCGGCATTGAAGTCGATGTTCCATTTTCCGAAAGTACCGTTATAATAGCCATTCACGGTATGATTCCAGTTGGTGTGCTTGCGACCGTGTGAGTCGGATGTGAGACGATCTACCTCTTCTCCGTCCTGCAGCATCACGGTTTCACCTTGCGAATAAAGCTCCTGATCGCCCAGTCCGGTTTTGGGTACATAGCGTATACCGAAAGACTGGTGGTCATCCGGTTCGTAGTTGAAACCTACTTCGCCATTGAAGTTTGCATCATGTGCACGATTGACGTTGTCAGATATGCTTTTCCATTCGGAGGAAGTGTTCAGTTGCAGTTGGGTATGACTGGTGGAATATGTGTCCGACTCATTGAAGTGCCCTTTGACAAAGATGTCCAGTCCGCCGGTACGATAATTTAGGGAGGCGCCTTGTTTGCCTTTTGCCGAGTGTCCCTGTGTATAGTCTGCGTAGGCATTGGCACTTAAACCTTGCCCGCGCTTGCGGATGGTACGTAGCCGGATAACGGATGACACGTTGGAGGAATAACGTGCTCCGGGCGTGGTTACAATTTCAGCGGAGAGTATTTCGTTAGCCTGAAGTTGGTTTAGTTCGGAGGTGTCGCGTACTTTTCGGCCATTGATGTAGATCTCCGGTTTACCTCGTCCGATAACGGTATAGTTACCGTCCGAGCCGGTGACAAAAGGGAGGTGACCGATCATATCGCTTGCAGAGCCCAGCATAGAAAGTGGTGTCCCTGCTACGTTGGCAACGAAAGCGCCATTCTTGCGTTCCATCAGTGGACGAGAGGCAGTAACGGTCACTTCTTTCAGCATTTGTGCGTCTGGTTGCAGGTGAATGTCATTTTCCGGTTGGCAAGGAAGCGTCAAGGGTTGATAGCCTATGTAGGTTACTTTCAGCAAATGTTTTTTTTCATTGTTGCCGGGTAGGATAAAGCTACCGTCTTCCGCTGTGACGCATCCTGTAATAAAGGCGGAATCAGCTGCTGCCAGCAGGATGACGTTGGCATACGCTAACGGTTCATTTCGGTCTCCGTATATGGTTCCGCGCACTTGGGTAGTCTTGCCATCTTTTCCCTTCCGCTGAATCACGAAGTAATCAGTACGTTCGATACAGTTGAAAGGTTTTCCTTTCAGTACTGTGCGGATGGCTTCGTCTTGCGTCTGTTTACGGATACTTGCTGTTACGTGATAATTCTCCGTCTCTTCATAGGCAAAAAGGATATTCTTGCCGCCCATCTTTTCTATCTGTTTCAGTGCGGCAGACAGTTTTTCGTTTTTTAGTTCCAGGCTGACCAGTCTGGATGTTTGCTGTGCATTTAAGGTGGGGGTAAAGAGTAGAAGAAAATATACTGTGTATATCATCCATGCCTTTCTAAAAGTAAAATCTGTGCGTTTCATTATTCCTTTGTTTTTATTGATTTTACTTATACTACAACATGGGTGCTCAATCGGGTACGGTTTTCGCCTGCAAATTTAATAGAATGAGTTGATTTTTCTTTTATTCCTTTGCTTATTTCGTTTCAAATCAATACTTTTAGACTTTCAATCAACCTTTTAATACGATTAACACCATGGACAGTTTGCTTTTCTGGCTGATTCCGGCCGCTTCCGTTTTAGCTCTCTGCTTTGCTTATTATTTCCATAAGCAAATGATGAAAGAGAGTGAGGGTACTCCGCAAATGATAAAGATTGCCGCCGCTGTGCGTAAAGGCGCGATGTCTTATCTGAAACAACAGTATAAGATAGTTGGCTGGGTATTTCTGGGACTTGTGGTCCTTTTCGCTATTATGGCTTATGGTTTCGATGTACAGAATCGTTGGGTACCGATTGCTTTCCTGACGGGCGGTTTCTTCTCCGGCCTCTCTGGATTCCTCGGTATGAAGACGGCAACGTATGCTTCGGCACGCACAGCAAATGCTGCCCGTAGCTCACTGAATGCGGGATTGCGTGTTGCTTTCCGTAGCGGTGCGGTAATGGGACTGGTCGTAGTGGGTTTGGGCTTGCTCGATATTTCTTTCTGGTATCTGTTATTGAATGCGGTTATACCGGAAGATGTTTTGACTCCGACTCATAAACTCTGCATTATCACTACCACCATGCTTACTTTCGGAATGGGTGCTTCCACACAAGCGCTCTTTGCCCGTGTAGGTGGAGGTATTTATACGAAAGCTGCCGATGTAGGCGCCGACCTGGTTGGTAAGGTTGAGGCCGGTATTCCCGAAGATGACCCGCGTAACCCTGCAACAATTGCAGATAATGTAGGTGACAACGTAGGCGATGTAGCCGGTATGGGTGCAGACCTCTATGAAAGCTATTGTGGCTCTATCCTGGCAACTGCCGCTCTGGGTGCTGCTGCCTTTATTCATACGGGAGATACGGCCATGCAGTTCAAAGCTGTTATAGCTCCGATGCTGATTGCGGCCGTAGGTATTCTTCTTTCTATTATCGGTATCTTCGCAGTACGTACCAAGGAGAATGCGAAGATGAAAGACCTGCTTGCTTCGTTAGCTTTCGGTACGAACCTGAGTTCAGTGCTGATTGTTGTGGCTACTTTCTTTATTCTTTGGTTATTGAAACTTGATAACTGGATGTGGATATCTTGTGCCGTTATAGTCGGTCTGGTAGTCGGCATCATCATCGGACGTTCTACGGAATATTATACCTCACAATCCTATCGTCCTACTCAGAAGTTGAGCGAAAGCGGAAAGACTGGCCCGGCAACGGTGATTATCTCCGGTATCGGTTTGGGTATGCTGTCTACTGCGATTCCTGTGATTGCTGTGGTAGTCGGTATTATTGCTTCCTACCTGTTTGCATCAGGGTTCGATTTCAATAATGTAGGTATGGGACTTTACGGTATCGGTATTGCTGCCGTAGGTATGCTTTCCACCCTGGGCATTACGCTTGCTACGGATGCTTATGGTCCTATTGCTGATAATGCGGGCGGAAATGCTGAAATGTCCGGTCTGGGTGCGGAAGTACGTAAACGTACGGATGCTCTCGACTCTTTGGGTAATACTACTGCCGCTACCGGAAAAGGTTTTGCCATTGGTTCGGCTGCACTTACGGGACTTGCCCTGCTTGCTTCTTATATTGAAGAAATCCGTATCGGACTGACTCGTTTGGGAACCACTGATTTAACGCTTCCTCATGGTAACTCCGTGGCCCTTCAGGATGCCACTTTCTTCGACTTCATGCATCATTATGATGTGACGCTGATGAATCCGAAAGTTCTTTCAGGTATGTTCTTGGGTAGTATGATGGCATTCCTTTTCTGCGGATTGACAATGAATGCTGTTGGCCGTGCTGCCGGGCACATGGTGGATGAGGTGCGCCGCCAGTTCCGTGAAATCAAAGGCATACTTACCGGTGAGACAGAACCGGATTACGAACGTTGTGTAGCTATCTCCACAAAGGGGGCGCAACGTGAAATGGTAGTTCCTTCGCTGATAGCCATTTTAGCTCCGATTGCTACGGGACTTATCTTTGGTGTTCCCGGTGTGCTGGGCTTGCTGATCGGTGGATTGAGTAGCGGTTTCGTTCTTGCCATCTTTATGGCGAATGCGGGCGGTGCATGGGATAATGCAAAGAAATATGTGGAAGAAGGTAACTTTGGTGGTAAGGGTAGCGAAGTACATAAAGCTACTGTGGTAGGCGATACGGTAGGTGACCCGTTCAAAGATACTTCCGGTCCGAGTTTGAATATACTTATCAAGCTGATGAGTATGGTAGCTATCGTGATGGCGGGGCTGACGGTTGCGTGGAGCCTCTTTTAAGAAGCCTGTTTGTTATTCCCTCTAATAGAAGAAGGTGTGTCAAAACTGGAAAGTAACTTAAGCTCCCCTCCTCCCGGGAGGAGGAGAATTGAGATAGTACTGCATTATGACACACCTTCTTTTATTAGAGGGAATGGGAATTACTTCCCGTAATCATCGTACATCATCAATAGATGGGATGAACTCCAGCTAAAGTGTGGCGCTTTCAATCGCTCTCCGGTGTGAGTGCCGTAGTTCTCATGGATGGGCGCTCCTTCTTTCAGTCCGTTGAGGCGGTCGAATACCTGCAATGTATATTCATCGGCAAGCTTATGATAACCATAGTTGCGGAGCCCGCGAATGGCAAAGTAAGTTTGATCTAGCCAGATAGGACCACGCCAGTAGCCGCGTGGGTTATACTTGGGATTATCTGCGGCAATGGTGGGGAAAGGAATATACGTTGAGAACTTTGCTGTATCCTGAAGCATGGGTAACATCTTATCTACCTGCTCTTGCGTGGCAATCTGTGTCCACAACGGAGTATAGGCTTCGCATCCCGGTTCTTCAATGAATGAACCGTCTTTCAGACGGCGGTCAAAGAAGAAGTTGAGTTTGGGATCAAAGAAATAATCGGCTACTTTATTACTATAGTCGGGAGCATCGAATGAGACATTCAGTAATCCGGAAAATTTCTTTAGTAACTTACATTCCAGTGCCAGGTAGGCATTCAGGTCTACACTTTCCTGGTCCATACTCCAGGCATCCTCGCCTCCGTCGTTCTTCAGCATCATGGCGTCGTCAAAACGAATGGCATTGTCCATTCCGCTTTCCCAAGCGGCTGCTTCCAGAGTACCGTCAGTGGCACCGTATTCGCACATACCATTATGATTATGGTCACGTTTCTGATACCACCACTTATAATAAGCAAGCAGTTGCGGATACATCTCGGAAACGAAAGCCGTGTCGCCTGTATGCGTGAAAATCTCGTCTACAGCCCAACATACCAAAGGCGGTTTGCTGTCACGGGCATTGTTTTCGGATGGATCAGTGTAGATACAGTCGATTATCATACCGTCCGGTTGCTGATAATCGAACATGGCGCGGATGTTATTCTTTGCCAGTTCAGGATCGAACTTAGCAGTCCCCGCACTGAAACGCCAGGTATCCCATGCCCAGAAACCTACAAAGTAGCCAACTGCATGGCTTGGGACAATACCCTCGTGCAACAGACCGCCACGGTGGGTGCGCCAGTTGGAGATAAGAGTGGTTACGGCTTTCACGGCGATGCGGTCGTATTCGGGTTTCATGTCGGTACGCAGTATCTTCGCTAGGTATCCTTCCCAACGTTCGGCATTGGCTTGCAATGCTTTCTCGGGATTATTGAGCAGGTTGGGGAGGTTCTGTAATCCGACTGTCATTTCCTTTTCGGAGGTGAAGAAGGAAATGGTTACATTTACGGGATACTTAGAGGTGTGGATAAGGGCGGTGTAATTGTTATCCGTTCCGGTAAGTTTCACATCGGGAGGGAACGTTACAGTTACGCTTTCTCCACTGGGATGGCGGGCTATTACAGAGTTCTGCTCTACGCTTACGGTTATATTCTTCCCCCATTGGCTGCCAGTCAGCATCAGTTCTTCCGCTTTGTCGGCTTCTATACGAAGCAATGCGGTGGAGGCACTTACGAAGTTAAGCCGCTGGGTGATAGTTCCGTTGCCGGAATGGGCGGACATATACAGTTCTCCGGGATAGTAACAGGTGGAGTCAGGCACAAAGGTATCCGAGACTTTCTGACTAAAACCTACCGTAACAGCGGATTGAGCCATCCACTGGCGGCGGAACATATCCAGACTGAATGGGCCGCAGAAACCGTTTACCCAATTCTCTTTCTCGGGAAGAGTGAAACCCATCCACGAGCCGGCATCTGTGAACCAGCCGTAGCAGCGGTGCAAGGTATCGGGAGTGTAGGCAATATCCAGTATATTATTGAATGTATACCGCTTCTCCGCAGTGTTTTTGTTGCCGGGAGTGCAGGCGGTGATGCCTGTAACCAGCAGAGTAATACAAATAATGTGTATAAACTTATGTCGCATGATCTAATTTATAATTAATGATTTCTTTTTAGGTGATAAATTATCATTTATCTCTCAGAACCAACATTTGTGAGCCTGTTCCGCTGCATCATCCTTTGCTCCGAGCGGTTGCAGTGTAAAACTGTATTTCCACTCGTGTGGCGTGATAGTGTATTCGGGATGTACCTGTGCTCCCCAGGTATTGTCACCACCCACACCCATCTGCTGATGATCGATGTTTAGCCAAATTATATCCTTTTTCAGGATACTTCCTCCATGACGGCGTTCTACCTGCGAGGGACGATATTCAATGTCCTCCATCGGAAAGTTCCAGGCACTTACGCTCAGAGGCTCTTCTCCGGTTATCAGCAAACCTTCTCCGGCAACATTGCGCAGGGCAACCCAACGCACATCACAGTGATTGGCCGTTTCCTGAGCACGTACATACGGATGGAATTGTTCCCAAACCGTAGCATTATACAGGCCTACTAATGCTCCTGTCTTTCGGTCTGCATAGTTTTCCTGCGGACCGCGTCCCAGCCAGGACATCATTTCATATTCTGCCGAAAGTATCATACGCATACCCAGACGAGGCATTTCATTCAGCGCCTGTTTGCCCGGGGTGAAGTGCATGCTCACCCGGACGGCACCGTCAGGATGAATATCATAGATTGTTTGCAATGTAGAGCCTTGTGCCTCCATCTTATAAGTAACCGTTACAATGACAATCTGCTGTTTCTCCGTAACTTCCAGATTCTCCAGTTTAGCATCCTTTCCGGCAGTCTTCCAGGTGGCGCAGCGATTGAGATGTCCATTAGGAATATCGTTGTCCGTCAACGGACGCCAGAAGTTGGGTTGTAATCCCTCTTTAATCAGATTCTTTCCATGGTAGATCAGTTCTGTCATCTCACCGTTTTGGGTAGAGAAGGCTATCTGGAAGTTATTTCCTTTCAGTGTGATCGCTTCATTATTCCGGTCTGTTGCCAACGTACTGTTGGCGGGCTGAACCTTTCCGGTGATTTGAGTCGTGGGGAGTATCCATTGCTCGATGGCCACTTCATGTCCTTTCGGTATCAGCGGAGCTTCATGCTTGGTGAATGCGCGCAGAGTCAGGAAGTATTCCTTACCGTCGGCAGGCAATGCTTTCAAGGGTAATTCTATATTGGCAGAACTTCCCGGAGTGATTACGGGGAAGTCCATTTCACCTCCTTGTACCGCTTTTCCGTCGCACTCTACTGCCCAATGCAGGGTATATCCTTCCAAACCGATGAAATCATGCCGATTGCTGACTTTTATCTTGTTCGGAGTAAAAGCTACCGGTTCGAAGTGAATGTATTGCAATACTTTCTTCACCTCATAGATGTGCGGATGGAGAGAACGGTCGGCAGCTACCAGTCCGTTGGCACAGAAGTTAGAGTCGTTGACGATGCCTACAAAGCCCATGTCGCCTCCGAATGCCCAGATATCACGGTTGTTTTTATCTTTGATGGCGAATGTCTGGTCTACCCAGTCCCAGATAAATCCGCCTTGTAGCTGGTCATATTTATAAATCAAATCCCAGTAATCCTGGAAGTTTCCTACGCTGTTACCCATTGCATGGGCGTACTCACACATAATCAAGGGGCGTTTGTCACGCTGATTGATGTGGCGGCGCAGTGACCAGATACGTGCATACATCGGACAGTAAATGTCGCTTTTTGCATCGTAGCCGCCTCCTTCGTATTGTACCGGACGGGTAGGATCTACTTTCTTAGTATAATCGTACAGCGTTTCAAAATGTTTGCCATACCCGGATTCATTACCCATGGACCAGGTGACGATAGCTGAGTAGTTACGGTCGCGTGCAATCATGCGGCTCATGCGTTGCATGAAGGGGAGTTCCCAGTCCGGATAATTAGCCAGCGTTCCATCCTTGTGATCCATCATGCCGTGACTTTCGATATTGGCTTCATCCACCATGTACAGACCGAATTCGGTGCAAAGCTCGTACCAAGCAGAGTAGTTCGGATAGTGGCAGTTGCGTACACCGTTCAGATTAAACTGTTTCATCAACTGAATATCATGTATCATGGAAGCAACGCTGATAGTGCGTCCTTTGTGCGGATCGTGCTCGTGACGGTTTACTCCTTTAAACAGTACTGCTTTCCCGTTAATCATCTGCATTCCGTTGTGCATCTCTACCGTGCGGAAACCAAAAAGGTGAGTGAAAGATTCCAGCGGTTTTCCCTGGGCGTCGAAGGTGCTGACTACTAATGTGTAAGTATTCGGCGTCTCCGCATTCCATGCACGTATATTCGGGAAAATCTCCTGTTGGCTGAACAGAGTATCAGTGGTGAAAGTGATGGACTTCTTCCGGTTGTAAATCTCCCTGCCTTCATCCAATAGCTTAACTTCGACGCTTTCTCCGACTTTCGGCTGATGAAGTAATATATCGAGGTCTAGTTCCCCATCTTTGTAATCATTGACTAACTCGGCAATCATCCGGAAGTCACGGACACGGCTTTGCGGACGGGCATAGAGATATACATCCCGTTCAATACCACTGTATTTCCAGTAGTCCTGCCCTTCAAGATAGGAGCCATCGCTGTAACGAAATACTTTCACGGCAAGTTTATTACTGCCTTTTTTCAACAGCTTCGTAACGTTGAAGTGAGACGGTAGACGGCTGTCTTCGGCATATCCGGCAAGCTCACCGTTCACCCATACATAATAAACGGATTCCACTCCTTCGAAGTCAAGGAAGATATCCATACCTTCCCAACCATTCGGGACGGTAAACTCACGGATGTAAGCTCCTACCGGATTGTAATCGGCAGGTACATACGGAGGATTGGCAGGAAATGGATAGCGGGTATCCGTATAGATAGGAGCATCGAATCCTTGCAGTTCCCAACTTCCGGGAACTTGTATTTTGCTCCACTTCCGGGTATTGTATCCGGGTTTATGGAAATTCTTGGGACAAAGATCGTTATTCTTTGAGAACAGGAATTTCCAGGTTCCATCCAGCGAAACTCGCCTTTCTGTCGCAGGATTCACATCGAAACGCACATCGGCGGGGAGAGAGCGTTGTTTCAAAGCGTTGGCTTCATTCGTAAATGGGATGAAATGTGCATACATCGGCTCTCTGTTTATCTCGTTGATTTGTGGGTTCTGCCAAGGTTCGTTATCAGCCAGGGCAGAAACACAAAGCAATGAGGAAAAGAGTAAAGTATAAACTTTGGCTTTCATGATAATTTGCTTTAAGTTCTGAAATGAAAATTAAAATCCGCATTTGTCCGCTTCGTCTGTGTCGTCCGCGTACCAATTCGCTTCTAAGCTGTCATTTCAAAACAGTATTAAATAGAACAAAACAGTGTCACAAGGAACGGAACGCAGAAATCCACTACAAATCCGTGGAAGATGGAGACAACTACAAACTGTTGTCCGGCCGTTCGTGTAATGATGGGCAGTGTGGTGTCCATCGTAGTTGCCCCTCCGGCAGAGATAGGGGCGAGGTTGCCGAACCAGCGCACCAGTAATGGTGCAGCCAGCAGGGTCAGAATCTCACGGCTGATGTTGGCGAGCAGGGCAATTGTCCCTAATTCAGCTCCTTTATATTCGGTAATGAAGATACTGGAGAGTGAATAGTAACCGAAGCCCGAACCTACAGCCAGGCAATCTGTCAGGGAACGGTGTGTCAGTATCAGGCTGACTGCGGCAGAACCTGCCAACGTGCCCAGAATGGTCATGATAGGCAGGAATATCAACCGTGGATTGAGTGAACGGAAATTTTTCAACGTTTGCGGGTCATTGCCTACACTTATCCCTACACTGAACATCAGTGCGCAAAGTGCATAAAAGCTGACTTTACTATCTACTACGATGTCGATAGGTATCAGGTGAAAGACTCCGCAAAGTGTCCCCAGCACAAAAAAGCCGACTATGATAAGACTTCCTTTCATGCTTGTCCTCCTTTCCGTTTGTATAAGGCCCTCCACAGTGCCCAAGCGGCAATTACACTTCCCAGAGTTCCACCTATGGTGAGTATGATGGCTTCAAGGCCAATGGTGTGCAGTCCTTTGATAATTTGCTCGTTTCCTCCCACTTCAATGCCGAGAATGAAGAGCAGCCCCCAGATCAGCACTGTGATCACCTTATGTATTTTACTTAAATTCCGTTTCCGTAAGAGGTAGCCCAGCAGCATTCCTGTGAGCATCAGTCCGATAATTGTAAACATATCTATGTCGTTTTTGAGGGCAAAGATAATTCATTTAAAGGTAAATAAGGCGGCATCGCCGCAGGCAAACGCCGCCTTATTTTGGTATATTTAAAGAGAGGATTATTCTTCAGTTCCTTCTGTAGTGTTGTTTAACGCAGAGTTTGCGTTGACTTCCCACAAAGGAATCGGGAAGAAGTTGTGCTTACCTTCCGAAAATCCGCGTTTGCCCAGCACCTCGCTCAGTTTGCCCCAGCGACGCAGGTCGTACCAGCGGTAGCTTTCCAGTGGGAACTCGATGATGCGTTCATGTTCTATTTGAGCCTGTACTTCGGCTTGTGACGTTCCTTTCATAGTAGGCATTTTTCCATGCTTGGCTCTGATTTCATTAATTAGAGGAATGGCTTGCTCGGGATGTCCTTGCTTGTTCAGTACTTCGGCTTTCATCAACATAACGTTAGCATAGCGCATCAAAGGAATGTTGAACGGACAGTAGTCGCTCAGTTCCTCATATGTTTCCGGAGTGAAGCGACGGAAGTTGGGGCGGTCGTATACATCTTTCACGCCACCATGAGATTCCAGATATTCGTCTGTGTCTTCTCCTGTCGGGATATCGATGACATTGCCGTTTGCATCCACATACTTCTTATTCTCGTTCTGTCTCCATCTCCAAAAACACTCGTCGTAAGTGAACTCTCCAAAAATCAGTTCGCCGTTATCAGCGTCGTTGAAGTAGTCATCCTTGAAGTAAATCGTATTATAAAGACGTTGGTCGTACAACCCGTCCGATGTCTTTCTGCCTTCTTTCTTGTACTCTTCCACCAGGCGGGCGCTGGGCAGGATTTCATCCCAACCGCCAATCTCAGAGCAGGCAATGAAACAGTGTACGAATGAGTAGTAGCTGGCGCCATTGTCAGTGTTGGCAGAATATTGCAACTCGAAGATGGATTCCGGGCAATTCTTGTTCTTGCCGTTGAACATTTGCAGCATCTTGTCGCTGTCTACCAGTTCGTAGCCTTGCACTGCATTCAGAGCCTTCAGGGCTGCTGTTAAGTGGGCCGACTCATTGGCAGGTTCTTCATAAGCACGTGTCAGGTAGGCAAATCCCAGGTAGGCATTGGCTGCTCCCGAAGTGGCGCGACCCAGTTCCGAACTGGGGCGTGTGGCAGGCAATGCAGTGGCTTGCGACAATTCGCTTATTACCAGTTCCCAGCAAGCCACCCGGTCGCTCAATGGCTTGTTCAGGTCGGCTGCATCTGAAATGTAGATGTCGCGCAGGATAATCTTCTCCCAGTTCAGTAACAGCATCATGTGGAAATAACCTCTCAGAAAATGAGCCTCGGCAATAATCTCTCCGCGTTTGGCTTCGGTGATGTTTTCTGCTGGGATTTTGGGTGCGTACTCCAATACCTGATTGGTGAAGTTGATACCCCGGTAAAGGTCTTGGTAGTAATAAGAGAACTGTGTATTTCCGTTGGTATAGGTGAAGTTGTAGATGTCTGTCCAAGTTTGGTAATTGTTGGCATCGTTACCTACATCGTAAAGGTCGGTGCGGTAAGCCTCCACCGGCCAGCGCACTTCACTGGTGGCATAGCTGTCGCCGTGGTAGAGTTGGGCGTATGCCGAGGCCAGGGTGGCTTCTGCATCTTTTTGGTCTCTCCAAAAGTTGCCGGTAGTCAGCTTGTCGGGAGAAGAAACAGTCAGGAAGTCATCGCAAGACGTAAAAGCCATTGCGAGACACATACTTGCTATATATAGAACTTTTTTCATATCGTTTCTTTTATATTTAAGTTAAACATTAGAATGTAAGCTGTGCACCCACGGTGTAGGAGCGGGTAAACGGATAGATGTATCTGTCTACACCGGAGTTCAGTGGGCTGCTGGTTGAGAATTCCGGGTCTACGCCGGAGTAACCGGTAATGGTGAATAGATTGTCACCGCTGATATAGAAGCGGAGCTTTTCTATTTTTACTTTCTTCAGCAGAGATACGGGCAGTGTATATCCGATTTGAGCCTGGCGCAAGCGGACGAAGCTACCATTCTCCAGAAAGCGTTCGCTTTCGCGGGAGTTACCGTTGGGGTCGCCGTTCACGGCACGTGGAATGTCGGTATGTGTGTTTTCCGGTGTCCAGGCGTTGGCTACGGTGCTCAGCATATTGATGGGAGCATTCATGGATTCATAGAAGTAGCGGTTACCGTTGTAAATCTTATGCCCGAATACACCACTCAAACTGAAAGAAAGGTCGAAACCTTTGTAAGAAGCGGAGAAATTGAGGTTAGTTTCGAATTTAGGGATACCTGTTCCGCAATATTCTTTGTCATCTTCGTCGATGACACCGTCACCAGTTACATCTTTGAAGCGGATGTCACCGGCTTTTGCGTTGGGCTGGAAGCGTTCTCCTTTATCGTTCACGTAAGCTTCAGCTTCCGCATCGCTTTGGAAGATGCCGTCTGTGCGGTAGAGGTAGAAGCCGCTGATGGGCTTGCCTTCTTTGGCGTATGCCGGGATATGGTCGGTATCGTACAGCAGACCGGTGGCGGGCAGTGCTTGTCCTTTGTCTGCTAGTTCCACTACTTTATTCTTGGTTGTGGAGAAGTTGAAGCCCAAGTTGTATTCAAAGTCCTTGATTTTGTCGGTCCAGTTCACTTCCAGTTCCACACCGTTGTTGCGAATCTTACCCACGTTCAGAATGGGATTCTGGTAGCCGGCAGAGGGAGAGAGGCGCTTGGTAATCAGCAAATCTTCCGTCTGGTTGATGTAGTAGTTGATGCTACCTGTCAGTTTGTTGCTGAGCATGCCAAAGTCGAAACCGATGTTTTTGGTGTCGGTAGTTTCCCATTTCAGACCGCGGTTTTCCATAGTCCATGAAGCAGAACCCGGCCAGGCGTTGCCACCTTGTATGTAGCCGCCGTAACGATTGTTGCGAGACAGAATCAAGGCCTGGAAGTCATAATATCCCAAAGCGTTCTCGTTGCCGAGGCGTCCCCAGCTGGCACGGAACTTCAGGCTATTGATGAAGAAATCTTTCGGATAGAAGGCTTCTTCACTGATTCTCCAGCCTACAGCTACGGAAGGGAAGCAACCCCAGCGGTTGTTCACGCCGAATTTGGAAGAACCGTCATAGCGCATGGTGGCCTGGATGAGGTAACGGTTGTCGTAGTTATAGTTCACGCGTCCGAAGAAAGAGGCGCGATTATATTTGTATTTTTCGCCGTCACCATAGAACGTTCCTCCGATACCTGCATCCACTGTATCAAAACTCGGGTCGAGGAAACCGGCTACCTCGTCCTTGGTGGCCAGGTTGCCGTTGGCATCAATGTAGTATTTGGTAGACTTACCAGTTACACCTACGCCATTGTCGGTATATTTGGTGGAAGTGATAGAAGAACCGGCCATTACATTCAAACTGTGCTTATTGAAATCTTTATTGAAAGTCAGCACATTGTCAATGGTTTGCTCTTCCCAATAATAAGTTCCCTCGTAGTGCTCGGGGTAGTTGTGGGGACTTTGTGCATTAGAAATGTAATCCGGATTGTGCTCCACATAACGGTAGTGTAAGCCGCGGTAGGCATAGCTGGTTTTAAAGTTCAGCCAGGGAGCGAGTTTCACGCCCAGTGATACGTTGGCATTGGTATAGAACTTCTTGGTAGCGGCTTCGTTGTAGACGTGGTCGGCCATCACGTTATTGTTGGTTGGCAATCCGAGCGATTGCGTCAAGGCAAAGCCGTATTTCTCATTCTCGTCATAAATGGGAAGCAATGGAGAAAGACCGTACATCTCACGCAAACTGTACTGTGGCTGTTTGCTCTTGGTATAGCGGAAGCTCAAGTTGGCATCAATGTCGAAGATGTATTTGCTCATGTGCATTTTCATGCGGGCATTGTCCTGGCGGAAGTTATTGCCCAAAAAGATACCTTTGTCGTCAGCATGGTTATAGGACACGGAATATTGTGCCGTTTCGCTGCCACCGCGCACACTGAACATATAGTTTTGGGATAAACCGTTGCGAAGCATCAGATCCTGCCAGTCTGTGTTTATGCCCGTATCGCTGGTACAATAGGCGGGAACCGGTTTGCCTGCATTTTCGAACATGGTTTTGATCGTATTCTTATACTGTTCCGCATTGGTCATTTCCAGTTTGTTGGCTACAGTAGTCATGCTCAAGTATGTATTGAAATCAATATGTGTTTCACCTTTCTTGCCATTCTTAGTAGTGATGATGATTACTCCATTGGCAGCTACCGAACCATAGATAGCAGCAGCGGCACCATCCTTTAGTACCTCCATAGACTGGATATCCTGCGGATTAACATTATCAATATCTCCGGGGAAACCATCGATAATATAAAGTGGCTCATTGCTGCCGAAAGATTTTACACCACGAATCTTGACAGAAATACCTGCACCCGCATTACCACCGGCCTTCATAATATTTACGCCGGCAATTTTTCCCTGCAACGCTTCGGCGGGATTGGTTGTAGCACGCTTGGTCAATTCTTCTGTGTCAACTGAAGAAATAGCTCCGGTCATATCACTTTTCTTCATTGTACCATAACCGATTACTACTACTTCATCCAGCATTTCAGTATCATCTTTTAGAGTTACTTTCAATACTTTTTGTCCGTTCAGAGGAATCTCTTGAGCGACATAGCCCACATAAGAGATTACCATTGTCGCATTAGTAGCAACAGTCAGTGCAAAATTACCGTCGATGTCGGTAATGCAACCATTGGTTGTACCTTTTTCCAAAACACTGGCGCCAATGAGAGTTTCTCCTTTGGTGTCGGTTACTGTACCGGTTAATTGGATGGTTTGTGCTAAAGAACTTAGCGGTACCAAACATACAAAGAGCAAGGCCAACAAAGCGGCTCTTTGTATTAAGGAATACTTTTTAATTTTACCCATGTGTGATAGTTTTTAAGGTTAATAACATTTGTTTCTCACATGGCAAAGAAAGAGATATAATTTGGAGTATTCCTATGAAGAATGATCTGTAAAATGTCTACAAAGAGGGTGAAATCTATGAGTTTTTAATCTACAATAATATTTGTAAATGGCTGAAATACAGTGATAAATCTTGTACTGCTATATCTACAAACATAGCATCTGCTGTAATGGTAACTTTAGAAGTTTTGCAAGTATTCCACCAGGTCTTTTTCTGTTGGTAAGTTCAAAGCCTTACGTAATCTATAGCGATTCATATTAATTGTTTTAGGACTATTCCCGCTAATCATTGAGATTTCTTTCGTTGAAAGATTGACACGCAGCATTGTTGCCAGATATTTTTCTCCTTGTGTCAAGTTGGGGTGTTCCTTTGTAAGCTTTTCAATGAATTCTTTATTCTTTTCTTCAATATTCAGCAGCAATGTATTATTGGTCTTATCTCCGCTTTGGTATTGGCTGATAAAAGCATTTACCTTCTTTAAGTGGGGAACCAGTGCTTGATTATCCATTCTATACCCTTCCTTAATCATCTCACGTATTTTGCCCAGCAACTCGTTACGGCTTCTAAGAAATACGGCAAAGCTGGTTACTTCTTGTTGACTGTTGTCTAAGGCACTCTGTACATTTTGCAGTTCCAATTCCTGTTGGTGCAGTTTTAATTCGGATATTTCCCGTTGTGACAGTTCCAGTTGATATCGGGCTTCTATAAGTTGAAGACCTTTTCTGCGTTTATACCATTTATATAAGAATATACTGAAGGCTAAACCAAGAACAAGTATACTGCCCAAAAGCCATAGGTTGCGCTTTAGTAGTTCTATCTTATAAGTTTGCTCCTGCATTTCGGTAGCATATTTCTGATCCTGATATCTTTTATAAGAGATTTCCTGTTCAATGTTGCGCAACTTGTTGCTACTTTGCAGCTCTTTGCTCAAGGCATACATTTGACTGAGCCGTTTATAGGCCTGGTCATAATCACCTATGGCGGCATATACCCAGGACGAATATTCATAATAATCACAAATCAATTCCTTGGCGCCGATATTATGGGCATATTCATAGGCTTTCTGCAAAGCTTCCAAAGCTTTGGAGTATTGCTCGCCGAAGTAATATTGCTTGCCCATATTGTTGTAGTTCTCTCCCAATGACCATTGTGCATCCAGATTTTTATTGATGGCTATGGCTTCCTGAATAAAGGACAGTTTCTTTTCCGTATCTCCTTGATATAGACATAGATTGTTCAGATTGGTAGCAATCTCTTTTAAGTTCCTTTGGGCACGATTGATAGTCAAGGCCCGTTGAAGAAATCTTTCTGCTACCAGAAATTCATCAAGCAGATAATGCATGACTCCACGCTCATTATAACATCCGGCCACTGAAGCTGAATCTCCTAAAGACTTGAAAATAGAGGTTGCCTTATCGTTCAGTTCTATCCCTTTGTTATAATCGCCCAACTTACTATATACACGTCCCATGAGTGAATAAAGCTGAGCTGTTTGCCGTTTGTTTGCGGGATTGATATATCTCTGTGTATCATATAAATTCTTGATACTCAAATCGAAGTTGCCCAGCAGTTGTTCTGCTTGGCAATAGAGTATCATAGCTTGTGCACGGGTTTCATTGGGTTCGTCTTCGGGAAATAAGGCAGCTGCCTGAGCTGCATAGTATGATGCCTGCTTGGGATTGCTGAACAGGGCTTTTTGAGCTTGTTCTAATAAGGTCTGGGCTTGTTTGCTGTCTTGAGCCTGTAAGGGGATCGTGGTTAATAGGGAAACTGCAAATATTAGATACAGTACTTGCTTCATAGTATATTTGTTGTTTCTGCAAATGTAATTATTTTCCTTTAAAAGTCCGGTTTGCTTTCAAAAAGATTTATCTTTGTGCCTCTAAATTAATGCTGTATGCTATTGCCTTATTTGAATAAAGATCTGATTGAAGCCGGTTGCGATGAGGCCGGACGTGGTTGCCTGGCAGGAGCTGTATATGCTGCTGCCGTGATTCTTCCCAAAGATTTCAAGAACGAACTACTGAATGATTCCAAACAGTTGACGGAACATCAGCGCTATGCTTTGCGTGAAGTGATTGAGAAAGAAGCACTGGCATGGGCGGTTGGCATCGTATCTCCCGAAGAGATTGATAAGATTAACATCCTGAACGCTTCTTTCCTTGCCATGCATCGTGCCGTAGATCAATTAAAGATGCGTCCGCAGCATCTGCTTATAGATGGCAACCGTTTCAAGAAATATCAGGATCTTCCGCATACCACGGTGATTAAAGGCGACGGTAAATACCTTTCCATTGCGGCGGCTTCTGTGCTTGCCAAAACTTATCGTGATGATTATATGAACCGTCTTCACGAAGAATTTCCATATTATGATTGGGACCATAACAAAGGATACCCCACGAAGAAACATCGTGCGGCCATCTCCGAACGTGGAACTACGCCTTATCACCGCATGACATTCAATCTATTGGGTGATGGGCAGTTAGCACTTGATTTCAAGTGATTATTCTATCGCTTCATCCAGATCGATAAATAGGAATTGGTTTTCATTGTTAAGTAGCAGCAGCTTATTACCAATCACCCGTCCTTTTTTGAACTCCGTATCAAGATGGGCTACAGGCATCCCCATTTCGTGAATGAACCAATAGTCTCCACGATTGCCGATACATAAATAATCTTTTAGTTGGATATTGGGGCTGTAAATCCGCTCCCGTTCATAGGTACTCCTGATGTTCAAATCCTTGTCTACTTCATAGATAACTCCTTGATCATTATATACCAGGCAATGTTCTCCATCGAAAGCGAGCGACTTGAAAGCGGTTGTATCTTTGTTGGCTGCATAGAATGTACCGGGCAGCATCGCTTCCAGCTTTCCGTATTGCTTGGTATCCCAAGGTACAATATTTACGATGGAATCCGTCAGCTCCTGATAAGCCATTCCGTCATCAAACAGCATGTAGAGTGCGTCGTCAGTTCGCAGGGCATCTTCAATCATATCTTTCTTTACGCTTAGTTGGTTGAAGAAGATTTCTTCTCCGTTTAGCAAGTTATAACAGGCTATAAATGGGCGCCCATATTTCTTGCGGCTTGCTCCTTCGCGTAATCCGTAGCCGTAATTCAGCATGAATAACTTATCATCTTGCACGAAAAGTTTAGAGCAGGAAGCTTTCACATCAGGAAACTCTGTTTGCCACATTACGTTGAAAGCCGTGTCCATACAGGAGATGTGTTGACGGTCT
Source organism: Bacteroides sp. 14(A) (assembly GCF_000526555.1). Classification (NCBI taxonomy): domain Bacteria; kingdom Pseudomonadati; phylum Bacteroidota; class Bacteroidia; order Bacteroidales; family Bacteroidaceae; genus Bacteroides; species Bacteroides sp. 14(A). The sequence continues at coordinate 180,919 of NZ_JAGH01000002.1, read as the reverse complement.
GCCCAGTAATAGAGTGAATCCTGAGACAGTATATTGGAAGTCAACCCCGTGATTGTATTATTGGCAATGGGAACATAGCTGTAATAATAGGCACCACCGGTTGCTACGCCACCGGCTACTCCGACTGCTACAGCGGCTAATCCTTGCAGCAATGCCGCTTTTGTATCATGAGCTCCCGGTTTTCCCGGATAGGTCAGTAACTCTCCGGTCATGAAATCCAGCTTATGCAATGCATCCGCTACAATCAGGCGTTTATTTTGTTCCAGATCAAGAACTTCGTTCCAACCGTATTGATGAGGTATTTTGTTTTCCCACAGATCGTTACCGAATTTCAAGTTGACAGCGCGGAGTTTGTTGGAGGTAGGGGAGTTATAACCTAAGACCAATCCCAATGAATCGTCCACATATACCGGAAATAAACTGGCTTCCCATCTCTTCGCTCCTGTTTCTCTACTGAGCAATGATATCTTGCTGCCGATTTCAGTTATCAAGACCCCTTCCGAAAGACAAGTTATCCGTGATTTGCTGAAGTCAATCGGCTGTTTCCATAGGAGCTGACTGCTCTTTGTGTCATAGAAACCTATTTCTCCTTTATTCTTCAGATACTTACCGCTTTTAGTGGTTTCCCTGAAACTGACGCAGAGATAATCGCCTTTATCACTCATGGAGAAAGTTTCCACCCGCTGCGGAAAAGTGTAGCACTGTGCTTTTAAGTCCGTTCCGTCCGCTTTTTTTCCTACAACGATGGTTTCGGATTGAGCATAAGAGATTGATGCCATGAGGAGCAGGCATACAAGCATTAGATTTCTGTGTATTTTCATGTTCATTGACCTATTTGGCGCAAACATACGTATTATTTGCGAAATCTGGTCAAAAAGGGGAAAATATTATTCTCATACTGAAGAATGACTATATCTGATTTCAATTAGTATATTTGGACGGAAGCGAAGTAAAGGAAATATACGAGGTGGAAAAACAAAACTGACGTCGTTTTAGGTAAAGTGTCTTTCTTTGTATATCTTTGTACACAAAGAAAGACACTGTTATGAATTGCAATAAACATTTGAATGACTACGCTGTCGCCACCTGCGCATCTTGCGGAGTGGGGTTATGTCAGAACTGCCTGAATAGTTCTGTTTATTCTTATGACAGCAAACCTTTGTGCCACGATTGTAATCTGAAAGCCGCGGAAGATGAAATGTCTACATTAAGTAGGAGAAAGGTATGGGCGCTGATAAAGTGCATTTTCGTATTGGTCTTTATGATATTGGGTTTCTCTATCTGGCAATCTACCGGTGATGCCATGAATGCGTGGATATATGCAGGTATTGGCGGCATTCCCTCGGCGTTTAAATCTACAAAATCCTCTGGAGGAATGCGGGTAGTCAGTAATGATATCATTGACAGTCTTTTTTATCCGTTTATAATGTTGCTGATCCGACTGGCGATTATCATAGCTCTTGCGCCCCTTGCGGCTGTCTTTCTGGTGATCATGAATCTAGTTACTTTCTTCAAAACTTCGAGTGCCTTGAAGGATACGAAGAATACGTATGCTTTCCTGCTGAACGCTTCGAATCAGCCGGTACAGATGTCTTCCGCATCCCAATCTCCTGTACTTCAATCTTCGGCGGCTACGAATTTGAAGAATGTTGACGATGCTGACGACTCCTGGATGGACAGCTTCATGAAACCTTCCAGTACTAAACCTTCTGTTATGACAACGCGCCTTACCTGGAAAACCCGACCTACTGCTGCCGGAGCCGACAAGGTGAATAAAGTAGAAAAGGCGGAAGAGGAAATAAAAGAAGAAGATGATGATAGTCACGAGGTCGTAACTACACCATCTTTGATACAAAAACAAATGCGGTAATGGTAGTTTAGAACCACTTAATCTTCCTGAACCAGATAAATGTTCCTGCCGATAATATTACGGAGATCAGGATAATGAATATGAAAGCATACGGGAAACCTTCCAGGTGAATATCCACATTCATACCGTAGAAACTGGCTATCAGTGTCGGTATCATGAGCGTGATGGAAAGGCTCGTCATGCGTTTCATGATAGCATTGACGTTGTTGGAAATAATGGAGGCAAAAGCATCCATCGTTCCTGTCAGGATGTCGCTGTAAATGTTTACGGTATTGTATGCCTGTTTTAGTTCAATGATTACATCCTCCAACAGCTCCATATCCAGATAGTCGGTATCCTGGAAGATATTCTTCAATCGCCCGATCATCACTTCATTTCCGCGGATGGAAGTGTTGAAGTAGACAAGGGTTTTTTGCAACTTCATCAGACGGAGCAAGTCTTCATTGCGGATACTTTTCTCCAACTCTTTTTCCGCATTGGCTACATCATTGTTTATCTGTTTCAGATACTTCAAAAACCAGACGGCGGAAGAATAAATCATCCGCAGGATCAAGTCCAGCTTATTGTTCACTACGATACCTTTGCGACGTGTATGTTGGATAAAATCCGAGATGAGTTCAGTCTTGTGATAACATACCGATACGATAATTTCATTATTGGTAATGATGCCTATTGGCACGGTAATAAAGGGAATGCCATGCTGACTGCTCTGCATCGGGATACGCAGGATGGTTAGCAACCAGTTGCCTTCCGTTTCCGTACGCGGGCGTTCATCCGCATCGGCGATATCTTCCAAAAAAGATTCCGGTACTTTCAACTCTTGGGTGAGGAAATCAAAATCATTGTCATCGGGGCATTCAACGTTTACCCAGCTATTGGGCATCCATTGTGACTTTTCTATAAAGCCGGCTTCAGAATAAAGGTACGTTCTCATCGTAATGGCCTCCTTTCTTTAGGAACGAACTGAGGCATTGCGGACAACGTCTCTGTTCGCTTTAATTATAAATACTATTGCACGTTCGTGGGTTTGAATCGTCCATATTTCTTGTTTTTTGTTTTTTAAAGCGCGACAAAAGTACATAAATCATTTGAAACAGTACGCTTTAACCGTGCTTTTTTGTACCTTTGCAGCCGGAAAAATCGTTCTCTCTATAAAGAACGTTTTTGCTAAGGTTAAAGATTGTACATTTAAAATCAATTAATATTATGAGTAAGAAAGCCCTTTTAATGATTCTTGATGGCTGGGGTATCGGCGATCAGGGGAAAGATGACGTGATTTTCAATACACCTACTCCGTACTGGGACAGTCTGCTGGCAACATATCCTCACTCACAGCTTCAGGCAAGCGGTGAAAATGTAGGTTTGCCCGATGGTCAGATGGGTAACTCGGAAGTAGGACACCTTAATATTGGCGCCGGACGTATCGTATACCAGGATCTGGTAAAGATTAACCGTGCATGTGCTGACAATAGCATTCTAAAGAACCCGGGAATCGTTTCTGCCTTCACTTATGCCAAAGAAAAAGGTAAGAACGTTCACTTCATGGGATTGACTTCCAACGGTGGCGTACACAGCTCATTCGACCACTTATTCAAACTTTGCGATATTGCCAAAGAATATGGTGTGGATAATACTTTTGTTCACTGCTTCATGGATGGACGCGATACCGACCCGAAGAGTGGTAAAGGCTTTATTGAACAACTGACTGCACATTGCGAAAAGTCAGCAGGTAAGATTGCTTCTATCGTAGGTCGTTTCTATGCAATGGATCGCGACAAACGTTGGGAACGTGTGAAAGTGGCTTATGACTTGCTGGTAAACGGCGAAGGTAAAGTAGCTACCGATATGGTTCAGGCTATGCAGGAGTCTTATGATGAAGGTGTGACGGACGAATTTATCAAGCCGATTGTAAATGGTAACTTCGACGGAACCATTAAGGAAGGTGATGTAGTTATCTTCTTCAACTATCGTAACGACCGTGCGAAAGAGCTGACCGTAGTACTGACTCAACAAGATATGCCGGAACAGGGTATGCACATCATTCCGGGCTTGCAATACTACTGCATGACTCCGTATGATGCATCTTTCAAAGGCGTACATGTTCTTTTCGATAAGGAAAATGTTCAGAATACATTGGGAGAATATCTGGCAGCTCAAGGCAAGACTCAATTGCACATTGCTGAAACGGAAAAGTATGCTCACGTAACTTTCTTCTTCAACGGTGGTCGTGAAACTCCGTATGACGCTGAAGAGCGTATCTTGGTTCCGTCTCCGAAAGTAGCTACTTACGACTTGAAACCGGAGATGAGTGCTTACGAAGTAAAGGATAAATTGGTGGAAGCTATCAACACTCAGAAGTTCGATTTCATTGTTGTGAACTACGCTAACGGTGATATGGTAGGGCATACCGGTATTTATAGCGCTATCGAGAAAGCTGTAAAAGCTATCGACGAATGTGTGAAAGATACGGTAGAAGCTGCCAAAGCCAACGATTATGAAGTTATCATCATCGCTGACCACGGTAATGCAGACCATGCACTGAACGAAGACGGCACTCCGAACACTGCTCACTCTCTGAATCCGGTTCCTTTTGTTTATGTAACCGAGAACAAGAACGCTAAAGTTGAGAATGGTGTTTTGGCAGATGTTGCTCCTTCTATCCTTCACATTCTGGGTATGGCGCAGCCGGCCGATATGACAGGAAAAGACTTGATTAAGTAAGCAACTGCCTGCAATATTCAATAAAGGAGATGTTTCAAGAGATTTTATGCTCTTGGAACATCTCTTTTTTTGTGCTTCAATGGCAGTCCTTCTCTCTAAAAGGTTATCTTTGCAGACAATACACGCAATTGATGGAATGAAACTACTCATATTACTATTGATATTTGTCTTGTCCGGGATGCCGTCATCTCTTTGTGCAGAAGAGGTAATAGTAGATAGCTTGTATTGGCAAAATGCCGAACAGAAAATGGAAGAAGAAGAGTACAAAGATGCGGCCCGAATTTATAGTGAAATGATAGTGCTTGGTGATTCTCTGTTTCGTGTATACACCGGAGAGCGGGTGGAAGATATGCGCAAAGATTATACCATCGATGAACTGGAATTGCAAAATAGTGCACAGCAAAAGCGTTTGTTACAACTCTCTTTTATCATCATCCTATCCCTTGCCGTTTTTTTATTGGGTGGTTTTTTCTATCTGAAAAAGGTAGGGAAGCGGTTGCTTCATTCTAAAAATGAACTTCAGAAAGCTAAGTCCATGGCCGAAGAATCCATTCGTAACAAGAGCTTGTTCCTTTCCAATATGAGTCATGAAATCAAGACTCCCTTGAATGCATTGGCGGGTTTCTCGGAAGTGTTGACTACGCCGGGAATTGATGAGGCTACCCGTGTACAGTGCAACGATGTGATTCAATTGAACTCCGAATTGCTGCTTAAACTGATTAATGATGTCGTGGATATTTCATGCCTGGATGTAGCGAATATGAAGTTCAGCATCACTACGCATGAAGTGGTGGCTCTCTGCCGCAATGTGGTGAAGATGCTGGATAACATCAAGCAGACATCAGCGGATATTCGTTTTGAAACGGAATTGACTTCATTGGAGATAGAGACGGACCAAGGGCGTTTGCAGCAAATGCTGGTGAATCTGCTGGTAAATGCCACTAAGTTTACGAAAGAGGGAAGCATCACGCTTGCATTGCGATTGGATGAACAGGGTTTTGCAGAGTTCTCGGTGACGGATACCGGTTGCGGTATTCCTCTTGAAAGGCAAAGCACGATCTTCGGTCGGTTTGAGAAGCTGAATGAGGGAGTGCAGGGCGCAGGCTTGGGGTTGTCCATCTGCAAGTTGATTATCAAGCGGCTGGGTGGAGAAATCTGGGTGGATTCCGGCTATACTGCCGGTGCGCGGTTTGTGTTTATTCATCCTCTAAAGCAGGAGGTGGTGCGATGAAAAAGCTGATTCTTTTGTTGCTTTGTGCAGTCAGCTCGTTTTCGCTTGCTGCTACCCAGGCCTCGGATGGCAGTAATTTGCGTGACAGTATCTTCCGGATTTATCGGTCGATGCCTGCTGATACTGCCCGGACTCAGTTTCTGAAGGATCTCTTTGTACATAATATTGATAAAGACTGGTCGGCTGAATTGCTTGATTCGGCATTAGCCTCTGCAATAAGCATGAAAGATGTGGAAAGTGAATTGGCGCTTCGTTACGAATATTTCCGCTATTACACTTTCAGACTGGATGGTGAGAATATGGATAAAGCATTAGCCTTGCTGAAGGAAGTCTGTTATCGCTCTAAGATCTATGACAATTACTTTTCCGCATTACATTACATGCTTCAACTTAAGGGGAGCAGAGGTGATACGGAATCAGCGATTTTGGAATCACAAAAGATGCGTGAAGAAGCTATTCGTCTGAAAGACAGTCGGGGCATATTTCTGTCTTATGTGACAGAGGGTAAAGCGTATGTTTTTGCCCGGAACTACGAAAAAGCGATTGAATATTATAAAAAAGCAGCGGAGTTAACTTCACTTTCCACGGAGGATGAACTAATGGTTCACCAATATTTGACAAGTGCTTATTATTTGTTTAATAAACATCCTGAAATGATAGCGGAATTGGAGGCTCAACGGAGAATCATTGATGGTATCATAAAGGAGCAGCCTGCGATGCTTGATTCTTATAGGAGTAAAATCCTGGAAATAGAATTAATGTATTGTAAAATCTATCTGGCTGTTGAGGATGCTCCTAATCTGAAGAAGCATCTGGACGAAGCTGCAAAGTTCTACACTGATGATTCTTTTTCCTCTACTGTAATTGCTTATAATTTTTCGTGGGCGGGCTATTATTATATAACGAAGGATTGGGATAAATGTTTTCCGCAATTTGAATTAACATTGTCTGCCTTTAAAGGCACTCAGCCGATGTATGAGATGGATATACGCAGAATTATGGGAGATGCTTATGCTGATGCGGGACGGTATAAAGAAGCTGCTGAAACATATAGAGTCGCTGTGCTGAAATGCGATTCTATCAATAAGGCTACGTTGCGTATGAATGAGGAGACCGTTCAGGCCAATTATAGGATACAGAAAGCCCTGCTTGAAAAGGAAATTGGTGCAAAGCGTTTCTGGCAGATAGCAGTAGGCGGTGCATCTCTGTTTGTCATTTTACTTGTAGGGGGAGTGTTACGAGTGTCCCGGATTTATCGGGAACTGGCGAAGTCGGAGCGTGAAATGCGTGAATCGTATGCCGTGGTTCAGGCGGCTGATAAGATGAAAGAAGTCTTTCTTCACAACATCACGAATGAAATTAGTGTTCCTCTTCATTCTGTTGTGACTCTTTCTGATTCTCTTTGTCAAAGAAATGATCTGACCATGGAGGAGCAGCAGGAATATTCGGCGGTTATCCGGCGAAATGCTGAGAAGCTGATCGATTTGATATTCAACATTCTCGATCTTTCGCGCCTGGAGTCGGGCATGATGAAATTTAATGTGCAGGAGTATGACATGGTACAGTTGTGCACAGATGCCAGAATGCAGGCAGAGTTACAGGAAGGAATTTCTGTTCAGGTTGATTTCCTTACTGATTTGCATACGCAGCTTGTTCAGGTGGATACCGTCCGCTTCATGAAGCTGCTTTCTTCCGTTCTGATGTCACCAAAAGGGAGGCGTGAGCCGTATGCGGTGCAGTATATGTTGGATTATAAAAGTATAGATGAATTGAGGATAGTGGTTACAAACAGTCCGCTACTTATGGATGCAGAAAACGAAAGAGAACGTGAAATTCAGCATGCCATAAACCGTCTGTATCTGGAAGCCTTCCAAGGCAGCTATCAGTTGTGCGAGGAAGATGGTAAACAGTTGATTATAATAACATATCCCATAAAGTCCTTTTCGTAAATGTAGTTTTTCCTACTTTTGTTGAAATACTTCTTCTTTTGACGGTATGCTTCTTCTCTTTTAATGGGCTGGCATATTACTATGCTCGCGTAGGAGATGACGGTTCTTATGTGAGCGGTTTCGTGGATAAGAGCGGGGCTTATAATCCTGACATTCGATAAATAGGTAATCTGTGCTTATTAATTGCGGAACAAAGTGTTATCTTTGCATCCGCAATTAATTTTTTATAGGAAATGATACAAATAGGTGACGTAGTGGTCAGTTTTGATGTGCTGCGTGAAAAGTTTATATGCAATCTGGATGCCTGCAAGGGTGCTTGTTGTGTTGAGGGAGATGCCGGGGCTCCGGTGGAACTGGATGAAATAGAAAAGCTGGAAGAAGTACTGCCTGTGATTTGGGAAGAACTTGCTCCCGAGGCACGTGCCGTTATAGAGAAACAAGGGGTAGTGTATACTGATTGTGAGGGTGATCTGGTGACCTCCATTGTCAACAACAAGGATTGTGTTTTTACTTGTTATGATGAGAAAGGTTGTTGTTATTGCGCTATTGAAAAGGCATATCGGGACGGAAAGACAGATTTCTACAAGCCTGTTTCCTGTCATTTGTATCCGATCAGGGTAGGAAATTACGGAGTTTATAAGGCAGTGAATTATAACCGTTGGGATGTGTGTAAAGCCGCCGTATTGCTGGGGCGGAAAGAGAATCTGCCGGTATACAGGTTTCTGAAAGAACCGTTGATACGTAAGTTCGGTGAGGATTGGTATGCTGAGCTGGAATTGGTGGCAGAAGAGATGAAGAAACAGAATCTGTTGTAAAGATAGTACGGAACCATCTCACGGAGTGTCTTTTTCTATTTCGTGAGCTGAAAAGAAAAACGCCGGATAACAGGATTTTCCTGTCCATCCGGCGTTTCTTCGTTGTAAGATGTGAGGTTGGTTAATAAAAACGTGTTATTCAGTGACTAATCACTAATCGTAAATCATTAATCACTGTTTTTCTTACGCATCAATATTTGCATACGTTGCATTCTTTTCAATGAAATCGCGGCGTGGTCCAACGTCTTCACCCATCAGCATGGAAAAGATATAATCCACTTCGGCGGCATTTTCAATGCTTATCTGTTTCAACATACGGTTTTCAGGGTTCATGGTTGTACTCCACAACTGTTCCGGGTTCATTTCACCCAAACCTTTGTAGCGTTGTGTATGTACGGCATTTTCTGAACCACCACCATAAGTGTCGATAAATTTCTGGCGTTGTTGGTCTGTCCAGCAATATTCCTCCACTTTACCTTTTTTGCAGAGATAGAGGGGCGGAGTAGCGATATACAGGTATCCGTTGCGGATTACCTGCGGGAAGTAGCGGAAAAAGAGCGTCATGATCAGCGTGTCGATGTGAGAACCATCGACGTCGGCATCGGTCATGATAATCACTTTCTTATATCTCAACTTATCAATATTTGCTTCCTTGCTGTCTTCGCCATCCACACCGAAGCGGATGCCGAGAGCTTGGATGATATTGTTGACTTCATCACTCTCGAACGCTTTATGCCACATGGCCTTTTCCACATTCAGGATTTTACCGCGAAGCGGCAGAATAGCCTGGAATCTACGGTCGCGGCCTTGCTTGGCAGAACCACCTGCCGAGTCACCCTCGACCAGGAACAATTCGCATTCCTCAGGATCCTTGCTTGAACAGTCGGCCAACTTACCCGGCATACCACCACCGGACATCGGTGACTTACGTTGCACGGATTCACGCGCCTTACGTGCGGCAACACGTGCCTGTGCGGCCAGAATCACTTTGTCTACCACCATCTTGGCTTCCTTCGGATGCTCTTCCAGATAATAGTTCAGTGCTTCACCTACAGCTTGGTCTACGGCTCCCATAACTTCGCTGTTTCCGAGCTTCGTCTTGGTCTGGCCTTCAAACTGTGGTTCTGCCACTTTGATAGAGATTACAGCCGTCAGACCTTCACGGAAGTCATCGCCTGCGATTTCTACTTTAGCTTTTTCCAGCATCTTGTTGTCTTCGGCATATTTCTTCAGCGTACGGGTCAGTGCGCGGCGGAAACCTGCAAGGTGCGTACCACCTTCGATGGTATTGATATTGTTTACGTAAGAGTGGATATTTTCGTTATAAGACGTATTGTACATGATAGCCACTTCCACCGGTGTGCCTTGTTTCTCTGTGTTGATGTAGATTACATCATTTACCAGATGTTCGCGGGAAGAGTCGATATAGCGGACGAATTCCTTCAAACCTTCTTCCGAGTAGAAAACTTCCATCTTGGCGTTGTTTTCTTCATCTTTTACACGAAGGTCGGTCAGAGTGATCTTGATGCCTGCATTCAGATAGGCCAACTCGCGCATACGGGTAGCAAGGATCTCGTAGTTGTAAACGGTTTCCGTGAAGATCGTGTTATCCGGCCAGAATTGCTGACGTGTACCTGTAATATCGCTTGTTCCGATTTCCTTTACCGGATACAGCGGATGTCCGCATTCATATTCCTGCTGATAGATTTTTCCGTTACGGAAAACCTGCGTAGTCATGTGTGTGGACAGGGCGTTCACACAAGATACACCTACACCGTGCAAACCTCCGGATACTTTGTAAGATCCCTTATCGAACTTACCGCCGGCATGCAATACGGTCATGACAACTTCCAGGGCTGACTTCTTCTCTTTTTCGTGAAAATCAACCGGAATACCACGTCCGTTATCCTGTACAGTGATGGAATTATCTTCGTTGATGGTTACTTCAATGTGGTCGCAATAGCCGGCGAGCGCTTCGTCGATAGAGTTATCCACAACTTCATAAACCAGGTGGTGAAGTCCTTTCGTACTAATGTCACCAATATACATCGCGGGACGCTTTCTAACAGCTTCCAAACCTTCCAGAACCTGGATGTTCTCGGCTGAATAGCTCCCGTTATTGGAGTTAATCTGTTCTTCAGTCATAATCTAATTTCCTTATTCAAATAACAGAGCAAATATAGTGAAAATTCGTGAGATACGAAACTAAACTGAGTGATAAATTACATTCGTTTACAGCTTTTTAGCTTCTTGCGGAAGGTGTCAGGAACGGGGTGGGGCGATAGGTGCAGATGCAGAAAAAGTCGGACTAAAAAGTCCGACTTTCCTTGTATATCTTTTGTGTAATATTAATTAGCTTATCCTAGCTTATTAATGTAGAGAGCCAACTTTGACTTCAAGTTGTTAGCTTTGTTCTTATGGATTACATTGGTCTTAGCCAATTTGTCCAATATCTTAGTTACGCCCGGATACATTGCAGCAGCTTCTGCTTTGTCGGTTGTAGAACGAAGCTTTCTAACAGCGTTTCTCATGGTTTTGCCATAATATCTGTTGTGAAGTCTTCTAGTCTCTTCTTGTCTGATTCTTTTCAGTGATGATTTGTGATTTGCCATCTCGACTAATCTTTTTTAATTCGTTTATTTTTTTAATTGTAGCCCGTGGGGGAATCGAACCCCCCTTTCAAGAATGAAAATCTTGCGTCCTAACCGATAGACGAACGGGCCATCCTTTGGTGAGCATTTCTGCTCTTGCAGAGAGATTATCTCTCGTTTGCGGTTGCAAATGTAGGGACTATTTTTGAATTGGCAAAATAATCTCAAGAAAAAAATAAAGGGATTTGTAGCGTTTATTCTCTGATTCTGTGCTTATAGTCTGAATATCAGTAGAATAATATCTTTCATTTTTTTACTTCCCTACCTGCATTTTTTTATTTATCCTTGTTTTATTCCTGTTATTTCCGGCTTTTTTCGTAGTTTTGTTACCGGATTGAAACCAAAACTTGAAGCGCGGATGTTACAGAAAACGCTGGGGATTGTGCTGCATACCCTGAAATATAACGATACCTCTCTTATTGCGGACATCTATACGGAGACGGCCGGACGTGCTTCGTTCGTTGTAAAGATACCCCGTTCGCGGAAGGCTGCGGTGAAATCGGTGCTGTTTCAGCCACTCGCCTTGGTGGAGCTGGAGGCGGATTTCCGTTCGAACGCCAGTATGTATAAGATAACGGAGGCGAAGTCTTACTATCCGTTTTCTTCCATTCCCTACGATCCGTACAAATCTTCCATAGCGCTTTTCTTGGCGGAGTTCCTGTATCGTGCGGTGCGCGAAGAGGCTGAGAACCGTCCGTTGTTTGCTTATCTGCAACATTCTATTATCTGGCTGGACGAGTGTCGCGATAGTTTTGCCAATTTCCATCTGGTGTTCCTGATGCGCTTATCCCGTTTCCTGGGATTGTACCCTAATCTGGAGGATTATGAGAATGGTGATTACTTTGATCTGTTGAATGCCTGTTTCACTCCTTTGCGCCCACAGCTTCATTCATTTTATATACTTCCTGCGGAGGCTTCACGGCTGACGATGCTGATGCGCATGAATTATGAAACAATGCACCTCTTTGCCATGAACCGTGCTGAACGTACCCGCTGCCTTACAATAATGAATGAATATTATCGCCTTCACTTGCCTGACTTTCCCGTATTAAAGTCTCTTGAGGTGCTGAAGGAGCTCTTTGATATGGATTAATAAGTCCTTTGACGTAGAACAATAAACCCTTTCCTGTATATCTCACTGACCTTTGGTGCAAAAGATGCCATCTTTCGCTGTAAAAGATGCCATCTTTTGTAGCATAACATACCACCTTTTGATGTAAAAGATGCCATCTTTTGCATGAAATTAAATAGGGATGTGATAGAGATGTATGAGGGATATGAGGAAGAACTCCCGGACCGGATGCGTTGCATCAGCGGTGGAAAGTCGGATACTTGTTATTGAAACGGAAGCCGATACCCAGCATCAGATAGTTCGGATCACTGAAATTCTTCAGATTGTAGCCTACATGCAGGTAGGAGCTGCGGGTAAGTTCCGCTTTCAGCGTCAACACTTGGTAGATACCTTTGTGGTCGCCGCCACCATGCAGAACGTTGGCACCGATACCGACACCGACTGTGAAGTAGGGCATCACGTACTCCGCACGTCCTGAAATACCCAGGGCTAACTGCTTGTGAAGAGACGGCTTGTAGCACTCGTTTCCATTTCCGGGGATTGTATAAACATTGGAGCTGGCATCGTATACACCGTCCAGCGAAACACCGGTACGGAATTTATATCCGATGTTGTACATGGGGGCGAAGTTGAAACCAAGCACCGTATAAGCATCCGGTGAAGCGATCTGTCCGCTACCTACCCACACGCCTTTCCGTCTCCATGAGCCGAACAGGGTCAGGTCATAACTGACGTGGCGCGGAAATTTCGGTACAGGTGCATAGTACGTGGGTTTGGTAAGCGCATCTTCCGGTCTGTTGAAGTTATAGACGACGCCTACTTTCAATCCCATGGTGTTCAGGCCCGCATTGGGAAATTTGGTATTACCATTAGAGAAGTGGGTACCGGTTACTCCGGCAATCAGGTCGATCTGCCGTGAAACCATCCAGTTCAGTTGCACACCGGCATTGATATAGGCATTGGCTTTCGAGCCGATTACACTGTTGTGCGGGTTGTAGCGTTCGTCATAAGGTTTCCAGCCGAAGGACACACCGAAGTTCCATTCGTAATTGAGTGACAACCGTTGGGTGATACGCGCAATGCGTGCGCCTTGATAGACGTAAACGGCAATCGGGTTTCCCAGTTCTTCTTTGCTTCCGAGGTCGTAGTAGCCTACGCCTATACCTTGGTAGGCGCTGCCGTAAATCCGGTCGGCACATGTATTGGGCTTGAACTGGAATGAATATTTCAGGTGGGCGGAATAGCCCCATTCGAAAGGTTTCCATTGAGAATTGTCCCCCGCCAGGAATGAGCTGGTAGGGAATATATACCCCGGGCGGTATTCTACGCCCAGTCTGTGAATAAAACGTTTGGCGAAATATCCCGTATCCGGTTTATATCCCGGTACGCTGTCTTGTGTCCGGCTTTTGGCGTAAGCTATGTCAGACAAGAAAAGCATTGCCCCCGCAAGGACCATTAATTTCCACATCTTTATATTGCTTTTCATATGCTGTGCCAGAATTCTAGTTTTATTATTATGCGGGGATATTCCCTTGAAAATGCGTGGCAAATATAATGATAGTATTTGAAATAAAAATTATGATACTCAATAAAATGCGAAAAGAAGCCGTGTTTTCGGGCGATAGAAGTTAAATTACTTTCTTCTATCTTCCGGAAACACGGCTTATAACAGAAATGAGGCGGGAGTTTATCCCAGCAATTCTTTCACTTTGGCGGAGATGGCACGACCTTCGGCAAGTCCGGCAAGCTTCTTGGAAGCAACGCCCATTACTTTCCCCATATCTTTACCACTGGTAGCACCTGTTTCGGCAATGATTTCCTTCAGGGCAGCTTCCAGTTCTTCGGCGGACATCTGCTTCGGCAAGTAAACTTCAATCACCTTCACTTGTGCCAGTTCAGCATCTGCCAGGTCCTGACGACCCTGCTGGATGTATATTTCAGCGGCATCTTTGCCTTGTTTCATCAACTTCTGCATGATCTTTAATGCAGCGTCGTCGGTCAGAGTATCGTTGGCACCCGGAGCTGTCTTTGCTTCCAGGAATACTTTCTTGATGTTTCTTAATGTTTCGAGTGCCACTTTGTCTTTGGCCTTCATTGCGGTTTTAATGTCTTCGCTGACTCTTTCAAATAAATCCATAAGTTTACTCTATTTTTGTTTATTACGCTATAGTGTGTACTAATCTTTCATCCGCAGATTACGCGGATGAAAGATGTCTTAAGGCAGGTTTAGAAGGTAATCACTCCTCCCATATCTTCGCCGCCCTGTGCCTCTTCCGTAGCAAGCTGCCCTTCGGTAGCCGCTTTGGTTTTAATGGTGCTCAGGGTGCTCTTATCGCGCAGGTATGTCGGTGAACTTTCTACCATGCTGATAATATCGGCATTATCCAGATCCTCGGGGTTGAAGATATAGATATGTCGGCGTTTACGAATGTTCTTGCTGCCGATGCCGCTGGCACTTTCGCCATAAGCCTTGCGGATACGCTCTTTGTTCTTTTCTTTTTCTTCTTCGAGCTGAAGCTGGCGTTCTTCCTCTTCCTGGCTGCGCTTTTCGAGCACACTGTCCATACCGGGGACATCTTCCATGCCGAAACCGGTGGCGAGTACGGTAATCTTTACTTTACCTTCCAGTGTGTTGTCCATAGCCACACCCCAGATTACCTCTACGCCTTCGCGGAACTTGCTCATGAATTCGTGGATCTCGTTCATTTCCTCCATCATCAGTTCCGAACTTTCGCAGAAGGATACGTTCAGCATCACCTTCTTGGCATTGAAGATATCGTTGTTGTTCAGCAACGGAGAGTGCAGGGCATCGTCGATGGCTTTCGTCACACGGCTTTCACCTTCGCCGAAGCCGGTACTCATGATGGCAACGCCACCGTCTTTGAGGATGGTCTTTACATCTGCAAAGTCCAGGTTCACCGTTCCACGCATGGTGATGATTTCTGCAATACTCTTGGCGGCGATGGACAACGTATCATCTGCCTTGCCGAAAGCATTCATAAACGTAAGGTCGGAATATATTTCGCGCAGACGCTCATTGTTGATAACCAGTAGGGCATCTACATGCTGGGCGATACGTTCCACGCCATCCAGCGCCTGGATAATTTTCTTTTCACCTTCGAAGATAAAAGGTATGGTGACGATACCGACGGTGAGGATGTCCATCTCCTTGGCTATGCGGGCAATGACGGGAGCAGCTCCCGTACCTGTTCCGCCACCCATTCCGGCGGTGATAAATACCATTTTGGTACCGTCGTTCAGCAGCGATTTGATTTCTTCGCTACTCTCTTCGGCGGCTTCTCGGGCACGTTCGGGACGGTTTCCGGCACCCAGTCCCTCGGTAATAGAACGCCCCAGTTGCAGTTTTACGGGGACGGGAGACTCTTTCAACGCTTGGTTGTCCGTGTTACACAGAACGAACGTTACGTCGTGTATGCCTTCCCGGTACATGTGGTTCACGGCATTACCACCACCACCACCTACACCAATCACTTTAATGATCTTCGGTGAATCTGTCGGGAAATCGAATTGTACTATATCGTCCATGATAATGGGATTTATGATTTATAATTTATGATTTATACGTTATGAGATCATTTCAGATCGTCATCCGAGAAAATCTCATTGGAAATCTTGTTGAAAGTCTTTTCAAACCAGCTGGGACCTTCTTTCTTCTTTTTCTTTTTCTCTTCTTTTTCTTTACGTTCTTTCTCCTTGCGTTCCCGTTCGCGACGTTCTTTCTCTTCCTTCTCGCGCTGTGCTTTGGCGGCACGGGCGGCGGCTTCCTGTTCTTTCAGGGCTTCGTCGTCGCCAAACATATCGACGGGTTTCGGTGGAGTAACGGTGGAAGCGGCAGGTGCAGGCTTCACCTCTTGCAGGCAGCAGTTTTCGTTGCCGGCAGCAAGCAGGCCGAGCAGTGTATTCTGCATGCCGTCTTTCTTCAGTACATCGCTGAAGCCATGGATGGTGTTGTGTACAAACCGGGTGGTCTTTACCTTATCGACCTTGCTGCGTTTGCGGAATGCGTCTTCCATGTTTTTCAGGTTGGCGCCCCCACCGGTGAAGATGATGCCGGACAGCAATCTGTCTTCGTATCCGGAAAGTTGCAGTTGGTTCCATACATTGGCAAGGATTTCTTCGGCACGGGCGTCGATGATGTCGTTCAACACGTTCAACTCGATGCTACGACCGTCCTCCAGTGTGCAGACTGCCGGTGTTTCAGTCTCTTCTTCCTCGTAAAGCATATCTCCGTATTTCAGCTTTAGTTGCTCGGCTTCGGCCTCTTCCATTTGCAGGGCGGTAATGTCACGGGTGATATTGTTTCCACCCAGCGGCAGTACGCTAAGGAAGCGGAGAATGTTATTTTTATATACTGATACGGTAGTCGTATCTGCCCCGAAGTCTACCAAGGCACATCCCGAACGCATTTCGCTTTCCGTCAGCACGGCATTGGCCAGGGCTATCGGGGCGATGAGCAAGTCGGCAATTTCTACTTTGGCCTGCTCGAAGCTGTGCTCCAGATTCTTCTTGAGGGAAGCACGTGCCACGATATTCAGGAAGTTTCCTGTGATACGTTTGCCTGCCACACCCACCGGATCGGCCTGAAGATTGTTGTCTATCTTATATTCCTGCGGGGCTACATCCAGCACGCTCATGTCCATCAGGGGAACTTCGAGGTTTTCATCGCTGATTGCATCTACCAACTCTTGCGAAATAATCCCTTCCTCTTCCAGCACACGGCTTACCGCATTCTTTACCGTGCGCAATGACTGTCCGCCGATGCCTACATATACTTTGGCAATGGAGTTGTTCAACTGGCTTTCCAGCTTGTTGATGATGGAAGTCAGAGCCTGTGCGGTCTTATCAATGTTGTAGATGACTCCTTTGTGGATAAAAGAAGAGGCATCCTCACGCGCGTAGGCCAGCACTTGTATGTTTCCGTCGCTGTTCTTCTTGCCGGCGATACCGGAAATCTTGGAAGAACTCAACTCGATAGCGGCGATAAATTCTGTTGTTGCCATATCTTTTCTATTAATTACGTTTTCATTTACAATTTACAATTTACCATTTACAATTTACAATCGAGATTGCACCACTACCCTGCATAGCAAATTGTACATTGTAAATGGTAAATTGTACATTACTTCTCTCGTTTCGTACAGATAATCTGATTACTAAATTCAACGTTAATACGGGAATATTTGTTCCATCCTACCTGATTTAAACCTCTTTCATAGAAAGCTTTCACCCGTTCGAGCTTGCGCTCAAAGCCGTCCAGCTTACCGAGATAGATGATGTGGTCGCCCACACGGGGCACTAATTCCACATTCTTGTCCGACAGCACATGTATCTGTTCGATCTGTGCGTCCCAGAACTTATTATTCTGCAAAAATACACCAAACTTATATAAATCCCTCATGGCAAACGACTTTTCTACTCTTCCGGTCACTATGGCAAGGTGAGCAACGCATTTTGCGTCGGGTGGCATCACGGTGCCTTTGTTGTCCAGATAGTAGTTTTCACCGTTTGCACTCATCACTCGCAGGATGGGGATGCGCTGGCTGACTTCCACACAGAGTATTCCACTGGGAGTCTTATAGCACTCCACTTCGTCGATCAGCGGATGTTTGGCGAGTTCCCGTTCCAATGTTTTGCTACGAATGCGATCCATAGGTTTGCCAACGGGATAAATACCTTTCTTTTCCAGCATACCCGAAACTTCTTTCTTGGTGATGAAGCCGGCATAAACTGTATCTTTGATAACCAATTCCATGTCACGACACACCTGTCCGGCAGGCTTCCGGTTGAAAGCCGTGATAGCTACCACCAGATAGGCGATGACGAGCAGCAGGACGATAGACAATAGAATTCTTTTCAGCATGTATGATTTATCAATTATGATTTATGATTTCTCAACTGTCAGTTACTCTGCCAATTGTTTTGCAATGGCAGGGACGTAGTTATCTATGTCTCCTGCACCTAAAGTAATCAGAACCTCGATCTTTTTCTGCGATAGCAGGTTCAGAATGTCTTCTTTCCTGCACATACATTTTTCAATGCCCGGACGCAGGTTGTCATATATCAGCTGGCTGGTGACACCGGGAATCGGTTGTTCACGTGCCGGATAGATATCCACGAGGATCACTTCATCGAGCAGGGACAAGCTGTCGGCAAATTCCTTGTAGAAGTCACGGGTACGTGTGTAAAGGTGCGGCTGAAAGATAGCTGTTATTTTCTTGTCCTGATATAGATCGCGGATAGATTTTACGCTTTGTGCGATTTCGGCAGGATGATGGGCATAGTCGCTCAGAAATACCACTTTGTCATTCTTGATTTTGAAGTCGAAACGGCGGTCTACTCCGCGGAAACTTGCCATGCCGCGTTTGATTTCCTCATCCGTAGCACCGTTGAGGTGGGCGAGTGCCATGGCTGCCACACCATTCTCTATATTGATGCTGACGGGAACACCTAATTGGATATCATTGATACGTGTATCAGGTGCCACGAAGTCGATAAATATCTCACCGTTCCCGATGCGGATATTTTCAGCATGGAAATCACCTTCGGTGCGAGCATAGGTATAAACTTTTACGCCGGATTGTACATCAGGCTTCAAAGCAATGTCTTTGTGAATGATCAATGCGCCGCCCGGTTGAATCAGGGTTGTATAATGACGGAAGCTTTCCAGATAGGCTTCTTCCGTACCGTAGATGTCCAGATGATCGGGGTCAGTAGCTGTAATGACACTCATGTACGGTGATAACCAATGGAAAGAACGGTCGAACTCATCTGCTTCGATCACTGTGTACGGACTGGACTGAGACAGTAGCAGGTTAGTTCCATAATTCTTGGAGATGCCTCCGAGGAATGCGGTGCAGCCTACATGTGACTGATAAAGCAAATGTGCGGCCATTGTGCTGGTAGTGGTTTTACCATGCGTTCCGGCTACGCACAGACCTTTGCTGCTGTGGGTGATTGTTCCCAGAACCTGGGCGCGTTTTTGTATTTCGAAACCGTTATTGCGGAAGTACACTAACTCGGCATGATCTTGCGGAACGGCCGGGGTGTATACGACTAAAGTTGTTTCCTTGTCCTTGCAATCTTCGGGGATCAGGCTTACATTTTCTTCATAATGTATATGTGCACCTTCTGCGATAAGGTGTTCGGTCAGTTCGCTCGGAGTGCGGTCGTAACCAGCTACAAGTTTGCCCTTTGATAAGAAATAACGTATCAGGGCACTCATACCGATGCCGCCGGCACCGACGAAATATACGGATTTGATGTTTTCTATATTCATTTTCTTATATTTTAATACTATCTCAATTCTCCTCCTCCCAGGAGGAGGGGAATTGGGATACTGCTGTTTATTCATTGAGATACTATAGTTTGTTTATCAGTTTCAATACTTCTTTTGCAATTATAGTTGCTGAGTCCGGCAGCGCCAACTTGGCAATGTTCTCGCTCAACGTTTTTAGTTTTTGTGCATCGGCAACCGTTTCGAGTGCTACCGGAATAAGATGCTTCATAGCATCTGCATCCTTCACGTAAATGGCGGCTTCCTTATCTACGAGGGCCAGTGCATTTTTAGTCTGGTGATCTTCTGCCACATTGGGTGAAGGTACCAGAATAACCGGTTTATTCAGCAGGCAGAACTCAGAGATAGATCCTGCTCCTGCACGCGAAATGACCAGATCAGCAGCCGCATACGCGCTTGCCATATCTTTAATGAAATCCGTCACATAGAGGTTCGGGATAGCTGAGATGCGTGGATTACGTACCGCTTCTCCGGTGGTGGTAGTGATGGCATCTTTCACTTGCTGAATGTATATCTTCCCGGTCTGCCAGATGAACTGAATGTCACCGTATGCTTTGATTGTATCCAGTGCGGCAATCAGCGTCTGGTTTATAGTACGCGCTCCAAGACTGCCACCCAGTATCAATATTGTTTTCTTCTCCGGATTGAAACCGAAAGAGGTCACGGCAGCTTCGCGACTCTGCTTATTTGCTAACAGATTCTGTCGAACCGGATTTCCTGTCATAATAATCTTATCCGCAGGAAAGAACTTTTCCATTCCATCATACGCAACACAAATCTTGCAGGCTTTTTGTGCCAGCAGCTTGTTTGTTACGCCTGCATAAGAGTTCTGTTCCTGTATCAAAGTAGGCACTCCCATCATACCTGCTACTTTTAACGTAGGGCCACTGGCATAACCACCTACACCTACCGCTACCTGAGGATGAAACTCTTTCAGTATGCGGCGTGCCTTCAACTGGCTGCGGAGTAACTTTATAATCACTGCAAAGTTTTTCCATAAACGTTTACGGTCGAAGCCTGCCACGGGTAAACCGATGATTTTGTATCCTGCATCGGGCACACGTTGCATTTCCATCCGTCCTTCTGCACCTACAAAGAGGATTTCTGCATCGGGGCGTAGTTCCTTGATGGCATTGGCAATGGATACTGCGGGGAATATATGTCCCCCTGTACCTCCACCGCTTATGATAATGCGGGGAGCCTCTCCGTTATGACTTTTATTCATATCTTTCATACTTAATTTTATTGCAGGAGTTAAAGGAGTTGTCACTCCGTTGTCTCCTACTCGAATTCTGCATCACTGTTCAGCACCTTT
Organism: Bacteroides sp. 14(A); assembly: GCF_000526555.1. Taxonomy (NCBI): domain Bacteria; kingdom Pseudomonadati; phylum Bacteroidota; class Bacteroidia; order Bacteroidales; family Bacteroidaceae; genus Bacteroides; species Bacteroides sp. 14(A). Next base: position 159,980 of record NZ_JAGH01000002.1, on the reverse strand, counting down.
GCTGTTGGTTCGGCCGCTGTTTGTATCTCGCTATTTCCTTCTTCAACTGCAGCTTCCACTTGCATCGGTATCTGTGCGTCATGTTCTTTAATCTCTTCCAATTTGGCAGTATAGCGACTCACACTCAATATCATGCCGATATAGGCGCAGTTGATAAGTGTGGAGGTACCACCTTTACTGATAAGCGGCAGCGGTTGCCCGGTGACCGGTGCCAATCCTACTGCTACCATCATGTTAAATACGGCTTGCGATACAAGCAACAGCGCAATTCCTATGATGAGGAAAGCCGGAAACGTTCGGTCGCACTTCTTCGCTATACGCCCGACTCGTATCAGCAGGCAGACGTAGAGGAATACGACGAAAGCCCCGCCTATCAATCCCAATTCTTCCACAATAATGGCAAAGATAAAGTCAGAGAATGCCTGGCTCAGGAAGTCGCGCTGTACTGAGTTACCCGGTCCTCTACCTACAACATTGCTTGTGGCTACAGCGATACGGGCGTGGGCTATCTGGGCATCTTTGTCAATATCGAATTTGGCGGCAGGCACTTCTGTGTCATCCGTGAATTTCTCTATACGGGCACGCCATGTGTCAAAACGGTGCAGGAACGGTAAATCGCTATTCTTGGTCAGTACTAGGAATGCTACACCTATGATTGCTACTCCTGCCAAAGCACCGGCCAATATCAACAGTTTCTTTATTGCCACCCGTCCGATGAACATCATCAGAAAAACCACTCCGAAAAGCAAAGCCGCCGTCGAAAGGTTCTCCGGTGCAATCAGCAGGCAGACAACACCTGTGATAATCATGATACGCTTGAAGGCTTTCGGACTGGCCCCGTCTTCATCCTGTCCCTTGGAGAGGATAAAGGCAGTGACGATGATCACGGCCATTTTTGCCACCTCCGAAGGCTGGAACTGGATACCCATGAAGGTCATCCAGCGTGCAGCACCGTTGATGCGTTCCATCATCATAACAAGACCCAGTAATACTACGGACAAAGGCAGCAGGAACACAGGGAACACCTGAAACCACTTATAAGGAATATTGTGCATAAACACCACTACTACAGCGCCCACCATCAGGATGATGCTGTGCTGTGTAATAGGCCCCCAGTGGTCACCGCTCTTGTACGTCAGTGTAGACGCGGCGCTGAACACTTCTACGATAGAAATGAGGCAAAGGAAAAGGAATATGATCCAGATTACCTTGTCACCTTTGAATATGCTTCTGAGTAAGTCCAATGCTTCGCAAATTAATAGTTAATAATTAAGGAATGAAAGCGCTCATATACGCTTGCTTTTCTCACGATGTGCGACCGTCTTTTTATCCCGGGCACGGTCATAATGCTCTTACGTATTCCTTGAACTGGTCTCCGCGATCTTCATAACTGTTGAAGAGGTCGAAGCTTGCACAACAAGGACTCAGCAATACCGTTTCGCCTTTTTTCGCTAAACGGAAAGCGGCATCTACGGCATCTTTCATACCGGTTTGCACATCGGCAACGGGCAATCCCATGCGATCGAAGAAATCGTGCAACTTTTCGTTATGCAATCCCAGGTAAACCAGGGCAGAGCATTTTTCGCGCACCAGGTCTTCAATTTCTGTATAGTCGTTGCCTTTATCTTTTCCGCCCAGTATCAGGACCGTTTTCGTTTTCATGCTCTGCAAAGCATACCAGCAGGAATTTACGTTGGTAGCTTTAGAGTCGTTGATAAACTCTACACCGCGCACAGTGGCTACTTTTTCAAGGCGGTGTTCTACACCTTTGAAGTCGGACAAAGCACGGCGAATATATTCTTTCTCTATTCCGGCAAGATTGGCAGAGATGCCTGCGGCGAGAGAATTGTATAAGTTGTGTGTGCCTTGTAAAGCCAATTTCTCCTGCTCCATGTTGAAGGCGATGGGTTCGTTGATTTCCACTTCACCGTCTTCTACGTAGGCTATGGCTCCATCTTTTTTCATTGCGGAGAATGGATAAAGGTGGGCGCATAACCCGTGTTTGTCCAGTTCGCGTTTGATGATGGGGTCGTCATTCCAGAAGATGAAGGCATCTTCCGGTGTCTGGTTTTGCGTGATACGGAACTTTGCGTCCACATAGTTCTGCATGCAGTGGTTGTAGCGGTCCAGGTGGTCGGGCGTAATATTCATCAGCACGGCAATGTTGGCGCGGAACTTATACATGTTATCCAACTGGAAAGAACTAAGCTCAATCACGTAGTAATCATGTTGATCCGTGGCCACCTGCAAAGCAAGACTCTTGCCAATGTTGCCTGCCAATCCTACATTCAGACCTGCACTCTTGAAAATGTGATAAATGAGTGAGGTGGTAGTGGTCTTACCGTTTGAACCGGTAATACATATCATTTTAGCATTGGTATAGCGCCCTGCAAACTCTATCTCAGAGATGATAGGCGTACCTTGCTTTTTCAGTTTCAATATAATCGGAGCATCATTGGGGATGCCGGGGCTTTTCACCACTTCTTCGGCATTTAAAATCAGCTCTTCTGTATGCTGTCCTTCTTCCCAGGAGATGTCGTACCTGTCCAGCATTTCTTTATATTTGCTTTTAATGGCGGACATGTCGGATACGAATGTGTCGAATCCCTTTACTTTGGCGAGTACGGCAGCACCTGCACCACTCTCTCCGGCTCCTAATACTACAATTCTACTCATGTTTTCTTTAGTTACGGGCTACCAGCTACGAGCTACAAGCAGTGGCTGGAGTTGGTAGTTGCTACAAGTTTGTTTCTTATTGGTTACCGGTAGCGAGCACTTGTAGCTTGTAGCTCGTCACTGGCAACTCTGTTATCTTATCTTTAATGTAATAATCGTTATCGCGGCCAGTACAATCGTCACAATCCAGAAACGAACCGTGATTTTTGACTCATGGAACAACTTGGTCGGCGTTGTAAACTTCACTGTACAGCCCGGTTCTATCAGGCTCATGGAGGTACGGAAGTGGTCGTGGATAGGTGTTCGTTTGAATAGCCTTTGTTTTACTCCTTTCCGTTTTCCGGCTTTGTAATAGAACCGTTGTAAAATGACGGATAGGTTTTCCAGCAGGAATACACCGCAAAGAATGGGTATCAGCAACTCTTTGTGTATGATGATGGCAAATACGGCGATAATACCGCCAATGGTTAAACTACCCGTATCACCCATGAATACCTGTGCCGGATACGCATTGTACCACAGAAAACCAATCAAGGCACCAATGAAGGCGCAGATGAAGATTACCAGTTCTTCCGATCCGGGAATATACATGATATTCAGATAACCGGCATATTCGATGTGGCTGGATACATAAGCTAAAATTCCCAGTGCCAAACCTATAATAGCCGAGTTCCCTGCCGCCATACCGTCCATTCCATCATTCAGATTGGCGCCATTGCTGACGGCTGTCACTACGAATATAGTGATAATCACAAACAGTACCCAACCTGCCGTTTGCGCATGTTTACCCATGAAACTTACGAAATCAGCATAATCCAGGTTATTGCTTTTAAAGAAGGGGATGGTAGTCTGCGTCGACTTAATGTCTTGTCCCGCATGAATAACTTCCACTTCCTGCCCGGGTTTCTGCACTTCAATGTTTTCGCGGATGACGGCTTGCGGACTCAGGTATAAAGTAAGTCCTACGATTAATCCCAAACCTACCTGTCCGATAATCTTGAACTTTCCGTGCAGGCCTTCTTTGTCTTTCTTGAAAATCTTGATATAATCATCGGCAAATCCTAATGACCCCAGCCATACCGTGGTAATCAGCATCAATATCATATAGATATTACTCAACTTACCCAGTAGCAGACACGGAATGAGAATTGCTACAATGATAATGACGCCCCCCATACTCGGTACACCTACCTTGTTCACCCCGAACGGATCGATGCTGGCATCACGTTGTGTTTCCGTAATCTGTTTCCGTTTCAGCAGGTTGATAAAACGATCTCCCCAGATGCTTGAAATGAGCAATGCAAGGATGATTGCCATCAAAGCCCGGAATGATGTATATCCAAACATACCCGCACCGGGAATGTCATACTTGTCTAACCATTGAAATAAATAATACAACATGTTCTTAGTGATTAGTGATTGGTGATAAGTGATTAGTGTCTTGCATGGTGATAATGCAGTTGCTAATCACTTATCACTAACCGTTAAAAACTTTATTTAGCTCTTCTTTATCATCGAAATGATGTTTCACTCCCTTAATCTCTTGATAGTTTTCATGGCCTTTTCCGGCAACGAGAATTACATCACCCGGCTGTGCCAGTAGGCAAGCGGTCTTGATGGCCTCGCGACGGTCGGCTATGCTGATGGTTTTCTGCATGTCCTCCTTGTCTAATCCGGCAAGCATATCGTTGATGATATCCTGGGGCTCTTCAAAACGCGGGTTGTCCGAGGTGATGATGACACGATCGCTGGCTTTGGCTGCTTCCTTGGCCATGATGGGGCGTTTGCCTTTATCGCGATTACCGCCTGCACCTACTACGGTGATCACCTTGCCTTTACCTTCAAGTACTCCGTGAATAGCGTTCAATACGTTGATGAGGGCATCCGGAGTGTGTGCATAATCTACAATGGCGGTGATGCCTTTGGGAGAACGTACCGCATCAAAGCGCCCGGCTACCGGCTGCAAAGTGCTGAGGGCAACCAATACATCTTCCTCTTTTTTGCCGAGCAGTACAGCTGCACCAAATACCGCCAACAGGTTTGAAGCATTAAAACGGCCGATGAAATGCACGGCTAGTTCGTGGTTATTGAAGTCGAGTAACATACCTTCGAAATGAGACTCCAATATCTTGCCTTTGAAATCGCTGAGGCTGCGCAATGAGTAGGTATATACCTTTGAACGCGTGTTTTGCGTCATTACAAGTCCGTTCTTATCATCCAGGTTGGTCAGACTGAAGGCGTTCTTCGGCATGTCGTCGAAGAATTTCTTCTTAGCTTTGAGATAATTCTCCACTGTCTTGTGATAGTCCAGATGGTCGCGCGTCAGGTTGGTGAAAATACCACCTGCAAAACGGAGCCCGCTGATACGTTTCTGGTCGATAGAGTGCGAACTCACTTCCATGAAGACATACTTGCACCCGGAGTCTGCCATCTGTCCTAATAACTGGTTCAGAGTGATGGGGTCGGGGGTCGTATGCTCAGTGGGTATGGGCTGATCGTCTATGTAGTTGCAAACAGTAGAAATCAGTCCTACCTTATAACCGAAATAACGGAATGTATTATATAATAAGGTGGCGATGGTCGTTTTCCCATTCGTTCCGGTTACGCCTACCAGTTCCATCTTGGAAGTAGGATCGTCGTAGAATGTAGTGGCTACTTTGCCTACAGCGTCTTCGCTGTCTTTCACCTGAATGTAGGTGATGTCCTCCTGTTTAGCTTCGGGTACATCTTCGCAGAGCACGGCGACAGCACCTTTCTCTATGGCTGCGGGAATATAAACATGTCCGTCAGTTTGGGTACCGCGCATAGCCATAAACAGATGTCCGGCTTGTACCAAGCGGGAGTCGATGTTTACCCCCGTTATCTCCGTCTCCGTACTTCCGATAATCTGTATCGGTTGTATTGCTTTCAGTAATTCACTTAATACCATACCTTATATATAATATATATTCTAAATTAATAAATCTTTCGTCCACACCTCTAATGAAGTGCTAACGTCACCGTCTGTCCTTTTACCACACGGTTGCCTCCCGGTATCGATTGATTTCTCACTTTTCCAATACCGTTTAGTCTAACTTTCAAACCTTTACTCTCCAATAGGTACACAGCATCCTTCGCTCCCATTCCAATAACACTGGGGACGAGATCCGGGTTGGCCCCGTCTTTACCTTGCAGAACAACTGCATTGGGAGCAGCTTGTGTATGTCCCCAAACCTCTTGTCCTTTCTTGGACGTGAATTGTTTCTGTACCGGTACTTTCAAACTATTCAGTACTTGGAAGGCTTCATTCATTTCTCCGGCTTTTACTGGTGGAATGACATTGCTTGTACTATCTATTGCACTGCGGATATCAAATCTCAGATTCTTTGCATATACTCTTTCTGCAATTTTTCCGAATACACTACCTGCCATCAGACCGCCTGATGCCGGAAGTCCCGGTTTCTGTATGGAAACGATACAGCTATACTTGGGAACATCAGCCGGGAAATAGCCACAAAAGCTTACCAGATAATTTACTCGTCCGTTTTTATAGCCTGCTGTACCTTGTGATACCTGTGCTGTACCCGTCTTGCCGGCTACGGAAAATTGTTTGCTTCCGGCCGGTTTGGCTAATCCTTGTGATACCACTTTTTCCAGAATATCACGTATCTGAGTCAATGTCCGGTCAGAGCATATCTTCGGGTTAATCACTTCCGTAGGATATTCTTCTATAACTTCACCGTCTTTTACCGCAGCCTTTACGAATTTGGGTCGTATCATTACACCATTGTTGGCAATGGCATTATAGAAAGTCAGAATATTGAGTGGCGGAACCTGTGTTTCGTATCCGATACTCATCCAGGGCAGGGTGGTTTTTGCGAAGTATCTTTCCTTCGGCCCTTTGATGTTGGGCTTCCCTTCACCGGAAATTTGTAGATGTAGCGGTTGGTCGATGCTCATGCGCTTTAAACCATCCACATATTTCTGCGGATTATCTTTGTAATGTTTATCAATGAGATAGGAGACACCTACATTGGATGAGACTTCCAGAATGCGTGTTACATTGATTTTTCCATATCCTCCGCGATGCCAGTTATGATCTCTCATTTTGCTGCCATACATCATCATAATACCATTCCCGGTGTCTACTTCTGTTTCCGGTGTGATCTTTCCATCTTCAAGGGCCACCATGATGGAAGCTGTCTTGAAAGTAGAGCCCGGTTCCATCATGTCACTGATGGCATTGTTGCGCATTTCGTAATAGTTGCCATCGTTGGCTTTCATCATGTTGACGATGGCTTTCACTTCACCGGTCTGTACTTCCATGAGTACTGCAACACCTACAGTGGCATTAATTTCTTTCAACTTGTCTACCAATGCTTTCTCGCAGATATCCTGCATGCCTACATCGAGGGTTGAGATAATATCACAACCATCTATGGGGGCTATATCTACAATATTCAGGTACTTGTTCATCACCTTCTGGCGATGAGTGATGCCATCGCGACCTTTTAATAAGGTGTCGAATGACAACTCGATACCATTTTTTGCACCTTGTGCAGTATCGGCATAAAGATCGCCTAATGTGCGGGCTGCCAATGATCCGAATGGTTTCTTACGTTGATTATAAACCTGCTCGTGGAAACCGCCTTTGTACTTGTTCAGATTGAATACAGGCAGACGTTTAGCTTCTTTATACTGGATATACGAGATACGTTTCGGATAAATCAGATAATTACGGCTACCCTTCTTACGCCCTTTTTGCAAGTGTGACTTAAATTCGGCGGCACTTTTATCGGGGAATATCTTATGCAGTCCTTCGCAAATTTCGTTCATGTGGTTCACCAGCATGGTATCTTTGGTTACACCACCTGCTTTAAAGTCCATATAGATGCGATATTCCGGCAAGGAACTTGCCATCAGTTTGCCATCGGATGAAAGAATATTACCACGATTAGGCTTTACCGTCACGTTCTCTTTTATGAAACGGTCGGCTACATCCTGCCAGTATTGTCGCTCTGCAAACATGATAATTGCGGCTTTTACGACAATAGCTATTCCCAGCAGCCCCATTACGAGGACTACAAAGAAGTAGCGGGTCATGATATTTTTCTTATTTACTGCCAAGTCTGTTTTCTGTTTAACGATTCTACTGGTTACTTAATTAAATACGGTGGATTGGTTGAGGTCTGTAAGTCACTCTCCTTGGTTGCAATGTATTCCTCAATGCGTGACTGGCGACTTTTTTCCATCAACTCCGAGCTACGGGTGAGGGCATCATATTTAATGTCAATCAGTTCTTTTTTCAGTTTATCAATCTCTATCATTTGTTGCTGACAAGCATAACGGTTGTGTATGTAAAACAGTATCAGCACCATTATCAGCACAAGCAATTTGGTCTGACGACGGAAGAAATCCGTTGCCAGAATATCACCACCAATGATGTTTTTCAGAGACGTGCGATTTTTAGCTCTCTTCGCTTTCTCTGTTTTCTCATTAATCTGTTTCTCTTCTACTTCACTCATTGCCTATCGCTAATTACTAATCACTTAACACTAACCACTATTCCTCCCCTTTTTTCTCCGCTATTCTCAGTTTTGCACTTCTCGATCTCGGGTTTCGTTCTATCTCCGTTTCGTCCGGTACAATCACCTTATTGTTTACCAGTCGGAAAGGCGTCTGTACATTTCCAAAAAAATCCTTTTCCATCTTGCCTTCCACGTTCCCGGTTTTCATCATATTCTTCACCATTCTGTCTTCCAGCGAGTGATACGTGATTACTACTAGGCGTCCGCCCGGTTTCAGCGCTTCGGTTGCTGCATATAACATCTCTTTCAGCGCTTCCATTTCCTGATTTACTTCGATACGCAATGCCTGGAAAACTTTTGCCAACTCTTTTTTCTCGCGTTCCCGACCGAAAAGTGGCTTGATGACTTCCAGAAACTCACCGATAGTTGTAATCTTTTGTCCGGCGCGTGCCTTTACGAGTACGGATGCCAATTTGCGGCTGTTTTTCAGTTCTCCGTACAGATAAAAGATATCTGCCAGGCGCTCTTCATCATAAGTATTGATAATGTCCGCCGCAGTGTCTCCTGCACGTTTGTTCATACGCATATCCAGTGCACCATCAAAACGGAATGAGAATCCCCGCTCGCTATCATCGAAGTGATGTGAGGACACACCCAGATCGGCAAGTATCGCATCTACTTCTTCTATATCATGGTAGCGCAGGAAGTTATGCAGGTAGCGGAAATTGCTGCGTACAAAAATAAAATGCGGATTATCCACGATATTCTGTTCGGCATCTTCGTCTTGGTCAAATCCCAGTAACCGTCCGCCGTCTCCCAATCGTGACAGTATTTCGCGTGAATGTCCTCCTCCACCGAAAGTGACGTCTACATACGTCCCATCCGGGCGGATATTCATTCCGTCCACACTCGGCTTCAACAACACCGGTACATGATATGTCAATTCTTCATTCATCACTAATAACTAATCACTTGTTACTCATCTTCTTCTTCCTCCCAATCATCCTCATCTCCCAAAATGTCCTGCAAAGCTTCGCTGAACTCTTCCGGACTTACGAATGGCTGTTCGGTTTTCTCTTTTGCCCAGATCTCTATTGTATTATCTACACCAATAAAACGTACATCGCTCTGTATGCCGGCCATTTGCAGGTAACGTTTGGGCAGAAGGATGCGTCCGTTCCCATCAGGAATCATGATTTCCGCATCGCTCACAAATTGCCGGAAAATGTCTTGGTGTTTTGCGTTCCATTTGTTCAATCGCCTCCTTAATTGGTTTTGCGTCTTGAACCAAACGCTTTCTGGATAGAGTACCAGGCAATCTTGGAATACGTCTTTGCGCAGCACGAGCCTTTCTTCGGAAGCGGATTGCAGTTGCCTCCGAAAACCGGCGGGGATAAATACACGTCCCTTAGCGTCGGTCTTCGCTTCTATATTGCCCAAAAAACGTATCATTGTTACCTTATTATAATAAGCGACGGTAAAAGTACACATTTCCCCACAATTCCCCACAAGATTTAACTAAAAACTTTCTGAGAAGTTTTCAACACCCTGTTCATTGTTTATTTCGTTGATAATGAACATAGTGCCGAAAGCCCTTTTGGGTGGGGAACTAACATGGTTTTATAGTCTCAGTTTTGTATCCGGACCATACTTGGGACATACTTGCTCCGTACCAACTCCGTATTTTCTCCGTGTAGAGGTACCTCTGAGTGGAGAATGTACGGAGCAAGTAGGGTGCAGATACGGTCCGGGTATGAAGCAGATGTAGCTTGTTTGTTATCTATCAGCTTATTTATCAGTAACTTCCTGCTGGGAGGAAGTGTAATAGCCCGTTGGCTTGTTCCCGAAGTCTTTGGGAAGTACTCCGAATTGTTTTTGGAAGCATTTGGCAAAATAGGAAGAGGAGTTAAATCCGACGATATAACATACCTCATTGATTTTGTACTCTTGCGATTGGATGAGCTGGGCTGCCATTTTCAGACGTTCCAGTTGAATGAATTCGTTAGGGGTAATTTGGGCAATGCCTTTTATTTTACGGTGCAGACTGGACCGGCTCATATTCATTTTCTTAGCCAGTATATCTACGTTGAATTCGGGTTCGGAGATATTACTTTTAATGACCTCAGTCAATTTCTCCAAAAAGGCTTCATCTGCTTTGGTCAATGCGATGGTTTGGGCATTGACAAAGGGAGATGAAGTAAAGGCCTGGCGCAATTTCTCCTGGTTACTTAGGAGGTTGGCAATACGTGCTAACAGGTACTCCGTAGAAAACGGTTTTTCGATATAGTCATCGGCTCCCAGTTCAATGCCTTCTATCTTGGATTGAATGGTAGCTTTGGCTGTCAATAGGATAATAGGAATATGACTGTATTCGATATTCGTTTTTAATGTATGGCATAGTTCAAATCCATTCATTTTCGGCATCATGACATCACTCACCACCAGGCTGATTGTATTCTCTGACAATATTTTCAGTGCTTCCTTGCCATTTGAGGCATTCATTACAGAATAGGCATCTCCCAGTTGAGAGCTAATGAAACTTTGCATTTCAGGATCATCTTCAACTACCAGTATGCATATATCTGTTTGGTGCTGGCGGATGGCGGTAGGGGTATTGACAGGTTTTTCTATTTCTGCTTTCTGCAATAGAATGGTTTTTTCCTGTTTGGTGGGAAGTTCGATGCAGAAACAGATGTCATTACTGTCTTTTAGATATAGTTTTCCTCTGTGCAGTTCCGTCAGTGAACGGGCTAATGGAAGTCCGATACCGGTTCCGGTTTTGGTTTGTCCGTTGGATACATTTTTGATCTGGACGAAAGGTTCGAATATTTTTTCTTTCATTTCCACAAGAATAGGTAACCCGTCGTTGCTGACTGTGATCGAGAAGAAATCACTTTGCTCATCTGTAGGTGCATGTAAGGATACATGAATGTATGACTTCGCATACTTCACGGCATTGTTGAATAAGTTGCTCAGTATTTTAGTCAGTGCTTCCTTATCAACGGCAGCATTGAAATTCTGTTCGGGCAGTTCAATCTTGAAAGTCAGATCATTTTGTTTTGCAGCAGGGTCGAAACGTATGTAGGTATCTTTTATGAGTTGAGATATGTCGCAAATCATGAAATTGAGTTGGAATCCTTGCGCTTCTGTTTTGCGGAAGTCAAGAAGTTGATTTGTCAAATCAAGCAGGCGCATGGTATTTCTCTCCATGATGCTTAAATTATCTTTGAGCGAGTGTGTATTTATTTCTTCTTTTTTCAGGATGTTTTCCAACGGTCCTTTTATTAGAGTCAGAGGAGTTCGTATCTCATGGGCAATGTTGGTGAAGAAATCTATCTTGGCATGATAAATCTCTTTCTCCTTTTCCGATTCCAGTACTTCTAATTGCCTTTTATGTTTATCAGTTATTTGTTTCCGGAACCGATAGAGAGTATAACTTGTAATGATGATGGCTAATATCACATAGATAATATAAGCCCAAACTGTTTTCCAGAAAGGGGGTGCAATATGTATTTGGATTTCTCTGTATTCGTCATTCCATTCCCCTTTGCCGTTTGCTGCTTTTACGCAGAATGTATATGTACCGGGCTTGAGATTGGTGTAAGTAGCTGTGGCGCTTTTTGATGTATAATACCATTCTTTATCGAATCCCTTCAATGTGTAACTTAGGCAGTTTTCTTCAGGAGATGCATATCCTAAGGCAGCAAAGCGGAATGAGAATGAATTTTGATTGTATTTCAACTCTATGTTTTGAGTATATGTCACACTTTGGGCTAAAGGAGAATCGGTGCTTCCAATGTCGGCACTTTTGTTGAAGAGCAGAAAGTCTGTGATTGCAACAGGCGGGAAGCCGGTATTCTCGGTGAATAGATCGGGTTTAAAAGCAATGAAGCCATTTATGCATCCGAAATAGATAGTTCCATCTTTACTTTTTATTCCGGAGCAATAGTTGAATTGATTGGTTAATAAACCGTTACTGTCAGTATAGATGGTTGATTTCTTCGTACTTAAGTCGAATCGTATCAGACCTTTGTTGGAAGTCAACCATAGAATATCATCCTTTTCCTCAATTATTTTGTAGATGACGTCATTGGCCAATCCTTGGGAAGAGTCATAAGAAATAAAGGTCTCCGTATCTTCGTTTAGTGAACAGAAGCCATGTCCCAATATGGAGAACCATAACCGTTGTTTGCTGTCTTCGTATATGCTTATCACTTTGTTATAGGGCAGGCCATGTGGATTGTCAGGGCTGGAGACATAGTTCTTCCAACTTTTATCTCTGGGGTTGTACTTGAATATTCCGGAATTATAAGTGGCGAACCAGATATTTCCTTTACTATCTTCCAATATACTGAAAATAAAAATGCCGTCCATCTTGTGAATGCGGGTAAAATTATCACTTTGGTAGTTGTATTGATTTAATCCGGTAGTTGTTCCTATATATAGTTCTCCTGATGAGGTGCGGTACATGGAATAGATATTATTATCATTCAATTCATTCTCTGCATCTCCCATAGTGTAATGTCTGGAGTGGTTAGTCCTTAAATCCAGTGCATATAGTCCTTTGGAATACGTTCCTATCCATAGAGTGTTATGGTCTAAACTTAAGGCATGTATATTATAGTGTAATCCGCTTAAATTGAGTGGAGTGAACTGTTTAGTCTTAGTATTGAATTTATTAAGTCCGCCATCTTCCGTACCAATCCATAAGTTACCTTCTTCATCCTCACAGAACTCGCGTACGACTTTGCCGCTAAGGCTGTTTTTACCTGTTATGGGGTAATACTTTTCGAATGTGGCGTATTGGTTCGGATAATAATCAATGCCACAAAAATAGTTTCCTATCCAGATGCCTCCTTCCTTATCTTTGCAGATGGAGTAAATGGCATTATCCGATAATGAATAGTCGTCACTGGGATCGTGAGTAAAATGCCTGCTTTCTTTCGTGTTTTTATCATAAGTATAGACCCCCCTTTCCGTTCCAATCCATAGTACATCCTTATTGATGGGATAGATGGTCCTGACAAAGATACTTTCAGTCTGAGGATCGGCTAACAGGTCTGTAACAGTCTGGTTGACGATATTTATACTCTTTAGTCCTCCTTTGGCGGAACCTGTATATAATGTGTTATGCTGCTCGGGAAGAATCTTGAAAATGTGATCAGTAGCAAAGAGGTTCTTTCCATCTTTAGTAGTGAATAATTGTAATGTTCTGAATGTATCATTTGTATAATAAAGACCTTTTCCTTTATAACCCAACCAAACCGTGTTCTGTTGATCGACACAAATGGAACTAAGAGCATGGGCATCGGGAACCGGGTAATGGAATAATGCTTGCTTATCATTGTCGAAGTAGAAGACGCCTTGTGATTCTACTATGAGCCATATGTTTTCGTGCGAGTCAGCAGTGATTTGTACAATGGGTTGGGTAATGCAAACACTGTCCTGGCTCTTCTTTTCGAGTTTGGAGAATGATTCCATGATGGGGTTATACAGATAAATGCCATTATCTGTCCCTATCCATAAGTTTCCATCTTTGTTCTCATGGAGGGAATTGATTGCATTATTGCCTAATGACTGGGGATTCTTATGGTCGTACTTGAATGTGCGGAAGTTAGAGCCGTCGTAACGGTTTAGTCCGTCCTTTGTGCCGAACCACATAAAACCACTCTTGTCTTGCTGTATACAAAGGACAGAGCTTTGAGACAATTTATTCTTTAGTCCTAAATGTTGGAAGTAGTATCTTTCAGCATTTACATGATTTGCAAACAAACTAACGAAAGTTAGCATCAGGAAAAAAAGCTTCTTATGCATAGTTTTATTGATAAGGTTGTTCACAAATGTAGATATTTAATTGTGAATGGCAAGAAGGGAATCAGGCATAAAAAGTATGGGATATTAACTTTGACCGGATAGTAATGTAAACTGGAAGAATATTTTTGTTTTTTTGTAGTTAATAGGCCTACATTTGCCCACAGAACCAACTTCTCATCGAAAATAACACCTATAAAATGATTCGTATTATGAAAAATGTTCTTGCTCTCTTTTATTGTTCTTTGGTCTTTTCCGGTGTTTGTGCGCAGGAAAACAAAACGAAAGCATCTCCTGAAAATGGAGATAAAATATCCTTGTTTTCATTGCAAGATGTCCGTTTGTTAGATAGCGATTTTAAGCATATTATGGACTTAAACCATGAGTACTTACTCTCCTTGGAACCGGATAAGTTACTTTCGTGGTTCCGGCGTGAGGCGGGACTGACTCCTAAGGCCCAGCCTTATCCGTTTGGGGAATCGGAATGGATGGGTGGCCATGGACCTCTGCCGGGGCATATCATGGGCTTTTATCTGTCTGGAATTTCTATGATGTATGATTCTACGGGAGATGCTGCCATACTGGAAAGATTGAATTATATATTAAAGGAACTGGCTATTTGCCAACAGGCGGGAGGCGATGGATATCTCTTACCGACTATCAATGGTAGAGCTGTCTTTGAGAACGTTGTACATGGTAATTTCGAAACTTCAAATCCCTTTATAAATACACCTCATGATAAGACATGGGAGCCGGTATATGTGATGAATAAAATCATGCTTGGGCTTTATCAGGTCTATATGCGTTGTAATTTACCACAGGCTAAGGATATTTTGGTGAAGATGGCTGATTGGTTTGGTTATTCCATTCTGGATAAGTTGTCGCATGAAGATATTCAAAAACTGCTGGTTTGTGAGCATGGCTCTATCAATGAGTCTTTTGTGGATGTGTATGAGATAACAGGAGAAAAGAGATATCTGAAATGGGCGCAGATGCTGAATGATGAAGATATGTGGGTACCGATGTCTGAAGGAAGGGATATTTTGCAGGGTTGGCATGCAAATACTCAGATTCCTAAGTTTACTGGTTTTGAGTCGGTTTATCGTTATGATGGAAATGAGAAGTTTACCAAGGCGGCCCGCTTCTTTTGGAAAACCGTAGTAGATAAACACACTTGGGTAATGGGAGGAAATAGTACAGGTGAACATTTCTTTGCTCCCGAAGAATTTGAACGGAGAATTGAACATAACGGTGGACCGGAATCCTGTAATTCTGTGAATATGTTGCGTCTGACGGAACGGTTGTTCTGTGATTATGGTGAGGTTGAAAAAGTAGATTATTATGAGAATGTACTGTTTAATCATATTCTCGCCAACTATGATCCGGATCAGGGAATGTGCGTTTATTATACTTCTATGAAGCCGGGCCACTATAAGGTGTATGGCACTCCGTATGATTCTTTCTGGTGCTGCACAGGTACAGGGTTTGAACAGACATCCAAGTTTGGACAGATGATCTATGCACATACGGATGAGGCTCTTTATGTCAATATGTTTATTCCTTCAGTGGTTTCATGGAAAGAGAATATTCAGGTTCGGCAGGAGACTTCATTCCCGGATGAAAGTTCTACTCATCTGACTATTTCGGGAGACTCTGAATTTGATCTGAAGGTACGCTGTCCTTATTGGGTGGGAACATCCTCACTAACTGTAATGATTAATGGTAAGCGTCAGAAAGTGAAAGCAGGAGCCGATGGCTATATTTCTATCAATAGACATTGGAAGGATGGAGACCGGGTGGATATTGATTTACCGATGAAAGTGGAGGTGGTTCCACTGAATCAGGCTAGCCATTATATAGCTTTGAAATATGGTCCTATCGTATTGGGTGTCCGGATTCCTGACGCTCAGTTACAAAAAGCAGATTTCAGATCAGCACGGAGCACAATCGCATCGAAAAATTATCCTGTAATCAAGGTACCGGCTTTCTTTGGTAATGTTCAGAAGATCGCATCTGCTATAACCCGTATGAAAGGGGATAAACTTGCATTTTTATGTACTGATAAAGTGGTTTCCCAACCCGTGGAACTGGTTCCGTTTAATACGATTCACTGGAGTCGGTATGCAGTTTATTTCCGTCATTATGATCGGAAAGACGATTATTTAAAGGCACATAAAGAAATGAATGAATTGGAGAACCAACAAAAGCAAGAAGAGGCTGAACTGCAGGCCAAGACTGTCGACCGGGTGATCGTGGCTAATCAAGAGTCGGAAAAGGCACACAAAATGGAGGCGGTATTTTCTTCTAACGGATACGACTGGAGAGATGCAAATAAGGGAGGCTATTTTATGTATGAATTGAAAGCCCTGCCCGGTGTGAAACAGTCTTTATGTTTACAGCTTTTTGGGAGTGATGGAGGAAACCGGGTATTTGATGTACTGATTGATGGGAAACCGATACAGACTCTTGATCTTTCTACTCCTAATCCAGACTGTTCTGGACTGTATAGACGCTATATCGAGATACCCGATAGTTGTATTGCTTCCAAAAATGCTGTGACGGTTAAATTCCAGGCTAAGAATGGAAGTACGGCAGGTGGTATTTTTGATGTACGGATTATAAAAAGAGATAATAACTAATAGTACTTTATTAAAACACAGTATGATGAATAGATTGATTTCTTCTTTCCTATTGATATTTGGACTCATTTTCTCCGTATGTTCTCAGGAGTGGAAACCTGCTAGAGTTGCAGTCATGACTACCTGGGGAGAAAAGATAGATCCTGCACATGTTTTGGAAGAATACCCTCGTCCGCAGATGCAGCGGAACGATTGGGTTAATCTGAATGGAATATGGGAGTTTACTCGTGGTACATATGGGGATACGTATAATGAGAAACGGGTCTTTGATAAAAGTATCCTGGTTCCTTTTCCTGTAGAGTCTGCTCTTTCGGGAATAATGGAAGTTGATGCGAAGAATGATGATAAGAATTACTGGTACAGAAGAACGTTTACTGTACCAAAGAATTATAAGGGAAAAGAATTACTGCTGCATTTGGGTGCTGTGGATTGGTTGTGCGAAGTTTATGTCAATGGGAAGAGTGTAGGTACACACGAAGGCGGATACGATGCCTTTTCCTTTAATATCACCCCCTACCTGCAAAAGACTGCCCAACAAGAACTGGTGATAAAGGTCTTTGATTCCCAGTGGGCTGGTGGCCAGCCTCATGGTAAGCAGTCGCTAAATCCGAATGGAATTTGGTATACTCCCGTAACAGGTATTTGGCAGACTGTGTGGTTGGAGCCTGTAGCAAAGACCCATTTGTCCGACTTCCTGATCGTACCTGATATTGACAATGAACAGATGAAAATCACGCTCATGCCTAATGCGTTATCGGATGACATGAGTGCTGTGATTCGTGTATTGGCTGATAAGAAGGAAGTTACTAAGATGAAAGTTTCCTCCTTTGGCGAAGAATTGCAAATACCGGTGAAGAATCCTCGCCTGTGGAGTCCTGAGTCCCCATTCTTATATGATGTTGAGATTGAATTGCAGAAGGACGGTAAAACTGTAGATATCGTGAAAAGTTATGCAGGTATGCGTAAAATCGCATTGGAGAGAAAAGACGGCAAACCATGTATTTATCTAAATAATAAGCCATTGTTCCAGTACGGTGTATTGGATCAGGGCTGGTGGCCTGATGGATTGTATACAGCTCCTTCGGATGAGGCATTGGAATATGATGTAAAGATGGTGAAAGAAATGGGATTTAACATGATACGTAAACATGTGAAAGTAGAGCCTGCACGCTGGTACTATCATTGTGATAAACTGGGAATGCTGGTTTGGCAGGATATTCCGAATGCGACTACTAATACACAAAGAAACGACTGGGTGGAAACCAACTTTGTACGTGAAGCCCATAATATCATGAACTGTTTGAAGAATACTCCTTCTATTATCACTTGGGTGGCGTTTAATGAAGGCTGGGGGCAATATGACCGGAAAGATATTGAAGATAAGCGTGAGGCTTATACACGTATGGCTGTCAGAAAAGTACAGGAAAAGAGTAACGGTCGCCTGGTGAATGCTGCCAGCGGTTGGTTTGATTATGAAATCGGAGATATGATTGATAAACATCACTATCCGCTACCGGCTGTCTATGATAATCCGGTGAATCAGCGGGCGGTGGTTTGTGGAGAATATGGTGGTATTAATTTGAAAATAGATAATCATATCTGGGCAGGAAGTGAAGTGAATTATACAACGGTGAATAGTGCGGAAGATCTTAAAAGACTGTTTATTGAGTATGCCGGCAAAGTGGAAGAACTAAAAAAACAGGAAGGATTGTGTGCTGCTGTTTATACCCAGATCACGGATGTGGAAAGTGAAATCAACGGATTAATCACATATGACAGAAAGGTGGTGAAATGGAGTCCGGATCAATTAATGGAGGTAAGAAAAGTTTTGGAGGCCATTAAGAACATAAAATAAGGTCGAATAACAGAATCGTTGCATTTTCAGATTGGATTTTATCCTGTAAAGTTTCTGTATTGCTGTATTTTTGCTGTCACAGAAATAATTTAAAAGATAACGATATGCTTAATAGAAAAAGAAAAATGAAGAACTTATTGCTTGGCTCTTTTTTAGCTACGGCTGTGCTTATGTCCTGTACGGAAAAGAATGCCTCGACAGAAGTGAATATTTTATCCCGTCCGTATACGGCCTCTGCTAATGTGAGCTATACGGGAAACAGATTACCACTGAAGCCTCTGCACTTTATTAAGCTGCCGGTAGGAAATATTAAACCGGAAGGCTGGTTGAAAAAGTACTTATTATTGCAGAAGGAAGGCCTGACAGGTAAACTGGGCGAGATCAGTGCATGGTTGGATAAGGAAGACAATGCATGGTTACTCTCCGGTGGCGATCATGGTTGGGAGGAAGTTCCTTACTGGTTGAAGGGATATGGCAATATGGCATATATTCTGAATGATTCTACAATGATAGCTGAAACTCAAACTTGGATTGAAGCGGCTATCCGAAGTCAGCAACCGGATGGATATTTTGGTCCGGTCAATGAACGAAGGGGGAACCGGGAACTTTGGGCAAATATGATCATGCTCTGGTGTCTGCAATCCTATTATGAATATTCCGGTGATGAGAGGGTTATCAGTCTTATGACTAACTATTTCAAATGGCAAATGACGGTACCTGATGAGAATTTCCTGAAGGATTATTGGGAAAACAGTCGTGGAGGAGATAATCTGTACAGTGTTTATTGGCTTTACAACCGGACGGGTGATAAATTCCTGCTGGAGCTTGCAGAGAAGATACACCGTAATACTGCCGACTGGACTAATGATTCGGCATTGCCTAACTGGCATAATGTAAATATCGCTCAATCTTTCCGTGAGCCGGCTACTTATTATATGCTTAGTGGTGATTCGGCAGATTTGAAAGCTTCTTATAGAGTACACCATCTGGTGCGCCGCATATTTGGGCAAGTACCGGGAGGTATGTTTGGAGCTGACGAGAATGCCCGTCTGGCTTATATAGATCCGCGACAGGGAACAGAAACCTGTGGCTTTGTAGAGCAGATGGCTTCGGATGAAATCATGCTTTGTATGACTGGTGATCCTTTCTGGGCAGAACATTGCGAGGATGTGGCATTTAATTCTTATCCGGCAGCAGTGATGCCTGATTTTAAGGCATTGAGATACATTACCTGTCCCAATCAGGTAGTGAGTGATTCTCAGAATCATAGGCCCGGTATCGATAATGGAGGCCCTTTCCTGGCAATGAATCCTTTCAGTAGTCGTTGCTGCCAGCATAATCATGCGCAGGGATGGCCTTATTATATTGAGAACCTGATGTATGCAACTCCCGATAATGGTTTGGCTGCCGTTATTTACGGTCCTTGTACCACGCAGGCCAAGGTGGGTGAAAACGGTACAGTCGTTACCCTGAAAGAAGAGACGAACTATCCTTTCGAGGAGTCTATACGTTTTGTCTTGCAAGCTTCTGAGAGTGTGGATTTCCCTTTGTATCTACGTATTCCTTCCTGGTGTAAGAGTGCCAAAGTACTTGTCAATGGGAATGTGGTGAATGCTGATATGGAGTCGGGTAAATACATCCGTTTGTGCAGAACATGGAGCGAAGGTGATGTGGTTACTTTACAATTGCCGATGGTATTATCCGTCAAGCGTTGGGAAACAAACCAGAATAGTGCGAGTGTGAATTATGGTCCGTTGACTTTCTCTCTGTTGATAGAAGAAGAATATAGGAAAGTGAACAGTGCGGAAACAGCCATCTGGGATTCCAAATGGCAGAAGGATGCGGACGTGAACGCATGGCCTACTTACGAGATTTATCCGCAGAGTGCATGGAATTATGCTTTGAAGCTGGACGATAAAACTTTGACACAGTGCCTGAAAGTAGAAAGAAAAGAATGGCCTTCTGATGATTATCCTTTTACCACTCAGAGTGTGCCCCTTATGATAAAGGCAAAAGGGCGGAAAGTACCTTCCTGGGGAATTGACAAGTATGGACTGTGCGGAGTATTGCCGGAAGAAGATGCTCCCAAAAGTGAAGTACTGGAAGAGATTACGCTTATACCGATGGGAGCCGCCCGTTTGCGTATTTCGGCTTTCCCCGTAACCCAATAAAATAAATGAGATAACATCGGGATACTATGAAGAACTGTAGATTGATATTGATTATAGGTATACTGGTTTTAGGGATAACAAAGTTGCCGGCATCGGAATATGAGAAGGTGCGTAAAGCGCCTCGCGTGCATGTTCCGGTGTGGCAAGCCTTTGCCCTGTCGGATGTGGAGTTGACTGACAGCTATTTCAAGAAAGCAATGGAGCTGAATAAAGAATACTTGCTTTCGCTGGAAGTAGACAGGCTGATTCCGCATGTACGCCGTGGTGTGGGGCTACAAGGAAAAGGCTCTAATTATGGAGGTTGGGAAACACATGGAGGATGTAGCTACGGACATTATATGTCGGCTTGTGCCATGATGTATGCTTCTACAGGCGAGAAAGCGTTCCTGGATAAACTCAATTATATGCTGAGCGAATTGCAGGAATGCCAGAATCAGACAAAAGACGGATGGTTCATTTCCGGTGCGGGAGCGAAGGAAGGATATCGGCAATTACTGCAAGGTAACGTTATCCTGAACCGGCCCGATGAGACCAGACAACCCTGGAATTATAACCAGAATGGCAATTCCTGGTATTGCATTCATAAGATTCTGGCAGGTTTGAAGGATGCCTATGTCTATGCAGGCTGCAAGCAGGCGAAAGATATCCTGCTTCCTTTGGCCGATTTCATTGCTGATATCGCTTTGAACAGTAACAGCGATTTATTTCAGAGTACACTGAGTGTGGAGCAAGGCGGAATGAATGAAGTGTTTGCCGATATCTATAGCATAACCGGAGATGATAAGTATTTGCAGACAGCCAAGAGGTTTAACCACATTAATGTGATATATCCGGTAGCCAATGGAGAAGATGTATTATTCGGCCGCCATGCCAATGATCAGATACCTAAATTTATGGGAGTAGCCCGGGAATATGAATTTTCCTCTAATGAAGTTTATTATAAAGCTGCCCGTAACTTCTGGGATATGATTATAAATAATCACACGTTGGCTATCGGAGGAAATAGTTGCTATGAACGTTTCGGCATACCGGGTGAGGAGAGTAAGCGCCTGGATTATACTTCGGCTGAGACTTGTAATACCTATAATATGCTGAAATTGTCCAGACAAATGTTTATGCTGGATGGAGATTTTAAATATCTGAATTACTATGAGCATGCTTTATATAATCATATATTAGCTTCTCAGGACCCGGATATGCCCGGATGTGTAACCTATTATACGTCTCTGTTGCCCGGTTCTTTCAAACAATACAGTACTCCGTTCGATTCTTTCTGGTGCTGTGTCGGTACAGGTATGGAAAATCATTCCAAGTATGCTGAGTCCATCTATTTTAAATCAGAACAGGATTTACTGGTCAATCTGTATATTCCCTCACGCCTAAATTGGAGAGAAAAGGGGATGGCGTTGACAATGAATACCCGTTTCCCGGAATCGGATACGATTTCTGTCAGTATAGATAAAAAAGGGGATTATACCGGTTCATTCCTGTTTCGTTATCCTGCCTGGGTAGATGGCGAAGCGGTGGTTCTGATCAATGGAAAAGAAGCGAAGACGGAAGCCCATAAAGGAAACTATATACGTCTGTTATCTCCGGTGCAGACAGGAGACATCATCACTTTGGTATTCGCCCGGAAGTTATATATCGACTATGCAAAGGATGAACCTCACTTTGGTTCTGTCATGTATGGCCCGTTGTTGCTGGCCGGTGGATTGGGTAAGGAGAATATGCCGGCAGACCGTGTTTCCGATAATCGGGCATGCCGTGAATCGGTACCTGCCGGAAATATCCCGATGCTGGTTGGCTCATTGGCTGACCTGGAGAGTTGGATTGTATGTTCTTCACAAAGTCCGCTGCACTTTACAGTTAAGAATGGGGGTAAGCAACAGGATGTGGAACTGATTCCTTATTTCCGGATGCATCATCAACGGCATACGGTCTACTGGAAAATATACAGTCCCGATGAATTTACCTATCGTACTCGTTCTCTGACGGATGAAGTGAAGATAGGAGACGAAAAAAATGAAAAGAAACATCTGCTCCGGGGAGAGAATGACTCCATCTACTGGCACGATTTCTTCTGGGCAAAGAACAGGCAATATCGTATGGCAGACGGCGGCTGGTTTTCTTACGTTCTGCATATAGATAAAAAAGAAACGAAGCCCTATAACCTGATTTGCCGTTTCTGGGGGGATGAATCGGAAGCCGGTCAATTTGATATCCTAGTAGATGATAACCTGCTATGTACGGTCCGTTTGGACAGAAGACTTTATTTGACTTATGTGGACGATGTATTCCCTATTCCGGTGGAATGGACACAAGGCAAAGATAAAGTGAAAGTGACATTCCGGGCCGGTAAGGATAAGCGGGCGGGCGGATTGTATGAATTGAAAATAACTTCTGATACGAATTATAGATAAATCATAAAATATAGAATAACCATGAAGAAAACACTGATCGTCCTTTTGGCTTCCTGTGCTCTCCTTTCCTGTGAGTCTATGCAGGAAAAGTCTGATTACTTTTATAAGGATGTGCCTTTTACCAATGTGCATTTCAATGATAACTTTTGGGCGCCACGTATCGAAACCATTCGTAGTGTAACCGTTCCTTTTGCTTTCCAGAAATGTGAAGATACGCATCGCATCGATAATTTTGCCGTAGCAGGCAAATTGATGGAGGGTGAGTTCAATTCACCTTATCCGTTTGATGATTCGGATGTCTATAAAATTATGGAAGGAGCTTCTTATCTGATGGCGGTCAAGCAGGATAAGGCGTTGGACGCTTATGTGGATAGTCTTATCACCCTGATTGCTGCCGCGCAGGAACCGGACGGATACTTGTATACAGTCCGTACAAGTGGCGGAAACCATCCGTGGATCGGTAAGGAAAGATGGGAGAATGAACGGGATAATAGTCATGAGCTCTATAATGTAGGACATATGTACGAAGCCGCGGTGGCTCATTATCTGGCAACAGGGAAACGTTCGTTCCTGGATATAGCGATAAAGAGTGCGAATCTGCTATGCGAGACTTTTGGACCGGAAGAAGGGAAAATCACGGTAGCACCCGGACATCAGGAAGTTGAAATCGGTTTGGTTAAACTCTACCGGGTAACGGGAGATAAACGTTATCTCGATCTGTCCCAGTTCTTCTTGGATGCACGTGGAAAGTATGATAAGTACGACCGTAGTAGTGAAGACCAGTTCCGCAACGGCGCTTACTGGCAGGATCATAAACCGGTGCTGGAACAGGATGAGGCGGTAGGCCATGCCGTGAGAGCTACTTACATGTACTCTGCAATGACAGATGTTGCCGCACTTAAGAACGAAGAACCTTATAAGAATGCTATAGATAAGCTTTGGGAAAATGTAGTTGGAAAGAAAATGTATATCACCGGTGGTATCGGTTCCACCCGTCACGGCGAAGCTTTCGGCAAGAACTATGAATTACCCAATAGTACCGCCTACTGTGAGACTTGCGCCGCTATAGCCAACTGTATGTGGAATCTGCGCATGTTTATGTTGCATGGAGATTCCAAATATATTGATGTTCTGGAGCGTTCCTTGTATAATGGTGTGCTGAGTGGCATCAGTCTGGATGGCAAGAAATTCTTTTATCCGAATGTGTTGACTTGTGATGAGAATGGTGCCGAACGTAGCGAATGGTTTGATTGCTCTTGCTGTCCTTCCAATTTATCCCGTTTCATTCCTTCAGTTCCCGGATATGTGTATGCGGTTTCTGCCAAAGGAATGTATGTCAACTTATACGGAGCCAATGAGGCCGAAGTTGTTTTAAACAGTGGAGAGCATATTAAGCTGACACAACAAACTGATTACCCTTGGGATGGTAAAGTCATACTGACATTGACACCCGAAAGCAAGAAGCACTTCGACGTAATGCTGCGTATTCCCGGATGGGTGAATGATCAGCCGGTTCCTTCTGATTTGTATAACTATACGGCAACCCATAAACCAGCGGTGGAGATAACCGTAAATGGACGCGCCAAAGAGTACAGAATGGAAAAAGGCTATGCTGTTCTGTCGGAAGATTGGAAACCGGGTGATGTCATTGAAATGAATTTACCCATGGAGGTACATACATGTAAGGCAAATGATCTGGTGGAAGCTGATGTCAATCATATAGCTGTGGAACGCGGCCCGATTGTTTATTGCGCTGAATTTGCCGATAATAAGAATGTAGTTCTTAACTATGTACTGAAACCGGAAACAGCTTTTGCGCCCGTTTTTGAAAATGCCATGTTCGGTGGAGTAAATGTATTGAAGGGCAAGGCTGAACGGATTGTTGCTGAGGATAACTTTAAAGTCATCAAGTCTGTAATTGATTCCCTTACTTTGATTCCTTATTATGCACGTTCCCATAGGGGAAATGGTGAGATGACCGTATGGTTTCCTTCGGATGAAACAATTCTGAAGAATCAACTGATAGAGCGTGGGCGTATGACGGATAAAGTTATTATCGGGCATACTGACTCGGAGGTAGCCCATAACCTGAAAGGTAAGAATACGCATACCGGAGGACCCAATACTTGGCGGGATGCATCGGATGGCGGTTGGTTCTCCTATACAATGAAGGTGGATGCGGAACGACCGATGGAATTGGTGTTGACTTATCTCAGTACGGATGGTGGTAACCGGGAGTTTGAGATTCTGGTAAATGACCGGAAGATTGGTGAGCAAAAACTGCGGGCGGAAACTTATAGTGCCTGGATTGACAGGGCTTATCCCATACCTGCTAATTTGACGAAAGGCAGAAAAAGTGTGACGGTGAAGATTCAGGCTTTGCCCGGAATGATTGCCGGAGGAGTATTCGGTTGCCGGACACAAAAACAAAAGGAATAGGAGAGTGTAGGAATGAAGTAGCAAAATGGCAAAATGATAATTTGGCTCTTTCAGAATCCTTTCGTCCGTCCCATTTATAAAGAAGTGAAAAGAAACGCAAGGATTTTGCGTTTCAAAGATTTGAAGAGATACTAAGACTGGGAATAATGTGATAAAATGCTATATAATTTCTAATATCTTGCACGTTTGGATTTGAATCTGTCTGAACTGTATTGAAAAGGAAAGTTTTCTTTGCTTCAAGTGCTTCCGCCAACCAGAACTTATTTGTTCTGGTTGGCGGAATGGTTATACCCTTTATGATACATGGCTACACCTAATGGGGTAAAAGGTTACACCTTTTGAGCAAAATGGTGTAGCCTTGGAAAAAGGATTATCTGTTTTATAGAAACAGATTGTGTGTTTTGACTGATTAGATTGTATGTTTGGGGTAAATAGACCGTTTGTTTTGGAGTAAATAGGCAGGTTCTTTCCCGCAAAATATGATTTCTTTTTTCCAGATAGCTCGTTTTATTCAAACCTTGAGTTCGTAGAATTTCAAGAAGCTGATAGTATAGAAAGGAAAATGCTTGTTTCTATTTCTATTTGATAGTTAGTATAGTGCCTCTTAAAACTGATATGATTGCATTTTCTGCCATATACAAATATGGCAATTACAATTCATAAGACAGCCTGCCCCCTTTGACAGTTCTGTGTTGAAAGAATCTTTGCAAAGCTTGCCAAGAACCTTTTGTACCCCCTATTAATGACAGGATTTTATTGTCTTTTGCCAAAATTATGATGTAAATCTTCTCTTCTAATCCCTACATTTGTGTTAATCAAACTGCGGATTTCTGGAAAATGAGACAGATTTGATACTATGAGTTCTTATAATACACTATTGTTATACTTATTAATTGATCTAATTTATGGAAAAGAAAAGAGTATTTGATGTTGGAATGCTCCCTGACAAATGGCATTCCTGCTGGGGGATTTGTTTGATTATGACATTGTTGTTTGTCAATTCACCCCTTGCTTTGTTTGCCGATGTTGCTGCTGTAGCTTCTACGACACAAGCTACAAAAACAATAAAGGGAACAGTGACAGGCGTCGACAAAGAACCCTTAATAGGTGTACTTATCACAGTGAAAGGAACTGCCCAGGGAGTGATTACCGGTGCTGACGGGCAGTACGAAATCACGAATGTTTCGAGCAATGCTATATTGGTATTCTCTTATATAGGATATCAGAAACAGGAAATCCAGTTGAAAAATCAGTCTGTATTGAATGTTGTGATGCAGGAATCCAATGAAATGTTGGATGAAGTTGTAGTAGTTGGTTATGGTACTCAGAAAAAAGTGACGGTAACGGGTGCTGTATCTGCTGTCAGTACCAAAGAACTAACTCAATCTCCTGTTGCCAATATATCTAATTCATTGGCAGGTAAGTTGACCGGTGTTACTGCTATTCAGTACTCTGGAGAACCGGGTTATGACGGTGCTACCATCTGGGTACGTGGTCAAGGAACCTATCAGACTGCTTCCAATCCGTTAGTTATTGTAGATGGCATTGAACGCGCTTTTGGTGATATCGACCCGAATGAAATAGAAAGTATTTCTATCCTGAAAGATGCTTCTTCCACAGCCGTATATGGAGTGCGTGGTGCGAATGGAGTTGTGATTGTTACTACGAAAAGAGGATCTGAGGGTAAGCCTCGCATTAATGTTAATGTGCAGCAAGCAGTGCTGAATCCTACCCGATTGCCGGAATATCTGGAATCATATGATGCTTTGCAACTTTACAGAGAAGGTCTGAAGAATGATGGTCTTAATTATGCAACATATACGGATGAGTATATTGAGAAGTTCCGTGATCGCAGTAACCCTACTTACCAGTATTTGTATCCTAATGTAAACTGGCAAGAAGAGTTGTTGCGGAAAGCCTCATTCAAAACTCAGGCCAATGTCAATGTATCGGGTGGTAGCGGTGCCGTTCGTTACTATATATCCGTATCCTATCTGAATCAAAGTGGAATGTACAAGCATACGGACTTGAATGATTACGATACTCAGGTACGTTCCGAACGCTATAATTTCCGTTCCAATCTGGATGTGGATTTCTCTAAGAGACTGAAGATGGAACTGAATCTTGGAGGAATTATCCAAGATAACAACTTCCCCGGTCAGGCGGCAGGAACTATCTTCAAAGCTATACAACAAACTCCTTCCTGGTGGTATCCTATGCTTAATCCGGATGGATCCATCGGTGAAATTGCAGGTAAAAATGCTAATCCGTATGCTCTTCTTACGCAGACCGGTTATGGGGCACACCATACCACAACGTTGAATGCTACGGTGGGATTATCTTGGGATATGTCGGGACTGGTGAAAGGTTTGACTGCCAAAGGACGTATAAGTTTTGATAATAGTAATTGGCGAAATGTGAACAGACATCGTTCTTATAAGTCTTATACATTCTCAATTGATGAAAATGAAACGGATCTATCCAAAGGAACTTATTCTTCCGTAGGAGATGGTAATACGACATTAGGTTATGATGTGATTGCCAATGGTTGGAGAACAGCCGTAGTAGAAGCCTCTTTGAATTATGACAGACAATTTGGACGGCATCAGGTAGGTTTACTGGCATTGTATAACCAACAACAAAATACACCGAGTGTGGGTGGAGGTACTCAGAATGCGGTGGCTGGTTTGCCTTATCGCCGACAAGGTCTGGTGGGGCGTGTTACATATAATTTGGACAAGAAGTATTATTTTGAATTTAATGCGGGATATAACGGTTCCGAGAACTTCCCGAAAGGTAAGCGTTTTGGTTTCTTCCCTGCCGTGTCCGGTAGCTGGTTAATTTCAGAAGAGAACTTTATAAAGAATAATGTATCCTGGCTCGATATGTTAAAGTTAAGGGCTTCTTTCGGTGAAGTGGGAAATGACCAGATTGGTGGTAGCCGCTTTATGTATATGACGACTTGGAACCCGAATATGTATGGTTATAACTTTGGTTATGTGCGCGATGGTTGGTATCTGGGAGGTGCCCAGGAAGCCACTACCGGAAATCCGAATGTAACGTGGGAACGTGCCCGGAAGATAGATGTCGGTTTGGATATAGCTTTGTTCAATAATCAGTTGCGTTTCACCGGTGACATCTTCTTCGAACACCGTACGAATATTCTCACTACTCCTTTGACTATTCCCGACCTCTCGGGTGTGGAGTCCCTTCCGCTTATCAATGCAGGTATTGTAGATAATAAAGGTTTTGAATTAGAATTGGAATATCGTAAGGCTTTCCGTAATGCCAGCATCTTTGCTGTAGCCAATTTCTCTTATGCACGCAATAAGATCATTGATATGACCGAACCTGACTATGTGGGCCGTGAGTGGCGTGAAAACGAAGGACGTCGGATTGGTGAGATGTGGGGACTGACAGCTATCGGTTTGTTTGAATCGGAAGAAGATATTGCTAACAGTCCGAAACAAATGTATGGTAATGTGCAGCCCGGTGATATCAAATATAAGGACTTGAATAATGACAATGTGATTGATGCGGAAGATGAGGGCTTTTTGGGACGTATCGATAAACCTGATAAGATATTCGGTCTTTCATTGGGCGGTAGTTATAAAGGCTTTGACCTGAGTGTACTGTTCCAGGGAGCTGCCGGAGCATATATCTGGTATTCCGGTGATCTGGTTTGGCCCTTTGCTCGCTTCTCCAATGTCCTTGCCGATGTGAAAGGTAATTACTGGTCGAAGGACAATATTCCGGCGCAGAATGCAAAGGTAGACTATCCTCGTATGACATCTGACTCTAATCCAAACAATTATCAGGCAAGTTCCTACTGGACGCGTTCCTCCGACTACCTCCGTCTGAAGAATCTTGAGATCGGTTATTCGTTGCCAGAAGCTGTTTGCAAACGGATGGGAATGGCAGGCTGCCGCTTCTATCTGACAGGAGAAAATCTGATCACTTGGGATAAGATTAAAGTCTTCGATCCGGAAATGCCTCATAACTCGGGTAACTACCCTCAACAGAAAATATATAATATCGGAGTAAACTTGACCTTTTAAAGAAATACAGATATGAAAAAGATAAAATTTATACTATTATTTATATGTTCTGTCATGCTGACAACGTCTTGTGACTATCTGGATATTGCACCGACAGAAGTTTCCTCTGAAGAAGAAATCTTCAGTGATATCAAAACTGCGGAACTGGCCTTGGGACGTATTTACTGGAGCTTATATTGGGACCATGGGAGCTTGAGGCGTGACGGATTCAAGAGTGAGCTGGGTGCTTGTACCGATGAGATGTATGATCATTGGGAAACTCCGGCTTCCAGACTGTTGTATAACAGCGGGGCATGGGGCGCTTCGAATAACCCGCTGGGTGAATGGAAGTTTATGTACAATTTCGTTCGTCGTGCCACTGTTTTCATTGACAATATAGATAAAGTAGAATTGAAAGCTACACAAATAGCATATTATTCGGATCGTGTGAAGCAGTATAAGGAGGAAGCCCGTTTCTTCAGAGCCTATTTCTTTTTCGATCTTTTCCGTCAGTACGGTGCTATTCCTTTGCCAAAGGAGTTGGTGGACATTTCTAATGTGGAGAATACGATGTTGCCGAGAGCTTCTGTGACTGAAGTAGTCGATTATATCTGTTCTGAATTGGATATTGCTGCAGCCGGATTGCCTGATTCCTATTCTACCCAAGAATTGGGACGAATTACTAAGGGGGCCTGTCTGGCACTGAAAGCCCGTACCTTGCTGTATATGGCAAGTCCTTTGTACAATGGTAACAAGATGTATGCTGACCAGATAAATCCTGATGGTACGCAGTTATTCCCTCAGGGATACGATAAAGAGTTATGGAAAAGAGCGGCGGAAGCAGCACAAGCTGTAATAGATTGGAGTGCTCGTGCAGGTATCATTCTTGAACAGCCCAATCCTTCCAATCCGGTGGATAATTATGCGAAACTCTTCTATGATAACACGCATTCCAAGGAAATCATTCTTCCGGGATTGCTGGGTACGGATATGACGATTGATCAGGAATGTACCTCCAATGCCGGTGATTACGGTGGTTATGGTAAGTTCTCTGTTTTGCAGGAGATGGTGGATGCATATGAAACCAAAGACGGTTATTTCCCTTTCAAGATGGATGACGATGGTTGTGTGATTTATGATGCAAATGGTAATCCTCAGATAAATCCGGAGTCCGGATATACGGAAACAGGTTTCTGGTCAGGTGAATTGCATGACGGAAAAACGATGAAACATGTTGAGAATATATCTAATATGTATAAGGATCGTGATCCGCGTTTTTATGCCTCCATATTATTCCAGGGAACTTATTGGAAGTCGGAATTTGTCAATCGTCCGCTATACTATGCTTATTGGCTGAATAATAGTGATGACTTCTTTGAGGGGAATAAGAAGCTGGTAGGAAAGAGTTGTGAAACAGGATATGGTATTCGTAAATGGATGGATCCTAATATTAATTTGAAAATGTCATGGCGTACAAGCCATCATTATCCATTGTTCCGTTTGGCTGAACAATATTTGAATTGTGCCGAAGCTTGGAATGAATACTTGGATAGACCGGATGACAAAGTATATAGTGCTATCAATGCAGTGAGAAACAGGGTAGGTATGCCTTCACTTCCCATCACTGAAGAGGATAAAACCCAGGTGGGAATGCGTAAGAGAATCAGAAACGAACGTCGGGTAGAGTTATTCTATGAGAACCATCGTTTCTATGATGTACGTCGCTGGATGATAGCTAAAAAGGTGGATGGTGCGAATGTTACGGGCATGAATTCACTTCCTGTTATACAAGAATTGGAAAAGGCTGCACAGCAATCAGGATTGAATCTGAATGTTCCTTCCGAGTCGAAGCAAGTGGGTTTATCCGTATTTTACAAACGCTCGAAACTGATGAAACGTGTATTTGAGGATAAGCATTACCTGTTCCCGATTCCACAGACTGAGATCGATAAGAATAAGAACCTGATTCAGAATCATGGTTGGTAAATTTTATACATAAAACAGAACGGATGAAATATATAACTTGTTTGCTGGTAGGTACTTTGCTAAGTGCCTACACAACTGCCGAAGCTGCAGATACTAAAATAGTGGTGAACCCTGTGCAACCCACACAACGGACTTTGTTTCCGCTTACGGACGTGAGACTTGGCGATAGTCAGTTTAAAGATATTCAGGAACTGGATCATGCTTATCTACTATCATTGGAGCCGGAACGTCTGTTATCCTGGTTCCGGCGGGAGGCAGGTCTTGCTCCTGATGCACCTGCTTATCCTTTCTGGGAGTCCGAAGATGTCTGGGGTGGTGGCCCTCTGGCCGGGCATATTATGGGCTTCTCGTTGTCTTCCATGTCAATGATGTATGAAGCTACGGGAGATGAGGCACTGAAGAGAAAGATTGAAAAGATGGTTCGCGGACTGAAAGAGTGTCAGGATGCCCAGGGAGATGGCTATCTGTTGGCAACTATCAACGGGCGACGCATCTTTGAAGAAGTAGTGAGTGGAAAGTTCACTACCAACAATCCGACAATCAACGGGGTATGGGAACCTGTATACATCATGAATAAAATCATGTTAGGGTTGTATAATGCCTATCTGAGTTGTGATCTCCCTCAAGCAAAAGATGTACTGGTGAAGATGGCTGACTGGTTTGGATATCAGGTTCTGGATAAACTGAGTTATGAACAGATTCAGGAGTTACTGGTATGTGAACATGGTTCTATCAATGAGTCGTATATCACTGTATACGAGATTACAGGCGATGAGAAGTATCTGAAATGGGCTAAACTTCTGAATGATGAAGACATGCTTATTCCCGCAGCCGAGGAACGGGATGTATTGAACGGTTGGCATGCCAATACGCAAATTCCCAAGTTCACGGGTTTCGAGAAGGTATACAACTATACCCAGGAAGATAAGTATACCCGGGCGGCACAGTTTTTCTGGGAAACTGTGGTAGACAAGCATACCTGGGTGATTGGTGGAAACAGTACGGGAGAGCACTTCTTCCCGGTAGATCAGTTTGAAAAGAGAGTGCCAAGTGACGGAGGACCGGAGTCTTGTAATTCCGTGAATATGATGAGGCTGACGGAAACCTTGTATCAGGATTACGGAAGAATGAAGATGGTGGATTATTACGAACGGGTATTGTATAATCATATCCTGGCTAATTATGATCCTCATGAAGGAATGTGTACTTACTATACTTCTATGCGTCCGGCACATTACCGGATATATGGAACCCAGCATCATAGTTTCTGGTGCTGTACCGGTACAGGTATGGAGGCTCCTGCAAAGTTTGGAAAGATGATATATGCGCATCAAGGTTCCGAGTTGTATGTCAACCTCTTTATGCCTTCCGAGCTGAACTGGAAAGATAAAGGTGTGAAACTGGTACAGAACACGGACTTCCCTGATAATAATAAGGTGGGTTTTGTAATCAATACGGCTGCTGGCGTTCATTTCACTTTGAATATCCGCAAGCCTCATTGGTCGATTGCGAAGAAGATGACCGTATGGGTGAATGGCAAGAAGATGCAGTTAGCTCCGAATACTGAAGGTTATGTACAGTTGGACCGCTCGTGGAGCAATGGAGACAAAGTAGAGGTGGAATTAACTCCCCAGGTTACAGTAGAATATCTGAAAGGCAGTGATAAATATGCTGCATTTCTCTATGGTCCCATAGTCCTGGCAGCAAAAGTCGACAATAATGGACTGGAAGAAGCCTATAGTTTCAGATTCCCGAAAAGAACGGTTGCCACTTTAGAAATTCCAATGCTGACAGCTCCTGCGTTAATAGGTTCTTTAGATAAAATAAAGAAAGCAGTTTCCAGAAAATCGGATAAGGAATTAGTGTTTGAATGTTCATCGGAGGTAGCTTCCACTACTTTTGAGTTGATTCCTTTCAATAGAATTCATTTCAACCGCTATGCCATCTATTTCCCGCTTTATAAACAGATGAAAGATTATCAGGCTGTTTATGAACAGGAAAAGAAGACTATTCAGGAAAATGAGATGTTGCAAGCGAATACGGTAGACCATGTACTGATTCAGTCGCCACTTTCGGAGAGCGATCATAAACTGGCGGGTGTGAATATGGATTGGGGTGAAGCATATGGTCGTTCATGGAGGCATGCTTCCAATGGCGGTTACTTTATGTACCAGATGGCGGTGTTGCCGGATGTACCTCAAAGTCTCTACATGCAGTTCATCAATACGGATGAAGGTGCAAGGGTATTTGATGTATTGGTAGATGGAAAGCAGATTGCTACAATAGATCGTTGCCAACCTAAAGACATTCCGGATTTATTCTATTATGAAGTAGTATCGCTTCCCAAAGAATTGCTTTCCGGAAAGAAAACCGTGACGGTGAAGTTACATGCAAAGAAAAATAATACGGTAGGAGGACTATTTGATATTCGGATAGTAAAGGTAGAATAATTTAAGGTAATCAGTCGTTTCTAAATTGGGATGGATGAGAATGTATCAACACGAATACATTCTCATCCTTATATTATACTCTTTCGTCTTGTTGAAGGTAAAAAAGAATGGGTGGTTAGACAAAATTGGATTAAAAAATAGTGATTATTGTGATACGTATCTTCTGTTTTGCCCTATTTTTGTATCGGATGTTGTAAACAGTTGTTGTTGCATCAAATCGTGTACACCTAAAATAATACTATCTTCATGAGAAAAATCATTCATTTAATTCTAATTGTTTTATTGTTAGTTCCCTGCAGCGCATTGCAGGCGTTTCACCAACCAGAGTTTTCCACTGCCGGTTTCTTCGAATTACCCAATTCCGGACGTGAAGTGTTTTCCATGAATCCGGCCTGGCGTTTTTATAAAGGAAGCGTTGCCGGTGCTGAGGCTATGAGTTTTGATGATACGGAATGGGCTGTAGTCTCCCTGCCTAATGGGATTGAATATCTGCCTACAGAAGCCAGCGGTTGTATCAATTACCAAGGTGAAGTTTGGTATCGTAAGCACTTCACTCCCGCAGATGCATTGAAAGGAAAGAAGTTATTCCTGCATTTTGAAGCCATCATGGGGAAGAGCAAGGTGTTTGTGAATGGCCGGTTGATAAAAGAGCATTTTGGTGGTTACTTGCCGGTGGTCGTAGATGTAACCGATGCCTTGAAATGGGGAGAGGATAATGTGATTGCCGTATGGGCGGACAATAGTGATGATCCGTCTTATCCTCCCGGAAAGGCACAGGATGTTCTTGATTTTACCTACTTCGGTGGTATCTACCGTGATTGCTGGCTGGTAGCTCATAATCCTGTCTTTATCACTGACCCTAACTTTGAGGACGAAGTCGCAGGTGGCGGTCTGTTTGTGGCTTATGATAAAGTATCGGATGCTTCGGCTGAAGTATTGTTGAAAGCTCATCTACGTAATGATAGCCGTAAAACTTTTACAGGAGTTGTGGAATATGAATTGCAGCAACCGGATGGTACTCAGGTGGCGTTCCTGAATGATAAAATACAGGTACATCCGGGTAAGGCTGTTACTTCAAAAGATAAAATCACGGTAAAGAATCCATTGTTGTGGAGTCCGGAGACTCCTACTTTATATAATCTGATTGTACGTATCCGCAATCACGAAGGAAAAGTGGTGGATGGTTACCGTCGCCGTATTGGTATCCGCAGTGTGGAATTTAAAGGTAAGGATGGTTTCTGGCTGAACGGCAGACCTTATAAAGAACCGTTGATCGGTGCCAATCGCCACCAGGACTTTGCTGTAGTAGGTAATGCAGTACCCAACAGCATTCACTGGCGTGACGCAAAGAAACTGCGGGATGCGGGAATGAAGGTGATCCGCAATGCCCATTGTCCGCAAGACCCGGCTTTCATGGATGCATGCGATGAACTCGGTTTGTTTGTAATAGTCAATACTCCGGGCTGGCAGTTCTGGAATGATGCCCCTGAATTTGCACGACGTGTATATAGTGATATACGTAATCTGGTACGCCGTGACCGTAATCATGCTTGTGTCTGGTTGTGGGAACCTATCCTGAATGAAACTTGGTATCCGGATGATTTTGCCAAGAAGACCCGTGAACTGGTCGATCAGGAATATCCTTACCCTTATTGTTATTCGGGTTGCGACAGCGGAGCGCGTGGCAAAGAATATTTCCCGGTACTTTTCACCCATCCGTCTTTTGATGGGAAGGCCTGGGGTGATCCGAATGCTGATCCTAAAATTACCTATTTTACCCGCGAGTGGGGTGACAATGTGGATGATTGGAGTTCGCATAACTCACCCAGTCGTGTAGCACGCAACTGGGGAGAGCAACCCATGCTCATCCAGGCCCGGCATTATGCCAATCCTACCTATACTTATACTTGCTATGATGCTCTTTATCGCACTCCCCGGCAACACGTGGGTGGATGTCTCTGGCACTCGTTCGATCATCAACGTGGTTACCATCCCGATCCGTTTTATGGTGGATTGATGGATGTATTCCGTCAGCCCAAGTATTCGTATTATATGTTCAAGGCACAGCGTTCGCCCGAGAAACAGGAACGCCTTTTCGAGACTGGCCCGATGGTTTATATAGCCCATGAAATGACTCCATTCTCAAGTAAGGATGTCACTGTTTATTCGAATTGCGAGGAAGTCCGGCTTACTTTCATGAGAGACGGGAAAGTGTCTACTTACAGCAAGCCACTGACAGAAGCCGGTATGCCTTCACCTGTTATCACTTTCCCGGATGTCTATGATTTTCAGATGGACAAAGCCATGTCCCGGAAGAAAAAACAAGAAGATGTACTTTTGCTGGCCGAAGGGCTGATAGATGGCAAAGTGGTTGCCACCCATGAGGTGCATCCGGCACGTCGTCCGGAGAAGCTACTGCTTTGGGTAGATAATGAAGGGGTTAACTTGAAAGCTGATGGCTCCGACTTTGTAACAGTGGTGGCTGCCGTTGCTGATAAAAATGGAAATATAAAGCGCTTGAATAATTATTATGTGAAGTTCCATGTAGAAGGCGAAGGACGCCTTCTGGGAGATGCTTCTATATTGGCAAATCCCGCACCTGTAAAGTGGGGCACTGCTCCGGTACTGATACAGTCGACCTTGAAACCGGGCAAGATAAAGGTGATAGCCAGTGTGTTGTTTGAAGGTTCGCAGATGCCCACCAGTGCTGTTTTGGAGTTGGAAAGTGTGCTGACAGAGCATCCATTACTATATTCAGAAAAAGAGGCGGTGCTTATTTCAAGCGCTTCTGCTACCGGGTTGGGAGGAACAACAGTAAAATCGGCTGCTGAGTTAGAACAGGAACGGTTGCAGAAAGAACAGAATATGCAGAAACTGAAAGAAGTGGAGCAACAACAGGAGGATTTCGGAGAGAAGAAATGAATGAACCGTCCCGGTAAAATAGAAAAAACAATGATATGAAATCTATAAAAGTAACTTTGGGGACAGGATTGTTGACCGCTATTTCTTTATACAGCAATGCGGCAAATAATTCATCCAAGCCTAATATCATTTTCATTCTCTGCGATGATATGGGCTATGGCGACTTGGGGTGTTACGGACAGAAATATATCCAAACGCCCAACCTCGACCGTATGGCGCAGGAAGGTATGTTGTTTACCCAAGCTTATGCCGGTAGTCCGGTTAGTGCACCTTCCCGTGCTTCTTTGATGACCGGGCAGCACACTGGGCATACTCATGTGCGTGGTAATAAAGAATATTGGAAAAATGTTCCTGCCGTGACATACGGCATCAATAAAGATTTCTCTGTCGTAGGGCAGGAACCGTATGATGAAGACCACATTATTCTGCCCGAAATCATGAAGAAGAACGGCTATACTACAGGAGTTTTCGGTAAATGGGCGGGCGGCTATGAAGGTTCCTGCTCCACACCGGATAAGCGGGGTGTAGATGAATTTTACGGTTATATATGTCAGTTTCAGGCACATTTGTACTATCCCAATTTCCTGAACAGATACAGTAAAGAGGAAGGAGATACTGGAGTCGTACGTATTGTAATGGAAGACAACATCAATTATCCCATGTTTGGTGATGATTACAAAAAGCGTTCGCAATATTCTGCCGATTTGATTCATCAGAAAGCCATGGAGTGGATTGATAAGCAGGATGGCAAACAACCTTTTTATGGCTTCTTCACTTATACGCTTCCACAT
Organism: Bacteroides sp. 14(A); assembly: GCF_000526555.1. Classification (NCBI taxonomy): domain Bacteria; kingdom Pseudomonadati; phylum Bacteroidota; class Bacteroidia; order Bacteroidales; family Bacteroidaceae; genus Bacteroides; species Bacteroides sp. 14(A). The sequence goes on along the minus strand of NZ_JAGH01000002.1, from coordinate 122,276 downwards.
GCGGAATTGGCACAGCCCAATGACTCCATTCTTAAAGGATACAAAAAGCAATTTTTCAGAGATAAAACCTGGGGAGGTTCCGAAGGTTCGCGTTATAATGCCGTGGAACATACCCATGCTGAGTTTGCCGGTATGATTACCCGTCTCGACAGTTATGTAGGCGAAGTCTTGAGGAAGCTGAAAGAGAAAGGTCTTGATGATAATACGATCGTTATCTTTAGCAGTGATAACGGCCCTCACGAAGAGGGTGGAGCGGATCCCGAATTTTTCGGACGGGATGGTAAGCTGCGTGGTCTGAAACGGCAATGCCATGAGGGTGGTATACGAATCCCCTTTATTGTGCGTTGGCCAGGGCGTGTATCAGCAGGCATGGTCAATGATCACCAATTGGCTTTCTACGATGTGATGCCTACATTTTGTGAGTTGATGGGGGATAAAGCATTTCCGAAGAAGTACATAAATAAGAAGATAAAGAATGACTGCTTCGACGGTATTTCTTTTGCTTCGACCTTGTTGGGGGATGATGGCAAGCAGCAAAAACATGATTTTCTTTATTGGGAGTTCCATGAAACAGATCAGATTGGTGTCCGCATGGGAGACTGGAAATTATTGGTAAAGAAAGGGACACCTTATCTGTATGATCTCTCAAATGATGTGCATGAAGATCATAATATTGCAGCTGCCCATCCTGATATTGTGAAGCAGATGAAAGAGATTATTAAGCGGGAACACAGAGATAGTGATATATTCCCTGTTACATTGCCTGAATAGCATCATTCTTGTGATATATCTCTGGGCAATACTTTGAACTTCTTTTTGAAGCAACTGCTAAAATATTTGGGATCATTATATCCTACAGTATAAGCCAAGTCGGAAATACGCATACTGGGGTTATCAGAAAGAATCTTATAAGCTGTTTGTAAGCGTATATCAGAAATGAAAACAGAGGGACCTTCATTCGACAGGCTCTTTAACTTTCTGTATAAAGTTGATTTGCTCACTCGCATAGCATCTGCAAATGCTTGTTGATCGAATTTGATGTCATCCAAGTGCTCATATACACAATTGATAGCTTGTTGTAAGAACTCCTTGTCCGCGGAGTCTATATTAGGCTTTTGCATTTCAAAAGCAATGATATTGGAATAATTTTTGAGTAGGTTTTCTTTGTTTTTAAGCAGGCTCTTTATCTTAACCAGTAGCAATGTCAGTTGAAACGGTTTGGTTATGTAATCGTCTGCCCCGGCTTCATATCCTTCAATGATATCTGACTCACTGCTTTTAGCCGTCAGCAGGATGATTGGAATATGTAGCCATTCATCTTGCTTCTTCATATAATGACAAAGTTCGATACCATTCATGACAGGCATCATCACATCCGATATGACTACTACGATATCTTTTGTTTTTTCTAATTGTTCAATGGCTTCTTTACCGTTGGTGGCTTTGATGATGTGGTATTCACGGGACAATGAATCGGCCATGACTTTTAATAAGTCTTCATTGTCTTCTACTAATAGCAGCTTTTTCTTATCAATTTTTTCTGTGATTTCTATGGTTTCTTCTTTGTTCAGAGAAGATATCACAGAGAGGGAATCTGATACCGTTTCGGGTAAGGGAAGAATACTTCTGTCTATTTCTTCTTCAGTAAACTCCTCTTCAATAATGGGCAGGGTGACACGAAATGTCGTTCCCTCATTGATCTGGCTTTCAACTTCAATTTTACCATGATGTAACACTGCAAGTTCTTTGGTTAAAGACAGACCTATTCCATGTCCTGTAGTATGATACTTGCGATAATCTCCTTCATAAAAGCGATTAAACAGTTTAGAAAGATTCTCTTTGGAGATCCCTTCTCCGTTGTCGCTAACAGATATAATAATTTCTCTTTTTGAAGAGCCATAAGACACATTGACGCGTATTGTTTTCCCTTCTCTGTTATATTTGAAAGCATTGGATAAAAGATTATAGAGAATCTTGTCGACTTTGTCAGGGTCGAAGTATCCGATGATTTCTTCTTGTTCGATTGACATGTCGAGTTGCATTTTCTTATTCCTGAGCAGAGGCAGAAAACTATCGACGCTTTTTCGGATGAAGGAAGCAATATTGCCTTGAGATACTTTAAGTTTCAGGTTGCCCGATTCTGCTTTTCTGAATTCCAGAATTTGTTGCAGCAATCGTTTTAAGCGATTGATATTATTGTCCATAATAGAATAATAATCGCTTATTTGAGGAGCGATACTTTTTATCTCATTCAATGTGACTGAAATAATAGTCAGCGGAGTAAGAAGCTCGTGCGTGATATTGGTAAAGAATTGTAGTTTGGCGCGGTTCAGTTCTTCTTGTTTCCTTTGCTCTACTTCTTTTATGCGGAGTGTATTTTTTAGTCTTATTCTTTTCCTGATAAAATGTATGGTATAGGCAATAACTGCTATTAAGAAGATAGCATAGGCTATATAAGCCCACATACTATTCCACCAGGGAGGGGTAATGATGATGGTTAATGCTTTTTCTACTTTACTCCATTTTCCATTCCCATTCGTCCCTTTTATATATAGCGTATAGGTTCCGCTTTCCAGATTGCTATAAGAGATAATGTTGCTTCTGTCAGTGGTGTATTGCCATGTATGGTCTAAACCATCCAATCTATAAGCATATTCATTTTTCTCCGGATTGTAAAAATTCAAAACAGATAGTTTACAGGTAAAATCATTTTGTTTGTAATTTAAGTGAAGGGTCTGAGCATATCCGGGTGCCAGATCAGACATTATGTTTAATTTATCTTTAGCTGGGAGGTCTTTCACTGATTTGTTTTGTACCTGTATATCAGTTATGAATATGTCTGGCTGTAACTCATCAGCCGTTAACTTTTCCGGATAAAAAGAATTGTATCCCTGGGGACCTCCAAAGAACATTTCTCCATCTTCTGCTTGGCATGCTGCTCCCCGTGCAAATTTATTGTCTTGTAAACCGTCTGAAGTGGTATAGAGACGGCATTTGCTTTCGGCAATAGAATCTTTCAGATTTAATTTAATTAATCCGACATTACTTCCCATCCATAGATTTTGTTGCTTGTCTTCCAGGATGCTGCATATCATGTCTCCCGGAATATTATATTGGGTATGGATTGAAATAAAAGAATCCAGATGAGGATCATATAAATTCAATCCTCCTCCATCTGTTCCTGCGAGGATATTTCCTTCTTTATTCACAAATATGCATTGTATTTCATTGGAATTTATTTTGTTATTATTGATAGAGTAAGAACTGAATGTGCAATTACTGAGGTCTTGAGTTGGATTTATGCGAAATATACCGCTATGATCTGTTCCTATCCAGATATTGTTGAGACTGTCTTGGGCGATGGAATATACGCTATGTGAGTATTGCCCTTGAGGAGAAAGTAAATTGTTGTAGTGATAGAATTTCCCTTCTTTCGTCAGGATACTTAATCCTGTGGTGGAGCCTAAATATACATTTTGCCGATTGTCCTCAAACATACAATATATAAAGTTTGGAAAATGAGGAATTTCAGGTGAACGCATATTTGATAGCGGCTTGCCACTCTCTTCAGGGTGATATATGTAGACCCCATTACCATAACTACCCAACCATAGTTCATCTTTGTGTCGAGGTTTTAAAAAGGAATAATAAGTATATTCTGATTGAAGTATGGAAGGATTAAATGCTTTTTCTCTTTTACTATTAGAGTTTGTGGTGCGGTCGTGAATAATGAAACTATGTTTCTCTAATCCAATCCACAGATCGTTTTTGTATACTGTCAGGCCTTGGATATTGCTACAGGCTGTTCCGACAGATGCATGGGAAAGTTGGTGAAGGTTGAATTGCAAATTTTGTGGTCGTACCCAGTAAACTCTTCCGCCAAGAAATCCTAGCCACATTGTTCCGGTTCGGTCTCTGAAAATACTAATAATTTCATTGTATGGCAACCCATTGGAAGGAATATTTGGTGTGTAGTTGAGAAAATCCTTTCCGTTAAAGCAACTTAAACCTTCCAGGGTTCCTATCCATAGGTTCCCGGTACTCGAATCTTCGGAGATGGAGTAAATTAAATTATGTATTAAACTATTGCTGTTGCCTTCTTCATGTGCGAACTTCTCAAAATAAGCTTTTTCCTGATCATATGGATGATGAAGCTTGTATAAGCCATATCCCCAAGTCCCGATCCAGATTTGTTCTTTGCTATCCTGGAATAGAAAGTAAGCGGAATTCAAAGGATTAATAGCAGGGTAGGATACTAAGCTGTCTGTAGCGGTAATATAGCGATATAGCCCATCACTCCAGGTTCCTATCCATATTTGGTTATTGGGGGCTTCTACAAGAGATTTCACATCCATGGATCTGACTTTGGTGAAACTTATAGATGTATTGGACTGCTCGGGATCATTGTTGCTTTTATATAGAGAACTACCGGTGCCTAACCAAATTGTATTATCTTTAGTTATCAGTATAGACTGGACTCGCTCGTTGTTCAGAGCCCCAAATTCTTTTTGAATCTTTCCGCTTTTCTTGTCAAGCATGTTTAAACCATAGCTGGTACCTATCCATAATCGGTGTTGGTAGTCTTCTTGTATGGCAAGAATGTCATTGCTGGATAAGGCTCCGGGAGTATAGAGGTTCGACTTGATGATTTCAAGTTCGTAACCATCGAAGCGGCATACCCCGTTGCGGGTTGCAAACCAGATAAAACCATCCCTGTCCTGATAGATCTGTTGAACATCGGTAGGGATATTAATATAAGGAGGGAGACTTTTGAATTCAATCTTATGTTCCTTTCCCTGTATGTTCTGGAAGGACGATATTAGCAGGGAGAGTATAAATAGCAAAGATACTTTCTGAATGTTTTCCATATATTCATAATATTGTGTGGTATTCGCAAAAATACCAAATTAAACTAAATATCATATATAAAAAATGAGTAATTATGCCGGTTTTTAAGGGTAGAAACAAATATAAAATAAACAGGTAGAAAAATCAGTCAATAAAGTCTAAGAGATCGTTCAATCGTTGCATAAAGTGTATGGTGAAGGAATTTTCGACTTGAATGAATGAATTCACGACAGTAGTCACTTATTTTTTATTCACTTTTGTGCTGTTGCAACAAATGTAAATAGTAACCTTTTTAATTTTAATTTAATAGTAAGAGTATGGGACATGAAAAGCATTTAGAAAAGATGAATCAGACTGTTACATTCTGGTTGGTCCGGAAACTAATAGTAGGATTATTATGTATTTGTTCGACTGCTGCTACTTTCGCCCAAACTGCAACAGTTTCGGGGGTGGTGAAAGATGATACAGGTGAGCCGGTGATTGGAGCAGGAGTCCTTGTTAAGGGAACTACATTAGGAACTATTACGGATATTGACGGGCATTTTTCTTTTCGGGCTGATGATTTGAATGGAGTGTTAGTGGTGTCTTTTGTAGGCATGGAAACTCAGGAAATCCCGATGAAAGGTAAAGGAACTTTTGATATTGTATTGAAATCTTCTAATACATTATTAGAGGAAGTTCAAGTAGTGGCCTATGGCGCTCAGAAGAAAGTAACTTTGACCGGTTCTATTAGTTCTGTGAATACAGATGAATTGTTGAAAGTACCTACGGCGAGTATTGGTAATATGTTGTCAGGTGTACTTTCGGGAGTTTCTTCCATACAGTCATCAGGACAGCCCGGTGGCGATGACCCGGATGTTTTTATTCGCGGTATCAGTACGTTGAACACAATGAATGCTAAGCCTCTATATCTGGTTGATGGGGTAGAGCGCAGTTTTTTCCAGATTGATCCTAATGAAGTGGAAAATATTACGATTTTGAAAGATGCTTCTTCAACGGCTGTATTCGGTGTACGTGGCGCTAATGGTGTAATCATTGTTACTACTAAACGAGGAAAAGAGGGTAAAGCTAAGATTAACGCTTCTTTTTCTTATGGTATCCAGACTCCGACGCGGATGCCGGAATTTGTGAATAGCTATGATTATGCCACATTTTTGAATGAAGCTTATACGAATGATGGCAAAGATCCCAAGTTTACTCCTGAAGCAGTAGAGGCTTTTCGTACACATTCTAATCCTATCATATATCCGGATACGGACTGGATGGAGCTGTTGTTTAAGTCGTCGGCGCCTCAGACTCAGGGAAATGTGAATATATCGGGAGGTACGGAAAGGGTTCGATACTTCATTTCGATGGGTATGCTGGATCAGAAAGGTTTCTTTAAAAACCATGATACCCGTTACGATGCTAACTTCAATTTCAACCGTTATAACTACCGTGCAAATCTGGATATTGATTTTACAAAAACAACACTTGTGGCTATCAATATGGGAGGTCGCGTGGAGAAAAGAAACTTTCCCCGTTCGGGTGATGATATAAATCAGTTGTTCCGCAGAATTTATTGGGCTACACCTTTCTCCGGTCCTGGCATTGTTGATGGGAAATGGATCAAGGGTAATAGCCAATATCTGCCGGTAGGATTGTCTGACGGTTTGGGGAATATTTATGGACGTGGCTACGGTTCTAAGACGACCAATGTTGTCAATCTGGACTTGGCTCTAACACAAAAACTGGATTTCATCACCAAAGGATTGCAGTTTAAGATAAAGGTAGCCTACAATAGCGGATATGATCACACCAAAGAGCGTGCTACTTCTATAGAGAGTTATCAGCCGTGGTATAGAAAAGATGTAACATGGATGGAGCATCCGGCAGGTTCCGATCCCAATGAAGTTGTGTATATTCAGGACGGTGAAGCCGGTCTGATCAGCTATGCCGAAAGTTTTGGTAAGTCGCGTGACTGGTATGCTGAGGCCAGTTTTGACTGGAAACGTGATTTTGATCTGCATCATCTTTCTGCATTGGCCCTTTATAACCAAAGCAAAACCTATTATCCTGACAGTGATTACCCCGGTATTCCAAGAGGGTATGTTGGTTTGGTAGGTCGTGTCACGTATGATTATGATAATAAATACCTGATTGAAGGCAATGTGGGTTATAATGGTTCTGAAAACTTTGCTCCAGGCAATCGTTATGGTTTCTTTCCGGCAGTTTCCGGGGGATGGGTACTTACTCAGGAAGAATTTCTGAAAGATAATCCAGTAGTTAATTTCTTGAAGATACGTGCTTCTTATGGTATTGTAGGTAATGATAGATACCATCCGTATGGAACCGGTTTTATGGATAGGTTCTTGTATTTGCCTAACAGTTACTTTATAGGAAGCGGTTATCAATTTGGTACGGGTACAAGTTGGTCTCCGGGTGCTTACGAAAAGAGCTTCGGTAACTCCGGATTGAGTTGGGAGAAATCTGCCAAGCAGAATTATGGTATTGACTTTTCTTTGTTTAATCAGAAGCTGAGTGGTAGTATCGATTACTTTTATGAAAAACGCACGGATATTTTGGCGAAGGCATCTACCGATCCGATTATTCATGCAATGAGCTTACCTGTTTTGAATTTGGGTATTGTTTCCAACAAAGGTGTTGAGTTGAACTTAAAATGGAATCATAAAATCAATAGTTTTCGTTATTGGACCAACTTGAATGTTTCTTATGCGAAGAACAAGATCGTTTATCAGGATGAAGTTCCTTCTGAATATACATATACTTTGAAAACAGGTCATCCTGTGGGGCAACCTTTTGGGTTAAAAGTCCGGGGATTCTACTACGAAGGTATGGAAGATGTGGCGGATCATAGCTATGTCCTGAAAGAAGGAGATGTAGTGTATGAGGATCTAAATCATGATGGTAAGATTGATGATAATGATAAAACGGCTATAGGATATCCCAGTTATCCATTACTGAACGCCGGTCTTACTTTAGGTTTTGAATATAAAGGTTTTGACTTCAGTATGCTGTGGGTAGGAGCTACAAAAACATCCCGTGTTCTGGAAGAAACTTTCCGTAAACCTCTTGGAGAAACTTACGACAGATCTCTGATGAGTCATCAATTTACTGATCGTTGGACTCCGGAAACGGCAGCTACGGCTAAATTGCCACGTGCCACGATTGACGGTGTGAAGAATAACTATCGGGATTCCGAGTTGTGGGTGAAGGATGCAAGTTACCTGCGTTTGAAGAACATTGAAATCGGTTATAACTTCCGCCTCCCGTTTATGCCAAAGATAGGGATGGAAAAGATGCGTGTATTTATGACCGGTTATAATCTGCTGACATTTGATAAGCTGAAAATATCAGATCCGGAATCTATGTCCAGTGGCGTACCGCAATATCCGGTAATGCGTGTGATTAATTTTGGTTTAAATGTAAGCTTCTAAAACTATGACTGACATGAAAAAGATATTTAATGGATTAATCCTTATATTATTCGCTGCACTGGTATCTTGTGCGGATGAATTCAAGGTAGGAGATGCTTTTCTGGAAAAGGCGCCGAGCGTGGATGTGGATAAAGATGTGGTGTTTAATGATGCTAATTATGCCCGTGCATTCTTATGGAACGCCTATACTTCACTTTATTATGGACGTCCTTTGAACTGGAGTGCGAAGGGAAATAGAATGAATATGGGGGCTGTGGATGCCTTGACAGATTGTTTCACCAGTGGTTTGAGTTGGGACGGCGTAAGTAGCCTGTACTATTCAGGTCAGTTCAATGCTACCTCTGATTATTCGGCTGCCGTTTATTCTTATTCTAACGGTGAGGAACAGTGGACCGGGATTCGTAAAGCCTGGTTATTTATTGAGAATATCGGTCAGACTCCTAATATTGACGATAGTGAGAAAGAACGTTTAAAAGGAGAGGCAAAAATGATTATCGCTTGCCATTATGCTGATATGTTCCGCAATTATGGAGGCCTTCCGTTAGTAACCAAGGCTTTCGATCCGAATGACGATTTTAAATTACCACGTGCTACCGCTCGTGAAACGATGAACTTTATAACAGATTTGTGTGACCAAGCCTATGCAGTATTGCCTTGGGCCTTACAATCCGGTGAACAAGAACAATGGGCCGGACGCTTTACAGCAGCTGCTGCCCTTGGTCTGAAGATTAGGATCTTGTTGTTTGGTGCAAGTCCTTTGTTCAATGATAGCGAACCTTATCATCCGGAAGCATCCTCTGCTCCGTCAGTTGCTGAACAGCATGTCTGGTTCGGTGGTAAAGATATGTCTTTGTGGGATGATGTGGTAGATGCCTGTGACCTGTTTATGACACGTAATCAGCAGGAAGGAAATCCTTGGGATTTAGTTCAGAATCCATCTAATCCCCGCCAGGCTTATCAGGATGCATATTATAGAAGGGCGAATGGTGAGCTGCTGATCGATACGCGTGCCCGTGCTACGGTTTCTTGGTACTGGGATGCGGATTGTTACTATTTGCAGTCTTACGGTTCGTATGGCGCAATGACCCCTACACTGGAGTATGTGAATCTCTTTCCATATGCAGATGGTACTCCATTCGATGCTTCTTTCTGGGATAGACAAAGTAAAGACCATTACATAGCAGAAGACCCGTTTGCGAACAGAGATCCCCGGTTGTACGAAAACTGCCTGGTGAATAATGCGGAATTCGGTATGGACCATGTGGCAGAGTTATGGATTGGTGGACGTGAGGGTCCTGCCAATGACCTTGCCAGTGATGGTGCGGCATTTACAGGCTTTGCCGTTTACAAATACATTTTGGATAAAGAACACATGGCGGGTAAACAAGACCAATGGCCCTATTTGCGTTTACCTGAAATCTATCTGAGCTATGCGGAAGCCCTGAATGAAGTGGGACGTACGAGCGATGCCTATCAGTACGTAAACTATGTACGCGCACGTGTCAGACTGCCGGGGTTGAAGTCGGGGCTTACTCAGGATGAGATGCGTAAAGAAATTCTGGACGAGCGTGCCAGAGAGTTTGGTGTTGAGGAAGTGCGCTACTATGATATGATCAGATGGAAACAGGCAAAAGACTTTCGTAAGATATTGCACGGAATCCGTATACGCCGTGGAGATAATAGTACTTATTCTTATGAGAAATTTTCTATTAAGAAGAGATTTATTCAGGATGGTGAGGATGGAACCATTTTCTTCACTCCGAAATGGTATTTGTCTCCCTTCCCATTTGTAGAGATGAACAAGGGATATTTAACTCAGAATCCCGGATGGTAATATGCTACTTGTAAATCACAATTAAAGAAGTAAAAGATTATGAGAAATATATATAAATTATCGTGTGCATTGATGTTCTCTTGTCTAAGCGCATATGCACAACAAGATAGCGCTATTGTTGCTAAAGGGGAAAGACTTCTGAATTTGGGCTATGGCGTAACGGTGAAGGCAAAAGAGTCTTCTGCTGCAATATCGGAAGTTACGGGAGAAGAGATCATGAAAAGTGCGGCGACCAATCCTCTGAACGCATTGTATGGTAAGGGATTGGGACTTACTGTATTGCAAAATGGAGGTACTGTATGGGAAAGTGTACCGACTACGATGATTCGCGGTTTGAATTCCACACGTGATAATTCTATTCTGGTGCTGATAGATGGCTTTGAAAGAGATTTGAGCATGATTACAAAAGAAGAAATAGAGAGCGTCCAGATATTAAAGGATGCGGCGGCTACGGCTTTATATGGTTTGCGTGGTGCTAATGGAGTCATGTTGGTTACGACCAAGACCGGTTCTAAGAAGAAGATTGATGTCAGTGTGAATTATGAACATCATTTTAATATGCTGAATCGCTTGCCGAAGTTTGCAGATGGTTATACCTATGCATTGGCAATGAATGAAGCGATGAAGAATGACGGTTTGAGTCCGATGTACGATCAGACACAATTGGATGGAATTAAGAATAATGATCCTCACTATGGTAATGTGAACTGGATGGATGAAGTTTTGAGCAAATCAGGTTCTACGGATAATGTTTTCGTAACATTGAGTGGTGGCGGAAAAATTGTCAGATACTTCTCTTCTGTGGATTATCTCTCCTACAAAGGTTTCATTAAGCCGGAGAATATTGTTGATGAGTATTCCTCCCAACTTAAGTATTCGAAGTTGAGCATAAGAACCAATGTAGATGTAGATCTGACTAAATCCACCTTGTTATCATTCAAGATGAGTGGTATGTTGTCCGAACATAACAGGCCGAACCCTTTGACCGGAGATCTGATGTCAATGCTGTATAATACTCCGGCGGCGGCTTTTCCCGTTAAGACTCCTTATGGTGACTGGGGTGGAAGCAACGTGTGGACCCGGAACCCGGTAGCTGAAGTAGCAGCCAAAGGATATGCGAGGAGTCATCAACGGCTTTTGTTTGCTGATATGGCCATCAGGCAAGACCTTGGTATGTTCTTAAAAGGACTTTCGGTTGATGCGCGTATTGCCTATGATAACTTTTGTGAGTATTGGGATAACTATGGTATGAACTATGCCTATGCAGTGCCTAATGTTTCCAATCCCTCATCTTCCGAAGATTATACATTGAAGGGAGAGAGTACTGCCGCTTCGTTCAGTTCTTCTTTAGGTAACCAGTGGAGCCGCTTTAACTTATGGGGAAGAGTAAATTATGCTAATACCTGGGACGACCATAAACTGAATGTGACTCTTGCGGCTTCAAGAGAGCAGACTATCTTGAACGGACAGCACAATACCCGTAACCGTATCAATATGCTGGGACATGTACATTATGTGTATGCTGATAAATACGTAGCCGACTTGGCCTTTTCGCGTGATGGCTCTAATTTACTGGCTCCTTCTCAGCGTTTCGGAAATTTTCCGGCTGTCTCGGCTGCCTGGATCGTTTCTAATGAAAACTTCCTGAAAGATGTTGCTTTCCTGGATCTTTTAAAGGTGCGCGCTTCCTGGGGGCTTACCGGTACGGATATTATGCCTGAGGCTTTGATGTGGAATCGTAAGTATGGTTGGGCTAATGGCTATATTCTGGGCGGTGAATACAATGGTGCCAGTGGATTGGGAGAAGGTAGATTGCCAACGACGGATATGCTGTATGAGAAAGTTGCTAAGGCAAATCTGGGTTTAGATATGTCTTTTGTAAAGTCAGTTGATTTAACAGTAGAACTGTTCAAGGAAAAGAGAACGGATATGCTGGTAACCCCTGGTGATATCTCTGCTGTGCTGGGCGCTACTAATGCCTATCAGAATATCGGAAAGGTAGAGAATAAAGGGATTGAAATCGGAGCGAATTATCATAAGGAATTAAAAGCTTTCCGTTTCAACGCAGGTGCTAATTTTACTTTCAACCGTAACAAGATCATAGAAATGGGTGAAGAATATGCCCCTTACGAATGGATGAAAGCTACGGGAAGACCTGTTGGACAGATTTTCGGTTATGAGGCAATCGGTTTCTTTAAGGATGAACAGGACATAGCCAACAGTCCGAAACAGAATATGTCCACGGTGAAGCCGGGAGATATCAAGTTCAAAGACTTGAACGGTGATAAAATTATTGATGAGTTCGACAAGAAAGCTATCGGTTATAGTAGCCAGATACCTGAGATCTATTACTCTGTTAATCTTGGAGTGGAATATAAAGGAATTGGTATCGATGCTTTGATACAGGGAACCGGGAACTATTCCGCTATTGCATCTACGGCAAGTTTGTTCCGTCCCTTGACGGGCAATACTTCTATCTCTGAATATTATTACAATAACCGTTGGACACCTGAGACACCGAACGCCAAGTTTCCGAGACTGTCACAAGGAACGAATGCCAATAACTTTAATGACAATACATTGTGGCTGACCAATAAATCTTTCTTGAAATTGCGTCATGCCGAGCTTTACTATAAGTTCTCTAAAAAGACATTGGCCTCAACACCTTTGCAATCGGCAAAGCTTTATGTCAGGGCTTCCGACTTCATTCTGTTCGATCACGTAGATGTGTGCGATCCTGAAGCAATGGGTATTTCTCATCCTATTCCGGCATCTATTCAGGTTGGTTTCTCAGTTGGTTTTTAATGTAACTAAAAAGATATAGATTATGAAAAAGCATATATTTTTAGCAGGAATTCTGGTGATGTTGCTCTCCTCATGCAGCGACTTTCTGGATTACAATGAGAATTCAGATTACGATCAGAATAAACTCTTCAATACCACTTGGTCCAATACAGACTTTGTGACCGGCATCTATGCCTATCTTCCGGGTGCCTTAAATGATGTAGACGGTGCTTTGCGTTCGGCAGCTTGTGATGAAGCGGAGTATGTATGGCCTACTTCAACTATTCACCGCTTTTATGACGGAAGCTGGAGTGCAATACGTACTGTAGATGATAAATGGGGGCATTACTATAAAGCCATCCGGGCTTGCAATGACTACTTGGAAAATGGTACGGGCAAGGACTGGAAAGAGTTTGAGTTTAAGAAAGACTATGCCAAGATGATGCGTAAATACCGAAATCTGGAATGGGAAGTTAAGGCTCTGCGTGCATATTACTATTTTGAGTTAGTAAAGCGCTATAACCGGATTCCGTTGATAACGAAAGTCCTGACAGAGGAAGAAGCAAACAATCAGGTTCCGGTTGATTACCAAACTATTGTTGATTTTATCGTGAGAGAGTGTGACGAGGTTACCGAGGATGGAAGGTTGCCGGCAGTCTACAATGCAGACTATGATAATGAAACCGGACGTGTATCTAAAATCTTTGCATTGGCATTGAAAGCGAGAACTTTATTATATGCTGCAAGCCCGTTGAATAATCCGGATGCCGAGACTAACCCTGCAAAATGGATAGAAACAGCTAAAGCTGCCAAGAAGATTATAGATGCCGCCGGAAGTTGGAATTTGTCTTTAGTGTCATTTGACAGACTGCTGGGTGCCGATAATTATAAAGAACCGGAAATGATTCTGATTAAAAGAATTGGTGATACCAACGAACTGGAGAAATTGAATTTCCCAATCGGCCTGGAGGGTGGAAAGAGTGGCAATTGTCCTACTCAGAATCTGGTTGATGCATACGATATGAAGGAAGGGCAGGAGATGAATGAATCGGAACCTTATGCCAACAGAGACCCCCGATTGGCATATACCGTACTCTATCATGGCGGGAAAACGGCTTATGGCAAACAAGTTGACGTACTTCCGAACGGCCTTAACGGCCTTCCGCAGGAAGGTGCAACCAAAACGGGATACTATCTGAGTAAGTTCGTGAATATCAGTGTAAGCCTGACTGCCAATAGCATTACTACAGCTAAGCATTCCATGCCTTTGTTCAGATATGCTGAGATACTGCTGATTTATGCGGAAGCTATGAATGAAGCTTATGGTCCGGAAGGGGTTACGGATGAGTTAAATCTTTCAGCCCGTGACGCGATCAACATGGTACGTGGCAGAAGTGGTTTGGGGATTGCTGCACTGACTTCTGAGGATGTATCTTCGAAAAAGGAGTTCCGCCAGGCTTTGCGTAAAGAAAGGATGGCTGAATTAGCTTTTGAGGATCATCGCTTCTGGGATATCCGCAGATGGAAGATAGGGGAGGAGACAACGAAAATCAAGCGTGTTTCTATCAGTAAGGCTGGTGACAAGTATTCTTTCGAATATAGTGTGACTGCGGATCGTATTTGGGATGACAAGATGTATTTCTATCCGATTCCACAGTCGGAGATCTATAAAAATCCCAAACTTGTTCAGAATCCCGGTTGGAAATAGTGGTATTCGAAGAGGCTTTTAGTATGGAGTGAATCAGGAGTAAGAGTCTCACTCAGTTTCAACAGGGAAGAACTTTAGTTTCACCAAGGAGAAACAAAGGTTTCATCATGAAGAAACTATAGTTCCACCTTGTTGAAACAAAAGTTTCTCCTTGTTGGAACAACGAAGCGTCTCAGTATGGGATTTGTATAAGTCGGGAAGTACAGTCAATGAACTAAGGTAAAAGGATGTGCCTCTTCGAATACTTCTTTTAAAGATAAGATAGGTAAAATAAATAAAAATAGAATTATGGTATACAAACGTGTAAGCTCAGCTTTATTCTTTTCCATCGTGTGGATGTTACTGGTCTGCCCGAAGGCGTACAGCCAAAGCAATTCTATGCGCGTAGCTCGTATCTTCTCAGATAATATGGTGCTTCAGCAGGGGATATATGCACCGGTCTGGGGGTGGGCCGATTCCGGAGCAACAGTCCGAATCAGCATGAGTGAAAAAGAGTATGAAACTGTTGCTGATGATACAGGTAAATGGTTGGTTAAGATGGAACCACTGCCGGCAGGAGGTCCTTATACATTGAGTGTGAGTTGCGGTGGACAGAAGGAGGTGTTCAAGAATGTAATGATTGGCGAGGTATGGCTGGCATCGGGGCAGTCGAATATGAATTACAGGGTTGGTGCTGTCTTGTCTGCCGATGAAGTGATTAAGGATGCCAATTATGCGGATATCCGTGAGTTCTGTACTCCCGAAGTTGTAAGCAGAACTCCTCATGCTGATTTGACGGGTGGAGAGTGGAAGGTATGTACCCCGGAGACGGTGAAGGGATTTTCGGCAGTAGCCTATTTCTTTGCACGTGCTCTGCATTTGGATAAGAAAGTACCGGTAGGGATCATTCATACCTCCTGGAGCGGTACTATCTGCGAAGCATGGATTAGTGCGGAAATGCTTTATACGATCCCCGCTTTTAAGAACCGGGTGATTGAAGAGATTTATAAGAGTGATGAAGATTGGGCAGCTCTCCACCAGTTGGGAGTTGAGAAGGATAGAGAGCGTGAGAAGATTGTTCAGACTACACAAGTGGGGCTGAAACAAGGTGCTCATAAACTTTCTTTTAATGACAAGGCATGGAAAGAGGAGGCTTATCCGGTATATCCTCCGCGTGTAGGTTTGGGCGGTTATCAACTGCTTTGGCTAAGAAAAGAAGTCACACTTTCGAAGGAGGCACTGGGTGAAGACTTGATTCTGCATTTAGGGAAAGTTATGACGGGAGACGTCACTTACTTCAACGGGGTGGAAGTAGGGCGTGAAAGATGGGATGGTGTGAGAAGTTACCGTGTTCCTGCCAAACTGCTCAGAAAGGGTAAGAATGTGATTGCCGTACGGCTGTTGTCCGAATGGGGAAATGGACGTTTGGGTGATGAGGCCAGTGATCCGTATTTACATTCTGCTGATAACCAGGTACGTATTTCTTTGAAAGGACAATGGAAGTACAATGGTGAGATAGAGCCGAAGCTTCCGGTGGGAAGGGGTTATTCCAATAATATCACTTGTATGTATAATACAAAGATTGCCCCTCTGCTGCCTTATGGTATTCGTGGTTTTCTGTGGTATCAGGGTGAAGGGAATTCCGGTCAGCCGGAGTTGTATAAACAGTTGCAACCAACTATGATTACCGATTGGCGCATACGTTTCGAACAAGGCTATCTTCCGTTCCTGCTTGTACAATTGCCTAATATCAGCGGAGGCAGTTGCCAGTATTTCCGGGAGGCGCAGGCAGAATCTTTGCAATTGCCTAATGTCGGGATGGCTGTTTCCATAGATGTAGGCGATCCTTATGATATCCATCCGAATAACAAGAAACCTGTAGGCGAGCGCCTTTATCTGCGTGCCAAAGAGATGGTTTACAAAGATAGTGTGGGTGTCTTCCAAGGTCCGGTTTATGATTCATTCCGGATAGAAGGAAACAAGATACGCTTGAAGTTTAAAAGTACGGGAAGCGGTCTGATGAGTAAAGACGGCAAAGATTTACGCACATTTGAAGTTGCGGGTGAGGATGGTAAGTATGTTCCGGCAAAGGCGGTTATCGAGGGTAATGATGTGCTGGTTTGGAGCGATGCAGTGAAGAAGCCTTTATCAGCGCGGCATGCGTGGGACTCCAATCCGGCAGTTAATCTCTATAATAAAGAGGGATTGCCCGCAACCTCTTTCAGAACCAATAAGGAATTATAAAAACGCTATATAGATGAAACGATTATTGTTACTACTCATAGTAGTAGGTGGTTTGATATTGGGGACTGATATGGATCTGAAAGCTCAATCAGCGGCTAAAGAAGAGATGAGAGTCGCTAAAGCCCCTTTGTTCAGAGATCCCATTCATGACGGGGCAGCAGATCCGATGGTGATATATAACGAACAGGAGAAGGCATGGTATATGTTCTACACCAACCGGCGGGCTAATATCCCTACGCAAGGAACCAATTGGTGTTATGGAACCAGGATCGGCGTGGCAGTCAGCACGGATCACGGAAAGAACTGGAATTATGTAGGTGCATTGGATCTTGAATTCGAGCGCGGAAGAAATACGTTTTGGGCTCCTCATGTAGTGTATGATAAAGGAGTATACCATTTGTTTGTCACCTATATCCGGGGAGTGCACGAGTCATGGTCGGGGATAGGCAAGATAGCTCATTATTCAAGTCGTAATTTGTGGAACTGGGACTTCTGCGGATTGATACCTTTGGCCGATGCAGACCCGTTACTGGATGCCACGGTTTATAAGAAACCGGATGGGAAATGGGGGATGTGGTATAAGAATTCGCGTATAGGCTATACGGTGGAAGCTGTGAGCGACGATTTGTATCATTGGACGAACGTACCGGGCATTACGATTGGTGATGTTCCTCACGAAGCGCCTTTTGTGTTCTATTATAAAGAATATTACTGGATGCTGATAGACCAGTGGAATGGCTTTGGAGTGTACCGCTCAAAGGATGCTGAGAAGTGGGAGAAGCAAAGCGTTATATTGGGAAGCAGAGGGGAGCGCAAAGATGACAATGTCCGTGCCAGTCATCCGGGAGTGGTAGTGACCGGAGATAAGGCGTATGTCTTTTATTTCACTCATCCGGGATGGGGGAAAGAGGGAGGCTGGGGCGACGAGACCGGAAAGTTGGATGAAGCCGGTGTGTTGCCTTATATCTATCGTCGTTCGTCGATACAAGTAGCTGAATTGAAGGTAGACAGAAACGGAATAATGGGAAGCGATAGAAATGCCCCTTTTGATTTCTACTTACCTGATGGGTTGAACTAAACTTGATTAAAAACAGAATATTGAAAGAATAACCATGAAAACATTCTTATTATCAATTGTAATAGTATTCACCTGCTCTGTATGGGCAGTAGGACAGAATAACAGAAAACTACTTCCCGAATTATTAAAAGAAGGTAGTATTGATACGTATGGACTTGAAAAAGTTTCCGGAGGCAAGACGTTGCATTGGACGGCAACCCGGCAAGGGGCGAGCGTGACTTTTTCTTCGGGAGAAACGGCCTGGGACTTCTCCCCTTTTGTACATTTAGTTTGTGAAGTCCAGAACCTGGCAGATCATGAGTTATTCGTGGAGTGCCATTTGGATGGCGATTATTGGAGTACAGGTGCGGGGTATGTACCTGCACGGAGTACGAAAAAGATTGAAACTCTGATTTTACGCAAAGAATATTCAAAGCAGCAATTGGAATTGTTTCCCAAAATGAATGGGTTACCCGGTGGTGCTACAAGATTGTGGTGTGGTTATCGTCCGGAATCTATCCATCGTTTTTCCTTGGACTTTCCCCGTATTCAGTCGGGAGATGAGGTCGTGGTGAAGAATGTGATGCTGACCATTCCTTATAAAGAATACTCAGGCAAGGAATATGAAGATTTACTTCCATTTGTGGATGAATTCGGGCAATATGTTCATAGTCGTTATCCTGGTAAGATATCTGGTGTCGGAGAAATAGTGAAAGCGGATAAAAGAGAGGAACAGGATATGAAAAATTATCCGGGCAATAAAAGCTGGGATATTTATGGGGGTTGGGCAAAGGGACCTCAATTGGCTGCTACCGGACATTTTCGCGTAGAGAAATATCAGGGTAAATGGTGGTTGGTTGACCCGCAGGGATATCTGTTTTGGTCGCATGGCATCACTTGCGTAGGTGGAGGAGACGAGACGAATGTCAAAGGGCGTGAGAAGTTTTATCGTCCCTTGAATCTCCCGGCTTCGGTGGATTCATCTTTGTTTGTTTCTGAGCGTAACGACAGGAAAGAGCTTTCTTATTGGAAACTGAATATGTATCGGAAATGGGGTGCTGATTATAAAACCAAAATGATTGATAAGGCAAACCGACGGTTAAAGAGTTGGAATATTAATACCATTGCAAACTGGTCTAATGAAGAAGTGATCCGTACAAGAAAGATTCCTTATACGGCAGTAATCCATACGCAATATGGGCATTTCATACAAGATCCGTTCTCACCGGAATTTCGGAAAGGTCTTGAACGGACCATTGCCGGCTCATCAGCTGCCAATGATGAATGGTGTATCGGATACTTTGTTGATAATGAACTGGGTTGGGGTAATAATACTTATCTGGCTACTTTGGCTTTACAAGGGAGATATCCTTATGCGAAGGAAGTGTTCAAGAATCGTTTGATTGAGAAATATGCATCCTTGGCTGAACTGAATACTATTTGGGGAAGTGAGTTCGCTACTTGGGAAGATTGGATGAAAAATGATTCAGTCTATGCCGGGGCTACAAATGATTTGATTGACTTCACAAGTCATATGGCGAATGCTTATTTTCGTTCTGTCAAAGAAGCATTAAAAGCAAAAGCGCCTCACAAACTGTATTTGGGTTGCCGGTTTAATTATGGAGACTTTGCCGGGAATGCCGTGCAACAATGGATTGTAGATATCGCAGCCAAATATTGTGATGTTGTAAGTTTCAACAGGTATACTTATTCGGCATATTCGCTTCGGCCTTCCAAGGATCGTGATTTTCCGATGATAATCGGTGAGTTCCATTTCGGAGGGTTGGATCGTGGTCTGCTGCATGGCGGGTTACGTTATGGAGGCAGTCAGGAGAACCGGGCTGACTTGTATAAACATTATGTGCAGGATGCCGTGATGAATCCTTATCTGGTTGGTACACACTGGTTCCAATACAATGACCAAGCTGTAACCGGGCGCGGAGATGGAGAGAACTATCAGATTGGTTTTATTAATGTATATGATGCTCCCAACTGGGAACTGATACGTGCTGCACGTTCGGTTGGTGAGACGATGTATGAACTTCGTAGTAAATAAAATATAATATCATGAAAATAGAGAAATACTTTTATGGCGTGTGTGCCTTGTGCTTATTACTGTCCTGCCAGCAAGCGGCAAAACAAGTAGATACTCCGGTTTTACCGACAAAACCTTTTGAAATGGGGGAGGTCGTTATAACTAAGGGACCTTTTAAACATGCGGAGGAAAAGGAGACTGCTTATCTGCTGGAATTGGAACCGGACCGTTTTCTTAGTGGATTCCGCTCAGAAGCCGGATTGGTTCCTAAAGCTCCTAAATATGAAGGATGGGAAAGTCTGGGAGTAGCCGGACAGACATTGGGGCATTATTTATCAGCTTGTGCCATGTACTATGCAACTTCGGGAGATGAACGTTTCCTGCAAAGATTAGAATACACTATTAATGAACTGGATAGTTGCCAACAGGCAAATGGTGATGGTTATCTGGCGGCTACACCGGATGGTAAAAGGATTTTTAAGGAGGTTTCGGCTGGAAAGATATATTCACAGGGATTCGACCTGAATGGAGGCTGGGTACCTCTGTATGTAATGCATAAAGTTCTGGCCGGACTGATTGATACTTATCAATACGCTCATAATGAGCGGGCATTGGCTGTTGCCGAAAAATTGGCCAATTGGATGTATGGTACCTTTCAGCATCTTACAGAAGAACAAATGCAGAAAGTGTTGGCATGTGAGTTTGGTGGCATGAATGAGGCATTGGCTAATTTATATGCTTGTACAAAGAATGAAAAGTTCCTGGCTTTGGCTCAACGGTTCGATAATCATAAAGCTATCATGGATTCCTTAGCGGTGGGAGTGGATGATTTGGAAGGAAAGCATGCTAATACGCAGGTACCTAAGATTATAGGAGCCGCACGCCTGTATGAATTGACTGGTAGTAAGCGTGATTCTGCGATTGCTTCTTTCTTTTGGCATACGGTGGTACAGAATCATTCTTATGTGAACGGAGGTAATAGTGATGGAGAACATTTTGGAACCCCCGGACAATTGAATGAACGCTTAAGCACTTCCAATACAGAAACGTGCAACACTTATAATATGCTGAAACTGACGCGGCATTTATTTTCCTGGCAGTCGCTTCCTGAGTATAGTGCTTATTATGAGAGAGCCGTGTTCAATCATATTCTGGCTTCTCAGAATCCGGATGATGGAATGTGTACTTACTATACGCCTTTGATTTCTGGTGGTAAGAAAGGTTATTTGTCTCCTTTTCAATCATTTTGCTGTTGCAGCGGATCCGGTATGGAAAATCACGTGAAGTATGGTGACTTTATTTATTCTGAAGGCAGTGATTCCAGCCTTTGGGTGAATCTGTTCATCCCTTCGCAATTGAATTGGACGGACCGGAAGATGATTGTTACCCAGGATACGGATATCCCTTCTTCTGATAAAACTGTGCTGACAGTTAAAACAGAAAAACCACAGTCTGTTATATTCCGTCTACGTTATCCGGAATGGGCAGAGTCCATGCGTATCAAAGTGAATGGAAGTTCTGTTTCATTTGAGGCTTCTAATAATAGCTATGTTTCTATTGAGCGGGAATGGAAAGATAATGATAAAATAGAAATTACCTTTAAAATAAAGTTTTATACCGTATCTATGCCTGATAATGAAAAACGGGTGGGTATTTTCTATGGACCGGTTTTGCTGGCTGGTGAGTTGGGAGCGGAGGAACCTGATATGGAAAAAGATATTCCGGTGTTAGTAACCAATAATCAGCCAGTGGACAAATGGTTGGAGAAGGTATCTGATAGCCCTTTGCGATTTAAGACAAAAGGGGTTGGAGAACCGAAAGATATGTCTTTAATTCCTTTCTATGGGATGCATCATCAACATTATATGGTCTACTGGGATTTGTTTACTACTGAAGAATGGAAGGATATGCAGGAAGCCTATAAAAATGAATTAAAGCGGTTGCAGGATCTGGATAAGATAACGGTTGACTACGTTACTTTAGGTGAAATGCAACCGGAGAGAGATCATAATTTCCGTGGGGAGGGTATTGGTAATGGTGTTTCGCACCGGAAAAAGTGGAGAGCGGCCTGGATTGGTGGTTGGTTTGAATTTGATATGAAGGTTTTGCCCGATGTTCCTCAAGATTTACATGTCACCTATTGGGGAGGCGAAACGGCTCATTTGGAATTTGATATTTATGTAGACGGTAAGGTACTGGCCAGGCAACATCTTTATCAGAATAAACCGAATCAGTTCTTTGAAGGAGTATATTCGTTGCCGGAGCATTTCTGGAAAGGTAAGGAAAAGATAACAATCCGTTTTAAAGGCGTACCGGGTAACTGGACAGGAGCAATCTATAATGCGCGTATAGCAAAACATGAGTAGGTATGAAAGTGAAAAGAACATTAAAGATGATAGTCGGCTGCCTGCTGATTACAAACCTGTGTTGGGCAGGAATCACCCAGGAAGGTGACACACTTCCTCCCGGAGTTGTAATACATAATGCACCGGCGATATCTCATGAATATATAGGATCACCCAGCATTGTTATCATGCCGGATGGTACTTATATTGCTTCACACGATTATTTTGGCAAAAAGCTTTCGGATACTTATATCTATAGGTCCGGGGATCGTGGTAATTCCTGGACTCCGATCGCCAAACTGGAATCTCTGACTTGGGCTACACTATTTAACCGTGGTAAAGAGTTGTATCTGATAGGTATATCACCTAAGGTTACAATGGGGTATGGAGATTTTGTAGTTCGTAGGTCATTGGACTTTGGGCGCTCCTGGACAGAACCTAAAGATGAAAAGTCCGGGCTTATCCGATGTGGCTTTTATCACTGTGCTCCGGTCCCGGTAGTTCGTCATAAAGGAAAATACTGGCGTGCTATGGAAAATATGGGACAAGAATGGGGCTGGGGACCTTTCTCCGCTTTGATGACTTCAATTTCCTGTGAAGCCGATTTGCTGGACGCCGGACAGTGGAATTTTAGTAACGAGATACGATATGATTCGTCGTGGAAAGAAGGAGCTACCGCATGGTTGGAAGGCAATGCGGTAGTAACCCGAGAGGGAGAAGTCAAAGATATCCTGCGTGTGGCCTATGGACCGGATGACGTGGCTGCAATGACTTCTGTTTCAGAGGATGGTAAGATTATGACTTTTAATCCGGAGAAAGATTTCATTAAACTTCCGGGAGCGGGCAAGAAGTTCACCATTCGCTATGATAAAAAAAGTAAGAAGTATTGGACGTTATCCAATTTTATATTGGAAAAAGACCGGCACAATATGGATGGTGGTGCTATACGTAACACACAGGTTTTGATGTGCTCGGATAATTTGACGGAGTGGTGTATCAAAGATACGGTGCTGACATGCGATCAACCGGAATTGTATGGCTTTCAATATGTCGACTGGCAATTTGATGGAAAAGACATTGTTTTTGTCTCCCGTACGGCTTGGAGAGATAAAACCGGAAATCCACCCCGGCAACATGATGCTAATTATATGACTTTTCATCGTATTCGGAACTTTCGTGCTTTCAGTAAGAAATAAGGAAATAATAATTAAAGAATAAAAGTATGATAAAGAATCTGTTTTGTTTTTTGATCTGTATATGGCAATGCTTGCATGTTCCGGCGCAATTCCCCGAAACCGATTTTCAGTTATCGGTTGAAAATCCTTTCTTCTCTGATAAGAAGTGGGGAGGTGCTGCTGATCCGGTGATGGTGTGGAACGAACATTATAAGGAATGGTTCGTATATTATACACAAAGGAGAGCCTACTATGACGGTCAGGGAGTAGAGTGGATGCATGGAAGTTCTATTGGTATAGCTTCTTCTAAAGATGGTAAAGAGTGGAAGTATAGGGGTACTTGTGTAGGAGATGAAAATTTAACCAATAAAAAACATACGCAGACTTGGTGGGCACCGGAAGTTATTGTACAGGATGGCTTAATGCATATGTTTGTTACTTTTGTTCCCGGGGTATACCAGGATTGGAATGCAAAGCGGTTTATCAAACATTTTACGAGTAAAGAGGGGATGAGATGGAAATATCAGTCAACTCTTTCATTATCCACGGAACATTGCATTGATGCGGGAGTATGTAAGGTGAGGGATAAGTGGTTATTATGGTACAAGGATGAGGCCAATGATAATCATACTTGGTTTGCAGAGAGTACCGATCTCTATCATTGGGACGTGGTTGGACCAGCTATTACAGACTGCGGACATGAAGCACCGTTTGTGTGGGAATATGATAATAAATATTGGATGATAGTGGATGCTTGGGATAAGGGGCTTCGTATTTACTCTTCGGAAAATGGTCGTGATACTTGGACATATTCTTCAACAATAATCGGTTCTCATCCTGCTATTTATTTAATAAACGGCAAATTTATTTTCTTGTGTCACGGGTCGGCTGGGAAAGCTCGTTTGAACAGTGATAGGGAAACGGCATTATACATAGGAGAATTATTGTATGAAAAAGGGCGTTTTATCCATTCGAATTAATTTCAATATGCCTGTTTATACTGAACCTATTCCTGATAATTCCATAAGATGACTACAAAATATAATTCTTGGAAAAACGTTAGGATGACTTGTGTTTTTCTTTATATTGAGTAGGTGAACACCCCATGTATTGCTTAAACACCGTACTGAAATAGCGGGAAGTTGAGAACCCTGTCTGGTCTGCAACTTCAACGATGCTGAGCGCGGTATGAGTAAGCAGCCAGGCACTCCGTTCTATTCGTAGTTTGGTGATATAATCATTGGCCCCCATCCCTGACAATGCTTTCAGCTTGTTGTAAAGGCCTGCACGGCTGATACCCAATTCCGTACAAAGGAACGGTATCCCCATTTGCTGGTTATCCAGATTTTCGGAGATCAGTTTATTCAGGCGATTGAGGAATTTCTCATCGGCCGAGCTGAATGTACTTTCCTGTGGCAGGGGGAGTGGTCCGGCTTCAGCATAACGTGTCCGTATCCGTTCGCGATTCTTCAGTTGGCTTTGGATAACGGTATAAAGTATGTCTACTTCGAAAGGCTTGGTCAGGTATGCATCCGCTCCGTTCTTGTAACCGAATAACTGACTTTCCTCATCATTGCGGGCTGTAAGCAGGATAACGGGGATATGGCTGATTTCCAAGTCCTCTTTGATATGCTTACATAATTCATAGCCATTCATGCGTGGCATCTGAATATCGCTGACTACAATTTCCGGTGAAGATTCACGGCAGATACGCAAGGCTTCTTCACCGTCATAAGCTATCCGGATTTCTTTGAACTTACTTTTAAGGGCGGAGAATAGATAATCTGTCAGATCTTTGTTATCATCCACGATAAGCAACGTACAGTTTTGGGTATCCTCTTTGTTTTGCATATCGCTTGGGATGCTTTCGACTTCCTGGGTGGGAGCCAGTAACTCATTCAAATAGGCTTGGGGTTGCAGAGTAACCTTTCCCGGTTGTATGTCTCGCGGCAGTTCGAACCAGAAGGTAGAACCGGACATATCTCCATGGTCATAGGCACCTATACTTCCGCCATGTTGCTCTGCAAGAATTTTAGAGTAGGAGAGGCCGATGCCTGTTCCGGGGCGGCTATTGTTGCCTTGATAGAAACGGATGAATAAGTTGTTTATATCCACATCTTTCAATCCGGGGCCTTCATCGGAAACAGAGATGCGTACACGGCTCTTATCGTCTGACAGGCTGGTAGAGACACGGATCAGACTGTTCTCAGGGCTGTACTTCAACGCATTGATCAGCAGATTTATTAATATAGTAGTACATTTCTCTTTATCAAAGCAAAGAGTATCTACTTCCGGTCCGGGACTATATAAGATGGAGATGTCTTTTAATTGGGCTTCCGGTCTGAAATCTGTTATGAGTTGTTCTATCCATGGAGTTAATTCCACAGTTCCTACATTCAGGGTACTTTGTCCTACCTCCATTTTGCGTACATCCAGCACCATATTCAGAAGGTTCTTCATGCGTCCGGACTGTTTGCTGATGCTTTGGATAACCGGATACTTGTCGTCTTCAGGCGATAATGATTCCAGCAATTGCTTTAATGGGGCGTGTATCAGGGTGAGTGGGGTGCGCAATTCATGATTGATATTGATAAGGAAACGTACTTTCTCTTCATAAACCTGTTGCTCATGTTCCTTCATGGCCCATTTCAATTTGTTTTCCTTGCGATGCAATAGGGAGAAGAATGCCAGTATCACTCCTGAAACTATCAATATGAAACAAATACTGATAAACCAGTTGGATTTGTACCACGGTGGTAAGACTACGAGTTCCAGAATCTGATAATCCTTAGTCCATCCGCCGGTACGAGTACTGCAGGAAGCCATCACTTGGTAAGTTCTTGCAGGCAGTCCGCTTAATGTCAGTTCCGGTTGATAGGAGTAAATCACTTGCCCTTCCATACCGAGTAAAGTATAACGATACATCGGTTTGCGGAAGATATCTTTGTCGTGGGCAATGATTTTAATAGTGATGGGCTTACTTTGTTCTTCTACTTTTAGTCTTCGTCCGGTGCTCATCAGGGCATTCATACGTTCTCCGCCTACCAAAACGTCTGCCAGTTCAAGAATTGGAGGGGTGTTTGGTTCGTTAGGGAGTTGCTTGTTGATACAAAGCAGTCCGTTGACACCTCCCATATAGATATCGCCTTGCGCGGAAAGTAAACGGGGCTTCTCCAGATACTCGTTCAGAATGATTCCATCTGACTCCCCGTAAAGAATGAACTCTCCTTCTTGAATTAGGTGAGCGAATAGTTTACTGTCTGCTCCTATCCATACACGTCCCCGCTGATCGCAAATTAGTGAATTAATTTCATTGATCAGACTATTGGGAATATTGATGCATTGCTTTTTTTCCATGGAATAATAACTAAGCCCATAATTGCTTCCTATCCAGAAAATCCCGTTTTCATCGGCAGATACAGAATTGAATATGGTATCACCTTTGCAACTGTATAAGGTTTCTAACCGATTCTTTCGGGAATCGATCCGGTAAATCCGTTTGAAATCATGCAGATAGGAGACGAAACCGTTCTGGCATATAGGCAGGAGCGTGCCGACGACATCTTGGGCAGGTTTGTCCAGAGGAATAGGTGTGAAGTCTTTCCGGGTTAGGTGGTAGCTATAAGGCATTTCGGATAGCAATAATATCGTTTCCGGTGTGTTCCGGAATACATTAACCGTTTTTCCCCGTTTGCATAAGAGGGTATTTATACTATCGTTGATGATAATAAGTGGTTGGTAGTTTTCAGTTTGTTTATCAAAAAAGAATAACCCTTTGCTGAATAAAGAAACCAGAAGATATCTCTGATCTACCCCTGTGATGGAAGATACTTTATCTCCCCAGGTAGAGAGTACATGGTGGAATTTCTTAGTGACAGGATCAAGGCGGTTGATTCCGCCACCATCTGTTCCAATCCATATGTCTTCTTTTTCATCCTGGTAGATGCTGAGTGTCGACTTTTCACTGAGTGCGTATTCAAATCCGGGCAATGCATCCGAATATATCTTCATTCCCGCTTCTTTGATGTGTATTAAGCCGGCACGCACACTGCCTGCCCACATATTATTATTGGAGTCAGTATATAAGTAAAGGATTGAATTCGCAGGTAGTGAGTATGGATCTCCGGGAACTCGCACAAGAACAGACATCGTATCATCCTTGGGGTTCAGAATATAGATACCGGACCCATCCGTACCCACCCATATCTGTCCGTCACGTTCGGCTAAAGAAAGTATGACATTGGTCTGCAATCGGGAGTTTGTGGTATCATAAGAGTGAAGAAGCTTACCGTTCCGGTCGTAGCACTTCACACCCTGATGGTAAGGAGCCACCCATATATTCCCGTTTTTGTCGATAAGAGTGGCTATCAGTTCGTTACTTTCGAAAGGTACGGGATGGGTCTGACCTGTCGGGAGATCAATGAGTAGTGCACGACTCCATCGGTTGGTGCACATCAGGGTATGATCGTCCCATTTCTGGAGGCTGGTAATATTATACTTATTATTAGTGAGGGCACACAGGAATCTGATTTGGTGATTGGCATAGTCATACTTATATAATTTGCCGCTTCCACCGAATAATACACCATCTTCCCAAGGACAAATGGAGGTAGCTATTACCGGATTATTATCCTCATCGCGTGCCTGCCGGAATTCATCTTCCTGATAATTGTAGTAGAAAAGCCCTTTGGGAGTAATGGCCCAAATGGTATTTTCTTTGTCTTCAATGATGTGAGTGATATTATCGTGGAGGTATTTCCTGAGTTCGTAGCCATCGAAGCGTCCGATACCTGATCTTGTTCCAATCCAGACATACCCTTTTTCATGGCTTACTACCAGACAGCGAACCGAAGAAGACAGGCCATTTTGGGTACTTATCTGTTGGAAAGCATATTGAGTATTTCCTGCCATCTTGTATGAAAAGGATAGTAGCAGGGATAATAGTAATGTGGTTAACAGGGTTTTTCTCATGGGTATTGTGGATAGGTTGGAGCAAAAATACTCTTTTGTTGCGAACCGCACAATACAATTTGCAGGAAATTACTTGGAAATAAGCTCCAAATTTGTCTACTTCGCCTCCAGTTTTGACTATTATTTGTTTTTGCTGTCCGGATAGTCAATTTTGGACCTTGAAATAGTGAATCTTGTACAGACGCTCCTTTACTATCGTTTTACATTTGCATCACAAATCAATGTTAACGATAGTTTATAACTAATTTAAATTTAATTCTATGAGACAGAAATTATTGAATGTATTTCTGGTATGCCTGCTCTGTTTGACATCTACTGCCGCTGCTTTGGCACAGCAAACGATTAAGGTGACAGGTAAAGTGATTGACAGCACCAATGAAGGTGTACCCGGTGTCAATGTACAAGTAAAAGGAGGGGCTTTAGGAACCATTACCGATGTAAATGGTAACTATAAGATCGATGTTCCCAACTCTAAATCCGTATTAGTATTTTCTTTTATCGGTTATGAAACGCAGGAACTCCCTGTGGGAAACAAGACCGTAATAAATGTATCATTGAAAGATGATACGCAAGTGTTGGATGAAGTAGTGGTAGTGGCCTACGGTACAGCGCGTAAAGGTGATGTAACCGGTGCGTTAACCAGCCTGCGTCCTGATCCGAACGATGCGGCTAAGGCTACTTCTCTTGATAACTTATTGTCCGGTAAAGTGGCAGGTCTGGTCGTTAACTCAACTTCTTCGGCTGTTGGTTCCGCTTCTTCGGTTACGATTCGTGGTGCCAGTTCACTCCGTGGTGACAACCAGCCGTTGTATGTTATTGATAATGTGCCGCAAGCTTCTACCGGTGAGTTTTCTTCTTCCGGTATCAGTGGCGATTTCCAGATCAATCAAGATCCGTTGTCATCTTTGAACCCTGGCGATATTGAAGATATTACCGTTTTGAAAGATGCTTCTTCAACCGCCATTTACGGTTCGCGTGGTGCCAATGGTGTAATTCTGATTACCACTAAGAAAGGTAAGGCTGGAAAAGCTAAAGTTAACGCTTCGGCTACGTTCACAATTGCCAATACTACGAATCTGTTGGATATGATTAACTTGGAAGAGTATGCTAATTATGCAAATAGCAGAATTCAGGATGGCCTTGTACCATTTCATCTTGTAGGTGACCAGGTAAGATATGTATTCAATGGTTCTTACGACAAATATGATGCTAATAATCCCGAAACTTACAACGTTGTAACCTACCGCAACTGGCAGAAGGAAATCTATACTTCGGCATTCTCACAGAATTATTCTCTATCTTTGAATGGTGGATCGGATAAGATTACCTATTATATATCTGCCAATTTCAAGGACATCAACGGTACGGTAAAGCAAACTTCTTTGAAACAGGGTGACTTACGTGCCAATCTGAGCGCGGAAGTATCAAAAGCTGTAAAGATTGACCTGTCTTTGAGTGGTGCTCTTCGTCAAAATGATATGATGGCGGGCGGTAATACATTGGGAGGAGCTACTGGTGCTATCTCACGTACGGCATTGGACTATGCTCCATTTGAAATGCCGGAAGGTGATCCCAGTTTTAATAATGAGAATAAGACAACTGTTTTCAGTTGGTTGAATGATTATGTAGACGTAACAGATGATAAAACTTTCAAAGCCAGTCTGGACCTGACCTGGAAGATTAACAAGTTCTTCCGTTATAACCTTCGTACCGGTGGTAACCTGAATATTAACGAGCGCAAGCGTTGGTACGGTCTGCAACTTTACCAAGGTATGAACAACCAAGGTTTGCTGGCATTGTCAGACTTGAATAAGAATAATGTTTCCGTTGAGAATATCTTGAATTACAGTACGAAGCTCAAGTCCTTTGCAACTTTGGATGCTACGGCCGGTGTTACTTACGAAGATTATAACTTCCTGAACAAAAATACTACCGCCAATCAATTCACTTTCTTTGAAATGCGTGAGAATGGTCTTCACATGGCAGGTAATGTAAACAATGCCCAGCCTATCCAGAAAGACTACCAGTTGGTTTCCTATCTGGGACGTGCTAATCTTTCCATTCTCGACAAGTACTTGATTACTGCTTCTTTCCGTGCTGACGGTTCCAGTAAATTTGCTAAAGGCAATCGTTGGGGATACTTCCCGTCTGCATCGTTGGCATGGCGTATGGAACAGGAAGAGTTTATGAAAAATATCTCTTGGTTGAGCCAGTTGAAGATTCGTGTGAGCTATGGTGTTACCGGTAATCAAAGTATTGATCCGTATTCTACCTTCTCTATGTATGGTTCTAACTCCAATCTTTATTATGCTGATGGTTCCGGTAATGCCCAGACAGCCTTTACGGTAACCAATCTGTCAAATAATAGCTTGAAATGGGAAAAGACAGCTTCATGGAATGCCGGTTTAGACTTCGGTTTGTTTAACTCACGCCTGAGTGGTACTCTCGATGTGTATCAGAAGAAGACTACTGACTTACTTATTTCCAGAACTCTGCCGGGTTCTGCCGGATTTGCTTCCACCTATTATAATCAGGGAGCAATGAAGAATAATGGTGTTGAACTCTCTCTGAATGCACAGATTATTGATAAGAAAGATTGGAAATGGAGCGTAAGCGGTAACATCGGTTTCAACAAGAGTGAGATTGCCGAGTTGGGACTTCTGCCATCTGACTTTGGTTTTCTAGGTGAGAAAGTAGGATATTATGGTAACTCGATAGGTGACCACTTCGGTGTAGGCCATGTCTTCCTGGAAGGTGAAGCTCCGGGCTTGTTCTTCGGATATGTTACACAGGGTATCGTACAGCCGGAAGATATAACAGAACAAGGTGTGAAATATACCAAAAAAGACGGTACAATTGGTTATTACCAGACATTCAACAAAGTAGCTCCGGTAGCCGGTGATATCAAATTTGTAGATAGCGATGGAGACGGTGATGTAAATGTAAACGACCGTGATGTTATCGGTGATCCGAATCCTGATTTTACCTACGGTTTCTCTACAAATATTTCCTGGAAAAACCTGAGTCTGTCGGCTTCGTTTGCCGGTGTACAAGGGAAAGATATTCTGAATACCAACAACCGCTATGTTAATACTCCGGGAACCAGATCTAATAATCTCACCCGTAAAGCTTATCAGAATATGTGGACAGAAAGTAATCATTCCAATCTGTATCCGAGTTCCACATTCGTTATACAGAACTATGTTATGGACCGTTATGTAGAAGATGCCAGTTATCTGCGTTGTGCCGACATTACTCTGAACTATATATTACCGAAAACATGGATGAGCAAGATTGGTTTCCAGAATGCTTCGGTTTATGCTTCCGTTAAGAACGCATTTATTATCACCAACTATAGTGGCTACGACCCTGATGTAAACTTTTTCGGTTTCGACGGTCTTCGTCCGGGTGTAGATATGGGGGCTTATCCGACTCCGCGTTCGTTTATATTCGGCTTAAACTTGACTTTCTAATATTAAAAACATGAAGAATATGAAAAGATATAAATATTATATACTGTCTTTGGCTGTACTGTGCAGCTTTTCAGCTTGTGACTCTTTACTGAATGAAGATCCCTTATACTCTCAGAACAGCAATATTGTTTTCCAGACCGAAGATAATGCAGAATTAGCTCTGTTAGGATGCTATGGTTATATGTCGGCCCCTAATGCCTACGGACAGATGTGGCAGGAAGCTCCTATTGTAGCTTCGGGTCTTGCATGGGCACAACGTCCTGAGGATTTGAACTCGTTGAATACATTGGCTGCCAATAGTTTGGTATCCTTGGCTTGGGGAGGTATGTACAAGGCGATAGCCGAAATCAATGCTTTCCTGGAAAGTATTGATAAGAGCGGGCTGAGTGCAGCAGTCAAGACTCAGAAGGGTGGCGAAGCTAAATTTTTGAGAGCACTGGCTTACTATAATTTGGTTTCCACTTTTGGTGATGTTCCTTTGAAAACGGTTGCTTCCTCTTCCGAAGGTATTTCTATTGCCCGTTCACCCCGTGAAGAGGTATTCTCACAAATCACACAGGACCTGGTGGATGCTTTGTCTATTTCTGAAAAATCAGCAGTGGGCCGTGCTAATTCCTGGGCTGTAAAAGCTTTCCTGGGTAAAGTATATTATAAGATGGCTGCTCTGGGTATAGATGCTGCCGCCAATTGGCAGAATGCAAAAAACATGTTTGATGCAGTATACACAAGTCATGTTTATTCGTTGGAACCTAAGTTTGCCAATTTATTTGGTGAATATGTGTCAACCTCCAAGGAGTCTATCTTCCAGATGAACTATTCAACAGGAAATGCGAACGGGTGCTACAATCGTGGCAGTAACCGCTTTGCTCCTCAGGCTTCTACTAGTGGCATCAATTGGAGTACGTATCGTGTAGCTAAGTTCGCTTATGATATGCATGAAGGTACTTACCCGGGAGATCCTCGTATTGATGTTAATTTCTTGACAAAGTGGAGAGCTCGCAATGGTAATAATCAAGCTAATCCGAAACCTCAGGTTGGTACTGCACTTTGTGCTAACGACTCTGTATGTACGTACCCTTACTGGAAAATCAAATATACTGATATGACAGTACCCGGATCGAACAATGTGAATATGGAGGTTATAGCCAAGATGCCTTATGCAGAATTTCCTAATCCGAAGAACCCGAGCCTTAGCGTTTGTGATAATTACGAGGCTACACACGGGGTATCTCCGTATAACTCTTCAGTAGCAAAAGCTGTAAATGACTTTGCAAAAACAGGTAATGCAGAAAAGTGGCCGTACTTTGGTAAGTTGTACGACCAGACACAAACTGGTACGATGGCCCACAAGAACTTAATGGTTTATCGTTACGCTGAAATGCTGTTACTGATGGCTGACGTTTACAATGAACTGGGTGATACTCCGAAAGCTATCAGCCTGGCCAATGAAGTACTGGCCCGTGCCCGTAAATCCGGAGCCGTTTCTTCTGCACAACCTGCAGACTGGTCGGCATCACTTACCAAAGAACAGGTTACGGAAAAATTGTATTTTGAACGTATCATCGAGCTTTGCGGCGAACCCAGCATTTACGATATGGTACGTATCCGCGGTACGGTATACTTCAAAAAGTTCCTGGAACTGAATACTACTCATGAACTGACCATATTGGGAGAAAAGAATTATACTTCAAGTGTAAACAATTTCGCAGATCGTCTCCTGAACAATGGTAGCCTGACGGATGACTTCCTGAAAAAGAATTTGCTTCTGCCGATTCCTACCAGTGAAATAGATGCTAATCCGGGCCTCACGAATAACGATAATAACTTTGGTTATTAATCATCCGGAATCTATAGAGTTTACAATAGGTTATTAGATTTTCCCGGATGCGGGGTGGGAGTTGTCTTCCACCCTCGCATTCCACATCCGGATTTTTAAATATTTAATTAGATTCGATTATGAACACGATACAATCAGGATTGCTTTTTTCTCTGACCGGTGTCGCTGCTGTGGCATCCATGACTTCATGTACTTCACAAAAGAAAGCTGAGGAACAAAAGCAATATAATATAGTATACATCATGACGGATGATCACACAGCCCAGATGATGAGCTGTTATGACCACCGCTACATGGAGACGCCGAACCTGGACCGCATTGCTGCCGATGGAGTACGTTTTACAAACAGCTTTGTGGCTAACTCTCTGAGTGGTCCCAGCCGTGCCTGTATGATTACGGGCAAGCACAGTTGTGCCAATAAATTCTATGATAACACAACTTGCGTATTCGATGCTTCGCAGCAAACTTTCCCAAAACTTTTGCAACAGGCTGGTTATCAGACTGCGTTGGTTGGTAAATGGCACCTGGAAAGTTTGCCTACGGGTTTTGATTACTGGGAGATTGTGCCCGGACAAGGTGATTACTATAATCCTGATTTTATCACTCAGGACAATGATACTATACAGAAACACGGTTATGTGACCAATATCATCACTGATGACGCTATCGACTGGATGGAAAATCAGCGGGATACAAATAAGCCGTTCTGTATTTTAATTCATCATAAAGCGATTCATCGTAACTGGTTGGCAGATACCTGCAACCTTGCACTTTATGAAGACAAGACCTTTCCGCTACCGGACAATTTTTTCGACGATTACGAAGGACGTCCTGCCGCTGCTGCACAGGAAATGAGCATTGTGAAAGATATGGATATGATCTATGACCTCAAAATGCTACATCCGGACAAAGAAACCCGGTTGAAGTCTCTTTATGAGAAATATATCGGCCGGATGGATGAGGGGCAGCGTGCAGCATGGGATAAGTTCTATGGTCCTATCATCGATGATTTCTATAAAAAGAATCCTAAGGGTAAAGAACTTGCCAACTGGAAGTTCCAGCGCTATATCCGCGACTACATGAAGACTGTGAAATCACTGGATGATAATGTAGGCCGTGTGCTCGATTACCTGAAAGAGAAAGGATTGCTGGATAATACATTAGTTGTTTATACTTCCGATCAAGGTTTCTATATGGGTGAGCACGGATGGTTCGACAAGCGTTTCATGTATGAAGAATCCATGCATACTCCGCTGATTATGCGTTTGCCGAAAGGTTTCGACCGTAAAGGAGACATCGGAGAGTTGGTACAGAACATTGACTATGCACCCACATTCCTGGAACTGGCCGGTGTGAAGGTGCCCGAAGATATTCAGGGACTTTCCCTGGTGCCATTACTGAAAGGCGAAAGACCTGAAAACTGGCGGAAATCCCTGTACTATCACTTCTATGAATATCCTGCTGAACACATGGTGAAGCGTCATTACGGGGTACGTACAGAACGTTACAAGCTGATTCATTTCTATAATGACATCGATGAATGGGAATTGTACGATTTACAGGCCGATCCGACCGAAATGCGTAATATCTATGGACAGCCGGGTACGGAAGATATTGTGAAGGAACTGAAAACCGAACTTACGGCATTGCAGGAACAATACAATGATCCGGTACGCTTTTCCCCAGAGAGAGATAAAGAATAATTCATATTATCAAACGCTATGACCTTATGAAATATATATATACAGTACTGCTTTGTCTGTTCCTGGCAGTAACAAACATTCAGGCTGATAACTTGACACAACCTTTTTCATTAGTTCCCTGCCCGGTGAGTTTAGTACCGGGCACGGGTAACTTCCACTTCTCCGCTAAGACGAGTTTCGCAGTAGAGAATGAAGGACAAGCTGAGCAAGTGCGCCAGTTCACCGAACTTCTTACCCGTGCGGGAGGTTTTACTCCCCGCATAAAGATAGATAGCCGGAAAGGTGATGTCTGTCTGGTGACGGACGCAACCTTAAAAAGTGAAGCTTACAAACTGGAGATAACGATTAAGAAGATAACCATCCGTGCCTCCGATCTGCAAGGTTTCTATTATGCCCTTCAAAGCATTCGTCAATTACTTCCCTCTGCGATTGAAAGTGAACAAGTGACGGAGAATGTCGATTGGACTGTTCCGGCACTGACTATCACCGACCAGCCCCGTTTCGGTTATCGGGGACTATTGGTAGATGTGGCACGTTTTTTCTCCCCCAAGGAAAACTTGTTGCGTATTATCGATTGTATGGCAATGCTGAAGTTGAACAAGTTACATCTGCATCTGGTAGATGACAATGGTTGGCGTATTGAGATCAAGAAATACCCCTTGCTCACAGAAATAGGATCATGCCGTGTAGACCGTCCGGGCAAGACATTCCCCGAACGCCGTAATCCCCGTCAGGGTGAACCTACTGTGGAAAAAGGATTCTATACGCAGGATGAAATCCGCGAGATCGTGCGCTATGCTCAGGAACGGCATATCGAAGTGATCCCGGAAATAGAAATGCCGGCACATAGTAATGCTGCATTGGCTGCTTACCCTTTGCTGTCCTGTCCGGTAGTGGATAAATTTATCGGTGTATTGCCCGGTTTAGGCGGGAATCATGCGGATGTTATCTTTTGTGCAGGAAATGACAGTGTATTTACTTTCCTGCAAGATATTCTGGATGAAGTACTCGAATTGTTTCCCTCAAAATATATCCATTTAGGTGGTGATGAGGCGAGAAAGACACATTGGGAAGAATGTCCGTTGTGCCAGACACGGATGAAAGCGGAGAGTTTGGAGAATACAGAAGAATTGCAAGGCTATTTCATGGCACGGGTGGCACGATATGTGCAGAATAAGGGACGTGAAGTGATAGGATGGGATGAACTGACGAATGCCAGAATCCCCGAAGGAAGCATTATCCTTGGATGGCAAGGTTACGGACAGGCTGCACTGAAAGCTGCTGAATTGGGTCACCGCTTTATCATGACTCCTGCCCGGATATTGTATCTCATCCGCTATCAAGGTCCCCAATGGTTCGAACCTATTACCTATTTTGGGAATAACACCCTGAAAGATGTCTATGACTATGAACCTGTGCAGAAAGACTGGACACCGCAGGCTGCATCTCTGCTAATGGGGGTTCAGGCGTGTATGTGGACAGAGTTCTGTAACTCTCCGGCAGATGTGGACTACCTGCTTTTCCCCCGCCTGTCGGCATTGGCGGAAGTTGCCTGGACGAAGCCTGCACGCAAGAACTGGGCTTCTTATCTGAAAGCTATGGACCACTTTAATGAACACTTGGCTGCAAAAGGAATTGTCTATGCCCGGTCCATGTATAATATACAACAGACTGTAACTCCCAAAGAGGGTCGTCTGCAAGTAGAACTGGATTGTATTCGCCCTGATGTACAGGTGCGTTATACAATGGATGGCAGTGTGCCGACTGCGCAATCACCCCTTTATACAAAACCGTTGATGCTTACAGAGGCCAAAACAATTAAGGCAGCAACCTTTGCCGGAAACGAGCAATTGGGACAAATGCTGGAGTTGCCTGTCATCTGGAATAAAGCGACGGCGAAGCCTGTAAAGAGTGCCGGTACAGGAGATCTTTATATGCTGACAAATGGGATACGGGGAAGTCAGAAATATACCGATCTGGAATGGTGCTCCTGGATGAAAAGCGATACGGTTACTTTTACCCTCGACCTGAAGAAACCGGAATTGGTGAATAAACTAACGTTAGGCTCTATTACGAATTATGGCATGGCAGTGCATAAACCTGCTGAAATAGAAGTTTGGATTTCAGGTGATGACAAGGAGTATCGCAAAGTAGGTGAGTGTAGCTACACAAAGAACGAAATCTTCCGTGAAGGTGTATTTAGAGAAGATATCCCGTTTGAAATAGGGACAGAGGCACGTTATGTTCGTGTAGTAGCCCGTGGAGCAGGAGACTGTCCTTTCACGCATGTACGTCCGGGACAGGAAGCGAGGATATACTTTGATGAGATAATAATAGAATAGAAAATTAGAAAAATGAGATATAGTACCATGAAAAAGACCCTGTTGAGCTTGTGTCTGACTTGCCTGCTTACCACCCCTGCTATAGCACAGACTGTACAGCCGGAATGGCAGAGCCAGTATGCTATCGGAAAAAACAAACTGGCACCACATACTTATATATGGCCTTATGCGAATGCTGATGCTGCGGGTGAAGGGAATTATGAGCAATCACCTTATTATATGAGTCTGAACGGTAAGTGGAAATTCCACTGGGTGAAGAATCCCGATCATCGTCCGAAAGACTTTTATAAACCTTCGTTCTATACGGGCGGATGGGCAGATATCGATGTACCCGGTAACTGGGAGCGTCAGGGATATGGTACGGCTATTTATGTGAACGAAACTTATGAATTTGATGATCCTTTGTTCAACTTCAAAAAGAATCCTCCGCTGGTACCTTATGCAGAGAACGAAGTAGGTTCTTATCGCCGTACGTTCACGGTTCCTGCTGACTGGAAAGACCGTCGCATCGTGATTTGCTGTGAAGGTGTGATCTCTTTCTATTATATTTGGGTGAACGGACATATGCTGGGTTATAACCAGGGTTCAAAGACTCCTGCCGAATGGGATATCACGGACTATGTACAGGCAGGAGAAAATATCGTGGCACTTGAAGTATATCGCTGGAGTGCAGGTTCCTATCTGGAGTGTCAGGATATGTGGCGGTTGAGTGGCATTGAACGGGATGTCTATCTTTACAGTACTCCACGCCAGTTTATAGCTGATTATAAAGTGACTTCTTCTTTGGATAAGAAAGAGTATAAGGAAGGATTTTTCGGCCTTGATGTAACAGTTGAAGGAAGTGCGACTGGTGTGTCTACTTTGGCATATAGTCTGGAAGATACTGCCGGAAAGACAATATTACAAAATGAAATACCGATCAAGAACCGTGGTTTGAGTAATTCTATTATCTTTGACGAACAGTCTCTTCCAGGTGTAAAACGTTGGAGTGCAGAACATCCGAATCTTTATACGTTAATATTGACGTTGAAAGATGATGCAGGACATATAACACACCTGACCGGTTGCAAAGTTGGTTTCCGTACTTCTGAAATCAAGGATGGCCGTTTTTGTATCAACGGGGTACCTATATTGATAAAAGGTGCTAACCGGCATGAACATTCACAGTTGGGACGTACTGTCAGCAAAGAACTGATGGAAGAAGACATTCGCTTGATGAAGCAACATAACCTGAATACTGTGCGCAACTCGCATTATCCGACACATCCGTACTGGTATCAACTCTGCGACCGTTACGGCCTTTATGTGATAGATGAAGCAAACGTCGAATCGCATGGTATGGGGTATGGCCCGGCTTCATTGGCAAAGGATAGCACTTGGCTGCCTGCACACATGGACCGTACGCAACGTATGTACGAACGTGCCAAGAACCATCCGGGGATCGTGATCTGGTCGTTGGGCAACGAAGCGGGTAACGGAATCAATTTTGAACGGACATATGATTGGATGAAGTCCGTTGAAACCACCCGCCCTATACAATACGAGCGTGCCGAACAGAATTATAATACGGATATCTACTGCCGTATGTACCGCAGTGTGGAAGAATTGCTGGCCTATGCCCGCCAGACAGAACCGAAAGTGTATCGCCCTTTCATCATGACTGAATATCTGCATGCTATGGGCAATAGCGGAGGCGGATTGAAAGAATACATGGATGTTTTCGAAACAGAACCTATAGTGCAGGGCGGTTGTATCTGGGATTGGGTAGATCAGTCTTTCCGTGAAATAGATGCCGATGGTCGTTGGTATTGGACTTACGGTGGTGATTATGGTCCGAAGAATGTACCCAGTTTCGGGAACTTTTGCTGCAATGGTCTGGTGAATGCTGTCCGCGAACCTCATCCGCATTTGCTGGAAGTGAAGAAAACATATCAATATATAAAGACTACATTGATTGATAAGAGCAACTTGACTTTAAGTATAAAGAATTGGTATGATTTTACGAATCTCAATGCTTATACCTTACACTGGCAGGTGGTAGGTGATCATGGGAAAGTGATTACTGATGGTACTCGTCGGGTAGATGCCGCTCCGCACGCCACCGTTGAAGTTACGCTGGGTGCTGTACGTTTACCTTCTGATGTTCGTGAAGCTTATCTGAACTTAAGTTGGACGTCTGTGGATGCTGCTCCGTTTATTAATACGGATTACGAGGTAGCCTATGACCAATTTGTTCTTTCGGGTAATAAGAACTACCAGGCTCCGGAAACTAAACTTTCGGGTAAGGTGGAAATGAATATAGATACGGCAACAGGGGCGCTTCACTCTTATATTTATAATGGGAAAGAATTACTGGTTTCCCCCGTTACATTGAGCCTCTATCGTCCGGTGACGGATAATGATAACCGTGAAAAAGTAGGAGGAGCCAAAGCTTGGAAGAAAGCTGGGTTGGATCAGTTAACACAGCGTGCCCTTACCGTGAAGACTTCTACCCGCAGTGGACGTGCCGCAGTGGAATTATTAAATGTCCGTGGTGAAAAAGTGGGAACCGCTTCTTTCATCTATACACTAAAGAAAAACGGCGAATTGGATATACAGACACACTTTGTGCCGGATACTACCGTTATCACTTCACTGGCGCGTGTAGGGCTTACTTTTGAAATGCCCGATGCTTACAATCAGGTGTCTTATCTGGGGCGTGGAGAGCATGAAACTTATATGGATCGTAATCAATCCGGTAAAATAGGTATTTATCACGCCGATGTGGAGCGTATGTTTCACTATTATGTTCGTCCGCAGGCAACGGGTAACCGTACGGATGTCCGTTGGATGCAACTTGCTGATGAGGCAGGTGAGGGGCTAGCATTCCGTTCCGATGCCTCGTTCCAGTTTAGTGTGATTCCTTTTACGGATGAGAATCTGGATGCGGCAACGCATATCAATCAATTACGGCGCGAAGGAGTGGTAACTGTTCATCTGGATGCCGCACAGGCAGGAGTCGGTACGGCTACCTGTGGTCCTGGAGTATTGCCGCAGTATCGTGTACCTGTGCAGGATTACACATTCCGGTTTACAATCCGTCCTTTGAAATAGATCGAAATCTATAACATAAGATAGCATGAAAAAACTGATTCTAACTACAGTTCTCAGTCTTACAATCCTTTCCGGATTGCAGGCACAAGAGACTTATTATGAAAAGCACGTTGCTTTTCCCGCTGGTGCTACAGTTGCGGAAAAGATAGAAATGGCTTCACGCCTTGTACCCACTCCCCAACAACTGGAGTGGCAGCGTATGGAACTGACCGCTTTCCTGCATTTCGGTGTAAATACTTTCACCGGACGAGAGTGGGGAGATGGTACTGAAGATCCTGCCATCTTTAATCCTACCTCGCTGGATTGCGAACAATGGGTGCGGACTCTTAAAGAATCCGGTTTCAAGATGGCCATCATCACTGCCAAACATCACGATGGCTTCTGTCTCTGGCCTACCAAAACGACCCGTCACTCCGTAGCCTCTTCTTCCTGGAAAGATGGAAAGGGAGACGTGGTACGTGAACTGCGGGATGCTTGCAAGAAGTATGGCATCAAGTTTGGAATTTACCTCTCCCCTTGGGATCGTAATGCCTCTTGCTATGGTGATTCTCCTGCCTACAATCAGTTCTTCATCGAGCAACTGACTGAATTACTCACCAATTACGGTGAAGTCCATGAAGTGTGGTTTGACGGTGCCAACGGTGAAGGTCCTAACGGTAAAAAACAAATCTATGACTGGGATGCCATATTGAGAACCATTCGTCGCCTGCAACCTAAAGCAGTTACTGCTATTATGGGTGATGACGTTCGTTGGGTAGGCAATGAAAAAGGTATCGGTCGTGAAACAGAATGGAGTGCTACAGCTCTGACTCCGGGTATCTATCCCCGTTCCGGCGAACAGAATAAAGAATTGGGTATCTTCGGCAAGGCAAAGGACTTAGGCGGACGTGATATAGTGGCTCGTGCTACCGAACTTTTCTGGTATCCTTCTGAGGTGGATGTTTCCATCCGTCCGGGTTGGTTTTATCATGCCGATCAGGACAAGCAAGTGAAGACTTTAAATCATCTGACGGATATTTATTTCAAGTCAGTAGGCTATAATTCCGTTCTTTTATTGAATATTCCGCCCGACCTTCGTGGGTTGATTAATGAAAATGATGTGCAGAGGCTGAAAGAATTTTCCAGTTATTTAAAGAAAACATTTGCCCGTAATTATGTGCTGAAAGGAAACGAGGCATGGCATGGAACTTCCGGTACAGTCCGCCAATATGATATACAGAAAGATGCGTTGGTGAATGCTTTCATGATTCAGGAAGATATCTCCAAAGGACAACGTATTGAAAGTTTCCTTGTAGAAGCGTATAAAGATGGTTCCTGGATTCATATGGCAGAAGGCACAACAGTAGGATATAAACGTCTTGTACGTTTCTCTGATACTCGTCCGGAGCGCATTCGTGTAACCATTCGCTCTGCCCGTGGTGTGGCTAATGTTACTACGGTCGGTCTTTTCTATGCAGAACCTCTTGCAGATAAGAATGAAGAAATACAACTCAGCGATGTACCTGTCGATGGATGGCAGGTGGTTGGTGGCAATGCAGATTCCCGTAAGGCTATTGATGGGGACCGGAAAACGGTTTGGCGTGCTTCCGCACTTACGCCATTGGTTGTTGATATGGGGGATAAAGTGGAAGTAAGTGGCTTTAGTTATGCTCCTTCCATAGGAGAGGATTTGACGGGAACTATCTATAAATATGCTTTCTATGTGAGCCTTGACGGACAGTCGTGGACTAAATGTGAGGCAAGTGGTGAATTCAGTAATATCATGCACAATCCTGTGCCTTACTTTGTACGGTTTGGCAAAACATATCCTGCCCGTTATTTCAAGCTGGAACCATTGTCGGAGATAAATAATAAAAATGTTGTAACGGTCGGTGAAGTCGGTATCCTGAAAAAGTAGTGTTATGAAGAATTCGATACTCTCTATAGCCGCTATGGCATTGCTTTCAGGTAATGCCATAGCTCAGCAAAAGCCTAATATTATTCTTTTTCTGGTGGATGACATGGGATGGCAAGATACTTCCTTACCGTTTTGGAATGATACCACCGAGCTGAATCATATTTATGAAACGCCTAATATGGAGCGTCTGGCAAAGAAAGGGGTCAGGTTTACGCACGCTTATGCATGCCCCATCAGTTCCCCTTCACGTGTCAGCTTATTTACGGGAGCAAACGCCGCCCAACATAAAGTAACGAACTGGACGTTGAAGAAAGATACACCGACCGACCGGAAAAATGAGATGCTGGATTTTGAGGCATGGAATTATAATGGTCTGTGTCCTGAACCCGGGTTGGAACATTCTTTTTATGCAAAGTGCCTGCCACAATTGCTTCGTGAAAACGGATATACTA
This sequence comes from Bacteroides sp. 14(A), assembly GCF_000526555.1. NCBI lineage: Bacteria > Pseudomonadati > Bacteroidota > Bacteroidia > Bacteroidales > Bacteroidaceae > Bacteroides > Bacteroides sp. 14(A). Next base: position 79,062 of record NZ_JAGH01000002.1, on the reverse strand, counting down.
CCATGATGGTAGGTAAAGCTCATTTCGGTTCGATAGATACACCTGCTGCGAATCCATTGGCTATTGGCTTCGATTATAACATAGCCGGTCATGCAGCCGGTGCTATGGGCAGCTATCTGGGAGAAGAAGGATATGGTGCTTCCGGCAAGCCGGAATGGGCAGCGATATGGGCTGTGCCCGATTTGGAAAAGTATCATGGAACAGATACTTTTCTTACTGAGGCTTTGACGTTGGAGGCAAAAGGGCTTATGGATAAGGCTCTTGACCAGTCTAAACCTTTTTTCCTCTATATGAGTCATTATGCCGTGCATGCGCCTTTCGGGACAGATAAACGCTTCTATCAGAAGTATATGGATAAAGGGCTTCCGCATAAAGAGGCGCAGTATGCTGCCTTGGTGGAGGGCATGGACAAGAGCTTGGGAGATTTGATGGACTATGTAGACCGGAAAGGCATTGCAGATCATACAGTTATTATTTTCATGTCGGATAATGGTGGCTATACAATAGGCCGCGCGGATAAAAATGCTCCATTGAGTGAAGGAAAAGGTTCCTTGAAAGAAGGAGGAATTCGCGAACCGATGATCGTCTATTATCCGAATGTAACGTCCCCCTCAACTATGAATGATACACCAGTCATTATTGAAGATTTCTTTCCGACTCTGTTGGAGATAGCTGGAGTACATGATTATCAGACACCACAGCAGATTGACGGGCAGAGCTTTATGGCACAGGTGAAGGGACAGACTGGAGAAAAAGAACGTGCTTTATTTTTCCATTATCCGAATAATTGGGGTGAGAGAATACAAACGATTGGTGCTCCACAAAGTGCCGTTGTGAAAGGTGACTGGAAATTAATTCATTATTACGAAACCGGCAGCAGTTGTCTATACAACTTGAACGATGATATTTCCGAACAGCATGATTTGTCTGCATGTTATCCGGATAAAGTGAAGGAGCTGGCTAAAGTTTTGAGTGACTATCTGCGAGCTCAACATGCCACTATGCCTATTCTGAAAACTACCGGCAAGTTTGTTCCCTATCCCGATGGAGAAGACGTAGAGAGGGTATTGCCGAAAGATGATGAAACATTGGTGTATGACAATCCGGGGGATGCCCTGCACTTGAAGAAGGGCGATATGCATCCTAAAATGAAAGGATGGTCTTTTTATACAGCCCATGAGTTTAATGATAAAGATACGAAAAAGGGACTGCCGCTTGGCTTTGTAGAACATAGAGGCTTGCACATGTCACGTACGGCAAAGGTCGATAACCGGAAATGTTCAAAAGTAGAGGATGGAGTTTTGCGCATCTGGAGTGTAGAGGAGAAAGACTCGATAGATAACCGTTTCGGTAAGAAAGTGAAGTATTCTCACGGTTGTTATCGCACCTCACTTCCCGGTAATAAGGAGTTCTGGTGTAACTTTACTGAAAATATGCGTATTGAGATACGTTTCAAACGTACTCCTTATGTAGGTTTCAATGATGCCCTCTGGTTTATGGGAAACAATAACCGTCCCTGGCCGAAGAATGGTGAGATCGATCTTTTGGAGAATCCCAAGAAGACATTGAACGATTGTGCTCATTTCACGCTTCATTCCGAAAATCACTATGCCGGTGTCATAGGCGGTGGTGGTAGTGTCACTTCCTCCATCAATCTTGCCAATATGTCTCAATGGAATATCTATTGGCTGGAATGGTATCCCGACCGCATTGTAGGAGGTGTCAACGGACAAGTCTATTTTGAACACCACAAAGGGGCTGATGGCAATACTGACTGGCCTTGGAGTGATCCGCTGGGCTTCTTCCTGATTTTCAGTACGGGTATCTCGACGAACCCGAATGCTTGGCCTGGTGCTATCATTCCTTCCGAATGGAAAAAAGATGCTAAACCTGCCATGTACATCGACTGGATACGTGTTTATACGAATCGAGATTATAAAGGTGAAAATCCTCCTGCTCCGAAATATTATTAGTCAAATATCCACCTACACCGTACCCGAGTCATACTTGCTCCGTACAGAGGTACTTCTGACTGAAGAATGTACGGAGAAACTACGGTTCGGATATGGTTCGGGTATGGAGCGAGGGGATATAAAGAAAGGGCAGACTGGATATTGTTCCGGTCTGCCCATATTCTCTCTAACACAACTAAAAATTTATACTATATATCGGTTTTGCAGATTTTTTTTAAAATCTCCTAAACAAAATCCTTCAGTTCTTGTTGTAACTTCTGTCGGGTGAAGAAGATACGGCTTTTCACTGTTCCGAGTGGTAATCCCAGCTTCTCTGCAATTTCGCGGTATTTGAAACCGGATACATGCATGGAGAATGGAATTTTATATTCACGGGGTAATGCATTTACTATACGATGCATCTCTTTCAAGTCGTATGCGCTTTCCGTGCATTCAAAGCCGGATTCTTGCGGTAAGTTGAGATGATAGAGATTTTCTGTCTGATCTACGAAAGTCTGGTCGCGAACCACCTTGCGGTAGTTGTTGATAAAGATATTGCGCATGATGGTATACATCCATCCTTTGAAATTAGTATCAGGTGCATATTTATCTTCGTTATCTAACGCCTTTAGAGAGGTTTCCTGGAGTAGGTCATTTGCTTCTTCGTGGTCTGAGGTTAATTTGTATGCGAAGCGTAATAAATCGTCTTGTACCCCGATCAATTCTTTCTGGAATGTAATACTGTTGTTCATAATCATTTCTCCTTTTCAATAGTTATTGTTTTGCCTTTTGACTTTGCAATTTTACGAAAGTTATCTTATTCTGATAGACGGATTTCAGGCAATATTTGGGGGGAAAACTATCAATTGATAGTTTTTAGGTGGTGTTTTGATAGTTTTCGGGTGGTCGGAAAGTGCTCATGCAAGTAGTCTCTGACCTCTTCATGAACACTTTTTCATATCTGAACGTTATCGGTTTAGGTTGTATAGGGTAATAACTGTTTTTATCCTGCAACACAGATTATCTGAAGTCTTTCAGTTCCTGTTGCAACTTCTGGCGTGTAAAGAATATACGGCTCTTTACTGTTCCTAAGGGTAATCCCAGTTTTTCTGCAATCTCGCGGTATTTGAAACCGGATACATGCATAGAGAATGGAATCTTATATTCGCGTGGCAGTGCATTTACAACACGGTGCATCTCTTTCAAGTCATAGGCGCTTTCGGTACTTTGAAATCCGGACTCCTGAGGCAGATTGAGGTGATAAAGATTATCAGTCTGATCTACGAAGGTCTGGTCGCGAACCAGCTTCCGATAGTTGTTTATAAAGATATTGCGCATGATGGTGTACATCCATCCTTTGAAGTTAGTGTCGGGCATGTATTTATCTTCATTATCTAATGCCTTTAGAGAGGTTTCCTGGAGTAAGTCGTTAGCTTCTTCACGGTCGGAGGTTAGTTTATATGCAAAACGTAATAAATCGTCTTGTACTCCGAGCAAATCCTTTTGAAATGTAATACTGTTCATATCGTTCTCCTTTTTTATTATAATTATTCGTTTGTTTGACTTTTGATGTTGCAATTTTACGAAAGTTCCCTAACTCTGACGGACGCATTTTGAGCAATCTTTAGGGCAAAAACTATCAATTGATAGTTTTTGGGTGCCTTTTGTTTGTTTTTGGGTGCAGTTTTCACCAATTTTATTGCGTATAATTAAAAAGATGAGTTAATTTTGCGCAATCATTTCATCTTAAAAAGAATGGCTGACGACTCTTTATTTTTGATTGATATTGATAAAGTGCTCCGGGAAAAGGCTCCGAAGTACTATAAGTATATCCCCAAATTCGTGGTTTCTTATCTGAAAAGAATCGTTCATCAGGAAGAACTGAATGTTTTCCTGCGCGAGTCGAAGGATAAGGTAGGTGTAGACTTCTTAAAAGCCTGCCTGGAATTTCTGGATGCCAATATTGTAGTGAAGGGAGAAGAGAATCTACCGACTGAAGGATTGTATACCTTTGTCTCTAATCATCCGTTGGGAGGCCAGGATGGTGTGGCTTTGGGATATGTGTTGGGTAGTTTCTATAAAGGTAAGGTGAAGTATATGGTGAATGACCTGCTGATGAATCTGCAAGGATTAGCTCCTCTTTGTATACCTATTAATAAGACAGGAAAACAGGCAAAAGATTTTCCGAGAATGGTGGAAGCGGGCTTTGCATCGAATGATCAGTTGATTATGTTCCCTGCCGGATTGTGCTCCCGACGTCAGAATGGAGTGATCCGTGATCTGGATTGGAAGAAGACCTTTATCGTAAAGAGTGTGCAGGCACAACGCGACGTTGTCCCCATTCATTTTGAAGGCCGGAATTCGAACTTTTTTTATAATTTGGCTAACGTCTGCAAATTTTTGGGCATCAAAATTAACATAGCCATGCTCTACCTTGCCGACGAGATGTTAAAGAACCGTCATAAAACGTTTACTGTTACCATCGGGAAACCTATTTCCTGGCAGACTTTTGATAAATCAAAAACTCCTGCCGAGTGGGCGGCTTACGTAAAAGATATCGTTTATAAATTATAGAACTTAGTTTTAATAAGAGAACTACTAACAAAAAAATATGGAAGAGATTATTGAACCTATTAGTAAGGAACTTCTGAAAGCGGAACTGACCGAAGAGAAGCGTCTGCGTATGACGAATAAGAGCCATAATCAGATTTATATCATTACAGCTCAGGATTCTCCGAATATTATGAAAGAAATCGGGCGTTTACGCGAGATTGCTTTCCGTGCAGCAGGTGGAGGTACAGGACAACCGCTGGATATCGATGAATACGATATCATGGATAATCCCTACAAACAGCTGATTGTCTGGAACCCTGAAGCAGAAGAAATATTAGGTGGTTATCGTTATATCCTTGGTACGGACGTTCGGTTCGATGAACAGGGTGCCCCTATTCTGGCTACAGCCCACATGTTCAATTTCTCTGAAAAGTTCCTGAAAGAGTACCTTCCCACTACAATTGAGTTAGGACGTTCATTTGTTACGGTAGAGTATCAGTCCACCCGTGCCGGTAGCAAAGGCTTGTTTGCGCTGGATAACCTATGGGATGGTTTGGGTGCGTTAACGGTAGTTATGCCGAATGTGAAGTATTTTTTCGGTAAAGTGACTATGTATCCGAGCTATCATCGTCAGGGACGCGACATGATTCTTTATTTCTTGAAGAAGCACTTTGAGGATAAAGATAATCTGATTACTCCGATGAAACCGCTTGAAATGGAAGCTAAAGAGGCCGATTTGGCTGCTTTGTTTTGTAAGAAGACATTTAAGGAGGACTATAAGATACTGAATTGCGAGATACGTAAGTTAGGCTATAATATTCCGCCGTTGGTAAATGCTTATATGAGTTTGAGTCCGACGATGCGTATGTTCGGTACTGCCATTAACTATGGTTTTGGCGATGTGGAAGAAACGGGAATTCTGATTGCTGTGGATGAAATTCTGGCAGAAAAGCGTATCCGCCATATCCAGTCATTCATCGAGAATGAGCCGGAGGCTTGCAAACTTACCTCCGGAGCTAATAAAGTGTTCTTTCCGAGTAGATGATAATTGTGCCTGAAGCACAACTTATACTGCCGGCAAACTGTTTCCGTTGATCTTTCTATAGAGATCAAGTGCATAAACGTCTGTCATGCCGGAGATATAATCCAATACCGCCTGTATTCTTTCGTAGAGTACGGGCGCTTTTATATTGTATTGGCCGGATACCCGGTTGATGAGCAACTGTGAATAAGCTTTTTCCGGTGAGCAGACGGCATCGATCATCAGATCGAGCAAAGTACTGATGATGCGGAAACCGGCAAGTTCGATGTCCAGTACATCACGCGAGCGATAGATTTTCTTTAACGAAATATCTGCACTGTGCTTATAAGCACCGGCTGGCAATTCGGAAATATGCTTGATGAGGCTTCCTTCAAATTCCCCCTTTAATATCTTTTCCTCATTATTCAGAAAGGCCTGGGTACATTCTTGGATGAGCAGTCCTATGACGCAGGAACGCAGATAGGCAATCTGCTCATTGACATCGCTGACAAGCTTCAGTGTTTTGAGCATATGCATTTTACGTTCTTCAGGAAAATAGGAAAGAAGTAAATCTTGTGTTTCCTGTGTGGTAAGTATCTTCAGCTTGTGGGCATCTTCAATATCCATCATCTGATAGCAAATGTCATCTGCCGCCTCTACCAGGTAAACCAACGGATGACGGGCATATTTCAGTGGGGTTTCATTCAGCTTTTTCATACCCAGTTCTTCAGCTATCCGGTGGAAACTATCTTCCTCCGTGGTGAAGAAGCCGAACTTTGATTTCTTACCAGCTAAACTCGATGAAAAGGGGTATTTTACGATGCTGGCCAGGGTGGAATAGGTTAATACGAATCCTCCTTTGCGTCTTCCTTCAAACTGATGGGTAAGCAATCTGAAAGCATTGGCATTTCCTTCGAAGTGTATCAGGTCCTCCCACTGCTCTGCGGACAGTTGTCCTTTTAGAGGCATACCTTTTCCTTCGGAGAAGAAAGTGGAGATGGCTCGTTCTCCGGAGTGACCGAAGGGAGGATTCCCCAAGTCGTGTGCCAGGCAGGCTGCCGATACGATAGACCCAATTTCGGGTAAATACGAATCTTTCAATTCAGGCTGACGGGTAAGAATGGCTTTAGCGACATCATTTCCCAATGAACGGCCTACGCAGGAAACTTCCAGACTATGCGTTAGGCGGTTGTGTACGAAGATACTACCCGGCAAGGGAAAAACTTGTGTTTTGTTCTGTAAGCGGCGGAAGGGGGCGGAGAAGACGAGACGGTCATAATCCCGCTGAAATTCCGAACGGTTTTCGTGACGCTCCTGGTGAAACTCTTCAAGCCCGAAGCGTTTGGCAGATATGAGGGTGTTCCAATTCATGGCGATAATTACGAATTATGAATTACGAATTATGAATTACAAATTATAAATGGCAAAAAAAGAGGGGACATTTGCCCTTTGTTATTATTTAACTGCAAATGTATCACTATTTTGCTTTAAAAGCTGTATTTTCGCCCAATTAAAAAAGAAGAACTGCTATTAAATACTGAAATAGCGGCAGTTCGTAATTTATAATTCGTAATTTGTAATTAATGTCATGAACGTACAAATCATTAATAAATCGAAACATCCGCTTCCGGCTTATGCCACCGAATTGTCCGCAGGAATGGATATCCGTGCTAATCTTTCAGAACCTATTTCTTTAGCTCCAATGCAGCGTTGCCTGGTGCCTACAGGATTATATATTGCCCTGCCACCGGGGTTTGAGGCACAAGTGCGCCCTCGCAGTGGTCTTGCTATCAAGAAAGGTATCACGGTGCTGAATTCTCCGGGAACGATTGATGCCGATTATCGTGGAGAGGTTTGTATTATCCTTGTAAATCTTTCATCGGAGACTTTTGTGATAGAAGACGGAGAACGCATTGCGCAGATGGTAATAGCACGCCACGAACAAGCTACATGGCAGGAAGTGGAAGTGCTGGATGATACGGAGCGTGGTGCAGGCGGCTTCGGTCATACAGGAAAGAGTTGAGGAATTAAAAATCAAAGAATTTAAAAACTAAAAGGGGCTGAGTTCTACTAACTGACTGAATGAAAATGAAATTTAAAATAGTATCTCTTTTCGTATTGTGCGCGATACTTATATCGTGTGGTACTTCCCGTCAGGGAGGAAAAAAACAGCGGAAAGGAACCAAGGCGCAGGTTGTGCTTACGCCCGAGCAACAGCGTAAATACGATTACTTCTTCCTGGAAGCTTCCCGCTTGAAGATGAAAGACGATTATAGTGCTGCCTTTGACTTATTGCAGCATTGTCTGACCATTAATCCGAATGCTTCATCGGCTTTGTACGAGATTTCGCAGTACTATATGTACCTTAAACAAGTTCCGCAAGGACAGGCAGCATTGGAAAAGGCTGTGGAAAATGATCCGGATAATTATTGGTATAGCCAGGGATTGGCCAGCTTATATCAGCAACAGAATGAGATGCAGAAAGCCACGAATCTGCTGGAAAACATGGCAACTCGTTTCTCGGATAGGATGGATCCTCTGTACAGCTTGTTGGATATATACAACCGTCTGGAAGAGTACGATAATGTGATTACCACCTTGAATCGTTTGGAAGAAAAGATGGGAAAGAACGAGCAACTCAGTATGGAGAAATTTCGTATCTATTTACAGAAGAAGGATAATCAGAGCGCTTTCCGTGAGATAGAGAGTCTGGTGGAAGAGTATCCGATGGATATGCGATATCAGGTGATACTGGGTGATGTTTATATGCAGAACGACAAGAAGGACGAAGCCTATAACATATACAAGAAAGTGCTTGCCACCGAACCGGATAATGCCATGGCGATGTATTCATTGGCCTCTTATTACGAACAAACCGGACAGAAAGAACTCTACGAGCAACAACTGGATACCCTTTTACTGAATAAGAAAGTGCCTTCTGATACAAAGTTGAACGTGATGCGTCAGTTTGTGGTTGAAAATGAACGGGCAGGTAGAGACAGTACCCGCGTGATCAATCTTTTTGACCGTATTATGGAACAAGATCAGGATGATGCACAGATGCCGATGCTTTATGCCCAATATCTTCTTGCCAAGAAAATGAATAAAGAGACCATGCCCGTACTGGAACGAGTGCTGGACATTGATCCGACGAATACGGCTGCCCGTATGACACTTCTCGGTGAAGCAATACGGAAAGAAGATTATAAAGAAGTAATCCGTCTTTGCGAGGCCGGTATCGAGTCTAATCCCGATATGCTGGAGTTCTATTTCTATCTTTCCATAGCCTATAATCAGGCTGACCGCACTGACGATGCACTTGCCATTTGCAAGAAAGGATTGGAAAATATCCCGGAAAAGAGTGATAAAGAATTCGTTTCTAACTTTTATGCCATCATGGGCGATTTCTATCACACAAAGAAAATGAATACGGAAGCCTATGCGGCTTATGATTCTGCATTGGTTTACAATTCGGCAAATCTGGGAGCATTGAATAATTATGCCTATTATCTCTCGCTGGAACGTCGTGATCTGGACAAAGCGGAGGAAATGAGTTATAAAACGGTGAAATCCGAACCGAAGAACCCCACTTATCTGGATACCTACGCCTGGATTCTGTTTGAGAAAGGCAACTATGCCGAAGCCCGCCTCTACATAGACGATGCAATAAAGAATGATAAAGACCAAAGTGATACCATTCTTGAACATGGGGGTGATATCTATTATATGACCGGTGATGTGGATGGTGCTTTGAAGTATTGGAAGCAAGCTCAGGAAGTGGGTAGTGAGTCCAAGACATTGAAAAAGAAGATCGAGAAAAAGAAATATATACCCGAATGAGAACGTTACACAGCAAATACAGAACGGTAGGCAGTATTCGTATGCTGCCTCTCATGCTTCTCCTGACCCTGGTAGTAGGTCTTTCCGGTTGTAAGACTTCCCGGAAAGTGACTTCTTCGTTGGGAGAACCGCGCTTTTTATCTTCTAAAGTACAGTTGACCATTCCTAACAAGGGAGGCACAATTACAGTGAACGGTACCATGAAGCTTGTAAGCGGTGAACGTATGCAGCTTTCCCTTCTGATGCCTATCCTCCGCAGTGAAGTGGCACGATTGGAGATTACTCCCGACGATGTGTTGGTAGTGGACCGCATGGGAAAACGTTATGTACAGGCTACCCGTAAGGAATTGAAAGACGTTTTGCCCAAGAAGGCCGACTTTGCCCATTTGGAGAAGATGCTTTTTGAGGCTGCCAAACCCGGTGGCAAAGCTTCTTTGACAGGTAAGGAGTTGGGGATTCCTTCTTTGGAGAAAGGAAAAATCGTTCTCACCGACTTTTCGGACAAAGAGATATCGCTGACTCCGACTCAGGTGTCTTCCAGATATACTAAGGTTGAATGGACTGAACTTTTAGAGATGCTGGCTAAGTTATGAGACAGTTTCTTTGTATTTTCATAAGTTGTTTTTGTCTGGCTCTGCCACTTTGTGCCCAATCCAACAAGATGATTAAGGAGTTGGAAAGTAAACGGGGCGCTTTGCAAAAGCAGATAGCCGAGTCGGAAACACTTCTGAATACTACAAAGAAAGATGTCGGTAGCCAGTTGAATGGTCTTGCCGCCCTTACCGGGCAGATTGAGGAACGAAAACGGTATATCCTCGCCATTAATAATGATATGGAGACTATAGATCGTGAACTTTCCAAACTGGAACGTCAGTTAGTCCGCCTCGAAAATGATCTGAAGGATAAGAAGAAGAAATATGAGTCTTCAGTTCAATATCTGTATAAGAACCGTTCCGTCCAAGACAAACTTTTGTTTATTCTTTCCGCCAAAACATTATCGCAAACTTATCGCCGTTTGCGCTATGTGCGTGAGTATGCCGACTATCAGCGCCTGCAAGGCGAAGAGATTCTGAAGAAACAAGAGCAGGTCAATCAAAAGAAGACAGAACTTCAACAGGTAAAGAAAGCCAAAGCCAGTTTGCTGAAAGAGCGTGAAGTGGAAAAAGAAAAGTTGGAAAACCAGGAGAAGGAGAAGAAAACCTTAGTTGCCAATTTACAGAAGAAGCAGCGTGGGCTGCAAAATGAGTTGAACAAGAAGCGTAGGGAAGCCGACCAGCTGAATGCGCGTATTGATCGCCTGATAGCCGAAGAAATTGAGAAAGCCCGTAAACGTGCTGCGGAAGAGGCGCGTAAAGAAGCGGCTGCCCGCAAAAAGGCTGCTGCAAAAGAAACGAAACCGGCTGCAACTTCTTCTTCCGAAGCAGCCATCGCCAAGAAAGCGGCACCTCTCGAAACCTATACGATGGATAAGGCAGACCGGGAATTGTCCGGTAGCTTTGTCAACAACCGTGGTAAATTGCCAATACCTATTACCGGACCGTATATCATCACCAGCCGCTACGGTCAGTATTCCGTAGAGGGGCTTCGCAATGTGAAACTGGATAATAAAGGGATAGACATTCAAGGTAAGCCCGGTGCACAGGCGCGTGCTATCTTCGACGGAAAGGTAGCTGCTGTTTTCCAACTGAACGGACTTTTCAATATTCTTATCCGCCATGGAAACTATATTTCCGTTTATTGTAACCTGGCTTCTGCTTCAGTGAAGACGGGGGATACTGTTACTACCCGGCAAGCCCTCGGACAAGTATTTTCGGATGGTGCGGACAATGGACGTACGGTGCTTCACTTCCAGTTGCGCAAAGAAAAGGAGAAACTGAATCCGGAACCGTGGTTGAACCGCTGAGTCAAGTCTTCTTTGTGCTGTATTATCGTGCCGTTCTGCGCTTTCATCTCTTTCATCGTCTATAGGCCCTTGTGTGTAAGGCGTTTATACTGAAATGTCTGGTCGTGGACGGCTTTCAGTGCTTTCAGCCTGTTAGCAAGCGCAAGGTATACTCGTAAGATTACGCCTTTCCTTTTTATTTCTTCCTATTGAAACAAAAGTGCCTTGCCTATGGAACAAAAGTTTCTCGGTTAAGAAACAAACGTTTCTTAGGCAAGAAACTTTTGTGCCACAGTAAGGAAACAAATGTTCCTCTAAAGTGAAACTTACGCTTCTTCGTAATGGAACAATATCTGATTAAGGTACTCTTAATCTGCCTTCCCGGTATGCTTGCTCAAAGTAAGTCGTTTCTATTGCTTAATAAGATGAGCCATTGTTTGCTTCCCGTTTTCTCCTGTCAGACGTACAAGATAGTATCCTTTATTTAATTTGCTGACATTGAAAGAACGGTTTGCGGGAGTCTGCTCGTCTACTATGATTCCATTCATTGCAATAATCTGCACTTTGACAATTCCGGATAATAAAATCCGAACATCCTCTTGGGCAATTGTAGGGGCAATAGCGATTTGCCGGTTTTCTTCCGGTATCGTTTCTATGGAAGTAATTTCTACAGGCTTGTTTATATACAGTCTGAACTCTCCGGCAGGCAAAGAGAAGGGACCTCCTGTTTCGGATTTACCGGTCATGAAATCATACCAGTCTTCTCCGTTATTCAAATTTGGGATACATATATTAGTGGCAATACCGAAGTTGCCTACTAAAACAAAGTGAAGATCCGGATGTGTTATTTCAATACGTCGGATAGGCCAGTCTGTCTCATCCACATTTCCTACGAATTCTCCGTCGGATATCACATGGGCATACTGTTCTCTGAAATTTAGTAATTTGCAATAAGTCTCAAATAAATTCTTTCGTTCCGGAACCTCCAGGAACTCCCAATGAGGAGGTTTCGTTTCACCTTCATAGCTGGAACTAAGTTCGTCCGTACCTTCTTTTGACTGAATAGAGATGTCGTACCCCATTTCGCCAAATTCCCACATCATCTTGGGACCGGGCATCATAAATAAAAAGGCTGCGGCAGTTCCACATCTTTTCATACGTACCTCTAATTCCGTTCGAATTTCTCCAATTCCATTCACTGAAGCATTGTATGCAACACGCTCTTCGTCATGGCTCTCCATATAAGTTACCCGGTTGTTTTTACTCCATCCTTTAGATGAAGCCATGGCTCCCTTAAACGAACTACCTTTCTGAACTCCATTGATCGCATTGCTGAAAGGAGAATTTTGCTTTCCCCATAGCATCAGATCGTGTTCGGCAAGTTCTTTTTCTTCTTGATCGCCAGCTAAATGCTCGTAAATGAGGTAAGCGTCACTTTTTCGCTTCCGTATTTCATCCGATAATCTCTTTATAATGCGGATCCGATCCGGATCGTATGCAGAACCATCTCCCGGAGTATTGGTAAAACCTTTGGAGAAATCGAAACGGAAACCATCCAGTTTATACTCTTTTAGCCAGAAAGCGCAAATGCTGTCTAAAAGAATCTGCGTTTCTTTACTCTCATGGTTGAAATCGGCTCCCCATGAATATTTAGTATTGGGAGAAACCATATTGAACCAGGGATTATCTGCTGCCGGCTGTGCTTTGGTATTTCCCGGAGGATCAGCATACAGTCTGACTAAGGAACAAGTACCATATGCATGATCCAATACAATGTCCATGATCACTGCTATTCCACGTTTGTGGCACTCGTCTATAAATTTCTTATAATCCTCTTCTGTTCCATACACTTTTTCTGTTGCAAAGAAGAAGGTGGAGTGATATCCCCAATTGGTTATTCCGTCTATCTTGCAGAAAGGCATTAATTCGATTGCATTGATTCCCAATGATTTCAGATAATCCAGTTTCTCAAGGGCCAGTTTCAGATTTCCTTTATATTCACCGTTGCGTGTGAAATCGCGAAGCAGGAGTTCGTAAATTGTCAGTCGGTCTTGGCGTACGCCTTTAAAATCAGTCACTTCCCATGGATATTCCGGTTTTGCCGTTTGCCACACAGATACAATATCAGCTTTACATTTTTCCGGAAATTCCATGAGGTTAGGATATGCGATGGGAGATATTCCTTTGTCGAACTTCCTTTCGAGTATCTTATTGGCATAAGGGTCTGCGATATCCAAAAGACCATCGACCAGGTAATAAAAAGCATATTCTTTCCCGGGAATGAGATGATTCAGAGTAATCCAGAAGTAGTCACCGTCTCTTTTCATCCGATAATCCTCTTTCACTTCCCAGTTGCTCAGTTCGCTCATTAAATACGCAAATTGCTTTCCCGGAGCGAACAGTACTAAAGTGAGGCTTTCGTCATTGTGGTAGTTAATACCTCTTTGTACTCCTTCCGGGCGCGGACTATCTTCTCCCGGAGCTATTGTATGGGACAACAGTAATTTAATATTCGATTTTTTATCACCGGTAGCCCTTCCGTCCATGGTGCCATCCGTATTACGCAACACAAACTCGATACTCAGCAACTGTTCGTCTGCTTTAAACTCGTAAGGTGGTTCCATCTGAGTGTTTTGCATAAAGAACTCTTTGACGGACGGGGTGATTTTAAGCTGCCAGAGGTTATCTCCGACTTTCTGGAGTTTAACAGCATCAATATTACATTTGTCGGGTGTTGTCTTATCCGGCCATAAAGCAATTCTGGATTTCCATTCAGTACCACTCGGACTTTCGGAAGTGATAACTCCCATATGTGAATAAATCGGTCCTTCAAAATCGACTAAAGAAGCTTTCTGAAAGGAACACTTGGTCAGATCAAAAGTCACAGTAACTTCATCGTCACCTGTTGGCTTAGATGGTGTACAATCTACAATCTGTGCTTTTAGAGATAAAGTGCACAGAAGTGTGATAAACAATATATAAGTTCTCATAAGGATAATTTTTAATTGTTTCAATGTCAGTATTATAAAAGAATGGGCTGTATCGGAAATATACGATACAGCCCGATTCTAATCACTCAATTAACCTGAAAACTACTCATCAGCACTGGGTACCAGTTCATACCGGAAAGGATATTCCTGCAAATACACATTGAAGTCATAATATCCTTCTGCTGCAAGAAATGGAATATTCTTTGTGCCGGATATGATACCCGATTGATTACCCTTTTCCACCTTATTGTCGGTAGCTCCCATATTGGCAGCATTTGCCCAGGTTTTGCCCACTGCATTCGCTCTGAATTTGAATTCAAACTTAGAGGTATTGGGTACACCACTTCCGTCTGTCTGATATTCCGGAACATACACATGCTTGGCAGTCCATACTTTTCCTTCCGGATCGTATGTCAGAACAGCTCCTGTTCCTTCTTCAGGATTTTGAGCTGACATGGAATTTGCCCATTGAGGATAACTCATATTACGCTGTCCGCACACGAAAAACTCTTTATAGAATTTGTAAAGTGTCATGGTCTTTGCGTTCTCCGTGATTTTAACTACCATTTTATAAAATCCCGGTCCATCGAGTATTTCCTCTTTATTGGAACCCGGTGCAAAAGAACCCGGAGCAATAACGTTTCCTCCTGCCTGCAGAGCAAGGCTTGTACCCGGAGTGAATGAAGCCGGTGCTCCCCATTCAACTTCCGGTGCCAGTTCTTCAACCAATTTTATACCTTGGTCTAATTTGGGTAAATATACATATCCTTCATACTCTCCATTCCAGCCGGGAGAATATAATACTTCTGCATTATTTGTTGTAAAGTCGGTATAATCACCTATTACATAAAGTAAGTCGGGATCACTGGAAAACGTAGTCACATTGAATTCGGATATGGAGGATGTCAATGATGCATAGGCTGTGCTGATGGTGGCTTCAACGCGCATTACAATGTCTGTAGGTCGGCGTTTGATGGCTCCGGCCGACAATAAGGCGGCATTCAGATCCTTTACTTTCACCGTATATTTGTTTTCATTGGTAATTGCAAACGTTGTGTATGTCAGATCATTTACATCTACTCCTTCCTTTTTTACAGCCAGCTGAATGGCGTAGGAAATAATAGCATCGTAGCCAAATTGGGCAGGGGTCCACTCAATGACGGCCAAGTCTGTCTCGGCAGCATTCTTATCCAGAACAAACACATCGTCAAAGGTCTGTTTCCAGGAACTGGCAACAAAATTATCAGGGTCCAGTATTAGTTTCTCATCTTGTGCGCAAGACGCCAGGCAAAGAAGAGAAATTATGCTAACTATTGAATAAACTAACTTTTTCATATTTAATCTTCTTAAAGAGGTTATTGATTGGAAACGGCATTGTCATAGCCCGGATTCTGAGTCAGATTAGGATTGGCACCTATATCTGAAGCGGGTATAGGGAACAGTTCTCTATATTTGGGAACGGCAGAACCGGGGAAAGTTCCATTCTTGAATTCCCATGTATAATCATTCCCGGAATATTTACCAAAGCGGATCAGATCTGTGCGGCGGAATGCTTCCCAATAAAGCTCGCGGGAACGCTCACCGAAAATATAATCGAGAGTGAAAGAGCTCAGATCTTCGGCCTGTATTTTTGCGCGATGCCTCAGTTCGTTGAGCTTTTCCAGAGCCAATGCATCCGTACATGTTCCTCCGGATTTTCTCACCGCAGCTTCAGCGTAGTTCAGATAGGCTTCGGCAAGGCGCATCAAGGGATAGTCCAGACTTGGATATTCAGTCAAAGAAATCACATTCCCATTTTCATCCGTATATGAGGGCGGTATGCCTTCACGTGTCAGGTTGGTCCATTTATAGGAAGGCCAGCCATAAATGAAGGTGCTCGAACCGGCATTTTTGGACATAGGCAAATGGCAAGTCGGGGTAAAGAAAATAGCCCGGTTATCCAAGGTGTTTACATACTTTCCCAATGATCCGTTTCCGTCATCAACCACCTCATCCATTGTTCCGAGGAAATCATCAATTCCCGGGTAGAAGTGACGGACGAAAGTCAATGTAGCGCGAGAACCTTTGAAACTCTTTGAGATACCACTCGTTTGGGTAAAGTTAGGATCGTTGGGACCTCGTGAACCTGCTACCAGGAATTGTGTTGCATAAGACTGAGTCCAGCGTCCGTCAAAGTTGATCGTGAAAATCATTTCTTTACGTGCATCTGTATTTTCACCGTTGTCAGCCATGAAAAGTTCTGCATAGTTGGGACATAAATCATATCCTGCACTGATCACGTTGCGGGCATATTTCATGCACTCATCATATTTAGGTGTCTGAATATACACTTCTGCATTCAAATATAAGCGTGACAGCAACATCCAGACAGCTGCCTTGTCGGCACGCCCATACTCATTCTGTCTTGGTTCCGTCATATGCGGATCGTCTGATAATTCCAGAAGTTCGCTCTCAATGAAACTGTAGAGTTCGGCACGTGAACGTTGTGGAGGCAAATAAGTACCGATTGGATCGTTTTCTGTAATGAAAGGAGTATTCCCAAACATATCCATAGCGTGATAATACATCAAAGCACGGAGAAAACGGGTTTCGGAACGATAATACTGTATGTTAGCTCTGAGAGCATCATCTACTCCACGGTCATTCAAACGCTCGTCTGTGGTTTGTTTCAGATAATCATTGCACATGGTAATAGTGAACAAGAGACGATAATAGAGACCTGAAATTATCGGATTGTTCAAGGTGCTGTATGTATTGTAAGAGAGTTCGGGACATCCCGGGTCGGACTGAGTGAATGTCACCTCGTCTGTAGTGAACTCCTGCATGTACCAGAATGTACGTAAGAATGGAGAGGTTCCGGCATCCACATCAGCAATTTCCGCACTGGCTGGTCCGCTTTGTCCGGAGAGGCCAAGTGCTGCATATAATTTGGCTAATCCCTGCATGTAACTTTCAGGGGTAGAATACGCTTTATCTGCCGTATACAACTTAGGATCAAGCGGGGTAGTGTTCAGGTCATCGAAGCAAGACGCAAATAGAATCGTCATTGCCGGGAACAGTATTGATAGTAAAATATATTTTAGTTTCATAACAGATCATTTTTTAGTAGTTAAGATTCAAACCTAATACAAAGATACGAGGGCGTGGCCATGCATTATTGTCAATACCACTACTTACCTCCGGATCTAATCCAGAGTATTTTGTGATAACAAATGGATTTTGGGCAGTGAATGAGACACGTCCTCCAAGTTTACTATTAAATAGTTTTTTGAAAGAATAGCCCAGGGTGATATTATCCACCTTCAGGAAAGATGCATTTTCCAGGAATAAATCACTCTTTGCCTGAGTGACGGTAATGGGATTGCGGAACTTTGAAGTTTTCACAACAAATTCAGGTATATTGCGTACTGTTTGGCCGTTGCTGAATGTATAGTCGGCTGAACAGCGTGCGGAATTGTAATCGTTGAATACCCAGTTCCCAATACTTCCATGTGCATTAAAACCGAAGTCCCAATTCTTATAACGGAATAACATATTGAATCCGAAGAATACATCCGGGCGCGATTTGTGTTTAAGTACGAGGTCTTTGTCATCGATGATGCCATCCTTATTCTGGTCGATAAATGCATCTTGAACCGGATTACCATATTCGTCGTATACCTGTTCATATACATAGAATGTATTAGGAGCATACCCTACACTATGTATCTGGATGTTATTACCCGTTCCCATGCTGATACCTCCGGTGGGCACTCCCACGTAGTCCGGATTGAAGATGGCGGTCAGTTTCGTAATTTTCGATTTGCTCCAGGTAGCGTTTACACCGATATCCCAAGAAAAGTCTTTTGTAACAATAGGAGTGGCATTGATGTTGATTTCAACACCCTTATTCTCCAAATTACCGATATTGGCGGTCATCTTATTCGTAAAATTAGAACCGGCGGGAATGGGAATGGAGTTTAATAGATCGGAGGTCTCTTTGTAGAACAAGTCGACACTCCCCGATAAACGGTTATTAAAGAATCCCCAATCCAATGCCACATTCCAGGTGGCGGTAGACTCCCACTTGATGTTTTCATTATAAGCTTCCGGTTTCAATATCTGATAGAATTTATCTCCGATCTGATATTGTGAAGTAGAAGTGATGGTTGACAAATTATAGGTTGCAATGTAAGGATAGTAATCTGAACCAATATTTTGCTGTCCCGTCACACCATAACTGGCGCGTAGCTTTAAGTTACTCAGCTTATCGAATTTCTTGAAAAAAGCTTCATCGGACATTCTCCACGCTAAAGCTACAGAAGGGAAGAGGCCCCAACGGTTAGAAGGAGAGAAACGGGAAGTTCCGTCATCACGCAATGTGAAAGTAATCAGATACTTGTCCATAAATGTATAATTCAAACGTCCAAAAAGTGAAATCAAATAATATTCTTTAGGAGCTGCACTTTCCGAAATAAATACCGATTCATAATTTTCTAACGGATTGGAGTAGGTCTGACTCTGGTCATCTCTTTTAAAATGTTGCCATGAATAACCGGCCATGACATCAATCTTACTGCGAATTGCCTTTATATCTTTTACGTAATTCAAATAGAAATCCAAGAGATAATTCTCACGGGTCGATTTAGAATCGGTATACCTTCCTTGTCCCGGAGGTAAGATGGCATCTGTATACGAACTGTACGATCCGGGATAATTACCTTTATCACCATCATTTTTCGTGTAATCATATCCCAAGTTCAGGTTGGCACGTAATTCCGGTAAAAAATGAAAGGAATAATCAAGCTGCATATTACCGAAAGAACGGAATACTTGGGTCTCATCCCAGTAACCACTGAGTCGTGATACAGGATTCTCCGAGCCATTACGATTGATAGAACCATCCGGATTCAGCCATTGAAAATAACCGTTATATTTATTGTAATCAATCGAGCCGTCGGCATTATAAAAGTGTACCGGCTTTGTAGGATCAAATGCTGCGGCAGCGTTGATGGCTCCGGTAGATACATATTTATTCTTATTCTCTGTAGCTTTTAGATTGATACTCACACTTAAATGCTTATCGAAGAATTTAGGAGTAAATGTGACTGCCTGGGTAAAGCGCTGGAAATTGGAACCTTTCAAGGTACCATTCTGATCAGTATATCCGAGAGATACGCGGAAAGGATATTTATCACCTCCTCCGGATATTCCTATATTCTGGTCGGTAGACAGACCTATCCGGTAGATTTCCTTTTGCCAGTCTGTATTATAATATCCTATTGTACCATCCGGATAGGTATAATTGATGGCTTTGTGAACTGCTGCCCCGGATAACGTGTTTTCCGGATAATACTCGTCAATATAGGCACGGAACTCATCGGCATCAAGGACCGGTACTTTACCCGAATTTACGTTGGCGCTGTATGTGCTGCTGTATTCCACTTTCAGTGCCTTGCTTCCTCCTTTTTTCGTAGTGATGATAATGACCCCATTAGAAGCTCTGGAACCATAGATGGCTGTTGCGGAAGCATCTTTTAAAACACTGAATGATTCTATATCCTCGGGATTTAATGCTCCCAGTACGTTCGACATACCCACTCCGGCATCATCAGATGTAGTAACTCCGTCAATCACTATCAAAGGAGAATTGCTGGCAGATAGAGAGGAGCCGTTACGGATGCGGATGGTGGTACCGGACCCCGGTTGCCCATCGCCCGGAACAATCAGCAAACCCGGCACTTTTCCTGTCAGCATATCCTGAGGAGTGGTGATTGCACCTTTGTTCATGTTTCCGGCTTTCAGGGTTGCCACTGCTCCGGTTGCATCTTTTTTAGTCACTTGACCATAACCGATGACTACTACTTCTTCCAAGGATTGAGCGTCTTCGGACATTTTTACGTTGAGCACCGAACCCGTATCGACAGACAGAGTCTGTGTCTGGAATCCAATATAAGAAAAAGACAGTTTTGCGCCGGCAGATACCTGTATTGAATATTTTCCGTTTACATCGGTTATGACACCCGTTTGTGTACCAACCGCTTGTACATTCACACCAATCAAAGGATCTCCATTGTCATCACGGACAACACCTGTCACTATTTTCTGACCGGTATGTTGTCCTCCAACTTGTGCTGTCTGTTTTGCCCTCGGTTGTTTTGTATTATTTTGCTGACCAAACAGCATCACTGCCGACAGGCAGAAAAGGACTGTAAACAGGCTACGAATTAAAATGATTTTTTTTACTTTTCATAGGTTGTGTCTCCATAAAATTAAAAATTAACATCGATATCATTTAAGAGCACTGATGGTAAGTACTCCTGTTTTATTGCTATTCGGGAGGGTGATTTCCACCATTCCGGTATGATAAGACTTACTTTTAACCGGTCTGCCATTGAATTGTACTTCATACGTATGATCCGGATTCATACATACAATCATACAACGCTCATGAGGCAGTGTAGAATCGTCAAAAGAAATCTTGGCGCGATACTGAGAATAATCTGTATTAAAATGATTCTCGGCAATCCATATTTCAAAGCCGGTTGACACCTTGCCGGGCTTATAATAAGCAGCAAACCAATTTAGTATAGGAGAAGAAAGGCCGGAAAATTGATGCCATCCAGCTCCTCTTCCTGAGGAAATTATAAAGTGTTCGAAAGTGTAATAACTTTCCTGGCACTCTTGTTCCCATTTGTCTAAGGCGGTTTGTGCTATCTGATAGGCTTGTTCACCTTTTCCTATGTCTAAAAGAGCTTTCCATATAACCCATTGATGGGGAAACCAGACTGCTCCGTTCCAATATCCGTCTGCCTGATAATAAGGGGCCGATTGATCGACAGTTGAAAGACCGGAAGATGTCCACAATTCTTTCGGTGAAAACAAATGTCCCACCAACCTGTCTACTTGCTCAGGTGTACAAATACCTGCTGCCAGCGGGGTTACTCCGTCTAATCCCTTATTGAAGTTGGACTGATCCTTGTATCGGAAAATTGCTTTGGCATCTCCGGATGCATCATGAGTCACATATCCGAAATAACCACTCTCTTCATCCCAGGCGTAGGTTTGCAGTGCTTTAGAAAGATTCTTGATAATCCGGTCGTAGCTCTTTATATCCTCTTTCAATCCCATCTCTTTAGCAGCCAAACGCAAAATTTTGGCGGCACGAAGATAATACGCTGAAGTTACTACAGGGGTTACAAACGGATATTGACTCTTATCACTGCGTAGTGCCTGCTGCGGTGGATAGTCGTCCCAGCCTCCGGAATTATAAAAATAATCCCAGGTTCGGAGCAGACCGGAGCCTTTCATGCGCGTAGTAGAGTTCGGGTTGTTTCCTAACATAAAATCAAAGTATTGTTTCAGCCTCGGATAGAGAAACTTCAGTACTTCACGCGATTGGCTATTGTTCCACAAATCATAGTAAGCATACATCTGGATAGGCAATGGAGTACCATGATGAATAAAAGCAGATTCACTTCCCACCGGTGTAGTATAAGCTCTGATACATTCGAAGGCTTTCGTTATATCCACATCAATCATGCCTAAAGCGATGAAGCCAAGGTCCCATGTATAGAGGCTATTCCAATTCTTCCCGGGTGTAAAATGCCGGATATATTCTTTCTGAGTGTAAACCGGATAAACAACATTGGAAAGTAATGCGGCCTGCAATAACTGATGCCCAAAACTATACTTCTTTCCTCCGGGTAGCAGGGCCTCCTCTGGTTTCACCGGTTGCTGAGACTGAGCTAGAGAAACAAACTTTTCAGGAGTGGAATGAAAAAGCTCTAAATCTTGTCTGACTTTCTCACGGCTGCCGGTACATACCAACATATACAGTGTTTGTTCTGAATGAGGAGCTAATACTACCGGTCGCAAAAAAGCATTTGTATAGTGCCATTGTTTGTCACCAATCAGTTTTCTGGCTAAATGATCGTGTGTTTTCTTTCGGAAAAATGACTCTAATTCACTATTCAGCACTTCCCGGATAAACGATTCTTTATAATTCCAGGCTACTCCATAGAAATTTTCACAATCTTCATATTTTAATATGAAATCCTGCTTCTCGTTTCCCACTTCAATTATTGGTGTAAAAGGTATTGCGGTGGGGGTAAACTTCAGTTTGCCCATATCTTCAGCAGTCCCGATAAAGAATCCGTCCAAACAAATCTCGGCAGTTCCTTCGGAAATAAGTTCCAGAATGTATTCACCACTCTTTCTGCCATAATAGGAGATCGGGAGAATTGTAAAATCTCCGGTTCCGGTGAATTTTACCACTTCATCAGTCAGTCCTTTCAAACGTAAAGTTGCAGTTTTCCCTTTTTCAACTTTATATCTGAATCCTATAGCCCCATCTTCCATACCTGAAGGTATATCTATCCGGTAGCTTACCCGGTCGCCCGCGTCTTTTCCAAATCCTTTTCCCAAAACGGACCCATCCAGTGAAAAACTGCTACGTTCTTCATTTCTGTACCACCCGTCGTACACCAGTCCATACTGAGGAGTTTTAAAAGCAGGTTCATTCTCTGTATAATCTATCGCACTATACCATTGCAAACGAGAAGCTCCTGAAGCTTTCACCTGTGGGTGTGCTTCCGGATAATCGATATAGGCCATTTGATTCAGGGCCAGATTTTGATAAGTCTCCGTATTGTTTACACAACGTATGCCTACCAGTGTGCTGCTTTCATCCAATATATAATAAGTAACATCTGTAAATACCCGGTCTTTCCACTCCAACTCATAGCGATAGGTGATGCGATTCATGGAAGGATTTATATTCCATGGATAATAGGACGATTCAAAAAGGACATGCGGAACCAACTGCCGGTTTCGGTAATAACCGGGCATTACAGAAAAGTCAAAGCGTATTCCTTTCTTTATGTCAGGTATATGCGAAATTCCTGCATAACGCTTTGAATAAGGTCCCCAGGATGTTAATGAAGTTATATCATGACTATCATTGAAACAAGATGGAGGGACGATCGCCCCCAACTGTGGAATCATTAATCCACTCATCAACAGCCCTGCTATAAATCGTTTCATGATGTGATTAGATTAAAGTTATACAGATTAAAGTACTCTAAGCTTCACCAATTCTTTGGGAGTCGGTTTTTCATCCAGCTTTTTACCGTTTACCTTTACACTTTGAAATCGAATATTTTCTCCGTTCTGGAAACAGTAGGGGGTAGGTACTTTACCGATTGTTACGTTTTTCAATACAATGTTCTGAAGAGGACGTTCTGCAAAACCGGCCATGTAAATACCACATTCATTGGATTGCTTGCAGGTTACATTCTCAATCAAGAATGAGTCAAATAACGTTGGATGGAAAGCTGAGCGTTCCCCTTTATAGTTCGGTTCAAAACGTATCAGGGCAGTACGTACTGTATCTGCTTGTACATTACGTACATATACATCCTGTATGTAAGCTCCACGGTCAAGATTCGATTTGAAATAGATGGCATTGGAGGACTTCGGAATTGTAATATTTTCAATAAAGATATTCCGGACTCCACCGGCAATCTCGCTACCAATACATACACCATTAATTTTAGAGCGGAAAGAACAATTACGTATCACAACATTTTCCGTCGGCTGACCGATGCGCCATGCGTCATTATCCCGTCCTGATTTGATGGCTATTGCATCGTCGCCTGTGGAGAAAGTACAACCTTCAATCAGTACGTTCCGGCAGGATTCCGGATCACAACCATCATTATTATAATTATGACTGTCAACTGTTACATTACGGACAATTACATTGTTACAGAAAATAGGATGAATCACCCAGAACGGAGAATCCATGATAGTGACGCCTTCTATTCTTACATTAGCACAGCCAAAAGGTTCGATAAAACCGGGACGAAGTTTATAGCCTTCGCCGAATATACGACGATAAACCGGTACATTGGTACGCCCCATCTTACGAAGCATTTCCTGTTCTACTGTCTGAATATTATTCCATGGTGAGAATTTTTTTGAGCCATTTCCATTTACGGTGCCCTCACCTGTCAGAGCTATATTCTGCACATGATATGCGTATATCAGCGGAGAATAGTTGAACAGCTCGGTACCTTCCCAACGAGTAATGACAGCCGGTAAATAGTCACTTTCATTAGTGCTGAAATCAAGTATCGCTCCTTTTTCCAGATGTACATTTACATTGCTTTTGAAGACCAGAGGCCCATTCATATAGTAAGTACCTGCAGGAACAGTGATTTTTCCTCCACCGTTGTCGCTACAAATTGTAATAGCCTTTTCAAAGGCTTCTTTACACAATGTTTTTCCGTCTCCGACTGCACCAAAGTCCGTGATGACATAAGTTTTGTCGGGAAATGTCACAGGATCTAGGCTCTGCACGATGGCATCTGCTTTATCCCAAGGTGATTGCTGAGCGCAGATATTCATAGCAAATGTCAACGCCACAGATGTGATCATTAAAGAGATTTGTTTCATCATTATTTATTTTTTAATAGGGTTATACTTTCTTGAATAGTACTTTTCAAATTCTTTTCTATCCTGTCGGGTTCTAATCCAACATAACCTTGGTAACCGACCTTTTTCAGCAATTTCATGAACTGTTGATAATTAAAGGAGTCTGTCCGGTTAAGTCCTTTCCGTTCTGGAATGCCCGCAATATGATAATGAGAAATATAAGAATGATATTTTTTTATATCACTCATTATATCACGTCCCATATCGTTCATATGCCAGACATCATATAAAAGTTTGAAATTCGGTGAGTTTAGTTTTTTACATAATGCTACTCCCCATTCCGGATTATCACACTGATAATAAGAGAAACGCTGTTTTGTGAAAATCTCTTCAGTATTACGGCTGCTGAGTAACTCCATTACCAAAGTCACATTTGCTTTTTCTGCGATATCCAATAGGGGCTTTAATCCTTCCACACATGCTTCCAAAGCCTCTTCATCCGATAAGTCCGTATTTATTCCAGAATAACATACCACTTGCTTAATTCCTTTTTCTGCTAATAGGGGAATGAAGCGTTTATAGTTTTCAATTAGTGATGAATGCCACCTCCGGTCGCAAAATCCTCGTTCGATTCCCATATCTATACCATCAGCCATGGCAACGGTTAGTCCTTTCTCTTTCACAATGTCCCACTTTTCCGGATCTACCATATCAATAGCTACAGCTCCGTTTTCTTTTGCCATATCACATAATATAGCAGTCTGTGTACGAAAACTCCACTTTACTAAAGATATGCCTATCGGGTCCTTTCCGTAAACTTCAGTTATGGAATTTATGGATAACCAGCAGATGAATATTACTTGAATATAGCGCTTCATAATTTTCATATATACTTAAGTTTTTATTTGTTTTCAAATAGATTACCGGCTTCTTTTACCTCTTGCCCGATTTCTTCATTGTACAACTGGGATACCTTACTGAAATCATTGCCAATCAACTTTATACCGGAAGATTTGCCGCTGTTTTCCAAAAAAGACGGTAGAGCATTTTCTGTTGAGAATCCTCTGATCATAAGATTTTCCACATTATTTGTCCTGATATAGGCAGATTCGCTCAGGTGCGAAATCGTTTTCACTTTATCTATGGTAATATCACGGCAATCGTCAAGGTACAGCGCATGCCTATCATCTTTATTGTCTAAATTAACTTGTATATCTTCTAAGGTCAGATGGCGTACATGACGGATAAAAAAGCCATATGCCGGTAAGTTTGCACCAAAAATCTTATTTTCCGGATAGCTGTTTTCCACTTCGGGGATAGTGCGTAGTGTATGTTCTTTACGCCCGCCACCAGGACAATTCAGTATTATATGGCTCAACTTTATATTTTCTGCATACTGATCGGGAATACCTGTAATGGAACAACTCATCAGGCTATTGCTTGTGGCCGTAATGTTACTGATTACTATTTCTTTCATTGTACCAACCAGCGGACTATGTCTTTGTCCGTAACGAATAAATATAGGGGTCAATGTATTGAACATGGTGATATTATTAATCACTATTTGCTCCATTGTTCCTCCATCGACCATTTCCAATGCAATGCCCGAATTGTTTGTATAATTGGCTGTTACACCAGGTATAGTATACTTTTTATAATCAAAATAATCATTTTGTTCCGGGCGCTTTATAACACAGTTGGATATGGCAATATTCTTGAATCCACCTCTGGAAGCTGTTCCCAATTTTATAGCATTACAATTACTGGAAACAATACAATTGGAAATGGCAATATTTTCACAAGGGCGTTCTTTGTAGTAGCTCTTCAAGCATATCGCATCATCAATACAATCGATTATACAATCGGATACGGTAATATTTCGCCCATCGAGATCTATTCCATCATTATTAAAATAGCTGGTAGAACGAATTGTAATCCCTCTTATTTGTACATGGTCACAATCGCTGATACGCAAAGTCCAATAAGAGGCATTGATCAGGCTTACATTACGAATATCTATTTGTGAACATCCTTCAAAATTAGCGGCATAAATACGGTCTGGGGATTTGGCACCTCCATGAAAAACAGTATCATTGCCATTCGCATCGATCACTCCACTCCCACAAATACCTGTATTATGGACATTTTCTGCATGAATAAGTCCCTTACGATGAGTTCTAAGTTCAGGATACTCATTTAGGTCCGAACTTCCTCTCAGTACGGCTCCACGATCTAAAAAGAGCATTACATTGTTTTTCAGAAATAATGTTCCACTGATATAAGTACCTGTAGGTATACATACCGTACCTCCTCCATTTGTGGAACATAAGTCAATAATTTTCTGTAAGGAAGCTGTCTCGGATCTTCCTGAATTGGCTTTCACTCCATAGTCTGTTACATTATATATAAAAGACGTAGCCTTTGACGGATGACTTATACAGACTAATAAAACCAGAATACTAAAAAGTGTCTTTTGCATATCGTATCATTTAAAGTTTCAGAATAGCCGGATTTAACTCCGATTGTTCGCTGACAAAGGTATGCGCAGAACTACTTTTTTGTTTGAAGCTATGTTACGGATATTAACACAAATGATACAAGAACATGATATAATCGCTTAATAATCGGATATTTCTGTATTTATTCAATTATTTATGCTGGTAGTCGGATGGTGAAACGCCATAGCTTTCCTTAAAAGTGCGAGTAAAATAAGAAAGGTTATTAAAGCCGACCTGATAGCAGACATCAGAAACAGAAACACCTTCCTGACGAAGCAAATCAGCTGCCACTTTAAGTCTTACATTTAGAATGAAACGGCTGGGAGATAAATTCGTAAGATACTTTATCTTACGATAGAGATGCACACGGCTTACTCCTAACTCTTTCCCGAAATCCTCAATGGTTAGTTCTGAATTAGTAAGGTTCTTTCGCAGAAAGTCATAGCATTTCTGCAAAAATTGCTCATCATAGTCAGTTACCTCTACGTTCATATCTTTCGGACTGATTCTTTTCTGGAAAGATTGTCGTAACCGTTCATTGTTATCTAATAAGTTTTGAATACGCGCCAATAATAAATCAAAATTAAACGGTTTGAATATATAATCATTGGCACCCGAAGACAATCCGTCTTTTACGTGTGTGTCCGATACATGTGCTGTCAGTAAGATTACTGGAATATGATTAATCTCAATATTACTTTTTATAGCTTTACAGAGTTCTATTCCGTCCATAACCGGCATCATTACATCACTGATGACCAAGTCGATCTCTCTCCGGTGTATGATTTCTAATGCTTCATGGCCATTATCACAATCGAATACATTGTATATAGTGGCAAGCTTACTTTTCAGATACTGTCTGATCTCATTGTTATCTTCTACAACTAACAAAGTTCTAAGCTCTTTTTCCACCTTTGGGCGTTCCATAGCAGGCTCTGTTTTGGGAGCGACTGAAGGAGTCAGAATCAAACGATGTTCCTGTTCTGTTTCATCGCATAACTCATCTTCCCGCAAATGGTCTTTACCTATTGGAATCAGGAATTTGAATACAACACCTGTGTCGCCGATATTTTCAACCCAAATATCACTATGATGCAGGCGCATGATCATACGATTGAAACTTAGACCGATCCCTGTTCCCTGCTGGCTCTTTGTGTTTTTAAGCCGATAGAAAGGTTCGAAAACATCTTCAAGTTTATCTTCCGGAATAATATCTCCTTCATTGAATACAGAAATAAGTATAGCTTCCTTTACCCGTTCATCTACCCGTTCCCGATAGGGTGACTTATTCAAAGTTATCACATCAACGTTTAGGGAGATGACACTTTCTTCATTGGAATACTTGAAAGCATTCATCAGGACATTATAAAAGACTTTCTCCAGTAGCTGAGGATTATACCAGGCTATTAGCTCTGTTTCAGGTAAATGTATCTTTAATGGATGATTTTGGATTCTGGACAATTCGCTAAAAGCAAGTATCACCTCCTTGATAAAAGGAATCAGGTGTTGTTTGGATGCTAATAATTCCATACGCCCTTCATCATGCTTGCGAAAATCCATCAACTGATTTACTAACTTCATAATTTTCATGACATTGCGTTGAACTCCCTGTAATACTCCTTTTTCCATCTGTGAAGGAGTGTTAGATGCCAATAGGTCAGTCAATGAACCGGAAATCAGTGTCAGTGGAGTACGTATCTCATGGGAAAAGTTTGTAAAAAGATCAAGTCGGAATTTATGCATCTTATCTAAATTCTTCTTTTCTATATTCTTGATCTCTAAGTCGTGTTCCAACTGCATCTTAATGCGCAGGTAGTAAAAGAACAAGGCCAACAATGCAAGTATTACAATCGTATATGCCAGATAAGCCCACCATGTACGCCATGGTGCAGGTTTAATAATGACAGAAAGCAGATTGGACGGTTCAGACCAGGTTCCATTACTGTTGCAAGCACAGACCTGGAACTGATATTCACCTGCTCCCAGGTTACTATAAGTCACCTGTCTTTGTGTACCGGCTAAATTCCATTCCTTGTCGATACCTTGTAATCGGTAACGATACAGGTTCTTGTCCGGATAGATATAGCTTAATGCAGCGAAAGCAAAAGTAAGATTATCTTGATTATACTTAAGTTCAACCCTGTGGTGGGTACGTATATTTTTACGGGATAGAGTATCTATTGACTGATTATGAACTAGAAAATCTGTCAGAACAACCTTAGGAGCCTTTTTATTAACATGCATCACATCTTTTGGAACGACTTCAACTAGACCGTTACTTCCCCCAAAGTATAGCAAATTGCGTTCTGAAACAAAACAAGACATAGACTTTACGTGCAACAATGGAAATCCATTGTAAGCATCATATCTTATAAATGTATGGTCTTCTTCATTATAATAAGCTATTTCATAAAATGAGCTGATCCAGATACGACCGTCATTATCCTCCAGTATACCGCAAATGTTGTTACCAATGTGATCGCTATTTGTATTGAATACCTGCTTCACTTCACCCGAACTGTCCATACAGACCAGTCCTTGTCCGAATGTTCCTATCCAAATACGATCTTTCTTGTCTTTATAAATGTAACTGACAGACAAATCTTCTCTACCCATAACAGGAATAGGTGTGAAAACATTCTCTGCGATATTATAGCAGAACAGACCATTATTACGAGTACCAATCCATAGCTCATTATCGGAAGCTTCATAGATAAAATACACGTCTCTTACCTTATGAGAACTGTTTGATGGATAGAAAGTCGTAAAGCTTTCATTCTGTTCGTTGAAACGGCAAATGCCACCCGGACCGCCGTTAAAACCAATCCAAATATATCCATTGGAATCCTGCAATGCACAGTTCACTCGATTTCCGGGAATGCGTCCGGTTTGTGAAGTAGCTGTATAATGTCCGATGAGTTGCTTTGTTTTCAAATCAAAAAGGTGGATGCCATGAGATTCTGTACCAACCCATAACGCACCCTTATGAATTAACAGAGGCTTACATTCCACTAGAGGAGTCTCTCCGTTGTATAACTCATAATATTGTTGAGTCCTCGTAACCGGGTTGTAATAAGTGATTCCAAGATCATCACTTCCAAGCCATATTCCTTGCCCATCGGGTACCATTGATCCGATTATTCCAGTGGAGGCTTTACCAGTCCGTTCGATTGGGATGTGAGTGAAATGATTCATATAACGTGAATGGAGAAAGAGTCCCATATAATATGATCCCACCCAAATATTCCCATTATTATCTTTATAACCGCTGGTAAGCATGATCCTTTCTTTCACATCTGTTCCGAGAGGATTCAGAGAATAGGTATTCCGTGTCTTGAGTAATTGCCCGGTCTGTTTATTATAAAAGAAGATTCCCCGCCGTTTACTGATCAACCACAGAATCTCTTTTTGTTCTATAATACAACAGATATTCTGATCGTCGTTCATACGTACCTGTCCGAATGGAAGAAGTGAGATAACGCTTCCACCTTTGGGTACTTTAGCCAACAAAGCTAAATTGTTTCCAATCCAAGTGTCTCCTGCTGTATCTTGCCAGACAGAAAGTACATTAATATTGCCACCTCCATGCTCTAACTGGATGCGTCGTACATTTTTGGTATGAATATCATAAATGTATAATCCATTATGTGTGCCAATATATATTTCTTTGTCACCATATTTCCCTACGGTATTGGTTTCCTCATTGAAAGCTCTGTGGTTTTCCGGAGCTATAAATTTTCTGGAATCTGTATCATACCATGTAATTCCTTTATCTGTTGCAATCCACAATAAATGGGTGGAGGGATCAAAATAGAGTTCATTAATCTTATTGCTTTTTAGTGGGGAAAGTTCGTTAGGGAAGAAAGAAAGAATATGCTGGCTGAGAAGATTTATACAATTAAGGCCATTGTCGGTTCCTACCCATATATTTTTATGAGCATCTTCAGCTATGCAACGTACCTTACTGTTGGAAATAGATTCTTTAACTAATGACTCGCAGTAAACAATAAAATTATAGCCATCATACCGGCATAGTCCATCTTTAGTTGCAAACCACATATAGCCTTCGGAATCCTGAAAGATCTTTTGAACTGTATTATGAGGTAGTCCTTTAGTGATATCAATGTTTTCAAACAACGGTTCAAATGTCTCTTCTTGTGCCACCGAATTATGGATGGGCAACAACAGCAACAGGAGAAAAAGAAATCTGTGTGATATCATTCTAATTAGGATTAGTAATTCAAAGCAAAGATGATACAATATTAGAGAAAAAGTACTATATATCCAAAAAGGAAATCTTAAAAAGAAAATTCCGGCTCTCCGTACGCTTTTAAATCGATAAAGAGCATGATTAAATGGAACAGCCTAAATAGGAAAGGTTGTTCATGTGTTATGAAAGAAAGTAGAAACTGACGAATTATAAGATAGCTCCGTCCAATAGTTTCAGATATAACCCTATCGCTTCTTCTATTTCCTGAATGAAAATAAACTCATCTGCTGTATGGGAACGACTGCTTTTTCCCGGTCCCATTTTGAGAGAGGGGAATGACATCAGTGCCTGGTCGGAGAGGGTAGGAGAACCAAAAGGAACACGCCCCATTGCCACGGCACGCTGTACTATTGGGTGTCTTTCTTCTACATGAGAAGAACTTAAGCGGAACGAACGTGCTTTAGCTTCGCAAGAAATATGTTTTTGTATTTCGGCAAACAGTTCCTGATTACTATAACATTCATTACTGCGAATATCTACCACAAACGTACAACGGTCTGGGATTACATTGTGTTGCGTGCCTGCATTGATCTGCGTTACACTCATCTTTACAGGACCTAATAATGGAGATACTTTTTCAAAATGATGGTCGCGGAACCAGGCGATATCTTCCAATACTTTATATATGGCATTGTCTCCTTCATTGCGTGCGGCATGTCCGGCTTTTCCGTAAGCGGTCACGTCCAGTACCATTAATCCTTTTTCCGCAGTGGCAGGTTGCATCTCGGTAGGTTCGCCTACAATAGCAAAATGTATCGGAGGAAGTTCAGGCAATACACATTCGATGCCTCCTTTTCCGGAAACTTCTTCTTCGCAGGAAGCGAGATAGATGAGATTATACTTCTGTGTGGTGCGGCAAAGTTGCAAAAAGACTTGCAACAGACTGACAATGCTTGCACCGGCATCATTGCTACCCAATCCGTATAGTTTTCCATTATTTTCCAGGGTTGGGGTAAACGGATCTTTCCGCCAGCCGTTCACAGCTTTCACTGTATCAATATGTGAATTCAGTAACAAGGTAGGCTTATTTAAGTCGAACATCGGACTAAGACACCATACGTTATTGCCTTTTCGTCCGGTTGCCATGCCTTGCAACTCTATATAATTCTGTAGATAATCAGCCGCTTTTTCTTCATCGCGGCTAAGAGAAGGGATAGCAATCAGAGATTTAAGAACTCCGGTCGCCTCAGAAACCATTGTCGGTATATCGTAAGCCATATCTCAATCAGTTAAATTATTGTGATGCAAACTTACGGATAAATACTGAAATATGCTTAATCGATAGGATAAAAATCCCCTTCCACTGTTGCTGCAGATAAATATAGAGAGGGGCAGAGTGCGGAAGGGGGAAGAGCATTTAATATTTTTAGAACATATAACTCAAGGAAATCATCATGTTACGGTTCTTGTTATCTATGTGATCGGCGTTATCTATTAATCCCCAGTCATATCCGAAAGCAACCTGAATCTTTTTGCAGAATTCTACACCGAACTTCAGCCCGAGGCCGAGATCAAAACGTTTCATGCCACCACCATCTTCATCAAAAACATTATCAGAAGGATCTGATGATTCGATTCCATCTGTTTTAACTTTGCCAAAGAGACCGATAGCGACATAAGGACCTGCATTGCCGAAAACAGCGAAATTTTCATTCACTGCATATTTATAACCCATGTGTACGGGAATTTCTAAATAGCAAGGATTATACTTGATATCGTAGGAACCAAGATTAACTTTTGCACCTTTTAGTGACAATAGGGCACCTAAATCCAAATATACTCCTTCGGCTATTTGTGGCAATCCCACTTCAGCCTTGACTCCGGCATGGAATCCTACTTTACTACTGAATGCATCACCGGAAAAATTACTGGAGTTCATACCGAGAGTTGCTCCCCATTTGAGGTTCTCTTGTGCATTTACACTTGCGAAACTTACCGCTAATAATGCGAATATTACTAAAATCTTTTTCATGTAATTAAGTCTTTAATTTGGTTTATGTAATTGTAAATATAAGGATTGAGTATGTTGAAAAAGGCGTTATTCAACGCCTTTTTTTATTCTTGATATCATTAAAACATAAGTCCTAAAGAAATCATTAGGTTTCTATTCTTGCAGCCCATCAATTCCTCAGCTTCAATGAATCCGAAGTCGTAGCCGATGGAGAACTGATACTTCTTACTGATTTCTATACCTGCTTTCAGTCCCAATCCAAGGTCAAAACGTTTGAATCCGTCATCGCCAAACACGTTCTCTGATTCGGAAACCTTGGAACCTCCATCTACCAAACTGCCGTCGGCAGTAATTTTTGCTTTGCCGAACAGACCGATTGCAATGTAAGGGCCTGCATTGGCAAACAAAGAGAAATTATCATTTACAGCATATTTATAGCCAATATGTACCGGAATTTCCAAATAGTACGGGTTGATCTTGAAACTAGCCATACTGCCTGCTTCAACTTTGGCGCCTTTTAGCGAAAGCAGTGCTCCGAAATCCATATAAAGACCTTCCGTAAACTGAGGCAGTCCCAATTCAGCCTTAACGCCTGCATGGAAACCTACGCGACTGTCCAATCCGGTTACGTTGAGGCTGCTTACATTCATACCTGCCGTGACACCCCATCTGAGGTTATCTTGTGCGTTGATACTCCCTAAACCTATCGCCAATATGGCGACTAATGCTAGAATCTTTTTCATGTCTGTTAAGTTATTGTATTGATATTTAAAAACTATCGGATGCAAATATATACATATATTTGTATTTCTTTGGAAAAACGAACAAAAATGTAGGGTAATCACTTCTTTTTATAGTAGGATAGTACTAGTATTGCGGAAATATATACTAAATATTTAATTCTCAATATAGAAATAGTTTCAAATGAAACCACTACCTTTGTGCCGTATTTACCAATATATGAATAATATGACTTATCATCATTTATCTGTCCTCGTACATCGACGGGCAGAGAAGTATGGCGACAAGGTGGCTCTGAAATACAGGGATTACGAAACGTCGCAGTGGATACCCATTACTTGGAATCAATTCTCACAGACAGTTCGACAAGTTGCGAATGCACTCGTAGAGTTAGGAGTGCAGGAGGAAGAAAACATAGGAATCTTTTCTCAGAATAAACCAGAATGTCTTTATGTAGATTTCGGGGCATTTGCTAATCGTGCGGTGACCATACCTCTGTATGCTACCAGTTCACCTGCACAAGCGCAGTACATTATCAATGATGCTCAGATACGTTATATCTTTGTAGGCGAGCAATTCCAGTATGATGCAGCTTTCAGTGTATTTGGCTTTTGCCAATCATTACAGCAATTGATCATTTTCGACCGTGCTGTAGTACGCGACCCTCGTGACATGACTTCTATTTATTTTGACGAATTCCTGGAAACAGGAAAAGGTTTGCCGAACAACGATATAGTGGAAGAACGTACTTCCCGTGCATCGGATGATGACCTTGCCAATATTCTTTATACATCCGGTACAACTGGTGAACCGAAGGGGGTGATGTTGCATCATTCTAACTATATAGAGGCCTTCCGTATCCATGATATCCGTCTGGTAGATATGAGTGACCAAGATGTGTCCATGAACTTCCTTCCTTTGACACATGTCTTCGAGAAAGCATGGACATATCTTTGTATCCATAAAGGTGTGCAGATTTGCATCAACCTCCGTCCGGTAGATATCCAGACTACCATTAAAGAAATCCGTCCGACATTGATGTGCAGTGTTCCCCGCTTCTGGGAAAAAGTATATGCCGGTGTGCAGGAGAAGATTGCTCAGGAAACGGGGTTGAAGAAAGCTATGATGCTGGATGCCATCAAGGTGGGTAAGATACACAACATCGATTATCTGCGTAAAGGTAAAACTCCGCCGTTGATGAATCAACTGAAATATAAATTCTACGAAAAGACGGTTTATGCTTTACTGAAAAAGACGATTGGTATTGAGAACGGTAACTTTTTCCCTACTGCTGGAGCTGCCGTACCTGATGAAATCTGTGAATTTGTTCATTCGGTAGGTATCAATATGTTGGTTGGCTATGGTCTGACCGAATCGACTGCTACTGTTTCTTGTTTCCTTAACCAGGGTTATGAAA
Organism: Bacteroides sp. 14(A); assembly: GCF_000526555.1. Classification (NCBI taxonomy): domain Bacteria; kingdom Pseudomonadati; phylum Bacteroidota; class Bacteroidia; order Bacteroidales; family Bacteroidaceae; genus Bacteroides; species Bacteroides sp. 14(A). Next base: position 43,531 of record NZ_JAGH01000002.1, on the reverse strand, counting down.
TTGGTTCCGTAGGCACCGTGATGCCTGATGTAGAAGTGAAAATCGGTGACGAGAATGAAATACTTCTGCGTGGAAAGACTATCACGAAAGGCTATTATAAGAAGGCGGAGGCTACTGCCGCTGCTATTGATAAAGATGGTTGGTTCCATACCGGTGATGCCGGCTATCTGAAGGGTGACCAACTTTATCTGACTGAGCGTATCAAGGACTTGTTCAAGACTTCCAATGGTAAGTATGTCAGTCCGCAAGCTTTAGAAACGAAACTGGCTATTGATCGTTATATCGATCAGATTGCCATTATTGCCGACCAGCGTAAATTTGTGTCTGCCCTTATTGTACCGGTCTATGGTTTTGTGAAAGATTATGCCAAGGAAAAAGGCATTGAATATAAGAATATGGAAGAACTGCTGCAACATCCTAAGATTCTCGGTTTGTTCCGTGCTCGCATAGATACCTTGCAGCAACAGTTTGCCCACTATGAGCAAGTGAAACGTTTCACACTTTTGCCCGAACCTTTCAGTATGGAACGTGGCGAACTGACTAATACTTTGAAGTTGAAGCGTCCTATAGTTGCAAAGAATTACAAGGAAGTGATAGATAAGATGTACGAAGAATAAAGATATAATAAACCTATCTATTGAAAATAAAAAGCTCCCGGTTAAGAGTCAGAACTTTTAATCGGGAGTTTTTTATATATCCGTGTGCCTAAAAAGTGCACGTATATTACCGGTTTATCCCCTCTTGATGGCCCTGTACCGCATATATTTGCATCCTCACTTTATATATTTATGTAAGATGTATAACTTATCTATTACTACAGGAAAAATAGCGGATGGCTTTTCCGCGTTGTTAATGCTTTGTTGCATACTCATGGTACAGTCGTGCACTGTTCCCGTACAAACTACAGCTTCTTTGTCGTCTGACAATGGAGACGGTACTTATACCAATCCGGTGATTAATGCCGATTATCCCGACCCTGACATTATACGGGTAGGTGAAGACTTTTATATGGTCAGTTCCTCATTCGTTGCTATGCCGGGTATTCCTATCTGTCATTCTAAAGACCTTATAAATTGGCGTATCATAGGGCATGCCTACGACAGCATCACTTTCCGTCCTCAATATAGGATGGAGAATGAGCAGACCGCGTATAGTCGTTTGTGTTGGGCTCCTTCCATTAAATATCATGATGGCACCTATTATATAGGAGTTAATATTGCCGATGATGGTTTTGTAATGTTTAAGAGTAATAAACCGGAAGGGCCGTATTCAATGCATAAGTTTGACAAGCGTTTGTATGATCCGGGATTTTTCATTGATGATGATGGTAAGAAATATGTCACACATGGAAAGACGAAAATATACCTGACACGTTTGAAAGATGATGGAACCGGTGTACTGGATCCTAACGATGAGGGTACCCTGATTATAACAGCTCCCAAGGGATATGAATATCTTTTTGAAGGATGTCACACTTATAAAAGGAATGGCTGGTATTATATATTTAATCCGGCATTGGGATACAATGGGGTGCAGATGATTAGCCGCTCCCGTAATCTTTACGGTCCGTATGAAACAAAGGTCCTTATTGATGATGATATCAACTATGCTGATGCCGGTGTACATCAGGGCGGATATGTGGAGACACTTGAAGGCGAGTCGTGGGCTTATACTTTCCAGGACAGGGATTATATGGGTAGGTGTGTGATGCTGTATCCGATGAAATGGAAAGAGGATTGGCCGGTGGTAGGCCCGGAAGGTAAACCGGGAAAAGGAGTGGTAACTTATAGAAAACCGGCAGTCAAGGCCAAGCAAGAGATTACATTTCCCCAACATTCGGATGATTTCAGTTCTTCAAAACTGGCTCATGTGTGGGAATTCAATCATGTACCCCGGAAAGATAAATGGAGCCTGACGGATCGTCCCGGCTATTTTAGGATTTATGCGCAGTATGCAAAGGGATTTGAATGGGCGCGTAATTCTCTGACACAGAAAGTGTCTGGACCTTATAGTACCGGAACTGTTTCATTAGATTTGACCGGACTCCGTGAAGGGGATTTTGCCGGAAATGGTATAATGGGGAGAGTCATGTACCAACTGGGAGTACGGAAGAAGGCGGATGGCTTTTGGCTTGAGATGAGGCAGGGAGGAAGAGAAGGAGAGACTGTTGTCGATAGTCTTCCTGTCAAAACTGATAAGATATACCTGCGCACTGAAGTGACAAAGCAAGGATCTTTACTGTTTTATTATAGTCTGGATAATCTTGAATATAACCGTTTGGGGCCGGAAGGAGTTTCTAACTTCTGGGGATTTCTGGGTATCCGTCATGCTTTATGTTGTTATAACTTGAATAAAGGTGCTACTGGCGGCTATGCCGATTTTGATTATTTTGAATTAGAAAGTAATCGCAGGGGAAATCACTACGATGCATTTACCGAGATAGACTTTTCTCAGTATGATGATCGTGAAGGAATGAAATTAGTACGTCCGGTAGCAAAACGCCCTATGCAGTTTATTTCCGGAGTACGGGATGGAAACTGGCTCGTATTCAATAATATGTGCTTTAAGCAGAACCCTCAAAAAGTAACTATCGAACTTCAGGCGGAAACTCCCGGAACAGTGATTGAGATAAGGGAGGGAAGTCTCGATGGGAAGTTGATAGCCACTTGCCCGATAAATCAGAACCAGACTCCGGGAGAATGGGAGAAGCAAGCCTTTGAGGTCAGTGGAGCAGTGAAAGATAAGTCCAAAATTTATTTCCTGTTCCGTGGACAGAGTCAGGGACTTGCTATAAAGAACTTTGTCTTTTATTGATCCGGATTATTATCCTCGTTATTAATGGAGTTTTTATACTCACTTGGAGTAACTCCCATGTGTTTTTTGAAGCATCTGCTGAAATACTTCGGATCGCTGAAACCGGTCATATAAGCTATTTGAGAGAAGTTGTATACATCACTTCTGATCAGCTGGGCGGCTCTTTTTACACGAATTTCCCTGATAAAATCTACCGGAGGCATTCCTACAATGGACTTAAGCTTCCGGTAGAAAATACTCCGGCTTAGCAGTAGCTTGTTGGCGAAATCGTCGATCACCAGATCCGGATTATCTATTTGCTCTTCCAGGAAATCCATCACTTCTTTCATGAATAACTTATCATGCGGCATCACTTCGGGTTCCGAAGGAGTCCATTCCTTAGAATTATCGGTTTCATTGTTTGCTGATAACTGCTTCATGAATATTTCCTGTAACTGCTTACGCTTGGTAAACAGAGAAGCAATACGGGCTTTGAGGTACGAAGAACTGAATGGTTTCGTAATGTAATCATCGATACCTTGTTCCAAAGCGGTGATACGGTCATCCAATGATGCTTTTGCTGATAGAAGAATGATTGGAACATAGCAGATATCTTTGTTTTCCTTGATACGTTTAATCATTTCCAATCCATCCATGACAGGCATCATTACATCACTGATTATCATATCGGGTATGGCTTCCGATGCAAGTTTCAAACCTTCTGCTCCGTTTGCTGCTTCCAGGATAGTGTATTTCTTTGATAGTATATTTCTGAGCAGGCTTCTCAGCTCACGATTATCTTCTACGATTAAAATGGATAAAAAATCCTCTTCCGAGCTGTTTCCAGATTCAGTTATACCGTTCTCTACAGTTGTGGTAATATATTCTGTATTGTCCGAACTATCAGCAAGGATTAATTCGGCCTGTGCATCTTTCTCAAACACTTCACGTTCCAAAGGTAAAGTTACACTGAATTCGCTACCCGTTCCCGGTTGGCTCTTGACCTCTATATCTCCGTGATGCATATCCACCAATTCTTTGACGAGTGATAAACCTATGCCTGATGAAGGTTGCAGAATATTGTTGTTCTTGCTTAGTGTCTCAAAGCGTTTGAAAAGAGAGCCTATCTTATCAGGAGCAATACCGATACCTTCATCAATAATGGAAATGCGGATATGCTGATCCGACTTCTGTACTGTAATCTTTACGGTTTTCCCAGGTAGAGTATATTTGAATGCATTGGATAACAGATTGAATACTATTTTTTCCACTTTGTCCCTGTCTATCCATATATATACTTCTTCTTGATCAGCTTTGAATGTGAAGTCTATTTGTTTCTCTTCAGCTATCAGACGGAAATTTTCTGTAATTTTCATCAGGAAAGCAATCAATTCTGTTTGTTCAACCATTACTTTCATCTTCTTATTCTGTATCTTCCGAAAATCGAGTATCTGATTGACAAGACGCAACATACGTTCCGTATTTTTATGTACAACGGTCAGGTGTTCCCGCACGGAAGGAGAAATGGTCTGGTCCTCCAGAACTTCACTGACCGGACTGGAGATAAGAGTCAATGGTGTGCGTAGCTCGTGTGAAATATCGGTAAAGAATTTCAGTTTGATATTTGATAATTGCTGTTCCATATTCACTTGGTGACGCAGTCGATAGATGTAAGAGAAGATATACAGAATTAATCCTGTGAGAAGGATGAATGCTGCAAGATATGCCAGTAAAGCCCAAGGAGTCTCCCAAAAGGTAGGAATGACCTTGATGGAAAGTGTACGGATATTGTTTACCCATACTCCGTCACTGTTTGTTGATTTCACTTGGAGACGATATTCGCCTGCGGGTAGATTGATGTAGCTTGCTGATTTGTTTTTATCGCTATAATTCCATTCTTTTTCAAGACCTTCCAGGCGATAGGCATAGCGTATGTCATCCGGTCTTGTGAAGTCTAATGCTGAAAATTGTACATTAATATTTCGTTCCGAAGGATGTAAGGCTATCTCTTTCAAATCATCGGTGGAAACAGTTGATTTCTTTCCGTTGACTTTCAGATCTGTAAAGACGATAGGAGGTACATAATCACTCTTCTTCATTTGTTCCGGAACAATTTCCAGAAAGCCCATATCTGTGCCGAAAATCAATTGTTGCCGGGCGTTTATGGTGGGTATCGCTTCGCTAAAGTTCATCTTTTGTCTGAGAAATCCTGTACTATAGTTTTCGAATGCCTCTGTTTCCGGATTAAATTTGGATAAAGCATTTTCTGATGCTATCCACAGATTCTTTTGGGAATCTTCTATCATGGATAGGACCATATCGGATCCTAGCCCTTCCTGCTCGGTGTAATACTGAAATTCAATGTTTTCGCTAAGTAGGGTTCTGGATGTGATTTTGTTGACTCCTCCGGTGAATGTCAATATATAGATGTCTTTATGGCTATTTTTGTATATATGCATAATGTCATTTCCTGTCAGACTAAAAGGATTGTTCCTGTTTTGTATATTTCTGTAGAACTTGATTTCTTCCGGTTGTGCAAAGTCATTTGAGAATGTAACTAAACCAAAGGTGGTTCCTACCAACAAGATACCATTTTCCGTACCTGTAATATAGCGGATATTATGGCAGGTGCTGAACGGATAGTTTTGTAGCTTATTCCTGTGGTTGATAAAATACACTTTTCCCTCAGGGGTTTGTTGTAGCAGATTTAATCCACCACCGTAACATCCTACCCAGATGTTGTCATGATTATCGGAATATATGGTAAATATGTCATTGTAACTCAAACTATATAGGTCTTCAGAGTCATACACATAATTTTGTATGTTGTAATTTCCATCGGCTTTCTTTGTGAGTTGGAATAGGCCGTTTCCTTTGGTTCCTATCCAGATTGTTCCGTTCTTTCCTTCGCAGATGCTGTAAACACTGGCATTGAATGATACTTTATCTTTACCTATCTTTCCCTGTGAAGACAAGTAACCGGCCAGGCTGCCATCAGGGTGGTATATCCTGACATATTCGCTTTTGGAAGCTACCCACAATCGTTGTGAACTATCCAAAAGGAAAGCACGGATTTCGAATCCCCTGTCTATTCCTTTCAGATTATAAATTTGTGGATAGAAAGACATTTTCTTTATTCCTCTGGCGCTGGCTAGCCAGTAGTTTCCTTGTCTGTCCTGATAATGGTAGCGAACAAGCGGGGCAAATAGCGATTGAGGATTGTCCGGGTCTGTATAAAAAGCTTTCAATTCTTTACTTTTCCTATCATAATAACAGAAGTTTCCATTATGGGGAATCAGCCATAAAGTACCTTGTTTATCTTCAAATATGGTGTTTTTGTTCTCTCTGCCATAATTCACGACCTCTTTTGGGGGTGTAAAGAGGTATTGCTTTTCACCTGTTGCCGGATTAAAGCGTATCACTCCGGGAGTAGTGGGGAATATCCATAGCTCTCCCTCTTTATCTTCATAAATGGAGATAGCTTCATTGGAGGATTGCATGGGAGTACGGATATCAATTAGCTGAGAAGTCTTATTTTCCGGATTGAACAGGATGACACCATTATCAGTGGATATGGTGAGTAGCCCGTGGTTGGTTATGTCTAAAGAGCTTATTTTGTTGATGGGGTAAGGAAACTCTATAAATTTTATGCTTTCAGTTTGTTGGTTATAATAGGCTATCTTTTCAGAAGCGGAAGCAAGGTAAATTGTACCGTTGTATTCCTGAATAAACTGGAAAGGAAAATCACTGTCGATCTTTTTGTTGCCTATAATGGATATACCTTTGTCTGTCAATATCCACTCATCCTTATCGGAATCCTGGAAGATAGTGAAGATGTGCTCGCCTTTTAAAAAGCCATTGAATGTGCTATAGAGTGTAATTCCGTCTTTTTCTTTATATCTCTTTTCATCGATTCTGTAACAATAACCCTTGTCGCATGTCACCCAGGCTATGCCTTCTTTTAGGGGAAATATTTTCTGAACAAAGTTTCTTCTTTGCATATCTTTATCTACTGTTTGCAGAACATCATAGAAGATTTCAAGATGCGTGTCGAATATATAAGCCTTGCTGTCATACGTCTGGCACCAGATATCGCCATATGCGGTTTCTGAAATAAAGGTTATCCGATTGTTGGATAGTGTATATTCTTTATGTGGCGCGGATTTGTAGTTCTTGAATGTATATCCGTCGAACTTATTGAGTCCGTTACGGGTACAGATCCAGATAAAGCCTTTCTGATCTTGTAAAACTGCTGATGCGATATCTTGGGGTAGTCCGTTCTCTGCTGTAAAATCAGTAATCTGGCAGATGGGCTGCGCCGATGAAAACATCGGTATCATTAAGTATAAGAAGTAGATAATCAGTCGTCTCATAGTACTGTTTTGAATAGTGCAGAACAAATGTATAGAAAAAAGGGAATAAATGAAAAGTATAGGATTTGTTTGACCGAAAAAAACGATATTTCGCCCGAATAGTCCACCTCCTTTTTGTCCCATTTTGAAAAAGTACACTCTTGTTACCTGATTTTATTCCGTTGCTATGACACAGGTTGGCTACTTTTGCGGAGTGAATCATTTTAATCATTAACTATTAAAAACACATTACTTATGAATTTTGAAAGACTTGTTCAAAGGACAGCTGCTACTCTCTTGATGAGTATGATCTGCCTTATCTCTCTTGCACAGAGTCGTACTGTTTCAGGTGTTGTGCTCGATAGCAGAGGTGATCCTGTTATTGGTGCTAATATCAGAGTAGTAAGCGACGCTTCTATCGGTACAATTACAGACCTGGATGGTAAATTCTCCCTTGCCGTGCCGGGTACAGCCAAACAATTGGAAATAAGTTTTATCGGAATGCAGACGCAAACAGTATCTATTGTTGCAGGGCAGCCGGTTCATGTGACATTGGCTGAAGATGCTGAGATTCTGGATGAAGTTGTAGTAATCGGTTATCAGACGGTAAAACGTAAGGATCTTACCGGATCGGTAGCCTCTGTTTCGGGTGAGCAAATTGCAGCTATGCCTGTTGCCAATGCAGCTCAGGCTTTGCAGGGTAAGCTGGCTGGTGTAAATGTAACAACGCAGGATGGACGTCCCGATGCCGCTGTTTCTATTCGTGTACGTGGTGGCGGTTCTATCTCACAGAGCAATGATCCGCTGGTGCTGATTGATGGAGTCAGTGGTTCGTTGAGTGATATTCCGGGCGATCAGATTGAGTCGATTGACGTTTTGAAAGATGCCTCATCAACGGCTATTTATGGTGCCCGTGGTGCTAATGGTGTAATTCTTGTTACCACAAAGGGGGCTAAAGAAGGGCGTGTTGTTGTCAGCTACAATGGTTATGCGAAGTTCAATACACCGACTAAGTATATGGATGCGCTCAATCCTTATGACTACCTGGCATATAGCTGGGCAAGTGCGGCTTCGGTTGGTGGTAACAGCTATATGGAACCATTGGAGAAACTGTATGGAATAGGACGTTATACGACTACCAATCCCGGTGGTATAGAAAGCTATCGTAATGTAAAGACGGATAATATCCAGAAAAAGATTTATGGAGATTCTTTTTCTCATAATCATGACCTTTCTGTTACGGGTGGTACTGAAAAGACCAAAGTATTGTTTGGTGTTAACTACATGGATGAGGATGGTATGAAACTCGCTTCTTACTACAGACGTGCCAATGTTTCGTTGAAAGTGAACCAAAAGATTGCCAAGAATCTTGATTTGAGTCTTGATACCCGTTATACCAATATTAAAAAGATGGGTGATGAAGGTGTTACGAATGGTAGCGGGTCTATCCTGTCGTCTTCTTATCGCTTCCGTCCAATTGCAACAGAAGATATTTTGGGTGATCTATCCGCAATGAATGAAGGTATGATTGAGAACTATGCCAAACAGAGTCAGTGGGACAGATATAATCCGGTAAACCGTATCAATGATAAGTATGCACCGAATGCTCAGCAGTCATTGCGTGGTATTCTTTCGCTGAACTGGGGAATTGTGAAAGGATTAACCTATCATACTGACCTGTCTCTCAGCCAGACTTGGAATCAGAATAAGGAATGGACGGGAGCCATCATAAATAACTATCTGGATGATAATACCGGTGAGGTCCTATATGCAGGTAACGCGAATCTGGAGAAAAAGAATAGCTGGGGACTCCGTTGGACAAATACTTTGAGCTATGACTTTACTTTAGGTAAGATACATCGTTTGAATATACTGGCCGGTCATGAAGTTTCCGATTCGGGCGGTGACGGGCTGAAAGCCTCAGGAACTTATTTCCCTGCAAACTTTACGAAAGAGAATGCATTTGCCATGATCAATCAATACGATAGTACTAAGGGAGTGGGGGATTTCTCTTCAAGTGTTTCTACGCCGAGCCGTATCCTTTCTTTCTTTGGTCGTTTGAATTATAACCTTATGGAACGCTATCTGCTGACGGTTACGTTCCGTGCGGATGGTTCATCTAAATTTGCTCCCAGTAACCGTTGGGGATATTTTCCGGCTGCCGCTTTGGGATGGCGTATGTCTGAAGAAGCATTCCTGAACGATGTGGACTGGCTGGATAACCTTAAACTTCGTGTTTCCTATGGTGAGGTAGGTAACGATGGTATAAATTCCAGTTTGTGGTCACAGAATTGGGAGGCTACCAGTGACAAGAGATACCAGGGAGCCGTGAATGGCGCCTTCTTGCCTTCTTATTCACTTGGTGCAGATATGGCGAACAAGGACCTGAAGTGGGAAACTACGATTACCCGTAACATCGGTGTTGATTTCGGTTTCTTTAATAGCCGCTTGACAGGTACGATTGATGCCTATTGGAATACCACCAAGGACTTGTTGATGAAGACAGCTATTCCGGGTATCACAGGTTTCACTTCAACCTACGCCAATGTAGGCCAGACCAGCAACAAAGGTATTGAAATAGCTCTTCAGGGTGTACTCGTGAAAACGAGGGACTGGAATGTAACGGCTGGTTTTAATATTAACTTCAATCGCGGTAAAGTGGACAAACTGGCTGATAATGTCACTGGACTTTATGGTACGGAATGGGCTACTTCATCTACTTTCCCGAAATCAGATTATGTCTTGAAAGAAGGGCGCCCTGTAGGCTTGGTACGTGGCTTGACTGCTGATGGCTTCTATACTACCGACGATTTCACTTATGAAAATGGGGTGTATACTCTAAAAGAAGGAGTTGCGGATGTTTCTTCTGCTGTATTCCCTAACTATCATTTACACAATGGTATGAACGAACGCCCTGCAGGACAGTTGGCCTACCCGGGTATGGCAAAGTTCAAAGACCTGAACGATGACGGTATTATCAATGATGATGACGTGGACGTTATCGGCGATATGACACCTGTCCATACCGGTGGTTTTAATATTAATGCTACTTATAAGAACTTTGATTTAGGTTTGTATTTTAACTGGAGCTATGGTAATGAAATTTATAATGTAAATAAGTTGGCAGCACTTTATGGTTATAAAGAAGGTGCCGTTTACGAGAATAAGCTCTCTATAGTAAAGGACTGCTATAAAATCTATGATGTAGTGAATGGCGAATTGGTTGCATTGACCACTCCTGAACAGCTGAATGCTGCCAATGCGAATGCTAAGTTACCACTGGCATACAGTGAGAATGGCTATGTGTCTACATTGGGTATTGAAGACGGCTCTTATCTGCGTTTGAATACACTGACTTTGGGGTATACTTTACCGAAGAGTATGCTTCAGAAGGCGGGTATCAGTAATCTGCGTGTTTACGGAAGTATCTATAATGTCTTTACAATTACAGGATATTCCGGAATTGATGCTGAGGTAAGTACGTCTACTTCTACAAAGACCTATCCTCAATTAGGTATGGACTGGGGTACTTATCCGCGTGCCCGTTCCTTCGTACTGGGTGTAAATCTTAGCTTCTAACCATTTAAATAAAAGATGAAATTATGAATAAGTATATAAAAATGGCATTTGCGTCAGCCTGTTGCGTCTTGTTTGCACAGTGCAGTGACTTTCTGGAAACTTCTTCTCCTTCTAATACAGATGACGAGTTTGTAACTTCCAGTCCCGCAGAAACTCTGAAGACTTTGTCAAGAGCTTATGCACTTTATCGTGAATCGTGTAATGGGGCATACGATTGGAATGACCATTACCGTTCGGATATCGAATATTTCCCCGAGAATAATACTTCCAATAATATCAATGCAAAGCTGGTTCCCGAACAGATTCCTTGTGATCACATGAAAGGTAGCTTCAATGCTCTGTACAATGTGATTTCCTATGCCGGAAAGACCGCTGACCTGATTGCTGCCAAAACAGCTTATCAGGATGATATCGCAGCAGGCAGGACTTCTGACTGGACACATCTGAAAGGTGAAGCTGAAGCATTACGTGCATTATGTTACTTTGACTTGATTAAACATTGTGGTGATGTACCGTATGGCTATGAGAATAATTATGTAGATGATTACGGGCTGACTTCACGTTTTGATATTTATGATGCATTGATTGAAAAATTGAAAGCAGCGGAACCGTATATGTATAAAGTAGGTGAAGGTGGTTTGAACGGTGAGCGTATTACGAGGACGTTTGTTGATGGACTGATTGGTAAAATGGCTCTTTATGCCGGAGGCTATCAAACAATCCGTACTGATATGCCTGAACTTTATGGAAGTGTACAGTTCGAAACTCTCAGTACGGATGCTAAACGTAAATGCGCTTATGCCCGTCGTTCCGATTACAAGAACTATTACACTATAGCTGAAGACTATTTACAGAAAGCTCTTTCAACCAATGCAGGAACTACCAAACTGGTTACTACGGATGAGCGTAGCTATGCGAACAATCCTTTCCAACGCCATTTTCAGTACGGAATGGATCTTCTGATGAGTCCTGAAGCTATCTTTGAAATAGGTTGTGTACAAAATCAAGCTACAAGCCGTATGTATTGCTATGATTTCGGTCGTGGCTCTAACGGTGGTAACAATACTGCCCCGAATAAGGTATTTGCCGGTATACGTATGGTGCCGAGTTTCTATTACGGTGGTTATGATAACGCTGATAAACGTCGCGATGTCAGTGCGGTGGTTACCGGGCTGGATGGTAAAGGCAATGAGTTGGCATTTACTTTTAAGGCGGGTGCTAAGATTGATGGAGGTATTTGCTTGAACAAATGGGATATTTGCCGCCAAAATCCTTACTTTGTCGGTCCTCAGATGGGCGCGGGTTTCAATATACCGATTATGCGTGTAGCTGATGTCATCTTGATGTTAGCGGAAGTGAAAGCAGGATTGGATGCAGATACTGAAGCTATAGGCCTGGTTAATCAGATTCGTGAAAGAGCTTTTGGAGATGATTTGCATAATATTTCCGGTTTGTCCGGTGAAGCACTGAAAGAAGCTATTCTGATGGAACGTAAGTTTGAACTTTTCGGTGAAGGGCATACCAGTTACGATCTGGTTCGGAGTGGTAAATTCTCACAAAAAGCAATGGAAGTACGTAATGAGATGTCAACCCTTGCCGAAAATCTGAAGACTAAAGGTTATCATGAATTTGAGAATGGCAACATCTTACCCGCTTACATCTGGACAAAGCAGGTTGCAGGTGCCAAACTGACTTATGACTGTACGGATGAAAATGATCCTGTACTTTTTCCGGGATGGCGTGGTGTATTGGATTTTGCTGAGTTAGGATTGTCTGTAAATGGAACCAACCATAATACCGCTATCAAAGGGTTATTTGAATATATTGCTCCGGATAGTGAGACTGCGGCAGAATTAGAAGCGGAAGGATATGTGAAGACAGAGTGGGGAAGCACTCTTGCTGCCAATATTGATATATATCTGAGCAATATTCTTCCGGGCATTACATCGGAAGAGAGTGTTCCGTGTTATTACTGGCCTATTCCTTATGAAACAATCAGTCAATCCAAAGGAAAAGTGACAAATGGCTATGGACTGCCACAGCAATAATAGGTATTTGGTATAGAGCTTTGAGAAAACTGCAGGATTTCATTTCCATCGGATTTAAAATCTTGCAGTTTTTGTCGTACTATTTCCTTTGATATATTATTTTTGTAAAAATATAGAATAGAAATGATGAAAGAAAAACTTTTTTACTTACTGCCTCTCCTTGCTTTGGCAAGTTGCGGAGAGCCATCCTACAAGGATGCTTCTTTATCTCCTGAAAGGCGGGCGGAACTTCTGGTGAAGGAACTTACGCTGGAAGAGAAGGCGCATCTTATGATGGATGGTTCCCGTTCTGTGGAACGATTGGGTATTAAACCGTATAACTGGTGGAATGAGGCGCTGCATGGCGTTGCCCGGGCAGGCTTGGCTACGGTTTTTCCCCAGCCGATAGGTATGGCAGCGTCCTTTAACCCGGAAATGGTGTACGAAGTGTTCAATGCCGTGTCGGATGAGGCACGTGCGAAGAATACCTACTACGCATCTCAGGATAGCCGTGAACGCTATCAGGGTTTGACCATGTGGACTCCCACAGTGAATATCTACCGTGATCCGCGCTGGGGCAGGGGTATTGAGACCTATGGTGAAGACCCTTATCTGACAAGTCGGATGGGCGTGATGGTGGTAAAAGGTTTGCAAGGACCTGCCGATGGAAAATATGATAAACTGCATGCCTGCGCCAAGCATTTTGCCGTACATTCGGGACCGGAGTGGAATCGTCACTCTTTTAATGCGGAGAATATAAAGCCACGTGATTTGTATGAAACTTATCTGCCACCCTTCGAAGCATTGGTGAAAGAAGGAAAAGTGGAAGAAGTGATGTGCGCTTACAACCGTTTTGAAGGTGATCCCTGCTGTGGAAGTGATCGCCTGCTGATGCAGATATTGCGTGGAGAATGGGGATTCAACGGTATAGTAGTATCTGATTGCGGTGCAATAGCTGACTTCTACAACGACCGTGGTCATCACACCCATCCCGATGCAGAGTCAGCCTCTGCCGCGGCGGTGATCAGTGGAACAGATTTGGAGTGTGGTTCCAGTTATAAGGCTTTGATAGAGAGCGTGAAAAAAGGATTAATTTCAGAAGAGACCGTAGACACGTCTGTCAAGCGACTGATGAAAGCCCGTTTTGCATTGGGGGAAATGGATGAACCGGAAAAAGTATCCTGGACCAAGATACCTTTCTCCGTAGTAGCTTCTGCTGCTCATGACTCTCTGGCATTGAATATGGCCCGTGAATCCATGACATTGTTGATGAATAAGGATAACTTTCTGCCGTTGAAACGTGGCGGACTGACGGTAGCCGTTATGGGGCCGAATGCGAATGACTCAGTGATGCAATGGGGAAATTATAACGGAATGCCGGCGCACACCGTCACTATTCTTGATGGAGTGCGGAATTTGCTTGGCACTGATGATAAACTGATCTATGAGCAAGGCTGCCCATGGGTGGAAAGAACTCTGATTCAGAGTGCATTCAGCCAGTGTAAGTCTGACAAAGGTCCCGGGTTCACGGCTCGTTACTGGAATAACCTGAAGCGTGAAGGCGAACCGGTGACCACAACACAAGTCACCACTCCTTTCCGCTTTTGTACTTCGGGGGCTACAGTGTTTGCTCCGGGAGTGAATTTGACGGATTTCTCCGCAACCTATAACAGTGCATTTATTCCTAAAGAATCAGGAGAAATTGTTCTTGAGGTTTATTGCTATGGGAGCGGAAGACTTCGTGTGAACGGAGAAGAAGTGAAAAGTTTCTCAAACAAGCATGGTGCAAGGAAATCTACTCATGCGATGAAGGTACAGGCTGGTAAATCGTATGATCTGGAACTTGATTTTGAGTATCTGAGAAGTGATGCACAGTTGAACTTTGATCTTGGATTTAAGAAAGATGTGGATATAAGGAAATCTGTTGAACGTGTGAAGGATGCAGATATCGTTATTTTTGCGAGCGGTATATCTCCCAGCCTTGAAGGAGAGGAGATGGGAGTAAATCTTCCCGGTTTCAAGAAAGGAGATCGTACGGATATTGAGTTACCTGCCGTTCAGCGTGAACTGATTGATGCTCTGCATCGTGCAGGTAAGAAGGTTATTCTGGTTAACTGTTCAGGATCGCCTATCGGTTTGGAACCTGAGACTCAGAAGTGCGAAGCTATCTTGCAGGCATGGTATCCCGGTCAGCAAGGTGGTAAGGCTGTTGCCGAGGTATTGTTCGGTGATTATAATCCGGCGGGGAAATTACCGGTTACTTTCTATCGCAATGTGTCTCAGTTGCCTGACTTTGAAGATTATAACATGACCGGAAGAACTTACAGATATATGCAGGATGTGCCTTTGTTCCCATTCGGTTACGGCCTTAGTTATACCACCTTTGGCTATGGTAAAACCGTACTTGACAAGAATGAACTTACAGCCGGACAGTCTTTGAAACTTACTGTACCTGTTACAAATACGGGCAAGTGTAACGGAGAAGAAGTGGTGCAGGTTTATCTTAGAAAACAAGGAGATGCAGAAGGACCCATCAAAACCTTGCGTGCTTTCAAGCGTGTATCTATTCCGGCAGGAAAGACCGTCAATGTGGAGTTTGACCTGAAAGATAAAGAATTGGAGTGGTGGGACGATCAATCCAATACAGTAAGAGTTTGTCCGGGTAATTATGACATTATGGTGGGAGGAAGCTCTAAAGAAGAAGATTTGCAGCGAACAACGATTGCTATAAAATAATTGTTGGAAAGTGAGAAAAATCCCAATATACTTGACATCGCCTTTCTGATGTCGTATATTTGTATTCGTAAATCTATTTAATATTCAATTTTAAATTAGCACGAACGGAGAAGCATTGCTTCTCCGTTCTTTTTTTATCCCTATGGCTTGTCATTTGAAATGCCACATGTTTACTTCCCCAATGCCACAGCTTAGCAGCTTAAATGCCACACTTCAACAACCTAAATGCCACACTTCAACCGTTTTAAGCCCAGCCGTTTCACTTGCTGAGGTGTGGCGTTTCACTGATTTACCCCAGCGAAACGGACGATACATCTGAGGTAAACAGACGATACGTTTGAGGCATACTGATCATGTGTTTGAGGCAAACAGACGGTCTGTTCCGAAAGTAAAACGGGAGGTCTATGCCTCCCGTCCGTTAATCTTCTGTAAATATGCTCTTGACAAAGAATGTCCGGTTGCCTGTTACCGGACATTCGTAAAAGTATAAGTTTCTCCTGCTTGGGTCGCGATCTCATAAACGTATGATTTCTTTAGCTCAATACCTTTCAAAGGAGCTTTCTTACTAATCAAGGGGCGGCTTATGGGCTGCTTGGCAAAGAAAGGATTGGCATTACCGTTGTCAGTAACAGATAAACTTTTTCTATCCATAGCCAACTCCTGATGTACACGTAGATGAAGATTGCCTCCGAGAGTCGATTTGATCACGGCAGATTCTATCTGCCCGTTTTTCCACTTCAATGAAATGATTTCAAAGCCTCCGCGTGCCCGAAGTCCCTTTATTTCACCGTCCTTCCATACATCTGGCAAAGCAGGTAGCAAGTGTATGGCTTCATCATGGCTTTGCATTAACATCTCGGCAATACCGGCTGTACAACCGAAGTTTCCGTCTATTTGGAAAGGAGGATGTGCATCGAAAAGATTAGGATAGGTTCCTCCTCCTTGTCCTTTCTGGACTTCGGGGGAGACCAGATTGAGTTGGTCAGTGATAAGTTTGAATGCATGATTCCCATCCAAACATCTTGCCCAGAAACAAACCTTCCATCCCATAGACCAACCGGTAGAAGGATCACCACGTTGGATTAGGGTGTTGCGTGCAGCCTCAAAGAGTACGGGTGAGGAGTATGGAGATATCTGGAATCCCGGAAAGAATCCCCATAAGTGAGAAATGTGGCGATGATGATCTTTGGGGTTGTCCCAGTCCTCAAACCACTCCTGCAATTGTCCGTATTGCCCTACTTGCATAGGAGGCAATTGTTTTCTGAGTGAGAGGATCGTATCGCAGAATAGCTCATCCTTCTCTAATAGCCGTGCGGCTCTTTCTGTATTTGTGAATAGATCAAATACTAGCTGATTGTCCATGGTGATGCCTGCAAAGAGATTGGCTTTTGTTCTCCATTGTGGAGGTGAATTCTCTGGTGAATTACTTGGGGTGACTACCATATAACCTGTGTTGGGGTCTTTGACAAGGAAATCGACAAAGAATTCGGAAGCACTTTTCATGATCGGGTATGCCTGGGCCAAAAAATCTTTATCTCCCGAATACAGATAACGATCCCATAAATGATGGCATAACCAAGCGTTGCAAGTGGGCCAGGGACCGCAATATGCTTTGTCTACCGCCCCGTTCATGCGCCACAGATCGGTGTTATGATGCAACATCCATCCACGGCAACCATACATTTCGCGAGCAGCTTCCTGACCATTCTCATAGAGTTCCTTTATCATTTGCAGGAAAGGTTCGTGCATTTCGGGCAGATTAGTTACTTCAGCCGGCCAGTAGTTCATTTCGGCGTTGATATTCGTAGTATAACGGCATTTCCATGCCGGATTTAGCTTCTGATTCCAAATGCCTTGCAGATTGGCCGGCTGCCCTCCCGGCTGTGAACTGGAGATTAGAAGATAACGTCCAAACTGGAAGTATAGGGCTACCAGGTGAGGATCATTGGCTGTGGCAAACTCTTTGACGCGTATATCGGTTGGCTTGTCAGCCTGGGCGGTACGGCCTAAATTCAACGATACGCGATTATAATATTTCTGATATTCACTTATATGAGCCTGAAGTGCTTTGGTATAATTCTTCCCAGCATTCTTTAAGTATACTTTGTTGCGTTTGACAGGATCGCCGGATATGTCTTTGTAATTGATGAAATTGGTGGATATCGCTAGGTAAATTGTGGCGCTGTTTGCACGAGTTACTATCAGGGTAGAATCATTTGCAGAGGTTTTCCCTCCCTGTACGTTGAGCTTTAAATCTGTACGGAAGCGGACTGCCCCTTCTACAAACTCATTTCCTTTAGTCACTCCCTCCATAGTCATGGCGTCTTTGCCGGAAGTTGTGACGTCGACATCTTGCGGGCATGTTAGAGCAGTGGTGAATGTCAGTTTCCCCGGTTGTGAAGCGGTCAGCCGGATGATGACTAATTGATCTGCAAATGAAGTGAATACTTCACGTTTGTAGTCGACGCCATCCACTGTATAAGTGGTTGATGCGACGGCTTTTTCCAAATCCAGCTCCCGGCGGAAGTTTGTATAACCTTCCTGATCCTGAAACCTTAACCGTAAACTGCCTGCTGTTTGATAAGGCATGCCAAAACCATTCTTCGAGAGAAGCCTCTCACCCGCCAATGTCTGGGCTTCAGGATATTTTCCTTCAAAGATCAACTGTCTTATTTCAGACAGATAGTTTTTAGTTTCCGGATTGTAGTTCTTGTAAGGAGCACCGGCAGAAATCGTTTCTTCGTTCAATTGGATTTCTTCATTTACCGGATTTCCATATACCATTGCTCCCAGTCTTCCATTACCTAAAGGGAGAGCTTCTTCCCAATATTCAGCCGGGCTGTCGTACCATAAGACCGGCGCTTGCTGGGCTTTTAAGTCTGTACTTGCTATGATTGCCATACAGACTAATGAGAGTTTTAAGAAACGGTGTGCCATATTATAGATTTTTTTGAGTGGTCTATTTGTTTTTCTTCTATTATTTCCTGACAATTTGTGTGGAATCACAATGAATGATTGACAGGTTTTCTATTGCTTCTAAATCCACCACCGGCTGACCGGCTATCGGTTGCTTTGTCCGCACGTCATTCAGGAATATATCCTTGCATTGTCGGATGTTGAGTGAAGGTCCTTCTTCTACGGTGAAACTTACGTTGTTAAAACGGATATCGGTGGCTGTTTCTGCTTGAAATCCTTTTCCGGCTACTATGTTCATGTTGGAGAAAGACAGTTCCGATATAGGCATTTCCTCAATACCTTTTATATAGCCTATCCGCTTGATATCATTTCCCGTAACATTACTTAAATGGATATTCCGGAAAATAGGAGTACGTTCGCTTACCGGTTCCACTTTCGATAAACGGTCATAAAATAAATCGAAAATAAAGGCATCTCCTTGTATATTCTTCATTACGATATTGTCTACCCGTATATCTTCTACTACACCACCGCGTCCGCGGGATGCTTTTAACCGGATACCGGCATTCGTTCCATCAAACACACAATTGGATATAGCTATCCTTTTTACACCGCCCGACATTTCGCTGCCGATGACCACTCCACCGTGACCGGAAAGCATGATACAATTGGTGATTGTGATGTTTTCGCATGCTTTCCCATATTTACGCCCGTCGGCATCACGTCCGGACTTGATGGTAATACAATCGTCTCCAACACTGATAAAACAGTCGGAGATACGTACATTCCGGCAGGAACTCGGATTGATACCGTCCGTATTCGGCCCTTTAGGATTGCTTGACGGGTTATTGATGGTTACTCCATGTATTGTAACGTTATCACAGAAGGCCGGATTGACAGTCCAGAAAGGAGAGTTGATGATCTTCACATTTTCAATAAGGATATTCGTACATTCGTAGAATTGAATAAAAGGCGGACGGAACATTTTACGTTCCAGAGAAGGCTTATAGTAATCGGATATTTCCAGGTCCTTATTGGCATCCACCCACATTTGCTGTAACTTATCCAGAGAAGGTAGCTTGCCACCGTTCTCTTTTATCACCTTACGTGTCTCAAATTCCCATAACCACCATTTCAGTCCGTTCCCATCCAGCGTTCCGCGTCCGGTAATGGTCAGATTATCTGCCGAATGAGCGTAAATCAGTGGGGATAAGGTTTGCATAACGGTTCCTTCCCAACGTGCGGTTACAAAAGGCAGATAATCCTCGAACCTGTCTGAGAAGCGCACAATGGCACCTGATTCCAGATGCAATGTAATATTACTTTTCATGTGGATAGTAGCAGTCAGATAAGTCCCGGCAGGGAAATAGATGGTTCCACCTCCTTCCGAAGCTGCTTTTTCAATAGTCTGGTTAATCAGTTTCGTACATGGCTTGATGCCTTTGGCATCAGCCCCCAATTGTTTCATGTCGAACGTGCGGGACGTGGCTACCACAGCCATCATTACTCCCATAATAAAGATGAATAAACGTTTCATGGTCTGTCTTATACTCTTTTAGATATGTGATACAAATTAGAATACGGGGCAAATGTACGTAATCACAGTGCGGGGAGGGTGGACTTTTTGTGTAATAAAGAGTATTTATAAATAGAACCGGTAGAAATTATAAAAAAAGAAAGGGTTACATGACAATGCAACCCTTTCCCTGTTTTACTGCTTAGATATATTAATATCCGAAGATATCTTCCTGTTTCAGTTCAATTACCGGACCTACTTTTTTCAAAGCATTTATATCCAGCTCTTTTTTGTCACCAAGGATACAGTATGTATAGGTGCGTCCCTTGATCCATTTATTCTGGTAGTCGATAACATCCTGTAACGTCATGTTCTGCACATCGTTATACAGCTTGATACGGCTATCTACGTTCTGTCCCAGATATTGAGCGCTGATATAATCCCAGATAATATCCATCTTGATGGTGCGGTTGGTACGCATACGGGCAATCATGCCGTCTTTGGCCAGTTTGAAGGCAGCTTCCGATTCAGGCATATTGTTGATGATGTCATTGAATGTATTGATGGCGTCTATCATCTTGTCATTCTGCGTAGCAATTTGTGTGCGTAGCATATAAGGATCTGTCAAATAGCTTGGCTTCAACATACCGGCCCATGCCGAGTAAGCCAAACCGCGGCTTTCGCGCATTTCCTGGAATACGATGGAATTCATGCCGCCACCGAAGTATTCGTTGTATAGTTGACGACCGGATTCAGCAGCAGGATCAAATTTCTCTCCCTTGTTGGAGATTTGCGACATATAGATTTGTTTAGCATCATACGGAGCAATGAAAATCTTCGTTTCGGGTGTCAATAGTGCTTCAAAGTTATTTCCTTCAGGAATTTCTTTCAAAGCCTCCGGTGCTTGATGCTCTTTATTAATGATGGCAAGCAGGTCATCCTGATTACTTGGCCCATAGTAAAGAATACGGTGCTTGAAGCTGCTCAGCTGTTTGATACGGTCCACAAGCTGTTGCGGATCCATAGAGGTCAGTTCAGCTTCGGTCAGCAGATTGGTTGCCGGAGATTTCGGACCATAAGTAGCATAAGACACCAGGCGCGAGAAGTTTTGCATCTGATTCAGCTTAGCGTCTTTGCGGGATTTCAGAATATCGTTAGCCATATTTGCATAAGCCTCTTTATTTACCTGGGCATTTGCCAACAGTTTTTCAAAGAGAGCCATGGCAGCAGGCATATTTTCGTTGAGGCCGGAGAGTACAACATAAGTACGTTTGCTACCCGGAGATACAAAGAATGAGCACGCAAGACGATAGAATTCGCTCTTAACCTCTTCCGGAGTCATGTCGGCAGTACCGAGGTATTCCAGATATTGGGCAGCGGTACCGAGTGCCTTGTCATTGTTGTTACCCATATCAAAGAGGTAAATCAACTGGAAAATATCATTCGTTGTATTCTGTTTGTAGAGTACAGGAATATCCGATTTTGCTTTCAGTTGGGTAAGATCTTTGGAATAGTCCAGGAATACCGGTTCGATAGGAGTCACTACGCTTGCCTGTATTTCTTTCAGGAAGGTACTGGCGGTGTCGCGATTCATCACGATAGGAGTGATTTCGGGTTTTGGCATCTTCTTTTCATTCGGGTCTTTACCTTGTCTTTTGTAGATAACGGCATAGTTATCATCTTTCAGATATTTATTGGCAAAGGCTACGATATCATTCTTGGTCAGTTTGGACATGCGGTTGAGGGCGGTAACTTCGTCTGCCCAGTCACTACCGTTTACGAATGACTGTACAAACATGTCGGCACGCGCATCATTGTTTTCCAACTGCTGCATCTGATACAGTTTGAAGTTGTTGATATTGGCTTCCAGCATCTTTTCGTCGAAGTCGCCGTCGCGGAGTTTCTTCAGTTCGCCCAGCATGAGGTCTTTCACTTCGTCCAGAGTCTGTCCTTGTTTAGGGCGTCCCTGCATCAACAGTGCGCTGTAATCGCTCATGGTCAGAGGATAGCAATATGAACTTAACGTCTTCTGTTGTTGTGTAAGGTCAAGGTCGAACAGGCCGGCTTGTCCGTTATAAAGTATCTGGGAAACCACTTGTAACGTTTCCACATCTTTGTCGGCCGCTCCGGGGAAGCGCCATGCAAGGGCAACGCTTTCGGCATCCGGGCCGATTACTTCACGTACAACAGGTGCTGTAATCGGGGTTTCTTTCGGCAGATCCAGTTTCGGCAGATCAGTGTTTGGTTTCAAACCACCAAAATATTTGTCAATGGTTGCAATCATCTGATCGGGATCAAAATCACCGGAAAGACAGATAGCCATGTTGTTGGGCACATACCATTTCTTATAATATTCTTTGATGTTGGTGATTGAAGGATTCTTCAGGTCTTCCTGAGTACCAAGTACGGTTTGTGTTCCATAAGGATGGTGTGGGAAAAGAGAAGAAAGTACTGCTTCGTAAACTTTGCGTGGGTCGCGGGTCAGCGACATATTCTTTTCTTCGTAAACCGTTTCCAACTCAGTATGGAAACCGCGGATCACGCAATTCTCAAAACGTTCTGCCTGAATTTTTGCCCAGTTGTCAATCTGATTGCTGGGGATATCTTCCGTGTAGCAAGTAACGTCGAAACTGGTGTAGGCATTTGTTCCGTTGGCACCGATGGCAGCCATGAGTTTGTCATATTCGTTGGGGATGGCATATTTGGAAGCCTCGTAGGAGATGCTGTCAATTTTTGCATAAATAGCTTTACGTTCAAGGCTGTCTGTTGTCTTGCGATAAACTTCGAATTGTTCTTCGATCTGGTCCAGCAAAGGCTTTTCAATCTCATAGTTCTGAGTACCGAAGTTTGTGGTACCTTTAAACATCAGGTGCTCGAAATAGTGAGCTAATCCGGTTGTTTCTGCGGGGTCGTTTTTACCACCTACACGTACTGCAATGTACGTTTGTATGCGCGGAGTTTCCTTGTTTACAGTCATGTAGACTTTCAAACCGTTGTCCAGAGTGTAGATACGCGCTTTCAGCGGATCATTGGGTACTGTTTCGTAGCTGTACTTCGAAGTACAACTTCCTAAGCTTATCGCTACCAGTAGGATAAACGTTAAACCAATTTGTCGGAATAGTTTGTTCATAAGCTGACTTATTAGATTGATAACTGCAAAAATATGCGTTTTTTTCATACCTTTGCACTCAAAAAGTAAATATTTTAAATAAGAAGGTTTATTTTCATAGATTATGATTACCATAGAACAACTGAAAAGCATTAAAGAGCGCACCGAGGCACTCTACCGCTATCTGGACATCGAAGGAAAGAAGATCCAGGTAGAAGAAGAACAGTTGCGCACGCAGGCTCCGGGCTTTTGGGATGACCAGAAGACGGCTGAGGCACAAATGAAGAAAGTGAAAGGTTTGCAACAGTGGATAGCCGGTTATAATGAAATAAAGACATTATCGGATGAATTGCAATTGGCTTTTGATTTCTATAAGGACGAACTTGTAACCGAGGAAGAGATAGATGAAGCTTATGCCAAAGCTTCCGTTGCCATTGATGAGCTTGAACTGAAAAATATGCTTCGTGATGAAGCTGACCAGATGGACTGTGTGTTGAAAATCAACTCCGGTGCGGGTGGCACGGAAAGCCAGGACTGGGCAAGTATGCTGATGCGTATGTATTTGCGTTATGCCGAAACCAATGGCTACAAGGCTGTCATTTCTAACTTGCAGGAAGGTGATGAAGCCGGTATTAAAACCTGCACTATTGAGATTTCAGGTGATTATGCTTATGGATATCTGAAAGGCGAGAACGGTGTACATCGTCTGGTGCGTGTATCTCCTTACAATGCGCAAGGCAAGCGTATGACTTCTTTTGCTTCTGTTTTTGTAACTCCGCTGGTTGATGATACTATTGAGGTGAACATCAATGTTGCCAATATCTCTTGGGATACTTTCCGTTCCAGTGGTGCCGGTGGTCAGAATGTGAACAAGGTAGAATCCGGAGTTCGTCTGCGTTATCAGTTCAAGGATCCGTATACGGGCGAGGAAGAAGAAATCCTGATTGAAAATACGGAAACTCGCGACCAACCCAAGAATCGCGAGAATGCAATGCGCCAGTTACGTTCCATTCTGTATGATAAGGAACTTCAGCACCGCATGGCCGAACAAGCCAAGGTGGAAGCCGGGAAGAAGAAGATCGAATGGGGTTCGCAGATACGAAGCTATGTATTCGATGATCGCCGTGTAAAAGACCACCGTACTAACTTCCAGACTTCGGATGTCAATGGAGTGATGGATGGTAAGATAGATGGTTTCATTAAAGCGTATCTGATGGAGTTTGCTGGACAAGAGGATTAACTTTTATTTCTATATAAAGAGAATGGGTGTCACTTGATGAATGAAAGTGATGCCCATTCTTTGTTTTCTATTCTTATCTGCTATACAATTCTGAATTATTCTTTTCTAAACAGTGATGAAAAGAAAGAAAACAGGTTCCTCTTCTCGGCTTTTGACTGTCCCCGACTTCTTATGGAACAAAATGTATTTCTCGTATCGTCAAATCCGAAGATAACATCGGATTCTTTCTCGATTTTAGGAATAGCAATGAATTGCAATCCTTTGTAATTCTTGATATTATCTATCGGAATCCAACATTCCTGTTCCGGCTCCCAGTAAGTGACATCATCTAACGTTTCTTTTTTTATACCCAGATTTGCTGATATGTCATACTGCCCGTCTGTACTTTTCATCAGGATATACGCTTCGACTAATTCGTGTGTTACGTTGTCGTAATTTAATATTGGCTTTTGCCAGGTTTCATCTATCTCCTCAGAGTCTTCTTCATCTAATGCGAATATCCAGATTGGATTTTCCTGCATATCTTGTAGGCTCACTTCATCTATGGGCTTGGGCTTCCCATAGATAATTTCAATAGAATAAACATTATTGTTGTTTACTCCTTTCGTACCAGCTTCTTTCATTTTCTTGTTTCGTTTTTATGTTCTTGCTCTCATTCCGATTGAATATGCTTTAGTATCTCTCTGACTTTTGCTTTTATGTCTGATTCAGTCGTAAAAGCTTTCGGGTCAAGCTTATGGTCTTCGCTAAACTCAGAATATAGTACGGCTATTGTGCCCAATTCATCAAGCCATTCCTTTTCATCTGGTTCTGCTCCGTACTTATAGTCGCCAATATCATACCATTCGTAGATTTTGTTGCAAAAGTCTATCGTATTGACTTTGTCACAAGAATACTCTTTCAGAAGATTGCGCATAGCTGTTTTCTGGAGAACATGCATGTCTTTATCCACATTGGAGCGTTCTAACAGCAATAGCAATTCTTCTCTTACTTTATTGAAACTCATGATACCTTCAAGATATTCACCACGACACTCGTCTACATAATAGATTGATGTTAGCTCTTTTTGAGTGAATTCCACTTCATTTTTCAATGCCAATAGTGTGTCTATAACAAATATGACGTTCGTAATGGAAGATAAATCATATTGCTTCAAATAGAAAAAAAGCAGGTTACCAGATATTTTCAGAGACGAATTTTGTCTTTTATAGATTTCATCCATTAAAATCTCTTGGATACGTTCTTTCGTATGAG
Organism: Bacteroides sp. 14(A); assembly: GCF_000526555.1. Taxonomy (NCBI): domain Bacteria; kingdom Pseudomonadati; phylum Bacteroidota; class Bacteroidia; order Bacteroidales; family Bacteroidaceae; genus Bacteroides; species Bacteroides sp. 14(A). The sequence goes on along the minus strand of NZ_JAGH01000002.1, from coordinate 18,009 downwards.
CCCATGATAATTCAATAATAAAATAATCTTTTACACCTATTTCATTATTTAGAATATAGTTATCAGCCCAAGAAGTAATGATAGAGATGTCTATAAAGTCATACTCAAGTGCAATATTAAACAATATAATATTTTTATCAATTGTCTTTTCCATATTGGGTTCTTAAATCGATCAACTACCTCTTATATACGAATTAGGAGATTCTTAATACTTGGAAGCAGCGGGTGAAGAACATCCGCTGCGGCGGAAATTTATTCAAAGTAAAACTTGTCAATAAAATGTTCTAATATCCATCCTTCTTCTGTTGGCTCATAATTCTCATCAAAATGCAATGCGACTTCATCACTTGCCAATCCACGGATTTCATATGCTGTATCTTCATCTAGATAGAGTTTTATAGAATCTGTTGAATTGAAGATTTTTATTTTATTTATTAAATTCTCACGTCCTTTTAAAAGAGAATGTATAAGATAGTCATACTCTTTTTTAGATAATGTCACTTTTTTAATCATTTGTTACCTCCTAATTTTTTTACATCTTTTGTATGAGTACCGTGTACGGTTATGATTTTCCCTGTTGTAGGATTTACTACTACGGTTGCATTTGTTCCTATATACTTAATACTAGGTCTTCCTTGTGAATCATATTTTACATCTGTAACTTTTAGTGGATTATTTAGAGCATCGTCAATATTACTTTGAGAGATCCCACGTTCTTGAGCTCTTTCTGTTGCGTGTTTGCTTGTGTTATTGTTTTCTTTATTCTTTATATCGCTTTTCCAAGGGCTTTTTCCTGCATCTCTAACGGCTTTTATACCGTCAGCAGTCCCACTTATTACACCAGACATTAATCCTAATGCAGCACTTTGACCTCCTTGTTTTAATGCCTCTCCAAGATCAGCACCTGAGCCTAATGCCATAGCCGTACCTAAACCAAAGCCTGTAGCAGAGTTTAATGTACCTTGTGTCAAAACCTCTTTTAGTATAGGGCTTGCAATCCCTTCTGTTAATTTGCTAATTGGTTTTGCTAAATAGCTACCTAAACTTCCCCCTAAATAAGAAGTTGCTCCTCCTATTATACCTGAACCACCAACCTGCATCCAATCTATATTACCCCAGCCATTGTTGAATCCTTGATTAACAATGCTATTTGTTGCTCCTAATACCGCCGCTCCAGCTATTGGACCTGCATAGATTGTTACAAATCCAGAAGCGGCTCCTGTTCCAAAAAGGGCGAATCCTTGTCCTACACTATGTATATTCCCTTGTACGGCATTAACTACTACATTGATTACTCCACCGACAAATGCTGCGATTAAATCGTCAATGAAAAACCATTCACCGTTTTGGTCTACATATATTAGCGGATTATTTAAACAATAGCTGTAACGATTGAAATTCTGACTGAAATCCGGGTTCTGTACATACGGATCAGGACTTAGGAAACGTCCTAATGCCGGATCGTATAGTCGGGCATTCATATTAATCAAACCAAAGATCGCAAGGTGTTCGTGTCCGGTATATCCTCTGCCTAAAAAGAGTTCCGGTTCACTACCTGGCGCATAGATAGCTTGTGTAGCTGGATTTCTCAGTTTACCCCAGGCGTCATAACTCAATTCTTGTACAATATTACCGGATGCGTCTGTTATTTGTGTAATACTGCCTAAGTGATCGCGACAAAGGTAATATATATTCCATGTACCTGTACCATTTTTAACTAAAACTGTTTGAGCAGAATATGCGTCGCCACCTACATAAAGTTTTTCTTTAGTACTGTTAGCCGTTTTATCCAGTTCATATTTGTTCCCTATATAATATCGGGTCAATTTATCAGCGGTGCCTTGCTTTAGTAACATTTTGACACGATTGGCATCCCCATTGTAAGTGAACGTAGCTGTATACCCATTTTCTGTAATGGATACGGGGCGTAGCATAGCATTGTATGCTATTGTCTGGTTACGTAGTGGTATGGTATTACCTGAAGCCGTTACCGTCTCAATTGCATAGGGTTTACTTGCACTATATTCAAACTTGCCTATACCACTTGAATTCGTAATATTTCCTTTGATGTCATAAGCTACAGTCTGCTTGGCAAAGGCTGTCAGGCGATTAAGGTTGTCATACCCAAAATTTTCTTTCAAGTTTCGTTTTGCATCCGACCTCCAGTCTAAATTGCCGGTCGTTGCAATAAAGCTACATCCGAAGTTTTGTATGGAAGTCGTATTTTTCTTAGCGATGATAGATGTTACCCTTCCATCAGTGTCATACGTTTGAGTACGGCTTAATATTCCAGTGGTATAAGCCGTTGGTAGTCCTTGATTGTTTTCTCCGGTTAATTTCCAAATAGAAATAGAATCGTTGAGTTTGATTTCGGATAGATTCCCATTAGTATATTTGAAATGCTCTGTTGTAATATTGCCGGATTGTGATAGATAGTTTACAGAGGAAATGTTGCCGTTATTATATAAGTAATATTTTTGCAACCATTTCCCATCAACTATTACTTCTTTTTCCACAGATAAACGGAATAAGTCATCATACATGTAAGTCTTGGATGTGCCATTATTGCTCTGTTCAGATGTAATCAGGCCATCTGTATTATAAGCATAATTAGTCGTTAATTCACCCACATATTCAAGTTTCGTTAAACGATTATATGTATCATACGTCATACGTGTGGCTTTCCCATTGGCATCTGTCTTGGAATTGGTGTTGCCTGCTGCATCGTAGGTAAATGTAGTACTTCCCGCACTTGGATCTGTTAGCTGGGTTTGCCGTCCGTATGTATCATAGCTAAAAGATGTTGTGATATTGCCAGGAGCAATAATTGAAGATAATTGTCCGTCAGGACGATAATTGTAGGTTATTGAGCCACTTGAATCTTCAACCTTTATTAAATCTCCCATCGCATTATATATCTGTTTGGTCGATATACCATTTATTACACTTGTTGTTGTGAGGCCACTATAAGAATATGTCTCTTGTCTTCCTGCAGGATAAACTACTTTAGTTATTCTGTCATAATTATCATAGCTATAAATTTGCCATAATCCCGGGGTTCCTTTACAAGGATATGAAGTCTTGGACAGATGTCCTTGGTTGTCATATAAGTTATCGACATATAAATATTGTCCATCAAAACATTTCTCTCCTGTTCTAACCTCACGATTAAGAGCATCCAAATATGTTTGTGTATCTGGTTGTCCGGTGGAACTCTCATTGATAACTATCAATGCATTCGTGGGAGAAGATGCCCAAGAAGCTGTGCTGGTTGAAATGCTTCCATCCGCATAAGTTGATTTGATCTTTCTGCCCCATGGGTCATAATCGAAAGAGGTCTTTTTATTTTTGTGATTTTGGACTGCGCTTAGTAATCCTTTCCCATTATAAGTATATGTTTCTTTTAAACCAAGTGGGTCGGTTTGGCTGCTAAGTTGCCCATTAGAATTATATTCATATCCGACAATTTGTTCATTGGGAGAAGAGTAATATTTGGTTCTGGTTCGTATCAATTGATTGATTGAATTATATTCAAACTTTTCTTCTTTTATTTTATTGGTATTAGCTACATAATATGTCTTTGAAATAGGAAAATATTGAGTATTATACGTCATTACTGTACGGTTTGTAGATGTTCCTCCGTTGCGTGCAGTTATTGATTGTTCGGTGAGTGGCAATCCTAATATATATACCGAATCTTTTGTGATATTTTGATAAGTATTATTCTTTGTAGTAGAAAGCCCATTGCCATAACTGATTATCTCTTGAGTAATGTTACCGTATGTATCGTATTTGTATTGCCCTGTTATTGACAGACCTTTGGATTTATCTGTTGTCGTTTTTTGTGTAAGTAATATATTCGTTATTTTGTTTGATGCAGTAGAAATACTATATGTATATTTACTTGATAGTTCGTCAGAATCATCTTCCACCAGGACAGAAAAACGAAGGGGGTCAAATGTTTGCGAACTATGTTTACCGGTAACATTATCATAAACATTTATTTTCTCAAATCCCTTGAAACCAAGTCCTTGTTTGTGGATAACAGCATTGGTATATAAATAGCTAAGGTCTCGCAATAATGTTCCATTGTTATAGGCTACCAGATTTGAACATACAGTTAATCCCCCCTTGAAGTTTTGATAGGGAAATTCTGCGCCTGCCCCGGGAGTGTATAGAGGGGTGGTTTCATCGTTCAGTTGTTGATAACCGGCCTTTGTTATAACACCATAACTGTTGATAATTCCGGTTAATAATCTATTTTGGGAGTCGTCATTCTTATAGTATAATCTGGATGCGATTCCTCCTGTTTTTAAGCTGATAAGATTATTGTAATAATTACGGCTTTGTATATTTGTAGGAATTAAAACAGTCTCTTTGGGTATAGTTGTGTTGCTTGAACCTTTATAAGTTTGATAAGAGATAAAATAAGTTGCTAATGATACATTACTGGAACTGCCATAGGTTTCAATTAGATCTGTCTGTCCGTCACCATTCATATCTTGTAGTATAAATTTAGACGTTTCAAGTCTTGATGTGATAGTGATATCTTTTTTGTCCCAAAGTCCATTGCCTTTTGAGGAAAAGATGCTCCAGGTTGTACCGTTGCTTTTCAATGGTGAAAGAATAAAGTCTGATTTGCCGTCTCCATTAAATTCTCCCAATAAGAATTCTCTGTCACGTAACATTGAATTATTCAGTTGGCTATCTGTTGCAACAGTGCTGTAGCCATTGATATTTGCTCCTGTACCATAAAATGAAAAAATAGTAGTTCCACTGTCATTTATTAAACATAAATCTGTTCTTCCATCCCCATTGTAATCTATGGTATATAATTTATTGGATTGGGCATAGGCTTCTTCTCCACTTATATTTTTATCTTGATAAGCAGGAAATGCTAACCAATATGAGAAGGGACTACCTTCATATAATATTTTATTGTTTTCTAAATCTATTATATAGCATTTACTCGGTGCTCCTTTATCCATTGCATTGTAGGCGGAGACAACCAGTACTTCCATTTTTCCGTCCCCATTAAAATCACCGGTATAGTAATATTTAGGGTTGATACTTTTAGTTCCTCTATGATCTAGTAATGTGTTAAAACTGTAAGAACGTGTATACTTTTTGGCTATTCCAGAAAGTAGATTGCCTGTATAAACATGAAAATCAATTTTGTCCATATCACCTGAGACGTAGTTGTTAACTTTGACGATTTCTTCTCCATCAAACTTATCTAAATCCATGCAGAATATATCAACAAAGCCTGCTTCTGTTTTCAATTCAGGATTATACATGGCAAAGTCACCGCTAAGTCCGGTAGCTACGATTATAGTTTCGTCTCCTGTATATTGGTTTTCAAAATAGTTTCGTGAATGATGAAATGTTCCAGATTTTCGGTAATATTCTACATAAGAGGCTTTGTTGGGCAGCATTATAATACCGTCATTTTCAGAGCCATAATCAAACTTTCCTTTAGTAGTGCGTACCTGATTAGCTTCTTCGAAGTTATACCAGTGTATTAACTGGGTGTCTTTTTTGTCAAAACCTTTAATTTGTTTGTTGTCTCCATAATAAAATTTCAGAGGATTTAATGATTTTCCAGTCGCAGTACAGGCTATTTGTGAAATGAGTGATACCGATCCTCCTGTTATGTATGTTAATGAATACGTTCTTATTGCAGAGCCGTATAGATTGGTCGTAATAGATGAAAGCTGATAATCGTAGGTGATTTTTTTTCCACCATTAAATATGTTTTGTACATCAGCGGAACGAGATATGTAGTTGAATGATAGCCATGCCTGTTTACTCTTCCCGTATGTTATTTTGCTTATTCGATAGTGGTCATTTATTTTTGTATACGTATAATTGATTACGGAACCTGATTTGTCCGTCATTTGTGTGATATAGTAGTTGATTCCATCTGTGATATCATATTTTGCTTTTCTTCCATCAGGAAAAATTACCTCAAAACTGTTAAAGTCAAATCCTGATATGATTCCACGTACTTTGATAAAACCTTGTTCAGTTTGATAGGCTACTTTGCCTGCTGATATATCCGTTTGAATTAATCTTTGTCCATCTATGAAATATGCATTAGCATAAAGACCAGTTAGTACTCCATAAACTTGATCGTCATAATATATGGACATATTTCCTTTAGATATAACAGATGCCCCAGCTATATTCCATCCCCATCCTAATGGGCCATTACCAGATAAACTATTATAAGTCAACGAAATTTGTGGTGTGAAGCCATCTGGGCTTTGATATGCTTCTATTGGTATATTGATGGTCATTGCACCTGTAGGTGAAACGGTAGAATTACATGGAATTTCACCTACATCCTTAGTTTTGTCAATGGTATAAGAGGTAGGAATATGTGGATGAAGTTCGTTTCCCGAGATTCTGGTTATTGCTTGTAACGATCTGGAGGTGGTAGGGATATTCCTGTTATCAGTACTGTCCATTGTGATATTGAAGCCTATACTGTCAATGGGAAGCCCGATAAGTTCTTTCATTGTAGTTTGACTAAAGGCGTTGCCTGTGAAGAATATTGTTGCCAAAATAATGGCTAATTTGAGTCTAATTTTGTCCATATTATCTTGTTATTATTCTTTTATAATTTTCCAACTAGATATTTTATCTTCAATCCTAATTTGCATGATATAAATACCATTGGGTTGTGCACTGAGATCAAAAATTTGATTATTGCCAGATAGTTCAGTCTTTTCAATTAATTTCCCGACAATATTATAAATACTAATAAATCCCTTAGCTTTGTCTAATCCCGTTATTTTAATGTTTAAAATCCCTTTCGTTGGATTGGGATAGATTTTGATTTCATGACTTTGCATTTCCTCAATGTAAGGCACTTGCTCATTTTCTTCTGAAAGTATACTTCTTGTGGCTGATAACACAATCTCTCTTTTAGTACGATTACCGGCACTGTCGTAGGAATACTTGATTTTGTTTTGAGCGTGTACATAAGTTATTGTACAAAATAAGAATGCAATAAATAGCAGTTTTTTCATATTTAGTATATTGTTGAATTTAGTAAAGTGTGAATTGTCCCCAGAGTGAGTATTCTCCGTTTGTTAGCTCAATAGTATATATTCCTGCTCCCATTGTGTTAATTTGAAAAGAATAGTCTTGGTTGTTGAAGACGGTAATGGTGCTTGAATAAACGATACTATCGAATTCATTGAGTATTGTAATCTGTAGGTCTTCTAAAATAATATCTGAGTAAATATAGATAATGTTGCCGTTATGGGAGAGGTTGGGAACATAAGAAATTGAGCGTTTGTCTTCACCCCAACTCCTTTCTATAACTTTAATATCCTTTTGTTCTTTGAAATTCCAATTCTCTTTATGCCCTGCAAAAGAAGTTAATGACATAGTAATGCACATAAATGCGACTAATTCTCTTTTCATATTATTTATTTTTTGAAATTTAAGCCGCAAATATATGCTGATATGGATGGACTAGTTTAGAATCTTTGTACGGTTTTAGTACGGTTCTGATTTTGTGTAGTAATTTGTGATATAACCTTGGACTTAAAATGCTTGTATGAATTGATCCCATTTCTCTGGACCGCCTTGTTGCCCATGCGTCTTCTCGTAGAGTTTCTTGCGGGAGGAAGTTACAGCTTGTTTAGAGCGCAGTGTCAGGTTAGCAATGCCTGTAGCTGATATTGATATTTTGAGTAATAGACAAATGCGTAATTCCTGCTCACTAATTTGCGGGAAGAGCGCATAAAGCCGTTTAGTGAACATTCCGTATGTTTGGTCTATCATTGCTTGTAAATCGTTCCACTCTGCTGCTGTTATATTGGTTTGGTTTTTGGCAGCTTGGTGGAAATGGATATAAATATCAGATCGTTTTAAATTACTTTCTAAGAGTGTTTGTTCTTTCTGTTCTGCTTCTATTTGTTTATTTGTATTTTCAATCAATTCTTTTTGTGCTTCTAATAACTCTTGTTTTAATTCGTCCTTTTCTGATTGTGCAACCTGTAATTGTGTCTCTAAAAAATGAATATGTTTTGCATTTTTCTCGATGAATTCAATACTTTTCTGATATTGCCTTTCTTTTATTTCTTGCAGTCGCCTTTGCTGTTCTTTCTTTTGTTCTCTCTTTCGCTTTGTATATTGTGAATAAAGTAGGAAACTTGTTATTGATAGTATAAGTATGAAGATGAGACCTATTACCTTTGCTTCTTGTTTGGCGTTTATATCCTTGAGTTTTTGATTTTCTTTTTCTCTCAATTGATAGTTGTACAAAGATTGCATTTTACGTATGGTTTCCGTATCAGTCTGTTTCTTTATGGAGTCTGTATACGCTAAATATAAATCAACATAATCTAATGCCTCTTTATATAGGTGATTCTGTTTGCATATGTTGCTTAAACCTTCATAACCTCCTTGTTTAGTATAGTAATTGTCGAATTCTAATAATTTGTGATAATAGTAATAGGCTGAATCTTGATTATTCATCTTAAAGTATAAGTCGGCTATTGTGGAGATGCGAGATGCTAAATTCCTTTTTTCCTTTGCCTGCATAGAAATGCGAATTGCTTCTTCAGCTTGAGAGTACATCCCTAATTGTGTGTAGAGACTGGCAAGTTCTCCTGAAATAATGGTTGTCAGATGTTTGTTCTTTATCTCTCTTGCCTGCTTATATGCGTTTTCATAGTAGAAAAGAGAACTGTCGGCATTATTATATCCTGTAAATGTACGCCCTATATCGCGTAAACTGTATATTTGTCCAATACTGTCATTCGATAAAATGTCATAATTATAGCTTTTCTTGAAAACGGATAATGCTTCATTGTATACTCTTTGGTATAGATACAATGTTCCCATTTGGCTATAGATTCTACTGATTAACTTATAATCCTTGCTGCTTTGTGAAACATCCAAGGCTTTTTGATAGTAATCCAATGCTTGCGGTGCATCTCCTAAATCTCTGTAAACACGCCCGGCATAATAATAGGCCTCTGGAAGATGCTTTTTTTCTTCTTTTTGTTCGTAATATTTTAATATTTGAAGTATACTGTTATCTGAAGTATGGGTAATATAAGCTTTGTCTTTAGCTTTTAGACATATCAACTGATAGTACATTTGTGTTTGTTTATTTTCGGCTGCAATCTTTTCTTTCATTGCTGTTAGTATGGCTATTGCACTGTCCGGATTCACGCTTGAGAGAGAATCTGCCGATATTAACGTTTGGGGATAAGATCGGTTTTCGCATCCACAAAAACAATGTAGCAAGATGATAGATAACAGATATATTTGTAGTAATGCCCCTTGTTTCATAACTTTTATAAATTATATCACAAATTTACATGTTTATTTTAAGTGAGAAGCTAAAAACGGATAGTTTATTTAAGGTAAAAGTATCATTTGATCTCATTTAACCTAGAGCGACGAAAAACTACTACGTAGTAAATACTAAACTACCTGTAAGTAGGTGGGCACTTACTGCGTAGTAGTTTACTAACTACTTGTAGGTGGTTCGGGATGCCTTTCTGCCGTACCTGAGATGCACTTGCTCCGTACCAAAGCCGTACTTTCTTCGTTCAGAGATACTTCTGACCGAAGAATGTACGGAGCAAGTACGGCTCAGATACGGTTCGGGTATGGTTCAGATATTAGCTTGTTACAAATAAATTTCCTCTTTTCTTTTGGAATCTTCCCGAATTTCATGTTACTTTGTTATCAGTTGAACTTTAATACTAAGAACACATTATGGGAAAGAGTAAGAAAAAGGTTATGCATAGCCGTAAGGAAGAAGAACAAGCTAAGAAAGTGTTGTTGATTATTGGTGTATCTGCATTGATACTGGTGCTGGTGATGCTGATAGGATACTCGTTCTTAGGGAAATAACTGATAGATGTCGCAAGAAATAGAACGGAAATTCCTCGTGACGGGGGAGTACAAATCGAGGGCGTATGAACAAAGCCGTATTGTACAAGGTTATATCAGTAGTGCAAGAGGCCGGACCGTGCGGGTGCGCATCCGTAACGGAAAGGGATATCTTACAATAAAAGGTGCTTCCGATGCCTCGGGACTCAGCCGATATGAGTGGGAAAAAGAGATTCCATTGAATGAAGCGGAGGAACTGATGAAACTTTGTGAACCGGGTGTTATCGATAAAACTCGTTATCTGGTGCGCAGCGGACGGCATACCTTTGAGGTGGATGAGTTCTACGGTGAAAATGAAGGTTTGGTAGTTGCTGAAGTGGAATTGACTTCGGAAGACGAGGCTTTTGAAAAACCGGATTTCATAGGGCGGGAAGTAACAGGCGACGTCCGTTACTATAACTCGCAACTGATGAAGCATCCATACACCGTTTGGTAAGACCTTAATACCCTGTCAACAAGAAGTTAAGAGTTTGTCAACAAGGAGTTAACTTCTTGTTGACAGGAAGTTAACTCCTTGCAAATGGTTGCTAATCAAGTATATTCAGAGGACGAAATGGAGAAACTTTATGAATACCTGCCTAGAGAACTGGTGACCTTTGTATTGGTGACTTTGTTTTCTTTATTAATAGGACTTTCACAGCGGAAAATCAGTTTGAAGCGCGAAGGGGAGACAACGTTGTTCGGTACGGACCGCACGTTCACTTTTATAGGTATTTTGGGGTATCTGCTTTATATTCTTGATCCGGTGGATTACCGCTTGTTTATGGGCGGTGGCGCTATATTGGGACTGCTACTGGGATTGAACTATTACGTTAAACAATCTCAGTTCCATGTATTCGGGGTTACCACCATTATTATCGCACTCATCACTTATTGTATTGCTCCTATTGTAGCCACACAACCCTCCTGGTTTTACGTGATGGTGGTTGTGACAGTATTGCTCTTTACCGAATTGAAGCATACTTTTACAGAACTCGCACAGCGCATGAAGAATGACGAGATGATTACTCTCGCCAAGTTCCTCGCTATCAGTGGCATTATCTTACCGATGTTGCCGAATGAAAATCTGATACCCGACATTAATTTGACTCCTTATACCGTCTGGTTGGCTACGGTAGTTGTATCCGGTATCTCTTATTTATCTTATCTGCTGAGGCGATATGTATTTCATGAGTCCGGTATTCTGGTATCTGGTATTATAGGTGGTTTGTATAGCAGTACGGCAACTATTTCTGTTCTGGCACGTAAGAGTCGCAAGGCACCTGCACAGGAGGCGCCGGAATATGCCGCAGCAATGTTGTTGGCAGTGAGTATGATGTTTCTTCGTTTCCTTATACTAATAGGTATATTCAGTAAGGCGATTCTTGCGGAAATTTATCCATACCTCCTTATTATGTCCTTCGTTACGGCGGGAGTGGCCTGGTATCTGCATCGGAAGCGTAAGTCGATTCCGGTGACGGGCGAAGAAGCTGAAGAAGAAGATAGCAGTAATCCGTTGGAATTTAAAGTTGCACTGATTTTTGCCGTTCTGTTTGTGATATTCACCATTGTGACACATTATACTTTGATTTATACCGGTACGGGTGGATTGAATGTCTTGTCGTTCATTGCCGGGTTGAGTGATATCACTCCATTTATTCTGAACCTGCTGCAAGGTTCGGGTGTTGCCGTTGTGGTGGTGACAGCTTGTTGTATGCAGGCTATCGTGAGCAATATTGCCGTGAATATGTGCTATGCGTTGTTCTTTGCCGGTGGGAAGAGTCCGTTGCGCCGGTGGGTACTGCGTGGGTTTGGTGGTGTGATTGCAGTGAATGTCTGCCTGCTACTTTTTTTCTATTTGCTATAAATTCCGCAAGAACGCTTACAAATATTCTCTCTAATCCCTTTTCTTTGTGCTTTTTTAACTCCGAAAATCTCGTAGATAAAGAAAAAGAGCCTACTTTTGCCGCATTCATGTGACAAAATAGCTACGATGTACGTCTAATACAAAAACAGTCAACTAATATTCATCAAACAAACTAAAACAGAAATGAAAATTAAATGCCCTTTGCTGCTTATAATGCTGGTAATATCCTCATTGGTAGCGGCACAGAATGCGGCACCTCCATTTCAGATTAAAGGAGTCTTACTGGATTCTTTGACTCAAGAGGGAGAACCTTATGCCACAATTAAAATCGTGAAAAAAGAAGCGCCTGCCCATGCATTGAAAATGCTGGTAACAGACATGAAAGGTAAGTTTCAGGAAAAGGTTCCGGGGACGGGTGATTTCGTGATGACGATTTCTTCTATCGGTAGAAATACCATTGTGAAAGATTTTACTGTGAAAGCAGGAGAGAAAATTGTTGATTTCGGTACGCTGTATATTACAGATGCGTCCAATGAGCTTGGACAAGTAGAGGTGGTAGCTCAAAAACCACTGGTGAAAGCTGATATTGACAAGATAGAATATAATGTACAGGATGATCCTGATTCAAAGTCAAACTCTGTATTGGAAATGCTTCGTAAAGTGCCTTTGGTTACTGTAGATGGCGAAGATAATATTAAGGTGAACGGTAGTAGCAGCTTTAAGGTGTATGTGAATGGTAAACCTAACAATATGATGAGTAATAATCCGACGGAAGTACTGAAAAGTATGCCCGCCAATTCTATCAAACATATCGAGGTTATTACTAATCCCGGTCCTAAGTATGACGCTGAAGGTGTAGGGGGGATCCTGAATATTGTCACTGTAGGTAGCGGACTGGAAGGGTATACGGCTACATTTAGTGGAAACGTTAGTAACATGGGGGCTGGTGGCGGCCTGTTCGGTACAATTAAGAGTGGTAAGTTGACGATAAGTGCTCGTTATAATTATAATTATAATGATCGTCCGCGTAGCTATTCTGGTGGTACTCGTCGTACAGTAGGCGACATAACCGACGGTTCTTCAGATTTAGATTATAGTGGCGATAGTAAAGGACATGGTAATTTCCAGTCCGGCAGCATGGAAGCCAGTTATGAAATTGATACTTTGCGTTTGATAACCATGTCGTTCGGACTTTGGGGTGGCGGAAATAACAGCAATGGACTGAGTAATACTTTTGCAACGATGCCCGGTACCGGTGATGATCTGTATCAATATGTATCGAACAATAGAAGCAAAAGTTCCTGGTATTCTATTGATGGTGGCATTGACTACCAACGTATGTTTCATGTAAAAGATCGTATGTTGACCTTCTCTTATAAAATCAATACCAGACCGGAAAGTTCGGATTCATACTCCACTTATGATTATGATATGGAGGATGTAGCTCCGGATTGGCAGGATTTTATGAAACGTATGAAAAATCAGCATAATGATGGATCCCAGAATACTACTGAACATACTTTTCAGGCTGATTATACGACGCCTATCGGCAAGATACATACTCTTGAAGCCGGTGCGAAATATATTCTCCGTGATAATTCTTCGGAAGATGATCGTTATGAACAAGCGTCAGCAACTCAAGCTGATTATGAGTTTGACAATGATCACAGTTCGCATTATAAACACCAGAATGACATTTTGGCTGCATACCTTGGATATGGACTGAAAGTGAAGAAGATTTCCGGAAGACTTGGTGTGCGTTATGAGCATACGAAGCAGGAGGTGAAATATCTGTTGGGTAAGGGAGATAACTTTGATAAGAATTTTGATGATTTAGTTCCTTCTGCAAGTATTGGCTATAAGTTGACAGATATGTCTAATCTTCGTTTTGGTTATAATATGCGTATTTACCGTCCGGGGATCTGGTATTTGAATCCTTATCTGGACGATAGTAATCCTACAAATATAAGCCAGGGTAACTCTCATTTGGATAGTGAGAAGAGTCATTCGTTTAACTTGAGTTACAGCAACTTCACGCAGAAGTTTAATATCAATCTTTCAGCCCGCTATAGCTTTACCAATAATAGTATTGAACGGGTAACAGAACAGGTGAAGGATACAGAAATTTTTGGTCTGCAAAATCCTACTGGTAAAGAAGTGCTTTATTCTACTTATCAGAATATAGGTAAGAGCAGGAATGCCAGCCTAAGTGGTTATATCAACTGGAATGCTACCTCCAATACACGTATCTATGCAAACCTTTATGGTAACTATACTTATTTGGAAGGCGCCAATGGATTGAAGAATGACGGTTGGAATTTGTTTGCTTATGGTGGTGCTCAGCAGTCTTTGCCTCACGATTGGCGTATCAGTCTGAATATTTATGGTCAGACGCCTTGGATCATGTTGCAGGGAAAGGGGAGCAGTTTCTTTGACTACGGATTGAGTGTAAACAAATCATTCTTGAAGAAGCGTCTGACCTTGTCGGCATTTGCTAGCAATTTCTTTAAGAAATATCAGCATCCGACTTCAAGTATAGAAGGTGTAGGCTTTATACAGGATAGTTGGAATAAATATACTCGTCAGCGTTTTGGTGTAAGTGTTAGCTATCGCATCGGTGAGTTGAAAGCCAGTGTGAAGAAAGCCGCGCGTACCATCAGCAATGATGATGTGAAGAGTAGCGGTGGTGAAGGTGGCGGTGGCGGAGAATAATCTGACCGTACTTTCCTGAATTATTTTTCATCCGCAGATGGCGCGGATAACGCAGATTTATGATTAATGAAGTCTGCATTATCCGTGACGTCGGCGGATGAACTGTTTTCTATAGGGGATATTCCAGACAAGTCACTGTACCATCCATTGTCATGACAATGATTTTCCCTTTTCCTGCATTCTTTAGTGAAGTTATTGCCGAATGGGAGATTTTGTGTGACCAGGCAATGCCGCTTCCGTCTGTCCGCACGGCATGGAGAACACCAAATTCAGTAGGAATGAACACCAGTTGTTCGGTTGTTTCCATACGGGTGGGGATGAAGTTGCTTTCGTAGGGCATTGATGTATTCCAAAGACTGGTATAGGTGCCGTGAGATATATCCGCAGCGGTGATGTTGTTCTTGATTCCTTTCACATACATTGTTTTTCCATCCGGTGAGAAGCCGAGGGACTCGCGTCCTTTCGCTTCATCGGAAGCCCAAAAGATTTCTCCCGTCCCGGGATGGAATGAGCGGACGAAATAGTCGGAGCTGAGAACTATGACTTGTTCATTCGTCTTTCCTTGCCGCGTATACGGCAGTACTACCGGCCAGCAGGCACCCGGTGAGAAATATCTGCCTCGTTTGGTGTCGAACTCCCATATTTTCTCCCCACTCCTGCGGTCGATGGCATAGAACATCGCTCCCCAAGTGCCTATATATACGCGCTCCTTATCCACAGCCGGGCGTGATTCGATGTAGCCTTGCAGACCATTACAAGTCCAGTTCAGTGTTCCGTCTGTCAGCTTTAAAGAGTAGAATTTACCGTTGCTGCTGCCGATGTAGACTGTACCTTCGGTTACGACAGGGCACGCTACAATGGGGTAATTAGTATTGTATTTCCATCGCACTGTGCCCTGCTTTCTGTCAAGGGCATAGATGAAACCATCACAGGAAGAGACAATGACAAGTTTTTGGGTGATAAATGGGGCTGAAAATATCTTGTTTCCGGTGGTATAGGTCCACAGGGTTTTGCCGTTCTTCGCATTAAGGGCATGGACAACACCGGCTGTATTGGTGTAAACGTACAAGTTACCGTCTATGCTTCCCTGCGAAGCGATATCAGTCACATCCTTCAATTTCCAGGTTTCGCGTACCGAAGGATAAGTAGCATTGATAGCGAAATCCGGACGATAATAAGTGGTATCCTTTTTCTCCTGCAAAGGTGCCAGATGGATCGTATTCCATACAGGGCGGGTTTCTGTTTTGATGATGCGTTCATGGAACTCTAATGTATTGCCGCGAAGTGTGACCAGGTTATATCCGCCTATCGGATCTTTTCTGCGCAGGGACGAACGGCCGATTACGGCGGGAATACCTTCGGCATCATAAGCACGGTTCACGTGTAGGTGTCCGCCGAGTATTGCCTGGATATTGCGCGCTTTAAGGATGTCGACAACTTCGTACCAGTTACTCAGATCCTGATCGATAGGGAAGTGATTGATGAAAATAATGGGTTGTTCTGCCGGAGTGGCGCGAACGATAGAATCGAGCCACAGAATTTCTTCGCGGGGAATGTGAGGTGGTCCCATACGCAGACTTGGGCCGGCGCCACAGCCGATGAAACGTACTCCCTGCCAGTCGTAACAGAAATGGGAGGCTTGGAAAATCTTGTCGAACATAGTGCATCCGTTTTCACTCCAGTTTACATCATGGTTGCCGGGGATGAGAAAATAAGGTTTCCGGAAGTTCTTCAGAATGTCTTGCAGCAGATAAAATTCCTTGGTGTCACCGAATTCAGTGACATCGCCGCTGAGGATGGTGAAGGCAACGTCAGGATTGGCATTGATGTCTTCAATGGATTGCCGCAGGTCGTCTTCGGCATAGGCGAAAGAATTGAGATGTACATCACTGAGCCATGCGAAAGTGAAGACTCGTTCGTTGCTGCCTTGTCCGTAGGAAAGGAGAGACAGCGCTATCACACAGATAGCCAATAAAATTCTTTTCATGATTCTTTGGGGGTATTAGTAAGTGTTATACCCCCAAAGATAAAGAGTTTTAGTGGAATAACCAGCGCTCATAGTCCACCTTTTCGTAAAGTGGTGCAATGGTTACTTCTGTATTCGCGTCTTTCTTTCCAAGCAGGAACTTGTCGACAAACGCTTCTACTTCAGGATACTGGCTTTCGGGCAGCTGGCAGTGCCCATGTCCGCCTACGATGGAGAAGCCCATTCTGTCGGCAATGCCGAAGGTTTCCCATACTTTACGGGCAGCACGGCAGGAGACATAACCCGATTCATCAGCCAGCCACACATAGTCCGGGTTTCCGAGTACCAGCAGTGCACGCGGTGCTACCATGGCACACAGTTCGTGGTGGTCATACGGCAATTTCGATACATTATCTTCTTTATACTGGAACATACTTTCTTTAAACCAGGCATGACTGGTTCTTCCCAAAGTTTCCACTTCACCCAGCGTTTCAGAAACACGCCATGCTGCCGCACCGCCACCACCCGGTTCCTGAGCAATGGTCAGTGCAATACGCTCATCGAATGCTCCGGCAAAAAGAGCCATTTTCCCGGCGAAGGAACAACCGGATATGGCCAGTCGTTTGGTATCTATCTTGCTCTTTTTACCTACGATTTCCAATCCGTCAATGATACGGCTCACTCCCCAGGACCAGGCGCAATAGGCTCCCATGTCCGTACGGTCAGGATAAAGTTTGTTGATAGGCTCGTTGCCGCGCTTTTGTGTGTGCGACATGACTTGTGTGAAGTTGAATGCGATTTGTGCTATATTGCGGCTCGTGAAGATGGTGGGAGGAAGACTACCCGTGCCTCTGCCTATTCCAATGATGGCTGGGAAAGGGCCTTTACCTGCCGGATAAGTAATTTTTGCTTTCAGGGTGAGCGTTTGTCCGTTCACTGTTACATTTACTCTAAGGGTATCATCCACGATATCCGCGGTAATGTCTTTTTTCGATACTACGGGTTTCTCGCCGATTTCGTAGTGTTCTATTTCGCGGGCTATCTCTGCACGCCGTCGGCTCCAGTCCTTGAAGTTGGTTGAACGGCCACTGCCATCGGACCATTGGAAGGGATCGGTCAGTGTTTTTACCACCGGCAGTTCATCGATACCCGGCAACACGGGTGCAGGATTCTTTATTCCTGTATTTTCCACAGTGTAGACTAAGGGGATTTTCTGTGCGAATGTGGAAATGCCCATACCCATGTTCAGCAGAACAATCAGTACCCATAAACGTGTTTTCCAGTTTTTCATGTTTCTATCTTTTAAGAGGTTTACATCTGTTGGCAAAGATAGACGATGTTTTTTTTAACCGGTTAGTAGGATGTTACAGATACTTTTCATGGTGTTACATAATTAGAGAAATAGACTTCGTTTTTATTAATCTATATTCAAAAAGTACTCATTCAGGTTCTGTGTAGGTTTCAGATCGAGCTTCTTTCGCAATCGGTACCGGTTATTCTCTACTGCACGGACCGAAAGGTTCATTAATGAGGCAATATCCTTAGTCTCCATATTCAGCTT